>NC_011830.1:272500-2820000 GCF_000021925.1 Desulfitobacterium hafniense DCB-2
ATACCTGTATATCTTGAAAAGGCCAAAAAGCTGCAAAGACACCTGCAAAGCCTGCCCTATGAGGAACTCAGAAAACTGCTCTGCTGTAACGATGAGATCGCCGGTTTGAACTATGAGCGCTATCAAACAATGGACTTATCAGGATACACAAGCCCGGCAATTTTAGCTTACGATGGCATTCAGTACAAGTATATGGCACCCCAGGTATTTGAGGATGATTATTTCGATTATATAGAAAAGCATCTGCGGATTTTATCCGGATTTTATGGTATATTGAAACCTTTCGACGGAGTTGTACCCTACCGGCTGGAAATGCAGGCGAAGTTGAAAACCGACTTCTGCCGAAATTTGTACGATTATTGGCAGGACGATATTTATCGGGAATTGACCCAAGAGGATACCACGATTCTCAATCTTGCTTCGGCTGAGTACAGCAAAACGATTGAGAAATACCTGACTGCCGGCATCAACTATGTTAAGTGCGTGTTCGGTGAGCTGAGAGACGGCAGAGTAATCGAAAAAGGAGTTTATGTAAAAATGGCCCGGGGTGAAATGGTCCGTTTTATGGCTGAAAAAGCCATTAAAGATCTGGAGCAAATCAAAGAATTTAATAGGCTTGGATTTAGGTACAGGGAGCAATTGTCGGATAATAACACCTTTGTATTTGTGAAGGCCATGGCAGAAAAATAAAAAAAGAACAAATTCATGAGGGCGAGGAGAAATTATGATTAATAGCTTAGCCGACCCTTCCATAAACTTAAGAGAAAGCTTAGATGCCAAGAGCTATACGCATATTAATAACCTGCAGAGACTGTGTTTGGAGCATGACCGAACAAATCTGAAATTGGAACTTGACTATAAGTTGAGTCGAGCCGAGGGCAAACCAGGGAGCCTGAAGACAATTAATGAGTTTATGTGTTATGAGGGAGAGCTTCTCATTGGTTATATGGGTATTTGTGATTTTGGTGGAGAGGAAATTGAAGTTAATGGTATGGTCCACCCTGATTATCGAAAGAAAGGGATATTTAAAACCTTGTTCTCCTTTGCCAAGAATGAATGGAGTAAGAGGAGAGCGTCCAGGATGCTTTTATTGAGTGATCGTGATTCACTTACGGGACAGGCATTTATTAAAAGGGTTTCCGGAGTGAAATATGAACACACAGAGTACGAGATGTTTTTGCAGAGTGATACCAAGCAAGAATTAAATTCCTGTAAGGTAGTACTAAGAAAAGCGACCGGCAACGATACCCGGGAAATTGCCAGACAAAACTTTATCTATTTTGAGCAAGAGAGCCAGGATGAGAATATGCTTATACCTGAGGAAGAAGCGAGAGCGGGCATGATCATCTATATGGCTGAAGTCAATAATTGTGTAATAGGAAAAGTCCATTTGGATATCAGCTCTAATGTTGGGGGTATTTACGGTTTAGGAGTACTTCCGGAGTATCGCAGAAAGGGTTATGGCAGAGACATTCTGACCTTAGGCATTAAAGAGTTAAAAAGCAACAATTTCCAAGAGATTATGCTTCAAGTTAATGTCAAAAATGAAAAAGCGCTTGATCTCTATCGTTCCTGTGGTTTTGAGGTTACGTCAACCATGGATTATTATGAATTAAAAAAGTGAATGCGCACTCTTCCTTAATATTCGCCTTACGAAGGGCTATGTTATGCTTGATTGGCTTGTAATTATAATAACAATGTATTATAGTTAATAGAAACAAGTGATCTTGATAGTGAGGGGAGTAAAGATACCGATGGCCTTAAAACAACTTGATTCCAATAGCTTCGAAGAGATTATCTATGATAATGGTGAAGCCTGCCTGGTTCTCTTTTCAAGAAAGAGCTGCCATGTCTGTAAAGAGGTAGGTCCTATGGTGGAAGACCTGGCGCCAAAATACAGCGGAAAGTTCGGATTCTACTATGTAGATGTCGAAGAAAATATGACTTTATTTCAAAGATTTTCTTTAAAAGGGGTTCCCCAGATTTTATTTTTTAAAGACGGGGAATACCAAGGGAAACTTTCAGGCAATGTTGAGGAAGAAGTCCTGGAAGAAAAAATAGCGGAAATTCAAGCATAAAATGATTTTAAAAAACACCTTGGAAGTTCCAAGGTGTTTTTGATCGTGAGGCAGCTGGTCGCAACGAGTGGACCAATAGCAGGAGCGCGCCTAGGAGCGCTTAGGAACTGCTTAACTCAAATAAACGTGTTAATGCTTCTTCCTTGTCAAAGGAACTGAACCAACGATAGCCATCGTCATCCAATATCCGATAGTGCTTACTAATAAGGTTTTGCTGCAACCGGAAAAGACCTTCCTTATGAACATCCGCCCACCAGATTTTGCCCCCCATAGTTTTCTCCTTTGGGCTATCAATGCGCTCGTGGGCGATTGTTCTTAATACTTCTAAAGGATCGTCTCCAAAAATAGATTGCATAATCTCACTTTCTCTAAACATGGCACAAGTGGCAACGACAACCCCCCAGCTGGCATAATCTCTGCCCTTTTCAATCTGGACAAGGGTTTTCTTAGATATGCCGATGATATCGGCCATTCTATCTTGAGAATAGCCGTTTTCAACCCGAATCAGCTTTATCTTGCTCGAAACAAGTTTGATCGCTTTTTCTTTGTCCATACTGGTTCCTCCCGGATTCTCTACAAACGAAATAAGTATTGATTGAATTTTCCCTTATAGTGTATAATTACACTGTAAGGGAAATATATTTCTTTTACTATTATAGCACGAACAGGAAAGGGGAGGGAAGATTTAGTCATGGATATGGGTAAAAAGAGAAAAATTATTATTCCTGCGGCAGTTGGGTTAGGGCTGCTTATAGCTGGGTTCGCCTATTTGATGCAAATACGGGGAGAATTTAAGGACTATCTCAGTGAAAAATACCCGGAGCAAACGTTTCAGGTCGGATTCATTAAAATTGATCCTATCTATGGAAGTTATTTTACAACAGCCAGTTGCTTAAATGATGATGTGTCTTTTCCTATCCGTAAGAGCTTCCGTACAGAAAACATCAATGAAAGCTATCTCCAAACCAAGAGCCATAATCAATACAACGCATATATCAAGGAAGTCTTTAATGAGAGCGGCATCAAAAACCATATTATAAGTGTAACAGGAGGAGGTAAGGACCACTATCAAAATGACGGGCATTATGACCAAATAAACCTCTACTTAACTGAAGAAGCTGATCTTATATCCGTAACGAAGACGGCTCTGAACTTATTGAGAGAAAAGGGTGTTCAGGCCGATACAGTTATTCTGACTCAAGAAAAAGACGGTCATGTTTATGAACTGTATGGGTCCACCGCGGATTATGCTTTAACTGAAGATCAACTAAGGGAGAAAATAAGGAAGATAAAATAGACCAGTTCTAACGACTATTGTATAATTGAAGTAAAGGAAGGTTAAGAAAGCCTTCCTTTTGTGCTTATACATATCATCAAATTGGCAACTTAATTGAAAGTTGTTCTCGGTAGAGGGGATATGCTGTATAATGATCAATGATGGAGCTATAAAGGAAGTCTTTCCCTAGAGGAAAAAAGGGTTTAGTAGAATATAAGGAGATCAAACTATGCTATATAGACTGATGAAACGGTTCAGTGACTATAATATATTGCATGATGTCATTGATTGCTTAACAGCGTCACTGGAAGCAAAGGACAATTATACAAGCGGTCATTCCAATCGAGTAGGGGATATGGCTTTTGATATTTGCAAAAGCCTCAAATTATCTATTGTGGAGCGGGATCGCATCCATATTGCTGCCCACCTCCATGATATCGGCAAGATCGGCATCCCCGACCATATTCTTAATAAACCCGGAAGACTATCCCCAGCGGAATGGGCACAAATTCAAGGCCATCCGGAAATCGGCTACACTATTTTAAGTAAATCAAGAAAGCTTAAAGATATCGGACAAATTGTCCTTAGCCATCATGAACGATGGGATGGCAAGGGTTACCCACATGGTCTAAAAGGGGAAGAAATCCCTTTGGGAGCAAGAATTATTGGCGTGTGTGACAGTATCGATGCTATGACCTCTGATCGGGCTTACCGTAAAGCCTTTACCTGGGCAGAGTGCAAAGCGGAGATAATAGCCAACAAAGGCTCGCAATTCGATCCCGAAGTGGTGGAAGCCATTACGGATTCATTATGGAGCAAATGGCAAATGGAGTATTGCAAAGAAAGAGAAAAAGAGCACAGCCTTGGCCAAGGAATCCAGAGCGCGACTTAACCCCAGGAGTATCCTCAAAAATTAACGGGATATCCTTATTTAGATCTGTCAAATTTAAGGAAAATCCTTATAATTAGAGATAGGGATGGTCGTCCATCAATCCATGGTAAGGTTATCCTGGATTGTGATTGGGGGATCAATATCAAAGTAAAATTTTGGAAGGAGTAAAGAATGGATATTAATTATGCAATTAAAGAGGTCATACGCCATCACCGGCAAGCGGTTCAAAAATCAGCCTGGGAATTCATCGACGTGGACACCTTATATACTCTTAGAGATATAGCGATAACTGTTGAGGATGAAAAATTTCACGTGGTGGGTGATTCGGACAAATATTACGTCATGGTTAGAAAATCTTCAATGGATAATGATGTGATCATGTTCGGCAGGGTAGATGGGGGCAATTTGGAGAAAACCTTAGCAAGGGATATTCCCAAAGTAGGGCTTGCGATCCTGGCAATAAGGCATATCGAAGATGATCATTATATAGATGATTTACTTTCAGCGAGAAGAGAAGAGCTGCTGGACCAACTCATTCTATGTTTCGGGAGTGAAAGGTTCAACCTGGCTGATGGAACCAGCTTCACTTTACAAGAACTTAAGCAAGCTGTTTCGCACTGAAAAAGTTTTATTTCGATAGCTCTTGGGGATGAATAGGTAAAGGGAGTACCGCCAAACTACTTTGCTCAAGCAGTGGGGCGATACTCCCTTATTACTTTTCAGGCTTTAGCTGAAGGCTAGAATTTGAAGATGATCACGAAGATAACCAGAAGTGTAAGCCCTAATCCTAACGAACCGCCAATAAGTTTCTTTTCGATAGGTAGAAGATCATACCATTCATCTTCGTAAGCTTTTTTAGCAGCAGGCGCTTGCTGCTCAGTTTTAATTGCCATTTTAATTCCCCCTTACATTATAAGTGATTAAACAGTCGGAGGCGTAATTCCATGGTAGAAGAGCCAGGAGATGAACAGTCCGAACCAGAGAATGAAGCCGAAGAGAGCAATACCATAAATGGCAACGATACGTCCCATTCCTTCTGCCCAGAGCTTACGAACGTTAGTGACTAAGCCGATGGAGAAGAAACATAAGCCAAAGAAGATAGTTCTGAAAGCATTGCCTTCATTAACGCCTGTGCTTAATGCCTTGACGCCATCAGGATTATTCACACCGACTAAGAACAGGATGAGGAAAGTCAGTACGAAACCGATGATGAATTTGGGGAAACGATCCCAGATATCTACGGCACTGACTTTATTTCTTTCACCAGGATTTGCACTGGCATTTTTATCGATGGGGAATACGGACCAGATAATAGCCAGAATGAAGGCCCATACACCGATAAAGATGTCGATGAAGACTTTCGTGGTGGTAGCGACCATCAAGATCCAGCCTTCTTCCCAGTTGATGCCCAGTTCCCTTAAGGCACGGCCCCTGATCAAGGAGTCGGTGATAGCACCACTGGCGATAGCGCCACCGTCGGATTTAACAGCCAGACCCATCCAAGCACCGGCAACCATGGGATCCTTGAACAAGAAAGCTTGTGCTAACCAAGGCAATAACAAGAGTTCGAGGGCAACGAAAACGATGATAACAGCGGAGAGAATTACAGGAATAACGGGACGGGCACGGATAGCACTACCAGTAGCGATAGCAGCAGAAACACCGCAGATGGAGATACCGGATGCCAAAGGTGCTGCCCATTCTGGTGTGAATTTGAAGAATTTACGAGCGATAAGGTAAACTACCGGCCAGTAGATCAAGTAAGCTTCAACAACAGCACAAAGTCCCCGGATGATGATTGTTGTAGCCAGGCCAAAGGCATCGAGAGTTTTAATAGCAATGGAGGCACCAAGAACGACGATACCGATTTTAATAAATAATTCAGGTTTTGCAGCTTCTTTTAAAAAGTCGGCTTGTTTGATAAAGAAGTTCCCAATAATAAGACCGACTACCATGGCGATGATATAACCCATTTCGCCTAGACCAAGAGACCAGCCAATGCCATAACTAGCAGTCTTATCAGGTGTAGCTCCGATATAAGCAATGTTGCCTAACATGAGGCAACCCATGGTTACCCAGAAAATAATTGAAAAACCAATGGCGTATTTTTTTAGATTAGAGCCGACAAATTTAGCGGCAACAGTGGTGATAGCTAAAACGAATAAGAAAGTCACTAATAAGGATGTGAAACCATTCAGGCCCGTAGCCTTGGATACAGGAGCAAAAGCTTTTGCAGGTTCGATCCATACACTTGCTTTGGTTACCCAGCCTAACAGGTCTGCCCCAAAGTAAGGTCCTAAACCTAATGCGAAGATAAATAGCCCTAGCCAGGCCGCCCACCAGTCTTCATTTTGAAGAGCTTTTTTTCTTGCGTAAGTATTCGTGGACAAGTTCGCCACCTCCCTGAGATTGTGAGCATATTTCATTTGCATTTAGAAATGTGTTATTAAGACGACATTCGTATTATTATTCACTTATGTGGGTAGATTTAGAAAGTAATATGGTATAATTAGGGTTCGAAACGATGCTTAGTAATATCGTATTAGCGAATCTACTTAAGTTTTAGTTCCTCCTCCTTTACAAAAGTTTGTGAATGTGAAAGTAATCGAAAATTGTCATAAATCACCCCCTCTAGGTTTAAGTTATTTTATTCATCCACGCTGGATGAAAGATAACAAGTATACAAAGATTATTAAACTGAATATTTGGAATACTCACAAGCCGTGTGTCTGCTGTTATAATATAACTAATAAGGGAAAAAAATCATAGGGAAAGATACCACATTCACATTAATGCCGTGAAAGTGAAAAGATGTTCTATTTGTTTTTATTATAGGTCCTATAACTAAATATGTGAAATATGAATTTAAAATGAACGATATAGGGATAATTTATGGAGGAAATTTCACAAAGTTTATTGAGACTAATTCACTCTGTCTATTGAAGCAGGCTTTGAGGCTGCCGGGCAGGCCGGGCTGAGCTTTCCGGTGATGGTTATACCTAAACCAATATCCGGGCTCAGGATGGATAAAAGGGATACCGTATCAAGAAGAGCGGTACCGGGAAAGAGTATGAAATTAATTTCCTACTAGGTATCGGTAATCCTAATGTTCACAATTGCAAAAGCAAATTTTACAAAGACTTTAAACTGACCTAGACTAAAAGTGATAGTATTAACAATCATTACTAAATCAAGGAGGTAGAAGACATTGTTTCTAGTCTTTTATGCGATTCTAGCCATGTTTTTATTTTTAGCACTCTCTGCGTATAAAGCGTATGAGTACACTAAAATGCCAATGCATGGGCGCTTGGATCTCTATCCTGTTCCCAAAGAAAAGGGGCATGAGCATGGAGGATCCTATTATGAGCAAGCTGAATGGTGGGCTAAGCCTCATGAAACATCGACAGCATCCGAGATTGTTGACATGTTGAAGGAGATTCTGTTCATTAAAAAGCTTTTCCAGAACCAAAAATCTCTTTGGTGGCTATCCTATTCACTTCACCTGGGCATTTATTTTATTATCGCTTGGACTGTAATCCTTGTAGCAGCCGCCGCAACCCAATTAGCGGGTGGAACCGTCGCCGCCGACGGCGGTCTTTGGGGTATACTCCTTTACTATGCGACCCCATTGGTTGGCTGGGTAGGTTTCTTTTTAGCGTCTTTCGGTGCCGTCAGCTTGTTGGTGCGCCGGGTCGCAGACCCCATCCTCAAAAAATACACTACGCCACAGGAATATTTCAATTTATTGCTCTTATTCGTCGTGACTTTAACCGGCGTTTTGGTGTGGAGTTCAGATATTACCATGAGCAATGCCCGGGATGCTATGGCTAATGTCCTGTCTTTCCAACCCTTGAACGGGGAGCCCTTATTGACGGTTCATATTATTCTGGCCGGAATTATGCTGATATACATCCCAATAAGCAAGATGAGTCATTATGTAGGTAAATTCTTCAGTTTTCACATGGTTATCTGGGATAATGATCCGAATGTCGCGGGCAGTAAGGTTGAGGAAAAAATCAGACAGGCTGCTCAATATCGCCCTCAGAATAAATGGTCAGCCCCCCATATTGCCGGTGCACCTGCACCCACGGAGAAGTCCCCTAAGTAGGGGTAATGAAATCGAGGAGAGGAGTTTGACATAATGATAAATCATAAAGACCTAAAGCCCAGTGATTTAAATAGGCCTGACGAGCAGTTGGTCAAAGTGGAAGAACTTATGCCTTTGCCGCGCCCTTACGATAAACCCGGCATGGAGCCCGATTTCATGGAAGTCAAACCGGCATGGCGTGAAAAGTACTGTACCTCCTTGGATGGCTTTGTTGCTATTGATACACTAACCCGTCCCAAATCCAAAGAAGAAGAAGAGGAGTTTGTCCGTAAGTTCTTGAGCGGATTGGAGAAGCTTTTCACCGACGCCAACAACGGTATGAGACAGCCCTTAATGCTTTCCTTTGAGTACTGTGCTAAATGCGATACCTGCTCCAATGCCTGCCATATCTATGAAGGGTCCGGCAATAATGAACTTTATCGGCCTATTTTCCGGGTAGAGGCTCTGCGCAAAATCTATAAAAAGTACTTCACTACCAGCGGCAAATTGCTTGGCGGTTTAGTAGGCGCCGACCTCGAGGCAACCTGGGAAAGCATCGCCCGTCTTGGCGAATCCGCCTATCGATGCAATCTTTGCCGTCGTTGTGCCCAGACCTGCCCTCTGGGTTTGGACAACGGCATCATGGCCAAAGAAATCCGCAAGATCTTCAGCATGGAAATGGGGATTGCCCCCAGCCCCATTCACAAAAAAGGAACGGAGAATCAGCTGAAGACAGGTTCCTCCACCGGACTTACCAAGCCGGCTTTCCTGGATATCGTGGAATTCCTGGAAGAGGAAATGGATGAGAAGTTTGGCTTGAAAATCAAATTCCCCATTGATAAAAAAGGTGCCGATATTCTCTTAATGCACAATGCAGGAGAATACCGGGCCTGGCCGGAAAACCCCATCGCTTTTGCCATTCTTTTTGAAGCAGCAGGGATCGACTGGACCATCAGCAGTGAAATGATGGGCTATGACAGTGTCAACTACGGAATTTGGTATGATGATGCCCAAGCGAAGAAAATTGCTCTGGCTCAAATGAAAGTAGCCAAAGATCTGGGAGTGCGGAGAGTTGTCCAAGGGGAATGCGGACATGCTCATAAAGCGGCGGCCGTGTCGGCGGATAGAATGGCCCCCGGATCGGATAAGGTGCCTGTGGAAAGCTTCTTCCCCTTACTGCGGGATATCGTCAAATCAGGAGCCATCAAATTCGATCCCAGCCGGAACAATTTCCCGGTGACCCTTCATGACCCTTGTAACGTGGTAAGGCAAATGGGAATTGTCATGCCCCAACGGGAAGTCTTACATCAGCTCGCCCCCCAATTCCGCGAGATGACCCCCCATGGGGTAGATAACTACTGTTGCGGCGGCGGGAGCGGTTTTGCCATCATGCATAGTCAGAACTTCGGAGACTTCCTGAAAAAGATCAGTGCCCGCAAGAAATTCGCCCAGATTCTTAACGCTTTCCAGGATACTATCGAAGATCCCCAGATCGTTAAATATATCTGTGCTCCTTGCTCCAACTGTAAAGGAACCATGCGGGATATCCTGGAGTACTACGAAGCAACCGATAAGTTCAATGTTCAATATGGCGGTTTGATTGAGCTGGTCGTCAACGCTATGGCTGATCTCAAGAGACCCTTCTTTGAGTTCTTAGAAGAAGAGTAGGCCAGATCCTGCTGCTTGCGGCGGGGCAAGAAGATGAGGTGGTAAAGTGAAAGTTGTGATTATTGGCGGGGTTGCCACAGGCCCTAAGGTAGCAGCACGCTTACGACGCCTTTCTATAGACGCCGAAATAACCGTGGTCGAAAAGGGGAAGATCGTCTCCTATGGATCTTGCGGGTTGCCCTTGTTTTTGGGCAACCTGGTCCCCAAAATAGAAGACCTTATGAAGACCTCCGCGGGGCTGATTCGCGACACCCAGTATTTTGAGGACACCAAGGGCATCAATGTATTAACCCAGACCGAGGCCCTGGCCATCGATCGTCAGCAGAAAAAGGTTAGGGTCCGGAACCTTGCCACAGGCGAGGAAAGAGATCTGGACTATGACCATTTAGTTCTGGCCACAGGGGCTAAGGAAGTAGTCCCGCCCATCCCCGGAATCCAGTACCAGAATGTCTATACCTTACACAGCTTGGATGACGCGGTGAACATTAAAGCCTTGATCAAAGAAAAGAAGATCCAACATGCCACCATCATCGGTGCCGGTCTAATCGGCATTGAAGTGGCTGATGCCATTGCCGGACCGCGCCTAAAAGTCACTCTGTTCGAAAGTCAAGGCAGTGTCGTCCCCAAACTGCTTGATCCGGATATGGCCCTTCTCGTTGAACACAAGATGCGCAGCCGAGGGATCGATCTAAGACTGAATTGTCCCGTCAAAGAGTTGACCGGAGATGAGGACGGGAAGGTCAATGGAGTTATCTTAGAGAACGAATCTATCACAACCGGGTTGGTCATTGTGGCTGTAGGAGTGCGACCGGAGGTTACTCTGGCCCGACAAGCCGGTTTGACCCTTGGCATAACGGGTGCTATTCAAGTCAACCAATACATGCAGACCGACGACACTTACATCTATGCCGGCGGCGACTGTGCTGAACAAGTCAATATGCTGTCCGGCCGCCAAGTCTTTGTTCCCTTGGCATCGACCGCCAACAAGCAGGGACGGGTTATCGCTGACAATATTGCCGGAAGGGCTTCAGAGTTCCCAGCCATTTGCGCTACTTCAGTCTTTCAAGCCTTCGAACTCAATGTAGGAAGGACAGGACTGGGAGAGCCAGAGGCCAGGGAGCTGGGCTATGATGTGATAACAAGCCTGAGCACCGGCCTTGACGCAGTTCATTACTATCCCGTTCATGGGGCGGTGACCATCAAGCTCATTGCCGAAAGAACCAGCGGACGGCTGCTGGGCGCTCAGGTCTGCGGTACGGGAGAGGCTATTAAACGATTGGATGTCCTTATAACCATCTTAAGATTCAATGGCACGGTTAAGGATATCAGCAATTTGGATTTGAGCTATGCCCCGCCTTTCGCTACGGCCATTGATGTTTTGATTCATGCGGCCAATACCTTGGAGAACAAGCAACTTGGGATCGTGGATACCGTGAATCCCTTTGAGCTGCTTGAACGCTTGAAAAAAGATAAATCCATCATCTTTGTGGATGTGCGCGAAGGAGATGAGACCAGGGCCAACCCTGTGGAAGGTTCCCAGATCATAGTGATACCTTTAGGGGAACTAAGGAAACGATATACTGAAATACCTCAGGGCAGCCCAGTGGTCACGTTCTGTGAATTGGGTATTCGCGGATACGATGCAGCCTGTTTCCTTAAAGGAGTGGGATTCCAGGATGTTAGTTTTCTGGAAGGAGGGATGTCCACCTGGGGAGCCTTGCAGCCTGCCCTGAACATGTAATTGCTAAATAATACACAATGAGTATTTTGTATTGCACGATTGGAATTCTCTATTTTACACAAAGCTTGAATCGTAGTTAAATGGACTTGGAAAGTGTAAGTTCACACAAGGATTAGATAGATAGGTGGTGAAGGAAGATGTTCATCATAACCATTGATCCCGATTCATGTTCCGGTTGCGATGCCTGTGCAGATTCTTGCCCGGCACATCTGTTGAAATTCAACGGGGAAATCACCGAAGTCGTCGGCGATGAAACCGAATGTATGGGTTGTGAAAGTTGCGTATCTGTTTGCCCAACGGGTGCTGCATCCATTATGGAGATGTAGAAATATACAAAAAGAAATTCTTGAATTGGAGGTAAGGTCATGGCTGAAAAGAGAACGCCACAACTGGATGAGTTAGAAAAAGGACAATGGCCCAGCTTTGTGACGGAAATCAAAAAGGCTGCCGTGAAAAACGAAGCCTCGAAGGAACTCCTTCATCTCTTGGAAAGATCCTATGAGGAAAAGAGAGGGCACTGGAAACACGGCGGTATCGTTGGAGTTAAAGGTTATGGCGGCGGGGTAATTGGTCGTTATACTGATTTGCCTGAAGATTATCCTAATCTGGCTGCTTTCCACACAGTACGTATTAATTCTCCAAGCGGTTGGTTCTACAATACCAAATCCCTGCGCACCATCTGCGATATCTGGGAAAAACGGGGAAGCGGACTTATGAACTTCCACGGAGCAACCGGAGATGCTATTTTGCTGGGGACAACCACCGACCAACTTCAGCCCATTTTTGATGAATTGAGTGAGGGTGGTTTTGATTTAGGTGGTTCCGGCTCCGACTTAAGATCTCCCAGCTGCTGCGTTGGACCAGGACGGTGTGAACATGCTTGCTACGATACCCTGGAAGCTTGCTATAACATCACCAACCAGTACCAAGATGAATTACACCGCCCTATGTGGCCGTATAAATTTAAAATTAAATTCTCCGGTTGTGCTAACGACTGCACCGCAGCGATTGCCCGTTCCGACTGCGCCGTCATCGGAACTTGGAGAGATACTCTCACCATCGATCAGGAAGCAGTCAAAGCTTATGTGGCTGAAGGCCTGAATATTCAGGCTGTAGTATGTGACCGTTGCCCGACAAAATGCCTGAAATTCGATGCTGAGACCCAGGAATTGAGTGTTATTGCTGAAGAGTGCACCCGCTGCATGCATTGCATCAATAGAATGCCCAAAGCCATCGCTCCCGGAAAAGAAAGAGGAGCAACAATTCTGCTCGGTGGCAAATCTACCATCGTTCAATCCGCTTTCATGGGTTGGGTTATCGTGCCCTTCATGAAGATGGAAGTCGAAGATGATTTCCAAGAGTTCAAAGATATGATCGAACGCATCTGGGAATGGTGGGACGAAAACGGTAAAACTCGTGAGAGAATCGGGGAAACCATCTACCGTTTAGGTATGACCAATTTCCTCACTTCAGTCGGTCTGCCTGCGGTACCGCAAATGGTTTACCGTCCGCGTGCTAACCCCTATGTCTTCTGGCCAGAAGATGAAATAAAGAAGTAAGAGGTGGTTAATAATGGCAATTCTAGATCAGGGGCCACTAAATTATAAAGAACAGCTGCCGCCCATCATTAAAGAAAATTACGGAAAATGGCGTTACCATGAAAATCCGAAAGCAGGCGTTCTGAAACACGTTTCTGAATCCGGTGCAGAATTATACAGCATTCGCGTTGGTTCTCCCCGCCTTGTGTCCTTGGATTTTATTCGCGAAATTTGTAATCTTGCAGATGAGTATTGTGATGGCTACCTTCGTTTCACAGCCCGTCACAATGTAGAGTTCTTAGTATCTGATGCTGCTAAAGTAGAACCGTTGATCGCGGCTCTTGGTGCCAAAGGTCTCCCGGTGGGCGGTACAGGCGCATCCGTCAGCAATATCGTTCATACCCAAGGTTGGGTTCACTGCCACACACCTGCTACCGATGCCTCCGGTGTGGTTAAAGCAGTTATGGATGATCTCTATGAGTACTTTGTCTCCATGAAATTGCCTGCTCAAATGAAAATCAGCTTAGCTTGCTGCCTGAACATGTGCGGCGCAGCTCACTGCAGTGACATAGCAATCGTTGGTGTTCACAGAACACCACCCCGCATCGACCATGACAAGATCCGCAAAGGAACTGAAATTCCCAGCTTGGTGGCCAGCTGCCCGACAGGCGCTATCCGCCCCAATCCCAAGGAAAAGAGTGTCGTAGTGAACGATGCCAAATGTATGTATTGCGGTAACTGCTACACCATGGCACCCGGTATGGAAATTATCGACCCCCAAAACGATGGAATCGCTATTTTAGTTGGTGGTAAGGTAGCGAATGCCCGGACCAACCCCATGTTCTCCCGGATGGTCATTCCCTTCCTGCCTAACAACCCGCCTCGCTGGCCGGAAGTGACCGACGCAATTCGCAACATTGTCGAAACGTGGGCTGCCAATGCTAACAAAGGCGAAAAAATGGGTGAGTGGATCGAGAGAATTGGCTGGGAAAGATTCTTTAGCTTAACCGGTATCGAATTCAGCGACAAACTCATCGACGACTTCATCTTCTCCAGAGAAACTTTCCGTACATCGGCCGCGTTCAAATATTAAGCGTTCCCATTAAATTTTCAATATATTTAGGGGGGAAATGGATATGCAAAAAGGAGCTGCCGACCCCGTTATTAAGGAAAAGGTCTTAGCTTTTCTGGACACCGTTGAGAAGGCAAAAAGCAAGGAGATTGCTGCTCAAATCGGAGAGAAAAAAGGCGATGTGGATTTAGCAGTCAAGGAACTTGCTATGGAGGACAAGGTGGAATATCTCTATATCACCACCACCTTCATCGCCCTCAAAGGTAAAGTCAAAGAACCAACCTAAGCCTTCCGAAACAACACTGCTCAATGAAACTCGTTGCAGGAGGTTCTCCTCCTGCAACGAGAAAACTCCTTTTCTAATAAAACACCAAGGAGTTGGCTTATATGGATAAGACCTTAAGAAGTCTCCTCACGGAAAAACAAGACCTCATTATTGAAAAATGGTGTCGTGAAATCATCAATACCTACCCGAAAGAGACAGCAAAATTCCTAAAAGAAAAACGTGATGAGTTTGCAAATCCGATCGGAAACACCATCAGCCAGGGTATTGAGCAAACCTTTACAGCCTTAATCCAAGAAAGTAAAGAGAATGAAGTGCATTTATTTTTAAAGGATATGATTAAGGTGAGAGCGGTCCAGAGCTTTACTGCTTCCCAGGCTGTGAGTTTTGTGTTCCTCTTAAAAAGGATAATTCGAGAAGAACTGGGCAAGGTGGCTGAAGAAGAGCGTATAGCCAAAGCTCTTCTGGACTTTGAAACTCAAATTGACCAGTTAGCACTTGCTTCTTTTGATATATATTCAGAATGTCGCGATAAGCTAGCGGCTCTCAAGACGATGGAAATAAGAAATCAGACCTACCGGCTATTGCAGCAAGCGAATTTACTAACACTCCGTTCCGATATGGAACCTGAGGAACCACATTCCGAACCAGAACCCTTTCGGGTCAATACCAAGAGAAAAGAGGTTGTAACGTGAAAGCCTTATTTTCTTTAATCGCTGTATTAATATTGATGCTTATTCCTCTAGTAGGAGTTGGGCTGGCCAACTTACAGGGCCTATTTGGCATTGTTCTTCCCTACCTGGCCCTCATCTTATTCCTGGGGGGATTCATCTACCGGATCATGGGTTGGGCCCGCACCCCTGTGCCTTTTAGAATCCCAACCACGGTCGGGCAAGGCAAATCCTTTGACTGGATTAAGCAGAATAAGATTGAGAACCCCACCTCCAACCTCGGAGTCATCATCAGAATGGCTATGGAAGTTTTACTTTTCCGGTCCTTATTCCGGAATTCCAAGACCGAGCTGAGGAATGGAGAAAATGGTCCCCAATTGGCCCATGGCTCCAACAAATGGCTCTGGCTCTTTGGCCTGATGTTTCACTGGTCCTTATTGATCATTCTCATTCGTCATTTAAGATTGTTTTTGGAGCCGGTTCCGGCGGTTATCAGTTCCTTGGATAGTCTGGACAGTTTCTTCCAGATTGGTTTACCTGCTCTCTATATTACCGACATGCTTATTGTCGCCGCATTGACCTTTCTCTTCCTGCGGAGAGTCGTGGCCCCTCAAGTGAGATACATCAGTTTGGCCGCGGATTACTTCCCCCTCTTCCTTCTCATGGGAATCGCTGCCACAGGAATACTCATGCGCTATATATTCAGAGTAGATATCGCCAGCATCAAGGAATTTGCCGTTGGTTTACTCACTTTCACCCCTCATATCCCTGATGGAATCGGCACCATCTTTTATATTCACCTGTTCTTTGTCAGCTGCTTGTTTGCCTATTTCCCCTTAAGCAAGCTGATGCATATGGGTGGAATCTTTATGAACCCAACCCGGAATATGAAGAGCAACAACCGTATGGTAAGACATATCAACCCTTGGAACTATCCCGTTGAAGTCCATACTTATGAAGAGTATGAAGACGATTTCAGAACCAAAATGATTAAGGCGGGTATCCCGGTGGAGAAGGAGTGAAATTAAAAAATGGCAAAATATAAACTCCCTAAGTCGGAAGAACTGTCGAAGATAGATTATAAGCCCGGCTCCACGGAATGGATGGATACCCCTGTCACTACCCCTTTTGAACCGGGTACCTTCTGCTGGGGCGCCAAGGGCAAAAACCTGGAAACTGTAGGATTTCCCAATGCCCGGGATTGGTCTCCTGTCGATGAAGACTGGCAGCTGCCGGAGAACTGGAAATCTACAGTTATCGAAGGAATCGGTGAACGGCTTACCAAATACCGTTCCTTTAAAATCATGATGGACATCTGTGTCCGTTGTGGAGCTTGTGCTGATAAATGTCATTTCTATATTGGCTCCGGGGATCCCAAAAACATGCCGGTTCTCAGAGCAGAGCTCCTGCGTTCCGTCTATAGAAGATATTTTACCCCCTCCGGAAAATTTCTGGGGCGTCTGGCCGGTGCCAGAGACCTTACCCCAGAGGTCATTAAAGAATGGTGGTACTATTTCTACCAATGTACAGAATGCCGGCGATGTTCCGTCTTCTGTCCCTACGGCATTGACCAGGCGGAGATCACCATCATTGGCCGGGAATTGCTGAACCTGCTGGGGCTGAACATTGACTGGATTGCCGGCCCTGTGGCCAACTGTTATATGAAGGGTAATCACTTGGGTTTGGAGCCCCATGCTATCACCGGAAACATTGAGATGATGTGCGATGACATCGAAGACATCACAGGAGTCCGCGTCGAGCCGACCTTCAACCGCAAGGGCGCAGAGATTCTCTTTGTTACCCCTTCGGGAGACCTAATGGGGGATCCAGGCATCTACACCTGTATGGGCTATCTGATGCTCTTCCATGAATTGGGTCTGGACTATACCTGGAGCACCTATGCCTCTGAAGGAGGAAACTTTGGTTTCTTTACCTCCAACGAAATGGCCAAACGCTTAAACTCCAAGATCTATGCTGAAGCCAAACGACTTGGGGTCAAGTATATCATCGGCGGTGAGTGCGGCCATATGTGGCGGGTTGTCAATCAGTATATGGGTACTTGGAATGAGCCGGCTGATTTTCTGGAAGTTCCGGTATCTCCTATCACAGGAACCCGCTTTGATAACGCAGCTTCCACCAAAATGATTCATATCACAGAATTCACAGCAGACTTGATCAAGCATGGCAAATTGAAACTGGACCCCAGCCGTAACGACCATCTTAAAGTTACCTATCATGACTCCTG
Organism: Desulfitobacterium hafniense DCB-2; assembly: GCF_000021925.1. Classification (NCBI taxonomy): domain Bacteria; kingdom Bacillati; phylum Bacillota; class Clostridia; order Eubacteriales; family Desulfitobacteriaceae; genus Desulfitobacterium; species Desulfitobacterium hafniense. Next base: position 290,052 of record NC_011830.1, read on the forward strand.
CAATACTTCCCGCGGTATGGGACTCCTGGAGGAACCCCGCTACATTATCAACAATGTCTGCAACAACTTCTACGAAATGCCGGAAAGCACCATCCGTGAAAAGACCTTCTGCTGTGGCAGCGGTTCGGGACTCAATGCTTCCGAGAATATGGAAGAACGTATGCGGGGCGGTTTCCCAAGAGCTAATGCCGTAAAATATGTTCAAGACAAACACGGAGTCAATATGCTAGCCAATATCTGTGCCGTGGACAGAGCTGCTTTACCAGCCCTCATGGACTACTGGGCCCCCGGAGTGGGCGTGATCGGCGTCCATGAATTGGTGGCCAATGCCCTGGTCATGACGGGTGAGAAGGAAAGAACCACAGACCTGCGCGGCGAGGATTTACCCGAAAAGGGGGTAACAGCAGATGAGTAAGGGAGGAAAAACAATCGGTGGCCTTTTGATCTTTGTGGTTATCGCCATCATGCCCTTCCTTTATAATATGGGCAAGGCGGATGCCAAGCCGGAGATCAATACGGATACCCCGGTGATACGGGAACTAGGGGCTACTCAGTGCATTGAAGGCACCGAATATATGAGAGAAAACCATATGCACCTCTTGTTGGAATGGCGGGATGCTGTCGTTCGCGAAGGCAAAACAACCTACACCAACAGCCAGGGAGAACAATTTGAAATGAGTCTCCAAAATACCTGCTTAAACTGTCATAACGATACGCCCGAAACAGTTTACTACACAGCCGAAACAGCCAATCAGGGAGATAACCAGTTCTGCTACTCCTGCCATAATTATGCAGCAGTAGAGCCTGATTGCTGGGCTTGCCATGCCGGGCCAAGGGAGGCAGAGAAATGAGCATCAATCGAAGAGAGTTTTTGAAAAAAGCTGGAGTCATTGCTGCCTTAGGGCTGGGGGGAGCAGTTACCCTCGATGCCTTTGAACTTTTGGAACCCCTTAAAGCAGCGGACTTTACCAGCGAAAACAAATTAGCAGCTCAGCGCTGGGCCATGGTCATCGATATGAGCAAGCTCAGCCAGGCGGATATCGATGAAATTATTAAAGGCTGTCACGAGCTTCATAACGTCCCTGATATGGGGAATGAAAAAGATGAAATCAAGTGGATCTGGACAGATACCTATGAACATGTTTTCCCTGGGGATGAAAACCATTACCTGGATGAGAAAACCAAGACCATGCCTTTCCTGACCCTATGCAATCACTGTGACCATCCGCCTTGTGTCCGGGTCTGTCCTACCCAGGCTACCTTCAGAAGAGAAGATGGGGTTGTAGGAATGGATATGCACCGCTGTATCGGCTGCCGGTTCTGCATGGCCGCCTGTCCCTATGGAGCACGCAGTTTCAACTACTGGGATCCCAAACCTCATCTTGCCAAGATCAATCCGGAATATCCTCACCGCTCCAAAGGGGTCGTAGAAAAATGTACCTTCTGTATGGATCGTCTGGATCAAGGGCTGGCGCCTGTCTGTGTGGAGAAGTCCAAAGGAGCGATTGTCTATGGCGACCTGGAGGATCCCAATTCCGCAGTGAGAAAAGTATTAAGCACCCATTACTCCATTCGGCGTAAGCCTGAATTGGGCTCACAGCCCAGTGTCTATTATCTGATCGGGGGTGAGGAGCGTGCTTGAGAAATCCTTATCCGGCAGTAAAAGATATTGGCTATGGGTCGGTTTCTTACTTGTAGTTATCTTGGGTGGATTTCTGGCTTACCTGAGGCAGTATAACGAGGGCTTGGGAGTCACCGGCATGAGCAGGGATGTCAGCTGGGGCCTCTACATTTCCCAATTTACCTTTTTGGTAGGAGTCGCGGCTTCGGCAGTGATGGTGGCCATTCCCTATTACCTGCATAACTACAAGAAGTTTGGCAAAATCGTCATCCTCGGAGAATTCCTGGCGGTTCCTTCCGTCATCATGTGTATCCTGTTCATTTTCGTGGACGTAGGACGCCCTGACAGAATTCTGAACGTCCTGCTGCATCCCACACCCCATTCCGTAATGTTCTGGGATATGTGTGTATTATGCGGCTATCTGCTCCTCAACCTGGTGATTGGCTGGACCGCATTAGGCTCGGAACGCAAAGGATTTCCCCCTCCGGCTTGGGTTAAGCCTCTGATTTATCTCTCCATTCCCTGGGCGGTCAGTATTCATACCGTAACAGCTTTCCTTTATTCCGGGATGCCGGGAAGACATCTTTGGCTTACAGCCATCATGGCGGCCCGCTTCTTAGCCTCAGCTTTTGCGGCAGGACCTGCTTTGCTGATTCTTCTCTGCATGATTGTCCGCAAGGTGAGCACCTTTGACCCAGGAAAGGAAGCCATACAATCCTTAGCTAAAATTGTCACCTATGCGATGATTGCCAATGTATTTTTCTACATCCTGGAGTTTTTCACCGCATTTTACAGCAATATTCCCGGACACATGCATCCCCTGCAATACCTTTTCGCAGGCCTGCACGGGCATGGTCAATTGGTGCCCTTTATGTGGGTTGCCGTTGTTCTGGCCTTTGTGGGGATCTTCTTACTGGTTGTCCCCAAATTCCGGCGCAACGAAAAAATCTTACCCTTCGCTCTGCTCTCTGTCTTCATAGCGGCTTGGATCGATAAAGGGTTAGGCTTGGTCTTAGGCGGATTTGTTCCTACCCCATTAGAACATGTGGTGGAATACACCCCGACGGCCACAGAACTGGCGGTTACTCTTATGGTATACGCCATTGGTGCCTTGCTGATCACGATCCTTTACAAAGTCGTCATTGGTGTCAGAGAAGAGATATAATGTTTTCTCAAAAAAACTCAAATAAAGAACAAGGAGGAATTTTAAAATGGCTGAATTAGTAGTAAATGGAGTGTCCTACGAACTCGATGAAGACGGCTTCTTAGAAGATGCTGCTGAATGGAATGAGGACGTAGCCAAAGCTTTGGCTCCTAACGAAGATGTAGAAGAACTTACCGAAGAGCACTGGAGGGTGATTAATTACCTCCGCGACTATTATGATCAATATGGGGTAGCTCCTATGGTTCGTAAGCTGCTCAAAGATACCGGCTACGATCAAAAAACCATCTACAATCTGTTCCCAACCGGCCCTGGAAAAGGCGCCTGTAAAATTGCCGGACTTCCCAAACCTACCGGCTGCGTATAATACTGAACCAACCCGCCCCAGGCCACCTGCCTCTATAGGAGGCGGGTGCCACAGGGCGGCTAAGCCCAGTCGCGTTCAATCTAGGGTCGACTTTGCCCTGGACACCTTAGGCTCCGGTAATAAGGAAAGGATGAGAGCAATGACCACCAATCATGAAAATCAGCAAATGAGTACTCTCAGCACCCCTCGTTTGGTTATCGGAGCCCCTCAAGGGCGAAGCGGCAAAACAACCTTTACCCTTGGTCTGCTGCGTGCTCTGAGCCGACAAGGCCTTCCGGTTCAGCCTTATAAAAAAGGTCCGGACTACATCGATACCAGCTGGCATACTGCGGCCGCCGGCAGAGTATCCCGTAACCTTGATTCCTTTATGATGAGTCAGGAAGATATTTGTCGCTCCCTTGCACAGCACTCTCAAGACTGTCAATTCAGTCTCATTGAGGGTGCTATGGGACTTTTTGACGGCTTAGATATCAATGGCAGTGCTTCAACGGCTGAGATAGCTAAAATAACATCATCTCCAGTCTTGCTTGTTCTCGATGCAACCCGAATTACCCGCAGCTTAGGGGCTATTGTCATGGGATGCCAACACTTTGATCCCAATATTAATATTGTAGGCGTGGTGTTGAATAAAATAGCCCGTGCCCGACATGAGAAATTGGCCAGAGAAACTATCGAACAATACTGTCGGATTCCGGTGGTTGGGGCGATCCCTAAGGATTCAAGAATTTTGATTCCGGATCGTCATCTGGGGCTGGTCACCAACGGTGAATGGTCTGAAACCGATACTTTTCTGGATAATCTTGCCGATGTGGTTAGCGAAAATGTAGACATAGCTAAAATTATGGAGCTGGCACAGACTGCTGCGCCTCTTTCTTACTCAACTCCGACTAAGTTTTCTGTATCTCAGGGATATCCTCTTAAGACAAAACCTCCTGCACCGCGTATCGGAGTGATCCGCGATGCGGCCTTTTCCTTTTATTATCCGGAAAACTTGGCTGTCCTTGAGTCTAAAGGAGCAGAATTAGTGACCATCAGTGCCCTCGCTCACCAGCATTTACCTAAGGATCTTGACGCTCTGTATATTGGGGGAGGCTTTCCCGAAGTGTTTGCTGAGCAATTGGCCAACAACAGGACTCTCCGCCAGGAGATACGCTTAGCGGGAGAGGACGGCTTACCGATCTATGCTGAGTGCGGCGGACTTATGTTTTTAGGGAGATCCATTATAACCGGTGATGGTTCCTACGACATGGTAGGATTGCTGCCTTTGGATACCAGGATGGAGAAGAAACCCCAAGGGCATGGCTATACCGTGATGAAAGTTCTGGAAAACAATCCCTGGTTCCGTCAACCCAAGATTCGTGGACATGAGTTCCATAATTCCAGTGTGCTTAACCTGGATCGAACGAAGATTGAGTTTGGTTTTGAAGTGGAGCGGGGGCACGGTATCGACGGCAAGTATGAGGGGATATGCTATAAGGGTGTAATGGCTGCTTATAATCATATTCATGCCCTGGGTTCTCCTGATTGGGCGGAATGTATGGTGAAGCTTGCCACCCAGTACAAAGAACGACGATCGAAGATGGTTTTCGAACTATTTAAAAGCAGCTGATTCCTCTTTTATTGCCGATAAGATGTTCTAATAGTCTAGAAATGAAGAGCCATCTCTTTGTTACGGAAGAGATGGCCCTTTTTGGTAAATCGTGTGATATGTGAAAAAAGTCGGTTATGACAAGGTAATTGTGTTATAATGAACTTGTCATAAAAATTCTAAATGACAAGGTCTTTTGTGGGAAAGGAGCGGAGACTTTTGTTTGAACAGCAGTTTGTCGTCTTTAAAGAAGTCGCGGATACGAAGAACATTACCCTGGCTGCGAAGCGCCTGCATATGAGCCAACCCAGCATCAGCCTGCAGATTCAGAATATGGAGAACCTCTATGGCGCCCGTTTCTTTAATAGAACCAATAAAGGTGTTACCCTAACCAAAGCAGGAGAAGTTTTTTATGATCATGTGAATAATATACTAAATATTCTCACCGTTGCCCAACAACAAATCAGTGTATTAACTGAGGATCAAAGAGCACTCATTTATATCGGGGCTACCTTGACCATTGGTGAATATATTCTGCCGAATATTTTAGCGTATTTGTATAAGATTCGCCCCGATGTGGACTTTAAGGTGAAAATCGCCAATACGGAGACTATATCCCAGGAAGTGATCGAAAAACGCATTCATATCGGACTTATTGAGGGGCCGGCACCTCGTAATAAAGAAATTGTCGTTGAAAAGTTTTGGCAGGATGAGCTGGTAGTGGTTGTTCCCTCCTTCCACCCCTGGGCCGCCCGCCACAGTATTACTTTGGCCGAACTGGCCAAGGAGCGGCTCATCATGAGGGAAGAAGGCTCAGGTACACGCAAAGTTACCGAACTGGCCCTCAAGGAAATGGGCCTTGACCTCTCTCAGATCAACGTGACCATGGAACTGGGCAGCACTCAGGCTATCAAGAAAGTTGTGGCTGCCGGTATCGGCATTACCATCATTTCATCCCTGACAGTGAGCCGGGAATGTGAAAATGGCTTATTTAAGGTTTTGAAGGTCCAGGACTCACCTGTGTATCGGCCCTTGAATATGTTAACACTTGCTCATACTACCCAAACTAAGGATGAGCGCTTTCTCATCAGCATGCTGCATGATCGGGATCTCCTTGAGGCTATCATCAATGGCAACTGTGAAGATGATAAGGAGCTTTATCCCTGCGGCGACTGTCTGGAAGCATAGAGGGGGGAGCCGCTGGGAGATAAACATCGTTGGAAAGGAATTGGAACATGTTACAGGATATTCGGATTGGACTTGCTCAATTCGAAGCTAAAGTAGGAGATACTGAGAGAAACCTGCAGGAGATTATCCGGACCGCGGAAGTTGCTTCCTCCCAAGGGGTCAGCCTCTTATGTTACCCTGAGTGTGCACTCCATGGTTACTCTCCTAAAGATGCCTCGGAAATTGCGGACCCATTGGATAGCATGGCCGTAGCCCGTCTCAGGGAGTGTGCCCGTGATCTTGGCCTCATCTTGCTTGTGGGGATGGTTGAAAAGTCTCCGGAAGGGAAGAAGCCCTATATTTCGCAATTGATTGTGTTTCCGGATCGTGAGCCGGAGGTTTATCGTAAAGTCCATCTTGGCCGCATTGAGCAGCATTATTTTACGGCGGGGGACTCTTTCCCTATCTTTGCAGCCGGTGGAGTTAAGTTTTCCATAGGTATATGCTGGGATTGGCATTTTCCGGAACTCTCAGCCATCTGTTCTTTAAAAGGAGCAGAAATTCAATTTGCCCCCCATGCTTCCCCTGTAGTTTCCGGGGATCGGAAAGAGATCTGGAAGAGGTATCTGGGAGCCCGGGCTTATGACAATTCAGTCTATCTTTGCGCCTGCAATCTTGTGGGCACCAACAACAGAGATAAAGAGTTCAGCGGCGGGATTTTGGTTTTTGGCCCTAAAGGAGAAGTATTAGCTGAAAATCAAGACACTCAGGAGCAATTATTTGTCGTTGACCTTCCAGCCAAGCCGATTAATACCTTAAGAAGTCCGAAACGGCAGTCTATGCGGGATACTTTTTTCTTGGCGGACCGCCGGAAAGAGCTTTACAAAGAGCTGTTAGAGCTTGAAATAGAAAAGATGCCTCAGATGTCTCATGACTGAAAAAGCTGGCTGATATAATCAAGGAGCTGCGGAGAGAGAACCTTAAGTTCACCTTTCCGCAGCTCCTTCGTTTTTTGGACCGGAAAGGGACGTTTAACCCTTGCCTTGCAATGCCTGGTCCTTGGACAAACCGTGCCCATCCCGGGAATCCATGCTGGGCGCCTTATCCGGTTTATGGTTCTGAGCAGGTTTCGTATCCGGGTTAGCCGGTTTATCCGGAAACTTTTTTTCCACCATAAGGCCATATCTCCTTTCATTCTGCGAAGGATACCAAGTATCCTTGATAGTTTGCCCTGGGTCTGGAAATCCATGTTGGCATGGAATAAATTATTATGGACAAGTCCATACGCAAGAGAGTGAAGAGGGACGAGTGACATAAAAAGGGGGCAATAAGTAAAAAAGGAGAATTCAGAGTTTTGACATACTACATATGGTGTTGATAAGATAGATTGAACACTATATATGGGGGGATTGAATTGCATTGTCCATTTTGTGGGAATGATGAGACGAAAGTCCTGGAATCGCGGCAAGTGGAGGAAGGGACCGCTGTACGTCGGCGGCGGGAATGTGAACGGTGTGCCCGGCGGTTCACCACTTTCGAAAAATTTGAAGATACACCCTTGATTGTGGTCAAAAAGGATGGGCGCAGGGAGGAATTTTCCCGGGGGAAGCTGAAAGCCGGTATTTTACGAGCCTGTGAAAAGCGGCCCGTTTCTATAGAGCAGATCGAAACCCTGGTTTATGAGATCGAAAAAGGTCTGCGCAACGGCAGCGAGCGTGAGGTGCAGAGTAAGGCCATTGGTGAAGCGGTCATGAATGCTTTGGTCCATCTGGATGAAGTGGCTTATATACGATTTGCTTCCGTTTATCGGGAGTTTAAGGATGTTCAGCGTTTTTTAGAAGAACTGCATGAATTAGTGGAAAAAAAGAGCAGCAGATAATTGAACAGGAAGTTGAGCTCTTCTATGCCCCCTAGGACTGAGGAAAATAGGGCTGGGGACCTATTCTAAATTGCGAGAATATCCTCCAAAATAGAAGAGAAAATACATAAAAGGTAAAGTTTTAGAGAAAGTTGGGGATTAATTTTGAGTTTCCAAGAATCAGCACCGAAAGCCTGGCTGAAAGCCAATTTAACACCCAATGCCCGGGTCATTCTGGAAAAACGCTATCTCAAGCAAGAGAATGGCGAAGTTGCGGAAAGCCCGGAAGATATGCTTTATCGGGTCGCCAGCATCATAGCCCAAGTGGAGGAGACCTTTGGCAAAACCAAAAAAGAAGTCAAAGAACTGGCCAAATCCTTCTATGAGATGATGGCTAAACTGGAGTTTATGCCTAATTCCCCAACCTTAATGAATGCAGGACGTGATCTGGGTCAACTCAGCGCCTGCTTTGTTTTGCCTGTGGAAGATAGTATGGAGGAAATTTTCGATGCCATAAAAAGCGCAGCGATTATTCATAAATCCGGCGGTGGAACAGGCTTTAGCTTCTCCCGCCTCCGCCCCAAAAACAGCACGGTCCGTTCCACCGGCGGAGTGGCCTCCGGCCCTGTGTCTTTTATGAAGGTCTTCAACGCAGCCACTGAAGCCGTGAAGCAGGGCGGGACCCGCCGTGGAGCCAATATGGGAATCCTGCGGGTGGATCATCCGGATATTCGGGAATTCATCACCTGCAAGGAAGACAATAAAGAGATTACCAATTTCAATATTTCCGTAGGGATTACGGAAGAGTTTATGAAAGCAGTCCAGGAAAAACGCCATTATAACCTGATCGACCCTCATACCAAGGAAGCCGATGGACAGCTTTATGCACCTGAAGTCTTCCAATTGATCGTAGATCATGCCTGGAGAAATGGTGAGCCGGGAATCATTTTCCTGGATCGTCTGAACCGGGACAACCCTACCCCTCAGTTAGGTGAGATCGAAGCTACCAATCCCTGCGTAACCGGAGATACTTGGGTTCTTACAGAGGAAGGAGCTGCTCAGGTTAGGGATCTCCTGGGCAGTCAGGTTAAATTAGCCCTTAACGGCGAATATCATGAGACATCAAAGGAAGGATTTTTCGCAACAGGGGTCAAACAGGTTCTGACCCTAAAGACCCAACAAGGATATGAATTAAAGGTGACAGCGGATCATCTGGTCCGTGTTGCTTCAGATATGACCCGTTATAAAGTAACCCAGGAATGGAAGCCGGCTGGGGAACTCAAGCCTGGGGACACCATCGTCCTTTCCAATAACCGTAGTATTCAATGGCAAGGGAAAGGAACAAAGGAAGAGGGATATCTGCTTGGTCTTCTTCTCGGAGATGGAACCCTTAAGGAAGAGGGAGCGGTTATCTCTGTCTGGGGTGAGGGAGAAGAGGCAAAGTCCATGATGGAAGCTGCGGAAAAGGCGGCCTTTAGTTTAACTCATCGCCAAGACTTCCAAGGCTTCCAAAAGGAAATCAGCGAGAGACATGAACATCGGATGAGGTTTGCGGCCTTAAGGGATCTTGCCCAGCAGTATGGGATTCTTCCCGGCAGTAAAGCAATCACTCAGGAATTAGAAAAGACAGGGCAGGATTTTTATCAGGGACTGTTGCGAGGGCTCTACGATACAGATGGCACGGTAACAGGAACTCAGGAAAAAGGCGTATCGGTCCGGCTCTGGCAAACCGATCTGGCAGGGCTTAAGGTCGTACAACGGATGCTTCAACGCCTGGGTATCATTTCCACACTTTATGAGGAGCGTAAACCAGCCGGGCAAAAGCTTATGCCCGATGGTCAAGGAGGCTCTAAAGAGTACCCAGTACAGGCGGGGCATGAATTGGTTATCTCCCAGGACAACATAGAAATCTTTGCCGAAAAGGTTGGGTTCAGCAACTCGAAGAAGGCCCAGCTTCTTGCCGAGAAGCTCAATGTCTATCAACGTTCCTTAAACAGAGAACGTTTTGTTGACAACATCGTGGCCTGTGTCCCTGGCGATGCAGAGGAGGTCTTTGACGCCCAGGTTCCGGGGATCAACGCTTTTGATGCCAATGGCATCTATGTTCATAATTGCGGCGAGCAACCCCTGCTTCCCAACGAAGCCTGCAACCTGGGTTCGATTAACCTTAAACTCATGGTTACTGAGAAAAACGGCAAAGTCGTAGTGGACTGGGAGCGCTTAGGGCAGATTACCCGTCTGGCTACCCGTTTCCTGGATAATGTCATTGAAGCCAACACCTACCCCCTTCCGTCCATCGAAGAGATGGTGAAAGGCAATCGCAAGATCGGTCTGGGCGTTATGGGCTTTGCGGATATGCTGATTCTTCTTCAGACCTCCTATGCTTCAGAGGATGCCGTGGAGTATGCCGAAAAGGTCATGAACTTCATTCAGACTGAGGCCCGCCTGGAGTCCCAGCGTCTGGCTGAAGAGAGAGGCACTTTCCCCAACTATCAAGGCTCCATCTATGATGGCGTCCGTCCTCTGCGCAATGCCACCTTAACTACCATCGCGCCTACAGGAACCATCTCCATGATCTGCGGTGCTTCCAGCGGAGTGGAGCCCCTCTTTGCGGTGGCTTATACCAAGACGGTCATGGATGGGACACCCTTAATCGAAGTCAACCCCATCTTCCAAAGCCTTGCTGAAGACTATGGTTTTAACTCCCCGGAGCTTATGCGCAAGATTGCGGAGAAAGGGACTGTCCTGGGCTTCCCGGAAGTGCCAAACTGGGTGCAGGAGGTCTTTGTCACTGCTCAGGAGATCGAGCCCGAATGGCATATCCGCATTCAGGCTGCCTTTCAAAAATACACAGATAATGCCGTTTCCAAGACCATTAACTTTGCTAATGAAGCTACCCATGAAGATATCGCTAAAGCTTATGAGCTGGCCCATGAACTCAACTGCAAAGGTCTAACCGTTTATCGGGACGGCAGCCGGGAAGAACAAGTTCTCTCCACAGGAATCACCAAGAAGGCTGAAGAAAAGGCTGAGGAAGCCAAGACACAAGTATCCATTCCTAAGGTGCCTTTCATTCCGGAAGTGAATACCGTATTGCCCCGTCCCCGTCCCACGACCACCACAGGAGTTACCGAGAAGATCCGCATTGGCTGCGGTAATCTCTATGTCAGTGTTATGGCTGATGAGAAGGGAATCTGCGAGATCTTCACCAACACCGGGCGGGCCGGAGGCTGCTCCTCCCAATCCGAGGCTACAGCCCGCTTGATCTCTATCGCCCTTCGTTCCGGAATTTCTGTGGATGCCATCATTGAGCAGGTCAAAGGTATTCGCTGCCCCGCCTGCATTCGCCGGGAAGGGGTTAATGTCACCTCCTGCCCCGATGCTATCGCCCGTGTGATTAAGGAATATGTAGAACTGGGTAAAGGCAAGGTTAATTCCGTAAAGGTTACTTCTCAGCCGGCAGTGGAAGAAAAACCGGTACAAAGCAAGAGCGCTTCCATCACCAACCCCCAAAAGACCCGAGCCACAGTAGCTGAAGGCAATGCCTGCCCTGAATGCGGTATGAGCATCAATCACGAAAGCGGCTGTGTCGTCTGCACCCACTGCGGATACTCTAAATGCGGGTAATGATTGCTTAGTTATAGAAAAGGAGCCATGGGAAATCTGAATTTCCTATGGCTCCTTTTTTGTAGGTTATTCAGGTTCATGAATTGCCGGCAAAAGCGGACAAGGGGAAAATTGAATCTTTTAATAGCAGCATTTTTTGTATATAATTTTGTAGCATAGCAATACTGTCAGTTGCACTGAACTTTAACACGAATGTTTAAACCTTTATCTTAAGAAAAAGAGGAGTTCGAACTGTTGGAAATCATCCTGGCTGCCATGCCTTTTTTAATCATTTTGGTTCTGCTGTTTATCCTGCGGCAATCGGCGGTCCGGGCAGGAATCAGCGCCTATCTGCTCACGCTTTTAATTGGCCTGGTTATTCCGCGCTTTCAGATAGAGAGACAGGAGATCCTACATGCCACCGTGAAAGCTGTGTTAACTTCAGCTATAGTTGCTTATGTGCTGCTCTTTGGCATCTTCTTGTACCATATTATGAACGAGACGGGCCTTATCAAGAGGATCGCGTCCCTCATTTCCGGCTCAACACAGGATCCGGTCAGGCAAGTTATTCTTTTGGTCGTGGCCTTTTCACCTTTAGTTGAATCGGTCAGTGGCTATGGGATCGCTATTATTGTCGTCGCCCCTATTTTGGTTGAGCTGGGCTTCAGCCGCTTTAAAGCAGTGCTGCTATCCTTGCTGGGTTTAAGCGCTGTGCCCTGGGGAGCATTGGCAACAGGAACGTATATCGGGGCAAATCTGGCGGGAATTCCTTTTCAGAGGCTGGGAACGGATGTAGCGGTTTTAAGTATTCCTACCTTTTTTTACTTTGCTGTGACCGCTGTTTACCTAGCCGGAGGATGGCAGGGAGTCAGAGCGAAATGGGCGGAGCTTATGCTGGTGGCAGGTTCACTGGCTTTTTCGGTTTGGCTTTTCAATGCTTACGTCAGTATCGAACTGGCGGGAGTGTTCGCATCTTTAGTCGCCCTGGGCGTGGAATTTGCATTCATTTATTTCACTGCGAAAAGCACTCCCGAGGAGGCCGCTTTCTCATTAGCGGCCAGAAATCAATCGAAAGCGGACATCTTAAAAACAATGAGCCCCTATTTGATTTTGACGGGAGTCCTGTTTATATCCCGATTAGTCCCGCCGATCAAAGCATTTGCCGGCTCTCACGCGGTATTCAGCTTACCGGCTTATTCATTCAGCCTGCCCGTGCTATATTCTCCTGGCTTTTCGATCTTCCTTACTTGCTTGTTGACCATCCTTCTCTTCAAAATTCAAAAGCATGTCATTAAAAGAGCGGTTCAGCTGTCTCTAAAACAATGGCTTCCGGTAACCTTATCCACTATTGCCTTTATAGGGACATCGGAGATTATGGCGGCGGCAGGAATGACAACCACCCTTGCCCAGGCGGCAGCCGCTGCTTTCGGTTCAGCTTTTGTATTGTGTTCGCCGCTTATTGGTGGGTTCGGCGGTTTTCTTACCGGAAGCAATGTAGCCTCTAATGCGATGCTGATTAATCTTCAGGTCGAAGTAGCAAAACAAATTGGAGTGCCTCCTGAATTATTCGCAAGTATGCAGAACACGAGCTCCTCACATATGACAATGGCTTCACCTTCCCGCGTCTTATTGGGAGCTTCTGTATGTAATATTCGCTCTGAAGAAAATCGACTGCTGCAGAAAATATTTCCGATGGCCATGGGTTCATTGGTATTGGTGTTAGCGGCTGTATTTATCTTGAGGTTATTGTAAAGGAAAAGGGCATACCCATCTTGTGCATAGCACTTGTTGGGTATGCCCTTCCACTAGGACCATTCCATGAAGAGATAACAGTCTAAAGATTCTCCGTTTCATATGTATTGCCGATAATTTTGCCCGTAGGAAGGAGGCCGGCTTCCTTCTCCAGGGAACCTTTCAGAGATATAAGCTTAAAGGCTGCTTCAGATTCATGCCAATGAACTTTGTAAATTTCATAGTCGATGAGAACTAAATCCGCTTCATAGACATCTGTGCCACCCTCATCCCTTAAACCGGTCCATTGCAGCAACTCATATTTCTCAGCGGGATCCCAGGATTTCGCTGGGATGCTTACGGCGAAGGGATTGCAGTTTTGGATATCAAAACTGATGGCTTGAGGATTATGCATTTTCTTGGATACTTTATTCCACACGCGAAATTTCAGTCGTTTCAAAGCGATGCCTCCTTAACCTTTCATGGATACAACCATTAATACGGATAAGGAAGCAGATTTTTAGAGTTAAAAGGCCTGGAAATTATTTCTGCATTCATACCAGGTTCATGTGGTCAGTGAAGAGTTGGCCGGGAGCTTCCGACGGTACAGTTCCCCAAAAGCAGCGCCTCCTAATATCAGCAGCGCGCCAAGGGCTTGCACTAAGCTTAATCTCTCCCCCAGGAGAACAGTTGAAAGCAGCAAAGCGGAAAGGGGTTCCAGATAGCCGCAGATGGCTACTGTCTGAACCGGCAAATGACCGATAGAGGAAAAATAGAAATAACAGCCGATACCGGTGTTGACGATGCCTAAGATCAGAATGGGCAGCCAATCCCCCGAGGCAATGCTAATGGAAAAATCCTGCTTCAGGCCAAGGAAGAGGAAGACAGTGGCGAAGCTTGCCATCAGTTGCCACATCGAGTTTTCAAGTCCGGTTATGCTGACTGCTTTTTTATTGAAGACCACCATAACGGCGTACATCACGGCGGATAAGAGCCCGCACATTAATCCGAAAAGGGTCTTCTCCTCAGACATCGCCTGACCGGAGACACAAAGCATGCCTGTCAGTACGGCGAGAAAACCTATAAGTTTGGCATTTGTCATTCTTTCCTTGAAAAGAAGGGGAGAAAGGATCATAACAATCACAGGACCGCAGTAATAGGCAAGGGTGGCAATGCTCACACCGATTTGGGTATATGCTTCATAAAGAAACATCCAGCTGGCACCCATGGCCACGCCGGATAGGCTCAGATAGAGAAAGTGGGATTTATTGCTTAAAAACCGCATCTTTTGTTTGGAAAAACCGAAGACAATAACCAGAAACAGACTGCCGATGAGTGTTCTTGTAAATACAATTTCATAGCTGCTTAAAGAAATATGACTGGCTACAATTCCGTTGAAGCCGAACAAAATCAGGGAGGTTATGTATTTGAGATACGACCTGTTCATGGGTGTCTCCATTTCCGTTGTATCGCTTATGAGTAGATCATGATGTTGACCTATGCTGCATGACAACGGAAGAAGTATATCATATTTCTAAATGCTAGAGAAGAAAATCTTGATCCTTCTATTCGGCCAGTAACTCTTTGGCATAGGCAAGGTAATAATGGCGGCCATTGGCACTGGTTTCCCTATGACCGAGTCCCACCAGTCCCCGGGCTTTGTACTCTTTGGCTTGTTTATGGGAGCGGTCCATAACAAGCAGCAGATCGGCAAGGACGATACTCCACTGATAATCCTGGTCAGCCAAGGCCTGGCCGATGGCGGATAGAACCGTTTCTGCTCCGCCCATCAGAGCCACGGTTTTTTGGGCTTGAACGGCAGGCGGCAGCGGATTGAGGTGAGTGGGGTTACCGTCAAACCAGCCTACATAACCAGCATAAATGCCCCGGACAGACCAGGACACGGTGCCGTAAAACTCGCCCAGATAAGGTAGCTTAGCCCATTTTTCAGGCAGCTTGACGGCTTCGGCCACCTCATCCATGGTCATGCCCTGATTCATTCCCTTTAGAGTTTCCGTAAGAACATAATCGATAGCATCCCGAAAATTAGTCAGGGTCTCCTGAACAGCGGTTTCCCCGATGATGGGGCGGGTATGGCCGGGCAGCAGATAGTGGGCCCGGTAGGCGATGAGTTTATCCAGTGTATCCACCCAGGCGCTGACATCCCGGTACTGACTGCCGCGGATAGCGTAGAGATTAGGCCAGCAGCCATAGTAATTATCACCGCAGAAGAGGACTTTATGTGCAGGAAGCCAGATCAGAATCTGATCGTCGGCTTCACCGGGTGCCGCTGCCAGCTCCAGATCAATGCCGTCTAGAGACCGAAGAACGGTGTCTTCTTGATAGACTGTGGTCGGCGGCATAATGGCATATTGCCCCTCTCCTTGAGCCTTGCCCTCCCGAATTCCAAGGCCTTGGGTAAGGGCTTCCTCATTGCTGAGTTGGTAGCCGAACTGGCGAATGCCACGCTGATTGAGCACATCATGGAGAGCATTCATTCGCCCCAGAACAGGCTTGCAAGGAGCAAAGGCAATGATCTCCGGATTGCTGTCCATAAAGGCACCGGAACCCCCGCGATGATCCGGATGACCGTGGGTGTAAATGATAGTCTTAACCGGTTTGTCGGTATGTTGAGCGATCAGGGATTTAAGGGTTTGGGCCCGCTCATCGCTGTCCAGAGTATCGATGAGAATGACGGAATTTTCGGCGATAATAAAACCGGCATTGCTGTGCCCATAGCCTATCACATGATAAACACTGCCGGGGATCACCTCTACCACCTGACGGGGGTAGGCATGGTCCGCGAATTCCTTAAGCAACTGCTCTCCGTTTGTGTGCAACATGCAGGAACCTCCTATAAATACATTTTTACACAATACCTCTTTTATCATAAATGGCGGGGCAGACCTTTTACAAGGAAGAATTTGTAGTGCTGAGTAAAACTTTCTCCTTGTGAGGGGAGGTCGGGAAATTTTAGTTTACAGGACATGAGAGCTAAGGCTTGGTTCGCTTTTAGAGGATAAAATGCTATAATAAAGATCTTAATAGTAATAAAGATTTATAGTAGCAACGATCTAGAGTAAATAGTGTATTGCTTTAAGGGTGACATAAGGGAGGGCAGTACTTTTGATGGAGTTTATTATCCCCTTTTTTTCGTGTTCTTTATTGTTTTTATGAGTATACCTCTATTGGAAAAGCTCGCCGTGAAATGGAACTTTGTTGATAAACCGACGGAAAGAAAAAAACATAAACATCCCATTCCTTTACTCGGCGGTGTTGGAATTTTCTTAGGCTTTATGATCGGCTACTTAGTTTTCGTAAGACCGATAAATTACCAGTCGCTGGCTATCATTATCGCTTCTGTTCTCGTTTTAGGGATTGGGCTGATTGATGACTGGTATAAAACTCTTGGCAAGGAGTTTCCGGCATTGCCCAGACTCATGGTCCATATCCTTGCGGCATGGATGGTGTTTTCTGCAGGGATTGTCTTCTATGGCTTTACGAATCCCTTTACACAGCAATACATTGTCTTGCCTTATATCATTCAGCTTATTTTAAGTATCATGTGGATCGTAGGAGTTACTACGGTTATTAATTGGTCCGATGGCATTGACGGTCTTGCCGGGATTCTGTCCGCTATTGCCGGTGCGACACTCTATGTGGCCGCTTTGGCGAAAGGACAAAGTGATTCGGCTTTGCTTTCGGCATTGCTGGTGGGGGCTTCCCTGGGATTTTTAAGATATAATCGGCACCCGGCCAGGATCTTTATGGGTGACTCGGGAGCTAATTTTCTGGGGTTCATTCTGGCCATCGTTGCCTTAAGCGGTGCTTTTAAACAAGCTACCCTGGTATCTTTGAGTATTCCTGTGCTGGCTCTTGGCGTACCGATTTTTGATAATCTTATTGTGGTGTTGAAGCGATTTTCCCGTGGGGAATCCATTTACAAGGCAGATGCAACCCAAATCCACCACCGCTTGATTTCTTCGGGCCTTAACCCCAAACAGACGGTAGCTTTCATCAGTTTAATGAGTGTATGCTTTAGTTTGCTATCGATTATCATTTTACTCTTAAATATTTGAGCAAAATCAGGGCAGCTGCGCAATGAACGGCAAAGTTCATCAGGCAGCTGCTTTTTTCATTCATAATAAATTAATTCAATCAAAAACTGCGGGCCGGAGAGCCCGCAGTTAAGTTAAATCCGTTTTTTAATCAGAGCGCTTACAGTATTGGCGTCCTTGTTCTCGCCATAGAACTCGATTTGAAAACCATCAAAAAGGTAACGCATGGTATAGATATTTTCGAACTCCGGATCTTGGCCGAAGCTATCGGGCATGCCCAGCTTATCGCTGATTTCGTTAAAGGGTTCACCGATTTTTACGCCTAAGATTTCCTGCTGACCCTCAAGGAAGATCTCTGAGGAAATGGAATCTTCATCAAAGAGAATTAGAATATTGTCAAGACTAATCTGAGTGACCTCGGCGGGTTCCCCGCCTTTAGTCTCTACAGGCGCTTTCAGGGATTCAACTTTGGTGATTTTCTCGACTTCAGCCAGAGGCTTGCCCAGGAGGCTTAAGGTGGGGTGATTCTCCGCGTATACCTTAACAACGGCCTTTTTAGCCGCTTCGGCACTGGTATAAGCATCTTCGTTGAAGACATAGGTGCTCCAGGTTGTTGGTTCCGGATCGTTTACTGATTTCATCTCCAGATAATAAATGTCTTTATTAATATAGTTGGCCGCTTTGTAGGGCTCTTTATCCTCACTATTAATAAAAATATCCAAAAGCAATTCGACACTATCATAATAAACTTTGCCGGTCTTGCTATGAACGAAAGCAATGGTCGGAGCTCTGCCATTGACCATGTGCTGAAAAGCGTAAATTGTATGATTGCCGACTCTGGCTTCTTTCAAAAAGGCTACAGTGTGTTCCGTTTTGGCTAAGAGTTCCTGATAGAGGACCCGGAGGGCTTCTTCTTGACTCAGAGTAGAAGAATGAGTGGGTGATGTTGCTCCAATCGGAGAATCCACATCTTTACTTCCATTGCAGCCTGTCAAGATTATCGATATGCCAATTAATGTGGCCAGGAGCATTTTTTTCAAGGGTATCACCTTCCCATCAGCTGACAGTTATTATAATTATTTCGACATGTTTAGGAGTAAATCCTTTTCCCTTGCTTGGCAAGTTCTTGCTTTTTATGGATAGCAATCTTAATCCCGGTATTTACAAAATAAGCTATATCTCATATACTATAGCCATAGTACATTACATGACTGATGTACTATGGTACATGAGTTCTGGAGGTGAGGGCGATTATTTTAAATTCAGATAGTATTAAGCCTATCTATATTCAAATCGCTGAGTGGCTTGAGGCAGAGATCTTAAAAGGCAACCTTACCGAAGATGAACGCATCTATTCTCAGTATCAATTGGCGGAGATCTTTACGATTAATCCGGCTACGGCAGCGAAAGGCCTTAATCTCCTCGCCGATGAAGAGATTGTCTATAAAAAACGGGGACTGGGAATGTTTGTATCCCCCCATGCTAAATCTTATATCCTGCAGAAACGCAAAAACCAAATCCTCGGGCAGATGATCAGGGACCTGGTGGATGAGGCGGTGCGCCTGGGAGTGGGAAAGACAGAACTTTTAGAGATGATTGAGCTTGCTTATCAGGAGGCAGATGATAGAGACCGTGAAGCAGGCGGGGAAGAGGAGGAAAAACAATGAGTGTCGTCGTGGGATATGAGCTTTATAAAAGATATGGCAAAGTTCAGGCTCTGGAGAATGTATCCTTTGCCATCGAAGAGAACACCATCACCGGCTTGATTGGCAGAAATGGCACGGGAAAGACCACGTTATTAAAGATAATAGCCGGTCATCTTAAGCCTACCCAAGGCAAGCTGAGGGTGTTTGCCCAAAACCCCTTTGATAATCTGGATGTCGCCGGGAAAGTTTTTCTCGTGGATGATACCATGGCTTTTCCCGATTCTTTTACTTTGCAGGATATCCTGAGGGAAGTGGCTGTCTTTTATCCTAATTGGAATGGTCAAATAGCCCAGGGCTTGTTGGAGTATTTTCTGCTTAACCCTCAGCAGCGGCACGGCAATTTATCCAAAGGGAGCAAAAGTACCTTTAATGCCATACTGGGTATTGCCGCCCGGTGTCCCCTCACTCTTCTGGATGAGCCTACCACAGGTATGGATTCAGCAGTGCGTAAGGATTTCTATAGGGTCTTGCTCAAGGATTACCTGGAACAGCCAAGAACCATTATTCTCTCCAGCCATTTGCTTGGGGAGCTGGAGGATATTCTGGAAGATATTCTCCTCCTTAATCAAGGGGGCCTGCTGATGCATAAGCCGATTCTGGATCTGAAGCAGTATGCCCTGGGTTTTCGGGGGAGCGCTCAAGCCCTGCAGGAGAATCTGCTGAACAGGCTGAGTGAGGAAGCCATCCTCCATCGGGAGGAGTTTGCTAAAGGAAGCCTCTATTTGATGATCAAGGCCGAGGAACTTCCGGAGGATTTTGAAAATATCCGCTCCAGCGGTGTTGAAATCCTTCCGGTAAGTTTGGATGATCTATGCAACACTCTCACTGCACCAAGGAAGGGAGGAATAGATGATGTCTATAAACGAGGTTAAAACGGAACCCAGTACCTTATCCCAAGTGATTCTCAAGCAATATGGATACAAACTGAAAGGGCATTCAGGACTCATCTATTCTTTGATAATTGTGCAGCTGCTTGCCATACTCTTATCCCTGGGTTCAAGCAGCGGCATGTCTTCGAACAGCGATCTCATAAGTATTGCGGTGCGAACGTATACAGGAGATATTTTATTGATCTTCTCGCTTTTGTGGCTGATGGTAGTGGCCTCCTTGCTGGGTTCTCAGCCTTATCGAAGTATGGAGTTTTCAGTGGTCAATAATCGGCTGGTCAGTCACGCCTCGAATATCCTGCTGCTGGTTACCTATGCTGTTTATGCGGGAGTAACCAGCACCCTGGCGGTGATCATCCACCGGCTGATCCTCTCAACAACTCTGAAGGAAGGGGAGTTTCTCTTTGGGGGGCTGCAGATCATACCTCAGGATCTGCTGCTGGGGATATTCGTTGCCACGCTTTACTTTATTCTTGTGGCGGCCACCGTGTATTTGATTCAGAGCTTCAGTCTGCACAGTAAAGGGTTGGGAATTATCCTGTGGATCTGTTTTTTTGCTTTCGGCTTTGGAACCGTGAGGATTTTTGATTTCAATTTGGGGAAGGTCCTGGAATTTTATGCGGCGGAAACTTCGCTGGGGGTCTTTGTCCTGAAAGTATTCTGCACAGCGGTTCTTTTTTTCGGGTCCAGTATGCTGATTACTAAGGGGATGGAGGCAAAACGATGACCAAACTCTTATTCACCAACATTATCTTCTTGTTTTTGATCATAGGCTTCATTTACCTTCTGGCTAAATTTGTGCGGCCCAGGCTGCGCCGCGTTTATCGCTGGAAGACCAATCTCCTGATTGCCGGTGCTTATCTCGCTTTGCTTGTAGTTTCCATTCCTCTGGCCCTCTTTCTCGATCAAGGGGAATTCTTTCAATCCCGTAATGCTCAGGCTCAGGGGATGTTGGCCGAAGCTCCTGCCGATTGGTCGGAGGATGGCGGTCGATACCATATTTTTGAGAATGAGCCTTTAGAAAGGCAAGCAGGGCTTGTGGAGAACAGCCGGCAGACCTACGCGGCGGACACCCCTCAGTTGAGAATCCAAACTGCAGGGAGCACAGGGTATGGGCGAATCTTTTTGGAACGTAAAAAGAATGCCGACGGGCTTATCGAGGTCAGCACTTATGTGGCGCCTCATTATGCCAGAACCGATACTTTTAAACCTATCGACTTCACGAAATTGGTCGCTCCTCCCCAAATAACATGGGAAGCAGGTGTCCTGAAGATTGGAGATCCTGTTAAGCAGAGCTTCGAGTTTAAAATGTATAGTGACAGTTTCCCTGTATGGCAATTCAAAGAGGAGAAACAGAGTAACTATATTGGGGGCGGCAGCATGACTTTCGGAGAGAAAGGGATATTAGTCCGTATTCCCCCGGATATGGAGGTCGTGGATGGGGACAGCGGAGAATTTACCTGGGTGTCCAATCAGTGAGCAGGACCTTCAGCGATAAATTTGCAAAGAGAACAAGTCTTCGGTCCGCTCATTCATAAATTGGTAGGAATCGGAGACTCCTTGATTGTAGAATTCCGGGGCCAATTCTTTAATGATAAAATCCAGCATGAGGCTGGAAGCCAAAGCTCCTATTTCTTCATCCCGTTCCTGCAGAAAGTATCTTTGGATGGCGGAAGCCATCTCTTCTTTTTGCTCTTTGCTTAGTTTAATGCGAGTTGCATCCTTTTTCATGATCGTTCCTCCCTTTTTTGTCCCACCATAATGGTCAAGTCGATAGTAATCTCAAGTGACTCCAGCTTAAGAACTTTTGCGATCCGAGTCTCTTCAGCCCCCCAGGTGAGCGGGGTCATCTGGACCAGGTTCCCGATCAGCGGTTGGTCCAAAGTCACAGAGTAGCGAAGGGGCACCAGCTTACAGAGTTGCAGATGGTTTTCAAAAAGTTCTCTGGTTTTGGCATTGGAGTAATCCTGTTTTGCCGTTTCTTCGTAAAGAATTTCCCGTAATTCTTTGAGATAGTCCTTTTCTGGAACGACCTTGATGATCAGCCCATCATCGGTGAGGATTCTCGCGAACTCGGAGTAATTGGCAGGGGATAAAATATTCAAAAGCACATTGAACTGCTGATCGCCAAAAGGGCATTGAGCCAGATCCGCTACACACCAAAAGATGCTCCCGTAATCCCGGGCCGCCATTTGAATCCCTTCTTTGGCAAGGTCCATCCCCACTCCTAAGGGCTGTATTCCCTTGCTCTGCAAGAGTTTTTGTTGGATGGTGGCCAGATGAGATCCTTCGCCGCAGCCGGCATCCACAATGTTTAGGAAAGGGCCTTGAGCCTTCCCTTCTGAGTTGTTCATAAGGTTGCCGATCAAGGTACAAAGCAGCTGGTTCAGAGGCTCAAAAAAGCCGCTTTGGGCAAGAAGTTTCCGTGCTTCGAACAATTGCTTATTGTATTTGGTCTTAATTCCATGGGATAATAAGTTGACATAGCCTTGTTTGGCCAAATCAAAACAATGCTTATCCCGGCAGATTAAACTCTTCTTATTAATGAGCGCCATGGAGTTATGGCAGATAGGGCATTTCAATAGGCCGGCATATTTGTCCGCCAGGCCGTCGTTAAGGAGAACACTTTTGGGCATCTTCGGCATCCTTTCGCTTCAATGTGGTGACAGTCCACAGTACTGTCTTTTATCATAGCAAGAATTGGGGAGCTTGAAAAGTTAGCGGGCCGACGTTCACGATAATTGGGCTCTAGGGGGGGAGGAGAATGAAAATGAGAAAGAGCATGGTGTTTTCTGGGTTAGCCCTGGTCCTGATGCTGTTTATCCTGACAGGATGCATTCCAGGGGATGGTTCCTATGATTTTGATAAGCCGGCCGGTTTTTTGTCCGGTGTCTGGCATGGCTGGATTGCGCCCCTTTCCCTGATTATGGGGATATTCAGTGAGACGGTCAGG
Organism: Desulfitobacterium hafniense DCB-2; assembly: GCF_000021925.1. NCBI lineage: Bacteria > Bacillati > Bacillota > Clostridia > Eubacteriales > Desulfitobacteriaceae > Desulfitobacterium > Desulfitobacterium hafniense. The sequence continues at coordinate 312,756 of NC_011830.1, forward strand.
GTCTATGAAGTGTTTAACACCGGTTGGTGGTATGATTTTGGCTTTTATATTGCCGTGATCAGCGGTTTTGGAGGGTTGTCCCTGTCCCGGAAAAAGAAGAAAGATAAATAAAAGCGAGATCTATTTGACTTATCAGCTAATTGCTGGTATAGTGAATGTGTCCGTTAAATTAATATTGGATTTTGTAAGAACCTTCTTGTGTTGCCTAAAGCGCTGGGAAGTGATGAAAATTCCTTTTAAGTAGCGGCAATTAAACTATCGGAGGTTTTTTTATTATGTATCAAGAAAAAGTAATCACTTGTAAAGATTGTGGCGCTGAGTTTGTATTCTCCGTGTCCGAGCAAGAATTCTACGCAGAAAAAGGTTTCACCAATGAGCCTGGCCGTTGCCCTTCCTGCCGTGCGGCAAGAAAGCAACAATCCCGTGGCGGCAATGGTGGCTACCAACGTCAAGAACGCCAAATGTATCCAGCAGTCTGTGCTTCCTGCGGCGTAGATACCATGGTTCCTTTCCAACCCAGTGGTGACAAACCGGTTTATTGCCGCGATTGCTTCACACCACGCAGCCGTTACTAAGATTTAAGCAAAGACTTGGGGTAAAGCCTTGGGTCAATGAGGATAATTTCAGTTTTGAAGATTTGCCGCAGGATTTTGAAGTCCTGCGGCTTTTCTACCTGCGTTGATTTTGTGATTGAGATGAGGATATGGGAATCCTTAAATGAACGCTGACTGTCTGAAATATGGAGTGAGCATAAAATGAAATCAAAAATACTGCTATTGATGGCAATGCTGATTGGATCTGTTTACCTGACCGGCTGTGGAAGGATTGCTGAGCCGGAGCAAGGAACGGTCATGGAAGAAAGGGAGCAACAAAACCCAGAGCAGCGGGATGTCTTGGTTTGGGAATGGCAATATGGCGCTCCCGAGGATCACGGCCTAAACGGTGATACGTTGGAGTCACTTCATGCCACATATGACACTACTCAGATTCTAGTCTCCGTTATTTTCAAAGATGGACACATAGTTGATGAGTATTACAAGGATGGTTATGATAAGGCAAGTTTGTTTTTGCTGCATTCCTGCTCGAAAAGCGTGACGAGTGCGCTGATCGGCATTGCCATAGACAAAGGATATATTGAGAGTGTGGACGTTCCAATAGCAGAGTACTTCCCGCAAATTCTTGAGTCTGATGACAACCGCTTGAAACACATTACCCTGGGGCATTTGCTTACCAATACTTCAGGTTTTGATAGCAGCGATACCGAATACTGGCGTGAATGGCGGAATTCGGAGAACTGGGTGGATTTTGTGCTGAATCGTCCGCTCACGTCAACACCGGGTACCGTATTCAGCTATTCTACCGGAAATACTCATTTGCTGGCGGCTATACTTCAAAAAGCAACGGGAAAAACTGCCTATGAATTTGGAAAGGAATTCTTGTTCGATTTAATTGGTATGGATAGCGTTCAATGCAATATGGATTCACAGGGTATTTCAGACGGTGGCAATGGTTTCTCCATGACGGTTTATGATATGGTGAAGTTTGGTTTGCTGTATTATCACGGAGGGCTTTGGGGAGAACAGCAAATTATTTCCAGAGAGTGGGTTGAGGAATCCACAAGACTTCAATTCAAACGGTCATCAGGAACTGCTGATTACGGATACCAATGGTGGGTACGTACATTTGGAGAAGAACAATATGACACCTTTTTTGCTCAGGGGCATGGAGGGCAGTACATTTTTGTAATACCGGAATTAGAGCTGATCATAGCTTTTACAAGCAATCATACCGGCAGCAGCGATATGTATTGGCAGTTTGTTAACGACATAGTTGCAGCGTCAGACTAATGGAGCGTGTGTCCCAAGTTGGGACACATTTTTTTGATGTATCAAGGGGAAAGATGTGTGCTGAACAAGGATGATTTTTGTAAATATTCTTATTGGAGGAAGGCTAATTCCTGAGAAGACTTTTAGTAGATAGCAACTATAATAATTATAAAATAATGATAGGAAAATCAAAAATTGTTTGATATGATATGAGATAATACTTTCTACATAGCAGGGATTTTGGAGTTGAAAGGCTGGGGATGTCGGGTGACGATACGATCCACACTAAGAGCCATCGTAGTACTTTTATTGCTTTTTTCTGTTACCAGCACAGTGGTTGTCTTTTACCAATTAGAAAAAATGCAGCAGGATGGCGCTGTCATTAATACGGCGGGAGTAGTTAGGGGGGCAACCCAGAGACTCATCAAGCTGGAGATGGCAAAGCAGCCTAACGATGAGCTTATTCAAAAATTGGATGGCATTATCGAAGGGTTAATTCAAGGTGACGAGAGCTTAGGCCTGCCCAAGGCTAGCGACGAGGTTTTCATCCAAGAGATGAACAAGGTGAAAAGTGAATGGCAGTCCTTAAAGGGTACCATCGAATCAGCCCAGCGCAGTGGGGATATGACCGCTCTTGTTCAGGAAAGCGAGTCTTATTTTGCCACCACCAATGCAGCGGTGGCAGCTGCTGAAGGATTCTCCGCCGCCAAAGTTAAAGCCTTAAAGGTGATTCAATCTGTACTTATGGTGTTTAATCTTATCCTTTTAATCGCTATCTGGTTTATGAGCTCCAACCGGATTTCTCAGCCTATCCAAAAGCTGATCGGGATCGTTGAACATCTCAATGTATCCGAGAATATCCCCGAACACTTCATGAACCGTAAGGATGAAGTGGGAGGTCTCTCCCGAGCCTTCCAGGGGGTGATTCATAATATTCGCGACCTGGTGGCAGGGCTGGCCCTTTCCTCGGAGAAACTGGCTGATTCAGCAGCCTTCTTAGGGAATATCAGCCAGGAATCTTCCACCGCAGCCATGGAAATTGCCAAAACCATCGAAGGAATTGCCCTCGGGGCCAGCGACCAAGCCAATGAGATTCAAAACGGTGTCGCTCAAATGGATGTCCTGGGACATTTAGTGGCAGAGGATCAAAAGAAGGTGGAGGATCTGCGCCAGGCAACGGATCGAGTGGAACAACTTAAAGATGAAGGAACCATGATTCTGGCGGATCTGATTAAAATTACTGATCAAAATGGGAAGAGCGCCCAAGAGGTTCAGGAGACCATTCTGGAAACCAATGAAAGCGCTAAAAATATTGTGGAAGCCAGCTTGAAGATCAAGGAGATCGCCGCCCAAACCAATCTCTTGGCCCTTAATGCCGCTATTGAAGCGGCCAGAGCAGGTGAACAGGGGCGGGGCTTCGCGGTGGTGGCTGAGGAGATTCGCAAGTTGGCGGAAGAATCCAATCGCTTTACTACAGAGATCGAAAACATCACTAAAGTATTGACCCTTAAGACCCGGGAAGCGGTGGTCAAGATGGGCGAAATGGATTCAGTGGTCAAGATTCAGTCGGAAAGCGTCTCGGCCACCGAGACCAAATTCGCCGGCATTGCCGAGGCTATCGACAGAATCCAGGGATATACGGAGATTATCAGCAACTCCACAGATGGGATAGCCGATAAGAATCAGTCCATTATGAACATGATTCAGAGCCTTTCCGCTATTTCTGAGGAAAGTGCAGCAAGCACCCAGGAAGTATCCGCATCGGTGCAGGAGCAGACGGCAGCCATGGATCAGATCGCCGGGGCCAGTCAGGAACTGGCGGCTCTGGCTGAAGAGCTTGAATCCAGCATGCAGCAATTTACCCAAAGATAAAAAGGGAAGATAATGAAGGAGTGAGCCATCTAAAAGTGGGTCACTCCTTCATTGTCTTCTGGAGGCTTTTTTAAAGAAATATAGAAATACTAGAGTGGGTTAAGACTAAGTTGGTAGAGGTGAAGGCCAATGACGATAATTCAAGATGCCATACAGCAATTAGAAACCATCCCTTATCGAGGAGTGCCGCCTGAAGACTTTAAGGAATTCTGGCTGGAGAGCCTGAGAAGGGATGCCCAAACCAAGGCTCGCCTGGAGCTTGAAGCAATCGCTTATCCCTTGTCCAAGGTGGAAGTCTTCTCAGCCACCGTGCTATCCGGAGATCGAACAAAACTTAAGGGTTATTATATGCGCCCCAGAGCCATTGACCCCCAGGAGGCCTTGCCCGGCCTGGTGCGCTTTCATGGGTATTCCGGCAACCGGGGTCAGCTCTCAGAACTCCTCTTGTGGGCCTTGCAAGGATATGCTGTCCTGGCCCTGGATGTCCGGGGCCAGTGCGGGGAAACACCGGATACCAGAGTCTATCCCTCGGGAGCTTTTTCCGGATGGTTGACTTTGGGCCTGGAATCCCCTCATACTCATTACCTCCGCCAGGTTTATCTGGATGGAGTCCGGGCCGTGGAAGCTCTGGCTAATCAGCCGGAGGTGGATGAAAAGCGCATCGGCTGTATGGGCAAAAGCCAGGGGGGAGGATTAGCGGTCATAGCAGGAGGGGTGATCAACGCTCTGGGGCAGGAAGTCAACCTAAAGGGCGGGGTGAAGGCAGTGAGTGCAGCAATGCCCTTTCTGGCCGATTTCCGCAGCAGCTACCAGCTGCAAAAGGGTGGACCCCTGGAGGAGCTTGCTTGGTATTTTCAACTTCATGACCCGGAACACCAACGAGAGGAAGGGATCTTTACCACTCTGGACTATTTTGATGGGGTTCACTTTGCTCCCTGGCTGGGGAAAAAAACTGCCTGCCTGGTATCTATGGGCCTAAAGGATACGGTCTGCCCGCCTGCCACCGTCTATTGGCTGTATAAGGGGATCTGTGGAGAAAAGAAACTGCTGATCTATCCGGAATATGAGCATGAATCGCCGGATGGATTTGTGGACCGGCAGATAGAGTTTTTCGCCAAGGAACTTCTTTAGGATTATAATTATTCTTTCCATTGCTTTTAAATCGGGCAGCCTCTAAAATAAACTTGTAGTCCGGATCTACAATCTCTGCTGAAAGGGGATGGTTAAATTGATCAAGGATATTTATGAGGTGGCAAACCTCTAAATAAATATTCGGGTGTAGAGGCATGGTCGTTGTTTCCTGAGCACTGCTGAGGACAGGCCATGTCCTATGCCGCATTTTTTGAACCTATTTTCAGGAGGAGATTTATGGAGTATCAGAATGCTAAAAATATATTGCCGGAGAAGCTTATTGACGAAATTCAAAAATATATACAAGGGCAAACTCTTTACATTCCCCGCAAAACATCCCATAAGACCGGTTGGGGGGAAATGAACGGAACCAAAGCTGCTTTACGGGAAAGAAATCAAAGTATTATGAGACTGTACCGGGTGGGAAGCCGGATTGAGGATATTGCGGCCCAATATTATCTTTCGCCGGACAGTGTCAGAAAAATTGTCAGCACCCAAAACATGGACTGAACTTGATGGCTTTGCTGCTGATACAGCTGGCGTGAAAAAAACACCGATGCTGCCTTTTACAGGTGGTATCGGTGTTTTTCAATGAGAGTTTTTTCTTATTAGTGTTTTATAGCGCAAGCTTTAATGTTAAGATAGACAGGGGTGTTTTATTGAAAGTCAAAAAACTAAAATATCAGCTCATTATTCCTACGGTGATCATTGTGTTTATTTTGATGAGCATCAACATAGTGCTGGTATTTCAAATTCAACAAAAGCAAGCGGTTAACGAACTGAAGGAAAAGGGTCTGGCCCTGACCCAACAATTGGATTCTACTTGGGAATTTTTATCCATCAATCAACACAGGATCAATACCAGTGCCAAAGGCGACTTTGATTTTAAAGGACTCAACTGCTCTACGGCAGGAATGAGTATCGGCGTCATTTTTGCTGAAAAAAACGGCTATAAGATCCGGTATGTGAATACAAATCCCCGTAATCCTTTGAATGAACCTGATCCTTTTGAAAAAAGGGTATTAGAAAAGTTTGCGAATGATACCGCAATAGATTCCTATTGGGAATTGGTCAAGGAAGAGGGACAGCGCTATTTCTGCTATGTCACCCCCATGCGCATTGATGAAACCTGTCTGGAATGCCATGGTGAACCGGCGGGAGAAATGGATATTTCCGGTTATGCTAAAGAGGGCATGAAGATCGGTGACTTAGCCGGTGCGATCAGCATTACCATGCCCACAACCATTCAGGATCAGGCCCTTGTTTTTAACATGTTTTGGCAATGCATGACCTTTACTTTACTGATCATCGGTTGTGTTTTAGCCATTTACTATTTTGTGACCAAACGGGTAACCAAGCCTATAGAGCATCTGGAAACTGCGGTAAAGCAGGTTGGCGAAGGAGATTTGAACGTTGATCTGCAAAACTTCAGGGCGGCGGAGGAAATCGAAGGCTTAGCAGACCATTTTAACAACATGGCCAAACAATTGAAAGAGCTGTATTCTGATTTAGAACATAAAGTGGAGCTGCGGACCTCTGAGCTGGGGAAAGCTAATGAACAGCTGCAAATCAAGCAAATACAGCTGGAAAAGGTCAACACCCTCTTAAAAGAAGACAGTCAGTATAAAGCCGATTTCTTGGCGATGGTCAGCCATGAGTTAAGAACGCCCTTGACGGCTATCATCATCTTTGCGGAGATCCTCCTGAAAAAGAAACGGTTTGAAGATTCCTCGGAAGAACAAATCCTTTGTGAAATCAAAGAGAACAGCGAAGTATTGCTCCACATGATCAATAACATCCTGGATCTGGCACGCCTGGAAACCGGCAGGAATTCTCTGTCCATAGAGACGGTGGATTTAGTGGATGTCATTAATAATGTGGAATGCGTGATTCGGCCTTTAGCCCAGCGCAATGATATTCACCTGACAGCCAGAGTCGAACGGGGCGTACCCCTCATTCAAGGAGATTATGAGAAGGTGCGCAGGATCATCGAGAATTTAGCGGGGAATGCCATTAAATTTACGCCTTTGGGCGGCAAAGTGAATATTCAGGCCTCTTTGGCAGAGGATCCGCACTATGTTAAGATCACGGTTCAGGATGACGGGATAGGGATCTCCAAAGAAAATCAAGCTCATATCTTTGAAAAGTTTATTCAGGTGGATTCATCCTCCTCAAGGCAATATAACGGCAGCGGATTGGGATTAGCCTTGGCTAAAGAACTTACCGAGCTCCATGGCGGGGTTATTTCCGTAGAAAGCGATTTGAATAAGGGCAGCACTTTCATAGTGCTGCTGCCCATTGAAAGACCACAAAGGGGAGATGCAGAATGAAGATCATGCTGGTCGATGATGAGAGAAGCATTCAAAAGGCTGTTGAATATATCGTACGGGAAAATGGCTATCAGTTTTGTTATGTGGATAATGGCCTGGAGGCCCTTGAAGTTTTTGCCGGAGAAGCCCCTGATCTGCTGATTCTGGACGTTATGCTGCCGGGACTGGATGGGTTTGCCGTGTGTGAGAAAATCCGTTCCTTCAGCGATGTACCCATTATTTTTCTATCGGCCAAAGGGGATATTGTCGATAAAGGGATTGGCTTTAAAATGGGGGGAGACGACTATCTTGTTAAGCCCTTCAGTTCCATGGAACTGGATTTTCGGATTAAGGCCTTGCTGCGCAGACCCCATCGCCTGGAAGATGAACCAAATAACAGTGATGAAGTCTTAAAAATCGGTGATCTAGAGCTGCGCTTAAATGAATATGAGGTTTACTCCGGTGGTGAAAAGGTGGAGCTGACCGCCAAGGAATTTGAGGTCCTGGCTTTTTTGGCCAAAAACCGGGGGCAGGTCTTTACCCGGGAGCAGTTGCTGGATAGAATCTGGGGTCTGGATTTTGAGGGAGATACTAATACGGTTACGGTATTTATTCGCCGCATTCGCGAGAAGATCGAAGCTGATCCGGCAAAGCCCCAATACATATTGACTGTATGGGGAGTTGGGTATAAATTCAAATCCAAGTGAGGCTGGGTTAATTCCAGCCGGTATTGCCTATAGTTGATAACAAAAGGAACTGTCCTGGCTGAGAGGCCGGACAGTTCCTTCTTTTGGTGCGCCGCCCATGAGCGCAAGCTAAAGGGTGAGATTAGCTTAAGGGAAGATAGAATAAGTATCTGCCGATCAGTTCACCAACCAACAGGAGCCCGAAAGAGATGTAAAGCAGCTCGGATTTTTTAGGGTCTTTAAAATATAAGTAGACCAGCAAGAGAGCTGCCAGGGCTGAACAGAACCAACGGACTAAGGACATGGCGGGATTGAGAATGGCGAGGCTTGACCCTAAAGCTGCTATGAAAGCGAACTGAATAATGAAGGCGGCTAAAACAGCCAGCAAGGTGGGCAGCTTGATCGCCTCAAAGGAGCCGCGGGTGTTTTTAAATACTGGGAAAAAGATGAGGTTAATCAGCACAGCCCCTAAGATGATGGTGGAACCATAGAAACCGATTAGGGTATTGAAGCTGTTCCAGGGCTCAAAAATCGTATGGCTATAGAGGGAGCCCATAGCAAAGATTACAGCCAGTCCGGCGATGCCGGCAGCGGCCAGCAGGGCTTGGGAAAGGTGCTGTGTTTTCCAGTTAGCTGCTAATGCGACAGAGACCAGGGCAATAAACAAGACGGTAAACAGGATTTCACGGCTTAACCAAGAAGCGCCAAGATTGGTTATGGCGTTGACGGCATTGAGAGGATAGCCAATATCGAAAAATGAGAAACCAAGGCCGAGAACGGAAAGAACAGTCAAGGCAGTTAAGCTTTTTAGGTTGGCTTTTTGCAAGGTATCTTTGGCGAGCACTTTTTTAAGCAGGATATTATAAAGCATAAGCATGATGCAGCCGCCCACAGCGGATTGAATAGCCAAGGTGAACAGATATAAAGGCCATGAATGCATAGTAATCCCTCCTATGATCGATGTATTATCTCTTATGAGGTTTGAGGACTATATTAGGGTGGGTCTCATCTGATGAGGGTAAATCCGGAGAATCGGCCAGTGTGCCGTACTTCGCCCGCAATTCTTCAATGGGGCCGTAATCAAGAGCTTCATAGGGACAGGCGGCCACACATACGGGAGTCTCACCTTGACTGAGCAAATCTGCGCAGAAGTCACATTTGGACATCCGGCCGGCTTCTTTGTTGTATTGGGGTGCGCCATAGGGGCAAGCCCATGTGCAATAGCGGCAGCCGATACAGCGGTTTTGATTCACAGAGACAATACCGGTTTCCGGATCCTTGTGCATTGCACCGCTGGGGCAAGCTTCCGTGCATTTCGGATGCTCACAATGATTGCAGGAGATGGATGTAAAAAAAGCATAGGCATTGTGAGCGTATCCTTGATTAAAAGGGGTAAATTCCCCGCCGTCGGTTTCCTTGATGCGCCGGAAAAGACGGCCTGGTTCCAGATCATTTTTATCATTGCAACTGGTCTGACAGGCATGACAGCCGCTGCATCTGCTTTGGTTAATATAAAAACCATACTGTACACTCATCAATATCCCTCCTTAAATTCTTGGTCTTTATAATTTGCTTATTTCCACCAGGCTGGTATGTTGAGTATTGCCATGAGAAAGAGCAGTTTTTCTTAAGGTAGTCAGGACGTTAAGGTTGCCGTTAGTGCAACCGCCTTTGCCATCGGGAGTAAACCAGGATCCTGTGGGGGCGGCGATAACTCCGGGAATAACCCTTGATGTAACCCGGGCTTGGAGCATGGTCGTGCCACGATCGTTAAATACTTTGACCCGGTCGCCGGTAACAATGTTTCTGGGTTTGGCATCCATGGGGTTGATCCATACTTCCTGGACCATGGCTTGCTGTAGCCAGGGATTATTATAGAAGGTGGAGTTGTCTCTTGCTTTCGTTTTCCAGCCAATCAGCTGCAGGGGATATTTTTCGGTTAACTCATCTTCCGGTCCTTCCCAGGCCGGTACGTAAACAGGTATAGCAGGAATTTCGGGGTTATGCATATCGTAAAGGGTCTTGGAGAAGAGCTCTATTTTGCCGGATGGGGTGGGGAAAGGATTGTTGACCGGATCTTCGATCTGATCCTGGAAAGCTACCCGGGGACCGTCATAATGGAATTTGCTGATGCCTACTTTCTCCAGCTCCTCCCAGGAAAGGGTCTCCGGATACTTGGCCCGGGTCTCGTCGACAATCCAGCGCACCCATTCTTCCTCAGTCTTGCCGCCGGTGAAGACATCCTTTGCTCCCAGCTTATCCGCTACTTCAGCCAACCAATCATATTCGGAACGGCTTTCATAATAATTATCCACAATCTTTTGGGAGAGGATGAAGTAATCCCCATTATTCCAGGTTGCGCCGATATTATAACGCTCAAAGAAGGTGTTGCCGGGCAGGAGAATGTCCGCATAGCGGGCACTGGGAGTCATGAACAGGTCGCTGACCACGATGAATTCCACGAGGCTCTCATCTTCTAAAACTCTGATCGTGCGGTTGATATCAGGATTTTGATTGGCTATGAAATCTCCGGCCAAGTTCAAGAGCATTTTGATCGGGCTGTTCAGTTTGTCTACACCCAGCAATCCTTCTGCCGGGGTGACTTTTTCGGGGCATTCAATGGCATCGACCCAGGATAAGGTTGGAATAGCTCCGGGATAAGGATTCGGTACGTCAGGAAGTCCAACGCAACCTTTGCGGCTCAGACCGATATAGCCGCCGGCCCAGCCCCCAAGAACGCCTACATTGCCGGTAATGGAAGCCAGCATGGTAGCGCCGAGGGCTGTTCTCTCTCCGCAGGAATGCCGTTGGGGGCCCCAGCCCTGGATAAGGGCCGCCGGTTTCGTGGTGGCGTATTCCCGGGCAATACGGCGAATGGTTTCGGCAGGAACTTTGCAGATAGCCTCTGCCCATTCCGGGGTTTTCTCCACCCCATCCTTTTTACCGAAGAGATAGGATACTAAGGATTCATGGGCGGGTACTCCTTCGGGCATATGCTCCTCATCAAAGCCCTGGACGTATTGATCCAGAAAAGCTTGATCGTGCAGATTCTCGCTGACGATCACATAAGCCATGGCATCCATCAGGGCATTATCCGTGGTAGGCAGCAAGGGAATCCATTCGTCGGCAAAAGCCACAGCCGTATTGGAGTTGCGGGGATCGACGCAGATAAATTTACAGCCGCGGTTCTTCATTTGACGGAAATAATAATTGGAGGCGCCGAAAATAGTCTCGGTGGTATTGTGTCCCCAAAGAATAACCAGCTTGGTGTCTTTTAAGCTGTCCAGACTGCTGGCGGTAGCGGCGACCCCATAGACATAAGGAGTAGCAGTGCCCGTATTCCCCATACTAACCGAATTGTACAACGGGAGATGACCGCCGGTGGCGCTTAGGAAACGGCCGCCAAGGCCCATACGGTAAATTACGCCGCCGGTATCCCCAGTGCCTACGTTGCAGTATCTTGATTCAGGTCCATATTGATCAAAGATGCGCCGGGTTTCTTTGGCAATGGTATCAATGGCTTCTTCCCAGGAGATCTGTTCGAATTTTCCTTCTCCCCGTTTGCCCACCCGTTTCATGGGGTACTTCAAGCGATCAGGGTGATAGAGATGTTTGCGATAGCTCCGTCCCCTCAGGCAGGCTTTCATATTCGCACCGGGTTCATCCTCTTCATAAGCGCCCCGGGTACTGATCCTCGTGATTACGCCGTCTTTCACATGAGCTTTGATCAGGCAACGCCCCCCGCAGTCCTGGGTGCTGGCGGTGGGGATGATTTGTTCTCCTGCAGAAGCTGCTTCGCTGCCGGTTAAGGAAGCGTTCTGACTACAGGCGGTTAATGACATAAGTCCTGTTCCCATGGCCCCCAGGGTGGCAGACCACTTTAAGAAACTTCTTCTTGATAAGTTCATCACTAGCTTACCTCCTCTAGATGTTCAAACGTCTCACATTCCATATCCAAAAATTCCTTTAGCAATTGTCCGCCGCCTCGATACAGCAGGCAGCCGGTTGACTTCTCCAGAAATTGGAGGAACTCATCCTTCCAGGTGGCAAGATGTTTCTGAATAAACTCTTTTTGATCCCTGAGCAGCTTTGTTTGCTGGACGTCATCCTCACTTGCCAGATATTGGCCAATCAGATAAGTCATAAACTCCAATTCCACTGCCAGGTGATCTTCGGGTTGCCGGTTCTTGTGAATCGACTCGAGATGATACTTACGGTAGAATTCTCTCACTGCCAAGGTGCGTTCCCCGAACATCAAATGCTCCGGGTCAAAATAGACGGACTCCCAGATGGGTACAAGTACCTGTCCGGGGCCGACAAAAAGCCTCTGATACTCAGCTTGAAGCGCTTGGCAAAGTGTTTCAGGATACTCGTCTTTGTTCGTAACTAAGAAATCGTTAATGCTCTGTGCTCCGGAACTTATCTGAGCCAGTTCCTTCAGTCCAGGCTGCTCTTGTAATTCTATTAGGCCTTCACGGTTTAAAGGTTGTTCAAATAAGTGCTTGAGTAGTTGATAAACATATAAGCGCCCTTCATGTACACCCATGTCTTTCCCTCCTTTCGTCGCCAGCCAACGTCTATACTCTAACAGTTAATTATTAATGTCTTGTAACAAGATATTACGAAAATATTAATGAAATATTAATCTGTGATTTTCTTTATACAATCCGGAACTTATCCACAGAAATATCCACAAACCTGTGGATAAAGGGGATAACTTTGTTAATAAACAGTATCGTTGTTCATGATTCCTCTCTCTGTCGCATCCTGTGGATTCATCCAGGATAGATTATCATATGACTTGGTTCCCTTTGTCCTTTAGTCGAGTAATGCTGATACAAGGATCAATTGAGTAGTAGTTTCAATTTCTGAGCAAGAGAAAGTTAAGCCCTGGGATTGCTCCCGGGACTTAACTGATGTTTATCTTTGATCAACACCTCTAGTTCTTAAAACCAATGCCACGCGAAAGGTCAAAACGTTCAATCTGTGCATGGGGAACCAAATCCTGAATTTGGGATTTGATTTTTAGCTATCAGGACGAAAGATGAAAGAAAGGCATCTATGATAAAAAGTTAATAAGCTCCGGAAAAGCATAAGACATTTTCGGATAAAATTTTAAAATCCCTATTGATTATAGTGTAGGTTGGACTATACTAACTTTTGGGCGGAGAAAATAATGGCCTATCAAATGGCGCTTATGCTAAACACATCATGCACTAAAGGAGAATTATATGAAGCTTAATGAACTAGAAATAGGCCGGAGCGCCTCCATCATTTCCGTAGGCGGAAAAGGCGCTCTGCGTCAGCATTTTCTTGATATGGGCGTCATTCCCGGTGCCATCGTAACTATGGTTAAGCTGGCACCCTTAGGAGACCCTATGGAAGTGCGCATCCATGGCTATGAATTGACACTGCGCCTGGCCGATGCAGAAAAAATTGAAATCCTGCCTGTTGATGATGTGGAACAATTAGCGGAGAAATCCAAGAAGAGGGAGTTCGTCAAGCACCCGGGGCTTGGGGAGACCGGGATATTTCACACGAAAGCGGACGGAGACCCGCTGCCGGACAGCCAACTCCTTACCTTTGCCTTGGCAGGCAATCAGAACTGCGGTAAAACAACCCTCTTTAACCAACTGACCGGTTCCAATCAACGGGTGGGGAACTTTCCGGGAGTGACGGTGGATAGAAAAGACGGCGTCATCAAGGGACATGCCAATACTCTGGTCACCGATTTGCCGGGGATCTACTCCATGTCTCCTTACAGCAATGAAGAGCTGGTAACCCGCCAGTTTTTGCTTCAGGATAAGCCTAAGGGGATTATTAATATTGTAGATGCTACGAACATCGAAAGAAACCTCTATCTGACCATACAGTTGATGGAATTGAATATTCCTATGGTGTTGGCTTTGAACATGATGGATGAAGTGCGGGAAAACGGCGGTTCTATTCACATTAACGAAATGGAGAACAGGCTGGGAATACCTGTTGTTCCCATCGCTGCTTCCAAAAACGAAGGAATCCAGGAGCTGGTGGATCACGCTATTCATGTGGCCAAAAATCAGGAACGGCCCGGAAGAATGGATTTTTGCGATCCGGACCATGATAACGGCGCTGTTCACCGCTGTCTTCATGCCATCATCCATCTGATTGAGGATCATGCCAAACGGGCTCAGATTCCTCTGCGCTTCGCCGCCAGCAAGGTTGCCGAAGGGGATGAGGAAATTCTCAAAGCGCTGAATCTGAATCAAAACGAGCTGGAGCTCCTCGATCATATTATTCAGCAGATGGAAGATGAAAGAGGCTTGGATCATGGGGCAGCCATTGCCGATATGCGGTTCAAATTTATTAAAGAAGTATGCGACGCAACGGTGGTTAAACCTAAGGAGAGCAAGGAATACGCCAGAAGTGTGGCCATTGATAATGTCCTGACGGGGAAATATACAGCCATTCCAGCCTTTGTGGGCATTATGAGCCTGGTTTTCTGGCTGACCTTCGGCGTGATCGGCACCTGGTTGGCGGATGGCCTCGACCTGGGAATCACCTGGCTGTCGGAGTTGGTGGATATGGGACTGACCGCCTACGGGATTAACCCGGTTGTCCACTCTTTGATTATCGACGGTATCTTTGCCGGTGTGGGCAGTGTGCTGAGTTTTTTGCCGATTATCGTGACTTTATTCTTTTTCTTATCCATCCTTGAAGATAGCGGTTATATGGCCAGAGTGGCTTTTGTCATGGACAAGCTTTTAAGAAAAATCGGCCTTTCCGGCCGCAGCATTGTGCCGATGCTGATCGGCTTTGGCTGTTCTGTTCCGGGGGTTATGGCCAGCAGGACCCTTCCTTCCGAACGGGACCGGAAGATGACTATTTTGTTGACCCCGTTTATGAGCTGTTCCGCCAAACTGCCGATTTACGCTCTCTTTACGGCGGCATTCTTCCCCAGATACGGAGCTTTGGTGATGATCGGGCTGTACTTTGCCGGAATTGTGACGGGGATAGTATTTGCTTTGCTTTTAAAGGGAACTATGTTCAAAGGAGAACCGGTCCCTTTTGTGATGGAATTGCCCAATTATCGCATGCCCGGTTTCAAGAATGTCTGGCAGCTTCTGTGGGATAAAGCCAAGGACTTTATTACCAGAGCATTTACTGTGATCTTTGTAGCAACGATCATTATTTGGTTCCTGCAGTATTTTGACCCTCGCTTAAATGTGGTCTCCGATTCTCAAGACAGCCTCTTGGCTTTGGTTTCGGGTATTATCGCTCCGATTTTCGTACCTCTTGGTTTTGGAGATTGGCGGATTTCGACGGCCCTGATCACGGGATTTATGGCCAAGGAAAGCGTGGTTTCCACGTTGACCGTGCTATTGGGTGGTTCCACTGCTTCCCTGGGCAGCATGTTCACTCCCTTTTCGGCCATCGTGTTTCTGGTATTTACCTTGTTATATACTCCCTGTGTGGCAGCCATTGCCTCCGTAAGGCGTGAGCTTGGCGGAAAATGGGCTGTGGGTGTAGCGGTTATGCAATGTGTTATCGCCTGGGTGGTGGCCCTTTGCGTCCATCTCCTTGGCATCATGATGGGGTGGGTGTAGAGCAATGAACGGGTGGAGCGTTTTGCTTCTGGTGCTCATTATAGCGGGCTTTTTGATGGCTGTACGTTCTATCTGGAGGAACAAGGATAACCCTTGCGGGGGCTGCAGTGGAGACTGCAGTTCCTGCAAGCATCCCAATCCTCCGGAGCAAGCTGAAAAATAAAAGGAACCCCGGTGGGGGTTTTAAGAATTACTCAATGGATTGAATTTTAAAATCGTCAATGAGCCATTGCCCTTCGATTTTTTTGACCGGTATGGAGTACTCGATGGTTTCCCGATAAGCGGAGCCATTATCGTGACCGGATACTTTAATGATACAGTAAACATTGCCGCTGGTTTCGGTCTCAATATTCACACGTATAATCTCCACAGAATCCACTTCTTGAGTGAGTCGATTATCGACGAAGGACTGTTTAAAATCGGCAAAGCGTCCTTGCATAATCTGGGCCTGGTCAGGGGTTAAAAAAGGGAGCTCGTTCTCACCGGTCCAGGTAGTGTAATCAATGTTAAAAGCAGCTGTAAAGTAGTCGTTGACTAAGGTTTCTATGGCAGCTTTATCGGGGGCATATTGATCATCTGAGCCCATGCATCCGGTAAAGGCCAAGAGGATGAACAGCAGGGCAACCCATAGCAACCTTTTCTTTTTGTTCACGAAAAAACCTCCTTAGAGTAGTGCAAGAGTATTTGCTTTTTACGACTAAACTAGTAAATTCTGCTTAGCAATTTGAAATACCTTTATTTCCTCAATAGGACATTATTATGGACAGGAGCAGGTTAATCTTTCAATATCTGAAGATTTGAGTAAAATAGAATATAGAGAAATTGATTTGTCAAAATAGTGAAAAGAAAGGACTAGAGACCATGAACATAACCATAGTAGGTGCGGGAGCTACCGGAGGATACTTTGGCGCAAGATTGGCGGCAAGCGGGCTTAATGTCACGTTCTTGGTCCGTGAGAAACGGGCGGCTCAGCTGAGGGAAAAGGGCCTGGTGATCAAGAGTGTGGTAGAGGATTTAACCCTTGAGGCTCCTCAGATAGCCATTAATGCGGAAGATATTCCTGCCTGCGACCTAGTGCTGCTGGGATTGAAAAACTACCAACTGGCGGCAAGTCTTCCCCAGCTCAAGGTCTTAGTGAATCGGGGTGCTAAAATACTGCCTTTTCTCAATGGGGTAGAGCATTTTGAAATACTGGCAAAAGAGCTTGGCCAAGAGAATGTTCTGGGTGGTGTCTGTAAAATCATCTCCACTCTCGACTCAGAAGGAACCATTCATCATACCAGCAAAGTTCACCAGATCATCTTTGGCGAATTGGAACCCTCCGGCAAGGAGTTTTGCCTGAGGCTGGAACAAGCTATGGCGAAGGCCAACTTCAAGGTGAAATATACGGAGAATATCTTAAACGAAATCTGGAGTAAGTATGCCTTTATCACCGTATTCTCCGGGGTTACCTCCGCCGGTGATCTGACCACGGATCAAATCTGTGCTCATGAGGCTACGGTAAAAGTCTACCGCCGTTCTCTGGAAGAGATGAAAAGCCTGGCCGATGCCTACGGAGCTGCCTTAAGTGAAGATTTTGTGGAGCAAAATGTGGAAGGGCTGCCGAAATACGCGAAAGGCTCCACATCCTCCATGCATCAAGACATGCGCAAAGGCTTGCTTCTGGAAGTGGAAAGCCTTCAGGGGGCCGCAATTCGTCTGGCCGGCAGAAAGAATATGGAACTGCCCACCATTGAAACCTTGTATGGGCTGATTAAACCCTATGAGATGGGGAGCATCGGGTAAGGAGAGCTGCTTTTCAGAAGCAGGCTCGGACGTGGTGGAATGGAGGAAAAGGCTTAAGAATTTACTCCTTTTGCGCTTCATCCACGGCTTTGGCTGGGGTGCTTCCAGTACAGCCAGCAGTACTATCGCCACAGATATTATACCCAAAGCCCGTATGGGCGAGGGGATGGGCTACTTTGGCCTGACAGGTACGCTGGCCATGGCAGTGGGGCCGGCCCTTAGCCTGGGCCTGGCGAGCCGTTACGGCTATAATACGGTGTTCACCATTGCGACTGCTTCAGTGGTGATTGCTTTGGTGTTTGCTTTACTTATCCGGTACCAGGAACCGGAGGGAAGGGCCAATCCTGACCTTGCCAATAAACAGAGTATATTCGAAAAGACAGCTCTGCGGCCGGGAGTCACGATAGCCTTTATTACCATGTCCTATGGAGGGGTTGTTTCGTTTATTGCTCTTTATGCAGCCCAGCGTCAAGTTGAAAACATCGGGTTGTTTTTTACAGTATACGCTATTGCACTGATGATATCCCGGCCTGTGTTTGGTAAGCTTTCTGATCGAAAAGGGTATTCCTTTGCCATTCTGCCTGGAATGATAGGCGTTTCCGGTGCGATGCTGCTGCTATTTTTTGCCCATACCCTGGCAGGATTTGTAGTTGCCGGTTTTATTTATGGTTTAGGCTTTGGTGCCCTTCAACCCGCTTTGCAGGCCATGGCAGTGCGCAACGTCCCTCCTTCGCGACGAGGGGCGGCTAATGCTACCTTCTTTTTGGGATTCGACCTGGGTATTGGCGTGGGGGCTATGCTTTGGGGCGCTGTCGCTGAACTGGTCGGCTATCAGGCCATTTATCTGTGGGCATTGCTTCCTATTGGAATCGCTTTTGTGATTTATTGGAAGGCGCGGCACACCATGGGCTTATAGTTTTCGGAGATTAATTTTTTCGTGTCAGCTTTTAGCTTGGATAAACGTCTTAATCTTTGATAGGAGGGAAGGCTATGAAGAAAAAATATCGATTAATGGTAACTTGGGCCTTAGTGGCGGTGCTGCTGGGAATGACTCTGACCGGCTGTTCAGGAAACTCCAATGTGGCTGTCGGGGATTTGATGAAGGGGATTAATAAAAATCCTGTCCAGCTTCCCCAGGAAATGGATGGAGAGTTAAATCAAGCGCTGCTGGATTTTACTTGGAATTTGTTTAAGGAAAGCGGTGCCGATAAGGGGAATGTCATGATCTCAGCACCCTCTGTCTATCTGGCCTTAGGGATGGCTTTAAATGGTGCCGACGGAGAGACCAGAGAAGCCATGCTCAAAGCTCTGTCTGCCCAAAACATAAAGCTGGAGGATCTTAATGCAGGTTTGTCCGCATGGAGCAATTCCTTGATGGATAAGAAAAATAAGACTGATGTGCGTATTGCTAATTCGATCTGGATTCGCAATGGTTTTGAGGCCGATCCGGCTTTTCTGCAGACCAATGGGGATTATTATCAAGCAGGCATAAGAAGTCTTGATTTTGCCGATCCCTCGGCCCCTAAGATCATCAATCAATGGGTGGAAGAGAAAACAGAGGGAACCATCGATAAGATCATCGAGACGATGGATGATGATTTAATGATGTATCTTATCAATGCCATCTACTTTAAAGGGGATTGGCAGGAGCCGTTTAAGGCGGGAAGTACCTATACAGGAACCTTCGCCGCTCCGGCGGGCGGTGTAGAAACTCCATTTATGAGACGAAGCGGAAATATGGATTATATTCAAAATCAAGGGGCTACGGGGGTCATTCTCCCTTACGCCGATGAGCGCTTTGCTTTCGTAGGGATCTTGCCTGAAGAAGGGAAATCTCCCCGGGATTTTATCAACACGACCACTGCGGCGGATATGCTGAAATTAATCAGCACGAAAAAGATCAAGAACGTTGATCTTTCTCTGCCCAAATTTGCCAGCAGCTATGAAAACGAACTGCGGGATGAACTCAATGCCTTGGGAATGGACGTAGCTTTTGATCCTTTCCGTGCTGATTTCTCATTAATGAATAAGGCCCATAACAAGGACCTTTTTATCGGGGGAGTAAAGCATAAAACCTATATTAAAGTGGATGAAAAGGGAACAGAAGCCGCTGCAGTAACAGGAGTGGAGGTCAACACGACCAGTATGCCCATCGATCTTACCCAAGTCGTATTTGATCGGCCTTTTGTCTATGCCATCATCGATTGGCAGACAAATAGCCCGTTGTTTGTAGGAATCATGGAAGATCCAACTATTCGTTGATTTTGAGTTTAGTTGCAAATCCCTCTAAAACGTAGATAAGCTGGTCTTATCTGCGTTTAGAGGGATTTTTGCATAACAAAAAGGGGATGAATAGGCAGGAATTAGGGAAATAATAACGAATATACTTATTCAGAAGACTGTCGACATAGAACTTGAGGGGGATATTATGAGTGCAATAACTAAAAGCCTGCCATTTCATCTTCAAATATATGAGATTCTTAAAGGCAAAATATTGAATGGTGAGATCAGCCGTGGCGAAAGACTTTATGAGAATAAGATTTCTCAGGAGTTGGGGGTTAGCCGCAGCCCTGTGCGAGAGGCTTTGCGCATGCTCGAGCAGGATGAATTGGTTGTGGTAACGTCAACTGGACTGATTGTTAACCCGATGGAGTTTTCGGATATGGAAGAAATCTATCAATGCAGGATGGCCTTAGAGCCGTTCGCTGCGAAAATCTCCGCAGATAAGCTGACCAATGAAGATTTGGCTGCCCTGCGCAACCTTGTGATACAAGCTCGGGTCTATCATAATCAAAAGGCCTACGAGAAAGTGGTCGAGTCAAACACCCAATTCCACGATATTATTATTCAGAGCAGCGGCAACAGCCGCCTGATTGGAATCATTGAAAAAATTCGCTCACTCATTATTCTTTCGCGGAAAACAGAGTTTGAATGTTACCAGAGAGAAGAGGGTTACCTGGATGAGCATGAAGGGGTGTTAGAAGCCCTCACCCAAAGAAATGGGGACGAAGCGGAGAGATTGCTGAGAATTCATATTATGAACGATTTTGAGTTCTATAGCTTGGCTTATGAAAAAGTATTAAAGAAATAAAATGGATTCTCCCTAAAGTAGCTGCCAGGAATTTCAAAGTAAAAAATGGGGGGGTTAGGAATGAAAACTCTTATTAAAAATGGTACGATCATAACCGCTTCAGAGGAGCAGCAGCAGGCTTCTGACTATACTCCATATGAAGGATTAAGGATGAAAGGCCGGGTCGCTAAGGTTCTGCTGCGGGGAGAAGTGATTGTCGAGGAAGGAAAATACGTTGGCAAGCCAGGAGATGGGAAATTTATAGCTCGTCAAACCTTACGAAGCCAGAACAGCAAAGTGTAAAATTCCCTATTGGCTCAGCTTAAAACCGAGGAAGCAGCAGCTTCACTCGGTTTTAAACATTAATCCCCTGCGCTCAGAATGAATGGATTAATCCAAATAGTGTCAATGAAATATTTTTTCTGAATTTGCTAAAATAGATGAAGGATTATTAGCAAGGACCAAGAATATATACTGTCGACAGTCTATCAACTACCGTATACAGAATTAGGAAAGGAGTAGAACTGAACATACTCATATCCTTGGGTCAAGCTTGATTCAAAAGGCTTTTTAGAAACCAAAGAGCACTAGCAATTAACCCCCTGCAAATTAAACGGAAAGAAGCGAGGTTAGGAACATGTCGAATGCATCAAAGCAAGATCATGAACCCCAAAACACTCTAGTGGGTAACGTTAAGCGGACAAATGTGCGTTGGTACGTTTTCATTGCTATGTTAGTACTTGTCACAATTAATTATGTTGACCGTGCGGTTTTATCTATTGCTATGCCTGCGATTCAAAAGGACTTAAACTTGGATCCCGCAATTGTCGGAGTTATTCTCAGTTCCTTCTTCTGGGGTTATGCCCTAATGCAAATTCCTTCCGGCTTCCTTCTTGATAGGGTTAACCCCTCAAAGGTGGTCCTTGGCTCGGCGGTGGGCTGGGGAATTGCCCAAACCTTGACCGGTTTTGTAAACAGCGCCGGCTCGCTGATGTTCTTCCGGGTTCTCCTCGGAGTTACGGAAGCTCCAATCATGCCTGCCGGAGCAAAATTGCAAGGTATTTGGCTGCCAAGCAAAGAAAGAGCCAGAGGCGCGACCATCATCGATAGTGGTGCTCCATTGGGTACAGCTGTCGGCGGACCGATTATTATTGCCTTTATGGCTTGGTTTGGCGGCTGGCGCGGAGCCCTCATCGGCGCCGGTCTGATGACTATTATTCTCGGGGTTATCTGCTATTATATCCTTAAAGGAAATCCAGCCACTCACAAGGGAGTTAATCAGGCTGAGCGTGAATATATCCAAACTCATCTGGCTCAGGAGCAGGAAGAAGCTCAGAAAGAAACCAAGACAGAGCTTAAAACATCCACATACCTGTCCAACAAAAGTTTCTGGGGAATGTGCTTAGGCTGGTTCTCCTTCAACACCGTATTCTATGGCCTGTTAACCTGGGGACCAAGTTTCCTCGCTCAGACTCAGGGCATTGATATTAAGGCTATCGGTTTCTCGACACTGCTGATTTTTGGCTGCGGCTTTGTGGGCGAGCTTGTTGGCGGGCAACTCGTTGACAAATGGCGTCAAGTCGGCGGTAAATATAACACGGTTATGAAAACTTGCATCGGCATAGCCGGTCTGGCAACTTCAGCTTCCATCTTCCTGCTCACAAGGGCCAGTTCCCTGACGATGGCGATTGCTTTGTTATCCACCGCATTGTTCTTTTTGCGCTGGGCAGGTATCTTCTGGAGTGTTCCGGCTGCCATCGCCCAACGCCACCATGTCGGTGTACTCGGTGGATGCATGAACTTTGCCGGTAATATTGCCGGGGTTATCACTCCGATTTACATCGGTTTAATTGTCAAATTTACAGGATCATTCCATGCCGGTCTGCTGATCTTCGTTGCGGCAGGTGTCCTCCTTGCTGTCGCCGGTGCGCTCATCAACTATGAAAAGAAAATCGGTGTTGTTTGAGTGGAGTCCATGGCGGACCAAGGTGGTATGTCTTGAAGAAGAAAGGAGAGTGAAAGATAATGCGGATTTTGGTTATAAATCCTAATATTTCTGAAATCGTTACCAATCTTATAGCCCAGGAGTCAAGGCGTGTAGCTTCTCCGGGAACTGAATTGCTGTTCGCAACAGCACCTTTTGGCGTAGAGTATATTGAAACTCGTATGGAGGCTCTTATCGGTGGGTATGCTGCGGCCTGCGTTGCAGCTGAACGCCAGGGGGAATATGATGGGGTAATTATTGATGCCTTTGGCGATCCCGGACTCTTGGGCATTAAAGAAATGCTCAACGTTCCCGTGGTGGGGATGACGGAAGCGGCTTTGGCATCGGCCTGCCTTTTAGGTCAGCGCTTTTCCATCATTGCTATTTCTTCGCGGATTAAGGCATGGTATCTGGAAACTGTGGAACGAAGTCACCTGACTACTCGTCTTGCCAGTATACGGTCTTTGAATGATACATTGCGTAGTATCGGCACGGTACAGGAAGATCATGCCAAACGCTTAAAAGAGCTGGCGATGGAGGCGGTTGAGAAAGATGGTGCTGACGTGATCATACTGGCGGGAGCGCCTCTGGCAGGTCTTGCCCGCAGCCTTGAAGGTCAGTTGCCGGTGCCGGTAGTGGACGGAGTGTCCAGCGCAGTGCGTCATTGCGAATCGCTGATTGCGCTGAATCCCGGCTGTGCAATGCAAGGAAGCTTCGCTCGACCTCCCCTGAAACCCAATAAGGGATTGCCGGCAGCTCTGGCCGCACTATTGGATCGCACACGCTGATGTCAGTAAAGGATTCTGGCATACTTTTGCTGGAATCCTTTGCCGTGTCTGGGGAAGCACCGTATAGGCTAGTGGGCCGGCAGCGATATGAAAAAAGCCGAGATCATGGGAACTGGCCCGAAGCGCTAAGTGCTGGGGTAAACTGTTCGATGCAAAACAAGTCGTAAAATTGACTGGAATAGGTGGTGTTCAGGGCAGCCCTTGTCCACACTCCTCTTCCGCGTGCAGGGGGTATCCGATGGAACGGTACGTTCGTTTTAATAATGGTAATAAGATTTGCTTTGGATTAGTCAAAGGAGATAGAGTTGCGGAGCTGAGCGGTGAGGAGCCTGCTGATTTTAAAGAATCCGGAATAGAGCATGAGCTTTCCGCCCTTAAGCTATTGGCCCCTTGCCACCCTACGAAAGCAGTCTGTGTTGGGCTTAATTATAAAGACACAGTCCTCGAACCAGGGGCACAATGGCCTAAGGAACCTCTTTTATTTATCAAGCCATCGACAAGCGTTGCAAATCCTGGAGATGATATTATCAAATGGGCAATGGCGGAGGAGTTGGCTTTTGAAGCGGAGTTGGCCGTTGTCATAGGAAAAAGGGCGCACCTGGTGCCTGAAGAGGAGGCTCATGACTATATCTGGGGGTATACAATCGCTAATGATGTAACGGCAAAGGATCTGCAGAAGGCCGACATCCTATGGACCCGCTCAAAGTCCTTCGATACCTTTCTCCCTTTGGGGCCCTGGATCGTCAGTGGAATTAATGCCGATAATTTAATGATTACTTCTTCGGTAAACGGTCAGGAGAAGCAAAAAGGTACTACTGCCGATTTAATTTTCGGCATAGAGTACCTGGTAAGCTTTATTTCTCACATTACAACGTTGCTGCCGGGAGATATTATTTTGACAGGTACACCTGGCGGCTATGGTTCGTCCCTGGATGTTAATGATAAAGTTGAAATTGAAATATCAGAAATCGGCAAATTAGTGAACACTTGTAAAGTAAGCTCAGAGAGCTGGAGTCTTGCGCCACGCCATAAATAGCATGTATGGCAATATGTAGCGACCAGCCATGAGCTTAAGTCAAGGGTGTTCGTCGCTAGGTGCATGAAAAAGGCGAATTCCTGAAGAATTCGCCTTTTTCATTGGAACAGCCGGTTATTTCCCCGTGAATAATCTACCCCAGCCTTTAACGACACCGGGATCGACGCCGACCATTTTTAAGGTTTTCCAGATAGTGACTGCGGTACTATCGTAGACGGTAATGCCATAATCTCTTTCCAGTTGTTCAATCTGCCAGGTGGATCTTAAATTCGTGCAAATGATGCTGATCCCATCAGCGGGATCAACGCTGACTTCTTTACACATTCCATCAATTTGTTCCGGCGTGACTAAACTGAAGGAACGGTTGACGGTTTGATTCAAGCCGCGGGAATTAATAACTTGGTAACCGCATTTTTCCTCAAACTGTTTAGCGATGAGCTCATCGATGGCCGGGATATAGGGTGTAACCATGTGGAGAGTCTTGACCTTGTTTTCCTCGAAGGCTTCCAGCATAGCCAGCATGGAGGTGGTTGCCGGGATCCCCGTTGCTTCGGTAATTTTCTCACATACCATCCTGTCGAAATCGAAGCCCGTCCAACCACCTGAGGTTCCGTTCCAGGCAATGGCGTCCACATCGGCATGAGCGAGAAATTCTGAGGCACGCAGAAAAGGATCGAGATCAAACTGAGATAAGGCGTCTTTTTCCAAAGAAATCTTTGTCACCTCTAAACGTGAATAGTGCATCGTGACAAGATTCTCCAAACCGGAAACCATTTTTGAGCAGATAGGCTCCAGGGCTGTGTTGGAAGATGGGGTCAGCATCCCAATCTTCTTTTGTTCCGCAGGATCAAACATAGTTTTTTGCATGTGAGTATCCCTCCATTTATAACTAGCGGGTTGCAGTGCCGACATATAGATGGACCGACGTACGACAGTCGCTTGTCGACAATATTTGATATAATGTTTTCGCCGTTTCTTTTCGAAATCCTTTTTTGTTTTTGACGTTTCTGAATATTTTCTTTAAGCTTTTAGGTTATGCCTGGCTCTTATGGGTATATTTATACTTGTTGAGCCCTGCAGTATCCAGAATTCTTATTTCTCCTCGTCTAAGCCGGATAAGGCCTTTATGGGCAAATTCGTTAAGATAAGTCGTTACCTTGGAACGAGCTGTGCCAATAAAGTGGGCCAGCTCTTCATGGGTAATCATCAGGCAGTTATCGTTGTTTTTACTGGTGAAGATACCATAGTGTTTGAAATCCAGCAATAATCTTGCCAGCCGGTACTCGATTTTTTGCGTGGATAAATCTTCAGCCTGCAAGGTTGTCCATCTTAATTTAACTCCGATGGATTGAATAATCGATAAAGCAATGTCCGGATAGGTATAGATAAGCTCCTTCGTCTTATTCCCGGAAATGGCAACGATTTCAACATGGGTCAGAGCGGTTGCGGAAACCATGCGCGGGCCTTGGTCCAGGGTTTCTGTTTCCCCGAACAGTGCGGGGGCGACAAGGATGCCGAAGATTTTTTCACTTCCCTCGGAGAAAAAGCTGGAGACTTTAACTTTGCCTTTCTTTAGGCAAATAAGTCCGTTGCTGGGTTGATCCTTCTCGAAGACAAATTCTCCTTTTTGATAATGCCTTGGTATCCCGCTGCTTAAGAGAATATTCCATAGGTTTGTATCCGTTGGCTGAGAATAGATATTTGGAATGATGCAGCTCATGATCGTACCCCCAATCATTGCGTTACAATGATATTGTACAATAATAATAGGAAGCAGAAGGTTGATTTTCTGAAAAAATATAAAGGGAGGAGAGTTCCGGGATTTGCCCCGAAGCTATCCTCCTTTAGGCTTCTGGTTTTATAATGTGACGGCGTCGATTACTTTTTAGACCGGGCAGATTCAACCCAAATGCCGCGTTCGATTAATTGTCTGACATGCTGACGGTAAATTTCGTGGGTGTCTTTGTGTTTGAGGGGCGCGCGATCCAGGCAAAGATTCTTGGCAAAGAGGGGCTCTTCGTAGATGAGTTTGAATTGCTCTGTACGCAGGTCTTTCATCCAGTTGCCGAAGAGGGAGCGTTCGCGGTATTCTCTCAGGGATTCAACATCGATAATCGCTCCGGCATAGGAGCTGCCTGAACCATACTTATGGTTGGAAATTACCTCCCCATGGTGATTGACGATCATGGATTGGCCGCCAAAGGTGTCAACAGACAGCTCGGCTGCTTGGGAGGGATAATAGGTGGCGACATTAGGTGCTACCACATAGCAGGTATTATCCAAAGCCCGGGCTCTGTTTTGAAGTTCCCACCAGCCATTGGCTACAGCCGGTTCAGGAGCGCTGGATCGATAGATGATTTCCGCACCATTCATGGCAAGTCCCCGGGCCGGTTCGTGGTAATCTCCTTCCTGGCAGACCAGGAGGCCGATTCTGCCGATTTCCGTGTCGGCTACGGAGTAGAAAGAATCTAATTTATAGCCATAAAGCTCTATCCATTTATCCCATACATCATGAGGAACGGTGGAATGCTCCTGACAGAAAACCTGCATTTTGTAACTTTGCAGAATGACTTCGCCTTTCGGATCAATCAAAAAAGCTGAATTAAAGAAGCGGCCGGGAAACTCAGGGTGCTTTACTTTGGCTTGAGCTATCAGGTAGGCATTGTATTCCTTGGCCTTTTTGCCAAGGAGTTCAGTCTCTTCACCAGGAATATCAATAGCCATATGATCGACATAGTATTGGTGATCCCAATCGAATAATTCATCGGTAAATCCTTGCAGAGCACCCTCGGGAATAGTAATGAGCCTTACCGGCATTTCAATTCCGCTTAACCATACTGCGGCATCGATGACATCCGAGATATGGGCAATATTCCGTTTGATATCCTCCCTTTTTTCTGCACCGCGCATGGTAGGCTGGATGGCTAAGGCCATATATTGCTCAATCATTGATATTACCTCCTTGTACACTTCTTGGATTTAGATTAGCACAAGGGTTTTATCTATGTATGTTACAATAGTAACAGTTGTCTAAATTTTCTTTTTTCGTCCATTGCATGAGAGATCAAGTATCGGGGTTGACGACAGGGGACTATACATCCTTGGGCAAGATGCAACTCCCTCTTGCCCAACAGCTGTACCGTTTTATGAGTGAGCAGATGTACCGGCCCAAAACATCGTACAGTACCGATGGTATGCTTTTATTGTTCCGGCCAACTATATCCGCATCACCTTCGACAGCAAACTTATGGCAACAGAAGGATACTTGGAGTTGTATAGTGACGATGCCTTTATGTATCCTGTGATGCCACGAAGACCTAAATGCTCATCTATTGGTTGTCAAAGGCGATGCTCTTTCGTAAAGAATAGGCTGTGATGCCAAAAATAGTGAATGCGGCAGCCAGTCCCATGACCATGAGCAAGGGGATGATGTAAGAGCCGCCATTAAAATCCGCGATGTATCCGTATAGAGACTGACCGATAGCCGAAGCTGCGGCATAGAACATCATTACGATAGAGTAGACTTGAGTAAAATAGCGATCACCGAAGATTTTCCGGGTTAGGACCGGTGATTGAACTGTGGCCTGAGCGAAGCCAAAGCCATAGAGGAAAGCCCCGATCAGGAAAAAAGTGGCGTTATGGGTGCCGATAAATGTAATCATCGCCACGCCGGCCACTCCGGAGATTCCGGAGAATAGAATCCCGCCAACGACACTCTTATCATTGATCCACCCTAAGACCACCTTTCCTACCAAGGCACCGAACATGCTGGCAGAACCCACCGTAGAAGCAACTACTGCACCTTGGCCCAGTGAGGTAACGATAGAGGGATAATAGACATTGATGTCTGTGAAGAGAGCCACAGAAGCCAAGAAAAGCAGGAGAACATAAAAAGCGGAAGATTTAACCGCCACCGAGACCGGCACACCGGTGATCACTGGGGCGTACTTTCCTTCCGGGCCATTCCCTGAAGCTTCAGCAGAGCTTTTTTCACCATAAGGCAATAATCCCATGTCCCGGGGGTCATTACGGATGAGCAGGGCTACCAGCGGAAAAACAACCACCCCAATAAAGAGGCCAAAGGCTAAGTAAGCGGAGCGCCAGCCCAGAGTGGCAATGATATAGCCGCCAATAGGATTAAAGATAATGGCCCCAATCCCGGTGAAAGCCATGCATAAGCCGGTGAAAAAGCCAGTCCGGGCTTTAAACCACCGGGTGATCATGGTCGGTGTGGCAATATATAGAAAAAACGCCTGTGAGACGCCAAGAAAAACTGCCCCGATATAGAAATGAAAAACACTGGTATAGGTAGACATGGCTCCCACAGCAACAGCATTGATTAAAACAAAAACAGATAAAAGCTTCCGTGCGTTAAACTTAACCAGTAACTGACCGGCTGCAGGAAGAAAAAGCATGGCCGAAAAAGAAACAATCGTTAAGTATAGAGCCAGAGAACCTCTGGGGACCCCAAGCTCTTGCAGAATGGGTACGAAAAATATTCCGGCTGTATTCCAAGTGATGGAGCAGGTCAGGCTCATGGCACAGCAGGCAACAACGATTAGGAAGGCGTGATGGAGACGATTAGATGCTGCATTCATAGTGAACACCTCTAAAAATTCAAGATTTTTGTAAAATTTTATAAGATTTTTGTTGGATATTAAAATAATAATAAATCATTTGCATAATGGTTATAAATTAGTTAATATGGTCACATATAACAAGCCAAACTAACCAGGCTGTTTTTTTACACCTCCCTTGCGGATGGATTAATAGAATTAACTGGGCATGAACCTCCTTCAAAAGTAATCTTGCTTGTAATCAATTATCTGTTACCTCTCGATATAGGATGCAACATCCATGCCAATTTATATTGTGCTATTTTTATCAAGACTTGTCCGGCTTTGGTTTTATGGATTCACAGTATCTGTATCAAAATGTGCCATAGTGTGCGAACGATATTAATCACTTGCAACACAAATGACACAGAGAGCAAAGAGAGGATGTGAATATTGATGTTAAAGAATTATGATGAAACAGAAGTCATGACAAACAGGGTTACCTTTTTAGCAGAAGGGAAATGCCCCTCCACAGGGGTAAGGGAGGAAGTGCTCGCTTCATGGGAGAAATGCAGAGAGCGCCGGCTTGATGCCAAGACAACGGTGATCAAAACCCTGCCGACTATTTCCGAAGGTGAAAAGCTTCCCAATCCGATTATGTCTTTTTTGAGAGACGATATTCTGCCTGATATCACTAAATTGCTTTATCAGTTGCTCCAGGAGTGTCAGGGGGCCTTGTTTTGGGTGTACCAAAGAAACGCTATTGTTTTTTCCCAAAGGGGAAACCAGGATTTCCTCAGGCAGTTGAACCAGCATAATATTGGCATTGGCACCTGTCTCTCAGAAGAGTATATAGGAACCACTGCTTTTTCATTGGTGGATAAACCCCATGAAGAATCCTGGGTCATTGGGCATGAACATTATTTGGATTTGCTTACTCCCTATGCCACTTATACCTATTATCAGGAAGATTTTTACGGTCACTCCTATGCCTTTATCATCGTACCCAAGGAAGCATTTACCGATGGGCTGCTTTCATATTTCCGGCTCTTTAACAAGGCCCGGGAAAGCACCATCAGGTGCTATAGGAACAGCCTGGAATCGGATTTGAAAAGTGAATTGTTTAATCAGTTATCTGAGGCAAGAAATGAAGCGGTTATTTTCATTGACTCCTTTGGCAAGATTGTGGATGCCAATCAGAAGTTCTCCAAATGGGTCAATGTGGAGAAAGCTGAATTGAAGGATAAAGAATTGACCGAGGTATTGCCCGAGATGCAAAGAATCCTCTCCTGTCTGGAAACGGGTAAAACTATCACTTCGGAGGAAATTCAATTATCCAAGCTGCCCCCCCATATGCAGTTTGTGCAAATGGATGTAAAGCCTATCGAAAGCGATAAAAAAATTACCGGCTTGATCATTATCTTAATGGACAATAAAACCTTTCGCCAAAGAATGAGTAAAATCTCCAACCAGGCTTACTATACCTTTGATCAGATCATCGGAGAGTCTGGGGCGTTGCAAGAAGCAAAACAAAGGGCTATGAATGCGGCCTGCAGCAGCAGTAATGTCATTCTTTCCGGAGAAAGCGGAACCGGTAAAGAGTTATTTGCCCAGGCCATCCACAAGGCCAGCCCCAGACGGGAGGGTCCCTTCGTTTCTATTAATTGTGCGGCTATCCCTACAGAGTTAATTGCCAGTGAGCTGTTTGGCTATGTGGAAGGTGCTTTTACAGGAGCCAGAAAAGGCGGTTCCATGGGTAAGTTTGAGTATGCCAATACAGGGACCATATTTTTGGATGAGATTGGGGAAATGCCCCTCCATATCCAGACAATTTTACTGAGGGTACTGGAAGAACGGAGGGTCAACCGGATCGGCAGCAATATTGCAACACCTGTGGATGTCAGGCTAATCTGCGCCACCAACAGAAATCTCCATAAGATGGTGAAGGATGGTTCCTTCCGCTTGGATTTATATTATAGAATCAATGTACTCCATATTCATCTGCCGCCTCTGCGAGAACGCATTACGGACATTCCGATTATTGTTGATTATTATCTGGATTACTTTAATAGATTCTTAGATAAAAAGGTCAGAGAAGTGGCTCCTGAGACCATGGCTTTTTTAATTAATCATTCCTGGGAAGGGAATTTACGGGAATTAAGAAATACTATTGAGTGCGGCATCAACAACGCTATGGGCAAAACTCTGGAGCTTGAGCATTTACCCAGGTACTTTTTTGAGAAAGAAGAAAAGATGTTTGATGATCGGGAAGGCTCCTTGGGCCATGAAAGCGTCTATGAGTTTGAGGAAAAGAAGAAGATGCTGGCTTTGATGATAAAATTCAATGGCAACAAATCAGCAGTGGCAGAAGAGATAGGAATATCCAGAAGTACCTTATATAGAAAACTGAAGAGCTATAACCTGCTCTAAGCCTGGCAAAGCTCAGGTAATCGGCGTGATTGAAATAAAGCATCCCAGGAGCCCCGCAGGGTCTGGGATGCTTTTAACGTCAGGAAAGGATCGATTAACAAGTGGGATCTTGCTTGAGAATATTCTTGGCATAGAAATCCTTGATCTGCTCTGAGCTATAGCCAAGCTCTTCAAGAACATCTTCATTGTCTTTTCCGTAACTGGGCGCTGCCCGCCACACTTTGCCAGGATTGTTTTTCAAGCGGGGAGCGATGGCCGGGGCAATGAATTTGCCCCCTTCAAAGGCATCGTATTCCTGGAATACGCCCCGGGCTTTATAATGAGGATGATCATACATCGTTTGGTAAGTTATGATGGCACTGGAGACGATGCCATGGGCGTTAAGCTCTTTTTCAGCTTCCATAACGGTCCTCACGGCACAAAACTCTTCAAGTCGCTGGTGCAGCAGCTCAGCCCCGGGGGTTCCTTTGAAGACAGCGTATTTATCCGATGGGAAATCCGGTGAGCCGAATTCAAGGCCCAGGAGGGGCAATCCTTTTTGCAGAGTAAGGGTACTGAGGAAGAAGGTATAGACATAGCCGTCTTGGCATTTATAGGGTTGACATCCGGCAAAAGTAGGACTGGAAGCACCGGAACGTTTCCGTTCAATCTTGTAGTTGATCCAGTCGCTGGGGAACCCGGCTTGGATCATCAGCAAGGCTTCAAATTGTGCGCAGTCAATGCTTTCACCTACGCCGGTCTTTTGGGCGTTAATATAGGCAGCCAGAGTTGCCCAAGAACCAGTCAGGCCGGCAACATAATCCCCCATATAGGCCGGCGCCGGAGCGGGAAGCCCATCGGGTTCGCCGTTCATATTCATAAAACCGCTGAAAGCTTGGCCGATGGAATCATAGGACCCTCTGCTGAGATATTCGGGTTCACCGGTTTGACCGTATCCGGAGATATGAGTAATGACAAGCTTTGGATTAACTTTCCAAAGCTCTTCGTCACCCAAACCTCTTTTATCCCAGGTACCGGCCTTGGAGTTTTCAATAAAAATATCGGCGTCTTTGAGTAAGCTTAAGAAGATCTCTTTTCCTTCAGGTTTGACCACATCCAGGACGATGGCTCTGTGATTACGGCGATCCTTGTTCAGATAGGACAGTGAATCGGTGGTTCTGAATTGGTCTTTTACGATAGGACTTTCGACAAAAATTACATCTGCACCAAAGTCGGCCATCATAGCAGCGGCAAAAGGGCCGGCAACAGACAATCCGCAGCTGATGACCTTGACTCCGGATAAGGGTCCAAACTTTGGAATTTCTGAACTTTTCATGACATAACCTCCATTAAAATAATTATTGATCATGGTCTGAACTGAACGCTTGCACAGGGTTCTCACAGCGTTTGGCTATGCAGAACACAGACCGATCTGCTCTATATATAAGCAATTACCATGCCAAAGTCCCAGCGGTTAAGGACTTTGGCTTTTTGCCGTGTTTATCCAGTCATTCCAGATCAATCCCTTTTCTGGCCTGCCTAAAACTGTACGATTTTGTTTCACAACGGAGAATAGCTACAATAAGCGGCTTAAACGCCCTGAAGAGCTTGCTCCTCATCAGCTGCCAGAGGCAGCGAGGGAGGGAAGCATCATCCTTGCTTTCAGGCAGAAGTAAGGGGGAGCAGGTCAGAAGACAACCGGGCCGGGGGGTGGCGTTTGTTTGTGATCTATTATACATGACACAGAACGATACAATTCTTGACACTTCCCTCACAACCATATAGGTAAGGGCCAATTAGGGGCGGTTTTAATACTTGGCATAAAAGTTGCATTTGTTAAGGGGTGTGGTAAGAGAGCAAAGCAAAGGAAAGGAGAGGTGGGAAAAGCATCCATAGTAAAGGGGCACCAGGCAAATATTTCAGAAGCATTTCAGAAGCAAGATAAGAGAGGTGATCACAATACCAATAAGTGAAAAAGATCGTTAACCCCAAAAGACGTTCGATTTTAATTTTGAAGGGAGAATAACAATGAGTACAGCCACCCCCAATAAATCCGGTGGATTCCACTATGCCTTCGTGATCGCCATAGCTTGTTGCGGAATTTTGGGAACAGTCGCAGCTTTGACCTTTAATGCAGCAGGTGTATTTTATGGTCCGGTTAGTAGTGCCCTGGGTGTGGGCAAAGGAACCTTCGCTCTTTATATGTCTATCTTATTGGCCGTTTGTACCATAACCCTTACCTTTGCCGGTTCTTGGTATTCCAAATACAGTGCCCGTAAAATTCTGATGGCTATTGTGGTGATTAATGCGGCAGCCTTCCTCCTCATGTCCCAGGCAACCTCAGTCTACACCTTCTACATTGCCGGTGGGATGATGGGTTTCTGCCAGGCCTTCGTTCTTTATCTTTTGGCGCCGACCATGATTCCCCGTTGGTTTAAAAAGAGCGCCGGTACCTTTATTGGCATCGCTTCTGCTTTTACCGGTGTAGGCGCTATCATCTTCAACCCGATTGCCGGACAGACTATTACCAATTCCGGCTGGCAGCAAGGCTATTTGATTTATGCCATCACCACCCTGGTCATCGGTCTGCCCTGCGCCTTCTTAATCCGCAACTACCCAAGCGATATGGGTTTGAAGCCCTACGGGGATACAGGGGAAACCGTTGCTGCCACAACAGCTGGCCTGACGGGGGTATCCAGGGCGTTTGTTATTAAAACCGTAGTCTTTTATGTAGCTCTTTTGTTCGCTTTCTGCAATGCTTTTGTTACCAATATAAATTTCTATATTCCCGTATATTCCACTTCTCTGGGGCTTGCTCTGACCGTAGGTGCTACGGCCGCTTCTGCCAGCATGTTTGGTAATATGATCGGCAAATTCATTCTTGGTGCCGTTGCCGATAAAAATGTACGGGGAGCATTATTTATCGGTCAGGTGGGCTCGATCGCCGGGATCCTGATTCTTTACTTCCTGGGACCTGTCAACCCTTTGTTTATTATGGGAGGGGCTTTCCTCTATGCCTGGGCCAACGCCGTCAATAGCGTCGTGATCCCCATGGTGATTAAGGAAGCGTTTGGCAGCAGAGATTACGGAAAAATCATCAGTAATATATCCATGGCCCTGTCCTTCAGCTCCACTATCGGTTCTTCAGCATGGGGGTTCATCGTCGATGCCACCAACAGCTATGCTTATGTCTTTATCACTTCCGCTGTGCTCATGGCCGTCTCCTTAGCCGCCGGCAACTATGTCATGAACGGAGGCAAGAAGCTTCCTCATTTGACTGCAGAGCAAGCGGCAAAGGCTAATCAGTAATCATTAAGAGAGGAGGATTAATCTTGCTGTCAGGAATAAAAATCATCGATTTCACTCGTTACTTTCCCGGACCGGTTGCAACTTTGCGCTTAGCGGAACGGGGAGCAGAGGTTATCAAGATCGAGGATAGGGCGGGAGACCCGGCCAGAACCATGTTCGACACCATTAATGGAGAAGAGGGATGTGTTTTCCGCTCCCAAAGCCGTGGGAAGAAGAGCGTTGTTCTTGACCTGAAACAGAAAGAAGACTACCAAAAGGTTGCCGAATTAATAGCTGATGCGGATGTTGTGATTGAAAGCTTCCGCCCCGGCGTGGCGAAAAGACTGGGAATCGATTATGAAACTATGCTCAGGATCAATCCTTCTCTCGTCTATTTATCTTTATCAGGCTTTGGTCAGAATACCTCTATTTCATCACTGGGAGGCCATGACTTAAACTATATGGCTTACAGCGGTGTGCTGGCCCAGCTGACAGATGAAGAGGGCAGACCGATCAAGCCCAAGCTGGCTTTAGCCGACCTGCTTGGCGGCGTAGTGTCCAGTGAAGAAATACTGGCTGGTCTGGTGCAGCGGGAAAGAACAGGCAAGGGCGTGTATCTGGATGTTTCGATCACAGAATCAATGATGGCCTTATTAGGCATTCATGTATCTCACTACTCCGTTACCGGAGAAGAACACGGGATCAATGATCACGGTATTGCCTACTCTATCTATGAGACCAAAGACGGACGCTATATGACTCTGGGTGCCCTGGAAGAGAAATTCTGGAAGAACTTCTGCCAGGGAGTGGACAGAATGGAGCTGCTCCCTTGGCAAGGAACCGCACCCGAAGCCGGTAATCCCTATTATCAGGAAATGGTAAAGGTCTTTAAGAGCAAAACCTTCAAAGAATGGGCGGAGTTCTCTCGGCAAGTGGACTGCTGCCTGGCTCCTGTCCTGGCAGTCAGTGAACTTAAGGAACAGCAATTCGTCAAAGAAAGAAACTTTATTGAGCATAAATGGGGGATGGACTATGTGGCTACCCACTACAGGCAAGGGAAATCTTTCTTGGACTTTGCCGCACCTTACCCCAAATTGGGAGAACACAGCTAAGATAATCCGATCATCAAGGAGCCATTTATAGTGAGAGTAACCTTAAGGTTAATTTTGCTGAATGATAGTCATGTGAAACAAAAGGAGAGAGTGAAATGGATTTTAGAATGAGTGAAGAACAAGAGCTCTTGCTGGAGAGCCTGTGTGAATTGATCGCCAGAGAAGTTACGGAAGCCGATGTGAAAACCTGGTATGAAAACCATGCCGTATCCGAGAAATTCAATAAAGCCTTCATCGAAGCAGGCTTTGGTTTTCTGGGCATTCCCGAAGAACATGGGGGCACACCGGCCGATGTCACCACCCTCATGCTGGTGTCAGAAGAAGTGGTTCATCAAACCTGCGCGACGATTCCCCTCTTGTCTAATATCTTGAATATGTATGACGTGGTCGAGTTCGGGACTCCGGAGCAAATCAAACTGACCATGGATATTACCAAAGAAACCGGCAGCCCGGCTTTCCTGCTGGCTATTTCTGAACCTCAGGCAGGATCGGACAATATGAGAATGACGACTACCGCCGTTCATAAAGATGGAAAAGTGATTCTCAATGGCAGCAAAACCTGGATTACCCATGGAGGAGTGGCACCTTACGCCCTGGTATTTGCCAAAGAAGACAATTCCGACTTAACCAATAAGGCGATCTCCATGTATCTTGTCCCCAGCGATACCCCTGGCATTAAATTCGCACCCCTGCATAAAATTGGCCAGACAACCACTGTCTTCGCTGAAATGTATCTGGATAATGTAGTTTGCGATGAAAGCTGCTTAGTGGGCAAAAAAGGGGAAGGGTTTATGCAGCTGATGAAAAACCTTGAAGTAGAACGGCTGTTGATTTCCTCCTTCTCTTTAGGTTTAGCCCAAGCCGCTATGGATGATGCCGCCGCCTATGCCGGGCAAAGAATGCAGTTTGGCAAAACCATCGGCAGCTTCCAGCTGATTCAACAAAAATTGACGGACATGGAAATCAAAATAAAAAACATGCGCAATATGCTCTATGAAGCGGCCTGGAAAGCCGACAACGGTATTTCAATTAAGCTGGACTCCGCTTTAGCCAAGCGTTATATTTGCATGACGGCAACGGAAGTATGCTATGAAGCAATGCAAATCTTCGGGGGACTGGGCTATACCACGGAAACCCGGGTTTCCAGAGCTTGGCAGGATGCCAGAGGCTGGGAATTCGCAGGCGGTACCAATGAAATTATGGTTCACATTGCCGGCAGAGAAATCGTCAAGAAATACGCGAAATAATCTCCCGAAGGCCATAACGAGAATAGACATTGAGGTGTAAATATGAACATTATTGCATGCTTTAAAGTGGTGCCTGAAGAACAGGATATCACCATAAAACCCAACCGGGAGATATCTTTTGAAAAGGCTCCCCTGGCGATCAGCGCTTACGACTTGAATTGTATTGAAGCCGGTATCCAGCTGGCAGAAGCCCATGGTGCCAGCCTGATCGGCGTCAGTGTAGGTGCAGCCAAGATCGATGATTCCAAATTAAAGAAGAATGTTCTGTCCCGGGGGCCGGAAAGCATCTTCATGATCGCCGATGATCAATTGGACAATCTGGATACCTATCAGACCGCCAATGCCTTAAAAGGGCTGATCGCAAAAATTGGGGACTATGGTCTGATCCTTTGTGGTGAAGGCTCCGCCGATCTCTACGCCCAGCAAGTGGGTCCCCAACTGGGACAGCTTCTCAACCTGCCCACCATCAATAGCGTCAGCAAGCTTACCTTAGAAGGTGATAAAGCCATCGTCGAACGCACGTTGGAAAACGAAGTTGAAAACCTGGAAATTGCCTTACCGGCAGTCGTGTCTGTAACCTCAGATATCAACCTGCCGAGGATTCCCAGCATGAAGCAGATTCTGGCCGCCGGCAAAAAGCAGGCCACCATCTGGAAAGCAGGGGATGCAGGTGTCGGGGCTGTCAAGGGGACCATTGAAGTCATCGAGACCAAGGCACCGGAACAAACCGATCGCAAGCAGGATATTGTCCAAGGGGATTCCGATGAAAGTATTAAAGAGTTCGTTGCTAAAATACGGGAAATATTGAAGTAGGGGCAGGTGGAAAAAGAAATGAAAGTATTTGTATTGGCAGAGAGCCGCAAGGCCCGCTTGGAACTGACTGCAGGTGCCCGTCCCTATGGGGAACAGGTGGAAGTCATCGTCATCGGTAACGATAAGGATAGTGCAGTCGCAGACAAAATCTGGTCCATTCCAGCACAAGAAGGGGCTATGTTCGAGGACTATACGGAGACGGTTGCCGCCCTTTTGCATCAAGAACAGCCCCAATTGCTGCTGGTTGAGCCTACCAAAAGATGCAAGCTCATGGCGGGCAGACTTGCCGCCATGGCAGGCACCAGTGTCATGACGGATTTGATCGACCTTACGGAAGACGGCGTAGGCAAGCATCTGGTATATGGGGGGGCAGCCATACGCAAAGAAAAAGCCGCTACCAGTCTGGCCATTGTCATGGTGGGACCCGGAGTGTTGTCAGGAGCCGATGAAGGCGGAAAAGGAGAGCAGGAAGTCTTCCCCTTTGTTCAACCGAGCCATAGAATCCAAGTGGTGAGCAGGGCGAAAAAGGAAAAATCCAGCGTGGATCTGGCCAGTGCGAAACGGGTCATCGGAGTAGGACGAGGAATTGCCAAAGAAGAGGATCTGGGCATGATCAGGGAGCTGGCAGCCGTTATCCATTCCGAAGTAGGGTGCTCCCGTCCCATTGCCGAAGCGGAAAAGTGGTTGCCTAAGGAAACCTATATCGGTGTATCCGGCTTAATGCTTGCCCCTGAGGTCTATGTAGCCGTCGGTATCTCCGGGCAGGTCCAGCATACGGTAGGTATGAACAGATCCAAGGTCGTGATAGCCATCAATAAGGATAAGAATGCAGCAATTTTTGCCCAGGCTGACTATGGGATTGTCGGAGATTTATACAAGGTCGTCCCAGCTTTGATCGAGCAGTTAAAGTAAAGAAAAGCTGCCTGGGACGAGGGGGAAATATAAGATATTTCCCCTTCGTTCCTACACCAGAGGAGGAGTTATAGAAATGTCTGATGATCGATTTGATGCCATTGTGGTCGGTGGCGGGATAGCCGGTACTGTGACCGCATATCTGCTGGCCAAGGAAGGTCTGGAAGTCATGCTGGTCGAGCGGGGGAATTACTCCGGCAGCAAGAATGTAACCGGCGGACGCATTTACAGCCATAGCCTGGAAAAGATCATGCCCAACTTTGCCCAGGAAGCGCCGGTAGAACGTAAAATTACCCGTGAAAAAATCAGCCTGATGACAGAAGAAAGCAATGTCACCCTTGATTTCAGTTCCACCAAACTGGGAGAACAAGGCCGTGATTCCTATTCCGTCTTAAGAGGCGTTTTTGACCAGTGGCTGGCCACTAAAGCGGAAGAGGCGGGGGTTCAGATCATCCCCGGTATCCGTGTCGATGATTTGATCCTTAGAGAAGGAAAGGTCTGCGGAATCATTGCCGGTGAGGATGAACTGGAAGCCAATGTGACGATTTTAGCCGATGGGGTAAACTCTCTGCTGGCTCAGAAATTAGGTTTCCGAGATGAGCTGCAGCCTAACCAGGTTGCCGTAGGGGCCAAAGAAATCATTGAATTACCGGCACAGACCATTGAAGACCGCTTCAACTGCAAAAAAGGGGAGGGAACCTCTTGGCTGTTTGCCGGGACCCCTTCGGCAGGGAAAGTTGGCGGGGGATTCATTTATACTAACAAAGAAAG
The DNA here is from genome assembly GCF_000021925.1 of Desulfitobacterium hafniense DCB-2. NCBI lineage: Bacteria > Bacillati > Bacillota > Clostridia > Eubacteriales > Desulfitobacteriaceae > Desulfitobacterium > Desulfitobacterium hafniense. Next base: position 351,937 of record NC_011830.1, read on the forward strand.
CATTTCACTAGGGGTGGTCAGTACTTTAAGCGAGTTGATCAAAGCCAACAAAACCCTTCCGCAAATGCTGGAGGATTTTAAAGCCCATCCCTCCATCGAACCGTTAATCAAAGGCGGCAAGATGGTGGAGTATTCCGGCCACCTGGTTCCCGAAGGGGGACTGACCATGGTGCCCAAGATCATTGGCCATGGTGTCCTTGTTGTGGGAGATGCGGCCGGATTCTGTATTAACTTAGGCTACGCTGTGCGGGGGATGGACTTTGCGGTGGGTTCTGCGGAATGTGCGGCCAAAGCAGTGCTGAAAGCCAAAGAAGCCCAGGATTTCAGTGAGAGTTCTCTTCAGTGCTATCAGCTTTTCTTGGATGAAAGCTTCGTCATGAAGGATCTGAAACAATACAGGAATTTTCCTCATTTCCTTGAGGAAACCCCCAGGATTTTTGATGGCTATCCCAGGCTGGCGGCAGATATCATGAAAGACCTATTTGTGGTGACCGACAATCCACCCCAACCCCTTATGAAAATGATGATGAAAAATATCAGGGAAATCGGACTGCTGAACATTGCCAAGGACTGCTGGAAAGGAGTGCGTTCCCTATGATCATCAAGAATAACGTCAACGTCGATCACAAACTGGGCATCAATAAATTTCATGTGGATGAAGAAAATGCCCATATCGTTTTAAAAGAAGACAACCTGGACATGAAGGAATATCAGAAACTGGTGATCGCCTGCCCGGCAGGGTTATATAAGATCGACGAAAAAGGAAATCCCCAATTTGACTATGCGGGATGCTTAGAATGCGGAACTTGTCGGGTGTTGTGCGGCAAGACCATTATAGAAAAATGGGAGCTTCCCCAGGGAACGCTGGGGATAGAATTCAGATTCGGGTAATCCCTTGGCGAAGGAGATAAGGACAATGGATATGAGGCAAACCTTCGAGGGTCTGTTGGATTACTGGGGCGGGAAAACACCGGACAAAGAGGCAGTCTATGATGGACTGAGGCGCATGAGCTATGGGGAGCTGAAAAGAGAGGCCGGACAGCTGGCAAAGGCTCTAGCTTGTTTAAACATTCAGGCAGGGGATAAGGTACTGGCCATTCTGCCTAACTGGCATGAATTTATTGTTCTATTTTTTGCATTGGCCAAAATGGAGGCGGTCCTGGTTCCCTGCGGAGTTTCTTTAACAGCAAAGGAAATCAGTCAACGCTGTCAAATGATTCAGCCTAAACTGGCATTTGTTTCCGGCCATGATCAACTGAGGTGGCTGGAAGCAGAGGCTGGATGCTGTAAAATAATTGCGGTGCGTTTTGAAGATAAAAAAGCAATGGGGTATTCGGAATTATTGGCCTTAGGGGAAAAAAACCGAGAGCAAAAGCTCCCGGGAAAAAGGCAAGACGAGGTTATGTGCACCATTATCTTTACTTCCGGGACAACAGGTGCTCCCAAAGGTGTGGAACTAACCGACAGGAGTATCATGCAAACGGCCATAAGCATCGGCATACGTTTAGAGAGTTCCCATAGGGATGTATTCCTGGTACCCCTCCCCTGCACACACTTGTTTGGCATTGTGACAGGAATGGTGGTGCCCTTGTATGTTGGCGCCAAAATCGTGATCATGGAAAGGTTTAGGGCCAAGGAAGCCCTGAAGCTCATTGAACAGGAACAGATCACCGTCCACCATGGCGTGCCCACCATGTTTATTCGGGAGCTGGAAGACTATAAAGGACATGAAGTCAACCTCCAGTCCTTGAGAACAGGCGTTGCAGCAGGTGCAATCTGCAGCGAAGAGGTGCTGAAGAAAATCACGGACATATTTAAGTTTAACCTTATGGTTGCCTATGGACTTACCGAATTTGTAGGGGTTTCAATGACAACCTTAAGTGATACTATAGAAGATAGATTGAAGACGGTGGGGAAGCCTTATGAGGGGATACAGGTGAGGGCCGTTCACGAGAGCGGGAGGACGGCAGAACCGGGAGAAGTGGGGGAACTTTGCTGCAAAGGATATGGCGCAATGAAGGGATATTATCAGCTGCCTGCTCAAACCCGGAAAGTATTGGATGCGGAGGGCTGGCTGCACACCGGAGACCTGGCCAGGATAGATGAACGCGGCTATATCACAATCGTGGGCAGAAAGAAGGAGGTTATCATCCGCGGAGGATATAATATCTATCCCCGGGAGATAGAAGAAGTCTATTATAACCATCCTGAGGTCATGGAAGCATGTGTCATAGGCCTCCCCCATCAGGATTTGGGAGAACAAACGGTTGCTTTTATCCAATTAAAAAGCCACTCCCAACAGACAGCCGCCCTTTTGCGCGAATATGCCAAAGGGAAGATAGCCAAGTACAAGGTGCCGGATCGGGTCCTTCTAGTAGAGCAGCTGCCTAAACTCAGCAACGGAAAGATCGACAAGAGAGAATTGGGGAAGATGGCAGTTTCCCTATAGCCTCCCTGAGGAGAGGTAAGGAGGTCAGGAATGAAAATATTGGGGATAAACGGCAGCCACCGTAAGGGAAAAAACACGGCAGCACTGCTTAAGTTAGTGCTGGAGGAAACGGAGAGACTGGGCTGCTCTACAGAACTGCTGGAGTTAGCTGATTTGGATATAAAGCTCTGCATCGCCTGCAACGTCTGCCTCAAGCAATCCCGCTGTTCCGTTGCCGGTGATGATATGGCTATGGTGGAGCATAAGCTATTAGAAGCAGATGGCATTTTGCTTGGCTCACCGGTTTATTGGAGCAATGTTACTGCTTTAATGAAAAACTTTATGGACCGCAGCCGCTATTTGCATATAACGAGAAATTTACTGGCCGGAAAGGCAGGAGCCGCAGTGACAAACGCCGGTCTACTTCATGGCGGGCAAGAAGCCACGTTAAAGATCATGGAAGGTTTTTTGCAGGCTCATGGGCTGCATATCGTGGATGCCCGCAATCCTAATACCGGGATTTTTACCATTGGTGTGGTGGGAGCTATGATGTCGGGATTCAAGGAAGATAAGGCGGTCTGGCGGCGCAGTGGGGCAGATGATGAATTAGTCCAGGCAACATCCAGACAGCTGGGAAGAAATATGGTGGCATTGATCCAACAGCTGAGTGGCGCATCTAAAATGACGTAGTCTAAGACATGCTTATTGCTTGGATATAGAGTAAGAATACCCGTCATGGTTCACAAGGCCCTGACGGGTATTCTTATAGAAGCTCTTTTAGCTTGCATGCCAGGATAAAAAACCTTTTTAGCAAGCGATCAAACCTGCGTTCTTTTTGCCTAGCTTGTTGATCAGGAACAAGGCAGATGGGCCACTGACTGCTCTCTGCATCAAAGAAAACAAAGGAAACAGAAGCATCGGGCCATTGGTGCAATTAAGAAATCTTCGAGGCCCAATTCTATGATTGTCGCCGCCACGATTGAGTATACTCAATAAATTGGTAATTGCCTCTATGATGGTAGAAAGTGAGGTTGAGACGTATGACGTCTTTTTATGAATATACCAGTGGTTCTCTTGGACATAAGCTTAATAAGTCTGCCCGCCTGATTACTCATAAGTTGGTAAGAAACTTTCGCGAGAGTGATATTAAGATCAATGCGGAACAATGGAAGATCCTTCTTTATCTTTACCAAGAAGATGGGCAGACTCAGACCAGCTTAGCCGAGTCCACTGGGAAAGATGAGCCCAGTGTTTCCCGAATTGTTAACACGATGGAAAAGTTTAATCTGGTGTTCCGCACCCGACACCCCAGCGACCGTCGTACCAACTTGATCTTCCTAACGGAAAACGGCAGAGATATGAGAGAGACGCTCATGTCCATGGGTAAAAAAACAAACAGAGAAGTTACCGAGGGCATTGCCCTTCAAGAAATAGAAACTTGTATCCGCGTGCTTGATAAAGTCATCGAAAATCTTTCCTGAACCTAACGTTTTATCGAATACTGTCAGGGCAGGATTTTTAGAAAATCAATGACTTCCTTTACTAACTTCTACTAACTTCCATGTATATTGGGAGTATAATTAGGATGACGTATAGTTAACGTTTGTCGATTTGCATTAAAGAACAACTAAATTTAAATTAAAAAAAGAAAAGGTTAAACGCCCTATGATTTTAGAAACGGCAAGATTGATTTTAAGGGAAATGACCCAGGAGGATTTCCCGGCGCTTTGCAAGATTCTTCAGGATGATGAAGTGATGTATGCTTATGAGGGAGCCTTCAGCCTGATTGAGGCTCAAGTATGGTTGGACAGGCAGATCGAGCGTTGCCGTAAAGACGGGTTTGGTCTCTGGGCAGTTGTTTTGAAGGAAAGCGGAGAAATGGTCGGCCAGTGCGGCTTGACGATGCAGGGGTATAAGGGTGGTCAAGTTCTGGAAGTGGGTTATCTGTTCCAGAAGGAGAGCTGGCACTACGGCTATGCCACTGAGGCGGCTATCGCCTGTAAAAAATACGCTTTTAACGAACTTAAGGCCCAGGAAGTTTATTCAATCATCCGTGACAGCAATACTCCTTCCCAAAATGTGGCCAAACGGAATGGCATGACCTGCATCGATGAGATGGTTAAGCACTACCGGGGCGTGGATATGCCCCACTTGGTTTATTGCGTTAAGGCTCAACAGCAAAGCAACTGAGCTGTTGTGATGAAGAAGGGCGGTGAACTATGAAGCTTAATTTAGCGGTATTTGCTTATCATTTAGCTGATTATGCCCCAAGGCTTTATGATTCAGAGGTTCACGGGTTAGGGATCGGGGATGTACGATTTATAGACAGGCAGGAAACATTTCTGTCTGAGTCTGTGTACATTGGTGCGTGGGATAAGTTGCAAGCGCTGATAAGGCCTCCTTCCTATGTTGTATGTATCGGCAGGGATGAAACCACAGACCGGTGGCTGGAGAAGCATGGGGTGAAGGCCCTGATTCTGGACTCCGAAGTTGAATTGAATGAGGTCTTTGAAAGGCTTCAGGATATTTTCCAGCATTACAACCGTTTGGAATCTGAATTGCTGGAGGCCGTTTTATGCAAAGAGCCCTTGAATGTTTTGCTGAATATCTGTGCAAAATTCTTTGCTAATCCGACCTTTATCACCGATGCCGCGCTATGTTTAGTCGCAACCTGCGATAATTTTGCCCACCCGGAGACAGATCGGGCCTGGCAAGAGACTATAGAATCGGGACGATCAAGTTCAGAACTGCTCTTGCTTATGAAGCGAAAAAAGCTGACCAACCTCCTCAATACCTCCCGAAAAGCGGAATTTGTCAATGTAGGCGAAAACTATTCCAAGATCATCTGCGCCAACTATTTTGATCAGGAAGTGAGGATTGCCACCTTTACCGTCAGCGAGGCGTACACACCCCTGAGTCCCCTGCAGGCAGGTCTTGTCGACCATGTGGCAAAGCTGCTGACCGCAGAGGTCAGGAAACAGCACAAGGCATCCTCCCGTTACCTGTTTGCGATTCGCAGCAATATCAGCAATCTGCTCCATGGCCAAAAAATTGATGGGGCTATCCTGAAAACTAATTTTGCCCACATCGGCTGGACCGACCAAGAGGATTACCGGCTTCTGAAAATCCCCTTGACTGCCGCGGAACTGGCGGACGGCACCGCCGGTCATAACAGAAAAATCTATGAAAGCATTTTCCCCCACTATGTCTCTCTGGATCTGAATGAGGTGCTGATCCTGGTTATCCGCTGCGCCAGGGATACGGAAGCAGACAAACGTCGTTTTGCTGAACTGAAAAAACATCTTAAAAATGAAAACGCCGCTTGCGGCGTCAGCAAAACCTTTCATGATTTTGACATGCTGGGTGAGGAATACAAGCTTGCCAATGCAGCCCTGGAAATCGGCAGTTGGAAATATCCTAAGGAAGCTCTTTACTTCTATGAGGATATGATGCTGGAACATCTCTTCAGTGAAGGCAGCCGTATTTTTAATCTACGCTCCTTATGCCACGATTCGGTGCTGCGGATCGCCGAGCATGATCAGCAGAATAACAGCAGCTTGCTGCAAACCCTGAAGGTTTACCTGCTGCAGGAAAAAAGCCTGCTTGCGGCTTCTCAGGAGCTGCATATCCATCGCAATACGCTGGTTTACCGTCTAGGCAAAATTGAGCAGATCAGCGGCCTGGATTTAAATTCGCCGCTGATCCGCCTGCAGGGGATCTTATCCTGTCTGATCCTGGAATATCTGAATGGATTGGAAGAGAAAGCTCCTGACTGATGGGGGATTGTACCGGGAGGACAAATTGCAATCCTTGTTTTAGTACCGCCGGCACATTGTTTGGAGCCTTGTTGCTATCTATAGTTAGAGATAAGCAGAAAACGCTAAAAAACAATGAAGTGTGAAAAAGGGGGTACTTAACATGAGTTCAGACAACCAAAGAGCACAATTTCAAGTGGTTACCGGCAATGAGAGCCCCGCCATTTATCATCAGTTCAGCCCGGCCCTGGAAACAGCGACCTTGCTGTTCCAGATGGCGCCCGGCCTTCTTGTACCTTACGAATTTGGAGGCGTCGAATATGAAATCGATGGTTACAGAAAGAGTGCCTGGATTGGCACAACACTGATGATCAGTCCGATTTACGACGTGGTTGGACCGGATGCGGTTAAGTTCTTAAACTCGATCTGTGTGAATGACTTTACCAATTTGACCACTAAAGGATTAAGGCATGCGGTCATCTGCAATGATCAAGGCCAGGTTTTAACGGATGGGGTTGTGATTCGGATTGGTGAAGACAGATACCGTACCTATTGGCTGAATCCCCCGATTGATTATTTTCTGAAAACCAGTGGGATGAATGTGGCCGGTGAAGATCTGAGCGGCACTGAATACTTCATCCAGATTGCCGGTGAAAGATCTTTGGAAATTCTGGAGGATGCTTTTGCAGCGGATCTCCATGATATCAAGTTTGCCACCCACCGCAAGGCGAGCATGGACGGAAAAGAAGTGGAAATTATCCGTCTCGGCATGTCGGGAAACCTTGCCTATGAAATCCATGGCCCCATGGCTGAGTTCGACGAAGTATACCGTAAAGTCTGGAACAGCGGTCAGAAGTTTGGCGCCCGGAAGTTAGGAATGCATGCCTATAACCTGTTTAATCATACGGAAGCCGGGTTCCCCAATATCCATCTTCATTATCCTCTTCCCTGGTTTGAATCAGGGGAGGATATGGCCAAGTATATGCTGGCCAATCCTCAATATTCTATGTATAATCTCAATCGCAAGTTGGTAGGAAGCGTGGGTGAGGAACTGCAAGCCCGTTTTGTGACTCCTTATGATGTGGGCTGGGGGTTCCTGGTCAAATTCAACCATGAGTTCAGAGGCCGTAAAGCCCTGGAGGAGATTGCCAAGAACCCTCCCCGTACTGCTGTAACCCTGGAATGGAATGGTGATGACGTAGGCGCGGTATTTGCAACCCAGTTCAAGCCCGGCGAAGAAGCCTGCGAAAGCATAGGGGCTGAATCGGAAGGGGTGTTCACAAGCAATACTTTCAGAGGCGAGATGGCTTATCGTGCCGACCGTGTTCTCTACAACGGTAAAGATATCGGCATCAGCTCCGGCCGAATCGTTTCTTATCACTACAACAGCATGATTTCTCTGGGTTTCATTGATCCGGCCTATGCCAAAGGGGGTACAGAACTGACTCTGATTTGGGGTACTCCAGGGACCCGGCAGATGAATATCCGCGTCAAGGTCGCCAGATTCCCCTATAATGGAGATTTCGTCAGAAACGAGAATAAGGATGTGGAGGAAATCCCTCGTCATAAATAGATTACGGCAAATTATTTGAACCCGGTTCCGAATGGGACCGGGTTTTTGCGTCATCAGACAGTCGTACCGCCTCGTTTGGTTCAGCTTAAGGACTGGAAAAATTTTCGTGAGCAATCCAGGTGTAGGGAAACCAGAGTTGGAAAAAATACCATAGAGCTATGAAGTGGTGAATTTAAACTAGAGATGGGGTGAGAGTATTCTTTTTGACGAAACCATACATGTTTTTTTGGAAAAAGTTGCGTCGCTGCCGTCTACACCTGCAGGGGGAAGCGTTGCCGCGTTAAATGCCGCATCCGCTGCGGCGCTGGCGGAAATGGCCTCCAGATTGACGGCTGATAAAATGGAGGATGGGGCACTGGCTAAAGAACTGAAAGGGATGGCAGAAGTATTCCATAGTTACAGGGTGAAATTTACCGATGCTATTGATGAGGATGCCAAAGTATTTTCAGAAGTGTTAAGTGCTTATAAGCTGGCAGCGGATAGTGCCGAGAATCGTAAAATAAGGGATGAAAAAATCCAGGAAAGCTATAAGAAAGCTGTAATCGTACCTATTAAGCTGGCGGAAGACATCTGGGCAATGATGCAGTTGATCAAAATGCAGCACCACCATATTGGCGACAGCTATATTACGGATTCTGCCCAAGCCTATATGTTGGCGGAGGCGGCCTTGAAGTCTCTGCTCTATCATATAAAATCAAACCTTATGTATATCAGGGATAAGGAGTTCACCGAAAAAATCGAAGAGGTTTTGGAGCAATTTGGATAAGAGGGCAAAGGGTAGAGAGGAATGAAACGATGACTTAAAGCGCTTACGATGGAGGAGGCGCTTTTTCTTGTACCGTGAGAAGGATAACTTGTAATTCCATTCTTAATTGCATATAATTTATAACAGGAAATTCTGATTTTCGGAAAAGAGGAGAGCTTATGCGAACTTTGGCAAAAAGACATTCTTATGGTGTTGTTCAAATGAAGAAGAAAGCTATTCTTACTATTCCCAAGGAGGTTCGTCTTGCCTTGCACCTGGCCGATGAAGGTGAACTATTTGAAATAATCGTTGATAACGGCAAGATTATCTTAGAGCCGAAAACTTTAATTCCTAAGGAGCAAGAATGGTTCTGGACAGAGCGGTGGCAAGCTGGTGAGCGTGAAGCGGAGGAAGATATTAAAGCCGGTAGAGTCTCTCCCGCGTTCGATAATGTTAAAGACTTGCTGGAGGCTCTAAATAATGAAGATTAAGTTTACTTCACGTTTTAAACGCTCCTATTCTAAGTTGCCTAAGGATATACAGCTTTTATTCGAAGATAAAATTCATCAATTTAAAGAGAACTGGCGGCACCCTTCATTTCGTACTCATATGCTAAAAGGTACGAATGGGATTTGGTCCGCCAGCTTAAATATGGAGTATCGTTTTACGTTTAGCTTTACTTTTGAAGTAGATGCTGAAGGTAATACCGTGTGCCTATTAAGAGACATAGGCGATCATGACCATATTTACAGAGAGCCTTATTGAGGGGCTTTTTTTATTTGGCGAAAAAATATTTAGTCAAGTACTTGACGTATGAGGTGATTGTTGCTAAACTATAGTCAGGTACTTGACTATAGTAACTCGAAATAAAATTAAAAACGGGGGTGCATCACATGGGTGAAACAAAAAAAGAGATCTTAGGACGGTTCATGCGTTTGCAAGGGTTGCTGCATCGCTATCAGGCACAGAGCTTTATGAATTTCGGGCCTTGGGGTAATCCGCAAAGAGGACAGGGAAGGGTTCTTGCCCTCTTGAAGCTAAAGCCTGAAATCAGTCAAAAAGAATTGACCTACTTGCTGGATATGAGCAAGCAGGGGCTGGCGGAACTTTTAAATAAGCTGGAGAAAAATGAGTTCATCACCCGCGAAACATCGGAAGAAGACCGGCGCAGTGTCAACATCAAGCTGACTGAAAAAGGCGCCGCCGTAGCCGGCGAGATGGGCGATATGCCGCCGGAATTGGAAAAATTGTTTGATGTTTTAAATAATGAGGAATTGGCCAATCTCAGCGACTATCTCAAGCGCATCACGGAACGGCTTGAGGAACAGTTCACCGATGGCGACGGGGATTTGCGCAAGCAGATGATGGAGAGACTCAGGCAGTGCCATCATCACCATGGCCGCAACTTTGGCGGACACAGGGGTGATTTCCACGGCTTTTATGGGGGCGTATTTCCCCACAGACGAGGTGGCAGACGCGATGATGACGGCGAGAGAGAAGAGTAGGGTCAAGTGTTTGCGGTACCTTTTGACTTAAGGCTTCCGGAAGGCAACCAAAAGGATGAAGAGACAACCTTTGTAGTCCAGCCGGATCTTCTCATCATTTACCTTGCAGGAAAACGGACGTTTTGGCAGCCCCGAAGTTTACACAGAGGAATCTAAGGTTCGGGTCACCGTTTTTCCGGAGCTGGTCGTTGATTTGGGTTTGGTTTTCGAAGGAATGTGAAATGTTCAGAGCTTCAATTAGCTTTTTAAGCTTATTTTCAAATCCCTCACTACTGGATAAACGGGTGTTTATCTATGTTGGGAGGGATTTTTTTGTTCATTTCACTTTTAGGGGCTGGCTATGAGCAAGGTATGGCCATAGTTAAAAATCTGCGGTTTTAAGTGCTTAGAGGGGGCTGGGTGGAAATTCAGACACAGCCCCCAGTCAGGATTGGGAGGGTATTAGTCCTCCGGTTCTTCCACTAACTCCGTGCTATCCCGCAGGATCACAGCAATGAGCGGATGCTCTGTGAGACTGAATAATGCCACAGCAATCTCATGGAGGACCGCATGATCAACACCGGGTCTCACATAGTTTAAGCTTTTTTGCTTAATTTGAGGATCACCGGCAGGTGTCAACCCATCTTGATATTTCAACACTAAGGTTGAAGTCAAAGGCTTATCGACAATAGCCATATTTTTTTCCCTCCCCTCTAAGCCAGAGGCCGATAGGTTCGGCATGGTTGTATAGTGTATGAAGCTGCCTGTACTATGGTTACTATTGGAACGCACTTTTGTCCAAGGAGCCTTAATTATCTTTATTGACGGCTCCAATCCTCACACTTGTCTGGGGTTTGGCATATCCTATAGCGGTATCTGAAAAGGTATTCTGAAAAAAGGATGGGCAGGCCGATATGAGGATGGAAAATTCCAACAGGACGCCTGGGCAAATAGCGTCTGAAATTAACGTTATCAAGGAACAAAGTGGAAAAATGCTGCTCAGCAATGCCATAGAGATCGGGCGGCGTCTGACAGAGGCCAAAGAGCTGGTACCCCACGGGGAGTGGCTCAAATGGCTGACTGAATCCGTGAGTTACTCCCGGAGCACGGCCAGCAGGCTGATGAAAATTTTCCGGGAATACGGGCCGATACTCTCCTCAACCGATGGGGAAGAGGGCTCAAATGGTGCACCGGTGCACCATTTGAACTACACCCAAGGGATTGCCCTCTTTGGGATCTCGGTAGAGGATCGGGACCAATTTATAGCGGACAATGATGTGGGAAAGATGAGCAAGCGGGAGCTTCAGCAGACGGTCAAGGTAAGGGAGCGGACGGCTGAGGAAGAAGAACGCCGGGAACCGGAGAATCAAGGGGTGCAAAATCAAGAAAAGACAGAAGAGGCAGCGGATAAGGCAATGGATAAGCCCCTGGAACTGATCCCGGTGGAAAGGAAGATCATCAAGCCGAAAACTGTGCCAACTGCTCAAACTGAGCTACAACAAGAGGACGCTAATCCCGAGAGCATGAAATATAACGCCCAATACGCCACGCATCGCGACACTATGCTCAGCGCTTACGGGGAGCTGCTGAAAACCCTCGTCGCTTTAAACAGAGTGGACCCGGTGAAGAAAGAAGCCAACAGGAAAGAGGCGTTAAAGATAACGACGAACATGGCGGAGACGCTGAAACAATATCCTCCGGCGATTAAGACTAATTTGAAGATTAAAAGGACGGAGCCTGGTGCGCCAAATTAGTAAAATAGGCGCTGTGTGAAAACAGCGCCTGTGAGCATATGCGTCTATAGTTCCAGATCATCTCGTGGTTCCCGGCATCAGAAATTTCCCGTGCCTCTAATTCACGAATATGCTCTAATGCTTGGTCAATGATGTGCTTTTTTCTCTCTGTGGCTTAAAACATCCTGCATTTCGTTTCCGCCCAATTGCGGATCAGACATGATTGATATCCGTCAGCTTAACGATTCTATCGCAGACCTTGTGCGCCAGATAGTTATTATGTGTTACGACTATCAGGCCTAACCTGTTCTTATTGGCAATATCCAAAATGATCTGCCACAACTGTGCCTGGGTAATAACGTCCAGCATGGTGGTTATTTCATCACAAATTAAAAACCTTGTCTCCGGTCCAAGGGCCCGTAGGACGCAAAATCTCTGAAGCTCGCCTCCCGACAGCTCTGTTGGCCAGCGGGACATCCATTCCTTCTCAATTCCCATGTCCTTGAGAAGTTCATCGTTGGGGGTCCAGCATTCATGAATGATTTTGGACATCTTCCATCTGGGGTTGACCGCCAGTTCAGGATGCTGATAGATCATTTGGACAGGGGAATAGCCTTGATCAGGGAGGGGCTTGCCGCCCAGCAGCACCGTACCGTTGGACGGCTTGATATATCCGGCCAGGATTTTGGCAAGGGTGCTTTTACCGCAGCCCGAAGGGCCGACCAAGGCCAGTTTTTCACCCTCTTTCAATGTAAAATTTACCTGGCTGAGTATGGGGGCCGTTTTGCTCGTATAACGAAAACAGATATCTTTTGCTTCAAGCTGCATGAATACACCTCACCGCCTCTTCACTCATTACCGCTGTTAGGATTCAGCAGCTTTTTAAGATTTTCGCCGATGACGTCAAACAGGATGACCGCGATCAAGAGCAACAGGCCGGGGAACAGGGCAAGCCACCATTTACCCGTCGCGATATGGACCATCGCTTCCGATAGAATCGCCCCGATCGCGGGGGATTCCGCCGGCAGGCCGAAGCCCAGAAAGGTGAGTGCGGCCTCATGCATGATAGCATGGGGAAACAGCAGAACCAGCCCGATCAAATAGGTAGGGAGCACATGAGGTACCATATGTTCCTTGGCAACCCAGAATCTTGACTTTCCAGCCTTATAGGATAACTGCACATACTGGGAGGAACGAATCTGCAGAACTTCGGCACGTACGATCCTGGTAAGCTCCGGCCAGTGGGTCAGAGCAACGGCTACCGCCACGCCTTTCACCCCGCGGCCCAACATGAAAGAGATCAGAACCAGCAGGACCAGATGGGGCAGGCCCATGCAGCAATCGACACACCAATTGACAAACCGGTCGAATTTTCCGCCTATGGTTGCTGCAGCTATCCCCAGCAGCAGGGCCAGAACGGAGCTGACAGCAGAGGCGAGCACTCCGATGACAAGGCTTGTCGACAGCCCTTTAATGCTGCGGTAAAACATATCCCTGCCCATAAAATCCGTGCCGAAAAGATGCTCCAGGCCGGGAGGGATGAACTTGTGAGTATAATTGACCGCATACAGGGACTCGTCCATGAAAAAACCCCAAATAAGAATACCGAATAAATAAATGGCGGAAAAAATAATCAAAATAAGCATTTTGGTTCTTATGTTGATCTTGGGCAGTCCAAGTTTTCCGGCAGGTGTAAGCTTGTTCTCATACATAGTCGCCGCCCTCCTTCACCCTTGGGTCCAGCACTCCATACAGGATATTGGCGATCAGGTTCCCCGAAAAAACAAACAATGCACAGAAGATGGCGATACCCAGCAGCAGCGGGACATCGCCGTTGAGGGCGGCGGCGGTAGTGGCCGTACCGATGCCCGGATAGGCAAACACGGTTTCCGCCAGAGCCATGCCTCCGAACAGTTCGCTGAAGGAGGCAAACTGTATGGTAACGGCAGGCAAAGCGATATTCCTGAGCACATGGCGAATGACGAGCTGCCGGTCGCTTTCACCCCTTGCTTTCGCAAACAGAATATAGTCGCTGCCCATGGTTTCAATCAGCTTTTGCCTTGTATAAAGTGTGATCTTGCTTATACTGACAATGGTAAGAGTAAGTGCCGGCAGCACCAGATGGTAGGCCCGGTCTCCCAGCGTCACGTCTGAGGCAAGTTTGCCCATCGGAGCGGCCATGCCTATGGGGAACCATCCCAAAGTAACGGCAAAAAGGCTGAGTATGAGCAGGCCGAGCCAGAAGGTCGGAGCCGATTGCAGGCATAGGCAAAAGGTCTTGACCATTTTGTCAAAAAGACTCCCCTTGCGCATACCGGCCGCGATGCCGATCAGGAAGCCTAACACGCCGGAGGCTGTCCACGCGATCAGCATCAGGACGGCGGAATAGGAGAAACGCTCCCAAATCACATCACGCACCGGTTTTTTGTAAGTAATGGAATCGCCAAAGTCCCCATGCAGCACATTGGTGGCCCAAGCCGAGAATCTTTCCGGCAAAGGGTCATTAAGCCCCCAGTAATCGGAAATCTCCTGCTTGGCTTCCTCCGACAGGGTAGAATTTGTTCCGATATAGGAAACCAAAGGATCTATGGGTGAGCTTGTAATCAAAAGGAACGCAATCACACAGACCGCCACCAGCAGCAGAACCATCCGGACTAAAATGGAAACAGTTTGTTTAGTTCTGATCATTTTTATCTCCCCCAAAAGTGCGGTAACCGGAAAGACCTCTCGATGTCATTATTTATAGTTCCAATCCTTCATGTTGCAGATAATCGGCGAGCCGTGCCCATGGGGATGAGCAATCTGGGTATCCAGAGACAGATTCAAGGAATCGTTGACCAGATAGCAGTGCTCGATATTCACAATATACAAATAGGGATAATCCTGATTGGCTGTCGCCTGAACTGCTTTCCAGGCGGCAATGGCGCTGTCGTGAGAGGTGGAAGTGAATGCCTTTTGAATGTCTGCGTCCACCTGCGGGTTGGAGTAGCCAGAAACGTTATCATAAGCGCCTTTGAGGAACAGTTGGGAATTGAACAGCGAATTCAATACGGTCGGGCTGTACTGGCCCCAGCCCCAGACAATACCTGAATTGCTTTGAAGATGAGCGACCTCATCCCAGCTGGCGGTTTTGACGTTTATCTTCACGCCCAGCTGTAAGGCATCCTCGGCAACTGCGTTGGCCAGCAGAAAGCGCTCATTGTCGGAGCCGGGGGCATAAACGTCAAATTCGCATTTTATGCCGTTTTTCTCCCGGATGCCGTCGCCGTCCGTATCCACCCAACCGGCATCTTGGAGCAGGGCGGCCGCTTCCTCTTTCCTGTTATCTTGATAGGTATCGGTATTGGCCCATTGCAGATTGGCAGTGAAGCTGACCGCAGGCTTGCCGATGCCGTTAAAAGCGTGGTTAATAATCGTCTGACGGTCGATGCCGATCGCCAGGGCTTTGCGGACACTGATGTCTGATGTCACGTTATTCCCTACCTTGATCTCCTTCCCATCGGGATTTTTCATGGTTTGTTCCTTGAGAACCGGGAGATTGATCATCCTGATATCCATTGTTTCAAATCTTTCGGTCGTCATGTGAGCTACTTTTTCAGCGGTGTAATTGGGTCCGATCATCACAATATCCAGCTGACCTGATTTGGCGTTGGAAAAAGCTGCTTCACTGTTCATAGAGACAAAGGTTACCTTTTTGATTGCGGGAGCACCCTCGTAATAATTCTCGTTGGCCCTGACAATAATCTGTTGGTTGGAATCATATTGGGTGACGATCCAGGCTCCGGTTCCGATGGGATATTGGTCGAATGTTTTGCTGTCATAGCTGTCACTGGGCACAATCCCCAAGCAGGCGGTGGCATCAAGGAAAGGTGAATAGGGTTCCGACAGGGTAAACTGCACCGTATAATTATTGAGCGCCTTGACCGAGGCCAGCTTGGTAAGATCGACATTCTCGTTGTGTGCCTGATTCTCTTTGACCGTATTGTAGGTAAAAACCACATCGTCGGCGGTAAAATCTGAACCATCGCTGAATTTGACGTTTTCTCTGAGTGTATAGGTATAGACCAAAGCGTCATCACTAATCGACCATTCTGTGGCCATGTCGCCTTCGTAGTTAGAATCCGGATTTACCCTCAGCAGGGCACAGTTGGTAAAGGAATACCCATAGCTCATGGCCCCCTTAACAGGGTCCAGGCTGCTGTCAAAAATAGTGCCGCCCACATAAGCGACTATCTCATCGGCTGGGGGCTGGGCAGAGCCATTTTGGAAAGGTGTGTCTTCCACCGTCTTACCGGCACCGCTGGAGCAAGCTGTGATCGTAATCATGAGAAGTACAGATAATACCAGAGCAAGTTTCTTTTTCATAAAATCCTCCTTCGTAAAATCATCCTAAATGTAATTGGAATGAGTATAACAATGTCGAAAAATTCAGACAAGCTCCCAGGGGGGATATAACGACAGACAGAGAAGGAGATTATTCTCAAGCGTCGAATAGATATCAGCTGTAAGGGAAATCTGAAGATTTTCGCTAAATCTTAGAAAAAATCAGATTCTAAGGGTTGATCTCTAGTATTCATTTATAAGACGATGAAACTAAAAATGCATGAGCAAGGCCATGGAGGTCTGCCTGATTTACGGGCACTCTATGGCTTTTTTATTGTGGACTGAGACCTGTTTAATGGGCAAAGGCCTATTGAGAAACGGTGAGGAGGTGCATGCAGCAATGAAAATCGCGCTTTTTTGCTGCTCGAAAGTGACTCAAAAGCTTGGCTGTTCCAGCGCCCAATGCCTGTATGATGTGAAAAACAGAGTTGGTGCATTTGGTAGATATGCCAGGGATATACAGGTTGAGCTGGTAGGAGTGGTCAATTGTCCGGGGTGTCCGTCTCAAATCGCCCCTTATCGGATTATCGCCCAAATAGAAAACTTAGCGGATTTTCAAGTGGAGGCTATTCATTTCACGAATTGCATAAGCACTTTCTGCGCTTTTCATGAGAACTACCGGTTACTGATTGAGCGTAATTACCCTGAACTAGAAGTTATATTAGGCACTACACCCCATTTCACCCATGCCCAAGTCGAGCTTGTATCAACAAACAACTGATAAACCGAAGTAAAAGCCCCTAAAGGAGGAAAAAGCAAAATTAGAGCGAATAACATACCTCACAAGAAGTGAATAAGATTTAATTAAACCATGGAGGTTTAGCCCAAAAGGGGTTAACTCTGTGGTTTTTTATTTTTTCGCGGATGTCTTAATTTGTTAGATGTCTTAATTTGTTAAATGAAGGAGTCGGATGATTATCATGAGAGAGAAGGGCCACAGCCACACTCACCATCACACCAAAGCCGTACTCAATCGGTTATCCCGGGCCATTGGCCATCTGGAATCAGTGAAACGGATGGTAGAAGAGGAGAAGGACTGCAGCGAAGTGCTGATTCAATTATCGGCAGTTATAGCCGCACTCAATAATACCGGTAAGGTTATTCTTAAGGATCATATTGAGCATTGCATTGTTGATGCCTGGGAGCTTGGTAATGAGGAGGCTATGGAAAATCTGAATAAGGCCATTGACCGGTTTATAAAATGAGCCAAAAAATATCCC
The DNA here is from genome assembly GCF_000021925.1 of Desulfitobacterium hafniense DCB-2. Classification (NCBI taxonomy): domain Bacteria; kingdom Bacillati; phylum Bacillota; class Clostridia; order Eubacteriales; family Desulfitobacteriaceae; genus Desulfitobacterium; species Desulfitobacterium hafniense. The sequence continues at coordinate 369,258 of NC_011830.1, forward strand.
CCCATGGGGCTTGTGAGATAAAAAAAGAATTGCTAAACTATGAATACCTTTGGAGGTTGGCCATGGATGGGGCCATTTCATCATAGTATAACGAAGACCATGGAGGTCTGTTTGCCCTAACCAGGGATGGACACTTCATGGTCTTTTGTCATTTTTTAATATTATGCAAACGAAAGGTGATACATATGGGAATTTCTGAAGCAAAAGCAATCGGCAAGCGTTGGAGCTTTTGCGCCGATGGCTACAATGCGATTATTCAAAATGAATTCTCCGGTGAGCTGTCCAAAAAATGGAGCGACCTCCTCATCGGCAATGCGCCCTGCCCGGCCGGCAAAGTGCTGGATGTTGGCACTGGTCCTGGTTTTTTTGCCTTGCTGATGGGAAGCATGGGCTGGGATGTTCATGGCATTGATTGCTCTGAAAAAATGATTGAAACCGCAGTTGCAAACGCCCAAAAGGCGGGGATTGACGCAGAGTTCAGTGTAATGGACAGCCATTCACTGGATTTTCCTGACAATACCTTCGACTATATCGTGGGGCGCAATGTCACTTGGATACTCTATGAGCCTGAAAAAGCCTTTAAAGAATGGCTGCGTGTCTTGAAGCCGGGCGGGCGCCTGCTGTATTTGGATGGGAATTGGCACTATACACTTAATGAGGATTGGAATGCCGCCAGAAAAGCAGACGAGGCGGAGTACAGGGAGAAATATGGCACTCCGCCCAATTCATATCGCGGGGATGAGAAAACAGAGGAAGAGTTCAAAAAGCTCCTGTACTTTAATAATATCCTGCGTCCGGATTGGGATACTGAGCAACTGCCGGTATTTGGATATGAAAAGATAAAAGTTACACCCAGACTTAATGAAGAGGTGTATAGTGAGGAAAAACAGCTCCTTTACCGCTCTGTCCCCCTTTTTATGGTCACAGCGGATAAGGCCTCAATCCCCTCCAAATTATGAATCCAGGTTAGGGCACTGTCACCTGCGGACAAAGACGGGCAGTGACTGGCGGAAGCGAGAGACAAATGTGGAAACACGGTATTAAGAAACTATTGCAGACACTATTCGACGTAGCGATATTGCTGTTTGGTGTGACCTTCTTATCTTTTTCCCTTATGCATCTTGCGCCCGGTGATCCGGCGGTGACCATACTGCGCGCAGGGGGGGCCATGCCAACCGAGCAGGATATTATTGCGAAAAGAGCCGAAATGGGTTTGGACCGGCCGTTTCTTGAGCAGTATGGCTCCTGGCTGTCGGGCTTTGTTCAGGGGGATCTCGGCGTTTCCATGGTCGATGGGAAAAACGTGACGCCGCGGATCATGAACGCGCTCAAAAACAGCCTGCTGTTAGCGGCCGTCAGTCTGGCTGCCGGTATTGCTGTGGCGTTGCCTGTTGGTGTATTGGCAGCTGTAAAAAAAGACAGGGCCTTTGACAAACTCACCTGCACCCTTGCCTTCATACGGTTGGCTATGCCCTCCTTTTTAGTCGGACTGGGACTGCTCTATGTTTTTGCCTACAAACTGAAACTAATCTCTGTGATGAGCAGCACGGCAGGAGCGGCCGGCATCATCCTGCCTGTGGTAACCCTTGCTACCGGTATTTGCGCGAGAATGGTGCGGCAGATACGGGCTACTTTTTCCGCAGAACTGAGGGAGCCCTACGTCAATGGACTCAGGTCAAAGGGTGTCGGTGAATTAAGAATTCTCTTTCGCCATGTTCTGAAAAATACGATGCTCCCCATCATGACCCTTATTGCCCTCAGCTTTGGAGAATTGATTGGCGGAACAGCAGTCGTGGAAACAATTTTTTCCTGGCCGGGATTGGGGCGTTTGGCCCTTAACGCAATTAACGAAAGAGACTATACAATTATTCAAGGTTTTGTTGTGACAACTTCTCTGATCTTCTGCCTTCTTTATGGGTTGACAGAACTATCATACAGTTTTTTTGACCCGCGTGTTAAAAAGGCTAAGGGGAGAACGACCTAATGCACGATGGGATGAAATGCCAAAGAACAAAAATCAGGCTTGCCGTGTATATAGTACTTACCCTGGGCCTGCTCTTGGTTGCCTTGTTTGGTGAGAGCATAGCTCCCTATGATCCCTATAAGACCAATGTCATGGCCATTGATCAGCCGCCAAGTTACGACTATTGGTTTGGAACGGATAATTTGGGGAGATGTCTGTTCTCAAGGGTGTTGACCGGTGCGCGGAGTTCATTGTCGGCAACATTGCTGATCGTGGCCATTACCGGTGTATTGGGTACTTTGATAGGAGTGGCTGCCGGATATTATGGCGGGATCGTAGATAATATCCTGAAACGGCTTTTACTGATCTTTCAGTCGTTTCCCGGTCAGGTTCTGGCGATTGCCATCGTCGGCGTCCTCGGAGCCGGTTTTGGCAATGCGGTGATTGCCCTCGGTGTAATCGGCTGGATATCCTATGCGAGAATAGCGAGAAGCATGGTGCTGAAGATCAGGAACGCGGGCTATGTTAACGCGGCGAGACTGTGCGGATGCGGCTCAGCCTACATTATGATTCATCATGTTATTCCCAATATCAGTTCATTATTGTTTGTAACAGCCATGAACGCTCTGGCGGGAACCATGCTGGAGATTTCAGCCCTTTCTTTCCTGGGACTCTCCGCAACGCCACCCATACCTGAATGGGGATTTATGATCAGTGAAGGCCGAAAAGTACTCATGACAGCACCGTGGCAGACGTTATTTCCAGGAATTGCAATACTGATCACCGTCATCATTTTAAACCGGCTTGGTGACAGTGTTCAGGACTATATGGCAGTAAGACAGCAAGAGCTGTCTGTAATGTAAAAACAAAATAGGGGAGGAAAGTTATGAAAAGACGATTAAAAGGCTTCATACTGCTGGTCATGGCGGCTGTGATCCTGGCCGGCTGCTCCAACACGCCCGCAGCGGTCAGCCCTGGCTCCGAATCCCCGGGGACAAGCCGGACTGAGGCCGGGGCAAAGCACTTGAATGTTGCCTATCACTCGGAAATCAAATCACTTGACCCTGGTAAAACAAGCTGGGACACCACCCGTATCGGTGTCGGCGAGCGCCTTTTTAAAATTAATGATCATTTGGAGCTGGAGCCTTGGCTTGTCCAAACCTACCAGCGCCTTGACGAGCTCACCTGGGAGTTTATCCTGCGTGATGACGTAAACTTTTCTAATGGGAAAAAAATGACGGGCGAGTCTGTTAAGGCTTGCCTGGAGCGCACGATTGCCATGAACCCGCGGGCGGTGACCATGCTGAATATCGCCTCCATAGCAGTGGATGGACAAAAGCTCACGGTCAAAACAAATGGGATCAATGCCGCCCTTCCTAACAACATGGCGGACGTTGTCTGCACCATCCTGGATAGTGATACCCTTAGCGATGAAACGGGTATACCGGTTGGCACCGGGCCTTTTGTGATACAGTCGATGGCGGAAGGCCAGATGGAACTAACCGCCAATCAAGACTATTGGAACGGTACGCCCAAGCTCGGCTCCATCACCATAAAATACATCACGGATGGCAACGCTCAGGCGATGGCCCTAGATAATGGAGAAGTCGATCTTGCCTTTCAGCTTCCTACTGAGAATATTATGCAGTTTATGGGCAACGATCGGTTTGATGTGACGAAATCCTCGGGCTCCCGTTCGCAAGTTATGTATTTTGATTTTGAAAATCAATTTCTGTCCGATCTTAATGTGCGCAAGGCCATTACCATGGCCATTGACCGGGAGACCTTTGCTGACGTTATCAACAAAGGCAACTCAGAAGCGGCGACGGCAATTTTCCCCGTCAGCTTTTCCTATGGAAAGATTAAAGGCGTCGACTACGATAAGGAAGGGGCCAAGAAGCTTCTTGCCGATTCCGGATATACAGACAGCGACGGCGATGGCATCTTAGATAAGAATGGGGTACCCATGAGCTTCAAGCTCTACTCCTATGGTTCTCATGGCAGCCTGCTGCCGACATTTTGCGAGGCGATTCAGGCGTCCCTAAAGGAAATCGGCATCGGCATCGACATCCGGATCAACGATTATGAGCCCCATACCAATTTTCTCAAAAACGGCGGTTTTGATCTGGCGCTCAACAGCTATATCATGGCGCCTGTGGCGGATCCCCAGTATTTTGCGGACATTATGCTTAAAAGCGGCGCTGACTATAACTACGGCAAGTATGCAAATCCGGAGGTTGACGCACTAATCGCTCAGCTCGATGAAGAATTTGCTGACGGCAAAAGGCAAGAGCTTGCCCAAGAAATTCAGAAAAAGATCGTGGAGGACTGCGGGTTCTTGACGATTGGGCACCTCAAATATCAGATTGCAGCCAATAAAAAAGTCACCGGCTATTCCACCCAAGCCACCGAATACTATTTGCTGAACGAAAATACGGATATTAACGCCTAAGTATTCGAAAACCAGGTTGCGGAGGAGGTGAGCTCTTGCTCGAAATAAACAGGCTTTCCGTAGCCTATGGCAATCATTTGGCTCTCAAAGACGTCACCCTTGCTATGAAAAGTCATGAGACCTATTGCCTGGTTGGCGAAAGCGGCAGCGGAAAAACAACCTTACTCAAAGCAATTACCGGATTGCTGGGAGAGGGCGGCAGATATATTGAAGGCGAGGTCGTATTTGAAGGGAAAGAGCTCATCTCACTGCCACAGCCGGAGCTGCGAAAACTGCGCGGAGCAGCCATTGCGACCGTCCACCAGCAAGCCGGCAGCGCAATGGATCCGATCATGAAGGTGGGGAAACAATTTCATGAGGCCCTTTCGGTCAGGGCAAAAATAAGCCGAAGGGAATCCGACCGCCTGGCCCAGGAGTGTATGAAGACACTGGCTTTAAAAGAGCCGGAACGAATCCTCAAATCCTATCCCGGCATGCTGAGCGGCGGCACAATTCAAAGAGTAGCACTGGCCATGGCCATGGCGATGAACCCCACTCTGATTCTGGCGGATGAGCCCACATCTGCTTTGGATGTTACGGTACAGGTAGAAGTTGTGGGTACACTGAAAAAACTGCAGGAAAATTGCAGCGCCGCTATGCTTCTTGTAACTCATAATATAGGCGTTGTCGCCCGTATGGCAGACAAAATCGGCGTCATGCTTGACGGGCGGCTGATCGAATCGGGCTCCAAAGCTCAGGTTCTCTCCAGTCCCGCCCACCCTTATACCCACATGCTGATCAATTCGGTTTTAAACAAAAAGGGCAGGCTGCCAATGGGCCCGACGATTTACCATGAAGAGAAAACTCAAGGCTGCTCATTTTATAACCGATGTCCCCTAGGCTGCGGGCTGTGCAGGGAAACCCTTCCCCAAACCCGGGAGATTGGCTCAGACCATAGGGTTATGTGCCGATTGGCAGGAGAAAAATATGCACAGTAACATCCTGACCATTGAAAATCTGACCAAGCGCTACGAAGAGCTCACCGCTGTTGATAATGTGAGTTTCTCAATTCAAGAAGGAGAATCCATCGGCCTGGTGGGGGAGAGCGGCTGCGGCAAGAGTACTCTGGCTCGCCTGCTGTCGGGCCTGGAAGCGCCCAGTTCAGGAAAAGCACTCCTGAATGGCAAACCCATTCGCATTGAGAAAGGCCGCGGGCGGAAACACAGAGTCAATATGGTGTTTCAGGATCCCTCAGATACCTTCGCTAAGCATATGACGGTTTTTGCCTGCCTATACGAGGCGCTGTCCCATACCCGTAAAACATCTAAGGCAGAAGGGAAATCGATCATAAGGGAAACCTTGCGCATGGTAGAAATCCCGGAAGAATATATGCACCGGCGGGTACGGCAGCTCAGCGGGGGAGAGTGTCAGCGTGTGGCCATTGCCCGGGCCCTTTTAACCGAGCCTCATCTGCTGATTTTCGATGAGGCAACAAGCGCCCTTGACGTTACGGTTCAGGCACAGATTCTGCGTTTGCTGGTCAGGTTAAAGCAGGAAAAAAAGTCAACCTATTTATTTATTTCCCACGATCTGGCTCTTGTCTCGTGTCTGTGCAGCAGGGTCCTTGTGATGTACCGGGGAAAATTAGTAGAGTGCGGTACAACAGAATGCATCATGAACTATCCCCTTCATCCCTATACAGAGCTGCTCATATCCTGTGCGGAAGCTTTTATGCTGGATACTTCCGGTACCAATAAAGAACTGCCGGCCATACCATCGGCAGAGTTGAATGCTGAAGAGAGTGGATGCTGCTTCTTGGCGAGTTGCGGCAGGAGAAGGCAGGTTTGCGCCGAAAAAAGACCTCAGCTCACGGAGTGCGGGCCCGGACATCAGGCGGCTTGCTTTTTTCCCTATATAAATAACGAGAGGATAAACAGATGAGAGCATATGGACGCCTCTTGCGATACGTCGCGGCAATTAAGGGTGAGGTTGCTTTGAAGGTTCTGATTGGCTTGGCAATCAGCGCCACCTATATCGGACAGGCACTGGCCATGGCCAAAGCCGTGTCCATTGTTTTTGCGCGCAGTGATTTGCAGGCTATTGTCGCCCCGGTCCTAATCGCGCTGGCAGCGGTGCTTCTGCGCGGATTTTTGAGCCGTATGATGGAGAGCTACAGCAAGGTAGTGGCCGCTAAGGTCAAGAACAAGATAAGGCTTTTGGTCTTCGACAAGATACTCCATCTCGGTCCGGGGTATCTGAGCGATAAGCGGAGCGGGAAGGTTCAGTCCCTGGTGCTGGATGGGATCGAATCCCTGGAGCCGTTCCTCGTAAACTATATTCCCCAGATAATAACCATATCCATATCCGGTCTTGCCATCGGTATTTATCTGACGTCCCTCGATGTGGTGACAGGCCTGATCATCATTGTGTCCATGCTGCTCTGCGTTATTGTCCCCTATTTAACCGTACCGCTGGTCAGCCGCAGCATTGTGACCTACTGGCGCTCCTATGCGACCCTCAACGCCCAATATATAGATGCTGTCCAGGGGATGTCCACATTGATGGCCTTTAAAGCCAGCCGGGCCAAGGGCCGTGAACTGGCTGAAAACGCCCAGGGCTTTTATGTGCAGGCCATTCGCAATACAACCTTCTCTCTGATCGATTCAGGCCTCATGATGCTGCTGACTTCGGTCGCGTCGGCAATAACCGTGGCCATCGCCGCCTATCGGGCAGAGTCAGGGATCTTTCCCGTGATGGCGATATCCACTTTCCTGTTTCTTGCCGCGGAATGCGCCCGCCCGATGTCGGAGCTTAACGGCCACTGGCACAACAGCTTTCTGGGCTTGTCCGTGGCGGAGGAGCTTTTTGAAATCGTGGATGAAGAGCTGAAAATCACGGAAAAAGAGCATGCCGATACTGTTTCGCTGGATGGTCCCCTGCCGGCAGTTCAGTTTCAGGATGTGACCTTTGCTTATAACGAAGAGGCGAAGCCGGCCCTTGCAGGAATCAATCTGGAGATCAAAGGCGGTCAAACCATTGCCGTTGTCGGCAAATCCGGATCAGGCAAATCAACCATGGTCAATCTGCTCTTCCGCTTTTATGAGCCGACCCAGGGCAGCATCTTGATGAACGGCATAAATATAAAGGATTACGGCATCAGTTATCTGCAAAGCAAGATCGCCGTGGTGTTTCAGGATACCTATCTTTTTTACGGAACCGTGTTTGAGAATATCCGTATGTCCCACACCGATGCTGCTGATGACAAAGTCATAGCCGCGGCCAAAGCGGCCGGTGCCCATGAATTTATCATGGAGCTTCCCCAAGGCTATGCTACTGTCGTTGGCGAGCGGGGTGTCAATCTTTCCGGAGGGGAGAGGCAACGACTGGCGATTGCCCGTGCCATCCTGAAGGATGCGCCGCTGCTGATCCTGGATGAGGCGACCTCAAGTGTGGATGCCAGGAATGAAGCCCTAATTCAGAATACGCTGGATTCGCTCACCAAGGGGCGCACCACCATCATCATTGCCCATCGGCTTTCCACAGTGCAGAATGCGGACAAGATAGTTGTTTTGGATCATGGTGAGCTGGCAGAGGCAGGCACCCACGAAGAGCTATTGCTGAAGGGCGGCATATATGCCGATCTCGTTCGTGCCCAGAGAGGGGATGAGAACAATGCCTAACGGGGAAAGCAAGCATGAAACGACGCGCATTAAAAATACCCTCCGCCTTATCGCCTCCATGAAGCCCTATTCCTTGGAGATGATAGCCACCATCGTCACCACCTTTTTAAAGCACATCGGGACAATCGGCTCCGCCGGCATCGTGGCCTACATGGCGGCCTTGGCCATGGAAGGCAGACTTTTGCCTGAATTCCGCGTGCTCTTCAGCTGGCTTTGTGTTTGTATTGTTTTGAGGGCTGTTATGTATTACGGAGAGATGTGGTTCGGTCATGATGTAGCTTACCGGGTCTTGAGAGATTTCAGGATCAAGCTGTATGACAAGATGGAAACCATCTCGCCGGCCTTCGTTTTAAAGAAGCGTTCCGGTCAGATCGGGGCCACGCTGATGAGTGACGTCGAAATTCTGGAGTGGTTTCTGGCCCATACCTTCGGAAGCTTCCTGGTCGCGGTGGCAATTACGATCGTGCTGCTTGTCCTGCTGGCCAAGATTCATATCCTGCTTTCTCTGCTCATGATGATATTTTCCATATTAACCATATGGACACCCTTTCTGCTGCAGAAAAAGGCCGATGAGCAGGGCAGGCAAGTCCGTGAAAAAGCAGCCGAAGCCAATGCGGTCACCATCGAAGGCATTCAGGGATTGCGCGAGCTGCTGACTCTGAATTATCTGGAGCGCTACAAAGGGAGAAATAAGGAGAGCATGCAGAGTCTCTACGATGCGCAATTGACATACGGTAAACGGGCGGGGACGGAGAGTGCCCTGATGCAGATTTTTGTGGGGGTCTTTACTGTTGTCGTCATGGCTGTGACCGCCGTATTCGTATCTCAAAATGTTTTGGCTTTTGAGGTCTATCCCATGGTCGTCATGCTCTCCGCATTGCTGTTCAGCCCGATCATTGAAGTATGCGGCGTCGCCAGAAATCTTGGCAATGTTTTTGCCGCAGCCAACCGCATTCAGACGGTTTTTGATACCGCTCCTGTCGTAAAAGACGATGGGAAGGATATGGATTGCTCCTCGCTTCAGCATAGGGTCGTCTTCGAGCATGTTTCATTTCGCTATGATGATGACCTGGACAAGGTCCTGGACAATGTGAGCTTTGCCATAGAGCCAGGCCAGACTGTTGCCCTGGTCGGCCCCTCCGGTGCCGGCAAAAGCACATGTATCAACCTCCTGCTGCGTTATTGGGATGCTGAAGGCGGTTCCATACGCATAGGCGGCGTCGATATCCGCCACATGTCTCTGGATAACCTGCGTGACTTAACCGCGGCGGTTCTGCAGGATGTTTTTCTTTTTAATGTTTCCATCAGGGAGAATATCAGGCTGGGCAGGCCGGAGGCGACGGATGGGGAAATTGAAGAAGCGGCCAAAGCGGCCTATGCTCATGATTTCATTATGGAGCTGCCCAATGGGTACGATACGATTGCCGGGGAACGGGGTTTTTGTCTTTCCGGGGGACAGCGGCAGCGTATCGCTATTGCCCGTGCCGTACTGAAAAACCCGCCGATCCTTGTCTTGGACGAGGCCGTTTCCAGTCTGGACAGTGAGAACGAGAAATTTATTCAGCAGGCGCTGCATGATAAATTAGGCGACAGAACCACGGTTGTCGTTGCCCATCGCCTGTCCACGATTATGGCTGCGGACAAGCTGGTGGTGCTCGACAAAGGCCGCGTCGTGCAGGTTGGGCATCACAGCGAATTGATCGCTCAGGAAGGCTTTTACAAAGATCTGGTTGCCAATCAGGTTGATAAGAGCGGATTGTTGAAGTCGTGATCAAAATTCAATTAATCAGAAAAGCGGTGTGAGCAAATTGGCTATCATCAATGATTACTGGAGCACCCAAGCGGAAGCCTTTACAGAAATCAGTGTCGATGAATTAACAAGTGAGAAGAACGCGCTCTGGAAAAGCATCCTGAAACCCTTTGTTCAGACTGATCGAAAACTGGAGATTTTGGATGTAGGGTGTGGCGCCGGTTTCTTTGAGATTTTTCTGAGCTGCCTGGGCCACCACGTCACTGCCGTAGATTTTAACGGTAAAATGCTGGCAGAGGCTCGTAAAAATATAGAGAAGCTGGGCAGACCGGAGCTGACCAAGCTGATGCAGATGGACGCGCAGAACCTGGCGTTCCAGGATTCTGTATTTGATATTGTGATCAGCAGAAATATGACTTGGGTATTAGAGAACCCGCAACGTGCTTATGGTGAATGGCTCCGTGTTCTTAAGCCCCACGGGAAGCTGATTAACTTCGACGCCAACTGGTTCCTGCATCTGCGTGACGACACAGCGAGACGTAACTTTGAGGAAGGGCAGGCCGCTGTGGTTGAACATGGTTTTGAGCTCAAAGAAAGTGATCATGGCGGGGAGCTGGACAATATCTTCAGGGAGCTGCCCCTTTCCGGCTGCTGGCGGCCGCAGTGGGATTTTATGACCCTCGCCAATATGGGCTGTGAAGAGATTGCTGTGAAGTTCAGCCTTCCCAAAGGATTGTATGATGAATATTATGAGCAATTATATAAGGCAATTCCGACATTCATGCTCTGTGCGGTGAAGACAGGCTGAGAAAATTATAAAAAATATCCCCCCAAGGGGCTTGCAGGATAAGGAAAGAATTGTTAAGCTAGGCTTAGATTCAGGAGTTGACGATGGATGGGAATTGTCACCCTATCATAGTATAACGAAGACCATGGAGGTCTGTTTACCCTAACTAGAGGGCGGACACTCCATGGTCTTTTGGCATTGCATTGGATTTTCATCAGGTTGTTAGGTTCTCAAATCCTGATATTGGATTTCCTTGGCAGGATTCAATATACCTTCTCTTCTTGCTCATTTTTTGGTCCCATTTGGGTCTGGGATCAATAAAATGGGTTTCTTTTCTAAACTGGCTTGTTTTAAAAAAATAGGCTTGAGTGTATAGATGGGAAGCTTGGTAATACAATCAATAGAATTAAAACCTATCGGGATATCACCCTGCCGGAAGAAGAAAAGCTTAAGGGCTATATTAAAGCACTGGCGGGGACGGCTCTATCTATGAAGCTATCGATAAGAATATTAAGGATATTGGAAAAATAATACCCCTGGGGGGCTTGTAGGATAAGAGAAGAATTGTTAATTTATAGATAGCTTTTTGAAAGTTCTCAGCGAGATTATTTCAGTGTAGGTAAATCTTCATAGTGTAACGAAGACCATGGAGGTCTTTTTCCCTAATATAGGGAGGATACTTCATGGTCTTTTTGTAATATTTAGTGAGAAATCCGATTCTTTTGGTGATTTCAGTTTGACTGATATTGATATTGGATTCCCTTGGCAGGGTTCAATATACCTTCTCTTCCTTGCTCATTATTGATCTTTTTGGGTCAGAGATTAATAAATGAGTTTTTTCTTAAACAATAAAGTTCAGCATAATGCTGTCTAAAACATATATAAGAATATTTAAAAAAGTAAAAAGAGGAGATGAATGTTTTGAAAAAATGGTTGCTATTTTTGATGATTCCGCTTCTTATTCTGACAGGATGCGCAAGTCAGGTATCTCAGAATCCCGGTCAGGAAGACGGCGGTAAAGAGAATAGTGCAGAGAAAAGTACACAGGTGATTGCCGATATGATGGGAAGAGAAGTGGAGGTGCCGACAAAGATAAACTCCATCATCTGTACCGGTGCCGGTGCTCTGCGGCTGATCGCTTATGCCCAGGCCACGGATCTCGTGATTGGCATTGAAGATACCGACAAGAGCGGAGTGATAGGGCGGCCTTATAACTATGTTTATCATGATCAGTTCAAAGACCTCCCCAGTATCGGCAAGGGCGGCGGCCGAGGCTATACCGCCTATGAAGAGCAGATAATCGCCCTGCAGCCGGATGTCATTTTCTGTAGTTATACCAGTGACGCTCTTGACCAGCTTGCCGCCAAGACAGGTATTCCTGTAGTATCTACCGCTATTCAGGGCAATTTATTTGAAGAAAATACCGTTGAATCCCTGAAATTAATAGGTGAAATATTGGGGAAAGAAGAACGCTGTGCTGAGGTGATTGCTTATCTGGGCCAATATGAGGCCGACCTCAATAACCGTACTAAGGATATTCCGGAGGCAGACAAACCGACGGTGTATGCCGGGGCTATATCCAATCAGGGGGGCCGGGGATTTGCCGGAACCTACGGTGGCTTGGGCCCCCTTAAAGCGATTAATGTCAGTGGTGTCATGGATGAGGTAGGAAAGAAAGAAGGCTTTGAAGTGGATTGGGAACAGATTCAGGTCTGGGATCCTGATGTTATCTTCCTTGACCCCGGCAATATAAGTCTGGTCAATGAAGAATATGCAAAGAAGCCCGATTATTTCAATTCTCTGCGCGCGGTGACAGAAGAAAATGTTTACTCGATCATCAGCTTTAATAATTATACGACCAATATTGAAACGGCAATTGCCGATGCCTACTATGCGGGTAAGGTACTGTTCCCCGAGAAGTTTGCCGACATTGATATGGAGGCTAAAGTGGATGAGATCTATAAAAAGTTCTTAGGAAAGGGGATCTATGCCGATATGAAGGAGGCTGGATTATCCTTTGGAAAGATTACACTTGGTCAATAAGGGGAGTAAGCTTCACTACCGGGAAGCTTACGGAAAGTATATGGCCAGAAAAAGGTTTGTCATCCTGGTACTGATTGCCCTGCTGCTTGGTGTGGCTTTGTTTTCGATTACAGCCGGCTCTGCCGGTCTGACTCTGGGAGAGGTCTTCAGGACATTCATGGGTACAGGCACGGCTCAGGCCCAGGCCATTGTTTGGAATGTACGCCTGCCCCGCATCCTTACCGCCATCGTGGTGGGGGGAGCCTTGGCTCTGGCAGGCTGTGTCATGCAAAGTGTGCTGCGCAATCCCCTGGCCTCGTCATCAACCTTAGGCATCTCTCATGGGGCTGCTTTCGGGGCTGCCATTGCTATCGTTTATTTTAGCGCGGGTTCTCAGCATAATGCTGCGGGAAGCGGAGCCATCAGTATTACCAACCCCTATCTGGTCACAGCATGCGCTTTTATGGGGGGGATGATTTCCGTATTCGTTATTTTAGTCTTGTCCCGGATCAAAACTGTTACCCCTGCCGCCATGGTCTTAGCCGGCGTCGCTCTTTCTTCTCTGTTTCGCGGGGGGGTTGCCTTGGTTCAATACTTTGCCGACGATGTGGCGTTGGCTTCGGCAGTCTATTGGACTTTTGGCGATCTTGGACGCACCAGCTGGCATGAAATTGGGCTGATCCTTATCATTCTTGGTCCGACTTTTGTCTATTTTATGTTTAACAGCTGGAGTTACAATGGGATACAAAGTGGATCGCAGACGGCACGGAGTTTGGGGATCCATGTGGATCAGCTGATTATAGTCAGTATGGTGCTGGCTGCCCTGCTGGCGGCCAGTGCGGTATCTTTCGTGGGCATTATTGATTTTGTGGGGTTGGTGGCACCCCATATGGTCAGAAAGTTTGTGGGCAGCGATTACCGGTTTTTACTGCCGGCTTCCATGCTGGCCGGGGCTTGCATCCTGCTGCTAAGTGATCTTTGTTCCCGAACCATCATAGCCCCCATCGTGCTGCCTATTGGTGCCATAACCTCATTTCTCGGTGCACCGCTGTTCATCTATCTCATTTACAAGGGGGCGAAAAAATAAATATGCTGAAAGTTCAGGAGCTAAGCTTTCAATATGGCTCCCGCCTTGTCCTGGAGGATATGCATTTCGAGGCTCCCTACGGACATTGTGTGGCCATTCTGGGCAATAACGGCGCAGGAAAAAGCACCTTGATCAAATGCCTCAATAGAATACTGTCCCCACGCTCTGGCCAGGTTCTTCTGGATGAACGGGATTTGTGCAGCATGTCCCGCACCAATGTGGCGAAAGAGATGGCTTATGTAGCCCAGCATAGTGAAACCGCACGGTTTACGGTTTATGATGCGGTGATGCTGGGACGCAAACCCTATATCAGGTTCAGTCCTACGGAAGCAGATTATGAGATCGTTCATGGCATGATCGAAAAGTTGGAATTAAGCCAGATGTCGTTGGCTTATATCGATGAGCTTTCCGGCGGGGAACTGCAAAAAGTCATGCTGGCCCGGGCTTTGACCCAACAGCCTAAAGTGCTGTTGCTGGATGAACCGACGAGCAATCTGGATTTGAAAAATCAGCATGATATGCTTGGCTTGGTAGGGAAAATTGCCAAGGAGGAAAACATCTGTGTCCTCATGGTCATTCATGATCTGAATCTTGCCCTGCGCTATTGCGACCGGTTTCTCTTTATTAAAGACGGAGGAATTTATGCCTATGGCGACGAAGAAATTATGAATGCCAAGGTTATCGGCGAAGTGTACGGCATACCGGTGGCTATAGAATATGCCCATGGGGCCAAAATAGTCGTGCCCTTCCCTGAACAAGGTGTTAAAGCGAATAAAGCATAATGTAAAGAGCATAATGCATCATCATAAAGCATCAATTAAGGAAAGGAATAGGTGATTATGGATAAGCAGTTGTGGGAAAAGGCGGTGGCCTTTCATGGTCATGAATGTCCGGGGTTAGCGATTGGTTTCAGAGCATGTGAAGCAGTTCAGGAAAAAATGGGCCTTAAGTTTTCTCAGGATGAGGAAGTCGTGTGTGTAACGGAAAATGATGCCTGCGGAGCAGACGCCGTGCAGGTGATTACGGGGTGCAGCTTTGGTAAAGGTAATCTGATCTATCGCGGCACCGGGAAAATGGCCTTCAGCTTCTTCAGCAGAAACACCGGAGAAAGTATGCGCATCGTTCTTAAGCCCTCTTCAAGTGAAATGGATCGTCAGGAACGTCAAAACTATATCCTGACTGCTCCTATGGATGATGTCTTTGAGTTTAAAAAGCCTGGTTTTACCTTGCCTAAGCAGGCCCGCCTCTTTAAGACGGTGATCTGTGAAGTCTGCGGAGAAGGCGCGCCTGAGCATAAAATGAGGCTCCAGGAGGGGAAAAAGGTGTGTCTCGATTGCTTTGAGGATTATTCAAGAGGATATTGATAGTCAAGCCTTGGGACAGAGTTCATTTGAAAATTGTAAATTGTTTTTTAGATAACCCCGTAGTTGTATTGGCTGCGGGGCTTCTTGTGCCCAACAATTTGTCCAAACAAAAGGTGGTTTTTCTTTGAATTTTTATGCTAAGAATTTACTTGCGAAAATGGTATAATGGGTTTGTCTGGAAAAGTGTACACTAGTATGAGCGTTTTGAACGTATCGAATCCTGAAGGATTGGGGAGGGGGGAGACCCTCCTTTAGGGGATTATGTGTAGGGGATGGTTAACGTGAACTTAGACAAAAGACTAGTGGAGAGTATCCAAAACATTGGGCAAAAATATGCAGTTGAAAGAATTATTCTCTTCGGCTCCCGTGCCAGAGGAGATAATAAAGGGCTTAGTGATATTGATTTGGTCATTTTTCCACTGCCTGAATTCGATAAACGAGGAAGCCTTCTTAGTGAGTTCGATGACCTAAGAACCCTTTTGAAATTAGATATCTTATTCCACGATAAACATATGGATTCACGTTTGCTGGAAAATATCAAGAAAGAAGGTGTTACCCTCTATGAGCGAACCCTACACTAAGTTAGATAATTTTGAGAAAGCATATGCGCGACTCAAAGAGGGAAGTAACCGGTATGACGGAAATGATGATTTAATGAGAGATGGATTAATACAGCGTTTTGAGTTTACTTTCGAGTTAGCATGGAAAACTTTGCAGGCCGTCTTTGAGGACGAAGGGTTAATCGGTCTAAATTCTCCAAAGAGAATCTTACGAGAGGCCTTCGCCACTGAAGTCATTGGGAATGAGGAGTTATGGCTTTCCATGCTGGACGATAGGAATGCTACTGTTCATATTTACAACGAAATGACTGCAGTAAGGATTTGTCAAGATATAAAGGGAAAATATGTCCCTGCTTTTGGTGAATTAGTAGAACGAATTCGAGAACGGTTAAGTGAGTAGTTCGTCCACGGTGATACTATGAAATAGAATAAGCATTCGTAAGTACGAAAAGGCCCCTTGCCAGGGAAAATGAGTTCACCGGCAAGGGGTCTTTTTAGCTTATAGATAAGTGGGGGTATAAGGATATCCCTATACTAATACGTCAAGTTTACTGCCAAGATGAGGATTAACAGATGACTCCATCTCACCGGACATCCCCGCTGTCATAGCCAAGAGAGAATTCGTCTGCTCCTGAGAAGCATTCATAACCATCTTCATGACCGATAGCGACGCCTGCTGTTTGAGCTGAACCTGATTGGAAACGACGGATAAAGCGGCTATATCCATGGGCAATCCCTCCTCTGGATCTACTATAGCACAGCCTGGCGGTTTAGCCAAACCTTTTTCAATGAGCACAAGGGTCTTTTTCTTTGCGTTTCTTTGTGAATTTAAACCGAGGCCAGAACAACCTTACCCTGTCTCAAACTTTCCTGCACATCGATAACCCGCTGGTTCTCCGAACCCCTAAAGGGTAAGAGAAGGTTCCTTTCAGCCAATTGGAAAGGCCCGTCCACCAGGAGGTCCGTCTGTTCCAGCAAGAGAGCCCAGGCGGGGTTCTGTTCACTTGAGGCAGTGAGTTCTTCATAGGTATATCCTGAGTAAGTCATGACATGGAAGCCTCTCTGCCGGGCGGACTGTGCCAGCAAGGCAAAGCCGGCCGCCTGGGCAAAGGGTTCCCCGCCGCTTAAGGTGATGCCGTCTAGAAGAGGGTTCATGGCTAAACGCTGAAGAATTTCCGCGATGGCAACACTTTTTCCTCCTTCGTAAGCATGAGTCTCAGGATTATGGCAGCCGGGACAGTGGTGGGGACAGCCCTGGGCGAACACCACCAGGCGTATGCCCGGGCCATCCACAATGGACTCCCCGATGATTCCTGCGATCCGGATGCAGGAGTCCATCATTAAAGCGTCCCTTTCTCACCGATGGAGGAGTCAAGGCAATTCAGGTGTTTAATCCGATCCCGGACTTCGGCTTTTTTGGCGTCGTTAAAGCGATCCAAGGTTCCCACCAGATAGCCGGTGATACGGCGGATGCGCTCAAAGGGAGCAGTGCTTTCTTCGCGGCCGCAGCGGGGGCATTCGTTGCCGATGATTCCTGTATATCCGCAGACGGGATCCCGATCCACAGGATGATTGACAGCACCGAAGCCGATGCCGGATTCTTTCATGCAACGGACAATTTTCTCAAAAGCCTCCAAGTTTTGAGTGGGATCGCCATCAACCTCCACATAAGTGATATGGCCGGCGTTGGTCAGCTCATGGTAGGGGGCTTCAATCGTGATTTTGTGAAAGGCGCTGATCGGGAAGCTGACGGGGATATGGAAGCTGTTGGTGTAGTATTCTTTGTCTGTGATACCGGGGATGCTGCCGAAAAGCTCCCGGTCCATTTTGATGAAGCGGCCGGAGAGGCCCTCGGCAGGAGTGGCCAAGAGAGAGAAATTCAGCCCGTATTCCCGTCCTGCTTCATCCATGCGCCGGCGCAGTTGCTGAACAATCTCCAGTCCCAGCTCCCGTGCCTCTTCCGATTCCCCGTGATGCTGCCCGGTTAAGACCATAAGGCATTCAGCCAGTCCGATAAAGCCCATGGAAAGGGTGCCGTGCTTCAGCACTTCGCGAATTTCATCATCCCAGCCCAGTTGGTCGGAATCCAGCCAGATTCCCTGTCCCATCAGGAAGGGGAAGTTCTTGACTTTTTTACGGGCTTGAATTTCAAAACGTTCCAGGAGCTGATTGATAACCAGGTCGATTTTCTCATCCAGCATGGCGAAGAATTCGGTGCGGCTTTGGTGGCTTTTGATGGCAAGACGGGGGAGGTTAATGGTGGTGAAGCTGAGATTTCCCCGTCCAAAGATGGTTTCCCGGGAAGGGTCGTAAATATTGCCGATCACCCTGGTGCGGCAGCCCATGTAGGCAATTTCCGTCTCAGGCCTGCCGGGGACATAGTATTGCAGGTTAAAGGGAGCATCAATAAAGGAGAAGTTGGGGAAAAGTCTTTTGGCACTGACCCGGCAAGCCAGCTGGAATAAATCGTAGTTAGGATCACTGGGATTATAATTAACCCCTTCTTTCACTTTGAAGATATGGATAGGGAAGATGGGGGTTTCGCCGTTGCCCAGACCTGCTTCGGTGGCCAGGAGCAGGTTTTTGACCACCATACGGCCTTCCGGGGTGGTGTCCGTGCCGTAATTGAGGGAGCTGAAGGGAATTTGGGCTCCGGCACGGCTGTGCATGGTATTGAGGTTATGGACCAAAGCTTCCATAGCCTGATAGGTTTTTTTATCCGTCTCGGCAAGAGCTTTTTTGACGGCAAACTCCTGAGCTTTGCGGATGGTAGGCATGTCCAGCTTAAGATTAGGCAGGGTTTGAAGCAGTGCGGCTTCCTGCTCAAAATAATCCGGGTCAGAGGAAAGGGTAGGTGTATGCCCTTGGTTGGCAAGGGCTGAGAATACATCCTTGAGATGGGCTTCCAGCTCTTCCTGATCCACATCCTGATGGATTAAAAGCTCGCAGGCTTTAAGCAGGTTCTGTCTATAAAGCTTAATATAGGTTTTGGCTACTCCCGGCGCCATACCGTAATCAAAATTAGGAATGCTTTGGCCGCCGTGTTGATCGTTTTGGTTGGACTGAATAGCGATACAAGCCAAAGCACTGTAGCTCTGGATATCATTGGGTTCTCTTAAGAAGCCGTGGCCGGTCCCAAAGCCTTCTTTGAAAAGTTTAATAATATCGATCTGGCAGCAGGTAGTGGTGAGGGTGAGAAAATCCATATCATGGATGTGAATATCTCCTTCTTTGTGGGCTTTGGAGTGTTCGGGCTTTAAGACAAACATCTCATTAAACTGTTTAGCTCCTTCGGAGCCGTAGCGCAGCATGGTGCCCATGGCGGTATCTCCGTCAATGTTGGCATTTTCCCGCTTCATATCATTATCTTTGGCTTCTTTAAAAGTCAGCTCCTCATAGACCTTCATAAGCCGGGTATCCATTTCCCGGACACGGGTCCGTTCCGCCCGATAGAGAATGAATTCCTTGGCTGTGCGGGCGTGGCCTCTTTCGATCAGGATCTTTTCCACAGCATCCTGAATTTCTTCCACAGAGGGGACTTTTTTATGTAGGTTAACCTCAAGGTAGTTGACCACTTCTTCCGCAAGAAGGAGAGAGGATTGATAGTCCTTGCCTCCTGTGGCACTGGCTGCCTTAAAGATAGCGTTGGCTATTTTTTCAATGTTAAAAGGAGCTTCCCGTCCGTCGCGCTTGCGAATCTTAGTAATCAAATACAATCTACCTCTTTTCTCAATCTGATCTCTTATCATCGTTCAGGGACTCATGATGACATCCGAAACAAAAACTTCCCGACAGAGATGCCGAGAAGCTAAAAACAACATGCCGTTAGCAGCCCAACATACTCTATCCTCCGTAGAGTTGGTGGTATACACATAGGCAGGTCTTCTGACTTAGGATCATCTATACTTCTTACCTTCCCGAAACCCTTTCAGTGGTAATGCCAAGAAGTATATTTCCCTTACAGCGGCGGGACCGTGCCGGCCTCTAACCGGCTTCCCTTTTCAACTGTGGTTGTACAGTCACCTATGAGATTCCTTATTAATGAACCAGTCTCATTATACATCAAAATCTCGTTGAACACCATATATAGATGAAAGTTTATAAAAAAACACTATATATAGGGGTGTGCAACCGAAAACCAGTTGAGCTAAGACTGATAAAATCATATCTTAAAAGCAAGGGGACTGTCAACGATCTAAATCACATTATCTAATTACATGAGCCAAATTATATGATCTGAATTATATTACCGAAATTACATTATCTCACCATGATATTCCTGCAGGGATTTAACCACGGTTTTATTGGCTGCCGCCTCCTGAGATGCGGCAATTCCTTTGGCGCTGGCTAAGGCGGCCGGGGTGGTGGTGATATAAGGGATCTTATACTTAATGGCGGTCTTGCGGATGTAGGAATCATCTTTGAGGCTGCGTTTGCCGATGGGGGTGTTAATGACCAATTGGATCTCGCCGTTCATAATACCATCAGTGATATTGGGACGGCCTTCCTCAATTTTATGGATGAATTCGGCGTCAATGCTATGATCCTGAAGGAATTTCCGGGTCCCCTGAGTGGCTTTGATCTTAAAGCCCAGCTTGAGGAATTCCTGGGCGATTTCGATGACCCCTGAAGAGCGGTCCTGTTCGGCAATGCTCATAAGGACGGTTCCGCTGAAGGGCAGGGAGGAGTGGGTTGCTTCCTGAGCCTTGAAATAGGCCAGGCCGAAGGAATTGGCCATGCCCAAAACCTCTCCGGTGGAACGCATTTCCGGGCCGAGGACGGGATCTACTTCAGGGAATTTGTCAAAGGGGAAGACCGCTTCTTTGACGCCGTAATGGGAGATCTGAGCAGGCTTGAAGTTGGTTGCGATATCGTTCTTTTGCCCGGTATAATCAGCCAGTATCAACTCCGTGGCCAGCCTGGCCATGGGGGTGTTGCAGATTTTGGAGACCAGGGGTACGGTGCGGGAAGCTCTGGGATTGGCCTCTAAGACGTAGACCTTATCCTCGGCGATGGCGTACTGGATATTCATAAGCCCTACCACATGGAGTTCCTGGGCAATCCGCTGGGTATAATCGATAATGGTGCGCAAATGGCGGTCGGCAATGGTCAGGGGAGGAATGACGCAGGCACTGTCTCCGGAATGGATCCCCGCCAGCTCGATGTGCTCCATAACGGCAGGGACGAAGGCATGAGTACCGTCTGAGACGGCATCGGCTTCTGCTTCGATGGCATTCTCCAGGAATTTATCGATAAGAATGGGGCGTTCCGGGGTGATGTCCACGGCGGCGGCCACATATTCCCGCAGCTGTTCTTCATCAAAGACAATTTCCATGCCCCGGCCTCCCAGGACATAGGAGGGACGAACCATGACGGGATAACCGATCATCTCCGCCGCTGCCAAAGCTTCCTCCAGAGTGCTGGCCATACCTGCCTGGGGCATGGGGATAGCCAGTTTCTCCATCATTTTGCGGAACTGATCCCGATCCTCAGCCTGGTCGATGACTTCCGGTACGGTACCGAGAATTCTTACTCCCGCCTCCTGGAGCTGGGCGGCGATATTCAGGGGTGTCTGGCCTCCGAATTGGACGATGGCGCCGATGGGGCGTTCTTTTTCATAGATGCTTAAGACATCCTCCACAGTCAGGGGCTCGAAATATAGCTTATCCGAGGTGTCATAATCGGTGGATACGGTCTCGGGGTTGCAGTTGATCATGATGGTTTCATAGCCCAGGTTTTTTAAGGCAAAAGCGGCGTGAACGCAGCAGTAGTCAAATTCGATGCCCTGGCCGATGCGGTTGGGGCCGCCGCCCAGGATGAGGACCTTTTCCCTCTGGCTGGTGGTGACCTTGTCCGGGGCATTATAGGTGGAGTAATAATAGGAGGCGTTGTTTACCCCGCTTACAGGTACGGCATCCCAGGCCTGGGTCAACCCCAGCCCCAGGCGCTGCCGGCGGACTTGCGTCTCAGAAATACCTAAGAGCTGGGCCAGATAGCGGTCGGCAAAACCATCCTTTTTGGCTTGGATCAGGAGCTCGGCGGGGAGCTCCCGGCCTTGATACTCCAGGATCTTTTCTTCCAGGTCCACCAATTCCTTCATTTGTTCAATGAACCAGGTCTTGACATAGGTGATGGCGGCAAGCTCCGCCGGATCAGCCCCTTGGCGGAGGGCTTCGTACATCATAAAATGCCGTTCACTGGTAGGGGTTTTCAGCAGCTCCAGAAGCTCGGGGAGGGTCTTGGTGTTGAAATCTTTGGCAAAGCCTAAGCCGTAACGGCCTATTTCCAAACTGCGAATGGCTTTTTGGAAGGCTTCTTTATAGTTTTTGCCGATGCTCATGACTTCACCCACGGCCCGCATCTGGGTGCCCAGTTTGTCTTCCACACCCTTGAACTTTTCAAAGGCCCAGCGGGCGAACTTGATCACTACATAGTCACCCCAGGGAGTATATTTATCCAGGGTTCCCTCCCGCCAGTAGGGGATTTCATCCAGGGTCAGGCCGGCGGCCAGCAGGGAAGAGATCAGGGCAATGGGGAACCCGGTGGCTTTGGAAGCCAGGGCGGAGGAGCGGGAGGTACGGGGGTTGATCTCGATGATCACCACCCGGTCGGTTTTGGGATCATGGGCGAATTGGACATTGGTCCCACCGATGACTTCGATGGCTTCCACGATAGAGTAGGCGTATTTCTGAAGCCTTTCCTGAAGCTCCTGAGAGATGGTCAGCATGGGGGCGCTGCAGAAGGAATCCCCGGTATGGACGCCGATAGCGTCGATGTTTTCGATGAAGCAGACGGTGATCATTTGGTTTTTGGAGTCCCGGACCACTTCCAGCTCCAGCTCTTCCCAGCCCAGGACGGATTCTTCCACCAGAACCTGTCCGATCATGCTGGCGGAGATGCCCCGGTTCACGATGGTTTTTAATTCTTCCACATTGTAGACCAGGCCGCCCCCGGTGCCGCCCAGGGTGTAAGCAGGACGAATCACCACGGGATAGCCCAGCTCCTGAGCGATTTTCTCGGCTTCTTCCACAGTGTAAGCAGGGCTGCTTTTGGGCATATCGATACCCAGGCGTTCCATGGTCTCCTTGAAGGCGATGCGGTCTTCCCCCCGCTCGATGGCATCCAGCTGTACCCCGATGACTTTCACGCCATAGTGATCGAGAATTCCCGCTTTGGCCAGTTCGGAACTCAGATTTAGCCCGGATTGTCCTCCTAAATTGGGCAGAAGGGCATCGGGGCGCTCTTTCTCGATGATCTCGGTGATTCTCTGGACATTGAGAGGCTCGATGTAGGTAGCATCAGCCGTACCGGCATCCGTCATAATCGTGGCGGGATTGGAGTTCACCAACACCACTTCATAACCTAAGTTTTTGAGGGCTTTGCAAGCCTGGGTTCCTGAATAGTCAAATTCGGCAGCCTGCCCGATGACGATGGGGCCGGAACCGATGATCATTATCTTCTTAATATCTTCTCTCTTAGGCATCTTGATCAACCACTCCTTACTTTCTATTGAAGGGAATACGTGCAGAAAAACCTTATATAATTATACATTATTATGCATAAATATAATATCTGTAGACTGAAAAATACAGTGTTTTTTTAAAGAATTGATAGCCTAGAGAGAAGCAACTTGGTAAGAGAAATTCCTCCATATTTTTGCTACTATTTAATAGCAAATGGTGTTATAATAAAAAAGGGTGATAAAAATTGCTGGACCAAAGACACTTCCCTTCGCCTTGGATAAGGAGGAATAGCATCGTGAAAAAATACTGTGATATTTGCCAATGTGAGCAAGAAACACAAGTTGACAATAAGAGGGAGACTTTTTCTGTTCGTGGGGAAGAAATAGAGACCGTTTCCGATATTCGCATTTGTTCAATCTGCAGAAATGAGCTTTTCGATGAAGAGCTGGATACCAAGAATCTGGAGAGGGTTTATCAAGCCTATCGCAACAAACACAATTTGCTTTCACCTTTCGAAATAAAGCAAATCCGTGAATCCATTGGCTCGGGAAGAACTGTCGCTTCACTACTGGGATGGAGCCAGGCTACCTTTGTGCGTTATGAGGGAGGAGCCATACCGAGTGCATCTCATCATGAGCAATTATTGCGTTTGAAAAATGATCCCACTTATCTCAACTATCTTTATGACAGTAATAAAAACAAACTGACCGATAGAGAAAAGAGAAAAATCTTAGCCCAAATCGATAAGACAGATCCAGCGGCGGAGCAAGATCCGGTTGATTTTTTGAATAAACGTTTCGCTCCATTTTATAACAAGGGGATTACAAATATTGAATTTGATTTTGAAAAACTTGCTGCTCTGGTTCAGATATTTGCTGTAACGAATAGGGAATTAGTGAAGACGAAGTTGCAAAAGCTTCTTTATTATGCTGATAACCTTCATTTTAAGCGTTATGGATATCCCATAACGGGGCTGGTCTATATTCACCATCATTTTGGCCCGGTTCCTGTAAATCATGATTTAATCCATTGGGTACTTGAAAGTGTAGGAGTCATTGAAACAAAGCCCTATGACGGACTATACGAGGGTGAGATATTGATGCCAACAGAAAGGGGAAATCAAGACCTGTTTTCTAATGAGGAGCTGGAAGTAATTTTTGCCATAGCTGAATATTTCAAGGATTTTTCGGCAACGAAGATATCGGATTTTTCTCATAAGGAAAAAGGGTATATAGAAACGGCTCAAAGAGAGATCATACCCTATCGTTATGCAAATGATTTAAAGTTGAGTTAACCTCCGTTTTCTTCAGACAGGATGACGGTGTCCTCAGTCAAACGTTTTTAGACAATAATCGTGGTTATAAATAAGTAGATGCTGGTAAAAAACAATAAAAGATAGATAAGCTGCTGCATCCGCTGTTGATTGAGCCGGACAAAGACAAATTGTCCAAGCACAATTCCCAGCACCAGAAAAGGAAGAGAAATCAGGGTGGACTTCCAGACTATGGCGGAATTGCCGTAAAGAAAGGTTTGCATGAGAATGCTGAGCAAATTGATGAAGACAAAGTAGGCGACGGTTGTACTGCGTATGGTGGCCTTATCAAGATCGGTTCCCGCATAATAGATCATCAGGGGGGGACCGGGCATACCGATGCTGGTGGTGAGAAATCCGGAACAGACCCCCATCAGGAATTCTTTGGTGTTGCTTTCTTTAAAGCAAATTTTAGCAGCCAATAAACAGGTCGATATCAGCAGCAATACACTGATCAAGAGTTTCAAGGGACGTACATCCAGAAAAATAAAGATAAGGATTCCCGGCAGCGTTCCCAGTAAGCTGCCCATGATTAATCTCTTTAAAGTGGCTGCTTTAACAGTATGGCGGATTTTATAGATCATCATCAGGGAGATGATGAAGGCAAGTAGAATATTCAGTTGGATGGCGTCACGGGGGTCAAGCAAGAGAAGCAGGAAAGGAATGGACATGATGGCAAATCCGAATCCGGTGGCGGCCTGCATGGTTGAAGCGATGAGTACGATTAATATAAGGGCATAGGTGTTCATGGTCGATCCTCCCTGGTAGCCTGCATTAAGGACTGTATTCTGCACTCATCCGGCTTGGAAGCATAGGCTGTATATCAGAAGTATAGCTTATGCCGGTGCGGGACGGTATGCAAAAAGGGGGCGTGTGGAAAGCTTGGTTCCGACACGCCCCTCCTTTATGCGGCGAAGTTAAGACTTCAGTAGTTAAGATTTCATAGAAAATTAGCCCTGAAATTAGCCCTAAGCAGCCGGCCTATGGAAGCAGATGATTCACTAAAAGCAGCTCCACATAGTCCTGATTGCGCAGGGCTGCAGCATTGGCCTCATCAATATCGATATGCATCTCCAGGGTAAAGTTATGGCTGACGCGAATCAGGGTTTCCCTGAAGACTAATCCCCGGGGGCCAGGTGCAGTGACGCTGACCCGGTCCCTGTCTTTGACTCCGAAACGTGCAGCATCGGTGCTATGCATATGGATATGCCTGGCGGCGGCGATCACCCCTTCCGGTAAGGTGAGGGAGCCTGAAGGGCCAACCAGAGTGATCCCGGCTGAGTTGGCCAGATCGCCGGAATCCCGGACGGGTGGGGTGATACCGAGCTTGATCCCATCAGAAACCGAGAGCTCCACCTGAGTCTGAGGGCGGACCGGTCCTAAAATACGCACGTTTTCAATAACTCCTTTGGGTCCCACCAGGGTTACCCTTTCTTCACAGGCATATTGCCCGGGCTGGGAGAGGTCTTTTTTTATTTTAAACGAATAGTTGGGGCCGAAGAGGGTTTGGGCGTCTTCCTGGGACAAATGGACATGGCGGTTGGATATGGCCACGGGAATCTGATTTATCTTAGGGAGGGGGCGGATTTGTTCC
Organism: Desulfitobacterium hafniense DCB-2; assembly: GCF_000021925.1. Taxonomy (NCBI): domain Bacteria; kingdom Bacillati; phylum Bacillota; class Clostridia; order Eubacteriales; family Desulfitobacteriaceae; genus Desulfitobacterium; species Desulfitobacterium hafniense. Next base: position 395,271 of record NC_011830.1, read on the forward strand.
ATGACGGCTTCAGTAATCATGGCAATAAGCTGATTATGCTCCATGTATCTCACCTGCACTTGCTTGATGATGACTAACCGATCTTCAGTTGCTGAAGAACCTGTTTAACCACATCGTCGATATCGTCTGATTTGATGTCCCAGGAAGTTGCCTTGGTCGGCGGCAGAAGTGGGGAAACATTGCCTTGGGTAGCCGGCACCTTATGGAAAGCCACTTTTTTAAGACCATAGGTCAGATGTTTAATATTGATCAAATGCTGAGGTCCTAAGTTCTCCGAGATGCTGCTGCCGCCCCATGTGCCGCAACCAAGGGTTAAAGAGGGCATGATGCCGGTGGTTTGGCCGATGCCGCCAAGGGCTGAAGGTGTATTGACGATAATCCGGAAAACCGGTTTAGCCAAAAATTCCCGAATCACCTGCTCGTTTTGGGAATGGATCGCACAAGAATGGCCGATTCCCCCCAACTTTAAAAGCTCAATGCTGAGATGACAGGCTTCTTTCCAATCCTGAACCACATAGAAGCCTAATACAGTGGTAAGTTTCTCGTGGGAGAGGGGATAATCCTTGCCGTAACCCTCCATGGGGGCAATGAGCAGGGCTGTATCGGCAGGAATGCTGATCCCTGCCCGTTGGGCGATGACGGCAGGGGATTGTCCGACTAAGGCGTTATTCATACTGCCGTTGGCATGGATGACCACCCGGCCCACCTTTTGAACTTCTTCCGGAGAGAGGAAGTAAGCGCCCTGGTTTTGCAGCTCTTTGATCACCTCATCTTTAATCGGCTGGTCGGCAAGAATCGCTTGCTCTGAAGCGCAGATCATGCCATTATCAAAGGTTTTGCTGACCATAATATCATTGACGGCCTGCTTGATATCCGCCGAGCGCTCGATAAAGACGGGAACATTGCCCGATCCCACCCCAAAGGCCGGCTTGCCGGCACTGTAGGCCGATTTAACCAGTCCCGGTCCCCCGGTGGCGATAATCGCGGCGACGTCGGGATGATGCATAAGCTCATGGCTGGCCTGCAGGGAGGTCATGCTGAGGCAGGAGCAGACCCCGTCGGGAGCCCCGGCTTTGACGGCAGCCTCATTGATCAGACTGGCAGTGGCACACCCACATTGAACAGCAAAGGGATGGGGGGAAAAGACGATGGCATTGGCTCCCTTGATGGCGCAAAGAGCATTGTGAATGATGGTCGAGGTGGGATTGGTACGGGGAGTAATTCCTACCAGTACACCCATGGGGGCGGCATAGCGGATGACTTTCCGGTCGGGGTCTTCACTGATGGTACCGATGGTTTTGATATGTTTTGTGGATTCATAGACATCCCGCGCAGCAAAAAGGTTTTTGGCGATTTTATGCTCAACGATCCCGTATTCAGTCTCCTGGCAAGCCATCCGTGCCAATCCTTCGGCATTCTCTTCAACAGCGGCAACGATGGACGCCAGGATCTTATCAATCTGCTGCTCATTAAAATGAGCTAAGTGGAGTTGGGCTTCCTTGGCCTTTTGGACAAGATTACGGGATTCTTGAATAGAAGCTAAGTCCGTATCTAATACCACGAGGAATCATCCTTTCCAATTACGCCTTCCCTGAATCATCATGGGGAAGAATCATTTCAACTTCTGTATGGGGTCTGGGAATGACATGAACGGATTTCAATTCACCTACCCGCTGGGCAGCGGCAGCACCGGCATCTGTAGCGGCTTTGACCGCTCCGACATCCCCACGGACCATGACGGTGACGAGACCGCCTCCGACGAGAACTTTACCAATTAAATGAACATTGGCTGCTTTGACCATGGCGTCGGCGGCCTCGATGGCGCCAACCAAACCTTTTGTTTCAACCATTCCTAAGGCATCTTGTTGCATTGCGTTCCCTCCTAAGGTTTAACTTCAATTACTTGGCTTTCGGCAGGATCATTTCCACCTCGCCATGAGGTCTGGGAATAACATGGACGGAGATCAACTCGCCCACCCGCTGGGCGGCAGCGGCACCGGCATCTGTAGCGGCTTTGACTGCACCGACATCGCCGCGGACCATGACGGCAACGAGACCGCCGCCGACCAGCACATTGCCGATTAAGTGAACATTGGCGGCTTTGACCATGGCATCTGCTGCCTCAATGGCACCAATGAGACCTTTGGTTTCGATCATTCCTAAAGCTTCCTGTTGCATAGTAAAATCCTCCTTTTTAAATTGGCTGCTACTCTGTGGGTATTACAGAGTACTGGGTCAGCAGACATAAAACAGCTTGACTTTGTCTGCAGCAGTCAAGATTATCTTGGCCTGGGCGGGAATATAGAGTGTATCGCCGGCTTGGGCCGTATAGCAGCGGTTATCAATACAACATTCCAAAGTGCCTTCGATGATGTAATTCAGCTCATCCCTGGCCGGAGTCAAACTATAACTGGTTTTGTCAAGAGCCATGATCCCTGCCGAATAGAGGGGGCACTCTTTTTTGTTGAATAGTTCTTTAATCTTGATCTGGTCCCTGGGGTTGCCGGTAGCAAAATCCTCTAGAATAAGGCTGTTCCCCTTTACAATTCTTAAACCACCGGGATCGGCTTCTTTTTGAGGCTGTGCAGGTGAGCCGGACCGATTGAGGCAAACCATGACCTCCTCAATAATGCGGGATACCAAGGCCGGATCGAGAGGGGAGGCCGGGGAGAAGGCCGGAGACGGAGCAACAGTTGGCGGCAGAGAAACAGGGTGGGCTGTGATTTGAACGCCCAGCTCCTTGGCAGCATCCCGGGCAGCCGGGGTGATCAGGTCTGCCTCAGAGATCGTGAGGATTTTTTCAGGGGTTTCCGATGCTTTTTTAATGTCAGCTGCGGTAATTAAGGCTTTCAAGCGTCACTTCACCTCCTTTGTGACGGACCTTCTGCCGGGTCGGAATTCTCAACAAAGACATCGTTTCAAATGGTCATGAGGGGAAGGGATCACGACCTTATCCACAAGCATTCCTCTTTCCGAAGCCAGCATAACCCCTGCGGCAACGGAGGATTCCACCGAGGCCACGTCCCCGGTGAGGGTAACAAAGGATTTTCCGCCGATGCCCATTCCGATCCGTATTTCCACCAGGTCCACCTGACCGGTTTTGGCAGCAGTATCGGCGGCCACTATGAGTGAGGCAATGGAAAAGGTTTCAATAATACCCAGGGCCTTGATCAGGGTAAGGGGCGTGGCGGCTGAGATAGCGGTGAGAACCTGCGGATGAACGTTGGGGAGAATAAAATCATCAAGGACCGAGTGGGCGGCCATAGTTTTTCCGGCAGTTACCGAGCTTTGCACAGCGGCTACATCACCGCAAATCAGAACGATATATTTTCCCGGACAAACCGGCTTGGCCTCCAGGAGATCGACTTGGGCCGCTTTCAGCATAGCATCGGCGGCTTCGATGCCTCTGGCAATACTGTTGACTTCCACTAAACCGATGGATTCCATGGCTGTGTTTCACTTCCTTTCCGTGCAGAGATAAGGATACTATCCGTGATTTCCTGGACGACGCCGTCGATGCTGGCATGGAGATAAGACCCCAGACCCTTGGCAGGGGGTGAAGCTATGGGGTCTCCTTTTTTTACCTTTTGTCCTGCTTTAACGGTAGGCACACTGGGGGCACCCACATGCTGGCATAATTTTATGGCCACACGGTCAATGGGATAGTCCCTTTCCTGTAAAGGTGCATTCCGGTCATAGTCCTGGAGAGCCAGCCGGCTGATCAGGCGCTTTACAGGTATTTTGCGATGGGGCTGGAGGGGATCAACGGCTTGGTCTGCCGGGGAGGGGGAAGGTTTTATCCCTAACCTGGTCAGCTCTTTTTTGAGCAGGGCATTGACGGCCCGGGGGGAGAGCCCCATGATGCAGGCGTATTGCTCGCAAACCCCGCATTCGGAGCAGGCAAAAGCCATCTTCATCGTCTCCTCCTGCCCTTGGCCATAGTTAACCATCCGCATGATTTTATGGGGTTCAAGCTGATGCCCCAGCAAATAGCGGGGACATAAATCTGTACAAAAACGGCACTGAACACAACTGACCCGGGATTGGCGCAGAACTTTGTCGGCAGGCAGGGTTTTCAGCCTCAGCAAAGGATGTTCCCGGGGCAGGACAATTAATCCCTTGGTAGTTTTGGTGATGGGCTGATGGAGATCCGCGACGATTTTTCCCATCATGGGACCGCCTTCAATGACCTGCATGCCCCCTGAATCATGGTAACCGGCCATAGCCAGGGCTTCGCTTATGGCGGTGCCAATGGGCAATCTTAAGGTCAACGGCTGATTGACCTCGCCGGTGATGGTGAGGTAGGTATCAGTCACCGGTTGATCGGCAACAGCATCAACAGTATTGAGCAGGGTCTCCACATTATGGACGACACAGTCCACTTTAAGAGGAATACTGCCCTGGGGTACGAGACGTCCTGTGGATTCATAGACAGTAACATGCTCGTCACCGGCCGGATAAAAATCATCCAGGATGTGGATGCGGATGGGCTTGCCGCTGATTTCTTTTTCCAGGGCACTGATGGCATCGTGATACTTGTGCTTAAGGGAGATGATCCCCTCCTTGGCCCCGGTGACGGACATCACCAGTTCCAAACCCATGACCACTTTCGAGGCTTGCCCCGCCATCAGCTGCTGGTCAACCCGGAGCAGGGGTTCACACTCAGCCCCATTGACAAGAACGGTCCGGGCTTTTGAATTGACCTTGACATGGGTCGGAAAGCCTGCACCCCCAGCGCCAACCACACCGGCTTTTTTAATTTTTTCGATCAATTCTTCACGCATGCTTGGACACCTCGGCCAGTTTATCTTTCTCCTCATCGATGATCCCGACTATGGTCGAGTCGATGGGGGAGTCGTTAAAGTTATCCATATTTCGTGCTGAGCTGCCTTCAGTAACCAGGACTTTCTCGCCGATGCCTGCGCCGATAATGTCGGCGGCAACAATGATGGGACCTAATTCACCATGGGGCCGGTCAAGGAGCTGCACGATCATCAGCTTGGTTCCGATCAGAGAATCCGCTTTGCGTGTAGCCCAGATACTGTTGAGGACTCTTCCAATTCGCATAAGTTCACCCCTTTACTTAAGATGGATCAAGGGATTAAGGATAAAACAGCTCAAGGGTTTGAGCAGGTTTTGGCTGCTGCTAAAGCGATTCCCAAGGGAGTCACTAAGAAGGGGTTGGCAGGTTTAATCACCGGCCGCTGCAGCTCTGCCGCCACGATGGTTTCAAATCCTGTAAAGCAGCTGGTGCCGCCGACAAGGTAAACCTGATCAACAGGGTGCTCCTGGATATGCTGTCTGATGATGCCGGCAATTTTTTCGATAACGGGTTTAATGATGGGCAACAGCTCCTGATGTTTGCAGGAATCCATTTTCAGCTTTTCTGCTTCGGCAAAGGGCAGTCGATAAGCACCGGCAATGACTAAACTGACATGGGTTCCACCCGTAGGTTCGTCAGCAACGCAGACCACTTGCCCCTGGCCGATGACGGCAGTACCTGTTGTTCCGCCGCCGATATCGATGACGGCACCGTCCTCAATATTCAAGACATTGTTGGCAGCGGTGGGTTCATCCAGGGCAGCGATCACATTGAAGCCAGCAGCTTCGGCAATATAGTGAAGCGCTTTTTGGTCCCCTGGGGAAGTTCCCGGAGGATAGGCTACTCCTGCCTTAAGGAGCTCAGCCCCCAGGCTCTCCTCCAGGGTTGCCTTCAGCTCGCGCAGGATATCAACAGCGCCAATATAATCCACAACAAGGCCGTCCCGGACCACCTGGGCAAAACCCATGGCGCCGGCTACCGGAGTCCCTTCTTCATCGACCACGGCCAGCACAGTATAGGCTGTGCCGAGATCAACACTGTGTAAAGCTTTTTCTGCTCCTGATAAGGCTTGGGGTGCTCCATAGTCTCCTGGAAGGCGGCGATACGTTGGTTGGCTTTTTCCATAGCTGTCATAGCGTTCTGAGCGTTTATATTTTTCATGGCGTTCATATCTTTCATAGCTGTTATAGTTAGCGGTTTGCTAACAAACCTCTTTGTGAGAGTTGGGCGATCACATTTTCGATAATCATCTGGACCTCCTGGGCGTCCATGGCTTTGCTTGCGGAGAAAGTCCCATCACTAAGCCCCAGGACCTTAGCGGCATTTTTGTACATCACTTTTTCACGGACTTCGGGTTTTAAAGGGAGCTGCTCATAATTCTTCAAGGCAAGTTTAAAATCCACAAAAGGATGGGCGCTGGCGTACATGATCTTATCGCTGAGGATGGAATTGGCCGCCTCGATATAAGCGCTTGATTGGGGGAAAAATTCATATTCCGATAATTCCAGATAGACATTGGCATTCCGTTGGGCCACCGTGATCATCTCATTGACCCAGGGATAGCCCCCATGACTGGCAATAATTTTTAACTCGGGAAAGTCACGGGCCACAAAGTCGATGTACCGGGGGGCCACATGATCGATCACCGCATTGGGAACCAGGGTTCCGGGTCCCGTGGCAATGATCAAAGGAATCCCCAGCTCACAGCATTTGGCATAGATGGGATAGTATTTGGCATCGTTAACATAAATGCGGGCCAGGTAGGGGTCAATGGCCGCTCCTTTGATCCCCTCTTCATGGACAGCATGGGTGATCTCGGCCAGGGCAGCCATCCCTTTATGGGGATCCAGCCCGGCAAAACCGATAAACTTATCCGGAAATTTGTGACAAAACTCAATGACACTGGGATTATTGGATTTGGCACCGTAAGTTGTTTCACAATCCCGGCCGGAGATAACGGCCTTAACCACATGATGCCGGTCCAGCTCTTCAACGACTTCTTCCAGGGTTTGGGGAAGCATTTTGTTGAAGTCGATGGACTGGCACATCCCTTTAAAGGCAGGGTTGCTTGAGATTCCTTTTAAGATGGCTTCAGTATTGGGCCTGAACCTGAAATCAATAATGTTCATGAAGGTTCCTCCTTGTTGTACATAAAGCGGAGCGCAATTCCGCAGCAGCCCAAGTCGACACACTTCGGTTTAATTGTATTGCAATAATCATACCAACCACGGAAATTGGCTGAGGGGTTTACACAGTCAAGAAATGAATGATAGAATCGTTGTAAAAATGCAACGAATCCCCGGTTTTGAGAGCGGAATTGTGAAAGGGGGGATAAGAACTTTGTCGTTTTGATGCACTATTGCATGGGTGTTGCCGTTATGCAACGTGCCATACCATGAGGCAACGAGCAATAAGGAAGGGAGAGATTCAGGATGACTCAGGATCATTGGAATAAATTCGCTACGTCTCAAGTGTATCAGCAAGTTATCGAATTGTTGCCTGAGGGAGTCTATATTTCTGATGCCGAGGGGACGACAATTGCGGTCAATTCGATGTATGAGCAGCTGACGGGATTGAAAGGTCAGGAAGTCATGGGGGAGAATGTCAAGGTGCTGGTGGAAAAAGGGGTCTACAATCTGGCATTAAATCCGGAGATTGTGGTCACTGGTGAGCATAAGATGTCTGTGCAGATCACCAAGACCGGGCGGAAAGTTTTGCTGAACGGCTATCCCATATTTGATGACTCAGGCAAGGTTTCCTTTGTATTAACCTTTGTGCGGGATATTTCTTTATTGTCCCAGCTTAAGGAGCAGATTGCGGATCAACAGGAGATTATCGATAAATATCGGGAAGCCAATGAGCAGTGTAAAAAGGCCTTGACCAGCAATGTGGAGATTTTTGAAAGTAAAAAAATGATCGCCCTCATGGAAAAACTGAAGAAGATAGCCAAAACAGATACCACGGTGCTGCTGCTGGGGGAAACCGGGGTAGGGAAGGATGTTTTAGCGCGCAAGATTCACCAATACAGCCCAAGGCGCAAAGAACCTTTTCTCAAAATCGATTGTTCCACCATTCCTGAAAACTTAATTGAATCGGAGTTGTTTGGTTATGAGCAGGGGGCCTTTTCGGGGGCCAATACGAAAGGAAAGGTCGGTTTGTTCGAGATGGCCGACAAGGGGACCTTATTCCTGGATGAGATCGGTGAAATTCCCTTACAGCTGCAAGTTAAGCTGCTGCGGGTTCTCCAGGATCAGGAAATCATCCATATTGGTTCAACCAAGGTGAAAAAGGTCAACGTCCGCTTCATCGCCGCCACCAACCGCGATCTGGAGGAAGAAGTGAGAAAAGGAACGTTCAGGAGCGACTTGTACTATCGTTTACGTGTTGCCGATCTGGAGATTCCTCCGCTGCGGGAGCGGCAGGAAGATATCAGAGTGATGATGCAAGCCTTTCTGGACAAATACAATGCTAAATTTCGTAAAGAAATATCCTTTACCAAAGAATTGGCGGAAGTGCTCCTTGCCTACAAATGGCCCGGCAATGTCCGGCAAATGGACAACCTGATTCAGAGCCTGGTGGTTACTCATGAGACGGAGAGTGTTGATGTGACGGATTTGCCCCATTATATGCTTCTCGATCTCAGCAAGCCAGAAGAAGCCGGTAATCCTTCCCAGGGAAAATCCCTGGATGAGCTTGTGGCGGATTATGAAAGAAATCTGCTTAAAAAGGCTTTAGACCGATATAAATCAAGTTCCAAGGTGGCGGAGTTTTTTCAAGTGGATCGTTCAACCATCTTTAGAAAAGCCAAAAAATATAAACTGTTATGAGCGGATGTTGCAGTTCGGAAACAACGGTGCAAAAAGACAACAAACCCTCTTTCTTGTGAATGGGATAGCTAGCACATGAGTTTGGGGCCAAGGATGCGTTGCACATGTGCAACTCAACTTGCGCCGACCTGGAAAATAGGCAGGATATTCAGGGGATTTGCGGTTGGCATGACTTTTGCAATTAAGAAAAGCATGGAGCGCAATTGGTTATTCTGATGATAAAAGGAGGACCGGTTTACACACTTGCCATCCCGGCTATCGGAAGGTATCCCCAGAATGAACTTGTTTTTATCGAAAGGAGTATCATAATGAGCGCATGTTGTCTATCTCCTCATGAAGAGAGAATTATCGACCCGCAAAAGGGTAAGGTGAATTATGAAGGCCGTGAAAGGGTATTCAAGATTCTGGAGAGTTTTCAGGATCTCCGCCCGAAAATTGATGTTGAACGGGCCAAATATTTTACAGAGTCCTTCAAAGCGACGGAAGGACAGCCCCTACAGCTGAGATGGGCCAAAGCCCTGATGCATATTGCTCAGAATATCACCGTTTATATTGACGATCAGCAACTGATTGTCGGCCGGGCCGGCGCTCAAGGGCGCTATGGGATCATTTTTCCGGAGCTGGATGGGGATTTTCTGGGCTTAGCCATTGAGCAGCTGCCCCAACGGGTGGAGTCTCCCTTTAATATCGATCCCGACGATGCCCAAATCATTATCAATGATGTTGCCCCTTACTGGAAAGGAAAGACCTTCCATGAGGAGTTGGCCAAGGCACTTCCCGAGGATACGTTGAAAGTGACCTATGATCCGGCGGATCCCTTAGCCTCCAGATTTATTGTCAACGAAACAGCCTCCTTCCGCTCATCCATTCAATGGGTCCATGACTATGAAAAGGTTCTCAAGAGAGGCTTTAAGGGGATCAAAGAAGAAGCTCAAGCCAAACTGGACCAGCTTGATCCTTTGAGCCCTGCCGATAATATGGAGAAAAGGCCTTTCCTGGAAGCGGTGATCATCACCTGTGATGCCATCGTAGTTTGGGCCAACCGCCATGCCGACTTGGCTGCCCAAATGGCTAAACTGGAGAAGGACCCCCAACGCAAACAGGAGTTGTCGGATATTGCCGAAAGATGTGCCTGGGTGCCTGCACATCCGGCGCGCAATTTCCGGGAAGCGGTTCAATCCCAATGGTTTGTGCAAATGTTCTCCAGAATTGAGCAAAAAACCGGGACGATCATTTCCAATGGCCGGATGGATCAATATTTTTACCCCTATTATCAAAAGGATGTGGCAGAAGGCATCCTCAACACTCAGCAGGCCATCGAGCTGTTGGAGTGCATGTGGGTAGGGATGGCTCAATTTATTGACCTTTACTTATCCCCCACCGGCGGCGCCTTTAACGAAGGATATGCCCACTGGGAGGCTGTTACTGTGGGTGGCCAAACCCCGGACGGTGTGGATGCAACCAATGAGCTGACCTATCTGTTCCTGGAATCCAAACAAAAATTCCCTCTTAACTATCCAGACCTGGCTGCCCGGATTCATTCCCGTTCGCCGGAACGCTATCTCTATGAAGTGGCTGAGACGGTCAAGGAAGGAACCGGTTTCCCGAAACTCATCAACGATGAGGAGGTCGTGCCCCTTCTCTTGTCTAAGGGTGCTAAATTTGCTGAAGCCTTGGACTATGCGGTGTCCGGATGTGCTGAGTGCCGGATGCCGAACCGGGATACTTATACCAGCGGTAATCCCTATATTAACTTTGCCGCCGCCATCGAGATGACCTTATATAACGGCCGGATGCTTAAATACGGGGATGAACAACTGGGGCTGGAAACCGGCGATCCCACCCAATTTGAGACTTGGGATGAGTTCTGGAAGGCCTACCTTGCCCAACAAACCAACTTCCTCAAACATGCTTTTATCCAACAGCATATTATTATCAGGCTGCGTGCCCAGCATTTTGCCTCACCCTTAGGCTCCTTAATGCATGACCTTTGTATGGAAAATTACACCGATTTGCATCAGCCGGTGATTAAGGGCGGTATCGATCTAGGCTACTTTGAATTGATCGGCTATGGTACTGTCGTCGATTCCTTAGCTGCCATTAAGAAATTAGTCTATGAAGAGAAAAAACTGACCATGGCAGAATTGCTGGAAGCGGTTCGCAATAACTTTGAAGGACATGAAGTGATCAGGGAAATGGTCATGCATACACCGAAATACGGCAACAATGACCCTTACTCGGATGTTATTGCTAAAGAAGTCGATCGTACGGCGGTTGAGTTCACGAAGAAATATTCCCGGGAGCTGGGGGTTCATCTGGACCTGAGACTGGTGCCCTTCACTTCCCACGTGCCTTTCGGGAAGGTGGTCAGTGCCACACCCAATGGCAGAAAAGCCTGGATGCCCCTGGCCGACGGTTCCTCCGCATCCCACGGTGCCGATGTGAACGGCCCCACAGCAGTGCTCCTGTCCAATTTCTTCTCCAAGAATTATGGCTATCGCAATCGGGCGGCCCGCTTGCTGAACATCAAATTAAGTCCTTCCTGTGTAGCCGGTGAGGAAGGCAGCGAAAAATTAGTCTCCTTCATCAGAACCTGGTGTGATTTGAAACTATGGCATATCCAGTTCAATATTGTCAACCGGGAAACTTTGCTGGCGGCCAAGCAGGACCCGGATAAATATCGCGGTTTGATCGTGCGGGTTGCCGGTTATAGTGCCTACTTTGTGGATCTTTCCTCAGACCTTCAGGATGATATTATCGCCAGAACGGAGCACGAGATGATCTAAATAGAAGTAGTTTATAGAAGCAGTTAGAGAAGTAATTATAGTAGTGGTTGAGGAGGGTCTTTATGGGGGAGCCGAAAGTTCCGGAACGCAAAACCGGAATAGTATTTAACATTCAGCATTATTCTGTTCATGATGGTCCGGGTATACGAACGATTGTTTTCACCAAGGGTTGTCCCCTTAGATGCCCTTGGTGCAGCAATCCTGAGTCGCAGCGGCTGCAGCCGCAGCTGGGGTTTAACCCCAATAAATGCCTGGGAATCAAAGCCTGCTTTCGCTGTGCGGAGGTTTGCGCCTATGGAGCGGTTAAGCTGAATGTGGAGGAAAGTGACAGAATTCTGATTGACCGCAAATTATGTACGGATTGTCTGCAATGTGTGGATGTCTGTCCTTCCCAAGCGTTGCAAGCCTTCGGAAAACCGACAACGGTTGAAGATGTGCTCAAAGAAGTTGAAAAAGACAGTGTTTTCTATGCGCGATCAGGTGGGGGCCTGACCTTCAGCGGCGGTGAACCCTTGATGCAAGGGGATTTTGTGGCCGAAACACTGAAAGAAGCCCGCCGCAGAAGGCTGAAAACAACCATTGAAACCTGTGGCTATGTCGATTGGTCAACCATGGAAAAAGTCTGCCAGCATTTGACTTCGCTCATTATGGATATTAAATGCATGGACCCGGAAAAACACCAAAAATATACAGGCGCTTCCAACGAGCTTATTCTGGACAATTTCAACAAGCTCTGTGAGCATTTTCCTAAGTTGCCTAAACTTATCAGAACTCCGGTGGTTCCCGGTTTTAACGATAGGGAAGAAGATATCCGGGAAATCGCTGAGTTTGTCAAGGATAAGCCGAATGTGACCTATGAATTGCTCAAGTATCATCGGCTGGGACAGCAGAAATACCATTTTATGGGTCGAGAGTATCCCTGGCCGGATACCCAGCTGGAGGATGTTAAGTTCGAAAAGCTTAAAGAAGTGGCAAAATCCATAGTAAATCAGTGATTATTTGGAAGGAGAATTGTCATGAAAAAGGGGCTATTAAAGGTTTCGGTGCTTATTTTGACATGTCTGCTGGTCTTCTCCCTGTCCGGTTGCAGTAAAACTGAGAAAGCTTCGGCTGATGGAAAAATCGTCATCCGCTTGGGGCATCCCATGGCGCCCGGAAATAATGTCACGGTAGGCTATGAAAAATTCAAGGAAATCGTTGAGCAAAAATCAGAGGGTAAAATCGAAATCCAAATCTTTGGCAACACCACCTTAGGCAGTGACCGTGTCACCATGGAATCCACCCAAAAGGGCACCCTGGAGATGGCATCCTGCTCATCTCCCAATATGGCTAGTTTTGCCCGTGAATTCATGGTGTTTGACCTTCCCTATATCACCTCTCTTGAACATCAGCCCCAATTGTATGCCGCCTTAAATGAGGGCGAACTGCAGCAATACCTTGACAATGTTTGTGGAAAAATCGGCTTAAAACCCATTATGTACAGTGAATTTGGTTATCGCAATTTTGTGACCACCAAGAAACCGATTACCAAGGCAGCGGATTTGAAAGGTTTAAAAGTCCGGACAACGGACTCCCCCGTAGAAGTTGCCGTAGCGGAAGCGCTAGGAATGAGTGCCACCCCAGTGGCCTGGGGGGAAACCTATACCGCTTTGCAGCAAGGCACAGTTGATGCGGAGGGAAATACCTGGGGATTGCTCTCCGATGCCAAACACGGTGAGATTTTGGAATACGGCATTGATTCGGGCCATAACTACAGTATGCATTTGTTGATGATCAACAAAAAGTATTTTGAAGCGTTGCCTGAAGATCTGCAAACGATCTTGGTTGAATCGGGTAAAGAGGCTCTGGAATGGCAGCGTGCCGTAAGCAATGACATGGAAACGGAAGCTAAACAAAAGTTGATCGACAGCGGGGTAACCCTTTATGACTTGACTCCGGCAGAAAAAGAAGAGTTGAAGACTATAACCCGTCCGGTGTGGGATAAATTCCCGGAAATTCCTCAAGAGTTGATTGATTTGGTCACAGCTACGCAAAAATAACAGCCCTGGCTATGGGAAACAGGGGAGAGGGGTATTCCCCGCTCTCCTGTTTTCACCGGCAGGATAAGGACAAGCACGAACGTTGCCTTAAGCGAAGCAACAAGTGTGAAAGCAGTGCTTTCGGGGTTTTCTTCAGCGAGTAAGACGGGAGGTAATTTATGCTGGACATTGCAAAGAATCCAGAAAATTCCTGGAAAAAATGGCTGAGATGGATCGATGGGAATTTTGAAAAACCATTTCTTGTAATCGGCATGCTGGCGATTATTATGCTGATTACCTATCAAACTCTTTATCGTTATATCGTTTCCAATATCACCGGCGGTACGGCCATTGTGGGCTTAGAAGAATTAGCGCGCTTTATTTTCATATGGATCACCTATTTGGCGATCCCGCTGGCCATTAAAGGGCGCAATAATATCAGGGTCGATATTCTCTATGACCGGATTTCCGACCGGTGGCAGAAAATCAGCTGGATCATGGTCGACAGCTGCATCCTCGTCTTAACGGGTGTGATATTCTTTATGGGGATCGATCATCTGCAGATGATGCTAAACTATCCTCAGACTTCCCCGGCGCTCAATATCCCCTTCTTTTTTCCCTACTTAATCCTACCCATTGGTTTTGGCTTAATGTCCATCCGGTGTATCCAGGACTTGGTCAAGCAGGCGTTGGAAATTGGCCTTAAGGATACCTTGATCGGGGTTTTGGTTACGGCGGCAATTTTTTCTCCCCTCTTCTTAAAGCCCGATGTTCCGGCCATGGCTTGGCTTTTTGGCTATTTTGTGCTTTTTATCTTTATTGGGGTGCCCATTGCCATGGCCTTAGGCCTTTCCGCTTTAGGGACGATTCTCTGTGCCAATACGATGCCCATCGAGTATATATCACAAATTTCCTTTACCTCCATTGATAGTTTTCCGATTATGGCCATTCCCTTTTTTGTGGCGGCAGGTGTCTTCATGGGGGAAGGGGGATTATCCAAGCGGCTCTTAGGCCTGGCTGATGAACTCCTGGGGTCCTTTACCGGGGGCCTGGCCTTGGCTACGGTTGTCACCTGTATGTTTTTTGCGGCGATCAGCGGCTCGGGGCCGGCTACGGTAGCTGCCATCGGCTCCCTGACCATTCCGGCCATGGTGGAAAGAGGGTATTCCCGGGCCTTTGCGGCGGCACTTGTGGCAGCGGCCGGCTCCATCGGGGTGATGATTCCTCCCAGCAACCCCTTTGTCGTTTATGGTGTTTCCGCTCAGGTCTCCATTGGCAAACTCTTTATGGGCGGGATTGTTCCCGGCTTGATCATTGGTTTGGTTTTAATGGGCATCAGTTACTACTATTCCAAAAAGAACGGCTGGAAAGGCGAAGCCCGCAAACGTACCTTTCGTACAGTGGGCAAGGCTTTTTGGGAGGCCAAGTGGGCCTTGATGGTTCCGGTGATAATTTTAGGCGGGATTTATTCCGGGTACATGACCCCTACCGAATCGGCGGCTGTGGCAGCCTTTTATGGACTGATCGTCGGTGTTTTCATCCACAAAGGGATTAACCGCAAGAATATTGTCTATTGCTTCACGGAATCCTGCAGTACCTCCGCCGTCATTATTGCCTTGATGGCCATGGCCACGATCTTCGGTAATATTTTGACGATTGAACAGATTCCCACCAAAATCGCCACCTGGATGCTGGCGATAACCGACAGCAAATACGTTATTCTCCTGATCATTACCCTATTGCTGCTCTTCGTGGGAACCTTCATGGAAGCTTTGGCGGCGATTGTTATTCTTACCCCGATTTTACTGCCGATTGTCCTTCAGGTGGGTATCGATCCGATTCACTTCGGAATCATTATGGTGGTCAACCTGGCGATCGGCTTCATTACACCACCGGTTGGTGTGAACCTGTTTGTGGCAAGCGGTTTGGCGAAGCTGAAGATCGAAGAGATATCCAAAGCGGTGGTCCCCTTCCTCTTAGGCATGATCGCCGTACTGTTGCTGATTTCTTATGTGCCTTCCATTTCCATGTTCCTGACTCAATTTGTGAAGTAAGACAACCATATTAAGAGAAAAATAACCGGTGCATATGCCCTCTCAAATACCTTTCATAACCAGGTCTCGCTGGAGCTGGTCATGAAAGGTATCCTATTGTCCGGCTTTTTGCTGCACCGGCCCTGTGGTATACTTTGTGATATAGGACAGAGCGGAGTCAAAGGGACAGGTAGCTCTGGAACGAGGGACGGGAGATGGAAAAGGCCATGATGCCGGAACATAAAGCGAAGGACTGTGATATTGTTCTCTTCGATGCCAACAGCTATTATGCCAGCTGTCATCAGGCAGTAAATCCTGAACTCCAGGGTAAGCCCCTGCTGGTGGCTGGAGATCCCAGGAACCGGACAGGGATTATCCTTACGGCCAGCTATGAGGCGCGGTTTTATGGGGTTAAGACGGCCATGCCTTTGTTTCAGGCTTTAAAGCTGTGCCCGGAGGCGGTGGTGCTGTCCCCGGATTTTCGGCTGTACCTGGACCTCAGCAGGAAAATGTGGGAGATCGTTGAGCGGTATACTGACGAAGATCATATTGAAGTGGTCTCTGTGGATGAGTGCTTTGCGGATTTTCGAGGTTCCCATCTTCTTTTTGGCAGTACGGAAGAGATAGCCCGCCGGGTGCAAAAGGAGATTCTGGAAGAGTTAGGCCTGGGGGTATCGGTGGGGGTCAGCTACTGCAAGATTTTTGCTAAGCTGGCCAGCGACTACCAGCGGGACCCGAAGACCAGAGTCAAGCTTCCCCGCAGTTTCACCGTGATCGCTCCAGGTGAGCTGGAAAGCAAAGTATGGCCCTTAGGGGTCGGTGAGTTGTCCGGCATCGGCCGGCAGACGGAAAAACAGCTGGCGGACCTTGGGATTCGAACCATCGGGGATTTGGCGCAGGCTTCTCCTCAGGCACTTCGCAAGGGATTTGGTGTCTACGGGGCCAAACTCTATGCATGGGCCAATGGGCGTGATGAACGGCCTGTAACCCCGGAAGATCAGGCGAAGGATCATTCCATCGGGCGGTCCATCACCTTGCCTCAGGATATAACAGACCCGGAGCAAGGAACGGAGGTCCTGTTGTTTCTGGCTGACAGCGTGGGCAGAAAGGTCCGCCGGGAGGAGACCAAGGCTCAGACTCTTACGGTACAGGTCAAGGATGCAGAGTTTAAAACCAGGACCTATTCCACGACCCTTTTTGAGCCTACGGATAGTACCGATGTGATCTATCGGGAGAGTCTTAAACTCCTGGCCAAATGGCCCCAAGGAAAACCCATCCGCCTGCTGGGTCTGACCGCCAGCCGTCTGCAAAAGGGTATAGAACAGCTCAGTCTGTTCCAGGAAGAGAGCGAGGAACAAACTGAGCTGGATCGAACGGTGGATGAACTTCGGGATAAATATGGCTCCGGGATCCTGATGCGCGGAACCCAGTACCTTTCCTTAAGCCGCAAGCTGGCGGGACGAAGCACGAAGGACAAACGGGAGTAAGGGCAAATATAGATATAGATAGATACACGTAGCGTCTATAAGGAATAGACAGGTATCGGCAGGAAACTCAGATGGTCAAATCCACATGCTGGAGGGTTCCCACAGTACCGTTTTCATTCAGGTAGATGCCGGTCCTGCGGATCTCGCCCAAAGATTGATTGCGGTCATCCTTCAGGCTGAAGTTGGTGGCGGCGCTGCCTAAATAGAGGGCACCGATGCCTTGTTCACCCAGGGCGAAGAGTACATCTTCTCCCTTTTCGTTTTTGGTCCAGATGCGGAGCTTGTCATAGATGGGGTCGTTCTCATCGATCCAGCCATTGCGGTCACTGTCGTAGAGGGCCAAATCAGCAAAACCGTCCCCGCTTTTCGTGCCGAAAAGCTCGCTGCCGTCGTTGATGATGCCATCCCCATTTTTGTCCAGAGCGATAAAGCCGCTGCCGGGAGCCAGGAAGGAGATCAATTCAGTGTTGCCGTCGTAGTCGAGATCAAAGACGTATTTTTGCTGGGTCAGCTGGGCGGAGCTGACCCCCAGGTTGATCGCCAGAGGATCGATGGTCACGGCATCACCGGCCCGGAAGCTGATGTTGTTTTGATAGGCGAAGCTGCGGCTTATATTCAACTGAAGCTGCAGGTCAATGGTCTTACCGTCGGCAGTGGTCACCTGGCCTTGAGCGGAAAAGGACATGGATTGCTGCTCAATATACTGTTCTCTGGATTCGAAGACGATGCCCCAGCCTTGAGTGGGGGCTTGAGTGGGGGAAAAGGGGAGCCTGTTGGAATCATTGAGAACGAGCTTTTGAGGTACAAAGAAGCGCAGCTTCTTGCCGGTGATGGCTTCCAGCATGAGCTGGAGCAGTTCCAGCTTGCGCTTATCCCCTTCGCTCATTTCCAGGCTAATCTCTTGGGCTTGCTGGACATTGGCGGCAGGACTTTTCCGGTCTTTAATCGAATCAGATAGATCAAGTATGTCTGCATTCTCCAGATTAAGGACCGGCTTTCCGGCGGCGTCTTTGTTCTGCCAGCTTTGCAGGGTGACTTCCTTTTTGTAGCTCTCCGTATGCTTGGATTCCCCTGCCATGACGATGGCTGAGCTTTGAATTTTCATAGGGCGACCTCCTTGTCGTCGATTTCATCCTTAAAAGATCCCTTATCTATGTTATCGGCACATCAAGGGCAGTTCTTAACGACATTAGGAAGTGTTCATAAAATTTAGAAGTATATGACAATGAAGAGGGAATGAAGGACATAATAAAGAATAAAGTGGTAGAGAATGAAAGAGGAGGAATCGATATGAGTTTTCTTGAACTGGCTCAAAAAAGAAGAAGTCTGCGGAGTTATCTGCCTGACCCTGTGGAGCAGGAAAAGCTGGAGTATGTTCTGGAGTGCGCCCGTTTGGCTCCCTCCTGGAAAAACCTGCAGTGCTGGCGTTTTATCGTGGTAGAAGATGCCGATTTGCGGCAGGAGCTGACCACAGCCTATGCGGAGACCAATCCCGGACGCAAAGCTTTGCTGCAGGCCCCTCTGATCGTGGTGCTCTGCGGGGTGCCGGCGGAGTCCGAGGTCTGGGAAGGCAAGGACTATATGATGCTGGATGCGGGATTGGCTATGGAGCATTTGATCCTGGCGGCGGCCGAGCAGGGTCTGGGAACCTGCTGGCAAGGGCTTTTCGCTGAAGATAAGGTGCGGGAGATCCTGAAGGTTCCTGAGAATGTCCGCGTCCTGGCCATGACTCCTTTGGGTTACCCGGCGGAGGAAAGAAAGCCAAGACCCCGCAAAGAGATGTCACAGATCGTCTTTAAAGGGACTTGGGGCTCAGGTAATGCTTAACTCTTACGGCTGAAAGTTACCGAATAAAGTAATTAGGAGCAGGATAATATGCCCTCATCTTTGAAGCTGGGAAAGACGATTATTCCTTATGAAGAAAGAAAAAGCTCCCGGATCAAGCGAATTTCCATCCGCATTACGCCCGAAAAGGTCAGAGTATCTGCTCCTGCGCGTACTGCCAAGGGTGAGATTCAGGCCTTCATTGAGAAGAATCAGGAGTGGATCTTAGAGAATTGGACCAAGCTTCAGGAAACGATGGTTAAGCCCCCAAGGGTGTATGAAACGGGTGAAAAGGTTTCCTATCTGGGAAAAGAGCTGAACCTGGAGATCATCGATACCCCTCATAAAATGATCAGTGCCTTTTACAGAAAGGACCAGGAAACCTTAGAGATCAAGATGCCTCAGGAGCTTCAGGGAGAACAGCGGCAGGAAGCGGTTCGGGAGATTCTTGACAAGTGGTATAAGCAAAAAGCCCGTGCGGTGTTTCTCCAGAAGCTTAATCTTTGGAGCCGCCAAATGGGAGTAACCTATAACCAGTTCCGCTTAAAAGAGCAGAAAACCCGCTGGGGAAGCTGCTCCAGCCTGGGCAATATCAATCTGAACTGGCGGGCCGTTATGGCCCCGGAGCCGGTGCTGGATTATCTGGTGATCCATGAGCTTTCCCATCTTATCTATCTGAATCATTCGGCGGAGTTTTGGGAGCATGTGGCCCGTTACTGTCCGGAGCATGCCGCTCACCGCCGCTGGCTGCGGGAAAAGGGTCATAGTCTGGTTATTTAGCCGAGTACAAGTGCAAAAAATCAGCAGGTTGAGGGCCTGCTGATTTTTCCATAGACACCGGGACTGCAACGGAGCTGCATACGATAAAGGAGTGACACAACTTGGAGCAAGGCTGTCAGCTTATTCAAACCAGAGAAGGAACCAGGATCTATTATCGGCAAAGACTCCCCGCCCATCCTAAGGCTGTGGTGATGATCTGCCATGGCTATGCGGAGCATTCCAGCTTTTATGTTCAGTTTATGGAGTTTTTGGCTGAGCATGACTATGGGGCTTATGCTTTGGATCATCGGGGCCATGGGCATTCCGAGGCTGAGCGGGGTCATCTGGACCGCTTTGAGGTGTTCCTGGAGGATCTGGATGTTTTCGTGGATCATGTTCGGGAGCTTCACCCAACACAGCCTCTCTTCATGTTTGGCCACAGTATGGGAGGATTAATCAGCTTTAATTATGGGATTCTCCACCCGGGAAAATTGCAGGGGCAGATTTTCAGCGGAGCTGCCTTGGCCAGGCCTGTGGGAACGGAATATATTCCGACTTTTCTCTTTAAACTCTTGAATGTAGTATTGAAGCGGCTCAGAATTCGCCCTAAATTGAGCGGCAAGACAACCCGGAACATGGCTGTGCGCAAAATTTCCGATGGGGATTCTTTGGTTCTAAGGTATGCAACTCTGGGTTTTTTCTATCAGTTTGCCTGTCGGGGAGTGGCCTTTGCTCAGGAAAAAGCCGGCCGCTATCAATTGCCCTGCCTCATACTCCATGGAACCGGTGATCGACTCGTTCCTTATCAGGCCTCCCAAAGGATATTCGCTGAGATTTTCTCTCGGGATAAGACCCTCAAGCTTTATGAAGGGCTTTATCATGAATTGATTCATGAGCCGGAGCGGGAAGAGGTTTTGGCGGATATTGTGGACTGGTTGGAGCGACGGGTGAAATTTTGCTAAAATCCCTTTAATTTTTAAAGTAAATGCTAAAATATCCCAAATTTAAGGCGAAACAGCAGATTTTTATAGTTTGCTGTTTTTATATTTGATATTTTGTTTAAAAATAGAAAAAATAGCAGGAATATGCCTAGAAATGTCATAATAGATAATGTTGCTATTTGAGTTAATTTCATAATGTTAGTCTGAAAATAGAATAGACTAACAGAATTTCGGAGCATACGTTTTTAAAAATTAAGCGGCAATTCTCATGGACTTGTTTAGTCGGTCAACTGCTAATTTGCAGAGGGTATAAGCAAGGATTGAAAACTGAAAATCTACTTGGGCACTTTTTCCGCGATGACGGATATTGTTGAGCTGGAAATACTCCTTTAGATACGCATTGACTCGCTCTACAGCGGTTCGTTGTTTGTAAAGCTCAAAGTAACGGTCGCTTCCCCTAGCTGGTACTGTGTACTTTCTGGGATCTGACAAAGTCTTAATCTTAAATACCTTTTGGCAGGTATCACTATCTTTGAGGGGACACTCCTGGCATTCCTTGGGTCGAGTGTATTTCAAAGTATCATAACGCGGATCATGGCTATCGTAGCGGTACGAATAACCCTTCTGGCATATTGGACGAAAATATTTATCATTGTCTTCTGGAAGTTGCTCGTTTCGCTTATTGTAATCAATGAGTGCCCGTGCTCCTATACATCTCGCTTGCTGGTATATGGGGATATAGTCATATCCAGCATCTGCGAGGATATAGGAGGGGTTCAAGTAAGGATGTTTTTCACTCAGCGCTTTAAGCAAAGGAATAGCCATTTTCCCATCATTTATGTTCCCTGAAGATAGTAAAGAACTTAAAACGTACTGACCCTTACAATCAACAAGGAGGTGCCCTTTGAAGCCATACCAGAACACGTTTTTTCCTTCTGAATTCTTTTTAATCCCCCATTGAGGATCAAGAGGAATGTGTTGTGCTAATTCTGTGAAGGTGCAGGAAAGTTGATCTTCAATCTTCTTCTCAAATATGGGGCGATTCTTTTCTAGCTCCTCTTGTTCCTTAAGCCATGCCTCTCTTTCTGATTTGGGCTTCCGTCCACGCTTTTTAGGAGTCTTTTCAACCGGAGTTTCTTCTTGCTTTTTTTCAGGCTTGCGATCTCTCGCTTCGATATGAGTAGCATCTATTGCCACAACACATTCTGGATCAATAAACCCTTCTTTAAATGCCTGAAGCACCAAATCATCCTGAGAGTTAGCCAAAACAGAGGAGTCATCTATCTTTTTGATCATTCGGCAATAAGATGCTTCGCTAGGAACCGAGTCAGCAAGCGTAAATCCACAGTCGAAACGAAATTCCAGGCTGTTTTTCAAACGCTTACGCAAGTCCTTAATTGTAGGGATTCTTTCAATGACTCGAATGATCAAAGAGTAGATCATAGCGGTGTAGTTTAGTTGAGTTGGAGCTCCGAAGATTGCCTTTTTTGAAACCGCCTCAAGTAAAGGGTTAATGTCCAAAGGCCCAAGAATTAGAGCATATGATTCTCTTGGAGAAGTTTCTAGTATTTCCTCCAAGGAAAATAGACGTTCTTGGCGAATATTAAACATCAGGGAGTACTCCTTTCCTACCTCTCGGTGTTTGGTTTTGGACGACTACAATTTCGAGATGTTGGGGAGGTACTCCTTTTTAATTTGTCAAAAAAAGCTGAAATATTAAGGGTTTCGAGTTATGAAACTAACTCATTTAACAATAAATTCACAAATTTGTGTGTAACAATGGCAATGGTTAGGGGTGTAGCTATGGTGAAGAGAAGCTGGGGTTCCTGGCTTAGCATCCTGGCAGGGATCATCGGGATCCTTGATACAATCGTAGTAACCGGTCTTAAGGGTGGAGTCAATTTAGGGACTATCCTCCCCGCGGGAGTAGGGAGCTTATTCTTGTTATGGGGATTATGGGGGGATAAGTTTAGAAATACGCTTTTTAGCCAGCGGTTTCCAGGGTTGCGTAAACTAATTCGCTGGGGAATCGTTCTGTTGCTGGGCTCCTTTTTCATTATTGAGGGATTAATATTATGGAACACAGAGGATAGAAGACCTGAACAGGGGAAGGTTTTGATCATCCTGGGCGCAGGTCTGAATGGGGAGCAGCTTTCCTGGACTCTGCGGGAGCGGGTGGATAAGGGGGTAGGAATCTTAGCAGAAAACCCGCAGATGAAGGTGGTGGTTTCCGGCGGCCAAGGACCAGGGGAATGGATTCCCGAGGCGGAGGCCATGGCTCAGTATTTGATCGGGCAGGGAATTGCCCCGGAGCGAATCCTCAAAGAAGATCGCTCCACCAGTACTATGGAAAACTTCCGGTTTTCCCGCGTTTTGCTTGATCAATTGGAGGGCTTTGATCCGGCTGAACCGGTGCTGGTGATCACCAGCGATTTTCATATGTTTCGTTCCAAGATTTTAGCCGAACGCAATGGGCTGAATCCTGTGGGGGTACCTTGCTCCACCCCTTGGTATATCAGACCCAATGCTTATCTTCGCGAGTATTTTGCTGTGGTAAAGTCCATTCTTATTGACAGGTAAAGAAAGACGCTTTGAAGAAGGAGGATTAGCACTATGCTCAGAGGGAGTCATGGAGATGAATTCTCATTAAGGATTGTAGGATATGAGTTTCCTGATAAAGACAATGATCTGGGGTTTGACTCCAATTGGCTGATTGTGGAGGTCTATTGCAAACATGGGGAAAAGACTTGGGTCAAAAGAGACCCCAGTCTATTAACCTGGGAAGCGGGAATTTTGATTAAATGGGCACGGGATATACTTTATAAACAGCCGGAGTCAGAGGTGCTGGAGTTTATTGAGCCTAACCTCCTGTTTCAAGCTCTTCGGGGAGAGAATGGAAAAATCGAGACGCTGCGGGTTACATTAGGTCATGAAACCTGTCCCGATTGGGTTCATACCCTGCGTAAACCTGCCTATTTTTCCATGGACTTCGCCATTAATCTTGAGGATATCGAGGCCTTTTGCCAATCCCTCGAAGCCGATTTGCTGATCTATCCGCGGCGGCTCCAGGGCATCAAGGAGCTGGCATCCTCGCCGCGGGATAGGTTAAGAATCGTTAAGAAAGATAACGACAGGACATAAGGTTACTAGCTCCATAGATCCTGAAAAAGGTCCCAGAACTCGTTTTTATCTTTGGGGTCTTTCTTGTTCTTCTTACCCTTTTTGTCCTTTTTATCTTTATCGTCATCCTTGTTTTGGTCGTATTCATCCTGATCATCCCAGCCTTCGGGCCAGATATTCCAATCCTTCACATACCCGGCGGGAACCTCAAAAGGTTTGATAGGGGTGTCCTTGAGGGCTGAAGAGAGGACTTCATGGAAGACGACGGCAGGCCCCGAGCCGCCGGAGGTGGTGAGGTAATGATCCCGATCCGTTTGATCATAGCCCATCCAGATGGCAGCGGTCAGCTCAGGCGTGTAACCGACAAACCAGACATCTTTTTGCCCCTTGCTGATACCTGCAAACTCTTGGGTAGGCGGCAACTCCACAGAACCGGTTTTTCCGGCTACGGGACGACTGCCCAGAGCGGCTTTAGGGGCGGTTCCCTGCTGGACGACGTTTTGGAGAAGAAGGGTCATGGTATAGGCGTGATCAGGCTCTGTGACCTGGACGCTTTCCGGCTGCATTTGGGCTAAGACATGTCCGTCGGCGGTGGTAATTTTGGTGATGGCGTGAGCTGTGTGCATGAGCCCTTGATTGGCAAAGGCGGTATAGGCCTGGGCGATCTCCAGGGGAGAGACTCCTTCTGCAAATCCACCCAGAGCCAGACTTAAATGGGCATCCTTTTCAGTTAAAGGGATGCCGGCTTTTTGCACAAAGGCTTTTCCGGTGTCGATGCCGATTTGATCAAATAACCAGACAGCGGGGATGTTCCAGGATTGCTGAATGGCCTCTTCCATGGTCACCCAGCCCCGGGTTTGGCCGTCCCAATCCTTTGGCGCATAACCGTCCAGATCCAGAGGACCGTCATAGAGGAGGGCATCAGGGCGATAGCCTTTTTCTAAAGCGGGGCCATAGACCATCAGGGGTTTGATGATGGAACCGGGTTGGCGCTTGAGCTGGGAGGCATGGTTAAACTGGCGGAAAGCGCTTTCCCCCCGATACCCCACCAGACCTCGGATAGCCCCGGTATGCTGGTCAAGAATGGCGATGCCGCTTTGGACCTTTTGATCGCTCTGGCCTTGGGGGAAGAATTGGTCATCTTTATAGACGGTTTCGGCGGCTTGTTGAACCTTGGCATCCATTTGGGTATGAATTTGCAGACCAAGGGTGAGAATCTGATCTTCTGTAAAGCCATAGCGGTTGATAGCTTCTTCGATGACATAATCCACGTAGGGGGCGTATTTGCCGGATAAATTATCTAAAGGCTTGGTGCGCAGGGCGATGGGCGCTGCAGTAGCCTGAGCGGCTTCCTTGGCGGTAATATAGCCCTGGTCGGCCATCATGGCGAGGACGATGTTCCGGCGCTGGAGAGCCAGTTCCTTATCTTGGAGAGG
Source organism: Desulfitobacterium hafniense DCB-2 (assembly GCF_000021925.1). NCBI lineage: Bacteria > Bacillati > Bacillota > Clostridia > Eubacteriales > Desulfitobacteriaceae > Desulfitobacterium > Desulfitobacterium hafniense. Next base: position 420,324 of record NC_011830.1, read on the forward strand.
GGAGTAGATGGTGGGGCCTTTGAGGATGCCGGCAAGAAGGGCGGATTCCTCCAGGTTCAGCTCTTCGGCATTTTTGCCAAAATAGTAACGGGCGGCTTCCTGAAGTCCCCAGCGGCCTTCCCCAAAATAGATATGGTTGAGGTAGGCTTCCAGAATCTCTTCCTTGGAGAGGGTGGCTTCAATTTTAATGGCATAGCCGGCTTCCTTCAACTTGCGGCTGAGGGTCTTGTCTGAGGTGAGAAAAAGATTTTTCGCCAGCTGTTGGCTGATAGTGCTGCCCCCCTCGGAGAAATTCCGGGTTTTCAGGTCCTGGATGAGGGCGCGCAGGATGGAGCGGAAATCCACACCTTGGTGTTCATAGAAGCGTTTATCTTCGGTAGCGATAATGGCCTGCTGTGCAAGCTGAGGGACTTGTTCCAGAGTTACGGGCTCAATACGGGAGGAAGAGAGCTGCGAGATCTTGTTGCCTGCCTGGTCGTAGATATAGGTGGGCTTGGCCAGGGGGCTTTCCAGCTTGCTTACATCCAGGGTGGAGATCCAATAGTAACCGGCGCCCAGGCCGGACAGCAGTACGAACAAAAAAAGGATGGCCAGGTTGCGCCAGAATTTAGGTTTTTTATAGAAAGCAGGGAACTTAAAGGTGCGGCATTTTGCTAAGGCCTTGCTAAGATAAGCTTGCCATTTCCCTTGAGGGTCCGGGGAATTATTCATGATAGGCCTCCTTTTGGATTATATAGAAGAATCATAAACAAAGAAATAAACCATCGGTCTTAATGACTGATGGTTTTGCTATAGGTATTTATTCAGATATACGAAAAGCCTGAAAGGTTTTAGGGGGGTGCCATGAGCCGTTGTTTTTCTTCTGTAGCCGATCCGGATAATATCTGCTATACTTGATTTGGGCAGTATCATTCGAACTGCACCTTTTCGTAAGAACCATTCAATATTACACTGCCTGTAGCCAATACGGACCGGGACAGAGGGATAAAACAGTGCTGTGTTTTGTGTGGTTCCTTCTGACAAGGGGGAACTTTTTTGTTGCTCTGTTTTGTCTTCTCTCCTGAAAAAAGGAGGAAAAACGTTGAAAACAACAAAAGACTTCTGGGTGATGAAAAATGAGGGAAAAAAGATTGTCATGATTACCGCCTACGATTACCCCTCAGCCAAGCAGGCCGAACAAGCGGGTGCGGACATAATTCTAGTGGGGGATTCTCTGGGCAATGTGGTGCTGGGCTACGACTCTACGGTTTATGTCACCATGGAAGACATGATCCATCATGGGAAAGCAGCTAAGCGCGGGGCTCCCAATACGTTTATCGTGGCGGACATGCCTTTTATGAGCTGCCATCTGTCCATCAGGGATACTTTGCTCAATGGAGCAAGGCTTATTCAGGAGACGGGGGCCCAGGCTGTAAAGGTGGAAGGTGCGGATGAAATGATCCCTCATATCAAAGCTCTTGTCCGCGCGGGGATACCTGTAGTCTCTCATCTTGGTCTGACACCTCAGACTGCTGCAGTTCTCGGTGGTTTTAAAGTTCAGGGTAAAGATGGGGAAGCCGCCCGCAAAATGCTGGAGGATGTGAAGGAATGCCAGGAGGCAGGGGCCTTTGCCCTGGTCCTGGAGTGTATTCCTAAGCAGCTGGCCCAGGAAATTTCTACGACCTTGACAATTCCCACCATTGGCATCGGCGCAGGTGTTCATACCGATGGACAAGTGCTCGTCTACCATGACATACTCACCTATGGGGTGAACCGGGCTCCCAAGTTTGTCAAAGCTTATGCCAATGCTGATCAACTCATGCTCAAAGGATTGCAGGACTATGCGGATGAGGTAAGAAGTATGAATTTCCCCGATGATGAGCACAGCTTTACCATGAAGGAAGAGGAATTAAAAACCTTGTATGGAGGCAGGGGCTAAAGCTAAGAAAGCAGCATGGCCATTTTTTCTAATGGCATGCTGCTTTTGTTATTCCTGCTCCTTCGATATCTGATATAAAATAGCCTGATCGCCACCGATCATTTTTACCCCTGTCTGGGGCAGAAAGCCTGGAGAGGTGGGGATAAGCAGGGTGCGGGAAGCTTTGATCACACTGAGGCTGAGCTGGGCAATGGGGAGGTTTTCGCATTCCTCAAGGGTGAAGAAGCCCAAATCGCTAACTTCTTCAGGCTCACCCTGCAAAGTGCCCCCTAAGTATTCCAGGAGAAAGACGACATAAGCATCGTGCTTTTCCCCGGGGCGATCCCGCAAGGCAATGACGGAAAGGGGCTTGGCGTGGATGCCGGTCTCTTCCCGGATTTCCCGGGTGATGGCAACGGCGATTTGCTCGTCTTGTTCCACATAGCCTCCGGGGATGGTCCAGTTCCCCTTGCCGGGATTATGGGCCCGTTGAACCAGGAGGACCTTGCCCTCATGCCAGACCACTCCTCCTACCCCTAAGGAGAAATTCCCCCAGAAGACAAAGGAACAATCCGGGCAGTGAGGACGGTGCTGGCCGGAGAAATCGACGCTGAGGAGAGGCTTCCCGCATTGGGGGCAGAATTTATAGTCAACGATTGGTAGCGGCATAGCATTCATCCCTTTAGTATTTTTTCTTTAGTTTATTAATTTTAAATTGCTTGCTCCTTGGTGCCGGTTCCTTGGGTGAAGGTTCTCTCCCGACGCTGATAGAGATAGAAAGGCAACAGGGCGATGCTGACAAAGATTAGGGCCAAAGCCCAAGCCATGTTGCCGCCGTAATGGTCAAAGGCCAAGCCTCCCAGAATAGGGCCAAGGGCACGGCCGCCGGAGGCAGCTCCTCCCACGACCCCCTGATAGGTGGCTGTTTTTCCTTCCGGGGCGATGAGGGCGGCTGCAGCCGGAACACCGGGCAGAACCAGCATTTCTCCCAAGGTGATGATGATCATCATTATGAAGTAAGAGGGGTAAGGGAAATTGCCCAGCAGGATCAGAAAGCCTATGGCGTAAAATAGGCAGGATACATAGAATTGACGGGAGAGGGTAGGCGCCCAGTGGCGGATAATCCAATGGATGACCGGTTGGAAGGCGACGATGATCACCCCGTTTAAGGTCCAGAGAATACTGTATTGGGGCAGGGAATACCCCAGATTCGTCATGGTCACCGGCAGAACGGTGTTGATCTGGATATAGGCACCCCACATAAGGAAGATAGCGGCACAAAGAGCGATCAGAACAGGGAAGCCCCGATCCTTAAAAATAGGCACTTTAACCCGGGATTTGCTCAAGGGCTTGCTCTGGATATCTTTGGCAGGCAAGAAGATAAGAACCATTAAAAGATAAATAAAAAAGAAAAGACCGTTGAGCAAAAAGACCAATTTGAAGGACAGGGCGGCGATAAAGCCGCCTAGAGCTGTTCCCACAGCTACTCCGGCATTGTTGAACACGTAGAGCAGGTTAAATCCCCGCCGCCCGCCTTCAGGCCAGAGGGTAAAGACTAAGGCGTTGATGGGCACGAAAATGAAGGCGATTGCAAAACCATAGAAAAGGAGGCCGGGAGCATACACTTCCCAAATAGGGAAGCAGCTGATTAAGATGAGGGGAAGAATCGCGCCGATCAATCCATAGATCATAACCCTGCGGGAACCAAAACGATCGGCCAGGACACCGCTGATAAACTGTCCCACCAAGGTGGCCAGAGCTTGAAGAGAGATAAGGGCTCCTGCTTCAGTGAGGGAACGTCCCAGGATATTATGCATAAAGATACTGTTCAGGGGCCACATAAAGGAGCTGCCCACTGAGTGGATAAATCCTCCGATGATCAAAACCAGGATGGGCCGTGGGATATTGAATTTATTCAGGTACTGTGTATTCATAGTATAACCTCTTATGTAGTTAAAGATAGTAACCGCCATAATAACGTATCACTGGAAAGAAAAAATAACAATCCACTTTTAGGAAAATAATATCTCTAAAATCGGGTAATCAATAATGATTTTAAAAAACTTTAGGAAAAGAGGCAGGAAAAGCAACCTAAATGAAGAATTTAACAAAAGTGTATTGAGCCAAGTATAGAAAGACCAATACTTGGTATACTACCAAAAGCAAAAACGGGGAGGTTTGTATCAATGGATTTCAAGGATTCAAAAACATTTCAGAACTTAGTCAATGGATTTGCGGGGGAGTCTCAAGCACGCAATCGCTATACCTTTTACGCCGGCGTCGCCAAGAATGAAGGACACCAAGCCATTCAAAACATCTTCATCTCTACTGCAGACAACGAAAAAGAGCATGCAAAAGTATTCTATAAATTCCTGCAAAAATATGCCGGTGACCAAACAGAGGTTTTCCGTGTGAACGCCGATTATCCTCTCAACTATCGGGATACTTTGGCCAACCTGAAGAGCGCAGCCGCCGGTGAAGGTGAAGAAGTAATCGACTACAATACCTTTGCCGATATTGCTGATGAAGAAGGTTATGCCGATATCGCCGTGGCCTTCCGCAAAATCGCCACGGTAGAAGCTCACCATCAAGAGCGTTATGCCCGCTTGGCCGCTGAATTGGAAAATGGCACTCTCTACAAAAAAGATGAAAAAATCTCCTGGAAATGTGAGAACTGTGGCTATGTTCATGAGGGCTCCGGAGCTCCCGATCTTTGCCCGGCTTGCCAACATCCTCAAGGCTATTTCAAGCCACTGCCGGAAGTATACTAAAAACTTGCTCCAGATCAGGATATTGCGAAGAACCCGTAAAGGGTTCTTTGTTTTTTGCAGAGTTGAACTACTCAGACCTGCAAAGCAGCCCAAGGATTTTGCTTTAAGGCAGAGAACAGATTTAAGCGATTAGATTGCTCCGCGCAGCTTATGGAGTGAACGCCTAAAGCAAAATCCTGGAGAATCAACTTGCAGGTTGCTCCTTTATAAGCAGGGCGGCCATAAAGCCTAGAGCAGCCATGCTCAGGATGACCCACCAGGCGGCACTGGGGTTGCCGCTGAAATCTAAAATCAAGCCGATGGTTAAGCTGGCCAGGGAGCTGCCGATGAATTCAGCCATATTGGTAATCGCTGTGGCCATGCCGCTGTAGTTGAGAGGGTTGACAGCGGTGACATTGGAGAAAGCGAGAATATGAGTCATGATCAGCAGGCCGAATATGAAGAAAAAGGCGGGCCAGAGCTCTGCTGCCGGGCGGCCGCCGGCAATGATGACGATGTATATCCACAACAGCAGGTTAAGCCCCGTTCCGGCTAAAAGAGCCGGGCGGATCCCCTTCAGCAAACGGACCCAAAGGGAGATTAAAGGAGCGCCCAGGATGAAGCCGAAGGTGGCAAAAGTCACATATCCCGCTGCGGTGGCTTTATCGAGAGAGTAAAGTTGAGTCATGAGGGGAATTCCCCACAGTCCCAGCAAGGTGGTACTGGATCCGGTAAAGGCGAAAAGGATCAGCACATTGGGCCAGGTCCGGGGATTCTTGAGAACGCAGGAGAGGCTTTCCTTGAGGTAAGCCAGGAAAGGAAGGGGCTTTACTGCGGTGGAGGTATGTTCTGGGGTTTGGGAATGCTTTCGGCTTAAGGGGCTGACTGAACCGGTTGGACCTGTTGAACCGGCTGCGGCTGTCTCCCGAGGGGGGCTGTAAATTTCGGTCCTGGCATCCCGCACTCCCCAGAGTACCAGAAGGGCCAACAAGAGGGAGATGCCGGCCATCCAATAAAAGACATTCCGCCACCCGAAGGTCAGGGAGAGAAAGGTCAGGGGATAGAGGGCCAGTAAGGAGCCGAAATTACCAAAGAAGGACGTCAGCCCCGACAGGACGGAGAAGCGTGAAAGGGGAAACCAAGTGGCTTGAATCTTGAAGATGGAGACGATAATCACCGAGGAGCCGATGCCGACCAGGAAACGAGAGAGATAGGCCGCTTCCAGGGTATGGGCCAGTCCGAACAGAATGCTTCCGGCCGCTGTGACCAAGAGCCCGCAGAAGTTGATTTTGCGGACACCGATGCGATCCACCAGGATGCCTACGGGTATTTGCATCAGGGCGTAGGCGTAATAATTCATGGCGGTCAGATTCCCCAGAGTCACTGAATTCATGGGAATTTCCCGGGTCAGTTCGTCTGCTACGGAGCCAACGGATAAGCGGTGAAAAAAGACGGTAATGAAGGCTATGACTAAGATGCTCCAGCTGCTCCAGCCATAACGGAATGATTTTACATAGGGTTGCAAAATTCCCACTTCTTTCTGAGATGATAAACAAGCCGACCTGTTACATTTTAAAAATGTCCTATAAAACACTATTATAAGTTGCTTTTTGAAAAATAACTACTTAAAATTAAAGTAAGAAGAATCCTTGCCGGGAGTCTTTAAAAGAAGGGGGGCAATTTCTATGTATAAGAAGATACTTGTTCCAACAGATGGGTCCGAATTCTCTGTGCGGGCCTTTAAGACGGCTGTCGAGCTGGCCGGACTTTTTCAATCAGAAATTGTACTCATTCATGTGACCTATACACCGCAAGCTCTTTGGGGCAACACTGTACCTTATGGCTATGTTTTCTCCCAGGAGGATGTTGCCAAGAACGGCCAGATGGCCTTAGATGCGACCATGGCGGAAGTGTCCGCAGAGGGAGTGCCGACGAAGACGGTGCTGGAGATTGGTCACCCGGTTATTAAGATTATCGATCAGATTAAGAAGGATGGTATTGATTTGGTAGTCATCGGCAGTCATGGCTATGGACCGATCACGGGATCTGTCCTGGGCAGCGTCAGCCAACGGGTACTGCAGAAATCACCGGTTCCGGTGTTGCTTGTGAAGTAGGCTGAGCACTGCTTATTAGACTGGTTCTGTTTTATGAATCAGATGATTCGCAGCAAAGTCCGGCAAATTAGTACAAAATTCTTGGATAAATAGGCCTTTAGCCCTGCTATGGCAAGCAGGGTTTTTTCTTTTTTTAGCGAATACCAAAATGTGTAAGTTAAACCCAATAGGAGCGTAGTGCAGACATGAAGGAAAAAGAAATTCGCCTCACTTCAGAGGAGATTGACTATCTATTAAAGGGTACGATTCATTGGGAGGATATTGCATCCCGGACGGCAGGGCCCTTAAGGAAAACTGTGGACCTGGGGACCAGAGAGGCTGAGTCCGGGGACTTCCTGAAGAAGCCTTCCTTTAAGGATATTGAGCAGACAAAGGTTCCGGATAGAGGTCCTTTTAATAGTGAGGGTCAGGGCAGGAACTTTAATCATAATGAAAAGGGCCGGGAAAGCTTTAATTTTAAAGAGGATACTGATGAGGATTTTGCTGAAGACTTTTTGGCAGAGGACCAGCCCTTTTGGTCGGGAACCAAAGTCTATATCATCTTATCCTTAACGGGATGCATCACCCTGGGGACATGGGCATACTTCGTTTTTGCTTGATTGGCAAAAACGAAGTTTTTTATTTATCTTCAGCTGGCTCCTTCTGTCCGCCCCGGATAACACTATGCAATGATTTATAAGAAATCGGGAAGGATAGTTCGGGAAGGATGTGCAGAAAGAATCTGCTGAAAGTATTTGCAAAAATGCATTTTTAGGGTAAAATATTATCAAAGGTCAAAGAAGGTCATAAGGTCAAAGAATGTCATAGTCAAGGGAGTGTCGTGTAATGGGAAATCTAGCGGACCGCATCGAGGTTTATTTGAAGCGGATCCTGGAACAATCGGCGGAGGGCTATGTTATCCTGCAACGGGGTGTTCTGGCTGAGGAGTTCTCATGTGCTCCATCTCAGATTAATTATGTTCTTGATACTCGCTTTTCTGTAGAGCGGGGATATTTGGTAGAGAGCCGTCGCGGCGGCGGCGGGTATCTGCGGATTGTCCGCCTGGGCTTTCATGATGACGGAGATTTTCAAACGATCATGAAACAGCTGATCGGCAGTCAGTTGGGGGAGAGCCGAGCCTTTAACCTGCTGCAGCGTCTGGTTGAAGATGAGATTATTACCCGGCGGGAAGAAGAGATCATCCGCACTGTTTTCCACCGGGAAACTCTGGGTCCGGAAAGCCCCACCATCAATGGGCTCAGGGCCCATATGATGAAACGAATCCTTCTGACCTTAAGCCGGGAGGATTTGCATTAAACAGGAGGGGATCACTATGCTCTGCCAACATTGCCAACAGAGAGAGGCCAATGTTCAGTTTACCAAGATCGTCAATGGGGAAATGGTCAAACTGTACCTTTGCGATCACTGCGCTAAGAATGCTCCGGAAGTGAGCTTTGTTTTCAGCCCGGGAATTATTCCGGATTTCTTACAGTCCCTTTTTAATTTTACCACCAATGCCCAGGCCTTAAAGGAAGAAGCCTGTCCCCAATGCGGACGCCGGCTTTCGGAGATTACTCAGGCGGGAAAGCTGGGCTGCAGCGGCTGTTACGATAAATTCCAGTCGGAGCTGGAGCCTATCCTGCGCAAGATCCATGGGGGCGGCTGTCATGTGGGCAAGATTCCTGCCCGCAAAGGAGCCGACCTGCGCGAAAAAGCGGAGATTGAAAAACTCAAGGAGAAGCTGCAACAGCTCATTCGCAAGGAAGAATTTGAAGCAGCCGCCGTGGTGCGTGACCAAATTCGTGAACTCGAGCAGAAGCTGGGGGGATGAGACTATGGAGAGAAAAGAACATTTGCTGAAGAATAGTGAGTGGATGAGGGAAAACCCGGACACCCCGGTGGTGCTGAGCAGCCGGATTCGTCTGGCCCGCAATCTGGAAGGAGTGCCTTTCCCTCTGGGGCTTTCCCAGGAAGCTGCTCAGGATATCGAACAGAAAGTCTCCGCTGAGCTGGAAGCCCTGACTATCGATCAGGATAAATTAACCTACTATTCTATGAAGGATTTGACGCCTATTGAGCAGTATGTGCTGATCGAAAAACACCTGATCAGCCCGGCCTTGGTCAACTCCCGGGGCGCTCGCGGGGTGGCGATTAATTCAGATCACCGGGTTTCCGTGATGGTCAACGAAGAGGATCATCTCAGAATCCAGGTGCTGCTGCCGGGAGATCAGCTCAAGGAAGCCTATCTCTTGTCCAATACCATGGATGATCAGTTGGAGGAACGTTTGGATTTCGCCTATCGGGAAGCCCAGGGGTATCTGACCGCCTGCCCCACCAATGTGGGTACAGGCATGCGGGCCTCAGTGATGGTGCATATGCCGGCGCTGGTCATGACTAACCGTGTGCAGCAGCTGCTGGGGGCTCTCAATCATCTGGGTTTAGCTGTCCGGGGCTTGTATGGGGAAGGTTCCCAAGCCTTTGGGCATATCTATCAAGTATCCAATCAGATCACTCTGGGCAAGAGTGAAGAGGATACCATCACTCATCTGGAAGCGGTGACCCGTCAGATTATCGAACAGGAGGTTCATGCCCGGGAAGGCTTGGTCCGGGAGGCCCCCCTGGTCCTCCAAGATAAGGTCTGGAGAGCTCGGGGAACCCTGGAAAAGGCCAGGCTTCTCAACTCTGAGGATGCTTTGCAATGCCTGTCCCTGGATCGTCTGGGAGTCGATATGGGAATTCTTCCTCCCCGTCAGCAAAGCTTTAGTACTTTGTTGGTGGAGACTTTGCCGGCTTCCCTGCAATATGGCTTGGAGCGGGAGCTTAGTCCGGAGCAACGAGATGAGGAGCGCGCCAGTTATATGCGCAAGGCTATGGCCGAAGTGAAATAAATGCTTAATGAATTAAAACAAGGATGGTGAAATCAAAATGAATGAAAAATATACGGAAAAGGCTCTCAAGGCGCTGCAATTCGCCTCAGACGAAGCTAAGCGCATGGGCTCCAATGTGATTGGCACCGAGCATCTGCTGCTTGGTTTAGTGGCTGAAGGGGAAGGTATCGCCGCCAAATCCCTTCATGGCATCGGGGTGACTCCGGAGAAAATCCGGGAACAAATCGGCAACCTGACTGGTATCGGCCAGCCTTTTACCGGAGAGGTAAGCCTGACTCCCCGGGTTAAACGGGTAATGGAGCTGGCTCATGAAGAAGCCCGTCGTCATGGGGTCAGCTATATCGGTACTGAGCATCTGCTCCTCGGTCTGCTGATGGAAGGAGAAGGTGTAGCGGCCCGGGTGCTGCGCAATCTCGGTGTGAGCCCGGAAAGAATTTGGAAGCAAGTGGTTCAGCTTTTAGGAGGTCAACCGGATGATATTCCCATGCCCGGCGGTGCTCCCGGGCCCGGCACAGCCAAGAATAACGGAGCTGCCAATACGCCGGCTTTGAATGAATTTGGCCGGGATCTGACCCAGCAAGCCCGGGAGGGCAGGCTGGACCCGGTAGTGGGACGGGAAGACGAGATTGAGCGTGTAGTTCAGGTCCTCAGCCGCCGCACCAAAAATAATCCTGTGCTCATCGGCGAACCGGGGGTAGGGAAAACGGCCATTGCCGAGGGGCTGGCCCAACGGATCATCAATAATAAAGTGCCCGAAACCCTGGCGGGCAAGCGGGTGGTTACCTTAGATCTCTCCGCTGTGGTGGCTGGAAGCAAGTATCGCGGGGAATTTGAAGAGCGCCTGAAAAAGGTCATGGAAGAGATTCGGGTGGACGGCCGCATTATCGTTTTCATCGATGAGCTTCACACCTTAATCGGAGCCGGAGCGGCTGAAGGAGCCATCGATGCGGCCAATATCCTCAAACCGGCCTTAGCCCGGGGAGAGCTCCAATGCATCGGCGCGACGACCTTGGATGAATATCGTAAATATATTGAAAAAGATCCCGCTCTGGAGCGGCGTTTCCAGCCTATTACGGTAGGAGAGCCTACAGTAGAGCAGGCTGTTCAGATTCTCTTGGGTTTACGGGATCGTTATGAAGCCCATCACCGGACCCAGATTACCGATGAAGCGGTGGAAGCAGCTGTGAAGATGTCCGATCGCTATATCTCGGATCGCTTCCTTCCCGATAAGGCCATTGATTTAATGGATGAGGCTGCTTCCCGTGTGCGCTTGGCAGCCTTTACAGCTCCCCCCGATCTTAAGTCTTTGGAAGAAAAGATCGAAGCCTTAAAGAGTGAGAAGGAAGCGGCTGTCTTAGGTCAGGAGTTTGAAAAAGCGGCTAAATTCCGGGATGAGGAGCATCAGCTTCGGGAAGAGCTTGCTCAGCTTCGCAACACCTGGGAGAGTAAACGGGATATAAGCCAAAGTCAGGTCACCGCCGATGATATCGCTCAGATCGTGGCCAGTTGGACAGGAATTCCGGTGAAGAAGCTGGCTCAGGAAGAAAGCGAACGGCTCCTGGGCTTGGAAGAAACTCTCCATCAACGGGTGGTGGGGCAAGAAGATGCTGTGAAGGCTGTTTCCCGCGCTGTGCGGCGGGCTCGTGCCGGATTGAAAGATCCCAAACGCCCGGTAGGTTCCTTCATCTTCCTCGGGCCCACCGGCGTGGGCAAGACCGAACTGGCCCGGGCTTTGGCAGAAGCTTTATTTGGTGAGGAAGACGCTCTGATTCGTATCGATATGTCCGAATATATGGAGAAGCATGCGGTTTCCCGTCTGGTGGGAGCACCTCCCGGATACATCGGTCATGATGAAGGGGGCCAATTGACCGAAGCCATCCGCCGTAAACCCTATAGTGTTATCCTGCTGGATGAAATCGAAAAAGCTCATCCTGAGGTCTTCAATATCCTGCTGCAGGTTCTGGAGGATGGCCGTCTCACCGATACCAAGGGCAGGACGGTGGATTTCCGTAATGCGGTGATTATTATGACCTCCAATGTGGGCGCTTCCTTCATGAAGAAAGAAGCTTTGGGCTTTGCCTCCCGCCGGGATGAGGAAACCGAGTACAAGAATATGAGCTCACGGGTAATGGAGGAACTGAAAAAGACCTTCCGTCCGGAGTTCCTCAACCGGGTGGACGAAATTGTGGTCTTCCATTCCCTGCAAACTGAGGGACTCTTGAAGATTACCGAGATTTTGATGAAGCAGGTTAATGGCCGTCTCCAGGAACAGGGCTATGATCTGCAGGTGGAAAAGAGTGCTCTTGAGCTGATTGCCAAAGAGGGCAATGATCCTACCTTCGGCGCCCGTCCTCTGCGCCGGGCTATCCAACGCCTGATCGAAGACAGCTTGTCGGAAAAGATTCTCCTCGGAGAATTTAAGTCCGGGGACAAAATCAAAGTTGAGGCCGTAGAGGACAAGATGAAATTCGCCAAAGTCAGAGCCCGTAAAAGCAAAAAGGCCGAAGCGGCGGAGTAGGTTGAATGATGAGCCATAGACTAGCCCTGGGGTTAGTCTATGGTGCTTCTTGTGGCCGATCCTGTGACCGATCTTGATGAATTTTGTATTCTTAAGCGGATCCCACTGGAATGAAAAGGGTTTTGAGTCCTCTGCGCCGTATAATAATTGGGTTGGATGAATTTCACAACTTTATCTTTGAGGCGCAAGCCAAAGCTCTTTGCGGGAGTTAGTGTATTATAGAACATATACGGAGGAAAGGCGGATAGGGTTTTGGCAAAGGTGAAGACGCGGTTTTTTTGTCAGTCCTGCGGTCAGGAAAGCCCCCGGTGGTTGGGGAAATGTCCGGGCTGTGGGGAATGGAATACCTTAGTTGAAGAAGTTGTGGAGCGTGCCGCTGCCAAGCGTACCCCCTTAGGAGTAAAGGCAACGCCTTTGACAGAGATTCAGATCCGGGAGGAAGAACGGGTCAGCTCGGGCAGTCAGGAGTTGAACAGGGTCTTGGGTGGGGGAATCGTCCCCGGCTCCTTTGTTCTTCTGGGCGGCGAGCCGGGCATCGGCAAATCCACCCTGCTTCTGCAAACGGCGGGATTATTGGCCAAGGGCATGGATGTACTGTATATCTCCGGAGAAGAATCGGAGAAGCAGATTAAGCTGAGAGCAGAGCGGCTGGGCATTAAGGAATCCCGTTTGCATATTTTAACGGAGACCCGGCTGGAGGTGGTCCGGGACGTGGCTTTGGCTATGGGGCCGGGTCTCTTAATCGTCGATTCTATCCAAACCATGGTGCTGGAAGAGCTGCAGGCCGCCGCAGGCAGTGTGAGCCAGGTGCGGGAGGGCGCAGCCTTTTTGATGCGGTTAGCCAAAGAGGAGGAGATCCCCATCTTTCTCGTCGGCCATGTGACCAAGGAAGGAGCTATCGCCGGACCGAGAGTACTGGAACATATTGTGGATACGGTGCTTTATTTTGAAGGGGACCGTCATCATGTTTATCGTTTGTTAAGGGCTGTGAAGAATCGTTTCGGCTCCACCAATGAGATCGGTGTTTTTGAGATGCATGAAGACGGCCTGGTGGAGGTTCCCAATCCCTCCAAAGTGTTCTTGGGAGAGAATTCAGCCACGGCCCCCGGCTCCTCGGTGGCGGTGATCGTGGAAGGTTCCCGGCCTTTGCTGGTGGAGATTCAGGCTCTCGTGACACCTACCACCTATGGACCGCCTCGCCGTACGGCTACGGGAATCGACTACAACCGGATTTTGATGCTCTTGGCTGTTTTGGATAAAAAGGTAGGCCTTCATCTGGGAGCCCAGGATGTGTTTATCAATATTGCCGGCGGTATCCGCATCGATGAACCGGGAGTAGATCTGGCCTGCATTGCAGCCATTGCCTCCAGCCTGGGGGAACGGCCGCTGAAGCGTTATGCTCTGGTTGGGGAAGTGGGGCTTACCGGAGAAGTGCGCGGGATTTCTCAGATCGAGAAGCGGGTGAAGGAAGCTGTGAAGCTGGGCTTTGAAGGCTGCATTATTCCCCGGATTAATGTCTCAGCGGTGAAGGTTCCCGGGAATTTTACGGTGATTGCGGTGAAGACGGTGGAGGAGGCTGTTCAGGTTATGTTTGAGCAGTAATCTTGATGGGCTTGAAATGGATATAAAATAAGCCGCATCCTGAAGATACGGCTGTAACAGATTTTTCACTAAAAGTTAAGAGAATGTTTATGGTTTATTTAAGGTTCACATGGTAACATCAGAATTGAGCGGGTTCTAGGTGAGGTTAAAGATGGTCAGGGTAGAAAGTCGTGTTTCTTCTTTTTGGATGACGTCGTCAAGAGAAATTCCCAGGGTGTTTGCTAAGGCGGCTATGTAGAAGAGCTGCTTACCCAGTTCCGTTTCGATGATGTCTTTGCAGCTTTCGCAAAGCTCGCCGTCAAGCTGGCTGTCCAGCAAACTTTTTAAGTCGCTAAAACTCGCTTCTTCCGGGATAGGCTTCTTGCGGGCGTCTATGCTTAAGCAGCCACAATCAGTTACCGTCTTGACTACAGCCCGATTGACCCGAGCGGAGGCTTCCTGACCCTTGGTCAGGATATCCAAGACACTTTGGTGGCGGATTAAGAGAGATTCAACGAGTATCTGATAGCGATCCGTGAGATTTTCCATGAGTTATTTCCTCACTCCTTTCTGACACCTTAATTATAGCGAGCGTTTGGTGGAGTTGTCAATTTTCTACAATCCTCTAATTCTGATAAGGAAAACTCGAAGAAAACAAGAAATTGACAGAATAGCTCGTCTGTGATATAATTAAAAAATTTTTGACCCCCTATTTAAATATTGCTATAATGAGTATAAGGGGGGATCTGAATGTTTGATATCGGAGATAGAGTGGTTTACCCTATGCACGGGGCAGGTATCATTGAAGCTATCGAAGAGCGGGAAGTTCTTGGCGAGTCCCATCAGTACTATGTCATGAATATTCCCGTAGGGAATATGAAGGTTTATATACCTTTAAAAAATGTGAATCAATTGGGTATACGGGGGGTTATCTCTTCCGAAGAGGTGCCTCAGGTTTTAAAAATTCTAGAAAATGAAAGTACTCTGCCTGCTTTGGCCTGGAACAGAAGATACCGGGCCAATATGGATCGAATAAAAAGCGGGGATATATATTCTGTTGCGGAGGTGGTGCGCAGTCTTTCTCAAAGGGATAGGGAAAAGGGCTTATCGACAGGTGAGAAGAAAATGTATGATAATGCTTATCAGATTCTCGTCAGCGAATTGATTCTGGCCGAGGGTGTGCAAGCAGATGAAATGTCAGAGAGAATTAAGGGACTTCTTGCCTAAATTTTAGAATTGAAAATATATGGTAATTTCTTGTATAATGAAAAAAGGTTTCAGCCAAAATATGATAAAGGAGGTGAAATGATGATTCGCAACATTGTGCGCGTTATCATCACGGTTTTAGCAGGTGCCATAGGTTTTTACCTTAATGTTGTTCTTATGAGACTTGATGTGCTCCAGTCTCTGGGATGGCAGATTTCTCCCATTTGGGCTTTTGTGGCGATGGTAGCAATTTTTGCTATTCTCGGCTTCCTGATTGCTCCGGCGAGCATGCGAGGTTTTTTGAAGATGATTTCCTGGTTCGATGCCCGCATGACTAAAGTGCCTACACACGATTTGATTGGTGGAGCAGTTGGTGTTATTATCGGACTTATAATTGCTAGTTTATTAAGCAGTGCCTTGAGGGGCATCCCCATTATCGGCTCTGTAATATCCATTATTTTAAGCGTTTCCCTTGGTTATTTAGGTTTGATCATTGGGGTAAAACGCAAAGAAGAGGTTTTGGGCTTCTTCACCTTTCTTCCGAAATTTAAAGGGGATAAAGGAGAGAAAGGCAAGGGCAAGGATGGCAATAGACAAAGTCTTGGCGCAGCTCTGCCCAATTATAAAATTTTGGATACCAGTGTGATTATCGATGGGCGTATTGCGGACATCGTTCAGACCGGCTTTCTTGAAGGCACACTTCTGATCCCGGGCTTTGTTCTGGAAGAGCTTCAGCATATCGCGGACTCCTCCGATCTGCTGAAGCGCAACCGCGGTCGTCGGGGCCTGGATATCTTAAACCAAATCTCCAAGGAAGAGTTGGCAAACAATGTGGAGATCATGGAGATAGATTTCGAAGATATTTCTGAAGTGGACAGCAAATTGGTCCGCTTAGGGCAGAATCTTGGCGCTCCTATCCTCACCAACGACTATAACCTTAATAAGGTAGCGGAACTGCAAGGGGTCAAGGTCCTCAATATCAATGAGCTGGCCAACGCAGTGAAGCCTATTGTCCTTCCCGGAGAAGAAATGGAAGTTCAGGTGATGAAAGAGGGCAAGGAGCCGGGACAAGGGGTAGCCTATCTGGATGACGGCACCATGATCGTTGTGGATACCGGCCGGCGTTATATGGGGCAAACCATCACCGTGTTGGTAACAAGTGTACTGCAGACTGCCGCGGGACGGATGATTTTTGCCAAACCCAAAGCTCTTGTTGAAAAAAAGTCGATTGGCCTGTCGGGGACGAATGAGGTGAATGCGCTTGGTTAAGCTGGGTGTCATCATCCCTGCTGCAGGTCAAGGAAAACGCATGGGAGCCTCTGTCAATAAACAATTCCTCCCTTTACAGGGACGCCCGCTTCTCGCCCATACTCTCTCGCTCTTTGAGCGGTCCGGGGCTGTCGCTGAGATTGTAATTGTCAGTGCAAAAGAGGATAGGGAACGAATCGCTGAATTGGTTCGTACAGAAGGTTTTCAGAAGGTCTCCGCCATTGTCTTAGGCGGAGAAGAACGTCAGGAATCAGTATTTGCGGGGGTAAAGGCTCTTAGCTCGTTAATCCAAAGGGTGGCGGTCCATGATGGGGCCCGCCCCCTTTTGACTTGTCTGGAATTAAACCGGTTTTTTACAGAGGCGGAAAAGTTTGGGGCAGCCATTATGGCTGTTCCGGTCAAGGATACGATTAAACGAGTCGATGCCCAGGGCAAGGTCCTGGAGACACCTCCCCGGGAAACCCTGAGGGCTGTCCAGACTCCCCAAGTCTTTGCCCGCTCCCTCCTGGAAGAAGCCCATCATAAGGCAAGAGAAGCGGGGTACCTCACCACGGACGATGCCGCTCTTATCGAATGGCTGGGTCACCCTGTCCAAACCCTGATGGGTTCCCTGGAAAATATCAAAATCACCACTCCCGAAGACCTGGACCTGGCCGAGGCTATCCTCGCCAAGCGAATGAATCAGGTGAATCATGGGGACAGGTCCCTTGATTCACTCTAGTTCAGGGAACGAATGAAGTAAGTGAACCGCCCTTAGATCAATAAGTTAAATCAATAAATTAGATCAGCAAGTTCAGAAGGAGATAATCCATGCTAAGAGTAGGAATTGGCTATGACGTTCATGCCCTGGTGGCGGGGCGTCCTCTCATACTGGCTGGAATAGACATCCCCCATGAAAAAGGATTGTTGGGTCATTCCGATGCCGATGTCTTAACCCATACCCTCATGGATGCCCTCTTAGGGGCCTTGGCCCTGGGGGATCTGGGGAAGCATTTTCCGGATACCGATGAGCGATATCGGGGGATTTCCAGCATGAAGCTGCTTGAACAGGTTATGAAGCTGCTGGAGGAACGAGGCTATGCCATCGGCAATATTGACTGCATCATCGCCGCCCAGCGGCCAAAGCTGGCTCCCTATATTCCCCAAATGCGGGAGAATCTCGCCCGTGCTCTCAAAACCGATCTGGAAAACGTTTCGGTAAAGGCAACCACCACGGAGCGTCTGGGTTTCGAAGGCCGTGAAGAAGGAATCAGTTCTCAGGCTATTGTGTGCCTGGTTAAGGTTTGAGTTAAACTATTTTATTCAAGGAGGATACCTATGCTTAAAGTTCGTTTTGCCCCCAGCCCGACGGGCCCCTTACATATCGGCGGTGCACGTTCCGCCCTCTTTAATTACCTGCTCGCCCGCAAAGAAGACGGGGTTTTTATCGTCCGCAGTGAGGATACCGATCTGGAGCGCTCCAGCCGGGAATCGGAACACAATATTATGGAGGCTCTGCGCTGGCTCAACATTCAATGGGATGAAGGAATCGAAGTCGGCGGCGACAACGGACCTTACCGCCAGACCGAGCGTCTGGCTCTTTATCAGGAATATACGGACAGGCTTCTCGCCAGCGGAGACGCCTATTATTGCTATTGTTCAGAAGAAGAGCTGGAGCAGGAACGCCAGGATTTGATGGCTAAAGGGGAAACTCCCCGCTACCTGGGTAAATGCCGTCATCTTTCCGCAGCAGAGCGCCAAACATACGAAGCGGCGGGCCGTAAACCTGTGGTTCGTTTTCGGGTGCCTGAAGGCCGGCAGATCCTGATCAACGACCGGGTGCGGGGAGAAGTGGTCTTTGACAGCGACGGCATCGGCGATTATGTCATCGTTAAGTCCGATGGCATTCCCACCTATAATTTTGCCGTGGTCATCGACGATACCACTATGAATATCACCCATGTCATCCGCGGGGAAGAACATCTCTCCAATACTCCCCGACAAGTGCTGATTTACCAGGCTTTAGGCCTCCCCACTCCGGAATTCGCTCATATCTCCCTGATTCTCAACACTGAAGGAAAAAAGATGAGCAAACGGGATGGGGATACAGCGGTTATCGATTATCAGGCCAAAGGATATCTGCCGGAGGCTGTGGTGAATTTCATTGCCCTGATGGGCTGGTCTCCCCCGGGGGAAGAAGAATTCTTTACCCTGGAGGAAATGACCCAAGCCTTCTCTTTGGAGCGGGTCTCCAAGAGTCCGGCGGTTTTTGACTTGAATAAACTAAACTATATGAACGCTCATTATATTAAGCAGGCGGACCCCGAGCGACTCACAGATTTGGCTGTGCCTTATCTCCGGGAGATGGGAGCTATTCCCCAGGGAACCCTTTCCGAAGAGGAACGGGCCTGGGTGACTCACTACGTTCAAGCCATCATTAATCACCTATCCTATATGGCTCAGGTTAAGGATTTTGTCCATTATGTACAGGGGGGAGAAGCTCCCACTCCGGAAGGGGAAGCCCTGGAGATCCTGCAAGGGGAGCAAGTCCCGGCTGTTCTGGACCTCTTTGTGGAAAAATTAAAGAGCCTGGAGGCAATTCGTGTCGATACGGTGAAGCCTTTATTTAAGCAGATCACCAAAGAAACGAAGCTGGGCGGCAAACAAGTCTTTATGCCCATTCGGATCGCACTGACCGGACAGATGCATGGACCGGAGCTCTATGACATTGTCCCGCTGCTGGGGCTGGAGAATGTGCTGAGCCGCTTGGCGGGGACGAAAGCTTTGCTTGCCGGCAGCCGCTAATAGGATGTGGCTTACTGCTTTTGAAAATAGACTCGTGAGTTAGTCTCCAGGATTTTGATTTACACCGGTCGCTTCATAAGCTGCGCGGCCCGACTGACTTACTCTGTTGACAGCTTCTTAAGGATTCTCTATACTAACACCATGAGTTGCATTTGCATATAATGCAATAGATCCTTTTTGTTTGTGAATATGAAAGGTACGTCATGAAGGGAAAGAGTAGAAAGAGACCTTTGTCAAAGAGAGGATGGAAAAGGTGGAAGCCATCCCGGAGGATCTTTTGAAGTGCGTCCTGGAGCGTTTGAAGGGTGAACAGATCCTTCCGTAAGGCTGCGTTAAGGCTGTGAGTGGAGCAGGAAACTGTTCAATCAGAGTGGAACCGCGGAAATCCTTCGTCTCTGGACGGAGGGTTTCTTTTTATATTGAGTTGGTTTTCGGTGTCCTGTGGTTTTAAGATGGATTTATCTGTAGAAGGTGATATGTGGTGTTTGGCCAAATTAAGCAAGACATTAAAGTGATTTTTGAAAGAGATCCGGCGGCTAAAACGATAGTTGAGGTTATCCTGTGCTATCCGGGTCTTCATGCGTTGATCGCCCATCGTCTGGCACACTGTCTGTATAAAAAGAATATGGTTTTAATCCCTCGCTTAATCTCCCAGACCTCCCGTTTTTTTACGGGGATAGAAATTCATCCCGGTGCGAAAATCGGCCAGGGGCTCTTTATTGATCACGGGATGGGAGTGGTCATCGGGGAGACGGCCGAAGTGGGGGATAATGTTACCATCTACCAAGGGGTCACTCTGGGCGGAACAGGTAAGGAAAAAGGGAAAAGACACCCTACTGTTGGGAATAATGTTTTTATCGGTTCGGGAGCTAAAATATTAGGTTCCATTAAAATTGGGGATAATGTTAAAATCGGGGCAGGATCTGTGGTCACGAAGCCTGTTCCCAGCAATACCACGGTGGTGGGTGTTCCTGGAAAGGTTGTCTCACGCCACGGGATGCCCTTAAAGGAATTGCATGTGGTTACGAAATCCGTATGTAATAAAGAGATCCGGGCAGAAGAAATGCCGGATCCTGTTCAAGAAACATTGCAAATCCTCATGGAACGGATTAATTATCTGGAGAAAAAACTAGGGGAAAAGGAGAGCTGAATGCAATGGCATTAAGACTATTCAACACCATGAGCCACCAAAAAGAGGAGTTTAAGCCACGGGAAGAAGGCAAAGTGGGCATGTATACCTGCGGCCCAACGGTGTACAACTACTTCCATGTGGGCAATGGACGGATGCTTGTTGTCTTTGATATGATCCGCCGCTATCTTTTATATAAAGGCTATGATGTGACCTTCGTTCAAAATTTTACCGATATTGATGATAAGATTATCAAGCGGGGCCAGGAAGAGGGAAGGGATCCCCTGGAGCTGGCCCAGGATTATATCGGAGAATATTTTAAGGATGCCGCAGCTCTTAACCTGATGCCGGCCTCCATACATCCCAAAGCCACCGATCATATTCCGGAGATGATCGAGATTATTAAAGGCCTGGAGGAGCAAGGCTTAGCTTATGCTGTGGACGGGGACGTTTATTTTGCCGTGGACAAGCTTCCCGCTTATGGTAAGCTTTCCGGCCGGACGCTGGAGGATATGCAAGCCGGTGCCCGGGTGGAAGTAGGGGAACGCAAACAGAACCCCATGGATTTTGCACTGTGGAAAAATGCCAAACCCGGGGAGCCCTTTTGGGAAAGCCCTTGGGGAAAAGGCCGTCCCGGCTGGCATATTGAGTGTAGTGCCATGTCCTTGAAGTATTTGGGCTCCGGCTTTGATATTCACGGAGGAGGGGGAGATTTGGTCTTCCCTCACCATGAAAATGAAATTGCCCAAGCGGAAGGATATCTCCATGGCGAGACCTTTGCCCGGTATTGGATGCATAATGCCTTTTTAACCATCAATCAACAGAAAATGTCCAAATCCCTGGGGAACTTTTTTACGGTTCGGGAGATTCTTGAACATTTCCCCGGGGAAGTGATTCGTTTTTATCTTCTGGGCACTCATTACCGCAGTCCGTTGGACTTTGATGATGAGAATCTGCAGATGGCTCAGAAAGGTTTGGAGCGTCTGCAGACCAGCATCCGCCTGGCCGATGAAGCACTGGGCCGCCAGGGACAAAACTCCGCAGATGCCGCCTCCGGGCAAAAGCTAAGGGCAGCAGCAGAAGAAGCCCGCCGGGAATTCGCAGAGGCTATGGATGACGACTTTAACTCCGCCCTGGCTTATGCCAGCCTCTTTGAGTTGGGGAAAGCCATTAACGCTCATGTGCAAGCTTATCCCTACAGCTCGGAAGGTCTGTTAAAAGCCAGAGCTACCCTTTGGGAGCTGGCTGATGTCCTGGGCTTTGATCTGGCTAAGCCTGCCAACCAAGCTGAAGCCGGCAACCAAAAACTGGATCAAGTCATGGAGCTCCTCCTGGAAGTAAGAGCCATTGCCCGGAAAAAGAAAGACTGGGAAATGTCCGACCTGATCCGGGACCGGCTGAAAGATCTGGGAATTGTTCTGGAAGATACTCCTCAAGGGGCGCGTTGGACCCTGAAATAGAAAGGAGGGAAGGGCATTCTGCCCGCTCCCATGCCAAGATCCTGGCAGGAAATGAATGCCCTTACCCTGGCCTATCTGGGAGATGTGGTCTATGAGCTTTGGGTCAGGACCCATCTTCTCAATAATGGCTATGAAAAGGTTAATGAACTTCACCGCCTGGCTACCCAATATGTCCGGGCGGGGACCCAAGCCAAGCTTCTTCACCATATTCTCCCTCATCTCGATGAACAGGAGCTCTCGGTGGTTCACCGGGGCAGAAATGCTAAAGGGGGCCACCCTAAAAGCACCGATGTCGTAACATACCGCTATGCCACCGGCTTTGAAGCGCTGGTAGGCTATTGGCAGCTAACCGGCAGGACAGAGCGTATGCTGTGGGCCTTTGAGCAGGTGGACCAATTTGTTGGGGAAGAGGATGAAGGAAAAGGCAAGGGAGAAACAGCCAAGGAAGAAGAATCCATCACTGATGCATTGAGCCCGGCGGAGCAGTCGGAGATAGACTGCTGAAGTCGGGGGAGGAATATAGGGGGAGAGAGAAGTGAATGTTGAACTGATTCAATACACACCGGATCCGGAAAAAGTCATTGCTGCCGCTGCTCGTTTGTGCTATTCGCCTGATCCGGTTCCGGAGCTCATGGAAAAGTTGGATGAGGAAAAGGTAGCCAATCTTGTCCAGAAGCTTCGCGCCATGGGTCATCTTTCGACCTTTGAACACATTAGCTTTCAATTCTCCATCGATGGGGTATCCCGTGCGTTATCCCATCAATTGGTTCGCCATCGGATCGCCAGCTATTCTCAACGATCACAGCGGTATGTAAAAGAAGAGGGGTTTGACTTCGTCACCCCCCCGACCATACGCCGTAATCCCCAAACCCAGGAACGCTTCGAGAATATTATGGCCACTCTGCAGGAGGAATACCAAGCTCTGTTGGCGATGGTTCCCGCAGAGGATGCCCGTTATATCCTTCCCAATGCCTGCACCACCTCGTTGATGGCTACCTTTAATGCCCGCTCTTTGCTGAATTTCTTCGAACATCGAACCTGCATGCGCGCCCAGTGGGAAATTCGCATCCTGGCCGAAAAAATGCTGGAGCTGGTCCGGGAAGTTGCCCCTAATGTTTTTGGTCAAGCCGGGCCTACCTGTGTCACTCAAGGGGTTTGTCACGAAGGGGCCATGAGCTGCGGACGGATCAAGGCACTGAAGAAGGAAGCGGAAAGGATGACCCTAATCTATGACCGATGAAATCGTCTATGGACGCAACGCTGTTTGGGAACTTCTCCAATCGGGCAAACCCGTCAATAAGCTCCTCCTGCAAGGGGAAGGCACGGCCGGCCGCTTCCAGGACATAGTCAGCCATGCCCGGGCTCAGAAGATTCCCTTTCAATTTGTGGATAAAGCAGCTCTGGATCGTTTAACTGAAAAAGCCAAGCATCAAGGAATCCTGGCCTACGTCGCCCCCCGGGAATATGCCGAAGTGGACGATATCCTCGCTCTGGCCGGAGAAAAAGGGGAAGATCCTTTTATCCTTGTTCTGGACGAAGTGGAAGATCCCCATAATCTGGGTGCCCTCATTCGGACCGCCGATGCTGCGGGAGTCCACGGGGTAATTATCCCCAAGCGGCGCAGTGTATCTCTGACCGCCACAGTAGCGAAGACCTCAGCCGGTGCCGTAGAGCATGTCCTGGTAGCCCGGGTAGGGAATCTGGTTCAGACCCTGAAGGACCTCCAAAAGGCAGGATGCTGGGTCTCAGGAGCTGAAGCGGAGGGAACGGAAGTCTACCGGTCCGACCTCACAGGGGCGCGGGTCATCGTCATCGGAAGCGAAGGGAAGGGATTGAGCCGGCTGGTCAAGGAGACCTGTGATGAGATCGTCAGTCTGCCTATGAAGGGACGGATCAATTCATTAAACGCCAGTGTGGCGGGTTCCATTCTTATGTACGAGGTTCTTCGTCAGCGGGGCAGCAGGAATTAGGTTATAAAGGATAACCCCATAATGGATTTGTATTGCAAAAATCTTGTAAATCAACCTAAACTATGGGATAATTGGAGCCAATCATGGAAAGGGCCGGGGCCAAAAGCCCAAACCCGGCTTGTAGAGTGCATGAGACGACATAACCTCTAAAACTTCGCCTTGACGCTTCCGTTTTTTTCAAGGTATAATGAGTATGTTCTTGAGGACAAGAGCGATAATCCATTACAACATCTTCATCACCATGATACGGGAGGGATCGCTTTGACACTTAACGCCCAACTTGAAGCGTTGGAAGAGTGCGACACGAATGAAGTCATAGTGGATGAAGAAGTGGTAGAGCTGGCCAAAAACGGTGATGCCGAAGCACAGGAATACTTAATTAATAAGTACAAGAACTTTGTCAGAGCAAAAGCAAGATCATACTTCCTGATCGGAGCAGATCGTGAAGATATTATCCAAGAGGGTATGATTGGACTCTACAAAGCGATTCGAGATTTCCGTGGTGATAAGCTCTCCTCGTTCCGAGCCTTTGCTGAGCTGTGTATTACAAGGCAGATTATTACCGCCATTAAGACGGCTACCCGGCAAAAGCATATTCCTTTGAATTCCTACGTGTCCTTAAATAAACCTATCTATGACGAAGATTCGGATAGAACCTTATTGGATGTGATTTCCGGCACCAGAATAACCGACCCGGAGGAATTGATCATCAGTCAGGAAGAGTTCGACGATATCGAAGAAAAGATGGGTGAGATCTTGAGTTCCTTGGAGTGGAAAGTCCTGATGGCTTACCTTGAAGGAAAATCCTATCAAGAGATTGCTGTAGACCTACATAGACATGTGAAATCCATTGATAATGCTCTCCAAAGAGTAAAAAGGAAGCTTGAGCGTTACTTAGAACGTCGTGATGGATAAGCTTGAAGTCAGGAGTCCGGATTTATGTGCATTTTGGAGAACAAGCTATGCTCTGCTATGAGAGGATCATGTGCCGGCTTGATGGAGTCGGTTTTTCATTTTCGAGTTCAACTCAATCACTTACTGTAGATTTCTTTTAGAAAAAGGGTGTATTTTTTTAGCTTTTGGTATATAATGAATGAGTGACTTGGGTAGGTGGCCGAGTGGTTAAAGGCGGCAGACTGTAAATCTGTTCCGAAAGGTACGGTGGTTCGAATCCATTCCTGCCCACCACTAAACATCGCGGGATGGAGCAGCGGTAGCTCGTCGGGCTCATAACCCGAAGGTCGTCGGTTCAAATCCGGCTCCCGCAACCAAAGACGAAAATCCGCATGGCTAAAGCTCTGCGGTTTTTTTATATTGAATTATATTGCATACTAAATTTTTCAAATTCTTGACATGCTAAATTACATATGATAATGTATTATGAGCATGGATTGAATGCGGATTTTTAGTTGTGCCCAGGGAGGTGTTCGTGAATGCGTGTTGGCATTACTTTAGCTTGTACCGAGTGCAAAAACCGGAATTATGCTTCCATAAAAAATAAGAAAAATAACCCGGATCGTTTGGAAGTTAAAAAGTATTGTAAGTTTTGCAAGTCCCACACAGCTCACAAAGAAACCAAGTAATTTATAGCTGGGCGTTGGGCGAATTGTCTTTATGTCTTGGCCCAAAAGTCTGTACGCCGGGCTGCGTTGTCAATGATGGTGGCTCAGAGTCTTGTAAGGATGTGATTGGATGGGCGCAGTTAAGAAGCAAACGAATGCTCCTGCAAAAGAAAAGTCCACAGAGTACTTTAAAGGAGTATGGAGTGAACTTAAAAAAGTACACTGGCCGGACCGCAAACAGCTTTTGACTTATACAGGAGTGGTTCTCGTCGCTGTGGCTATTGTAGCTGTTATGCTGTGGGTTGTAGACAGCGGATTAAGTATCTTAATGACCAAGATTCTCGGATAGGTACTCAAACAGGTTGCCCCTGAAAGTAAGGCAAGTTAGTTTGGGGCCTTGTATTGGAGGTTCCTGTTCGAAATATGACTAAGAACTGGTATGTTATTCACACTTATTCCGGCTATGAGAATAAGGTGAAGACCAATCTTGAAAAGCGCGTAGAATCCATGAACATGGAGGATAAAATCTTTCGTGTTCTTGTTCCCATGGAAGATGAGATTGAAATCAAAAATGGGAAGAAGAAGATCGCCAAGCGTAAAGTTTTCCCGGGCTATGTTCTGGTGGAAATGGATATGACGGACGATTCATGGTATGTGGTGCGCAATACTCCGGGTGTGACAGGCTTTGTCGGCACCGGGGCCAAGCCCATTCCCTTGCTGGATCATGAAGTACAAGCTATTCTAAAGCAAATGGGTGTGGAAGAAGTCCGTACACGTGTGGATTATACCGTGGGTCAAAACGTACGTGTAATATCAGGTCCTTTTAAGGATTTCATCGCTTCTGTTCGGGAAATCCTTGAAGATAAAGGGAAGCTGCGGGTATCTGTGTCCATGTTTGGACGGGAGACTCCGGTGGAACTTGATTTTGCTCAGGTCGAGAAAGTCGACTAGTGTCCTTCTCACTGGGCAGGAAATTACCCTATTAAGGAGGTGTAACTATGGCAAAGAAAGTCGTTGGTTTGGTTAAATTAGCGATCAACGCAGGTAAAGCAAATCCGGCACCTCCGGTTGGTCCAGCTCTTGGTCAGCACGGGGTCAACATTATGGCCTTCTGCAAAGAATACAACGAGCGTACAAAGGATCAAGCGGGATTAATTATTCCGGTTGAAATTACCGTTTATGAGGACCGTTCCTTTACCTTTATTACCAAAACTCCGCCAGCATCTATTTTGTTGAAGAAAGCTGCGAACATTAATTCAGGTTCTTCAGAGCCTAACCGTAAAAAGGTGGCTCAGGTGAGCAAAACTAAAGTTCGTGAGATCGCTGAAACCAAGATGAAAGACCTCAATGCAGCAAGCGTTGAAGCGGCTATGAGTATGGTTGAAGGTACTGCGCGCAGTATGGGAATCACCATCGTCGAAGGTTAATGATTTTTGTGGGAGGGCTCGTCCCGAAGAACCACTAGGAGGTTAAAGAATGGCCAAAGTAGGTAAAAACTATCAAGAAGCAGTTAAAGCTTTTGACCGTGCTGCTCTTCATGAGCCTATGGAAGCTTTAGCAGTCGTTAAGAAGATCGCTAAAGCAAAGTTTGACGAAACTGTTGAAGTAGCATTCAAGCTCGGTATCGATACCCGTCATGCGGACCAACAAATCCGTGGAGCCCTTGTGCTTCCTCACGGAACCGGTAAAACCCGCAGTGTGTTAGTCTTCGCTAAAGGCGATAAAGCTAAAGAAGCTGAGGCTGCCGGTGCAGATTTTGTTGGTGCTGAAGACATGATTGCGAAAATCGAGCAGGGTTGGTTTGGTTTCGATGTGGTTGTTGCTACACCGGATATGATGGGTATGGTCGGTAAACTGGGTCGTGTGCTCGGTCCTAAAGGACTTATGCCAAACCCCAAGACCGGTACCGTTACCTTTGATGTAGCCAAAGCTGTCAAAGAGATCAAAGCCGGTAAGATTGAATATCGTGCTGACAAAGCCGGTATCATTCATGCCCCTATCGGCAAAGTTTCCTTCAGCGAAGAACAACTCTATCAGAACTATAAGGTTCTGGTTGAGACCTTGGTTAAAGCGAAGCCGGCTGCCGCTAAGGGTCAGTATATCCGCAGCGTCACAGTGTCCTCTACTATGGGACCTGGAGTACGGATTAACCCGGTCAAAGCCAATTAATTGGATTCCAAAAAGTGTCTGGAATATTTCTTGACAGGTTTGCATAGATAAGCTATACTCTACTAGAATTGAATAGCCTTCCACTGTAGACAGCAGGTGCTCTTAGAGCTTAATATCCCTGCCGAGGTTGGAAAGATAGCCTTAAGTTATATTGGGCCTTCTTAACCTCTGCAGTCAAAGCGGGGGTTTTTCTATTAGTGTGGGTATTTCGGAAGGAGGTGGACTTAAGTGCCAAATATCGAAGAAAAAGCACAAGTGGTTGCGGAGATTAAGGAGCGGTTCCAAAACTCCACAGGGGTCGTACTGGCTGATTATCGCGGCCTGACCGTTGCTCAAGTAACTCAACTGCGTGCCCAACTGCGTCAAGCCGGTGTCGAATACCATGTATTGAAAAACACCATGGTTCGCCGGGCGGCTCATGAAGTCGGTATCGAAGGTTTGGATGGATATCTGGAAGGACCTACAGCCGTTGCTTTCAGTGCTGATCCAGTGGCTGGAGCTAAAGTATTAGCTGATTTTGCTAAGACCTCGAAGACCTTTGCTATCAAAGCAGGCGTGGTCGAAGGAAAAGTCGTTGACGAAGCGGGAGTTAAAGCCCTTGCGGAACTTCCTTCTCGCGAAGTTCTCCTTGCTCAAGTCCTGCGAGGAATGCAAGCACCCCTCGTCGGCATGGCCAATGTACTTCAAGGACCAATCCGCAAAATGGGTTATGCCTTGGAAGAAGTGCGTAAGCTTAAAGAAGCTCAGGCGTAAGCAGGATTTAAAACGCTGCGCTGAGGATGGGAACTACGATGTTCGGGTTATGATGGGGGGCCTGGCCCTCAAAGCATCGTAACTGAATTATAATGATTTCCGTAAATGGATTCCAAAACAAAAATTAATTTTAAGTGATATTAGGGAGGAAAATTTCAATGTCTAAAACTGCTGAAATTCTCGAAGCCGTAAAAGGCTTAACCGTTCTCGAGCTTGCTGAGCTCGTCAAAGCTTTCGAAGAAGAATTTGGTGTTAGTGCTGCTGCTCCTGTAGCTGTAGCTGCTGCTCCTGGCGCTGCTGCTGCTCCTGTTGCTGAAGAGCAAACCGAATTCGATGTTGTTCTTATGAATGCTGGTGCCGGAAAAATCAACGTCATCAAAGTTGTTCGCGAAATCACCGGTCTTGGCCTGAAAGAAGCTAAAGAACTGGTTGACGGCGCTCCAAAGCCTGTTAAAGAAAAAGTCAGCAAAGATGATGCCGAAGCTATCAAAGCTAAGCTCGTTGAAGCTGGTGCAACTGTCGAAGTTAAGTAAGTTTAGCCTATAATAGTGCTTAAAGAAGGCGCCCTTCTCCACCCATAAAGGTGAGAGGAGGGCGCCTTCTTTGGTTTAATCCATTCTCTTGAGAAGACTGTGATACAGAGTTTGTATGGATTTTCCAGGCTCAAGTCCCAATTCGGCCTGGAAAAGCTTTCGTACAGTATGATAGTGGGTAATAAAAGCGGTCCGGTCCTTTTGGGTAAAATAGCAGGTTAAGAGCATTTCATGTACAGTTTCATCTAAAGGGCAGCGTTCTAAAATACTGCGCAGAATCTTCTCTGCTCTGACCCAATCACCTTGAGTCATATAGAAGTTTACGACGGAAGACGCCAGCTTATAAAATTTCTGCCCATACTCGGCTTTTAGAGCCAAAGACCACAGATAGCCGTTTTCCTCCAAGTAATCTCCGGTATAGAGAGAAAGGGCATGTTCGCATCTCGCAATGGTGCTTTGATTTACAGGGACGGAGGAAGCGATATGGGCATCAAACTCGACCTTATCAATGGCTGCTTGGGGAAGGCTCAGCCAATAGCAGCCGTTGCTGAAACTTAAATCGAAAGGGATATTGGCCGCAGTCAACACTTTTTTTAGTTTATATACGGTAGTATGGAGCTGAATATCCACCTTTTCGCTATGGTATTCCGGCCAGAGAGCTTCGCAGATTCGCCACTTGGGAACTTCCTTTTCCAGATTCTGCACCAGATAGGCAAAAAGTTCTTCGGCCTTGGATGTCCGCCATTTAACTGGCTTTTTGCTGGCGGGGCCGTACACTGAAAATTTTCCGAAATAATGAATATTGGCTCCCAAAGGAGATTCCGGGGCAGAATCCTTGGCTAACCCTTTTCTTTTGATAAGGCGTCTGACGGCTCTCTCCACATCTTCCGGGAGGAGGGGCTTTAATAAATAGTCTAAAGCATTGACCCGGAAGGCATGCAGAGCATAGTGATCATAGGCGGTCACAAAGATGATTTCCACATCGCTGTCCATAGCCAGGATATGATTGGCCAGCTCCAGGCCACTTGTGTCAGGTATTTCAATATCCAGGAAAGCAACATCCGGTTTGGTTAGCCTTAGGCTGGATAAAGCGTCTGCCGCCCTGAGAAAAGTGCCGACAACCCTGATTTGACCGGTTTTTTCCAGAAGCATCTGCAGAATCTGGGTCGCCGGTTCTTCATTATCTACAATAATGGCTCTTAGCATCGATGCAGCTCCTTTCTATAAGACTTTAGTTATGAGTGGCGGTTTAGGATATTTGTCAATCAGGTTTTGGCCGGGATGCGGAAAGAAACGGTTGTCCCGTGGTCTTCCACGCTGAAGATAGTTAAAGTGGTCCCATAGAAGCGCAGCAACCTGCGGCTGATATTGGTCAAACCAACTCCCCGGGTTTCGGATTTTGCATGGATCAAATCCTTCAGGACGGAAGCGGGGATACCGACACCGTTATCTATGACTTCTACCTGAATGCAGTCTTCAGAGTGTGTCAGAGACAAAGAGACCTTTCCGCCCTGGCTTCTCTTCAGCAAGCCATGCCGGATTGAATTTTCAACGATGGGCTGGATCATGAGGGGAAGAATGGAGAAATTTAACACAGAGGGCTCAACGGCGTACTCCACTTCAAGCTGACTGCCGAACCTGGCTTCTTCAATAGCTACATAGGCTTTGACCAGTCTAAGTTCCTTTTCGACGGTAACCAGGGAAGCTGTGCTGGAGAAATCAAAGCTGCTCCTTAAAAAAACCCCCAATTCGGCAAGCAGCTCCCCTGCCTTGCCGGGATTGGTATAACAAAAAGAGTAGATGGTATTCAGAGCATTGAATAGAAAATGAGGTCTGATTTGGGCCTGCAGAAAAGCGGTTTCTTTTTTCAGCAGCAGATCCATAGAATTTTTCAACTGGACAAGGGTGCTGACGCGGCACTTAAGCTCCCTGACTTCAAAGGGTTTTTCGATAAAATCGTTGGCACCCGCTCGAAAACCCGCCTCCATATCCTCCGGTAAGGCCTTGGCAGTAAGGAGCAGGATCGGCAGTTCGAGGGGGGAATAGGTTTCCCTGATTTTTCGGCAAACTTCATAGCCGCTGATACCCGGCATCATAACATCAAGAATGCAGAGATCGTAGTGAAAGGCTCCTTTAAGGAGATGCAGCGCCGCTTCTCCGTTGATCGCCACGGTCACATTGTATTGATTGAGGGTCAGGATATTCATCAGGGCTTTTAGATTGGAGAACTCATCATCAACGACAAGAATAGAGAATTCTCCTCCCACATGAACTGTCTGGGGAAGAGCTTCAGTGGCTAAGGATTCAGACCCGTCGTATCCCACATAGTCCCCCGGCAATGATCTCTGGGGTTTATTGTCTTTGGCAAGAGGTATTGAGAAGGTGAAGGAGGTTCCCTGACCAGGCTCGGAACGGGCAACGATCTGTCCCCCATGCAGTTCAATCAGCTGTTGGGTTATGGTCAGCCCCAACCCTATTCCTCTTTGGTTGGCCGATTGTTCCCCCAGCTGTTCATAGGGGGCAAAAATGTCTTTGAGCTTGTCGGCGGGGATGCCGATGCCTGTATCGCTGACCTGGATCCATAGAAACCCTCCATCCTGCCGGCAGCTGAGAGAAATGCTCCCCAGCTCTGTGTATTTAAGGCTATTATCCAGCAAATTGGAGAAGATCTGCTTTAACCGGTTCTCATCCGCCCAAATCAAGTGCTGATTGGGCGGTATTTTATTTTCCAGGGTGATGGGTCTTCCTTTGATCAAATAACGGAAAATATCCACCGTCGATTCGGCAACCTGGTGCACGTCCAGACAAACAATATGCAATTGAATGTCCATGACCTTTAACTTAGAATAATCCAGAATATCATAAACCAGGGTGGAGAGCCGTTTGCCGATGCTGGTGATCAAGCGGATATCTTCGGCCTGGGCCCGGCTTAAGCTGCCTCCCGCGCCATCCAGAAGGGACTGGGAAATATTGATGATGCCATTTAAGGGCGTTTTCAGCTCATGGGAGGTCTTGGCCAGGAAATCATCTTTCAATTTATCTAAAACCACCAGCCGGTCACTGAGTTTTTCAATGGTTTTGAAGGAGTTCTCATATTTTTCGGACATGTACAAGGCTAAAGACAAAACAAAAATCGGCTGAAAAACGGGAAGGAACAGATTGGATTCCCAGAGCAGAATAAAATTAGCGAGGATGGTCAGCAAGTGAATCAGGGAGCTCACTACAGCGGAAAAAAGATAATAACGGCCCTCGCTGCCACCCTTGGTGTTCTTGGCGAGAAGGGCAATAAGTAAAAAAAGTACATAAATCTGACCGACCAAAGCAACCGTATAGATATATCCCCATAAGTAAAAATCGGTGAACCAGTCCAGCAAGATAAAAAATAGGGTTATACCATCGATAATCAGGTTAGCCCGGCGGGAAGAACCGCCTTCTTGAGCGTGATAGAGAAATTTGATCAGGGCATAAAGACATAAAGTATAGGAAATGATCAGAATTTTTAAGGAGGTATTATACGATAAAGCAGGGAGTGCATAATTTAGTAGTGCTTCCGAACGAACAGAAGCCTGGAGTGATGAAACCAAGCAATAAAGGGCAAAAAACAGGATCTCGGCGCTCTTTTTTCTTTGCAGGCCTAAACCGAAGAAGTAAAGGGCCAGAAAAGACATTCCGGATATGAGGGATATATCAAGGAAAGAGTCATACATCCGCAGGGCGGCAATGGATTTTTGATCGCCAAAGTGAATTTCATAAAGGATGCCGCTGTTGACATAAGAAAAGTCAGCCGCCTGAACAAGGATTTCTACCTCGCCGTCATCTGTTTGGAAGTAGCCGGTATCTGCATAATATTTATGGACGGTGGTTTCAGGTGAGTTTCCAGGGCTGCCGCATTCCAGAATAAGCTGATCATCGGCAAATATTCTGGCGGAGGCGGATATGCAGGTGATTTTAATCCCGAAGTTTCCTCCCTCGGCAGGAAGCAGGATTCTCAGACGATAGGTGGCGCTTCCCTGAGGGGGTAAATGCTCCCCTTCTATTTGATAAGAACCCCAACTGGCGGGAACATTTTGAATGGTTTTGCCTGAGGGTTCCTGGTTTTTAAAGTCTTCGGGAGTCAGAAGCTGCCCGAAATAAAACTCCCATTCACCGCTCAATTTTACAGTTTTGTCGCGCACTCCGTTATAATCCCTTAGATCCAGGGTGCCTTTTACGGCTTTGGGGATATCGGACAGGGAGAGGCGGAAGAGCGGTACAGCAAGACTGGCAGCCATGATCAGCAACATGATGACGAAAAAGGACTTTTGCATGTTGGTATTGTTCATAATAGAGAATCCTTCCGAGTTAGTAGCCTTTTCTCTTATTCTATATAAAGCGGGAAGATTTTTATAGTCATTTTTACGACAATTTTAAATGTTTTACTTTTAAGGAATTGTTCAGAAAATGTTCAGACTCCTTTGTTAAAATAATAATTAATTTTTAAATTATTTAAATTAAAATGATTAGTTCGCATCAAAGGAGAGGCGTTTATGAAAATCCACAGTTTGTCAGGGAAGATATCGGTGTTAATGGCGGGATGTGTGGCGGTTTTTACTATAGCGGTTTACTTTATCATTTCCTTAACAGTGGAAAGTGTTATTAACCAAAATATTGAGGATGAGGTAAGGGCCAAGGCCCTTGTTTTAAGCGAAGAACTCCAGAATAGGCAGCAAAGAGCTTTAAATGCCACGGAATTATTGACAGGATCCCCTGGGCTGCTCGAGGCGATTCGAACCGGGAACCGCCAAGGGGCGCTGGCCATCGGTCAACAGGCGTTAAAAACATTGGAGCTTGATTTTTTGGTGGTTACCGACCAAGAAGGAAAGGTATTTGTGCGGACTCATGAGCCGGAAAAATACGGGGACAGTATTATTGACCAGGTCAATATTCAGAAGGCCCTGCAAGGGGAGGCCTCTGTCGGCATTGAAGAAGGGACGTCGATAAACTATTCAATCCGGGCCGGTGCGCCCCTGCAGGATGAGGAAGGCCGTATTTACGGTGCCGTATCCCTGGGATATGCTCTTTCAGAAAATGACTATGTGGATGCGCAAAAGAAAATCTTCAATTGTGATGTGACAGTATTTTTAGGCGATGAGAGAATTGCGACGACGATTATGAGCAAAAACGGCACTCGTCTCGTCGGCACCAAAATGGAAGATCAAAGGATTATCGATACCGTTTTGAAGCAAGGAAAAGCTTATTATGGCTCAACGACTATTAACGGTTCAAAGTATTTTGTCGGTTATACACCCCTTGCTGATGTTACAGGAAAAGTCAGCGGGATGCTTTTTCTTGGACAAAGCTATAATATGGCCGCGATGCTGAGCCAAAAGCTGATCATGAATCAGGCGGTTTTTATGGCCGTTTTAGGAGTCTTTATGGGTTTTTGCGTGGTATTTATGTTTCGGATTATGATCCTCCGCAAGATTAAGGCCATCACTGCCATGCTCAAAGACATCGCTGAGGGAGAAGGGGACCTGACCAAACGGGTGGCGGTTTCAGCTCAAGATGAAATCGGGGAGATGTCCGATTACTTTAATTTATTCATAGAAAATATCCATGAAGTGGTTAAGGGAATCATTGCGGAAACGAATAAGGTCAATACGGCGATCCTTGCCTCCCATCGAAATATAGGGGTTCTCACGGGTGAGTTGGAAAACGCGGCGGCAACCGTGCAGGAATTGTCGGCCGGGATGGAGGAAACGGCCTCCTCTACGGAAGAAATAACCGCAACCTCCACTGAAATTGCCAGTGCGGTGGAAGTCGTAGCCATAAAAGCTCAGGAAGGAGCCTTATCCGCTCATGAAATCAGCTCGAAAGCGGTCTCCTTAAAGGACAATGCTTTCGAACTGCAGGCCGAGGCGGATCAGACTCGTTCAGCTATCAAGCAAACGATGGATGCCGCCTTGGCAAAAACCACGGAAGTGGCCAAAATTAAAAGTTTATCCGAGGTTATTTTGCAGATAGCTGTGCAAACCAACCTATTGGCTTTAAATGCGGCTATTGAATCAGCTAGGGCCGGCGAAGCCGGGAAGGGTTTTTCGGTGGTTTCGGAAGAGATACGAAAATTAGCGGAAAACTCCCAGAATACGGTGAAAGAAATTCAAGATACCTTAGGAGTTATTTTTGAAGTGGTGGAGAACCTGGCGGATACCTCCAGGCAGATGCTGGTATACATTGACACCAAAGTGGTTGAAAACTATAAGGAATCCGTCCTGGTGGGGGAAAACTATGATCATGACGCCCAAACCATTGATGGGTGGGCTGGAGAACTAAGCGCCACTTCCCAGGAGCTGCTTGCTTCAATTAAAACGGTAGCGGACGGAATTGCCGAGATAGCTAGAGCCACGGAATCCGGGTCCGAAAGAACGGCTCATGTCGCCGCTCAAGTGGCCATGCTCAAAGATAAGGCTAACGAAATCAAAACGGAGACGGATAGCGTTAAAGACAGTGCGGATAATCTGCAGGCTTTAGTAAGGAAATTTAAAATATAAATTCAAGGGATAATCTGCTGCTGGCTTGAGTGGGAGGCGGATAAGCTCAGGTCGGCAAGGGGGTGCGGATAATGGACGCTTTTCTGGCGAGACAGCCTATTTTTGACAGAGGCCTGAAAATCTACGGCTATGAACTTTTGTACAGACAGAGCCGTGATAATTTTTTCTCCGGCATTGACGACGACCAGGCCACCGCCGAATTAATTTACAACACCTTTCTTGTCATGGGACTCCAGGATTTGACTGATGGCAGCAATGCCTTTATCAATTTCTCAAAAAAGCTGATTGACAGTGATATTCCTTTCTTGCTGCCCAAGGAAAATATTGTGGTGGAAATTCTGGAACGGGACCAAGTCACTCCGGCTACGGTAGAGGCCTGCAAAAAGATGAAGGCTATGGGCTATAAGCTGGCTCTCGATGATTTTGTAGCCGATCAAAACAATCTGCCTTTAATCGAAATGGCTGATATTATTAAGATAGAATTTCCGGCTGTCAGTAAAAATGAACAATCCAGCCTGATGAAACGCTGCGGTAAAAATGTAAAGTTTTTAGCCGAGAAGATTGAAACCAGGGAAGAGTTCAGACAAGCGGCGGCTATGGGCTATGACCTGTTTCAGGGGTACTTTTTCAGTAAGCCCGCCATAATCCAGTCCAAAGAGGTGGTAACCCTTAACGTCAACCTTTTTAGTGTTCTTGAAGAGCTGAATTCAGCGGAGCCCAGTTATGGAGTTATGGCCAATATTATAAAAAGTGATTTAGGGCTTTCCTATAAACTATTGAAGTTGGCTAATTCGGTGTATATGGGTTCAAAAAATAAGATTCAGTCCATTCCTCACGCGTTATCCTTTATCGGGATTAAAGAAATGCATCAATGGATTGCCCTGATGCTGTTAAAGGATATGCAGAATGTTGAAAATGCCGAATTGATTAAGCAGTCCCTGATCCGAGGAAAATTCATGGAACTCCTTGCCTCAGAACTTTACCCTCAGAGTGAAAGTTCCGGTTTTTTCTTCACAGGGATCTTCTCTGCCATTGATGTATTGCTCAACAGTCCGATGGAACAGGTGTTAAAGGGGCTTCCCCTATCCATACAGGTTAAACAGGCCTTGCTGGGGGCCGAAAATGAGCAACGGCAACTGTTGAATTTTGTGACGGCTTGGGAAAAAGGTCACTGGGAAAAAGCTGCGGATCGGTATACCATGTCGCGAAAGTTTATGGAGCTGTATTTTGAAGCCTTGAAATGGACACAAAAACTGAATTACTGATGGGCTTTCCGGAAAACAAACAGGGGCTGTTCCTTAAAAGGAGCAGCCCCTTTATATGATCAGGGGCATTCCCTCCAGAAAAATTTCCTTATAAGTCCTCCCGATTATTGTTTTGGAGACAAATTTGGTATAATCTACTTGGTGGCAAGGGGTTCCCGGAAAATAATTTTCCGGGAAGGACATAAAACTGCAAAAAAAGAAATATTTCTCCTTGACAATAGTAGATAATCTTGGTATCCTTAGTAATTGTTACTGTACATAAAATGGACGAATTATCCAGACTATTCCAAACAGTAACTTAGGATGCCGATAGAACTTTCGATCGGATCGTACTAAAGGTGACGATGGGGAGATTGTCATTTGATTAATTTGATCACGCAAGAGGGATCTCCATAAACGACGAAGCGAGGTTTTGCATATGAGGCCTTGCTTTTGGCTGTTTATGTCATAATACTATCCTCGGGGCGAGGACATCACACTTGAGGGGTGAAGCGTACATGTTCTATCCTGTTAAGGTAGGGACGCGGGAACGCTGGAGTTATTCCAGAATTCGAGAAGTTCTCGACATGCCAAATCTAATCGAAATTCAGCAAAACTCTTATCAGTGGTTTCTTGATGAAGGGTTAAGGGAAATGTTCAGGGATATTTCCCCCATTCAAGATTTCACAGGCAACCTTGTATTGGAATTTATCGACTATAGTTTAGGAGAGCCTAAATACGAGGTGGAAGAGTGTAAGGAACGCGACGTAACGTATGCGGCACCTCTGCGGGTTAAAGTTCGTCTCATTAATAAAGAGACAGGGGAAGTGAAGGAACAAGAGGTCTTCATGGGTGATTTTCCCTTGATGACCACCAAAGGAACCTTCATTATTAACGGAGCAGAACGGGTTATCGTCAGTCAGCTGGTTCGTTCTCCCGGTGTTTACTATTCCGAAAGCATCGACCCCAGCGGGAAGAAAGTCTTCGGAGCGACGGTTATTCCTAACCGTGGAGCTTGGTTAGAGTTTGAAACGGACGTTAATGATAATATTTTTGTTCGTGTGGATAGAACTCGTAAACTTCCAGCCACCGTATTGATTCGGGCTTTGGGTTATGCTACCAATGGGCAGATTGCCGAGCTTTTCGATGATAACGAGCATATCCGTATTACCCTGGAGCGGGATAATACGGAGTCGGCAGAGGAAGCCCTGGTGGAAATCTACAAGCGTCTGCGCCCGGGAGAACCTCCCACTGTGGACAGTGCGCGCTCTCTATTAGAAGCATTATTTTTTGATCCCAAGCGTTATGATCTGGCTAAAGTAGGCCGCTATAAACTCAATAAAAAGCTGAAGCTCAGTGTTCCTACTGATGTGCATCATTTGACCAAGGAAGATATCGTGGCTTCCCTGCGGCAAATGCTGACCCTGATGAGCGGAGAAGGACATAAGGATGATATCGATCATCTGGGCAATCGCCGCCTTCGTTCCGTGGGAGAGCTGCTGCAGAACCAATTCCGGATCGGTTTATCCCGTATGGAGCGGGTGGTCCGGGAACGGATGACTATTCAGGATGTGGATGTGATCACGCCTCAGGTTCTGATCAATATCCGTCCTGTAGTGGCTGCCATTAAGGAATTCTTCGGCAGCAGTCAGTTGTCCCAATTTATGGACCAAACCAATCCTTTGGCTGAACTGACCCATAAGCGCCGTCTCAGTGCCCTGGGACCCGGTGGTCTAAGCCGTGAACGGGCCGGCTTTGAGGTGCGTGACGTTCACCACTCTCACTATGGCCGGATGTGCCCCATCGAGACTCCTGAAGGTCCCAACATCGGTTTGATCGGCTCCTTAAGCACCTATGGCCGGATTAATCCCTATGGATTTATTGAAGCTCCTTACCGTAAAGTGAACAATGGTCAGGTTACGGATCAGATCGATTACCTGACCGCCGACGAAGAAGAGAAATTCGTCGTAGCTCAGGCCAATGCTCCTTTGACGGATGACGGGCATTTCATTGAAGAGAAGATCGATGGACGTCATGGTCCCGACTTCGTTTTGGTGGCGCCGGAGCGGATTGACTACATGGACGTTTCTCCGAAACAAATGGTATCCATCGCGACGGCCTTAATTCCCTTCCTGGAGCACGACGACGCCAACCGTGCTTTGATGGGCGCTAACATGCAGCGGCAGGCTGTGCCCCTTTTGCGCACCGATGCTCCCTATGTGGGAACAGGGATGGAGTACAAAGCGGCCAAGGATTCCGGAGTCTGTGTCTTAGCTTCTAAAGACGGCACTGTGGAGCGGGCTACAGCCGAGGATATCATCATCCGTCATGACGACGGAACCCTGGAGAAGCATAAACTCTTAAAGTACCTGCGCTCCAACCAGGGAACCTGTATCAATCAACGTCCCATCGTGATGAAGAATGAGCGGGTGGAAGCAGGTCAGATCATCGCTGACGGTCCATCTACGGATCATGGTGAGCTGGCTCTTGGCCGCAACGTTTTGATCGCTTTTATGACCTGGGAAGGTTATAACTATGAGGATGCTATTCTGATCAGCGAAAAGCTGGTTAAGGAAGATTACTATACCTCCATCCACATTGAAGAGTATGAAGCCGATGCCCGGGACACTAAACTGGGACCGGAAGAAATTACCCGGGATATTCCTAACGTCGGGGAAGATGTGCTGAAAGATTTGGATGAGCGGGGAATTATCCGCATCGGTGCGGAAGTCAGCACCGGGGATATCCTGGTGGGTAAAGTTACTCCGAAAGGTGAAACGGAGCTTACCGCGGAAGAGCGCCTTCTCAGAGCCATTTTCGGCGAAAAAGCCCGGGAAGTGCGGGATACCTCTCTGCGTGTACCTCACGGGGAAGCCGGCAAGATCGTGGATGTCAAAGTCTTTACCCGGGAAAACGGGGATGAGCTGGCCCCTGGAGTCAACGAGCTGGTACGGGTCTATATCGCTCAAAAACGGAAAATCTCCGTTGGGGATAAAATGGCCGGCCGCCACGGCAACAAAGGGGTTATCTCCCGCATTATGAAGCAGGAAGATATGCCTTTCCTGCCTGACGGAACTCCGGTGGAAATCGTCTTGAACCCCCTGGGTGTTCCTTCCCGGATGAACATCGGTCAGGTTATGGAAACCCATTTAGGCTGGGCGGCGAAAGCTCTCGGACTTCGTTTGGCCACACCGGTCTTTGACGGAGCACAGGAAGAGGATGTCTTTGCCACCCTTAGAAAAGCCGGACTTCCAGAGACAGGCAAAACCGTACTTTACGACGGACGGACGGGAGATCCCTTTGATAATAAGATTACCGTCGGCTATATGTACTTCCTGAAGCTCCACCATCTGGTGGACGACAAGATTCATGCCCGGTCCACCGGACCCTACAGCTTGGTTACACAGCAGCCCTTGGGCGGTAAAGCCCAATTCGGCGGTCAGCGTTTCGGGGAGATGGAGGTTTGGGCTCTGGAGGCTTATGGAGCAGCCTATACTCT
Organism: Desulfitobacterium hafniense DCB-2; assembly: GCF_000021925.1. Classification (NCBI taxonomy): domain Bacteria; kingdom Bacillati; phylum Bacillota; class Clostridia; order Eubacteriales; family Desulfitobacteriaceae; genus Desulfitobacterium; species Desulfitobacterium hafniense. The sequence continues at coordinate 460,159 of NC_011830.1, forward strand.
CCAGGAGATTCTTACCGTCAAGTCTGACGATGTGGTGGGACGGGTCAAGACTTATGAAGCCATTGTTAAAGGTGAAAACATCCCTGAACCGGGAGTTCCGGAATCTTTTAAGGTTCTCATCAAAGAGTTGCAAAGCTTAGGGCTTGATGTCCGCGTGCTTTCTGAAAACGACGAAGAAATTGAAATCCGTGAAATCGATGAGGATGTGACCGAGACGGCGAAAGAGCTGGGCATCGATCTTCATGAAGACCTCCCGGCGCCTGTCATCCATGAAGCCGGTGAAGGTGAGGATGATGAGTACTTCGAAGAGGACGAAGAAGCTGTTGATGATGAGCCGATGACCTTTGATGATGACGATATGGAATAGACCCGGGTGAAAGGAGAGAGAACCGTGCTAGACGTCAACAATTTTGACCGGATGCGTATTGGTTTGGCTTCTCCGACGATGATCCGTGAGTGGTCTCATGGAGAAGTCAGGAAGCCGGAAACGATTAACTATAGAACCCTGAAACCGGAGCGGGAAGGACTCTTTTGCGAAAAGATCTTTGGACCAACCCGTGACTGGGAGTGCCATTGCGGCAAATACAAACGGGTTCGCTATAAAGGCATTGTCTGTGACCGCTGCGGTGTGGAGGTCACCCGTTCCAAGGTGCGTAGAGAGCGCATGGGCCATATCGAACTGGCGGCTCCAGTATCGCATATCTGGTACTTCAAGGGTATTCCCAGCCGGATGGGTCTTCTCCTGGATATGTCTCCCCGTTCCCTGGAAAAGGTTCTTTATTTCGTATCCTACATCGTTACCGATGCCGGGGATACCTCGTTAATGAAAAAACAACTCCTGACGGAAACCGAATACCGGGAATACCGTGATAAATACGGCAGCCGCTTCAAAGCCAGCATGGGTGCGGAAGCGATTAAGATGCTTCTTGAGGAAATGGACCTGGATAAGCTTAATGACGAGCTCCGGGTTGAATTGAAAGAGGTTTCCGGTCAAAGGAAAATCAGGGCCATCCGCCGCCTGGAAGTGGTGGAAGCCTTTAAGGAATCCGGTAACCGTCCTGAGTGGATGATTATGGACGTGGTTCCCGTCATTCCGCCGGAGCTCCGCCCTATGGTGCAGCTGGATGGCGGGCGGTTTGCCACCTCCGACCTCAATGACCTTTACCGTCGGGTGATCAACAGAAATAACCGTCTCAAGCGTCTTTTGGATCTGGGAGCGCCGGATATCATTGTCCGCAACGAAAAACGGATGCTCCAGGAGGCCGTGGATGCCTTGATCGACAATGGCCGGCGGGGACGTCCCGTTACCGGCCCCGGTAACCGTCCTTTAAAATCCTTGAGTGATATGCTCAAAGGCAAGCAAGGGCGTTTCCGGCAAAACCTGCTGGGTAAACGGGTTGATTATTCCGGTCGTTCCGTTATTGTGGTCGGACCCAACCTGAGACTTCATCAATGCGGTCTGCCTAAAGAAATGGCCTTGGAGCTTTTCAAGCCCTTCGTCATGAAAAAACTGGTCAAGGAAGGCCATGCCCATAATATCAAGAGCGCCAAGCGGATGGTGGAAAGGGTTCGTTCTGAAGTCTGGGACGTTTTGGAAGAAGTGATCACCGAGCATCCTGTGCTGCTGAACCGGGCGCCAACCCTTCACCGCTTAGGGATTCAGGCTTTTGAGCCTGTTCTGGTTGAAGGGCGTGCCCTGCAGATCCATCCTTTAGTCTGTACCGCTTACAATGCGGACTTCGACGGGGACCAAATGGCTGTTCACGTACCCCTCTCCGCAGAAGCTCAGGCTGAAGCAAGATTGCTGATGCTCTCCGCTCATAATATTTTGAATCCTAAAGACGGCCGTCCCGTCGCTTCCCCCACACAGGACATGGTTTTAGGCTCCTACTACCTGACCATGGAACGTCCGGGAGCGCTGGGGGAAGGCAAGATCTTTAAGAATCGGGATGAAGCGGTTCTGGCCTATGATACCAAGCAGGCAAACCTCCAGGCGATGATTAAAGTCCGCCAACCTAATGGTGAACTTTTGGAAACCACCATTGGCAGGCTTATCTTTAATTCGGTGATTCCACCGGAGGTAGGCTATATCAATGAAGTGGCCGGGAAAAAGGCCCTTAACAATATCGTTGCCAAATGCTACCGCCTCGGCGGCTATAAAGCAACGGCCCAGCTCCTGGACGGAATCAAGAGCTTAGGGTTTAAATACTCCACCCGTGCCGGGATGACCGTTGGTCTTGCCGATATTACCGTACCTGAAGAGAAGCGGCAGATTCTTGCCGATGCTGATGGCATGGTCAATAAAACGGAGCAGCAATTCCGCCGCGGTTTGATTACCGACGAAGAGCGGTATGAAAAAGTTATCGAGATCTGGACCAAAGCCACGGACACCGTGACCAAAGCCTTGATGCACTCCTTGGATAAATTCAATCCGGTGTACATGATGGCCACCTCCGGTGCCCGGGGTAATATTCAGCAGCTTCGTCAGCTGGCCGGGATGCGGGGACTGATGGCGGATCCTTCGGGACGAACCATCGAGTTGCCCATTAAGGCTAACTTCCGTGAAGGCCTCACCGTTTTGGAGTATTTCATCTCCTCCCACGGAGCGCGGAAAGGTCTGGCCGATACGGCACTGCGGACCGCCGACTCCGGTTATCTTACCCGCCGTCTTGTGGACGTATCTCAGGATGTCATTGTCCGGGATGAAGATTGCGGTACGACCCAGGGTATTATGGTGGATGATGTCAAGGATGGTCCGGAAGTCATCGAAAAACTGGAAGAACGTCTCGTGGGCCGCTTCCTTTTGGAAGATTTAAAGCATCCTGAGACCGGGGAAATCCTGGCTACTGCCGACAACGAGATTACGGAAGAACAAGCCCATGATATCGCTGCTGTTTATGATAATGTCACCATTCGTTCTGTCCTCACTTGCAAAACCCGCTACGGGGTGTGCCGCAAGTGCTACGGACGGAATCTGGCCACAGGCCATCATGTGGAGATGGGAGAAGCCGTGGGCATCATTGCTGCCCAATCCATCGGTGAGCCGGGAACTCAGCTGACCATGCGGACCTTCCATACCGGTGGTGTGGCCGGGGACGATATCACCCAAGGTTTGCCCCGTGTTGAGGAACTTTTTGAAGCACGCAAACCTAAAGGCCAGGCCATCATTTCGGAAAATGACGGTGTGGTCGCCATCCGCGAAGTCAAAGGCCGCCGGGAAGTGGATGTTATCAGTGATACGGAAGAACGGATGACCTATACGATACCCTATGGCTCCCGCTTGAAGGTTCGGGAAGGTCACCGGATTGAAGCCGGCGATGAACTGACTGAAGGAAGCATCAATCCCCATGATATGCTTAAGGTTAAGGGAATCCGCGGTGTCCAGGTTTATCTCCTGGGTGAAGTGCAAAGAGTTTACCGTCTGCAGGGTGTGGATATTAACGATAAACATATTGAGGTTATGGTTCGCCAGATGCTCCGCAAGGTTAAAGTGGAAGAGGCCGGTGATACCACCCTCTTACCCGGCGGCTTGATTGATGTCTTTGATTTCGAAGAAGAGAACACCAAGGTGATTGCCGCCGGCGGTGAGCCTGCAGTAGCAAGACCGGTACTTCTGGGCATTACCAAAGCCTCCCTGGCTACGGACTCCTTCCTTTCTGCGGCATCCTTCCAGGAAACAACCCGTGTTCTCACGGAGGCAGCCATCAAAGGAAAGGTCGATCCTCTGCTGGGACTCAAGGAAAACGTCATCATCGGGAAGCTCATTCCGGCGGGTACAGGAATGTCCCGTTACCGGAATGTAAAAGTTATTAATCTTGATGAAGAGCAAGTTGAAAATCTTGACAGTGTAAATCCATGATGATAAAATACTATAGTGTGATTTAACGATTATGGGAAAAATATGTAGTTTTTTCACCAATCAATGTTGCTCTTTGAGGAGGAAAGCATATTAATGCTTGATGAAGCCTTAAAAAAATCCAAAAACAGGACCGTGGGAGTCAAGCAAACTCTGCGGGCCCTGGAAAAAGAGAGTTTAATCTGTGTCTATGTGGCTAAGGATGCGGAAAGCCATGTGCTTCGCCCCATCCTTGAACAGTGCCGGAACAAAAGGATTCAAGTTCAGGAAGTTCAGACGATGCTTGAGCTGGGCAAAGCCTGCGGGATTGAAGTAGGCGCTGCTGTAGCGGCCCTGTTATCCGAATAGACAGGAAGCTCCGAAATGTGTTAGTTTTGGGGATTGCTTGCTTTATGCTGAAGCAAGCAATTCCTTTGATATGTTCTTTCTTGGGAAGGAGGTGTAGTTATGCCGACGATTAATCAATTGATTCGCAATGGCCGTTCGAAGATTGCAAAGAAATCAACAGCTCCAGCTATGCAATGGGGCTATAACTCTTTACAACGCAAGCAATTCGCCTCTGGGGGATCACCTCAAAAGCGTGGGGTTTGCACCAGGGTTTACACGACAACTCCAAAGAAGCCGAACTCTGCTCTCCGTAAAGTTGCCCGTGTGCGTTTAACCAATACGATTGAAGTATCATCATACATCCCAGGCATCGGGCACAACCTGCAGGAGCACAGTGTTGTTCTTGTCCGTGGCGGCCGTGTTAAAGACCTTCCGGGTGTTCGTTACCACATCGTTCGTGGGGCCCTTGATACTCAAGGTGTTCAGAAACGGATGCAAGCTCGTTCCAAATACGGTGCCAAACGTCCTAAGAAAGGGAAGTAAGCCGTAAGTAACGAGGGGAATACGAATTGCGCTGTAAAGGAGGGAAATGATTTGCCACGTAAAGGTTATATTGCTAAACGTGAGATTCTGCCGGATCCGATTTATAAGAACCGGGTGCTGACCAAATTTATCAACCAAATTATGTTGGATGGTAAAAAAGGCACTGCAGAATCCATTTGCTATAATGCATTTGAGCTCATTCAAGAGAAGACCGGTAAAGATCCAATTGAAGTGTTCGAAACCGCTCTCAAGAATGTGATGCCTGTATTGGAGGTAAAAGCACGCCGTGTCGGCGGCGCCAACTACCAAGTACCCATCGAAGTTCGCACCGATCGCCGTCAAACCTTGGGCTTGCGCTGGCTTGTAGGCTATGCCCGCAAACGCAGTGAAAAGACCATGGAAGAGAGGATCGCAGGTGAACTGATGGATGCAGCCAACAACACCGGCGGCTCTATTAAGAAAAAAGAAGACACTCATAAGATGGCCGAAGCCAATAAGGCTTTTGCGCATTACCGTTGGTAGGATGATCAAAGCGTATGCTTAAAATCATTCACAATGGGGAATGACTACGGCAGAAAGGGGGATTATCAGTGGCAAGGCAATTTCCATTAGAGAAAACGCGGAATATCGGGATTATGGCCCATATTGATGCGGGTAAAACGACCACGACCGAGCGTATTTTGTTCTACACCGGGCGTGTTCATAAGATCGGGGAAGTTCACGATGGAGCAGCAACCATGGACTGGATGGTTCAGGAGCAGGAGCGTGGGATTACCATTACTTCTGCAGCGACGACAGCCCAATGGAAAGGCCATCGTATTAACATCATCGATACACCAGGGCACGTGGACTTTACCGTCGAGGTAGAGCGCAGCTTGCGTGTACTTGACGGAGCTGTAGCAGTGTTCTGCTCTGTCGGCGGTGTTGAGCCTCAATCTGAAACAGTATGGCGGCAGGCGGACAAGTACGGTGTACCCCGTATCGCCTATATTAACAAAATGGATCGTATGGGTGCAGATTTCTTCCGGGGAGTATCTATGATTGCTGACCGGTTAGGTGCAAACCCTGTACCGATCCAAATTCCGATTGGCGCAGAGGATCAATTCAAAGGAATTATTGACCTCGTAACCATGAAGGCTATGATCTATACGGACGATTTAGGCACCACCAGCGACGTTGCCGATATCCCCGGAGACTTAGTCGACCAAGCCAATGAATATCGTGAGAAGCTTCTGGAAGCAGTTGCTGATACAGATGAAGAGCTCATGATGAAATATCTCGAAGGTGAAGAACTGACCGAAGAAGAGATTCGTAACGGAATCCGTAAAGGAACAATTGGGCTGAAGTTTATCCCAGTGGTCTGTGGCTCTTCGTTCAAGAATAAAGGGGTGCAACCACTACTTGATGCGGTTGTAGAGTATATGCCAGCCCCAACTGATGTACCGAATATTAAAGGGGTGCATCCGGAGACCGGTGAAGCTGATGAACGCCATTCCAGCGACAAAGATCCGTTCTCTGCCTTGGCCTTTAAGATCATGGCTGACCCTTACGTGGGTAAATTGGCATTTTTCCGGGTATACTCGGGAGTCCTGGGTTCGGGATCCTATGTTTACAACTCAACCAAAGGCAAACGGGAGAGAATCGGCCGGATTCTCCAAATGCATGCCAACCACCGGGAAGAGATTCCCGAGGTCTATGCAGGAGATATCGCCGCAGCTGTGGGCTTAAAAGATACCACCACCGGGGATACCCTCTGTGATGACAAAGCCCCCATCATTCTCGAATCCATGCAATTCCCTGATCCTGTCATCAACGTGGCCATTGAGCCCAAGACGAAACAGGACCAGGAGAAGATGGGTACCGCTCTGGCTCGTTTGGCTGAGGAAGATCCCACCTTTAAAATGCATACCGACCAGGATAGCGGGCAAACCATCATCGAAGGAATGGGTGAGCTTCACCTGGAAATCATCGTTGACCGTTTGCAGCGTGAATTTAAAGTCGAGTGCAATGTGGGACGTCCTCAGGTTGCTTACAAAGAAACCATCCGCCGTGCTGTTAAATCTGAGGGTAAGTTCGTTCGTCAATCCGGTGGACGTGGACAATACGGACACTGCTGGATCGAGATTGAACCTCTGGAGCAAGGCAGTGGTTTCGAGTTCGTCAACAAAATCGTGGGTGGCGTGATTCCCAGGGAATATATCGCTCCCATCGGTCAGGGGATCGAAGAAGCCATGCAAAATGGTATCCAGGCAGGCTATCCTGTGATGGATATCCGGGCTACAGTCTATGACGGTTCTTACCATGATGTAGACTCTTCCGAAATGGCCTTTAAGATCGCCGGCTCTATGGCCTTCAAGGCTGGTGCGGCGAAAGCTGATCCTGCTATCATCGAGCCCGTTATGAAGGTAGAGGTTACTGTACCTGAGGAGTATATGGGTGAGGTTATTGGCGATATGAACTCCCGTCGGGGACGGATTGAGGGCATGGAAGCCACAGGAACAGCACAAATCGTTCGCGGGTTTGTCCCGCTTTCCGAAATGTTTGGCTATGCCACCGACCTTCGTTCCAAGACCCAAGGGCGCGGTGTCTACGTCATGATGTTTGACCACTACGAGGAAGTGCCCAAGAATATCGCTGAAGGCATTGTTGCTAAACGCGCCGGCGCTTAATCTTAAGTCCATGGTTTACGGTGCGGGGTTCGAAGTTCAGGGATCTCCTTGTCAGCGGACCTCGCTCAAATAAAAGGAAACTTCTATTGCTTACTTTATTATTTAGAGGGAGTGAAAATTTAAAATGGCAAAGCAAAAATTCGAACGTACTAAACCCCACGTTAACGTTGGAACCATCGGTCACGTTGACCATGGTAAAACCACCTCTACTGCTGCTATCACCTTAGTTCTTTCCAAAGCCGGCGGCGCAGTAGCCCAAGCATTCGACCAAATCGACAAGGCTCCGGAAGAAAGAGAGCGTGGAATCACCATCTCCACTTCTCACGTTGAGTATGAAACCGCTAACCGCCACTATGCTCACGTTGACTGCCCAGGCCACGCCGACTATGTTAAAAACATGATCACCGGTGCTGCCCAAATGGATGGAGCTATCCTGGTTGTATCCGCTGCTGACGGCCCGATGCCCCAAACCCGTGAGCACATCCTCCTTGCCCGTCAAGTAGGTGTTCCTTACATCGTGGTTTGGTTGAACAAAGCCGACATGGTAGATGATCCGGAACTCATGGAACTGGTTGAAATGGAAATTCGTGAACTCCTCTCCGAGTACGAATTCCCTGGCGATGATATTCCCATCATTCCCGGTTCCGGCCTGAAAGCTCTCCAATGCGGTTGCGGATCCCGTGATTGTGAATGGTGCGGCAAGATCTGGAATCTGATGGATGCTGTTGACTCCTATATTCCAACTCCAGAGCGTGCTACCGACAAGCCTTTCCTTATGCCTGTGGAGGACGTATTCACCATTACCGGTCGTGGTACCGTTGCTACCGGTCGTGTCGAGCGCGGTGTGATTAAAGTCGGTGACGAGATTGAAATCGTTGGTTTGACAGAAGCTCCTCGCAAAACCGTTTGCACCGGCGTGGAAATGTTCCGCAAGCTCCTTGACCAAGCTCAAGCAGGGGACAACATCGGAGCTCTTCTCCGCGGTGTGGATCGTAAAGATATCGAACGCGGTCAAGTACTTGCTAAAACCGGTTCTATTAAACCTCACACCAAATTTACCGGCGAAGTTTTCGTACTGAGCAAAGAAGAAGGCGGACGTCATACCCCATTCTTCAACAACTACCGCCCTCAGTTCTACTTCCGTACAACCGACGTTACCGGTGTTGTAACCCTTCCTGAAGGAACGGAAATGGTTATGCCCGGAGACCGTGTTACCATCACTTGCGAAATTATCTCCCCTATCGCTATGGAAGAAGGACTTCGTTTCGCTATCCGTGAAGGTGGCCGTACTGTTGGAGCCGGCGTTGTTGTCAGCATCATCGAATAGTAGGCTTTAGTCCTTGGTATTATGCAGGCATAGACTTAGAGTCTATTGATAAAGGATGCCACAGATTCACTGTGGCATCCTGCCTCGTTTCCACTGCTGGGATGCTGTGGAAACATCTCTCGGGTCTCTGGTGCAGAAGGTTGCTGATGAAAGTGTCTCCGCTGCTCATCAGGGAATTTCTGGACCCAGTACATCCGTTAAACGGAATTATTAGGAGGGTTTTTTTAATGAGCAGTCAAAAAATTCGTATCCGCCTGAAAGCGTTTGATCACAAAACATTGGATCAATCAGCAGAGAAAATTGTTGAAACAGCCAAGAGAACAGGTGCCCGTGTCAGTGGACCGATTCCCCTTCCCACTGAAAAAAGCATTTATACCATTCTTCGTTCTCCCCACGTTAACAAGGATTCTCGCGAGCAATTCGAAATGCGGACTCATAAACGCCTGATCGATATCCTGGAGCCAACCTCCAAAACGGTGGATGCTCTGATGCGTTTAGATCTTCCCGCTGGCGTCGATATCGAAATCAAACTCTAATTGGCGAATCATAAAACCTGAGCGCAAACGCTGGTTTAATCGCCTGCCTGAAAGATTAAAGATTCAGACAGACGAAAAAACTAGCGTTCATTTGGGGTTTATGATATAATATTTTTGTTTGTGGCGCGAAACACCCGGCACTGTGGATTGGTGCTCAAGGTCGACTCGCTTCAAAATATCAATTCAAATTTGGAACGCTCTCGTGCTCCGGTCATAGAGCCGGCGCACTTCAAAGTGTTCAGGAGGTGGCAATCGTGTCGAAAGGAATTTTGGGTAAAAAAGTGGGTATGACCCAGGTTTTCACGGAAGAAGGACATCTTATTCCCGTGACTGTGGTCGAAGCAGGTCCTTGCTATGTCATCCAAAAGAAAACGAAGGCAACGGATGGTTACAACGCAATCCAGGTTGGCTTTGGTGCTCTGAGGGAAAGACTGGCGAACAAGCCGCAAAAAGGACATGTTGCAAAAGCTTCTGTGAAGCCGATGCGCTACATTCGTGAGTTCCGCGTGGATGATGTGGATGCTTACGAAATCGGACAAGAAATCACGGCTGAAGTGTTTGCTGCAGGTGATGCAGTGGACGTAGTCGGAATCTCCAAAGGTAAAGGCTTTGCCGGGATGATTAAACGTCATGGTGCCGGCCGCGGACCCATGAAGCATGGTTCCAAGTATCATCGCCGTACCGGTTCCCTCGGCGCGAAAGGCCCGGCTCGTGTATTTAAGGGCCGCAACCTGCCAGGGCGCATGGGTGGCGAGCGGGTTACCGTTCAAAACCTGAAGGTTGTTCGGGTGGATGCGGATAAGAATATGATTCTCGTCAAAGGCGCTGTACCCGGCGCGAAAAAGTCATTGCTCATTCTGAAGCCTTCCGTTAAGGCGAAGTAACTTGTAAGAAAGGAGGAATAAGCAATGCCAAAGGTTCAAGTAGTTAATATGCAAGGTTCTCCCGTTGGAGAGCTGGAGCTGGATGAATATGTGTTCGGTATTGAACCCAATACCCATGTTATGCACCAGGCAGTAGTAGGACAACTGGCCAGCCAAAGACGTGGTACTCACTCCACCTTACTCCGTGGAGAAGTTCGCGGAGGCGGCCGCAAGCCCTGGCGTCAAAAAGGTACCGGCCGGGCTCGCGCAGGCAGCATTCGTTCACCTCTATGGAGAGGCGGCGCTGTGCTTTTCGGACCCAAGCCCCGCAAATATGGCTTCAGCCTTCCTAAGAAGGTTCGCCGCCTGGCTTTGCGTTCAGCCCTTTCTTCCAAGGTAAACGAACAAAAACTGATCGTATTGGAAGATTTGAGCTTGAACGAAGCAAAAACCCGGGAAATGGTTAAAGTTCTGCAGGCCCTGAATGTCGGCAAAAAAGCTTTAATCGTTACAGATGAATTTATGGAAACCATCGATCGTTCTGCCCGCAATATTGCTGGGATCAAAACCACTGCAGTAGAAGGCATGAATATTTACGATCTTCTCAATTCTGATGTCATCGTCATGACCAAAGCAGCGGTAACGAAAACGGAGGAGGTGTTAGCGTAATGCGCGATGCTCGTGATGTACTCAAACGTCCAGTGATTTCCGAGAAGTCTGTTGGACTTATTGAGGAAAACAAGTACTCCTTCTGGGTAGACACAGCGGCCAACAAGATTGAGATCAAGAATGCTGTGGAAAAGATGTTTAAAGTTAAAGTCGTTGATGTTCGTACCATCAACGTCGATGGTAAAAAGAAGCGTGTCGGAAAACACGTAGGTAGAACAGCAGACCGTAAAAAGGCGATTGTTACGCTTAAAGCTGGAGATCGCATTGAAGGCTTTGCTGGCCTGTAAGCTTGATGCAAAGGAGGGAAACCCATGCCAGTAAAAGGATTTAAACCGTATTCTCCTGGTCGTCGTCAAATGACAGTGTCGACTTTTGAAGAAATTACGAAAACAACACCGGAGCGCTCTTTGCTCGCACCGTTAAAAAGCAAAGCCGGCCGCAACAATCAAGGTAAACTGACTGTGCGTCACCAAGGCGGCGGACATAAACGGAAGTATCGTTTGATTGACTTCAAACGCAATAAGGATAGTGTGCCGGCGAAAGTCGCTTCTATCGAATATGACCCGAATCGTTCCGCGAATATTGCCCTGCTCCATTACTTGGATGGTCATAAAGCCTATATCCTGGCTCCTAATGGCCTGCAAGTGGGACAAATGGTCGTATCCGGACCGGATGCCGATATTAAAGTAGGAAATGCCCTGCCGATTAAAAACATTCCCGTGGGTACCCTGCTCCATAATATCGAAATGAAGCCTGGCAAAGGAGCTCAATTGGTCCGCTCTGCGGGTGGTTCAGCTCAGCTGATGGCTAAAGAAGGCAAGTATGCGACCTTGAGACTTCCTTCCGGTGAAATGCGCATGGTTCATATCGACTGCCGGGCCACCATCGGCCAGGTCGGCAATCTGGAACATGAGAACATCAACATCGGTAAAGCAGGTCGTTCACGCTGGTTAGGAATCCGCCCCACAGTTCGTGGTGCTGTTATGAACCCCAACGATCACCCACACGGCGGTGGTGAAGGCCGTAACCCAATCGGCCGCAACCCTGTTACACCTTGGGGTAAACCTGCCCTTGGAGCGAAGACCCGTAAGAAGAAGAATCCTTCTAACCGCTTCATCGTGAAACGACGTGGCAAGAAGTAATCGAAAGGAGGCCAATTAAATGAGTCGATCTCTGAAAAAAGGGCCTTATGTAGAAGGACGCTTGCTCGAACGTGTGGAAAAGATGAATGCCGCCAATGAGAAGCGTGTCCTCAAGACCTGGTCCAGAAGTTCAACAATATTTCCGCAAATGGTGGGACACACCATCGCGGTTCATGAGGGACGGAAACACATCCCCATCTATATTACCGAAGATATGGTAGGGCACAAACTCGGTGAGTTTGCTCCTACACGCACCTACAAAGGGCATGCTGGCAGCGAAAAATCCAGCGGCCTGCGCTAAAAAGGAGGAGTCAACGAAATGCAACAAGCTAAAGCGATTGCAAGATATGTGCGGATCTCTCCTCGTAAGGTGCGCCAAGTTGTCGATCTCATTCGCGGCAAGAACGTCAGCGACGCTCTCGCGATTCTTCAATTCACCCCAAAAGGTGCCACAGAGCCTGTAACGAAAGTGCTGAACTCCGCGGTAGCCAATGCGGAGCACAACTACGATATGGATACCGACGCTCTGATTGTTAAAGAAATTTATGTGGATGAAGGACCGACCTTGAAGCGCATTAAACCTCGAGCCATGGGACGTGCGGATCAGATCCGGAAGCGGACCAGTCACATTACCGTGGTTGTGGTTGAGAAGAAGGAGGGTTAAAACGTGGGTCAAAAAGTAAATCCTAAAGGCCTCAGGGTCGGAATTATCCGTGACTGGGAAGGCCGTTGGTTTGCAGATAAAAACTACCTGGAACTCCTTCATGAAGATTTGAAGGTTCGCAAATTTGTGAAGACCAAATTACAGCAAGCAGGTGTTCCTAAAGTTGAGATTGAACGGGCAGCCAACCGGGTTAAGGTTTCGATTTATGCGGCTAAGCCGGGAATCGTCATCGGCCGGGGCGGTACTGAAGTAGAAAATCTCCGCAAGCAACTGGAAGCCATGACAGGCAAACAAGTGGCTGTCAACATCGTGGAAGTTAAGAAGCCTGAGCTTGATGCACAACTGGTTGCTGAGAGTGTCGCTCAGCAATTAGAGAAGCGTGTGTCTTTCCGCCGGGCTATGAAACAAACCGTACAGCGCACCATGCGTCAAGGCGGTCAGGGAATTAAGATTTCCTGCAGCGGCCGTTTAGGCGGTGCGGAAATCGCACGGACCGAGTGGTACAGTGAAGGGAAAGTTCCCCTCCATACTCTTCGTGCCGACATTGATTATGGATTTGCTGAAGCAAATACCACCTATGGAAAGATTGGCGTAAAAGTCTGGATATATAAAGGAGAGGTTCTTCCCGCCAAGAAGGTCGCTCAGGTGGAAGGAGGAAAATAAATGCTAGTCCCAACCAGAGTAAAGCACCGGAAACAACATCGTGGCCGGATGCATGGAAAAGCAACTCGCGGTAATGTGATTACCTTCGGCGAGTATGGATTAGTGGCTATGGAGCCAGCATGGATTACCAATCGCCAGATTGAGGCCGCTCGTATTGCCATGACTCGTTATATCAAACGGGGCGGTAAAGTTTGGATTAAAATTTTCCCGGATAAGCCGATTACGGCTAAGCCGGCTGAGACTCGTATGGGTAGTGGTAAAGGTTCCCCGGAATACTGGGTAGCCGTGGTCAAACCCGGTCGTGTAATGTTTGAATTGGCTGGGGTGCCTGAAGAGATTGCTAAAGAAGCACTTCGCCTTGCTATGCATAAACTTCCGGTTAAGTGTAAGATTGTACGCCGCGAGGAATTAGAGGGAGGTGACGCAAATGAAAACTAAGAATTTCCGTGATATGACCGATGAAGAACTCCTCAAGGAGATTGATGGCTTCAAAACGGAACTGTTCAATTTGCGTTTCCAACTGGCCACCGGACAACTGGACAATCCAGCCAGAATCCGGGAAGTCAGGAAAGGGATTGCCCGTGGCAAGACCATTCTCCGTGAGCGCGAACTAAAAATTAACCGTGCTTAAGGTTGGAAAGGAGACTTTTTAACATGGAAAGAACCCAACGCAAAGTCAGAGTGGGCAAAGTCGTCAGCGATAAGATGGAAAAAACTATCGTCGTTGCCGTCGAGATGAAAGTCCGTCATCCCCTTTACCATAGAACGATTACTCAAACCAAGAAATTCAAGGCTCATGATGAAAACAATGAAGCTAAGATCGGCGATAGCGTAGTCATTATGGAGACCCGCCCTATTAGCAAGGATAAACGCTGGCGTCTGGTAGAGATCACAGAAAGAGCTGTTGTTCTCTAAGAACTGAACTTTTAATGCGGAAGGAGGGTCAATAGATGATCCAAGTTCAAACTCGCCTCAGAGTCGGAGACAATTCTGGAGCTAAAGAACTCATGTGCATCAAGGTGCTCGGCGGTTCAATGCGCCGTTATGCATCCATTGGAGATATAATTGTCGCTTCTGTTAAAGAAGCAACACCAGGCGGCGTTGTCAAAAAGGGAGATGTCGTGAAAGCGGTTGTTGTTCGTACCAAGAAAGAAATCAAACGCAAAGACGGCACCTATATCCGTTTCAGTGAAAACGCTGCAGTCGTAATTAAAGATGATAGAAGCCCGCGGGGAACTCGTATTTTCGGACCCGTTGCCCGGGAACTGCGTGATAGAGATTTCATGAAAATCATCTCTCTCGCACCGGAAGTAATCTAAGACCCCATACCAGTGGAGGTGAATGAAGTGGCTGCTGTAAAGCAAAAGATACACGTCAAAAAAGGCGATATGGTTATGGTCATTACAGGAAAAGATGCCGGCAAGAAAGGCAAAGTCCTGGAAGTGTTTCCGAAAAAGGGCCGTGTGGTTATTGAGAAAGTCAATATCGTAAAACGTCACACCAAACCCAGTCAAAGCATGCCCCAAGGTGGGATCTTTGAAAAAGAGGCACCTGTCGCCAGTTCAAATGTCATGCTGTTTTGCACCGAGTGCAATAAAGTGACCCGGGTCAGCATGAAGGTAACTGAGGCTGGAAAAGTCCGTGTTTGCAAAAAATGCGGTGTGAACCTGCCCGACAAAAAATAATCGAGAAGGGAGGGACCTTAGTTGGCTCGTCTAAAAGATAAGTTCAGCAGTGAAATAGCTCCTGCATTACAGCAGAAGTTCAACTATAAAAATGTGATGCAAATTCCCAAGCTCGAAAAAGTGGTTATCAATGTGGGCGTTGGGGAAGCCATCCAAAACTCCAAAGCTATCGACGCGGCCGTCGGCGATCTGAGCAAAATCACCGGACAAAAACCCGTTGTAACCCGGGCGAAGAAATCCATCGCCGCTTTCAAACTCCGTACAGGGATGCCCATCGGAACGAAAGTGACCTTACGGGGCGACCGCATGTATGAGTTCGTTGATCGTTTAATGAACGTAGCATTACCTCGTGTTCGTGACTTCCACGGTGTATCCGATAAGGCATTTGACGGACGTGGTAACTATACGCTCGGTATTAAAGAGCAACTCATCTTCCCGGAAATCGAATACGATAAGATCGATAAGGTCCGTGGTATGGATATCATTTTCGTTACAACGGCGAAAACCGATGAGGAAGCTCGTGAATTACTCGGAATGCTGGGAATGCCATTCCGCAAGTAGAAAAAGGAGGGTCCTAGAGCGTGGCTAAAAAGTCTATGATCGTGCGCAATGCACGTCAACCGAAATATGCAGTTCGTCACCATAACCGTTGCAAACTCTGCGGCCGTCCCCATGCATATATCCGCAAGTTCGGAATATGCAGGATTTGCTTCAGGGAGTTAGCTTACAAAGGCGAGCTTCCTGGCGTGAAGAAGGCCAGTTGGTAAGGCGTAAGGAAGGGGGAAAACTCAAGTGGCAATGTCAGATCCAATTGCAGATTTCTTGACCCGCATTCGTAATGCAGGCATGGTGTATCATGATAAAGTTGAAGTACCTGCTTCCAATGTCAAGAAAGCGATTGCTGAAATTCTTAAAGAAGAGGGTTTCATCAAAGATGTTGAATATATTTCCGATAACAAACAAGGAGTGATCCGTTGTTATCTGAAATACGGCCAAAATCGTGAGCGTGTCATCACCGGACTGAAGCGGATCAGCCGTCCCGGACTGCGCGTCTATGCGAAAAAAGATGAAGTACCGAAGGTTCTCGGCGGCCTGGGCGTGGCGATACTCTCCACATCCAAAGGCCTTATGACCGACAAGCGGGCTCGTCAAGAAGGCCTTGGCGGAGAAGTGCTCTGCTACATTTGGTAATCACACACTACGGAGGTGCAGAGAATGTCCAGAATTGGCAAGCGGCCCATTAGTATTCCTGGTGGCGTCGACGTCAACATAGAGGGCAATGTTGTGACCGTTAAAGGACCTAAGGGAACTTTGACGAAAGAAATGCATTCACTGATCAACATTGCCGTGGAAGAACAACAAATCGTCGTGACTCGTCCTGACGATCAACCTCTCAGCCGCTCCTTGCATGGCTTAACCCGTACACTGGTCGCCAACATGGTTGAAGGTGTTACGAAGGGTTTCAGCAAGAGCCTGGATATGGTAGGGGTAGGATACCGTGCTGCGAAACAAGGCAACAAACTGGTTCTCTCAGTCGGTAAATCCCATCCTGTGGAATTGATTCCTTTCGAAGGAATCGAAGTTGAAGTTCCTGCTCAGAACAAGATCATTGTTAAAGGCATGGACAAAGAACTGGTCGGCGATTTTGCCGCCGAGATCCGCAAGGAACGTCCACCTGAGCCTTACAAAGGCAAAGGAATCAAGTATGAAAACGAAGTCGTCCGTCGTAAGGCCGGTAAGACCGGTGCTAAAAAAGGCGGTAAGAAGTAAGACGTAAGGCAAGGGCAAAAACTCTTGCATAAATGAAAGGAGTGAGTTTCCTTTGATCACGCAAATTGACCGCAAAGCAATTCGCATGAAGAAGCATAAGCGAGTCCGGAAGAGCGTTTTCGGCACAGCAGAACGTCCGCGTTTAGCTGTATTCCGGAGTCTCAATCATATTTACGCCCAAGTGATTAACGATGAACTTGGCGTGACGTTAGCAACCGCTTCATCCCTGGATGCTGAGTTTAAAGCAGCTGAGCTGGCTGGAGGCAATGTTGAAGGGGCCAAAAAAGTTGGCGAACTGGTTGCCAAGCGCGCACAGGAAAAAGGTGTTTCCAAAGTGGTTTTCGACCGTGGCGGAAACATTTACCATGGACGGATTGCGGCTGTTGCAGAAGCAGCTCGTGAAGCCGGTCTGGAGTTCTAAGACACGGTAAAGGAGGGAAAATCATTGGCGAAAATCGATGCGAGTAAGCTAGAGTTGACTGAAAAAGTCGTTCATATTGCCCGCGTGGCAAAAGTTGTCAAAGGGGGACGCCGTTTCAGCTTCAGCGCCCTGGTCGTCGTCGGAGACGGCCACGGCAACGTGGGAGCTGGACTTGGTAAAGCCGGAGAGGTACCTGAAGCCATTCGTAAAGGCATGGAAGATGCTAAAAAGAATATGGTATCAGTACCCTTGATCGGTACCACCATTCCTCATGCTATCTTAGGTAACTACGGAGCAGGCTCCGTACTGCTCAAGCCTGCAGCAAAAGGTACCGGAGTTATTGCCGGTGGAGCGGTCCGTGCCGTTCTGGAAGTTGCCGGTGTATCCGATATTCTCACCAAGTCTCTGGGATCAGCAAATCCTCACAATATGGTGAACGCCACCATGGCTGCCTTAAAATCTCTGAAGCGGGCGGAAGATGTTGCTAGACTCCGCGGTAAAACCGTAGAAGAAATTCTGGGTTAGGAGGGTTGGCAGTGAAAATTAAAGTAACACTCGTAAAAAGCCCCATCGGGTATTCAGAAAACCAACGCAAAGTCCTTAAGTCTCTTGGCTTAGGTAAAATGGGCTCCAGTGTAGTTCATGACGATACCCCCAATATCCAAGGGATGATTCGCAAATGCGCACACTTGGTTGCGGTGGAAAACGTCGCAGAATAAAAGGAGGTGTTGACGAGCATGAAATTGCATGAACTTAAGCCTGCACAAGGTTCAACGAAAGCTCCTAAGCGTTTAGGCCGTGGTATTGGCTCCGGAACCGGAAAAACTTCCGGTAAAGGTCATAAGGGCCAAAAAGCCCGTGCCGGCGGCGGCGTACGTCCCGGCTTCGAAGGCGGCCAGCAGCCTCTTTCCCGCCGGATGCCCAAACGCGGTTTTACGAACATCTTCAAGAAAGAATATGTTGTCTTGAATGTCCGTGATTTGGAAGAACGCTTTGAAAATGGCGCGGTAGTCGGTTATGAGAGCCTCTTTGAAGTAGGACTCATCAAAACGATTAAAGATGGTGTAAAGATACTGGGAACAGGAGAACTGACCAAAGCTTTGACAGTCCAGGTGGACAAAGTCAGCCAAACCGCGGCAGAGAAGATTGTAGCTGCCGGTGGAAAAGTCGAGGTGGAATAAGATGATTGTCGATTCCCTGAAAAATGCCTGGAAATTGCCAGAGATCAGGACAAAAATCGGATTCACCTTACTCATGTTCCTTATTTTCCGTATTGGTGCTCATATCCCGATTCCCTTCATCAACCATGACATTTTGTCGAATATCCTGGGATCGGGAACTTTGTATGATTTCTTAGATACCTTCTCCGGTGGATCCTTTAGGAGGTTCTCAGTCTTTGCGCTGAGTATCACTCCTTATATTACGGCATCGATTATTCTTCAGCTTTTGACCATTGTCATCCCCTCCCTGGAGCGTCTTGCTAAAGAAGGGGAATTCGGACGGAAGAAAATCACCCAGTATACCCGTTATGGAACCGTCATCCTTGGTTTCATCCAAGGTTTTGGTATGACCTTTGGATTGCGCGGTGCCCTCATCATTCCCAAGCCGGGAATGGAATGGGCTATCTATCTCTTAGTGGCTTTGATCCTAACCGCCGGAACAGCATTCCTGATGTGGCTGGGAGAACGAATCACTGAGAATGGGATCGGTAACGGGATCTCGCTGATCATCTTCGCCGGGATCGTGGCCGGAGTACCGGATGCGATTAAACGCATCGCCGGACTCCTCAGCGTTGGAGAGATCAATGTTTTCTCCGTATTTGGACTTATCGTGATTGGTCTGGGGATCATTGCCGGAGTTGTCTTTATTCAGGAAGGTCAACGCAGAATCCAGGTTCAGTATGCTAAGCGTGTGGTTGGACGCCGCGTTTATGGAGGTCAATCCTCCCATATTCCTATGAAAGTCAACCAAGCCGGGGTTATTCCCATCATCTTTGCGATTAGCTTGCTCGCTTTCCCGAGCACTATCGCCACCTGGATGGACCCAACCTCCGCCTATGTACGATTTGTTAACACGTGGTTTGTCATGAACGGCTCGCTGACTTCGATCCCTTACCTGATCGTTTATGCGGTGCTGATCATCTTCTTCACTTACTTCTACACAGCCGTCAGTTTTAATCCGGTGGATGTGGCAGATAACCTGAAGAAGTACGGCGGGTTCATTCCTGGACTTCGCCCGGGCCGTGCTACCTCTGACTATCTTTCCAAAATTTTAAGCCGGCTTACTTTAGCCGGGGGAACCTTCCTCGCCATGATTGCGGTTCTTCCGAGTTTAGTCATCGGGCTGACTGGAATTCCCAACATCACTCTGGGCGGAACCTCACTCTTGATCGTAGTGAGCGTTGCGCTGGAAACCATGAAACAGTTGGAGTCCATGCTGATGCAGCGGCACTACCAAGGGTTCATGAAGTAAGGAGGTAAACTATGAGAGCAATCCTCATGGGGCCCCCTGGGGCAGGTAAAGGAACACAAGCTGCCGATTTAATTACACGGTATCAAATCCCTCATATTTCTACCGGGGATATGTTCCGGGCTGCGATTAAAGCAGGAACTGCCCTGGGAATGAAAGCTAAGGAATATATGGATGCCGGTTCTCTCGTCCCTGACGAGGTAACCATCGGGATCGTTGCTGAGCGATTGGCAGAACCCGATTGCAGCAAAGGATTCTTGTTGGATGGTTTTCCACGGACAGTCGCTCAAGCGGACGCTTTAGACAAGATTCTCACCCAGCTCAAGATGAATCTTGACGGCGTGATCAATATCGAAGTTCCTGAAGCAAAACTCCTTGAGCGCCTGACAGGCCGCCGGATTTGCCGGCAGTGTGGAGGGACCTACCATATGGTTTTCAATCCACCCGCAGCAGAAGCGGTTTGCGATAAATGCGGTGGAGAGCTTTATCAACGCAGTGATGACACTTTGGAAACCGCCAAGAACCGGTTGCAGGTCTATAATGATCAAACTCAGCCCCTCATCGATTACTATCGAGAAAAGGGCCTGCTGAAGGAGATCAACGGGGACCAGGATATTGCCCAAGTGCTGCAGGATATTGTGGACGCTATGGAGCATGGGCATGATTGAGTTAAAAAATCCTTCTCAGATTGCCGTGATGCGAAAAGCAGGGAAGATTGTGGCTGACACTCTCCAGCTGATGCGTGAAAACGTTAGGCCGGGAATCACCACGGGGGAGTTGGATGGAATCGCTGAGGAGTATATCCGCAAATGCGGTGCCGTTCCTGCCTTCAAAGGGTACAACGGATTTCCCTCCTCTCTCTGCACTTCCGTCAATGAACAAGTGGTTCATGGCTTCCCCGGTTTAAGGACTCTGAAATCTGGAGATATTATCAGTATTGACTGTGGTGCGGTTTTTGATGGATATGTGGGAGATGCAGCAATTACCTTACCTGTAGGCGAAATTTCCGAAGAATTGCAGCTGCTGCTGCGGGTTACGGAAGAATCTTTAATGATGGGCATACCCCAAGCTATTAAAGGCAACCGCCTTCAGGATATATCCCACGCCGTACAAACCCATGTAGAGGCCCATGGCCTATCTGTTGTACGAGACTATGTCGGCCATGGAATTGGTCGGGCGATGCATGAGGATCCGCAGATTCCTAACTACGGTAAGCCAGGCCGAGGGCCACGACTCGAAATCGGGATGGTTTTGGCTATCGAACCCATGGTTAACTTAGGAACTTATGAAGTAAAAGTCTTAAGTGACCATTGGACTGTCGTGACGAAGGATGGTAAAGCATCTGCCCATTTCGAACACACAGTAGCCATTACAGAAAATGGCCCTGAGATATTAACTCGGAGTTAAGTACACCCGATAGAGTGCCGGAGGAGGGCTGAACATGTCAAAAGAAGACGTTATTGAAGTTGAAGGAAAAGTCCTGGAACCACTGCCCAATGCCATGTTTTTAGTGGAATTATCCAATGGACACAAGGTATTGGCTCATGTATCCGGGAAGATCCGCATGAATTTTATACGCATTCTGCCGGGAGACCGGGTCACTGTGGAGCTTTCTCCCTATGACTTATCTCGCGGACGGATCGTGTATCGGTTTAAGTAAAGGACCAAAGGGAGGGGATTACGGTGAAAGTAAGGCCTTCTGTAAAAAAAATCTGTGAAAAATGCAAGGTCATTAAGCGCCATGGCAAAGTCATGGTGATATGTGAAAACCCGAAACACAAACAAAGGCAAGGGTAAGACATTAAGCCCACCGTTGCGCGGCTGATTGGTTCTAGAGCTAGATCCAATGTAGCGGGAGCTGTCACCTTGCATAACTAGAGTTTGTTGCGGATGGTTTGTTTATTGGAATGAATGTAACAGCCATGGGATGTGTGTCCCAATGGTGTAACAGCTTATGGGGGTGTAAAGTTTAGATGGCACGTATCGCTGGAGTAGATTTACCGCGGGAAAAACGTGTTGAAGTGGGTCTGACCTATATCTATGGTATCGGACTTCCCACCGCACAAAAGATCCTCGCCAGAACCGGCGTCAACCCGGAGACCCGTATTCGTGACTTATCCGAGGAGGAAGTAAACCGCCTTCGGGAAGTTATTGATAAAGAAATTAAAGTTGAAGGTGACTTGCGTCGGGAAGTATCCCTTAATATTAAGCGCTTGATGGAAATCGGCTGCTACCGTGGATTACGTCATCGTCGCGGGCTTCCTGTACGGGGTCAACGCACTAAGACGAATGCTCGTACCCGTAAAGGTCCGATCAAGACCGTTGGCGCAAAACGTAAAAAGTAATAAGGGGGGATTACCGAGATGGCGCGTAAAGTTGTACGCACAAAACGCCGTGAGCGTAAAAACATCGCTACTGGCGTTGCCCATATTAAGTCCACATTTAACAATAGTATGGTCACCATTACCGATCCAAAAGGTAATGTGATCTCTTGGTCCAGTGCGGGAGCCCTTGGCTTCAAAGGATCTCGTAAGAGCACTCCTTATGCTGCCCAAATGGCTGCCGAAACTGCTGCCAAAGCTGCCATGGAACATGGCCTGAAAGAAGTTGAATGCTTTGTCAAGGGACCGGGTGCCGGCCGTGAGGCTGCGATCCGTGCTCTGCAAGCTGCCGGCTTGGAAGTCAATATGATTAAAGACGTGACGCCGATTCCCCATAATGGTTGTCGGCCTCCGAAACGTAGAAGGGTATAAGGAGGTGTCATCATGGCAAGATATACAGGCCCTGTTTGTCGTTTATGCCGCCGGGAAGGTATGAAGCTCTTCCTTAAGGGAGATCGTTGTTATACAGGCAAATGCGCGATCGATCGTCGTGCCTATGCCCCTGGTCAGCACGGCCAAAGCCGTGGCAAGAAGCCAACTGAATATGGTATTCAGTTGCGTGAAAAACAAAAAGTCCGCCGGATCTATGGCGTTCAGGAAAAACAATTCCGCAGCTACTATGATAAGGCTAACCGCCAAAAAGGGATCGTGGGTGAAAACCTGCTTCGTCTCTTGGAGCGTCGCCTTGACAATGTAGTATTCCAACTGGGATTTGCTACATCCCGTCCGGAAGCTCGTCAACTGGTGCGCCATGGTCACTTTACCATCAATGGCCGCCGTGTTGATATTCCTTCTTTCCTCGTTCGTGTGGGGGATGTCGTTGGTGTCAAAGAAGCCAGCAAATCTTCACCACGCCTGAAGGAAATCCTGTCCTCTTTGGACCGGACTCCACCGAAATGGATGAGCTTGGATGCTAATGCTGCAACCGGAACAATCATCGCACTACCTGATCGAGAAGATATTCAATTGCCCATCCAAGAACATCTCATCGTTGAAAAATACTCCCGTTAATCATAATCATGAGCTTAGGATGGCTTGTTGATATCAAGTTCCCGAGAAAGAAGGTGCATTCCGATGTTAGAAATCGAGAAGCCCAAGATTGAATGTGTCGAACGTACAGACGATAATTCCTACGCTAAATTTGTCGTTGAGCCTCTCGAAAGAGGATATGGGATTACCCTGGGTAATTCCCTGAGAAGAATTCTTCTCTCCTCTCTTCCGGGGACGGCAGTCACATCCGTAAAGATCGAAGGGGTGCTCCACGAGTTTTCTACTGTACCAGGGGTTTTGGAAGATGTTACAGACATTATCCTCAACCTGAAGAGCCTTGCATTAAAAGGACATACGGATGAACCCAAAGTTCTCCGTCTGGAAGCCGAAGGAGAAGGAGTCATCAAGGCCGGCGACATCATCACCGATGCCGATATTGAGATACTCAATCCGGACTTGAAGATCGCGACTTTGGATAAGGATGGTCGTCTTTTCATGGAGATGACTGCCGAAAGAGGACGGGGCTATGTTTCGGCTGATAAGAACAAAAAGCCAGACCAAGCCATCGGAATCATTCCCATCGACTCCATCTTCGCGCCCATCTATAAGGTCAATTATACCGTTGAAGATACTCGTGTCGGAATGGTCACAGACTATGACAAGCTTACCCTTGAAGTCTGGTCCAACGGCAGTATCACACCGGAAGAAGCGACCAGCCTGGCTGCGAAAATTCTCAGTGAGCACTTGCGTCTCTTTATCGGCCTCACCGATAAGCTCAACAATGTTGAGATTATGGTGGAGAAAGAAGAAGAAGCGAAAGACAAAATCCTGGAGATGACGATTGAAGATCTTGACCTCTCAGTCCGCTCTTACAATTGTCTGAAACGGGCCGGCATTAACTCAGTAGAAGAACTGACCCAGAAGACGGAAGAGGATATGATCAAGGTGCGCAACCTGGGTCGTAAATCCTTGGAAGAAGTGGAGTCTAAGTTAAAAGAGCTCGGCTTGGGGTTCCGCAAAGCCGATGACTAATTCGGTGCAAAAGGAGGGGAACAACATTGGCTTACCGTAAATTGGGAAGAAACACAGGTCACAGAGGCTCCATGCTTCGCAACCTGGCTACCTCCCTTTTAAAACACGAGCGCATCCAAACCACAGAAGCCCGTGCCAAAGAGGTTAACGCGATTGCTGAGAAGATGATTACTCTCGGCAAGCAAGGGGATCTCGCTGCACGCAGAAACGCACTGACTTATCTGTTGGAAGAAGATGTGGTCACCAAACTGTTTACAGAAATTGCTCCAAAGTATGCTGATCGCCAAGGTGGATATACCCGGGTCATTAAGGTCGGGCCTCGCCGCGGAGACGCTGCAGAAATGGTTCTTATTGAACTCGTCTAGTGAAACATTAGCGGGATTCTGGTCTCTGTGAGAAAAGCCAGGCTTTATTAAGCCTGGCTTTTTGAGTTGCGTTCGATTGCTGAAACACTATTAAGTGATTGTAATCACACTCTGGTAGGAAATTTTTAAGTAAAATGAGATGTATGCCAAAATAATGAGTAAAGATGTGCAAGAAGGATGGACAATAATGAGTATTAAAAAAGAGAAAAAAAGCAGATTGAAGCTGCTCAATCAAGACCAGGCACCTCTGGAGCGGAGGGTGGTGCAGCTTTTATTTGGGTTGATTACTTTGTTGATCGGCATTCAATTCATTCGCTTTGTTAATTCCTATGCCGATCCTAATGCCGCCTTGCTGGTTCACCGTCCGGCCGGAGTGGAAGCTTTTCTGCCCATCAGTGCCTTGGTTGCTCTGAAATCCTGGCTGTACACAGGGATATTTGATATTATTCATCCAGCGGGACTTGTCATCCTCCTCTTGGCTATGGCCCTTTCTCTTCTATTCAAACGGAGCTTCTGCTCTTGGATCTGTCCCATTGGCACCTTATCCGAGGGATTGGCTATCCTCGGCAGGAAGCTTTGGGGCAGGAATTTTGTTTTGCCCCGTTGGCTGGATTATCCTTTGCGTTCTCTGAAATATATTCTTCTCAGCTTTTTCCTTGTCTTTATCCTGATCCTTATGGATGGCCCCAGTGCCTATGGTTTTCTGCAGACCCCTTATAATATGATCGCTGATGTTAAAATGCTGGATTTTTTTAAAAACCTTACCGTGACGGGCATGACCGTTATTGCCGTGCTTGCTTTGCTTTCGGTAGTTATCCAGAACTTCTGGTGCAGATATCTTTGTCCCTATGGTGCGCTGATGAGCCTGCTCAGCATCTTCAGCCCCTGGAAGATCCGTAGAAATGGGGATACATGCATCTCCTGCCAAAAATGTACGGCTGTTTGCCCTAATCAGCTCAAAGTAGCTGAAGCAAAAGCTATTTGGTCGCCGGAGTGCTCCGGGTGTCTGAACTGTATTAAAAGTTGTCCGGTCAAAGGAACCTTAGAATTCAGTTTACCTTCATCCGGTGGGAAAGAGCTGGCCTTCGACCCTAAAAGGACGGCTATTGCCCTTATCCTGGTCTGGTTTATGGTGGTTGGGTTGGCAAAGTTCACGGGACATTGGGAAACCAGTATTCCCCCGGAAATGTATAGAGTTCTTATTCCTCAAGCGGAGCAGCTTAACCATTAGGAGAAACAAATTGCTCATTCTGTTCAGGTTATTTTGCCGATCTCCCGCAAAGCTCACCTTTGCGGGAGATTTTCCATGTCCAGCATAACCCGGTCAGCTGATTTTGCTCTTAGGAGAATTTAAATCCCATCAAGAAGCACTGATAACTCATGAGATCTGCACCTATTTTTTCAAATATTTAAGAAATGCCATATCTTAACTGAATATTCCTTAGATCTACCTAAAAGTTTTATAATCTAGAAAAGATTTAGATTATTGACAGAATCCTATTGAGTGATAGAATAAAATAAGGTTAACTAATATATAACAAAGGGGAGAAGAAAGTTGAAAAAAGGAAAACGGTTTATTGCCCTTGCCTTGATGGTGCTTTTAGTCGGCATTTCCATCACCGGTTGCGGTGGAGGCAGCACAAGCACAGGGAGTCCTGACTCAGGAGAAAAAGTGGACAAAGCAAAAGAAACATTAATCTATGCTCAGGGTGCCGAGCCCAGAGGACTGGACCCAGCCCTTGTCGATGATGGAGAATCGGCAAAGGTCATGATCAATATTTATGAAGGCCTTCTGCAGTACAATAAGGATTCAACAAAGGTTGAACCTTCTTTGGCTAAAAAGTGGGATGTAAGTGAAGATGGCCTTACTTACACTTTCTACCTTCAAGAGGGCGTCAAGTTCCATGACGGAACAGACTTCAATGCCGAAGCGGCGAAGTTCAATATCGACCGTCAAATTCCGCCTCAGGCCACTCCTGATATGGCCTATGGTTCCTTTGTTTATGGATCGGTAAAAAGCGTAGAAGTTGTGGATAACTACACAGTTAAAATTAATTTAACAGATCCCAGTACTCCTTTCCTCAATAACCTGGCTATGGTTATGAGTGCTCCTATGGTCAGTCCTAAGGCCTTACAGGACAACAATAACAACGTGAACCAAACTCCTGTAGGCACCGGTCCCTACAAATTTGTCAGCTGGGCTAAGGATGAAAACATCGTTCTGGTTCGCAATGATGAATACTGGGGCGAAAAAGCATTGACCAAGAATGTCATTTTCAAATTCATCAAAGATAACTCAGCCCGTGTGGTTGCCTTAAATAATGGCGAAGCCGATATGATCGATGGCATCGATGCTACAGTGGTTGATCAAATCACCGGTGCAGGGAATAAAGTCTTCCAGGCTCCCGGCATGAATATCAACTACATGGCTTATAACACTTCAAAAGCACCTTTTAATGATGCTAAAGCCCGCAAAGCCGTTTCTCAAGCTATTAATGTTCCGGAATTAGTTGACAGTCTCTACCAAGGCTATTCCGAGACGGCAACCTCCATTCTGCCGACCTTTATGGAAGGGTATGACAAGAGCATCACTCAAGCTGCCTATGATCCTGCGGCATCTGCGGAAGCCCTCAAGGCTGCCGGCATAACAAATGTTCATATCATCACCTATACCAACCCCAGACCTTACAATGCCGCTACCGGTCAGGCCTTGGCTGAAGCAATTCAAGGTTACCTTTCTAAAGTTGGTGTAACTGCCACCATCGACTCCTTTGACTGGACCACCTATAAAGAGAAAATTAAGGCAGGAGATTATGATATTTGCTTCTACGGTTGGATCGGCGATAACGGAGATCCGGACAACTTTATGTATCTGCTGGCCCATGAAGATCCGACTATGAACGTAGCCCGCTATGCTAACCCTGAATTTAACAACCTGATTAAAGAAGGTATTAAAGCTCCTGCAGGCCCAGAGCGCAATAAGATTTATACTGAACTGGAAAAGATCGCAGCTGCCGACGCAGCATGGCTCCCCATTTCCCATGCTCAGACCCTTGCTGCATACAGACCGAATGTTCAAAACTTCTTATATCATGTAACCGGTGTTACTCCATTTGCCGGAGTATCCAAACAATAGCAAGCGCAGGCTGCCGAGAACCGGTATCTTTACCGGTTCCCGGTTTTGCTTTTTCACACTGAACTAATCCCCCCGGTGTTTTTAAGCAAAGCCGGATTTTTTTCACGAGGCTTGCCGCCCGCCAAGTTTTCTTTATCTTTAGAGCCGAAGGGTGTTGGAGATGCTAAAATATATCATTAAACGAATCTTAATGTTAATTCCAGTATTGATAGGTGTATCCATTATTGTGTTCCTGATCATGCGTGTTTTTTCACCCGATCCTGCGCCCATTGTCCTCGGGCAGCATGCGACTCAGGAGACAGTGGATGTTTGGAGGCAGGCCAACGGCTTAAACGACCCCATTCCCCTTCAATATCTTCATTTTATTACAGGTGCTCTGCAAGGCAACTTTGGAACATCCTATTATACTAAGGCACCGGTCATTGAGGAAATTATGTCCCGTTTTCCGGCCACTATTGAATTGGCCTTGTTCGCTATTATTATTGCTTCTGTATTCGGAATCATTATTGGTATTATTTCCGCGGTGAAAAAGAACTCCTTGTTTGATAATGCAGGTATGTTCCTGGCCCTGGTGGGAGTATCCATGCCCATCTTTTGGCTGGGAATCCTGCTGATTATTCTTTTCTCCGGGACTCTCCATTGGCTTCCCTCCAGCGGCAGGATCGATCCGTTGCTGAGGCCCATGAGTGTTACTGGATTTTATCTTATTGACAGTCTGATTGCCGGAGACCTAGAAGCCTTTGCCGATGCTTTCCAGCATTTGATCTTACCGGGTACGGCCCTTGCTATGTACTCCATGGCCATCATTACCCGGATGACCCGCTCCAGCATGCTGGAGACCCTGCAGCAGGATTATATCCGCACCGCAAGGGCGAAGGGAGTATCTGAGGGGAAGGTCATACGCAAGCATGCCTTCCGCAATGGTCTGATACCTATCGTCACGGTTATTGGTCTCCAATTGGGGAGTCTGCTCGGCGGAGCAGTGCTGACAGAAACCGTCTTCTCCTGGCCGGGCATCGGTTCCTATACCGTAGCCTGTATCCTTAAGTCTGATTTTCCGGTGGTGCAGGGAGTTGTACTGCTGATTGCCACGGTTTTTGTACTGATGAATTTGCTGGTCGACGTGATCTATGCCTTTTTAGATCCACGTATTAAATATTCCAAGTAGGAGGTAGCTTGTATGAAGAACACGAATGTTTCAAGCTCAGATAACACTCTGCAGGCTGCTGAATACGTGGAAAAACCGGAGTCGCAGCTGAAGGAAATGTGGGATACACTCAAACAGAATAAGGCCGCAGTGGTCGGCTTATGTATCATCATCATGCTGGTTCTTATTTCTCTCGTGGTCTGGGTGAGCAACCTCCTGGGCATCCAGGTTTTGCCCTATGACCCCAACTATTCCGATATGTCCAAAAGCTTTACTCATCCTAATGCCGAGCATTGGTTTGGCACCGACCAGTTGGGCAGAGACATGTTCAGCAGAGTCATGGATGGAACGAAGATTTCTCTCTTTGTCGGAATTGCGGCAGTTTCCATCTCACTTACTGTCGGTGTTGTTCTGGGAGCCATCGCCGGCTATCGCGGCGGCCGAACAGATACGATCATCATGAGATTCATGGATATGATCCTGGCCATCCCCTCCATCTTGTTGGCCATTGCTTTCATGGCTGCTCTGGGCAAGGGCCTGGATAAAGCGGTCATAGCCATTGGCTTGGTGTCCATTCCGGAGTATGCCCGCATCGTCCGGGGCAGTATTCTCTCGATCAAAGAAAGTGACTATGTGCAGGCGGCCAAGGTGATTGGCAACAGGGACAGCCGGATCATCTTTAAACATATCCTGCCCAATATCGTATCCCTGATCGTTGTGCGGGCCACCTTGGGAATTTCCACAGCTGTGCTGGATACCGCGGCTCTTGGCTTTTTAGGACTGGGTGTCCAACCGCCCTTTGCTGAATGGGGAGATATGTTAGGAAGGGCCAGAGGTTTCATTTTTACCGCACCCTATACCTTGATTTTCCCGGGCATTGCCATCACGATTACGGTTTTGGCCTTTAATTTACTGGGTGACGGGCTTCGTGATGCTCTTGATCCAAAATCCAGAATAAAATAGGGGTATGAGTACAATGTTATTGGAAGTAAAAAATTTAAAAACGGAATTTAAACTGAAGCGCGGTACGGTGAGAGCCGTTGACGACATCAGTTTTTCTGTAGATAAAGGTGAAATTCTGGCTATTGTGGGGGAATCGGGCTCCGGTAAAAGCGTGACCTCCCTGTCCATTATGGGGCTTTTACAGAACCCCGGCAAAATTGCCGGCGGCGATATTCTGTTTGATTCCCAAAACCTGACCCGGATGAACAAGAAGGAGCTTCAGGATATTCGGGGCAACAAAATCTCTATGATCTTTCAGGAACCCATGACTTCTTTGAATCCAGTCCAAAGGATTAAGGATCAGATTATGGAAAGCCTGATGATCCATAAAAAGATCAACAAAAAAGAGGCTCTGGCCAGAACCATAGAGTTGCTGGACATGGTAGGTATACCTTCGGCGGCTCAACGGGCTGATGATTATCCCCACCAAATGAGCGGGGGAATGCGTCAGAGAGTCATGATCGCCATGGCCTTGTCCTGTGAGCCCCAGCTGTTGATCGCCGACGAACCGACCACAGCTCTTGATGTCACTATTCAGGCTCAGATTCTCGATCTGCTTTATCATATGCGGGAAAAATTTAATATGGCGGTTTTGCTGATCACCCATGACCTGGGTGTTGTTTCAGAAGCGGCAGACCGGGTCATCGTCATGTATTGCGGAAAAATCGTGGAAGAGGCTGATGTGAAGACTTTATTTAAAAATCCTCTCCATCCCTATACGGTGGGGCTGCTCAACTCCATCCCCCAGATCGATGATGACAGCGATGAACGTTTGTATATGATCAAGGGCATGGTGCCTAATCCCTTAAATATGCCGCCCGGATGCTCTTTTTCTGATCGCTGTGACCGCTCCATGGAGCGCTGCACCAGGGAAACCCCGGAACTTCTGGAGATCGACGGGCACAAAGTGCGCTGCTTTTTATACGAAGAAGCTCAGGAAGAAGCTGAGGAAGGGGGATTGGCTGCCCAATGAGCGTTTTAATGGAAATTCAAAATCTCTCCAAACACTTTTCTGTAGAAAGCAACTTTTTCGGCAAATCCAGCAGTTTGCTGAAGGCAGTGGACGATGTCTCGTTTACCATTCATAAAGGAGAGGCTTTTGGTCTGGTGGGAGAATCCGGTTGCGGAAAAACCACTCTGGGTAAAATTATTGTTAATCTCTACAGCCCCACAAAGGGCAGTATGATTTTTGAGGGCAAGGATCTTACCAAGCTTAAGGAAAATCAGCGCCGGGCCTATTGCAAGGATATGCAGATGATTTTCCAGGATCCTTACGCTTCCTTAAATCCCCGGATGACCGTAGGGGATATCATTGCTGAGCCGATTGTGATCAATAAGTTATTGCCGGCCAACAAGGTGGAGGAACGTGTCACTTACCTTTTGAACTGTGTCGGTCTGGCCCAGCATCAAAGAAACCGCTACCCTCACGAATTTTCCGGAGGCCAGCGCCAGCGGGTAGGGATTGCCCGGGCTTTGGCTGTAGAACCCAAGCTCATTGTCTGTGATGAGCCGGTTTCGGCCTTGGATGTGTCCATTCAAGCCCAGGTCCTTAATCTTTTGGCTGATCTGAAGGATGAATTCGGGCTGACCTATCTCTTCATTGCCCATGGTTTGAATGTAGTGAAGCATATCAGCGACCGGGTAGGTGTCATGTATCTGGGGAAACTGGTGGAAATAGCCCCTAAAAAGGAGCTGTATGCCAATCCTTTGCATCCTTATACCCAGGCTTTGCTTTCCGCTATACCGATCATTGATCCGGAGAAGAAAAAGCGGCGGATTATTTTGGAAGGGGATGTGCCCAGCCCCATTAACCCCCCTGCCGGCTGCCGCTTCTGTTCCCGCTGTTTTAAGGAAATGCCTGTCTGTAAAGAAACAGCACCGGAGCTGAAAGAGATTTCTCCGGGGCATTGGGTGGCCTGCCATCTTTTTGATTAGGAAGGCTTATCGAAAATCAATAAAGAAAGATGACCTTAGCCTGCATTATTGTAAGATAAGGTCATCTTTCTTTATTGTGGAATATCATATGATCGGCGCATCTGCATGACAATAAAGGTTCCCATGCCCAGGTCGATAAGAATATCACCCAGACTAAAGAGCTGCTTTCCCAAAACCGGGATATTTATAAACAAGATATCCGCCAGTATTTTTAAACGGGTCGAATCCGTAAGGATGCCATGGGTGCCTGTTCCAGCTTGGAGAAGTTGTCGGCTTGCTTCAGGGAGATAAGCAGGGTCAACCGGCATTAGTCCCCCATTAAGAACAATGACCACCCCATTTAGGGCAATTCCCAGAGCAACCAGAGAAAAGCTTCTATAGGCTCGATTTTTCAAGGTAAAGCCCATCAGCAATAAATAAGATAGTGAGTGAGAAAAAGGTATAACCCAGTAATTTGCCCACTCCAGATGGAGTTTTACTGACCAAAAGGCAAAAAGTTGCAAAAGAGCTCCTAAAAATAAGAGCTCCAGTCCTTTAAGGTTTATTTCAAACAAAGAATTAAGCTTTCCTCCAACTAAAAAGCCGATCAGGATAGCCAAAATAATGGATTCAAGCAGCATCTCATCTCCCCCTAACCCTTAGTTGGCTATTGGCATGTCTGTTATGGGCGAAAGTTTTTCCATCTGATTTTCCTTCTGAATAACCCGGCAAAAGGCTTCTACTACTTCCGGGTCCAATTGGCTTCCCGCAACCCGCCGCAATTCGGCAATAGCTTCTGAGGAAGAAAGGGCCTGCCGGTAGCTTCTGCTTGAGGTCATGGCGTCATAAGTATCGGCCACAGCAATAATCCGGCTTTCCTGGGGAATATCCTTGCCCTTGATACCGTCGGGATAACCTGCACCATCAAAGCGCTCATGATGAAAGCGCACTGCAGATCCCACATCAAAGAGAAAATCAATGCTCTGAATAATGTTTTGACCGATCACGGGGTGATTGCAGATAAATTTCCATTCCGCATCATCCAGTTTGCCTTTTTTATTAAGAATAGTTTCACTGACTCCGATTTTCCCCACATCATGCAAAATTCCGGCGTACTTGATAAACTCCACCCGGTCCTCCGGCAAGTTCATTTCTTCAGCTAATTTAATAGACCATTGGGCAACACGGCTGGAATGGCCGCTGGTATAGGAATCTTTGGCTTCCAAAGCCTGGACGAGGGCGGTAACCGTGTTAAGATAATTTTTCCGCATATCGATGTAGAGCTGGAAGGAGTGGCGGGCAAGCAGCAGGGGTACGGAAAGCATGATCAGTCCTAAGGGGCCATAACGTACATAAATCATAGCCATAAGGACCCCCAGAGGAGCAAGGGCCAGAAAGTTGGGTACAGACCAGCGGATATTGCCCTTCCAAATAGCCCAAGGGGATTTGCCGCTGATTTTTCCTAAGGCAATGGAGACAAGAGTTACATTGGAGAGCATGTACGTAAAGGCGGCAAGGAGATAGAAGGGTAAATGTCTTATATCCACCGCAAAATCAGTGAGTCCGGCTTGGATAAGGACAGTTTTAGCCATAGCTAAGGAGATGATAAATTGTGAGGCATTGAAAAAACGTTTCCATAAAGGCTGATCTTCAGCCGCCTTGCCAAAGAGAATCAATGCTCCACAGGTTGCTATGGGAAGGATAACTCCCATGGGGAATAAGATGGCCGCTGCGACAAAGACTGCACAACTTACTGTGACGTAGCCACCCTTAGGCAGAGCTACAGGTAAGCACTCACTGGCAACGGTTAACACTGCAAAAATTAAAAAAGAAGACAGCATACCTATTTCCCAATGAGTGCTTAACATGCTCCATATCAGAATGAGGGTTGCACAAAAAACTATGAAGTTAAAATAGCTGCGGAATTTGAAGTTTGCTTTTAACATGCTCTCCTCATCTTGAATGACCGGCTTTAACACAGATTAGATTTTGTAGCTTGCGCCGCCTGCGAGAACAAGCGTTACAAGGACAGTAATGATTTTATAGAGTTTGCTCATTGCGGTAGACCCCCTTTTAATCTATTTAAGATCAAGGTGTAACCGCTTCGCTCTTTTCCGCTTCGCTCAAATAGGAAAGAACGATTTTACAATGCTAATCTTTAGGTGTTAAGCCGGTCAAAATCAACATAGCTAAAAAGTTATCTTTTTAAATTTAATTTAATAAAACCATAGTTTTCGGTTTACAGCATCTAAGGTCGCTTTGACGATGGCTTCCCGCTCATCGTTTTTGACAAGTGCACAGCCAACCAAGTTCTGTTCGCCTAAGGGGGTTATCAAGCAGATGATGACCTGTGCCACCTGATATTTTCCTAAACGGGTGATCATCACATCTTCCGTGGCAAAGAAAAGTTTTTCCATGAGGGAACCTGATAAGGCATTGATTGTAGCATCCACAAAAAGGCGCAGTCTGTTATAAGTTGTGGAGGTGCCTGAAGCAATTCCTTCATAGGTCTCATCTCCCATAGAGAGCTCAACTTTTACCTCAGCCATCATCTTGTTTGTATGTAAGGATATACTGATCAGCTTAGGGCGGATCTGTGCTCTTTTCGGGGGGAAGTTGGGAGAAGGGCTTTCTTCATCTTCTTGCTGCTCCAGTTGCACAACACTCACTATTTTGTGGTCGATTTCTATGCCGAATTGAGCAGCCAGTACGGATTCGACATCCCGTACGATTTGTTTGGGGTTACGCTCTGAATTGGCCAGAATATGAATCTCGGAGATTTCATTAGACTCATTACCTTTTATGCGCGTTCCGATGACCGACCTGATTTTTTTAATGGCCTCCTCATAGGACGCCCAGATCATTTCGCCTGACATAAAGTTCCTCCCGAAACCAAGATAATTTGTCGATTTGTGTATTTCGACACTAGTTCATAACTTTCCTTCTTTATTTGGATTATGAAAAGATATTTCTTCCAGATATGTCCCTGTTTTGGTCATGGCAAACCCAGGTCAAATTGATTCCAAGGCTTGTGTTGATGGGGATAACTCTTAAAATGTATTTGACCCTTGGATATGGGATGCAGACAAGAAATCTCATAAGACCAAAGGCCAAGGTGCGGTTTCGTCAGGGATGTTTTAGAAGTCTTTACTATCTTGCCGTATTTATAATCTCCATAAAGAGGATGGCCCAGATGGGCAAACTGCACACGGATTTGATGCGGTCTGCCTGTACGCAAATTGACTTTTACCAGGCTGAGATCAGACTGACTATGCACCACTTCATAGTCCAGAATAGCCTCTTTGGCCCCTTTAGCGCCTTTCTTCACTGCGGATACCTTATTTGACTTTTCGTCCTTGACTAAATAGTGGATTAAGGTGTTTTTTTGCTTCGCCGGCTGCCCCTGGATAAGTGCTAAATAGGTTTTGGTAAACTCCCGATTTCTGATCTGCTCGGAAAGTCTCGCTGCCGATTTGGAAGTTTTGGCAAAAACCATGACTCCGCCTACAGGCCGGTCCAGGCGATGAACCAGGCCTAAATAGACATTGCCGGGTTTATTGTAGCGTATTTTGATATCCTGCTTGAGTAAGGTAAGTATATCCATATCCCCGGTACTGTCTTTTTGGGATAGGATATTGGGTGGTTT
Source organism: Desulfitobacterium hafniense DCB-2 (assembly GCF_000021925.1). Taxonomy (NCBI): domain Bacteria; kingdom Bacillati; phylum Bacillota; class Clostridia; order Eubacteriales; family Desulfitobacteriaceae; genus Desulfitobacterium; species Desulfitobacterium hafniense. The sequence continues at coordinate 495,376 of NC_011830.1, forward strand.
ATCAACGACCAGTAAATGATTATCTTCATAGACAATTGGTATCGTGAACAACTCGCCAACTCCTTCAAACCTCATTTACGCTCAGTTGATTACTACTTCTATTTTTAGCAGGATTTTCCTGCTGCATTTTGTCGGAATAGTGAAACAAAAAGCCAGGTCATGAATTGACCTGGCTTTGCTGTAAAGAGTTGAATTAAACAGACCCTTTGGTGATGACTTTGGCGGCAATATATCCGAAGGTTCCTGCAGCAGCTACACCACCGCCATAAGGCTCCTTGAACATGGCTGCAGTAGGAGGAGCTGCGTAGAGGTTTTTAATGGGTTGTCTTTGCACATCGAGGACTTGAGCTTTTTCGTTAATGACCAAACCGCCGAAGGTGTGATAGGCGCAGGTTCCCGTCGGGAAGGCATAGAAAGGTCCTTGGGCTATTTTATGGTGTCCGGCTACACGGGGAACATCCAGCTGGTCAGCCGTTCCATTGTCGATGGCTTTGTTATATTCACTGATGGTTTTCAGGAATGCCCCTTTATAGAATCCATAGGTTTCCTGCAGCTTAACAGCCAATTCTTCGAGAGTATCGCCTTTGACCGTCAGGCAGCCTTGGGCTTCATTCATCTTCATAATGGCTTCAGAGCTCTTGTTGGCATCATAGATAGCCTGGTCACCGATCATGAGGGCCATGCCTCGTTTTTGTTTGATGATGGATTGGGGAACTCTGGGATATTTAGCATCGATTGGAGAGGATTCATCAATAAAACGCTTTCCTTCAAGGTTGACCAATAATCCTGTCGTGTCTTCAGGGAAGAGGAAGGAGACCCAACCGATAGCAGGGGGGCGGCCATCACCGATACCCGGTAAGCTTTGGGGATCGCTGCCGCGGGCTTTTTCCCAGGCTTCAGGGTTTTCCTCAGTTTGAGGATTAGGAGAAATTCCGATCAGGGTTCCGGAGAAGGTGGAGAAGCTTCCGCCGGTCAAAGCGCCGACTCCTTGAGCCATGAGCATGCCGCTGCCTGTGTTGTAAGGAACACCCATGGTACGGATGGAATCACCGTAGGGACCCATATAGCGGGCAGTGAGCCCTTTATTGGCCTGGAAGCCGCCGGCGGCGAGGATGACGGCACCGGCCTTGATAAAGAGCTGGGTTCCGTCATTCTTCAGGGCATGAACCCCACAGACTTCACCGGCTTCATCGATGACCAGACGCATGACACGGGTGCTTAATAAAACCTGGCCGCCTTTGCTTTCAAAGAATTTGTGGAGAGCATCAAAATAGGATTTTTGCTTGAGATAACCCGGTTCACCGGAGCCCATGGTCCAGTCTTTGGTGTAGCCGCGGGTGCCGCCGGCAGGGGTGATGGGGAAACCATTCTTTTGGAGCCAGGGGATATAGGTCTGTCTGAAGGTTTCGACATAGGTCTTGCCGAGAACTGGATCATGCAAGTCTTCGAAATGCTTTCGATACTCTTCCCAGGTATTAACTCCCCAGCAGTGGATACCACCGCCGGAATAGATGGAGCCGCCGCCAATAAAACCGGCGATTTCGCAAATGACAGCTTTTTTTCCTTCTTCGACCACAGCGCATCCGGCGCTTAATCCACCATTGCCGGAGCCGACGATAGCCACATCGGTCTCCATATCCCATTTCTCCGGGGCTGAAGCGGGAGCGGTGGCGTCGGTGGTGTTGCAGCCTACTAAGAAGCCGGAGCCGGCGACTACGGCAGCGCCTAAAGAAGCTTTTTTGAGAAAATCCCTTCTGTTCATTGTTAATTCTTCCTCCTTGTTATTTGAGCTTTCTTTTTGCATTATCCCTTCCTATCCGCCTGTCGCTTTTTATCTTTTCAGGGGTGAAGGAGATGTGATATGAATTTTATAATGCAAAAAGTATGCCAGCGGCTCCAAGAGTTGAATTGTGCTCGTGTTATCAAGGACTTCCGGCTCAAAACAGTCAATACCCCATGAATTGGCTTGAGATTTTTTATCCACTTTAGAGCAAGTGCTTATTTTTTACTCAAAATCTGGCCCTCTTAACCCCTTCTTGTTCTTAATTGTTCCATTTAGTATAATTAAAGCATATCTGCGTTCATGTGAAAGAAATAGTTATCCTTTGCTTGAAGTTCATAACCTGGTATCAAGAAATATAAAGAGCGGTATAACCGTTATAGGGCCAGGAAACTATGCGAGGGTAGAAAAGAGGATGCCTGGGGAGAGTGAAGAAAGATGAGGTTGCACGATTGTTTGAAGTTAGTGAGGGCGGAAGGGATTGATCCCGCATACTTCCCGAAGATTAAGGATGAATGGCAGCGCTTTTTAGCGGGGGAAAAGGTTAATAAGCAAATGGTTCCGAGCGAAGTGATTGAATCATGGGAGCGGAGCAGAAGCTATGGGATCGATCCCTATGGGACAGACCCCCATCCGGTCAATCTCTCAGGAAAAGAATATAAAAATTTACAGGAGATTTTAAACAGATACGGGTTCTTTTTTGAGCGGATAGTGGAACTCGTGGAGCAGGACGATCTTACCCTATACCTTAATACTGCTGATGGTTTAAACTATCATCTGTTTCGCAGTGGTGGAATGTCCGGTCATGCTTCCTTGGGACATTGCAATGAGAAAACCGTAGGTACCACCGCCAGTTGCCTTGCAAAACTTTATAATCAGCCCATCCTTCTGGTTCACCCTTATCGGTACAGTCAAAACTATACTCAGAATCATGGTGTTTCGGCTCCGATTCATAATGAAAAGAATGAAGTCATCGGAGCTTTGGGTTTAGGATTTGAAGATCCCCGATTTTGCATTCAGGCTTATAGTATGATCAGCTTTATCGCCCAGGCTTTTGATAGCTTGTACCTGCCTTTGACAAATGGGTATGAGAAGCATATCCAAAAGATTATTGATTGTATGCCCCATGGAGTTGCCTTTGTGGATGAGCGGGATACGGTTCAGCTTTATAACAATAAAATTTTGGAACTATTGAAGATTAGGCGCAAGAACAATATAGAGAGCGAATTAAACAAGCATCTGGCAAGGTTGGGTGTCGGAGCAGGTTTTAAGGATAAGCAAGAAGCTGCGGTTACTTGTGCAGAAATTCAGGTGGATAATGAAAAACCTTATAAGCTTATCTTGCTTAAAGACAGGCTGGAGGGCAGAAAGCCTGGAATTTCTCCATCTCCGGAAGGGGAAGGAAAAGGGCTGTTTACCTTTGACCAGATTATTGGGGAAAGTACCCTCCTTAAGGAAGCCAAAAAGGTTGCTGCCAATGTAGCCAGGACTTCGGTACCGGTTATGATTCATGGCGAGAGCGGCACAGGTAAGGAAATGTTTGCTCAAGCCATGCATTGTGCCAGTCCTCGCCGCAACGGACCTTTCGTGGCGATTAACTGCGGGGCCCTCCCCGGGGAGCTGGTGGAAAGTGAGTTGTTCGGTTATGAAGAAGGCTCTTTTACCGGTGCTCTGAAGGGAGGCAGGATCGGTAAGGTAGAAGCGGCTTCAGGAGGAACCCTCTTCCTGGATGAGATCGAAAGCATGCCCCTTAAGGATCAAATCAAACTCCTGCGTGTGCTCTCCACTGGGAAAGTGCAGAAGATCGGCAGCACCAAAGAAATCCAAGTGGATGTCCGCATCGTGGCGGCCACCAAGATCGATCTGCTGAAGCATGCCGATGATGGTTTATTCCGTGAGGATTTATTCTACCGGATCAGTACCTTTATTATTGAGCTGCCGGCCTTAAGGCAGCGCAAGGAAGACATTGGAGCTTTGGCCGAGTATTTTATTAAGAAGCTTGCCTCAAAATACGATCGGGGTAAGATTAAAATGGATCCAGTGTTCGTCGATGCGCTGCAGAGGTATTATTGGCGGGGCAATGTCCGGGAACTGGAGCATGCTATGGAGCGGGCGATCATTATGCTGGAGGATGGAGAGACTCTCATGCTGGAGCATCTATCTCCGGGCATACAGCAAGCTTATAGGAAAAGAACTGTGGAAAAATTAGTGGCAGAGACAGTCCAGACGACCTCCCATCGCCAAGGTTTGCTGGAATTGGCTGAGAGAAGGGTCATTGAGTATGTCCTGGAGCTGGTGGATGGGAACCAAAGTCTGGCTGCCCAACAGCTGGGAATCAATCGCAGGACCCTCTACACGAAGCTCAATGGTAAATCCAATTCCGGCAGAGAGGTATTGGATGCATAAAAAACAGGGCATTATCAGCAAGAACTGATAAGCCCTGTTTTCTATTGACAGAGAAGTGTATCAGGCAAGATACCTCTTTTGGCTAGAAGCATGCCAGTTTGAATCTTATCTTATCGGTTACTATGAGGGAATCAGACTGAGCCCTTGGCAATCACTTTACCGGCAATGTAGCCAAAGGTTCCTGCCGAGGCGATCCCACCTGCATAGGGTTCCCGGAACATGGCGGCAGTAGGAGGCGCGGCATAGAGATTCGCGATGGGCTGCCGCTGCAGATCGAGAACCTGAGCCTTTTCGTTGATAATCAGACCGCCAAAGGTGTGGTAGATGGCGACACCTGTGGGAAAGGCATAGAAGGGGCCGGCGGCAACTTTAAAATGCCCTCCTACTCTGGGAACATCCAACTGAGCCGCGGTACCGTTACCAACAGCTGTGTTATAGTCGTTAATGGTTTTGATCAAGGTTCCTTTATAGACACCATAGGCATCCTGCAATTTCGTGGCCAATTCATCCAGAGTATTGCCTTTGATCACCTTGACTCCCTGGCTTTCATTCATTTTCAGAATGGCGTCTGAGCTTTTGTTTTTGTCAAAGATGGCCTGGTCGGCGATCATAAGAGCCATGCCCCGCTTTTGCTTGATAATGGTTTGGGGGACCCGGGGATACTTGGCATCAATAGGCGAAGTTTCATCCATAAACCGCTTGCCTTGAAGATTGACTAAAATGCCGGTGGTATCTTCCGGGAAAAGGAAGGAGACCCAGCCGGGCGCGGGCGGCCGGCCGTTGCCGATGCCGGGGAGAGTCTGGGGATCGCCGCTCCGGGCCTTTTCATACTCTTCAGGGTTTTCCTCAGTTTGACGATTAGGAGAAATTCCGATGAGGGTTCCGGAGAAAGTGGAGAAACTGCCGCCGGTCAATGCTCCCACACCTTGAGCCATGAGCATACCGCTCCCGGTATTGTAGGGAGTTCCCATATTGCGGACAGTGTCCCCATAGGAGCCTATGTATTGGGCGGTCAGGCCTTTGTTGGCTTGGAAGCCTCCGGCAGCCAAGACCACAGCACCGGCTTTAATAAAGACCGGATTCTCTCCTTTTTTCTGAGCGTAAACCCCGTTGACGGCACCGTTTTCGTCGATAACCAATTGGCGAACCCGGGTGTTGGTTAAGATCTGGCCGCCTTTGCCTTCGATGAATTTTTGCAAAGCATCGAAATAGGCTTTTTGCCTGAGATAGCCCTGCTCTCCGGAGCCCATGGTGTAGTCTTTGAGATAACCCCGATCCCCGCCGGCTGGGGTGATGGGAATGCCGATTTTTTGCAGCCAGGGAATGTAGGTTTGTCTGAAGGTTTCCACATAGGTTTTAGCCAAGACCGGGTCGTGCAAGTCTTCCGTGTGAGCTTTGTATTCCTCCCAGGTTTTGGTGCCCCAGGTGTGGAGCCCGCCGCCGGAATAAATGGAACCACCGCCGATGAAACCACTGATTTCGCAGATGATGACCTTTTTTCCCTCTTCCGCAGCAGCGGCACCCGCACTTAAGCCGCCGTTGCCTGCTCCGACAACGACCACGTCCGTCTCCATATCCCATTTGTCAGGAGTAGCGGCAGGGGGAGTGACATTGGTGGTGTTACAGCCGACTAAGAAGCCGGAACCAGCCATTACGGCAGCGCCTAAGGATGCCTTCTTAAGAAAATCCCGTCGATTTAGAGTCATATTTAATACCCTCCTTTGGTTCAATTTGATGGAGACTGATTTCAGGAGAGAAACCAGTGCTTAACTTATCTACAGGCTTTTATTATTCCAAAAAACTCTAATGTTATTTGATAAATCAGGTTTTCGTAAATAAGGCTTAAAGAAGAATACCGTTATCCGGACCTTAGCACTTTTGAAGAGCATAAGAAAAACGTAAAGACCTCTGGTAGCCAGTGGTCTTTACGTTAAGCTTAACCGCCATATTTATTAAGTTAAGATGCAGTCAATGTTTACGCTTTGTCGGCTTGTCGGCGTATTCTGGCCTGCAGTCTTGACTATGCTTTTTCCGCTTCCAGGGGACTGCTTTTTAGGAAGATGGTCAGGAAAGCGGCGATCAGACAGAGAGCGGCAGCGATTAAATAAGCATAGAAGTAACTGTTGGTCAGGTCCACCACTGCTCCGGCCATCAGAGGACCGAAGACTCCGCCCACACCCCAGGCGGTGAAGATCAGCCCGTAGTTGACACCGCCGTTTTTGGTGCCGAAAAAGTCATAAGTGGCTGAGGGGAAAAGGGAAAGGAGGGAACCATAGCTCAGACCGGTCATAATGGCCCCCAGGGCGATGAGCGCGGGGCTGCTGTAGAAGGTAAAGGCCAGCATATTAAGACCTTGCAGACTGAAAAAGATGCGCATGGTCCAACTTCTGCCGATTCGGTCTGAAAGCCAACCGGCCAACACCCGGCCGCCGGCGTTAAAGATGGCCAACAAAGCGACCATGGCGAAACCCCAGGAGATCCCGGTCTGAAGCTTAGTGATGGTGGAAAGCTGCCCGATGATCATAAGTCCTGCGGTAGCACCGGCAGCGAACATAACCCAGAGGAGATAGAAGCGGGGATCTTTAAGCATTTCCTGCCAGCTGAAATCCCCTTTTGCTGCAGGCGGAGGAGATGGGGGAGCATTGAGGGAAGTGGCGGCTTGGGGAGAGGCCGGTGTGGAGGGAGCGGTGGGGGTGGGGTTAGATTGAGGAACTGCTAATACTTGGGAGAGAGCAACAATGGCAAAGAGGAAAATCAATCCCTCAATGCGGAAGGCGCTTTTGACACCGAGATTGCCGATGAGAGAATTGGTCAGGGGAGCGATGTAGAGGGAGGCTAATCCAAAACCGGCGACGACGATGCCTGAGATCAGGCCTTTCTTTTGGGGAGGGAACCATTTTACAGCGGCCGGGGTTGCTGCCGAATAGCCAAGGCCGATCCCAATTCCGGCGATGAGTCCGAAGGTTAAGGTGAGGACGAAGAGAGAATCCGTCAGGCTGCTTAGAATAAGTCCTCCTCCGGCGAAGATGCCTCCTGCCGTAGCCACCCAGCGGGGTCCGAAACGGTCCTGGAGGCGGCCTCCGGGAACCATCATCAGGGCAAATACCGCACAGGCCACCGTATAGGGCAGGGAGGCGGCAGTTTTTGACCAGGCTAATTGCTCGGTCAAGGCAGCGGCGAAAACACTCCAGGTATAGAGCACTCCCAGGGCAAGGTTGATACCTGTGCCGGCAAAGGTTACAGTCCACCCGCGCGTAGTTTTATTCATAATCTCGCTCCTTTCCTTTGGGAAACGTTGGGGCTCAAGAAAATCCGATGGGAATTGACAATAATTATGAAATTATGGCTTTGGTCATCTTTGACAGGATTCATTTAAGACGGCTGCGGGGTTTTATATTTTCATCAATATACATTTAGGGAGGCTTATCATATACACTAGGAAAATGAAGGCTTGGAATGCTGGAGATATGGTTAAAGAAAGGCCAGGGGAATCCCTGGCCTCATAGTAGTGAGGGACTTCTCACTATGGGGTTGACTTACTCCTGGTAATTGGCTTTAAGGGTATTGACCACAGAGGCATCGGCCAAAGTGGTGGTATCACCGATAGCACGTCCCTCGGCAATGTCTCTGAGGAGGCGGCGCATGATCTTACCGCTGCGGGTCTTGGGCAGTTCGGCGGTAAAGAAGATATCATCCGGCCGGGCCAGAGCTCCGATCTTCTTTGCCACATGTTTCTTTAATTCGTCCTCCAGATCGGGAGTGATTTCGATGCCTTCCTTTAAAGTGACGAAACAGGCCAGGGCCTGCCCTTTAACTTCATGGTTTTTACCGATAACGGCAGCCTCGGCAACAGAGGGGTGATCCACTAAAGCGCTTTCCACTTCCATGGTGCCGATCCGGTGACCAGAAACGTTGATGACATCATCCACCCGGCCCAGTATCCAGAAATATCCGTCCTTATCCCACTTGGCGCCATCACCGGGGAAGTAGACTCCCGGCCAGTTGCCGAAGTACGTCCGCTCGAAGCGCGCCGGATCTCCGTAGATATTGCGCAGCATAGCAGGCCAGGGCTCCTTGATAGCCAGGTAGCCGCCGCCTCCCTTGGGGACGGGATGGCCGGCGCTGTCCACCACTTCGATTCTGACTCCTGGGAAAGGTACGGTACAGGAACCGGGCTTTAAGGAAGTAATTCCCGGCAGAGGGGTCATCATAATCATACCCGTCTCGGTTTGCCACCAGGTATCCACGATGGGGCACCGTTCCCCGCCGATGTATTTGTAGTACCACATCCAGGCTTCCGGATTGATGGGTTCACCCACAGAGCCCAGCAAGCGCAGGCTGGATAGATCCCGGCTCTGGGGATATTGGGGACCCCACTTCATAAAGGTCCGGATGGCGGTGGGTGCGGTATAAAGAATGGTGACTTTGTATTTCTCGACGATTTCCCAGAACCGATCCCGGTTCGGATAATCAGGACTTCCCTCATACATAAGGACAGTGGCTCCATTGGCCAAGGGGCCGTAGACAATATAGGAGTGACCGGTAATCCAGCCCACATCCGCGGTGCACCAGTAAACATCCTCTTCCTTGAGATCAAAGACCCAGCGATGGGTGGTGGATACCCCTACCATATAGCCCCCCGTGGTATGGACTACACCCTTGGGTTTTCCTGTGGTACCGCTGGTGTAGAGGATAAAGAGCATATCTTCTGCATCCATGGGCTCCGCCGGACACACCGGGGAGGCCTTGGCCATTTCTTCATGATACCAAAGGTCCCGCTCTTCCTTCATTTGTACGGTTTGTTTGGTTCGTTGAATGACAAAGACATGTTCCACGCAGTCCACGCCGTCCAAAGCGATATCGGTATTATCTTTCAAGGGGATGGTGTTGCCCCGGCGGAAGCTGCCATCGGAAGTGATGACGGCTTTGGCCTGAGCATCAATGACCCGATCCCGCAAAGCTTCCGAACTGAAGCCTCCGAAGACCACACTGTGGGGAGCCCCAATCCGGGCGCAAGCCAGCATGGAAATCACAGCTTCCGGAATCATGGGCAGATAGATGGTGACCCGATCACCTTTGTTCACCCCATTGGCTTTGAGGACATTAGCGAATTTGGAGACTTCACGATGGAGATCCTGGTAGGTAAGAACCTGGCTGTCCCCGTTTTCGCCTTCGAAGATAATAGCGGCTTTATTGCGATGCCAATCCTGGAGGTGGCGATCCAGACAGTTGGCGGAGGCGTTGAGTTTCCCGCCGACAAACCACTGGGCGAAGGGAGGATTCCACTCCAGGGTTTTTTCCCAAGGGCTCAACCAGGAGAGTTGTTTAGCCTGTTCCTCCCAAAAGCCGAGGCTTTGACCTTGTTCATAGATATCCGCGCTTTGAATGAGTGCGTTTTTGTGGAATTCCTCACTGGGGATGAACTGTCTATCCTCTTCCAGCAAAGCCTCAAGATTCTTTTCTTCCATAGGTAGTCCTCCTTCTCTCATACCATCCTCAATAGTTTATAAAGATGAAAATGTTTATTGCATTGTATCAAAGGGGGGAAAGGAAGAAAACGGAATAAGAATGAAAGGGCGGCGGACCGGGATTAAAGGAGCTTTCCGGGAAGTTATCCGGGGCACAAACTTTGGAGAAAAAGTTCCTTCCAGGGCGAATGGTCGTTTTTTCTAGGGCAATGGGGAGGCGGGGGAACTTGGGGGTTCAACGGTGGCTTGACGGTGTTGAACGGGGGTTTTAATATGGGAAAGAAAGGCCATGCTATATTAAGGATAGAAAGGATAGCTTCCAGATGGATGATAAGAGGAATATTTGTCTGAAGGTTGCTTATGACGGGACCTATTACCATGGGTTTCAACGCCAGCCGGAATTCCACGGCCCCACTATTCAAGGTACTCTGGAGACAGTGTGGGCTAAGCTGGTGGAAGAACAAGTAACCCTCAATACAGCCGGACGAACAGATACAGGGGTTCATGCCGCCGGTCAAGTGGTAAATTTCCGGACCGGGGCCCGGATCCCCGTAGATAAGATTCCCAAGGCTTTTAACAGTCTGCTCCCCCGGGATATCCGCATCCTGGCGGCTCAGGAAGCAGCGGAGGATTTTCATGCCCGTTTCTCCGCTAAGTGGAAGCGCTATGACTACCGGATCGATAACCATCCGGTAGCCGATGTCTTTACCCGGCTGTACTCTTTGCATGAGCCTGTCAGGCTGGATTGGCAAAGGATGCAGCAGGGGGCCCAGTATTTGGTGGGACGGCATAATTTTAAAGCTTTTTCAGCGGCAGGGGGAACCAGCAAAACCTTTGAACGCACCCTCTATCTATGTCAAGTGGCGGAGAATCAGGGACATCTCCGGATTACCTGCATCGGCGATGGCTTCCTTTATAATATGGTGCGTATTATTGCCGGGACCTTGGTTTATGTGGGGAAAAACCGCATTCAGCCGGGGGAGATTCCGGATATACTGGCGTCTCTCGATCGGAAACGGGGGGGAGTTACGGCAACTCCCCAGGGACTCACTCTGAGTTATGTTCATTATGGGGAAGAGCTGCCCAGGGATATTTTTCCTGAGTTGTTTCAGGAGGGCGTTAGCCATGATTCTAGATAAACCACGGAGTACCTGAAGATCTTTTTTTGCCGGGCTGTCCCAAAAACGAAAGCGCTTTCGTTTTTGGGACAGGAAAATAATTCACTGAAAGGAAAGCCTGAGGAAAGTCAATTCTCCTCAGGCTTTTGGCATTGACTGCTTAAAACACTATGGGGGGATTTTTTTTATTGACAATAAATAGGAATGAGAGTAATATCCAAGATGAAGAAATGAACTTGAATTCATTATTTGATTTAAGCGAATTTGAACGGGGAGATAAGTTTGAACTACCAAGTGAAGGAAGTGGCTTTAAAAGACAGCTTTGCTTTTTGGCAGAGCTTTGAAGATGAGGAGCGGGTGTTGTTTTATCATCCTTTCCAGCAACAGCTTATTATGGGGGCCAGGCGTTTAAAAACCTTTGGGCCGGGGGAGAGCTACCGGGGATATCCCTTTGTCTTTTCCACCAGAACTTTCTTTCCCACCCTTAAAGATCCGAAATGGTCGGGGCTGGGCAATGAGACCATAGCCTTCCAATACTATCTGGTTGAAGAAAAGGCCGGGCAAAAGCTTTATTACGCCCATGAGACAGCCGATATTTCCGCTGTTCCCCCCAAAGAGTTTGCTTCCCATCGACATGATTATGAGATCCTTGCTGATGACTATCAGGAATGGCAGGAGTTATTCCAGTGTGCAAAACAAAAAGTTCTGGCCGGGAAAGTTCAGAAAGTGGTGATTTCCCGGGAGATAAAAATTCAGTGTAATACCATGGTGTCCGTTGAAAGTGTGTTGAAAAACCTTATGGAGAAAAATCCCCATTCCTTCGTTTTTGCCTATTGTAAGGAGGGAAAGACCTTCCTTGGCGCAACGCCGGAAATAGTAGCGAGGAAGGAAAAAGGGCAAATCATGAGCTATGCTTTGGCGGGTACCCGGGCACGAACTGCTGATGAAGAGGATGAGCAAGGGAAGACGGCCCTTCTCAACGATCCCAAAAACCGTCATGAGCATCAAATAGTCCTGGATTACATAGCCAAGGTCATGAACACATACAGCGATGAAGTCCTGATCGGAGAGACGACGACGTTGCAGCTCAGGAATTTGTATCACCTGAAGACTCCTCTGGCAGCGAAGGCCAAGGAGAATAGCTCTTTAACCGCTTGGGTTGCACGCCTGCATCCTACCCCGGCCTTAGGCGGATATCCGGTGGCAGAGGCTTTGGCCATCATCGCCCGCTGGGAAAAGCATGAGCGGGGGCTATATGCCGCACCGCTGGGCATCATGAACGAAGAGGGGGATGGCATCTTTGTGGCCGGAATCCGCTCGGCTCTCATTGAGGGAAGGACAGTTTATGCCTATACAGGCTGTGGGATCGTCGCCAGTTCAGAATGTGCAGAGGAGTATGCGGAGACGGCCCATAAAGCCAAAACCATCCTGGAAAGTCTGTGATAAAGGGGAACAACGATGACAAATTATATTGCGGCCCTGGTTGACGAATTATACCAGCTCGGTGTGCGTGAAGCGGTCATCAGTCCCGGTTCCCGTTCCACTCCCCTCTCCGTGCTGTTTTGCGAATACGGCTTTCAGGTCTATGTCGGTATCGATGAACGGTCGGCAGGGTTTTTCGCATTAGGCATAGCTAAGGAAAAAGAGCGCCCCGTTGTGCTGGTATGTTCCTCCGGTTCGGCGGTGGCCCATTACTTCCCGGCTATCGTCGAGGCAAAGCATTCCCATGTCCCCTTAATCGTTTTAACGGCAGACCGGCCCCCCGAGTTGCGTCAGGTGGGGGCTCCTCAAACCATCGATCAAATCAAGTTTTATCATGATTACGCCAAGTACTTTGAAGAACTGGCTCTTCCTGAAGAAAGGGAAGGCATGTATCGGTATGTGCGCGGGGTGATGCGCAAAGCCTATGTAAGTTCTTTGGATCAGGGATATGGGGTAGCTCATATCAATATCCCTTTGCGTGAACCCTTAAGCCCTGATCTGGATGGGGTGGATTTCACGGCGGGCCGCTTGGACTATCCTTTTGCCTGGAAAACAGGGGAGAAGGGGCTAACTATGGATAGTTCGGTTTTCCAGGATAAAAAGGGAATCATTATCTGCGGCGGTGATCCTTACGCGGATTATCACAGGGAGGTTCTGGAGCTGGCAGAGCGCTTAAAGGCCCCCCTGCTGGCCGATCCTCTCGCCAATTTTCGCAATGATGACCATCCCCTGATCATGGATTGCTATGACGCCTTTCTGAAAAGTGATGCGGTTAAGGTGGAATTAAAGCCTGAATTTATCATTCATTTTGGTCAGACTCCCGTTTCCAAACGGTTGCAGAATTTCACGGCCATGCATCAGGATGTTCTGTATTTTCAGGTCAATGACTACTTTCAATACCGGGATCCCTCCTTGTCGATCAGCCGGTATCTTGTGGCCTCCCCCAAGGCTTTTGCCCGGTCTGTCAAGGTTCACAATACCGATGATGGCTACTCGGGACGGTGGCAGCATTATCAAGCCCGCATGCGCCGGCGGCTCAATCTCGCTCAGGATGAGGAGGAGCTGTTTGAAGGGAAGCTGGTGCAAAAGCTGCAGGACAGTCTTCCCGAGGGGAGCCGTCTCTTTGTTGCCAATAGTATGGCCATCCGCGATGTGGATTACTTTCTGGAGGCACGTCGACAACGGATTAAAGTCTTAGGCAACCGGGGGGCCAATGGCATCGACGGCACGGTCTCCACTGCTTTGGGAGTTGCCACCAGCGGCCATCCTACGGTGCTGCTGACCGGGGACTTAGCCTTCTTTCATGATTTAAACGGCCTGCTGATCGGGAAAAACCATGGACTGAATTTAATTATCGTCCTCCTCAATAATAATGGGGGTGCTATTTTTAAGTATCTGCCCCAAAGTGAAAATAAGTATTTTGAATTGCTGTTTATGACCCCTCACGGTATGGATTTCAGCGGGCTTAAGACCCTCTATGATCTGACTTATTATGAACCGGTTGATTATGAAAGCTTTGCGCAGAATTTTCAGGAAGCCCTGACTTTAAGTGGGGTCAAGGTGCTGAATGTCAAAATCGATGCCCGGCTGAGCAAAGAGCTCCATGATCGGTTGACGAATCTTGATTAAAGGATAAGTGAGGAGAACAAGGTGTTCATGACGATTGAGGGCTGCCGGTATTATGCGGAGGTAAAGGGTTCCGGGCCGACTCTGGTCTGTTTCCATGGTTTTGCGGAAAACTCCGGCACCTGGGAAGCCCTTCAGCTTCAGGACTGTCAAATGGTCCTGGTGGATTTGCTCGGGCATGGCCGCAGCGCTAAGCCCCGTTCCCTTGAACCCTACGAACTGCCCGTGCTGCTGGGGCATCTCCATGAGCTGATGGCAGAGTTAGGCTGCACGGGATATTCTTTGCTGGGCTATTCTCTGGGTGGGCGTATAGCCTTGGCTTATGGGGCCGCTTATCCCCGGGAGGTTCAGGGGCTGATTCTGGAGAGTTCAGCTTATGGGATAGGGGACGAGGAGCAGCGGGCTCTGCGGAGAGAACAGGATGTCCGGCTGGCCCAGGAGATTCTGGATAGGGGAATAGAGTGGTTCGCTGAGCACTGGTCCAGCCTCCCTCTGTTTGCCTCCCAGACCCGCTTGCCTCCGGAAATCCGCGCTAAGATCAGGGCAAGGCGTCTGGGGAATGCGCCTCATGCCCTGGCCAATACTCTGCTGGGAAGCGGGCAGGGAGTGTTTCCCTGTTTAAGGGAGCAGATCCCGACTTTATCGATGCCAATCCTGTACATCCATGGGGAACAGGATGAGAAGTATAAGGAAATTGGCCAGGAGCTCATGGATTTAAACCCCGGAATCAAGAGGGAGATGATCCCGGGGGCGGGACATAATGCTCATCTTGAAAATCCCGTCACGTTTGCGGAAATAGTCGGGAATTTTTTGCAGGAGTTAGCCAAGCCTTAAGGCCATGCCTTTGGTCCGGTGTTTTTGGTCTGGTGCTCTCAGCCCTGAAGGTGTGAAAAAGTTTGATTGGAGGTATGATTATGAAATTTGCCTGGGAAACGGCTGCCGCTCAGTATGAAGACATTATCTATGAGACCTGTGAAGGGATGGCCAAAATCACCATCAACCGGCCGGAGGTCCGCAATGCCTTCCGGCCCAAAACGGTTAAGGAATTGATGGATGCTTTTATGGTGGCCCGGGAAGACAGCCGGGTTGGCGTTATTATTCTGACGGGGGCCAATCATGGCCAAGGTCAGGATCAGGAGGCTTTTTGTTCCGGAGGGGACCAGCGGGTGCGGGGCCATGGGGGGTATGTGGGCGAGGATCAGATTCCCCGGCTTAATGTTTTGGATCTCCAGCGCTTAATCCGGGTCATTCCCAAACCCGTCATTGCCATGGTCAATGGCTATGCCATCGGCGGCGGTCATGTTCTGCATCTTGTTTGTGATTTGAGTATTGCCTCGGAAAATGCCCGCTTCGGTCAGACCGGACCGAGAGTGGGGTCCTTTGATGCCGGTTATGGGGCCGGCTATCTGGCCCGCATTGTCGGACACAAAAAAGCCCGGGAGATCTGGTATTTATGCCGTCAATATACAGCCCGGGAGGCCCTGGCCATGGGCTTGGTGAATAAGGTGGTGCCCTTTGAGCGGCTGGAAGAGGAAACGGTAACCTGGGCCAGGGAAATTCTCCGGCATTCCCCCACGGCGTTGCGTTTCCTCAAGGCGGCTTTCAATGCCGATACGGATGGGCTGGCCGGCCTGCAGCAATTAGCCGGGGATGCCACCCTTTTGTACTATACCACTGATGAGGCGAAAGAGGGGCGGGACGCTTATCAGGAGAAACGGAGCCCGGATTTTCAGCGGTTTCCCAAGTTTCCTTAAGAATGCCCACGAATTTTACTGAACTAAGCAAGGGCAGGGGAAGGTAATGGTGGTCAATTGGCTTAAAAAACAGGCTCTGGAAAAACCCCATAAGCTGTTTTTAAATGAGCTGTCCTTTCAGGAGGTGGACCGGCGTGTCAGCGACCTGGCCGGCCGGATCTATCCCTTTGTTAAAGCTGAAGACAGAGTTGCTCTTTATGCTCATAATTCTGTGGAGATGGCCCTGTTTTTCATGGCCCTGCAGGCTTTGCAAATGGAGGTGTTCATGATGAATACTCGCCTGACTGGGGAGGAAAGAGCAAAAAAGCTAAAAACATTAAACATCCGGGTGACTTTTTCCGACGATGATACCTTTATTCCCTTTGGGAGGGTGCTGGCCGGTGACTATGATGAACAGGCACGCTGCCGGGAAGAGGAGGCCCCGGAGAAAATTGCGGTGATTATGGATACCAGTGCCACCAGCGGTGACTATAAGTCGGTGCCCCTGCGCCGGAAGCAGCTGGATGCTCATGTGCAGGCCTCCCGGCAAGTTCTGGGGGTCAGGGAAGAAGATAACTGGCTGCTCGTCCTTCCCATGTACCATATCGGCGGCTTAGCCATTTTAATGCGCAGTTTGTATAATGGCACCCGAGTCACCTTGATGGGGAAATTTGATGAAGAGCAGATCTTAAAAGGGATCGAAGAGGGCTCGCTGACGATGCTCTCCCTGGTTCCCACCCTGTTGATGAGGATTGTCAACCGCATCCGCCAACATCGTTTGCGGGTGGTTTTGGTGAGTGGGGAATTCATTCCTAAGTCCTTGGTGGAAATTTGTCTGGCGAAAAGGATTCCCATCTATAAATCCTACGGCATGACAGAGACCACCAGCCAATGCACGACCTTTTGTGTGGCGGAAAATCCTGCTAAGCTTGATGCGGTGGGCTTGCCCTTGCCGGGGGTCACCCTGCGTATTGTTAATCCGGATGCAGAGGGAATCGGGGAAGTAGCCATCCAAAGCCCCATGGTTATGGACGGGTATCTGGGGAAAGAGGCGGTGGAGGGGTTCCTTAACACCCAGGATATGGGCTATGTGGATGAGGAGGGATATCTCTACATCCTGGATCGGCGCAAAGATATGATTATCTCCGGAGGGGAAAACATCTATCCCCGGGAAATTGAGAATGTGCTGTATGCCCATCCTGAGATATCTGAATGTGCCATGGTGGGGATGAAGGATGAGAAGTGGGGACAGGTACCGGTTTTGTTTGTGGTTTCTTCTTTGGGAGATGAGGAGCTCAGGGATTATCTGGCCGGGAAGCTGGCCAGATATAAATTGCCCCGGAAAATAGTGCATTTACGGTCACTGCCGAAAAATGCCACGGGCAAAATACTGAAAAAGAATTTGGCAGAGCTGGCCCATGCGGATTGAGAAAAGTGAAGTGTTCCATTTGAACATGCCCATGAAGTTTAGTTTTAAATCCGCCCAAACTATACTTAATCAGCGGGAGACTCTTGTGATTAAGGTGACAGATGAGTTGGGCCATTCCGGGTTTGGCGAAGCGGTTGCCTTCAAGGAACCTTTTTATACAGGGGAGACCCTGCCCCGCGCCAAGGAAGTCCTGCTCCAGCACTTGCTTCCCCGACTCCTGGGGAGAGAAATACCCCATCCCTTTGCCATTCACTCCTGGCCGGATTTGGGTTATCCCATGGCTGTAGCCGGGGTAGAGAACGCTCTTCTGGACGGGTTCGCCCGCCGGCAGCAGCAGCCGATTATGGATGCTGTCTTTCATGAGGAGACCCAGGCGAGGATTTATGGGGGCATGGTCCTGGGAGACCTGGAGCCGGCCACCTTGCTCAGGCAAATCGAAGATTATCTTCAAGAGGGGTATGTGCGGTTTAAAATTAAAATCAAGCCTGGGGACGGTTTTGCCAAATTGCAGAGGGTCCGTGAAAAATACCCTGATTTAATGCTGTTGGCTGATGGGAACCGAAGTTTCCAGGCAGAACAGCTCCCCGAGCTGAGAGAAATGGATCAGCTGGGATTGCTGTGCCTTGAAGAACCCTTGGCATCCGGAAATCTGGTCTCTTATCAAAGGCTTCAGGAGCAAATGCGGACGCCCCTGTGTCTGGATGAAAGTATCCAGACCAAAGCGGATCTGATCCAGGCTGCTGAGTTAAGAGCTTGTCAGGCTGTCAATCTCAAGGTGGGCCGCGTAGGCGGTCTGGCCTATGTTAAAGAAATGATTGAGATCTGCCGTAAGCGTAAGATCCATTATTGGATCGGCAGTATGATGGAAAGCGGGATATCAAAAATTCTCCATGTCCATTTAGCCAGCCTGAAAGACAACTATATCCCCGGAGACTTATCTTCATCCCGGCGTTATTTTGCCAGAGATGTGATTCGACCGGAGATAACAGTCCAAAGGGGCCTTATCCAGGTGCCCCGGGGCCCGGGCTTAGGTGTGGAAATCGATGAAGAGGCTTTAAAGTATTACACAGTTGATCAGAGGGCCCTGGAACGGGGTACGGGCCCCGGAATCAATGGCCCCAGCTAACGGGCTATGGTTGGTCCTTCTGAAGATGCATGGGCTTTCAGCTGGTCGCCCAGAGCGGACAGACCAAAGCCGATGACGCTGACGATATCCCCCAGAGCAGTGAACCATCTTCCCTTTAACATTAAAGGTGATGCATCAGGGGCAGAGGCTGCGATTTCCCGGTATCTGACAATGGCTACATAAGCTATAAGGATGCTGCCGATCAAAAATGTCCAGCTTGACGCGGCGACC
Source organism: Desulfitobacterium hafniense DCB-2 (assembly GCF_000021925.1). Lineage (NCBI taxonomy): Bacteria > Bacillati > Bacillota > Clostridia > Eubacteriales > Desulfitobacteriaceae > Desulfitobacterium > Desulfitobacterium hafniense. Next base: position 513,775 of record NC_011830.1, read on the forward strand.
GTGCGGGCAGAACGATCCGGCTGAGGTGTCTGGCTGAATTCTTCGATGATGATGGTTTCCTCAGCCTGGTAAGTGGAGATTAAGGCGATCATAGAAGCAATCAGAAAAAGAACATCGCCGATTCTTTCATCTTTGATTAAACTTAGATCAAAGGCAGTTTCATGGGCGGCCTGGGCAGCGCTTCTTTGGGTGGAATTGAGCATTGAGAATTACCCCTTTATCTTGATATTGCATAATATGCCGAAAAAAGGATGGATGTTTGCTTTTTTCTTACAAAGCAAAACCGTCCTATTTTTTGCTTCCGGCCGGAAAGCTTAAGATGGGGGAGCGGCCGGGCTGCGGAGGAAGTGGTTTCACAAATAGATGTAGGAAAAAAATTTAGCAAATTGACTAAAATGTACTTGATTTTGCCAGGCAAATAGATACAATATATAATATAAATTACTTATTTATAAAGATTATAATTATCATTAAAGGTGGGTAAGGGCAGAGGAAGATGAGTAAAAGCAGAGAAGATCGATCCGGCATTTTGCCGATCACCATAAAAAAATAATGATAAGGGGGAAATTATTATGTCACTTATCGGTAAAGAAGTAAACGAGTTCAAGGTGCAGGCTTTTGTGGAAGGTGCTTTCAAGGAAGTAACCAAAGGGGATTTGCTGGGCAAATGGTCGGTTTTCGTATTCTATCCCGCTGATTTTACCTTCGTTTGCCCCACAGAGCTGGGGGATTTGGCCGATCAATACGATGAATTCAAGAAAATCGGTGTGGAGATCTACTCCGTGTCCACCGACACTCATTTTGTGCATAAGGCTTGGCATGATGCCTCCGACACCATCAGAAAAATCCGCTATCCGATGCTGGCCGACCCAACTGCCAAGCTGGCCAAGGACTTTGAGGTTTATATTGAAGAGGAGGGCTTAGCTCTGCGGGGCAGCTTTGTGGTCAATCCTGAAGGGAAGATCGTAGCCTATGAAGTCAACAGCAACAACATCGGCCGTGAGGCCTCGGAATTGCTGCGCAAGGTCCAGGCTGCCCAGTTCGTTGCGGAGCATGGGGATCAGGTTTGCCCGGCCAAATGGCGGCCCGGAGCGGAGACGCTCAAACCCAGCCTGGATCTGGTAGGGAAGCTGTAAGCTCTATGAAAGAACTCTATGATCTGATTATTATCGGTTCCGGCAGTGCGGGGATGGCTGCGGGCATTTATGCCGGGCGTTCGAAGCTTAAAACCCTTGTGATTGACCGGGACCGGGCCGGAGGGCAGATCAAAATCACCTCCGAGGTGGAGAATTATCCGGGTATCCTGAATATTTCAGGGGAAGAGCTCAGCCAGGCCATGCGCAGGCAGGCGGAAAAATTCGGCGTGAAATTTCGGCAGGCGGCGGTGGAGTCCGTGGATTTGGCTGGGGATATTAAGAAAATCCGGACGGCTGAAGGGGACTATGAGGCTCTGGCTGTGATCATTGCCACCGGGTCTGTGCCCAGAAAGCTGGGCTTCATTGGGGAAGAGGAATTCAGAGGACGGGGTATCGGCTATTGTGCAACCTGTGACGGGGAGTTTTTCACAGGGATGGATGTTTTCGTGATCGGAGGAGGGCTGGCTGCGGCGGAGGAAGGGATTTTCCTGACCCGCTATGCCAGAAAAGTCACCATGATCGTCCGGGGGGATGGATTTTCCTGCCCCCAAACCATCTCCGAAAGAGTCCTGGCCCACCCGAAGATCGAGGTGAAGTTCAACACCGAGCTTCGGGAAGCGGGCGGGGATGCGGTTCTCCGCTATGCTGAATTCGTGAATAACCGGAGCGGCGAAAGATGGCGGTATGATGTAAGGGAACAGAAGCAGACTTTTGGGGTGTTTGTTTTCGTGGGATACATTCCGCAAAGCGCCGAATATGCTCAGGAGGTCCGCATCGATGAGCGGGGCTATATTCCCACCGATGAGAGCATGGGCACCAATGTGGAAGGGGTCTATGCCGCAGGGGATATCCGTCCCAAGGAGCTGCGGCAGCTGGTTACTGCCGTAGCGGACGGCGCTATTGCGGCCACCAGCGCTGAGAAATATCTGGTAGGGAAGAAGGAACGGCTGGGGCTGGGTGAACTGGGCGAGCTGGGTGAATCGGGTGAGCGGGATGAACTGAGCGATGAGGAGAAAACTCCGGTCACCCGGCAGGGAACGTCTTTATTGGACGACTCCCTTAAGGAGCAGTTGGTGCCTATTCTGGAACGGCTGGAAAACCGGATTGGGTTGCTGGCCTTTCTGGAGGGGAGCAGCGGGTTCAGCGAGGAACTGCGGAGCTTTCTGTCCGAGTTTGCCGGACTGACTGATAAGGTGGAGGTTGAGTTCCTGAACCGGGGTGAGGACGCGGTCAGAGAGAAAGAAGCCAAGATCACCCTCTTCCCCGCCGTTGCGGTGCTGGGACCGGACGGGGTCTATACGGGAGTGCAGTTTCACGGCATACCCGGCGGCCACGAAATCAACTCTTTTATTCTGGCCCTATATAACGCGGCAGGACCTGGCCAGGCGGTAGGAGAAGAGACCCTGGCCAAAATCCGGAGAGTGAGCAGGAAAGTCAACTTCAAAATCGGGGTTTCGCTTTCCTGCACTCTCTGCCCGGATGTAGTGACTCTGGCCCAGTTGATGGCCTTGAAAAATCCCCTGATCGAGGCGGAGATGATCGACGTGGCTCATTACCCCGACTTTAAAAACAAGTACGGGATTATGAGCGTACCGGCTATTGTCGTCAACGATGAAAAAGTCGTTTTCGGCAAGAAGAATCTGGAGGAATTGCTGGAGCTGGCGGGAGGTTAAGAGGGAACCGGCCGGGTTCAGAGGAGGATAATATAGAGAAATAGGTTACACATGCCTGGGGCATGGGGCATAAGGCGGATAGCTGGGGAAGCTGTCCGCCTTATGCTGTTTGCCCTGATGAGTACAGTGATAGTGGGGGTGTATGGCCAAGACCAAGGGTGGCCGTCACGAGGTGGAATCTAAAAGGAGTGGGGGGGCAAACCTCAGGGAGAAAAGATTTCAGGGGATTCAGTAAAAATCAATACTTTGGTAAAATAAGAAAGGCTCCCGTTCATTGTTTTAACAAATAGCGGTACAGGCTGACTTCATGGGAAATAGCTATCACTTCTATAGATTGGTAAGGTTATTAATGTGAACATTGATTGTTCCGTAAGTATTGGAGGAAAAGATGATGCAGATGACCCGGCATGTTTGTCCCCTCAAGTGCTATGATACTTGCAGTATCCTGGCTTATACAGACAATGGTCGGCTGCTTAAAATAACGGGGGATCCCCAAAATTCCTATACCTTGGGCACTCTGTGTGCCAAAGGATATAGCTTTGTTAAGCATGTGTATCATCCCGAGCGAATTCTCCACCCTTTGCGGCAAAGCAGCCGGGGTTCAGGAGACTGGCAAAGGATAACCTGGGAAGAGGCTTTAGGGGAAATTGCCCGGCAAATAGTGCAGATTTACAACCGGCATAACCATCTTTTACCCCTGGGGCTCCTGGACGGAAAAGCCAATACCGGGGTCTTGGCGCGCTCTTTGTCCGGCATGCTGTCCGCAATGGCGCCAATCACCGAGATCCGGGGGCCCCAGAGCAGCGGACCGGGGATGGACGCTCAATTCTTGGATTTTGGCAGGGTTAGGCTCAAAGATCCGGAAGATATGAAGAAGGCGGATTTGATTATTCTTTGGGGCGTCAATCCTGCCGCTACGGCAATTCACCAAATGAAGATTCTCCAGCAGGCGCGCCAACGCGGCGCCAAGGTTATCCTGATTGACGTGTTCCCTTCCGCCACAGCCGGCCGGGTTGATGAGACGATTGTGGTTAAGCCGGGCGGTGATGGGGCCTTGGCTCTGGCTGTTTTGCGGGAGCTTATGTTTAAAACCAGCATTAATTACCGCTTTCTTGTCCATGAGGCGGAAGGCTGGGAAAACCTCAAGGATTGGTTATTGGAAGCGGATCCGGAAGAGATGAGAACTATTGCAGGGGTCACCCCCCAAATGGTTGCGGATCTGGCCAATGAGCTGCGCCATAGCTCAAATCCGGCGTTTTGGCTTGGTAAAGGGCTGCAAAAATACAGCAACAGCGGCCAGAATATCCGGGCCATCCATGCCCTTGCCGCTGCCGGCGGAGTTACGGAAAATTACGGTGAAGGTATTTTTGCGGCCCGGTCTGGGTTTTCACCCTTTGCGGATCTCTGGGATTCAGATAAGTGGGGGAACCGGAAGCTTAGCCTTCCTACCCTGCCAGTGAACCATGGGGACGATGGGGCGGATATCCGGATGCTTTGGATCACCCAAAGCAACCCCTTGGTCCAGGGAACCCACCTGCAAAAGCTTAGGGAGCTGATGGGCGGTCTGGATTTGATTGTGGGCACCGATTTTTTTCTGACGTCAACCTCCCGCTGCTGCGATATTGTTCTGCCGGCGGCCACCTTTCTGGAGGCTGAGGATCTGGTGGCAGGGGAATGGCACCGCTGGATTGGACTTAATGAACAGGCCATTGCGCCTCTCGGTGAGACCCGTTCCGAACTGGAAATTGCCCAATCCCTTGCTGTGGCTATTAGTGAAGAAGCCCCGGGACTTTGCCCGTTTCCTGTGGAGCGGCCCCTGTCCCAATGGCTGGAGAGGGCTGTTCCGCCAGAATTATGTGAAACCCTGGGAATCGACAGTTACCGGGAATTAAAGCAAGGCCCAAGAAAAATTGTGCAACCTGATATGTTATCGGATTCACATTATCCCAAGTACCGCTTCTCCGTCCCTCAGGCTATGGAGTGGGGGTGTCCGGAGCTTCCCCTGATGGTGCTGCCGGAGACTGCTCCCCAGGGTTATCCCTACCGGCTGCTCAATTGGCGGCGGGCGGATTTCTTCAACTCCCAGTTTGCTCATCTTGACTGGCTCCTGGAGAGACAAGCGACAGACGAGCTTTCCCTGAGCTGGGAATTAGCCCGACAAAAAGGCATTGGAGCCGGAGACAAGGTCGTCGTTTATAACTCCTGGGGGGAAGTGGTCTTAAAAGCCAAAATCCGCCATGACTTACCCCTTCATCTGATACTTTGCTCAGCCAGGCAGGATATCAACGGCAAAAGCATCAACAGCCTGGCCGGCAGCCAGGAAACGGATCTGGGCCAGGCCGTCAATGGAGTGAATGAGCCGGCTTTTCATGATGTATTTGTCAATATTGCCCGGGATTAGAAATAACCACAAATTTGCCCCGTTCAGTTTGTATAATGCCGCCAAATCCACGGACACCCAGCTCAGGAAAAAGGCAAAAAGGAACAAAGGGATCTCATCTTCTTTGGCCGGTACCACAAAGGAGAAAATAAGCACAAACGGGAATAGTTATCAACGTCTAGACAAGTCAATCAAACAGAAAAGAGAGGATGCTTACATGGAGATCTCAAGGCGGAACTTTATTAAGGCCAGCGGCGGATTGGCCGCTTTCGGAATGATAGGTACCGGATCATTGAACCGTTGGATTCGTCCGGCAGCAGCGGAAGGGGCGGAAGAGGAGAAGATTGCCTATACCTTTCATCCCCCCAACTGCGGAGGCCGTTGTTCAATGAAATGCACCGTCCGTAAGGGCAAGTTGGTGAAAATTGAGCCTAATGAATGGCCCGACGGCCATCACAAAAAAGTGTGCCTCAGGGGCCTCAGCGAAGTAGAACGAGTGTACAGCCCGGATCGTTTAAAGACCCCCCTGAAACGGGTTGGGGAAAGAGGAGAAGGCAAGTTTGTAGCTATCTCCTGGGATGAAGCCCTGACGACCATTGCCGACAAGCTTACGGAAATCAAAGGCAAATACGGCGGAAAATCGATTTTATGGTCAAACAGTTCCGGCGTCCAGTATCCCATGAGTACCTTGGCCGCCCTGATCGGCGCTCAGGAGCATGGTGCTTTGGATTTCGGCATCGACATGAGTCAGGCCGGCGGGCAATCCATCGTTATGGGACCCTTCAATATAACCAATACCAATGAGATTACGGACTGGGTCAATTCCAATCTGGTTCTGTTGGTGGGCAATAACTTATTGGAAACCTCACTCACTGATGCGGCCTTTTTCTTTGACGCTAAGGAAAAAGGCACGAAGATGGTCTGCATTGATCCGGTGTTTTCCACGACAGCGGCGAAGTGCGATCAATGGATTCCCCTTCGCCCCGGGACGGACAGCGCCTTATATTTAGGCATGATCCATCTGGTCCTGAATAATCAATGGTATGATCAGGAGTATGTCAGAAGTTATACCAGTGCTCCCTTTCTGATCCGGGAAGACAACCAAAGGATTTTACGGGATGAAGGAAATAACTATCTGGTCTGGGATAAGAATTCCGATTCCCCCCGACCTGTTGATGCACCGGGGATTCTGCCGGAATTAGAAGGAGAGTTTACGGTAAATGGAGTTAAAGTGAAAACGGTTCTGACAGCATTCACTGAACATATCCGGCAATATACCCCGGCCTGGGCGGCTAAAGTGACGGAGATACCGGAAGAGGTCATCACGGATTTGACCAGGGAATACGCCCTTGGCGGCCCGGCCAGCATCCAATGGGGTTTGGGCGGCCCGGATAAATGGTATCATTCCGATACCACCGGCCGTCTGGCTACCATCCTCGCCGGCCTCACCGGAAATATCGGCCGTGTGGGAGGCGGAGTCGGGCAAGGCACTCAGCATGTAACCTGCTGGTCCTGGGTCACCGCTATGGGCAGCTGGGATTTGCCGCCGGAGTTTGCTCCAGCCCCGGCTGAAGTGCCTTTTAGTGACATTCCTACGGCTTCCACCTCCATCAAGGCTTTCTTTTTTCAGGGAAATATGCTCCATCAGATGATACCTGATTACAATACATCCTTAAAATGGGCCGACTCCCTGGAATTTATCGCTGTGGTGGACAACCAGCATTGTGACAGCGTCAATTACGCCGATATTGTCCTGCCGGCCTGCTCAAGTTTTGAATCGGAGTATGACATCGCTTATTTGATCAATGAGCGGAATCACATTCTGCTCCAGCAAAAAGTCATTGAACCCTTATTTGAAAGCAAATCCGATTTTCAAATTGAAAAGGAACTGGCTCAAAAGCTGGGCCTTGACCAATATCTGCCTGAGACACCGGAAGATTATGTGCGGGCGCTCTTGAACTCACCGGACCCGGCCCTCCAGGGAATCACGGTGGAAGCGCTGAAAGCCAATCAATGCATCATGAGGCTGAATGTTCCTGATCAGCCTTACGTAGCCTATCTTGACCGGGTATTCGGTACTGAGTCCACCAAACTGGAGTTTTACAATGAATTATTCCTGGAAGACCATTGCGCTTTCCCCGTGTGGGAGGAACCCAACGAAGCGTCGCCGGCCAATCCCCTCTATCAAAAATATCCCCTCATGTTAGGTTCACCCCATGCTCGTTTCCGTGCCCATTCCACATTCTCCAATGCTCGCTGGCTGTTGCAGATTAATAATGAACCTCTTGTCCGGATTAATCCCATCGACGCCCAGGCCCGGGGAATTCAAAATAAAGAGTTTGTGGAAGTGTTTAATGACCGGGGAAGCTTCCAGTGCCGCTGCCAGATCGTCAATGATATGCGCCCGGGAATGGTTCAGCTTTCCGAAGGATGGTGGTCCCGCTATTTCCAAAAAGGAGACTTGCAGGAAGTCACCAATCCCAACAAAAATCCCCGCGGCAAGAAGCTGCTCTATGGTCCGATTGTTGCTTTTCTGGATACCTTGGTCGAAGTGAAGAAAGTGGAGGGTTAAGCGCATGGCTAAACTGGGAATAACCATAGATCAGAGTCGCTGTGTGGGGTGCAATACCTGTGCAGTGGCCTGCAAAATGCAAAATAATGTCCCCATGGGCATGCTCTGGAACCGGGTGCTCACCGAAAGCGGCGAAGGCCTGGACAGTGCGGAAGGGGAGTATCCTCATCTGACGAAAAACTGGCTGACCGTGGCCTGCCAGCATTGTGAAAATGCCCCTTGCGTCAAAGTCTGCCCGGTAGGGGCAACCTATAAGGCGGAGGACGGCAGGGTCTTGATCAACTATGACCGCTGTATCGGCTGCCGTTACTGCATGGCCGCCTGCCCCTACAATGCCAGGGTGTTCAACTGGCAGAGGCCGGTTCGTCAGCCTGATTTCAGTTGCGGGGACGCCCCCGTCCGGCCGTCAGGTGTTGTGGAAAAGTGCTCCATGTGCAAAGAGCGGACCGACCAGGGGCTGGAACCCCTGTGCGTTGTGGTCTGTCCGGCCAAAGCCCGCAAATTCGGCAATCTGGATGACCTCAACAGCCCGGTCTCCCAAGCAATCCGCGGGAAGAATTCATACCGGCTTCTGGAAGAGTTGGGAACAAAGCCGCAAGTTTATTACTTGCGTTAAAGGAGATGAGAATATGGACAATAAGCAAAAGAATCTTATCTGGTTCGGTATTTTAGGCTTGCTGACCCTGGCCGGACTGGGGGCGTGGCTCTATCAGATGGCCAATGGCCTGATCCTTACCGGAATGCGCAATATCGTCTCCTGGGGGCTTTATATCACGGCCTTTATGTTTTTCGTCGGTCTTTCCGCCGGTGGTCTGATTGTATCTTCTTCCGCCACCGTATTTAATATTGCTCCGTTTAAAAAAGTATCCTTGCCGGCGGTGCTCCTTTCCGTAGTCTGTGTTATTATGGCCGCACTCTTCATCGTTGTTGACTTGGGAAAACCCCAAAGAATGTTCAATCTGCTCCTCCATTCCCAATTCAAGTCTCCTCTGATGTGGGATGTCATCGTTATCACGGCCTATCTGCTTATCTCGGTGCTTTATTTGTATTTTATGACCCGGCCTAATCCGGATCAGAGAAAAATAAGGATCATGTCCCGAATCGCCTTGCCGGTTGCCATAGGTGTTCACTCCGTTACGGCCTGGATCTTTGGTTTGCAGATTGCCCGGGTTGCCTGGCACAGTGCCCTCATGGCGCCGCTGTTTGTGGCTTCGGCCTTGGATTCCGGACTGGCCTTGCTCCTGATTGTTCTGTTGGCCTTGAATCGCTCCGGCAAGTATAAAGTCGAAGATCAGCTTTTCAGCAGCCTGGCCGGACTGCTGGCAGTCTTCGTAGCGGTCGATGCCTTTTTTATCGGCTGTGAAGTGCTCACCTTCATCTATCCGGGTGAGGAAAAAGTTATGAACGCCGTGTCCCTCCTTTTCACAGGCTCTCTGGCACCCTTCTTCTGGGGAGAAATCCTTCTGGGCCTGTTCCTTCCTTTCTTAATTCTGGTCTTTGCCAGGAACCGCGCCAAGAAGAGCTCTATTCTGCTGGCCTCAGTCCTCATTGTGGTTGGTGTGTTTTTCAAACGGGTCTGGCTGCTGTTTTCATCCTTTGTTTTCCCTTTAGTGCCTGGACAGTTAGGGGTAACTCTCGGTGAGTTTAAAGAGGGTGTGGATTCAATTGTGATCCCCAATATCTGGGCCACAGCGGGAAGCTATTCCCCAACGATGATTGAGGGCCTTATTTTCCTAGGGATTATATCTTCAGGAATCTTGCTTTTCAGGCTGCTCTTCCAGGGGCTCATATCTGCTCAATCCCCAAAAGCTTTGCTCAGCGAAAATATCACCAGTCGGTCTAACACCAGTCAAGTGCTTGGAGGTAAATAAGAATGAAACTCTCTTGGGAAGAGGTATGCAGCTTACGGACCAATCTGTATGGCTTCTTGGGAAATTGCCTGCTTGAATCGGTGCCGGAAGAGGGATCAGTGTCTATGCAGCGGGAATTTTGGGATGAATTCCCCTTGGAATCAGCAAATCCTCAGATGAAGGACGGATTAAGCAGGATCATCAGTTGTACAGAGTATCTGGCAAAATTACCTCCGTCCCAGGCCAGTCAGGAAGTTCAGTTGGAATTCATGGATCTTTTCCTGGGCCCGGGTCAGCCTAAGGCGCCGCCCTGGGAGTCGGTCTACCGAACTCCGGAAAGACTTCTCTTCGGGTGGCCCACCCAGGAAGTCCGTAAAATCTATGGTAAGGCAGGGTTTGAAATTTCCCGTAAAAACCAGCTGCCGGAGGACCATCTGGGGTTGGAGCTCATGTTCCTGGCCATGGCCAGCGATACCTTGGCCAGGCTGATCACCGGAAAGGGCAGTAAAAATAAGATTTTCGAAATGATTAAACTCCAGAGGGATTTCATCTCCAACCACCCCCTGACCTGGATTGCCGACTTTCATGAAGATGCTTACACCAAGGGAACCATCGGTTTCTATAGCGGCTTAATTCAATTGATTTGGGGTATCCTCCTCTGGGATCTGGATCTGCTGGAAGAAGTGGGCCGGAACGTTCAGCCCGGTCCGCTATGTACCGGAGAAGGAGAGAGAATATGAGCTGGCGTTTCCTGGTTAACCCTGATCTTTGTCTGGGGTGCCGCAGCTGCGAGATAGCCTGCCGCAATGAATTTGCCGACCAGGAAGGTGCCCGCTGGCGCTGGCTGAAGGAAGTAGAGGATCACTCCGGTCTGCATTACTTTCTGTCCTTAAGCTGCAACCATTGTGAGAATCCGGAGTGTGTCCGGGTTTGCCCTGAGGGGACCTACCGCAAGCGCAAGGATGGAATCGTCCTGCATGATCCCTGGCGGTGCAGCGGCTGCGGAAAATGCACCCACGCCTGTCCTTTTCACGTTCCGAAATATTCCTTATCTTCAGGCCGGGTCGATAAATGCAATTTGTGTTTTCATCGTTTGGACAAAGGTCTGCCGGCGGCTTGTGTGGCGGCTTGCCCGGTCAACGCTCTCTGTCATTTATTCCCCAACGAGCCGGACCCTATGGACGCCAGGGGTTCTGTGACGGGATTCACTAATATTTTGATTACGAAGCCTTCTATCCGGTTTATCCACAGTTCTATATGACAACATGATTCAGGTTGAAAAGAATAAGGTACTGAAAAAATGTGGATTTTGCAGGAATAGGTACGGATTTTTCAAGGAGGGCTGTCATGGCAAGTCATCTTCAATGGGTTAAGCAAATTGCCCGGGTACAAGTTGAAAACGGCGGTATGATGGGACTCAGCCGCCTGTTAATGCAAAAAATCGAGAAAACGGTTATGGTTACGGGTGACCAGGGGCATGTACTGAGCTGCCATATCTGGAATAAGCAACCGGTTGTCATCCAGGAGAGGTTATCGCTCCCGCAAAGTGTTGCGGCATCCACTGAAATGACCCGGGGTATAAGCACCTTTGGGGGACATAAATGTGCTTACTATTGTTGGCCCATAGTAAATCAGAAGAAGGAAGGGTATCTCTGGATATTAACAGAAAAGGAAAACCTGTCAGCAGAAGAAATGGAGATTACTGAATATCTCCGTTCGGCTTTGTTGGTGGAAATCGTCAAGAAACAAGAGCAGTTGAAGCTGAAACAGTATTTAAGGGATGGATCGATTCTGAACCTGCTCTTTAATAATTCTGATCAGCTGGAAACCATGGGGCAGGTCTGGGGGCGGAATTTGCTGATTACCCATATTGTTATGATTCTGGAAGGGCAGACGAAGGTGCCAGGTCATGGCCTTTCAGAAGTCCGAACCAAGGCTGAGAATTTTATTGAGGCAAAGTATCCTGGAACAGTTACCGGGATGATCGGAAAACACCTTGTGGTTTTGTTCCCCTATGAAAAAAAGACAAAAGAAAAAGACGGCCATACCAACGACAACTGGAAGAACATACCCAGGAAAGCTTACTCAGAATTACAGGAAATTCTGGATGATGTTAAGCTTTGGGCCAGTGTCGGCAGCATTTATCCGGATCAGCCCTTGCTCTATCGAAGCTATCAGGAAGCCAAGGTTGCCCTGGAGATGGGCAAAGTACTGGGTAAAAAGGAGAAGCTGACTTTTTTTAACGAATTAGGCGCAATCCGTCTCTTTTATAATCAACGGAAGCAGGATTTGCGTGATTTCTTTGAAGAGACTCTGGGCCCGGTTCTCAAGTATGATCGAACCAATGACGGCAATCTGCTTTTAACTCTATGGCATTATTACGCTTCGGGAGGAGATATCTCGGCAGCTACCAAGGGAATGTTTATTCATGCCAATACCCTTCGCTACCGACTGCGCAAAGTGGAGGAGCTTACAGCTTCAAGCCTTGATGATCAGGAGGTCAGGTTTAATATCTATGCCGCCTTAAAAGTAGGGCTTATGCTGGGTATCTTTGAGGTGTGAATTGCTTTCTTATATTAAAATGAGTGTGTTTTTGATGATGTGAGCGCAGGTTCAATGAAGAATGCCAAATAAAGAGGAACAAACGGATAGCAGTAAGAGGCTGTCCGTTTGTTCCTCTTTAAAATTGATTTGCTCTCCGGTTGAGTGTTTCTTAAAAATTAGTAATACCTATCTTTATGAGGTTTGAGAGTTTTTTGCGAGAAGCGCTTGCTACAATTAAAATCAAGCTGTTTCAATTATTGACAATTTCCCTGGTTTTTAAGATAAAAATAGACCTGAAGGAGGTGTCTTATTATGGATTTTGCATTAACTGGTTCAATTGTTTTATTCCCGTATAACTTTGCACCTAAGACATGCCTTCTATGCGACGGAAAAACTTATTCAATGGATCAGTATATAGTACTATTCAGTCTTATAGGAGATTTTTACGGTGGGAATGCCGAAGAGGGGATATTTGCGGTGCCTAACCTGATGAATGCTTCCCCCTTTCCTGGTATGAGCTATTATATAGTTTATGATGGAATTTACCCTTCAAGGTCATGAGGTATAGTCAATGTATTCTATTTGTTAAACGATAATTCGGTTTGTAGATTTTACAGAGAATGAAAGGAAGATGTCATGATGGTTATTAATGAGGATTTAGAAGTATTGCTCGGTGCAATCTATTTATTCCCGTATCCTTTTGTACCCAAAAGATGGCTGATCTGCGATGGAAGGTCTTTGCCAACAGCTCAATATGAGCCCCTTTTTTCATTGCTTGGCAATACATATGGTGGAGATGGCAAAACCACTTTCGCACTTCCCAACTTAATCGGCGCTGAGCCACACCCGAATATGAAATATTGTATTGCCTACTCGGGAATATTTCCGCAACGGCCATGATGGGAGGAGATTTATTGATATGGCGATTAATTTAGCTCTAAAAAAGCCAACTATTAGCAGCAGTTATCTTCAGCCCTATGAACCTGCAAGAGCAGTGAATGGTGATTACATGACCCCTATGAGTAGGTGGCTTTGTACACATTTGCCGGGATGGCTGACCGTTGATTTGGGTGAGGTCTATAGCTTCGACAGATGGGTAGTAAGACAGATGCCAATTGCGGGATGGCCTTCGCCCGACTACTGCATGAGTGATTTTACACTACAGGGAAGTAACGATGCTGAAAGTTGGGCTGACCTTGATAATGTGGCTGCCAATACCAGTGCTATTGTTGATCGGATGTTGACTGCAGCTGCTTCATATCGCTATGTAAGGATATATGTGGCAAAAGGTCTTAATGCAAACGATAAGTTTGCATCTCTTATGGAATTTGAGATTTACCAAGCGCCACCCTCATTGGCGGGACTTATAGTAAAGGACAGCGACGATCATATTGTAGAATTGAACCCTGCATTCAACAGCAATACGGATAGCTATAAAGCCACTGTGTTGCTGTCTGTGGCATCGGTAACCCTAATCCCAACGGTACTGGACAGCTCGGCTGTAATAAAGGTAAATAGTATGGAGGTTGTCTCCGGGACTTCTTCTGCACCGATAACGATCAATGTTGGAACAAACCAGATTGAGGTAAGCGTTACTGTTGACGGTGTGACAAAGATATATACTATTGAAATCACTAAAGCCGCAGCTGCCAATCCTTATCTCAAGGCGATTTCCATTACCGGTAACAACAAAGTAGCCATTTCACTTGATCAGACATTTGATCCGAAAAATAGTTTTAACTACACTGCTCTAGCTGATTATGATGACACCAGTGCTACAGTGGTGCTTACGGCTGATGACCCCAATGCCAAACTTTCCGTGAACGGCGGTGCATCCAGCAGCGGTCCGATAACCTTCCCAGTTACAATGTCAAGTCCTGGGGATTACAGCACTGCCATCGTTGTTGAGGCTGCTGATGGCACAACAACACAGTCTTACTCGCTGAAAGTGACCAGACCGAGCAGTGCTTATATAAGCAGTATAGATCCTATCCCTGCTGTAACATTTATCAAAGATCCCGGGCCCGGCACAGGATTTGTAAGAGATTATTACAATTATAAGGTTGTCACCATAGTAGCTTTTAGAATAAAGGTGTTTTTGGAGGATTATCCCAACATAAATAAGGTGAGTTTTCAGATTAACTCTGGATCTTCAACGGATTTACCTCATGATGCCTTTTCATCACCTATTCCTGTACCTGCTGCGGGAAGCAATTTTGTTACGATTACAGTGACTTCCCAAACAGGGGGCGCAACAAAAAAATACATCATTGAGGTTTCAAAGTAAAAGGTATATCAGGCATGCAGTTTACAATAGCCATTTAATATAGATAGAAAATCAATTTATAAGACCAGCTAATTAAAGTCAAGGTGTAATGTAAAAAAAGTTTAGTTCCAAGGTCCAAGAAAAATGGGTATAAGAAACCAAGTCATTGAAAAATCCGAACAATGACCAAATCGAGGTATTTACTATGGGGGGAACGAAACGCTCGGCGCTTGCCAGGCAAACTCTCTTTAATATGGAGTAATACTTTGGGGCATTAGAGACTTTGCCGTCTTCAAGCTTCTAGGTGTTGTTCCGTGTCAATGGGATGATGGCGAGCATATCCTCGGCCTGAGGGCCTCGGTATCCCTCGCATCACCCTTGACACGGGCAAACTTACAATCATGCAACAAAGAGATGTTTAAGCAGCAGGTGCTTGTCTGAGCTTAGTATTTCTCCAGGATTGATGATCCTCAGGTTGCCTGATTTCAAAGGGTTTCTGGTCACGAAGAACAGCAAAGATGTAGTGGAGAAGTTTATGCATTACGGCTACGAGAGCTACCTTTTTCTTCTTGTTCACGCATTTTGCCGCGTAGAATTCTCGCAGAACCGGATTGATCTCATCCCCCTTACGTGTTGTACGAATGGAGGCCATAGCGATGGTAAACAGAATTCTTCTCCCGATCCGTGTGCCGCGTTTCGAGATTTTATTTCGGTCACCCTGGAATTTTCCAGACTGATTGACGGATGGATCCAGCCCAAAGAAAGCTGTCAAGGCCTTAGCCGAGTTGAAAAGCCTAAAGTCTCCGATTTCTGCAATCAGCGTAGCTGCTGTCAGAAAGCCAATACCAGGTATACCATCAAGAAGCTCAATATGACGCTTAGCATCGGCAGGAAAGAGCTCAGAGTCAATCATCGCTTGTATTTGCGTTACAACCCCGTCTAAACTGGCCTGCATGCTTTCGATCCCGTCGATATGGACTTTGATCTTAGCATCCAGCCAAGAGAACTCATGAGGCATGGAGGAAGCAAGCTGGGCACAGTCTTTGAGTTGGTTCACCTTCTTTGTTGCCCAAGCGGTCCCCTTACGACTGGTTTTCGAGATAAGAGAAGTCAGTGAATCGGTATCAGCGGCTAGAATGGCCCGTGGTGAAGGGAAATCTTTCAGAATGGCTAAAGCTGTTTTGCCAAAGGCCCCAGAGAACACATCAAGGAATCCCGGGAACAGAAGATAGAGGTCCGTGGATAGTCTGTTCTTCATCTCGGTGAGGGTATCCGACAGAGCATAATACTCCCGAGTCATCATGCGTAGAGCCAGAATTTGGGGCTCAGGAACCAGAGAAACCTTCACATCTTGGTATTTAGCCAGTCTAGCAATCGCTTCGGCATCCTTACTATCATTTTTCACTTTTCTTAAGTCGAAATTTTTGGTAGAATGAACACTCAAGGGGTTCAGCACAAAACCCTTAAGGTTATTCGACCTCAAGAAGAAGAAGAGTGGTAAATGAAAGATACCCGTAGATTCTACGAAGTAGATGGGCTTTCGTTGTAACCGCTCTTCTTCCTTTTTTAGGATATCGAGCAGTTTATGAAAGCCAGCGGGATTATGATCAATCCGAAAAGGTTTGCGGATGAGTTCCCCAGAGGGAGCGAGCATAGCAACGACAGAGAATTCAGAAGAAACATCGATTCCAACAACAAAGTCATGAAGAAACTGGGACAAATTAACACAACCTTTCCAACAGATGAGTCAGAGCATCCACTAAAAAAGAATGCCAACACCCTTGCATTTGAAACGGGTAACACGAAATCCGTGACCCAACCAGCTAAACATCGAATCATTCTTGTGGAGTGACACGCTTTTTCACGGATAAGCCTCAAAGAGGGATCCAGGAGGTACGCACATCTATCTCTCTGACCAAGAAATGATTATACCAGAGGTTTAGCGATATTGGTTACGTAGAGTGTCAGCTCATTCATCTGAACAATAAGGATTAGGTTTTCAAAGAACGTTCGGGTAGGTTTTTTAACTTAACCCAATATCTATCTTACAAGTGAGGTTGATTTATGTATACAAACTTAATAAAAAAGACAATGACAATTCTGTTAACCTTATGCCTGGTACTGGGTATGATCCCGGGACACGGTGTCTATGTATTGGCTGCAACAAATGTGCCAACGGGCAATTACACTATTTCAAGCAATGGCGACTATCAATTGGATGCAGGATATTCCGGTAAAATCACCATTGCTGAGACAGCAACTGCTGTAAGAATTATCGGAAATGGTGCTCACACTGATACAAGTATTGGTGTGGAAGGTGGGAGAAGCTCAGCACTGGAATTAACCATTGAAGACCTCAACATAACGGCTCCAGTATCGGGAGGTAATAGTGGTGAGCATGGTATCGATTTTTCTAACACCGGTAATTATGGACATAAGCTTTGGCTCAAAGGGAATTGCTCGATTATGGGGGATCAAGCAGGTATTGCTGTAAATGATGGAGTGCAGCTGACAATAGACAAGGCAGCCGATGTTGCAAACGATGCTGATGCAGTACTTACTGTACTTGGTAAAAATGGTTCTGCAGCTATTGGCGGCTATTATAAAAATAATCACACTGATTACGGTAGCTGCGGTGAAATAACGATCAATGGTGGAACCATAAATGCCACAGGAGCAGCGGCTTACCCAAATTTTGTTTACGGAGCAGCAGGTATCGGTGGAAGTCTTATTTCTGTTCAAGGCTTTACAAAAGGCGGAACCATAACAATTAATGGAGGTATTATAACGGCAACTGGAGGAGAAGCAGCGGCAGGTATCGGAGGCGGTATGGGCTTTAATTATAATGGAGCCAGCCAAGGAATAATAACTATTAATGGCGGAACTGTTGTCGCTTCAGGAAATAAAACTGGAGCAGGTATTGGTGGTGGTAACACGGGGGGAGGTTACATCATAAATATCAATGGTGGGACTATTACGGCCAATGGAAGTGCTGATATGGCGGAAGGTGCCGGTGCAGGCATAGGAAGCTCTTCATTTGGATTTGGCTCTCCCACGATTGTAAATATATCTGGTGGTACGATAACAGCAACGGGAGGAACTAACAGCAACTTTGGAGGGTCGGGTATTGGCAGTGGTTATTTATCTGAACAAGGAACAATAAATATTACCGGGGGTTCGATAACGGCCATTGGTGGAAGTAATGGAGGCGCAGGTATTGGCGGAACATCGGGTAATAATGGTGAAAAAGTTACCATTTCAGGCAACCCGCTCGTTAAAGCCTTTGCTGGAACCGGAGCTGAGGATATTGGTAAAGGTAAAGGTATGGGTGGAAGCAGTGGAACCTTAAAAAATGGAACGGATGACTGGGTCTATCTGAAATTTAATGTAACCAAAGAAGGAAGCAATGTAGCCGGAGCAACGATTAATATAAATTCAAGCCAGTACACAACGGATGCCGGTGGGTATGCCTATTGCTTTGCGCCGAAAAGTAATACGGCATATACCATAGATGCAGCAGGGTGTCAACAAGCATCGGGGACAGCAAGCAATGCTAAGATCAGCAATTTAGTCAATGTTACAATGACTGCGGCGGTGACCTACACCGTAACCTTCGAGAGCAACGGAGGAAGCGCGGTCGCCGCGATCCCTAATGTGGTAGAGAATAGCACCGTAGCCTTGCCGGCACCGCCGCCGACCAAAGCAGGATACAGCTTTGCCGGGTGGTACATCGATAATGACATCTTTGCCGATGAATTCACGGCGGACACTCCCGTGACAGGCAATCTTACAGTCTATGCCAAATGGACGCCCCTGCCTCCGGCAAGTTACACCGTAAGCTTCGAGAGCAACGGAGGAAGCGCGGTCGCCGAGATCCCCAATGTGGTAGAGAATAGCACCGTAGCCTTACCGGAACCGCCGACCAAAGCAGGATACAGCTTTGCCGGGTGGTACACCGATAATGACACCTTTGCCGATGAATTCACGGCAGGCACTTTCGTGACAAGCAATCTCACAGTCTATGCCAAATGGACGCCCCTGCCTCCGGCAACTTACACCGTAAGCTTCGAGAGCAACGGAGGAAGCGCGGTCGCCGCGATCCCCAATGTGGTGGAAAATAGTACCGTAGCCTTACCGACACCGCCGCCGACCAAAACAGGATACAGCTTTGCCGGGTGGTACATCGATAATGATACCTTTGCCAACGAATTCACGGCAGGCACTTTCGTGACAAGCAATCTCACAGTCTATGCCAAATGGACGCCCCTGCCTCCGGCAACCTATACCGTAAGCTTCGAGAGCAACGGAGGAAGCGCGGTCGCCGCGATACCTAATGTGGTAGAGAATAGCACCGTAGCCTTACCGACACCGCCGCCGACCAAAGCAGGATATAGCTTTGCCGGGTGGTACACCGATAATGACACCTTTGCCGACGAATTCACGGCAGGCACTTTCGTGACAAGCAATCTCACAGTCTATGCCAAATGGACGCCCCTGCCTCCGGCAACTTACACCGTAACGTTTGAGAGCAATGGGGGAAGCGCGGTCGCCGCGATCCCCAATGTGGTAGAGAATAGCACCGTAGCCTTGCCGGTACAGCCGACCAAAGCAGGATACAGTTTTGCCGGATGGTACACCGATAATGGGACCTTTGCCGATGAATTCACGGCAATTACCCCTGTGACAGGCAATCTCACAGTCTATGCCAAATGGGCAACCCTTCCTACGGATGATTCATCGGATAGAGACGACTCCACGTCTCCCTCCACACCAACACCCCCGTCGACACCCCCAGCTACCGTCACAGGCAATGTTAAAGACGGAGCCACTGGCGGCACCGTGTCCAACGTTACCGCCACCGTAGCCAAGGACAGCCATAACCAGATAACCCTTACCCTGCCCGCGGCCCAGATTGCCGTCACCAAGCAGCCGGACGGTACAATCACACCGTTGCTCGATCTAGCTAAGGTAGTGATTACCAAGGATACAGGAACCCAGCTTTCCATCTCAGCAAACGGAACGTTCCAAATCGTGAACCTGGCCCAAGGTACGGACCACACCTTTAAGATCGGCTATGATTTAGGAAATGGCCAAAAAATTACCATCGGCACGATGGACATCACGGTCGATCCCAGCGGCAGCGTCAAACTCGATGTCACCTTAATCGACCCCTACGGCATCATTACGGATGGAAGAACAGGGAAAACCCTTGCCGGGGCCAAAGTAATCCTTTATTATGCCGATACCGCCCGGAATAAAGCCGCCGGCAAAACCCCGGGCACCCTCATCGAACTTCCCCGACTCGAAGAGTTCAAGCCCAACCAGAATATAAACCCTCAAAACAGCGACCCCAGCGGAGCCTATGGCTTCATGGTCTTCCCGGAAAGCGATTATTACCTCGTGGCGAACAAAGAAGGGTATGAGGAGTATAAAAGCCCCACCATCTCCGTCGAACAAGACCTCGTCAAATGGGATTTCAAAATGAATCAGCCCCTCCTCGGCATAAAACGGCTGGCCGGCCCAACCCGAGTCGACACCGCATTGGAAATCGCCAAAGCAACCTTCACTGCAAAAGTAAAGCATGTCATCCTAGCTACCGCTGCCAATTATCCTGATGCCTTAGCCGGAAGTGTGCTGGCCTACAAGCTCAATGCCCCCATCCTGCTTATCGACAGCTCCGGCGAAGAACAAGAAAAAGTTCTGGAGTATATAAGCATGAACTTAGACAGTGCAGGAACTGTCCATATTTTAGGCGGCAAAGGAATCGTCGGCAGTGAGATCGAAGAAAAAATAAAAGCGCGGGGCTTCGCAAAGATCACCCGGATTGGCGGAAAGGACCGCTATGAAACGGCCCTAAAGATCGCAGAATACTTAGAAGTACCCCAGGGGACCCCGGTCGTGCTAGTCTATGGGGAAGACTATCCTGATGCCTTATCCATAAGCAGCAGCGCAGCCGCAATGCAAAGCCCCATTCTCTTAGTAGGGCGAAATGAAATCCGGCCGGAAATAAGCCAAGCCCTACAAAAAATAAAGCCGATTAAAGTCTACATCTTAGGGCGCGAAGGAAAGATCAGCTCCGCAGTAGAAAAACAGGTTGCCGAGGCAGCAGGCTTAGGAGCTGATAAAATAGTGCGGATTGGTGGAACAGATCGTTATGAAACCGCATTGAAAATAGCCCAATACTTCAATTTGTCGGGACAAAATGTCAGTATAGCCACAGGAAAGAACTTTCCGGATGCCTTAGCCGGAAGCATCTATGCCGCAAACCACAACTCCCCGCTCCTCCTCTGCGATGAAGAACTGTCGGAAGAAGCAGCAGCATACTTAAGGACAAGGGCTATAACGGGAGGAACCCTTTTCGGGGGAGAAGGAGCCGTCAGTAAAGCAGTTGAAGAAATGCTGAAGCAGATCATCGGGAAATAAAGAAAATACATGAAGAAGGGAACTTGCCCTCCTTCTATAATGAAAACGGCGGCGGAAGGCCGTCGTTTTCATATGCAAATGCTTCTTTTCTACGCAAGGGCAGCCGGCGGCTCAGGATTCAATCGCTTTTAATTGCTTCCAGCGCCGATATTTTCACGGCTTTGTTGGCGGGATAGTACCCGGAGCCCACCCCGATAAAAATTGAAAAGACAACGGCAAAGCCGATAAGCCAGAGGGGTATAATGGATAGTTTGCTGCCGCCGGCACCTTCCGAAACAAAATTCATGATCAGTGAAATGATCAGACTGACGACATTGCCGACAACTCCACCCAGGAAACCAATAATACCGGATTCCGTAAGAAAAATAATACGGATATCCTTTACATAGCAGCCCAGCGCTTTCATAATGCCGATTTCCTTGGTCCGCTCAGAGATGGACATAATCATCGTATTGGTAATCCCAATAGCGGCCACGAACAATGAAATAGCTCCCAGTCCTCCCAGCATCAGCTGTTTTTGCCGCGCTTCTTTTTCCATGGGCTCACGGATGCTTTCCATAGATCGTGTATCAAAGCCAAGCCGCTTGATTTCCTTTTCCACTTCGGCGACTTTGGAAATGTGGTCTACCTTAACAAGAGCATTTTGATAGCTTTTCTTTTCGGTCGTGTTTTTTGCCGCACCGGAATCCTTTAAGATCTGTTCCAGAAAAGCCAGGTCCAGCAAGACACCTTCGCTGGTTTCGTAACCTTTGTTGTAATCTTCTTTGACGCGTCCGGTTGCTTCAAGGGGGATGCTGTACTTGGCGATGCCTTCCTTTTCCAGGACCAGAGTCAGGGAGGACGTGAGCGGGTTGAAGTAGGGGTCCGGCATATTGTTCTTGAGTTGGTCCGGATCGAAATTGTTAAAATCAATATTGGCGTAACGGTCAACCCGATTGCTTCCTTCCGGCCGATAGGAATCCCGGAAATTGTAAGCAAACATTTCGCCGACCAGCACCCCCTTAGTAGTGGCGGGGTATGCTCCATCCACAAGCTTGAATCCCAGTTTTTCCAGGCTGGAGCTGTCATAGGCCGCCACCGGGAGCCAATCGTTGATATATCTGTCGCCAATTCCGGCGTAGATCTTAAAGTAAATATCGTTGAACAGTTCGTCGGGAGAGATTTTCGGCGATACGGCGATGACATTGGGTATCTGAGCAATCGTTCTGATGCCGGCATCATCCAGTTTATTTTGATCGTTGCCCATATTGGGCACCATAACGGTGATAATTGTCAAATCTCCCATTTCCGCCAGCATTTCTTCCTGGGAGACTTTCGTGCCGATGCCGATGGATACCATAATGACAATGCTGCAACACCCGATCAGTACCCCCAGCACGGTCAATAAGGTTCTGGATTTGCGGCGGCGCAAATTGCGCAGGCACATTTTTAAAATATCTTTCCAAGTCATCCTCTATACCTCTGTTTTGGAAGGAGCATCTGTGCTTGGTGCGGTGCCGCCGGTTTTATCCTCCGTCAGCGGCAGGTCTTGGGCGGGCGCGTCTTCTTCCCAGGAAAAGTCGATGGCGCTTATTTTCTTTTGTGCCCGGGCTTTCCTGATGCGCATTACGGCAATTCCTATACCAGCCAGTAAGACAATGGCTGCGCCAATCAGCCAAGGGAGCGGGATTTTGCTATCTTGTTCAGGAGCCATTTCCGGCATGCCCATATCCATGGGGGGAGGCGCATCAAAAGCTGAGACCAGCACCGGAAATTCCTTGATGACAGGTTCTAAATTAGCGTCTTCATAAGTAATTCTGATGGTGAAGGACAGTTCCCCTGGCTGCAAAGGCATAAAAGCAAAACCGATGGTGCTGCTCTTTCCCGCCTCAATATTGCCAAGCTGCTGCACCTTGGCAGGCGTTTCCATTTCCCCTGTAATATCCTCAATCGCCGCCTCCACATTCGATATAGGGTTTTTCCCTTTATTCACATAGCTTAAAGTAATAACCGACTCCTGCCCGACAGCGACGAAATCAGGTAATTGAGGCTGCGCCAGTTCAAAACGATCCGGCAGGTAAATGGGGATGGACAACTTTTCGCTCATGGTGTTGGTGGCGCGTTTACTGCCGGTGTTATACTCATATTTAAAACTGACTTCTACCGTTTTAGCACCCGATATACTGGTTTGACCGGAGTTGGCGACGAGCAAGGCCTGCAAATCCAAATCCTGGGTAAGGGTTTGTCCCGCCCCCAGAGATTCATAGTAAAAGGTGTTGGAGGAGCTGGCCACAGAAAAATTCTCACCTGTTTCCAGGGTGACCACAATGTTTTCAATACTCAAGTTAGAGCTGGTATTGTAAAAATCCATGGACAGCTTGAAGGCTGTATTAGCTGCTACCGGAGCTCCCCCATAAGAGTAATTGCTGACGATGAGATAGGGAACCGAGGCGTCGGTTTCTTTATGACTTTCGGTCACCACAACAACCTTGCCGGAGGCCGTGCCCGGTACGATACCGCCGCCGCTGTCATAGGAATAGCTTGCGTCGACACCGATGGTTTGCAGGGATGAGGACGGCTCGCTGGCGGCCTTTACTTTGACGGTGATGCTTTCTTCCGTGTGACCCTTAATCTCTTTCAGGAAAAAAGAGCTTTGGCCGTCCGGGAAATAAAGGGAGTCTGAGGGATTGAGGGAAACTGTGATATCGGAAGCGGTTGTCTCCCCCATATTGGTTATTTGCAGAGTGACATCCTTCTCTTCGTCGCCTTTCAGAATGTCCTTGGTTTGGCTGCCGCTGATAAAAAGAACGGGCGCAGGGGATTTGTCGGCGGTTACAATGATAATTTTGCCGGTAGCCGTCTCCTGGACAATGCTGCTGCCGTTGGTATAGGAGTATTTTACCTCGACACCGATACTTTGCAGCGTCGAGGCCAGCGCACCCGCCGCCTTTATTCTCACGGTAAGGCGTTCTTCGGAGTTGCCTTTCATGTTGGGTAAGAAAAAGGAGTTTTTGCCGTTGGGAAAATAAATGGAGTCCGACGGAGTGAGCACAACATTGATCTTGGAAGCCATTGTATCGCTCATATTGGTGACTTTAATCGTTACATCCCTCTCGCCGTTGCTTTTCAGGACTTCGTCCGTTTGAACGCCGCTGATGAAGAGAATTGGCTCAGAAGATTCGTCGATTTCGCTGATCAGGTTAACTTTTTCGCTGGCGGTACCTTGGACAATGGCACTTCCGTTGTCATAATTATATTTGAGATCCACGCCAACGCTTTGGGACGCCGGGGGAAGCTCACTCCCCGTTTTGATTTTCACGGTAAAAGACCTGGTTTGTTTGCCGCCAATCGTATCTAAAAAGAAAGTGGTTTTACCGGCCACAAGGTAAATCGATTCTGAAGGGTTGAGTGTCACCACCGCATCCTGAAGGCTCGAGTCGCTGAGGTTTTCAATGTTGATGGTCAGATCCATGAGCTGATCGGGTTTCAAGGTGTCCCGGTTGAGAGAGCCGGTTATCAGCAGGGTGGGGGTGGGGGTTACTTTGTCATTATCGACAGGTTTGTTTTCCTGATCAACGCATTCCGTTATAGATAAATCTGTGATGTCATAATCTACAGATAAGCTCTTGTAGCCAACCATGAACTTAAAGGTTTTACCGGACCCGCTATACTTAACATCAGAGAATTTGATAGTCATGGCAAGGGGATCGTCGTCGTTTTGAGAGGTTATTGTAACTTCAGGATTACCACTCCCTGAAAAGCTATCCACTAATTTGGATACGTCAATATCCGCAGAACCTGATATGTCAGAACTCTTAATACCTGGGTTTTTCACAGTGATTTCCAGGTTTATCGGATAACCCGAGGGGACTGATGACAGGATGTTTCCAGAAGTATCAGTAACCTTATATCCGGTTATAGCCAGATTGCTTTTTATACCGGTTGTATCGGCCCCTAATGCTGCAGCAGTCCTCAAGGGGGAAACGATCAAAATTATAGCCAAAAGCATAGCCATTATGTAACGTAATTTTTGCAGAGTGCTCTTCATAATTCCTCCTTAATTCCCGTTAATCGGTTTATTTTTTATTTCATTGCTGACAATCTCGCCATCTACCAGTGTCACAATCCGGTCGGCATAAACTGTCATTTCCGGGTCATGGGTGACCAGGATGATGGTTTGCTTAAACGTCCCTGCAAAGTTTTTGATCATAGTCATAACTTCTTTGGTTGTTTTTGTATCAAGGTTCCCGGTAGGCTCATCCGCAAAAACAACCGCAGGTTTTGTGACAAAGGCCCTGGCAATTCCCACCCGCTGCTGCTGCCCCCCCGACATTTGTCCGGGATAGTGATGCAATCGATGCCCAAGCCCGACCTTTTGCAGCATGCTCTGGGCCATGGCATTGCGTTTTCCTTCCGGCACACCACGAAACATCAGGGGCAGGGCCACATTTTCTGTGGCGGTCAGCATAGGCAGCAAATTATAAGACTGGAAGACAAAGCCGATATATTTTTGCCTGAATTCGGCAAGCTGATCTTCATTTAAATGGGAAATGGGGACACCGCCTATTTTTACGCCCCCCTTAGAAGGTTTCTCCATCCCTGCCAATTGATTTAAAAGCGTACTTTTTCCAGAACCTGACGCGCCGAATATGCAGCACAGTTCCCCGCGATTTATGGAGAAGTTTATTCGTTTTAAAGCGACAACAACTTCTTCCCCCATAATGTATTCTTTGCGAAGGTTACGGATTTCAATTAATGGTTTCTCCAAATCCAATAGGTCTCCTTTTCCTGATTTTAAGCTACTATCTGTAAGCTTAAGGTCCGTTCTTATCGGTTTGTGAACTTCCCGGATTGTCCTGACTCATTAACCGAATTTTATATTTCCAACATCTAGGATTCGACAGCTATATTCCAAAACCCTTGCAATATCGGATTTTTATCGGAATTTTATGTTTTTTAGCAAATCTTGCTTAGGTATTTGTTTAAATCCCCTTAGTTAGCTTAGGTTAACCAAGGAGATTTCTTTTTGCCTTTCGAAGTACCTTCGGCATACTGCCCTTAAAGTACAGAAAAAGAAAATGAAAGTGTGAGCTGCGTTTGTTTTTATTGAGAGATTTTTGAGAGAGAAATTGATAAACTTATAGTAGATTATGAGAAAAGGTGCTGGATAGATTGAGAAGATATTTTAAGATAAAACAGCTTATCGCTGTGATAATCCTATTAAGCACAATGTTGCTGATGCTATCCACTATTTACTATACCGATGCTCCCGAACAAGAATCTCCTGCTGCTGTACAGGGGACTCTGGATCTGTCTTCCTGGGACTTCACAAAGGATAGGAGTGTCTTCCTAAATGGAGAATGGGATTTTTACCCGGGAAAACTTCTGCAGCCTGAAGAGCTTCCCAAGGAAACTCATTATTTCATGAAAGTTCCCGGGGGCTGGGATAAAACAAAGGGGGCTTTCCTTCAGAAATCAAGGGGAAACGGCACCTACAGGCTCTCTGTAAAGCTGCCGGAATTGCAGGAGCAGCTGGGGTTAAAAATTCATAATATATGGATGGCCCACAGGCTTTTTATCAACGGTCAATTGGTCAAAGAATCCGGACTGCCCTCAGACAGTCTTGAGGGCTATCAGGCCCTTAATACGCCATACGTTGTTGTAGTAGAGCCGGCTGAGGAGCTGGAGATCGTTATTCAGGTATCGAATCAAGTCCATTTTACGGGAGGAATTGCCCACCCCATTCAGCTGGGGCTCAAGAATTACATAGAGAAGAAAAATATGCTGGCCTTTGGAGGAGATATGGCAGTTTTTCTGCTGTTTCTTATGTTTGGAATTTATCACCTTCATATGTACAACATGAGGGACAAAGAAAAAACCTACCTGTTCAGCGGACTGTTTTTGCTAAGCATCTCTATAGTCTCAATTACTTTTGGGGAAAAAGTTTTAATGCAGGTTTTTGAGGAGATCCCCTTTGCCGTGGCTTATAAATTACAGGATTTTTTTCTTTTTGCCAGCTTTGCAGCGCTGACTTTATTTATTCAGTCCCTGGAGCCGGGAACTATCAAGGGGAGGAATTTAATTCTATCCCTGATGCCCGTGCTGATTTATCTGGGAGTGGTTATCTTGATACCCTACCACTGGTATTCGCCCGTCAAATTATATATTACTTTTTACGCTAATTTACTGCTGTTTTTTTATATTATAAGACTTATCTATATGCTTTTTTATAAAAAACAGGGAAAATTGCCCCTTAATGAGTCGGTTTATATTTTCCTGTGCTGTATATTTGCCGGAGTCATCATTATTGATTACAACTTATATTATTCAGGATATACCAATGGAAATATGATTGCGAGATTAGGGATATTCGCCTTTTTGCTCAGCCTCAATCTCTTTTTGTCCAGGCGGTTCACCAACAAAATGAATGAAGTACAAGCCCTTTCCGAGGAATTGATAAGGTCCAGGGAAATAAAGGATGAGTTTCTGGCCAGAACATCCCATGAGCTGAAAACTCCCCTCCACGGTATTATCAATATCTCCGGCCACCTTTTGAAGGGAGAGACATCTTCCTTAAGCCTGGAGCAAAGGGAAAACCTTTTGTTGCTCCAGGATACTTCCTCCAGGCTTTCGCTGCTGGTTAATGATTTAGTTGACATAATAAAGCTTCGCCATGAGGACTTGCAGCTGAATCTTATCACGGTTGATTTATATGTGGTGATTCAACTGGTATTTCAACTGTTGTCCTTTGATTTGCAGGGCAAGGAAGTGAAGATGCTGAATAAAGTAAAACCTATGACCTTCGTAGAGGCTGATGAAAATCGCCTGAGGCAAATTTTATATAATATTACCTCCAACGCCATGAAGCATACGGAAAAAGGAGAAATTGTTGCCCAGGCAAGGGAGGAGGGCTTGGACATAGTCCTGACCATTTCCGATACGGGAAAGGGAATTCCGCAGGAACATTGGGAGCTGGTCTTTAAGGACTTCAATCATGATTCGCTGCCGCAGCAGGACTATAAACAGGGTATGGGTTTGGGGTTATATATCAGCAGGCAGCTGGCCAGAAAAATGAAGGGGGAGGTATGGATTGCCGATTCTGTTGTCAATAAAGGGACAAGTATGGCGGTACGACTTGCCAAGGGGCAGTGTTTAAACACCGAAATGACTGCCGGATCGGTATTGGAAAGAAAAGTTTGGAGTTCAAAACCAACAAGTTCCGGCTTAAGTGAGAAAATGAAAAAGATATTGATTGTCGATGATGAACCCACCAATATTAGAGTTTTATCCCTTATGTTGGAGGGAGAGTATCAGGTGTCTGCAGCCTATAGTGGGGAGAAAGCCCTGGAATCACTTAAAAACGAAAAATTCCATCTTCTTTTGACCGATCTGATGATGCCCGGCATGTCAGGTATCGAACTGACCCAACAAATAAGACAAAATTACTCTCTGATCGAACTGCCTATTATCATTGCCACAGCCAGGAACAGAGAGAGGGAAATAGAATTGGCTTATCAAAACGGCGCTAATGATTATATTACCAAACCCTTTACGGCAGAAGAGGTTCAATGGAGGGTAAGGAGCCTGCTGAAGCTGACGGATACCATGGAGAAGGCTTTTGAAAGTGAGATGGCTTATTTGCAGGCCCAAATCAAGCCCCATTTCATCTATAATGCTTTAAGCAATATCATTGCCCTCTGTCATGAGGATGGGGAGAAGGCTTCAGAGATGTTATCCCTCCTGAGCAGATATTTAAGACATATTTTTCAGCGGGATCAGAACCAGCAGACTTTACAACTGCAGCAGGAGCTGGACCTTATCAAAACCTATGTGGAAATTGAACAGCTGCGGTTTGGAAAGCATCTTCACTATGAAACCTATGTTGATCCGGAAATCCTCAATAAGGGGATAAAGATTCCGACGCTGCTTATTCAGCCTTTGGTTGAAAACGCCATACGGCACGGGCTTTTTAATAAAGAAGGAGAGGGAACGGTGTCTCTGAGGATTACGGAGGGGGAAGGATTTATTCACATTATCGTAGAAGACAACGGCGTAGGTATGAGTGAGGATGAGGTAGGGAGGATCCTGAACGGAAAAGGGGGAAAGGGTGTAGGCCTCAAGAATGTTTTGATGAGGGTAGCCTCCTTGCCCAAAGCTGCTTTTTTAATCGACTCTGAATTGGAAAAGGGAACCCGGTGCAGTATTTTTTTGCCCAAAGAGCTGGTTTAAATTCCAAAAATCCGCTTGTCTCGCGCTTTATTTTAAAGCATAATCAAATAGTGTAAAACAAGGAGACCTCAGGAGAAAGTATCTTGATAAAACGAATTTTAGCAATCTTAATCATTACGATCATAGGGGTTTCCTCGATTCTGCCTTCCGTGATCTCCGACAGCCGGGGGCCGGACCCTCTTTCGCTGCATGCTGAGGCTGGGACGATGGATCTTTCGGCATGGGATATTCAGAAGGATCCAACCCTAAAGCTGGATGGGGAATGGGAATTTTACTGGAGTCAGCTTCTCGGCCCGGAGGATTTTCAGCCGGACGGCGGGAGAATTCCCCAGCTGACAGGATATATGAGGGTTCCGTCAATATGGAGCGGCAAAGAACTCAATGGCACGGTACTTCCTGCTTTTGGATGTGCAACCTACCGGCTTGTATTAAAGAATATCCCGTACCACGGTGTGCTGGGGCTGAAAAAGGAAAATGTCCGCCTGTCAAGCAGGGTCTATGTGGATGGTCAGGAGTTGTTTTCAGACGGAGTGCCGTCGCTTACGGAAGCGGAGTATGAATCGGGAAACAATCCCCAGCTGGGCTTCTATTATTGTGACGGCAGCGAATTGGAAATTATCGTGCAGGCTGCAAATTACGATTACATAAATGGCGGGATACCGGTGTCCTTTAAGATTGGCGAACAAACAGCCATGCTGGCTCAGCAGGAGAAAGGCAATTTGCTGGGCTTCAGTGTCCTGGTTACTTTGTGGTCCATTGCGCTGTTGTATCTCATTTTTTTTATCAACGCCAGATACTTCAAAAGAAAGGCTGCTTCGTTGCTGTCTTTTGCAATCTTTTGTTTCCTTTTCGCTGTCGGAAACGCGCTCACCGATCAACGTCCTCTGGTAATGATGCTGCCGGATATTTCCTTTGAAGCGATATTTAAAATGAAGGATTTCTTTCTGTCCGCAAGCCTGATTGCCGTAACCGTGATATTTTATCAGGCCAGAAAGGGTATTATCTCGCTGCGAATGACAGGAATGGTCTCTGCGGTATACGGCTGCTATCTGATTGCTGTGCTGACCCTGCCGATCTACCTCTATTACAAGCTGCACCCGTTTATTATGCTTTTAAATACAATCGTGCTGATCATCCTGTTGGCAAGGACGACAGTTTTATTTCTGAGATGTAAGAAATCCGACGTGCTTGATTACTTACTGCTTTTCATTGCGATCCTGGCCCTCAATCTTTATTCCGCCGATTCGATTCTTTTTGCACTGTCCCTGAAGACGGTTTCCTCTCTCTGCCAGATTTATATTGTCACCTTTGCCTTCGTGACGATTTTCCGGCTTTCCATGCATTATTACGAGGTTCTGGCTAACCTCAGGATATCGATGAAGCGTACACAGGACGCTGAAATTGCGTTTTTACGGTCTCAGATCAAGCCTCACTTTCTGTATAATGCCCTGAATTCCATCGCCGCTTTATGCAAAGAGGCTCCCGATCAGGCGGAAGACGTCGTCATACAGCTTTCCGAGTATCTGAGAGGAAGCTTTGATTTTAAAACATTGGATTCGCTTACCACGGTGAAAAAGGAAACGGAGCTGCTGGAGGCCTATCTGAACATTGAAAAAGTACGTTTCGGCAAGAGGCTTAATGTGGAGTATGATATCGATGAAAGCATCAATTTTCCGATTCCTCCCCTCATCTTGCAGCCTCTGGTCGAAAATGCGGTAAGACACGGTCTGATGTCCGGCGTAAGCGGGGGAACCGTTAAAATCTCGATAAAAAAAGAGATGGCAAACGTGGTTTTTTCCATTGAGGATGACGGAATCGGTATGGAGCCTTCACAGGTGAAGCGGCTGCTGGAGCAGGCGCCGGACGAAAACGGGGTGGGCCTGTGGAATATCAACCAAAGGCTCAGACTGATCTACGGAAATGAGCTTGAAGTATGGAGTGAAAGAGGAGTCGGAACGAGGGTATCGTTTCAGCTTCCCTGGAATTCCCGGGAAACATCGCTGTCACACGGTAATCTATGATGAATCGTAGCGGAGGGTAATATTAGATGGAGGTCATAGTTGTTGATGATGAAGAACTGTCCCTGAACCGTCTGGGTAATATGCTTGCCGGTATGCCAGGCGTTGAAGTCTGCGGACTGTTTTATACGGCCGCAGAAGCGCTGCGATATATCAATGAAAATAAACCGGATGCGGTGTTTCTGGATATCTGCATCCCGGAAACCGACGGACTTGCTCTTGCCAACAAGATTAAGGATATTGACGACTCCGCCAAGGTGGTTTTTGTGACAGGGTATGACGAATATGCCGTCAGAGCCTTTGAATTGGAAGCCGTTGATTATCTGATGAAGCCGATCAGCCGTGACCGTCTTGAAAAGACGGTCCAAAGGCTGCAGCGCGCCTGTATAGGCACAGGCCGGCAAAGCAAACCCCAGATGAAGGTTTCCTGCTTCGGCGGTTTTCGTGCGGCTGTTGGGGACTCGGACTCCGGCATTGTGAACTGGCGGTCGCCCAAGACGGAGGAGCTGTTCGCCTTTCTCATTTTTAAAAAAAATGTCAGCCGGGATGAAATTGTCAATACGCTGTGGGATGGTTTAGAACCGGACAGGGCTTTGACAAACATAAATTCTACCATGTACTATATCCGTAAGGCCCTCAGCCCCCACGGCCTGGAAAAATGCATCGCCGCCACCCGTAAGGAGATTCGTATCGATTCAGAGCTGATCTCCTGCGACTTATATGAATTTGAAAGGCTGCTGAGAGGCAGGCCGAGCAGCAAAGACCGCGTCGAAACTCTTGACCGGCTGGCTGAACTGTACAAGGGTGAACTCTTTCAGGGCAAAGCCTATGAGTGGTCCTTTTCAAAATCCCGAAGCCTTGAGAGCGGCTTTATAAGCGCCCTTCTGGAAACAGCGGAATATTACAGGGAAAAGCAGGGATATGAACAGGCTGAAAAAATGTATAAAAGGGCCCTTGAAATCGATCCCTTCAATGAGGAGATCTGCGGCCATATCATTCAAATTTGTTTGAAAATGGGCAGGAAAAGCGAGGCGCTGCGCTTATATCTCCAGATGGAAAAGTTTCTGATGGAAGAGCTAGGAGAGAAGCCTCAGGATAAATTGAAAAAATTTTTTGAGGAACAATAGTATATGGTGTGAAAAGAGGCTCCGGAGGAATGTCCGGGGCCTTTTGTTTATTTTTTGTTTAGTCGAAAAATGTAAAATAACTAGAAAGCCTGTCTGCCAAACAAAGTAATAAATTTACAAAAGGAGGATTCTTAATGAATTATCGAAAAGTGAAAAAATTGTTGGGGATGCTGTTGGTTGTGGCAATGCTGCTTCCCATGATCCCAGTTTCGCCGGTATACGCAGATACCCCAACAGACTGGCAGGTGTTAGGAAATGGAGCGTTTCCACCGCAATCAACAAGCCTTACGTCATTGCCCGTAGATGGCGGAACAACGTATGCAGCTGTTACAGTTGGTACCAGCAAAACGGCAGTATACCGCTTGGATGAAAGCGGAAACGGGCAAATCGGCTCAGATCTTGAATACGCATGGAACGGCTCACTGTATGCAGATAACGACACCCTTTATTTTGCCTATCTGAAAGGCGACAGTGAACTGAAATTAGTAAAATATAATCTGAATGACATGGGTGGAGCCTGGGAGACGCTGGGAACCCCAACGATCCTAACTATGACTAATGAGATATCATTGTATGCCCATAACGGAATCCTCTATGTAGTCTATGCGCAAGGTGGCCAGGCGAAGCTTGCCCGGTACGACGAAGCTGGCGGAGGTTTTTCCGAGATAGGATCGTTCGCGAACGGCTATGCCAGATCGCTGTCATTGAAAGGCGATGGTGACGGAAACCTTTATGTATCATATATAGAGGTCGGCTATGTAAATGTAAAAAAATTATCCTCCGGTGGGAGCACCCTGGAACAGGTAGGCGGCGCTGTTTCCGACTTTGGAACTGATGCTTCGCTTTTTGTGTATGGCGGTACGCCTTATGTGGCATTTACTAATATTTTAAATTCACAGGATCAGAAGTGTGTGGTAAAAAAGTTTGAGGGTGACAGTTGGCTGACCGTAGGAAGCGGAGACGGTGTCTCCAATGACATTGCAGCAGGCAATTCCTTATATATAGATGATGAAGGAACTCCCTATGTGGCGTATGAAGGCGGAAATGGCCATAATGCAACGGTATATAGGCTGGAGAATACCAGCTGGGTACCGGTAGGCTACCAGGGGTATGCTTCAACCGGATCGGCATCCCATCTTTCCCTGGCTGTCTATGATGGAATCGCTTATCTGGCATATGGAGATGCTCACAACGGTAACGCTCCAGTGGTAAGGTGGCATGAACTGCCGCCCAGTTCAGTGTGGGAGACGGTAGGAAGCGGGCCGCGCTCATCGCCATACGCAAACTTTACCTCATTATTTATGAATGACGGCATTCCCTATCTTGCTTTTTCAGATCAGTGGGATAATGCCAACAGGATCGTAGCAGAAAAGTTTGTGGGCAATCAATGGGAAGTTGTACTCAACCGATACTTCGCTAAATCGGTGCAAGATGGTGCGGTGTATGTCGATGAGAATACGGATACTCCTTATATGGCCTATGTTACTTATGATGCGCATGTAGAAGTATTGAAACTGGTCAATTCCGGCGGTGTAATCGACTGGAATATGGTAGGCAGTACGACCTCGTTAGATGAACTCGCCCGTGGTCTGTCCCTATATGTCCATAACGGCGTTTCCTATGTGGCATATGCCGACATGGCTAACGATGACAGCCCGGTAGTAAAGATGTTTGCCAGTGGTAGCACTGTTCCGGTTCCGGTGGGGGATGTGGGCGAAACCTTGGCCAGCTATGTGTCCATGAAGGGCGATGCCGCCGGGAACCTTTATTTGGTATTCGAATCAAGCCCGTCAGACCGGATTAAAGTGATGAAGAAACCTTACGCCAGCGACACCTGGTCGATGGTAGGGGATTTTGTTTCTCCCGGGAGGACAAATGGCCCCTCGTTGTATCTATATGATGACGGCTCCGGGAATGTCACTCCCTATGTAGCCTATGCAGATGCTCAATCCGACTATCGTCCAATCGTCAGGAAATTTGTGGGGGACGAGTGGGTGACAGTAGGCGATGATTATGTTTCAGAGGATTTCACGTGGGAAACTTCCTTGTACGTAGATGGGGATGGAACACCTTATGTCGCCTATGTAATCGGCGAAGGCGAGTATTCAAGAGTATTCAAGCTGGACGATAACAGCTGGGTACCGGTGGGCGGAGATGGATATGCTTCCGATGGAGACTCATCCGGGATTTCCTTGGCTGTATGGAATGGCGTCCCTTATCTGTCCTATGCTGATCATGAAAACGAGGGTAGGGCAGTCGTAAGGCGGTATGCTCCTTTCGGCATAGCACCAACCATCTCGGCCCAGCCCAGCCATCAGACAGTAACGGCAGGGCAGACAGCAACCTTCACAGTAACTGCAACAGGTACAGCCCCACTGAGCCACCAATGGAAAAAGGATGGTACAGATATACCCGGAGCAACTGCCAGCACCCTGACCATCACCGATGCCCAGGCATCGGATGCAGGAAGCTATACCTGCTATGTGAGCAATGCAGCAGGCAATATAACCAGTAATGCGGCAACCCTGACCGTCAATCAACTTGGTGCGCTGGTTCTTACTGCGGCGCCCGGCAATCAGCAGGTAACCCTGACCTGGAACGATATCCCCGAAGCAGCCGGCTACAGCGTATTTAAAGACAATGCCCTCTTAGAAACTGTAACCGGAAGTGCAATCAGTGTAACCGGACTTACCAACGGAACCACGTATCACTTTGAAGTTAAAGCACTGGACAGTAATGCGGTGGTCATTGCGGCTTCCGGCCAAGTCAGTGCCACTCCTGTCACAACTCCCGGAATACCCACCGCAATAACCGCTGTCGCCGGCAACGGTGAGGCGACCATTAGCTTTACTGCACCCTCCGATCATGGAGGCAGCCCCATTACCGGGTATATAGTTACCTCAAGCCCTGGCAACATTGCAGCAACAGGGACAGGAACGACGATTACAGTTACGGGCTTGAGCAATGGCACCACCTATACCTTTACGGTGAAAGCTGTCAATGCAGCAGGAAACGGGACTGATTCAGCTGCCTCCAATGCCGTAACACCGCAAAGACCAAGATCATCGGACGACGAAAGCTCCGGTGGAAACACAACCCCGGTTAGTTCAACTCCCTCCGGTGTAACCCAAATTACCGTGGATGTTAAACAGGGCAATACAGACAGCACCGTTGCCCAGATTACGGTAGAAAGAAGAACCGGGAGCGACGGAAAGAAAACCGATACCGTGACCTATCAGGAAAGTAAAGCGGCAGAGACCGTCAAGAAATTAAAAGAAGAAAACAAAGATACGGCAAGAATCGTCATTCCGGATGAAAAAGATGAGGTAGCGGAGACGAAGGTCAATATTCCGGTCCAAGCCCTTGAGGTCTTGGCCCAAGGCGGAATCAATCTGCAGATTGACACCGAAGAAGCAAAGATTGATATCTCCAAAAATACCATCACTGGGATCAGTCAAGAGGTGGAGGGGGATTTGTATTTCCGTCTTGTACCGGTTAAGGACGAAGCCCAGAAGAAAAGTACAATAGATCAGGCCTTGCTGAAAGCTGCCCTTGTAAGCGGCAATACGGATAGCAGCTTATCCATTGTGGGGAATCCGGTGACCATTGAAACCAACATGTCTTCCACAGAGGCAGATATCACTCTCCCTCTGACCGGAATGACCTTACCTTCCAATCCAGCGGAGAAAGCTGCCTTATTGCAGCAACTGGCTGTTTACATTGAGCATTCTGACGGAGATAAGGAGCTGGTCCAGGGGGAATTGGTGGAATACAAGGAGGGGGTATACGGAATCCGCTTCCATATCAATAAGTTCAGTATCTTCACCGTAGTCAGAACGGATGCCTTCTTAGCATCCTCGGCTGCCAAAAGTTTAAGGCTTTTCGGCCCCAACCGGGTGGAGACAGCTATCGCCATCGCCCAAGCCAGTTACCCGGGCAAAGTCGCCCAGGCGGTTTTAGCCACAGCGGATAATTACCCGGATGCCCTGGCAGGAAGCGTCCTGGCCCATAAACTCAACGCCCCGCTGCTGCTGGTGGGCAAAACAGCCAAGGAGCAGGAAGCCCTGCTGGCTTATCTGAAAGACCATGTCGAAACCCAAGGAACCCTCACCCTGCTGGGGGGCAACGGTGCTATCCCCGCGGCAGTAGAACAAACCCTCCAAGCCAACGGATACAACCAAATCATCCGGCTGGGCGGAGCCAACCGTTACGAAACCGCCCTGAAGATCGCCGAAGAACTTAAGGTAGAACAAGGCAGGCCGGTCATCCTGGCCTACGGCGGAAACTATCCCGACGCCTTATCCGTGAGCAGCGCCGCCGCCGTACTCCAGAGTCCCATTCTCTTAGTAGAGAAAAACGGGATCAGTGAAGGAGTAAAAGACAAACTAACCCAAATCAAGCCCAGCAAAGTCTATATCATCGGTCTGGAAGGAGTCATCAGTCAACACGTGGAAGAGGAAGTGGCTCAATTAACCTCCCTGAAGCAAGAAAACATCGTCAGAATCGGGGGAGCAGACCGGTATCAGACCTCCCTGGCCGTAGCCAAGTACTTTAACTTATCCGGCAAAAACATCGGCATCGCCACGGGCAACAACTTCCCGGATGCCCTGGCGGGCAGTGTCTATGCCGCCAATCATAATGCCCCCATGCTATTATTAAACGACACCATCCCCGGTGAGGTGATGGACTACTTAAAGTCAAGGGAGCTGACCGGAGTCACTCTATTTGGGGGAGAGGCCGTCCTCAATGCTGAGATAGAGCAGAAGCTGAGAGAGCTCATTAAGTAGACGGGACCCCAGCACAATTAAAGACCGACACCTAATAATTAAAGCACACTTCCTATCAGGTCAAAGCCGGATAGGAAGTGCTTTGGTTATGGGTTTTAGCGAACTTTTCGGCAAGGTCTTTGATGCTCAAAGGGTGCAGTATTTTTTGCTTAAGGAGCTGGTTTAAATGTACACGGCTATTATTGTTGAGGATGAACTTAATATTTTAAAGCATATGAATAAACTGGTGGTTTCCATGGATGAGTTTTTGATTAAGGGCACTTTTGCAACTCCCCATGAGGCCTTGGCTGCTTTTCCGGACCTAATGCCCGATGTGGCATTTATCGACATTGAAATGCCCAGGATGAACGGGCTGGAGCTGGCCCGCAGACTGCTGAAAGTGAAAGATGATTTAAGCATTATCTTTACCACGGCTTACGGGCAGTACGCCTTGGACGCTTTTGAGGTGGAAGCTATAGATTATCTGATGAAGCCTATTATGAAGGAGGAACTGCAAAGGGTTCTGAAACGGCTCAATAGGGTTTTCGGCATCCAAAAGAGGCAAGGTTCCCTTCTGAAACGTGAGCCCTCCTTTGCTGTTCGCTGCTTTGGTGCCTTTGAAGTAAGAGATCAACAACAGCAGATGGTCCGATGGCCGACCAGAAAAGCGGAAGAAGTATTTGCCTACTTTTTAGCCAATCAGGGCAGATATATCAGCAAATGGGAACTTTTGAAGATTTTCTGGCCGGAAATAGAAGAAGAAAGAGCCATTCCCAACCTGTATAATACCATCTACCGGGTTAAGCAAGCCTTAAAAACCCTTCCCTTGTCACCTAAGATACAGAAGATCAATGAAGGCTATATACTGGAGGCTCAGAGGAATTTATCTGATTTGGGAGAATTTCTGGAGGTCATGAAGCAGAGCAAGGAGAACAGCGAAATTCCTCTGGAAGCTTCTATAAGCTTGTTTTTCTCCTATGCAACTCCTTTGTTTGGCGACAAGGATTATTTCTGGAGCCTGCATATAGAAAAATACGTGGCCCAGGAATATGGGAAGCTTTGTCATAGGCTGCTTTTGTATTATTATGAGCAAAACCAACTCCAAAAAGGGGAGGAAATTATCCAGCACTATATGGCTCAGTATATTGAAGATGAGGATATGCTGCGGAAATGGCTGAAGCTCGTGGCTCATTGGCAGGGCTATGAGGAGAAATCGGATGAGTACCGGCACCGGTTTAACGAAAAATTAGCATCGGCGGAGCTGCCGCTGCTGGAGTAACATCCTGGCTCTTTGCTGAAATCCAGTTTGAGATTCAAAAGATAGCAGGCATCCTTGAGTTTATTGAAACGAGACGATGAGCCAGGGTAAATCATAAAGCTGAAGGAGAGCAAAGAGGAAGCGCTTGAAATTGCGGGATTTCAAGCGCTTTTCTAATCATTTCAGAGAAACTATGCTATGATTAATCCGCAGACAGTTTGTCACTGCGTAGCAAAGCAGAGTTTACCAATATGGCAAAATCAGAAGTAAGTCATGAAAGGGGTATGATGTGCATACCTCTTTTATGGTTTAAGCACAAAATATTTTGACTTGATTGAAAAAGTAGACACAAGTATCATGATTATGGATGGGTTTAACTTTTAGGATGCCAAATTCAAGAAGGAGTTGGACCACATGGCTAAAGAGAATAAGGCTCAGGTTGTCATGATCGCCGCAATTACTGCTTTATGCATTTTGGGAGATTCAATGCTCTATGTTGTGCTGCCCACCCACTGGCAAGAGGCCGGGCTGACCTCCCTCTGGGAAGTTGGGGCATTGCTTTCGATAAACCGCTTTATCCGGGTACCTCTGAATCCGATTGTGAGCAGGCTTTATAGAAAATTAAGCCATCGCAAGGGCATTATTTTAGCAATCCTTCTCTCGGCCATGGCGACAGCTTCTTATGGGATCAGTGGCTTTTGGTTTTTATTATTGATGCGGGCAATCTGGGGAATCGCCTGGACGTTTCTCAGGTTAGGAGCTTATTTTTTTATCCTCGATATTTCAGCTGACGAAAATCGTGGGCATTATATGGGCATTTATAACGGGATTTTCCGGTTGGGGAGTTTAGTCGGTATGCTTGCCGGAGGCATCATTGCCGATATCTTCGGCATGAAAGCGGTCTCGTTTGTGTTTGCCGGTATTACTCTTTCAGCGCTTTTTCTGGTGTACTATTCAGTCTATCCATCCTCGGGTTCAACAACCCCCCTGGCAACGGCTGCTCCGCCGGCAACATATCCGTTAAAGATCACTAATGTATGGAAAGACTCCCAAATAATCTGGATGCTGCTCACCGGTTTTTTGGTGACAATGCTCTATCAGGGAGCATTTACTTCAACCCTTAGTCATCTGATCGATCTGCGGCAAACTCAGCAGATGGCTGCCCATGTCATGATCGCATCGGCCTCCTTGGCGGGAATTATCCAGGCAATCCGCTGGGGTTGGGAGCCTTGGCTGGCGCCTTGGTTCGGTCGGAAATCCGATCATTGGGGACGCAGGCCGGTCCTGATTATCGCTTTGCTGGCAGCATCTGTATTATTTGCTTTAATCAATACGGGAGTTCCGTTCGGGATATGGATTGCCATAATTTTTGGGGTTCAATTAACGGCCACTGTTTTAACGACGGTTGTGGATGCGGTAGCGGGTGATGTGGCTTCGCAGACAACGGTCAAAACGTCCATAATGACAGCTTATTCAATAGTCACAGATTTAGGTTCGGCTGTAGGAGCCGTAAGCGTCTATCTGATAGCTTCAGCAATAAATATTGAGGTATATTATTGGGGCGCAGCTTTGATTCTGCTGCTGCTGGCCTTCAAATGGGCGGCGGCATTAAGAAAAGCCTGATACGTCGGTAAGCCAGAGCCAAATTATGGGGTAATTATTGACAAACGATAATTTACTGGTTTATAATGCAGGTAATTATCGTAAAACAATAATTATGAGGTGGATATGAAACACAAGGTATTGGGGATCGTGCTGGGGGTAGAAGGGGCGGCTTGTGTCCTGTTCGGCATTCTGCAAACCTCTTTTTCCTCCGGGTTTACAGCCGCCATGGCTTTTCCTTTTGAGCAGTTGGGGCTTTTGCTGCGGATGCTTTCTTTTTCCGGAGGGGCTGGGAATGCAGCGGCGTTGCTGATCTATGGAGCCGCCGCACTTTTGCCTCTTCTGATCCTATTCCTTCTGAGCAGGAAACGGGAGCTGCAGCGGGAGGACGGGCTGCTGGCGCTCTTGAGTGTTGTTTTGTTCCCCGTGCTGTACTTTATGACAAATCCGGGGATGATCGGTTCCCTTTTCGGCGGAGCCCTGGGAGGCTCAGGGGGAGCTGGGCCGGCTGTAGGCAAGGCGGTCCTGGGGGGCACGGTGTATTCCCTGGTGTGCGGCTATTTCGTTCTGCGGCTGCTGCGTCTTTGTTTTGAGAGCAGTACGGTCAGGCTTCAGCACTATATGATGGTTTTGCTGAGCCTGCTGACCGTGGTTTTTGTCTATTTGATTTTCGGCGCCTCTTTCCGGGAGCTTCTCCATTCCCTGGCAGACTTGAAGGCGGGTAACAACGGCAATGAGCATTTGCTGGGAGTGAGTTATGTTTTTCTGGCGCTCCAATTTGCGGTGAACGCCCTGCCCTACATTTTTGATGTCCTGGTGGCTTTCGCCGCCCTCCGGCTGCTGGAGGACATGGGAGCGGATCGTTATTCCGCAGAAAGTGTGGAAGGGGCCGACCGGTTAGCCCGGCTGTGCGGTACCGCCTTGGCGGCTACAGTGCTGAGCAGCATAGCCTTTAATCTGCTGCAGCTTCTTTTTGCCCAAAAACTGCTGGTGATCAGCAGTTCGGTGCAGATTCCTGTATTTTCCCTGGCTTTTGTGCTGGCCGTCCTGCTGGTTGCCCGGTTTATGGAGGAAAACAAGGGGCTTAAGGACGATAACGATATGTTTATCTGAGAGGTGCGGAATGGGGATACAGGTTCATCTGGAGGATGTATTGAAGGCCCGGGGCATGACCTCGAAAGAGCTGTGCGCTCTGGTGGGGATTACGGAAGCCAATCTGTCCATTCTGCGCAGCGGCAAGGCTAAAGGGGTGCGTTTTGGCACCATCAATAAAATCTGCTGGCATCTGAAGTGCGATGTGGGAGATATTTTGAAATTCGATGGAAAGCTGGAGGAAGAGGATGAAGATTAAAGGGAGGTTCATGGGGCTCTGCCTGCTGGTGTTCATAGGATGCTTCCTGACCGGGTGCCAGCTGGCCAAGGAAGAGGGGAGCGCCGGGAGATACGAAGACAGGCTGGTCGGGGTGTTGGTGACCACGGAGTATCTGGATCTGTTCGATTTTGCAGGATATGTTGAAGATCATATCGGCAGCTTTTCGGGTGGGG
Organism: Desulfitobacterium hafniense DCB-2; assembly: GCF_000021925.1. Lineage (NCBI taxonomy): Bacteria > Bacillati > Bacillota > Clostridia > Eubacteriales > Desulfitobacteriaceae > Desulfitobacterium > Desulfitobacterium hafniense. The sequence goes on from NC_011830.1 coordinate 555,143, forward strand.
AAGTCCAGATTGACGGTGCCGGGGAGAAGTATCAGGGCCGGCTCTATGCTGAATTGACTAAGGAGATCCTGACCGACGTGGAGAGCGGCCATAAGGTGGAAAGGGAAGAGTATGACTTTCCAGGGGTGGAGGGCATAGCCTACTATTCCCTGCGGGTTCCTGACACCGAAGAGAGGGAGGGTTATTTCACCACCGGGTCTGACGAAGGAATCAGTGACGGTCATACCAGCCTGCACAGCAGCGACGGAGGGAACAGCGTCGCCCTGGAGGGTACGGTCTACGTGTCCCCGGGCTTGGGGCGGACCTATTATTTCAATCCCATGTATCAGAGTGCCGACGGCCGGGTTTATGTGACCTCCGGCAGCGGTATATCTTCCGGGGGAGAGCAGAGTGAGGGCGAGGCTTTAACTCAGACCATGAAAGCCGATTACACCGTGACGGAAAACGGCAGAACCGTGAAGGACAGCATCTCTGTGCAGCTTTCCATTCATATGATGTATCCGCCGGAAGAGATTGTGATTCTGCAGATGGGGGAGGACGGCGCTGTGATCTCCCGCGGGGAGTATGGGCCCGGGGAGGTGCCGGAAAGGATTACCCCTGAAAAGGATACCGCTTATTTGATCGTCGAGACCAAGAAGAGGGACAATAGCGGCAGGATTCTTAAGGACCGCGCAATCTATGATCGGGACAAGGAGTATCTGGAGGCCTTTTTCTGCCGGGAGGATGGTATCTGTATCAAAAAGCAGGTGCCTATCGAGCGGGAGCTTCCCTCTTTGTCTGCTCTGTAGTGCTGCATACCGGGAAAGGTATGCTTTTTTTCTGCGCCGGAGGATGATGTAAGGCAGGGCGAGGTAGCGGCTAGGGCTGAAACCTCGTTTTTTACTATCCGCATAGGGGCTGGTCCTTTGCTGGTGAGCTGAACTTACCATGAATTTGGGGTGATTCGCGCCGGAACAGAGGTTGTTGGACAGAAAGGTGCCCTTGGTTTACAATGAACTGGACTACATTTGTGACCTTGATACTCTGGGAAATGGGGATGTGGGTTATTAATCGCAGATATACCTTAACCACAATTGTAATCGGCAGTATTCTGTGCTTCGTGATGATCCTGTTTTATTTGCTTTCTTTAGATAAAATCAGGGATATTTACATTGGCGAGACTCAGAAAACGGTCTACGGCTTAAAAAAGAGCTTTTTGGCCAATACCGTGGACAATATGATTTCCGTGATTGACCATAGAAGAGATGCCAGAGCGGAAGCCATGGAGAGATTTGTGAACAGAACGGCGGTGGCCATTAACCTTAAAAAGGGCCTTGCCGACGCTGAATTCAACGATTTCCTGATCTCATTTTTCAGAGATAACCCGGATTACAGCTTTATGTCCGTAATTTTGTGGGATGTCGGAAAAGACAGGGCTATTTATGATGGACAGAATCTGGCAGGCTCCACCTGGGAGAGCACGCTTAATGCTGTAATCCCTGGCTTGTCGGCTTACACGGTGCTGGACCATGGAGCCAAAAAGATTCTTTTAGGCGTCAGCAAAACTTACGTGGATGAGCTTGTTAAAACAGAGATAGCGGATATCATCAGAAACTCTGAATTTGAAGGCAATACTTACATCTGGGTCAATGAAATACTCAACTATGAAGGAGGACCTCATTATGCCATCAGGCGGGTTCATCCCAATCTGCCGGAAACGGAGGGCACTTACCTCTCCACGGAGATGAGGGATATTAAAGGCAACCAGCCTTATTTGACCGAGCTTGAAGGGATAAAAAAGGATGGGGAACTGTATTTCGAGTATTATTTTAAAGAACTGAACAGTGAAAAGGTATCCTTGAAACTGACCTATGCCAAACTCTATAAGGACTATGACTGGGTCATCGCCATGGGGGTCTACCAGGATGATATTCAAGCCTATATCGATCAGACCACTGAAAAAAGCCAGGTTCTGGCCTCCCGGCTTACCCTGCTTTTGGTGCTGCTGTTTGTAGCTATTCTTATTCTCAGCTTTTCCCTGATGGTGCTGATTGAGAAGAGGCACTATCGGAAATCGAGAAAAATTATGGAATCGGAGATGAACCAGGATCCTCTGACGATGGCCGGTAACCGCAGAAGCGGGACTCATGATCTGAGCGCGGCCTTTAAGGAGTACCAGGCCAGCGGTTACAGTCCCGGGATTATGATCTATGATCTGGATTCCTTTAAGAGCATCAATGATCAGTATGGGCATTCTGTGGGGGATCTGGTTTTGATCGAAGTCGTCAAGGCTATCAGCGGCATGATCCGGAGTTCCGATAAGATCATCCGCTGGGGCGGGGATGAGTTCGTGGTGATTTTTTACGGACTCCAGGAGAAAAACGCCTTGGTCTTTGGGGAGAGAATCCTGTCCAAGGTGTCCGACCTGAAAATTCTGGTTGCCGAGGGGAAGGAGATCGGGATCACCCTCTCCATCGGATTTTCTTTTTTCAAAGAAACCGATGAGGACTTTGCCAAGGTGCTGAAGCGGGCCGATCAAGCCCTGTATTTATCCAAATCCAAGGGGCGCAACCAGGTCAATATCATCCTTTAGACAAGGATAGGCAGCCAACCGACAAATAATGAGAACTTGGCAAAGAGAGGCTAAAGGCTCGACAAAATTATTTACTCATGATATAATATTCAACGTTGAGTAATGGGGGTGAAAAATTGACACGGCTACTTGTACTTGGCATGTTGGAGGTTCAGCCAATGTCCGGTTATGATATCCAGCAGGCGTTGCAGCTGACAGATGCGGAACGCTGGGGTGGTGTGTTGATTGGTTCTATCTATCATGCGCTGAAAAAGATGGAGCAAGAAGGCTATGTCGCCGTTACCAGCATAGAACGGACAGGGCACCGTCAAAAGGCGGTTTATTCAATAACTGAGGCCGGGAAAATCTATCTTCAGGAACTGATCAAGGATGCGCTTAAAATGTCTTCTGTACTTTATCCTTCAACCCTTTATTCCGGCCTGTCGTTCTATGAGAAGCTGGCAAAGGATGAATGCCGAAAAGCACTGCAACAGCAACGCAGTGCATTAGAAGAAGAATATAATGCTGTAAAGCAAGGCCTGGCGGCCAAAGACGCAGCCATGAATCATAAAATTCCGCCCATGGTCATGCTGGTGATGGATAACATGCTTTCCCTGATCAAGCAGCAGCAGGACTTTGTTGATAAGGCGCTGGAACTTTTAGACACTGAGAATTAAAACCTCTCCCTCGTCACAGAGGGAGAAAAAAATACCCGTATACTCAATGTTGAATAAACAACATTATATAAGAGGAGGTTTTGTTTATGAATTTAATTGAGGCGAAAGGTCTTCGCAAACGATTTCGCAACCGCGAAGTTGTGAAAGGGATTGACATGGAAATTCAGCAGGGTGAAATTCTCGCTCTGATCGGCACAAACGGGGCCGGCAAATCAACCACCCTGGCCATGCTCCTGGGAATATTGCCAACCGATGCCGGGAAGATCACCCGCTGGAGAGAGGATTACCGGGCCCATGTGGGTGTGCAGCTTCAAGCCACCCCTTTTTTTGAGGGTTATACAGCCGAAGAAAATTTGCGGCTGTTTGCGGCATTGTATCAGGTAAAGCTGGATAAGAAGCAAATAGACGCAAAATTGGCAGAATGCAATTTGCAGGAGGCCAGAAAAACCCTGGCCTCCCGTTTGTCCGGCGGGCAACAAAAAAGGCTGGCGATTGCTGTCACGACGATCCACAATCCGGATTTAATCATACTTGACGAACCGGTCTCAGGGCTTGACCCCCGTGCCCGGCAGGAAATAAGAAGAATGATTCAGCAACTGGCGAAAAACAAAGTGACGGTGCTTTTTTCTTCTCATGATATGGAGGAAGTATCCCGTATCGCCAACCGGATCATTTTGATGCACGACGGGCGAATTGTCGCTCAAGGCCGGCCGGATCGTCTTTTAGAGCAGTATCATGCGGAAAATCTTGATGATTTGTATCTTGAGCTGACGGATACTGTACCAGGAAAGGAGACACAACAATGAAAACACTGTTCAGCCTTACCTTCAAATCGGCAAGCCGGGATCCCTTTTTACTGCTATGGTCGATTTTACTGCCCATCGGGGGCATGGTTGGGTTAGGAATGCTGATAAAATCCCCGGAATATCCCCAGGGCATCGTAACCGGGATGATGGCTGTCAGTATTTTGTTTTACGCTTTCACGACCACCTCTTTTGCCATCCTGGCGCAACGCCGGAGAGGTGTCTATCATCTGCTGCGGGTGACGCCCCTGCCCCTTTGGCAATATGTATGCGGCCTATCAGGCGCCTGGACTTTGATTTCTTTTTTATGTGCGCTGCTTGTATTGTTGTCGGGAGTCTTGGTATTTAAACTGAATGTCTCCCTGCCATCCTTCCTGGCGATGGTTCCCATCATCCTTATTGCAACTCTCAGTTATGTTTTCTTCAGTTTTTTTATTGCCGGTCTGAGCCGGTCGGAAAACAATGTCAGTATTCTGACAAACCTGATCACCATGCCTCTCCTGCTTGGCAGCAGCGCTTTTTATTCCCTGAACAACGCTCCGGCATTTATTCAAACCATCAACAGATGGAATCCTTTTCAATGGTTCATTGATGGCCTGCGCAGTGCTTTGGATTCAGCATGGGCCGACTATTTAACCAGTATGGGACTCATATCCTTGGTGGCAATAGCGGCATTGGTGCTGGCCTTGAAAACATTTCGGTATACCGATGTTTAAGGCGTTGTGCCCGCCAATAAGGCCCTCTGTTGGTAGATAAAGGGGTAGTTTTCTGCTCTGCTTTAGTTAAATAACGGTTTGTACGGCAAAAAACCGGCGGGAAGATTCCCCGCTGGTTTTTATATACCCTACTTGATTTCCTGCTCTAGATTAGAAAATAGTTCGCTGTCAAAAAAATCCCGAACACTGAGGCCCAGGCCGTCACACAACTTTTTTATGGTACCTATGCCGGCGTTGTATGTTTTGCCGCTCATAATATCATTGACAGTGGATTGGGTAATGCCGGAAATGTTGCTAAGAGCATTAATGCTCAAATGTCTCTCACGACAAAGTTCTTCGATACGGCGGATTACCGCCTGAGAAATATTCATGCTATCACCTCAAAAGAGAAAAACTATCCTTATCATTCACAGGATAGCAATAAATATTACCAATGATTAACGGAATATCGTTGAAATCTACGAGTAATTGACATGTACTAACGATATACCGTTAATGAGTAGAACACTGTGAGAAATTGGGGGGATAGAATGAAAGATGCGCTTCTGAATGAAAAGCTGGAAAACGAAAGAAAGAAACTCAGTAAGCTCGCTGACGAAGCGTGGCAGAGAGGTGTGCCTCTCATCCAAGATAAGAACTTTATGGTTCAAAACCAAAAGGTTGATGCATTGGTCTTAAAATATATGAAAGAATATGTAAACCGATAAAGGCAGCATCAAGAAACTTGAAGAGCCAGATCATCTTTACTGTTACGAGATAATTGTAATTTGGATTGTCCCAAAAACGAAAGCGCTTTCGTTTTTGGGACAGGATTCGTTGAAAGCGAACGCCTGAGGAAGTCAATTCTCCTCAGGCGTTTACACTTCACTGTTGCTATTTAAATAGGCAAAACTAAACAATATCGGTTAGTTCACTGAAAAATCGGCCTATGGCTTGCAACTCAGATTCTGTATAACTGTCAAAAAGATCGGTAATTCTTTGACATACGCGGACATGAAGCTTGTCATGCAGCTCATATATTTTTTTACCTTCATTGGTTAAGGTGAAGAAGATTTCTTTGCGATTGCCTTCCAGGCGGTGTACCTCAATAAATCCCTTTTTAACGAGGCGGGCCGTAATTTTGGAAACTCCGCCTTTAGTGATATTCATGTTAGTGGCAATGCCAATAGCATTGGTCAGGCGGTTTTTGCCAATATAGTCAATGATATGACATTCAGAAAGTGTGACCTGATCCCTGTAAGCTAAATCGCTCTCCGATAATAGGGTATGCCATTCTTCTTCCTCGTGATTTCCTAAAGTCAATTTTGTCATAAGGGTTTCTATTTTATTTAATATAAAATCCTGACTTCCTTTTCCCATTTTAAACTCCATTTCATGTTGAGGATTGTTTCCTTGGAATCTTAATCAATGTGCTTGCTTAGCTGCTTTTAATGATATTTGAAAAAGACCTTGATTGTCAATAGCTTATATGTTACTATTTGTATGGTTTCCAAGGAAACTTTGACGAAGGAATATCATGAAATCACGTTGCAGTTGGGAAACAATGAATAACAATAGCAGTGAAAATGATCTGACAGGAGGAAAAGAATATGCGCATTGATTTGACGTATAAACTGACAAGAGGGATGCTGGATAAATTCTTGGAAGGGGTACAAAATGATGGGAAGTACCAGAAGTTTGGGCATATAGGTACACATTTTGATGTGATGGACAAGAGCTTTCCCCTGGAATACTGCGAACTTTCCGGCAAGGTTTTTGATGTGAGCAATGTTGAGAACCGGGATATTGAAAGCGGTGATTTTGAGATGGATGAGGTCGAAGAGAAGGATTTCGTTATCTTTCATACAGGAATGATGGACAAGGAGGGCTATGGTACGGAGCCCTATTTTAGGCAACATCCCCAATTATCCTATGAATTAATCCGGGAGCTGATCAAGAAGAATGTCGGTCTCATCGGTGTTGATTTCGCCGGAGTACGCCGAGGAGCTGAACATGCTCCGGCCGATCAGTTGTGTGCAGATAACGGCATATTCATTATTGAGAATTTAAATAACACGAAACAGCTTTTGGAGGCGGCTGGAGCCCACTCTTTTACCATGCATACGTACCCCCTAAATTTAGGCGGTGCCACCGGACTTCCTGCACGTGTTATTGCTGAACTGGCCTGATCACCGTGGTTTGTCCCAAAAACGAAAGCGCTTTCGTTTTTGGGACAAATCTATATTAAGGAAGATTTTTCACCCCCGGGAGAATGATTCCATATGCTGAAAGTAAAACAACTAAAGAAAGGATCTGCAGCATATGGATGATTTGCTCACAGAGCGGACGCCGCTTTTAATCGCAACTGAAATTAACACGATTAAACAGCAAACAGGGAAAATTCTTCTGGCCAGTGCCATTGAAGTTGGCCGTCGTCTGAGGGAAGCCAAGGAGTTGCTTCCCTATGGGGAATGGACGGAGTGGCTGGAGGAATCCGTAAGTTATACAGAAAGAACAGCTCAGAATTTGATGCGTATCTTCGATGCCTATGGGAGCCAGCAGATCCCTCCTGCCGGTGCGGTTTCTCGGAAGGCCGGTGCTCTTAATTCCGGTTCTCCCACCTCTGAGGACCAGGTTCAAAAACAGGGGCCGCCGCCTAATTTGAACTATACTCAGGCCCTCCTTCTTCTGGGTGTTCCGGAAGAGGAGCGGTTCCAGCTTATGGAGGAGCTGGATCTGGAAAGCATGACCACCCGCGAGCTGGAAAAGGCAATCCAGGAGCGGAAGCAGGCGGCTGCGGAACGGGACCAGGCCTTACAGGAAAATGCAGAGCTCCAGAAAACCGTGGAGGAGCGGGATAGTCGGGTTACCCACCTGACCAAGGAGCGGGATGGTCTGAAAAAGAAGGCCGAGGAGCTTGCTGGGGCTAAAACAAAGGAAGAGGCTAAAGTTGAGAAGCTGAGCATGGATCTGGAATCTAAAAAACAAAGCACTTCCGCCAAGGCTATCGACAGAATGAGCAGAAACCTTGATGCAGCCTATCATAAGGCTAAGGCCAATCGCATCGCTTTTTTATATGAAAGTATGGAGCGCAATTTCCGGGAGCTGCGCCATGAACTGAAAGAGTTCGCAGCTAAGGAGCCGGAAACCTATGAAGTGTATAGAGATAAGGTCATGGACTTTTTAACGAAGGGAATGAAGGAGAAACTCTAGAGAGAGCCGGTTTGTTTCCCTGGGCGCTTCCCATGTCAGGATAATTATGTGTGGGAGAGAAAAGTATCTTAATTTAGCAGACTTTAGATTATCAAAAGGGATTGGGCATCAAAACGGCGGAGAGCTATCTCCATTCGGAGCCGAACTCATGCCTGAGGCATAGTGGCCAGTGAAGATATTTCTTTTGCAGAGAATCTGCCCACCGTCTTGCAATTTCAGGTTCTAAAAGGGTCTTGGAGATATAGGAAATAGCCTCTTGAATCTGTGCTGTGGTAAGAAAAGTTAACTTTACCTCATACTCCATGCTTAAAGGTCCTCACGAATCTTCGCAAAAGCTTCATTCACACCTAGCGTTCAGCAATGAAGCGTGCGCTGGACTGCGTGCAGAGGCACGAAAGCCATTTATGCCTTTTCAGCCAGAACTTTATCTAATATAGCATCTATACACTCCCGGGTGACAGGTTTGCCTACCACTTGTAAAGGCTGGATCTGCATGAATTGATCGTGATCATCATCAGCTGTGACAAATACGATGCTGCATGCTGACATGGAATCGGATTGCTGTATGAGTTTGGCGGTTTCGAGGCCAGTCAGCTTTTTCATGCTATTATCAAGGAAAAGAAGGTCGAGAATCATATCAAGTTTATGAAGTTCTTCGAGAAGCTCTTCACCGCTGCCAAACTGGTGAATATCAAATAGAATCCCCTTCTCTTTTTCATATAAAAGAATAAATTCCTCTAATAGCTGGCGACACAAGGGTCTGTCATCGCAAACACCGATACTAAACAAAACTTATCTCCTCCACATATCCAACGCGGGCTTTGTAAAATGATCTTAGGACAAATAGTCCTAAATGTCAATAGGACTTATCGTCCTAAGATATACTTGCTTTGGTGATGATGATGCGATTAAGAATACGTGATATTCGTGAAGATCATGATCTAACCCAACAGCAAGTTGCAAAATACTTAAGGTGCGATCAATCTTTATACTCCAAATATGAGCGAGGGGAGCGTGATGTTCCACTGAATGTCATGATTAAACTCGCAAAGTTTTATAAAACCAGCATTGACTATCTGGTCGGACTTACAGAAAATAAGCGTCCCTATCACTGAGCCTATATTTCAGTGTCCGGCGGAAATACTCTGTGGGTTAACGCCGCATTTTTAGCCGGCATCGTATTACTGTCTTCTCGAAAGATCAAAACAGCGGGGTATCAAGCCCCGCTGTTTTGATCTTTATGCACTTCCGACTTAAGCAAGTCTTTAGAATGAGTTACTTCCTTTCTCAATATATCCCCATTTAAATGATAGGGTTTGCTGAGCTAGGATTTATAAAGAGTTCTTATAAATCTGAATGATATCTTCCAGCTTGGCCAGGCGCGGGTTGGTCAGACTGCAGGCATCTTTCATGGCATTGACGGCCATGGTTTGCAGATCCTCTTCTTTTACGCCCAGCTCAGTGAGTCCGCTGGGTATGCTGATATCCTGGGATAAGGTTGTCATTGCCGTCAAAGCCTTTTCTGCGGCATCTCTGGCCGATAAATTCTTTATTTCCTCACCCAGAGCTTCGGCAATGTCTACGAAGCGCTCAAGGTTTCCAATCAGATTAAAGCGGGATACACGAGGTAAAAGGATGGCGTTGCAAACACCATGAGGTAGATTATAGAAACCGCCTAACTGATGGGCCATAGCGTGAACATAACCTAAGCTGGCATTGTTAAAGGCCATACCGGCCAGGAATTGGGCATAGGCCATTTGGTCCCGGGCTTCAAAATCCTGGCCGTTGGCAACAGCACGGCGAAGGTACTTGCTGATGAGCTTAATCGCCATCAAGGCAGCTGAATCAGTAATAGGGGTAGCTGCAGTGGAGACGTAGGCCTCAACAGCGTGAGTCAGGGCATCCATACCGGTGGCGGCGGTCAGAGGGGCAGGCTTTCCGATCATCAATAAGGGGTCATTGATGGAGACATTGGGGGTAGCATGCCAGTCCACGATAGCCATTTTAATATGGCGGTCCGTATCGGTAATAATACAGAACCGGGTCATCTCGCTGGCTGTTCCTGCCGTAGTGTTGACAGCAATCATCGGTACCATAGGTTTTGCGGATTTATCCACTCCTTCAAAATCACGGATATTGCCGCCGTTTCCGGCAACCAAACCCACACCTTTGGCACAATCGTGAGCAGACCCCCCTCCCAGTGAGACAATCATATTGCAGTTTTCTTTTTCAAACACGGCCACGCCATCATGAACATTCTTATCGGTAGGATTAGGTTCCGCTCCGGGATAGATGACAACCTTTACGCCCTCAGCTTCAATAATCTCCGCGATCTGTTTGGCCAGTCCGCTCTGATTAAGGAAAGCATCCGTCACCAGAAGAGCTGTTTTGCCTCCCAGGATTTTTGCCTGTTTTCCGGCCTCCTGGGCTGCACCGGCCCCCATAAGATTGACGGTCGGCATGTAGTAGCCATAGACTTGATGCACGACAGACATAGTGTATCCTCCTTGCATTTTATTTCCCTTTCGGGATAGTTGACTTACTACAATGCAATTCACATGCCATCCGAAGCTTAGAGAAGCAAAATATATTGAATAGGCTCAATATTCAGAAATATATTCTTAACTCTTGGGACTGGGAGTGTTTTTTAGCTGGGAATTTATGAAATTTCTGCTCCATTCCTGCACATTGAGCATTGACAAGTGCTCTATATTGGCACACAAGGTTATTTGGCGACAAGGTTGTTCCAGCTGCTGGGATGTGCTATTCTAATTATATAGTTGTACTTTTCAAATTTATTTGAATATTTATTTTAAGAGAGGGTTCACTTATGAATGTCCATTGGCGAAAATTTCTCAAAGGCGAACTTATTGAGAACGGAATCGCTCCAATGATCTACCGTTCCTGGCAACGGAGCGTAAGCTACAATGTCAATCATACTGAAATCTCTCAAAATATGATCTTAACTACCTCTCAATTACGTGAATTAAAGGACTCTCAGGAAGATATCATCCGCGCCGCTGAATCTGTGCTGCCCCACCTGGGCAAGCTGTTGCAAAGTGCCAACTACACTGTCTTATTAGGTGAAAAAAAAGGCTTCATTTTAGAAGCGTTAGGAGATGGTCCGTTTCTGACCAAAGCGCAAAAGATTCATCTTTCTCCCGGGGCGAATTGGCGGGAAGATATCAAAGGTACCAATGCCATAGGAACAGCACTCACTGAGGATTGTCCCATCACAGTCTCCGGCTGTGAGCACTTTGTCCAGGAAAATCATTTCATGTCCTGTTGGGCGGCACCCATTCATGATGTACAGGGAGAAATTGTTGGGTTTATCGATATAAGCGGTGAAACGGGAAATCATCAGGAGCAGATCATTGGGATTGCCATTTTAGGGGCAAAGCTGATAGAGCAAAATTTGCGCACCTTAGATATTGAGCGTCAGCTTAAATTTTATCGTGAAGGGGCAAAGCTGGCTATCGATCTGCTCAAGGAAGGATTCATTTCCATAGACCGGTTTGGCGTGGTTACCAATATCAGCCCCAGCGGGGCATCCCTGATTGGACGCAAGCGCAACGATATTATTGGCAAGCCTGTTGCAGAGGTATTCAGTGCTCCCAAAGGCTGGATAGTCAATAATCAAGCGCTGGATCTTCACTTGAAAAATCAGTCCGGTCATGAGATCGCCTCATCCTGGCGGCGGGTTGCCGATGAGTCGGGAGAATTCCTCGGAGCATTTGGAACGGTGCAGCTCACTGAGCCGCAAACCGCGAGTCCTGTTTGGGTCGGAAGCAGTCCCAGCTCTCGACAGATTATGGATCGTGTTTATAAGGCGGCTGCCGCTCCCTCTTCTGTTCTTATTCAAGGGGAAAGCGGGACCGGAAAGGAAATTGTTGCCCGTATGATCCATGACTTCAGCTCCTTCAGAGAGGGTCCCTTTGTAGCTCTTAACTGTGCAGCACTGCCCAGTTCTCTTTTAGAGAGTGAATTATTTGGTTATGCTGACGGAGCTTTTACCGGTTCCCGCCGGGGCGGTCAACCGGGCAAATTTGAATTAGCTCACCAGGGAACGATTTTCCTGGACGAGATTGGCGACATGCCTTTGACGGCACAAGTTGCTCTGCTCCGCGTACTTCAAGAAAAGGAAGTCACCCGAATCGGAGGGACAAAACCACACAAAATAAATGTTCGGATCATTGCCGCCACCCATAAAGATTTAAAATCTTTGGTTGAGGCCAAGACGTTCCGTTTGGATCTTTACTACCGGCTCAAAGTTATCACCATTGAACTTTCGCCCCTTCGGGAACGGCTGGAGGACATTAGGGACCTGGTTCCGTATTTTATTCAAAAATCATGCACCCTGAATCAGCTTACCTGTTGCGGAATCGAGGACAATGTCTATCCCTACCTTTACGCCTACTCCTGGCCGGGAAATGTCCGCGAATTGGAAAACTGTATCGAAAGCATGATTGCCATGGCCAATTCCCATGTCTTAACAGTTGACGATTTGCCCTTGGAGCTCAGGCAAATCCCCGACTCCAAAAGGGTAGAGAGTCCCTCCCTCCTTGATCAGCAAACTAAACAAACGATTTTAGCTGCTCTTGCCCAGACTCAGGGGAAAATTGCTCCGGCAGCGCGGCTGTTAGGCATTGGTCGGAATACCCTGTATAGGAAAATAAAAGAGTTTGATATAAGTGTTTTTTGATTTAACATTCATTAGGAGACAAGAAAAACCGAGGCTCGCCTCGGTTTTTCTTGATCATAAAACATAAGGAAAATGTCGCAATATGAAAATATTGTCACAATTTAGGACTGATTTACCTCGATGGAGGGGCTTCTGTCCGTAAAAAATGGGAATTTCTTGGATTGGCACGATTATTGCAACTTTATAAAAGAAGCCGCAATTACATGTAAATAATTGCTCAGAATAAGGTTATGCAAGTAACCAAAAGGGAGAGATCAGGTGTTGAAAAGTCTGGCTACAAAATTTGTGTTCTTGATCAGTATTCTTCTCATCATCGTTTGTGGAAGCCTTGGGTTTATCAGCAATCATTTTTCTTCTCAAGCGGTACTCAAAGAGGTCAATCAATCGTTGGAGATAGTTTCCCGGGAGACGGCGCTGGCATTGAAGAACGACCTGGAAAGACAGCTTGGTTTATTAGAACTCCTCGCCAACCTGGAGGCGATTAAGGACCCGGAGGTGCCCGCGGAAGAAAAAGTAAGGGTTTTGAAAAGTGAAATCCAACGGGCAGGATATATAGATTTGGGGATTGCGGACTTAGAGGGAAACTTAATCAACGGTCAGGGAGTGGCCGGGGTCAATATCGCCGATCAGGACTACTTCAAGGAAGCCATAGCCGGCAAAGCCGTAGCCTCCGATCCCAAAACAAGCAAGGTTGACGACTCCGTAATTACTGCTTATGCGGTCCCCGTCAAACATGGCAGCCAAATCATCGGTGCTTTAATTGCCACCCGTGACGGCTACGAGTTGTCCAGGTTTACCCAGTCTATAGAACTGGGCGGCTCCAGAGCTGTTTTTGTGATCAACGGTCAGGGTACGGCCATTGCCAATGCGGACCTTGAAAAGGTTAAAACCATGGACAATATTTTTAAAAATGCTGAAAAAGACCCCGGACTGGCCGATTTTGCGGCATTGCAAAAGAAAATGGTCGCCGGAGAAAGCGGTGTGGGTTCATATATTTACGGAGGGATAAAAAAATATACAGGATACGCTCCTGTGGAGGGAACAACCTGGTCATTAGCCGTAACTGCTCCACAGAAGGAAGTTATGGCTGGGGTCGATAATCTGAGGAAAATCCTGATTATCTGTTCCTTTGCCTTCTTTTTGATCGGGATCGTTGCTGCTTATGGATTCACCCGCAATATTGTCGGCCCCCTCAATCAGTTGGTGGATAAAATTCAGGAAGTGGCCAAAGGAAATCTGGCCGTAGAAGATGTGGAAGTCAAGAGCAGGGATGAAGTGGGCCTTGTAGGGGACGCCCTGAACACCATGCTGGGGAGTCTGCGGGACTTGGTAAACACTGCCGGCGCTCTGGCCGAACAGGTGGCCGCCTCCTCCCAGGAACTGACCACCGGTGCGGAGCAGCAGGCCAAAGCGGCCAGTGAAGTGGCCAGCACCATAACCAATTTAGCCTTGGGGGCGGAAAATCAGGAAAAAAGCGTGGATGAAATAACCGCCTCCGTCGAAGAAATTTCAGTCACCATAGAACAATTGGCGGTCAACAGCAACAGAGTTGCCCAACAAACAAAAGAAGCGGCGACGGCTTCTTCTCAAGGACAGAAATCGGCGCTGCGGGCTGTGGAACAAATGAAGAATATAGGCGAAGTCTCTGTGAAGGTTCAGAGCGCCGTGGGCCGCTTGGCTGTCAGTTCCCAGGAAATCAGTGAAATCAATGATGTGATTTCGGGAATAGCGGAACAAACCAATCTGCTGGCTTTGAATGCGGCTATTGAAGCCGCCAGAGCGGGGGAGCAGGGCCGGGGATTTGCCGTAGTAGCCGAAGAAGTGCGCAAACTGGCCGAACAGTCTCAGGCCGCAGCTAAGCAGATTGCCCAGCGTATCACCCTGAATCAGTCCCATATTACGGATGCGGTGACGGCGATTGAATTAAGCAGTGAAGATATTCAAGCGGGCATAGAAGTGGTCAATACCGCCGGGGGGGCTTTTGAAGATATCGATACCCTTATGAGCATGGTATCAAGCCAAGTGGCGGAGATTTCAACCGCCATCCAGCAGCTTGCCCAAGGGAGCCAGAGCATCGTTGAAGCCGTCCGCAGTCTGGAGAGCATTACCAAAGAGAATATGGACACCTCCCAAACAGTATCTGCCGCCACCGAAGAGCAGACAGCATCCATCGAGGAAATCGCCGCTTCCAGTCAGAACCTGGCTGCAATGGCGGAAAGTCTGCAGGTAAGTCTCAGCAAATTTACGGTTTAAAACGTTGAGCAAGGAACATTCAAACTGTTCATTCCCATTACCTGTATGCACAAGAAGGGAAGCGCGGAGACCATCGCAAACGTATCCAGTCCTGCCAAAGGAAAATTAGCCTGCCGCCAAACGTTTTAACGTCGAGAGGCAGGCTTTTGGTTCTATACATGGATGGAGCTTAACCTAAGCAACAGTATAAATTTTTACATCAGGGTCGGCACTCCACAGGGGCTTAAGACCAAGGAAAACATCATTTTTGAACATATCACTGGTTAAGTAGGCCTGGGCATTTTCCACGCTGTCAAAGCCATGCAGAACTTGTACATCTTCCCCGCGGATAAGCAGGTCTTTGGTAAGAGCGCCTTTGATCTGGCGCAAGAAAGGCTGCCGGTAGTCAGCATAGATTTTTCCGGCCGCCGGGCGATCGGCTTCCTTAATCACCATAGTGATTTCAAGATATGCTTTTACACTCATGTTCCATTCCTCCATTGGCGTTAATTTTTAGGGGTTTGACCATGACTGGAGTATAACAAACCCACTATGAACGCTCAATATATTAGGAATTTTATGAGTGACTAATAAATTTAATAGTAACTATTTTTTAAGCTGGTCGCAAGTTTTACAGGGGGGAAGTTTTTTCTCCAATTCATCTTTGGTCTGCTGTCGTGACCATTGGCAGATGTTCTGAAGAATCGGCAACACTGAGCGTCCTCTGTCTGTCAGTGCGTACTCTACTTTGGGAGGAATTTCGTTATATTGTGTCCGTTCAATTAATTCATCGGCAATAAGCTCTTTAAGCATAGCGGCAAGGACCGCATCGGTAATATTGCCCAGTTCTTTTCTGATGGCATTATAGCGAATCACTGTGTTTGTAGAAAGCACACATAATATTCTCGCTTTCCACTTCCCGCCGAAGACATCAAGGCCGTATTCGATGGGACACATGATTTCTTTTTCGATTTTAGGTTCATATTTCATAATGATCTCCTCACTTCTCATTTACTTAGTGACTATAGCAAATGATAGTTAAATCAGCAATGTGCTGGACACCATAAGCTCATGGCCCTTAAGATAGAACAAGACAAGCATAAACTACCTAATAAGCAGGAGCAGAGAGGGACTATGGATGAGCAAACCATTGATTGTATACTACTCTTATTCCGGTACAACAAGGAGTTTAGCAGAGGATATAGCGATTATTACCGATGGAGATATCAGAGAATTAATTCCGGAAAAACCTTATTCATTTACCTATAATGGCGCAACAAAAGAAGCAAGAACTGAAATCGAAAGGGGATACTGTCCTAAGCTATTGTCTGGAAATGAGCCCATCGATGATTATGACTATATCTTTATCGGAACACCGAATTGGTTTAAATCGTTTGCACCGCCGATCCTGAGCTTTTTGCGCAGCGTTGATTTGAAGGGGAAAACGGTTATTCCCTTTTGCACCCATGGCGGCGGGGGATTTGGGCAAATAGAGATCAATATAGCTCAGGAATGCCCTGATGCGAAGTTGCTGCCAGGATTGGCTGTGACAGGCGATTTTGAAGAACAGCAAGTTCAAGATTGGCTTCTTTGCCTTTCCTGCCTGAAGCAGTTATGATAAACTCAGAGCTTTTTAAGCTGTTCGTACTAATCACCTGTATGTGTAAGAAGGGGATAGTTTGTGTGAACCTCCCCGACCTACGCTGCACTAAGAGGATCGGGGCTTCTGGCTAATACCTTATGCCTGTCTCAATGGATAGTCCATTTGGCTTACCCCACCCCTTAGGGCGTGAGTCCATCACTCGGCTTCAGCCAGCAACTCTATGTCTTGCGGCATAGAGGCCAGGTTCATGGCGTCTACTACTTCCCGCCTTCAGGCGATCCGTAGATACTTGTAGTCTTTCAAGACGATCGCTTGATAGTGGCCATACAGGTGTTGGGTTAAGATATTACCCGCTCCATGCAGATCCCGATGCTGTACATAACCACAGCCACAGTGATATGTTCTGGAAGAGGGCACACGCCTCTTCCCACAAACGGGGCACGTTTGTGTAGTGTAGGCTTCATCCACTTTCTTCAGGCTGATTCCTTCAGCAGCCAATTTATACTGTAAATAGCGCCGGGTTTTACCAAAGGTCCATTGGGAGAGGTTCTGGTTGATTCTTCGCGAACGCTTCCGCTGAGTCTGTTTCTTCTTCGGTGACGTGTGACGCTGGATTCCTTCTACATCTCCTATGACTACATCCTTGACGGCGTTGTCCAGGCACCAACGGACGAATTCACGGGTGGTTTTATGGAGGGCATCGGTGAGTTGAGCCTCACTCTTACTAAGGACATAATGGAAGGCCCGCCGGTATTTTTTCCACTGGCGGGAACCTTTTTGACAGTGGGCCATCTTTCGCTGCAGTTCCTTCAACTTCTTATTCCGTAACCGTTTGATGCTGCGAAGTTTGCGCCCGGTGATGAGGAGACCTTGTCCCTGGTCAGTGACTGAAGCGAGGGTGTGTATTTCGCCTAAGTCAATGGCTGCTGTGCCCTGAGCAGGATTCGCTTTGGGCGAAATACCGTCTTCAAAGGCCATGGCTAATTTGAGACCTCGGTCATAGACAAGCTCAATTTCTTTAATCTGTCCGGGAGGACAGTGAGCAACACGGACGGTAATGGGTTTCTGACGCTTCCCCTCCCAAAGCCCCAGGCTTAATTCGATGCGGCCCTTCTCACCGATACGAAAGCCATCTTTTTTCCAACGGGTGTTGAAATGATGCTTTTCTTTATAGGGGTAGCGGATTTGGGTGTAGCCTAAGGCTCTCGCTTGCAGGGCGTTTTCACGGGCATCGAGATATTTTTCATAGACTGCCTGGATGGATTGGCTGTGGATGGGATATCGTCCTTTTGTAGCTAAGTGGAGCTCTTTGCGGCTTAGCCAAGTGTTGGTTCTTTGTCCATGCTCTTTTGCTAAGTCGAGGCACTGATTCCAAATTTGGGCGGAAATGCGATTACAGGCATAGAGACGATTGAGATTGTCTTGGGAAGTCCGGAAAGGGAGTTTATAGACTCGAATGATGAGGAACACCTCCTTCATCCATATTGGCTATATTTTACCATAAAGAAAGGAGATTGGGAACAATTGTTCGATGATAGTTTGAGGTCGGCGATTCATCTCAACACCTTAGAGGTGGGAGTCTTCTCGCCGTACGTTCATAAAATTCTGATTGTGGAAGACGATGCCACCATTGCCGAGGCTATCCGCAAACATATCCAGTCCTGGGGTCTGGAAGCCCGCTGTGTGGAGGATTTCCGGAACGTCCTGGCTGAGTTCGCCGCACTGGACCCCCAGCTGGTGCTGCTGGACATCGCCCTGCCTTTTTATAACGGCTACCACTGGTGCGGGGAGATCCGCAAAGTGTCCCAGGTCCCCATTATGTTCATTTCCTCGGCAGGGGACAACATGAATATCGTCATGGCCATGAACATGGGGGGAGACGACTTTATCGCCAAGCCCTTTGATCTGAATGTGCTCACAGCCAAAATACAGGCCATTCTGCGCCGGACCTATCACTTCGCCGGACAGGTCAAGATCCTGGAACATCGCGGAGCTTTGCTGAATACGGCCGACGCCAGCCTGACCTATCAGGGACAGCATATCGAACTGACGAAAAACGATTACCGCATCCTCCAGGCCCTGATGGAAAACAAGGGCAGGGTGGTCAGCCGGGATACCCTGATGCAGCGGCTGTGGGAAACGGACAGCTTTGTGGATGAAAATACCCTGACCGTCAACATGACCCGCCTGCGCAAGAAACTGGAGGCCGCAGGGTTGAAGGATTTTATCATTACCAAAAAAGGGTTGGGCTATCTGATTGAGTGAAAGGCGCCGGGCAGAGCGGGATTGCCCGGCAGAGTGGGGAAGGGAAACACCGGCCCAGTGAAGAGGGTCCGGTAAGCTGGAATAAGGAGCCGGTCGATGGACTTGTTTTTCTCTTATCTGAAGTCACAGTGTAAAATTATCGGAGCATTCCTGGGCTTTTGCCTCATCTTTGCTATAGTGTTTGCCCTTTATGAACTGCCGGTGGAAGCAGTGGGTTACGGAGCGGTGCTCTGTGCTTTTCTGGGCGTGATCCTGGTGGTTCTGGATTACAGGGCTTTTTATGAGAGGCATAAACGGCTGGAGGCTCTGCGCCGGGAAATCACGGTGACCGCCGCCGGTCTTCCCCAGCCTTGGGGACCCCTGGAGGAAGACTATCAGGCCGTCATCCGGGTTCTTTATGAAGATAAGCTGCAGCTGACCGGCCACATGCGCCAGCGGTATACGGATCTGGTAGAATACTATACGGTATGGGCCCATCAGATCAAGACCCCTATCGCCGCCATGGGGCTTCTTCTGCAAGGGGAGCAGGGGGACACCCCACACAGCCGGGAGCTGAGGGAGGAGCTTCAGCGCATTGAACACTATGTGGAAATGGTCCTCTGCTATCTGCGGCTGGAGGCTCCCGCCACGGATTATCTGATCCGGGAGTATGATTTGGACGGCATAATCAAACAGGCGGTGCGCAAATATGCTTCTCAGTTTATCCGCCGGAAGATCCGGCTGGAGTATGAACCCCTGAACTGCTGGGTTTTGACGGATGAAAAATGGCTCCTGTTCGTCATTGAGCAGATCCTGTCCAACGCTCTTAAGTACACCCGGTCCGGGACCATCGCCATTACCCTGGAAGAGCCGAAAACCCTGTGCATCCGGGATACCGGCATGGGCATCGCACCGGAAGACCTGCCCCGGATTTTTGAAAAGGGCTATACCGGCTTTAACGGGCGCACAGATAAGAAAGCCAGCGGCATAGGGCTCTACCTCTGCCGCCGGATCTGCCGCAATCTGGGCCATGAGATCACCGCCGTTTCTGCTGCCGGCAGGGGCACGGAGATCCGGCTCGATCTGCAAAGCGCTGAATTGGCAATAGAATAAGCAACCTTGCAAAAAAGTAAGGTTAAACGGGGAAATGTAAGCCAAAGCCATGGCGGATATTTCCCTGTTTTGCGTAAACTAGAGTCAGGACATGTTTACTTGCAGCCAAATCATGGGGGAAAGATGAGCGTGTCTCAGCCTTGGATTTGCAGATAACGGAGGAGAAGAAATTAATGACGATTTTAGAAGTCAATCATTTAGAAAAAGTGTATACCACCCGCTTTGGGAGCCAGAAGATTCAGGCTTTGGCCAGTGTGTCCTTCAGCGTGGAAAAGGGAGAGTACGTAGCCATTATGGGGGAGTCGGGTTCCGGCAAAACCACTCTGCTTAATATTCTGGCTGCTCTGGATAAGCCTACCGGGGGCACGGTCCTTCTCGACGGGCACAATCTGAGCAAGATCAGAGAGTCTGACATTGCCGCCTTCCGCCGGGATAATTTAGGCTTTGTGTTTCAGGATTTTAATCTGCTGGACACCTTTTCTCTTGAGGATAATATCTTCCTGCCTCTGGTCCTGGCCGGCAAATCCTACCCGGAAATGAAAGCACGGCTCACCCCCATTGCCAGGAAGCTGGGGATTGTGGAGCTGCTTGCCAAATATCCCTATGAGGTATCGGGGGGACAGAAGCAGAGAGCGGCGGTAGCCCGGGCCCTGATTACCAATCCCCGGCTGATCCTGGCGGACGAGCCTACCGGAGCTCTGGATTCCAAAGCCACGGATGAACTGCTCCGCCTGTTTGGGGAGATCAACCGGGAGGGGCAGACCCTTTTGATGGTGACCCACTCAGTCAAGGCGGCCAGTCATGCCGGCCGGGTGCTGTTCATTAAAGATGGGGAGGTATTTCACCAGATTTACCGGGGGAACAGCAGCAATGAGGCGTTGTATCAGAAGATATCCGATACCCTTACCCTGCTGGCGACAGGGGGGGACAGACCATGACAGGGGGACTTTATCTCAGACTGGCCCTGACCGCCATGGCCAAAAACCGCAAGCTTTACCTGCCTTATATACTGACCTGCATGGGTATGGTCATGATGTTTTACATCATCTCTTTTCTAGCGGTCAATCCTGCCGTGGGCGCCATGCCCGGCGGGGGTTCCCTGCAGGCGATCCTGACTTTGGGCCGGGGGGTCATGGGAGTATTTTCCTTGATCTTCCTGTTTTATACCAACTCCTTTTTGATTCGGAAACGGAAAAGAGAATTTGGCCTTTATAATATTCTCGGCATGGGCAAATGGAACCTGGCCCGGATTCTTACCTGGGAGAGCCTTGTGATCGGGACTGTTTCGGTGGCCGGGGGCCTGTTCTGCGGCGTCCTCTTTGCCAAGGTTGCCGAGCTGTCCCTGGCTCATGTGCTCAAGAGCACCATCCAATCCGGATTTTCCGTGGACTGGCCATCCCTTTTAGAGGCCGCCCTCCTCTTTGCCGCTATTTTTCTGCTGATTCTGCTCAATGGGCTGCGGCAGATTCATGTCTCCAAGCCCGTGGAGCTGCTGCGCAGCGACACCGTGGGGGAAAAGCCCCCCAAGGCTAATTGGGCCCTGGCTTTGCCGGGAGTGCTCATTCTGGCCGGAGCCTATTATCTGGCCCTCAGCATTCAGCAGCCCCTGGCGGCCATGCTCTGGTTCTTTGTGGCGGTGGTGATGGTGATCATAGGGACTTACCTGCTGTTTATTGCCGGTTCCGTGGTCTTCTGCCGGCTTTTGCAGAAGAACAAAAGGTACTATTACAAGACCAGTCATTTTGTTTCCGTTTCCTCCATGGTTTATCGTATGAAACGCAACGGGGCCGGGCTGGCTTCCATCTGCATCCTCTCCACCATGGTGCTGGTGATGCTGTCCTCGACGGTCTGCCTGTATATAGGAGCGGAGGACAGTCTGCGCTCCCGGTATCCCCGGCAGGTGGAGGTGGAGATCCACTCCATCGATCCGGCTTATACCGCTGCCCTGACCGGGGCTGTGGACAAAGCTCTGGAAAAGAGGGGCCTCCAGCCGGAAAACAGTCTTAGTTACCGCTATCTGGGGGTGACCGGATATCTGGAAGGGGAGCAGGTGAGCTTCAAGCGCGAACAGGGTCAGACCTTGCGGAATGAGGATTCGGCCAACCTCCGGCAGTTGTTGATCATTCCCCTGGAGGATTATAACCGGCTGACAGGAGCCGGGGAAACTCTGGGCCAAAACGAGATCCTCCTGTACTCCAGCAAGGGGGATTATGCCTATGACAGACTTGAGGTGGCCGGGGCCGGCACCCTGAAGATCAAAAAGACTGTGTCGAAATTTGTAGATAACGGTATGGATGGTATGCAGGTTGTTCCTTCCTTCTTTATCGTTGTCCCGGAGCTTGCCTACATGGACGCTGTTTTTGAGAAACAGAGGGAGATTTACGGAGACAGGGCATCCAGTCTGTATCATTATTACGGGTTTGATCTGAACCTTGCCGAGGAGGTGCAGATTGCCCTGAGAGAGGATATTGCGGAGTCGGTCAGCCGGATGCAGCTGGAAGATCCCCAGTTTCCCGCCGCCAGTATCCATTCTGTCGCTCAGGAGCGGGCCGATTTCTATGCTCTGTATGGGGGATTGCTTTTCCTCGGGGTTTTGCTGGGGATCGTCTTTATCCTGGGAGCAGTGCTGATTATGTACTATAAGCAGATCAGTGAAGGCTATGAGGATCAGGCCCGCTTTGACATCATGCAGAAAGTAGGCATGACAAGAAGGGAAATCCGCAAGAGCATCAATTCCCAGGTGCTGACGGTGTTCTTTCTGCCCCTGGCTGCCGCGGGCGTTCATATAACCTTTGCCTTTCCCATGATTTCCAAGCTGATGGCGCTGTTCAGCCTGACCAATACAAGTCTGCTCGCTGCCGTCACGGTAGGCTGCTATCTGGTATTCACCTTGTTTTATGTGCTGGTGTATGTGTTTACTTCCCGGGCTTATTACAGTATTGTCAGCGGCGGGGTGGAGCATTAGGACACATGCCCTGATGCGCTCTCCCTGCTTGGAGACCCCCCTTGGACGTTATCAGAGCTTGCCTGGAGAAGAAGAGCGTATCGCCCAATGTTCAGAACCTAATGAACGTTGGCGTACGCTCTTTATTTTAAGCAAAAATTATCAAGAACGAATCGCCGTTTGAGTATATAATGATGACAGATTCTTGGAAAGGAGAAAGTATATGGATTATCGTGCCAAGGTGTATGATTCCCTTGACTATATTGAAGAAAATCTGGATGACAGGATTGACCTTGAGGACCTTGCCCAAAAAGCCTACCTGTCGAAATATTACTATCACAGGCTTTTTCACAAAGTAACAGGCGAATCCGTCACCAGATATATAACCAGGAGGCGGATGGCGAAGGCTGCCGAGGAGCTTGTTGAAACTGAGCAGCCCATCATTGATATCGCCCTGAAATATCAGTATGCTTCTCAGGAATCCTTTACAAGAGCCTTTATGAGGATTTATGGACTGGCACCTGGGAAATACCGGAAAATCCACGGAAGCAGAAAGCCCACTAAGGTTATTAATTTCAGCTCCTTCACTAAAATCGTGGATATGGTTGCGTAAACAGCCTATGGAGGTTAAGATGAGCCAGCTTGTACCTATGGTAATCGAACAAACATCCCGCGGGGAACGCTCCTGCGATATCTTTTCCAGACTGCTGAATGATCGCGTCGTCATGCTTAATGGCATGGTAACCAATGAATCAGCAAGCTTGATTATCGCCCAAATGCTTTTTCTGGAATCCGCCGACTGTGATAAGGATATTCATTTCTATATTAACAGCCCCGGTGGTTCCGTAACGGACGGATTGGCCATTATGGATACAATGAACTATATTAAATGCGATGTTTCCACCATCAGCATAGGCCAATCGGGGAGTGCCGCCTCCCTGCTCCTGGCAGCAGGGGCGAAAGGCAAACGCTTTGCCTTGGCAAACAGTGAAGTGCTGATTCATCAGCCGTCAATATCCGGCGGGCTCCAGGGACAAACCACCGATATTAAAATCCATAGCGACTGGCTGACCAAAACCAAGGAGAAGCTGAATGAGACCTATAGCAGGCTTACAGGCCAGCCCCTGGAAAAAATCCAGAAGGATATGGAGAGAGATTATTATATGACGGCCGGGCAGGCCCAGGACTATGGATTGATTGACAAAATCCTGTGATATTCGCGGATTAAAACGAGTACTCTGTAACACTTAAAAATTGCATTGCCCGGAAATATGAAGAATTAGGTGTTGCGGAGTACTAAATAGCTTATCTATAGGGAGTCAGGATTTGTTCGTCCCGGATTGAACATGCATTCAATCCGGGACGAACTGTTTAGGCCACCGTTTTTTTGTTTTAAGGGCCTCGGCAAGTTATTCCTTGACAGGTGTGTGAACCGCTCATATAATGAGAACGGCTTTAATCCCTGTGCCGGGTACGGCCACTGGGTATGACAAAAAGATAGGAACATAAGATAATGAATATAAGAAAGACACCTTTAATACTATCCCTTATGCTGGCTATGTTTTTAGCGGCGGTTGAGGGAACGATTGTTACCATGGCTACCCCTACGATCGCCAGGGATTTGCAGGGATTTGAATTTATCAGCCTGGTTTTTTCGGTATATTTATTAACCTCGGCCTTATCCACACCGGCTTATGGCAAGCTTGCCGATCTGTACGGCAGGAAAAATATCCTCTCCATCGGCATTATCATATTTTTGGCGGGCAGCTTTTTATGCGGATTAGCCCAGAGTATGGTTATGCTGATTGTCTTTCGCGCCATTCAGGGACTGGGAGCGGGCGCTATATTTACGGTTTCCTTTACCATCATCGGCGATGTTTTTTCACTGGCGGAAAGAGCAAAGATACAGGGTGCCTTAAGCACGGTATGGGGGATCGCCAGTCTTGTCGGCCCGTTTTTCGGCGGATTTTTAATCGACGTGCTTTCCTGGCACTGGATCTTTTTTATCAATATTCCCTTTGGGCTGCTGTCGGTCATTCTGCTGCAAAGTTCCTTGAAAGAAACCTTTGCCAAGAAGAAACCCAGCATTGATTATGCCGGAACCTTGACTTTATCCTTAGCCATCGTGGTCTTCTTAAGCATCTTTTTATTCGATCGGAGCACTTCTCCCTATCCCTCTTTATGGGTAGCCGGGCTGCTCCTGTTGACGTTCTTCCTGCTCTATACATTTTATAAGATCGAGAAAAAAGCGGCGGAACCCATCATTCCTTTTGCGATCTTTACCAGAACGACGATCCTTGTCAATCTGATTTCCTTCCTGATCTATGCCGTGCTCATGGGCGTCAATGTTTATCTGCCGATTTACCTGCAGAATATTTTGGGATACCGTCCCACAGCCGCCGGTTTAGCTATGCTGCCCATGTCGGTGTCCTGGCTGATCGTCTCCTTTATCCTGGGCAGGCTTTTGGTCAGGTATGGGGGGAAGAATGTTATTCTGGCCTCCAATGCTGTGCTGCTGCTCAGTACCCTGCTGCTGTTCACTCTAGGAATAGATACTCCCCTGCCCATCATACTCGCCTATGGCTTTATCATGGGGATCGGTTTCGGCGGAGCCAGTGCGGCCTTAACCATTATCGTTCAGGATTCGGCGGAGTACAGCCAAAGGGGAGCTGCGGTGGGAACCAATTCCTTGCTCAGAACCCTGGGCCAGACCATCGGCATCAGTGTGTTCGGGACTATTTTTAACCTGTATATTACTAAATATTTCACCCGGCAAGGCATAGAAGGGATCAATCCGGGCAACCTTTATCAGCCAGACCTATCCCATGCCGCCCTTGCGGCGAAGCAAATAACCCTTTCCTTAAACAGTTCCATGCATGTCCTGTTTGCCGCCTTTATTATCATTACCCTGCTGTCCATGATCTTAGCAATGACTATGCCTGGAATGAAAAAAGAAAAACAAGCCTGAGCTGATTTTCACTGATTGGGCGTATATTTGGGCAGGAAGTCAGAAAGACAGATACCACGTTTTCCGGCGTGGCATCTGTCTTTTGCTGCACAAGGGTGCAAGTTAATCATGAGCTGCAGCCAAGTTCTAAAAGTCTAATATTTAAATCTGGCGATCTCATTTTGCAGATTTTGAGCGAGTTCGGATAAGGATTGGCTGGAAGAGGCGATCTCCTCCATGGAGGCCAGTTGTTCCTCAGTGGCAGCGGAGACGGTCTGAGTTTCGGATGCCGTAGTAGTGCTGATTTGATCGATGCTTTGCACAGAGCTGAAGATTTGCCGGCCGTCGGAATCCATGGCCTGAAGACCTGTGGCGATCTCCTGCAATTGGCCCGAGACCTGGGTTACCAGGTGGGCGATCTCCCGGAAGGACTGGCCTGCAGCATCCACCGCCTCCGTCCCTGCTTTGACTTCCCGGGTTCCGTGATTCATGGCCGCAACGGCTTGTTCAGTATCGGTCTGGATTTCACCGATCAGGAGGGCGATTTGCCGGGCCGCTTCCTGGGACTGCTCGGCAAGCTTGCGAACTTCATCGGCCACTACGGCAAAGCCCCGGCCTTGCTCTCCGGCCCGGGCCGCTTCGATAGCGGCGTTGAGGGCCAGAAGATTGGTCTGGGCCGCAATTCCGGAAATGGTGTCCACAATCTCCCCGATTTCCTGAGACCGTCTGCCCAGCTTGGCGACCACATCGGCAGAGGAATTGACTGTGCCCTCGATTTGAGTCATCTGGGCCACCGCCTTTTCCACAGTGGTGATGCCTTGATTGGCTTGCTCATTGGCATGGCTGGACTGGAAGGTCACCTGATTGGCTTTGGCGGCGATTTCCTGCATGTTCAGGGACATTTGCCCGACCACGGCAGCCGTCTCATTGGCAGCCGCCAATTGCTGTTCGGCTCCTAAGGCGATCTGGGAAATGGAGGCGGCCACCAGCCCTGCCGCCTGGGCGGATTGCTCCGAACTGGCCGTAAGCTCCTGGCTGGAGGCCGCTACCTGTTCCGCGGAGGTGGAGATTCCTTTGATCAAAGGGCGGAGATTATTCTGCATGGCGGCTAAGGCCTGGTACAACAGGCCAATCTCATCCTCTCTACCGGCACCGCTTCTCCGCTGTTTATCCCGGAAATCTCCGGCAGCAAAATCATTGCAGACTTCGACCATTGTCCCCAGGGGTTTGG
Organism: Desulfitobacterium hafniense DCB-2; assembly: GCF_000021925.1. Lineage (NCBI taxonomy): Bacteria > Bacillati > Bacillota > Clostridia > Eubacteriales > Desulfitobacteriaceae > Desulfitobacterium > Desulfitobacterium hafniense. The sequence continues at coordinate 582,098 of NC_011830.1, forward strand.
TTAGGGAAGAAGCGATGATATAGCCGCTTCCTGCCAGCAAAAAGAGAGCGGCGGCAACGATCGCCCCCATAAACCACAAAGTATGTTTAAAGCTTGCTTCATAGTCCAGACTGGCCTGGAGGGAAAGGCTGGCGTAGTATTCTCCCAGAGCCCGCATATCTTCCACTAATTGGTCTGACAGATGACCACCGGAGGTTTCATAGAGGTTATAGGCCTTGTCATTGAGATTTGCCTTGGCAAAGGCAACGATCTGATTTTTAACTTGGTCGTATTGTTTATAGGAGGCTTTAATCTTCAGAAACAACTCCTGGCTTTGCGGATCCAGGCTCAGGTTTTCCAGCTGGCTGAGCTTATCCTCAACTCCCTGCCCTTTTTCCTGAATAGAGTCCAGAAGGGTTTGATTTTTGCCCCGATCAGCGGTCAGCATCGATTCCAAAAGGAAGCCGTTCATAGCCCGGATATCGGAACGAGTATCGTAGGCGATCTTTACCGGGATTAAGCGATCTTCATACATTGTCTGCAAATTATCGTTGGCAATTTTGAGATCGTAATAGCCTGTAAACCCGACAGAACCTAAGGAAAAGAAGGCAATGATGACAAGAATCCCCAACTTGTAAACGGTTTTTATATTTTCCACCCATTTCATCTGCTTGTCCCCCCTATATTTTTTTCTGCTAAAAATCCTAGTGATGCGCAATATTCGACAAATACCAACAAAATCCTTCGTTTGCAGTAGAAAGGGAGCAAATTAATCACATAACTTGCCAATGGGACGTAATATGATAACATTCAGCCAATAGGTTTTTTCACTATGCGAAAAGGCTGTCGCAGCAATGACATAGAATGAGAAAGCTGGATAGCCCCCAAGGGCATGGCGTGTAATTTTGTAGCTTTAAAATATAGTAAAAAGGCGCATTTATGATAATTTGAAATAACTGAACCTCATATAATCCGGACTGGCTGGGTGGCATGAAATTTGCATTATTACATAGAATGACAAATTTTTTATAATGATGATGAGGAGGGAATTAAACAATGTGTTTTAGACCACCCAGCGCTCAAAAGCCAGTAAAATGCCCCCAATGTGGTGCCCTTAATCCCCCGATAAGCAAGAAATGCATCAAATGCAAAGCAGAGTTAGCGAAAGAGAAAGAGTCAGAGTCAAAGACAGAGAATAAGGACTAAAAACAAGAATAGACAAGGTGATTTTTTTCTCCTTGTCTATTCTTATTGATTCGTTACTTGAATTGAGTTTTGTGCTCTTTAAACACTTTAAGCAGCTGGCATAGTTTCCTTTGCCTTGGCAGCTCTTCTGAGTTTTGTGCTGAAGGGAACCGCGATGATCAGCAGGACGACGGCGAGCAGAAGGGCGCCGAGATAGGCTGTATAGGCGGGGGCCCCCTCACCGGCAGCTATAGAGATGATTTGCAGAAAAGGGCTGGTGAGAAAGGTTCCGACGTTCATACAAATTATGGAGGCGCTCATGGCAGCGGCTACAGAAGCCTGGGGCACCGTAATGCTTAACATCATAGCAACCCCCGTGCTGCACATGTTCGTAGCCAGTCCGCAGCACACGGCGCCTAAAAATAACAAGGGAATGGAAGCGGAAGTGCCGCCAAGATAGAGCAGGGCATAGCTGACGACGACAAGGGCTGAAGCAAACAAGAGGATATACTGCTTAACCAGGCGGTACAATGGGCCAAAGAAGAGGGCGATCACAATGCAGGCGATGCTGAAGGCGGTCATCATGGTGCTGGCAAGGATGGGTGTACCGTGGATTTCCGCTACGACGTAACTGATGTAAGAAGAGAAGACCCCAAAGATCAACTGAGCCAGTATGAAAAAGCCCATAATTCCGAAAGCCTCCTTGGGGATGCGTATCTTTTCTTTTTTTCCTTCCGCTTCATTTACTGGTTCTTTCATAAAAATGGCTACTAAAACAAAGGAAATACTGCCGAGGAGATAAAAGGCGAAGGTATAACGCCAGTTAAATGCCCCAAGGATACCTCCGGCCATAATGCCGAGGATCAGTCCGACATTGAAGAGCGCCATGCCGATGCCGAGGATATCGGCACGCTTGGCCTCGTCGTCATACAATTTGGCAATATAGGACTGGCAGATGGGAAGCCAGCAGCCCAGACCCAGGCCAAAAGCAACCCGGGTAAACATCAGCGCGCCGAAAGACATGGAAAAGAAGAAAGGCATTCCCCCGAAGATCACGTAGATCGCAATGGCAATGAGGGACAGCCCTCTGAATGAAATTCTGCGCCCCAGAACGACACCGGTAATCAGCGCTCCGGCCATCTGGGCCAGGCTGACCGAGGTGAGCAGATAGGTAATACCGGCCATGGAGATATGGGGATAAGACTCAGAGATTTTGCTGAGAATACTTGAGATTATGAAAAAGTCAGGGATAAAAATGAACATTGACATGATGGCCACAATAGGTCCTAATTTTTTGTTTGGTTGAGAGTTCATAGAGTAATCCTCCTTCGTAAATAGTGAGCATCCTCACATGCATCTTATATGATCTAGTTACATATCAGACTTTCATGCAGCTTATCATACATCCGCGCCGCTCAGGCGCTCCAGGGCTGGCGTACTTGTTTCCGCAGCAGCTTCGCCTCAAAGCTGCGACAATCGATGCTTAAAAATATAACATATAGTCGAATCTGGGATTATACAATGTGATTCGTATGAAAAAATGTTAAAATAAGATATTGAGCAAGAATTCCCATTCACAAATGACAACATTTATAATAACTAAATCAGTAGCTTGACGTCAAATTGCTTTGGGAGGGAAATTTATGCAATCGAAGTCGTTTAACCTAAAAAAATTCGATGACGTACTGAACCAAATGATCGTTCCCAATCTTCAGCAAGCTCCCCTGTGGGATGTGGACAACCGACCTATGACCAAAGACCGTTGGGAGACCACCGTTCGCTGTAAGAAGTCCCTGCTGGACGGGGACCTCGATGCCGTAATGACCTCTGAATATCCGCGCGCCGAGATTAAAAAGGTTTGGATCGAATCCTATAAGCTGGGCTTACGGCCGTCAGATAAAACCCATGATCCGGAGGAGGATATGCTGAGAAACGAAAATCTCATGCCCTTTGCCCAGATTGTCTTTCCGACGATCCATGACCTCGGAGATTTCAATAAGATCCCCATCTTTATGAACATTCACGACCGGCAGGGTACGTTCTTTTTTCAAAAAACAGAAAGCGGTATCGAGTCTTATTTTGTTCAGGAGTTTCTTTTTAGCAATGAACCCAGAGAAATCCGCAAGAGCGGACTGACTTCCCATCTGCTCTGTAAACGCTCCATGTGTCCGGCAGTACTGCTGGGACCGGAGCATTATCTGGAGAGCGACCTCAATATCAACAGTGCTTCCGCACCGATTTTTGACGTGAGCGGCAATCTCGATGCCATCATTACCCTGGCTTACCGGGAAACGGGAATTCCCTGGGAAAAAGATACCGCGGAGAAAGTGTCCACCATCCTGACTCAAGTGCTGTTGTTGGCACACCGGATTCAGACCAGTATCCGCCCCCCTGCCGAGAGAGACATCCCTGTTGGCCGGGAAGAAATCCCTTGCCCCGACCTGATCAACGATCCCCCCATTATTGTCGTCGACCCGGCAGGAACGATCATCGGCATTAATCCGGCAGGCCGCCGCTTTTTTCCCACCCTGCCGACCGATGGTCAAGCCGGCAATATTAGAAGGTATCTTCCTGCCAATTCCAAACTCCTTCCCCTTATCCAAACCCAGGCACAAACGATCATTACCGAAGTGATTTGTTCCCCGCCGGCCACCGGCCTTTATTCTGTTCAGATCAGGCCTTTTGAAGCGGCAGGCAGATCCTGTTCGATCCTGCTTTTTTCCAATGCCAAAGAGTCCGGCCAAGCTACGGCTCCGGGCAAATGCTCACCGGCTGCCGACTGTTTCAACAGTTTGATTGGCGAGAGTCATGCTTTCCGCAACGCCATTGATCAGGCTGTGTGTTTCGCCAACTCAAATGGAAATATCCTGCTGACCGGGGAAAGCGGTACCGGCAAAGAATTGTTTGCCAAAGCCATTCACAACTGTCAGGATAAAAAAGGGCCGTTTGTGGCCATCAACTGTGCGGCAATCCCTCGTGAGCTGATCAGCAGTGAACTGTTTGGTTATGCTTCCGGTTCTTTTACCGGCGGGGACAGGAAAGGGCGGAAGGGAAAAATCGAAATGGCTGATGGGGGTACGTTATTTTTGGATGAAATCGGCGATATGCCCTATGAACTTCAAGCTGTCTTATTGCGTGTTCTCCAGGACAAGCAGGTAACGCGGATCGGCGATCACGTCTCCCATCAAATTGAATTCAATTTGATCACGGCCACCAACCGTAACCTTAAGGATTTGATGGAGAGCGGTCAGTTTCGCCCCGACCTCTTCTACAGAATCTCCATGTTCCCCATCAACATCCCGCCGTTACGGGACCGAAAGGGGGATATCAAGCTGCTTGTCTCCTATTTCATGAACAGCTGCGGGCAAAACAATCCGGAGTCTCTGTCCATCTCCAATGAAGCGCTCCAGATCCTGGAGGAATACGATTGGCCAGGCAATGTACGGCAACTGGAGAATGTAATCCTGTATATGATGACGATAGCCAAAAGCCGGAATTGCAAGGTTCTCCTGCCGGAACATATCCCGAATATTGTCATCCAGTCATCTCCACCGTCCCTTGCGCCGGGAGAAGCTCCAGATACTGAAAAGGCGGATGCTTATGGCACGATTCATCATGTGGAAAAAGTCATGCTGGAAAAAATGCTGAAAGAATTTAATCATGATATTCCGTTAGTGGCTGAAATATTAGGGGTAAGCAAATCAACAGTCTACCGCAAGATTAAAAGATATAATCTGGCCTAAGGATAGGAGCGGCCTCAGCGGTTCTCGATCTTAATCTTAGCGTGTTCTACTAAGGTTTGGGAATTTTCGCTTATTTCCTCAAGGGCAGCTGTAATCTCTTGGGTAGATGCCGCCTGATTTCCGGCAATACCACCGATTTGATCAACTTCCCAGATGATGCTTTCTATGGAATCTTTCATTTGGGTAAGTATTTCTGTAACCATTTTTGCCGAATCTTTACTTTGCCTGGCAAGGGTCCGCATCTCCTCAGCCACAACGGCGAAGCCCTTCCCTTGTTCTCCGGCACGTGCGGCTTCAATGGCGGCGTTTAACCCCAACAGGTTGGAATGGGCGGATACATCGGCAATGGCACGGATGACTTGATTGACTTCTTTAATTTTTACCGCAGAGTCATTGGCCGATTGGACCACGCTGTTAATTTTAGACGAAAGTATCTGGGAGCCTGAGGCGATCTCCTGCAGGCCGGCGTTCACTTCCTGGAGGCTGGCGGCCAGGCTCTGTGATGCTTCCTCCAGATTGGCCTCTTTTTCCATACTCCGCCCAATCGATACACAGCCGATGATTTCCCCCCGGCTATTATGAATGGGGGCCGTCATAGCTAAGAAAGGAACACCAAATGCTTCTTTGGGGCGTAATTCCGTATTGGATTCTCCGGTCCTCACACACCGGCCGAGATCATCGTCCGCAGGCAATTCAAGGCCGACCAGTTGCATGTTGGAAGCATTCAGTTTGTATCCGGGATAAAAATAAAGAATATGAGTTTTATCGGTTATTAGTACCATCAGGTCTTCTTTGATCAGTTCTTTCAGTCGTGATAATATTGCGGCATAACCTGCCAATAATTCTTCATCACTTTGCACAGCTAGGTTCATCATGATTCGCCCCTTTTTAGATATATCGGAAAAGACAACCTTTCCGACGTTAAATTGTGAATGGCTTACCAAGAATAGTGTGATGGCATACACTTCAATTGTTTAAATCAGAGTAAACAGATCAACGAACCGGCCGATATGATTCAGCAGTCTGCCGGTTCGTCGTTTTACAGCAAAAGCCTGCCCCTATTTCTAACAATACCAAACGTTTAGTGACATCTTAAAACGTTCTATCCATTGCGCTCTTTGCTCCGGGTCCTTCTCCCAGGAATCATCAGCCTGCAGCATGGCAAATAACTCGGTTATGCTATACTTTTCTTCAGCCACGGATACCTCATCCCTTCTTATTTTTTTCCATATTCGTTGGCGAATTCATAAACGGCTATAATATTCTCCGGGTTGGCATCATTGGCACTGAGAAGCGGCCTGTCCTGCATGAAGATAAATCCGCCGCCCGGGGCAAAAGTATCGTAGCACTTTTTGACATAATCGATGCACTGCTGCTTCGTTCCGTATTTTAAGAGGCTGGCGCTTATACCCGTGGCCAGTGTGCACCAATCACCAACCAGTTTGTGGACCTCGAAAGGATCATCTTCCTCCAGCATAATAATCATGCTGCCCTTGGGTGTTTGCCGGTACCTTTCGATCGTATTGAGAAACTTGCCTTCACCTTTGAGGAAAAACTTCACGCCTGCCTGCATATAAGGCTCGCATACTTCCAAAAAGGGCTTCATGAAAAATTCATCGAATTGCTTTCCGCTCAGGAAACATTCCACATGATACCCTGTCAGTCCGACCTTAAGTCCCGGCATCTTGGCCAGGTCTTCGGGCTTCAGGGGAATTGCCGCCTTATCTGCTGCCAGTAGTTGAGCACAGGCCGCTCTGACCTTATCCGGTCGCCTGCGTAAGTCGATCAGAGTGTTTTTCATTCCTCTGACTTTGTCAAAAAGAAGTTTTAAAGGAGAGTTGAAAACGATGGGAGCATTGACTAAGGTATAGACGGCTCTTTCGGCTAATCCCTGCAAAATCAATTCATTGGTAAGGTCAAAATGCCGGAATTCCAGCATGCTTTGCCGAAGCGCCCCATAGGCAGCTTCCTTGCGCCCTTGATCAAGCTTCGGCAGCTTCCTTTTCAGTAAGATCTCATTAATAAAATAATAAGGATCTTTGCTGAATTCATCATATTCGTCATCTTCCATGTAGACATCGGCTGTCTGGTTGTGTGCCACTGTCGTCTGATCATTGGCCAAGAAAAAAGAATTCGAACCCAGGGCCTGAAAAGCTTTATAGGGGTTGGGCAAAGAGGCCATTCCCCAGGTGTAGTCAAGGTGAATATCATCTAAAAACTGCAGATATTTTTCCGCAGTGAGCTGAGGATCGTGAGCAACCTCTTTATACGTTACGCCGGCGTAGGAAAAGGGCCAGTAAGTAAATTCCATGCCCACCGGCACTTTTTTGGGTTCTCTGAAATTTGTTGCATCCCAGAGATTTTGTTGGGTTTCCTGAACCAAGGATAGCGAAGCCAAGCGAAATCCTCCCTTCATTGTGCGAATCCCCCCGGCCGCGCAGGTTGACCTGCGGACACTGGGGGAGTGGGGCAGCGGCCGCCTGCCCGGTATTATCCTAACAGATTTCAGACAGAATTCATCTCTTGTTTTTGAGCTTTGGCCAGTTTAGCGTCCCGTGTGCTGGTAATGAAGACGATAACCGTAAAGATAAGCGCCACCACGAGCCCGAAGATGAAAATCGTATTAATGGGCGCGTCTTGACCGACAATACTGAAGAAGAGCTGGCCGACCGGCGAAGCCAGGAAGCTGCCGAAGTTTTGAAAGGCGAAGAACAGCCCCATTGCCGCGGCAATCGCCGAGGCCGGAACGGTCAGGGACAAGCTCATGGGGATGCCGGCCGTGAACATGACGCTGGCAAAACCGGAGAGAAAGAAGCCGATGCCGAAGACAAACAAGAGCGAGGTGGAAACAGAGGAACTAGCCCCATAGATAATGATAAAACTGAGGGAAACCATGATCATGGCCACAAAAAGAATATAGTTTTTAAAGAAACGATAGCAGAAGCCATAAGCAATACCCCCTAAGATCGCCCCAACAGTGAAGCAGGTGACGATCGTCCCGATGACGGCGCTGGAATAGCCCATATCCGTGAGAATAAAGGCGATATAGTTCCAGCAGAACTGAGTCAGAAGCATCACGACGAGGAGGAGAAAGAGGTAATAAAAGGCTGTCTTGGGGATCTTGATTTTTTCCTTTTTGGTTTCTTGGACGAATTCAGGTTCCTTGTAGAAGATGACGAAGAAAACCAGGGGGATGATGCCGAAAAGATAAAAGACATAGGTGGTTTGCCAGCTGATCAGGCAGAGAATCCCGGCGATAATATTGCCGATGGTGGCACCGAGACTGAAGAAGACATCTTTAGCCCCCATCATGAAAGCCCGGGTGTTTTCCTTGTCAAACAGGTAGGCAATGGTGGAATTGACGATAGGAGAGAAAGCGCCAAGGCCCAGGCCAAACAGGCAGCGGCTGGCCAGCAGGGCTCCGAAGGACAGGCCTTCTCCCATCAGGAAAGGGAAGCCGCCGGCCACGGTAAACAAAAGCAGGGAGATGATGCCGGCCGTCTTGTATTTCAATTTGCGGCCGATCAGGACCCCGGCGCCGATGGAGGCGACGACTTGGGCCACATTCACAACGGCAGTAACATAGGTAAGAGCAGAGGCGGAAACATCAGGATAGGATTCGGCCATGGCGGCGAAAGTTGTCGCCACAATCCCATGGGTTGGGATAAAAAAGTTCATGAACATGATGGCAAATACGATGCCATAGCGAGTGACGCGATTCATTTCATTCATGATTTTTTACTCCTTCTATTCTTAAGTTTTTGGGGAGTCGATCTCACAGGGCTCCCGGCTTCTTCAGGGGGAAATCCCCCAGATTCAGGCTTTCATTTAATCTAATTCCGGTCTTCTCTACAGGGGCATAACCCTCGGCTTCAATACTTAGGAAATACATGCCCGCCTCCAGCTTCCTGAACCAAAAATCCCCGAAATCATCAGTTTCAGTCGTCAGAGTTTCACCGCCGGGGAAGGTCAGGCTGACCGTGGCACCCTCAATAATTTCGTTGGCTTGCGGGTCCCATACTTCGCCGGCCAGGAAGAGTTTCGGCAGGTTCAGATAATAGACGCGGGGACGGCAGCCGCTTGCCGGCAGCATGGTCTCTGCCCTGGCAATCTCCTGGGCAAACTCTTCCTCCTCCCCGAAGCGCAGACCCCCGGTGGCGCACAGGTCCACACAGTGGGGAAGCTTCCCGGCATCCACCAGGTGGGCGCAGCCGGTACACTTCTGGGCGATAGCTAACTCTTCATTCCAGAAGATGGCCTGATAGGGGCAGGCCTCGACAATTTCCTTCTTGCCTTTAACCTTTTCCGGATCAAGAATGACCAGACCGTCTTCCCGTTTATAGCCCGCTTCCGGTACCGCTTCCAGGCAGGCCGGCTTGTCGCAGTGCATACAGGGCCAGGGGGTGTATTCCACCGTCACTTTGGGCACCTGCCCGTGGTCTTTTTCTTTGACCCGCATCCAGAACTGACCTGTATTGGGCTGGGGCAGGGCATAGGGCGGCCAGGCATTGCCCACATGTTCGTCTTTGCAGGCAATCTGGCAGCCGTAGCAGCCATTGCATCGTTCCATGTCCACGATAAATACTTTCATAATCAGGCCTCCTTATTCTGCCAGCCAGGCGTCGACAATCACACCGGTTTCAGGATCATACTTGCGGGAAAAGGCCTCCGGGTAGCGTTGGGCCAATTCGAAGACATCCACCTTTTCGATCCCGACCAAATAACCGCTGGTGACTTCCCCGGCACAATTTTTAGAAGTGATCTTTTTCGGGGCGATGAGATTGTTGGAACCGCCCCGGTCGCTTTCTCCCAGCACAATGGGGTCGATTCTGGCGCCGTGGTCCTGGAGAACGACCTGGGGTCTGATGCGCTCCGTGACGTAAGCCCCCCCAAGAACCCAGCCTCCCTCGTTGAAAAGCTTAACGATGTCGCCTGATTTGATGTTAAGTTTTTGCGCGTCCACGGGGTTGATCCAGACCGGCTCATAGGCATAACCGTCGGGACCTTTGACTTTGCAGGTCTTGATCTCCCGGAACCAGGCGCAGTCGTCCATTTGGGAATGCAGCCGCCAGTGTGGGTGGTTGGACACCAGGAGGAATGGATAGCTTTCAGACCTGGGCGTGCTTAAGCGTTCATCCGGATGGGTCTCGCCTTTTTCGATCCACTTGGGATAGGGTCCCCGCTCCGTATCCTCAGGGAAGGATTCAGCCAGACGCTGGGAATAGTATTCCAGCTTGCCGCTGGGTGTGGTAAGGGGAAAATTCTCCGGATCGCTGTAGAAAGCATAAAAGCCGGCCACATCCTCTTCCCAGTCTTCCGCTGCCGGAACCACGTAGCACTTCTGTTCCTTAAACTCCTCAAAGCTGATGTAATCCTGGACACCCGAGTTCATAAAGCCTTTTTTGACTTTATCCGCGATGGATTCACCGCCGGTCAGTTCCTGGAGCACTCCCAACTTTTCGGCCACGGCCATGGCGCATTCATAATCGCTTTTGGATTCACCCAAAGGGGGGATGGATTGTTCTTCGATGAGCAGCATGTTGTAATTGCCGGAAGTGATGTCGCAGTTGATATCATACTCCTCAAACTTCGTATTGACCGGGAGAATAATATCGGCCAGCAGACAATCGTCTTCCATCCAAATATGCTGGGCCACCACACATTCGATGTGCTCGCTGTGGAGGGCGTCCATAAATTTAAAGCCGCCGTTCCAGGAAGAAGTCCATTTGGGGGAGTCGGTCCAGACCATGTGGATGCGTTCGCAGCCCGGAGCCGGGTACTCAATTTTTCGGAATTGATCTTCTACCGGAACCCCCGCACAGGTGCAGCCGTACCAGGTGAGGGGATTCTCTCGGGAATAATCGCCGGCCAGGGCTTCCGGGACCAGTGTTTCCGTAACTAAGGATTCCCGGGTATCGGCGGCATAGGGGAAGAGGATGGAAACCAAATCCGGAATGAATTGGGCCCGGGGGGCGGGCATCTGGGAATCCAGGCTGAAAAGCTGGTATTCCATCATCTTCAGCTGGTTGCGCCCCGGTTTGCCCAGAGCCTGCATGCCCAGCAGGGCCACCTCCAGCCGCGCCGGTTCATGGGAATAAGTGGAACGGATAAATGAGCCGCCGTTGCAGTGGGCGATGGAGGTATTTTGTTTGGCCCAGGAGCGGGCTAGGGCTTTGATGGTCCGGGCCGGAACGCCACACACGGTTTCCGCCCATTCCGGCGTTTTCTCTATGCCATCGTCCCGCCCCATGACCTGATTGACAAAGGTCCCAAAGCCAACGGCGTGGGTGGCGATATACTCCTGATCATAAAGGTCCTCTTTAATCCAGGTGTGGGCGATAGCCAATTGTAAGGCCGAGTCGGTGTTGGGCAGAACCGGAATCCACTTGTTGCCGTGCACCGCGCAGCCGTAGTTGACGTCCGGGCAGATGTATATCTGGCGCACCCCGATATCCCGCAGGAAGAAGCAGTAACGGCTGGGAAAGTGCCCGCCCCAGCCCCAGGGGGTAGTCACCACATCGCAGCCCCAGAACAGGACCATATCCGAATTTCGGGCTACATCCAGAAACAGATTGTTCTGATTGCCCTGCCCAACGGGATCCTGACCCCAGATATGCTTGGCACCCCAATACCAGCCTTCCCAGCTGTCCGGGTTGCGGGCCTGCAGGGTATAACCGCCTAAAATATCCAGCAGGGCGCCTTGGGTTCCGCGGGGGCCATGGATGGTCTTGACCGCATGATGCCCGTCGGATTGGACGAAGATCGAATTCATCCCGTATTTTTCTTTGATGCGCAGCACTTCCCGGGCGATGATATCGGTGGCTTCATCCCAGGAAATCCGCACGTATTTGGATTTGCCGCGGTTTTGGATGTTTCTTTCCCCGTTGGGATCAAAATCCACCCGCTTCAGCGGGTATAAAATACGGTTGGGCGAATAGACCCGCTGTTTATAGGCCAGGGCAAAGGGGGAAATTTCGGATTTCTCTTTCGCGCGGAATTCCTTGCCGCGGGCCTTGATGGTCCAGGCGTTGAGCCCTTCCTTGGGGGCATGGTCCGTATAACGGAAAGGACGTGTGCGCAGAATTTTTCCGTCTTTCACATCGATTTCCGCCGGGTCGGAAGCGGTACAAGGTCCACAGAAACCGAGGGTCTTGATGGTTGTTTTGATGTCCGACATAAGGCAACTCCTTTCAGGGAATAAAGATTGAGGCCTGGCGGCCTTTGGCGGCCATTTTTGCGGTCAGTTCCTCCAGCGGGCCGAATTCCATGGCGCTGGCCAGGCAGTGCAGGACACAGGAAGGCTGCCCCCCGCCGGCGACACGGTCCTCACAGAGGTCGCAGTATTGGGTGGGAACAGGGATGTAGCGGTGCTCCCAGTGCTTGTCATCCATCAGCTGCCAGGGGCCGAGCTCCAGAAGTTTGATGCCCCACTGACCCAGGGGCAGCATTTTTTCATTTTTACAGGCCACTTCACAGCTGTGGCAACCAGTGCAGTATTCATTGTCAATCAACAGTCCGTATTGTGCCATTTTTCTCATCTCCTTTAAAGTAATTTTGTCTCAATGATCTCCTGGCTGCTGAGCTGTCCAGCCTTGGCAGATCTTTACCCCTTCCGCGGCATTAACCGTGAAGGCATCTGCGCCAATATGCCTGCAGGCAATCTCCGTAACCGGATTGCCGCCAATAATCACTTTCAGATCCTTTCGCAACCCGGCTTTCTCAAGGGCATCCACGACGTGCTTCATGGAATCCAAGGCCAGAGTTAAAACACCGCTCATACCTACAATCGCCGGCTTAACCTCGCTGACTTTCTTGACAAAAGCACTGGGAGACTGATCTATTCCCAAGTCATAAACCTCAAAACCTGCCGCTTCCGCCATCCCTTTAAAAATATTCTTGCCGATATCATGCAAATCTCCTTCGACGGTGCCTAAGACAATCGAACCGGCCTTAGCCCTGTTGCCTGTTCCTAAAACGGGTTTTAAAATATCCAGTGCAGAGGATAAAATCTCTCCTGAAAAGATAAGATCGCCCACATAATACTCATTCTTCTCATACAGGTCCCCCACGATGGCCATACCATTCTGACAGGCGATTACGAGGGCTTGAGCTTCTTCTTCCGTGGGATTGGCGGCAACAAATTCATTCAGAGCCTCTATTACCGCATTTTCATCCAAATCCCCAATAGATTGAGTAAACTTTTGCAAATCAATCATACGTTTCCCTCCAAAATGTCAATCAGAACCGGCCCTTCAATCAGCCGCCGCTTTTACTGGCCCGATCTTGTTCTGACGATAAGCATTAGCATAATTGCGGCAGTGGCGATCTTGTCCCAGCAATGCTTCAACAGCCAGGATCGTGGCTATGATATCTCTGTTTAAGGGATCTAAGATCGCCGAATTCATTCCCGCAAACATCGCAAGGGCCAAGAAGTTCTGGTTCATGATTTTCCTGAGCGGCATACCAAAGGAAATATTGCTCAAGCCGGAAGTTACTTTAATATCAGGGTAAAGCTCCTTGACTTTTCGGGCAGCCGCGGCGAAGTTTAGCAGGGACTGATTGTCCGCCGACAAGGCGGTCACCAAGGGGTCAATATGAATTTTGTCAGGGGTGATAGCATAAGCTTGAGCTTTTTCAACGATCGCCCCGGCAATCTTCACCCGGCTTTGGACATCTTTGGGGATTCCGGCATTATCACAGGTTAACGCCACCGTTTGCCATGGGGTCCCCTTGATCAAGGGAAAAATGACGTCGCATTTGTCGCCCTCTAAAGACACTGAGTTGATCAGCCCCGGATGCTTAACGCAGTTGAAAACGGCTTCAATCGCCTTGGGGTTAGGGCTGTCGATAGCAATAGGGGTATCCGTTGCCTGCTGCACAATGTCGATCAGCCATGCCAGTGTTTCAGCTTCAAGTTCGGGGGCAGTACCTGCACAAACATCAATATAAGCTGCGCCGGCTTGCCCTTGCTTCATAGCCAGATCATGGATAAATCCCTCGTTTTTTGTCTCAATGGCCTGTTTAACATTGGGAATTGTGCCATTAATTTTTTCGCCGATAATAATCAATGAATAGTCTTCCCTTCTTCCCTTAATCCGCCCGGTAGATAGTGCAGGGCATGCTCTTGAAGTGGGTGCCGAAACCGAGTTTGCCGTTTTCCTTATTAGGGATCAGGTTGTTAATATTGCATTCCCAGACATCAAACATTTTTTCCGGGCCTCTTTCCGGATACCACCAGCCATGATCGATGGAAACGACATTTTCTTTGACGATGGGCGTCAGGTGGGCATACAGCTTGGCTTTGCTCCAGGGATTTTCCACATAGATCCAGGATCCTTCGGTGATCCCTTTGGCAGCAGCGGTCTTGGGGTTGATCTCCGCCGTGGGCCAGGGATGAATTTCCCGCAAGGTCCTGATCTGGCGGTGCTCGGAGTGAAAGGAGGTAAAGCGCCGGGCGCCGGTGGTCATGATCATGGGATAATCCCCGGCGATATCCGGCCTGGAGACGGCGCTGAACTTGGGCTCCATATAATATGGAAGCGGGTCTTCATCCAGCGCCTCCAGCATGGTGCTGTACAATTCAATCATGCCGGTGGGCGTATTGACTCCCGGCTGGCCGTCCGGACGCAGCAGGCCCTTCTCGTATTTGCGGTACTCCAGTTCGTATTGGGCGATGACCCGTTCTTTCAGCTCAGGAAAGGTAATGTCGACGCCGGGCATGGGGGCCATATCATGGCTGAGATAGCTGTCGGTATCCTTCCATCTGGGGTCCTGGCTGTCCGGGTGCAGGCGGTGATGCAAATCTAGGAGGATTTCCAGATCGCTCTTGGTTTCTCCAAAATCTTCGATGATTTTCACCAGCGCACCGTACTGACCGGGCTGGGAAGCCATGCTGTTCATGACGATCCCGTCGTGTTCCAGGGAAGTGGAGATCGGCAGCACCAGATCGGCCAGGCCGGCAATCGTAGGATTCATGAAAATATCGGAAGCCACAATAAAGTCCAGTTTGCGCATCGCTTCATACCACCGTTTGGGCTGGACGACAATCGAGGAAGCGAGGAAGTTGGTGCTTTGGATAAAAGCGAACTTGATCGGATACGGCCTGCCGGTTTCCAAAGTATCCAGCGTACAGTCGGGATGGGTGGTATTTACGATCATCGGGATGGCGGGAAATTCTTTGTAACCGATCCCTTCAAACTCTGCTTCTGCTTCTTCAGATTTCTGGTTCGGATCATTGTTGACGTCACCCGCAAAAAAGGTCGGCTGTCCCATGAACAAACCGCCGGGAATATCCAGGTTACCGGTGATGGCGAAAATACTGTAGAGGGCATGCCCAATCTGGATACAATTGGGGTTCTGGTCGATAGCCAGACCGATGCAGGCGCTGGAGGGTTTCTGAACCAGGCACTCAGCTACCGCGTAAATATCTGCGGCCGCCACACCGGTGATCCCCTCGGCCCATTCCGGATTATACTGGTTAGCTCTCTCCGCCAGCTCCTCAAAGCCATAACACCATTTCTCCACAAATTCCTTATCGTATTTACCGGTTTTGATGACAGCGTGGAGCAGAGCCAGGGCTAAAGCAGCGTCGGTGCCGGGCCGGAGCTGGAGATGGTATTCCGCCCGCGTCGCCAGCCAGTTGGCGCGGGGATCTACAGAGATCAGCTTGGTGCCGCGTTTCATGAGTTCAATCATGGAATGACCCCAAAGGCCGTCCGCATTGCAGCGCAGTGGGTCCCGGCCCCAGACCAGCATATACTTCGGTGGTTCCCAGCGAGGATCATCGTAACGCAAGGGCAGACCGTTGGCATAGTCGTATTCCACGTAAGCGCTGCCCAGAATCCAGCTCATCACCGCCATGCGGGGAACGAGGCAGGACCAGCCGCTGTTGGGATGGACGATAGTTTTGCTGCCGAAAACGTCCAGGCAGAGGGGAGTCTGATAACGACAGGCTTCCCGGCCGGTGCCGGACCAGACGGAGACGGAGTTGACGCCCCATTTTTCCGCACAGGCCTGATAATTTTCCACGATGATGTCGTAGGCCTCATCCCAGGTAATGCGTTGCCACTTGTTTTCGCCGCGCTGGCCGACCCGTTTCATGGGATACTTGATCCGATCGGGATGATAGAAATATTCCTTCATGGTCAGGCAGCGGACGCAAAGACGGCCTTTGGTGATGGGGTGATCCGGGTCGCCCTCCACTTTCTGAAGCTCGCCATCTTTAACGAAAATACGCAGGCCGCAACCCACCCCGTGACAGCCCGGGGGCGACCAGGCATTCGTACGATAGACTTTGGTGCCGTCCGCCAGCTCGGTCACAGCCGGGGCGGATTTTTCGTTCCAATGTAGTGTAGCCATGGGATTTCCTCCAATCATGATATTTTGAAGATGAATTTTTGCCTGCCCTTTTGTATTGCAAAATGTGTGCCACGTTGAAGTTCGGTTTCGGCAATGGAAAGATTACCCCTAAACTGTCCCGCCGGCCGACAGTGAGGGGCTTCGCGCAACCCAAAGTTCTTCTTTGAACCAACTTTTTTGTTGCATCAATCGCACTTATGCGATGAGACTTTCGCATTATGATTTTCTGTCGCACAAGCAGGGACGACAAGGTCAAATAAGATGGGTCAGCCCACGATGGCAGTGATTTTGGAAATAAAAAGGGCCCTGAGAAACAGGGCTGAAGTTTGATTTATTGATTTGGGCGGCTGCGGCATAGTTGCCATAGAATTTGTCAAGGGCTTTCCCCGCAATACGGACGTGGTTTTTGAGCGTCGTTTGTAGCGGGGGTGGCAGAATTAATCACATGACTTGCCAATGGGACGTAATATGATAAGAAGCAATGTGCTTAATAAGTTTGAAACGGGAGAAGGTTATGGAGAAAAAGAGAGTATTAATCGGCAGCCCTATACGCCAAAGCCCCCATGTACTAAAAGAATTCCTGGATTCTCTGAGGGGCCTCGAGCAAGGGGAGCTGGAATTGAACTATATCTTTGTCGATGATAACGAGAGCGAAGAATCCAGCCGATTGCTGGTGAATTTTGAAGAGGAGGGATTGGTCACCCTGATCAAAGGGGACAAGGGGGAGAAAAGGCCGGGGGACTATGTATGCGACGATATCACCCACCATTGGCGGGATCACTTGATTCAGAAAGTAGCCGGATACAAAAATTTAATGATCGAGAAAGCCCTTGAGTGGGGGTATGATTATCTGTTTCTGGTTGATTCGGACTTGGTTCTGCATCCGGCAACCCTCCGGCACCTTGTGAGTACCGGCAAAGAGATCATTTCGGAAATCTTCTGGACTGCCTGGTATCCGGGAAGTCGGGAGATGCCTAATGTATGGCTTTATGATCATTACGACATGTCACCCCGGCAAAGGGGAGAAAAATTAAGCCAGAAAGATCTGGATATAAGAGCCCAGGGGTTTATCGACCAGTTGAGAATACCCGGGGTTTATGAGGTGGGGGGACTGGGCGCCTGCACTCTGCTCAGCCGCCAAGCCCTGCAGGCGGGAATCAGTTTCAGCGAGATAAAAAACCTGACCCTATGGGGAGAAGACAGGCATTTTTGTGTAAGAGCCAATGCCTTGGGCTTAAGCTTATGGGTGGACACCCATTATCCGGCTTACCATATTTACCGGGAATCATCAATGGCAGGGGTGGAGGAATTTAAGGCCGTTTGTAGGGGGGAAAAACCGCCGGGGCGGGGGAGCTGTACCGTACAAGAGCAGCATAAACCGAAACTGACCTTATCCATGGTCATGAAAAATGAAGCAACTAAAGATTTGGCAAGGGTGCTCCGGGAGCACCGGCACTATATCGATGCTGCGGTGATCATCGATGATGGAAGCACGGATAACAGTGTAGAGCTGTGCCTAAGCATACTTCAAGGAATTCCTCTTCAGATCATTGAGAATTCCGCTTCTAAATTTGCCAATGAGGTAGAGCTCAGGAAGCAGCAATGGCGGGCAACTGCGGCAACTAATCCGGAATGGATATTAAACCTTGATGCCGATGAAGTGTTTGAGAACAGGTTCAGACAGGAGGTCAGGATGTTGATCGAGGATCCTGACACAGATGTATGGTATTTCCGGCTTTATGATTTTTGGGATGAGAGCCATTACCGGGAAGATGAGTATTGGAATGCCCACTCCACCTACCGGCCCTTTTTGCTGCGCTACCGGCCGGGTTTTGTTGCCGAGTGGAATGAGGTTGCCCAGCATTGCGGCCGCTTCCCGAAAAGCATAAAGACCCTTCCCTACAAGCTATCGTCATTAAGGCTAAAACATTTGGGCTGGGCCGATCCCAAGCACCGCATGGCTAAATATCAGCGCTATATGGAATTGGACCCGGAAGCCCGCTATGGTTGGAAAGAGCAGTATGAGTCCATTCTTGACCCTAATCCCCGGCTGGTGAAATGGGAGGAGTAAACTTATTGAACCATACCCCAAACCGATACGGAAAAGCAAAGAGATAGGCACTGCCTCTTGCGGGACAGCGCCTATCTCTTTGCTGATTTTTTGAATATACGAAGACCCTCTCATAAGCATTGTCTGCAGTTGCCTTATCCGAACAAGCCGCTGTGGGTTCCGGTGCGGGTGAGGGTCCAGTCCGGTGTGACGTGGCACTCGGGGCTTAAGAACAAATGTAAAGGAACCTTGACAAACAAGATGGAACTGGATTACAATAAAAATGTAAAGGAAACTTGTCGTCACATTAGGGGGTGATTGCTTGGACAACAAAGTGGAGCAGTTGAGAAGGGAGCGGGGGCTGAATCAGGAAGAGTTTGCCAAGGCCATTCGTGTTTCAAGGCAAACGGTCAGCTCAATCGAAAACGGAAAATACAATCCGTCTTTAGAGCTGGCCTTTGCTATAGCAGATTTTTTTGAAAAGTCCATAGAAGAGATTTTTATCTATGAAAGGAGAAAAGAGAATGAAAAAAAGTAATCTTTGGGCAGGAATGCTCTTTATACTGGGCGGTGTTGTATGCCTGGCCATAGCTCTGATGCTGGATACAAGATTGGATAGCTTATTATTTGGATTTGCCGGTGGTTTAATCGCTCCCGGAGCGATTATGATCATCAAATACTTTTATTGGACCGCTCCCCAAAACAGAAGCAGATATGCTGAGCGGTTGGACAATGAGAGGATCGAATTGGGTGATGAGCGTAAAGAAAGACTAAGGGATAAATCGGGAAGATATGCTTATTTGCTGGGGCTGCCGGTGCTCAGCGCTTCTGTAGTGCTTTTTGCCATACTGGGAAAGTTGGAAGTGATTACTAACGCCAAACTGATCATTTTATATTTGGCAGGGTATTTTGTCTTTCAGTATGTTGCCGGGGTGGTCATATTCAGACATCTCAATCATAAATATTGAAGCGGTCTTAACTGATTCTTGTTTCTTTAAAAATGTTAAATATAATTTCACTGGGAATTACCGCTTTATAGGTGAAATTTATAGTGGCTGCTTACTAAGGATGATAAAATAAGGTTAGAATGTCTCGTAGGAAGGTGAGCGGCTTGAACCATATGCCTGAGGCAGTGACACTGGGGCGTTTTCTTGAACAGCAGAAGCTGGAGCCTCTTCGTGAAGATCCCCTTTTTCAGGAAGAGATGCTGGCTCTGGCTATCCAAACTTTATCTTTCAGCAGTCGGGAGAGCGGGCTCTCGGAGGGCGGGAACAACAGGCTGCCGGGCAAGTCTCTGAGCTTGCCCTTAGCCGGCAGTCATGTGCACCTGGAGGATCAGGGAGAATACCTTCGTCTTCGTATAGCGGAAGGTGAGGAAAAGACTCCCCGTACCCAGGGCAGTTTCCTATGTGCGTTTTCTCGGACCTGGGAGGACTTCTGTACCCAGGCCGCGGACTGGATGGAGCGGGAAAAAGGGAGAATCCTGGGCGCTTGCGAAGCGTTCACCAGGAATTTAACCGAGCAGATTACCCAGGGATACGGGCTGAGCATTCTTGCCGAGCTCAAAAAAACTCTGGGAGTGGATCTCTTTCTTTTGGATAAGCATTTTAAGGTTCTGTCCTGGGAAGGAGGAGGGCGCTTCCCCTTTCATCCTGTTTCCTTTGTGACGCCGAAGCTCTCCCATTTCAAATCCATGGATTTACTGCTGGAGACTCCCTTGGGCATAGGAAAATGGAATGACGCCCAGTATAAGGAGCTTCCTTTAAGCTGGTATCCTCTGGCAGGCCATCAGGGGGTGCTTGGATACATCGGTTTGGGAATAGAGCAGGGGGAGCTGAATCCGGTGGGGAGACTCTTCCTCTATAAAGCAGCGGTCCTGCTTTACTTTGAACTGGCAAAAGCCCAATCCGTAGAGGACACGGAGCGCCAGCATTATCGGGATTTCCTTTTTGATCTTCTGTATAATAACTTCGACTCTCTGGAAGTGGTGCAATCACGGGGCAAGCTTTGGGGAATGGATCTGACCAAACCCCACCTGGTGGTGGTTGGAGAGATCCCCGGCTATGACCCGGACTCCATGGACCAGTTAGCTTTTCAGGAACTTCTGGATACTGTGTCCACGGCCTTGCGCAGTCAGCCCCGGACCATCTTCCTGGAACGCAATGATCAGATTGTCCTTCTTTATCCCCTGGAAGGGATGATACCCCTCAGTCAATGGGAAGCTACAGCCAAAAAACTGCTCAGTCCTCTCTTAATCTTACTGGAAGGCCTGGAAGAGGAGCGGTCCATGATGTTTGGAGTGGGCAATCTTTATCCTTCCGCCCGCTTTATCCACCGCAGCTTTCAGGAAGCTAAGTCCGCCCTGGAGCTGGGGCAATTGTTCAACCTTCAGGAACGGGTGATCCTGTTTCAGGATTTGGGAGTGATGCGGCTTTTGCTCAATCTTGAGCAGCAGGAGCTGGAGGATTTTCGCAATGAGGTCTTGGGCCCTTTGCTTAAATTCGATCAGGAGAATAATCTGCACCTGGAAGAGACCCTGCTGGCTTATCTGGCTTCGGACGGGGATTTGAATCTGGCGGGAGACCGGTTGTTTCTCCATCCCAATACCCTGCGCTATCGCTTGAAAAAGGCTGCCGAGGTCCTGGATCGGGATCTGAACAGCCTGGAAACCCGGATGAATTTGTTTATCGCCTTAAAAATCGGCCGGCTGAAGTCCCTCTGGCAGGAATGATGACAAATCCTTGGAACCCTTGCACCTCATGGAGTGCAAGGGTTTTGTTTTTTATTACAAAGGAAGCGGAAGATTTTCATGAAGTTTTATAATGCCGAACAAGTAAAGTAAAGTTAGAAAAAAGAAAAAATTCACGACGTCACCAAAACTAAAGGAGGGATGCTTATGGCAGAGCTCGTGTGCTCACCTGAAGGAGATGCGCAAACACTTCATCTTCAAGCCCGCATCGCCACACTGATGGCTCTAAGCGGGGTTTTCTCTGCAGGTGGGGAGAATCTCCAGCGAACTCTGACAACGTTGTCTGAAGCCTATGCTCAGTGGCTGGAGGAAAAGGAAGGGGTATTGGCTGAGGAAGAAGAGATTCTCAATCAACTGCTCCAGGCCCAAAAGGGAAAAGAGAAAAAAACTCTGGGGTATGAATTCAACCGGCTGTTTGTGGGGCCTCAATCTCCAACCGTTCCCCCTTATGAGTCCGTCTATCGCCATGGGGAACGCCTGGTCATGCAAAAATCCACCTTGGACGTTCGCCGCTGGTATCGCTCGGAAGGGTTATCCTTGGCAGGGGCAAGCAAAGAGCCTGACGATTACATTGCTACGGAACTGGAGTTTGCCGCCTACCTTCTCGCCAAGGCCTTGGCAGGGTTTCAGAAAAACCAACCCGGAGAAGCCGAACTCTATCTAAAAAACTACAATGCTTTTTACCAGGAACATCTGAGAATTTGGCTCCCTCGCTTTGTGACAGGCCTTTTCACCCAGGCCAGAGAACCCCTCTTTCATGTCCTGGGCGAGATGATCCTAAAAACGGTGAGAGCTGTTCCATCTTAAAAATTACCCCACCCATGGAGTTGCACAAAAAAGGAGGTCTACTATGAAAATCACACGTCGCCAATTTATTGGCGGAACCGCTGCAGTCACCGCCGGGGCCGGGTTGTTCGGCTTTAACATGCTGGCTGAATCGAATTTTGCCAGGGCTGCCGGGGCTGAAGCCGGAGTTAAGACATTCCGCAATGTCTGTCCCCGCAACTGTTATGACACCTGTGCCCAGATCTCGTATGTAGAAGACGGGGTGCTCAAAAAAGTGGAGGGAGACCCCAAGAGCACCTATACCAACGGCAAGCTCTGTCTCAAAGGCTATAACTATACCCGCCGGGTTTACAGCCCGGACCGGATTAAATACCCCATGAAGCAAACTCCCCGGGGTTCAGGGAACTGGGAGCGGATCAGCTGGGATGAAGCCATGAACACCATTGCCGGAAAGATTCTCGATCTGAAAAAGCGTTACGGCTCCACCTTGCCCATCTGTATGAATAAGTACTCCGGCAACTTTGGCATTACCCACTACGGTATTGAAGGAACCATGTCCAGCATCGGCTATACCACCAGAGCCATCGGAACCCCCTGCTGGCCGGCGGGCATCGATTCCCAAACCTATGATTTTGGGACCATCGTCAACAACGATCCTGAGGATTTTGTCAATGCCAATTACATCATTCTTTGGGGCTCCAACTGCGCCTGGACGGGAGTGCACAGCCTGCCCTTCATCACCAAAGCTCAGGAGAGAGGGGCCAAAGTAGTGGCTATTGATCCCGTTCTGACCTCCACAGCCTCCAAGGCGGATCTCTATATTCAGATCAATACCAGTACCGACGGGGCTCTGGCTCTCGGCATGGCCCGCTATATACTGGATCATGATCTGGTGGATTGGGATTATGTCCAGGCCAACAGCATCGGCTTTGCAGAATGGGCGGACTATGTAAAGAAAAACATCACCCTGGATTGGGCCGCGGAAAAAACCGGCATTCCCAAAGAAATCATCATCCAGCTTGCCCATGAATACGCCACTGCCAAACCGGCTTCCATCTGGGTGGGCTACGGTATGCAGCGCCACACCAACGGCGGGCAGAATGTCCGCATCATCGACGCCTTAGGCTTGATGACCGGCAATATCGGCAAGTCCGGCGGCGGCATCAACTATGCCCATCTGGAGACCTGGGGTTTTAACTACCATGCCATGGTCATGCCTGCCCCGGAAGGCTCGGTGGGGATGGCAGGACCTGACGGCACTCATACGGACCGCTCTGTCAATATGAACAATTTTGCCGCCGATGTTCAGGCTCTGACGGATCCGCCGGTCAAAATGCTCTGGATTGCCGCCCGGAATCCGGTGTCCCAGGATCCCGATACCCATGATATCATCAAAATGTTCAATTCCATGGAACTTGTGGTTACCGTAGACTCTTTCTTCAATAAGACGGTGGAGCAGTCGGATATCGTCCTCCCCGCCACCACTCATTTTGAGGACTGGGATGTCATGGCCAGCTACTGGCATCACTGGGTCGGAGTCAATCAGCGGGCCATCGACCCCATGTACGAGTCCAAGAGCGATGTGGAGATCGCCATGGCCTTGTCCAAGGCCATGAATGCCCTGGAACCCGGCTCCTGCACCTACCCCACCGAGGGTGATCCCGAGGAATGGACAGCTAGGGAGTTCAATGACGGAGTCTATAACATGCTGGGAATCACCGATTATAAGGAATTATTGGCTGGACCCCGCAAAGCTAAATTCTCACCGGCAGCCTGGGCCGATGGTAAATTCCGTACTCCATCCGGGAAATTTGAAGTCCACAGTGAGCGCGCCGCTCAAAATGGTCTGCCTGCCATCCCCATCTGGGTGGAGGAAATGAAGGCTCCTGCCCAATATCCCATTCGCTTTATGACCCCCCATCCCCAACACGGTATCCACTCTCAATTCCAGAACCTGGACTGGATGATGGCTGCCAATCCGGAGCCCCTTCTGGAGATTCATCCCGAGCTGGCTGCCCGGCACGGGATCGCCGAAGGGGATCAGGTCCGGGTCTACAATGACTTAGGTGAAGTCACGATTAAGGCTCATCTGACCAGAACCACCTCCCCGGATGTGATCGTCAGCTATGAGGCCTGGTATAAGGATTCTCCCTTCAATGTGAACTATACCGTCAAGGCCATTCCCGCGGATATGGGCAAGCTGGCCACCGGAATGGACGGTATTGCCTTCCATGATAACTTTGTGGCCATTGAAAAGGCGTAAGGAGGGGATGAAGCATGAGTAAGCAATTAGGTTTCCTGCATAATTCAGAAAAATGTATCGGCTGCAGAGGCTGTGAAATGGCCTGCAAGAATGAATACCAAAGCGATGCCTCGGTCCGTTGGCGTCAGGTCTATCAGCTGCGGGAAAAAGATTTTTCCCTGCCCACCCGGATGTTTATCTCCGTGGCCTGCAACCATTGCCAAAACCCGGAATGCCTGAGGGTTTGTCCGGTTAAAGCCTACACCAAACGGGAGGACGGCATTGTCATCCATGACCAGGAGCGCTGTATCGGCTGCAAGCTCTGTACCATGGCTTGCCCTTATGACCGCCCCCAATTCAATACCGTTGTCAAAAAAGTAGAGAAATGCAATCTTTGTTATGAGCGCCTGGATCAGGGGCAGCAGCCGGCCTGTGTGGCGGCCTGTGTTCCCGAAGCCTTACAATTGGTGGAGATGACGGATGAACTGGATTTGAAGACCGGAGTTCTGACCACCCTGCCGGGAATGCCTGATCCGGCAGTCACCCATCCGTCCATACGGTTTATCGGCCCGAAACAAGGGAAGCAAATAAGGAGGGATGTATAATGGGACATTGGGAATGGCCATTAGTGCTCTTTACCGTTCTTGGTCAAACATCCGTGGGAATCATTTTCTGTCTCTGGCTGCTGGAAAGGAAACGGGGTAAACAGGCTGTACAGGCCGGCCCCGAGTATCAAAAATTTATGCAAAGCTCCGTCCTGGTCTCAGGAGTGCTCCTGGCCGTGGCGATGATCGCCTCCCTTTTCCACTTAGGGCATCCTTTGGCCGCTTACCGGGCCTTAACCCATCTGGGCACCTCCTGGTTAAGCCGGGAAATTCTTCTCTTCGTCTTTACCTTTGGGGCCTGGGCCTATCTGGCCCTTCTCTCCAGAAGACCCGGAGGCAAGCTCACAGGAGTTTTAGCTCTCACTTCGGCCTTAGGCTTCCTGGGGATCATCAGCAGCGCCTTGATTTACACCCTGCCCCGGGTTCCCGCCTGGAACAACTTAGGACCGGTGATTTTCTTCCTGATGACTGGCATGATCTTAGGCACCCTCGTCACCGCCGTCTTAGGCCGCAAGGCATTGGCCGGGGGAGAGATGAAGCAGATGCTGGGCATCGCCTTAGGCAGTGTCATGGGTAGTGCTATCCTCTATCTGCTCTACTTCTCCGGCTTGGAAGTTACCCCGGAGGGAGCCGCTACAGCTCAGGCCCTTTTAAGCAGCCCCGTCTTCTGGCTGAGGGCGGCGGTAGGCTGGATTCTCCCCATCCTTCTTATCCTCAATACCATCAGCAAGCAGGATAATCCCCAATCCCAGCTCATTGTTCTGGCTCTCACCTGCGGTGTCGTGGGCGAGCTCCTGGGCAGAGGACTCTTCTATGTCAGTGCGGTAGGAATGCAGATCACGGCCTTGATGTAATTCTCTTAAATTTAAACACCCTGGGCTCTTCACTCTTGAGGTGAGGGTCCAGGGTATCTTAACTTTGAACTATGATCAAAACCTGGTAATCTTCGACACAAGATCTTTAATTGGGTGCTTTGACACTAAATTGCTATTGGGCTATATTTATGGTGTAAGGAGGGATTCAATATGACTTTAGCACAAAAAATTGAGCAGGAAAAAACTCTTCTTTAGCGAAGATAAGGGTAATTCATGAACAGCGATGATTGCAGGGGGGATTCCGGCATGGATACTTTACATCATCATATCTGTCCCCGAAACTGTTATGACACGTGCAGCATAATCAGCACCACCCGCCATGGCCGGTTGGCCTCCATCGAGGGCAATCCTGCCCACTCCTATACCCGGGGCAAGCTTTGCCCCAAAGTTATGGATGAGATTCATAAAGTATACAGCCCGCAGCGGATCCGCTACCCCCTGCGCCAGCGCAAACGCTTTTCGGGGCAATGGGAGCGGATCACCTGGGATGAAGCTCTGGAAACCATCAGCCGGAAGATTCTTGACCTTAAAGATAAGTATGGAACCACCCTGCCCCTTGCTCACAATAAATACTCCGGCAACTTCGGGATCCTTCATAATGCCCTGGAGGCTTTTCTGACAGGTCTTGGTCCCACCACCCGGGCCGTGGGCTCTCCCTGCTGGTCGGCAGGGGTGGAGGCTCAAGTCTTCGATTTCGGGGCCTTCTTTTGCTCCGATCCTCTGGATATGGAGAAGGCTAAGCTCATCTGGATCTGGGGAGCCAATCCCGCCTGGAATGCCGCTCACCAGATGCCCATTATCTTTCGGGCTATGGACCAAGGGGCCAAAGTCATTTGTCTGGATACCCATTTTTCAGCTACGGCTGCCCGGGTTCATCAATTTGTGCGGGTGAATCCGGGTACGGATGGGCTCTTAGCCTTAGGCCTGGCGAAAATTATCGTCGATCATCAGCTTACAGATCCGGAGCTGCCCGACTATTCACTGGGGTATAATGAATTTATAGATTATCTGAAGGCGGAGATTGATCTCCGGAAATGCTCGGCAGTGACGGGGGTTTCCCTGGAGACCATGAAGGAACTGGCCCTGGAGTATGGGGCGGTGAAACCGGCCTGCATCTGGGCGGGCTTTGGACTGCAGCGCTATACCAACGGGGGACAGAATCTGAGAGCCATCGACGCCTTAGGAGCCCTGACCGGGAATATCGGCCGGCCCGGCGGAGGAGTTCAGTACGGGCATTTTGAAACCTGGCGTTTTGCCGGGCCCTTAGCCCATTCCCAATGCGGCCATGCTCAGGACCGGGAGTTGGATATCAATCAATTTCCCCAGCTGGCCTTAGCAGCCGATCCTCCTGTGAAAATGCTCTGGATCGCCAGCCGCAACCCCTTCCAGCAGGATGGCAATCATGCCGGCTGGCAAAAACTCAGTGAAACCTTGGAGCTTATCGTGGTTAGTGACCTCTTTCACACCCGTTCCTCCGCCGCGGCCGACCTCTTTCTTCCTGTGACCACCCATTATGAACATTGGGACCTTCATGCCAGCTACTGGCATTACTATATTGGGATCAATGAACCGGCCGTTGAGCCGGTGGGGGAAGCCCGCTCCGATCTGCAGATTGCCTGGGATTTGTCGAAACGCCTTAATCAAAGCTCACCGGGCAGCTCGGCTTTTCCCACAGAAGGGTCGGAAAAGGAGTGGGTCCTCGGCGCCATCGGACCGGAGATGCTGGCCATACTGGGAATTGACTCGGCTGAGGAGCTGCTTAAGGGTCCCAGGCGGGTAAACTATCCCGGGACCGCCTGGCAGGGACGGCAATTCCAAACTCCCTCAGGCAAGTATGAATTTTATGCGGAGAAAGCTCAGGAATGGGGCCTCCCACCTTTGCCTGTTTACCGGCCGCCACGTCAAGCACCCCCGGAAACTCCTCTGCGCCTGCTGACCCCCCATCATTTATCCGGGCTGAATTCCCAGGTCTATCTCTATTCCGAAGAGAGCGACTCCTTATTGAAAGCCCGGCTCCATCCTAAAACCGCTGAAGGCTATGGCTTGAACAGAGGAGACAAGGCCATCCTATGGAACCGGGGCGGGAGTTTCCCGGTCATCATCGAGCAGGATCTGGGCATAGGAGAGGGAGTTATCGTGATTTATCAGGAGAACCGGCCCAATCTAAAATCCCCCCACCTGAATCTGCTCAACCTTGGCGAATTGACCGATATGGGGAAATATGCCACAGGAGCTTATGGATTAGCCTTGAATGAGACCTTTGTCGGAATCAGAAAAACCACCTCATGAGGAGGGAAAACATGGCCAAACAATTGGGTTTCTTTTTGGATGTGAACCGATGTCTGGGGTGCGGAGCGTGCATCAAAGCCTGCGCCAACCATAACCGCCTGCCTCCTTCCCTGACCTGGCGGAAATTGCGGCAGGTGGAAGATGTGGATTATGACCGGGGTCAGATTTCCCGCTTTTTTCTCTCCACAGCCTGCAATCACTGCGCCAATCCTGAATGCCTGCGGGTCTGTCCCTACGGAGCCTATGCCAAGCGGCGGGACGGTATCGTCCTTCATTTTCCGGACAAATGCGGTTCCTGCAAATCCTGTGTGGCCTCCTGCCCTTTCGGCGCTCCCCAAATCAATCCCCAGACCGGCAAAGCCGGCAAGTGTCAGCTTTGCCATGAGCGGCTGGATAAAGGGAATGCACCCTATTGCGTGCAGGCCTGTGTCACCGGAGCCTTGCAACTCAGAGAAATTCAGGGCAATCCGACGGACAGGATTCTGCGCCTGACGGCTCCTTTGCCGACGTTGCGTTTAACAAAACCCTCCACTTTTTATTACCCGCCCAGAGGAACAAAAATTCTTTAACATAATGGAATAACCCCAGGAATCAGAGGCCAAAACAAAAGCCCAGTCTTTGTAGAAAATTACAAAGAACCGGGCTTTTTTTTGTAGATATTTACAAAAGGCTTTGCTTGGGGTTGATGAACACAGACTTCTTTAATTATCTTATTCATATTGTAACAAAATGTACAAGGTGTTGTCAAGGATGCAAATTTACGGTATATATTCAAGGAATTTGCAGGACAGCATGATGTGAAAGATTTCCTCCTCCTGCAGATTCCGGCTGCTGCAGTCAATACCGACAAGATTGTTGATGCTGTTCAGCCGGTAGGTCAGGGTATTCCGATGGAGGTGCATCTTTTCCGCGGCCAGGGATTTACTTTGTCCGAACTGAAAATAAGTGAGCAGGGTTTTAACCAGCTCCGTGTTATTTTTTAGATCGTAATGATGGAGCAGCTCAACCTTGGTATGGATAAATTGGTTCTTGCCATTCTCAACGAAGATGAACCGGCTGAGGTGCCGGAAGACATGATCATCAAAGAAATGAAGGGCCAGAGTAGGATCCTGAGCCAGACCATATTTGATAGCCAGACTGCATTCATCATAATGTCTTTTCAGGTTTTTGAAATCATAGAAGACCGAACTGACCCCGATGGTTAAGAAAAACTTCCTGACGAAAGAGGCCAGCCTGGCCCGCAAATCTTCCCGGTCAAAGGGAAAATCAGCATGACGCAGGATCATGACCACCCCGTCTTTGTAATTCAGAATGATAGCGGCAGGGAAAACTCTGGACAGCTCCTGGACAATAATATTCAATAAAGTATCATCCCTCTGCATCTTATTCTGCATTAAATTTAAGCAAAGAAATTCATCAAACACCTTCCACCCTTTAGCTTGGAGGGAATTGATGATAATGCTTTCTTTGACATAGATGTGATTCAGCAGCTGATAAACAAAGCCGTTGGCATTGGAGGAGAGAATCTGGAGATCCGGAATAGTTTTAATAGCCTGTTCAAGAATACTGCGGAAATGGGCCACAAGGGTTATCTGCCCCAAGGAAAAAGGTTGATTGACTTCAAGCAGATGCAGAGCCCCGCAGCGTTTTCCCGATTGAAACAGATTGGCGATAAGATAAGTGTAATCATGCATAGGAAATTTAACGATAAAAGGCTGCTCAGAAGGTTTCTTTTCTGCTATTTTAAGAAGCTCACTGTATAAAGGATGTTCATAGGAAAGATAACCCTCATTCAGCAGTTCCCGCCAAAGGGTATCGGTACAGCTTGCCGGGATGTCGCCAGCGGCCAGGATCAGTGTATTGAGGGGGCCGAGCAACATCATGGGATTATGAATCTCTTCCAGGGCAATGGCGAAGAGGTGTTTCGTGGGTTTCTTGGCTATCAGTGCTGAGAGCAGGGCATTGTTCCAATCATCATATTTCTTTTGAATTCTGAAGATATGGCCGGCAATCTCGACAGGTGTCAGGGAATCATCGAAACAAATGATATTGCACCGGTTGCGTTGGGCAAAATCAAGATCAAAAGCACCGGTGACGATCAGATTCACATCCTGCAATTTTCCTTCCCAGGCGGCCAAGGCAGTTGTGGTGGCTAAATACAATGTGTCCTTTAAAAAGCCGTCGGATGTTTTGTCAAAACCTGCCATGGAGCGGATGGTGAGGTCAATGGAATCATGGAGATAAGATTTGGGGTTCAGCTCTCTTAGTTCGTCCAAAAGAATATGCATATTGATATTCAATTTACTCCCCCTCCCGCCAGGTCGGCTGAACGATTTACAGCACATTGCTCAAAAAGACCGGATAGAGTCATTATATATCTTTTTTAAAGAAGATTCCAAATAGATAAGCATCTTTCTCCATCAGAAGTAAGAGTTAAAGAAATTGGAACTGTCTGACTTGTCCAAAAATATCAAAAAACTATAAAAAATACTGTCAGTTATGAACAATGACGCATTCGGTGAAAAATGCTATTCTGAACTGGAAGATAGGATAACACATTCAGGTATGACGACAGGATTTGAGGTTATGCAGTTGATAGAACAAGCAAAAATCAGGGAAGCAGTACTCATGATTTTAGAAGCAATCGGAGAAGACCCTGAGCGGGAAGGGCTTAAAGATACGCCCGACCGGGTAGCCAGGATGTATGCTGAGATTTTTAGCGGGTTGGCAGAAGATGCGGGAGTTTATTTGGAATGTGTATTTACAGAAGAACATGAAGAAATGATCGTGGTAAAGGATATTCCTTTTTATTCGACGTGTGAACATCACCTGGTTCCTTTTATCGGCAAGGCTCACGTCGCTTATATTCCTGCCGGCGGCAAAGTCACCGGACTCAGTAAACTGGCCAGAGTGGTGGAAAGTATCGCCAGGCGTCCACAGCTTCAGGAGCGCTTAACCCGGGAAATTGCCGATGTCATTATGAAAAAGTTAAATCCCCAGGGAGTGGCCGTGGTTGTAGAAGCTGAGCATTTATGCATGAGTATGCGGGGCATCAAAAAACCAGGCTCCAAAACCGTGACTTCCGCAGTGCGGGGCCTGTTCAGGAAAAGTGCCAAAACCAGAGCGGAATTCTTATCCTTGATTAAAACCTAGGGAAGGCTTGCATGATCTTGCACAGGAAGGAGCAAAAAGGATGGCTAATCTGTATCTGAGTCCCAAAGAAATAACAGAAGAATATGTAGCAATCGGCCAAAAGAAAGCAAGCACTCCGGCCTACAAACTGTTTATACTGGGAATACTGGCCGGCGCCTTGATCGCTTTTGCCTCAGAAGGCTCAAATGTTGCCATTCACACCTTGGATTCCGTTGGTTTAGGCAAGCTGCTGGCCGGGATCATCTTCGGGACAGGTCTTATGATGGTGGTTATTACCGGTGCAGAGCTGTTCACAGGCAATACCCTGATCGTCATTTCCTGTATTGAAAAGAAAGTCCGCTGGTTCGATATGCTGAGAAATTGGGTCATCGTCTATCTGGGCAATTTTATAGGCGCCCTGACCATCGTTATGTTTATTATCTATTCCGGCCAATTGGACTTTTCCGGAGGACTTCTCGGCGGCTTCACCATCAAAACCGCCGTCTACAAGACCGGGTTAACCTTCAACCAGGCTCTCTTAATGGGGATTATGTGCAATTGGCTGGTTTGTCTGGCGGTCTGGATGGCAGCTGCGGCCAAAGATATCGCGGGAAAGGTGCTGGCCATATTTTTCCCGATTATGCTCTTTATCACCTCCGGCTTTGAGCACAGCATCGCCAATATGTACTATATTCCCGCAGGAATCATAGCCAAAATGAATCCCGTCTGGGTAGAGCAGGCCGAGGCTTTGGGTGTCACGGCGGCCAAGCTGGCTCATCTCAATTGGGAAAGCTTTATAGTCAATAATCTTATTCCGGTAACCTTGGGCAATATTATCGGGGGCAGTCTTTTTGTCGGTGTATTCTATTGGCTGGGTACCCTGTACAAAGGGAGGCCGGCAGCCGCGGAAAAAACAGACCGCCTTATGCCGGGAAAATTAGATAACGCTTGGGCAAAATCAAAATAAACAGATCTAAACAATAAGGGGAGGAAAAACAACATGGCTTTCAAAAGTGATATCGAAATCGCTCAGGAATCCACCATGCTGCCTGTGGCAGAGATCGCTGAAAAACTGAACATCGCCGAAGAGTATGTAGAATCCTATGGAAAGTACAAAGCTAAAATCGACTACAATCTCCTGAAGGAAAGAGGGGATACCCCCGACGGCAAGCTGATCTTAGTGACCGCCATTAATCCCACGCCGGCCGGTGAAGGGAAAACAACCACCACCGTTGGTCTGGGGGACGCCCTTACTCATTTGGGCAAGAAAGTCGTCATCGCTTTGCGCGAGCCCTCCCTGGGACCTGTATTTGGAGTTAAAGGCGGGGCGGCCGGCGGCGGCTATGCCCAAGTGGTTCCCATGGAAGATATTAACCTTCATTTCACAGGGGATCTCCATGCCATCGGTGCCGCCAACAACCTAATCGCCGCTTTGCTGGACAACCATATCTATCAGGGAAATGCCCTGGACATCGATGTAAGGCGCATCACCTGGAAACGATGCATGGACATGAACGATCGTCAGCTCAGATATATCAATGACGGCCTGGGGGGCAAAGCCAACGGCATGCCCCGGGAAGATGGTTTCGATATTACCGTGGCCTCGGAGATTATGGCCATTCTCTGCCTCTCCAGTGACCTGGACGATCTGAAGCAAAGAGTGGAGAGAATCATCGTCGGCTATAACCGCAAGGGAGAACCGGTCACCGCCGGTCAGCTGAAGGCTCAGGGAGCTGTGGCGGCCCTGCTCAAAGACGCTTTAAAACCCAATCTGGTGCAGACCCTGGAGCATACCCCCTCCTTTATCCATGGCGGACCTTTCGCCAATATTGCCCATGGCTGCAACAGTGTTATGGCCACCAAGATGGCCTTAAAGCTCGGGGATTATGTGGTCACAGAAGCAGGTTTCGGTGCCGACCTGGGCGCTGAGAAATTCCTCGATATCAAATGCCGCTTAAGCGGTCTGGAACCGGATGCCGTGGTCATCGTGGCTACCGTCCGCGCTCTTAAATCCCATGGAGGCGTTGCCAAAGCCGATCTGAATCAGGAAAACCTGGCAGCCCTCAAGGAAGGACTCCCCAATCTGCTCAAACATGTGGAGAACATTACGGTTAACTTCGGACTTCCCGCCGTCGTAGCCATTAACCGTTTTCCAACCGATACCCTGGCCGAGGTCCAGCTGGTGGAAGAGGAATGCAAAAAGCTGGGTGTCAACGTGGCCCTTTCCGAAGTATGGGAAAAGGGGGGAGCCGGCGGTGTAGAATTGGCTGAAGAGGTTCTTAAGCTCATGGACAGCCCCAAGAACTTCACCTTTGCTTATGACATCGATCTGGGGCTTAAAGAAAAGATCACCGCCATTGCCACCAAAATCTACGGTGCCGACGGTGTGGACTTTATCGGTTCCAGCACCAAGGATATCGAGGGCATCGAAAGCATCGGCTACCGCAATATTCCGGTTTGCATGGCCAAAACCCAGTACTCTCTGTCCGATGATCAGAAAAAGCTGGGACGTCCCACCGGCTTCAGAATATCCATCCGCAGTGTCAAAGTATCGGCAGGGGCCGGTTTTGCTGTGGCCCTGACCGGGGATATCATGACCATGCCCGGCCTGCCCAAGGTTCCGGCTGCCGAAAGCATTGATGTGGACAACACAGGCAGGATTTCCGGTTTATTCTGATCGGCACCCAGGGAGTGCTTCATTGTCAAATTGAGCTGAGATGGCGGTTTAACGCTGTCATCTCAGTTCCCAGGGTTATAGGGAGAGGGTTTTTATAAAGCTTGGTAAAAGGGTGCGGATAATATAAAAATCCGGGAGAAAAGGATAGAGATAAATAAAGATAAGTGAAAAGGGTAGAGTTAATAAAGATAGGTGAAAAGGGTAGAGTTAATAAAGATAGGTGAAAAGGGTAGAGTTAATAAAGATAGGTGAAAAGAGTAGAGTTAATAAAGATAAGTGAAAAGGGTACAGATAATAAAATAGGTGAAAAGAGTAGAGTTAAATAAAGATAGATAGAAAAGGGTAGAGCTAAAGAGATAAATTGTGCGGATGAGACCGATTTTTAGAGAGAGGAGATGAACAGGATGCTTGAGTCAAGCGCTAAAGACTTTGTAGCGGCCCTTTCATCAAAAGAACCTATACCGGGAGGCGGCGGAGCCTCGGCCTATGTGGGTTCTATGGGCATGGCACTGGGTGTAATGGTCGGGAATCTGACCGTGGGTAAGAAAAAATACGCTGATGTTGAAGCAGAGGTTAAGATTTTAATAGAAAAAAGCGAAAAAGTCATCGCCAGATTCCAGTCTCTGGTGGCGGAAGATGCCGCAGCCTTTTATCCCCTATCTCAGGCTTATGGCATGCCTAAAAACACCGAAGAGGAAATTCAGCGCAAAGAGGAAACACTGCAGAAAGCCCTGGTCAATGCCACCCTGGTTCCTCTGGAGATCGCCCGCTGCTGTGCGGAGGGGATCGACCTGCAGGAGGAATTCGCCCAGAAAGGCACCCGGATCGCCATCAGTGATGTGGGCGTGGGTGTGGCCTTCCTGAAGGCGGCCTTGGAAGGGGCCAAACTCAATGTTCTGATCAATACCCAGATCATGAAGGATCAGGAGTTCAAGCACAGAATCGAGACCGAACTGGCCGATCTCTGTACAGTCTATACAGCCAAGGCCGACCGGATTTTTGCTGAAGTTCAGAATTCCATTACGGGAGGTAAATCATCGTGACCCAAATTCTTAATGCCAAGCCGGTGGTTCAGGCCATGAAGGAGAACCTCCGTCAGGAAGTTGCGGCCTTGCAAGCGGAAGGAAAAGCGCCGACGCTGGGAATTATCCGGGTGGGCAGCCGCCCCGATGATGTTTACTACGAGAATAATATCATTAAGAATTGTGAAACTGTAGGAATCGCCACCAAGACCTACCCCCTCGATCTGAATATCAGCATGGAAGAATTTACTGCCGTTATGACTCAGGTCAATGATGACCCTTCTGTGCATGGGATCATGCTTTTCCGGCCTCTGCCCCCACAATTGGATGAAGAAGTCATTAAGCACCTCATTTCAGCGGACAAAGACATTGACTGCATGAGCCCTCTCAATCTGGAGAAGGTCTTTGAAGGGGATATGAGCGGCCTTTTGCCCTGCACACCGGCAGCCGTCATGGCCATCCTGCGCCATTATGACATTGAGCTGAAAGGCGCCAATGCGG
Source organism: Desulfitobacterium hafniense DCB-2 (assembly GCF_000021925.1). Lineage (NCBI taxonomy): Bacteria > Bacillati > Bacillota > Clostridia > Eubacteriales > Desulfitobacteriaceae > Desulfitobacterium > Desulfitobacterium hafniense. The sequence continues at coordinate 617,291 of NC_011830.1, forward strand.
TGGTGATGGGAAGAAGCTTAGTCGTTGGCAAGCCCTTGAGCATGATGCTGCTCCAGGACAATGCCACCGTGACCATCTGTCATTCCCGGACCAGGAACCTGCCGGAAGTCGCTAAAAACGCGGATATCGTCATTGCGGCCATGGGCAGAGCCAGAATGATCGATGACAACTATGTTGCGGAAAACAGCATCGTCATCGATGTGGGCATTAATGATGCCGGTGACGGCAAAATTTGCGGCGATGTGGACTATGATGCCGTAGTGGACAAGGTCAAAGGGATCACTCCTGTACCGGGAGGGGTGGGTTCGGTGACCACCACCATTCTCTTAAATAATTTAGTGAGAGCCTGTAAAAGCCAATGATCTTAATCCGGGGCTGGCCTGTGAGGATGCAGAGAAAACATAATCGTGTTTGTAAAAAGGGAGCATGCTTGCGGCAAGCTCTCTTTTTACTAGGCGCCTTCAGCTGCAGGCTGGTAATTTTATCTGCCTGGGTTTTCACCAGGGTTTTCACGAGAGTGTACAGGAGTTGCCTTCCTGGATGGAGAAAATAGACAAGAGTCAGGAGCGAACTGAAGAAAAAGGAGGGGAACCAATGGATTCTGATGAGCTGCGGCAAGGTCTGAAAGAACAGGGTTATATAGCCGATGACAATACCCTCATGGCTATGCAGTGTTCACTGCTGCTGAACAAGCCCCTTTTGATCGAGGGTCCGGCCGGTGCCGGAAAAACTGAACTGGCCAAAGCCTGGAGCCGTTATTGGCAGCGGCCCCTGATCCGCCTGCAATGCTATGAGGGGATCGATGAAGCCAAAGCTTTGTATGAATGGAATTACCAGAAGCAGCTGCTTTATATTCAATCTCAGAATACCCGGCTGCAGGGCATTCAGGATAAACCTTTTCAGGGGGCATATCCTCAGGACTCAGATCAGCAAAATCCGGAAGACAATGCCTGGGCCGCTAACAGCAAAACCATCTATTCGGAAGAATTCTTATTGAGCAGACCTTTGCTGAAAGCTATCCGCAGTCCCCAACCAGTGGTTCTGCTCATCGATGAAGTGGATAAAAGCGACGAGGAATTTGAAAGTTTTCTCCTGGAAATCCTCTCAGACTGGCAGGTCTCCATTCCGGAAACGGGCACGATCAGCGCGGCCAGCATCCCATCCGTCCTGCTCACCAGCAATAATACCCGCAACTTAAGCCATGCCCTGCGGCGGCGCTGCCTGTATTTATATCTGGACTATCCCGGTGAGCAGCGGGAGCTGGACATTCTGCGTCTGAATTTTCCGGAGCTGCAGGAAACTCTGGGCCGGCAGGCGGTCATTTTGATCCGCAAAATCAGGCTGGAACGGCTGAAAAAACATCCCAGCATCAGTGAGGTGCTGGACTGGGTCAACATCCTTAACCAAATGGGAGCCCGGGAGCTGTCCCCTCCCCTGGCCCTCAATACCCTGGGCCTGCTGCTTAAATATAAGGAAGACCAGGAGAAAATCAGAGAAAAAATAAACCAGAAGGACTGGTTTGATGGAATATTTACTGCTTGATATGGCCCGACTGCTCCGGAGAGCGGGGATCCATGTGGGCACCCCGGAGCTTGAGGACTGCCTGCAGGGGTTGAACCATCTGGGAACAAAAATCAGCAAGTACGCCTTTTATCAGCTGGTGAACACCACCATGATCAAAACCCCCTGGGGGGCGGAATTTGTGCTCTGGCTGACCGAGCTTTACTATGGGCCCGATCCGGAGCTCAGCAACGACCATCTCCAACTGCTTTCCCGCCGTCAGGTCACCGAGGTCACCGGGGAAGGTCTGGGCAGCAGCGGCCAGGGAGCGCCGGTGGAACTGCTGGCCGAGGCGGTGCTGAAGAAAAATATCGGCCTGATTTATGCCGTGCTCCAAGGATTGAACATCAGGCTTGAGCCTCATTGGGAAGACGAAGAACGGGCTTTGGAGTTTTTCCGTGAACGCAGCGGCTGGGGGGAGGTCCGGCGGAGAGTGGAAGAATCCCGCCGCCGGGGGGAACTGGGGGAAGAGGAGTACGCCCAGGCCTGGGAGACTCTCAGCGAATGGAACCGTCTCCTGCAGGATCAGATTGAACTGCAGATGATTCAAACTATGAGCGGGCAGGTTCTGCTGGACGAACTGAAAAAGCATAATCCCCGCACTATCGATTTTCTGGCCGGGGAAGAGAGGCAAATTGAGCCTATGTTCCGGGAAATTCAAAAGCTTGGCCGCAGATTGGCTGTCCGTCCGGGCCGGCGGCACCAGGTCGCGGGTAAAGGAACCATAGCTCTGAGCAGGACCGTCCGGCGGGCCCTGCAAACCGGCGGCATCCCCCTGGCGCCGGTACGGGTGCGCCGCAAACCGGCCAAACCCGATCTCTGGCTCCTCTGCGATATGTCCAATTCCGTCAGCCCCTTCAGCTATTTTATGCTGCTGTTTGTTTACGCCACCCAGAGCCGTTATGCCCATATCCGTACCTTTTTGTTTGTGGATGCACTGCTGGAGGTCACGGAGCATTTTCAGGGACAGGATTGGAGCGATGCCCTGCACAGCATGAAAAGGCTTAAAGGCTTCAACCTTACCGGCTATTCCCATTACGGCAAAGTCCTCCAGCAGTTTGCCGCGGAGCATTTAACCCAGCTCAGCAGGAAAACCACGGTAATTATCCTGGGGGACGGCAAGAACAATGGCTATAAGCCGGAAGGGCATGAGGCTCTGGCCCAGATAAAAGAGTCGGCGGCCGCCCTCTACTGGCTCAATCCCTTGAGCCGGAATCTCTGGGGCACCGCCGACTGTCTGATGGAAAAATACGAAGAGAATTGCACCGGAGCCTGGCCCTGTTGCAATATCCAACAACTGGAGCAGTTTTTACTTTCCTTGTAAGCTGAATCCCCGTTGCTTCACGAATGTTAACTCCCGGAACCTATCGGCGGGCTTCCAATAGGTCAATGATTCTGTAGAGACCTAAAAACAAGACACCGATGGTGGCAATCAGCGCAATAAAGTACAGATCCTTCCCTAAGGAACCGCCGAACCGGCTGATCAGGGCCTGAATCACAGCAACTAGAAAGGACAGCAATGACGCGGTCAAGACAATTTTGGATATATATCTTTTCATTCCTCTCTCCTTATCAAGTATCCTTGTATATGAAATTTAAATTCTCATTCCCTGCCGGTATCCGGAGATTATCACCCGCCTGCCGTGTCTGGAGATTCAGCCCCTGACAAGCAGACCAACGCGCTTTCCAGCCGGCGGTCTTTGACTTTTATAATCTTGATGGCCAGCCCGTATTCCTCAAGCTCCGGGGTGCTGCCGTCCCCGGGGATGGAGCCCAATAGCCCGAAGACCATGCCCCCGAAGGTGTCGTAATCTTCATCAGGAAGCAATACACCCAGCTGCTTTGTCACTTCGTCCAGTGGTGCAGAGCCCTGAATGCGCCAGGTTTTGGAATCAATACGCTCAATCAGCGGAGACTCCGCAGGCATGGAAATGTCATCATCCAGGTCACCTACCAGGTGTTCCAGCAAATCATTCATAGTGATGATACCGCTCATGCCGCCGTATTCATCCACCACTACCGCAAAGTGGTTCCTGGATTTTTTCATATTGCGGAAAAGAACATCCGCCCGTACGGATTCCGGGACGAAATAAGCCGACTGTACGGCGTTTTTCATCACTTCGTCACGGGCTTTGTTTTTCAGTCTGAAGTAATCTTTGGCATACAAAACGCCGAGGATGTTGTCAGGGCTATCCGAGCAGATAGGGTAGATGGAATGCCTGCTTTCATTGATGGTTTGCTGCCATTGTTCATCGGTTTCATCAAGCCACAGGAGAGCAACTTCCGTCCGGTGGGTCATGAGCTCCCCGGCGGAAATATCGTCAAATTCAAAGATGTTCTGAATCATATTCTGCTCGTCAGGCTGAATGGTTCCTTTTTGCTTGCCGGCATCCAGGATCATGCGGATTTCTTCTTCCGCGTTTTCTTCATCCTCGCTGTTGGGATCAACCCCGAAGAGCCGCAATAAACCGTTGGTGGATACCGTGAAAAGCCACACCGCAGGGGTAAATATTCTTGAAACCGTATAAATAAGCCCGGACATGCCCAGGGCAATCTGTTCAGCTTTTTTCATAGCCAGGCGTTTGGGAATCAGTTCGCCCAGGAGTACGGTGAAATAGGTGAGCAAAACTGTAATGATAGCCACAGACAGGATGCTGATGACGGCTGCAGGAATATTAAAGCCCATCCCGGCAAACCAGGCCACCAGGCGGTCGGAAAAGTTTTCCGTAGCCACGGCACTGCTCAGAAGATTGACCAAAGTAATACCAACCTGGATCGTGGCCAGAAAACCCGCCGGCTGTTCAGTCAGCTTGGTGAGACGCAAGGCCCGCTTGTCACCGGCAGCGGACAGTTTGGCCAGTTTGTTATCATTCATGGTAATTACGGCAATTTCCGCACAGGCAAAAATCGCATTAAAGAAGATAAAAATAAGTTGAAGTAAAAATAACCAAAGTAAAGGACTGTCCGACAAAATAATACCCTCCCAAAATTCTGCTTTATCTTGATAATGGTTATGCTGCTGCCAAGGGATGCTTAGTGGCAGAAACGCTTTATTGGACTGACATCCTTTGTTATAGCCGTAAAAAAATACACAACAATAAGGACAATGTAAAATTGCCCATATCATTGTGTAATATCCTTGCATAGACCTGTTTACTAAGCAGGCCTAATTTATCCCATCGAGGATCAGGCGGCTCCGATTCAGAGTCAGGATCGTCCAAGGTAATGTCACTCCTTTTCATTATTAATGATATTAGAGGGTTCATTATCTGTCAATCCCTTTTGCGGTTCTTTTATCGGCAAACCATGTCAAAAAGGATCTTATTGCTTAATCCCCTGCAGAATCTCGAATATTCTTTCCGGCGCAGCGCCTTTAACAACGATTTCCACCAGGACATCTCCATATAATACGCTGAAGCTCATACGCTGACCCGGCTCATCCCCGGCATCGGCAATCTCATAAGTCCTGGCCCGTACCGCATCCAGTGTCAGTTCATCTATGAGGAAGATGGGATTATCCACGATGTCCTGTAATTCTCCAGGGACTGAATCAGCCCGGGGAAGGGGATAGAGGCATAGGCCGTAATTCTCTTTATGGTCAATCGGGGTGATTCGCTCTTGGTCCTTATCCTCCAGCAGGGAAACCCGCCAATTGATATAGCCCATGCTCTTTGTCCAGTTGACAAAGAGAGCATCCTGGTTCTGATTGATAGAGCGCAGAGCATCCTCAAAAGCAAACCCTTCAGGGAGGTCTGTGGGCAGATAAGCACCGAAATCAGCATCGGCCCGGGCTTCCCCGAGAGTGAGCCCCTCCTCCCGCAGCTCAGGTATGAAGGGATGGAATACGGTAAGATCGGCCCTTCCGCCCTCAATCAGACGGCCAACCAGCTCTGAGATTTCAGCCTGAAGAGCTTCCTTTTCAGCTTCCGGGCCGCCCAGCTCCACATAGTAGGCCAGGTCTGCCAGTTGGAAAGCGGCAAAGTAGATGATGTTCTTCAGCCCCTGGCTGTTGGGCCGGGTCTCAAAATAGCCTGCGGTAACCTCTGTGCCAAGCAGATCCGAAGTTTTGGTCTCCACATCAAAGGCATAGTCAAGCTGCACCTGGCCGGGAGCGAGCTGGAGATAGGTCTCCAGTCCGGATGGGGACAGCATATGGGCATCGATATTGAATAAGGCGGCCACATTTTGCTCACTTGAGAAATTTGCGGTGGCCGTGATCCTCCGCATGTCTGCCAGACCCGGGAAAACAGCACGAAGCTCGTCAGCGGTCAGCTCCTGCCAAAAATGACCGGGAATTGCCATATCGGCTGCAGCAAGGCGGGCTGCTTTATTAAAAACCAAGGGGTATTTGATGGATGGATCAACAGACTGGGAAATCCCTGGATTACCTGGCATCAGCGCCAGGGGATGCTCCATGAAGCGGGGCAGCATAAAAACACCGAGCAGGATCAGAGCCAGACAAGCAAAGGCTGCCCTATAACGCCGGAGCAGGGGTGCCCGGTATTGGGTCCGGGCCTTGCCCGTGCCCATGCCTGCGTCTGTGCAGGACATAAGCTTTTGGTGCAAAGCGTCCGAAACGTCTATGTTATTCATATATTCCTTATAAGCTTTCATAATCGTCCTCCTTTATAGAAAGCTTGAGCTTCTGCCGGGCACGGGTCAGAAGGCTTCTCACAGTTGCTTCCTTTTGCCCGGTCAGCTCGGAAATATCCTTAATGGAATAATCCTCATAATAGAACAAATGGATGACCGTACGGTATTTGGAAGGTAAGGCCATGATCTGCTCCAGCAATTCATACTGCTTGGGCTCTGAAGCAGGATAAGAATCGAGAAAGGGCTCCCTTCGCTTGTGCCAGGGTGAGCGCAGACGGCTTTTGCCTAAGTTTACGGTGACCCGGATCAGCCATGCCTTTGCATGCTCCGCCGATTCAAATTGGGGAGCCTTCTCATAAGCCCGCAGAAACACTTCCTGGACGATGTCCTCAGCATCGGGGATATTCCCCGTAATCGCCAGCGCTGTGCGGTAAAGTCTGTTTTCATGTGTTGTTACGAACACCTCAAAGTCTTCCGGCCGGGCAGACTTATAGGCCATGTCCTTCACCTCCTATCCTATATACGCTTTAGACGGGAAAAAGGCTGCAGATCCTTCTTTAAAGAAAAATAATGGATAAAGAAACCCGATTCGATTCATTTGCCATTCAGATTGTACTTATCCTCCTGTCCCGGGTTATACTTTAATCAAGATAAAACTCGATGATCCAGACAGAAGAGTTAAGAGGGGGATGGCCATATGTATTATACTAAAGAAGAAATCAACACGATCCTTGCCGGAATGCAAGAAGGTAAGACCTATGCTCAAATTATGGATGAAATGCATCCAAGATCCGAACTCCTGTGCCTATATGATTGTGCGGAGGAAAATATGAGATCCTTTTCACTGATTGGGGCTATCTATAATGCTATAACTAAAAAAGGAAAGCCCAAATTGCAGAATCCATACACAGAATGCCTGGAATGTGCTGATTGTCTCTAAGGCGGACTGAACAAGAAAACCTGTACTTTCAGATGACACAAAGGAAAACCTTATTCAAAGAGCTTAGACTCGGTGAATAAGGTTTTTTATTTGGGGCGGCCTTTTCCAAAATCAATAAGAAGGGAACTGCCGGAATGGCCGCGAATCCATAGTAGTATGAATTCAACCCGGCTATCGAAAAGATAGTCCAGAACGTGGAGTCTTAGAACGTGGAAAACTTCCGGAAAGGAGCGAAGGATGGCAAAGAGATATATTATGCTAAGACCTGAAGAAGAGGCTGCAGCGGAAGCGGAATCAACCCTCAAGGAGATGATTTGCTTTGGGGAGAACTCTAAGAATTATCGTTTTCCGGATGTCGAGGTCAATGATGAAAACCAGGTCAAACTGCAGAAGCTGGTCGACGAATACAATCTCCTGATTGAGCAGGAAGAGAACAAGGACCTGGACCTTAAGACCTTCTTTGCAGGGAAACAAATCAAACTCGAGCATGTGGACGAGTTTGAGGAGCCGCGGGATATGTTTATTCTGTTGATCTATTTTAAAGAGGTCTGCAAGCTTACGGATTTTGAGCCTGTAGCTGTGATTTAGCCTGCAGCAGTGATTGTGCAATGGACCTAACCCTGATCCGCAAAAAAACAGAGGTTTCAGTATAAATATACTTAACCTCCAGCGCCCTGAGCCTACAGCTGTGATGATATGCTCCTTTTCTTAGCGGACCTGGGCTAACCTGACTAACAGGAAGACAGTCCTTCTGATTTGATTGAGAAGCCCCGGTTCAGGGAGCTATCCGAATAGTCGATGACTGAATCGGAAACATACTGTTCCAGATTAGCATCGTAGACAACGGTAATTCCCTGGGATTCAATGGAGATATCGTCTTCGTGAGTTAACTCATCCAGAGTTAAACTTAATTGCGGGCCTCCTCAGCCAAAGCCCCTGAAAGCAACTCTCAGCAGAGTGTGGTCGGGATTATCCTGAGTGGCAATGATTTCCTTTAGCTTTTCGGCTGCTTTTTCAGAAATTTGCATTTTAATCACTCTCCTTATTCGTATTTTGTTCAGCTGGTTTATATTTTACCCTTGGATTTTTTGGATGTTTATCCTGATAAGACTATTATAAAGACTTAATTAAACAAAATCAACATACCCCTTGGGGGTATGTTGATTTTTTATTCGTTCACCATTAAGAAGGCATAAATCCCTTGATACATATGCCCTGAGAAAGGGAAAGGAGCCGCTGATTATTGTTTAAAGTATTTTCCGTCACCCAGATAAAACAGCTGCTTGTCCCGGTACATTCGTTGGTCGGCTGAGGACAAAACAGCCTCCATATTCTTTTCTTCCAAAGAAGTGGCATAACCTAAGCTTAAGTTTAATACCGCGGGAGTATTCTCGGTCGGAATCTTATTTTTGCTCCTTATTCTGTTGGCGATGGTTTTGAGAACGGCTTCCTGATAAGAGGTAAGAATCAGAAACTCATCGCCGCCAAAGCGGAAGGCGAAATCAGTATCTCTGATGCTGCTTCGAATAGCCTCAGCAGCTTCCTTGAGGATTCGATCCCCTTCTTCATGGCCAAAATGGTCATTGATATACTTCAAACCGCTAATGTCAAGCATAATCAGCCCGTAAGGCTTGGACTCCGTAATATAGCTCTGAATAACCGTATGAAAGAGATTGCGGTTATATAGCCCTGTGAGGGCATCCGTTTCGGCATTTTTCTTTAATTTTTCTAAACTTTCTTCTCTCGCCGTCACATCCTTGGTAAGAATCATTGCCCCCATAAATTTATCCGGTATGTTGATCGGGGAATAGGCGTTCTCAATAAACCTGTTTTGAGTTTTAATCACTTTGTGCCATTCCATAGCGGCAGGCTGATTAAGTTTCTCAATCACTTTGGGCTGGTTTTCTTTTTTGTGACAGGAGAGAATAGTATTTTCGGGGAGCTTATTGTCCCAGCCAAGCAATTCACCGGCCAACTGATTGAAATAAATAATTTTTCCCGTATTGTTGACAAGAGTTAAACCGATTTTTAATTCCGCAAGGATAGTATCGATAATCTCAGTTGGAATGGAATTGTAATTCATAAAAGCCCCCCTGGTTTAGAATTTAGCATAGTTGAATATTGGCTTACACGGGCTGAAAGCAGCACCCTGGCTCGGAATAATTAAAGCTTATCAAAATGATGTGAAGTGTCAAGAAAAGAATCTGCCGGAATGCCTGCCGGGCCATTCCCGGAGAGGACATACTTATCCTGCAGCGGGAAACAATAGTACTCAGTGACACCTTACAGAATATTAACCAAAAAGAAAGAACCGGCGTGATAATATGAGGTCAAAACTCAATCAGTACAACCAAAAAAGGAATTTCACCAGAACCTTGGAGCCGGAGGGGATCACAGAAATGCCCCAGGAGGGGCTGAGGTTTGTAGTGCAGCACCATCTGGCCCGCAGAGATCACTACGATCTTCGTCTGGAATGGGATGGAGCCATGTTAAGCTGGGCAGTGCCCAAGGGGCCTTCCTACAATACCCGGGATAAGAGACTGGCTGTACAGGTGGAGGATCATCCTTTGGAATACAGGCATTTTGAGGGGACCATTCCCAAAGGGGAATACGGGGGCGGTGTGGTCATGCTCTGGGATGAAGGCTTCTGGGAACCTTATGTGGATGTGGATGGGGGACTCCATGAAGGTATGCTGAAGTTTGTACTGAAGGGCAGAAGGCTTAAAGGCAGGTGGGCTCTGGTACGGATGAAAGGGAAAGCCGGGGACAAGAAGGATAACTGGTTGTTGCTTAAAGAAAAAGACGACTATGTGCAAACTGCCGACGGAATTTCCCAATTTATCACCAGCATCAGGACCGGACGCACCATGACGGAAATTGAAGAAGGGGAGGAGGAAAAATTCACCCGAAACCCCTTCAGCAGTACGGAAGTGCAGCTTGCCAAATTAGTCCGTCACCTTCCCGAGGGTGAGGGCTGGCTTTATGAATTGAAGTATGACGGCTATCGGATCGTGGCCTATCTTGAAGGGCACAGGGTCCGGCTTATGACCAGGAACGGCCATGATTATACAGAGCGGTTCCAGGATGTGGCCTCTTCCCTCGCTGATTGGGCTGAGGGAAGGGCCATGATTCTGGATGGGGAAATGGCCATTACGGATCCGGAGGGCAAGACGGACTTTCAGGCTTTGCAGAACTATTTGAAAAATCCCCGGACCAAAAACCTGACCTATATCCTCTTTGATCTCCTGGCCCTGGATGGAGCCGACTTGCGGGGACACCCCCTGATCCACAGGAAGGAAACCCTGGCGGCCTTGCTGGAGAATGCTCCCCCAAACCTTCACTACAGCCGGCATGTGAGGGGAAAGGGCGAAGAAAGTTTCCGGGCGGCTTGTGAAGCAGGCATGGAGGGGATTATCGGCAAAAAAGCCGATGCCCTTTACAGCGGAACCAGGAACGGCGACTGGATCAAGCTGAAATGTGATCAAAGGCAGGAATTCATCATCGTCGGCTATACTCTTTCCCAGAAAAGAATCAGTGGGATCAGCTCCCTTCTCCTGGGTATTTACGAAGGCCGGGAATTGGTCTATGCCGGCCGGGCCGGTACCGGCCTGAAGGAAAGCGACATGGAGGAACTTGAAGAGAAATTTAAGGACATCAGGAGAAGTTCGGCGCCCTTTAAACCTGCTCCTAAGCCCAGAGCCAATGAACGGATCACCTGGGTGGAACCTGAACTGGTGGTGGAGGTTAAGTTTGCCGATTGGACCGAAGAGAATCTATTGAGGCAGGCCAGCTTCAAAGGCTTGCGGGCGGATAAGAACCCCAGGGAGATCAGGAGGGAGAGGGCGGATGAGGAAAAAGATGATGGGGAACTGCAGCTTCAGCCACCTGCCCCTGAAAGGAAGAGCCTCATGAAAATCAATACCAACAGCATGATTATCGAAGGAATCAAGATCAGCAGTCCGGACAAGGTGATCTTCACCGATCCTGAAATCACCAAAGTGGATATGATCCGGTATTACGCCAAGGTGGCAGAGCGCATGCTGCCCTATGTAAGCCGCCGGATTCTCAGCATTGTCCGCTGTCCCAAAGGGGTAGCCCAGACCTGCTTTTATAAGAAGCATCCCGGCCCCGGCAGTCAGGGAGTTGTCACTATTCCCATTCTCACCAGTGACGGAACAACAGAGGACTACTTCTATATTGAGAACCCTTCCGGGCTGATCGCCGAAGCCCAAATGGGCACTCTGGAATTTCACATCTGGGGGAGCCGTGTTGATGAGCTGGAAAAGCCGGATCTGATGGTCTTTGATCTGGACCCCGACGAGGGAATGGAGCTGGGTACGGTGCGCCAGGGTGTGCGGGATCTGAAAACCATCCTTGCCGAGCTTTCCCTGAACTCCTATCTCAAGACCAGCGGGGGCAAAGGATACCATGTGGTGGTCCCCTTAAAACCCGCCGTTTCCTGGGGAGTCTTTCATGATTTCGCCCAAGGCGTCGCCCAGGTCATGGAGCAGAAATGGCCGGATCGTTACACAAGCAATGTGCGCAAGGCCAAGCGCACCAACAGGATCTTCATCGACTGGATTCGCAACGGCCGGGGAGCCACCAGCATTGCCCCCTATTCCCTGAGAGCAAGAAGGGGAGCCAAGGTATCCATGCCCATCACTTGGGAGGAGCTGGATACAGTGGCTCCCGACGGTGTGGATATGGCGGAGGCCCTGCGCAGGATCCAGGACAGTGATCCCTGGGAAGGGTTTTTCCGGAATCAGCAGCGGCTTCAGTGAGAAGGAGATTTTTAAGCCGTTTTTTGCACTGCCAGAAAGTATAAGGACAGCCAGCGACTTCGCCTCACTGAGGATAGGAGTCAAAGGCAACAATAGATAGAACCTTTGACTCCTCGGACTAAATTTGGTACTATATTTGTATAGGTGGTGGTAAGCTTTGAATGGCAAAGAAGATATTAGACCTATTTCCTATATAAAAGCCAATGCAGCCGAGGTTCTGGATCAGGTGAACGAATCTCGCCGGCCTGTCTACGTCACTCAAAACGGCGAGGCCAGAGCCGTCTTGCTGGACACAGAGTCCTATGAGAAACTTAAAAATGCCGTTGGGTTATTGAAGCTGCTGACTCAGGGAGAAGAGGACATTGCTAAAGGCAAAGTCCTGTCCCAGGAGGAGTTTTTCCTAAGCATGGACCGGAATTAGGCCTGCCGCAGCTGGAAGATGCAGCGGAAAATCATGAATAAGATGTATCAGGTTCTGTGGACACAAACTGCCCAGCAGGATTTAAGAACAATCATCGCTTATATCGCTGATGACAATATAACGGTGGCGCAAAGAATATATACGGAGATCAGGCAAAAATGCGGCAATTTACGGCAACTGCCTCATCAGGAGCGAATCGTTCCTGAGCTGAAATATCATGGCATTACCCTTTATCGGGAATTGATTATCCGGCCTTGGCGGATTATTTATAAACTTGAAGAAAACAAGGTTTGGGTTCTTGCCGTGATCGATGGCCGAAGAAATATGGAAGATATTCTGCTCAACCGGTTTATACTATAATGTGTTGTGCCTTGCGGTCGGTGCAAAGCACAGCTTCGTTGCAATAGGTGTATTTAAGCTGAAAATTGAAACCGTGATTTATCATCACGGGCAGATGAACCCCATGAGCAAAGAATTCATGGGGTTCGCTTTTTGCTTTAATCAGAGATTGTCGATGTGATTAGCCTCAACTGATGGTTGAGAGTCCGCAAAAATGATTCGTTTGATGTGAAAATTGTAACTTTTATAATATAAGTAAGCAATCATCAAGGCACATGGATCATGCCTTTCTGAGGAGTTGTTTATAAAAAGGGAGGTTATAGAATGGACAAGCAAAAGACAGAAAAAGAAAATCGGATTGAGATGTCCCGCAGATCATTTCTGAAAGGCAGCTTGACTGCCGGTATGCTGGCAGCCGGCGGAGCGATGCTGACAGCCTGCTCTCCGGCAACGACAGGCAGTGCCGGCGCAGGCGCTGGAGATGCAGGTACAGCTGGATCAGGCGACGGCAATGCCGGCAGCCGAATCGCACCGGGATACGCGAATCCGGATGGCATCGGCATCCCGCTTCAGCCCGATCGCACCGAAGACGCTGATGTGGTGGTAATTGGTTCGGGCATGGGTGGCTTCGTGGCAGCCATGCTGTCTAAGGAGCTCTCCCCAGAATCCAGGGTCATCATGCTGGAGAAGAACGGCTTCCTGGGCGGCAACACGAACTTCGCAGAAGGCGGCGGAGGTTTTGCCAACCTCAGCCCGGCAGACGCCCGAATGAAGAGCCTTTCGGAATGCGCTGCCCGTAACTACGTGGTGGATCCCCAGCTTTTCTATACCATGTGCCTGGAGCAGGGTGATTGTTCCGATTGGCTGTTTGCCAAGCACAAAGTACCGCTGGCTTTCTATGGCAGCCCGCAGCCGCTTTATGAAGGCGGCCATGGCGCATCGGCCATCAAAACACTGACACCCCAGGCTGAGGCGTTGGGGGTCGATATCCGCCTGGATTCGCGCGCTTTCGCGCTGGTGCTTGGCGATGAGTACACGGTGACCGGTTTGCAGTACAAGGATGGGGACGACAAGGTTGTACAGGTCAACGCCAAGGCAGTAGTGATTGCCTCGGGAGGCATGAACAACAACTCCGATCTGCTGAAACTATACGCAAATCAGGACGTAAACAAGATCATACCTCTGGGCATAGGGCAAGACGGCGATGGCCATCTGATGGTTGAGCAGACCGCCCATGGCAAAAGTCTGCTCCAGACCATCGATGGCTTCTTTGCCGGTATGGGTACCAACAGCGAGCCGGGTGACTTTAACTCCGATCTCAACACAGCTGTGGGTTTCCAGTTCAGCGATATCTTCGTCAATCAGTATGGCGTGCGCTTCTACGATGAGTCGGTATCATTCATCAAGGGTTTCGGCCTCACCGCGATCTCGCAGATCATTCTAGCTCAGGCGCAGGCCTTCTCCATTTTTGATGAGTCCTACCTCCGGAAGTGGGAGGCCGGGGAGTGGCAAAATGGCAAGAACGGCTATGACAGCGCCACAAAGCTGCCGCGCAGCGATTATCCTTTGCAGGTCAGAGAGGACTTGGAAAAGTTCTCGTCCATGAGCTGGTTTTATCAGGCCGACAGCATCGAGGAGTTAGGCAAGGCGATAGCTGCCGATGTCGAGACCTTCGTTGTGGAGGATTTCGTAAAGACGGTGGAGGCCTACAACGCGGCGGCTGCCGGAGCCGAAGACGAGTTCGGCAAGCCGGCGGAGTTTATCTGGCCCCTTGGGACCCCTCCCTTCTATGCCGTCAAGGCCGGAGTCAACGCCTACAACACCAACGGCGGCATCCGTATTAACCGCTCTGCACAGGTCACCGACGCCAAAGGCAAGCCAATCTCCGGCCTCTACGCCTCCGGCATCGCGACCGCAGGCTGGGATTCGCAGACTTACGGTGGCGGAACCAATCAGCCTGTGGCCATCTGGTGCAGCTGTGCGGCGGCGCGCCATCTGGTTGAGAATTGTTTAGGTGGCACAGTTGACCCCAACTGGATGGGCGATGTTCATGTCACTGATCTTTATGAAGAGTTTGCCAATATAGACACCAGCGGTAATCCACTGGGCTAAATTCCTGGATATTGAACTCCGGTCGCCTCGCGGCGAAGTTGCCAAAACCCTCTCCCTGTCAAGTAGACAGGCCAAAAAGGATCTTTCAGCGGACTCTGTTAAATACAGAGTCCGGTTTTTTAATGCGGCGCTTTCGTACAATTGCCGCTAAATGATTGGGCGCCAGGCAGGCCATTTCTTTTCTCCTGTTTTCTGCCGGCAAGAAGTTGTCAGTCACTTATACTGTAATGCTCTTTTACGTATTTTATAAATAACTGCACTGGTTTGGAGACAGGCTTATACTTTTTGTAGCTCAAATAGATATTCCACGGCAAAGAAGGACTAAAGGGGACTGCCGTATCGCCGGTATGCTCCAGCACTCCATACATGGCGTAAGGTCCCGTGCCAACATAGCCGGGTGAGGCAATCATATCCAAGGCCAGGGATGTGTCCGCTGTTTTTACTTCGTAATTCAAAGTGATATTTTCAGCTTGAGCTGCTTTTGCCAATAGAGCGAAGGACTTATACGACTCGCCCTTGGTCACGATTTTCTTATCCGCCAAATCTTTTAAAGTCACATAATCTTTCCTGTCCAGACAATTATTGCCGCCGCGTGTGATAGCACAGAGCTCGGAAGAGCAGAGCAAAACCGATTCATATTCCTCCTGGTTGGGCAGGGTGTTGATATGGAAACAGGTCTCAACCAGACCTGCTTCGAGATATTCCTCCACCACCCTGTCCGGCAATTCCAGGTAATCGGGATTCAGCTGTGGGTATAATTCCCGGAACTTTTTAAACAGATTAATATCAAGGATGCTCAATGAATCCGGCACAATCGCCACGCGGAAATAACCGTTTTCAATCTCCGACAACTGCTTGATGCGCTGATCAAAGGCGTAATAATCCTCCAGCAAGGCTTTGGCTTGAGGCAGCAAGCCCCGGCCGATATCCGAGAGGATTAGGTTGTTGTTCTTTCTGATAAAAAGCTGGCAGTTATATTCCTTTTCCAGGTTATTGATCGATTTGCTTAAGGCCTGCGGGGTGACAAACAGCATTTTGGCTGCCTGGGCAAAGCTCCCGTATTTAGAAACTTCCGTAAAGTAATAGATTTGTTTAATCTCCACTTTGACCACCTTGTAAGATGAAAGATAGGGGTATCAACCAAAGGTTGCCGTTCCTCTAAGACACAGGAATAATGTTGCGGGAAATAGTGATATAGTCATATTTGGCAATAAGAAAATCCTTCAGCAGGGTGAGGGGCAGGATACTTTCTTGTGATTTATGGATCAACGTCAGGCTCCATGAAAAGGCGCTGCCGGCAAGGGGGCTGTTCCGTTCGACCTGAAGCTGCTTTGTATTGGGATAGGTGTATTCAAACATCAGGCGGTTTTCGTTTTCCATAAGGTAAAAGGCTGTTTTGGCCGAAGGAATGACTTCGACGCTGATCTGAACGCCTGCCTTCTGCAATTCCTCATACAGCGGCCTCATAATCAGTTCCGGAGAACCCCAGACGACGCATTTTTCACCGGCCAGATCCTCGATGCCGATCTGTTTTTTTCGGGAAAAACGGTGGGTTTCGGCGAAGGTCACGCCGAAGGGGAACCTGCAGATGGTATCGGCTGCGATTCCGGGAATGTCCCAGTCCATCATGACCAGAATGGCGGCGGTCAGCTCTCCGGACAGTACCTTTTCAATCGTCTGATCCGTCGTCAGGGATAACAACTCCAGCGGCAGTTCCGGGTGAGCGGTTCCGAACTCTTCCAGATAGCCGGGCAGCTCCGGACTGAAGAACGGCAGAAGGGAGCAGGAAATCCCAAGCCGCAGGGTCTTTCCCTGAACGGCACCCACCTCCATGAGCATGGATTCATAGGTGCGTGTCAGCTCTTCCGCATAGTTTCGCACCGTTTCTCCTGATGCAGTCAGGGAAAGGCGGTTGCGCAAATTACTGAAAAGCGTCGTACCAAGCTCGGTCTCCAGAGATTGGATCGTCTGACGCAGTGCCTGACGGGATATGAAAAGGCGGACCGCGGCTTTGGTATAATTCATTTCCTCACAGCAAACCAAAAAGGCCTTTAGCTTTGAAATATCCATCTCAGCCCTCCAAACGCAAGCAATTGCTTGCACCTTGTGAAAATTATAGCTGCTTTTTCGGGGCTTGTAAAGTTGATATACTGAAGCCGCCAATATTGCGCGAACAAGAAAAAGAGAGGGATTAAAATGAAAAAGGATTTTTCCCGCCGCGACTTTTTAAAGGCCGCTGCAGCAGGTGTCGTCAGTACAAGCACCCTCGGTATCCTCAGCGGCTGTTCGTCCGGTTCCCCTGCCTCTGCCCCCAAAGGGACTTACAAGCCCGGCACCTATACTGCCACCGCCCAGGGCATGGGCGAAGTAACCGTTACCATGACTTTCGACGAGAACACCATCACCGATGTGGTTCTTGACCTGGCCAACGAGACCGCAGGCATCGGCCAGGCAGCTAAGGATACGCTTATCGCTCAGATCCTTGACGGTCAGAGCGTGCAGGTCGACGGCGTATCCGGTGCATCGATCACCAGCAAGGCGGTTATGAAGGCCGCGGCCGATTGCATCACCCAGGCCGGCGGCAACCCCGTTGTCGTCTCCCCGGGCTCTTCCGGCTCCGCAGGTACCGACTGGCTTGGCCAAGCACCGGAGATCGCCGACAGCGAGATCGTCAAAACCTATGATTATGAGGTGGTGGTCATTGGCGCCGGGACCTCCGGCACCTTTGCCGCCTGCTCAGCCGTTGAAGAAGGCGCGAAAACCGTGCTTATCGAGAAATCGGGCGCGGACTTCGGCGGTTCCGGCATCCGTGATACACTTGGGGCCATTGGCTCAAAGCAGCAGATCGCCAACAAGGATAACCCGGATAAATTTGACGTGATACGCCTGATGTATCAGCATTCCCAAGGCTATGGCGACCAGAGGCTTTTCAAGGTTTGGGCGGATAATTCCGGTGAGGCCATTGACTGGTATACCGAGCGCATGGCCAAGCATGACGTGAAAGTCCTCCACGAGGTGGATAATCACGACACCGGAGAGAAATTTGAATTTTATGATGTGGGCCATTCCGTCCAGTGGGAGGGCAGGGAATACAAGTCCCAATTCACCATGTTTCTTCTCTTGGACGATTACAAGGCCAAAGGGCTTGAAGTTCACCACGATACGGAGATGATCAAGCTCCTGAAAGACGGAAGCAAGGTCACCGGCATCCTTGCCAAAAGCGGCGATAAATACGTGCGCTACAACGCTTCCAAAGGTGTGATTGTGTGCACCGGGGGCTACTCCAACAACACTGAGATGCTCCAGGCTCTCCAGCCCGAGACGCTGAAGATGACCGGTGTTAACCGCTCTTTCCCAGGCAGTTCCGGCCAGGGGATCAAAGCCTGCCTGTGGGCCGGCGGCATAATGGATGAGACCCACGCAGGCATGATCTTTGACCGGGCCTGCGTGAAGCCTGATGCCTCCGGCCCGGAAGATGCCGGCTGGTTCTGGATGGGCTCCCAGCCCTTCCTGAAGGTAGACCTGAAAGGCCGCCGGTTTACCAATGAATCCGGCAGCTATGACCATATTCTCCACACTGCCTTCAACCTGCTGCCGGAGCATACTTACGCTATGATCTGGGATGCCGACTATCCCGAGGATATCAAACGTTTCGAGAGCCACGGCTGCTCCCGCCTCTATCCTCATGCCAACGGTACGGAATCGGTTTTCCCCATGGAGTATATCCAGAACGTCATGAATCCCGATCTTCAGAAGCAGGGATACATCGTCCAGGCCGATACCATCGAAGAGCTGGCCGGGAAGCTGAACATTCCCGCCGACAACCTCAAAGCAACGGTAGACCGCTATAATGAGCTTTACGATCAACAGAAGGACGAAGACTTTGACAAAGAGCCCTTCCGCCTTTCCCAACTGCGCACCGCGCCCTTTTACGGCACCCGCCAGTGCGGCGGATACTTCATCGCCACCATGGACGGCGTCAAGATCAATACCGACATGAACGCCATCGATAAAGACGGCAACGCCATCGAAGGCCTGTACGTTGCGGGCGACTGCTCAGGCGGTTATTTTCACGGCAGCTATGTGAACCTGCTGGCCGGTGCCGCCGCCGGACGCAGCGTTACCTTTGGCCGGCTGGCCGGCCGCAACGCCGCGCGCCGGCGAGTCTAACCATCACTTCCGCAGCCATTAAAGAAGCCATGAAATCAAAATAATGACCAATTAAAGACCAAACCGCTTTCAAACAAGACTTAGAAGCGGTTTGGTCTTTCTTCTTTTTGATATCCAACCATAAGGCAATCTACAAAATCGAGGGTAGTTGTCGCAAAGGTTTCCAGTCCCTTTATGATCACTGTGGCATTGGTCACTGCTACATCTTCCATCAAGACGCCTGAAATAACCGCCGTTATTTCCTGGCGGGGTACCTGATACACTCCGCTCAGGACATATACTACTTCCGCGATTACCTCCGTAGGATAAAGGAGTCTCCCTGTTTAAGATGATCCTCAACCACATCCGCCATTTTCTTATCATCCTGCAAGATATAACGCAGGACGGCGTTGGTATCAAATACCTTCATGCTTTTCCGCCGCCTTTTCCCACGCGCCTTCTTCCTTCGCTCTTAAGGCAGGGTCGGCGTATTTTCTTAAGGCACCCTTCATGCTTGGAGATAAAGGAACACGCGTTTCCTGTGCAGACGGGCGCAAATCGAAAGGAAGTCCATTGACGTTGCGAGACTGGTAAAGGAAAACATTTATGGCATCAGTAATGCTCATGCCGTATCGCGCGTAAATCTCCTCTACCTCGGCTTTGATTTTTGGGTCAATGCGGATATACATGCTTGAACTCTTTGCCATCTGAAATCACCTCACTATAGTATATTTAACATATTACATTATATGTACAAATGCAATACAATGTTATAAAAGTCAACCCGCTGGAACTTAGGCCGGTCAGCAACAGCAAGGGATTATGCACGGGAAGGATTGCCCATTTGTTTACGACTTATGAAATTGGGTATAAGTGGTTAGAATTACCAGAGGGTTGGCGATTATGCTGCTGTCGTTATTGAGCCTCCTTGCCGGCCCGCTCCTGTTCAAGGAAACCTCCAGGAAAGAAGTGACACACTATTGAAAGACAACATCACCATCGGAATTCCCCGGGCTTTTCTCTTCTTTAAATATCAGTACCTATGGCAAACCTTTTTCGCGGAATTGAATTGCCAGGTCATCTTAAGCCCGGAAACCAATAAGAAGATTCTCAAAGAGGGCATTGATTCCTCCATCGATGAAAGCTGCCTTTCCGCCAAGATTTATATGGGCCATCTTGCTTATCTGAGGGGAAAGGCAGACTTTATCTTAGTACCCAGGATCGTCGGTTTCGGCAGAAAAGAAGAAGTATGCACCAAGTTCAACGCCCTCTACGATATCGTCAAAAATACCTTTAAAGAAGTCAACCTGCTCAGCTACAACATCGATATGGCACATCAGGAAAGTGAATTCAAAGGCTTTATGAAGATGGGCAGGGAACTGGGCAAAAACCCCGCCCTGGTCTTAAAAGCTTATCTTAAAGGGAAGCGGCTGCAAAAGAAGATGGAGCTGCAGTTGGCCGAAGAGCAGGAGAGCCTCATTCAGGGCAAAGACAAGCTGAAAATACTCATTATCGCCCATGATTACAACACCTACGACAAGGTGGTGGGCTATCCGGTCGTCAAGCACTTGGAAAGCCTGGGTATTGTGCCTGTTTATGCCGATGCCGCCGACAAAAAGAAAACCGCCCTCAAGTCAAGGCTCATCTCGGACACCCTCTATTGGACCTTCAACAAAGAACTCATTGGAGCCATTGATCATTATCAGCAGAACATCGATGGGATCATCTTCATTTCCACCTTCCCCTGCGGTCCCGATTCCCTGGTCAATGAATTGTGCCTGAGAAAAATAAAAGGCGTTCCCATGGCTAATATCATCGTGGATGAACTCCAGGGAGAAGCAGGTCTGCAGACCAGAATTGAAAGCTTTGTCGATATCATCATGGAAAGGAAAAAGACCGGGAGGGAAGCACAAATTGGCTAGTCAGGAAAAGATCATGAGTTTTCCCCACATTGGAAATTACCATGTGGCCATCGAATTTCTGCTCAAGCATGTTCTGGAGAATATTCAGGTTCTGACCCCGCCCCCCATTACCAAAAAAACCTTGGAACTGGGCTCGAAATACAGCCCGGATTTTGTTTGTGTACCCTTTAAATATAACCTGGGCAACTACCTGGAAGCCCTGGAGCAAGGGGCGAATATCCTGGTTCAGTCCGGCGGGGGCTGCCGGTTCGGGTATTATGGGGAAATTCAGGAACAGATCTTAAGAGATCTAGGCTATGATTTTGAGTTCATTAGCCTGATCGACAACGAAAAAGTCAATCCCCTGGCCTTTTTCAACCGCTTTAAGCGCTTGAATCCCCAATTATCCTTTACCCGGTTTGCCTACTACTTTCAGCTGACCTTTAAAATGATCGAGGCCATGGACTCCTTGGATCATATGATCCGCAGCAATATCGGCTTTGCCGTCCGGGAGGGTAGCTTTGAGCTGCTGCACAAGGAGTTCCTCCGGGAGCTTGCCGCTGTGGAAGGCTTCCGGAGCCTGGACAAACTCTATCGAAAATACGATGCCCTATTCCGCCAACTGGAAGTCAATAAACCGGACAATCCTCTCAGAGTGGGGATCGTCGGAGAGCTCTATACCCTTATGGAGCCTTTCAGCAGCTGTTTCATCGAAAAGGAGCTGGCGAAAAAGGGCATCCAGGTCACCCGCTTCATCACTGTATCCTATTTGCTGCGTCATCATCCCCAATCCAGTGACTTGCTGAAGCTGGCAGGAAACTATCTGGAGTATGAAATCGGCGCCGATGGCACAGATAGTGTGGCCCGGGCGAAAATGCTGGCTGAAGCCGGCTATGACGGGGTTATCCATGTCAAACCTTTCGGATGCACGCCGGAAGTCAATTCCATGCCCATGCTGCAGAATATCAGCAATGATTACAAAATGCCCATACTGTATTTCAGTTTTGATGCTCAGACCTCCGAAACCGGGGTGCTCACACGCTTGGAAGCGTTCCATGACATGCTGATGATGAGAAGGGAAGCGAACAGATGGCAAAATGTTATTTAGGAGTGGACAGCGGTTCCATTTCCACCAAAGGTGTGATCATTGACCAGAACAACAAGATTCTGGCCGAGAAGTACTTGTGGACGGAAGGGAACCCGGTGGAGGCCGTTAAGGCAGTAATTGCCGACCTCAAAGCTCAGATCGACGGTATTAATTGCACTAAAGATGCTGACGGTAATGATGATATCAGCGGTAATGGCGGTAACGACAACAGCAGTAATGGTGATAGCGGCAATCGTGTCACTCAGGGTATTGAGATTAAGGCCGTGGGCACCACCGGCTCAGCCAGGCGCTTGATCGGCGCCCTCCTCAATGCCCAGGTGGTCAAAAATGAAATCACGGCTCACGCCGTGGGAACCCTGTCCGTGTATCCAGATGTCCGGACTATTTTTGAAATAGGCGGTCAGGATTCCAAGATTATTCTGGTGGAAGACGGGATTGTGGTGGATTATGCCATGAATACCTTGTGTGCCGCCGGTACAGGTTCCTTCCTGTCCTCCCAGGCCAAGCGGCTGGGGATGGAAGTGGAAGAATTCGGCGAACTGGCCTTGCGGTCCCAGAATCCCACCAAAATAGCGGCCCGATGCACGGTTTTTGCCGAGTCGGATATGGTGCACAAGGCTCAGATCGGCCATAAAAAAGAGGATATTGTGGCCGGATTGTGCCATGCCGTAGTAGCCAATTACCTGAATAATGTGGGCAAAGGCAAACACACCAAAGCCCCCATCGTCTTCCAGGGGGGCGTCAGCAAAAATGTTGGGGTGATCAAAGCCTTTGAGGAAGCAACCGGCGAAACCATCCATGTGGACCCTCATGCCCATTTGATGGGAGCCCTAGGCGCGGCCTTGTTGGCCAAAAGCTCCGGCCAGGAACAGGATTTCAATTTCAGCATGACGGAGATGCATTTTGATACCCGGGGTGTGGAATGCCAGGGGTGCCCCAATAACTGTGAAGTCATTTGTGTTTACAGGAATGAAGAGCTGATCGACGCCTGGGGCAACAAATGCGATAAGGGAGCAGTGCGGGGCAGCGAAGCAGTGAGGAAAAAGGAAGAGCCCGTTGTTAAGGGTGATGAAATGGTATCGTAATGAGGGAGCGGGTAAAAGAGATTTCAGGAAGTTGGAACGTGAGTTATAGAGGGCGCCGGCAAAAATGCCGGCATTTTCTTTACGTATCAGACTTCCATGTCGCATAGCGGCACCACTGATGAATGAAAATTGGTGCCATGACCCGATTGTTAATTCCAAACTGGTTACCGAATTGGAATTAATGTCCTCTTTTTTCGAATAGAGTTTCTGCAACAGCTGATTTCATAGCACCCATAAAGTGGCATGAAAATTGCTACAGTTTATTTATGTGAAATATTTAGCGTAGAAATTTAATAGGTATCAAAGTGATGCAGAAACGGGGGAATCAGAAATGTGTTTTAGACCACCAACAGCTCAAAAGCCAATAAAATGTTCCGAGTGCGGGGCTATGAACCCGCCGGATACCAAAGAATGCAGAAAATGTAAAGCTGATTTGACTAAGAACGAAAACAAATAAAGTCCCGCTTACTGAAAGGAGGTGATTTGGTAGGGGTAGCTTTTTCATACTATTAACACTTATCTTAGGAAGGGGAAAGATCAATGGAAAAAGGTCAAATTCAAACCCATATTAAGGGGCTCGGTTGGTGCGGCTTCGGTATTGGATCCAATTCAGCAGAGGTTGATGTTAAGGATGGCAAGATTTTACGTATTCGTCCACTTCACTTTGACAAAGAGTACAAACCTGAAGAAATGAAACCATGGAAGATCAAAGCGCGGGGCAAGGTTTTTGAACCGACGATGAAATCCTTAATACCACCCTTCAGTATGGCTTATAAAAAACGTGTTTATTCACCAAACCGAATTCCTTACCCACTAAAACGGGTAGACTGGGATCCTGAAGGGGAGCGTAATCCTCAAAACAGAGGCAAAAGTAAGTTTGTGAGGATTTCCTGGGATGAAGCAGCAGAGTTAATCGCCAAAGAGCTTAAGAGAGTTCAAAGTACCTATGGTCCATGTTCCGTTTTGGCCCAAGCTGACGGACACGGTGAGACGAAGGCAATTCATGGTCCCCACGGATGTCAAACCGGATTACTTGAGCTGTTGGGCGGTTACACTGTTCAGGCACGGAACCCGGACAGTTGGGAAGGCTGGTATTGGGGAGCAAAGCATGTATGGGGACAAGACCCAGTGGGCCAAGGTACACAAACAAATCTATGGAAAGATGTTGCTGATAACTCGGAAATTTTGCTTTTCTGGGGTTGTGACCCAGAAACCACGACTTGGGGATGGTCAGGTCAACAGGCCAGTAGATTATGTTATTGGTTCACGGAAATCGGTATTAAATCGATTTATGTTTGCCCCGATGTAAATTATGGAGCTGCAGTTCACGCCGACAAATGGATACCTGTAAGACCCAATACGGATGCTGCATTGCAACTGGCAATTGCCTACACCTGGATTACAGAAAATACCTACGATAAAGGTTTTATTGAAACCCATACCCATGGATTTAATCAATTTGCGGATTATGTGTTAGGTAAAGAAGACGGACTTCCTAAGACCCCAGGTTGGGCAGCAGAGATCTGCGGTGTTCCATCCAGAACGATCAAAGCTTTAGCGAGAGAATGGGCCGCCCGAGCTACAACGATTGTACACTGTAATGGAGGTTCCTATGTCAGAGCAGCCTATTCCTCGGAGCCTGGTCGTTTAGAAGTCTGTTTGCTCGCCATGCAGGGATTAGGAAAGCCGGGCAGAAACCAATTGAAAATGATCGAGTGGGGCCTCTTCAATATGTTTGACCAAATTCCCCATCCGAGACCTGAAATTCTTCCCAATGTTGAAGGCGCTTATCATGGTTGGTATTTTACGATTCCAAAACAGTTTATTCCTAAAACTCTGGTTCCGGAAGCCATATTGAGAGATGAGCCTATCACTTGGTACGGCACAACAATAGCCGGATTCCCCCGCGAAGATCAATTCATCCAGTATAAATACCCGGCTGATGATGGTGGTTCGGAAATTCACATGATATGGAGTGACACACCTTGCTGGACAACATGTTGGTCCGGTGGAAACAACATGATCAAGGCCTTGCGTTCTCCCAAGATTGAATTCGTTGTAATTCAGCATCCTTGGCTGGAAAATGACTGTTTATTTGCAGACATTATTCTGCCAATCAACACAAAACTTGAGGAGCAAGACATCTCTGTGGATGTCTTTAGCGGCCAGTTTAATCATATTTTCCATGAAGGTCAATGCATCGAACCACTTTATGAATCCAAGAGCGATTATGAAGCGGTATGTGAAGTTGCGAAAAAGCTGGGTCTCTATGAAGAGTATACTAAAGGGAAATCTATTGAAGATTGGATTAAAGCAGGTTTTGAAACATCAGGGGTAGCTCACAAGATTTCTTATGAAGAGTTTCGTGAAAAAGATTACTACATGATTCCTACCGCAGAGGGTTGGGAAGAGGACCAGGCTGGTTTCAGCCCCTTCTATAATGAACCCGAAGTCAATCCGCTGCAAACTCCTACAGGAAAGATCGAGTTTTACGCTACAGGACTTGAGGAATTCTTCCCGGATGATAAAGAACGGCAACCCATTCCCAAGTGGATTCCCTTTGGGGAAAGCCATCAAGAAAGTCTGCTTCACCCGAGATCGGAAAAATATCCATTCCTAATCGTTTCGAATCACCCCCGTTGGCGCGTCCATGCGAACTTAGATGATGTAACCTGGTTCAGAGAAATCGAAACCTGTAAAGTTAAAGGAGCCGACGGTTATATGTATGAACCGGTTTGGATTAACCCAGTCGATGCGGAGGAATTGGGGATCCATAAGGGCGATATTGTCAAGCTATTTAACGAGAGAGGATATGTACTCGGCGGGGCTTATATTACAGAACGCATTATGCCCGGCGTGGTCTACCAAGACCATGGTGCAAGAATAGATATGATTGTTCCGGGTGAAAGCGACCGATCCGGTGCGAATAATTTAATCTGCCCGACGATGACCACTTCTAAAAACTGTGCAGGTGAGGTTACGAGCGGCTATTTGGTGGGAGTCGCCAAGGTCGACATTAATGAGTTAAAGGCGCAATATCCTGAAGCATTTGCCAAGAAATACGATCCGAATGCTGGTTTGGTTGTTGATTCTTGGATCATTGGGGGGTAAAAAAATGAAAGTATTTGTATTTGATGCTGCAAAATGCAATGGATGCTACGGCTGCCAGGTAGCCTGTAAGGATGAGCATGTTGATAATGACTGGTCTCCCTATGCCAAGCCCCAGCCTGATACCGGGCATTTTTGGATGAAAGTCAATCAAAAGACTCATGGTCAGGTACCCAAAGTAAAGGTCGAATATTTTGCTAAACCCTGCATGCACTGTGATGATGCCTCCTGTATCAAAGTTGCGAAAAACAATGCTGTCTATAAACGTCCTGATGGACTGGTTATTATTGACCCGGAAAAAGCAAAAGGCCAGAGAGCAATTGCTGAAGTTTGCCCATATGAGGCGGTATACTGGAATGACACCCTCGACATTCCTCAAAAATGCACAGGGTGCGCCCAACTTATCGTCGAAGGGAAAGAGCCCCGTTGTGTTGATGCCTGCGCAACCGGAGCTTTGATGTTCGGGGATGAGAGCGAATTTGTGAATATCTTAACCAAGGCAGAGGTGATGAATCCTGAGTATGGTATGAAACCCCGTGTATACTATTTGAACCTGCCCAAGTTATTTGTTGCGGGTGAAATCTACGATCCGAATATTGATGAGTGTTTAAGCGGAGTAGAAGTGACTTTGACAAATATTGATACGGGTAAGGTCCTCAAAGAAACAACGGATAACTTCGGCGACTATTGGTTTAAAAAATTGGAGGCAGGCAAATATTCTTTAACGGCTAAAAAGGAAGGCTATCAAGTCTATGTGTTAAATGGCTTTTGGGTAGAAGATAGCTTGAAAGTGGAGGATATTGCCCTTCAAAAACAGGTGTAATCCGTTGTGGGAATAAGGAACGGATGGCGGATCGTCATTGGCAATCCGCCGCCGTCCATCAAATTGTTTCCGAAAGGGGCATCCTATGTATGTTTAAACAAATTGTGTCAGCATTTATTGTTGGGGGTATTTTTGCCGTGGTGGGACAAAGCCTGATTTCCGTAATCTCTTCCTTGCTGGGAGGTTTCTCAATGATGGTTGTTCTCGTGACCTTGTTAGTATTGGGTATGATGGGAGGAGTCCTGTTTATCAGCGGAATCTACCAGAAAATTGAGAAGATAGGGGCCTTTGGAGCGATTCTTCCTCTTTGCGGCTTGGTTGCTGCTATAGGGGGAATTTATTCGGGAGCTAAAATTAATACCGGATCGACTCGCGATGCTGTAAAAGAGGCACTTTTATTTGTTCTGTATATATTAGGGATTGGGACAATTTTAGCGGTTCTTGTCGGCGTTATCGCCTTCTACACTATTTAGGGAGGTCCTCAAGATGTATATTGCCGCGTTTTTATTGGGTGGAATTTTGTCGGCACTATTTCAAATTTTTATGATATTTACTAAATTGGATCCACCACGCATTCTTATTTTAGGTCTAGGTTTAGGTGCGCTGCTTACGCCTTATGGCATGATGACAGCTCTCAGTGAGTGGGGCGGTGCAGGTCTATTGGTGATGGTTATGGGAGCGGGCAATGCAATTACCGGAGCCACATTAGAACTTATGAACGGCAATCAGGAACCGATTGTTCTCATACTTGGTCTCTTAGTTATTTTAACTCTCATGGGTATAGCGGCAGGGTCTTTACGTTTAGCTGTCATAAAAAGCCGCCGGAAACAGGATTTTGCGGACGGGATGACATCGTAGCTCTCAGTTGTTTTTGAATTTTACTCACTCAGGTTGCCAAAATACATAGTTATACTTACTACAGGTGGAGTTTTATCCATCTGTAGTTTAGTTTGACCTCACTGTGCCAAGTCAACCAAAGTTTATGATAATTTTTGTAAAAACAACGTAAAATGACAGGCATATGCTATAATTAGATAGGAGTAACTTTTCACAAGAAATGCACTTAAACAATTAAGTCATAGAGGTGAAAAAGAAGTGGTGTACTTTATCCAAAATCCGAGCCTTCTATTAAGTTGTGATAATTTTCTTAAACAAGAAAACAAGCTAAGCACTAACCTATGGGACGAAGTAAAAGATTCTAAAAGAAAATTCATTGAGGAAAACGTTGACCCCCGCTTAGACCCAATCATTCCCAGGGAAGTAGCGGAATCATGGATCGTGGCCAAGAACCAACACCTTGATCCCTACGTAAAAAGTTTTGAGGTACTTTTAGAGGCAAATAAATTCGAAAAAGTTATAGCAAAAAAAGCGGATCTAGTAGAGACAGCATCTAATTACATACACAATTTTCATGAAATTCTAAATTACTCAAATTTTATAATGGTTTTAACGGACGAGAATGGCGTAGTACTTCTTATAGAAGGCTCTAAAAAGGAGATCGAAGCTTTTAATAAGTTAAATATAAGACTTTCTTCTTTATTAAATGAAAAAATAATCGGCACCTCAGCTCATACCCTATGCATACGTCATCGTAAACCGATCCAATTTATTGGTCCATATAATTATAGTATGATTTTACAAGATAATATCAGTTCGGCGACTCCTATATTCAACGATCATGGAAGCGTAATCGGTACATTAGTCGTTGTCCAAATGCTGGCCAGAAAAGATATGCAAAATATTCAAGCTCATTCACTTGGATGGGTTATGGCTATGGGGTATGCGATTGAAAATTTACTGGAACTTAAAAAACAAAATAATTCTATGACGCTAATGAATGGAACATTGGAAGCGACATTATCACTTATTGATGACGGAGTCATAACAGTCAATGAAAATTGCTATATTTCTCATATCAATAAAGAAGGGATTAATATTCTTGCTTCTAATCCTCAAGAGAAAATTATAGGCAGGCATCTTTCCGAATTTGTGAAGGATGATCAACTTATCATAATTAATGAATCCATTCATAAGGGGAGATTCGTCCAGGAATATGAGACGATATTTATGAACCGGGGACGTGACACTCAATATTTACTGAATATTCGGCCGATTGCGGATGGTCAAGGAAAATATAACAGTGGTGCAGTAATTCGCTTATCGCGTTCAGATAAAGTCAATCGTATGGTTGCGAACCGTGGCGGAACTCCTGCGAGCTTTAAATTCGAAGATATTAAGGGGAAAAGCACATCCTTAGCAAAGTCTATTCAAATTGCCCAGAATGTCGCGAGAACAGGCTATAATGTATTGCTTATTGGGGAAAGTGGCACAGGAAAAGAACTTTTCGCCCAGTCAATACATAATTCGTATAAGGCAGACGGTCCTTTCGTTGCAGTGAATTGTGCCTCATTACCACGAAATCTAATTGAAAGCGAATTGTTTGGTTATGAAGGAGGAACCTTTACAGGTGCAGATCGTAATGGACGTCCCGGCAAAATTGAATTGGCTAACGGGGGGACCTTGTTTTTAGATGAAATTGGAGATATGCCACTGGAAATCCAGCCCGTACTATTGCGTGTTCTTGAAGAAAAAAGAGTGACAAGGCTTGGGGGAAGCAGAGGTATTCCGGTAGATTTCCGTGTGATCGCTGCAACCAATAAGAATCTTTCTCTAATGGTGAAAGAAAAAACCTTCCGCGAAGATTTGTATTTTCGGTTATCCATCTTTAAAATCACTATCCCTCCCCTTCGCGAAAGAGATCATGATGTAATCCTTTTAGCGGAATATTTCATTGAGGACATCTCGAAAAAATTGATGAGTGAGGTGCCCAAACTCAGTCCGGCTTCTTACCAAAAGATTAAGGAATACAGCTGGCCAGGAAATATAAGACAACTTCAAAATGCCATGGTCTATGGTGTGAATATGTCGACAAATGGAGTTATAGAACTCAGCAATTTGCCGGACGAAATGACGAGTAATGATTATTTTAGGACCAAGGTTAACACCAGGAAGCTAACCTTAGCAGAAATTGAGAAAGAAGTAATTTTTGAGGCTCTGTCACAAACAGGAAATGATGCAAGCGAAGCTTCAAGAATCTTAGGGATTGGGAGGACGACTATTTACCGTAAACTTAAAGAGTATGGGATTGATATTAAATAAATTGATGGTATTTAAATAAGCCTGACACATCGGGTTTATTTTTTTGCCATAAAAGTGCTAGGAGCTTGCTAATCGTTAAATTGCGTTTCAGTATGAAGGCTGTCTGCGTTAACAGATTGTGTACAAGTTGCATATAATAGTGCACACTGAAGTTTTTTTAAAGCTAGTGTTTTGTTCAATAGAGTTGTTAATGAAGCAAAGCAATTTTCTATTTATATAGAATTGCAGGCTTGAAAAAAAGAGGAGATGAAATTCATGGCGCTATTAACCACGGGATTGATTGAAAACTCACCCGTCTCCGGAATAAGAGCAACTACTGTGCTTTCTGTCAGAGTAGTGAATGATGATTCCGCATCTGCTTCTGTGCAAATATCTGGATCTTATGTATCTGGAACCACTACTACGGCGTATGTTTTGGAGGTATTCATTCTGGAACCTGGAGAGGTGGCAACACGAAGCTACTCAGCCAATTTTGATGCGTTTCAGTTTCAATTTACCACCAGTTTGGAAAATGTTGAGATTTCGGCTTGGGGAAAAGATAACGAGGGAAATTTGATCGCAGCTCATCGTGTGCTGCCTGCAGAGCTTGATCCCTTAGATCAGAATGGAGGGGCAGGGCCAACAGGAGCCACGGGTGCGACAGGTCCAGCAGGGCCAACAGGAGCCACGGGTGCGACAGGTCCAGCAGGAGAAACAGGAGCCACGGGTGCGACAGGTCCAGCAGGAGAAACAGGAGCCACGGGTGCGACAGGTCCAGCAGGAGAAACAGGAGCCACCGGTGCGACAGGCCCGGCAGGAGAAACAGGAGCGACCGGTGCCACAGGTCCAGCGGGAGAAACGGGAGTAACCGGCGCGACAGGCCCGGCAGGAGAAACAGGAGCGACCGGTGCCACAGGTCCAGCAGGAGAAACAGGAGCAACAGGCGCGACTGGCCCCGCCGGAGAAACAGGAGCGACCGGTGCCACAGGTCCAGCGGGAGAAACGGGAGTAACCGGCGCGACAGGCCCGGCAGGAGAAACAGGAGCGACCGGTGCGACGGGTCCAGCAGGAGAAACAGGAGCGACCGGTGCGACGGGTCCAGCAGGAGAAACAGGAGCGACCGGTGCGACAGGTCCAGCAGGAGAAACAGGAGCGACCGGTGCGACAGGTCCAGCAGGAGAAACAGGAGCAACAGGCGCGACTGGCCCCGCCGGAGAACCTGGCGGTCCTACCGGTCCTACTGGCGCAACGGGTGCAACTGGACCTGCGGGAGAATCCGGTGGTCCTACGGGGCCGACTGGCGAAACCGGGCCGACAGGTGCAACAGGCGAAACTGGCCCTACCGGACCGACCGGAGCAACCGGTGAAACCGGTGCTACCGGCACATTCGAGCCTAATCCATTTGCAGTCTATGTGCAAGCTGGGGCAGTCGGTGGGGACGGCACACAGGCCAGTCCATTTGAAACGATACAACAGGGCGTCACAGCAGTATCACCGACAGGAACCGTTCATATTCTGGGCGGGACTTATCCGATTACAGCGACAATATCGGTGAATAAAGCAGGAGTAACCCTGAAAGGGTACCCTAATACGCTGATTGAACTTCAGGCCGCGGTAATTCCTTTCGCTGTCACGGGTAGTGGAGTGACCATAGATGGCTTGACGATCACCAGCGATAATCCGTATGCGGTTCCATTTATTCAGCTTGGAGGAAGCAATCATAAGCTTATAAACAACTATTTTTATGGACCGCCTCAAGCGGGGCCGTCAGATACCTGGGTTGTAAATCGCGGATTCGTGACGCAAGCAAATAATATGCAGAATTTGACGGTTCAAAATAATATTTTCTATTTTCTGAGACAGCCGGCTTATTTGAATCCCAATACGACAGGGTATATCATCGATAATGTGGTGTATAATACCCGTGGATTTGTTGTGGACAGAGCAGTTGTCGTTTTATCGGGTAACTCATGGGGCAGCCCGGAAAATGCAGTGGATATAGCCTTGCTGGTTGGTACGATCGCCGGTCCTCCTTATGATCCCTTAGCTGACCTGGCTGCGAACAACAGCGATGCCAGTATCAGTGACCAAAGATAGATGTGTTTTATTCCTATCGCACAAAGCAGGACCATCCGCCAAACGGGTGGCCCTGCTTTTTTTAGGTACAGGTCTCTGCTGTTGAGAAACAGTCTAACTTGATTCTTCACGTTTTATCGATTGTATTAGTTGAAGCTTACTGGGTCCTGCGCAAGATATATAACTTTGACAAAAAGATGATATTGGGAGTATTTGAGGACTTTATCGAAGCTGATGGAGTTGAACTTGAAGAGGACGGCTTAGTGCAGCGTGTGCTGGCCTGTTTCCGTAGGGTAAATGTCGATTTGGTAGATGTTTACTTGGCTGAGAGGTCAAGAAGCCCGGCGTTATCCGTATTAACCTGGAATGCTGAGGATTTCAGGAAGTTGGAATGCGAGTTTTACAGGCCCCAGGATTTGCGATAAAGAAGTGCATAGATCTCAACTACAATTATTGATAAAGAAAGCTTCATTTTTAATTGTCGGGGAACAATGCACATTACAACAGGGCATACTATTGTTCATATTAAATTAAAGAGGCCAATCCAATATCATCGGCACATGATATCGGATTGGCTTCTTGGTTGCCTCTGAAGCTACAGCATTAAAGTAGTAAGGCTGGGCAACGAAGCATCGGTTGCAAAGGATGATGAAATGGTATCTTAAGTGGCCTTGTCATAGATGGTAATGATATAATTAACGAAGTTCAGCCTAAAACCAAGAGATCTATTCCTGGTAGCTTCAGAAACTAGTAGGATCTAAGCTATCCGGTAAATTGAGGAGAGAAGATAATATGGAGTTCAGATATTTTATGCCCACCGAAATATATTTTGGTGAAGATGTGGTTTTGAAACATCAAGAAGTGTTTAAAACAATAGGCAGTAAGGCTTTAATTGTCACAGGGAGAAGTTCTGCAAAAAACAATGGTTCCTACGATGAAGTGACGAAAGCCCTTTCAGAAACAGGAGTAGAATACATTCTCTTTGATGAAGTAGAGCAGAATCCATCTTTAGAAACCATTGAAAAGGCTGGTGCCATAGGTAAAGCAAACAAGGCGGATTTTGTGATAGGCATAGGCGGCGGCTCCCCTATGGATGCTGCCAAAGCTATCGCAGTATTTATAAAGAATCCTGAAATCACTAAGGATAATATCTTTAGCGGCCAAAAGCTTGCCAGCATCCCTGTGGTCGTCGTGGCAACCACTGCAGGGACAGGCTCGGAAGTCACTCAATACAGTATCATTACGTCAAACAAAGAAAGGACAAAGAAGAATTTAGGGCAAAGGATTTTCCCCAAAGTTGCCTTTTTGGACTGCAAATATACCTATGACTTGCCTTATGATATAACGGTTAATACCGCCTTGGATGCTTTTACCCATTTAGTGGAAGGATATTTAAGCTCTAAAAGTACGCCCATGTCTGATATCTATGGTGAAAAGGGGTTTGAATTATTTAAAGACTGCTTTGATAGATTACTCAATAATGAACTGGATAAAGAATTCCGCAGGAAGATGATGCTGGCATCAACCTTGGCTGGAATGCTCATATCCCAAAGTGGCACTTCCCTGCCCCATGGGATGGGTTATGCCCTTACTTATCATAAGGGGCTGCCCCATGGACTGGCGAATAGTATTTTAACAATGGAGTATTTGAAATCCTTCCAGGATCAAAGAAAGATTAAAAAAATGCTGAGCATTTTGCAGCTGGATGACTTGACAGAACTGGAAGGAATCTTTAAAAAATTGCTCAAGGTAAGGATTGAGATAGCAGAGGAAGAAATAAGGGAGTATGCAAAGAATTTTATGGCCAATAAGGATAAGTTGAAAAATCATCCCGAAGCAGTGGAGCTGGAAGATATTGTGGGGATTTATTACAGGAGCCTCTGCGAGCATAGAGAATGACAACGGTGTCATGTTTTAGGGGCGTTGTATTTTTTACCCTTATAAAATCACGTCATCATATTGCCGCGGCAGACTGCAGGAAAACAGCTCTGTGTCAATGATCCGGCGGTCCGCTGGCATGGGTTCCTCGATCACGGCAGCTTTAAGGGGAAGTCCGGAAATCCCTGCTTTTTTGTCCGGTTTCATAATAAACCCTATACAGGAACTGTTACTCTGCGGAAGGTTATCCAGCCATTCCTGGGAATAGAATTGCAGATACAGATCCTCTTCGCACTCATATTCGATCACAGGAAAGCACATACCCTGGGGACAAATTGTGACAAAGCGGCGCTCAAACTCCCCTTGATGCTCAGCAAGCTCGGCAGCGCTGAATTGTTCTGTCAGACGGGGATCATTAAAGGTTTGCCTCATTTCCGCCCACATATCCGCAAGATAAACACGGTTGATCTGCACCCAATGCTTTTCACCCGTGTTTTTATCTTGAAAATACAGTTTGTCCGGATAGTCAGTGCCCACAGACAGCGTCAAAGGCTGTTCAACCGGATGGGGAATGTGTTCCCGCCGGAAGGTAAGCTGCACTGCCGGATTTTCACCAACATCCGGCAGGCAGTCATAGTCTCCCGAAAGCCGCATAAAAGTCAAAAACAAGTTTTCCATACTTTGATACTCAAGGCCGGCCGGATTCCAGCCCTGCTTTAAAAACTCGGTAAGCAGCACCGGAATCTGCCAGTTTTGCCAATCACAGCGGCTGGTTTCCATTTCATTAATCTCAAACTGCTTTTCTCCGATGCGGATGGTTTGTACAGCATGAAAAATATTGGTCATATCAAGGCTCCTGTCACCGCGCAGGCGCTCCCGGTTAGTTTCCGGTTTTTCATGCAGCCCGTTCAATTCCGCGATTTCAGCAGCCTCGGCACGTTCGGCAAACTCATCGTCGTACTGCAGAGCAGCAAGGCGCAGGATATCCCCATAGCGGACAAGGCCGATAATATGGCAGAGAACCCCATTGACTTCAGCCGTTTTGCCCAGGGGCTTTACTTCGGTAATGCTGGAGAGGGTTTCCTGCAAATAGCCAATATTCATGTTCCATCCTCCTTAATTTTCGCCAACGAGCCTCCCTATTTCCAGAGGCGCGTTTGGTGGGCTTGAATCTTGTAAAAATTATAACACGTTCCAATATTTTATAGTGACTTCTTGTGTTGCTAAAAGCTCTTGACTGCCACGCGCATTAGATAAGGAAGAACCCTGTCGGAAAAGTCGCCTTAAATTCCCAAGCGCTTGAGAATTTGCCCCGCTTACCATATTTATCCTGACGTTCTTTGAAAGATTCTTAAAAAGTGCTATACTGAAATTAGCAGGTATTATTATGACAAGGAGAGTGTAACATGGGCACAAAAAAGAAGAAACAAACCATCGGTGTTATCAAGCCATTGGAGCTGATGAAACGCTCCCCCAATAAAATGAATACTTCAATGGCAGTCGTCAGACAGGGAGCAGGGGTTCATCAGGACAAAACCAAGTACAACAGAAAAAGAATGAAACAGGGAGGATTTGATGATGGATATCCTTGTGTATCCCATTGGGCGGTATAGAATGATATCCATCATAGTTTCCAACCTGATAGGGAAGGGATGCTAATCCATGTCAAAAGACCAAAAAGCAGGCAAGATCAAAATTATTAAAAACGGACCCTATTGGGTTACAGGCAATGTGCCCTTGTCCGAGAAAATCATCACACCCAAGGGAAAAGGCTATGAATTCAAAGAAGGACGCAGGTTCCCTCCCAGCGAGGAATATTACTTATGCCGCTGCGGGAAGTCAAAAAAAGCGCCTTTTTGCGACGGCTCCCATACCAGGACGAATTTTGCAGGGACGGAGACAGCTTCAAGGGCAAAGTATCAAGACAGGGCCGAAGTGTTTACAGGGCCTGGTCTCGATCTTTTGGATGATAACCGCTGCGCCTTCGGCCGTTTTTGCCACACTGAAAAGGGAATCGTGTGGGAACTGATCGAAAACTCAGATCAGGATGAATACCGGGAAATGGCCATTAAGTCCGCAAATGAATGCTTCGCCGGCAGATTGACGGCGGTGGATAAAACAGGGAAAGCTATTGAACCTGAATATGAGCCGGCCATTGAGGTTCTTCAGGATCCGGAAAAGGGAGTCAGCGGCGGCTTGTTTGTCAAAGGCTATATTCCCCTGGAATCGGCAGACGGAGAAGTTTATGAAGTCAGAAACAGAGTTGCCCTATGCCGCTGCGGCCGGTCGGGAAATAAGCCTTTTTGTGATGCAACCCATGTTCCCATAGGATTTTCAGATGGTGAACTTTAACAGCATCTTTAAAAGCACTCAGGCTAAATGGAGGAATTTGCAATGAAAGTTGGAATTATTCGCTGCCAGCAGACAGAGGATATGTGTCCTGGTACGACGGATTTTCAAGTGGCTAAAGAAGGAAAACTGGCCTTCGCCGAGACTGGGCCGGTGGAAGTCGTCGGCTTCCTGTCCTGTGGAGGCTGTCCCGGTAAAAAAGCAATATCCCGTACCAAGCTGATGGTGGACCGGGGAGCGGAAATTATCGCCTTTGCCTCCTGTATGAAAAAAGGCAACCCCATTGGCTTTCCTTGTCCCCACTTTGCCCAGATTAACGAAGCCGTAATCAAAAAAGTTGGCTCTGAAGTCCAGGTCATCGACTGGACCCATTAGCCAGAAAAGGCACTCAATCCACGTGCCAGGATGAGCTTGAAAATTTACCAAGTCATAGACACAGAAAAAGCCATTGATGAAAATCAGTGGCTTTAAAATGACTTAATTCTTGAACTTTTTTAACTATGTGAAAATCATTCATGTGTAAAGAACAATGTGATGATCTGCAGTAAATAACCGATTAGGCCTAACATTACTGATTTTGTCTAGTTTGCCGTCGTTCATATCCTGGTTTTCAAAAGTTATTGCATAATCATCTCTTACATTTTGGCTTGTAATCTGGCAAAGGATAAGATCATCACTCTTGAGTGATGAAATAACTAAAGCAGGTCGTCTTTTGGCTTGCGTCAAATCAGAAAACGGAAAAGGAACAACAACAACATCCCCTTTTACAAATCGTTCCATGCGTCATCTTCCTCCGGGAGCAGCCAATCTTTTGCTAATACGTTTTCGCTCATATGGGCTGACAAAAACTTTTCTTGTGCTGCTTTAGCCTTTAAAAAGCGTGCATACCTTAGTATTTCAACAAGAATGAGATCAGGGATCTGTTCCAGTTCTTTTAGTAAAACCTCGCGGTTTTCCATTATTCTCACCCCTGCCTAAATTATTGAATCTGTCATTTCAATATATTATGAGTATACCACAAAGTAAATAAAAGGAGCATCAGCTACTTCGCTTAAATTATGTGCCGGTGATATCGGATTGGCTTTTTTAGTTAAGTCTTGGATTAAGCTCAGCCAAACCGGCCCATCTGCACTTGGCCTAGTCCAAGCTTACGGGAGTGCTGCCCGGGGCATACTCGAATTCCATATCTTTAATACCCTTCCCTACAAAGAGGTGGAGCATTTCGTCAGAGCATAGCTCTCGAATCAGAGGAATATAGCGCTCTTCTGTACCAAAGGCAATGCTCCCGATCCTTTTTACTCCATTGGGATGGGTAAAGTTCCGGGGCTTAGGGTCAATATTGAAATAGGTCATAAAAAAGGGAATTTGCATGTCGTCAGGAAAAAGGCCGGTAAAACGCAGCTTGCGGCCCTTGGTATCGCTGCGGCCGGATTTCATCAGAAAATAACCCAGCCCCTGCCGTTCCAGTACCTTTCTTTCTTCATTCAGGTCTTTTTTGAGTGTTTCCAACGCTAAACCACAAGGACCTCCCCCATGGGAATCCCAATAATCCAGCCGGTCGACCATGGCATCTTTGCCGAAAAAGCGCAGCAGCCTTTTCAGCGGTTTGGGCATGCCGGTGGAAGCCAACAGTTCCAGATAAGGGCCTTCGGAAAAATAGATAAGGGCGTTATAAGGCCTGCGCTTCGTGCCGTACTCCACCTCAAAGCCCCGCCGGCGAAAATCCTCCACAGCCTGCTGCAGATGATCCACTTTGTAGATGATATGACTGACTCTCAACATAAAAACTTACCCCCTTGCCGGTCGTTTTTACCTCCCATGGGAAAAACGCAGATGAATGAATTTCATAAGGCCCATCCAGGCCGAGGCCCGGGCCATCAGGCGGCTCCGCCAGCTCCATTGCCTGCTCCGCGGAATCCCGGCAAAATAATCAAGGCAGGAAACCACGCTGATCTCCGGTGCCCAGCGGTTCAAAGCGGCGGCATCGTTGACGTAAAAATACATGGGAGCCCTCTGATTGCCGGTCTTCTGCACCATACGGTTGGATTTATCCACCGCTTGCTTCGATTCCGCATCGAAGTAGAGCTCTCCCCCGGGAAAACGCCGGGCCATGGCCGCCACCACTTCCCGCAGCTCTTCTTCCCGGAAATAATAGAAGACCCCTCCGGCCACGAACATAATGCCCTCTTCCGGGGTAAAATGGACATCCTCAAACCAGGTGGTATCAAAGAAAGACTTGGCAATGCTTTGGCTGCGCTCCGAGTCCGGGATAAAGCTCTGCCGGTAAGCAATGGCATCGGGCAGGTCAAGATTGTACCAGCGGATCAGGCCGTTATCCACCCTGGAGAAGGTGGTGTCCAGCCCGGCCCCGATGTTGACTATGACAGCCCGGGGATGAGTCTGCATATAAGCGCGGATGGCATCGTCAATTTGGCGGGCCCGCACCACATAGCAGATGCCGCTGAACTCGCCGAAAACTTTAGCAATGCTGTCAAAATCATAATCGCAGTTCTTAATAATCTCGATAGCCTGCCGGTCGTAGAGAATGTCGGGGTTTTTCTCACTGGCGGCAGCCCGCCCCCAAAGAGGCAGGAGCATGGTACTCTGGATACTGTGGGTATCCAGGGCGGGTTGATTTTTCATGCTGGTGGCCTTCTTTCTTTAGCTTTTTGAGGGTTATGCTGATCCGACACCTGCTCAAAGCTTAGGGCAGGCTGAATGCTGTCATAGAAATAGGATCGGTTAGCAATTGCTAACTGATCCTATTTTAACAAGGAAGAAGGAAAATGAAAAGAAAATTCTTATGATACAACGCTGCCCGTTTATGGGGGCCTCTTGCTGTTCACAGCCGATTTGCTTCCGATGAATGGGGTCGATATCAGAGTGAAGCAAACTGAACTTACAAGGGAAGGAAATGATGGTTGCTGTCTCAGATGAAATAAAAACTAAAAACCGCCAAGGCAGAGACGAATACCTCTGTGCCTTAACGGTTTTTCCTTAACTAACAATCGTGTATCATCTTAAGATTAATAGCCCATTTTCAGGACCTCGGATTACATATTTTTCAAAATATCATGATGGCCAACAGCCTTTAAAATAATCGTATCGCTTGTTCGTTCAGAGAGAATTCGAATATCCATATTGACATAGGCTTCCATGAAGCAGGTACCTTTCACTTTGTGAGTTTGGAGGGAAGGATGCCGTGGATTTGTAGCAAGTAATCGAAGGGCCTTCACCGTTTGCTTCATTTCCAGTAAGGAAAGACTTGCGAAGTCCAAATCAAATCCCCTGGTTTTTATTAGAACGGGCATCGATCATTTCCTCCAAATCATTGATGCAATCCTCCATATTTTCAAAGGTTTGATAATTTCCATCCGCCATATCTTCCTCCGAACGGCGAATTTTTTCTTGCCATTCTTTTGTCCAGATATAGGCTTGACTTTTATCAATCCATGTAACAGGACGAAGGAAAATCCCGCCATCACGCTCTTCAATTGCTAGATAATCACCCTCATGAAGATCGATATCTTTTGCAATTTGAGCCAGACTTACGAGCATTCTTTTTTGAACTTGTTGTATGATCTCCAATGATATCATCCTTTCAGTTGAGCTGTAATAACAGTTTGACATGATATACAGAAAAAGTCAACACATGAAATCAAAACAACAAGATCCTGGCCACTCAGATGGGCTGACAAAACCTTTCTTGAGTTGCCTTAGCCTGATCTGACACCTACTCAAAGTCAGGGCAGGCTGAATG
This sequence comes from Desulfitobacterium hafniense DCB-2, assembly GCF_000021925.1. NCBI lineage: Bacteria > Bacillati > Bacillota > Clostridia > Eubacteriales > Desulfitobacteriaceae > Desulfitobacterium > Desulfitobacterium hafniense. The sequence goes on from NC_011830.1 coordinate 657,412, forward strand.
CTGTCATAAAAATAGGAAGAAAGAAAATGAAAAGAAAAGAACCGTCAAGGCAGAGGCGAATACCTCTGTGCTTTAACGGTTTTTCCTTTTGCCGCTTATCCTACAATTACTTCCTGCGGGGATAGGGTTTTTTGACATCTGTGCGGTTTACCAGATAGTCAATGCTGGTTCCAAACAGGTCCGCGATTTTTCCTAGAACCTGCACTGGTATGTTTAGTTTGCCAATCTCATAATCAGAATAGGTTGTCTGATGAATATTCAGATGCTCTGCAATCTGGGACTGTGTCATATCCATGTCTTCCCGCATATTACGGATTCTCTCATACACAGTAATCACCTCCCAATAATTATGCAGTAAGGGGATATCCCTTATTGACTTTTAAGGGATATTCCCTTAAAATTGAGGGGATAATTTGCTTTGCGTTCGGGAGGGGTCTATGGAGCGAGAAGTTATTAACCTACTGGATAAAAGGGTAGAGCGATCTTTAGTCAGTATTAGTGCTATGATTGCAGATGCTATCGAGATGGCGCAGAAAGCAAAGACCTTGTCTGTAGATTCGGAAGAGAAGCTTACTCTCGTACAGTTGGAATTGGAAAATTTATATTTACAATTAGGGAAATTAGAAAACGGTTGAATGCATTCCTATTTTATCAATCACAAAAAAAGCTTCTCTAAGAGCTGAACTTCTTGGAGAAGCTTTTAAATTAGTTAATTATAAAAGGGAACATGGCGAGTTAAGAGGGATATTCCTTTGTGTCATTGGGGAGACCAGCAAAAATATGCGCATCATTTCAGGCACAAATTTAAGTAGGATTATCTAAGGTCATATGTAGTATAATTATAATTGTTAATATGTAAAAGAGGTGCGTGCTATGACTTTAGCAGAAAAGCTTCTAAAAGAGTTTGAGCAATTGACTGAAGAAAAAAAGCAAGAAGTCATTGACTTTGTTGAATTCATAAAGACTAAAGATCAGAGAGAAATTGAAACCCTGATGGAGCCAGTTATTAATGAAAATCGTGAAGCCCTTGAGGAGTTAGCAAAATGATCAGGGTTCTAAGTATTGAAAAGACAACGAAGGGACAATCGACGAAAAGGATATAATCAACTGGATAAAGGAACACATTAGAGAATAAGACTTGGTTATGCCAAGTCTTATTCTCTAATTATAACGAAACTGCTGCTCGGTGAGTGTCCAGACATTTTCCGGGATTCTCAGTCATTGTAAATGTCCACATTGGACTTAGGGAATGAAAAGCAAAGTATTGCTTACTCCACCCAGATGATCGCTCCGGCGCCCTGGGTTAAACCGCCGCAGATGGCGCAGGCGGCATAGCCTCCGCCCGTTTCCTGGAGCTGATAGGCCGCTGTCATCATCAGGCGGGCCCCGCTGGCCGTGTTAGGATGACCTACGGCGATGGCGCTTCCATTGGGGTTGAGCTTTTCCTTCAGCTTCAGATAGCGCTCAGGATCATGATCCAGGATGGGTTGGGCTGAAGCTTCTTTGACCATCGCCTTATAGTCGCTGGTTAAGAAGCGTTCATTGGCCAGGAGCTTCAGGGAGACCAAGGGAACACAGGCAAAGGCTTCATTGATTTCGATGACCTTCAGGTCGTCGATAGTCAGCTTGGCCTCATCCAGGCATTTCTTAATAGCGAAAGCAGGGGATACCGGCATAATTCTCGGCTGCAGGGCGATGGCGGAAATTCCCACCAGAGTATACAGAATCGGCAGCCCCAATTGCTCGGCATGTTCTCTGGTGGTAATGATCTGAGCGGCAGCTCCGTCATTCATTCCCGGAGCATTGCCTGCGGTACAGGTCGGGTTGTCGAAAATGGGTTTTAAGCGGGCCAGATTCTCCATACTGATCTCAGGGCGGTATTGTTCATCCTTAGCCAGGAGTTGAGCGGAGAGAACTTTCCCTTTTTTGTCCTTTTTCGTAATCTCCAGGGGCTCCATTTCACCCTTGAAAAATCCCCGTTCCCAGGCCTGCCCGTATTTGACATGGCTGGCCAGGGCCAGCTCATCCTGTTCCTGTCGGGATACCCCATACTCCACAGCGACATTGCCGGAATCTACCGCTACAGGTGCATAATCCTTATAGCCCAAGGGAATAATCGGGTCTTCCACCAGAAAGGAAGAATGCTTTTTTCCTTCCCAGCGTATATCCCGGAGCAAAAAGGGCACCGTGCTGAAGCTGGTGGAACCTCCGGTCATGACCATTTGGGCTTCCCCCAGTTTGATGCTGCGGGCGCCGTATTTAACGGTGCTCAGGGCTGAGGTGCAGGCCTGGTCGTAGGTGATGGACGGGGTCTCCGGTGAGATGCCGGCTTTAAGCATGGTCTGGCGCGCCACCACCGGTGTGAAGGGATCTTTGGTGCTGCTGGTATCGCCGTTGCCCCACCATACCTCATCGATGAGGGCCGGGTCCAGGCTGATCTTGGCCATAGCCTTGCTCATGGCAATGGCCCCCAGTTCGTAGACATCGATATCCTTCATGGAGCCGCCGAATTTGCCGAAAGGAGTCCGCACGGCACTGACACAAACGATATCCTCTTTACTTTTGACAAAGCTCATGATCTTTACCTCCTGATTCTAGAGAGCCCGGCCGTACATGGCCTGATACTCCTCTTGCAGCTGTTCTCTGAAGTTGGGATGGGCAATGCTGATCAGCGCCGCCGCTCTTTCACTGTCCGATTTGCAATACAGATTGACAGCCCCGTATTCCGTCACAACCCAGCGCACGTCATTGCGGGTGGTGGTGACAGGGGTTCCCGGCTTGAACTTGCAGGAAATTCTGGATACGGTGCCGTTTTTGGCTGAGGATTGAAGAACGATGATGGGCCGGCCATTTTTGGCAGCCCCGGCGCCGCGGATAAAATCCAATTGGCCGCCGATACCGCTGTATTGCTGATGACCAATGGCCTCAGCACAGACCTGGCCGCTTAAGTCCACCTCCAGAGCGGAATTGATGGCCACCATATTGTCATGCTGGGCAATGACGCAGGGGTTGTTGACATAATCCACCGGGCGAAACTCAAACAGGGGATTGTTATGGATATAGTCGTAAACCCTCTTCGTCCCCTGGGCAAAGGTGACGACGATTTTTCCCGGATTCAGGGTCTTCCTGGAGCCGTTGACGATCCCGGCCTCAATCAATTCGATCAGACCGTCGGAAAACATCTCCGTGTGAATGCCCAGATCCCGCTTATCCTTGAGGTAATAGAGGATGGCATCGGGAATGGTCCCGGCACCCATCTGCAGGGTATCGCCGTCTTGAATCAGCGCCGCCACATGGCGGCCGATGGCCTGGGTGACGTCGTTCATGGCCGCAAAACGGGTCAGCTCCAGAATCGGACCGTCGTTTTCCACGATATAATCCAGATCACTGACATGGACAAGGGTATCGCCATAGGTCCGCGGAACATTAGGATTGACCTCGGCGATCACGGTTTTGGCGCATTTGACCAGCTCTTTGGAGTGATCCACCGACATGCCCAGACTGCAGTAGCCATGCTCATCGGGAGGGCTGACCATGGTCATAAAGACATCGGACCGCAAATGGCCTTCCCGGAAAGCCCGGGGGAATTCATGAAACATCAGGGTGAAGAAGGCGCCCCGGTTGTCCCAGACCGATTTCCGGGTATTGGCGCCGAGGAAGATGGATTTTAAGAAAAAATGGCCTGCCATTTCCGGTTGGCAGTAAGGCGAGCTGCCCAGGGAGACCCCCTGGATAATGGTGACATTCTCCAACTCCCGGTAACGTTTGACGAGAGCACTGACCAGCAGCTCCGATTCGCTTGCCGCATGGCCGGGTATCACAAAATCGCCCGATTGAACGACTTTTACGGCTTCATCAGCAGTTGTTAAACGCTTCTTATAGGTTTCTTTCCAATCCATGGGTTAGACGCTCCTCTCCAGCTATAAAATGTTTGTCTGAACTCAATCTGTAGCAATAACCATGCCAACCGCCGGGGCAGTCAAGGAAAAACCTGGTGGAGAGAGCTTCCGGGGGTGAAATGAGGGGTACTGTATTTCCGGTGACAGGAGAGCTATCGTAATACTGCAACGCGAAATGTGGTTATTTTGCGACATGTGTAATAAATACGACGGATTGAGCCGGAGAGTATTGTTCAAAAAATTATAATCACTTATAATTGATTTATAGTGATCCAGCTGGCGGGCCAGATCGACAGCGACTGTTCTCACCAAAGAATCATGAGAATTAATATAAAAAGGGTGAATGATCAATGATTGAGCCGAGTACCATGCCCAGCAATTCCTATTCCCTTGAAGAAGTCATGGATAATTCTTATGATTCCATTTTTGTTACCGATGCTGTGGGGAATATCCTAATGGCCAACCCTACGGCCGAACGGCTGCTGAACCTGACGATTACCCAAATGGTCGGTAGAAATATCCGGGAGCTTGTTGAACAAGGGCATTGGGATAAATCCATAGCCCTGGAAGCCATTGAAAAAAGAACCACCGTGACCGGAATGATCAAAACCAGGGACGGGATCAATCTGATGTGCACCAGCCGGCCCTTATTCGATAGCCAAGGCAATATCACCATGGTCATCAGCAACAGCCGGGACCGGGATACCCTGGTGAAACTGGCCCAGACTTTGGATAAAGAGCGGGAACTTGTGCAGCGCTATAAAGAGGAGGTCCAGTACCTCAGGGAGCAAGGGGTTAAGGACCGGCATCTGGTCGCCGAGAGTACCGCCATGAAGAATCTGCTGCTGGAAGCCAACTGGGTAGGACCCACCGAGTCTTCGGTCCTGTTGTACGGCGAATCCGGTACGGGCAAGGAAATACTGGCCAAATATATCTACAGTATCAGCCGCCGGGCCAAGGAAGCCTTTATCACCGTGAATTGTTCAGCCATTCCCGAAAACCTGATTGAAGCAGAGTTGTTTGGTTATGAAAAAGGCTCCTTTACCGGCGCCGATGCCAAAGGAAAACCCGGCTTATTTGAACTGGCCGATCGGGGAACCATCTTCCTGGATGAGATCGGGGAGATGCCCCTTGTCCTGCAGGCCAAATTATTGCGGGTTCTGGAGAACGGCGAGGTGAGAAGACTGGGGGGCATCCATTCCCGCAAAGTGGACTTTCGCCTGATCTGTGCCACCAACCGTGATTTAAAGAAGATGGTTGAGCATAAAACCTTCCGGGAAGATCTTTTTTACCGCATCAATGTGGTGCCTCTGCAGCTGGCGCCCCTGCGGGACCGCCCGGAGGATATTATGGCCATCAGCGATGTCTTATTGAAGGAACTCAATAAAAAATATGGATACGACAAGGTGTTTTCAACGGAAACCCTCAAGGGGTTTCTGAACTACAGCTGGCCCGGAAACGTCCGCGAATTGCGCAATTTAATTGAGCGCCTGGCGATTACGACCAGGGGCCGGGTCATCGATTACCAGGTTGAAGAAATGCCCTATCCGCCGGACAATCGTGCCGCGGGCTCCCATCAGGAGGAGAACGGGACCTTGCGCATTCAGGTCAAGGCCAAAGCCCCTCTCAAAAAGGTCATGAGTCAAGTGGAGCAGGAGTATATTAAGAATACTTTGCAGGACTGCCAGGGGTGCGTCAGTGAAGCCGCACGGATCTTGGGTATCGACCGCTCAGCCATCTACCGCAAGGTTCAGGTCGTCCAGCTGAGGGATCAGGATTGAGCATTGAACATCGAAGAACAAGAAGAGAGGACCGTGTGAAAATCTTAATTTTCTCACGGCCCTTTATCATTAAGGGGGGCTATGCCAGGTAGTTGAAAACACTGGTTTTTTCAGCCCTGCTGCCTCATTTTCCTTTGCGCAGATTCTACCCTTCTTTTTCCGGGTCATTATCCCGCATTTCCGTTACGATATTGGCTTCCAGTATTCCGGTCAATACTTTCTTTGCGTCTTTTCGCACCATATTGATTGTGCTTCCTTCGGTCTGCGCTTCGATGATGAACGCCCATAGGCTGTTGCAGATAAAGCCGCTTACCTGCTTGATGGAGTATTTCGGCTTAATGACTTTGTCTCTGTGAATGATTACCAGCTCAACATTCCGTACGATGTAGCTGTAAAACATGTAGTATAAATAGGGGTTTTTGTCAATGGTGGTGTAAGTCAGCAGCGACATATTCTCGTTATAGAGATTGAAAATACAATCCAGCAGATTGCAGAAGGTCTGTATGGTATCATTAGCGGGGTTGTTTTCCTTTTGACTGTTTCGGTAGTCTCTGGTAGCGCTTTCCAGCATTTCAGCGAACATTTCGTCAACCAGAGCGAATTTGTCATTATAGTGGGCATAAAAGGTAATACGGCTGATGTCGGATCTTTTGCACAGCTCTGTAACCGTGATCTGTTCAAAGGGTTTTTCGGTAAGAATTTCGATTAAAGTCTGCTTAATATATCGTTTTGTTTTTCGGATACGCTTATCTTCAGCCATTGGTTATACACTCCGCCGTTTTTGTATAGATAACTAACGAATACCAGATTGTGTAAATTGTATCATTCCTTTATAAATGCTATGATCTTAACATCTGTTAAGTTATCTGTCAAACTGTAAGATATATCTGGAGGTAGCCTATGCAAGACTATATATTAAGCTGCTGCTCAACCGCAGATTTGAGCGCTGAGCATTTTTCAGAAAAGAATATTCATTACGTTTGCTTTCATTTTTCACTGGATGGGGAGCAATATTTGGATGATCTGGGACACTCGATCCCTTTTGATAATTTTTACAGCGCCATGGCAAGCGGGGCTGCAACGATGACCTCTCAGGTAAATACGGACGAATTTGTTGCCTACTTCACGCCTTTTCTCGAAAAAGGGCGGGATATTCTCCATGTCTGCCTCTCATCAGGACTGACGGGAGTTATCAATTCGGCACATACTGCCAAGGATATTTTACAGGAGCGCTTTCCACAGCGCAGGATATATATCGTGGATTCACTGGGAGCATCTTCCGGCTACGGTCTGATCATGGATACACTGGCTGAAAAAAAGGCTGCGGGGATGGATCTGGATAGCCTATATACCTGGTTAGAAGCTCATAAACTGGAAATGCACCATTGGTTCTTTTCCACCACGCTGGAATACTACATTAAGGGCGGCCGTATTTCAAAAACAGCGGGCTTCTTCGGTACCTTGCTTGGCGTCTGCCCTTTGCTTAATATGGATAATAACGGCAAGCTGATACCCCGGAAAAAAGTGCGCGGCAAAAAACGCGTCATCACAGAGATTGTGGATCGAATGGCGGAACACGCCCAGGGCGGGCTGTCATACGGTGGCAAGTGTTATATTTCAAATGCCGGATGTTATGAAGACGCCCGTGCCGTCGCCGACCTTGTGGAAGGACGCTTCAAAAACCTTAACGGTTCTGTGGAAATCAATCATGTAGGCACGACGATCGGCAGCCACACTGGTCCAGGTACGGTAGCGCTGTTCTTCTGGGGGGATAGCCGCAATGACTAGACGAGAGAAAGCCGCTCAGGCTGTCCGCGTCATCACTGTGCCGCCGGTTATGGTTCTGGCCTTGCTGCTTTTTCTGTTCTTTCAGCACAAGGGCGTTTTTACCAGTGCAGGGGAGCTGTTGCTGTCCGTTTTTTTCCTCTCGGTCATACCGCTGCTGGCCTATCCGTTTTCCCGTCTTTTTCCCCGCTGCAAAGCCAAGGGGAGAGACGGGCAGCGAAACTTGGCATTCATACTCAGCCTGATCGGCTATGCCGGCGCAGTGCTGTGGGGTATGATTGCGGGAGTGAGCGGAGAACTGCTCTTTATTTTTCTGGTTTATCTCGCTTCGGTATTGATTCTAACCTTTTTTAACCGGGTGATCGGGGTAAGGGCAAGTGGTCACGCCTCCAGCATTACGGGGCCGCTGTTGCTGACGGTATACTTTATCGGCGGCAAGACCATTATTCCCTGTGTGCTGCTGCTTGGAGCCATCCTGTGGTCTTCGCTCACGTTGAAACGCCATACGTTAAGGGAACTGCTTCTGGGAGCGTTCTCAGCGATGCTTGCATTTTTCCTGTGTCTGATCGTGATTTGTTTCCGGCATAGTATGGGGGCTGTGTCAAAACTTGTTGATAGCCTCTTGGCATCCCCGCTTTTGCTTGTATAATCATTAAAAAAGGCGTCCTGCCTCCACTATTATAGTGAAGGGAGGACGTCTTTGGTTATTTGCACCCACTTCGGTTTTTCGGAGGTGAGTTTTGACACAGCCCTTGTTTTGTCGTACCCAGAATCATGCCGAACCGAACCGACGGCCCCCCGAATGCGCAGCAAGCGCTCTTAAGTGGTCGTAATAATAAGACATATTGCAATTACGCTACGCAGAATATTGCAGATTTACCACACACCAGGGCCTGCACTCTGGAGTCGTATTCTGAAAATTCCTAAAAAGGCCTGCCAAATCAAAGCTGAAAACCTCCGCATGATCTGGCATGCTTTTTGCTTGTATAAACATAGTGACTCGAAAGTTGTTGGGGAGGAATCTCCAAGACAAAAAGCAGGAAGAGGAAGGTGTTTATTTATGGCAAAATTTGCGGGCAGAGTTGCTGTGATTACCGGCGGAGCCAAAGGGATCGGGGAAGCGATTGTCAGAAAGTTTTATGGGGAGGAAGCAAAGGTTGCGGTGCTTGATGTGGATGCTGCCGGCGCCCGGCAATTGGCTCTGGAGCTGGATCCCAGCGGCGAAAAGGTGATCGGTCTGGGCTGCAATGTGGTCAGCCGTGAGGGTGTGAAGGCTGCTTTTGCAGAGATTATGGCCAAGTTTGGGACGGTGGATATCCTTGTCAATAATGCCGGAATTACCCGGGATGCCATCTTTCATAAAATGACGGAGCAGCAATGGGATGATGTGATGGCCGTCAACGGCAAAGGTTTGTTTAACTGCACCCAGGAAGCCTGGCTGATTATGAGAGAGAAAAAGTACGGCAAGATTTGCAATTTGTCCTCCACCAATTCCAGCGGCGAAGCCGGGCAGGCCAATTATTCCTTCACCAAAGCGGGCACCATTGCCTTTACCAAGAGTCTGGCCAGAGAAGGGGGAAGATACAACATCAACGTCAACTGCGTGCGCCCGGGGGTGATCGACACGGAGATGATGCGGGCCGTGCCGGAGCAGGCTTTGGAAGATTACATCAACAAGACCGCCTTTAAACGGATGGGGCAGCCCTCGGAAGTGGCGGACGTCATCGCTTATTTGTGCAGTGAAGAGTCTTCCTTCGTTACCGGCGAGGAAATTCTGGTGGCCGGCGGCTATATCTACAGATAAGAGGTCAGCCCGGCAGGGCCGGGGTGAAGACATGAACAGCGGGGAGGGCTAAATTTGCAGGATGTCGTCATCGTCAGTGCGGTTCGTACCCCCATCGCCTCCTTCGGAGGCGCTTTGCAGGGGTATGGGGCCGTTAATTTGGGAGCATTGGTTATTCGGGAAGCGGTGCAGAGAGCAGGTATTCAGGGGAAGCAAGTGGATGAAGTCATTATGGGCAATGTGCTGCAAGCCGGACTGGGGCAGAATCCTGCCCGCCAGGCGGCCTTGAAAGCAGGGCTGCCTGTGGAAACGACAGCCCAGACCATCAATGTGGTTTGCGGTTCAGGACTTAAAGCGGTCATTGCCGCGGCCCAGGCCATTAGGGCCGGGGATGCCGAGATCGTAGCGGCAGGCGGGATGGAAAGCATGTCGGATGCGGCCTTTCTCCTGGACCAGGCCAGATGGGGCCAGCGCATGGGCCATGGCACCCTTGTGGACAGCATGATCAAGGATGGCCTGTGGTGTGCTTTCAATGAGTATCATATGGGGATTACGGCGGAAAATGTCGCCGAAAAATATGGCATCAGCCGCAGGGAGCAGGATGAGTTTGCGGCCTGGAGCCAGGCTAAGGCCGTGGCGGCGATGGAAAAAGGCCGCTTTAAAGAGGAGATTGTCCCGGTGGCGATCCCCCAAAGAAAAGGGGAACCGGTTATTTTCGACAGGGATGAATATCCCCGGGCCGGCACAACGGTGGAAACCTTAGCCAAGTTAAAACCGGCCTTTAAAAAAGACGGCACGGTAACCGCCGGCAATGCTTCCGGTATCAATGATGCCGCCGCGGCCTGTGTGCTGATGAGTAAAGAAAAAGCCGCTGCCCTGGGGATTCCTTATCTGGCGGCCATTAAAGGCTACGGCATGGCAGGGGTGGACCCGGCGATTATGGGTGTCGGGCCGGTCAATGCCGTGAAAAAGGCTTTGCAGAAAGCAGGCATTGCCCTGGATGAGCTTGATCTGATCGAAGCCAATGAAGCCTTTGCCGCACAGGCTTTAGCTGTCACCAAAGAATTGGGCTTCCCCGGGGAGAAGGTGAACGTCAATGGCGGGGCTATTGCTCTGGGGCATCCCATCGGCGCCAGCGGCACCCGTATTCTCGTCACCTTAGTGCACGAAATGAAAAAACGCCGGGATAAGCTGGGCCTGGCCACCCTTTGCATCGGCGGCGGGCAGGGCATCGCCCTTGTTGTCGAGGGCTGATGCCGGGAAAGATCCCCATCATGCCATGTCTCCGGCACGGAGAAAGGGAGGATGCTTAATATGTCAGCGACCCTAGTAGAAACCCGCTTTGGTCTGGTGGAAGGGATTAGGGAAGGCGGGGTCAGCATTTGGAAAGGGATACCTTATGCGGCCCCGCCCCTTCACTCTCTCCGCTTCCGTCCGCCCCGGGAACCGGGGGCCTGGGCAGGGGTGAGGGAAGCCAAAGAGTTTGGTCCGGCGGCACTCCAGGGGGAGAGCCCCTCCATGAAGTTTTTGGGTGACTCGCCGCTGCATAAAAGGGAGGATTGCTTATATCTCAACATCTGGTCCCCAGGCGCCGATCGGAAAAGACGGCCTGTGCTGGTTTGGATACATGGGGGTTCCTTTATGTATGGCTCCGGTTCAAGCCATTTGTATAACGGGAAATCCTTCGCCGAACAAGGGGATGTGGTGGTGGTCACCCTCAATTATCGCCTGGGTGTGTTTGGATTTCTCCATTTAAGCGATATAGGGGGTGAAGCCTACCGGGGGTCAGGAAATTGCGGACTTCTGGATCAAGTGGCCGCCTTAACATGGGTCAGGGAAAATATTGAAGCCTTTGGCGGTGATCCCCATAATGTGACGATTTTCGGTGAATCGGCGGGAGCTGTCAGTGTGGGCAATCTGTTGGCCATGCCCCTGGCCCGGGGGCTTTTTCACAAAGCCATCCTGCAGAGCGGGACGGCCCGCTGTAAAGTAACCCTGGAAGCAGCGGTGAAAATGACGGAACAGCTCCTTGCTCAGCTCCAGATTGATCGGCAAAATTTATCCGAATTGGCAGACCTTCCTGCAGAAAAGATTATCGAGGCCAGCGGGATTTTGCCGCGCCGGGCCTTTGGTCCGGTCGGCGACGGCATTGTTATCGCCGAACATCCGGAAAAAGTGCTGTATGCAGGGTTGGCCAAGGATATTCCGGTATTGGTGGGTACCAACGCCCATGAAAACAAGCTGTTTACATATTTCGATCCGGCGTGGAAAGACATGGATGAAAGTGAAATCAAGGTTTTTTTGGAACGGACATTTGGCTCAAGCTGGGCGGCTGGTTCCCACAGTGCTGCCCAGGCGGACGCCTTGAATCAAGCCTTGAGCAAAGCATTGAACCAGGCCTCGAATCAGGCAGGCTATGAAGATGCGATGACTCATTATGTCTTTACCTATCCGGCTATTTATTTCAGTGAAGGCCAGGCAAAGCATGGTGCGCCTGTCTGGATGTATCGGTTTGACTATGCAAGCAAGGCCTTAGGAGGAGAGGCCAAGGCTTTTCATGGCCTGGAGATTCCTTTTGTCTGGAATACCTTGCTTGCTCAGGAAACGGAAGAGCTGACAGGAAAAGATCCCTGCCGCTTCCAACTGGCCGGACTGATGCATCGAGCCTGGATTGCTTTCGCCCGCCATGGCGATCCGAACATACCGGGATTGCCTGATTGGCCCCCCTACGATGAGGAAATCCGGGCCACCATGCTTTTCAATACTCATAATGAGGTCGTCAATGACCCTGACGGCCGCCAACGCTTGAGCTGGGAACACGTCTTTAAAAATTAAACGAAGGAGGAATGCCTGCTGCAACCATGAATTGGGAACAAGTCTTTGCCAATATATCTTTGCAAATATAAAGGAGGAAAGGCAATGTCAAAACTAAAAAGAAGAAGTCTCACGATGGTAACGCTTTTCGTTGTTTTGATGATGGTCATCTCAGGATGCGGTTCGCAATCAGGTTCAACCAAGACACCGGATACCCCCCCAACTGCCAATCCAGCCGGTGAATCACCGGGCACCCCCCAGCATGGCGGCTCATTAACGGTGGCCTATGTGGCGGATGTGACCAACTTTGACCCCATCAAAGGGACCACAGGCAATGACCATGCCTTATTATGGCCCCTCTATGATACCTTGGTTAAATTCAGCCCGGATATGAAGCCGGAACCGGGCCTGGCCGAATCCTGGGAATTCCCGGATAACACGACAATCCTTCTCCATCTGCGGGAGGGTGTAAAGTTTTCCGACGGGTCGCCCTTCAATGCCGAGGCTGTCAAATTTAATATCGATCGCGTCAATTCCACGGATTCACAAATCAGTGATTTAAAGAATATCCAAAGTGTGGAAGTCGTTGACGATAAAACGGTGAAGCTGCAGTTGTCCCAGCCTGATTCATCCATCATCCTGGCTTTATCGGATCGGGGCGGCATGATGGTTTCCCCGACGGCAGTGAAGACCCATGGGGCAGATTATTCCCTCCATCCCGTGGGCGCCGGTCCCTTCATCGTCACCAATCATATTCCCAATGGCGAGATTGGCTATGAAGCCAACCGGGATTACTGGCAAAAGGGCCTGCCCTATCTGGATAAACTGACGGTCAAAGTGATTCCTGATGCCAATTCCCAGATCAATGCCCTGAAAACCGGTCAGGTTGATTTCCTGCCCAATGTTCAGCCCCAGATGGTTGCCACCTTAAAAGCTGATGCGAATATTGTCTTAAGTCCTACCAACACCCTGGCTTTGAATATGATTTATCTCCGCACGGATGCCCCGCCCTTTAACGATAAAGCGGCCAGATTGGCTGTATTATATGGCATTAATCGTCAGCAATTGATCGATGCGATTAACTTCGGCCAGGGGACAGTGGCTGTTCAGCCCTTCCCTAAAGATTACTGGGCCCATGACGACAGCATCAACATACCCTATGACCCGGAAAAATCCAAACAGCTGCTGAAAGATGCCGGTCTCAGCAATGTTTCCTTCACCTTAACCACCTATCCCATTGAATGGTGGACCAGGCTGGCCAATGGGATTAAAGGGCAGCTGGAAGAGGTGGGAATCAACGTTACGATTAAAACCCTGGAACCCAACGCAGCCGTGCAGAGTTTTCTCGGCGACAAAGAAACCAATGCCCTCACCGGCAACTGGTCCGGGCGGCCTGATCCGCAGATGACCATTGCCAGCCTTTACGGGAAAGACAGCTATTATAATCCGGGCAAAGCCACGACTTCGGAGCTTGAGTCACTGATCAAAGAGGCTGCGGCCACCACCGATCAGAATCAACGGGCCGGGCTGTATAAGAAAATAGTCAACACTTCCGTCGTGGAAAATGCCTTCTCCATCCCCACCTTCTCCCAACCCATGACAGCCGCGATGAGCAAGAAGATCCAAGGCTTTGAGCCGAATCTGCTAGGAAAGGCGATCTTCTCATCCCTTTGGGTGGAGCAAAAATAATCTGTAGTTGAAATAGTGAAGTGGGATTTCGATCCTGCTTCACTCCATTTTAAAGGAGGGGAATCATGTTTCTGAAATTCATGCTGCGGCGCTTCCTTTACGTCATCCCCATGCTGTTCATTACCACCCTCGTCGTCTTTTCTCTAATCCTGCTCATCCCGGGTGATCCGGTCCTGGCCATTCTCGGTGAAAATGCCACCTATGAGAAAGTGGCGGAACTGCGCCAGCAATTAGGACTGGATCAACCGGTGATTATGCAATATATTCATTGGTTGAATAACGCGGTTCATGGGGATTTGGGGAGATCCCTCTTTACCGGACAACTGGTCGGACACGCCATCCAGCAGCACCTTGCCATTACGATTCAGCTGGTTGCCGTGGGCATGACCTTTGCCATTGCCGGCGGGATGTTTTTTGCCATTACCTCCATTTACTTTCCCAAGAGCTGGATGGACTATGCCGCCCGCTTTTTAGGCACCTTGGGCACGGCGGTACCCAATTTTTTATGTGCTATGATCCTGATTATTATTTTCAGCTTAAACCTGAATTGGCTGCCGGCCACCGGCTTTATCAGCATTACCGACGGCGCGGGCTCCTTTTTAAAGCATATCCTGCTGCCCGGCTTTTCCCTGAGCTTAGCCGGGATAGCCGTCATCACCCGGCAATTGCGCTCCTCCTTGATGGAAACCATGGATGCGGAGTATATACGCACGGCCTATGCCAAAGGGGCCGGCCGCTACCGGGCGATTTTCAAGCACGGCCTGCAAAACGCCATGCTGCCCGTGGTCACCACCATCGGTCTTTTAATGGGCACCATGCTGGGTGCCACGGTGGTTGTGGAAAACATTTTTGCCATTCCGGGCATGGGCCAGCTGGTAATCAATGCCATTGGCCAGCGGGATTTCACCGTGGTCCAGGGTGTCGTCCTGGTCATGATTGTGATGGTCGTGGTCATTAACTTCCTGACCGATATTGTGTATGCCTTATTGGATCCGCGAATCGAGTATTAGAGGGGAGCTTACTATGAGTTTTAAAACGATTTTTAAACGCTTGATGGCGGAAAGACTCGCTTTTGCCAGCTTTATTTTCCTGGTTATGCTCGTCATCGTCGCCCTGCTTGCTCCTCATATTCAACCTTATGACCCCTTCAAGCAAGATTTAACCAAAGTCATGCAGCTCCCCAGTGCCGAGCACTGGCTGGGTACGGACGGGCTGGGCTGTGATGTTTTGAGCAAAATGCTCATGGGCTCCCAGACGGCCATTAAGTCGGCCCTGTTTGCCATTATGATTCCCCTCCTGGTCGGGGTGCCTTTGGGGGTCTTAAGCGGTTACTTCGGCGGTGTGATCGATGATGTTTTCATGCGCATCGTCGATGCCATCATCGCCATTCCCGCCCTCATCCTCGCTTTAGGCATTACCAGCGCCCTGGGCGTCAACCTCTGGAACGCCATGATGGCCATCGGGATTGTCTTTACCCCGAAATTCGCCAGACTGGCCAGAGGGCAGACCCTGCAGGTCCGGCTGGAGCCCTATGTGGAGGCGGCGAAGATCTCCGGGGCAGGCTTTGTCTGGATTATGTTCAGGCACATTCTGCCCAATATTTCCCCGCCCATCGTTGTCCAGGCCTCCTTCAATCTCAGTATGGCCATCCTTACGGAAACCACCCTCAGCTTTCTGGGCATGGGCGCTCAGCCTCCCGATGTCAGCTGGGGGAACCTGATCCAGCAAGGCTACAGTCTGATTTACATTAATCCCTGGATGATCGTTTATCCCGGGATTGCCATCATGCTGACCATCCTGGCCGGCAACTTCCTCGGCGATGGTCTGAGGGTAGCCCTTGATCCCAAACAACAAAGGATATTCTAAAAAGGGGGGAGATACTTGAAGACAGAAACACCCTTGCTGGAAGTCAATCACTTAAAAACCTACATCCCCACGTCCAAAGGTGAGATCAAGCCTGTGGATGACGTTTCCTTCACCATTGCCAAAGGTGAGATTGTCGCCTTAGTCGGTGAATCAGGAAGCGGGAAAAGTGTTTCTTCCCTTTCCATCATGAGATTGAATGCCGGCGCCATCAAATACCGTCCGGACAGTTCCATCCTCTTTGCCGGCCGGGACTTATTGAAACTAAAGGAAAAAGAATTAAGAAAGATCCGCGGCAACGACATCGCCATGATCTTCCAGGACCCCATGTCCGCCCTCAACCCGGTCCATCCCATTGGCAGGCAAATTGCCGAAGCGATTCTGCTTCACAAAAAAGTCAGCCCTAAAGAAGCGCAAAAAACCGCCCTGGAGCTGCTCAATAAAGTCGGTATTCCCGATGCCCAAAGGCGTCTCAAGGATTACCCCCACCAATTATCCGGCGGGATGAGGCAAAGAGCCATGATCGCCATCGCCCTGGCCTGCAATCCGAAACTGCTGATCGCTGACGAACCGACCACAGCCCTGGACGTGACCATTCAGTCCCAGATCTTAAATCTGTTAAGAGATTTGCAGAAGGAATTTGGGATTTCTATCCTCCTGATTACTCATGACCTCGGTGTTGTAGCGGAAACCGCCGACCGGGTGCTGGTCATGTATTGCGGAAAGATTGTGGAAGAAGGTAATGTGGAAGACATTTTCGCCCATCCTCAGCATCCCTATACCAAGGGGCTGATGGTCAGTATTCCCTCATTGTCCGGACCCTCCAAGGAAACCCTGGACGCCATTCCGGGGGTGGTGCCCAATCCCCTGGAACTGCCCCCAGGCTGTAATTTCGTGACCCGCTGTGGGTCGGCCATGGTGAAATGTCACGAGGCTGCTCCTGAATTGGAGCAGCACCCTTCAGGGAACCGGGTTTCCTGCTGGCTCCACACATCAGGGAAGGGGGATGATGAAGATGACAGAGAAGCAACCGCTCTTGTCACTGCAGGGCATTAAAAAACACTTCCCGGTGGGAAGCGGGCTTTTCGGCCAAAAAAGCAATTCCGTGAAAGCTGTGGACGGTGTCAGTCTGGATATTTACCCCGGTCAAACCGTGGGTCTGGTGGGGGAGTCCGGCTGCGGGAAATCAACCATCGGCCGCATGGTGGTGGGGCTTAGCGAGCCCACCGCCGGGGAGATCTATTTTGAAGGGAGAAAGCTTTCCGAGTACAAAAGCAAAAAAGCCATGGGCAAGAACCTGCAGATGATCTTCCAGGATTCCTATTCCTCACTGAATCCCCGCATGACGGTCGCCGATATTATTGCCGAGCCCCTTGTTCTTCATAAAGTGGGGACCCATAAAGAACGGGGGAAAAGAGTGGATGAACTGCTGGAAAGAGTGGGGCTGGCCGCCTATCACGGCAGCAGGTATCCCATTGAATTCTCCGGGGGACAAAGACAAAGAATCGGCATTGCCCGTGCCCTTGCCCTCCAGCCCAAACTGATCGTCTGTGATGAGCCTGTTTCCGCCCTGGACGTATCCATTCAAGCCCAAATCCTCAATCTGCTGAAAGAAATTCAAAAGGATTTGGGACTGTCCTATCTGTTTATCGCCCACGGAATTCAAGTGGTCAAACACATCAGTGATCAAATCGCCGTCATGTATTTAGGCAAAATCGCTGAATTCGCCGGGAAAGAGGAACTGTTCGCCAACCCTCATCATCCCTATACCAAGGCCTTATTAGCCGCCGTACCCTTACCCGATCCCAGGCTGCGGGACAGAGAGCGGATTCTTTTAAAAGGAGATCTCCCCAGCCCGGCCAATCCCCCCGCCGGCTGCCGTTTCCATACACGCTGCCCTGTGGCCATGGAAAAATGTAAAGTGACCGATCCGGCTCTCATCCCAACCTCCCAGGACAGCAGGACAGCCTGCTTACTATACGATATGTCCATTGTCTGAGGGGATGAAGTGACTTGAATTAAGAATACCGCAGCCATAAAGAACCCCGCGCAACCGCGGGGTTCATTTTCGTGGCGCACCAAAGCGCTCCTGCTTTTCGCTTCAATACATTGTACCGGAATAGCGCCTTACTTAGACTCGCTGTAAAATCTGATAAATTGCTGAATCATGGCATTGTCTTTATTTTCCCGGTGAATCAGGATGCCGATCCGGCAGTTGATTTTATCCCGAATCGGGGTTGTCACCAAGCCGTCCAAAACCTTAGGGAAAAACTTCGCTTGCCGGGCAGCGCCTAAGGTGATGTACTGGCCTTTCTGCAAAATATCATAGAAGGTAAATAAGTTGCTGACAGAAAACTTGATGTTGTCCAAACCATACTGGTCAAACAGGTCTTCAAAAGGGGAGGGAGAGAGGCTGGTGGGTTTATAAAGAATCAATTGTTCCTTGCTTAAGGCTTTGAGGGAAATACTCTTAAATCCTTGCCTGGCAAACCGGCTGTCCTTATGGGAGTAGACCACAAATTTGATGTCTCGCATGGGATAGTAGCACAGTTCCTCTGTAATCAACTCATTATACAAATGATCAATCAGCATGATAATTCCCACATAGTCCCTGTTTTTATGGACTTGCTTGATAATTTCCGGCACGCCCATTTCCTGATAACTGATCTTGAGGTTGGGATATTCGCCGGTGAATTTATTGATCACATTGGCATTGCTGTCTCCGGCAATATTGGCCGGACAGAGAATGGTTAACTTTCCCTGCCTGTTTTGATGGGTCTTATCTTCAGCAAAAGCCTGGATCAGCTGGGTTTGCTCAGCCATCACTTTTTGAGACCATTCCAGCACCCGTTTCCCGTGTTCGGTCAAAGTAATGCCCCGGTTGGAGCGTTCAAACAGCGGGGTTGCGAAATGACGTTCCAGAGCTGCCATCATCTTGCTCAGATTGGCTTGGGTCAGGCGGAGATTTTTGCTGGCTTTGTTGATCGACCGGCAGCGGGCCACCTCGATAAAATAGTGCAGGTATTCGATTCGCATATGAAAAACCTCCTACTCTGAAAAGCTCAGCGCCCCTTATATATCCCCATTGTACCAGAAAAAGGGGGACCAGGTTATATCGATTTTAATATAACCAAACCGGTTTTCATAACTTATTCATGGCTACACGCCAACCCCGCCCTATTATATAGTTAACCTGGATGGACAGATACCCTGCCAATCTTAAGTATTAGGAGGTTCAGCATGAAACGAAAAGCATTAACAGACAAAGTCATCGTTCTCGGCGTCGACGGCTTTGACCCCAGACTGGCGAAGAAGTTCATGGACCAGGGAAAAATGCCTGCCTTGAAAGAATTTACCGGAAGAGGGTCGGCCAGAGAGGATTTAGTACTTTTGGGAGCAATGCCTACGGTGACGCCGCCCCTCTGGACAACCCTGGCCACAGGGGCCAATCCCGGCACCCATGGCATCACCTGTTTTTTTGCCTCCGATCCTGTGAATATTGACACAATGTATTACAATCTGGATTCCCGCCAATCCAAAGCCGAGCCTTTATGGAACGTCTTTGCCGAAGAAGCCGGCAAAAAAACCTTAGTCTGGCACTGGCCCGGCTCCTCCTGGCCGCCGACCTCCGACAGCCCCAATCTCCATGTGGTTGACGGCACTCAGCCTTCCGGGATCAATAACGGGATTCCCTTCCTGGATCTCCTCAAAGTGGTCACCGGCTCGGAGAAAATTGCTTCCAGCCAATACCTGCCCAACACCTCTCACGTAGCTCAGGGCCAAGGCTGCATTATTGACAACGCAGCCGAGTTGATGGAAGACGGGGAAGAGGCGGAAACCTCTGTTTTCCGCAAAGTCATTGCCGCCGGGAATCATGCCAAAGGCTTTCAATTCAGTATTACTGAACAAGAGGAGTGCGAAATTGAAGCCCTGGGCAATATGGTCTGCGATACCGTCAAAGCGGCCATCAAACCTGCCGCAGGCTGGGCCCAGGCACCGGCGGAGGCCAAAGAGTTTACCTTCTTTGTCTCCGGCGGCCTGGAACGGCGCCCGGCTTTAATCGTGCCCAACCAACAAGGTGTTTATGACTCGGTTCAGTTCTATAAATCCAAAAAAGAGACGGCCCCCTACCTTACCCTGAAAAAAGGGGAGATCCGGTTCGATGTCAGGGACACGGTCAAAAACGATCAGGGTGAAAACGTCCCCTGCAACCGCAATTATCAGCTGCTGGAACTGGCGGAAGACGGCTCTAAATTCAATCTCATTATCAACAATGCCTCTCAGGTGGGCCGTGATGACTACTTCCACCCCAAAAGCCTGTACCAGGAAGTTGTGGAGAAGATCGGCAATGTGCCGGTAAATTTCCGGGTCAACGGTTCCAATGAGATCCTGGTGCGGGAAACCATGCTCCCCTCCTGGGAAAATTACTGCAATTGGCAGGCAGAGTGTCTGACCTATTTTATGAAGAATAACAAATACGATATGATCTTCTCCCATCTCCATAACCTGGACGGAGTAGGGCATTACTTCTGGCATTACGCCTGCAACCAGGAAGAATGGAAGGATAACAATGAGCTTACTTATCAGCAATACCAGGAAGAAGCCTATTGCCAGACCGACCGTTATCTGAGCAAATTCCTGCCCTTCCTTGATCAGGGCTGGACAGTGATCATCACTTCTGATCATGGGCTGCTTACCCAGGAGTACCACGGGGTGATTCTCGGTGAAATCCACGGTGTGAATGTGCCTGTCATGGCCGAACTAGGGTACACCGTCATGGTTAAAGATGAAAAGGGCAGGGATACCAAAGAAATTGACTGGAGCAAAACCAGAGCCATTGCCATCCGCGGCGATCATATCTATATCAATCTGAAGGGCAGAAATCCCCATGGCATTGTGGAGCCCGCGGACAAGTATGAACTGGAGACTCAGATTATTTCCGATCTCTATAACTACCGTGATCCCCATACCGGCCGCCGGGTTATTTCCGTAGCGGTGCGCAACAAAGACGCCGTCCACTTCGGCATGGGCGGCCCTGAATGCGGGGATATCGTTTATTTCACCGAAGAAGGATTCAATAAGATCCACGCCGATTCCCTTTCCACCCAATGGGGGTATGCCGGTACTTCCGTTTCTCCCCTCTTTGTGGCGGCCGGACCCGGCATCAAGGAAAACTGCGTCACGGAACGGGTGATCAGGCAGGCGGATGTTGCCCCTACCATCGCGGCACTTACCGGGGTCAGAATGCCTGCCCAGTGTGAAGGCGCCCCCATCTATCAAATCATTTCCGAATAAGATCCATGAGTATGAAGGAATCGGGAAAATAGCCTGACCGGAAAGTTCAGCAGTATTCCCATGGGAAGGAGTCAAAGCATGACAAAGGATGAAAAAGACTTGGACTCTATGGACGAGAAAGATCTGGAAGCTTTAGCGGAAGACGGTAAACGCAGACCACTGACCGGCGGCGTGGCTTTGGTTGTGGGCGCCCTGGCCGTGATCTGGACCCTCTACACCATTTACTCAACCATTTTCGGTGTTCTGAATGTGCTGGTTTACCGTGGGATTCACTTGACCTTTGCCCTGGCACTGGGTTTCGTCTTGTTCCCCCCATCCAAAAAGCTGGCCGGCCATAAGATTGCTTATGCAATCGACCTCCTGCTGGCCCTTACCAGTGTAGCCTTAGGTATCTATGTACTGAACAGCGCCGGCAGTTTTGCGGACCGGATCGGCATTCCCAACCGGGCGGATTTTATCTTTGGAGCCATTGCCGTGGTGCTGATCCTGGAATTAACCAGACGGGTCGTCGGAAAATCCATGACCATCGTGGCCGGAGTGTTCCTGGTCTATGCATTATTCGGCAGGCACTTGCCATCCTTTCTCGCCCATCCCGGCGTCGATGTCAAGATGCTCACCAGCACCCTGCTCATTTCCTTAGAGGGCATTTTCGGCGTGGCTTTGGGCGTGTCCGCCAATCTGCTCCTGATCTTTATCGTCGTTGCCCAGTTTCTGGTGGGCACCGGAACCGGCCAGTTTATTATGGATCTCTCCAGCTCCCTGATTGGCTGGGCAAGGGGAGGGCCGGCCAAGATCGCCATCATCAGCAGCGGCTTATTCGGCAGCATATCCGGCAGTGCCGTGGCCAATGTGCTCAGTACCGGGGCGGTCACCATACCCATGATGAAGAAACTGGGCTATAAGCCCCATTTTGCCGGGGCGGTTGAAGCAGCGGCCTCGACGGGAGGACAGATCATGCCCCCGGTCATGGGCGCCGCCGCCTTTGTCATGGCCGAAGTATTGGGAGTACCCTATGCCAAAGTATGTGTTTCCGCCGCTCTGCCCGCTATTCTATATTATGTGGCCTTACTGATCATGGTGGATTTGGAAGCAGCCAGAACCCAATTGCGCGGGATTCCCAAGGAAAACCTGGTTCCTGTAAAAAAGACCCTCAAGGAAGGCTGGTTCTATATCATTCCCTTGGTTATTCTGATTTATCTAATCATGACCGGCAGTTCTCCCCAAAGAGCGGGGGTCATCACCATCGCTGCCAGCATCATCATCAACCTTTTGAACTGGAAAAACCGCTTATCCCTGAAGCAGTATCTCCATATGCTAAAAGAAGGAAGCCTGGGTTGCATATTGATCGCTATGGCCTGTGCTACAGCCGGGATCATTATGGGCTGCGTCAATCTGACGGGGCTTGGGCCCAATTTCTCAGGCATCCTGGTATCTTTAGCTTCAGGCAATCAACTGGCTTTGCTTCTCCTGACCATGGTGGCATCGATCATCCTGGGTATGGCACTGCCCACCTTGATCTGCTACATGATTTTAGCCGTTCTCATCGCCCCGGCCCTGGTCAGCATGGGAGTAGAGCCCATGGCCGCCCATCTTTTCGTCCTGTATTTCGGAGTGATCAGCTTTGTCACGCCCCCGGTGGCCCTGGCCGCCTATGCCGGTGCAGCCATTGCCAATGCCAATGCCATGAAGACGGGCTGGACCGCCGCTAAAATTGCCACATGCATGTTTGTGCTGCCCTTTATGTTCGTTTACAACCCAGAGCTCATCCTGATTCATGGTCTGAGTTGGAGCGTACTGCCCATCATCATTACATCGGTGATTGGCACCACGGCCATTTGTATGGCAATCCAAGGTTATGCATTTACCCCAATCAGACATTGGCCGGTGAGGGTGATCCTGTTTTTGGCGGGGATAAGCCTCATCTACCCGGGAATGTATACCGATCTGCTGGGAATAGCCTGTTTTGCCCTTATAGTCGGTGCAAACTATCGGTTTAAGCAAAAAGACCGGGTTGTCTTAAGTGAATAGCTCAAGGTAAAAAATAGTGTAGGAGGGTCTACCATGAAAAAAATGAATAAGGTAGTGTCTGTTTTGGTGCTGACGGCTATGGTGTTAATGCTCATTTCAGGCTGCGGCAGTAGTGCAGGCAGCAGCGGCGGCAATGACCAGGACAAGCAAAAACCGGCGGCCAACACCCAACTGCGGATCATGTCCACATCCGGCGGCGACAAATACTTTTTGACCACAGGCATCTGTAAAATCAGTGATGATTCCAGCCTGCCGATTAAAGTAGTCCATCAAACGGTGGCCGGTGACGCGGAAGCAGTCCGCAGATTAAAAGCGGAAACCGCAGATATCGGCATGGCCAACGTCTTTGTGGCCTCCATGTTTTACAATGGCACGTACACTTTCGAAAAAGACGGCGCTTTCAAGGAGATGAGAGCCTTATTCGCCGGACCCTCCGCTGTAGCTCAATTTGCCGTCCGGGCAGACTCCCCTGTCAAATCCTTCGAGGATATTAAAAATAAAACCCGCATGGCCACCTTTATGGGCGCATCCCAGGTGTATACCAAATTGATCCTGGATGCCTACGGCAAACAGGAAAACGTGGATTATATCTTTATTTCTTCCAATTATGCGGATATGGCCGACCAGATCAAGGATAAAACGGTGGACGTCATTCAATTCTGGTCAGGAGCTCCCTGTCCCCAGGCGGAAAACATCGAGGCCGATGTGCCGATCCGCTTGTTGCCGGTCAATGACCAAGCGATTGAAAATATTAAAAAGGCCATCGATCCCTCCGCTTATCCCGCCGTGGTGAAAGCAGGAACCTATAAAGGCCAGGCGGAAGATGTGACTGTACCCGCCACCCCCACCTATTTCATAGCCCGGGCCAATACCGATGAAGAGACCATTTATAATTTTACCCAACTTGTGCTGGAGAACCTGGACGAATTAGTGAAAATCCATCCTCTGGCCAAGGAAATCGACATAAATAACCTGACCCAAGGATTGCCCTTCCCTTTGCATCCAGGTGCGGAAAAGTATCTCAAGGAAAAGGGGTATCTTAAATAATTATCTTTAAAACAATGGCAGGGAAAGCATGCTGACAAAGGATTTGCCGGAAGTGCTTCGCAAAAGAAGTGCTTCCGGCAAACTATGTTTGTATCCAAAACCTTATCCATCATTGCTATCCGTAAAGATCCGCATGAAATTGGTAAGAAACAAGGGATAATAATTTCGCTTCTTATAAATAAAGCAGATATCCAGGGAAACCTGGAAGTCGTCCAGGAAGAGTATTTTTATATTGGAGCCTTCATTTAGGCCATAGGTACGGATAAAGGTTTCCGGCACAATGGCAATGCCCAGGTTGGAATCCACCAGTTTAATCGCGGTTTCATAGGTATCTGTGGAATAAATGCCGTCATTTTTGACGGAATCCCCTAAAAAGTTATCGATCTCTTCCCGGTAAATCCCCTGCCGGCGCAAAATGATGCGCTCATTCAAGAGCCGGCTGAAGGAAATCTTATCATACTTTGCCAAAGGGTGTGAACAGGAGACCACCGCCACTGAATTGGCATTGGAGACGACTTTATGCTTAATCCCCGACATTTCCATCAGGGATTTGATCCGGCTGTTGGCGGCGATTAAAGCAACATCCATGGTATCGTTAAGCAGCCGCTCAATAATTTCCGAAGTTCCGCTTTCAATCAGTTCAACACAAATATCGGGATAGATTTTTACAAATTCCGTGAGCTTTTTAGGAACGAGATCAAGTCTTGTAATGGGAATGACACCCAGTCTGATCAGTCCCGAGTTGGGATTCAGTATTTCCGAAATACCGGTTTCCAGCTCTGTCACCGCTTCCAGGATGGCCTGCACTAAAGGCAAAAGCTGCTTGCCTTCCGCAGTTAAAGCGATTTTCCGCCCCTGCTTCTCAAACAAGGGTACCCCGATTTCTTTTTGCAGCTCATTGATTTGCTGGCTTATGGAGGGTTCACTTATAAAAAGCCTGGCTGCCGCCTCGCGCATGGTTCCATATTTAACGACTGAATCGAAATAGCGAAGCTGCCGCATTTCCATCTGATCACCTCCATTTGATTGATAGCTAAAGCTTATCAATCATTCTGAATCGCTAATTATCACTGGGGACTAACTATAGTATAATTCATGTATAGATAATTGGGAATAATCAAATGGAATCTTGTGAATGTAATCCCTTAAGCGAATGAACCGTTTCAGCAATCCAACCGCGGGAAGGTGATATAACTGCAGCTTCAGTTCCAATGGACAGACTCATTTCAAAATGTAGGGGAGGTAGTTTATGAACATACAACATAACAGCAAAACTGCAGCACAATGTCCCCCCACACCTTGCCGGGGGGGTGTAAAGCCATGAAGAATTTGCTGGCAGACCGGATCGCCGGTGGGTTTTTTCTTGTGATCGGCGGGATGGCCATTTATGAGGCGATCCGGCTGTATCCTATGCATATTGGCCGCTCCATCGTCGGTGACGAAACATTTATCGGCTTTCTGGGCGTGGCGCTGCTTATTCTCGGCGGGCTGTTCCTCTTTGTGCTTAAGCCCCAGGGAGATGAACAGGCGGAGTTCCCCACCGGACAGCTGCGCAAAAAGATGCTGTTCGTGATGGGTTTAGTGTTTGCTTATTGGGGGTTATTGCAGGTCATCGGCTACCCGGCCAGTACCTTTATTATCGGCCTGGGCTTATTCCGGACCATCGGTGATTATGGGTGGCTGCGATGTACAGTATTTTCGGCGCTGCTTAGTATTGTCTTTTACGGAATCTTTGTAATGTGGCTGAAGACCCCATTTCCACAGCCGCTCATCACTATTTTTTAACGGGGGTATTTAGATGGAAGCATTACAGATGTTGTTCTCCGGATTTGCCTTGGCTTTGGAACCCTCTAATATACTGATGGCTGCCCTGGGCGCTTTTGTCGGCACCATGGTCGGCGTCCTGCCCGGTTTAGGGCCAACCTCGGCCATTGCCATTCTGCTGCCCCTTACCGCCGTCCTGCCGCCCACCCAGGCGATCATTATGCTGGCAGGAATCTACTATGGAGCCATGTATGGCGGCTCCTCCACGGCGATCCTCTTAAACATTCCCGGGGAAGTGGCGTCCGTGCCCACCTGTCTCGACGGTTATCCCATGGCTCAGCAGGGAAGGGGAGGACCGGCCCTGGGGATCGCGGCCATTGGTTCCTTTATCGCCGGGATCATGGGAATTATAGCCCTGACCTTTTTTGCGCCCCTTTTTGCCGAGCAGGCCCTTAAGTTCGGTCCGCCGGAGTATTTTGCCCTGATGCTGCTGGCGCTGACCATCGTCGTAAGCTTAGGGGGAGCATCCATAGGCAAAGCCTTGGCCATGGGCTTTTTCGGCTACCTGCTCTCCTTGATCGGCTTGGGAACCATGACCAATATGCCGCGGCTGACCTTTGGCTATACCCCCTTATGGGGCGGCCTGGATGTGATCAGCGTCGTCATCGGCCTGTTTGCCATCAGTGAAGTCTTAAACGGGATCGAGGAGAAGAAAATCGCCATCTCCATGGGCAATATCGGCTCGGTTTTTCCAGGTCTTAAGGATTTGAAGCAAAGTATCAAATCCATCTTCCGCGGCGGTGCCCTGGGCTTCTTTATGGGATTATTGCCCGGGTGTTCCCCGGCGGTAACCACCTTTCTGGCCTATGACTTAGAGAAAAAATGTTCAAAAACACCGGAACGGTTCGGCAAGGGGGCCATCGAAGGTGTCGCCGCCCCTGAGTCTGCCAATAACGCCACAAGCTCAGCCGGTTTCATTCCTCTGTTCGCCCTTGGCATTCCAGCCTCCCCGCCCCTGGCGGTTCTTTTGGGGGGACTGATGATTTACGGTCTTACCCCCGGACCCCTGCTCTTCGAGCAGAACGGAGACTTTGTCTGGGCGGTCATCGCCAGTATGTTTATCGGTAATGTGATGTGTCTGGTTCTCAATCTTCCTCTGGTGGGGCTTTGGGCCAGGCTGACCCAAATACCCTATGGCATCCTGGCTCCGATTATTTTACTGATATCCATCGTGGGAGCCTATACTGTCCGCAATGATATGTTCGATGTTCTGGTCGCTCTGATCTTCGGGGTTGTAGGCTACTTTATGAACAAATTCAATTGGCCCGTGGTTCCTTTCATCATCTGTTTTATCCTTGGTCCCATGTTGGAAAGGTCCCTTTTACAGTCCTTTGGCATGGCGTTTGAAAATCCCTTCATTTTCTTTCAACGCCCCATCTCCCTGACCCTCCTTGTTGCCACCGGTATCTTTTTGGTTGTTTCCCTTAAACTCAGGCGGCGGACTCAAAGCCGAATAGACAACTCTGGTTTTGAAGTGAAATAAATAGTAATGGGGGATTTATCAATGAAAAAAATGAACAAAAAGATGACTTGGCTCATCGGTATCTTGATTTTGACACTTGCTCTGGCCGGATGTTCATCATCTGCCCAGGGGCCATCCGAAACGGCTAAGGAAGATCCGCCGTATCCGACCCGGCAGATCGAACTGGTGGTTCCGGCCGGTCCCGGGGGTCTCACGGATCTGACAGCCCGGGCTGTAGCCGATTATGTCAGCAAAAAGTGGAATCAGCCCATTTTAGTGGTTAACAAACCCGGTGCGGGCAACGTTACCGGACTGCAGTATGGTTTAATGCAGGGCAAACCGGACGGATATACGGTGGTGGCCGACAATATTGCCGCTTCTGTATTGATGGTGGCCGGCATGAAAAACCCGCCCATCAAGCTGGAGGACAGAATTTTCGTATCCAAGTTTGTGGAAAACCCCATGTGCTTTTCCGTGGCCGCCGATTCGCAATTTAAGGATATGAAGGAGCTTGTGGAATGGACTAAAAAGAGCCCGGAAAAATTAACCCATACCAGTTTAAGCGCCACCAGTATGAATGCCCTTACCGCCGCTGAACTCTGTAAAGCCATCGGCGTGGATTACAAACAAACCCAACCCATTCTGGTCACCAGCGGCAGTGAGGGAATTACCATGATCGCCGGCGGCCACGCTATCTTGGGTGATCAGTCCGTCCAGGAAACCTATCCTCTTGCTGCCGGCGGCAAATTAAAAGTGCTGGCCATCGCAGCCAAAGAGCGGAGCCCCTTATTCCCGGATGTGCCTACTTGCCAGGAACTTGGCATCGATATTGACGTGACCTGGTACGGCGGCATCAGCGCCCCGAAAGGCACCCCGGATTATATCGTCAAAAAATGGGATGAAACCATCGCCGAAATGGTCAAAGATCAGGATTTCATTAACAAGATGAATGAACTTCATGCCAATATCAGCTATTTGAATACTGCCGATTATAATGCTTCCATCAAGGAGCAGGTTGAACGCTATACCCAATTGTTTGATTCCATAGGTGT
Source organism: Desulfitobacterium hafniense DCB-2 (assembly GCF_000021925.1). NCBI lineage: Bacteria > Bacillati > Bacillota > Clostridia > Eubacteriales > Desulfitobacteriaceae > Desulfitobacterium > Desulfitobacterium hafniense. The sequence goes on from NC_011830.1 coordinate 685,734, forward strand.
TCGTCAGTAGCTTTTTGCTTTGCTGATTAGGGAGCTGAGTATGGAATGGAAGATATTGGGCTGGAATATGGACTGGAAAATATAGACTGAAAGTGTTAATGAGAATGGATTTTAGGCAAAAATCCATTCTCATTCCTTTTGATCGTTGCCCCCAAAGCTCGGCATTATGGGGAATTAAACCGCAAAGATGGCTTGCTGCGACTGTAATTTTGGAAAAGAAAGTGGGATTAGTAAGAGATGGGATGGTTTATTAATTTAAAAACAAGTAGAAAACTCTTGATCTGCTTTTTACTAATGGCCCTATTAATCCTGACTGTTGGCATCACCGGGCTGCTTAACCTGGGCAAAGTCAACGCTAATATTAAAATAATCACCCAGGACGGCATCCAGCCCATTCTCATTTTAGAAGACTTGAATAAGAGCTTTGCTAAAGGAGCCGCGGAGTTGACCGGCGTGGTCTGGAAAAGCCAGGTTGCAGAAGACTCTGCAGTGGTCGGCGATTCCCGCCGGGTGATTGCCCAGGCTATCGAAGACGGCGACCTGCTGCTCCAGCAGTACCAAATGCTCAACTTGACCGACGAAGAAAAAGAACTGTTAGGGGAATTCAAACGTGAGGAGGCCGTTTACCGCGACTTGCGGGAAAAGGCGCTGACCGCCGTTGCATTAAAAAGCTATGCCTTAGCCGGTGACTTCAACCAGCAGGCCGGTCTGCAGCAGGCTAAGGTGGAAGGAATCATCGATCAGATGATTGAGTGTTCCCTGGCCTATAACGAGGAGCTTCAGCGCGCCTCGGAACAGGACTTTGCCAAAGCCGGCATGGTCATTATGATCCTGACCGCCTGCGGTTTTGGTTTGGCTTTGTTATTCAGTCTGCTCCTGGGGAGAATGATCAGCCGCCCGATTCTGGCCGCCGTTGAACAGGCTGAATTATTTGCCCAAGGGGATTTTTCCACGGATCAGCAAAGAGCTTTCCTGGGCAGGAAGGACGAAATCGGTCAATTAGCCCAGGCCTATGATGAGATCGACAGCAATATGAGCCGCCTTCTGGAACAGGTGATGGCGGCTGCCGAAGATCTTAAGACAGTGGGAGGGGAACTATCGGTGTCGGCTGAGGAACTGAATGCCCAGGGACAAAACATCAATGCCGGAGCGGAACAGATTGCGGCAGGGATGGAAGAGACGGCAGCCTCTGCCCAAGAAATGCTGGCTTCCGGAACGGAGATCAGCAACGGGGCCGGCAGGCTGGCCGGGAAAGCCGCTGAGGGCAGCAGAATCGTCCAGGACATCGAGCAGAAAGCCCAGCTGATGCGTACCAATGCTGAAGCATCACGGGGTGCAACCCTGAGCATGTACCAGCACAAACAAGCAGAAATCATCGCCGCCATCCAAAACGGTGAAGTGGTTCAAGAAATCAGGATCATGGCCGAAACCATCGACGGCATCGCCGGGCAGACCAATCTCCTGGCCTTGAACGCCGCTATCGAAGCAGCCCGGGCCGGAGAGCAGGGAAGGGGCTTTGCCGTAGTCGCCGAAGAAGTGCGGAAGCTGGCCGAACAATCGGCCCAGACCGTAGCGGGAATCCATGCCGTGATCAGCAAAGTCACCGAAGCCTTTGGCCAGCTCTCCCGCAACTCCTCCGACGTATTAACCTTTATGGAGGAAAAAGTCATACCCGATTACGAGAGCCTTGTAGAAGCAGAAGAACAGCATGCCCAGGATGCCCGGCGGATAGGAACCCTGGTGGAAGACTTCGCCGCCACATCAGAGCAAATGCTGGCCGCCATCGAGCAAATGAGCAACGCCATCCAAACCGTTTCCGCTTCAGTCCAGGAAAGCACCGGCAGTTCCCAGGAAATCGCCCACAATATGAGCCAGATGGCCGGGGTTATGGAGCAGGTGGCCAAGGCCGCTCAGAGCCAGGCTGAACATGCGATGGACTTGAATGCTATGGTGGAGAAGTTCAAAATCTGATAACGATATCCATAATGTCATCCTATCCACCAATGCCCGTCATATTCATTGATGTGCATTGGTCTGTTATGCCCATTATGCCTATTATGCCTATTATGCCTATTATGGCCCAATAAAAGCCCCTCGTTTAATTGATAGCCATAGCTTATCAATCCTCCTTAATCGTTAATTATCACCCCAGATTAACTATAGTATAATTTTTTTAGAGATGATTTCCGGGGGCATTGGCCAATGAACTCAGGATAAGCTGAAAGATTTGCATAGTATAGATGACGAAAGGATGTTATGAAAAATGAAGAGGAAAGCTCTAACAGAAAAAATCGCCGTGATCGGAGTGGACGGTTTTGAGCCAAGGCTGGCCAAAAAGTTCCTGGACCAAGGCAAAATGCCCAATCTGCAAAAGTTCATCGACAGAGGCTCCTGCCGGGACGATCTGGTCTTATTAGGGGCCGTGCCGACAGTTACACCGACTCTCTGGACAACCTTGTCTACCGGAGCCTATCCGGGAACCCACGGCATTACCTGTTTCTTTGGGCACAATCATGGACAGTTGGATAGCCTGGTCTATAATCTGGACTCCAGACGCTGTAAAGCGGAACCCCTGTGGAATGTTTATGCTGAAGAGGCCAACAAGAAAACCTTGGTCTGGCATTGGCCGGGCAGCTCATGGCCTGCCACTTCGGACAGCCCTAATCTTCACGTTGTTGACGGTACTCAGCCCCAGACCATCAATACAGGCATTGCCGGTATTGATATTTCGAAGATAGTTGTTGCTTCAGATAAATTTACAGAGCTGCAATTCCTGCCCAATACCTCCACGATTACCCCCGGCGCCGGTTGCATCATTGAGAATGTGGAAGAACTAATGGAAGATGACGGGGAAGTCAGTTATTTAAGAGCAGCCATATCAAGCGGTGCCAAAGTTATTAAAAATATCATTACTTGTGAAGAGGAAAACGAGGTCAATGTCCTGGCCAAAATGATTGCCGATTCAGTCAAATCACCGATCAAGGAAGCTGCAGGCTGGGCTAAGGCCCCTGCCGGCGCCAAGGAGTTTACCATTATCCTGGGCAAAGGCCTGGAACGCCGTCCGGTCCTGCTTTTACAAAACGAACAAGGCGTTTACGATACAATCCAGGTTTATAAATCCAAGAAGGATGCCCAGCCTCTGGTCACTCTTAAAGCCGAACAATCAGCTTATGACGTGGTGGATACCATCACCAATGACGACGGAGAACCTGTTTTAGGCAACAGAAACTACCACGCCTTAACCATCAGCCCCGACGGTTCTCAGGTCACCATGCTGATCGGTATGGCCATGGATGTGAGCCGGGATGATTTATTCCACCCCAAGAGTTTGTACAAGGAAGTGATCGATAATATCGGGTATGTTCCTAACAGACCGGTAGTGAACGGCGCTAACGAAATCCTGGTCGACAAAGTATTTATCCCTACCTGGGACCACTATTCCCAGTGGCAGGCCGATTGTCTGACCTATTTTATGAAAAACAATCAGTATGATATCATCTTTTCCCATCTCCATAACGTGGATAATGGCGGTCATCTGTTCTGGCATTTTGCCAAGCATCAGGAGATGTGGAAAAACAACGAAGAAGCTTACAAGGTATTTATCGAGAGAATGTATATTCAGACCGATAATTATATAGGAAGATTCCTGCCCTATCTGGATGAAGGCTGGACTATCATCGTCACCGCGGATCACGGCTTAAGCTGTCAGGAAAATCACGGCGTGGAATTGGGTGAAGCCGGCGGCATCACCACACCGGTCATGGAAGAACTGGGTTATAGCAAAATGCTTCTGGATGAAAACGGCAACCGGACTCATGAATTTGATTGGGCCCATACCAAAGCAGTAGCCAGCCGCGGCAATCATATTTATCTCAACTTAATCGGCCGGGATGAGCACGGAATCGTTGACCCTAAAGACCAATACGATTTGGAAACCCAGATCATCTCCGACTTGTATCAATACCGGGATCACAAAACCGGCAAACGGGTGGTGGCCCTGGCCATGCGCAATAAGGATGCTGTGATTCTCGGCCTGAGCGGGCCGGAGTGCGGGGATATCGTCTACTTCAAAGAAGAGACCTTCAATGTGATCCACGCCGACTCTTTATCCACCCAAAACGGCTATGCCGACACATCCCTTTCCCCGATTTTTGTGGCAGCCGGACCGGGAATCAAAGAAGGCTTTAAAACGGAACGGGTCATTCGTCAGGTGGATATCGCGCCGACCATGGCTTTCCTGAGCGGCGTTCGTTTACCGGCTCAGTCCGAGGGCTCACCTGTTCATCAAATTCTTACGGAAGAAATTTAACCCATTGCCGGATTCATCTCCCGCTTCGACAAGCGGGAGGTGAATCCGGCAGCAATTTTTGGTATCCCAATTCAATGGCGATGCAAACCGCCATAAAGACCAAGAGGAGGTTGGAGAGATATGTCCTTACAACGATTAAATGCCAAGAGCTTTGAAGAGATTATTTATGATCAAGGGAGCCCCTGCCTGGTGATCTTTTCGAGAAAAACCTGTCATGTCTGCAAAGGGGTAGTGCCGATTCTGGAAGAAATGCAGCCTGACTACGAGGGCAAATTCGGGTTTTATTATGTGGATGTGGAAGAAGAGCAGGCTTTATACCAAAGATTTTCCCTTAAAGGGGTTCCTCAGATTCTTTTCTTCAAAGACGGGGAGTTTCAGGGGAAGCTGGTGGGTGCTGTGGATGATGAGAAGGTGAGTGATAAGATTATGGAGGTCGGTGAGGGGGAATAGGTTCTCTTGTTCCTGCTGTGCAGAGATTAATCTACGCATTATAAGCCGCCTCATTACTCATATTAAGCTAATAAGCCAATCCGATCTCATTAGCTGAGAGATCGGATTGGCTTATTGAGTTAAACGCTCTTTTTTCTCTATAAAATATTATTTTGAAATACTCATCAATGCTTTTAATGCTTTTTGTCTGCGGTCTTTGTTTTTGTCAGGTTTATTAATATCGTTTACCAATCTAACTAAATCTTGTCCTTTTAAGATTGGTGTTGATGCAATTGAAGAAGACATAAAAATTTCCTCCCTTTTGACTGCAGGTAGAAACTTATTTTCGTCCATATTATACTACTTTATCGTGGTTTGCTACAAGACTTTATGTCTCGTTTGACTATTAACCATGCTCTTCATAGTCTAAAATTGTTGATTTTCTTAAAGGAAATAGATGTAAGTTGTCGAAATCTATATTTTAACAGAGAAGGAAATCAAACGGAGGAAAGTCGTTCGATGGCACTGCAAAAAACTGAGTTTTCGGAACATATGTCTTTCAAGTTTTTGGAGATTACTGCGTAAGAAAAATCCGGCTTGGCGTTTGTTAACATCATCTCAGGCTCCTTTTGTGGCATCTTTTCTCTATAGAGAATTTATTGCGGAAAACAGGCGGCAGATCGCTGAACAAGAGTTGATCAGCCACCTGGAGGGCTTTATTGAGCTGCTCAATCAGGGGCGTGATGACTTCCTCTTTCCACGCTCAGGACGGAAATACCTGGATGACTGGGCCAATGATGAACATTGTTGGCTGCGGAAATTCTATCCTCCGGGACAGGATGAGCCTTATTTTGATGTAACTTCCCTAGCCCAGAAAGCCATTGAGTGGTTACTGAGTTTAAGACAACAAGTTTTTATCGGTACAGAATCACGCCTGATCACGGTATTTGAACTCCTGCACCAGACTGTGGAGCGCTCTGAAACCGATCCAAATTTACGCTTGGCAGAGCTTGAACGACGCAAAGTTGAGATTGAGCAGGAAATTATCCGAGTGCAGAAGGGACAGGTAGAGCGGTTGGATGAAACGCAAATCAAGGAGCGTTTTTGGCAGGCGATGACGACTGCGCGAGAGATTCTGGTCGACTTCCGGGCAGTAGAATAGAATTTTCGGGAATTGGACCGGGGGATGCGGGAACGGATTGCCACCTGGGAGCGAGGAAAAGGGGAATTATTGGAATCAATCTTTGCAAAACAAGACGGCATTGCCCAATCAGAGCAAGGAAAGAGTTTTGCTGCATTCTGGAAGTTTTTAATGTCTTCATCTTATCGAAAAGGTTGCTGAAAGGCGTGCAATCATAATAAGACGGAGACAAGAAAATGAAAAAAGATAATATTGACAATCTCGAAGAATGGGAAGCCAATGGCTGCGATTGAGAAGTATCTTAGCATGAGCCGTGAAACCGTCCTGCAGTATATCAATAAGAAGGGTATTCCAGCGCACAAGCTCGGACGGCAATGACAGTTTAAGATTTCCGAGGTGGATGAGTGGCTAAGGTCTGGAACGGCGGCTGATGCGGAAGATGAAAAGAATGAATAAACATAGTTGAAATTTTTTAAAAAAGCATTCTTTTGAAAGGAGCGTGCAAAATGCGAAAGGCATACGATACATTTTTGCTATCTGAAGTGTCTGCGGATTTGGCTGCAAAGGCCGGCAGCTTTGAGCCGTATCGTTATGAGTGCGCGCATTGCGGAGAAGAAGTTCGTCTGGCTGCAGTGGGTAGTACCAGTATGGTTCCGCATTTCCGGCATCGTAGTGGGAATAGTGATATTGAATGTGAATATTATTTAGGGCAATTCAGTGCTATCACGGATGCTCGCTCCAGAAAAAGCAAAAATGAAAGAGCAGAATTCTATTTTGATAGCAATACCAAAATGTTTTATCTTGGCTTGAGGTTTAGCGAAGATGAGATATCTGCCTATGAACAACTTTCTACTATTTTCGAATTAAGAGTTGCGTCTCAGGCACAACCGTTCTACTCATTGCAAATTAACGGTAGAAACTTTACCTCTGATATGCAGAGGCTGATTCCCCTTGAAAAATTCTCTTACAGCTATTTCTTGTCAAACACGCTAAATGGTGTCAAGAGAAAATACGAGGTGTTTAATAACGTCGCAAACAACGCCGCGACTTTCTTTAAGATGCAAGTAGGTGATAGTGACTACAGAGCAAAGTTAGTTCGCAGTGCCGTTCTTTATACGAATATCCCGTACTTCATAGCTTTCCAAAGTCAGAGCCATCATTGGTCACCAATAGATATTCGTCTGCCAAGGGAAATAAGGGTCGAAAGTACTTTCAAGTTTGAAACAATGGGGAGGAAGTTCTTGGGGAAGATTTTGACCATAACTGCAAAAACAGCACAAATTGACTCATTATTATTCTCTTGGGGTTATCAGTTGGAATCCTCAGAAAAACTGACCTTACTTTGGCCGCCAGCAATCCTTTCAGAAGATATATCAATAATAAATGCAGATACAGCGTATCTGTATTCAACATTTGAGCTGCAGGCACACGGCAATATCAATGTCCATTCTGAAGACATTACGAAGATTGTCGATGGGCTTACAAAGATTGCCGTTAAGCCAAGAATCAAAGTATATAAGAAAAACGCGGAACTGATGCTTGAAACCTGCGAGCGAGAAACAGATACACACATTAATATCCTTGTGGCTCGAACAGTTGAAAAAAACTACCGAGTTCCAGACGATGTATCCTTTTTGTTCAATCGTTCCGGGGTTTTGCTGTTGAGCAAGGGTGTAACCGTCCAGATGACTCCCGATAGCGAAGTTAGACACTATACAAACGGGTATCTGGATGGAATAGTTGCTCCATCAGAACAAGCAATGTTGGTCGGCGAGTCTCTACTCCAAGATGCTCTTATACATTATAAAAGAATGGAAACATTCAACTGGGCCGATTTCAAGTCGCTTGACCTTAGCCAGATTGCTTTTCAATACATCGAAGACTGCGAGAAGTCGGGTTTGATTAACTCCGCGGCAAAACACTTCATTGAGGAGGGACGGATATGAACTACCTTCTCACGATGACCGAGGACGAAATTCGTTATGTTTGTTCTGCTATCCCACTCCAAGATTCTGTGAGATATTTCAAGCATTATCCGAAAGATTTTGCGAAAATTATGCCGGGATTTCGAGCCACAAGCCTAAAAAAACAAGAGCAGGTTAGCGGCATTTTGTTTCGAAGCCGCAACCAGTACTTTATCTCATCATTTATTGAGAAGCACATCAGCCAGTGCCTCGATGAGATTAGTGCGGCTATCAATGAAAAAACCGAAGAAGGTGCAAGCAAGGAATCTGCATTGCTTCAAACCTTGCCACACTACTTCTTTATGGACAACATTAACTTATACTTTAAGCTGATAGGCGCAGAGTATGCAGAGGAATTTCTTTCGATGCTTAGTGCAAGCGTCAAAATTATTAAAGAGGCTATAACGGAACGTGAACACGCTAAATCCAGACTGGACATAAAAACATCCGAAGTCAGTCGTTTAGAAGCGGAACTTGAGCGTGTTCAAACCGAGCAAGGCAAAATGAGCCGAAAGCTGAGCGAGCGCTTAGACGAAATCAAGACACTTAAACGAACCAACACAGACCTTGAAAAAAGCAAAGGGCTTATCTCTTCGCACGAACAAACAATTGGAGATCTGAAGCAAAAAGCGCAAGAGCGGGATGACTACATACAACAACTAAAGATTGAGTTGTCTGGTGCGAGAGAGGAACAACATCAACTTGAAAAAAAAATCAGAGAAGAACTCGCCAAACAACAGAAAACGGAGAAATATCGGCAAGATGCCGCTCAAAAACCTAAATGTCCTAAAGACCTCGATGAGTTTAGGGATTACTTGGGATACAATTTTGAAAACATCGGTGTGCCAACAAATTCGGATTATTATCCGCTACTCAAAGACTACCTGAGCGAGGTATTGTTTCAAGGAAAGCCGATTATTATCAGCAGAAGCACGGGATTATCCTTGATAAAATGCGTTTCAAACACGCTTGTAAAGACGCCTGCGGTTTCTACTTTAGCGTTCTCCGATGATATCACAGAAAAATCAATAGACAACTTTTTGTCACAGGACAAGCGTATAATCTGCTTAGACAACTTTATTGGGAATTACAATGAAACGGTGCTAATAACAATCTGTGATAGACACAAAGACAAGATTATTTTCTTGACCGTTGCTTATGACCACACGCTTTGCTTCGTACCAGACGAGTTAATGAGGTACTGCCATTATCTAAACCTTAATCGCATTGAGGCTTTTGCAGGTGACATAGAATTGACAGAAGCCCCGTCTGTTGTGGATGAAGTAGAAACAGTAGTTATCTCAATTGCGCCGGATGCTCGATGGTCTGTCGCCTTAAAAGAAATGTTTGAGGAGTTTGGAGTGCGAGGTGCCTTGTCCGTATATAAGAGCTCTCTCGTTTCTGACGAGTTGAGCCTTTGCCGTCTGTTGGCGTTTGATGTCTTGCCATATTGTACGGATGTTCTCAAGATTGCTCCATTTAATGTCTCCGAGCGGTTGGTTAAATATGCGGGTGATAGCGGCAGATGTTTTTATAAGGATTTGTTCAGGAGGTGGTTCGCATGATGAATGGCCTACTGACAACTATGTCGAACGATATGAATATTCCTCGTTATCTCAATGAGTCCGACAAATCGTTCATTTATCGCCTCTGCTATTCTGCGTTGGGGCAATGGTGTCTAAGCACGGCAATGAATTCGACAGGAGGTGCCGTTGGCACGACAAAACACAACCAAACTATCGTCCTTAATGACCTGTTGTCACGATACACCGAATTGTTTCCGCAAATATCCGAAAAGTTCATTGACACCAGCAGTCAGCAAACAAATTTTTCAGTTAGTGTTCGAAGAACTTACGAGGAAACGGGATATCTATTGACCGATAGCGATAACCACAACCGAATCGCAAGCTATGGCAGAACTATTCGGGTGGGCGATAAATTTTTATTCTTTGGGCTACCCGGTAAACCTTGCGAAGTTAACGGACTTGGGCTGTTTGCGAACTCTACGGACTATTTGGTTGCTTTGAAGGACTTTCTCATAAGAGATTCTTTGACGAGCGAGGCGTACTTTGATTCGCGGTTTGACCCAATTGATTTTTATCAAAGGGACATTGATTTATCCGAACTAGAGTTTTTCAATCCCAAGTCAAATAATGTACCGTCTATGTCGTGGACTAAAAAGCCTGAAACAGATTGCACTGTGGCGAGGAAAACCGAAACGGGTCCGTTCTATCGGATAATGAAAGTAACTGGCGAGATACAGTTTGCCGACGAGCCGATTGAACTGCAAACAGATAGTTTTACGTCGTATGAATACAGAAGATTGTACTTTGCCTTGAAAACCCATTACGGTAATCCTCTTAGGGCAACCATTACGAAACTCGATGAGTTGTATTCAAAAATTCGTATAGGAGGACACTTGCCGAATCGCGAATACTATCTATTATTGCTTTTGTCGTGGCCGGAACACAGTGCCTTTGACAAAGTGAACTTTATTATAAGAAACGAACTGATTGCTGGGGTAACTGACACGCTTGTAGACATCGGGATAGAAATCAAGGGAGGGCAACCAAATGCATAATCCTAACGGAGTTCAGGCGTATTATCAGGCTATTCGTGATAGACTGAAGAACTATATTAAGTCCGACTACTTGGCAAATAGCGAAACGCTATTGCGCTATGTCGATGACATACTCGGCGATTTGTGTTCTGAGTACACGAACATCGCTCGCGAACCGTATATTGAAACCGCAGCTTCTTACAAGAAAATACAAGATGGGATACGGAACTCTTCTCAAATTGAGCAAGGGGTAAAAGAATCTTTGCTAAAATTGGTTGCCAAAGGACTTGGTATTTTCTCTGACCCATTTGAGCATCAAGTTAAAGCTCTCGAATATTTCCTTGCCGGACGGGATTTGTTTGTGTCCACGGGCACCGGTTCCGGTAAGACCGAATGCTTTCTTTGGCCGATTATTGCAAAGAGTTTTGAAGAAGCAAAGAATCACCCTGCGACCTTTAAGAACGAGGCTGTTCGCACACTTATCATTTATCCAATGAACGCACTCGTTTCAGATCAGTTAGCGCGTTTCAGAAAAATTATCGGTAGCTCAGATTTCAAAGATATATTTACGCGTGACACACACGCAACACGGATACCTCATTTCGGTATGTACACAGGCAGAACTCCGTACTCAGGTGATGCGAAAAAAACAAGCAGCAAAGAGCTGGCGATGACTTTCCGAGACAACTTCCTAATTGATGAAACTGCCGATGCTGACACGCAAAGAAGGCAAACGAACAGTATCCAAGGGCTAAAAAGCATCAACAAATATCCTGCGCGGTTTGGTGAGAACGGACTTCGTGTCTTTATCGAGAACCTTGAAAAGAATATCCACAGACCGTCACCATATGATGCCGAGTTCATTACGCGTTTTGAGATGCAGAATTATCCGCCTGACATTCTTATTACCAACTACTCAATGTTAGAATATATGCTTATGCGGCAACGCGAGGCTAATATTTGGGATAAAACAAAAGAATGGCTTGAGGTTTCAAACAAAAATAAATTGCTCATTGTTCTTGATGAGGCACATATGTACCGTGGCTCCGCGGGAGGGGAAATTGCTCTCTTACTGGAAAGGCTGTTCTACCGTCTTGGCATTCCCGTAGAAAGGGTTCAATTTATTCTAACAACCGCGAGTATGCCACAAAATGAGCAGTCGGCAATTAACGATTTTTATAGTGGACTGACTGGCAAAGCGGCTTCTTCTTGTGAATTTCTCTTTGGGTCAAAAGAGGAGATTCCTGACGAGCAGGAAATAAGAACGGATATTGAGGCGTTAGCCTCGATAGGTTCCGACCAAGTCCAAGGCGATGAAATAACAAAGCGTATTCTTGACTTTGCTTCTTTTGTGTTTAATACGACCTTGCCGTCTGACATTAGTCAAGATAGTGCACAAGAATGGCTATACGACAATCTTCCAAAATATGAGGCTTTCGTCAAGCTGAATAGACTCTGCCGTGATGGTGCGAAATCGTATAGCGAAATAAAAGAAGCTGTCTTTGGAAATGTTGCTGCTTCGGACAAGGCGCTTGATACCCTGTTGGTATTGGTTTCACTGGCCGCGAAAGGCGGTAACATTCTGTTCCCCGTTAGGCTCCATATGTTTCTTCGCGGCTTGCAGGGACTTTATGCCTGCTCGAACCCCAAATGCACTTGTGCAAAATACTCAGAAAGTGAAGGATTGCCACTTGGGAAAGTCATCTCTATTCCGAAGGATAAGTGCGAGTGCGGGGGCAGGATATATGAACTCTTCAATCACATAAAATGTGGAGCGTTATATATTCGAGCATTTGTTCAAAAAAATGAGGGTCAACCATACTGGTACGTCTTCCCGCAAAAGGGTTTGGACGGGGATGTTAATTCTTTGCAAGAACTATTGCTTTACGTCGTCCCTAAACAATATCAGTGCGGGAAGAATGATAAGATTGGCTCCCTTGACCCATTTACAGGTAAACTGTATCTGACCCCACAGGATGATGAAACTCTACTTGATGTTGTCTACTACAATAAAAGTGAAAAAGGCAAAAAGACAGATGCTAAAGGAATGCCTTTTAACTTTGGTGTATGCCCAAAATGTAAAAAGCCGATGCCGTTAAAAAAGCCTGTCGACTTGTCAACCAAGGGCAATATACCGTTTTACAACCTGACTAAGGCCCAATTCGAACTTCAGCCACCGAAGTCTGGACTTATCAACCAAGGCAAAAAGGTGTTACTGTTCTCCGATTCGCGCCAAAATGCGGCAAAACTCGCATTAGATCTTTCAAAATCATCAGATGCGGATGCTTTCCGTCAAGCCATAATGCTTGCATCGCTTTTGTTAGAGATAGACGGTAAAGAACATTCTTTGGCTGATTTGTACCCTGCGTTTCTGGACGTGTGCAATCAAAATAGCCTTGCTTTCTTTAGCGGGACAAGCAAAGACAAATTCGATGGCGATAAGCGAAAATTTGCCAAATCTAAAGCAAACGCAGAAAAACGTGGACGAACAATTAACTATTCCTCCTTGCTTGGTGATTACGGTGCTTTACCAGACAATTACTATGAACAACTTTTAACTTTCTTTACTGAAAGTCCTCGTTCATTCAAGGATATTGGAATAGGTTTTTTAGCACCATTATCTACAGTTCTGGATCTTTGTATGGAATACTTAGAAGACGATGATATCAGTATCGATAAAACTAAGCTTTACCAGTTGCTTGTGCTGATGTTTTGGGATGTTATGGATGATAGCGCCGCCTTAGGAGAAACCATCCAAGATGACGTGCGAAAAGGATTGCCCGGACGAAGCAAGAACCAAACATTCGGACTTAGCTTCGACTTTTCAACATCATTGGATAAAGGACTTCTCCAGCGAATTCAGGAATTGTTGGACCTTGATTCCCCCACAATGGTAAAAATCGTGGATAAGGTACGCGACTTATTCTTTGCCTCTTCGTCTACCAATCGCTACTACATTAAATTGAGTGCAGTTAAAATCGAACTGGCGGACGATAATTTTGTGTGGTATCGGTGCGTGAAGTGCGGAAAATTGTCTCCGTTTAAAATTGGTGACTATTGTGGTGCTTGTTTTGATTCGACCGATTTAGTTCCCATTGACGAGAAGGAATTGTCACGCTTTGACTTCTGGCGCATACCCGTTCTAAATGCACTCAAAAAGATAGAAAACATTCACACGATTGATACCGAAGAGCATACGGCGCAACTTTCACATAAGGAAATCCGTAGCGACACATGGAGCCGCACGGAAAAATACGAAATGCGCTTCCAAGACATTAACGCTGGAGAACATGGAGAAGATGCAATTGATGTTCTCAGTTGCACAACAACAATGGAGGTCGGTATCGATATCGGCTCATTGACTGCAGTCGGGCTTCGCAACATCCCACCCATGAGGGAGAACTATCAACAACGAGCAGGACGTGCCGGACGTAAGAATGCAGGGATATCTACAATTGTGACTTATGCCTCTGGAGGTACGCACGACAGCCACTACTTCCAACACCCTGATGAAATGATTTCCGGTGCACCACGTAAGCCGTGGATAGATCGCGACAATCTAAAAATTAAACAACGGCACGTAAATATGCTGACACTAAACGGGTTTATGTCCACGGAAGCTATGAGAACCCAATTTGATGGGATTGTTGATATAGGGATTATTGAATTCTGTGAATTATATGGCGAAAACTTTATTGAGTATGTAGAGAAATTTTCTAAAAACTCTGGACTTTCAACCGCTAAAACAATAGAACATTTCCGAGAAATATGCGGGCTTGTTTTAGCAGAGGGCAAGCGTGATGAATATATAAACAATGACAAAGAGACGCCTGCGTTCGATGTTTTTTATCGCGAAGGCTTTATCCCGTCTTACTCTTTTCCCAAAAATGTTGTAAGGTTCTTTGTTGAAAAGGAATCAGAGCGAGGCAAAAGTGCGCCAAGGGATATTCAGTATGCACCCGAACGTGACATAGCCGTGGCTCTTAGCGAATACGCTCCCGGTCGCTTCGTGACCATAGACAAGAAAATATTTAAGAGCGGAGGAATTTATGCTAATCCTCGTCCCCGTGGGTTTGAAACAAATCAAGCAGAGTTTTATTTCAAGAACACGGACTACTACAAGGACATCTTTATCTGTTCCGAATGCAACTGGTTCGGGCTTCAGGAGGATGCAAGCCTATCACAATGCCCATACTGTGGCTCGGACATTGTGAAAAACAAAATGCTGCGTCCTTGGGGATTTTCCCCTGTAAAGGGTGATGAAGTAAAGTTCGAGGATGAAGACGAGCAATACACCTATGCCGAAGCCCCGTTCTATTCTTATGTCCCTGAGGATACGAGGATGGACAGCTTTGGACAGAGCAAAATCCGTTTCGCCAATTTGCCTGACCGCAAAGTACTCACCGTTAATATGGGGAAGAGTAAAAACGGATTCAATGTTTGCAAAAAATGCGGAGGAGCGGAGGTTACTGACGCAAAGGGAAGTGCGAGGTATTTGTTTTCTCAGCCTTATCATGATAACCACCCACTCTGCCGACATGAAGGAACCGTTGCCCACGGCATTTATCTCGGATATGAGTTTCTTACGGATATGTTTATGCTTGATATTTCCTACGACTCGACAAGATTGGTAGGAAATCATAGTGCTGAAGATAAAAGCATCCTTCGTGCGGCTGTAACTACTTTGCACGAAGCCCTCAAAAAAGCTGTCGCACTCGTTTTGGATATCGACTATAACGAAATCAGCGGCGGGTGGCGTCCGAGAATCAAGGGAGACGGGAACTCGCACATAGAAATGTTTTTCTATGATAATCTGACCAGTGGTGCTGGGTATTCATCCCTTATCGGCTCGATTTTAGACAAGGTACTTGAACGGGCGCGTATTATACTGACTGAGTGCGAATGTTCACGTTCCTGCAAGAACTGCTTGGATAATTATTGGAATCAACGAAATCATCAAATGTTCGACCGTTATCTGGGATTGCAACTGCTTGCCTACGCACAATTTGGGCAATTGCCCGATGATTATGAAGTAAGCGAGCAGGATAAATATCTTCGCCCCTTACTCAAGCTAATAACGGAGGACGGCGGCGTGCCATCCGCGTTTGAGGTTATTCCTGCACTGAGGAAAAAACCTGATAACAAACAAAGCAAAATGTATCTCAATCCATACGATCTAACGGATTGGCTTCCTAATGCGTTTATGACATATCGAAATCTGATGAGTGAGGGGTAATATGGCTAAGTCGCTTTCGCCGCTCCGGTATCCGGGTGGCAAATCAAAAATCTATGAGAAAGTTAAAAATCTTATCGTTGCTAACGGCTATGAAGGGAGAACATACGTTGAGCCTTTTGCCGGCGGTTTCGGTATAGGTATTGGTTTGCTATGCGAAGGCGTAGTGAAAGCGGCTATTCTGAACGATTACGATTCTCATATTTATAACTTTTGGTATTCTTTGCTTAACGATACCGAAAACCTGCTTAGGCTGATTTCAGACACGCCAATAACAATCGAAGAGCGCGAAAGGCAAAAGCTAAACTACCGAGATGCAGATGCAGACTCATTGAGAGATGGTTTTGCCACGCTATTTTTGAATCGGGTCAATTTCTCAGGTGTCATTAAGGGAGGACCCATTGGAGGTTTGGCGCAAACAGGTACTTATAAAGTTGACTGTCGTTTTAACAAGGCAGATATTAGCAGTAAGATTGAAACCATCGCCAAACTTAAGGGCAAAATTAAGCTGTACAACAAGGACGCTGGATACTTAATCAGAATGAGCCTTATGAAAATGAAGGCTCCGATGTTCCTGAATATCGACCCTCCCTATGTTATAAAGGGTAGCCAGCTTTACACGAATTTCTTTACCGAGGGGGACCATCTTAATCTTCAAAGGGTGATTGTCAAATACTTAGATGCTGATTATCCGTGGATAATCACCTATGATGACTGTCCGCTTGTCAGAGACCTTTATAAGCGGTTCCATCTGCAAGAGTATGGCATCTCGCACAATGCGGGAGGGACGGTGCCGGGCAAAGAGATAGTTATTACGAATCTACCAACCGATAAATTTGTTTGGGATTAACAATTGTTCTTGCTCTAGTGTCATGAAAGTTGCAGCAAAATGCTGCAAATATAAAAAGTTCGAAGAGAGGGGCTTGTTCTTAAGCGAGCGCCGCCGTTGCTATAACGAAATTATCGACTATTCGAATGAGCTGGTATACGAAGGAAATCTTCAACCCATGTGAGGAGAAGGAACAAGCGATCCAAAGCTGCCGCTTAAGCAATGGCCACAAATGGGGCATATGCAGATTGACTCCGAGTATTCGCTCAGAAGGAACAGCAGCCGATTAAATCTTACAGAGGCTAAACAGATTGCAGCATGGCTAGGAGTTAATTATACTGCTATTGCTAATGCTTATCCCAATGAGATTCGAGAGAATCTGGTGGGTATTATCACGCCTTTTAAGGCTCAGGTTCAAACGATTCGTGCGGAATTGAAGAAAGTACTACCGGATTATCATTCGACAATCAGTATCGGCACGGTGCATACGTTTCAAGGGGCGGAAAGAAGAGTTATTATCTTATCCACAGTATATGGCAACATGGATGGATGTTATTTTATAGACGCTAATAAGAGTTTGATGAATGTAGCAGTTTCCCGGGCTAAGGATCACTTTTTTGTCTTTGGCGATATTAACTGCTTGCAGGGTCCACCAAGAAGTGCTAGCGGAATGTTGAGAAGATTTGTTGAAGCAAATGCAGTGAGGTAAAGGTAGTTACTTCTTGGGGTATTTAGCCAAACACCAGGAGAGGTAGAAGAACCATCTGCTGAATTCATTAAAAGGATGGTTAGGGTGTGGGATAGCGATTTGCGAAATTAACCCTATTGGGGGGATTATGGAGGAAATGTCAATGAACGCACAGGATGAAACATACTTTGTCGCACTGTCAAAATATAGAGCTAAAGGCGCGGATTTACTTGAACAACCCTATATGAGCGGCGTAAAAACCAGTGTTGTGGAAAAATACTCCGACCAAGCGCACTTCATTTATGAATTGCTTCAAAATGCGGATGATGCAGGTGCAACCTCTGCACGGTTTAAATTATGCGATAACGAGCTTATTTTTGCTCACAACGGGACAAGGAGATTTTCTATTTCCAATCCGGAGACTGAAGGTCCCGATACTTGTAACGGTAAGTTAGGAGATATTAATGCTATTACTTCAATCGCTAATTCAAACAAAACAGCAGCGTCAATTGGAAAGTTCGGAGTAGGATTCAAAGCGGTTTTTCAGTACACCCAAACACCCAGCATATATGATCCTGAGTTTCGATTTAAAATTGAACGATTTATTGTTCCAGTAAAAATTTACAATGATTTTACCGGCAGGAGACCAGAGGAAACATTGTTTGTGTTTCCCTTTGACCATGCCGATAGGAGACATGAGGAGGCCTATGAGAACATTTCAGACAAATTACGGTCATTGGTTTACCCGGTTCTCTTTTTGACTAATCTAAGGGAGATCTCGTTTGAATGCTCAAAGAAATTCGGATTGTATACGAAGTCGGTTGATGAAGAAATAGCATTTGACAATACAGTTGCGCGTCTTATCACATTGACGCAAAATGACGGCGATGAAAATAATCCCATAGAGAATAAGTTATGGCTATTTACCCGAATGGATGAACACGATTTTACATATTCAGTGGGTTTTTTATTGAATAATGAAGGCAAGCTTCGAGGTTCGAATTATTCGGCATTTTGCTTTTTCCCCACCAAAGAAGAGACCGGACTGAACTTTATAGTACACGCTCCATTCCTCCTGACGGATAGCCGCGAGGGTATCAAAGCCGGTGAAGAGCATAACAAGGATATGATTAATCTGCTTGCGGCACTGGCGGCTGACAGTATTGTCGGACTGAAGGAAATTGGGCGAAGGAATGGCATAATTCTTATTGATGACGAAATTTTCGATATTGTTCCCTATGATGAGAGTAAGTTCAATGATATTAAGGACAAAAACAAAATTTCATTTAAACCAATTTACTCTGCTATAAAAGAAAAACTTAGCAAAGAAGAACTGCTGCCAAGTTGGGATGGATTTGCCTCAGCCCCAAATGCGTATTGGGCTTCTGTTCCACAAATCGCCGAGTTATTTTCCAACGATCAGTTAGCATTATTGACTGGCAATAAGCTTGCCAAATGGGTCTTCACCTCTTTGGGCAGACAAGAAACAGTGCGTTCCAATAAAAAGCTTGCAGAATATATGGACTCTATAACTGAAATTTGGTATGAACATGAAGACATTATTCGCCTCATTACAGCCAGCTTTATCGAAGCACAGCCTATAGAGTGGTTACATTCGTTTTATCAATATATAACAAGCGGACGAATAAAATTGATTAAATCAAAGCCGATTTTTCTTAATCAAAACAATAAAGCAGTGGCCGCCTTTGATTCAAACGGCCAAGCCGTACTGTTTCTGCCATCAGATGAGATTGAAGGGTATGATACTGTTAATTCCGCGTTATTAGAAAATGATGCTACGCTGGAATTTATCGAACAGCTTGGTATTAAAGAACCATCGCTGAGGGACGAGATTTATAATGTCATATTGCCGCTATACCAAGACAGAGCAGCTATCGATACCAGTCCGCATTTTCACAAATTCTTTAAATATTATATGGAGTGCCCGCAAGCAGAAGTAGATGAATATATGAAGTTAATTAAGGATTGCGAGTTTATCCGGTATCGCTCTGCTAACGATGCAAAGATTTATCGCGGCAAGGCAAATGACCTTTACCTACCGGAAGAGAGTCTTATGAAATATTTCGCGGCAAAGCCGAATACCCGGTTTGTAGAGTTAGACAAGTATAAGACACTTGTCGGCACAAGCAACGAAGGGCATCTGGAGTCCTTTTTAAAAAAGCTTGGAGTAGAAACAGTGCCCAGAGTACTAAGACGTGAACTTGACCCTATTGAAGCGCGTCAAATGCCTTATAATTGGCATCGCTCAACGGGTAATGAACAGTGGGAGGAACATTACATTGATGGTTGCAATGAGATAATACAGGAGATTTCTGACACAAATGATGCAGATTTATCACTTTTATTATGGTCACAATTGCTTGGCATCATTAAGTCAGAGTGTTCGTCATGGCGAGGCTTCGGCGATGTCATTAATGGAATTCATTACTATTTCTTTCGTTCTTTTCAGAAAGAGTCCTTTCAGTCCAGTGACTCTTTTAGCCTGCGTACGAAACCATGGCTGCTTAACAACGCAGGTGGATTTGTCTCTGCTAAAGAGTTGACTTTAAAAGCATTATCAGCAAAGTACTCTCTCACAAATGACGAAGCCAGGAAACTTCTTCTTTTTCTTAATATTGAAGAAAAAGAAGAAGGTAATGATGGCTTAACTGATGAGCAGCGAGCTAAAATCGAGCTTGCCGATGCCTTATCTGACATTCCGCCCGAAGACCTAAAGCGGCTTGCAGAGCAATATCGTGCACAGCATCAAGCCTCCTCTTATCATTCCGAAGCAGCAGCCGGCGAGGAAGACGAACAGGGAAAGAATGCAGTGCACCCAATATCAACCGTTTCCCGAGTTGCAAAAGAAATCACTGATCGGGCCGTTTCTGCCCCCAAAACGAGAGAATCTACCAATACTGACGATAGCGAAAGAACATCAACCTTTGATGAAGATGATTATACAAAGCCGTCGGTCGACTTTAGCAAAAAGATTGAGCAAGCTAAACAACGAAGTGTTGATGAGATCAATAGCATTGCGCGCTTAGAGGAGTTGACCCAACGAGCACTCGTTTCTGAAAAATATTCTTTCGGATGGTTCAAGGCCATACTTGAATTAGAATCTTTGAACAGTGGAGAGAATAGCGCTAATAGCAGAGAAATTTCAATAGCATTTTCCAGAGTGGAACGCGAGCCAGGGACAGAGAGGACTCTGATCCTGAGGCATCCCAGCCGTTACATCCCGCAATCTATGGAAGACCTGGCAGATATACCGCTTGAATTGCATTTTGCCAATCTGCACATGATAAAAGTCGCGGTCGAAGTCGTAAACGTCAAATCATACACCCTGCGGGCAAAACTCAAAACAAAAGCCCAAATTGACGGAGTGGATTTATCGTTGGTCACGGAAGCAAAAATCGTGGCTAAAAATCCTGTTTTTCTCTGGGAAGAACTTCGGAAACAGTTTAATCGCCTTGATTTTGATGAAGACTTCAATATGCAAACAAATCTTTGTGAGAATATTGAGTTCGTTTTTGGTCCTCCAGGAACCGGTAAAACAACGTACCTAGCGAGAGAAATCATACTTCCTATAATGCAGAAAGCTAACGCTTTAAAAGTTCTCGTTCTGACGCCCACAAATAAGTCGGCGGATGTACTTGTACGCCGCCTAATGGAAGTTATGGGAGTGGACCACAGTTACAATGATTGGCTTGTCCGTTTTGGTGCAACTAACGACACCATTATTGAGCAAAGCGGCATTTTTCGCGATAAGACTTTTGATATACGTACGTTCTCAAGGAATGTTACGGTTACGACTATTGCACGTTTTCCATATGATTACTTCCTGCCTGATGAGAATACGCGGCTTCATTTGAACGCGCTCAAATGGGATTATATCATCATTGACGAAGCATCTATGATTCCGTTGGTCAACATTATTTATCCCCTTTACAAGAAGACCCCGGAAAAGTTCATCATTGCCGGCGACCCATTCCAGATAGAGCCGATTACTACCGTGGATATCTGGAAGAATGAAAATATCTACACTATGGTACAACTCAATTCATTTACTAAACCATCCACGGTTCCTCATCAATACCTTGTCAAACTCTTGACAACTCAATTCAGAAGCATTCCTGAAATTGGCGAAGTGTTCAGCCATTTTGCTTATGGGGGCGTATTACAGCACAACCGTGCATCGGGAAGCGAACGCGTGTTACTTGCTGACGACATACTTGATATAAAACCATTGAATATCATCAAGTTTCCTGTCAGCAAGTATGAGAGTATCTACCGACCGAAGCGCTTGCAAGGTAGAAGTAACTATCAGGTTTATTCGGCATTATTTGCTTTTGAATTTATAAAATACTTATCATCTCTTGGCGCATTGGCAAGCGGGGATGAATTATGCCGTATAGGACTAATTGCACCTTATAGAGCACAGTCTGATTTGGTTGATAAGTTGATGGCTTCTGTTACATTGCCGAAGAATATTGATGTCCAAGTAGGGACTATTCACGGATTCCAAGGTGATGAATGCGACGTCATTATTGCTCTGTTCAACCCGCCGCCGTCCATCTTAGCTTCAAGGGAAATGTTTCTTAACAAACTTAATATTATAAATGTTTCTATTAGCCGCGCACGGGATTATTTGTTTATAATTATGCCCGATGACGATACCGAAAATGTGAGAGATCTCACCTTAATTAAGAGAATTGAAGCCCTATGCAAGGAACAGCTCGGTTGGACTGAGCAGCATGCTCATTCAATAGAAGAATCAATTCTTGGCAGTGAAAGTTATCTTGAAGATAATTCTTTTTCAACAAGTCATCAGTTGGTTAATGTCTATAGAAGACCAGAAAAACGTTATGAAGTTAGAAGCGAAGATAACGCCGTCGATGTGCAAATTCACGAATAGCCATTAGCAATGTGCAAAATTTGCATATCCAAATGCGGGAATTATCTGGTTGATTAAAGAACCAGACTACTAGAGGATAAATTAGGAAGGACAATTTGTTTTATGGGCTAAATGAGTATGTATTGCTAAAATAGGGAGTGGCGGATTTGGAAAATAATCAATATCAAGATGATAAACCTACATTACTCAAGGCTATCGAAATAATTCTGGCGAAGCCAGAGGATATTGTAAAAGAAGTAAGGGTAATGGAAGATAAGTATTATGGTAAATACGAAGGTAAAAAAACAAAAGGTGAAATCCAAAAAATTATTGCTGATCATATAATTTCAAATTACTCTTATTTCACCGCCTTTGCTGGTGGAGCCACTGCATTAACAGGAGTAATTCCGGGGCTCGGTACAGTTATTGCGACATTAGGTGGCGCTTCTGCTGACGTTGCTTTAACCATGAAATGGCAAATAGAAATGACAATGGCGATAGCTGTAGTATATGGACATGACATAACAATCGAGGAGGAAAAACGTCTTTGCTTTATCATAGCAGGAATGGGAGTGATAAATGAGGCGGCTAAAGAGGGTGGTAAGGCTATCGGTTCAAAAGCTTTTATAAAAATGACTCAAGAATATTTGAAAGGTGCTACTCTTCAGGCTGTAAAAGAAATATTTAAAAAGGTTGGGATAACTTTTACACGAAAAGCAGCTGAAAAAGCTATCCCGTTCGGGGTGGGTGTGATAATTGGCTTTTCAGCAAATAAAGGTTTAACCTGTTATGTTGGCTCAAAAGCTTTAGATTTTTTTAAGGAATATGAAGTGGCTTAGGGGAGCTTTTACCTGCGAACTAGATAGGGTTTATACATTTGTGAGCGTAAAAACTTAGGAAATACCCAAAGGCGTTGACTATTAGACTGTTGCTACCTTTTACCATAGTTGTCGTACCAGTGATTGAATTCAATCTTTGGCATTTATAGATTAACAGTACAGGTTTCCACTCGCCTTACTTCTTATCCTACCAATTATGATTAGGGAAAACATGATCACTATATAATTTGAAGAGAATATTTCTGAGAATACGCATATTTCTTTGAATTTCTCGCAAATAATTGCTAATATATGACTAATGATATGTATAATTCTCTGACTATCGAGGTGAGATGATATAATGGCTATCAGCTATAACAAGCTATGGAAACTATTAATCGATAAGGGTATGAACAAGCAAGAATTGAAACAGTTATCGGGCATCAGCACGACATCTATCGCGAAATTAGGTAAAGGCGAAAATATCACAACCGATGTATTACTGAAAATATGTAAAGCCCTTAACTGCGATATCGCTGATATTATGGAAGTTGTGCCGGATCCGTTGGCCGGAAAAGTTTCTGAGTAAAGCGCAAGCAAAAAACATACGACCACCAAAATTGACAACCCAGATAAATTGTGGAAATGGAGGAATGTCATTGGCACGCCTTGAGGATATCACTGTTGGCAGCAGTGTGATTGGCATTGCTGGGAACCAATCTGTGAGTGTTGTTGCCGTGAAATGGTACGGCAATGCTGTCTTAGAGATTACATTTAAAGATGTTAAAGGACAGCTTGCTAGTCAGCTTTTATATCGAGAAGATGAGGAACGTCTGAATATCGCACATAATGGCCTGCTGTGGAGCTTTGATGCAGATGCCAATCTGCTGCGCCTTACGTCGGAAGCCTACCGCATCAACCTCGCCCACATATTTGACCCCTACCTCGCCGTGCATACCTCGGCGATTGAACCACTGCCACACCAGATTTCAGCGGTCTATCAGGAGATGCTCTCGCGCCTGCCACTCCGCTATATCCTTGCAGATGACCCTGGCGCGGGCAAAACGATTATGACGGGGCTGTTCCTCAAGGAACTGCTCATGCGCGGCGACTTGAAACGCTGCATGATCGTCTCGCCCGGCAACTTGGCAGAGCAATGGCAGGACGAACTCTACCGTAAGTTTAGCCTGCGGTTCGAGATTCTGTCGAATGACCGAATAGAATCCGCCGTAACCGGTAATGTGTTTACGGAAGCGAATCTGTGCATCGTCCGCTTAGATAAGCTGTCCCGCAATGAGGAAATTCAGGAGAAGCTGAGAGTAACCGACTGGGATTTGATCGTCGTGGACGAAGCGCATAAGATGTCCGCTACTGTGTGGGGCGGCGAAATCAAGTACACAAAGCGGTTTCAGCTTGGGAGACTATTGTCGTCCATTACGAGGCACTTCCTACTTTTGACGGCTACGCCCCATAATGGTAAAGAGGAAGACTTCCAGCTCTTCATGTCGCTGATCGACCAAGACCGGTTTGAGGGCGTGGCCCGAAGCGGCAACCAAGCCGTGGACGTGTCGGACGTAATGCGACGGCTTGTCAAAGAGGAACTCTTAAAATTCGACGGGCTGCCCCTGTTCCCGGAACGCATCGCCTACACGGTCAACTACGACCTTTCGCTCCTTGAGGCAAAGCTGTACGGAGCGGTGACTGAATATGTGCAGGAAGAGTTCAACCGCGCAGACCAACTGAACAACGAGCGCAAGACCACAGTCGGGTTTGCCTTGACCATATTGCAGCGCAGGCTGGCATCCTCGCCGGAAGCTATCTACCAGTCGCTAAAACGCCGCCGCGAACGGCTGGAAAGCCGTCTCGCCGAGGAAAGGCTCGGCAAGCGGGCGTCAGAATACTCCGTTCCCACTTATGATGACTACGACGATGACGATTTGCCGTCGGCGGAACTGGAAGATACTGAAGAGAAGGTCGTTGACCAGGCGACTGCCGCACAGACGATTCAGGAATTGGAGGCGGAAATCGCCACGCTGAAGAAACTGGAGCGCATGGCTAACGACGTACGGCAAAGCGGCGAAGACCGCAAGTGGGACGAACTCTCCCGCCTGTTGCAGGACAACGACACTATGTTCGGAACAGACGGCCTCCGCGAGAAGCTGATTATCTTCACCGAACACCGCGACACCCTCCGCTATTTGACGGATAAAATCCGCTCCTTGCTCGGAAACGAGGAAGCGGTAGTCACCATCCACGGCGGTCTGCTCCGCGATGAACGGCGCAAGGTCGAGGAACTGTTCAAGCAGGATAAGGAAGTCCGAATCCTCATCGCCACCGACGCTGCCGGCGAAGGGATCAACCTCCAGCGGGCGCACTTGATGGTGAACTATGACCTGCCCTGGAATCCAAACCGGCTTGAACAGCGTTTCGGGCGCATTCACCGCATCGGTCAGACGGAAGTTTGTCACTTGTGGAATCTCGTATCCAAGGAAACCCGCGAGGGCATGGTGTTCCAGAGGCTCTTTGAGAAGCTGGAACAAGAACGGGAGGCTCTCAAGGGCAAGGTATTTGATGTTCTCGGCAAAGTGTCTTTTGACAACAAATCGCTAAAAGACCTGATACTCGAAGCTGTTCGCTATGGCAACGACCCCGCTGTAAGAGCGAGGCTCTATGAAGTTGTAGACCATTCTCTTGACCACGCGGAACTGGAACGGCTGCTTGACGAACACGCCCTGACCGAGGACACTATGGACGTGCGTCAGGTGATGGCAATCCGTGAGGACATGGAGCGGATGGAAGCCCACAAGCTGCAGCCGCACTTTATCGAGTCGTTCTTTATAGAAGCGTTTACCAGCGTCGGAGGCAAGATCCGCCCACGTGAAAAGGGACGCTACGAAATAACCTCCGTGCCATTCGCCGTCCGCAACCGCGATATGCAGATAGGATGTGGCGAGCCGGTATTGCAACGCTATGAGCGCGTCTGCTTCGATAAGCCATACACGAATATCCAAGGCCAAGTCCCCGCCGCGCTGATTGCGCCGGGTCACCCCCTGTTGGAAGCGACCATTGACCTTGTGCGCGAGCGCAACATGGACGTGCTGAAACGCGGTGCAGTCTTTATTGACGATACCGACTTCGGTACGGAAGCAAGGCTCCTCTTCTATGTGGAAGACTCCGTACAGGACGGCGTTATCCTGCCCAGCGGGGGCAAGCGCATCATCTCCAAGCATATTCACTTTGTGGAGATACGGGAAGACGGCATGGCTTCGAATGCTGGGTACGCGCCGTATCTGGACTATCGCGCCGCCAAGGATGACGAGCAAGCTGCCATTCGCTCTTTCCTATCAACTCAGCAGTGGCTTCAATCCAACGTGGAAGACATAGCGGTGGGCTACGCCATCTCGGAAATTATTCCTGCCCACGTTTCCGAAGTGCGGGAGCGCAAGATAAAACTTATAGACAAAACAGCGAAAGCGGTCAAGGAACGCCTGACCGCCGAGATTCAATACTGGGACTTCCGCTCCGCCGACCTGAAGATGAAGGAGCAGGCGGGTAAGGTCAACGCGAAGCAGAACTCCCAGGTGGCAGCCCGGCGAGCCGAGGAACTGGAAGCCCGGATGCAGAAGCGTCTTGCCGAACTGGAGGCGGAGAAACTCATCTCCGCTATGCCGCCTGTGGTGGTCGGTGGCGCACTCGTTATCCCGCGTGGTCTGCTGAACAAACTGACGGGCAAACCTGATACATTCACTGCCGACGCGTTGGCAAGGCGAACGATTGAACTGGCTGCCATGAAAGCCGTGATGTACATCGAAACGTCCCTCGGTTTCATTCCGCGCGACGTGAGTGCGTCGAAATGCGGCTATGACGTGGAGTCCCAGATACCGCAGGATAAACGCGGCGCGGACGGCCACACGCTCCGCTTCATCGAAGTCAAAGGTAGGGCGAGCGGTGCGGACACCGTGACCGTCAGCAAGAACGAAATCCTCACGGCGTTCAACAAGCCGGATGAATACATCTTGGCGATTGTCGAAGTAGACGGTGCAAATACCAAGACTGTATACCTGAAAAAGCCGTTTCACGAACGTCCGGACTTTGCCGCGACCAGCGTCAATTATAGCATTGCGAAACTGGTAAACGGCGCAGAAATTACATTACAGCGAGGGTAAAGATGGAATATAAGAAGAAACTCATAGAAGTCGCGCTTCCACTGGAAGCCATCAATAAGGAAAGCGCCCGCGAAAAATCCATCCGCCACGGGCACCCATCCACTCTGCACTTGTGGTGGGCGCGGCGTCCGCTGGCGGCGGCTCGGGCGGTCATTTGGGCTTCCCTGGTGGACGACCCATCTTCGCACCCCGAGGAATTCCCCACCGAGGATGAGCAAACTAAGGAACGTCAGCGCCTTTTTGTTATACTCGAAAAACTGGTGAAGTGGGAGAACACCAACAATCAGGACGTGCTGGATGAGGCAAAAGCTGAGATTATGAAGTCCACAGATGGTAATCCGCCCGCGCTCCTTGACCCGTTTGCGGGTGGCGGCGCGATACCGCTGGAAGCACAGCGGCTTGGACTGGAAGCCCACGCCAGTGACCTAAATCCCGTCGCTGTGATGATCAACAAGGCGATGATTGAGATTCCGCCGAAGTTTGCTGGGCAGCCGCCGGTGAACCCTGACGCTCATGTCAGCAAGATGAAAGATACAACAGCCTGGCTGGGCACCAGCGGGCTGGCCGAAGATGTGCGCTATTATGGTGAGTGGATGAAGAAGAAAGCTTTCGAGCGCATCGGTCATCTGTACCCGAAAATTAAGGACGAACACGGAGATGAGCATACTGTCATTGCGTGGATTTGGGCGCGGACGGTCAAATGCCTA
This sequence comes from Desulfitobacterium hafniense DCB-2, assembly GCF_000021925.1. Taxonomy (NCBI): domain Bacteria; kingdom Bacillati; phylum Bacillota; class Clostridia; order Eubacteriales; family Desulfitobacteriaceae; genus Desulfitobacterium; species Desulfitobacterium hafniense. The sequence continues at coordinate 713,475 of NC_011830.1, forward strand.
AACCCCGCTTGTGGGTGCGAAATGCCGTTGGCGAGCAGTTTTGAGCTGTCGAAGAAGAAAGGCAAAGAGGCGTATGTACAGCCCATTATTGAGGGCAAGACGATACGCTATGAAGTGAAGTATGGGAAAGGTGCGCCAGAACCGCCAAAAACGGCACGCGGGGCAAAGTTTAAGTGTATCAGATGCGGAGAATCCACAACGCCAGAATATATCAAGGATGAAGCAAAAGCTGGACGAATGGGTGCTACTCTTATGGCAATTGTTGCTGAAAGCAACAACGGACGACTTTATCTTTCGCCAAATGAAGAACATATCACTATAGCCAATGTAGAAAAGCCAGATGAATATCCCTCACAAGAATTGCCATATGACCCACGTAACATATGGTGTCCGGCGTATGGTCTGGATACATTTGACAAACTCTTTACAAATCGTCAATTAACAGCGCTGACCACATTCAGCGACCTTATTTCCAGTGTACGGGAAGAAGTTATTCAACAAGGCAGTTCTCAAGAGTACGCAGAAGCTCTGTGTGTTTATTTAGCATTTGCTGTTGATAGAGAAGCTGATGTTTCATCTTCTGTTTCAACTTGGATAAACACGATAGGCGCAATTAGAAATACCTTTGCTCGCCAAGCGATTCCGATGGCGTGGGATTTTGTGGAAGCTAACTTATTCTCGGATTCAACAGGTTGCTTCTCTAATATGCTAAATTGGATTGTGAATTGTGTTAGGATTCTGCCCTGTGGTAAAACAGGTACTGTACGACAGTTTGATGCACAAAGCGACAACGGGTTAAAAAACGTAATGGTATCCACAGACCCTCCATACTATGACAATATTAGTTATGCGAATTTATCTGATTTCTTTTATGTTTGGCTGCGCAAAGCACTACGAGATATAACTCCTGACTTATTTAGGACTATGCTCGTTCCTAAAACTGAAGAACTCATTGCCACTCAATATCGTTTTGATGGAAGCACGGATAAGGCTCGTAATTTTTTTGAAAACGGGATGTTGGACGCATTTAGACGTATAAATTCGTATGTCAGCGAGTCTGTACCGGTAACAGTTTATTATGCTTTCAAGCAAAACGATAATGATGGTAATGATGCGACAGCTTCTACTGGTTGGGAAACAATGCTATCAGCGATTATCAAAGCAGGCTTTTCAATAACCGGAACTTGGCCAATGAGGACAGAACGTGAAGTCAGAACAATCGCATCTGGTACCAACGCACTTGCTTCCTCTATCGTCCTTGTCTGCCGCAAACGCCCCGCAGGCGCACCAATTTGCACCCGCCGCGACTTTATCAACACATTGAAGCGTGAGTTGAAACCAGCCTTGCAGAAGCTGCAGGCGAGCAATATCGCACCGGTGGACTTGGCACAGAGCGCCATCGGTCCCGGCATGGGCGTGTACTCTCGTTTCTCCAAAGTGCTGGAAGCAGACGGCACGCCGATGAGCGTCAGATCGGCTCTGCAAATCATCAATCAGGAACTCGACCTTTATTTTACGGAGCAGGACGGCGAACTTGACCGGGACAGCCGTTTCTGTGTTGACCTATATACACAGTATGCCTTCAACGATGTTAAGTTCGGCGAAGCGGACGTGCTGGCGCGGGCCAAGAACACATCGGTGGAGAAACTCGCCGGACGCGGGGTGCTGTACGCGCAAAAAGGCGTAGTGAGGCTGCATACACGCGAAGAAATACCGGAGAAGATTGAAAGTCGCGACTCCATCATCTGGCTTCTCACCCAGCAGCTTACCCACGCGATGGAGAAGGACGGCGTGGTCGGCGCGTCGAAGATAGTAGCAGATATCTTCACATCCGATCCGGAACACGCCAAGGCTCTGGCGTACCGCTTATTCCAGATAGCGGAGCGCAAAGGCTGGGCGGCTGAAGCGTATGCCTACAACTCGCTCGTCATCGCGTGGCCGGAAGTCCAATCCAAGGCTGCGGACATGCAGGCGGCAAGATACACTGTAAATCAAATGATTTTGTTCGATAATTAGAACGATTAACAGCGGGAGGATGAGGTAATGGAAAACAATCATGTGCAGGTTTCGCAGGGCTTTCGCATTCTACTTGGGGCATTCGCGCCCTATATCGCCCGCGAATTGAGTAATGAGTTCGGCAAAGATTGGTGGAATGTCGCCGTGCTGGACACGCTCTACGACGATCAGAAGCGCGATCTCCCGTATTCAGGCGACTGGGCGAAGCTGGTCGACTCCCTCGACATCGCCCGTTGCCTCCTGCTGTTCGATTTGCATTGGCAGAGAGTGCTCCGCAAGAAACTGTCCATTGACCACCGCACTTGGGCAAAAGAACTGGTCGGTGTAAGGAACAAGCTGGCGCATCTCGGTGGCGAGGACTTCTCCTCCGATGATACTTGGCGCGCCCTTGACACGATGTCCCGCCTTGCTGACCAGATTGATCCCGAAAGTGCCGAGGAAATTCGCGGTTTGCTCCGCACTTCCCGCTACGGTTCGGCGGATGGTTCGACAACCGTAACGGAAGTATTAGCCGCTCCCGCCCCCGGCAAACAAAAGAATGCGGGCATACTGAACACCACGCCGATCAGCGGGCTTCCCAGCTGGCGCGACATTATCGAGCCGCACCCCGACGTTGCACAGGGGCGTTACAAGAATGCCGAATTTGCCGCCGATCTCGCACAGGTCGCCCGCGGCGAGGGCGCGTTTGAATACCGCGACCCCGTGGAATTCTTTGCTCGTACTTATGTTACCGAAGGCATGACAGGGCTGTTGGAGCAGGCACTCCGCCGGGTCTGCGGCAAGGACGGCGAACCGGTCATTCAGCTTAAGACCGCGTTTGGTGGCGGCAAAACCCACAGTATGCTTGCGCTCTACCATATGATGCGCGGCAGGGTCTCCGTGGACAAGATCCCGAACGTGAAGTCTGTTCTGCAGCGGGCAGGCGTATCGTCCCTTCCGAAAGCGAATGTGGCGGTTCTGGTCGGTACGGCTCTCGACCCGACCAAGAGCAAACGCCCGAATAATATGCCCGGCATCACCATCAACACCCTTTGGGGCGAGATGGGGGCGCAGCTTGCCGAATCATCCGGTAACGCAAAGCTGTACGACTACGTGAAAGAAGCGGACAAAAAAGGCGTTTCCCCCGGTTCGGAAGCGCTGAAGAACCTATTCGACGCTGCTGCTCCTTGCCTTATCCTCATGGACGAGTTGGTTGCCTACGCCAAGAAGATATACGGCGCAAACGGTCTGCCTGCAGGTACATTTGATAACTTTATCTCCTTCATTCAGGAAGTGACCGAAGCAGCACGGGCGAGCAAGAACAGCCTTGTGGTGGCGTCTATTCCTGAATCGGATATTGAAATTGGCGGTGAGGCGGGCAAGATTGCTCTCGAAACCATCGAGCATACCTTTGGGCGCATGGAGTCCATCTGGAAACCCGTCGCAGCGAACGAGGGCTTTGAAGTCGTGCGCCGCAGGCTGTTCCTTGACTGCAAGAACCCGGACGGACGTGATGCCGTCTGTGCTAAGTTCAGCCAAATGTACAGCGAAAACACCAGCGATTTTCCCCTTGAATCCCGAGAAGTAGAATACAGGGAACGCATGATTTCCTGCTATCCCATCCACCCGGAAGTATTCGACAGGCTCTATGAGGACTGGGCGACTTTAGAGCGTTTCCAGAGGACGCGCGGTGTTCTGCGCCTGATGGCGGCGGTCATCCATGAACTTTGGATGGGCAATGACGCAAGCCTAATGATTATGCCCGGCTCTATCCCCCTTGACGTGCCGAACGTCCGCGACGAGCTGACACGTCATCTGTCCGAAGGCTGGAACGCCCTGGTCGACCGCGAAGTGGACGGCAAGAATTCCATCCCTTATTTAAAAGACCAGTCCAATCAGCGGTACGGCAGAAAGCTAGCTTCCCGCCGTGTGGCCAGGACGGTTATGCTGGGCAGTGCACCCACATCCCGTAATCAGAATGTGCGTGGCATCGAGGCTTCTCGCATTCGGCTCGGCGTCATTCAGCCCGGCGAAAACATCGCTGACTTCAACGATGCACTGAACACACTGACATCAGCCCTGGCCTACCTTTATACGAACCCCTCCGGCGACCGTTTCTGGTATGATACGCGACCGACGCTCCGCAAGACCGTGGAAGATCGTGCCACACAGGTGGCTGCTTCCGATGTGGAATATGAAATTGAGACAAGGCTTCGTTCTCTTCGCAAAGAGCAGCCGTTCGGGGGCATTCATATTTACCAGTCGTCATCGCTTGACGTGCCGGACGACCAGACCACGCGGCTTGTTATCTTGCGTCCCGTGGACGAATACAAGGCGGCGAACCCGAACAACACAGCAATGACGGCGGTCACGGATATTCTGAACAACCGTGGCAATACGCCGCGCATCTATCGGAATATGCTCGCCTTCATCGCTCCTGACCAAGACCTGATGTCGTCACTGAAACAGGCGGTTCGGCTTTATATTGCCTGGAAGTCCATCAAGGATGACAGCGAAGACTTGAACCTCGACGCAGCGCAGAACCGTGAAACGGACAACAACCTGCGCCGCAGCAATGAAACCGTGGATGCGCGTATCAAGGAAGCCTACTGCTGGCTGCTTGTGCCGTACATCGACAAGAACGCCGACATGAAGACCATTGTCTGGGACACCATCCGCATCAGCGGCGGCAATGAAGGCATCATCACCAAAGCCGCCAAGAAGATGCTCCAAAACGAGGCAATCATCACACAGTGGGCACCGGCTCTGCTCCTTATGGAACTTGATAATGTGCTATGGAAGGACGCCGATAACATCCCCATCAAAAAGTTGTGGGAGTACCTCTGTACCTATTGCTATCTGCCGCGTTTGGCGAATGACACCGTTCTCGATAGGGCAATCCAGACCGGCTTGAACTCGCCTGAGTATTTTGCCTTTGCTTCCGGCTTCGATGGCACACGTTACATAGATTTGAAGTTCAACCAATATGTCGGTATGATAGAGCGTTCCGGTTATTTGGTGAAAGTCAGCGTCGCCCAGAAACAGTTAGCCGATGAAGAAGCAAAACGGCAAGCGGAGGCGGCGGCTCGTGCAGCACAGTTGGGTGGCGGTGCGAGCATTCCCATAAGCGTGGACGGCGGCACTTCAACGACCACGACTTACCCAGTGGGCGGTGGAGTTCCCGCTGGCTCTCACGAAGTTTACGAAGACCAGACCCCTGCCGCACCGAAAAATAAACGGTTCTTTATGTCTGCCGACCTTGACACCACGCGGATTAACCGCGATGTGCAGAAGTACGTCGAGGAGATAATCCAGCACCTGACTTCTGTTGACGGCGCAAGGGTCAGGGTATCCCTTGAAGTAGAAGCTGAAACCGCAGACAGCTTCACTCAGCAGACAGTGAGAACAATCTCCGAAAACTGCCGGACATTGCGAGTGCGGGATTCGGGGTTTGAAGAGTAGAACGAAAACACTCCGCAGGAGGTTTTATGAGGATTTTCTGTGTTAAGGTTTCTAACTACCGAAATATTGACGGAATAACTGTCATTTTCCACCCGGATTGCAATTACATCATCGGGGAGAACAATCTGGGGAAGAGCAACTTCTTGTCGCTCATTGGCACTGTTTGCGCCGGCAAAGGTTTTGACGAGAAGGATTTCGCGGACCCCGATAAAGCCATCGAGGTTGAACTGGATATTAAGCTACTCCAAAACGAGCAGGGCTTTTTCGGCGATAACTTTTCGCCGGAAGATGCCTCTTTGTTGAAGATTCGTTACCGTCAGACTATTAAAGAAGCCTATCCGACAATTGTCAGCGTTGACTCAAATGAAAGCATTCAGGCGAGGCTTCTCAGGAAAATCAACTTCTTAAAATACGAGACCACAGCTGTGCCGAGTCGGGAGTTGAGGCTTGATTCACAAAAGGGCGCGGGGCTTCTTATCAATGGTATTATTGAGAGATTCATTGCCGATGGCGAGCCTGCATTTCTTAACGATGAACAAATTGGCGGTTTAATGAAGTTTATCAACGAACATTTGGGTAAAATCCGTAGTTTTCATGATTATTCCATTAAGGCTACGATAGCCCCAAATCCAACAGAAATGCTGACGAGCCTGTTCTATTTGTCTGACGGCTACAGAAAAATCGATACAACTGGAAGCGGTGTCCAGTATATGGCGATGGCTTCGATAAATATCCTATGCCAGATTATGGAGTTGTATAAAAGCAAGTCATCCCCATTCGGGGAACAGCTTTATACAGACGACGATGGAAGAAAACTATTGCCGCTTGTTCTGTCCATTGATGAGCCGGAAGTTCATCTGCACCCATATCTGCAGAGGTCACTCATTGGCTACTATAAGAAGATTCTCTGCAATGAGGACGTCAAGTTTGTAGAATTGTTAAAAAGTTGTTTCGGTGTAGATGGCCTTGATGGACAGCTTGTTATTGTTACGCACTCAACGGACGCATTGGTTGGAGATTACCGCAACCTTATCCGTTTTCATAAAAACGGAGACAGAACTGCGGTCATTAGTGGCTATGCCTTGCGTCCAATCGAAGGAGCGAATAACGAGGGGCGAATTAAAAGCGAAAACGAGAAACATCTTATTATGCACTTTCCTGAGATAAAGGAAGCGTTCTATTCTAAATGCGCCGTGCTCATTGAAGGCGAAACGGAATACGGTTGCATTCACGCCTTTGCTGACAAGATAGGCGTGGCGTTGGATGATTGTGGAATTTGCGTGATAAACGCAAAGGGTGAAAAGTCCATTAAGCCGCTTCGTCAATTGCTTACACTGTTTGCCATTCCGAGTATAGCCATCTACGACGGAGATGTTAGGGAGGGGCATACCGCTGCCGCTGATGAATTCTTCACCAACGAATCCTGCTACGAAATCGAAATCGTAAAAAGTCTATATTCGCAAAACAAACAAGATATTGTTAAGCAAATTGCAAAGGAATTAGACTCGCAATACGCTACAGTTCCTCTCGATTTCGACTTTGTAAGCAAGCATTTTAAGAAAATGGGCATAGAGCTATATTCGCAAAAAACATGTGAGAATTGTGGCCATACAAAAAAGGTCAAAGATGCAAGTGGTTATACGCCCAGAAGCCTTGCTGATGTGGACGACAATGATGAAGAGGATTTTTGTCGTATGTATTCGGCTTGGTTTATGGCTAAGAAAGGGGTTCTCCTTGGACGCATTGTCGGTGAGTCTCTTCCTGTCGAACTTATACCAGCTTGTTACAGCGATGCGATAAAAAAAGCGCAGGAGGTGGCTTCGCATGTCTGATGCCAATCTTGCAGAAATAAAAGGAAAAATCTCGTCCCAGCACGAAGGCGACGAAAAACAGCTTGAGGTCATCTTTTCTGGCAGCCATCGTCTGATTGTCGAGGCACCCGCTGGGTACGGAAAAACGACCACAATGATTAGTCGCATTGCCTATCTGTTTGCTTCGGGCGGCATCCCTAACCCGAAGCGTATTCTCGGCTTAACGTTCAGCGTAAACGCCGCACTTAAGGTCAAACGGGAAGTCGCCGAGAAACTCCCCGCGCTTCTTGGCACACAAAACAGCCCTATCGCAATTAGCGAGAAGGTAACCGTCACAAACTACCACGGATTCTGTAAAGGCGTTATTAAAAAATACGGCTTTCTTATCGCAGATGCACTGCGGAAGGATGTCAATCTATTCAGAACCGTTAGCGATAGTGAAATAGAAAGGCAGGCGACTCTGAAAACGGCTCTGTCAGCAGATGAATACGAAGAACTCAAATCCGTGGAAATAGCAGTCAAAGAGGCTCACGTTCCCGATTCCCAGACAATCCAGGGTTACAACGAGATAGTCATCAAGAAGTTGCTGCCGTTGGGGTACATTACCCATAACGCGGTTATTTTATTCGTCTTGGAGATGTTTGACCGCTTTGCTGAAGTGAAGAAGTTCTACCAGAGCTACTATCCGCTTATCGTTGTAGACGAGTTTCAGGATACCAACTGCATTGCGTGGAATTTGCTTGAAGCGATAATATCAGAGCGTACCCAGTTGATTTTCCTTGGCGACCCACTTCAGAGGATTTACGGCTTCATAGGCGCTTTGCCGGACATAATGACCACAGTAGCGGACAAGTACGGGATGACCAAAGTAGCTCTCTCGAAAAACTACCGATTCCGTAATAACTCTGAAATGCTTAAATTGGACAGAAATATCAGAGCAAATGCAGCGACTTGTTTTGAACCGAACATTCAAGATGATGATGTGGCGAGGGTGCCCGCATTCTGGGGGAGTACCCAGCAAGAAGAGGCACGACAGGTGGTGGCAAAAGTACAGGGTCTGATGGGCGATGGGACGGATAAAATCACTATCCTTTTCAGAGGTCGTGGTAGAAACGCCGAAATCGTAGAGACTGAACTTGCTGATAAAAAAGTGCCGTACTTCTATGGTATGTTTACTGATGAAGATGCCGACTACGTTGATTTTCACAACAAGTGCCAAGAAATGTTCATAAAGAGGTTCGGGAAGTCAAAGAACATCAATAAGAAAGCTCTAACAGCTTTTTCTGATCGCGTGAAAACGGCTTATGCATCAGCAACAGGGAAAACCGTTGATTCGTTACTTCGGCTACTTGATGCGCTTGTCGAGAAGGTATCCATTGATTACTCCGATCTTTTAGCAGATGATAAGTATAATCTGCTGCTGGACATTTTCGAGAATCGGCAGTTGAAACAGGCTATGGAGTATGTGGATTCTCAAGTCATTCTCTCCACCGTCCACGGTGCAAAGGGACTTGAGTGGGACTATGTTGTCCTGTGCGATGTAGAGCAGTGGGTATTTACGTTCCTGTGCCGTGATTGCCCAAGCCTAAGAGCGAGTGGCAATTCTACTGCTTGCCGATTGCCGCAATCCATACCAGACCAGATGTTGAACCCTCTCCTAGATGATTTATGTGTGTTCTATGTCGGATTGACAAGAGCCAGAAAACAGGCATTCATTTCGGCAAGTGGTGAAAGGTTCAATGCACGGGGACAACGGTTTACCAATGGAAAAGTGTGTTGCTTGGCTCTGGTTCAAGGTGTGAAACTATTACAACATACATAATAAACTAAATGGTATATGTTGTAATTATTAGTTTACTCCTGAACACATGTTCGCTATAATAAAACTGAAGGTGGTGGAAAAATGAACTCAATCTTAAGCAACCCCAAAAGAGATACTTCTTCCAAAAATGGGAAAGCCGGGTTTTATGATTATTATGCGAGCTTTTCACCATCATTTGTCAGGGACACCCTTTCTTTTTTGGATTTAAAAAAGGATTCACGAATCTTAGATCCCTGGAACGGGAGCGGGACAACGACCCAAGTTGCTCAGGAGATGGGGTATTCCACCATAGGTTACGACATTAACCCCGTCATGGTGATTGTCGCCAAATCGAAAAAGACGGATCCGGATTTGGCGGTCAGCCTACATACGCTGTGCCTGGAGATTATAAATAAGGCCAAACGTTATCGTAAAGTTTCTCAAACTGACCATGAGCCTCTGGAGACATGGTTTTACCCTGAGACGGCCGGTGTCATTCGCAAGCTGGAACGAGCGATCCAGCATCTGCTTATTTCCGAAACTTATTCTTTGCTTTTGGCAGGCGCAGCCTTAAAGCCAATTTCGAGTCTGGCCGCTTTTTTCTATGTTGCCTTGTTTCGCTCTTTAAGAGATTTAGCCAACCCATTTTTTTGCACCAATCCTACTTGGATTAAGAAGCCGAAACAAAAAGAAGAAAGGGTTCTGGCTCCGGCTGATTTGATTTACCATTTGTTTCAGCATTACGTGCAAGAAATGGCAAACCTGCTTGGACAGAGTCAGAGGATAAATTCCCGGTGTGCCTCGAAATCCATCTTGGCGTTGGCTGATTCTCAAGAGATCCCATTGCCCAATGAATCCATTCAGGCAGTCATCAGTTCACCGCCCTATTGTACTAGGATCGATTATACTGTTGCCACAAGCTTGGAACTTGCGCTTTTGGGCTGTGCTAAGCAAACGGATGTGAAAAGATTGAGAGAGAAAACAATCGGCTCACCGGTTATCAGGAAAGAGGATTTGATTATTCAGGAAAATTGGGGCGCTGTCTGCTTGGATACATTAGAAAAAATACGGCTTCACGCAGCGAAAGCTTCCCAAAGTTATTATTATAAGACGTATACCCAATACTTCACTTCCGTTTACCAATCTTTGCAGGAAATCAGCAGAGTTTTGAGGAACGATGGCTCTTGTGTATTGGTCGTTCAGGATTCATATTACAAAGACATCCATGTAAATCTGGCTGCGATAATTGAGCAAATGGGCCAAACATTAACCTGGCAGCTGGCTTTGCAAGAAGATTTTCCAACCAAGCAAAACATGGCTGGCCTCAATTCCAGGTCTGCCCATTATCGCAAGACAACCATGGCGACGGAATCCGTTCTTATTTTTAATAAAAAAGGAGGCGGCGTTTAGTGGATGGAGGCATCGATTTAATCAAGGCAGTCGATCAAAAAATAGAGAAGGTGCGGACCAGAAGCTTGGATTTATCCTTTAATGAGCTTCTGGACATGTATGAAAACCAAGAACTTGTGATTGATCCCGAATATCAGCGCTTATTTCGTTGGTCGGAAGGAAGCCAGTCCCGGTTTATTGAATCATTGCTCTTAGAGATGCCTGTACCCCCGATCTTTGTCATCGAGCGCTCCGAAGGGGTATATGAGCTGATCGACGGGCTCCAGCGTATATCTTCTTATTTGCATTTTCGGGGCAAACATCCTTTAAGAACCAATGACGACGGCTCTTTTCACCATCTCGTGCTTTCCGATTGTGATATTGTGGAAGAATTAAACGGTATTTCTTACGAAAACCTGCCCAAACCCTTGGAGATAAAGCTAAAAAGAAACTTTATCCGGGTGGAAATACTCCGGAAAGAAAGTGATCAAAGGCTTCGCTATTATATGTTCAAACGCCTAAATACGGGCGGAGAAAAACTCAGTGCTCAGGAAATACGGAATTGTACGATCAGACTTTTAAATGATGATTTTAATAAATTTATTATGCAAATGAGCAACAATCCTGATTTCCAGCAGTGCATCTCTAATATTTCCGATGATAAAAAAGAGCAAAAGTATGATCAGGAATTGGTCCTGCGGTATTTTGCCTATAAAAATTACCGGGCCAAATATGTACATGATGTGGGCGATTTTATCACTGAATATATGGAGGATGTTTCAGATCCTCAAAAAACCGAGGTAATGTTTAACTATGAGGACGAAAAACTGAATTTTGAGAAAACCTTCAAGCTGCTGAATCGTGTTTTGGGGGAATATGTTTTTTCCGGAACCAATGACAAGGGCAACTTGATTAATCGCTTTTTAACTTATCACTATGAAGCGTTCAGTATTGGTATCCAACCCTATCTGGAGAAAATCGACGTGGAAGACTCAGATATGATTGGCCGGCTCCGGAAAGCCTTTACTGAGATTAAGAATGATAAGGAATTTAAGCGGATTACCACCGGTGGGGGTAAAAACTATTCCAGCCCGTTGAATAACCGAATTGATTTTGTATCAAGGAAAGTGGCGGAGCAGCTATGAATATAGTGGATATCCGGGCGCAAATGGAAGAAGAGCTGACTTGGCGGCAGAATGAAATCCGGTTTTTACGCAATCAGCTTAGCTATATTTCTGCTGATCAGGATAAAAAGCGGTATCGGAAATCCTTAGTTGTGATGTTGTATGCTCATTTCGAGGGTTTTTGTAAAACGGTGCTTTTAATTTATGTGGATGCCATCAATCATTTGAGGATCAAAAGAAATGAAGCCAATCCTTATATCAAAACAGCTTCCTTGGCGGATGTGTTCAAAGCTTATGCTAATTTGGATAAGAAATGCGCTTTGTTTAAACATGCTTTGCCCCAGGATGAAAAGCTGCATTTATTTTCCCGACAGGTAGATTTCGTCAACATGATCGATGCTTTGTGGCAAGAAACAGCTGAGATACCGGAGAGTGTTATAGATACTGAATCAAACCTGAAACCAGTTGTGCTCAGAAAAATACTCTTTCGCTTAGGGTTCCCCTACGATTGTTTTGCAGGTTATGAAGGAAAGATCAATTTTTTGCTGGAAAAAAGGAATAGTATTGCCCATGGCTCGGGAAAAGAAGGATTAGAGGAAAAAGAATACTCTGAAGTTGAAACGGCTAGTTTTGCGGTAATGGAAAAAATTCTAAAATTAGTCATTGAGGCGTTAGAAAACAAAACATATCTTAGTGTTGTTTAGAGTAATATGCTTATTTTAAGCGATTTTTTTATATGGGGAGGGAGAGCAGTGGATCTTGCCCAAAAATCTTTGCTTAATATAATCCAAGGCCTACGCGGTTGGAGTAGAGATTGGAAAAGGATTCCCAAAGAGATGTATTTAGGTCACTTACAATTCAGCCAAGTCGCCTTAAATGAGGGCATTATTCCACCTGGGAATCTTTATGACCTTTTAGCCATGTTGCAAAAACCTTGCCAAGAGTGGGGAATCCCGGCTTTTGAAGCATCTTTCGACTTGGATGCTTCAATCCTCAAAAAATATGGAGGCCTGAGCTATGAGGCAGAGGAATTTTTAGAAGAACATGTCTCGGTTGAAGAGTCGGAAGCAAGAGTCATGTTGGAAATCCTTTCACACTGCCGCGAAAAAGTCAAGGAAGCAAATAACTACCAAGAGCTATACAGTAAAATCAGAGAGTTTATAAGCTCGCCGGAACATGCCGTTTTGCCATCTGGCGAAGTTTACGATTTTGCGCATTCCTTGCAAGATAAAAAACTGTCTGATCTCTTTTTTTCACTTTATGAACCATCTCCCTTACCCTATGAAGAATATTATTATTGCCCCTATTGCGGCTGGACCTTAACTACCCAGCGTGGAAAAAATCGGTGTACCAATAGGTCCTGCCATCTTAATGGTGAATTTAGGAACCCGGTAAAGATGCCCAACGCATCCCGAGATGTACTCTGGCGTTTGACACCCGGAATTCAAAGATATGTTCTTGTGCCGGGAATTGCTGAGCTAAAGCTATATAAAAGACTTGAGACTAAAAAATATGATGTCCAGCTTTATCCGGAAATTGACCGTTATGATATACGAGTCAAGTTGGAAAACAGCATTGTCGATATTGATGTCAAAGAGTATTATTCGATAAGAAGTTTGGCTGACCATATCAATGCAAATTGGCAGAAGTATCATGAAAACAGCTATATTGTAATTCCCGGCCATGTTTTGAGAGAAAAACCATATTTCATAGAACGAGTAGCGAATTATCTTTCTCCGGAAGCTTACCGACACATTAATATTATTCCCGAAAGTAAGGTGTTAAGTGTCCTAGAAAGAGGTGTTGACGGTCAATGAGGCAGGGATATCGGGACTTGACTAAAGGAATAAAAAAAGCATTGAATGATGTTCTGCAGAATGGAGGAAATCGGTCTAATTTTCGCTATATTACTGATCTTATCATCAGGGTAGAATTGATGCTGACCGGATTTAATTTAGCCACTGCTCATAATAAAGCGGAAGAGGCTTGGTCACTTATCCCCGGCTATGACTTCTGGAAAATTGCCGAGCCAGCTAATTTTGGAATCATTGGCCGCATGCGTATTCTATTTGGGTTTTACAGAGCAGAATCCTTATGGATTAAAGACCTTGAAGAATATGGGAAACTCGACGCTGCTTATCGCTTATATTGTTTAATGGATAATGGCTTGTATAAGGAAGTACCTCCTCGTTATGTCTCGGACAGAAAGTCGGAGTATTATAACATTTTGATGAATCCTATCCCACATAAACGCCATTCGTTACCTTTTATCACCGCGGGGGTGTTTAATTATCAAGTATTTATTGATGAAAAAAGGAATGTTCAAGGAAATATTCCAGTCATTCAAACAGAGCAGGTCGTTTTTCCTAAGCAGCGGTCCAAAAAATCTTTAACTTGTGATTTTAATAGGGATTGGCTTGGATTGCCTGAAGAAATGGAGCACATTCAAAAAGGTTGGTTAAAACGAGCGAATTCTTTTGAACTTGCTTCGCTGAAGCAAAGCATGTGTTTAAATTATCGCGGAGTCAATCACTTGGCCGGTGGATTGGGCACCGGCAAATCCACTTTCCGGGTTATGGAAACCTATCGTCTGGTAAAAAAGCACCAGGCCAAAGTGGGCATGTTAGAGGGAACGGTAGCTGAAGTAGTTAAAAGAGTTAAAGAATTGAACAGTTTAGGCATCAATGCTGTTCCGCTCATCGGTCCCTCAAGGCGGAAAAAGCACTTGGATACTTATTTATTTTCTCATGCCAAAGAAGTGGATGATTTATCTGGATGGATTAATGAAGAACACAGAGCGTTAAGCCATCTGAGCGGAATCTGCTTTATTCAGGCTCTTAGCGAAAATTTTGAGGACGATAAAAGCTTTCCTTGCCAGAAAATAGTGCAGGATAATAAGCCTGCTCAATGTTCATTCGCTGCCTCCTGTGGGATTTATGCGGACTTCAGAAAAGCCATTGAGGCAGATGTATGGGTCACAACATCAGCTGCGGTTTTGAAGACCAGATTGCCAGGTATGCTTGACCCCTATGAGCGAACGGTGTTTGAGGTTATGTATGACCTTTTGGATGTAGTATTCGTAGACGAAGCAGACTACGTCCAAGAGCAATTTGATCGGACTTTTTTAGAAGAATATGAACTTTTTGGTGCTCCCAACCACTTGCTTGAGCAGTTGGAAAGTGAGCTTACCGCAAAAATTAATGGGAGATATTCCGATGTTGCGGGGAATCCCATAATCCTAAATTTTCGTCGCCAATTAAAAGAAATGATTGATATCGTCTGGCAAATCTTTGAGTTGCTTAATAATTCACCTCGGTTACGCAAGCATTTGGCATATAGGAAGGTTTTTCATATCTATGCTTTGGCTCATGATTTAACGGATAAATTGGCTAAAGGCTCGGAATCAAGTGACAAAATCTGGGCTGAATTGCGGGGGTATATCAGTGATCCTTTTGCAGAGGGTAAATTCACTGCAGTCGCCAATCAGTTGTTGGCCCTTAATCGTACTAAGTTTAAAGAGGAGCTTCTCGAACCTTTCGTTGCTTCCTTCTTTGAGGGAGTTAAATCCAAGCTGGATAGGAGTCTTCTTTCTTTGCAATTGGAGCTCTTTCTATACCTGGGTAGGTTTGAAGACCATCTAAAGAGTATTCTCCAATATGCGGATATCGTGTTTGAAGAACTCAATATTTCTTCTTCGTTGGGTAAGGTGTTCAATATGCGGAAGGAGTTTTCCCCTTTCATGAAAGAAGGCATGACAGGGATGATGGTAGGATATCGCTATTTTGCAAAAGAGAGCTCTCTGGGGACTTTTAAGTTCTTTGAATATTCGGGTGTAGGAAGATTGCTTTTAAAAGAATGGAGTGACTTATATGATCAGACTGACGGAATCCAAGGACCAGGCGTAGTCTTTCTGTCTGGTACCAGTGTAGCACCGGGGTCCCGTCATTATGAGCTTAATTCACCGGTAGATTGGCTGATGAAGACCCGTACAACTATGGGCAAAATAGAACAATTTTATCATCCCCTGGCAGACCCGGAAACCGGGGAACTGATTTTTGTGTCTGGAACTAATCCGGAAAAGCGCGGGGAACACTTGGAGAAAGAGGTAAGGTTGCTGAAACCGCTGATAAAGCGTGAAATAGAGCATTGGTATAAAGAACGAAAAATCCTCTTAGTTGTCAATTCCTATGATGATCTAGAGCGGGTCGCAGGTGTGCTGTCTTTAGATCCGGAATGGAAAGATAACTTTAAAATTCTTTCAAGAGGAGATCAAGCAGAGGAGGAAGCGGAGGGTCTATCGTTTTATTTTCCCTTAGCTAATATTGAACAATTTGTTCATGAGTCGGCTGAGATTCTTGTGGCTCCGTTATTGGCAATGAATCGGGGGCATAATATCCTGGATGACCGTCAGGGAGCTCTTTTTGGCACGGTATTTTTCTTGATTCGCCCTTATCCGGTTCCTGATAATTTGGGTTACATGATTCAAGCTCTTCATGCTCAGCTCCCTAATATATTAGAGACTATTGAACAAAAGAGCCTTGTGGGCGGCAAGGCAATTAAGGAACTGCGTAAAAATAGTATTCTACTCTTAGAAACGATGGTCAGGAAACCGGATTTTTGGTCGATATTATCGCCGAAAGAAAGGAAGGCCCTGGCCTGGTTTATCCTTGTTCCGGTATGGCAGATGATTGGTCGTCTGCTGCGCGGAGGCAGGGACGCTCGTGTCTTTTATATTGATGCTAAGTTTGGTATGGAGGGAACCACTGGAACGGGAACAATTCCTTCTTTGCTTAGCTATTGGCGGACCATGCTGGAAGCCCATCAGGGCGACAAAGTAATTCAATCACTGTACGGTTCATTTCTTGACAGTTTACCAAGAATTACAAAGTGACGTGAGGATGTGAAAATTTTGGCACACTATTTGCAACTCAATGCGTTTGAACTGGGAGAAAATACTATTCCTCAAATTCCACTTTATCAGATGGAATTCCCCCATGAATGGACTGTGCTGCTAAAAGGAATCATGGATGGATATCACTCCCCGGTGAAATTAACCGACTTAAGAGCCAAGTTGCAGATGTTATTTCCTCAGATACTGGGGGGATATGATAATCTGCTTACAGAAGGGCAAGCTTATCCATGGCTAATTGCCACTGAGCCTATTCAAGAAGTATGGCTGGAACGTTTGACTCGCAATTGGTTAAAAAATGAATTGCTAAAAAAACAAAAATATGGGGCTAAAGCGGCAGAGATTTCTCCCGTTAATCTCAATTGGGAAAGGTACAATTTACCGATACAGTGGGATAATTGCGTTCGCTATCAAGTCATTCCAGGATTATTTACCCATGCGTTTTGCCAGGAAATTCGGTATTTGAACCTTCCTGGCGGTGTTGATATTCCTTTAAAGTTTGTTCAGGTGTTTTATGGAAAGAAGCACGAATGCATGAGCTTACCTTTTCTGAACAACCAACCTCAGTTTTCTTATATTATTCACTTTGATGTAACAAATCGGGGTGGGGAAGCAGACCGTCTGCTGCTAAATGTTAGAATCGGAATGCGCCGTTTTCATACTGCCCCTGTCCTTGCCAACGAAAATCCTTATGAGTTACTGAATAAAAAGGGGACGTTGCTGTTAGGGATGTCCAATCCTTTTGTTCTTACTGATACTTCGTTAACGGTTCTATCTACATTAAAATTCCGGCGAGCAAAAGATTCATCTGCTTTAGCTCAATGGGTTTCTGCAGAAGAAGACTTGTTCTTTGATGTTCTTAAAGAAAATCTGTCTATTGATCAGTTTTTGGCCAGTCCTTTAAGCTACTGGTCAGAGTCAGGCAAGGTGAAGGGTTATCTGGTTCATTCCAGTCAAGTTTATCAAAATGAGCCAGATGTTAAAACGGGGCTGGGCTTGCCTGAACGAACGGCTTTGCTTGATTTAGTATCTCGAACCTTTAACTTAAAAGCCCGTCTCGACTTTCTTGAGAAAGTCAGCTGTGGAGGGAGATTAAAGCATTTACCGATAAAAGCGCCTGAAAGGACCTTTATCAACTTAGAACTCTGGATGAGTCCGGACATGTATAAGGAATGCGTAGAGCTGCTTGCTCAGATCCAATTTGATAACAGCAATGGCGGAAGGTTACTTTGGCCCACAGATAAACCGGATGAATTTATCTTAAATGCCAATCCGGAGGTAGTAGTTGCGCTGCAACATCGCGATGATGCGTTTCTTACGCAAGAGCTTGATCCTGAAGGGTTGAGAGAGCAACGAGTCTCTGAAATCAAAAAAAGAGTCACTGTTGCAGAACGCGATAAACTGACTCTGGCTTTGATTGAGATTGGAGAGAAAAAGAGCTACAAAAAATTAGACCCTAAAGCAGCAGTGCGTTCAGGGTTGGCTAAAACAGGACGAATGACTCAATTCATGTATAAGTTAAATCATGAATTGAATGGGCGAAGAAGGAGTAAGGAAGACGAAGAAAAAAGCATAATGAAAACCAATCTTGGTATTGTAACAAATGCTTTCCTTGACTTATTGGCAGATGCCGGTTTTGTTCGGGCTAATATTCCCCTTATTGCCGAGGGAGAACATATTGTAGTGACCGGCATTATAAAACGAAAGGTTCGCCTTAACTCTAGGCGCACAAACACTGAGTACCTGCCTGTGCTATTGTGGTTTGACGGGCGAGAAATCAAAGTGAAACGGTTGGGTGAAACACTTTGGTTGCCTATGCATAAAGCGCTTTTGGACTTCAGCAAAACCAGACCTTTTGATAATATGTGGAAAGAAAGCTCACAGAGGTTTATTAATTGGTTGGAACAAGAAATCGAAAGCATTCTTCTTAGTACTTCCGAGGTACCAATTTACTTGTTCGCGGATGCGGGATTACGTCAATATTGGTGGAAGAACTTGCAAAATCCAATAATAACGTCACGAGATCTTCCCTTTACTAAACGTATAATTGATGAGGAAAGATTAAAATTTGTTAGGTTAAACCGCACGGATGATGTACCGCAATATGAGATTTTTGACACGAATAAAAACAGTAGCTTGAATAGGTACAAAGGATTATTCCGAGACGGGGAGATTTATTACAGTGTGGGTTCTAAGCCGGACACTATCCGGGCTAAGCTTGAAATCACTAAATATAATACACCTCGAGAGATTATTCTTAAACAGCAAGCGGTGGAGATACTGCCTACCGGAGTGAAAGATCAAGAGGAAGCAGCTCAGCTCGCTCAACGAGCGCATCTTTTACGCGAGGGAAATTTGACCTATGCTCGCAGTACTGCGCAGCCCTTTCCGTTGCATTTATTGAAGAGTTTATCAAAATATTGGGAGGCTGAAAACGCAAGAGCCATAGAGGATGAAGATGAGCAAGGTAATTTAGAATATGATAGCTATGGAAATGATTTTGAAGAAGGAATAAAATCATCTATTCGACGAAGGTGTGGGCAAATTTTGAGGTTTAAGAGATGAGCACCTGCCTCCGACGACAGGGAGGTTAAAATAGACTTGTTGGCGAAGATTTAAGGTATAATAAAAATAACCATAATTTTGAAGGGAAGGGTTAAGATGGCGCTTAAAAAGATATGCCTAGAAAACTTTACAGTCTTCGATAAGATGGAGATAGAATTTTGTGATGGGGTCAATGTCTTGATCGGAGAAAATGGTACCGGTAAAACCCATATCATGAAATTGCTTTATGCTGCTTGCCAATCAGCTCATGCCAGTAAAAAGGTGATCAGTTTTCCGCAAAAGATTGTCCAAGTGTTTAAGCCTGACCATGCCAATATTTCCCGATTGCTAAGCCGCAAGGCTGGAAATGGCTCGGCTAAGGTACACGTTATTTCGGGAAACAACACGCTGAAGACTTCTTTTAACCTTAAAACTAAGAATTGGGATGCAGAAGTGGTCGGAGCACAGGCGTGGGAGAAGCAGTTGTCGAATTTGACCAGCACGTTCATTCCGGCCAAAGAGATCTTGTCAAACTCTAAAAACCTCGTCAACGCTATCAATGTTGGCAACGTGGATTTTGATGATACGTATAAAGATATTATTTCCGTCGCCAGTGTCGATATAAACCGTGGACCGAATAACGTTCAAAAGGAAAAATATCTGCAGATTCTCCAAGATATTACTGATGGAAAAGTAAGTTATGAAAATGAAGAATTTTATCTGTTGCCGGGCAATCAAGCTAAATTAGAGTTTCAACTGGTGGCCGAAGGAATGCGCAAAATAGCTTTATTATGGCAGCTCATAAAAAATGGAACTCTTGAGCAGGGGACCGTTTTGTTTTGGGATGAGCCGGAAGCCAACATCAACCCAAAACATATCCCGGCGCTAGTTGAGGTGCTTTTGAATCTACAAGGGGATGGGGTGCAAATTTTTATTGCCACCCACGACTATGTATTGGCCAAATATTTAGAAATTAGAATGGCTGATGCAAATAAAATTCGCTTTCATTCTCTCTATAAAAAAGAAGGCCGGGTAGAAGTTGAAAGCAACCATAATTTTAAAGACCTGGTCAACAACTCAATTGCCGAAGCTTATAACAAGCTATTAGATGAGGTCTTTGAACAGACGACGAAGGGGTGATGAAGTTGCCAGGGGAAATTTATATCGAAGAAAATGGCGTTTTCCAACTTGATTGTTCTGCTGCCTTATGGTCTACAGATCAGATACATACCCTTTATCATGCTGCTGGCACATTTTTATGCGATGCTGACTTCGTTGCCGAAACGGAAAAATTTCTGGTATTAATTGAGTATAAAAATGCCAGCATTCCTAATGCTGCTAATCCAGACAGATTTAAACCATCTTCGCCGCAGAAAATTGATAATATCGCACGTAAGTTTTATGACAGTTTGCATTATTTAACGCTGGAAGCAAAAAATAAACCCCTGAGATATGTATACATTGTTGAATATCCTCAAGCAGGTGTGACTGAGCGAAAAATGCTCCGTAATGCCATCGCCAATAAGCTCCCTTTTAAAATGCAGCAAGGAAGACAGCGAAAATTGGTTGATGATTTTGAAGTCTTATCCATCTCCGAATGGAATGAACACGCAGAATATGCAGTCTTTCCTTTGACTCCTGTTTACCCCTTTTCCTGAGGCAATGGCTTATGATAGTGCCTTATTATGAATATTTCATTTTATGCGTGTTGACTAAAAAGTCAATATATACTAGACTGATTATATCAGGAAGGTGAGATTAATGAGTGATTTTGGAAACACATTAAAAAATCTTCGCAAGCAACACAAGATCACTCAACGTGATTTAGCCGAAAGGGTTGGGGTGGATTTTACTTATATTAGCAAGATTGAAACAGGGGCAATTGCGAATCCTCCTTCAGAGAAGACAATTATTCAGATTGCCAAAGTCTTGGGAACCAATGCAGACGAGTTGATCTTGTTAGCCAAAAAAGTTCCGGAAACGATCCGCGAAACAATTGTTGACGATGATTTAGCTGCCGCTTTTTTACGCAAAGTACCACGATTTTCAGAAGAACAACGAAAGATAATTAAGGACCTTATCGACGAGGTGTAATTAATGCGCAGACCATATATTACAAATGATGAAATGGATATAATTGCTGAGTCCGTATTATCACAAGCCGGTCTATCCACCGAATGGCAAGGAGCGGTTGTAAAGGTCGATATTGACACGCTGATTGAATTTGAATACGGTTTGGAAATTGTGTGGCAAAATATTGATTATCTTTCGGAAGATGGTATTGTTCTTGCTGCAATAATGCCGAAACGTAAGCAGATTTGCATGAATGAAACTAAGATGGAGCTATTTATGTCAAAGATGGGGACTATGAACTTTTCTAAAGCCCATGAATTAGGTCATTGGATTCTACATGTGCTCGAACAGCAAGATTATGAGCAACTTAGCTTTGATGATAGCGAAGCATACTTTTGTCGAGGGGGTTCAAAGCGTCCCCCAGAAGAGGTACAAGCAGATATGTTTGCAGCTTCTTTACTTATGCCCAGAAAGATTGTAACAGGTGCTGTTAATCGCCTGAAAGAGCGTGGTAAAGTCGATTTTCCTGATCTTTATCGACTAAAGGATGATTTTGAAGTAAGTATATCGGCATTAACAAATCGAGTGCAACAGTTAGGTCTATTGTATATTGCTAATCAAAAGGTATATATGAGTCAAGCAGAGGCCATAGGACAAATGTCATTATTTTAAGGAAAAAATTTTAGGCAAAAACTTGACTTGAAAATCAACACAACAAGGAGGCGTATACCTTGTGAATAATAGTAAATTTACAAGTGAAGTATTACGGCAAGATCCTAGTCTGTTGAGAAATAGTTATCCTACCAGTGGAAAATGGGATATGCCAATTATTAAAAAGAGTGAGGTTGATATCACTGGAGTTAAGTTAATTCGGGCTGACCATATTCGAAGGAAAGATAATAGAGCAGTTGCAGATAAAACTGTACATTTTTTTGTCGAAGATAATAAACTGGACAGATATTATGACAATCCCGAGAATTATAGGTTGCGTCTAGCTCAGTATGCCCACGTCCTTACACCGGACTATAGTTTGTATATAGATATGCCATTATCAATACAAATATATAATACATTTAGAAGTCGTTATTGTGGAGCAGATTGGCAGGATTATGGATTATCAGTTATTCCTACTGTAAGTTGGAGTACCAGTGAAAGCTATGATTTTTGCTTTGACGGCATTGAATTAGGTTCAGTTGTTGCGGTATCTACGGTAGGAGGGCTGAGAAACAACAAATTATCCAAAGAAGAGTTTAAAAAGCTCTTTTTAGAAGGGTATTGGGAAATGAAAAGACGCATTAATCCCCGACAGGTGCTTTGCTATGGAACAGCATTTTGTGAGATGGGAGAAGAAGTTATTAGTGTACCATATTTTGAAACAATTAGGAGGGGAAAGTAATGGGTGGCAGAGGCCTACATTCTGGAGTAGTAGCCCGACAAACGACAATTTATGATCAGATCGAGCGTCAGGAGATAGCAGATATTATTCAAGAGAGCAAAAGGCAAAGAGAAGCCCTAGCTGATGGAGGTGGGGGCGGCATAACGCCACCAAGCCTATTTAAAAAGTGCGCATGTTGTGGTGAATACACTATCCCAGTAAAAACCAAATATGAGACCTGCCTGACGTGTGGATGGATTGATGACCCGTATCAGAATGGACATCCCGAAAGCCTCGATGGAAAAAATCCACTTTCACTAAAACAAGCACGTGAAGAGTTTAGGGCCAGGAGATTAGGTTAATTGGATGCTGCTTGTGTCTTTGAACAGGATTCGTCAATGTAAGAAGTATATGGACGTGTTCCTCGATCCGTTATGTTTTTGAAAAAGGCATGCTAACAAGTATGGGATGGAGTCATAATGCAATTGAGGGTTGCATAAGGGGGGCTTAGTCGTGCCGAGGCTTTACACTGTTGGGCATTCACTACACTCTATCGAGCAATTTAATAAACTGCTAAATAGTCAGGCTATTAACTGTGTGATAGACGTAAGAAGTACACCATATTCCAAGTATTCACCCCAGTTTAATACTAATGAATTAAGGAAGTTTTTAAGTATTAATCATAAATCTTATATTTTTATGGGAGAGGAATTTGGGGCACGTCGTTCTGAATCTTCACTATATGATATTGACGGCCTACTTGATTTTGAAAAGGTAATCAGAAGCGCTCTTTTCCAGGCGGGCGTCAAAAGAGTTAAAAGTGGTTTAAATAAAGGTTATAAGATAGCTTTTATGTGTACTGAAAAAGATCCTTTAGATTGCCATAGAAGTATTTTGGTCGGAAGAGCGTTCCAGGATGAGGCGTTTGAGGTTTTGAATATCCATGAGGATGGAAGCGTTGAAAACCAAAAAAGCTTAGAAGAAAGACTTCTTGATTTATACTTTCCAGATAGAAATCAAACAAGTATCTTTGATATTTTGGAAGGAGGAAAAAGCAAAGATGAATTGGTTGTTGAGGCCTATCGATTGCGAAATAAAGAAATTGGTTACAAGATTGGAAATGAGGCTGGGATAATATGAAAATCTATACTATGCGCCAGCGGGGAGAAATTCCCCACCCCCACACCTTGCAATTCCCCTCAAACCAGCTATAATTAACACTAGGTGGAAATTAAAAAGTCGCCGTGACCTAAGAGTGTTGCAGCACCCTCAGGCACGAGCAGGTGATATGAGCACCTACACGTAACAGTCCAGCTGTCCACGACGACATCCTTATTATACAATGCCGCCCCTTTCCGCACAAGCAAAGCGCCTGTGCCTCGGGTGAAGTGACTGTAATAAGGTAAGGTGTCGGTAAGGAACAGAGCAGACTGTGCGGCTTCACGCAGCAGGAGATTCAGCCTATTCCTGACCCAGCCAGCGGAAAGGGTTTGTTCGCATACCGATTATGCGGACCGCTTTTCTGTTCACAGCCGGTTTGTTTTCGGTTGATTGGGGTTAGGTGTTAGGATTCAGCAGATAACGAAGCATGGCACATGTGTAGGGTGAAAAAAACCTCGCATGTGCTTTTTAATTTCCCCTATCAAAGCAGACGGCGGGACCGGGTCAAGGCCCGGAGCCCTGCCGCTGCTTGAAATAGGGGGTAGAGACTGGAATGACGGACTATAAAAAAATGTATTTTCAACTGGCGGCTAAAGTTGCTGATGCTATGGATCTCCTTTTAAAGGCACAGCAGGAGGGAGAAACCGAATTCATGGATGGAGAGCCGTTTCCTGAGAGCAAAGCCGTGGTCATTCAAGATGAAGGCTGTGATTATGACTAAGAAAGTTTTGGACTTAATTAGAAAAACACGGAAATACGGATTTGTCCCCAAACGCGACAACGTTGTCGTGTTTGGGGACATGTCATGTTTGAACTGTCTATTGCACCGGAATACCAATGCAGCATTGCTCGAGCGGTCATCAGCATAAAAGAGATAGGCGTCATCCCTTTTAGAACAACGCCTATCTCTTGCCTTTCCGTACCGGTTTGGGGTGTAGTTCAATAAGTTCCCTATTAAACCGTGCCTTTGGCCGCTAATGTATTATTTATAGCATTGAGGCTTACCGTTTAAGTCTGCCGCCAACTGTAATAAACATTATTATGAAACGAAGCAGGATCCAATTCAACGGGAGGGCTTCCTATCATTCGTCAACCCCAGCAAATAATCAACACTGGTTTTATAAAACCGCGCAAGCTTTATCAGCGAAGTGCTGGGAATATCGAGTGCCCCGCTTTCATACCTGGAGTAAGTCGCCTGACTCACCTTAAGTAAATCTGCCAAATCCTGCTGAGTCAGATCCCGGTCTTCCCGTAAATCGCGCAACCGTTGATACATCATGAATCACCTCGAGCTCATTCTATAGTATGCAATAATCGCATATTGATTTTTATGCGAAAAACGCATAATATGTAGAGGAGAGTATTTTTGAGGTGATTACTGGTGGCAAATTACAGCGAGATGTATCATATTTTGTTCAACAAGATTACAGATATTATTGAAGAACTTCAGGATATTCAGCGCCAGACTGAGGAGATGTACTTGCAGTGTCAGAAGCATGAGACCATTGCTCTCCAAGTTTACAACATCAATCAATCCAAGCATGTTGGGGATACAGTTAAAAACACAGAGAAACGACCTTTACGGTAAAGCTATTCATATACAGATTTCGTGATCACCAAAATAATATAAGATAACCTATGTATTGAGTGATTAAGGGACGTGGCAAATGAATAAATGACAATCCGTGGCTCGTGTGCAAAGGAAGTTAAAACGGCAGGACCGGTTCAAGACCCGGAGCCTTGCCGCTGCTTAAAATGTTTCCTGAGAGCAAAGCCGTGGTCATTCAAGATGAAGGCTGTGATTATGACTAAGAAAGTTTTGGACTTAATTAGAAAACCGCGGAAGCCGGATTTGTCCCCAAACGCGACAACGTTGTCGTGTTTGGGGACAAATTTATGCCGGCTGTAAGCCCCCATGGGCAGGCAGGAAAAAGCAGATCATGGTGGAAGTATACAAAAAAAGGATTCATAAATAACTGGAAAGAAGGTTGAGTTCATGAATGCTATGCCTTTTCACCCGCCTACGGATTATTACTGCCAAGAGTTAGCTCCTCTGGACGAAGAGATCTGCTCCCTCCTTGCCAAACGCAAAGAGCTGTCCAATCAAAATCCCGGTTTTCCCGATCCAGACCTGATTGCCCAGTGGAGCAAAGCCTTTGGCCTTAAGGAATATTGGTTATGCCTGGTTTTTTCCCATTTGCTCAGTGAAAAGCAGATCCACATACCGGTAGAGCCCGTTGAGTTTCTGAAATTCATTCCCGTTTTAAGATCAGTGACCGTTGATAAATTGTCTCATACTGTAACCTATCTAAAACAATACAGCAATGCCAGTATTGTGTATATCGAAACAGAAGTGATCACCTCTGAACCCTTTGGTGGCCATCTGGGCCATGCCATGTTTGAACTGTCTATTGCACCGGAATACCTGTGCACCCCAAACGGAGGGGGCGGTTCGGGCAAAACAATGCAGCATTCCTTCGTGGTGACCCCGCCCTTGCCGGACGATGTCAGTGAAGTGGAATTCCACTTTAAAGTTAAACCTTTGCCGGAGCCGGAATTTCAGAGGGTTCTGCTTAAAGAAATTGCGGTGACCATTTGACAAGAGGCTTATCCAGGAATGCGACAACGTTGTCGCATTCTTGGACATGTTTCGTGCCGGCCGTTACTCTGAGCGGTCTTTTTATGAACAAGGAACCCTTGCCTGATTCTGAATAAGAAAAAGACAATGGACCGCCGGCCAAGTGACCTTAGCCGGCAATCCAAGGGATTTATTTAAGGCTCAGACTCCACGCAGCCTTCTTTAAGGCTGAACTGGATCGAACAAATCATTGACGACGGTGCTGACGACCTTGATGTCCTTGACTCCCGTAAGGGCGCCGCTGGTCGTCATTAAAATATCTTCCTCGATCATCCGATCCATAACGGAGAGAATTTCAGCCTGGCTCAGATCCTCCCGGGGGTTGAGAATCGACAGGGTGAATGTCTTTCCTCCGGCAGTACTGAAACTGAGCCGGAGGATTTTATTCGTTGAAATCGCCATTAAGCTCCATCCTTTCGTTTTTGATTTTCCCGCCCATTATTCTTCCTTCAGCCGGAAATTCTTTTTCAACTGCACATCCAGAACCGGGTGAAGGGAGAGGCTGAACAGGGCCTGGGCGATTTCATAGAGCGCTTCCTCGGAAGCATCGGGACGTACATAGCTTATACTCTTCTGACGGCTCACCGGCGCTCCGGCAGGTGTGTAGCCGTCCTGATAGACCACTACCAGTGCAGAATTGAGTGGTTCAGACACAATGGCCATTCAATTCAACTCCTCTTTTTTCATTATCAGACCGGATATCCGGCCTGTCTCTATACTCTATGATCTGGTTCCCCCGGAGGTTACAGCCGGAGTAAAAAAATATGGAAAAAAAGCTTGTCCAGGACCGCGACAACGTTGTCGTGTTCCTGGACATTGTTTAGGCGGCGGTCACTTCGGCCGGCGGCCCATAGGCTATGGATAGAAGGTGCAGAAGATTTGCCGGCCAGGTCAGGAGAGGCTACCTGTTTTTGCCCTCTTGCAGTCGGTTGAACAGCTTCATGAGCGGCGTCACGTCCTTGAGTAGATCCATACGTCCCTCGCTGTCGCAGAGGTTGTTCACAAAACGGCTGATCAGCTTCATATTTATATTTTTCGCCACAAAATCAAAATCCTCGTTAGTCATATTCTCCAAAAAACGCCTGAGAATCAGTGAGTTCTCATAATTGGCCCGCAGCGGTTTGGTAAGCTCGGCGTAGTCCCCGAGACCGCAGATGTCGTAAGCGCTGTAGACCCCGCTCAGAATGGAAGTGAATTGACCGAAGCCAAATCCGGGGGATACCGCCCCGAAGCAATTGCCCGTGAAATACGTGTTTTCCAGCTTCGGTTGATTGCAGATGCCGACGATATAATGTTTGAATGAGAATTGATCCGTCATGCGGAATGGCTGATGCAAATCCTGGCTGACCATGCCGTAGAATTGATTCCACATCTCCTCGTGATCCCGCTTGATATTGCTGGGATAATCCGGACTGAACATCACCACATTGGCTTCCTGATCCGAATAGGGGATGACCCAGCCGTAGCCCTTGGGGAGCACGTCGCAGTCAAACCAGACATGGGGCGTATCCGCCTGGAAACTGCCCGTTACGGTAGCGCCCCGGACGGAGCCGGTGAAGTCGGCCCGAAAGTTGCCCAGGCGGCAGGCATATTCGGCATCCCCCGTCGCCAGCACGACTGCGTCGAAGCCCTTGCACAGGGTCTCGTATTCCTGCTCCGAATGGTATTCGATGGGGGCTGAGACCTGGTCCCTGAGTTGCCTGTCGTAGGAATCCTCGTGCCTTCCCCGTATGTTCAGGTAGCCGATATCCCCGCTGATGACGCCCTTCTCGTGTTTGGAGTGGATCTCGATTCGGGAGACCTTCGTCAGTGGGTCCAGCCGGATGCCGAATTTTTCCCGCAGATAGGGGACGCAGTTTTTTACCGGCCGGTTGAGAATGTGGAACATGCTCTCCGCGTTGACAAAACGATCCCCGACGCCGGCTCTTTTCTCAAAGATGAACGGCGTAATGCCGTGCTTTTCCAAGGTGATGGCGCAGGATAACCCCGCCATTCCCGCTCCTATGATGGCAACCTTCATAATCATTGTTTCCTTTCATCCGATTCAATGCGCGTTTGATCGGTGGTTTTTAGAAAATTAGGGCGCTTAGGTGAAATACTTTTGTCCGGAAAAAGCTTTCCTAAAAAATCTTCGCGGTTGAAAGGCGCGCTGGGTGCGGCGTAGGCGACGCCAAAGCTGTTCGACGAAACGATCACGGTCACGATCAGGCACAGGCCCAGGGTAAAGCCGATCAAGCCGAAGACCGCGGAAAGCAGAATCATGAGAACCTTCAAAATCCGGAAGGGGTTCATCAGGGTATAATCCGGGATCATGAACGAGGCGAGCAATTCGGTGGAAACGATGATCAGCAGCAGTGGGCTGTACATGCCGGAGGCCATGGCGGCCTGTCCGATAATAATGGCCCCCAGAATGCCGATGGCCCCGCCGATCTTCTTGGGAATGCGCAGCAAGGATTCCCGGATGATTTCCACGATGATTTCCAGCTGTACAATGCCTGTAAAGGCGTTAAAGGGCACGTTGGCCCGCATAGCCGCCAGGGTCAGGATATATTCCGAGGGGAGCGTGTCATGATGAAAGGAAATGATGGCGATATACAGCGCACCCAGGGTAATGGAAAGAAACAAGGCGATGAACCGCAGGCCCTTGGTGAGGAGGGCCAGGTATTTATTGTCGTAGATGTCGTCGCAGGAGATGAGAAACTCATGGAAAACCTTGGGGGCGATCAGCCCCAGCCCGCTGCCCTCCACCAGGATGATGACCTTTCCCTCCAGCAGTGCGCCGCAGGCCATATCCGAACGTTCCACAATGCCCGTTTGGGGGAATAGGCTCCATTTGCTGTTGAGGATTTGCTTTTGCAGCTCGCCGGATTCGACGATGCCGTCTATCCTTATCCTGGCAA
Organism: Desulfitobacterium hafniense DCB-2; assembly: GCF_000021925.1. Taxonomy (NCBI): domain Bacteria; kingdom Bacillati; phylum Bacillota; class Clostridia; order Eubacteriales; family Desulfitobacteriaceae; genus Desulfitobacterium; species Desulfitobacterium hafniense. Next base: position 742,657 of record NC_011830.1, read on the forward strand.
TCCTCTGTAGGATATCCTTCACAATGCCGGGATTGGCGATATCCTCGATATAGACCACGGCCACCGATGTTCTGGTTCGTTTCCCCGTTTCCAGCATGGCGATTTTCAGGCGGGGATCTTTGATTCGGTACCGGATCAGGGACAGATTGGTGTCGAGATTCTCAATGAAGCAGTCCCGCGCCCCGCGCAGCGTGTATTGAAGTTCCGGGCTGTCAATGCTTTTGCTTTCAATCTTTTTGATATCTGACACCAGATAGCGCCCGCCCCAGGGACCCAGCAGCACGGTATATCCATCCAGCAGATAAGCGTCTATGGCGTCGGGATTGTCATCCAGCGCGCAATGATCCACATACAGGACCCGATCCCGGAGCTCTTCCGCCGGGGGCGTTTTCCCAGCGGCGGCGCGGGCAATCAGCGGCTTGAGTATACACTCGGACAGCAGCGCCCGGTCGGTGAGCTGCCGGATAAACAAAACCGTGATAGCATCCCCGCCCGTACAGGGAACGACCCGCGCCGAAATGCCGCTGAGCCGCGTACTGATTTTGTCGATGTCGATAGGATGGATTGCTGATTTTGTCATGGCTTATGGCTCCTGGGGAAGCTCGCTCCGGACGAGTGTGACCTCGGTCGTGACCTCCGACGCCGCGTCACTATAGGCCTGCTTCCAATCGATAGTTTTGAAGGTACTGTTATGCTGGGCCCGAAAATACCGGTAAATCCCCAGATAATCCAAGGCGTATTCCTTTTGTGAGGTATCCAGGGCCTGTACGATATCCTGCAGGACCGCCTCCTCAAGAAGGCGCTGCAAGGCCTCCCGGTCCCCTATAGTGGCCGGCTGCGCCGTGGACGCATAGTTCAGCACGGCCTTAAACCCCATTTGAATTTGGATCATGAGCTCTTCATCGGCATACGTCGTGGTGATTTTTTTGTTGTTAAGCGTAACATCCAGCTCATACCGGTTCGAATTCAAAATGACTTCGTAATGAAAACTGCCGTGGGGATTGAGGAAAAACACCACGCCACGCCGTTGGTCCTGTGGGATAAAGCCAACCTTTTTGCCGTTTTCAAAAACCGTATATCCGGTCAGCGTGATATGGGAGTCCACGACGCCCATGGCGGGGATCAAAAACCCCACCTTTTTTACCGCCAGCGCCTCCAACAGATCGCCGATATCCACAAAAAATGAGGAGCCCTCCTTCATCAGGTTGTCCTGTATGTTATCAATGGCCAGCCCCACCGAGGACGCGTTGTCCAGCTCGGCCTTCAGCAAATCCTCCGGCTCGTCGGCGGAGGTGATGATTTTGAGGGATTTTCTGGTGTTGCGCTGGGTCCGGCTCCGGTTCAGATATTCCTCCACATCCTGGAATGCCAGTCTGTCGGTAAAAATCAGCACCTTTAAGGCGCCCAGATAAACCGGCCTGCTGCTTTTGCGATTCAGATCATCCCGGGCTTGGGTATACGTTTCCCCGCTGGCCTTGATGATCGAAAAGTTCAGGTTGCCCTGTCCGCCGGTGCCGCCTTTTCGTGACTGACCGCCCAGATCGGCGACTTCCCCATAGAAATGGTACTCTCCATCCTGATAATCGATCACTTCTGCGATGTGAATATTCTCCTGCTGGATATCGGTCGAATCCCAGCAGCCCCACAGCAGCGGCAGGCAGAGGGCAAGAGCGGTTAATTTTATGAGCTTATTCAGGCTTTATCACCACCCTCTTTACGTACTGCCACGGGACCGGAGCAGATGGGCAACCCACAAGACAAAGGGGATGACAAAGGCCGGCAGCAGCCCGGTATACGTCGTGAAGCGATTGAACACCAGCAGCACATCCTCTGCGTTGGGAATCAGCAGGCCTGTAGCATAAGCCGCCCCGCCGATGGCGAACATCGGCGTAATCCCGGTCAGCTTGGGAATCAGCTTTTTCGCATAGGCCGCCGACGCAAACATGATCAGGGAAGTGGTGCAAAAGATGGAGGTGAGCCACCCCATGATGAAAAACAGATCCAGCCGCTTAGCAAATTGCAGGGCGGCGATGTCCAGCCTGCGAATCGCGGTCAGAACCGGATAATCGTAATTGACGATATCATCGATGCTTAGAATAGAATAGCAGCCTTCCAACTGAACAATAAAAAACGTGCAGGCGACCAGAACTGCAATCCCCGCCGTGAGCAGCGCTTGGGAACCGTTGCGTCTGGAAAGGGGGATGACAGTGATGACCTCGAAGCCCAAAAAAACAAAGATAGCAGACGGAACCGCCCGGATATAGCGGCTTATCTCCGCCGGGTCGATCAGGGGCAGGTTATTCAGCGGGTTTCCCTGGGTAAAGGCAATAATCTGCAAAATAAAGCCCGTTATCAGCACGATCAGGCCCAGGTATTCAAGAATCCTGCCCAAATTGGTAAGCCCTTTTGACGCGGCGTATAGGGAGACGCTCATAATCAGCAGCATCGTGGCCCAAATGGGCGTTTTATATAAAATCTCCGCCTGGATGATATCAGCCGCGGACCGGACGAAAAAGGCGAGAAAAATAAAAAAGTAGATAAGATAGATACCGCAGAAAATACGGGATACGGCTTTCCCCACCAGCAGCTCGCTGTATTCCGCCAGCGCTTTCCCGCGGTAGAGGCAGCCCAAGTGGATGATCAGCAGAACGTCGGCCACGAAAAAGACGGCAGCGATGAGCAGGCTCAGCCACGCCCCTGTTCCGGCGGCCTCGCTCATGATTTTCGGCATGACCACCGCGCTCAGGCCAACTGTGGAAATGATGATAATAAAAAACAACTGTCTGTTTGTTACACTGTTTGTCAAGGACTCATCCCGCAATTCACGTTTTTATTAGTCATTCCCATTTATCGGCTATCTACTCATGGGGCGGGATCTTTCAGCGCATATTAGCAGCTGAAAAGAGTCTATGGTAAAGGCTAAATTTGCTGTTTATGTACAGCCGCTTGGATACATCGTGGCAAGAAATAGTTATCTCAAAGACATTGAAACTTGCCGATTTCAATTGGCCGGTTAGAAAAAATAGAACTAAAGCATGTTCAAGAATGCGACAACGTTGTCGCATTCTTGGACATGCTTGTGTCGGCTGTCACTCTTAACAGGCAGATCATATGCTATAGATAGTAAAACAGTAGATTTTGCCAGGTGCAAGAGAGGATGGATTAGATGATCGATGAATTGACGACCGGCCGGACCCCCGTTGTGATTGCCTCAGAGATCAATACCATGAAGCGGCAGATGGAGAAAATCCTCCTTGTTCATGCCATCGAAATCGGGCGCAGGCTCAAAGAGGTCAGAGCCATGATTCCCTATGGGGAATGGGGGGATTGGCTGAAAGTATCCGTCAACTACTCCCAAAGAACCGCCCAGCGTCTTATGGCCCTTTTTGACGCTTATGGTGAATATCTTTCCTTGCCCCCAGCCGGGGAATCTTCTCAGAACCGGACGCTGCCCAACCTGACCTTTGTTCAGGCCTTGACTCTCTTGGAGCTTCCCGAGGAAGAGCGGGCTGAGTTCCTGATGGAGATGGATGTGGAAGGCATGAGTACCCGGCAGCTGAAACAGGCCGTTGAGCAGCGGCAAGAGGCCCGGCGGGAAGCAGATCAAGCCGTGACCGAGCGGGATCAGGCCAGGCAGGAGAGCACAGCTCTTCGTGATGATCTGGACAAGGAAAAGAATAAAAATGCCCGGTTGGCCGCAGAACGGGACAGCCTGAAAGCCGAAATCCATGGTTTGGAGAGGGTAAAGGGAGAGCTGGAGCAGGAGATCGAGAATAAGAAGGCTTCCTATGACAAGCTGAAAGAGCGCTCAGGTTATAAAGCTATCAAAAAGATGGAGGCATCCCTGGATGAAGCCTATGGCAAGGCTGAGGCCAATAAGATCGCCTTCTTATATGACAGCTTCTTCAAGACCTTTAAGGAATTGGCCTATGGAATGACCAAGTTTGCCGGCAAAAACCCGGAGCTCCATGCCATATACAAGGAGAAGATCCAGGATTTCCTCCACAATGCCTTGCGGGAGAAGCTGTGAAGAGTGCTGCTTATAAGTAAAGGCTTCCCGGGAGTATGCACTCTTCAGGAAGCCTTTCTTTGCTCAGTTGCAGTCAGAAGGATATCACTTTATAATGGAATATATGTTCTGTGTCGGAAAGCGCTTTTCTATCGGGTTAACATAACCATTCACATCAAGAATATCGATGAAGACGAAGAATTAAACGAAAAAGCAACGTGTAAAGAATTCTTACAAGTTCAAATTAAGTCAAAAGTGAGGCCAGGAAATGAAAGTCAGCGAACCGGAAAAAATTGAATGGCAAGGCACAATCCTGTCGGTTCAACCACGCACCACCGTGTGGCGATATCGGCTTGATAACCGCACTCATTATCATCGGGGCTACAATCTCTTCATTGATGGCAAAGCAAAAGGGATGAAAGCTTCGTTTTCCGTTGCCATCTCAGAAATTCAGCAGAAGAAACTGATGTTCCGTATCGGTGATGAGGCCAAAGGAACGGCGTGGACGAAAATGTACGACGTCAGCGACTACGCCGACTATTACCGCGCCGGCGGCCTGAAAATCACCAGGAAAGCTGAGCACGCCGAAACTTCGCCGCCCCCCTATCTGATTGAGCCCCCTGATCTGGCGACCTACGCACAGCGCGGTGCGAGAATGCTGAGTGCCGCCAGTTACAGGGGTAAGTGCTTTCAATGCGCGTGGGCCACCATGTCGGCTGTGGAGATTGAGTACAATTGGGGCGTGAGCAAGAAGTACCGCTTTGAGAGTTTTTGCTACGGACCCAAGTCGTGTAAACTTTATAAAATGGGCAAACCCCGCGCCGTACCCTACAAGGGCGATGGGTCAACCTATGACGAAGGCTGGATGGACGACCTTTGCACAGAAAATCGCGGCTGGGACGATTAGGAGGGCATTAAAGTCCTCCGCAGCAGTGCTTGAATTTCTTGCCGCTTCCACAGGGGCAGGGGTCATTGCGGCCGATTTTTTGGCGGGTTTTCAGATCGATGACAGTAGGATTAGAGGATTTAGAGTGAGAACTGCCCAGGGTTTGACCGGAAGGGGCCGGCCGGACTGCAGGAGTGGCAAAGGGCAGGTCTGTATCAAAAGGTATATGAAGGTTCTTGGGCTGTGAAGAGAGGCCGGGATTGGCCCCGGTGCCGAGTTCGGCAGGGGAATGTCCTTTCAGTGCCCATTGCCGGGTATTATTCCAGAAGAACATAATCACATCAGCCAGATGCTGTACGGATTCAACATTGGGAAACTCTATTGTCGTCTTTAAGAGATCAAAAATGGCGGAAGGCTCGTTAATCTGATTGACGATATGCTGGCATTCTGCAGCGAGATCCTTGGCTTCTTTTTCAGTCATTTGATAGTGAGTCGAAAAGTAATCATGCAAGCGTTGAAAGGCGGGAGTGTCATCAAAATAATCGGGCGCGCCTGCCTTGAGCAGTTTGCTTTTGCTGAATCGATAATAATCAACATCGATACGAGCCCGCTGCTCTTTCAGCAGAGCATCCACGTCGGGTACGTTTTGATGGGCCCAGTAGCCATAGGAGTCCCTCCTGGGGGCATCATAATATTCACCCCCACGAAGCAAAATGGTGTGAAACTCCTGATAATCAGGCCGTACTCCCGTGAGTTCTTCAAGCTTGGAAAGTATGGTCATGTGGCCCATTGCCCCATAATAATATAACATTCCGTAGGTCAGCCCCAGCCATTCCGTATTCTGTTTGAGTTTGCTTTGCAGGGCCGCATCATGCTCGAGAGTCTGAAAGACATCCTGAAGTTCACTGGGCATAAAAAGCACTTTCTGCCCCTGGGAGGAACCGGACAAGACAAGCCCGGTTTTTCGCCAATAATTAACAAGTTTATGGTCATAATTATCGGCCAGGACGGCTTGGAAGACTTTATTATCTTCACTGACGAATTGTTTCAGAAACAGATAGCGATGCTCATCCATGAGCTTCAATTCCTGGGTGATTCGGCAAGGCAGCTGTTGAACGAGATAATGAACCAAATCCTTCTTCTTCAGCGAGCTGATATTTCTGAAGCCATAGTGCCGGGAGATGTCCTGGAGTTCATCTTTGCTCAAGGCCAGCAGAAGTTCTTCATAGGTCTGAGGCAGGGTAATCTCTTTCCAAAGCTTCTTATCCAGATATTCCGCAGCGTCGCTTTTCATCTGGTCTAATGCAATAAGCAGATTCTAATAGACTTCTTTATCTTTCATAGTTGGCGACCCGTCCTCTCGATGAGCGTATAAGCTGAGGATACCAGATTGTCCTTTTGACGTAAACTGTAGCTTAGAAAGCAAAATCCCTGTCAGGGCAAAAATCATTGCAGAATAAGAAGGAAATTGCTGGATTATCGCGAAGAGATCAGAACAAAGGGAAACATAGATTGTCCAGCTTTAAACCCCCCGGTGAGATAATCTGTCTTTTTATTGAAGCAAACACAGTGAGATAGCAGGGTGGAGAACCTTATATTCTCCACCCTTTGCGCCTCTTGGTTTAAATAGGGTTAAATTGAATCTATAATAGTAGCAAAACACCGTATTGCGGAGGTGAACATGAAGCTTTTTGAGATTCTGCCGGAAAGTTTTTTTCAGCTTTTTACGGGAAAAAACAGACAAGTTTATGCGGAAGCCCTCTTGCTCCTCTATGAGCAATATCAGGTGAACCGCTTTGGCGTTGACTATGAAGTGATGCGGGATCTTCTGCAAGAGCTGATCGAGACCCAGGAAAGCCTGGGCTATTCCTTTGAAGTTGAAGAAGGGGAGGAAGCTCCGGAGGCGGACCTCTTCCGGACCCAGGTCAATTCCATCCTGCGCCGCCTGAAAGTTCTGGGCTGGCTGGATGTGGAGACCCGGGACAATTTTAAACAGTACATCCTTCTGCCCCATTACTCCAGCCGCATCCTGCAGGTCTTCAAAGAGCTTTGTGAAGAACGGACCGTGGAATTCCAGCGTTTTGCTTTTGTCACCTATCAGCTGCTGACCAGTGAAGAAGCCAAACGACGTCCGGCCTTTGCCATGATCGAGGCCGAGAAGACCACCGAACAATTTACCGGCGAGTTAACCCTGCTCGCCAACAATATGAAGTTCCACGCCGAACAGGTGGCGGCCAAGACCAGCATCCAGGAAGTTCTGGATCATCATTTTGATGAGTATAAAACCAAGATTGTCGACAAGAGCTACCACCGTCTGAAAACTTCAGATCATGTCTCCCGCTACCGGCACCAGATCCTGGAGCGGGTCCGGACCCTGCTCATCGATCAGGAAATCTTTCAGGAAGCGGTGGAGGACGGAATCCGCAGCGAGTTCTTTGCCACCCGGGAGGAGGCCGAGCATAAGCTGCGCCAGGCCCTGTTAAGTGTTGAAGAAGTCTACCGGGAACTGGATGAGGTCTTTAACCGCATTGACCTGCGGCACAATCAGTATTTGCGCGCCTCCTTCGACCGGGCCCGCTATCTGAGCCAGCACTCCCAAGGGGTGGATCAGCGTCTGGCGGAAATTTTGGATTGGCTGTCGGAGCGAAGGTCCTCAAGCAAGGATATTGGAGCAAAAATCCTTGGCCCGGAGGGGCTCCGCTTCCTCACCCTTTCCCAGCTGAGCGAACCTTCTGTTTTTACACCGCGCAAAAAACGCCTGCCTCACCAAGCGGAAGATATCGAGGTCATCCAGCTATCCCCGGAACTCAAAGCTCAGCTGCGGGAAGAATCCCTGAGCAAAATGCGCCGGAACATCACCCGGGAAAAGGTACGGGACTATGTCCTGGCTCACCTGGGCCAGCGGGAAACCATGGGGATCGCCGAACTGGCTCCGCAGAATCTGGAGGAATTCCTCTACCTAACCTATGTCTATTTATACGGTTACGACGGGGGAGCCGGCTACACCCTGGAGCGGGAGTACAACCGCGTCCTGGAGATCGGCGGCTACCGCTTCCATGATCGGCAAATCCGGCGCCTGACCGCCAAAAAGGAGGGATCTCACCGTGTTCGAGCAACTCAGTGAACAGGATCGGGAAAAACTGCGGGATCTCATCAACCGTTTGCTCAACGTTAATTTTCTCGTCAAAGAATTGGAGAGAGAGCATTACCAGAATGCCCGCAAGCTCCGCCCTTATCTGGACGAGTTTTTTAAATTCCTGAACTGGGATTTCCAATTGGATGAACGCCATGAATGTATCTATGTCTTTTCCAAGGAAGGAGCTCACCGGCTGAGGCTTTCCCAGGAAGAAAGCATTGCCCTTTTGGTTTTGCGCCTGATTTATCAGGAGAAGCGGCAGGGGGTGCTGCTCACGGCCTTTCCTCTCACCACCAAATATGAAATCCGGGCCAAGTATGAGACCTTCCGCTTGCCCTTTCCGGGGAAGACCCGCTTTTTAGAGACGATTAAACTCTTTACTCAATATAAACTGCTTCAGTCCCTCGATGATGAGGTGAACCTGGATGAGTGCCGTTTCCGTCTCTTTCACACCCTGCTCTATGCTTTAGATGCGGATTCCATCGAGCGGATTCACGAACGGATCAGAGCCTACGATCTGGAGATCGATGAAGAGGAGTTATTGTATGAAATGGATGAAACGGCTTCGGCTCGTTAATTGGCATTATTTTCAGGATGAATCCCTGGAATTCGGCAGGCAAACCCTGATCTCCGGACGCAACAGCGCCGGCAAATCCACCATTATCGACGCTTTGCAGGTGCTTTTCATCGCCGATCAGCGGCAAATCCGCTTTAATCCGGCCGCCCATGAAGAGGCCAAACGCTCCCTGCTCAATTATCTGCGGGGGAAAATAGGCAGTGATGAAAAATCTTTCGTCCGGGAGCGGGATTTTACCTCCTATATTCTGGGGGAATTCTACGATGACAAAGCCCGCAAATCCTTTGCCATCGGCGCTGTGATGGACGTGTACAGCGATAACAAGATCGACGATGAATTTTTCATCATTCCCGATCTGGAACTGGCTGAGCTGGAGATTCAAAAGGGCAAAAGAACCTATCGCAATAAAGAAGAATTCCACCGTTATGCTCTGGGCATCAGGCCCAAGACCCAGTTTTTCCGGGGCAGGCAGGAGTATCAGAAGGCCTTCCTCAACCGCATGGGACAGCTGGAACGGCGTTTTTACCGCACCTTTTTAAGGGCCTTATCCTTTAAGCCGATTCAGGATATCCGGGAATTTGTGTATCAGTATATCCTGGACGAGCGGGAGCTCCAGCTTAACATCATGAAGGAGAATTTCGAACTTCATGAACGCTATCAACGGGAGCTGAAGGATTTAGAGGAGCGGAAAACCGTCCTGGAAAAAATCTCCCGGCAGCATGAACAAGCCATCAAATACCGGGATATCGCTGCCACCCAGGAATATGTGATCCGGGGCTTAAAGCATTTGGAGCTCACAGAGAAAAGGGAAGACCTGGAGCAAGACATTGAATCCTCCCAAAATGAGCTCAAGAGTGTTAAGGAACGGGCGGCTCTCACCGAGGAGCAGCACCGGGAGGCCCGGGAACGGGCCTTGGAGTATTACCGTCAATGGTCCACCCACCAGCTCCAGAAGGAAAAGGAAAGCTTGGAAGCACAGATTGAGGACATGCAGAAGACCCTTGCCGATCAAAAACGCCGGTTGGAGATTTGGGTCGCCAAAGTCAAAGGGGAGATCCGGCTTTTGGAAGGTCTGGCCACCGCTTTTGCGGTAGATGGGGAAGTATGGCGGCAGGAAGACCGGCGAAAGCTGGAAAACGTCCTGGGTGCGCTGCGGACTGCCTTGGACTTAGCCGGCCGGCCCAACCTTGAATGGGCCCAGGAAGACCAGGACGTATTAGGGGAAGAAATCCGGCAAAGTGGTCTTTTTCTGGCTGCATTGCAGATGGGTTTTCTGCAGACCCAAACCCGCCTGGAAGATAGAATCAGGGAACAAGAAGCCCAGCAAGAGCGCTTGAATCAGGAAATCCGCGGACTGGAGCAGAAGAAGCGCCCCTACCGTGAAGAGGTTCTCCGGCTCAAAGCCTTGCTGGAAGAGCGGCTGGCGGGACGATCGCCGGTCTGGATCTTCTGTGAAGAGATGGAAGTTCTGGACGAGGCCGAAGCCTGGCGCAATGCCATTGAAGGCTATCTTCACACCCAAAGATTCGACCTGCTCGTCAAACCTCAGGCTTTCTCCGAAGCCCTCCGCATCTATGAGCAGGAAAAATGGATCCATCGCCTCCAGGGGGTGGGTTTGGTGGATACGGAAAAAGAAGAACGGTATCTGGGCAAGCGGGAGTCAGGCTCTTTGGCCGCCCTTTTGCAGACAGATAATCCCATCATTCAGGCCCGCATCGATCATTTGCTGGGCCGGGTCATGCAAGCGGCTGACGAGCAGGATCTCCGCCGTCATCACACAGCGGTAACCCGGACCTGCATGTCCTACACCAATCTGGTGGCCCGCCAGATTCAAAAGGAACGCTATGAGATTCCCTATATCGGCTCCCAGGCCATCGTCCGGCAATTGGAAATCAAACGCCGGGAACTGAGGACCGTTCAGGATAACCTCAGACAGCTCCAGGCAGAGCTCATCATCATGAAGGAATGGGTGAGCAGCCTTGCTGACAGGAAAACCCTTTATGAAGGACTGGCTCAAGGGCTGGAGCTGCCCAAGATGGTGGAGCAGCAGGAGTATGAACTGCTGGAGGTGCAGATCAAGCTGGAAGAGCTGGATCTTTCTGAAGTGGAGCGCTTGAAGCAGGAGTATGAGGAATGGCACCGGCGGGAAGGTCAGCTGGTGGAAGCCATGAAGGAGCTCAGCGGGAAAATAACCGGATTGGATCTTGAGATCGGCCGAAAGCAAACCGACCTCTATCTCTTAACCCGCCGGGAGCAAGAGGCCCAAGAGCTGTGGGACGGCTGGAAAGCCGAGTATGCCCCGGAACTCTGGGAAAAAGCCGCGGAGCGCTGGCAGGAAGCCCAAAGACAAACCCAGCCTGCGTCCACGAAGCTGGTGAACTGGGAAGGCAGCCAAAAAGGGAATGTTACCCGTAAACTTCAGGAGTTTGGCAGACTCCGCGACCTGAGACAGGATTATAATATCCGTTATACCTATAATGGCAGTCTGGATGGGGAAGACAACGCCTCTTACCAAAGCCTCCTGGATGAAGTGGCGGGGGTGGATATCCCGGACTATCAAGTCAAGCTGGCGGAAGCTCTCAAGCAGTCAGAGGAAGAATTTAAGTCTGATTTCGTGGCCAAACTCCGGGAAGCCATTGAGATGGCCCGTCACGAATTCAGTCAGTTGAACCTGGCCCTGAAGAACTTCCCCTTCCATCAGGATAAGTACCATTTTGAAGTCCGGCCCAGCAGTCACTATAAACGGTTTTACGATGTGATCATGGATCCGGACATCGTGAACCGGGGCTCCTTATTCGATTCCTTAGCTGATGATAAAGCCGATACTCTCCACGAACTCTTTGAACGCCTGGTGCGGGGGGAGGCCGGAGACCAGGAGGAATTTACCGATTACCGCCGCTATCTGGATTTCGATATCGCCGTCACCACCGAGACGGGGCGTTACTATTTCTCGCAAGTCCTCAAGGAAAAATCCGGGGGAGAGACCCAAACCCCCTTTTACATCGCCGTGTTAGCCTCGTTTTATTATCTTTACAACTCCGGAAAAACCCTGCGCTTAGTGGTGTTTGACGAAGCCTTCAATAAAATGGACGAAGAGCGGATTCAGACCAGCCTCCGCCTGATCAAGAAAATGGGTCTTCAGCTGATTGCCGCAGTCCCCGATGAGAAAATGCAGCATATGGCTCCGGAAGTCTCCACCACCCTAATTGTCCACCGGGACGGTCACCACTGCTTTATCGATATGATCAGCCGTGAGGAAATGCTGGATAGCCTGAATGGAGATGAAGAGAATGCTCAGGATTCCCAGGACGATGGCGTTGAGGGGAAAGGGGCAGATACGGAGACGGATGCCGGGCAGGAGGCAGAGTCAGGCGTGAGCGCAGATCCGGCATGGATGCAGATTCGGATGCAGGCTCAAATGCAGAATCAGATACAGAGACAAACATAAATACAGGCAAAAATACAGACACAGACCCAGATGCCAAGGCAAACCAGGATTTACAAACCAGTCTGTTCTAGAACTATAAACACTTTCTATCATACCTGCCGGGAGGGATGTGAAGGATGGAGGACAAGGAAGTCAGGGAATACAAAAAGAAGATTCTCACCCTTTTATTGAGAAAATACCAAAACAGCCTCAGCTTCCAAACGGGAACCCCCGGCAAGCAGCGTCCTCAACTGACTATGGCCAAGTCTGAACTGGCCGCGGATTATGAAGACGAGCTGGATTTCCGCAAACGGGAGTGGATCCATGCCGCCTTGAAGGAACTCAGCCGGGAAGGGATCATCCAGGTAACCTGGCCGAAGCTGAAAGAGCATATTCAAGTCCATAAGGTCTATCTCAATTTTGCAGGGGTAGAGCGGGCTTATCAGCTGCTGGGGGAAACACCCCTGGAAGATAAACTCCGCCGGCTGAAGGAGAGCCTGTCTCCCCTGGCTGCTCATCCCTGGGTCTGGGTGAGAAGCTGGCAAAGGGAGACCTGTGCCAGGCTGGAGGAAAGAAAATCCGCCGGACTGGATGCAGATAATCCCCAGGGCTATGATGATCTGGTTAAGGTCCTTAAGGCACTTCCGGAACTTGAGGACAGCACCCCAAAGCGGGTATTCAGCCAAAGCCTTTTTCAGGACAGCAAGTACTTTGAAAAGAAGCTGGAAGGACGGCTGATCAGCCTCCTGCGCAAAATCTATCCCGAGGAACTGGATCAAGACGAAGACTATCTGGACCAAGTGGGCATCGTCAATAATCCGAAGCTGACCCTGCTTGCCGGTCCCTTGATCATCCACCCGGATCGGGATCTCAGTCATTTTTCCGGCGGTCTGGGTCTGTCGGCCCAGTCGGTGAAGGAGCTGATCATTCAGGATATCCCGGCCCAAACCATCCTCTTGATTGAAAATCTGACCACTTATCATGAAGTTCTGCAGGCACCGCCCATCCTCCCGGCACCGGTGCTGGCCATCTATACAGGAGGATTTCCCCACAAGTCCGCCCAAAAGCTGCTGGAGAAGGTCTCCGGCTTTTTAGAGAACCGCCGCCAGGGCCAAGGGCTGGAGATCTTCCATTGGGGCGATATAGACTATGGCGGCATTCGCATATTTGAATACCTGCGCAGAAATTTCTTTCCTAATTTAAAGCCTTATCGGATGGATGGGGTGACTTATCTGGAGTACGAAAGTGCAGGCCTGCCTTTTGGAGAGGATCAGGCCAAGAAGCTGGCAGCCTTATTAAGTGATCCCGGCTATAGTGATTGGCATGAGGTGATCGGGCTGTTGCTCAGCTATCGGAAGCGGGTCGAGCAGGAGGGTATTCGGGTTGGCTAAAGCTTATCGGCAAAGTATAGAGGGAAGAAGGTACAGAGCATGAATTATCATGAATTTATGGAAGCAGTTGATAAGAAATTAGCCCTCATGTCTGAAGCAGAAAAAAGCGGATGGATACATAATATGGCCCGGACCAGGTCAGAGCACGAACGGGCTGCATTTTTAAATTCGTTAATGGGAAAACAAGAGCATTTTCCGGTCATTTCTGAAAGGGAATGGATAGAAGCCTGGTGCAGAAAGATAGATAATCAGGAAATCTACTTCGAGTGCAGCTATGAAGAATATGGCGGGGACTATTGGGGTAGTGATGACGTCTATGAGTATACTGATATTTTTGAAATAGGAAAAGATCTTTTAAGAGCATTTAAGATTGCGGAAGGGTTGTTATTTCAAAAAGACTATAGCCGGGCGGCAGCGCTTTATGACCGGCTCTGCAGATTATCCTTTCCAACCCTGGAAGACGAAACGGAAGAATGGAGCGAATTGAGTCTGGAAGAGCTTGTCAGTGAAGGACTGGTAAGCCTGAACTTGAAACAGATTGCCCTGAATCTGCTCTATGCGCGCTATCAGGCTGCTGAGGGCAGAGAAAGATCAGCTGCGCTGTACACCTATCTCGCCTGGGATATGTGTAAGAACATAAGTATAGAAGAACTATTTACTGCAGGGCCGGAAGAACTTAAAGGGCTCGACGTATTCATGGAGGAATGGCTTGACTTCCTCAAAGATATCCCTGGCGATAGAGCGGGGGATTTATTAATCGAAGCCTGTCTATGTCGTGGGGGAATTGTCCGTTTATGTGACGTAGCCAAGGAAGTCTGCACAAGGCATCCCATTTTATATAAATATGCCTGTGACTATCTATTAAACGGGAATAAGGCGCTTGAGTGCGAACGGGTAGGACTGGAAGCTCTGGGCATGCTGCCTGAGCAGCTGATTGTCCGGGGGAAAATCGCCGCTATAACGGCAAAAGCCGCTGAACAACTGGAGCATCCCGACATCCTTAGGCAATGCTGGGAAGCTGCTTTTTATTCTGAACCAACCTTGAATCACTATCTGCAGTTATTTGAACTCCCCGATCACCGGAATATAGCGGACAGAGCGGCAAACTATGCCAAGACCTTACCGGAAAGACCTTCTACGGCGGAAGGTTATAACAACAGACAGATGCTGGTCAATCATCTTTCCCGGGAGCATAAAGCTGTCATCCGGTTTTTCAACAGAGAGTTTGCTGCTATTTATGAGGAGTGTAAAAAGAATAAGACCGCATTAGGCTGGAGCAGCGACTTTAAGGGGCTTGCTGTGCCCCTTTTTGTGCTGTTGCTCAGTAAAAATAAGGAGATCACCAAAGCCGGAGAAAAGCTTATAAACGGGATAGACTATAGACTGGGCTTCGAAGAAGAGGAGGGGGCGGATTTTCGGGAACTGTTTTTAAGATGGAAGGAAAAAGCGATTCTAACCGATGAGGAATATGAAAGGTATATTGAGTGGCTCAAAAAAGAAGTGGATATAAGAACGGAGGCTGTCGTAGGAGGGGGTCACCGGAAAAGCTATTATAAGGCCGCCGCACTGGTCGCCTTCTTAGGGGAAACCCTGGAATCCAATGGGATGGCCAATGGCAGAAGGATATTGATCGAGCATTATACAAAGATGCATCCCAGAAAAAGGGCATTTAAAGGAGAATTTGAAATGCTTAAATAAGTAAAGCGCCTTGTCGTCCAATTAGCGGATACTCACCCTCACGGTTATACCTGTTCACATATCCACGCATCTCATTGCCACCATAGCAAGGGTATTGACCCTCTTCTCGAAAAGCGGACAACCAGAGTTCAGGTTCTAACGAATCTCCCTATTTAGGGTGAAGAAAGAGATTGCCTCACCAGAAAGGGATGGTTGCTTATTTGAACAAGATCCTTGCATAGAAGCCGAACCCCGGCCATATAAAGCCGGGGTTCGGCTTCTTCAATATATTCTCAGAAGGAACTGGAAGGCTTACAGCTGGGGTCAAAAATCCTGCCTTGCGTATAGGTTAAAGCGATTTATTAGTAAAATTAGCAGGAATAGATAAAATTTGGAAGAATTATATCGAAAACAGCTAATTGATGAGATCTGTTACTCACATCCGAAAAGCAAATAAGGGGGGAATAAATATGCAGGCTCAGGCATTAAGTCTTCTAAGAAAAATGATTGGCAGGGATGCGGAGTTTCATCAAGGACAGTGGGAAGCTATCGAATCAGTTCTTCGGGGAAAAAAGACACTGCTTGTTCAGCGAACCGGATGGGGAAAGAGTGTTGTCTATTTTATTGGTGCCAAATTATTAAGGGAAAGAGGTTTGGGTCCAACTATAATCGTCAGTCCATTACTATCCTTAATGAGAAATCAAATCGAGAATGCAGTTAAGATCGGAATCTCCGCTGAAACCATTAATAGCGATAATACGGATGAATGGACAGAGATTGAAGAGAAGCTGAAAAGAAAGGCGGTCGATATTCTTCTTTTATCTCCGGAAAGATTAGGCAACAAGGATTTTACGGAACGTGTCCTTCCTTCAATAGAAGGAGGGATCGGCATGCTTGTTGTGGACGAGGCCCATTGTATTTCGGATTGGGGCCATGATTTCAGACCGGATTATCGAAGGATAGTTAGAATCATTAAACAATTGCCGCCCAATGTTCCTTTGATAGCAACAACTGCCACGGCCAACCAAAGAGTTGTTGATGATATTAAAGCTCAGCTGGGGGATGAGTTAAATAGTATTAGGGGGCCATTGACCAGGGAATCTCTTCAGTTGCAGGTGATCAAATTAGCTGACCAGGCAGAAAGGTTAGCGTGGTTGCATGAAAATATAAACAAGATGGAAGGGTCGGGAATTATCTACTGTTTAACCGTTGCGGACTGCAATAAGGTTGCGAAATGGCTGCGCGGCAAGGGAATCAATGCTTTGGAATATCATGCCGACTTGTCAAAAGATGCTAAAGAAAAAAGAAAATTGAGAGAGGAACGGGAACGGAAATTACTGAATAATGAAGTCAAGGCACTGGTCGCCACAGTAGCCTTGGGTATGGGCTTCGATAAACCCGATCTGGGTTTTGTTATTCACTACCAACGTCCTGGATCTATCGTTCGGTATTATCAGGAAATCGGACGGGCGGGGAGAGCTTTGGATAAAGCTTATGCGATTTTGCTGAATGGTGCTGAAGATGATGAGATAGAAGAGTACTTTATTCAATCTGCTTTTCCTACGCCAAAAGAAATGAATGCGGTTGTGAATGCTATAGAGAAGGCTTCATTAGGAATGACCAAAAACAAAATCCTCAAAGAATTAAATATGTCCTACGGAAGGGTAGAAAAGTGTTTGAAAACATTAGAAATCGAAGGAATAATTTATAAAGAAAAGAGCAGTTATTTTCGATCTCCGGTCAGCTGGCTGCCGGATTCAACGAAAAGCAGTGCAATCACTAAACTCCGAATAAATGAACTGGAAGATATGAGAAAGTTCGTCGATACGGAAGACTGCTACATGCGTTACATTTCCGCCAAGCTTGATGATCCTTATTTAAAAAACTGTGGTAAATGCCGTAACTGCCTGGATACTCAATTTTTCAGTGAAGTCGTCTCTCGGGATAATGTATTGGAGGCAATTCAGTTTTTAAAAGGAGAGTATCTGGATATTGAGCCCAGAAAGCAATGGCCTGCTGGAATTAAAGCTGAAGCAACTAAAAAAATACCTGAAGAAGAGCAAAACTTTACTGGAAAGGCACTATGTTCATATGGCGATGCAGGATGGGGAAGGGTAGTTGCCGAAGATAAATACCGCAATGAGTATTTTAGTGATGAACTGGTTGATGCTTCTTTGGCCTTATTAAAAAACACATTGTTAAAAGAAGACTTGGGATGGGTAACATCAGTGCCATCGCTTCGCAGACCTTTACTCGTTAAAGATTTTGCCATGAGACTTGCTGAAAAAATAGGCTTACCCTACATTGATGCAATAAGAAAGACTGAAGACACACCATATCAAAAGAAAATGGAAAACAGCTATCAACAGTGCAGCAATGCCCTGCATGGTTTTTCAGTTATTGAGAGGGTCCCCGAGTCTCCTGTCCTTTTGGTGGATGATATCATCGACTCTGGTTGGACTTTAACGGTTTGTGGGATATTATTAAGGGGAGAGAGATCTGGACCGGTATATCCATTTGCCTTAGCAAAGGCGTCAGGGTTAGAAGGTGGGGAATAATGAATAATATGTTAAGTCAAGACAGTCTGGCTATGGTGTTATTATGTACGACGGTCGGCCTCAGTAAAGATAATACGGAGATAAGGCCGTTAACGATTAAGCAATGGAATCAGTTTCTAAGAAGAATGTTCAATGCTGAAATAAAGAATCCGGCAGCTTTATTTGAGGTGGGGAAAGAGGACCTGAAAAAGAGGTTAGGTCTGAGTGACGAGGAAAGCCAGAGGATCCAATTTCTTTTGAGCAGGGCAGGGCAGGCCGTCGTCGAGTTGGAGAACTTAAACAATATGGGCATCTTTGTTACGACACGTGCCGAAAAAAGCTATCCGCAAAGACTCAAGAGTGTATTGAAGAAAGATTCTCCCCCGGTTTTGTTCTATTCCGGCGATATCGAATTAACTCAAATGGAAGGCATCGGTATTGTCGGATCAAGAAATATTGATCCTAAAGGACTGGAATTTACCAAAGAACTTGGGTCAAAGTCGGCCAAACAAGGATTAACGGTAATTTCCGGTGGTGCAAAAGGGGTCGATGAAGTGGCTCAGAATGAAGCGCTTAGACAAGGCGGGAAAGTCATCAGCATCCTTGCTGATAGTTTAGCGCAAAAGATCAAGCATAAAGAAGCAAGAGAAGCGATTATGGAACAAAGACTTTTGCTGCTTACTTCGTTTCATCCCCGGGCACCCTTTACCGTTTATAATGCCATGCAGCGCAATAAGTACATCTATGCATTATCTCATATCGCCGTGGTAGTTTCATCTGATTACAGCAAGGGTGGGACTTGGGCTGGTGCCACAGAGAATTTAAGAAATAAATGGGTCCCGCTGTTTGTGAGGAAAGATGATATTGTGCCGGAGGGCAATGAAAAATTGCTTAAAATGGGTGCAAACCCTTTGTCGGCAAAAGATCTTTTCTCGGAATCCTTTAATGCCAACAGGCTGTCTTCCCTTGCTGATCAATATTATGAACAGGGGTCGCTGTTTTCAGTTTCAAATTTACTTGAGAAAGAGACGGATTATCAGGTCTCCAATGATTCAGGTGAATCGGATCATGAGGAAAGAATCGACCTTTTTCCAGTCATTTGGCCGTATCTGGAGAGTGCATTGCAGAAAGCAAGAACCAAAGAAGAACTATGCACAATGTTGCATATCCATGGAAACCAAATGAAAATCTGGCTTGAACGGGCGCTTGCAGAGCAGAAAATCAAAAAAACACGAAAGCCAGCAGGGTATATCGTGCAATAGACTTCCGAAACCCTTAGTGAACGGAGACTGAAGCAACTGACTCATTTGCGGGACGAGAAGCTGATCGCTTTGGCAAAACTGCTGAAGGAATATAAGCGGCCGGGCTATCAGGAAAACATGATGGAGTGTATGCTTTTAACTCGCTGATGGTAGTTTGGGAAATCTCGGAGCTGCATGTCATATATAAGGAAAGGCTTCCCGGGAGTATGCACTCTTCGGGAAGCCTTTTTTGCTCAGTTATGAATCTGATTCTCCAGAATCCGGCCGTTGGTTGTGATCGTGACGACCTGCCAGGGTATGATTTGGCCGCTGTTTTTGAGAGCGGTTTTCACCGCGCTTTCCAAACCACCGCAGCAGGGAACTTCCATCCGGACAAGGGTCAGGGATTTAAGTGAGTTTTGCTGCAGAATGGCCGTCAGTTTTTCGCTGTAGTCCACAGAATCAAGTTTCGGACAGCCGATCAGGGTGACTCTGTTACGCATAAACTCGTTGTGGAAATTCCCATAGGCGTAAGCAGTACAGTCAGCAGCGATCAGGAGATGGGCATTATCGAAATAAGGGGCATTTGGGGGAACCAGCTTTATTTGCACCGGCCATTGTTTCAGCTGAGATTTATTCTCCTGCTGGGTTTCCGGTTTATAGGTGGATTCGGGACGGCTCAGCAGCTCGGCATGATTGCCTGGACAGCCGCAAGCCAGGGTATGCCCTTGGTGTTCATGATGTTCATTGTCGTCATGCTGGTGGTGGCTTTCCAGATGTTTTTTGACGGCTTCTTCATCAAATTCCACCGCTTCTCTTTCTTCAAAAGAGATCGCATCCTGCGGGCAGGCAGGAAGACAGTTGCCAAGCCCGTCGCAATAATCATCGCGAAGCAGGCTGGCTTTGCCATTTACCAGCACCAGCGCCCCTTCGTGACAGGCGGTAAGGCACAATCCGCAGCCGTCGCACGACTGCTCATCGATTTTAATAATTTTTCTGATCATTGTTGGCTCCTCCTCGGGGATTTTTACTTTCATTCTAACATGATGCAGGAAGGGGCGATGTGCGTAAAATCACGTTGTCACAGTTCATACATCCCTTGCCGATGGCAATGGACTAACGCGTTATTGCCAAAGGGATATCTATGGTGTAAAATGCCACTAGAACATTTGTTTGATTTCGGGGGAATGATTCGTATCAGCATGTACTATCTATATTAGGGGAGGGAGGAATCAATATGGGGTTGCTTCGGGAAATATTTGGTCCAAGTCAGCATGAGGTTTGGGAAGCATTATGTCAGGAAATTGGTGCGGACTTTATTGACGGAGGCTTTTTTAAAGGAACGAAAGTTGTTGCTGAAATCAAAGAATGGGTCATTACTTTAGATACCTATACCGTGTCGACCGGGAAAACATCCACAACCTATACCCGAATGAGGGCGCCCTACCTAAACAAAGATGGGTTTAAATTCAGGATATATCGCAAGGGGATTTTCAGTAATATCGGGAAGCTTCTCGGATTACAGGATATAGAGGTGGGGTACCCGGAGTTTGATGATCAGTTCATCATTAAGGGAAACGATAGCGATAAGTTAGTGAGTCTATTCTCAAACTCAAGAATACGCAAGCTTATCGAAATACAGCCGGATATCTCCTTGGAAGTCAAAGATGATGAGGGGTGGTTTGGCAGCGAATTCCCGGAGGGCGTTGATGAACTGTACTTTCAAGTTCCCGGAATAATTAAAGATATGGATAGACTGAAGACGCTCTATTTTCTTTTTGCCGAAGTGTTGAATCAGTTATGCCTTATCGATTCGGCTTATGAAGATAGTCCGGATGTAACGGCTCAGCTATAGTTGGCAACACCATGCCTAAGGCGAACTTGATAGCGGAGGTGTGCTGATATGCGCTTATGGACGATTCAAGATAAAGCGGCATATGACGACCTTTGTGAAAAGGGCGTTCTGCATTGCGATGCCGCATTAGCCGGGTGGTTGAAAGACGACTTGTTCAGGAAATCCTACGACTGGCTTGTTGGGGAAATGAAAGGGCGTGTCGGAGAGCCGCCCCAAGGCGTTGAGTATCCGGTATGGGCCTGGTATCTCCTGCTTGGCAAAAATGTAAAACCCGATTTGCGGAGAGTTGAGTTCAGAAATTATGTCGGCGAACACTATGTCATCGAAGCCGAAATACCCGACGAAAAGATCTTGCTGAGTGATGAGGAATACTGGCACTTGGTGCTGAACGACAGCTATTTTTCTGATGCGCCGGAAGATGATGATGAAGCTGAGGAACTTGCGGACAAATGGTTTGCTGGCCTGCCGGCACAAGAGCAGGAGCAAGTTAAACGAGAATCTTGGAAGAAGGTATTCGATAAAGCCTGCTGCCCGTGGACTTTTGTACAAGCGACTTTTTGGGAACTACGAAAAGAGCAAATTGTAAGCGTGAGAAAGTTTTATGGCAAGGCAAAACCAATTGAACTTTAAAGGCTTCCCCAAGAGTTATTTCTCTCGGGGAAGCCTTTGCTTCATTGAAGGTCGGCATAGTGAGAATTTAAATAGTTTTCACACCACGGCCCACAATGTTTCTCCTTCTTTAAGAACATTTTCAACAAAAGGTACGTGCATTGTTGACAGCTGGTTAAAATATTCCCCTTCATAAATATTGAGCGAAATATTTATGTCATAACCCACATCGTCAAGTAAAAGAAAATCATAAAGTTTATCTCTGTCTACTTTATTGCGATTGCGGACCAGAATCATAATATCAATATCGGATTCAGGCAAAGAATCCCCTCGGGCTTTGGAACCGTATAGAATGACAGAAATTAAATTATCTCCACAAACATCGCGTATATGTTGAATTGTTTTGTCTAAGGCCGTTTGTTCTGTTTTAGTTAGGGATGCCATAGAATCACTCCCGACTCAGAGTTAAATCTATCTGAATTATATCATGCAATATCACTTAGCTCAATTCCTTACTAAACCCCATATTCCTCATTCCCTTCCTCAAGCAGGAATTGACAAAAATCAGGAGAATATTATCGAAAACGGAAAGATACCTAAAAGAGACGGATAAAGCAAGTCTGTCTTTTAACGGTGATCGAAAATCAGGAAAGGATCTTTCATATTAAAGAGCTGAATGAACAGGCCCAGGAGATGGGTTGCTATCGATGAAGCCCAGGATATGGATGCTCATGAGTACGCCTTAATCCAGGCCTTGATGGAGCACAACGAGGAGATGCGGGTCATTGCCGTGGGGGATGACGAGCAGAATATCTATGAATTCAGAGGGGCCAGTTCGGAATATATGGTGAATCTGATCCTGGAGAAGCAGGCAACCCTGTACGAGCTGGTGGAAAACTACCGTAGTAAAAGCAATCTTGTACAGTTCAGCAATCAATTCGCCGCCAGGATTCCTCTCCGTTTGAAGGATACGCCGATTATCCCCAAGCAAACGGATCTGGGGAAAATCAAGCTGGTACGCTATCATAGCAATCAATCATCTTTTTACCCCGCTGGTGAAGGACATGCTCAGGGAAGGGCCGGCGGGCACCACCTGTGTCTTGACCAAAAAGAATGACGAAGCCTTGCGGATCACCGGACTGCTGGTGAAGAACGGTCTCCAGGCGAAGCTTATTCAATCAATGACGGGTTTAACCTGTATAATCTGCTTTTTTCTGAGCTCCCTTGGTTTGGCCGAGGGGGGTATTCACCATCAGCCCTGAGACCTGGACCGCGGCCAAGGGCAAGCTCAAAGAAAAATTTGCCCGCAGTAGTTTAGATTATTTTGCGACAGAAATCCCAATTTGACCCGTTACATTGCCGGCTCATTAAGTGCTCAACCCGGCAGTCATGGGTATCAAGCCTCCTAAAGGCCTTGGCACACTATTTGCAAATAGAATTAGGGCAAAGGTCTGCTCGTTATTTTCACATAGTTGCAGAAACACCTGAACTCTGAGCGGAGACCGTTTGATACGAAAAACAAAGCTGACGGGAGGAAGAAGATGAAAGAATGTAATGGATGCACTGGCTGCAACGAGGTCAATATGCCGAGAGAAATGGAAGAACTGGATGAAGTGCCTTCCAATCGCTTCCCGGAGTATACCATGCTCTGTGAGAGCTGTCGCCATGAATTCAAGCTTGAAGCCTCTGAAGAGGACATAGAAAAGGCTGTCTGCCCCGCTTGTCAAAGTGCCAAGGTGCAGAATCTCTATATTTCTTTTCCCGAGGATGGCCCTGGATTCAGGAAAAAAGTGAGTGGGTTCTCTTTTGGCGGCTGCAACTAGAACGCTGCACTTACTCCATCTGAACCATACAACAGTTCCCTGCCTATAAAGAAAACCCGGTTCGCCGAGCTTTACATTTTACGCATCACAAAGGCTTCCCAGGAGGTTGCACTCTTAGGGAAGCTTTTTTGTGTTCAATTCTTTTTTGTCTGCGGCTCTGCATCTGTACAGCTCAATCCGAGATATTCTCGCGGATTTTAGCCAGAATCTCCTTCTCCAGAGCAGACAGCTTTTTGCTCTGCCGCTTATAAACGAAAAACTCCCAAGCCAGATTCAAGTCCGTAAGGGGCAGGCCCAGCATGTCATCGGGAAGGACACTGAGCTTGCCGGCATAAAAGGAGATATAGCCCCGGCGCAGCAGATCCCAGGTCAGGCCCCATTCGGTATCCCCCACAACCGAATGCGCATCCAGGCCCCATTCCCGCAGCCGGTTCATCAGCCGTGACTGGGACCGGTTGTCCGAGTTTAGGGTAATGAGCCGTTGCCCCTTTAAATCCGCCATGGTCAGTTCCCTCTTTTGGGCAAGGGGATGGCTGCGCTGCAGAATGACCCCGATGGGGCTTTCGTAGTGAAAAATCTGCACAAAATTTCCCGAAGTCAGAGGGGATGTGGTCATAACCAGATCGCAGCCATAATTCTGAAAGGAGCGGCTGCGTTCATTATCCGGATAGCTTTGCAAACGGAATTGCAGCCTGGGATGGGCATCCATTAAATCAGGAAGAAAATGGGCAGGCAGCATCTGCAGCATTCCCATAAAAAAGCCGATTTTATATTCTTTCCTGCCCTCTCGATTCAGGTTGCCAAGCCGGGTGACAATCGAGTCATGGTGATGCAAAAACTCAAAGGCCTGCTGTTCCAGCTCCCCCCCACAATCCGTCAGTTCAACTCCCTGAGGAGTACGTATAAAAAGCCGGGCATTCAGCTCATTTTCTAAATTGGCGATAATCCGGCTGACTGCCTGCTGGCTGATAAACAGCCGCTCCGCCGCTTTCGTTATGCTTTTCGTCTCACATACTTTCAGGAAAACCTGCAGCTGCTTGTATTCCATGTCACCCTCCCTTAAGGGCACAACAATGGGTTGTTCCCCTGTGCAAAAAGTTTGTTTGTGATTTCACTTACTAATTTAGTATACTATGGGCAAAATCCAAGTTCAATAAAAGAAAGAGGGAGAGCTATGGTGGAAAAAGCAAAGGTATCACGCCGTCAGTTTCTGAGAAATACGGCCATCGGCGCTGTGGGGGTTGCCGCTGCCGGCTTTTTGGGAGGCTGCTCCAGCGATGCGGGAAGCACTAATCCCGGAGCAGCGGTGTATAAGCCCGGCACCTATACCGGCACAGCTAAAGGGATGGGCCAGGTCACGGTTACCATGACCTTCAGTGAAACGGCCATTACCGATGTTAAGGTGGATTGTGCCAATGAGACCGCCGAGATTGGCGGTGCGGCAGCAAACGGGCTGCAGGAAGCCTTGATGGCTGCCCAGAGTGCCGAAATCGACGGCGTTTCCGGCGCAACGATGACCTCCGATGCCGTGAAGGAGGCTGCCGCCAGCTGCATCAACCAAGCCCTCGGCATTGCTGTGGAAGCAGCCCAACCGGCCGACATCGATAATCCATTTCCTGCCTGCGAAGATCTCAGCGCTGTCAACGCGGCCATCAACAGCGGGGAAGTGGCTTTCGTTTCCGCTCCCATTACCGACTTTGTCAGGACGGTGAACGTGGACGTGTTGGTGTGCGGACAAGGTCCGGCAGGCATGGCTTCCGCTCTGGCCTGCGCCGAAAAAGGCCTGAAGGTGACCGCTGTGGAGAAGGGCAAGAATCCCACCTGGCGCAGCGCCACCATGGGCGCCTTTAACGACCGCATCCATAAGAAGTTTGGCGTCACTTTTGATATGAAGCAATGGCTGGATGACGCCATGATCAATTGCTCTTACCGGGGCAGCCAGGAAATCTACCAGCAGTATATCAATACCTGCGACGAGGCTGTAAACTGGTTTCTGGACAAACTGGCCCTTAAGGATGAAGATTACTTCCTGACCTTCAATGCCGGGGATTTCCGGGATTTCAACGCCGCTTATGATGAGCTGAGCCTGAGCCGCAGCTGGAACACCTCCATCAACATCCCCATCCCCGCCCCTGAAATCATCGCTGTCATGCAGCAGCGGATTGCCGATGCGGGAGTGGAAGTTCTCTTCAATACACCGGTGGTTCAGCTGGTCAGGGAAGGAGGCAAGGTTACCGGCGCTGTGGTCAAGACCGAGCAGGGCTATGTCAAGTATCAGACCGCCAAAGGAGTCGTCCTGGCCACAGGCGGTTACGAGTTCAACCCGGTGAAGCTGAATGCCTGCTGCCGTCCCCGGGACCTTGCCCTCAGCGGTTGGATGAACGGCACCAAGACCAATACCGGTGACGGTCATGAAATGGCCAAAGCCGTCGGGGCCATGGAGGATGAATACCCCCATCCTCTGATGCTGGACCCCCAACAGCTGATGCCCTTTCTGCGCGTCAACAAGTCAGGCAAACGCTTTACCGCCGAATATGAAGCCTACAACCATCTGTCCAATGCTATCCAATCCCAGCCAGGTGCTTACGACTACTATATTGTGGACGCCAATTGTTCAGCCATAGTTGACAAAATCTGGACCCCGTCCTCCGGCTGCTACGCTCCCAAAGAAGTCTGGATCGCCGCCGCCACCAGCGACAAAGCCCTGGTGGCCAATACCCTGGAAGAGCTGGCCGGGAAAATGGGCGTGGACGCGGATGCTTTTGTAGCCACCATCAAACGCTGGAACGCCATGTGCGACGCCGGCGAAGACACCGACTTCCACTTCCCCGGCAAGATGATGCATAAAATAGATACGGCCCCCTTCTACGCAACCAAGGAAATGGCGGAGGCCCTGTGCACCGCCGGCGGCCTGCAGATCACTCCCCGGAGCGAAGTGATGGCTGCCGACGGCCAAGCCATCCCCGGTCTCTATGCCATCGGCAATGTTTCGGGCAGTATGTTTTCCGGGACCTATCCCCACAATCAGAATTGCCTCAGCCACAGCCGCTGCGTTACCTTCGGCTATAATGTGGCCAAAACCCTGGCGGCGCGGTAAGCATAGAACAACAAAAGCTTCCCGGAGAGCGATGCCTCTCCGGGAAGCTTTTTCCTCTGCTCATGCCTGTTTAAGGAACAATTCTCAAAACGAATGGGCTCAGATCCCTGCCGAAAATCATACTATAGTAGGGTATCAATCAAGTAACTCTACCGGAGGTGAGTGATCTGGAATGGGTCCTGGCTATTCCCCATGAACAGGCGTTCAAAAGAATGGAGGAACCTTGGGGCGGGGCAAAAACAAGTTACCTGACAGGGATCAAAGAGACTCTGGAAGCAAACTACGGCCCGATACATTTTACGAGGCTTTATTTTGGCGAGGAATTCTGCGAAAGGGCGTTATCCACGGGAAAAGCTTTGGAAGAGGCAGTTGCTGCGGCCGAAGAACGTGGCTGGGGATTTACTTACGTCACCCCCTATCTGACTGAGACCGGACTGACTAAAGTCCGGCTGCTGCTGGACATCCTGGCCCAAACAAAACCTGAGGCTGAGGTGGTGATCAATGACTGGGGTGTGCTGGATTGGGTGACAGAGCATCACCCCACCTTTACCCCCGTTCTGGGCCGGCTGATGAATAAAATTATCCGGGACCCCCGGATGCCGGATTCCCTGCGGAATTCGCCGGACCAAACGGTGATGCACAAGTTCCGGACCTGCAATCTGGCCGGGGGAGAGATGAAGGACCTGCTTGACCAGTATCAGGTAAAACGGATTGAACTGGATTATCCCCCTCAGGGACTGGACCCGAATCTGCCCGCCTGGGGTTATGACATCTCCTTATCTATCCCTTATGGCGTGATTATGACAGGCCGGATTTGTCTGATGCAATCCTGGGGATTGGCTGCCGGGGAAAAGTTCAGAACCACCGGGCCGTGCCCCCGGAGATGCCGGTTAGGCTGGCTGGAGCTGTCCGACCCCAGTGGCCGGGTTAAGAAAGATCAGGATTGGCAAATCATGCAGAAGGGAAACACTGTCTTTTATCGTCAAAGCAAAGAATTCCTGGCTGAGATTTTGACCGAGGCGGAAAAAACCGGGGTCAGCCGGATGATCTTCCAGCCGGAGCCAATCTAAACGGAGTCATTGATCGCTCAGGGAGGTGTATAATGAACATCCTGGCACCGGTAAGTTCCGTAAAGGAAGCGGAACAATTAATCGCCCATGGCGCCGACGAACTTTATTGCGGAATAGGGCTGGGGGCATTGAAGAACAGGCCGGGGAACACGGACCGGGAAATCTGGATCAACCGCCGTGAATCAGGCAACGCCAACATCCCCGACCTGGAAAGCTTGTCGCTGCTGGTTGATCACGCCCATGCCCAAGGGAAAAAGGTCTACCTGACCTTGAATCAACCGGGCTATGCTCAGGATCTCTATGGGGAGATTCTGGCTTTTGTCAGAGAGGTCAAAAAGAGCTGCCAGGTGGATGCTTTTATCGTTGCTGATCCGGGGCTGATCCGGATGCTGATCGGGAAGGAACCGGATATGGTGATTCATGTCAGCAGCCTGGCCGGGGTTTTAAACAGCTCCGCCGTCCTGTTTTTTAAGAAGCTGGGCGTCAAACGCATCGTTTTTCCCCGTTATCTGGAGGCGGAGACCCTTAAGAAGATCATGGACAGGGCGGGGGAGGATCTGGAATATGAAGTCTTTATCCTCAACGACGGGTGTATGTTTGAGGAATCCCACTGCCATGTCAGTCATCAGTTCGGCGGTGCCTTCTGTCATAATCCGGCCTGGCGGTATAAGCTGATCCCGCCGGAAGAGGGCGGGATTCTGGAGACCTGGAAGTTAAGAAACTTAAAAATTGCCGGGGAGACCTTTGAGGGCAATGTGGAGGAATGGAAAAGGTGGCAATGGCTCGGAATTAAGAACGGCGGCGGCTATATCGGCGCAAAATATCCGCTGGGCATGTGCGGTCTGTGCACCTTGCCCGAATATCGGGATATGGGGATAACCTCCTTGAAAATTGTGGGCAGAGAGGCCCCTCTGAGCAAGAAAATCAAGAGCGTCCAACTGCTAAAGAAGGTCTTGGACTATCAAAGGGAAGAGCATCTGCCCGATGAAGTGCGGGATTATGCCAGGAGGACTAAGGGAGCCAGGCTGCTTTGCGGGAGCGGGTATATGTGTTATGAACGCTGACTGCGGACCACAAGACCCCGGAGAGATGTTTGCTCTCTCCGGGGTCTTGTTTGCGGTCTTGCTGAGAAACTACCGAATCGTCACCCGGCTGCCATCCGATGTTTTTTCAATCGTTGGCGAGTAAATCCCGGCAGCGTTTTTGATATTGATTTGGAAGGTTGCAGGGTCACCGGTTACCTGATCTCCAGAATCCACTAAATGTTTGGCAATATAAGTGTAGGTTCCGTCGTTATTATTGACTTCCACGAAACTATCAGGATTGCTGCCGTTAATCTTGAAGTTGCTGAGTTTGGCCACAGCTTCATCCGTAGTGAATTTTAGAGTAATGACATCGCCGATAGTAGCTTTGGTGGGATCTGTATTATCAGAAGAAATCGCTACCTTGGAGATTCTGGCGTACTTAGGAATGATCGTGACTGTACTTCCGTCAGATGTGGCTTCAATAGTCTGAGAGTAGATCCCTGCGGCGTCCCTGACATTGATTTGGAAGGTTGCCGGGACACCTGTAATCGGATCGCCGGAATCCACTAAATGAGTTGCGGTATAGACATTGCCGGTATGTGTGAACCGATCCGGGTTGCTTCCATTGATCTTGAAGTTGTTTAATTGTGTCACAGGCACACTGGCGGTAAAGGTCAGAACAATGGTATCGCCATGCATAGCTTTTGTCGTATCGGCGTTATTGGAGGAAATCTTTACATTGCTGATGATGGGTTGGGCTGTGACATTGACCGTGCAGTGAGCGGTCTTTGAGCCCTCCGCTGTTGTGACCGTAATCGTTGTCACACCTGGGGTCAAGGGAGTCACCACACCCTTGCTGTTAACCGTGGCTACGTTTGAGTTGCTGGATGTCCAGGTTACCTTCTTGTTCGTGGCGTTGCTGGGGGATATAGTGGCTTTTAAAGTCCCTGTTGCTCCCCCTGCCGACAGATTCATGGCGGATTGATTCAAGGTGACGCCCGTTACACTGATTTTCCCGGTTCCCCGGGGATCAGCTACAGTCACCTTACATTTTGCCGACTTGCGCCCATCTTCCGTTGTCACAGTGACATAGGCTTTGCCTGCCTTGACACCGGTGACCTTTCCGTTGGCGTCCACTGTTGCGACCTCTGTGTTGCTGGATGTCCAGGTGACCTTTTGATTCGCTTTAGAGGGAGCGATTTTCACGGCCAGAGTAGCACTATCCCCGACCTTAAGGAACATCCGTTTCTTCAAAATTATTGCCGATACTTTATGAGTTTTGCAATCCTTGGAGCTGCTTTGGATGGATTTTTCATGGGACTGAGCCCAGGATGGGGGTGCCGCCAGCACAGGCAATGAGGAAGACAGGAATAAACCCACTATACAGACCGTTGCGAATAGAGCTTTAAACTTTCGTTTCACTAGATTGTACCTCCCTTAATCGTATTCACTGTTTTAATACGAAAATTCAACGGTATTTTGTGGGGAGGCTTCCATATTTTTAATTTAAGTAAAAACAGCTATGATGTTTATCTTCCTCCAAAAGAAGAGTACGTGCAAAAGCTGGGCGCTCAGCTCATTTTCCAAATTGGCGATTATCAAAAATTTAGTATACGCTAAATATTTCAAAAGGGTTTTTCTTTATACTATTCTGGTACCAATATTTACAAAGGAAGGATGCCGTCCATGAAATTATCTTTATCAAAGAAGATCTTCGGGTTCCTTTTGGCTGCTCTATGTGTATTCCTGGTGCTGGCAGGAGCTAATATCGCCCTGCTGCGTGCGGCGGTGGACCACCGGGAGGAGCTGTCTCAGCTGACGGCTGTGCTCAACATCGCCCTGCCCCTGGCCGGTTTGTTGCTGGGAGGAATTGCTGTCAATCTGCTTTTTCGCCATTCCAGAGTGTTGAATCTGAGCAATGATTTTTACCAGCAGATAGGCACAGGCAATCTTACGGAGCAGATGGCCAACCAGTATCGGGCCAAAATCGGTGAAGCTTTTGAAGTGCAATTCAAAATGCTTCAGGGGCGCCGGATGCTGGTCAAAAAACTTTCCGACACCTCCGCTGATTTGGAAATGACCGGCGGTGAACTGACGGCGGCGGTCAAAGATGCCTTTGCTGTGAGCGGGGATATTGCTCGTATCCTGGAGCAGCTGGCTGCCGGAGCCAAAGAACAGGCCTTGACTCTGGAAAACACCACCAGAATTATCGAAAAGCTGTCGGTCCATGCCGACGAGGTGGCAAAAAACACCGGGAATGTAGGCCATAGCAGTGCCAAAGCGGCGGAGGCAGCGGAAGCGGGCTTGCTCCAGGCGGAAAATATGATGCAAAAAATAGAGGAAATCAGCGACCTTTCGGTTCAGACAGTTGAAGTAGTGGCCATGCTGGGAGAGCACTCCACCCGGATCGGGCAAATCGTGGATGTAATCAAGGGGATAGCCGATCAAACCAATTTATTAGCTCTGAACGCGGCCATTGAAGCCGCTCGAGCCGGCGAACAGGGCAGAGGATTTGCCGTTGTGGCGGAGGAGGTGCGGAAGCTGGCTGAACAATCATCGTCTTCCACAGCTCAGATCGCCCAATTGATCGAGGGGATGCAGGAAGAGACGGCACGGGTCGTTGCAGTGATGCAGAAATCGAAGGATGAAGTGGCGGCAGGTGTTGAAACGGTCAGGTTGGCCGGCGATTCCTTTCAGGTTATTGTCCGGGAAATCAACACTCTGGCAGAGCAGCTGAATCAATTCTCTGCAGCGTCCCGGGAGATGGCGGCCGGAACCGGGCAGACCACCGGCTTAATCCAAAGCATCGGTGCTATTGCTGAAGAAACAGCCGCCAGTACTGAAGAGGTATCCGGTTTAGCGAAAAAACAGGCTGCTCAGATGGAGCTCGTCAACCACTCGGCAGAAAACCTGGATCGGGTCAGGAAAGGTCTGGCCGGTCTTGTTGCCCAGAACAAACTATAACAAAGCGGCCTGAAACGAAAAGGCTGAGCAGCTTTATTACTTTCACACCCTGGCTCAATTTGACGAATTTAGTCCAGGCTAAATAAATATCCAGGCAAAACAGCTATAATTAATTCCAAATATAATTCTTTCATTACTGCATTTTACCCCGCCTTTCCTGGTGAAGCAATTAACAAAGTCATCTATAGCTGGTCTGGAGGATAAAACAATGGGAGAAATTCTTAAAAATTATATTTTTCCGGATACATTTTATCCGGTGCCTAAATTTAAAGACTATATCTATTTAGGCTCACAACGCAGTTACTGTAAGGGGGAAACCGTCTTATTACCTGACGAAGTGCTGGGCAGAATTATTTTTGTGCTTTCCGGCAAACTCAATGTCTCCAAGATCACCGAAGACGGCAGAGAAAAATTTGTCTATTCTGCCGGGCAGTTTTGCTTTATGGACAGATTATTTACATTTGAAAATGACCATATGCAGATTGTGGCTATCGAAGACAGTAAAGTCTGCCTTTTCAGCAAAGAACAACTTTTGGCAGCCTTTAAGCAAGATGAAGAACTCATTATTGATGTTTTACGGCATTATGATTCCAAGGTGTATTACTTTATGAATCTAAACAGTGAAATTAATCTGTATTCCCCTTCGGTCAGGCTTTTGCGCTTATTTTATGAACTGAGCCACTCCAAAGGAGAATATGACAAGGGAGTTTGGAAAGTTGAGATAGAACTGACCAATAAAAAGATTTCGGAAATCACCGGACTTCATTATGTCACCGTAAGCAAGATATTAGGAAGTCTCAAAAAGGCAGGAATTCTTAAAAAAAGAAAAAGTAAAATTATTATTTATGATCTGGAAAAACTAAAAGCTCTTCTCGAAGAGGGGATAGCTTATTAACTGACTGATAGGAACTGCTTTCTCAGCGCAGCGTTGAAAGCAGTTTTTTTGTTGAGATTATCTTGGCGAATCAGCAAAAAGTAGCCATGGCAAATAAAGCAGAAAGAGAAATCAGGTACAATATCCTTAAAAAGGGGGTGAAAAAATGGGAACTATCCTGATTTTTTTGGCGGGAATATTATTTCTGGCCGGAATACTTTTTATTAAACCCTATGCCCAAAAGAATGTAATGTGGAAAACCGTGCTTATTTGGGCTTTATACGGGGTGGGGAGCGCCGTTTTATGGATGGGCGTTTCCTTTATTTATCTGAATGCCGCGGTTGGTCACACCAAGGCCACCAGCACAGCTATCTTCTTATTCGGAGGACTCACCGTTGTTATCGCTGTGATTCTGGCACGCGTGTTAGGATTCATCGGTAATAACAAAAGCAAAACTATGGAGTCAATATCTTCATGAAAGGACTGATCAGGTTGGCCGATTCTTCAAAAAACCAAAATACTTCGGAACAAAAACTTCAGTTAAGCCGCCGGGGTTTCTTGAAAACCGGAGCGGCAGCCGCTGCCCTGGGTGTTCTTGGCGCGGTTAAGGCGCCATCCAAAGTAGCTGCAGCCGCGGTAAACAACTATGAGTACATTCCACCCGGAAAAGGGCAATGGTCTAAGCTGAGACCCAAGCCTAATTATGGAGGCGCTTCGGTCAGGCTCGCCGAACATAATGACCAATGGCTTGGTACCTCGAAGATTGTAGGGACGGTAAACAAGTCCAAAGAAAGCGATATGGGGTTTACACTGGCTATGGAGGGGAAATTAGGCCCCAAGGCCCAGGCGGGGTTCTATACGATCGGGCTCAGACATCCCCTGAGTGATGCCATGGGAATGGCTATTGCACCCATTTCCGATACTATGTGGGTGGAAGGTCATACCAGGCCGGAAAAACTCCCGATACCTGATCCCGAGCAGATGTCCATGCATATTAAGGATGTTGCTTATTATCTGAGAGCGGATGAGGTCGGGATCGGAAATATGCCGGAATACGCTTATTACTCCCATAAAATGCAGCCTTCGATGATAGGGGTTATCGCGGGTATGGTGCCAAAGGGGACACCTTTCGAAGATGTACCCTATGAGGAGAAATTGCCCTATGTCATCGTTGTGGCGGTCGAGCAGCACTTGGAGACCTATCTGGCCTCGACCGGTTATGATGGCATTTCAGACTCCCAATCTTTTCGAAGTTATCATGCCACAGCCAATATTGCCCTGATTATAGCCCAATACATCAGAGGCTTGGGTTATCATGCCAGAGCGCATCACTTTGGCAACTATGGGGCTGTAATGGCGCCTTGCATGATCGCGGCAGGGATGGGGGAACTTACCCGGACAGGGGACACGGTAGCCCATCCGCGCATGGGGTATCGCAACAAAGTGGCGGCGATCACCACGGATCTCCCTTTAGTCCCGGATAAACCCATCGATTTTGGCATGGCGGATTTCTGCCGTGTGTGCAATAAGTGTGCCGATAACTGCCCTGCTGAAGCGATCACCCATGACAAAGACATGGTTGAATACAACGGCTATCTGCGTTGGAACAGTGATTATAAAAAATGCGCTGAATTCAGAGCAGGCAACGATGAAGGAGTCAGCTGCGGAAGGTGTATCAAAGTATGTCCGTGGAGTTCCAAAGAGGATTCCTGGTTCCATGAAGCCGGCATATGGGTGGGGAGCAAAGGAGAGGCCGCCTCAAAGCTCTTAAAAGGGATTGATGACATGTTCGGTTATGGCACGGAGATTGTCGATAAACATAAATGGTGGCTGGAATGGCCGGAATTGTATAAATTCGATTATTGATATTGAGAGCCCCTTCCCGTTTTTCCTATATAGAAATCATGCGGCGTATAATCCGCCGCATGATTTATTAACAAACCATGTTTCAGCCTCTGATTCATTTTACTCCATAGCTGGAACGTTCAGCACACTGGAGGGGTACTCCACAGATATGCCAAAGAACTGTATCACTGGATATAGGGGCAATATGTCTAAACAACGTATAATGAGAACCGAAACGGAAAATAAAGGAGGGGATAATGACACGAAGACGTATGTAGGGGAGAGCTTTTCAATAATTAGGCAGAGAAAAGGAGATGGATAGTGATATGAGTGGATTCATTGGCTATGGATTGGGAATCGTTACTGTCCTTGCTGTCCAACTGTACAAAAAGAAGGAGACGATGAAGAACCGCAAGTTCAGTGCCTGGAACTGGGGAATGGCTGCTTTTGTTTCGCTCTATGCCGGCTTCCTTGTATATTGGGTCTATATGGGAGTATGGGAAGGGCAGCCTAAACCCGGGGTAGTAGGATTGTTCATATTTGGCGCGATTGGTGTGGCAATGGTGGCGATAGCCCAACTCGTGTTCAATAAATTGGCGGGCAGAAAAATGATCCATAAGGCAACAAAGGAGGGGCAGGCATAAGATGGACGTAAAAGTAAGCAGAAGGTCATTTCTCAAGGGCACAGCATTAACGGGAGCGTTGACCGGTTTATTTACATTTACACCGGGTGCCAGGGAAAAGCTGATGGGTGACGGTGCTGCGGATGCCCTTGAATATCGCAGAGTGGACAAACCAACCTATGAGACAGTCGGTGAAGTCGGGCGATTCGATAATCGGAATAATGCTCACTCCCGTGGGTATTGGGATGAAAGCCAATCTTATTACATGTTTGGCCCCCAAGGGATGACGGCACTTCATGATACCGTGAAAAATATTGCCGCCGGCACACCTGAACCGGGATTTGATCATCGTCTCAACTTTCGCAGCGCGAAAATCTGTTCAAACTCAGTCTACTACTGGATTAGGCTAAAAATATTTTGTTCATTGACAGAAAAACACCTTTCGAATTGGTAAAATGGAAGTGACCAAACAACCATAATTTCCAAAACAGAAAGGTGCGTATCTCCATGTTACAACACAACTCTCTGCCTGAACAGCATCAAAATCAGCTTTCTTTAATTTTTTCTTCCCTTAAGCTTAGTCAGCTGCTTCGAGCCGCTGGGATCCGCAAGTCCTATGGGGTTTCAAGCTTCGTTGTCTTCCAAATCATTTTCCAACTCGTTTTTCAAGGTCGAAATCTGTTTCGGCTGTTAGAAGGAAGCCGGGCAGAATCTCTTCCAGGTAAAGATGTTGTTTATCGGTTTCTCAATGACTCTCGGTATAACTGGAGGCGTTTTTACCAGTTACTCAGCCTCAAGATGGTCGGACGCTTTGAAAAGCTCACCTCTGCGCAGCGTATCCGTGTTTTTATCGTAGATGATTCTGTAATGGAGCGCGAACGAAGCAAGAAAGTTGAACTCTTAGCCCGAGTGTTTGACCATGTTTCGGGCCGCTTTGTTCGCGGTTACACCTTACTAACCTTGGGCTGGTCTGACGGGTTCAGCTTCGCACCCCTTGATTTTACATTGATGAGTTCTGCAAAAGCTAAAAATCGTCTTTGTGAAATGAGAGAGGACTTAGACAAACGCTCCGTAGGCTATAAGCGTCGCCTGGAAGCGATGAGCCCTAAACCGGACACCGTGGTTCAAATGCTTGAACGAGCTCTCAAAGCCGGATTCTCAGCGGATTACGTCCTAATGGATAGTTGGTTTACCCATGCTCCACTTTTGCAAAAGCTAAGGGATAAGGAGCTTCACGTTATTGGAATGGTTAAAGAACTTAAGCAGCGTTATCTCTTTGAAGGAAAATCACTCAGTTTACGAGAGCTCTACGCGAGAGTCCCAAAGAACCCGAAAGCAGAAATACTGGGTTCAGTGCGTGTTCATACCCCTTCAGGCTTAGCTTTAAAAGTTGTTTTCGTCCAGAATCGAAACAACCGAAGAGAGTGGTTAGCGATCTTAACCACCGATCTTTCCTTAGAAACTACTGAAGTCGTAAGAATTTACGGGATGCGTTGGAGTATCGAAACGTTTTTCAAAATGGCCAAATCGCATTTGAAGCTAGGAACTGAATTTCAGGGCCGATCCTTCGATATGATGGTTAGTCACACAACCATAGTCTTTACCCGTTACCTCATCCTGGAGTGGGAACGAAGAGAAAACAATGATGAACGCTCTCTTGGGGGACTCTTTTATCTTTTTGCTGATGAGGTTATGGATTTAGACTTGAAAACAGCACTACGTCAGTTAATGACGTTTGTTCTTAATCTACTACCCAATAAACCAGAGAATAACGAATCACTCAGTCAATTACAAAAGTGGATTGCTGCATTACCCAGTTATATCAAGGCTCTATTCCCTCAACTGGGGTGCGAAAGTTGAGATCATCGTGATTTATCATTATTTATGAGTTCTGCCCTGTTATTTAAGGTGGGCAGCTTTGCGACCTCGCATATTTGGGAGCCGGAACTGCCTCCGGGATTAACAGAACCCTATCAGACGACTCCGGAAGAAGCAGCCCAGACGGTGAAAATGGCGGCGAAGCATTTTGGTGCCAGCGTTGTTGGAACATGTAAGCTTAATCGGAATTGGCTTTTTAGCCATAGATATCACAACGAGAA
This sequence comes from Desulfitobacterium hafniense DCB-2, assembly GCF_000021925.1. Classification (NCBI taxonomy): domain Bacteria; kingdom Bacillati; phylum Bacillota; class Clostridia; order Eubacteriales; family Desulfitobacteriaceae; genus Desulfitobacterium; species Desulfitobacterium hafniense. Next base: position 779,422 of record NC_011830.1, read on the forward strand.
CTGGAAGACGGATGCCAAAGACTTATTTACGAAAGTTTTCGGTCTTGAAAAAGGCCTGTTGGGACCGGTCATGACGCCTGAGGAAAGAAAGACGCTGCAATTGCCCCATGTTGACGATGAATTGCCCCAGGAGATGAATAATGTGGTCGTCTGCGGCATTGAAATGGACTATGAGGCCTACCGGCGGACCCTTTCCTGCGTTGAAGTAGCTGAAACATATCGTGCCTACAGCTTTGATAAATTCTTGATTATGCATTTGGCTCTCTTTATCAATTATATGGGCTACCGTGCCTGGCCCTTTGGCAGCTATGGACCGGGATTGGGAATCCCCATGGCCGTTGATGCCGGGTTGGGGGAGATGGGGCGGAATGGTCTCCTCATCAATCCGGAGCTGGGACCTCGCCTGCGCATTTGCGGCGTGATCACCGACATGCCTATGCAGCCGGATAAACCCATCGATATGGGGGTGGCTAAATTTTGTGAGACCTGCGCAATTTGTGCCGATAATTGTCCTTCCGAGTCTATTCCCAAAGATAATAATCGTACAGCCGAAGCTGTTTATAACACCACGAATTATGGTGTTAAAAAGTGGCCGATCGATGCCAGCAAATGCAAAGCCTATTGGGATGACCACAATATAAGCGCCTGCGGCAACTGTGTCCATTATTGTCCCTATAACAAGCCCAATACGGCAATGCACAGAATGGCCGCCCATATGGCGCCGGTTCTGGGGTCCGCACTTGTTAAAATGGATGAAACGCTGGGGTATTCAGAGCCTAAAGATGTGGCAAGTTGGTGGGCCCAGAACCCGAATAAGTTTCATCCGAGAAGCACCAGGAAGTAAGCGGAACGACAAAGACTGCCGGCTCTCCAACGGGAGCCGGCAGCTCACGATATGGTTTTGCTGTACTAGTTTGTAGAAGTCTCTGGAGGAAGTAATCATGTTGAAGCGCGTTATGGTGGTTGTTGCAGTTGTCATGTTGATGGGGGTTTTGGTCTACGCCAATTTGACGGCAGAGAAGAATGAACTTATCTACTTGAAACAGATTTTGCCGCAAACAGATTTCGCAAAAACAAGTGACAGCCCGCCAATATTCAAAGCGGTTCAAAGCGATGGCAACAATTATTTTTTTGTCGTATTTGGTGAGGCCAACGGATATGGCGGTCCAATAAAGATGGCCACTGTAATCAATCAACTGGGAGAGATTCAACAGGTTGTGGTGGTGGAGAATCGAGAGACGCCCAGTTTTTTGAACAAAGTCTTAAAAGCAAACTATCTGGATCAGTTTAAGGGCAGAGAAGCCAATGCCCCCCTTGAACTGGGTGCGGACATTGATTCCGTCACAGGGGCTACAGTGAGTACCAGAGCTATCGCTGATGCCGTACGGCAGGGGAGCTATGAAGCAGCGGTAAGGCAACTCGGTTTAAATGTTCCGCAAAGGACCGAATCATGGCAGTTTGGGCTTGCCGAAGCTCTGGCAGTCCTTTTGTATCTGGCTGTATTGATGCTTGGTCTGGTATGGAAGAAGCCGCAAACCCGTTTGCTTACCTCACTGGTGTCCGTTGTTGTTTTAGGGTTCTGGCTGAAAATCCAAATTTCATTATCGTCTGTTTCAGGATTATTTCTGGGGTATTGGCCTGCTGTGCGCCCCAATATTGTTTGGTATGTGATCGTGATCGGCGGCCTCGGTATGGTGGTCTTTTCCGGACGCAATCTCTATTGCTATTGGCTGTGTCCCTTCGGAGGGGTGCAGGAATTAACAAGTATGCTTAAAAGTGAACCCCAACGGCGAAGAGTGGCCAACCCAATTCTGAAATTATTACCGAAAGTACTGCTGTGGTTTGGTTTGCTGCTGATCTTCTTTTTCCGGAACCCTGCGGTTGGCAGTTATGAACCGTTTGGAACCTTATTCGGACTCTCCGGGACGATTCTCAATTGGCTGTTATTGCTTGTAATTATCGTGGCATCTATCTTTATCTACAGGTTCTGGTGTGATTGCCTTTGTCCGGTGGGGGCGTTTCTGGAGATCTGTCTTAACATCAGGCGAAGGCTGGGGAAAGCTTTCAGGCACTTAGCTAAGCCGGCCTCCCCTGACCAGACGCCGGTCAAGCAGTAATTTCTATAGTGTAACAAAGTTGCGGGAGGTTTACTATGAGCACTCCTAAATTCAGTATTATGAGCTGTTTTTTTAGTATTGCGGCACTTTTCTTGATCGCTTTGATCATTGGGCAGAACATAGAGTCCAACATCACTATGGATTTAAGTTCCCAGAAAATCATCATGGAATCTCCCGCCCCTCCAGAACCTGAAACGCCGATAGATATGCATAACTTTACCGTGGAATGAACCAATACGTGTATGCCTTCACAAAATTAGCGGAACTGTATCACTGGATATAGGGGCAATACGTCTGAATAATTTACAATAAAGCAAAACCGTAAATTGTGCAGAATAAAGGGAGGTTAGACTACGTGAAGATGAATTTAGACAGGAGATCTTTTCTTAAAGCATCTCTGGTGAGCGTCGCGGCTGTTGCCGCTGCTTCGGCTGCGGCGGCCAAGGAAACCTTTGCCCCATTGACAGCTGAGGCCGCGGAGATAATCGCGCCGATCAGGGAGACCGCGGAATTTCCTTACCAAGTCGATCCCAAATACCAACGCCTGCCGGCGGAAAAGCTTGCCTACCTAAGAATGTTTGATCCGGAAGAGAACAAAGGCCCGATCAAGTTTCATTTTGACGATGTTTCCAAGATCACCGGTAAGAAGGATACGGGCAAGGACCTGCCCCTGCTTAACGCCGAATCTCTCGGCATTAAAGGGCGTCCGGCGACCCTTAGTGAAACAGGAGCCATTTTCTTCTCCCATCATGACGGCAGCGTCTTACCCCTGCGCGAAAAGGAAATGGGGTGGCGCGCCCTGGATATGGCCCTGGTGGTAGCGTCCTGGTCGGTGGAATATCACTACAACGGATTTACCGCCCCCGGCAGCGGTCCGGGCGGGGTGATTGCCCATTATCCGTTCAATCCCATGACCAATGAAACGGGAACGGAACCGGTGTTTCTGGCGGGAATGTATAGCTGGGATAATACCAAAGCCCGGGAAAGGCGGGAGCAAGGACGGCAATGGAAGTTCGAGTCGGTGGAAGAGGCCAGCCGGATTGTGAAAAAAGCCGCCCGCTTTTTGGGAGCGGATATGGCCGGCATTGCCCCTTATGACGATCGCTGGACGTTTTCAACCTGGTGCAGACCAAATCTGAAACCCTTTAAACTGCCTAATGGCAGAACGGAGTATTTTCCGACTGATCCTTTCAAACTGATGAAAGGAGAGGTGGAAGTTTACGGATCGACATCTGTGGAAGCGGATTGGGAAAAATATGCCGGCTTCACGCCCAAATCCGTCATTGCCATGACCTTCGAGATGGATTACGAAGCCTACCGCACAGCGCCGTCCGTTCTGCAAGGCGCGGCACCGGGCAAGTCCTACTCGAACATGGGAGAAGTGGCCTATAAGGTTGCCTCTTTTTTGAGAGAGATTGGCTACAATGCCGTTCCTTCTGGAAATGACACCGGGATGAGCGTGCCCATTGCCGTTCAGGCCGGTCTCGGCGAGGCCGGAAGATCAGGGCAGCTCATCACGCAAAAGTACGGGCCCAGAGTGCGGATCGCCAAAGTTTATACCGATTTGGAACTTGTTCCGGACAAGCCGATCAACATCGGCGCCCGGGAGTTCTGCCGCCTCTGCCTGAAATGTGCGGACGTCTGCCCGGCTCAGGCGATCTCCCATGTGAAAGACCCCTGGGTTTTGCAGCCTGAAGATTGCACCCCTTCGGAAAATCCCTATACGGAAAAATGGCAATTCGACTCCCAGCGCTGCCTCTCTTTCTTCGCTTATAACGGCGGGGACTGCGGGAGCTGTATCGCGGTCTGCTCCTGGAACAAAATCGATGCCTGGCAGCATGATGTGGCCAGAATTGCCACCCAAATTCCCTTGGTTCAAGATGCGGCCCGTAAGTTCGATGAGTGGTTTGGTTACAATGGCCCGGTTAATCCTGAAGAACGGATCGAATCCGGCTACATTGCCAACATGGTCAAAGATTTCTGGAAAGACACCGAGCCCACAAAGTAAAGGAGGAAAGCGGAAATGGAAATTGTCTTTATGTTCTTTGGTATGCTGATGCTTCTGATTCAATACGGCATTTGGCGTTATTCGAAAAGCAAGGGAAAAGACACAATTCCGATTCAGATTTGCGGTTTTTTAGCCAATTTCTTATTGATATTTACTTTGGCCTGGGGGTATGCCAGCCTGCTGGAACATGAATATCAGGCCGTGGCGATGGGGTTTGTCTTTTTTGGCGGATTGACTTTGATTCCCACCATCATCACCTACAGGCTATTGAATCCCTCGTTAAAAAAGACTAAAGATCGTTCTGAAACCCTCTCCACGTGACCAGGACTTGGCTAAACTGGAGAAATAACAATTTACTCAATAGGTACAGTCACTTGTCGCCTTGGCTATAAGTGGCTGACGTTCTTTGCTGCGTCATTTGCTTAAGACAAAGAAGGATGGAAATAATGGCTAAGAAGAAGAGAGACCTGGAGTTCTATTATCTGATAATCCTGTTTTTATCCGGGATGGGGGCTATTTTTTACAGTATTATTTGGGGCGATAAAACCATTGATTACGAGGCGGTGCTTCAGCAGAACCTCCCCGGCGTTACAGCCATTGAAAAAACCATAGGAACCCAACGGGCTTACAAAGTCGAGGCCGCAGGAGAAAAATATTATGCCGTTTGCGATTCGGCTGTAGGATATCAATCCCGGATTGAGGTCATGACTATCGTCGGTTCAGCCGGATCCGTGGTCAAGGCTGTGGTGACCAAACATGGCGAGACGCCCATCTTCTTTGAAAGACTTTATACCCAAAAACTGTTTGAACGGTTTGAGGGCCTTTCTGTCAGAGAGCCCATTTATTTGGGAGGAGCTTCCGGCTATTCCGGTGACCTGGACAACAGAGAAACGGATAATTACATTGATGCCATAACAGGTTCAACGCTTTCGTCTCACGCTGTTGCCGAGTCTGTCAACAAATCAACAGCTTATGTCGCTTCGCAATTCTTTAATACCCATTGGGATAATCCTTATGATCGTTTTCAATTTACTGTGAAGGACTTGGCGATGATGATGATTTATCTCATTGCACTTGCCGCAGCTTATCTCAAAAAGTTAGTCCGTTTCCGGCTTTGGCTGCTTCTGGCAAGCTTCGCTGTCATGGGCTTCTATGTGAAACGATTCATAGCAGTCAGCAATCTGTTCTCTTTGATTACCCTGCAAATCCCCAGGTTGACCGATCTGGGCTGGTACGTGCTGATCATTGGAGCGTTGGGCTTTATTGTTCTGCTCGGCAAGAACATGTATTGTGCGTGGATTTGCCCCTTCGGGGCAGTTCAGGAGGCTCTGAACAAAGTTTCCGGTTTTAAATCCTGGGGGATATCCCCGCAAACCATCAAGAGAATGAAGCTGGTTGCACCGACTCTTTTATGGCTGGCCGTGATGCTGGGCACTTTTTTAGGAGACTATGGAACCTTGGACTACCAGCCCTTCAGTGCGCTTTTCCTGTTTAAAGCAGTATGGGTCATGTGGTTAATGCTGCCGGTCTTTATCTTTATCAGCTTGTTTATCAGCCGGTTTTACTGTCAATTCTTCTGCCCCGTGGGCTTTTTGTTAACCTTGCTCAATCGTTGGCGGAATAAGGGAGTGAGAGCATGCCAGCAAATAAGGGTTCAAATGGGGAATCATTGGAAAAGCAGCAAAGGCTAAAGACCGGAGATCTGCTGTTTGCCGCCTTAATCCTGCTCCTTGGAGCAGCACACATTATCGTGATGCTTCAATCCGTGGGAATTATCCGGGCGGATCGCTGAAAAGCTTATCCAGGAGGAAACAGGACGTTGTCAACATGGAGGGCCTTGAAGAATGAGACAATTCGAACTTGGACCATACACAGGATTGAATGTTAAAAAATTTAATATCGCCGTTGAGGAAGACGAGTTTAACGGAGCTATGGCTTATGTCCGTGAATCGTTGACGGAAACCCGGATTGAAAAAGAGAATGACCCGGTTGAGCCGGGAGATTATGTCGTTGTTAATATTGAAGGGGAAGAAAATGGCATCCCCATCCCCAGTGTCAAACAAAAGAGTTTTAAGTTCAGGGTAGGCGATGAAAATGTGTTGGGGGATTTCTCAAGCAACCTATTAGGCAGGAAGAGAGGTCAAACCGTAACCTTTGACGTTGTCTTAAAACCTGTTTTGCTTGAATTTGCGGATTTATGGGGGCACCGGGTCACCTTTACGGTGGAGATTGTCAACGTATTTGCCCTGAAAGAGCCGGAATTAACGGATGAAGTGATCCGGAGGATTGAACCGGGAGTGAGTACGCTGCAGGAATTTAAAGAAGTATTGGCGGCGGAAATCACTCAGGAAAAAAAGACCAGAGCACAAGGGGCAAATATCGATCGAGTATTTCAGGCGATTGCCGGCCGGTGCAAGTATGAGTTTGACCCGGAGGTGTTAAATCAAGCGGCGGAAAACCTCTATCGCCAATTCGCGGAAGAGCTGAAAACCATTCACGGCGTGGAGCTGATCAATTACCTCATGTACAGGAAACTGTCCAGTGATGAGCTGCTCGCCGAGTGCAAACAGGAGTCGGCCAGGAAAATTCTCGGCGAAGCGATCATGGATGCTGTGATCCAAGCGGAAGGATTCCGGATTCCCGCCGAACGATTAGAGAAAGAACAAGAAAAGTTGGCGAAAAACCGGCAAGGCGATCAAGAGTTTGATTCGGTTGCAGCGTTAAAGAAAGCGGAGACGCAACTTCTGCGCAGAAAGGCCATGGAATTCCTCTTAGAGCAAAACTTGGCAAGAGAGTAATCCTTTTTCAGGAGGGAAGATTATGCTTATCTCCAACTCTCAAATGGATTTGCAGTGGATTGAACGGCCGGTCAGAGACATTGTGGTCAGACATACCTTAAGCAAAGGAACCAAAGTCAGGTTCAAGAAACGCACTGTTATTATTGAGGAAGGAAGTATAGTACAGCATGCCTATGTTATCTTTAAAGGGTGGGCGGCCTATTACTTAAGCAATCCCTGCGGGCAAGCGCGAATTGCCTCTTTAGTAGGGCCCCTGAGAAGCTTTGGCCTGGGTCCGGCTCTTGACCAGCTTCCGGTTAAGGTCAGCATCGTTGCTGTGGAAGATTGTGAAATGTATAGGGTTTCCCGGAGCGACTTGATTCAGGCAATGCAGGAGGACGTTAATTTTGGAATTGAAATGGTTTCGGTTGTCAACATGCGGGTGCGGTCGATTTTAGAGGGCGCTAATATTTTCTCATCATTGTCGACTCCGGAACAGAGATTGATTTATTATTTCATCTCATTGCTTCAATCCGAGGGAGTGAAAGAGGATGGGGAATGGTATGCACTGCCGGTAAACTTATGCCATGAACAAATAGGAGAGATCATCGATACCTCCAGGATCACGGTATGCCGCATGTTTAATCGATTTAAACAAACTGAGAAACTTAAGATGGAGCACAATCGGATCTATATTCATAAGAAATTTGTTGAAAATTATCTGAGAACTGAATTACTCTCTTCATTCCTGTTGTAAATACAACGTCATTTTTGTCTTTAATGTGCTATCGTTTAGCTTAGAAAGGCCTTATCAGGGAGTTCCCTTGTCAAAGCCAATGCACATATTACGGCGCAGAAGCAAGTCCAAAACCAGCATAAGCTGATAAGCTGCCGGCTTAGCCGCTGCCGGCGATATTCTCACGGAGATAAGATAAGCGAGAACAGGAGTGTTCATTTTGGCCAAAGGATACGTTTACTTAGTCGGAGCAGGTCCGGGGGAGCCCAAACTTTTGACCGTCAAAGGAGCGGAATGTATCGCCAGGGCGGATGTCTTAATTTACGACCGTCTGGCTTCACCGCGCCTGCTCAGTCTGGCCGGGCCGGACTGCGAAATGATTTATGTCGGTAAATCACCCGACCGGCATACCCTGCGGCAGGATGAAATCAATCAGCTGCTCGTGCAAAAGAGTTTAGCAGGCAAGGTCGTAACCCGTCTTAAGGGAGGGGATCCCTTTGTTTTTGGACGGGGAGGGGAGGAAGCGGAAGCTTTGCTGGCCGTGGGGATTCCTTTTGAAATCGTGCCTGGAATCACTTCGGCCATTGCTGTACCGGCTTATGCGGGAATCCCGGTGACGCACCGGGAGATGACATCTTCCTTCGCCGTGATTACCGGGCATGAGGATCCCGGAAAAAATGATTCGGCCATTGCCTGGGAGCATCTGGTGCCGGCCCACGGCACTCTGATCTTTTTGATGGGTATGGAGAATTTGTCTCTGATTGCCCAACGCTTGATCCAGCATGGGAAGAATCCGGCGACGCCGGTGGGGATCATCCAATGGGGGACGCGCCCGGAGCAGCGGACTCTGGTAGGCAGGCTGGACACTATTGCCTCCCTGGTTCAGGAACAGGGCTTTACGAATCCGGCCACGATAATTGTTGGTGAAGTGGTTTCTTTGCGGGAAAAGCTGCAATGGTTTGAGAAAAAGCCTTTGTTCGGTTCCCGGATTGTGGTCACCCGAGCCAGACACCAGGCCGGTGTTTTAGCGCAGGCCATTGAAGACTTGGGCGGTGAGCCTTGGGAATTTCCGGCTATTGAGATCAGGGAGCCCTCCGATCCCGAACTTCTCACCCGGGCTATGCAAGATCTCCGGCGCTTTAAGTGGCTGGTTTTTACCAGCGCCAATGGAGTGGAGAGATTTCTGAGCGGATTGAAAGATTCCGGGAAAGATATTCGTGATTTGAGCGGGATGGAAATCGTGGCTGTCGGACCCGTCACCCAGGCTGCCCTGGAGCAGCGGGGGTTGTGCGTTACTTGTATGCCGGAAGAATACCGGGCCGAGGGAATACTTGCAGAATTGACAGGCAGAATTCTGCCGGGAGAGGGTGTTTTACTGGCCCGGGCGGAGGAGGCCCGGGATGTACTGCCCCAATCTTTGCAGACTTTAGGCGCGGAGGTTTGGGATGTGCCCGTTTATAAGACGGTGAGCGGATCGGCCAATAAGGGCCTGTTAAAAAGCATGTTGGAAGATAAGCAAATTCAGGCGGTGACCTTTACCAGCTCATCCACTGTCCGCAATTTCTGCCGGCTGATTGACAATCAAACCGAGCTATTGGACGGGGTGAAGCTTTTTTCGATTGGCCCGCTTACCAGTGCGGCAGCCCGGGAATTGGGTTTGCCGATCCATAAAGAAGCCGCCAGGAGCACGATTGACGGCTTAGTCGCCGCGCTTGTGGAGGGTGCAAGGGGATGACCGTAACGATCAGGGGGATATCGGCAGGTTGTGTGCCTCTTCGGAACTCGATTTTGACAGCTTGAAATGATTCAAATGGAAGTTCAGGACGCCTTCCCGTTGAAGTTTGCACAACTCGTTCGACATGGCACTGCGATCCACACATAAGTAATCGGCCAGTTCCTGGCGGCTTAACGGAATATCAAACTCATTGACCCCCAGTTTTTTTGACTGGTCAAACAGATAAGCAAGCAACTTCTCTTGGGTTGTCCGCTTGGAGATGTGCTCGATTTTCTGATTGAGCAGAATGCTTTTGGAGGCCAGAGCTCTCATCATATTTTCGATCAACTTTTCGTGAGACCGACAAGCAGACGTGCAGGTAGAAATGATTTTCCGATAGTTTATCCAGAGTATCTCGCTTTCCGTCACACTGAGAACTGTGAAGGGCAGATTTGCTGTCTGGGTGCAGGCATAGGCCTCCGCAAACATTTCACCTGGCTCAATAAAGGCCATGATGTTGGCATTTCCTCTGAAATCTACTTTTACAACCTTGACTTTACCGGACAGCATGACTCCGACAGAATAAACTGACTGTCCCTCCCGCAGGATAACCTCCTGTTTTTTATAGCTGACTTTGCGGGCATTCAGATTGGTCAGCATTTCAGGCAATTCTGCCATCTGAATCCCTTTAAATAAGGACACCTGAGTTAAAAACGGCAATAGATCGTTCATAGTTTCCTCCCCATGTTGTAAAAACAACATATAGTTGCCTTTAATATAATACAATACAGTCCGGAAAAACAAGAGCATACTGAATACGACATTCGTATTGGCACCAAACGAATAGAAAAAGGTGAAAAACACCTGCCGCAAAAGAATGGGCAGGTGTTGGTGTGCATGATAAATAATTCAGCCGACCAGGAGTTGTCACTTTTTGGTCGGCTAACATCAATTAATGGTTTAAAGAGAATCGCCCGGCTTTCCTAGTTATTAATCACCGGGATGAGAAATGATAACACATCGATACATTCGTCAGACCGTATAGAGTGCATAGCTCCTGCAGGGGCAATAAATACCCCGCCTACCGCCAGGGCAACTTCAGAGTCTTCAAGAACCCCAACCCCCGAGCCGTTAAAACAATAAAAAACCTCAACTTGCTGGGGGTGCTTATGCATGGCTACTTTTCTTTCCTTGGGAACATGAAATACATTGATTTCTACCTGCTCTTTAAGCGTTTGTGAATCCATCAGGTCGCCTCTTTCCGACTTTAATTTGGTGAACCCTCTTTGGTTTCCTGACTGCACTATAGTATATCAAAGACAAAAACGCTGTTGTATTTACAACAGTAACAAAAGATTTACAGTAAGGCCGCCCATTATTCGAAAGGTCTCGGACAAAGGGGCAGCTTTTACATCTGCTCAAAAGTACTCACAATGGCTGCTTGAAAATTAAATAAGGATACCTGAATTAAAGCGATAATAAAATCTTTCACATCCTGTAAAACCTGTTGTAAATACAACGGAGTTTTTGCCTTTAGTAGATTATAGTTATCACAAGAACATAGAGATTGAAATTCTTTTGATTTTCTTTGTCATGTTCTCAATATGGGTGTTTGGACCGGAACAACAAACACCTATGTGAATAGTAATGCAATGTTCCGAACGTCGTGCTCAAGATGGGGGGTGATAGTTTAAAGAAATTTGGCAGGCGGATTAATAAAAAAGGAGATGAGATGATTCTATGAAAATGAAAAATTCCGGTTTTACATTGAAGTTGGCCATCAGTTCTGTTTCATTACTGGTAATGACGTACAGCTCGATTTCGGTTATTATGGCTGATTTGATCAAAGCGTTTCCCCATGTTGATCCTACAGTTGTACAAAGCGTTCTTACAATATCCGCGCTTGCCATTGTGTTCGGTACTTTGCTGACGGGCCTTACAGCGGAAATAGTCGGCAAACGAAAGCTGTTATTATTGGGTATTGCCTTGTATACATTAGGCGGGATAGGGCCGCTGTTCTTCAGCAGTTTTGCGTCTCTGATGGTTTCCAGGGCTGTTCTGGGTGCGGGAATCGGTATAATGAACCCCATTGCTACGACACTGATTGGCGACTTTTTTCAGGGTGGGGCAGACCGTGCGCAATTGGTTGGCTTTAAATCGACAGCCGGCGGTTTAGGTCAAACTATTTTTCCCATATTTATGGGGATTCTAGCTGTTTCGGGCTGGAGAAACGTATTCTGGGTATATCTGTTCGGATTGCTTATTCTTGCGGTTGTATATTTCTATATTCCCGAGCCGCCTAAACTCCAAGTAAATGGCGCAAAAGCCAAAGTGAAGGATTTTTATAAAATCAATTTCCCAGTCATCGCAATTTGCCTGTTTGTATTTTTTGCCTTTGTCGCACACATGGCAATCTTTACAAATACAGCAATTTTTATGGTCCAATCAGGTTTAGGCGATACCTCCTCGGCGACCGTTGCTATTGCCGTACTGTCCGCCGCTCATATGTTTATGTCACTTATCTTTAAATACTCCTTCCAGATATTTAAAAGATTTGTCGGCCCTATCGGTACAGTAATGCTTGGTGCGGGCTTATTGATTATGGCAAACGCTCAGAGTATGACCGCTGTCTCCATCGCCATGATCTGCATGGGCATCGGGGCGGGCACTTATATTCCCTATGCTTATGACCTGATAACAAATTTAGCACCGAATACTTCCAGAAGTTTTAGCATCTCTTTGATGCTGATCTGTTTAAATTTCGGAGGCTTCCTTTCTCCGTTCATTATGACATTTAGCGCTTCCGCATTTGGAAACAACACAAGCGGTTTTAAGATGTTAATAGCCGCTGTTATCTTCTTTGTGCTGACGGCTTGCACCCTGCTTTATGCAATAAGATCTCCTAAAGGGGCTGCCGAAAGATAGGAGTATTATAGCCTCTTACCTGCTTTTTGTTATAGCTGGGCTTCAGAGCTCGATTTGGAAAGTTTAAAATGATTCAAGTGGAAGTTCAGGACACCTTCCCGCTGAAGCTTGCATAATTCGTTCGACATGGCACTGCGATCAACACATAAGTAATCGGCCAGCTCCTGGCGGCTAAACGGAATTTCAAATTCATTGGACCCTGACTTCTTTGACTGGTCAAACAGATAGGTAAGTAACTTCTCTTGAGTCGTGCGCTTGGAGATGTGTTCAATTTTCTGATTGAGCAGAATGCTTTTGGAGGCCAGAGCTTTCATCATGTTTTCGATCAACTTTTCGTGAGACTCACAAGCGGATGTGCAGGTAGAAATGATTTTCCGATAGTCTATCCATAGTATCTTGGTTTCCATCACGCTGAGAACTGTGAAGGGCAGATTTGCTGTCTGGGTGCAGGCATAGGCTTCCGCAAACATTGCACCTGGCTCAATAAATGTCATGACGTTTGTGTTTCCTTTGAAGTCTTCCTTCACAACCTTGACTTTGCCGGACAGCATGATTCCGACAGAATGAACTGATTGTCCTTCCCGCAGGATAACATCGTTTTTTTTATAGCTGACTTTGCGGGCATTCAAACGGTTCAGCATTTTAGGTAATTCTTCCGTCTCAATCCCTTTAAATAAGGATACCTGAGCTAAAAACGGCAATAGATCGTTCATACTCTCCTCCTTATGTTGCAAGAATTACATAATATTTGCTTTTAATATAATACAATACAGTCTGGAAAAACAAGCAGATTAGTACCCGATCCCTTTTATTTGCCTAGTAAGTGCTCAATGGCAGTCTTAAAAATTAAATAAGGATACTTGAATTAAAGCGATCAATAAATCTTTCACACTCCTCCACCTTGTTGTAAATACAACGGCGTTTTTATCTTTAATAGATTATAGTTATCGTAAAAGGACATAACAATTGATTTTCTTTGTTATGTCCTTAATATGAAGGGTTTGAACCGGAACAATAAACATCTATGTGAATTGTAATGCAATCAAAAGGAGGGATTTTCAATGGGAGTTTTGGCAGACGTTTATGGAATGCTGAGCATGTGCAGCAAATGTGGTATCTGTCAGACAGCTTGCAAAACTTACAAGGTGGATGGTGCGGAGACCAAGGTTACCCGGGGAAGAATCCAACTGATTAAGGCAGTGGCCGAGGGTAAGCTTGAGCCTGACGAAAACTATGAGGATGCGATTATGAGCTGCCTGCTTTGCGGGGAATGTGCTGTCGCATGTCCAAGCAGGGTCAAAGGGAATGAACTTGTTCTGGCAGCACGCCGTGATTTTAAGCTCAGAAAAGGCATTCATCCTTTTGTTAAATCATTTGCCTTGAAAACATTGGCTAACCCTAAAAAATTGGAACGGGCATTCAAACTCTTCGGCGGCATGGGTAAAAATGTTCTGAGAAGAATTGATGGTGTGGATTACTTCCGCGGTGTCGATATCAAAGGCATGAATGTGGCTAAGGTGCCGTTCCTGGAACAGGTCCCGGAAAAAATCACGGTTCAGAACCCCAAGCATAAAGTTGCCTTTTACGTCGGCTGCTTCTTGAATTACTCCTTAGACCAAACGGCTCAGTCGGTTGTTAAAGTTCTAACCAAAAACGACTGTGAAGTGGTTATTCCCAAGGGCCAGGTCTGTTGCGGGCTTCCCCAATATGTCTATGGCGATTTCGAGACAGCAAAGGTCAATGCCCGCAAAACCATTGACAGTTTCCTTGCTAAAGACGTCGATACTATCGTAGTTGCCTGCGCCACTTGTGTAGCCATGCTGAAAGAGGATTATCCCAAGCTGTTTGCGGATGAACCGAATTATTTGCCTAAAGCTCAGCAATTCAGCGCTAAGGTTCTGGAATTCTCACAATTTGTTGCCAAGATCGGGATTGACCAATCCAAGCTTCATAATTCGCTTCCAGTGAAAGTAACCTATCACGATCCATGTCATATGGTGCGCGGCATTAAAGTGACCCAACAACCTCGCCAGCTGCTGAAAAGCTTGCCCAAAGTAGAGTATATCGAAATGAACGAAGCAAGCCGCTGCTGTGGAGCTTCCGGTTTGGTCCAGGCGTTCTATCATGAAATGTCCACCGATATTACCCGCCAGAAGACCCAAAATGTCAAGGACAGCGGCGTGGAAATTGTCGCCACCAGCTGTCCGGCCTGCATGATGCGGATCCAGGGCGGTATCAATATGGCGGGCCAGAACCAAAAAGTTATGCATGTTGCCGATCTGCTGGCAAAAGCATACGAAGGCTAAGGAAAGGGCGGGTAGTCATGAGCAATGCAATCATAAGCCGGCTGAAAGGGATTGTCGGCGACCAATATGTTATTAACAACCCTGGGCAGATGGCCCAATACCTGAAAGGAAATGGTAAACCGGCAGCGGTTGTCTGCCCGGGGAATACTGCCGAGGTAGCAGGTATCGTTAAACTGGCAAACAGCCACAATATTAAAATTTCTGCAGCGGGTCAGGTGGCGGATACGAAAGCTTTAGACGGCGGTATCGCATTAATCATGAATCGGATGAATCGAATTCTTGAGATCGACCATGAAAACATGGTGGCTGTGGTTGAACCGGGGATGAGCCATCAAGAGTTTCTTAAACACATAGGGGAAGCCGGATTCAACTTCCCACCGGAGCCCTGTGCAGTAGATACGAGCTCCCTTGGCGGTTGTTTCGCCATTGGGGACTCCGACTCCAAGTCCTTTAATTATGGTCCGACCCGGACCTACCTGCTGGGTTTTGAGATGGTTCTTCCTACAGGAGAAGTTTTGAATATCGGCAACAAATGCATTAAGAACGTGTCTGGTTTGGATTTCATCCATCTCGCAGTGGCCAGCCAGGGAACCTTGGGGATTTTCACTAAGCTTCTGGTGAGACTTTTAGCGGCTCCTCTGGCGAAAAAGGCAGTTATTGCCCGCTTTGCTTCAATTCACAAAGCAAATGCTGCATTGAATACGTTGATTAAGCGTCATATCCACCCGGACCGCATGAACCTCATTAGTGAAAGTCTGACCAAAGAAGTTTTACCGGGTGCAGGGCATCTGGCGCTGATTGACCTGGAGGGCTTTGTCGAGTCGGGGACTAATCTTGCCAAAGAAATCGCGGCAATGCTTACGTTGGGCGGCGGAACGGATGTCCAAATCATTGACGATGCGGGCGGCTATGAGAACGTGATCAACGCGTGGCTTAAGGTTCGGCAGACTCTCTATAACCAACCCGGGCAGGTTCTGGAGTTTGCGGTAGGTCCCATGAAAATGCCCCAGGCTCTTACGCAATTGGAAGGAATCATCGGGGACCTGGGAGCCTATCCGGGTGTTGTCATCGAAGGCTTATTGGGCTTCGCCCGGTTGCTGCTGCCGGAGAATGCGGACAAGATGGCTTTGGCCGCTCAAGTCAATAAAATGGCGTTATCTCTGGGTGGCAATATCACAGGATTCCTTGGCCAAAAGCTGATATGTCAAGCTCAAAATGACGCTGAAATGTGGGCGGATACCACGGCGCTCTTAAATGAGCTGCGCAACCAATTCGACCCCAAAGGGATTCTTAGTCCAGGGGTAAGCCTGCAGGCTTGATTGATAAAGAAGGAGGGCTGCACATGTTATCGCAAACGGTTATCAAGCGCTTGAAAGAAATAGTGGGGGAGAAGAACTTCGTTACAGGCAAAGCGGACCTGTTCCCCTACACTTATGGTTTTTGCACCTTATTATCCGGGGACCCGTTAGGCGTCGTTTCGCCGCAAACCACGGAACAAGTAGTTGAGCTCGTCAAATACTTAAACGAGCACAATATTAAAGTAATTCCCAGAGGTGCGGGGACGAATGTGATCGGTGGAACCATTCCTGCGGAAGAATCAGTGGTGATCAGCTTTACTCGGATGAATAAGATCCTGGAGATTGACACAGAGAATTTTGTTACGGTGGTTCAACCGGGAGTTGTCAACTTTGACCTGCAGCTGGAACTGGAAAAGAGAGGCTTCTATTATCCCCCGGACCCGTCTTCCGCTAAGGTTGCAACGTTGGGAGGAAATCTCGCGGAAAGCTCAGGCGGAGCCCGGTGTTTTAAATATGGAGTGACCCGGGATTATATTCTGGGTGTAGAAGTTGTTCTCCCCAATGGTAAAGTCATTAACACGGGGGGACGTAACTTTAAAAGTGAGCCCGGTTATGATCTAACCCGGATTCTCAATGGTTCGGAAGGAACCTTGGGCTTGGTCACGAAGATTATCCTCCGTGTTTTGCCCCTCCCCATGGCCAGGAGAATGATGCTGGCTGTTTACGACAAAGTTGAAGATGCTGCCCAGACGGTTGACGGTATTTTTGCGGCCGGAATTGCCCCGGCAACGCTGGAAATGCTGGACAATTTCTTTATCAATACGACGGAGGACTTCTGTCCCACCGGGATTCCCCGTGACGCCGGAGCTGCCCTCATTATTGAGATTGACGGCTATCCGGAAGATATGAATGAGCAAGTCAGGATTATTGGTGAAATCACCAGGAAAGCCAAGGCGAGAGACTTTAAGATTGCCAGGTCTATGGGTGAAGTTGAGCAAATTTTGACTCCCCGCAAGGTTGGTTTCGGATCGATTGCCAGCATAACACCGTCCTATAGTATTAATGATATTGCAGTTCCCCGGAGTAATTTCTCACAAGCGTTTGCGGGAATCAAAAAAATTGCCAAGGATCTTAATGTGAAGATTGGCGTATTGGCCCATGCCGGTGACGGGAACTTTCATCCGTTCATTCTTTATGATCAACGGAATAAGGAAGAAGTTGAGCGGGTTCACGCGGCTGAGCAGGCGCTCTGTGAAATGGCCCTCAGTTTCAGCGGGACAATCACCGGGGAGCAGGGAGTCGGAATTGCCAAGAGAAAGCATCTTGATAAGCAGTTTAAGCCCGAAGCCATGGAAGCTTTCCGGAAAATCAAGAGAAGCTTTGACCCGCAAAACCGCTTTAACCCCGGCAAGATATTTGATAGTTAACAGCGCCTGATAAGGAAGAGTAAGGGGAATACGAACAGTGCAGATAAAGTGCGTTTCCAGGCCATGGAACCGCACTTTATCATTCTCATACCTTGGTTCAGTATATCCGACGAATTTAGTCCAGACTAAATAAAGATCCTGGCAAAACAGTTAAAATTAACTCGAAACAAAATCTTTTTGGGGGCTAAAGCATATGGAAAGGGTAATAAGCAATCACTACTGCATTTTACCCGGTCATTTTTATCCGGTTCTAAAATTGCGCGCTTACACTCAGCTGGGTGTTATTCGCAATTATTGCAAAGGAGATTCCGTTGTTTTACCCGGAGAGGTTGTTAATAAGGTCATTTTTGTGCTGGCCGGGAAACTGGGAGTCAGTTTCCTGAATGAGGATGGCAGGCAGAAGTTTATGTTTTACGTCGATCCCTTTACATTTGCCGACCGTTTGTTTGCCATTGAGGAATGCTTTGTTCATGTGGTGGCTGAGGAAGACAGCACAGTTTGCTTTTTTGAGAATGAACCGTTGCTGCGCGTGCTCCAGGAGGACAGAGAACTGCTGATTGAGTTCATCACCTGCTATGCATCGAAATGTACCTATTTTATGCGGGAAGCCAAGGAGTTGGTGCTTTACAGACCTTCGGCCCGGGTGCTGCGCCTGCTTTACGAACTGTGCCGTGCTCAGGGGAAGGAATGCCCCCAGGGCTATGTGATCGATCAACGCATCACTCAAAAAGCGATTTCCGAAATAACCGGTGTGCACTTCGTGACGATCAGCAGATTATTCCGCTACCTAAAAGAAGAAAACATCCTGCAGAAACAAGCGAACAAGATCATAGTCTATGATTTACCGAGGTTGAGAGCTTTAATTGAGGAAGAGGAATTGAGATTCTGAAAACCAAAAGGGTGGCGGTTAAGCCGCCCTTAAATTTTTTAAAAAAAGAAGGGCAACATTTAACCTAGACTAAAATCAGTTTTGTGAGAAAAACTACAATATAACTAGGCAGGCAAATTACCAAAAAGATCGGAGGTGAAAGGGATGAGTACATTTTTGATTTTTGTAGCCGGAATGCTCTTTTTAGCCGGAATTCTTTTTGTTAAACCGAAGGTCAGGATGGACAAAGTATGGAAAAACGTCCTGATCTGGGCTCTTTATGGCTTTTGGTTCTTTATGACCTGCATCGGTGTTTCTTTTGTCTATCTCAATGCCGGTGTAGGACATGTAAAAGCCACCAGCACCGCAATTTTTCTGTTCGGCGGTATTTCCATAGTCCTGGCGATTATTCTGGCCCGTATTCTGGGACTGATTAACATCAAGACCGGGAAGAGCTCCGGTGAAACCCAACAAACTTAAAAATACGAGCCGCTGAATTAAAGGAGGAGAACCGATGTCAGGAGTTCTGGATAAAAATCGCGACGAGCAAAATGAGGGATATAATCACAACTCCAAGGATAACCATGCCCGTGGTCCGGCGGCCCACCGGCAGCCCAGGATCAGCCGCCGGGGCTTTCTGAAAACCGGAGCCGTGGCTGCGGCCATGGGAGTGATGGGGGCAATTGTCGGTCCGCCTAAAGCGGCCAAAGCGGTGATCGATCTGGGTTACCGGAATTCCTATATTCATGAAATGCACTATACCCCGGTGCCTAAAGGCCAGTGGTCCAAGTTAAAGCCCAAAGTGGATTACGGCGGAGCTTCCGTTCGTTTTGTCGAGCATAATGACCAGTGGCTGGGGACGACTCAAATCGTCGGGAACATTGAAAAGACCAATGAAGACGACGGCGGATTTCCCCTGGCCATCCGCGGCCTTCTCGGCGAGAAATCTAAGTACGGCTTTGTCTCCCAGGCCATCCGCTATCCCTTGGGGGATGCCTTGATGCTTCCCACTCAGGAAATCAGTAAGCCGGAAATCGTCGGCGGCACCCCTAAGCCTGAAAAATTGCCGATCCCGGACCCGGAACAAATGTCCCAGCATATGAAGGATCTGGCTTATTATCTGAGAGCGGATGAAGTGGGTATCGGCAAAATGCCGCCTTATGGTTACTACAAATCGGTCATGAATCCACCGGAGGGCGCATATGCTGCCGGGATCGTCTCCTTGGAGACCCCTTACGAAAATGTTCCCGTTACCGAGTCCCTGCCTTATGTAATTTGTGTGGCAGTCGAACAGCATCTGGAGACCTATATGGCGTCTACAGGGTATGACGGTATTTCCCTGGAACAATCCTTCCGCAGTTATCATGCTACAGCCAATATTTCCGTCGTCATCGCTCAATATATCCGCAATCTGGGTTACCAGGCCAGGGCCCATCATTTCGGCAATTATGAAGCGGTGATGGGGCCCTGTCTGATTGCCGCCGGAATGGGTGAACTGACCCGGACCGGTGACTGTGTGGCTCATCCCCGGATGGGCTTTCGCAATAAGGTGGCCGCTGTGACTACGGACTTGCCTTTGGTTCCGGATAAACCCATTGATTTCGGTATGCTGGATTTCTGCCGGGTGTGCATGAAATGTGCGGAGAATTGTCCGGCAGAGGCCATCACTCAGGATAAGGATCCGGTGGCATTCAACGGCTACCTGCGTTGGAACACCGATGCCAAGAAGTGCGCCGAATTCCGGACCGGCAACGAAGAAGGGGTCAACTGCGGCCGCTGTGTCAAGGTATGCCCGTGGAACTCCAAAGAAGCTTCCTGGTTCCACGACGCAGGAATTTGGATCGGCAGTAAAGGAGAAGCCGCTTCCTCACTGCTGAAGTCTATTGACGATATGTTCGGCTACGGTACAGAGGAAGTAACCCGCTATAAATGGTGGCTGGAATGGCCGGAGCTTTACAAAATCAGAGTGCCCGGACAATAAAAATTGGGATAAAGAATTGGATGGAAAATCATGAGCAGATCCTGCTCATGGTTTTTCTTTAACAAAATGGCCCCTAATTTATGGAGAATACTCAATTAAGGTTGGGATATTTTGATGAATCGATAAAATCTTTAGGCAATAGTTCCTAAGACTTAATGTATGCTAAATGAGTTTCTGTTTTCGGCATGTTAATATTTTCTCTAAGGAGGTGAACAAAAATGGGGACTTTTTTAGTGTTTTTGTCCGGGATTGTGTTTTTAGCCGGTATCATGTTTATTAAACCCCGGGTCAAGCAGGACCGGAACTGGAAGACCGTCCTGAATTGGGCTCTGTACGTTCTTTGGTTTGCCATCACCGGCATGGGAATCTCTTTTATTTACATTAACTCCAGTGTAGGCCATGTCAAAGCGACAAGTACGGCAATTTTTCTGTTCCTGGGATTATCGGTGGTTCTCGCCGTCGTTTTGGCACGGCTGCTGGGCTTTATCGGGGAACAGAGAAAAAATACCGGTTTAGAAGTTTAAAGAGGTGAAACAGATGTTTAGATCATCGGATCGTCAGAACAAACCGCAGGAACAGAAATTTCAGATGAACCGTCGCAAATTTCTCAAAGCCGGAGTTGCTTCGGCACTGACCGCTGGAATGGTCGGGGCGATGAGAACTCTGCCGGTAAGTGCCGCCGAGGCGGTGGCAAGCACAGGTTCATCCGGTTCAGTTAACGGTGCCCGCTCGAAGCTTCATCCCAAAGTGGATTATGGCGGTGCCAGTGTGCGCTTTGTGGAAAATAATGATCAGTGGCTGGGGACAAGCCAGATTGTCGGTACAGTAAACCGTACCCATGAAGCGGAGCAGGGCTTTAACCTGGCTTTGCGCGGCAAGCTTTCTTCTGAAGCACAGGTTGCCATGTACCATTATAATTTTGTCATGAAGCATCCTTTCGATGGAGCGCTGGGTATTTTCTCCAATTACGTTTCGGCAGAAAATATAGTGGGAGGAACCCCGAACCAGGAGAAACTGCCCATACCTGACCCGGAACAGATGTCCCAGAATATCAAGGATACGGCTTACTTTCTGCGGGCCGATGAAGTAGGAATCGGCAAAATGCCGGAATATGCCTACTATTCCCACAAGGCGCCTTTTTCCCATGAAGAACTGATCAGAGACGATATTTCCCATTCCACTCCGGTAACGGAGAAGCTTCCCTATGTCATTGTTGTGATGGTTGACCAGCATCTGGAAACTATGCTGGCATCTACCGGCTATGATGGGATAAGTTCCGCCCAGTCCATGCGCGGCTATCATGCCACAGCCGTCATTTCCGTCATTCTTGCCCAGTATATCCGCAATCTGGGCTATAATGCCAGAGCGCACCATTTTGCCAACTATGCTGCTGCGATGCCCCCGGTCACCATAGCGGCGGGCCTGGGAGAATTGTCCCGGACCGGGGATTGCACGGTTCATCCGCGCCTGGGCTACCGCCACAAAGTAGCCGCAGTTACCACGGATTTACCCCTTCTCCCCGATAAACCCATTGACTTTGGATTGCAGGATTTCTGCCGGGTATGCAAGAAATGCGCGGACAATTGCCCGTCTGAAGCCATAACTCATGATACTGATATGGTGGAATACAATGGCTATCTGCGCTGGAACAGTGACATGAAGAAATGCGCCGAATTCCGTCTGACCAACAGTGAAGGGTCCTCCTGCGGACGTTGTATGAAGGTGTGTCCTTGGAATTCCAAGGAAGAGTCCTGGTTCCATTCAGCCGGCATTTGGATCGGCAGCAAAGGCGAAACCTCCTCCCGGCTGCTTAAGCAGATTGACGATATGTTTGGCTATGGGGATGAAATCATTGAAAAATATAAATGGTGGCTGGAATGGCCGGAAAGATACACCCTTCCCAAGCATTTATAAGATAGCCGGTCTCAAACTTTGCGGGTTTATAAAAATAAGCGGTAAGAAATGATTCTTACCGCTTATCGGGCTTACCTGAAGAGAGCCCTTGATCTTGCCTAATCCGGTATTTTCTCGATAATTGCGGATATCCTACCTTCATGTTACCATAAGCCTGATCCGGAGGCCTTAGCATATGCAAAACTCCCGATAATTAATGATTGTCCACGCTATTTTAAGGAGGGAAAAGCAATGGATGACGGTGTAAAGAGAATCATTCAAGATCCGCTCATTCCTGAGATGTTCCATCGTGTTGAGAAGCTGGAACAGTTTTTGCACCTTGCCCGCACCCGTACTTATGCCAAGGGGACTATTATTCTTGCTCAGGGAATGGAATTCGATGAGATTATCTATGTACAGCAGGGCTGCCTGGCCGTAAGTATGGGAGCGGATGACGGACATCAGAAGTTTCTTTTTCATATAGGAGAAGGTTCTATCGGGCTGTCCACCTTTCTCGGCGAGTATCACGAAATACAGATTCATGCTGTTAAAAACAGCACGGTCAGCTTTTTTAAAGTAGAACAGATTCTGACCATTTTCCGCGAAGATGAAAAAGTCATTTTTGATATCCTGCAGAATCTTCTCACCAAGGTCTATTATTTTATGGGCCAGGCTCGGGACCTCAACTTCTACCGGCCCTCCAGCAGGGTCTTCCGCCTGCTCTATAATTTATGTATCAATGAAGGAGAACAGGTGGGCGATCACTATGAAATTAATTTCAGCCTGACCCAGAAGACCATCGGAGAAATCACCGGCACCCACTATGTCACGGTCTGCAAATTATTTCAGATGCTGGATAGACAAGGAATTGTCAAAAAAGGCAAAGATAAAATGGTCGTCTACGACCTGGAAAGGCTGAAAAGCTTGATCAATGAGATTATCGAATATTAAGATCATGATTTGGATAGAACATAGAAGGGCTGATTCTCAATCAGCTTGGGCCGCCGACAAAGTGATTTGCCGGCGGCTTTTTTTACACTTTCAGAAAGTATAACTTCGTTGCATACTTTCCTCCAGTATAAGGGCAACCAGCGGCTTCGCCTTTTTTAGATGCGTGATTAAAAGGCACGGCGAAGCCGGGTTTTCTTTATCCGGGTGGAGGGATAGAAAAAGATAAAATTTTTTAGCATAGCCTAAAGAAATGAAGATGAGAAGACCGTTAAAATAAAGGTAAGAAAGTTTGAGGAGGGAACTTAGTGCAATCCATATCTATTTTTAGGGAGATTACTTTGAAGCAGATTGTGACCGAAGGTTCAAAAACGAAAGCCCAGCAGCAACTGAATGAACAACTGACGGCTTTGGAGAAAGAACTGGCTGAGCTGGAAGAGAATAAGAACCGGACCCTTACCGAGTTTTCCCTGAAGGGAGCGGAAGAGGCTCATCTTCAGCAAATCCGCAGACAATGGGAGATGACCCGGGCTCAATATCAGACACAGCGTGATCAGATTCGGATGGAGATGATCGCTGTAGATGAACTGAAGGATGGGGAAGAGGTTATCATTAATTCGATTGAAGGCCCTTATGAACTGAGGGTCGGGGAGCCTGTGGCGCAGGCAATGCATGCGGAAATCATCCTCAAGGACGACATTGTGGTGGAGATCCGATGATGGAGGGGAAGGCTCAACCCGGGATCACCTATCATGCGGAAGCAAGACAAGCCTTGGTGCGGGGTGTCACCCAGGTGGCGGAACTGGTGCGGCGGACTATGGGACCCCAAGGGCAAAATATTGTCATTGAACAAAAGGTGGGGTATCCCCTGATCACCAAAGACGGAGCAACGGTGGCCAAACACGTGCATCTTCCCGACCGGAAGGAAAATATGGGAGCACGCCTGTGTAAGGAGGTGGCCAGGCAAACCGATGAATTAACGGGGGACGGGACAACCACTGCCATCGTTTTGCTGCAGGCTATGCTGCAAGGGGGGCTGCAGCTGATTGAAGCGGGGGTCGAGCCGGCCCGGCTGAGGCAAGGGATGGAGCGGGCGGTCCGGCTGGTTTGTGCGGAGATTACCCGGCAGAGCTATCCGGCAACCATGGAGCGGCTTGAGCAAACTGCGGCAACTGCCGCGAAGGATTCGGCCTTAGGTGCGCTCATTGCTCAAGCCATGGAAAAGGCAGGCCCCCTGGGCAATATCACCCTGCGTGAGAGCATAGGACGTCAGACGTATCTGGAATTCAGGGAGGGGCTGGAATTAAAGTGCGGCTATCTCTCACCTTATTTTGTGGACAAGGACCAGCCACCGACGATTCGGATGGAGAATCCCTATATTTTAGCAACGGATCAGATCATCAGGAACCTGGAACAGATTCAGTCCATTCTCAGGGCATGTGACTGGGAGAAGCGGCCTCTGTTGATCGTTGCCGGCCATGTTACCGGAGATGCCTTAGGGATGCTTGTCAATCATCGTGCTTCCGGAACGGCTAGGGTCGTGGCGGTACGGGCTCCCGGAACCGGAATGGACCGGCTGGGGTATCTGGATGATCTTGCTGTGGTCACAGGGGGAAGGGTCATTGCCCCCCATACAGGACTCACCCTGGAGACTATGGCGAAAAGCATGCTTGGACAGGCTGCCGGAGTCGTTGTCAGCCGTGATAAAACTCTGGTGGTAGGCGGGGCCGGTGATAAAGCCGGGATTGTCCGGCAGACCAAACGCTTGATGGTTTTGCAGGCTCAAACCTCCGCCGGGGAGGAAAAAGAAAGGCTGCAGGAACGAATTGCCGCGCTCAGTGGCGGTGCAGCCATTATTCAGATCGGTGCCGATACCCAAATGGCCTTGCGGGAAAAGAAAGACCGGCTCAATGATGCTCTGAAAGCTGCCAGAGCGGCTGCGGAGAACGGAGTCGTGCCGGGCGGGGGAACAAGCTTGCTCCAGGCGGCCAAAACCCTTGATACGGTTCAATTGGCTTCTCAGGATGAAGAGGCCGGGGTACGCCTGGTGCAGCGGGCCTTAGCCGCTCCTCTGCAGCAGATCGCGGAGAATGGGGGGGGAAATGGCGCGAAAATTGTCAGGATGGCAGGCCAGCAGGAATATGGCTGGGGCTATGATGCTCTGACCGGCCGGTTCACCGATCTCTGGCAAGAGGGCATTACCGATCCGGTTAAAGTAGTCCTTACCGCACTTACTAAAGCCGTGGGCATTGCTTCGCTGCTGCTGACAACGGAAGCCCTGCTGGAGAAGGAGCCCATGCATTATATTTTTGAGGCGCCGGATTTCAGCACGATGATTTAAATGGACGGAAAATAATCGCATATTCTCGGAAAATACGAAGGAAGGTCTGTAGGATGAAACGATTTTTACCTTTTATCTTGATTGCAGCCCTGGCAGCGGCTTATCTTTACGGGCATTTTGCCAATCAGATGGATGCTGCTTTAGTTCAGGACTATTATCGGCAGTTGATGCCGGAGGCAGCCAGCTATGAAGCTATTAATGACAGAACAGCCAAAGCAGTGGGAAGTGATGGGGCGGTACTGGCCTATCTTGGTGTCAGCAGCAATGTTGGTTATGGCGGGCCCATAATGGTAGGAACCATCCTGAATCAGGAGGGCTCATTGCAGGGGGTGGAGATTCTCGAACATAAGGAAACGCCGGCCTACATCAATAAGATCACTAAAGCCGGGTACTTTCGCCAGTATGAAGGAAAAAAAGGCAATGATGCCCTGACAGGGGGCTATGATATTGAGCTGATTTCCGGGGCCACCCTATCGACCCGGGCTATCGCCAAATCGGTACAGGAAGCTGCCCATACGATTGTGAAGGCCGAACTGAACCAGACACCTCAAGACGCTAAAATTCCCTGGCAGGTTGGGATTAAGGAAATCGCGGTAACTGCTCTTGTGGTGCTGTCCATTCTCATGCCCCGCTTTCCTAAACTGAGGAAATACCGTTTGCTCTTTTTGGGTCTGAGCGTGGTTGTTCTGGGCTTCTGGCTTAACCGTTCTTTATCCATGGGTCATATCAGTGCCTTGTTTATGGGATACTTCCCGTCACCCCGGGAAAACCTGATCTGGTACTTGATCTTGGCCGGGGCCTTGCTGCCGGCTCTGTTCAGCGGGAAAAATCTCTACTGCACCTACGTCTGTCCCTTCTGCGGCGTTCAGGAAGGGACCCATCTTCTGAGCAGAATGAATCTGCCTCTGGGCAAGTACGGCCGCTGGCTCCGCGCCGGCAAAGAAATCATTTTGTTTCTGACTCTGCTGCTGGCGTTTTTATTCGCCAATCCCTCTTTCTCCAGCTTCGAGCCCTTTGGAACGATGTTTGGCTGGAACGGCACGAGCTATCAATGGTATCTGCTCTTTATTATTTTGGTGACCAGCTTTCTTTACCGCCGTTTCTGGTGTGTGGCCCTTTGTCCTGTGGGTACGTTCCTGGATAAGGCCGCCCAGCTGGGACGGAAAATCAAAGAAGTTATCGGAGCTGCTGGTCGGAAAAAAGCGGGAAAGGTGGAGTTGAAAGGTGAAGGCTGAACTGTCAACGATCTTGCCGGGAGTTGCTTATGTTTTGACTCTTATATTGATCGGACTTGTCATCTTTGAAAACTGGACCCTGGCAATAAGCTGAAGAGGAAGGAATGCATCATGGAAAGGGTTTCTTTATGCGGAGAGAAAGCCAGACAGGCACTTATCGAAGGAATAAACAGCGTTGCCGACTGTGTCAGAATCACCCTGGGCCCCAAGGGCAGGAACGTGGTTCTGGAGCCGCTGGTGGGACGGCCGAAAATTACCAATGACGGGGCCAGCATCGCGGGAATCATCTCAGTTCCGAACCGGTTTCATAATCTCGGCTGTCAGATTATCCGGGAAGCTGCGGAGAAGACCAATGATCTGGCCGGAGACGGGACGACCACTGCTGTCGTTTTGGCCCAGGCCATGATTGAAGAAGGGATGAAGCAGATCGCTGCCGGACTTAATCCGGTCTGCCTGATTAAGGGTCTGGAGCGGGGAGCCGCAGCGGTGGTTGAGGCCGTGCGGGTGCAGGCTGTCAAAGTGACAGAACTTGAGCAGGTAGCTCAGGTGGGCGCCATTTCCTCCGGCGATCCGGCTCTTGGAAAACTGCTGGCCGAGGCGGTGGGTAAGGTTGGTTTTCAGGGCATCATCACCATTGAGGAAGGGAAAGGGCTGCAGCCCTATTTGGAAATTAAACACGGCATTTCCTTTAATAAAGGCTGCTTCACCCCGAAAATCGTAAAATCCTGGGAGCGGAAATCGGAAGCCCTGACGGATGCTTTTATCCTGATTGTGGATGGGCGGCTCAGCACCGCCGATGAAATTTTTGCCGTGCTGCAGCTGACTGTTAAATATGAGAAGCCACTGCTGCTCATTGCCGAAGATATTGGCATAGACTTGCTGGCCTTGCTGCTGGCCAATAAGCAAAAGGGAACCATGAACGCCGTCGCCGTTCAGTCTCCGGGCTCCGGGGAACGCCGCAAGGAATATCTGCAGGACATTGCCATACTGACTGGCGGTACGGTGATCGGTGAAGAAAACGGAATCATTTTGGAAGAAGTGACAGAAGAGCATTTGGGCCGGGCCGGGAAGATTCTGGCTGACAATAACAGCACCACAATCATCGGCGGAATGGGCGACCCCCGGCAAATCAGCCTGCGCTGCAGCCAGGTCCGCCGGGAATATGAGGGGCGGTTGCCGGGGTGGCGCAGGGGCAAGCTGGCGGAACGGCTGGGCTGGCTGCAGGGCGGTGTAGCCGTGGTTTACACCGGAGCGCCTACCCGGCTGGAGCTTCAGGAGCAAAAAGACCGGCTGGAGGATGCGGTGAACTCCGTACGGGTGGCCGTCAGCGAAGGGATTGTACCGGGGGGTGGAACCGCTTTGCTGGAAGCAAGACGGTCACTGTCCAAGCTTGGGTGCAAAGAAAAAGAGAGCGAAGCAGGGCTGCACATTCTTTACAAGGCTTTGGAAGCTCCGCTGCGCCGGATTGTCATCAATGCTGGGGGCGATCCTGATGCCGTGTTGGAAACCATTGAGGAACTGCCTCAAGGTCATGGCTATCATGCGGCTGAGAACCGGTTTGTCGACATGCTGGAGAGTGGGATCAGCGACCCGGTCCAGGTGACCTGTGCCGCGCTGAGAAGTGCGGTTTCCATTGCCACTCTGGTGATCGGCACAGGAGGCGTGGTTATCCGCGGTCAATAGCAGAACAGCAGAGCATCGGATTGTTTTCTGTTTTTAAAACCAGGCTTGGACCTGGTTTTCTTTATAGTTCAAATGGTTTAAATATTTAAAAAATAGTAGTTCCTCCTTAGCATGCACTAAATTCCTTTGTCAAGAAACTTGCTATACTTGTATACACAAGCTTAATAAAAAATATAGGGAGGATGACTTGAAGTGATTGATTTAAATGCCTCGGCCCAAGCCATGTCTGATTTGGATGAGGGGGCCATTAACGAAGTGGTGGACAAAGTTATGGCCAAGGCGGATGCCGATGCTGCTCAAGAATTGATTAAAGCCTTTCAGCAAGGAATGACTAAAGTGGGTGAACGCTTTGATTCAGGCGAGTATTTCATTGGGGATTTGATTTTCGCGGGAGAAATTTTGCAGGCGGCGATGGATAAGCTCAAACCGGCTCTATCGGGAGATGCCTTGGAAAAGAGAGCTAAGATCGTACTGGCCACTGTGGAAGGAGACCTTCATGATATCGGCAAAAATATTTTCAGAACCATGGCCGAGGCCAGCGGGTTTGAAGTCTTTGACCTGGGCATTGATGTACCAGTAAAGATCATTGTGGATAAGGTGAAAGAGGTTAATCCTGAAATCGTCGGTCTGAGCGGAGTACTGACCTTGGCTCTGGACAGTATGAGAGAAACCGTTGATGCTTTAAAAGCTGAAGGTCTTAGAAACGATCTCAAGGTCATTATCGGTGGAGTGCCTGTCAATGAGAACGTATGCCAACGTGTTGGTGCCGATGATTTTTCCACGAATGCCGCTGATGGCGTAAAAATATGTCAAAGATGGGTGGGCTGATCAAATGAGTGAAGTCGGAAACCTCTATCAGGAGCGTGTGGAGCGTGTTTTCAAAACCTTAAGGCTGGAACAGGCCGACCGGGTTCCGGTATTGGGGACTTATGGAACCTGGAGCGCCTATTATGCAGGATACACCGATTCCGAGACCAACTGGGACACCGATAAATGCGGCAAGGCCATGCTGAAGGTGGCCGGGGATATCCCGATGGATATGACTCATCAGGTCTTCAACAGACCGGGCAGTGTTTATCAGGCTCTGGGGAGCAAAGCGTTTCATTATCTGAGCGAAAGCAATATCGTCCAATATTCCGACCAATCCGCCAATATTATGAAAGAAGACGAGTATCGCGAATTCAGCGGGGATCCCTTCCGTTTTTTTGTGGACAAGATTCTGCCGCGTAAATATAGGGAGCTGGCTCAGGATTCGCCGGTCAGAGATTTAGCCTTGACCAAAGGTGCCATGCAATTCGGCATGTATGGCGGCAAAAAGGGGGCTATCAAAGCTGCACTTGCCCAGCAATGCAAAATGCCCTTGCTGTTTGACGGCGTTATTCTTCATCCTCTGGATTGGATTGCCGACTTTTTCCGGGGTATTAAAGGTGTATTCATGGACATCCGCCGCCGCCCGGAAGAACTGGCTGAGGCTGTTGAGGCACTTACGCCGCTGGTCATGCGGTTCGGTATGGGTCAGGTTCATATGGCGCCGCCGAGGCCGAATCCCAAAGTCCTGATGATGCCTTTACATCTTCCTACTATGTTAAATACAAAGGATTTTAATAAATACTATTGGCCATCCTTCAAGAAGGTTATGGAGTTTTTTGCTGCCCATGATATCTATGTGATCCCCTTCTATGAAGGGGACTGGTCACGCTATTACGATCATCTTCAGGAGCTGCCAGCAAAAAAAACCATGGGCTGGTTCGAACATGGTGAACCGAAAGAACTGAAGCAGAAACTGGGCAATACTCTTTGCCTGATCGGCCTTTTCCCTACGACCTTGCTGCAGTATGGAACAAAAGAAGAATGCATCGCTAAAGCTAAAGAGCTGGTGGATGCTTTGGCTCCCGGCGGCGGCTATATTTTTGGTACGGATAAAGAAGTCATCTCACCTAAAGATGCCAAAGCCGAAAATATTATCGCTATAAACAAATTTGTTATGGAATACGGTATCTACAGCTGAGAGGAGTAAACGATCTTGATCATTATCGGTGAAAAAATCAATGGCACGATTCCCAGTGTCAAAAAGGCTATCGAAGCAAAGGATGAAAAGCTTATCCGTGATCTTGCCCTTAGGCAAAGCGAAGCCGGAGCAGATTATATCGATGTTTGCGCCAGCACTTCACCGGAGCTGGAAGTGGAAACGCTTCAATGGCTGATGGATATCGTTCAGGAAGCCACCGATACACCATTATGCATTGACAGTCCTAATCCCAGAGCCATTCAGCAAGTACTCCTTTATGCCAAAAGACCGGGGCTCATCAATTCTGTTTCCCTGGAGGGCGATAAATGCGAGGTGATTTTTCCGCTGATTCAGGGAACATCCTGGCAGGTCATTGCCCTGACCTGTGATAATTCAGGAATTCCCCAAGATGTTCAGAGCCGGGTTGAGATCGCTCAGGCTCTGGTGGAAAAAGCCCAAAGCTATGATATCGCCCAAGAGAGAATTCATATTGACCCACTGGTTATTGCTTTGTCGGCAGATAATGGGGCTTTGTTGAAATTTGCGGAGGCCACACGGCAGATCAAGGCCAATTATCCCATGATCAATGTTACTTCGGGCCTCAGTAATATTTCCTTCGGGATGCCTTTGCGGAAAGTAGTCAATCAGAACTTCCTGACTCTGGCTATGTTTGCCGGGATGGACTCCGCTATCCTGGATCCATTGAACAGGGATCTCCTCGCCGCGCTTCTAGCCACAGAGGCCTTGCTGGGCCGGGATAAGCATTGCCGGAATTTTGCCAATGCTTATCGCAAAAACAAAATCGGCCCGCTTAAAGAGGGTTAAAACTAAAATTCCTTAAGGGAGGTATGGGCATGGAAAAACAACAATTGTTGATTCCTTGGAGTGAGATAGTCAAAGAGCATCCTGAGCTGGCTGAAAAAGATCCGGCTATGGGAATGAGCTGGGATATGAGTCAGGAAATGATTTTCTCTTATATTACGTTTTTGACGCTTTTTTAAGGCCGTTGTCACCAGGTCGATAGATTGAAAAATCTTGTTGCACTGTTATCTTAAAAAAATAGGAAGACTCGCCAAAAGCAAGATGATCACGCTGCGTATCAGGATATAAGCGTGATCATCTTGCTTTTGGCATATCGGGAGGATAGTCGTTGGCTCAAAATTCCGCCGGTTCAAAATGAAGTGTCAGGCAAGCCCGTTTCGTTGTTCCACTCCCAGAGACAGTCCAGTACTTTTTCCTGCAATAAATGCTGTTGAAGAGCATCGTCTGTGGGAAAGATCAAACGAAAGCTCTGTTCGTTCCCCGCGGATTCCAGAAACTTTTCCCTGGCTTCCCGGAATTCACTGGGTTCAACCTGAATTTTTTCGATCCGGGCAATTTCCTTAAGAATAAGATCTTCCACGATGATCTCTTCGGCAAGGAGCAGGCTTTCCCGGTGCAGGGAGCGGTTATCTCCCGAGAGCAATGCCTCCAGCATCTGTGGATTGTCTGAGGTGAAGAGTTGTTTTTGCTTTTCGGCAAAAATCCGGTCAGAGACCTCTTTAAGCTCTTGCTGATCCAATTCACAGACAGATGTGGAGAAAATAGCGTTTAGAATCGCCTTCATCCTTGCTTCGGCAATAGACTGCAGCCAGTTTTCGGAGATAACTTCTTTCAACCTGCTTTTCAGTTGCTCCAGACTGCCGGCTTTGGGATCGATCTGACAGGCGATTTCATCGGTAAGCTCCAGCGGGCGCTTGCGAATAACTTCCAAAAGGATGATATAAAACGTGACGATTTTGCCCCGCAGTCGTTCCACGGGAAAACCGGAAGGAAGCTCAAGCACCAGCTGCCAATCATCGCCGGCTTTGAGACCAATCAGCTGATCGAATTCTTTGTAGATCGAAGGATCCCCCAGGGTGAAAGTATAATTGGCTTTGGATAGCTCAGGAACGAACAGCCTATCGGATTCGGCACGTAGGTTGATGACGACTTCATCTCCGTAAGCGGCGGGTAGGTGAACCTTCCCCCATTGGTTAGCCATTTTCTTCACCGCTTCGCTGACCCCCAGCTCCAGATCATCTTCCGTAAAGAGTACAGGGGAGGGAAGAACCAGCCCTTTGTATGGTCCCAACTTGATCAGTTTATGCATCGGATATTTACCCTCCATAAGGTACAGTTCAGTACTGTCGATACTTGTCTATAGTGTATCAGAAATTCACAAGCAATTTTTTAGCGTATGCAAAAAAATTCAATAATCCGCTCCATTACAACTTCTTTCGCCTTATTAGTTAAATATCACTAACAAAACGCCTTTTTTCTGGTTATTATTGTGGTATAACACTGATGGTGCAAAGGAGTGCTTTACCATGCCCGACTATATGAAGATGTATTTTCAATTGGCGGCTAAAGTCGCCGATGCGATTGATTTGCTTCAGGAAGCCCTGGAGCAGGGGGAAGATGATTTCATGAGTGATGAAAAAGAGAATACAATAGTCAAACTTTTCGATATTAAGAAAGGAAAGGATGAAGATGAGTAAGAGAACTTGCATTTATTTCATCTATTTCTTTTGATCTTCTTGACATTTACTGACACGTTTTATAAAATACCAATATGAGTCTTTATGCTGTTATTTATGCCTGAGCCCCATAAAGCTGCATAACTGCCAGTGCCTGAGCCCCACGAAGCAGATCGGACTGAAATACGGATAATTGATGGAGGGAAACTTATGTCCACGTTCTTTGCGAAAGCGAATGCGGTGGAGCGTAAATGGTATGTCATTGACGCTGCAGGCCTTCCTTTGGGTCGTTTAGCTACTGAAGCTGCTCGCATCCTTAGAGGTAAACATAAACCAACTTTTACTCCTAATGTTGACACAGGAGATCATGTGATCATCATTAATGCAGAAAAAGTTGTTTTGACCGGTAATAAATTGGATCAAAAAATGTATCGCCGTCACTCCGGCTATCCTGGTGGTTTGAAAGAAACCCCTTACAGAAAGCTGATGCAAAACATGCCTGAAAGAGCTGTTGAGCATGCCGTAAAAGGAATGCTTCCTCATAACAAGCTGGGTGCCCAGATGTATACGAAGCTGAAAGTATATCGTGACGAAAATCATCCGCATCAAGCGCAACAACCCGAAGTTTGGACCATTCAATAAACGGGAAGGAGGAAGTAAAACATGGCTGCACAATTACAATACCAAGGTACCGGACGCCGTAAAAACGCGGTGGCTCGTGTACGTTTAATTCCTGGAGAAGGAAAAGTTACAATCAACAAGAGAGAGCTTGCTGAGTACTTCGGCAAGAAAACTCTGGAAATGATCGTTCAACAACCGTTCGGGGTAACCGATACTGCTGGCAAATATGATGTAGTTGCTCTCGCTCATGGCGGCGGTACTACAGGACAGGCCGGAGCTCTCCGCCTCGGAATTGCCCGTGCACTTCTGAAAGCAGATCCCAGCTTGCGTCCAGCTCTCAAGCGTGCAGGGTTCCTCACCCGTGACCCACGTATGAAAGAGCGTCGTAAATACGGCTTGAAGAAAGCCCGTAAAGCTCCCCAATTCTCCAAGCGTTAATCGCGAAGTACAAAAATCCTCAAACCAGTGTGGTTTGGGGATTTTTTTTCTGCTTTACAATGGCAGGAAGCCTGATAAGATTATTTTAATGAAGGTATTTATCTATGCTGGTGTAGGTTTAGAAAAGCGGGGGGTGCAGAGTGAAAGAGGATGATATAGGCCTACTTATATTTTTGATTCTTATGTGTTTTATATTGAGTATGGCATGGATAGAAACACGCAGGAAGCATATCAACTATTATGGAAAGGAAAGGCCGGAATATCAAGGACGGACCAGACAAAACCTGACTAGAGAACCGAAAGCAATTGAATGCCCCGGTTGCGGGGCCAAGAATTTAGTCGCCCATTCTGTCGGCAAGTGTGATTTTTGCGACTCACTGCTGAATTATGAAACAGAGGCTGAATCACTGCCCGCCGGCTTTTATACCGTAGAGACTGATATCCCTGCAGATACGTGTATAGAAAAATATAAACCTTTGAACGGTTATGCCTGGGGAGTGATCATCTGCTTAGGGGTTATTGTATTTAAAGTTTTTCAGGCCTTCAAGGATGGCCAGGGAGCGGTTTATGTATATTTTATGTCAGTGCTCTTTGTACTATGTTTATTCGTTGCGAGCTTCATTGGCATATTTTACTCCCTTGCTAAATACAAGGACCACCATTGTGAGTTAAATTGGGTTAAGCTTATGAAGAATATATATGTTTGGGGTTTTATCATCAGTTCAATTATTTTGTATACCGAACTATCTGTTTTTTAGCGGACCATGCCGCGGCTAAGACGGCTATGGAGATAAGTAAACAATGCGAAATTTACACTTAGCTGTTCAGAGTGCCTGGTTGTTTACCCTTATCTAATTTAAGCAGCAATCCTCCCAAAATAATAAGAAATGCACCGGATAATTGTATGACTGATAGTGTTTCTCCTAAAATTAAAAAAGCCAAGACTGTTGCTATGACGGGTTCGATGTTGCTTAAAATTGAAGCTTGGCTTGCTCCTAATAGAGATACCCCTTTTTGATAGCAAAAAAGAGGTATGATTGTAC
Organism: Desulfitobacterium hafniense DCB-2; assembly: GCF_000021925.1. NCBI lineage: Bacteria > Bacillati > Bacillota > Clostridia > Eubacteriales > Desulfitobacteriaceae > Desulfitobacterium > Desulfitobacterium hafniense. The sequence continues at coordinate 814,287 of NC_011830.1, forward strand.
TTAATATAGCTGTTCCAAGACCAACTATCCACATAGCCTGGAATGAATGACCCGCGAATATATTAACCGGTGGATAAATTACCATTGTAGCAAATAAGCAAACAACCGATGTATAGGTTGAAATAGTCACCGGTTCCAGGGTTTTAGAAAGATACTGCCCGTTTATATTATATATTGCATAAAATATCGCTGATCCGATACCATATAAAATACCTAACATACTGATTTGATGCGTAGATGTATGTATGACATCTATAACCATTAAGCAACCTAAAAACGAAAGGAGTAACGTTAACGCCTTAACCAGCGATACTTTTTCTTTAAAAATCATGGTGGCCATAAGCACAACCATTAATGGGTATGTATAAAGCAATATATTTGTAACTGAGGCAGACATATGCTTTATAGCCAGTGTATAGCAATAGGAACTTCCAAAAAACACTAACCCTTGAACGACTAGTTTAGGCAGATCAGATTTATTCATATGGAGTCCTTTTTTGTTTACGAGCATTATAAAACTCAGTAGGACACTGGCGATTAAAAACCGCAAAAACAACATGACCTCTGTAGTTAAACCTACATTATACCCATATTTTATGAATATGGGTAAGGCCGCAAAGCCTAAAGCTGCTAATACAATGAGTACATAACCATTTTTCATTATTTTTTATCCTCCAACTAGTCTGAAATAGGCTTTTCGATAGATAAAACCTTGTGCTTTTCTTAATTATAAAAGAAAACCAATCTGTACATATAATACCTATTGCCTATACTGGATATAATCTCGCTCTATAGAATAGTTCAGCCAAAACCTGTACTTTGAAGAATGGTTGCCTCAACCAAGCATGGTTGGGGTTTTTGTTTTATGATCGTACGTCAAGTCAGTTAACCCCATAGATAACACATTGACTTGAAGGTCTAATCGTGTTAGACTTTGCCTAGTCTAATGATATTCGACCGTTGGCAAAGGAGGATCAGTCTATGGAACAATATAAACTTGGGGAAATGGAGCAAAAATTTGCCGACCTGATTTGGCATCATGCCCCGATTCCCTCCGGGGAGCTTGTCAAGCTGTGCGAAAAGGAACTGAGCTGGAAGAAGTCCACCACCTATACCATGCTCAAGCGGCTCTGCGACCGGGGGATATTTGAAAATCAAAAAGGCCGGGTCATAGCTCTGATGAGCAGGGAGGACTTCACAGCGGCACAGGGAGAGCAGTTTTTGAGTGAAACCTTCGGCGGTTCTCTGCCCCGGTTTTTTGCGGCATTCACCCGTAGAAACAAGTTAAGCGCCAAAGAAATTAATGAGCTGCAGCAGCTCATTGACCAGCATAAGGAGGAATAACCATGCAGGAGGAACTATTCTTAAAGGTACTTAATATGAGTATTACTGGAAGCGCTGTCATCCTGTGTGTAGTGCTCATGCGGTTCCTGCTCAGAAGGGCACCGAAGGTTTTTTCCTACGCCCTTTGGAGCGTGGTGCTGTTTCGCCTGGTTTGCCCTTTTTCTTTCGAGAGTGCCTTAAGTCTGCTGCCGGTGAACCCTGAACCGATTCCGCACCGCATTGTTTATGCCGCCGTACCTCAGATTCAGACAGGGATCACTGCGGTGGATCGGGTCGTCAGCTCGTCCCTGCCCGGAGCGACGCCTTATGCCAGCGTTAATCCTTTGCAGATCTGGGTCTTTTTGGGATCCTTGCTGTGGATAATGGGTATTGCCGTTCTTTTGCTCTACAGCGTTTTTTCACTGCTGAGTTTAAAAAGGCGGCTGAAGGACGCCGTCCATGATAAGGAGAACATCTACCTCTGTGCCGGCCTGGATACCCCCTTTGTCATGGGGGTGCTTCGTCCCCGGATTTACTTGCCTGCCTCCCTTTCCGGCGCAGAGAAGGAGTATATCCTGCTCCATGAGCAGACCCATATCCGCCGGTTTGATCATGTGGTCAAGATCCTGAGCTTTTTTGTGCTTTGCATCCATTGGTTCAATCCCCTGGTGTGGGCGGCTTTTTTCCTTTCCGGCAGAGATATGGAAATGTCCTGCGACGAGGCAGTGATCAGGAAGCTGGGTCATGAGGTGAAAAAGGACTATTCCTCATCCCTCCTTTCCCTGGCCACGGGCAGACCTATTGTGGGCGGCACCCCCCTGGCTTTTGGTGAAGGAGATACCAGAGGGAGGATTATGAATGTGCTCAACTATAAAAAGCCTGGCTTCCGGGTCCTGCTGTTCGCTTTTTTGGCTGTGTTCATTCTGGGTATGGGGATGATGGCCAATCCCAAAGCCGGGGAGAACTTCACCGCTGCTGTCTACCGTGTGGATGAGATTCTCTACAGTGCCCCTCAGTATTCTTTTGGTTACACAAGGGACACCGCCCCTGAGTACAACATTTCTTCCGACTACGTGCTGTTTCGCAGGGAGATTTCCGATCAGGACTGGGTCATGCTGGGCAGTCTCTATGAATACCCCCTCAGCCGTCAGGAGCAGTACGGACTCTTTGATCCGCTCAACAACAAAGCCCACGAAAATCTGGACAAAGTGAAAACCATCTACCGGGCGGATCTTAAGGATGAAAACCAGACCCTTATCCTGGTGATGGAGCAAAAAAACGGCCATGTCCTCTTGGCTCACGGTTATGATCATCCCGGAAATCCCCGCGTCCGCTGGCTGTTTCATTTGGATAAGGTGGTTGAGCCTGATGCCAATGGGCAGGCCGGCCAGGTGAAGCCCCAGGATGATAGGGCTGCCGGCACCACAGAGGCGGAGCCTATGGCGAAGGAGCAGGACCCTCTGGAAAAGGCTGTCTCCGCTGCGATTCTCCAGCATAATAGGAGTGAGTATACAGGAGGAGATTTTTCCGCTCAAGCCCACACTACTTTGGCTACTGAGACTGGGGAGTCGGTGACAGGCATCGGCACGGTCACGGTATATGCTATGGCCCTTTATATGGAGTTTGGATACCGTGGAGGTGGACTCTCTGAAACGGGAGGCAGCCACATGCCGGTTGCCCTTACTTTTGAAGTAGAAGACAAGAATACCTACAGGCTGATGGAATACTGGACGCCTCAGAACGGCGCCGGTTATGGGCCTTCCATCCGTGAAAAGTTTCCGGAGAAGATCGCCGGAGGCGCTCTGGACACGCAAAAATATATCCAGGCTCACGCCATGGCCTGTTATGAGCAGGCCATAGCCCACGGCCAGGTGGATGTTGGCGGCGAGATCGCCGGACTGATCGAGACCATCTGTTCCTCCCCGGCTCATATGTCCAATCCCGGAGCCTATATAGATGCTCATCCCCTTGAGTACCGCACTCTGGTCTACTATGGCAGCTATACCCTGGAGTATTGCTTTGACCTCTTTGCCCAAGGCGGGCAGAGGGGACTGGAGGGTCACATCATGGCCGCCGCCTGCCGGGATATTATGATGGCCAAGGGTGCATCCTTTGACGATATGCTCTACAACACCGGCCAGGATTGGTATGACAGCATCAAGGACTGGGCTGTTCCTTCATAAAACACTGACCAAACCGCCATGCTGCGCCGAGAACAAATGAATTCCGGGAGCCCAGGAAAAGATGCATTTGTTAGTACGGATTAAGAATCGGAGAATTTATTTAGTGTATACTAAACGAGCCGGGAGTCTGGCCATTTTTATAATTCCATTCCAAAAGCAGTCTGGCGACTTTTTTCTCGATGAGATGTTGGCCGATAGCTTCTTCGTCAGGGAATGGGGTATGACGTTTTTTCTCTTCCTGAATCTCGTCAGGGGTGACGCCGATAGCTTCCAGACGGGCGATTTCATCTAAAACTAATTGGCGTAAGATGGTTTTCTGAGTAAGGAGCCGGCAATCTTCATAAAAATACTCATCATCCTCAGACAGAAGGGAGGACATCATGGTTAGATTTTCTGAGGATATCATACGCTGACGGGTCTCCGCCAGGGTATCTGCATAGGCTTTTTGAAATTCTTCTTCATCAAATTCGTACTCAGATTGGGCGAGGATTGTTTCGAAAATCAGCTCCAGCTTATTTTCAGCAATGACCTGGCTCCAGTTCGCGGTGATAATACTGCGCAGATTGTTCTTAAGCTCTTCCATACCGGAGACCCTAGGGTCAATCTGTTTGGCAATTTCGTCGGAAAATTCCAGTTGCCGGCTATGATTGATGACCTCTAAAACCTCGGCGTCAAAGGTCACGGTTTTACCCCTGATCCGCTGCAAAGGGGCGCTTTCAGGAAAGAGGATGTCCATTTTAAAAGGATCTCCCGCTTTGCAGTGAATGACTTGTTTAAATTGTTCCAGCATAGAGGGATCTCCTACCGTATATTTAAAGTTTGAGTTGGCCAGCTCAGGTACAAAGATGCCGTCACACACGGGATTAAGGGTTATGATCACCTCATCCCCGAACTCGGCGGGCTTATTCTTTTTAGACCATTCATTTAATAGTTTTAAGGTGGATTCAATAACAGCCCGGTTCAAATCATCTTCAGTAAATTCAGGGAGTGGTTTGAGGTTCAGTTCCTTATAGGGACCCATGAGAAATTTGTGCATGGCAAAGTTCATCCTTTCACAAGATAAGAGTTTGTCTGGCGTTCTAACTGAGATTATAGCAGTCTTTATGCTCCGAAATGTTAATGTGCAATAAGTTTAACGGTATAGTCAATATCACAAAGTGAAACGTGAAGTTACTGTCTGCAAAATAAAAGCATTTGATTTTAGAGATAGAAAAGGGGATGGCTAAAAGTGTCTGTTGAAGGTTTGGGCAAGGATTTTTGTGGAGCAATTATTCCGGATAATTTTTTCCCCATAGAAAAACTGCGCAATTATACACAGATGGGGCTGATCAGGGATTTTGCCAAAGGCAGTGCCGTCATCATGCCTGGTGAAGAAATCACCAGTATGATTTTTTTGGTGGAAGGAAAGATCAAATTAGATATCATTTTTGAAGATGGAAGTGAAAAGCTTCTCTATTATGCCGGCGGCAATTCCCTGATCGGAAAATTATATCCTACGGGGAATAACATTTATGCCACAGCTATGGAACCGACAAGGACATGCTGGTTTTCTGAAAAGAGCCTTAGAACTGTTTTTCGCACCGATGAAGATATGATATTTGAAATCTTTAAAAACTACCTTACCAAAGTGGCTTATTATGCGCGACAGGTTGCAGAGATGAATACCTATAACCCGACGATCAGAATCTTGAGGTTATTTTACGAGCTCTGTTCCTCTCAGGGAAAGCGGGTTGGCGATACTTATGAAATTACAATGCCTCTGTCCCAGAAGAGTATTGGGGAGATTACCGGTGTTCATCATGTCACAGTATCCAGAGTTCTGGCCTGTCTGAAAAGGGAAAATATTTTAGATAAGAAAAAGAATAAAATCATCGTTTACAACCTTGGAGAGCTTAAGCATCTCTCTGAACAAACATCGTATTACTAGGAGCCTGCTTCAAAAAATATCTCCAAGTTAGTGCACTCTAAAAATCAGCTTCTTTTTATGTATTAGAATTTAAGGGAACCTATCATGGACAGATACAGGAGGAATTGAAATTGTCGAGCATCACCATTTTCCGGGAGATCATTTTAAAACAAATTGTCACTGAACAGGGTAAAGAAACCAGCCGGCGGGAATTGCGGGAACAGTTAGTGGCTTTGAACAATGAGCAGCTGGAGTTTGAAGAGAACAAGAAAAAAAACCTGACGGAGTTTTCCCTGAAAGGAGCGGAGGGAGCTCAGTTGGACAGGATCCGCCAAAAATTCGATGCCGAAGCTGCTGATTTTCACATCCGGCGGGATCAACTCAGAATGAATATGGATGCTCTGGAAGAACTGGCCGTCGGGGAGGAAGTGGTCATGGGTTCTGTTGAAGGGCCTTATGATTTGCAAGTCGGTGATGACTTAAATAGGGCAGTTAAAGCAGAGATCATTGTGAAAGACGGCATTGTTGTGGAGATAAGGCAATGAGTGTACGCAGAGCATTGGTGTCCGGTGTGGATCAGGTTGCGGATATGGTCAAGCTAACCCTCGGACCCTGGGGGAAAAACATTGTCATTGAACGGAGATGGGGGTATCCCCTGATCACCAGGGATGGGGTAACCGTTGCCAATTCCATCAATCTGCCGGACTCTCAGGAAAATCTGGGAGCTAAGCTTTGTAAGGAAGCAGCCGCCCGGACCAATGATTTGGTAGGGGATGGGACCACGACCTCTATTGTTCTGGCCCAGGCCCTGGCTAAGGAAGGACTTTCCCTTGTGGAAGCCGGTTTGGATCCGATGCAGTTCAAAAAAGGACTCGAAAAAGCCGCCGACTATGCCATAGCCGAAATCCAGAGACTGAGTATTCCGGTGACTGCCCCCGTAGGGGTCGGTCAGGTAGCTGCCATATCCGCGAAGAGCGTTCCGGTTGGAGAGCTGATCGCTCGGGCCATGGCCAGGGTGGGACCGGATGGCACGATTACCGTGGAAGAATCCATCGAACGCCATACTTATGTTGAAGTGACCGAGGGCTTGGAACTGAACAGCGGGTATATGTCCGCTTATTTCCTGGATGAGAGTGAGGAAATGACTGGACAGCTGGAAAACCCCTATATTTTAATCACCGATCATATCCTGCAGGAGATCTCTGAAGTAAAACGGATCTTGAATTGGTGTGCCTGGGAGAAGCGCCCCCTTTTAATAATTGCCGGGAACATGACCCGGGATGTTTTGGGAATGCTGATCGCACATAATAAAGCCAACCGGGAAAAGGTGGTCGTCATTAAGACGCCAGGCCAGGGGGACTATCGTCAGGATATTATGGAAGATCTGGCCATCGTCACCGGTGGAACGGTGGTTGCCAAATCCTTGGGCATGATCCTGGCAACAATCGAAAAGCCCATGCTGGGTACATCCCGGAAAGCTATCGTGACCCGTCATAAGACCACTGTTTTAGGCGGAGCAGGAACACCTGAAAGCATTCAGGAACAAGTAAGGCAATTGAAAGTTATCCTCAAGCAAACCACTAATCCTGAAGAGGGAGCCCAACTACAGCAGCGCATCTCCGCTCTGGCCGGAGGAATTGCGGTGATTCGCGTCGGTGCCGCTACCCAAATCGCCCTGAAGGAGCTTAAGGACCGGGTGGTTGATGCTGTGCACGCCGCCAAAGCAGCGGTTGAAAGCGGTATTGTGCCCGGAGGGGGCACGGTCTTGATCAGGGCGGCTCAGGCTTTAGAGCAAGTTCAGTCAGCCACGGACTATGAAAAGGCGGGAATCAAGCTGGTCCAAAAGGCTCTGGAAGCTCCTTTGCAGCAGATTGTGAGCAATTCAGGGGGCAATGGCAAAAAGATCGTGGAGATGACGAAGACCCTGGGCAATGAACTGGGCTATGACGCTCTGTCCGGAAAGTTCGTGGATTGGGCCGCGGCGGGAATCGTCGATCCGGCCAAGGTCGCCATGACGGCTCTGCGCAATGCTCTGGGCATTGTGTCCATTATGCTGACTACGGAAGGAAAGGTTGAGAAATTCAGGTAAAGTTAATACACATTAATACTTGCGTATGTGATCCTTATTACAATATACCCATACTACTTTTTTATTATCTTGCTAAAGGGAGGTGAAAAAGTTATGGGTACATTTTTAGTTTTTATAGCGGGAGTATTATTCCTGGCAGCTATTCTCTTTATTAAACCGCGGGCCCAAAAGGCCGAACTGTGGAAAACCGTGCTTAATTGGGCTTTATTTGTCCTTTGGTACGGTATTACCTGGATGGGGATTTCTTATATCTATCTCAATGCCAAGGCCGGCCATGTTAAGGCCACAAGTACCGCCGTATTTGTGTTTTTAGGGATATCCGTGGTACTGGGTTTTATCTTAGCCCGTCTCTTAGGTTTTATTAACCTGAAAAAAACAGAGAGTAGAAACACAGTGGAAGCTTAAGGGGAGAAAAGAATGGAAAACAATCAAAAAAGACAGCAGAGCGGCATGAGCCGCAGAAGCTTTCTGAAAGTTGGGGCTGCAGCGACGACCATGGGAGTCATCGGAGCGATCAAGGCTCCGGCCAAGGTGGCCAATGCTGCTGAAACCTTGAATTATGTCCCGGGCTCCGGTAAAATACGCTCCAAACTTCGCCCGGTCCATGACTTTGCAGGAGCAAAAGTCCGCTTTGTGGAGAATAACGATCAGTGGCTGGGTACTACCAAAATTTTGACCAAGGTAAAAATGACATCTGAAGCGGATGCCGGCTTTATGCAGGCGGTCAGAGGTCTGTACGGTCCCGAGCCTCAAAAAGGTTTCTTTCAGTTTATCGCTAAAGATCCTTTTGGCGGCTCCATCAGCTGGGCGCGCAACCTTATCGCTCCGGAGGATGTGGTAGATGGTGCTCCCGAGGCGACGAAGACTCCTATTCCGGATCCGGAGCAAATGTCTCAGCATATCAGAGACTGCTGCTACTTCTTACGGGCGGATGAAGTAGGGATCGGCAAGATGCCGGAATACGGCTATTACACTCATCATGTTGCCGATACGGTGGGCCTTATGACCAAACCCGTAGAAGAATGTGTTACCCCGGTCACCAAGATTTATCCTAATGTGATCGTGGTGATGATCGACCAGGGCATCGAGACGATGTGGGCATCCACGGGATACGACGGTATCAGCGGAGCGATGTCCATGAAAAGTTACTTTACCAGCGGCTGCATTGCCGTCATTCTGGCCAAATATATCAGAACTCTCGGCTATAATGCCAGAGCCCATCATGCCAAAAACTACGAAGCCATCATGCCCGTCTGCATCATGGCGGCAGGTCTGGGAGAATTGTCACGTACCGGAGACAGTGCCATCCATCCCCGCTTGGGATTCCGCCATAAAGTGGCTGCCGTCACGACGGATCTGCCTCTCGCCCCTGATCAGCCCCTTGATTTTGGGCTGCTGGATTTTTGCCGGGTTTGCAAAAAATGTGCCGATAATTGCCCCAACGAAGCGATTTCCTTTGATGAAGATCCGATTGAGTATAACGGCTATCTGCGCTGGAACAGCGATTTCAGGAAATGCACGGAGTTCCGGACAACCAATGAGGAAGGGTCCTCCTGCGGCACCTGTATGAAAGTCTGCCCATGGAATTCCAAGGAAGATTCCTGGTTCCATAAGGCAGGGGTCTGGGTCGGCAGCAAAGGGGAAACGGCTTCAACCTTCCTCAAATCCATTGACGATATCTTCGGTTATGGTACAGAGACCATCGAAAAGTACAAATGGTGGCTGGAGTGGCCCGAAAAGTATGTCATGAAGTAAACATCCAGTGCTTAAGCGGTGAGTTTTATACTTGCCGCTTAGCCCCTTTAGTGCCAAGGGCAGAATTCGTTTTCCGGAAAGGTTAGATGAGACATGAGAAACTATATAACACTCATTGCAGTGATCATGCTGATCGTGACAGGGGTATACGCTAAGCATGCCGATAAAATGGATGCCGATCTGGTTCAGGGATACTACCGGGAGCTGGTTGCCGACGCGGCCGGATTTGAACCGATCAATGACCGGACGGCCAAAGCAATCGGGCAGGACGGCTCAGTCAGCGCCTATCTGGGCATAGAGAGCAATATCGGTTATGGCGGTCCCCTGCTTGTAGGTACGGTTCTTTCAGCTGAGGGAGCGGTTAAGGCTATCGTCATCTTGGAACATAAGGAAACCCCTTCTTATATCCACAAGATCACTAAGGCCGGATTTTTCCGTCAGTTCGATAAAAAGCAGGCCGGAGATGCATTGACCTTTAATTATGATGTTGACGGGGTGTCCGGGGCAACCCTCTCCACCCGTGCCATAGCCTCAAGTGTCCAAAGTGTGGCTCACACCATTGCCCAGGCGGAGTTAAAGATTACGCCCAGGAAAGCCGAAGTGAAGTGGAGTATCGGCATACAGGAAATGGTGATTGCCCTGCTTTTCCTCTTATCCTATTGTATGCCTAGATTTAAACAGCTGGCGAAATACAGATTTCCGTTTTTGCTGCTCAGTGTGGTGATTTTAGGATTCTGGCTTAACAGATCCTTATCCATGGGGCAGATCAGTGCCTTGTTTTTGGGGTATTTTCCGGTACCCGGCGAAAACCTTTTGTGGTACATCGTTCTGATCGGTGCTTTCGCGCCGGCTATAGTTACCGGCAAAAATTTATACTGCACTTATGTCTGCCCTTTCTGCGGTCTGCAGGAAACCGCTCATAAAATAAGCAGAATCAATCTTGCCCTGGGAAAATATATGAAGTGGATTCGTTTAGGTAAAGAAGTCATCTTATTCCTGGTGCTTTTCCTGGCTTTTCTGGCCCTTAATCCTTCAGTATCCAGCTTCGAACCCTTTGGCACGATTTTTGGGTTAAATGGTTCGAGCTACCAGTGGTATTTGCTCTTTGTCATCCTGCTCTCCAGCTTCTTCATCCGCCGGTTTTGGTGTCATGTTTTTTGTCCGGTGGGTACAATTCTTGACAAAGCCGCAGGGCTTTCCCGTAAAGTGAAAAACAAGTTAGGTCCCCTTATCAACACAAAGAAAGCGGTGGGTGTTAAGCATGGAAAATAAAGTGATCAGTCATAAGGGAAAAAAGGCCGGCAAATTAGACAAAGGGTCTGTTTCACTGCTGATTTTTTATGGTTTAATCACCCTGTTTGCTTTGCTGGTGATCTTGGAGGCCTGGAATTCCTGATGCTGAGTTAAGGGAGAATGAGTATGAGCACAATCATGCTTTCCGGTGAGGAAGCGCGCAGAGCATTAAGCACAGGAATCGAGCAGCTGGCTTCCTGTGTTAAAATAACCTTAGGCCCACGAGGGAGAAATGTGGTTTTGGGTCCTCATAGGGGCATGCCCAGGATAACCAACGATGGAGTGAGTATCGCCAAAAATATCGCTCTGGCCGACCCATTCCAAAACCTGGGGTGCAGTATAGTCAAAGAGGTGTCGGAAAAAACCAACGACAGAGTCGGGGATGGAACCACGACGGCGATTGTGCTGGCCCAGGCCCTGGTCCGGGAAGGAATGAAAGCTGTTGCGGCAGGGGTTAATCAGACTTCCCTGATTAAAGGGCTGGAAAAAGGGGCGGAGATCGTCGACGCAGCCCTTAAAGCAAAGGCCGTCAGAATTGTCAGTCCAGCCGAGGTAGCCCGGGTGGCGACTGTGGCGTCCGGAGATGAGGAGATCGGAAACCTGATCGCCGCTGCCGTGCAAAGGGTTGGGTTTAACGGGATCATAAGAGTGGAAGAGGGAAAGACTCAGACCACATTCTTCGAAGTCCTGGAAGGAATCCGTTTCGATAAAGGCTGCTTTACTCCCAAAGTGGTCAGCTCCTGGGATAATAAGACCGAAGTCTTGGAAGATCCTTATATCATGGTTACAGATCATAAAATAAGCTATATCTATGAGATCTTTGAAGTCCTGGAAGTGGCGGTCAAGGCGAAAAAGCCTTTGGTGATCATCGCCGAGGACATTTCAATAGATATCCTTGCTCTCCTGCTGACGAACAAAAAGAAGAGGACCATGAATGTGGTGGCGATTCAAACCCCAGGCTACGGAGAAAGACGCCGGGAGTATTTGCAGGATATTGCCGTGATCACCGGGGCGGCCGTCATCTCCGCAGACAGCGGCCTGCAGCTGGAGGACGTTCGGGAAGAGCATCTGGGGCGGGCTAAGCAGATTATGGTGGATAACAACAGGACCACGATCATGGGCGGTTCAGGTGACAAGGCAAGAATTGCCGCCCGGGCCGCGGAAGCGTGTCAAGAATTCGCATCCCGCTTGCCGGGCTGGAAAAAGGAAAAGCTTCAGGAAAGGCTGGGCTGGCTCCAGGGGGGCATAGCCTCGCTTAAAGTCGGGGCGCCGACGATGCTGGAATTAAAGGAGAAAAAGGACCGGATCGATGATGCCGTCAACGCGGTTCAAGCAGCGATAAAGGAAGGCATTGTCCCGGGCGGGGGAATGGCCTTGCTAAGGGCCTGTGAGTCCCTAATCCAAATAAAACCGGAGGAGCCGGAGGAAGAAGCCGGTCTGCGGATTATGCAGCAGGCCCTGGAAGAGCCGCTGCGGCAGATTGCGTATAATGCCGGGCACAACGGGGATGTTATTCTGGATAAGGTCAGAGAATTGCCTGAGAACTGGGGATATAATGCGGCAGAAGACCGCTGCGTCGATATGCTTGAGGCCGGAATTATCGATCCGGTGGAGGTTACCTGTACCGCTTTAAGAAATGCTGTCTCGATTGCCGTATTGGTGATCGGTGCCGAGGGATTGATCATAGAGCGGAACTGAGTAATCCTGTCGAAGGTGGTAAGAAAAATTGATGCTATGGATGATGGAGATCCTACCATCACAACACAATCTAGCGACAAGAAATGTGGGGGACAGATATATTTAGAGTATTATAAAGAACTTCATGGTTACGAATTTAAGATTTTAGATGTTAGAGGACAATAAAGGACCGAGGCTGTAGCCTTGGTTTTCTTATTAATCAGAAAGCATAAGTTCTTGGGGAGTCTCCCTTTACTTGATTAATCAAAAAGCTACAATGAGCAAAAATATTCCCCTTATTTTACCAGAGAACTAAACGATGTTTAATTTTGACATAACCATCTTTGAGAATAAGGCTATTGACCCTGAAGGATTTTCCGAATGCTGAATAAAAGGCTTAGGAAAAACCTGCTTCAAATACATTAATTAACCTTGACAAAATAAAAGAGGAATTGATATGATATTGATAATCAATATCAATAATCAATATCAATAACGAAGCGACACTATATTAAGAAGAGGAGATCATACTGCATGAAGAAAATTGTCGTCATCTATTGGAGTGGAACAGGCAACACAGAGAAAATGGCTGCAGGAGTGGCCGAAGGTGCCCGGGCTGCAGAAGCGGAAGTCCGGATTATCCCGGTCGGTGAGGCATCTGTCACCGATGTTCTGTCTGCAGATGGGGTGGCACTGGGCTGCCCGGCCATGGGGTCCGAGGTTTTGGAAGAAGATGAAATGGAACCATTCGTTTGCTCATTAGAGCAAGAAAATCTGTCCGCTGTGCCAGTTGTCCTTTTCGGCTCTTATGACTGGGGTGACGGAGAATGGATGCGGGACTGGGAAGAGCGGATGAAAAAAGCCGGTGCCAATTTAGCGGGGGATGGATTGATTCTGCAGTTGGAACCGGATAACGATGGGATGGAACAATGCCGGAAACTGGGGAAAACCTTGGCCGAAGCATAGCCTGGCACCGCCGGATACATCAGATATTAACGAAAGTCCCTGGTTATAGGCCGGGGACTTCTTGCAATAAAGATCAATCTTTAATAAGATGAGAATAAAACAAGAAAACAATGAGTACAGAAAGAACAGGAGAAACGTTTATTTATGAATAATAATGATCAGGTAACGAAATCCGCCCATAGACACCACGGGCATATCCATACCCATGGCTGCAGCTCTGATGGTTGCGGCTGCAGCAGCCAGACTGCAGAGAAGGAAACAGCCTGTTGTTGTTCCCACAAGCCGCTGGTCCTCGACCCTCAGGAAACAGTATTTATACAGGCACTGGCGCAACAGGGCTGCCTGCCGGTCAGCCGCTACATTCTCAGCAGCAGCTCGGAAAAAGAAGTCCGGTTCGAGATGCTTGCTCCGGTCTATATGAATGATCCCAGTGACGGTATAGAAATCGTGAAAGAAAAAGGTGCAGCTTTAAAAGGGCTGAAAGAAAAAGGGCTGATCTCGCTGGATTATGACCTGAGGCTGACTGATTATGACTATAAGCCCTATACGGAGGCCGCCTTGTTTGCCTATTTCAAAGATACCGTTGAGGAAGGGAAGAAGCGCCCGGGCTTTCTTGGCGATACCGCAGAAATAGAGCTTGGTGCGATCACCCTTACGGATGCGGGAAAACGAATTGCGGAGCAACTAACCTGATAAAATTATTTTTTTATACAGCTGCTGATGGCGGCTCTGGGCCCAAGGGATGCAAACCTTGGGCTTTTTTCTGGAAAAGTTACCTGATTAAAGCTAGGATAAGGTATGCAGCGAAAGCCCTGGATTTACCTCATGTTTAGTATGGAACCTCGGAACTGGGCATCAAGCCTGGTGAAACCGTCAAAGACAGGGGGTTCAATAGTTAAAAAATTTGGAATATTACAATAATTGTATTGACGTACCCCCTTCTCCGTATTAAGATTAATTCAAACCCATTGAAATTAGTACCAGCTCCTTAAATAATCCGTCCCGTGGGAATCAACCATCCAAAAATGGTGAGGGACTGGGAGCCATAAAACAGGGGGGAAAGTACTGCTTAAAATTGTGACCAGATATTAGTTTTGCTCATAAGACTTTGCGGGAGGTGAAGAGTTATCCATCAGAATTTGGGGAGATAAATTATTGAGGAGAAAAGAGGTTAGAGCATGAGCAATGAGGTAGGTTTGAGGAGAGCAGAGTCGGGTTCTTACCATTTCCTGATTCGACGCGTCCATTCTCTCTTAGGGCTATTGCCCATCGGTATCTTCCTGACATTTCATTTGTTTTTAAATCTCTCGGCCCGTTTGGGACCGGGGCAATACGACAAAGTCATCCAGACCATGCAGAGTGTTCCGGGAATTTTTCTGATTGAGATGATCATTATCTTTGTTCCGATTATTTTTCATGCTGTTTACGGCAGCTGGGTGGTTTACACCGGTCAAAGCAATGTCCTGCGTTATCAATATCCTCGGAACTGGTTCTATATTATTCAGCGGATCTCCGGTATCTATACCGTGATTTTCGTAGCCGTTCATGTTTTTGCCCTTCGCTTTGGGGAAGCCAGTTTTGCCGGGATGCAAAGCGCGGTTGCTAATCCCTGGGGGCTTATTTTTTATGTGATCGGGGTTGTTCTGGCCATTTTCCACTTCACCAACGGCCTCTGGGCCTTTGCCATAACCTGGGGAATCACCGTAGGTCCCAGGGCGCAGCAGATCTGGACTTATGCATGCTTGGCGGTCTTTGTTCTCCTGACGGCTATTGGACTTTATGATCTGACCGCTTTTATGTAAAAGAAAAGTTTCCTATGATCGATTCCCATAATGAATAAAGGTGAGAGGTGAAGAGGATGAGTAAGGTAATCGTGGTAGGCGGAGGACTGGCGGGTCTGATGGCTGCCATTAAGATAGCTGAGGAAGGAACACCGGTGGATTTATTCTCCTTGGTACCGGTGAAACGCTCCCATTCCGTATGTGCTCAGGGGGGAATCAACGGAGCGGTCAACACAAAAGGTGAAGGGGATTCACCTTGGGAGCATTTCGATGATTCGGTCTATGGAGGGGACTTTCTGGCCAACCAGCCCCCTGTGAAGGCCATGTGTGATGCCGCGCCGGGTGTTATCCATCTTATGGATCGTATGGGAGTTATGTTTAACCGGACAGCGGAAGGGTTTTTGGATTTCCGGCGTTTCGGCGGGACCAAGCATCACCGTACAGCCTTTGCCGGAGCCACCACAGGTCAGCAGCTTCTCTATGCCCTGGATGAGCAGGTCCGCCGTTTTGAAGCGGCCGGGTTAGTCAGGAAATACGAAGGCTGGGAGATGCTCTCTGCTGTTATTGATGAAGGGGTCTGCAAGGGAATTGTCGCCCAAAACCTCTATAATATGGAGATCCAAAGCTTTCCCGCCGCTGCTGTCATCGTGGCCGCCGGGGGATGCGGCATGATCTTCGGCAAGAGCACCAATTCCACCATTAACACAGGCTCCGTGGCCTCGGCTCTCTACCAGCAAGGGGTCAAATACGCCAACGGTGAGTTTATCCAGATTCATCCTACGGCCATTCCGGGGGAGGATAAGCTGCGGCTTATGTCCGAGTCGGCCCGTGGCGAAGGCGGACGGGTCTGGACCTATAAAGAGGGTAAACCCTGGTATTTTCTGGAGGAGATGTATCCGGCCTACGGGAACCTGGTCCCCCGGGATATTGCCACCCGGGCCATCTACCATGTGGTCTTTGATTTGGGTCTGGGTGTCAACGGTGAGAACATGGTTTATCTGGATCTTTCCCATAAAGATTCCCATGAACTTCAGATCAAATTAGGAGGAATTCTTGAGATCTATGAGAAATTCGTGGGGGATGATCCCAAGAAGGTTCCCATGCGGATTTTCCCCGCAGTTCACTATTCCATGGGCGGAATGTGGGTGGATTATGATCAAATGACCAATATCCCCGGTCTGTTTGCTGCCGGGGAATGTGAATATCAATACCATGGGGCCAATCGCTTAGGGGCCAATTCCCTGCTCTCAGCTATTTATGGCGGTATGATCGCCGGCCCTAAGTCCCTGGAGTACATCAAGAAAAATAAATCGGAAACCTCCAGCGGGGAGGAAGAAGTCTTTGTTCGTGAACGAAGGGCCCAGGAGGAGCTCTGGAACAGGATTCTCACCATGAAGGGTGAGGAGAATCCCTACCATATTTATAAAGAGCTGGGTGATGTCATGACCCAAAATGTCACTGTCATCCGCTATAATGACAAACTGGCCGGAACGGACCAGAAGATCCAGGAGCTTATGCAGCGTTGGCAGAAGATCCAGCTCATTGATGATGTCCAGTGGAGCAACCAGACGGCACTCTTTATCCGGCAGCTTTGGAATATGCTGGAGCTGGCCCGCGTCATTACCTTGGGGGCCCTTAACCGCAATGAAAGCCGGGGGGCCCATTATAAGCCCGACTATCCGGAGCGGGATGATGCGAACTGGCTGAAGACCACCATCGCCACCTACACACCCGAGGGCCCGCAGTTCAGCTATGAAGCGGTGGATGTATCACTGATCACGCCCAGACCGCGGCGCTATGATGTAGAGAAATAGGGGGGATCATCATGTCAGGGCAAAAAAGTGTCCGTTTAAAAATCCGTCGCCAAAATGCCCCGGACCAACCTGCTTTTTGGGAAGAGTTCGCGGTGGATTATAGTCCCAAGATGAATATTATTTCCTGCTTGATGGAGATTCAAAAAAATCCTGTCAATGTCCAAGGCAAAAAGACCAATCCCGTGGTTTGGGAATGCAACTGTCTTGAAGAGGTCTGTGGTGCCTGCACCATGAATATCAACGGTCAAGCCAGGCAGGCCTGCTCAGCCTTAGTGGATCAATTGGAGCAGCCTATTGTCCTGGAGCCTCTCCGGAAATTCCCCATCCTCCGGGATCTTATGGTGGATCGAACCATTATGTTCGAGAATTTAAAGAGGGTTCATGCCTGGATCGACATTGACGGAACCTACGATCTGGGTCCCGGACCCCGTATGGCTGAAGTGGATCGAGTATGGGCCTATGAGCTTTCCAAGTGCATGACCTGTGGGTGCTGCATGGAATCCTGCCCCCAAGTCAATTCCCGTTCCCGGTTCATTGGACCGGCCGCCGTTTCCCAGGCCCGTCTCTTTAACACCCACCCTTCAGGAGCTATGCATAAGCATATTCGTCTATCCGCCCTCATGGGTGATGGAGGGATCACCGACTGCGGCAACGCCCAAAACTGCGTGCGGGCCTGTCCCAAGGAGATTCCTCTGACCACCAGTCTTGCCGATATGAACAGAGAGGTCAATAAATTCGCCTTGAAGCGATGGCTGAATACTTAAAAAGTCAAGATGCAAGAAAATTTTTTATTGCAATCTGACAACTTAGATGTTAACATAAAGTTGTAACAACTTATAACAAAATAAGAGTTGTCAGATTGCAAGCTGTTTGCAGTCAAGGCTGAATTTCCCAAAAAGGAAAACGGGGGAACCATATTGGGGGTGAATCATTGTTAAGGAGAGCAAACTCCTTAAAATGACGGAAAGGTATCATTCCGAACCCGGCAGCTAACCTCGTAAGCGTGTGAACCGTTTTAGTGTTTTTATGCTAAATCAATAGCCAATGTTATGCGCTGCTTCTTCTTGGGCCTGTTCAGGCCCTTTTTCTATGCCTTTTTGCGGATTTCAGTGGAGAAAAAAGGAGGACGTTTGAATGAAAAAGTTACCACTGCTCAAGACTCTGCTGGTGGGGGTGCTGGCCTTTAGTGTTTTTGCCTTGGGAGGCTGCGGCACCACCGAGACCAAAGGTGGAGACGGGATGAGTACATTAGAGAAGGCCAAGGAAAAAGGTTCCGTCACCGTTGGTTTTGCTAATGAGAAGCCCTATGCTTACAAAACTGCCGATGGAAAGCTCACTGGTGAAGCTGTAGAAATCGCCCGGGCCGTCCTAAAAGAGCTGGGAATCAATGACATGCAGGGGGAGCTTACGGAGTTTGCCTCTTTAATACCCGGCCTCCAGGCCAAACGTTTTGACATGGTTACCGCCGGAATGTTTATCACTCCTGAACGGGCCGAACAGGTGTCCTTCGCCAATCCCGAATACAGCATTGGGGAAGCCATTGCCGTCAAGAAGGGCAATCCTCTCGACCTGCATAGCTATGAAGATATCGCCAAGCATGGGACGGCTAAAGTCGCTGTACCCGGAGGAGCCATTGAGTATGACTACCTTGTGGCCAGCGGTGTCCCTAAAGACAGAATCGTGACTGTTCCGGATATGCCGGCGGCTTTGGCAGCTTTGCAAGCCGGGCGGACAGATGTGATTACCGCTACCGGTCCTTCGATTCAGGCTACTTTGGATACTGCTAATGACCCCAATCTGGAGCGGGTCATGGATTTCACTCAGCCGGTGATTGACGGCGAAAGTGTCAGAGGTTATGGAGCAACTGCCTTCCGTCATGAAGACAGTGATTTCCGGGAAGCTTTCAATGCTGAATTGCAGAAGCTGAAAGAATCCGGTGAGCTGCTGAAGATCCTCGAATCCTTTGGTTTTACAGAGCAGGAGCTTCCGGGAGACACGACTGTGGAAGACATTATTAAGTAGGAAGTGAGGACCTTGGCTATTTTAGACCTCTTACCGGCCTTGTTAAAAGGGCTGGAAATAACTCTCATCATCACGCTTTTGGCCACTCTTCTCGCTTTGGTGCTGGCTTTCCTGGCTGGGTTCGGGCGCTTGTCCAAATATCCGCCGCTCCGCTTTCTGGCGGCGGTTTATGTCGAAGCCTTCCGGGGAACTTCTCTGCTTGTTCAGCTCTTCTGGATCTATTTTGCCCTGCCTATTTTAGGTATCAGCTTGCCTCCCTTGACAGCCGGTGTCTTGACCCTAGGCCTGAACTGCGGGGCCTATGGTTCCGAGGTGGTGCGCAGTGCCATCCTGGCTGTGCCCAAAGGGCAGACGGAGGCGGGGATTGCCTTGAATTTCAGCCCCTGGCAGCGTATGCGGCGCATTATCCTGCCCCAGGCTTTTGTCATGATGCTGCCGGGGTTTGGCAATCTTCAGATTGAGCTGCTGAAAAGCACCTCCCTGGTCTCCCTAATCACTTTAGCCGACTTGACCTATCAGGCATCCGTGCTCAATGCTTCCACTATGGAGACGACTTTAATTTACAGCTTGCTGCTTGTGATCTACTTCCTGATTGCCTGGCCTTTAACACGGGGGATCCGCTGGATAGAAAACAGGCTGACCGTAGGGAGGTACTAAGATGTGGAATTGGGATTTTGCCATTAAAATCTTCCCGGAGATATTTGCAGCACTGAAGATTACCGTGACCGCTACTTTTGCCGGATTCTTTCTGGCCTTGTTTTTAGGGATGTTCCTCACCATCGGCAGTCGCTCCTCCCTGAAACCTATCGCTTACGGCTCAAAAGGCTTTGTGGAGTTTATCCGCAGCACGCCTTTGCTGGTTCAGCTCTATTTTATTTTCTATGTGCTGCCCCAGGCCGGACTGTCTTTAAGCCCCCTCACTGCCGGGATCATGGGTTTAGGGATTCATTACAGCACCTATCTCTCCGAAGTCTATCGCTCGGGAATCGAAGCGGTACCCCAGGGACAATGGGAAGCAGCGAAAGCTCTCAACTTCAGCCCCTGGCAAGTATGGTCCAAGATTATCATTCCTCAAGCGGTACCGCCGGTCATACCGGTGATGGGTAACTATTTGATCACCATGTTTAAAGAAACCCCTCTCCTTTCGGCCATTACCTTGGTGGAAATCTTGCAGACAGCCAAGATTATCGGCTCCCATTCCTTCCGTTATCTGGAAGGGTTCACTATTGTAGGATTTTTGTTCTTATTGTTGAGTTATCCCTGCTCGGTAATGATCCGCCGTTTGGAAATGAGGATGACGAAAAGCGTTCGCTAAGGAGGAATAGGATGAGTGCTCAATTGAAACTGTTAAAAAATACACCGGATGAAACGAAAAATCAGCAGACCGTGGCCGGAAAAAAAGTAAAACAACCTGTAGTGCACTACGAAAAAATCTCCAAAGCGTATGGAGACTTGCAGGTCTTAAAAGGGATTGACTTGGATATTGCGCCAGGAGAGAAAGTGGCCTTAATCGGACCCAGCGGCTCAGGAAAAACGACAATGGCCAGGCTGCTCATGACTTTGGAAGAGCCTACTTCCGGAGCCATCCAAGTGGATGGGGAGTCCTTGTGGCAGCAAAGGGTCAAGGGAAAAATGGTTAAAGCCAATGAAAAGCATCTTCATAAAATTCGCAACAAGATTGGTATGGTCTTTCAGCATTTTAACCTTTTTCCTCATATGACTATTTTGGGCAATGTGACAGCCGCTCCCATCCACGTGCTGGGGATGACCAAAGATGATGCTGAGGCCCAGGCCATTGTTATGCTGGAGAAAGTGGGACTGGGTGATAAGCTTCATGGCTATCCCGCCCAACTGTCCGGCGGGCAGAAACAACGGGTGGCTATCGCCAGGGCTCTGGTCATGCGTCCCAAAATCATGCTCTTTGATGAGCCGACCTCGGCTTTGGATCCGGAATTGGTGGGTGAAGTGCTGGAGGTTATCAAGGAAATTGCCCAGGAAGGGGAGATGGCGATGCTCCTCATCACCCACGAGATGGATTTCGCTAAGGATGTGGCGGACCGGGTAGTCTTCTTTGATGAAGGACACATTATCGAGGAAGGACCGCCCCGGGAGATCTTCCATAACCCCCAGAGCCCCCGCCTGCAAAACTTTTTAAGCCGCTTCCGGGGAAGGTAAACCACCTGGGGAAGTAAATCGATGAATCAAAAAACCAGGCCTCAGGCCTGGTTTTTGCATAGTTTCTTTTATACTATCTTGCGCCGGTAATCGCCGCGATGATTTTTTCCGGATCATCCAGTACGCTTACTGAAGGGCTGACCATAAAGTCTGCTACAGTAATTTTATCTCCTAAAGATTTATCCGCAACATCGACAGCCACATATTCCGGAATATCGGCACTGGGACCTGTCAGCTCCAATTCAGAAAAATAGGGCAGTACGATCAATTTTCTTTCACTGAGTGCTTCACTGCCGCCGAAGGTAATCGGAACTTTCATCTTCACAACCTGATCATCTTCCACCACTTGCATAGAGATATGAATGGTCTTTCCTGAAGTAATATCCTTTTGAATTTCTCCGACGAAGCACTGCTTGGTTTCGCCGGCAACCTGCACAGAGATTTTAGCTTTTTGAGAACGGCCCTGCAGGGCCTTGTTAAGCCTCTTCTCATCGAATTTCACACTGATGGAGTCCATACCTTTGCCGTAGATTACCCCCGGCACAAAACCTTTGCTTCGGACTTCCTTGGGTTTTTCTTTCCTTTCGACAGCCTGAATTGCAGTTTCGCTCATTTGTTTGACCCTCCATTCTTGTACTCTGCGCCGCCCGCAGAGTCGTTTGCTACGTTGTCAGAAAGTATAAACACTTTCTAAGCATAAGGGCAACCAAGGCCCTAATACTATTAACTCTATAGTTTTACCAGGGGGAAGTCAAAGCCCGGGAGTTCCCGCAATTTAAGGGTAAAGCAACTTACAACTCAAAAGGTAAGGAAAAGTTGTCTTTTCGTCCGAATGCTCTTTTAGCTGGAAACAACCCTGGATGATTTGAAAATTCTTTAAGGAATGCCTCTATCAAGGAATAATGCCAAGCCTCTTCTCCATAAGTTTTTTAAAGGGCGGATAACATCCGGCCCAAGGCATGGGAAGGGAGAAGAGCCATGAGGAGAATGAGAAGGGATGGGCTCAACTATCGCAGACGATGGAATAGAGGTTGGATGGTAGCGGCGCTGTTCGCGCTGGTGCTTATTGTGACAGGCAGCTTAGTATGGAAGTATAACCAAAAGGACGAAGAAATCTGGAGTTGGACCATCGGTAATCAGGTTGTCCTTATCGACGCCGGGCACGGCGGCGTTGACCCGGGGGCTGTAGGCAAAGTCAGCCTGGAAAAGGATATTACCTTAAATATTTCCAAGCATCTGCAACTCCTTGTTCAACAATCGGGGGGTAAGCCAGTCATGGTTCGGGAAGCCGACGTGGATCTGGGAACTTCTGAAGGCCTTGCCAGAAGAAAAAGGGAGGACCTGGCACAACGAATCCAGCTGGCTAAAGATTTCGAGGCCGATGTCTACTTAAGTATTCATGTGAACAGCTCCCCCAACCACTCCTTAACCGGCCCCCAAGTTTTTTATCATGAGGGTTTACCGGAGGGAAAACTTCTGGCTGAGGCCATACAAACGGAACTCAATAAACTGACCGGAACCAAGCGGGTGGCCAAAGCCGACCAGGAGTTGTTTATTCTCAAGAAGGCACCCCAAGCCGCAGTGACTGTGGAAGTCGGTTTCCTGTCCAATCCTCAGGAAGAGCAGAAATTAAATGAAACAGACTACCAACATCAACTGAGCGTAGCCATCTACCAAGGTCTCTCCGAATATTGCCGTAAACTGCAAAAGGAGGGAATCCCCATCGTGGATATAAATTAAGGTGAATGAACGACCTTGATCCGGTCTTTGCATAGTTCCAAACAAATAGTCCTCGGGGCCACCCCGAGGACTATTTTAATTAGTGTATTATTATTTAATGTATAATGTAGCAATTGGGTAAAGCTTGTTGTATTGAGGATAAATCATAGTTACCAAGTGTTGCAGAGCCAATCTCAAGAAGAGTTAAATGTGTCAGCTGTTCTAAAGATTTTAAGTCATTTAGGGTACCCTGATAGTTAAGGCTTCTTAATTTTGGCAGCTCTTTTAAAGGCGATAGATCACCAAGTTGATCGGAATGGATGGTAAGAGAGGCCAGACCGGTTAAGTTTTCTATTCCGGATAAATCTTCACAGCCTTTGCCGATGAATAAGTTTAAGATGTTTTTAACATCATTTTTATAAATCTCTGCTGTTGGCTTATAGATAAGCTCCCTGACTGCTTTTTCCAAAACGGGATCCTTAAAGGTCAGGGCTGTGTTATCAATGGAAGTATCTTCTGATCCAGGTTCTGGAGGCATATCGCCGATATTGATGGCTGTCTTTACACCGGTGGCTTTGTCTTCCAAGGAAACAAGAATCGTTTTATCTGAGTCGTGTACATTATAGGTTATCTTAAAATCCCTGTCTGATGGCTTTAAATCGATCATTGAATTGACAGATGAGCTTGCATACAACTCTAAAGCAGGAATTTTTGGCGTTATATCTTTACCTTCTTTATTAAGTATTCGGTATTGCAAATAAGTAGTGATATTAGGGGATAATTTACCAGTGGGTAAAAAAGATATTTGAGCGATGTCAAGATCCTCATCAGTGTTGTTTTCAGTGTCGCTTGCTTCATACCCTGATGGCGAATGAAGGTTTAACAGCGCTGAGATTTCCATTCCTTTTTGGTGAGCCAAAGTAACCAGAACTTGCTCATCATTATCAGAGAAATCATAAGTTATGGTACCGGTACCGGTTTCTGGATCCAGGCTTACATCAGCATGGGTAGAATTAATGACAGCTGTTGCCTTCAGCTGTTCCGAGGGAATGGTTTTGGTGATATTTGTATAATAATGATCCAACAGTTTATATTGGAAAGTTGCTGTACCCGTCTCGGTTTTTACCAGATCACTTGAAACGAAATCAACTCTGGATATTGCCGAAGGGGTTGTTACTTGCGAAGCTGGAACCGGCTTTAGTCCAAAAGTGTTTAAAACGGCGGTAACTCCCGTGAGTTTATCTCTTAGAGTGGTTTGGATAAGCTGATCTGTATCTAAGGTATCAAAAGCAATGGTGCCGGTACCTGTGTCAGGGTCAAGGGTGATCTCGGAACCTGGGGCTGAAAAGGCTTCGATCTGAGAGGCAGGAATTTTAGGGGTAATATCGTCGATGAAATTGATGATATTGTAGCGAAAAGTGGCGGTATTGGCTCCGGAACTCGTTAAGCTATCAGTAAGAATGTGAAGTTCATCAACTCTTTTCAGGGATTCTTCATCAGAATTGCCGACAATTAATCTTTCATAAGCTCCTCTGCTGTATCTGGGCGAGATATTAATATAAATATATTTGTCCGCTTCGGAAAAGTTATAAGTCAATGTACAGGTTCCTGTTTGAGGGTCCAAGCTTGCTTTGGCGACTCCTAAAGTATTCCAGCCGCTTGAAGTTTTGGCTTCCACAAATAAATCAGAAACCGGAAATTCACTGGTTATGTCCTTGCCATTTTTATCGAAAAGTTTGTAGTGAAAAATGCCGGTGGTTGGGCCGGTCATTTCTAACCGGTCTTCAATAATTTGAGTAGAGTGAACCAAGGGCTCTGGCAACCAGGGTAATAACGGCACGGCTGAAACATAAGTAGAGCACATTAATAGAAATATTAAAGTAAGGGTAAAGGACCTTCGCATAAATTTACGGAACATATCTCCAACTCTCCTTAATTTTAATATCACTAACATTATATTACATATTTGTATAACATTCTATAGCCAATTGACTTTTACAAATGCTGCTCCCAATGAAGGCATAAGAACTGGATTTGCTGAAAAAGAAGGAAATGTTGGGTATTGTCCCGAATAATGTACTCTACGCTTTGGTCTGCGAAAAAATAGGAGGGAATACCGCATGACTTTTTTACCCGTCCTTTTGTTTATATTAGGGGTGCTTTGTCTTGTTTGGGCGATGAGAATGGGGAATACTTCCGGCAAAACCAGCCCGGAAATACTCACCATCCTTCAAGGATTAGCCGGAGTAAAAAAGGAGATCAGCAAAGTTCAAAAAGGTCTTCGTGAAGTTGAAACTCAATTAGGAGACCATGAGTTGAGACTGTTCCGCAATGAGAACGTTCAAGCGGATCTCCGTACCGAGGTTAATGCCCAGAAGATTAATATTAATCAATTGACCTCTTCAGCTGTGAACACTTTTGCTCAGCCCCAGCCTCAGATGAAACCCCAGCCTTATCTCTCTGCCAATCCTCTGAACTCAAGTCAGGGGACCAATCATTATCATCGTCTCTATGATAATGGCAATACTTTGAGCGATTCTCCCCTGGAACCTCTTGACCGGTACACTGAAGTGGAGCCCCTTTCTCCAATGCTCCCCGAAAAGTATCAATGGGTTTTGGAGCTTGACCAGCAAGGCTGGTCTGTAGCGGAAATTGCCGGTCATTTAGCCATCAGCCGGGATGCAGTCAATATGGTTCTGCGTACAGCCCTTAAGGGAAAGGGGCTGAAAGCATGAAGCTATCCCGCTCCTATATATTAGGGTTGGCTTCAGGACTGATACTCAGTGCTCTTCTGGCCATGGTGATTCCCCCTGTGAGCATTAACTTTGCCGGGAGTTCACCGCCGGAGCAGACCGGTCCCGGCGGCAACACACCGGGCAGCGAAAGCCGGGGTGAGGTTCCTGATCCAGGTGAAGATGAGAACAGGGAGGGGAACAACAACCCTGAGCTTCCCGAAAATCCGGTAAAGCCTGATGAGACGGGAGAAAACCCTATACAGAACCCCCAGCCCTCGCAAACCTTTGTTATTCCCTCAGGATCTACGGCAGATAGAATTGCCGGCCTTCTGCTTGACGAAGGATGGATATCTTCGAAAGACGAATTCCTGGATTTAGTTAAGCAAAAGAATCTGGCCGGCCGTTTTCAAGCGGGAAGTTTTGAGCTAATCCAAGGCATGGATATGGAAGAGATTCTGAAGCAGCTCATCCCTTAAGTCCAATTAAACATTTTAGAAAATAGCAGCAGATTTTTAAAGTCTGCTGTTTCCATTTGCCTACAATAGGTGCTTTCTTAGGACTCGGATTAGGTTATATTCTGAAAGGAATCAAAAAAGTTTAGCGCCTCCCTAATGACCTCCTATTGCTTTTTTTGTATATAAATTTCTTTTCCTTGAAAAGCTTAATAAGAGACTCATACCATAAAAAACAAAATATAAAGCAAACCTGAGGAGCACAAGGTTTACAATCTTAAAATCGAAAGAAGGGGTTATCAATGGAAAGAAGAAAGGTGCGCATCATAGGAGTGCCTATCGACTTAGGAGCGGATCGGAGAGGGGTGGATATGGGTCCCAGTGCTATTCGCTATGCGGGTCTTCATGAGCGCTTAAAAAAGCTGGGCTGGGAAGTGGAGGATGTGGGTAATATCGATGTACCGATCGCCGAGACCCGGGAAATTAAAGATCCTCTGCTCAAATATCTTCCTGAGATTTCAGAGGTCAATCAAAAGCTCTATCCCCTGGTGGCTCAAGCCATTAAGGAGGAGGTCATTCCCTTAATTATCGGGGGGGATCACAGCTTGGGAATAGGCTCCTTAGCGGGGTGTGCCGCCAGCGGCAAGCAGTTTGGCGTTATTTGGTTTGATACCCATGGGGATTATAATTCCATGGAAACCACCTCCAGCGGCAATATTCATGGCATGCCCTTAGCTGTGGCCAATGGTATTGGCGTTAAGGAGTTAACCAGTATTGGCGGAGCCGCCCGGAAGATCAAGGAAGAAAACACCGTGATTATCGGGGCCCGGGATTTTGACGATGAAGAGCGGGCTATGATCCGCCAATCCGGGATTACAGTGTTTACCATGAGCGATATTGACCGCTTGGGTATGGAGGCGGTGGTTCGGCAAGGGCTGGAAATCGCCAATCGAGGTACCCACGGAGTCCATATCAGCTTTGACCTGGATGTATTGGACCCCAGTGAAGCCCCTGGTGTGGGAACCCCGGTTCAGGGTGGGATGACCTATCGGGAAGCTCATTTGGCTATGGAGATGGTCGCTGATTGCCGATGCCTGTTGAGCATGGATGTGGTAGAGGTCAACCCCATTTTGGATGCGCAGAATAAGACCGCGGAATTAGCAGTGGGTCTCATAAGCTCGGCTTTTGGACAAAAAATTTATCCGTGACAAAAAGTTTAAATATAATAAAGAATTCTAGCCAAAAGTTGAATTGCAGAATTCATGAATACGGCTTAAAATGATAATAACGAAACTTTTTTAGGTGTTGAAACGTAACCATGATGAGAGGTAGAAGAAAGAGATAGGAGCTGCTCGCCATTATGGAAGATGCTGAATTAATTCAGCAGGTTCTTAAGGGAAGGCATGAGCAATACGGATTGCTGGTCCAGCGCTATCAAGAACCCTTAATTCATTTTTTACGCGGAATACTGGGCGCTGAGGATGAAGTATTTGATTGTGCCCAGGAAGCTTTTTTAGCAGCTTATGGGAATCTTTGGCGCTACTCGGATAAATATACTTTTCGGGCCTGGCTCTATGCCATTGCCAGAAATAAGGCCATCGATCTTATGCGCAAGAGAAAGCGGGAAATTCCTTTGAGTATCGATGAGAGCCTGGTGGACCGGCAGATGGGACCGGAGGAAGCCTATTTGGCCAAAGAGCAGGCCTTGGACGTCAGGGCGATCCTGGAAGAATTGCCCGAGCATTACCGGCAAGCACTCTATCTGCGTTACCAACAGGAGCTAAGCTATGAAGAGATAAGCACAGTTTTAAATATTCCGATCAGTTCAGTCAAGACGCACCTCCATCGAGGTAAAGAAAAACTCCGCCAAATCATGGAAGGGAGGAATGGTCATGAAGGAAATGGATGATCTGCTTAAGTCGGTATTTCAGGATAAGCCCATAGCGCAAGAGCCTTTGCAAGAAATGCAGGCGAGAATTATAGAACAGATTCTTGCTGCTCCGGTGGATTTTCAGGCAAAGCGCTTAGTTAGGCAACGCAGAAAATGGGGGACCATTTTTTTAAGCGGGCTATTTGTCCTTTCTTTAAGTCTCTTTCTCATCAACTGGTTTTTGGGACCTTGGCTTGGCGGCGGGTTAAATACCTTTGTCCTGTGGCTTACCGCCAATATTCCTATGCTGGCCTGGCTCCAGAATAGGTGGGATTGGTTTCTCGATACACTGGCCATTCTCTCCAACCTAAAAATAGGATATCAGTTCCTATGGCAGCAATATGGTTTGGCTGTGATGGGTATCTTGTTTTCATGGGTCCTCTTTGAAGGAATACGAGATAAACTCAATAGCACAACAATCGACGGGAATTCCTAAAGAGAGGGAGTTGTTTTAATGGACGCCCTTAAGATGTTCTTTAGAGATCAGGCTTGTATCGTCTGGAAAGAAGCATGGGAGGCAGCACGCCTGATTGGCGAGCGTCCGGAGCTCGGGTATCAGGAATATTTTGCGGTGGAGACCTTAACCCAACTGCTTAAAAGCCATGGCTTTGAAATTCAACAGCCGGCCGCCGGTTTGGATACGGCATTTATCGCCCGCTTTTCAGGGTATAAGCCTGGTCCCCGACTTGCTTTTTTAGCGGAGTATGATGCTTTACCGGGAATTGGTCATGGCTGCGGGCATAATTTGATCGGGGCGGCCAGTGTGGGAGCAGCCATTGCTTTGAGCAAAAGCCTTGAACTGCCCGGTGAGATCTGGGTTGTGGGAAGCCCGGCAGAGGAAACCAGCGGCGGTAAGGTCATTCTAGTGAATGAAGGGGCATTTGAAGGGGTGGATGCGGCCCTTATGTTCCACCCGGGGAGTCAGAATGCTACGATCATCTCCTCGTTGGCCTTAGATGCCTTGGAGTTCGTTTTTTTAGGAAAAGCGGCCCACGCTGTGGCAGCTGCTTATTATGGCGTGAATGCCTTAGAAGCCCTGATCGATTTTTTCAATCGGACAAACCGGTTGAAGGATAATCTTCCTCAAGATGCTTATATTAATGGAATTATCACAGAGGGCGGCACCTCACCCAATGTGATACCGGAACGGGCTGTGGCACGGTTTTATCTGCGGGCACGCCAGAGGAAGGTGTTGAATATCATTCGCAACCAGGTAATACGCTGTGCCCAAGAGGCTGCGTCCGCGGTCTCAGCCAAAGTCACTTGGAACATGTTTGAAAACTCGTATGATGAAATGCAAAGCAATCGTGCCCTGGCCGGGGCTTTTGAAACCAATCTTCGGGAATTAGGCGTTCGCAACATTTCTCCTCCCCAATCGGCCATGGGTTCTGTGGATATGGGAAATGTCAGCCGGATTGTCCCGGCTATTCATCCTTACTTAACCCTTGGGGGAGGGATGAACATACCCCATACACGGGATTTTGCTCAGGCCTGCCTTTCCGCTCCGGGAGAGCGCCTGCTTTTGCTGGCTATTCAAGCCTTAGCCCTTACCGGCTGGGATATTTTAAGCTCCCCGAAGCTGTTAAATCTTGCCAAGCGGGAATTGAATCCCCGGCCCTCCGGGAAACAGCGATAATGCTCCGCGCCATAGGAGTCGTTGCTTTGGGATTGAAGCAGCGGCTTTTTCTTTTACACTTACCATGATTTTAGTCAGTATTTTGTCCTGACTATAAGCTATAATGGGTTTAGCACATAAAGTTGAGGCAGCCGGATTGTGCGGCTCCTCAAAAAGATATTTACCGGCTCCATAGAGAGAAAGGGTGGGGAATGTGAGGATTCTACATACTTCAGATTGGCATTTAGGCAAGAATTTAGAGGGTTTGAGCCGGATGGAGGAGCAGGAGCTTTTTCTGAAGGATTTTATTGAGATCGTCGAGGCGAAACAGGTGGATTTGGTCATGATCGCCGGAGATGTGTATGACAGCCCCAATCCTCCGGCTAAAGCGGAGAAAATGTTTTATGATACCTTGAAGAAATTATCCGCCAATGGAGAGCGGCTCACCTTAGTCATCGCCGGAAACCATGACAACCCGGAACGCTTGGTGGCTGCAGGGCCTTTAGCCAGGGATCATGGAATTATTATGGTGGGAACACCTAAGACGATTGTGGCTCAAGGGGAGTATGGCAGGCATCAGGTGATCAATTCGGGTGAAGGCTTTGTGGAACTTGAGATCAACGGGGAAAAAGCCGTGATCCTTACCCTCCCTTACCCCAGTGAAAAAAGACTCAACGAAGTCTTATATGATGCCATGGATGAAGAAGAGGAACGGCTCAAAATTTATGGGGATAAAATCAAAATGCTCCTGGATAGCCTCAGTGAAAAATTTCGGGAAGATACAATCAATATGGTAGTGTCCCATCTTTTTGCCGCAGGAAGCGAAGAATCAGGCTCAGAGCGAAGCATTCAATTAGGGGGAAGCTTTATCGTGGACGGCAGCTGCTTTCCCAAGGCAGCTCAATATATTGCTCTAGGTCATATACATAAGCCGCAAATCGTTCCGGGTACGGACAAAAGAGCACGCTATGCAGGCTCCCCCATTCATTACAGCAAAAAGGAGATCCATTTCGCTAAGAAATGTTTCATTGTCGATTTGAGGCCCCAACAAGAGTACGCTCTTGAAGAGGTGGATTTTAAAGTGTATAAACCGATTGAAGTCTGGAAGTGCGGGAGCATCGAGGCGGCTCTCCAGAAATGTGAAGAAAACAAAGACAGGGAGTGTTGGGTGTACTTAGAAGTCAATACGGATCGCTACATTCGGGAAGATGAGCTCAAACTCATGAAAAGCACCAAGAAAGACATCCTGGAGATAGTGCCGGTTTTGCCTGGAAGGGAAAGTGAGGAATGCACCCTGAACAGCTTTGCCGAGCAGAAATTTGAGGATATCTTTAAAGAATTTTATCGCAAAGAAAGAACGGTAGAACCTCAGCAGGAGATTGTGGAGTTGCTGTTATCCATTATTCAGGAGCAGGAGGGAGAAGAAAGCCATGAGACCCATTAAGCTTAAGATCAAAGGGCTGAACAGCTTTATCGATACCCAGGAAATCGATTTTTCCCAGCTTACCAGCAGAGGCTTATTCGGTATTTTCGGACCCACCGGCAGCGGCAAATCCACTATCCTGGACGGAATGACTCTGGCTCTTTATGGCGCAGTGGCCCGGGGAAGCACCAATTATATGAACACCAACTGCGAATCGTTGCAGGTCAGCTACGAATTCCAGATTGCCGAGAAGGACACCAAAACTTACCGGGTGGATCGGGAGTTTCGCAGAGATAAAAAGTCAGGCAATGTGCGTACCCATTCAGCCAAAATTCTTCTTATAACTGCAGGAGGAGAGACGGTTTTGGAGGAACAGGTCAGGGAGGTTACCAAAAAGAGCGAGGAAATCATCGGCTTGACCCTTGAGGATTTCACCCGCACCGTGGTTCTGCCCCAGGGGAAATTCAGCGAGTTTCTGAGGCTGGAGGGAAGAGACCGCAGAGAAATGCTGGAGAGATTGTTTAATTTGCAACGATACGGCGATGAACTGTCCTCCCGCCTAGGAGCAAGAATCAGGCAGGAGCTGGATAAGGCCAATGTCCTGGCAGGTCAGCTCAAATCCTATGAAGAGTGCAGTGAAGAGCTTCTTGAAGCAAAGAACAAGGAATTAAGCTCCCTTGAAGAGCGGCTGGTTCAGTTCCAGGCCGAATTAAAAAAGGCGGCCGAGGATTTTCACAACGGGAAAGAAGTATGGGAGCTGCAGGAGGAATTAAACCGGCAGGAAGTTCAAAAAACTGAACTTGAAAAAACAGAAGCTGTGATTAAAGAAAGTGAAATCCAAGCGACTCTCGGTGAACGGTCCCTAAGGGTTAAACCTTATCTGGATCAATATGAAGATACCCTGGGGAAGATCGCCACAACTCAGGTCCAAGTAGCCCAATTAGAGGGGGACACTGCAGCTTTATCTTTGCAGAAAAAAGAAGCAGAGGCGCAATGGGAACAAGCAGGAGCTCAAAAAGACAAGGTGCTCCCCGCTTTAAGGCTGCGTGAGCAGAGTGCTGCCGACGCTATCCTGGAGAAAAAGAAGCTGGAGAGCCTCATCCAGGAAAAAAAGTCTCTTCAAGAGAACATTGGCCGGCTGGAACAAGAACGGGAGGAGAAGCAGGGCCGAGTCCACAAGGGTGAAGAGTTTATTGCCAAGGTCAATGCTGATATTCAGGAGAAAGAGCAAAAGGTGGAAGCTTTAACCATCGACCAGGAGTTTAAGCAGAAAATCAATGAAGCCCTCCTTACCTTCAGCCGTTGGGAAGAAGCCGGGCAACAGGTGGTCAGCTTAGGCTCAGAAGTCAAAATCATTGATGAGAAGCTTCAAGAGGCTCAGGAAAAGGGACTGAAATTTTCACAAGAGCTGGAGGCCAAGACGGAGATACTCCAAGGATTTGCTTTAACCCTGCAGAATTTAGAGGAAACCTGCCCGGGAGACTCGGAGACCCTGGTTACCTTGCAGGAAAAGCTCAATCAAGTCAAGGAGCAATGGGCCAGGCATCACGAGTATTCTGCCGCCATCAGTCGTAGCGAAGCGGGTATTCGAGATCTTTTGCCCAAGCTGGACACTGCCCAACAGCAAAAAGCTCAATTGACACAGAAAATCACTGAGCTGGAGAGCGCTCTGAAGAAAATTGAAAGAGAAAACCTGGCCTATGCTTTGCGTGTGGCCTTGGTTGAGGGAGAAGCTTGCCCGGTGTGCGGATCAACTCACCATCAGCCTGATCATGGGAATGCTGCTGTTGGTACTGAAAAGCTTGAAGAGATCCAAGCTGCTTTAAGGGAAAAGAAGGAGCATGAGCAAAGTCTGTACCAGGAAATGATTCAGGCCCAGGAACAGATCAAAACCCTGGAAAGCACCGTGAAAGATTGTAGAGAAAAAACTGCCGCCTTGGGAGAAGCGTACAAAGCCTATGACCCTGAGGCGATGCAGAAGGAATTTGAGACATTAAGGGACGGGATATCCCGCTATACGAAGCAAAAAGGAGAATTGGAAGCAGAAATCAACCGGCTGACTCAAGAGAAAAACCAGCTGGCTATAAAGCTTAATGAGCAAAACACCATTAAAGCGGAAACAAAGGCCCAACTGGAGAGCAGGGGAAAGAATCTCGAACTGGCAAAGGCTAAATACGAAGCTTATGAGCAGGAGCTAACCGCTCTTAGGGCTGAACTGAATATCCAGGACCTTAAGCAGGAGCACCAGGAGATTGCCGCCAAGGAAAAAGAGAAGGCCGGACTGGAGAGTGAGTTGAAAGGCTTAAGAGATACTTTAAAAAAAGCTCAGGCTAGAAAAGAATTTCTCAGCACGGAATTGTCCGCCCTGACAGAATCTTTGAAGGAAAGCCTGGGAACCCTCAAAGAGAAGGAGAGCAGCATACAAGACAAGCATACTGCCATAAAAGCCAAAGTGGGTGAGGTGGAGAATATAGAGACCTATCAAAAGGAAGTCCTCAGCCAAATAACCCGGATCGAGCAGATCTATGCCCAGGCCGAAACAAGGAAAAACGAGACGGAAAAACAGTACAACGAGTGCTATGTCCGTCTGCAATCAGCACACACCAGCCGGCAAGGTCTGGCGGAAAGAAGTCAAAAGGATAAAGAGTCCCTGGATAAGGTTTTACAGGAGGAACAGATCGAGAATATTGAAGAAGCGAAAAGTCACCTGCTGAGCAGAGATGAGATAGAGAAACTCAAAAAGCAGGTCAAGGACTATCAGGATTCCCTGACTCAGATCTTTGGCGCCATTGGGAATTTGCAAAAGAAACTTGGAGGGCGGAGCTTGACCGCTGAACGATGGGAGCAGCTGCAAAGGCACAAGGAAGAAAAAGAAATCCTCTGCAAAGGGCTGGAGGAGAGCAAGATCGAGATCGAGACTCATGTCAAGACTATGAAGGAGAATTTGGTGAAGAAAAAAGACCTCCTGAAGAGTCAGGCAGAGTTGGAACGGCAGCTGGGCCTTTTGCGGGATCTGGAGAAATTATTCAGAGGGAAGCGATTCGTTGAATTTGTGGCGGCCCACCAACTGAAATACGTCTCCATGGAAGCCGGTAAACGGCTCAGAGAGATTACCGGGGGCAACTATGGTCTGGAAGTGGACCAGAACGGAAAATTCCTGATCCGGGATTATAAGAACGGCGGTGCCCAACGGGATGCCACGACCTTATCCGGAGGGGAAACCTTTCTGGCTTCCTTATCTTTGGCGTTAGCCCTGTCCGCCCAAATTCAGCTTAAAGGAACAGCCCCCTTAGAGTTATTCTTTTTGGATGAGGGCTTCGGAACCCTGGATGACAACCTCCTGGAAGTGGTGATGGACTCCTTGGAAAGGCTCCACCATGACCGGTTATCCGTGGGCATCATCAGCCATGTGGATTCGATCAAGAACAGGGTGCCTGTCAAGCTCATGGTCACACCTGCTCAAGCCGGGCTGGGGGGGAGCAAGGTGGCCATCGAAGTCAGCTAGGCCGGTTGTTCCATAGTTATGGAGAAATCTGATTTTGTCATCGGGCTATAATAAGCTATATCTCGATAAACAAAGAGGCCGATTTGTGTAAACAAGCCGGCCTCTTTGCTATTCGGGGCCATTGCAAAATAGTTTTGCGACGCCCCCGTTTCTTGGGGTGAAACTAAGATTCGAATCCGGATTCGAATCTGACGAGCCCTCTTGAGGGAATTGAAGGATATGCTCCTCACCGGCTAAGTGTGACACCCCTCAAATCATCTGACCAGGTTCTGATCAGCCAAATCCTGGGGCTGACATTCCGGGCAGAAATACACTGAGCCCCCCAGGTAGTTTTCCTTAAGGATTGTCCCGCCGCATTGACCACAGTCCGTTCCTGCTGTATTCTTTGACATCTTTGTCTTGTATCCCCCGGAAACTCCGAACAAATCTTTTTCCGTGTCACGGCCGCCAAGCTTTGCCATTTCATTCAGCACTTCGATAACCGCCTGAAGCAGCTTATCCCGTTCCCATTGCTCCAGGGTGCCTATTTTGCGTTTCGGATGGATGCCCGCTTCAAAAAGAATATCCTGCAGCGTGCCGTTGCCGATGCCGGGAAAACGTTGCTCCGTGGCCAGAAAGGCCTTAGCGCTGAGGGTTGGTTTGCTTTCTGAAAAGAGACGGAGGTAATAAGCGGGGAAATCCTGGGCAAAGGGGGAGATAGAGTTCCTGCTGGCCAGGTAATATAGATTGTCATAACTGCCGTCGTGGGCAAAGATTCCGCCGTACATGGCCACCGTAAAGACCAGAGCCTGCCCGTCGTCCAGCTCCATCATCAACTGATAATTTTCCGGAACTTTACCGGCCGGCATAAGACGGAGATTCACCCCGTCGTTGACGCACAGCTTCCGGTCGTTGTCAAAAATCAGTTCTGCGAAGGTTCCGAATCCCTCGGCTCCGGCAATCCTGCTGCCGGCAAGCGCTTTGTCATACTCTTCCGGTTCGCCGCTATACCAGCAGAATTTATGTGCCTTTGTGGGGGGCCATACTTTCAGGATACGCCGGTTTTTCACGCTTTCATTCAGCTGCCTGACCAGAGTGAGGACTTCGGGTAATTCCAGCATAATTTTACTCCCTTCCTGCCTGATAGTCTATATTGCTCTCTCGGGCACACTTGAACAGCATGCCGTAATTAAGCCTGCGCAGTTTTCCGTTCTGGATAAAGTTGGTCCCGCACTGACGGAAAGAGAAGCTGACCTGATGCCGTATACACTGCTCTCTGACCGCCAGGGCCCATTCATAATCAAAAGGCCGGGCATTGCGATCATATTCCCCGCCCACGACCACTAACTCAATACCCTCTAAATACTTTTCAATATCTATCGCCTCAAGCATGGGCTGAAGGGCGATATTTTTGTGCTTAATGGGCAATTTTGAGAAGATTTCCAGGCGCTCATCTGCGGTGTGCTGGTTTTCCACCGTACAGCCCACCGTGACATTCTCATACCCCTCACCCCAGTCACCAGGAAGGCATTGGGAAAAGCGCTCAATCCTCTTGGTGAGAAAAAGAAAATGCAGATCCGGGCGCTCTTTCATCATGCTCCAGCATTCATCACGCCAGGGATCCGCATCCTCAAGGAGGAAGTCGGTTGAAAAACAGCAATAAACAAGCTGTCCGGATTTCATGATGTAATGGCCCTGTTTGTTCACAGCCACAGGGGCGTTGAATTTGGCGGACTTCACAATCAGGTTGGTGTCCATCCCTCTTTTCATATCCCCTTTATGGATATAACAGAATTTACAGCCCTCACTGTAGCGGTGACAGCCCCGCCATGGATTCCAGACAGCCACAAGTCCAACTCCTTACCTTATTCCCGTGCAATATTCCCATTTAATATCGATTTTATTTTAATGCAATATAGATTTTGATCTCCGCCACGCCGTTTTCATTGCTCAGGTACTCTTCAAAATCACCGGTAAAGCTTCTCTCCAGGGGCAGCGTCCAGATTTTATCCCATGCCTCTGCTACGTCTTTGACAACGTCGCCCTTGATCCGGAATAAGGCGTAGCTGCCGGCGGGAATGATTTTTTCAGTCAGTTCGGGATTGCCGTTTTTCGTCACTTCGGCCCCTACGGTGACGTCATAGGAAGTTTCGTCATAGCCGGAATACAGCCCTAGGCAATAGGGATTCGCCTGGTTCTGAATGGACACCCAAATTCCCTCCCCCATAAATTTCTGCCATAAGCCGCCGATGACTTGCTGGCATTGGGGATCGGTGTGTGAAGTCCGCGCCGTTACACCGACAACGATTTTCTCTGGAAGGGTGACGATTTCATAGTTCATAGTGATTACCTCTTTCCATATAGTTTATAGGGTAATCACAGTATAGTCCGACTAATATGACAACAGTGTGTCATATTAAGAATAGTTTTTCAAGGAATT
Source organism: Desulfitobacterium hafniense DCB-2 (assembly GCF_000021925.1). Taxonomy (NCBI): domain Bacteria; kingdom Bacillati; phylum Bacillota; class Clostridia; order Eubacteriales; family Desulfitobacteriaceae; genus Desulfitobacterium; species Desulfitobacterium hafniense. Next base: position 851,069 of record NC_011830.1, read on the forward strand.
CTGCAACCGGCGCTTCATTTCAGCAACGGCTTGTTCAGGGGAAAGAATGATACAGTGCTCTCCGAAGGAAGCCGCATAAGTGCATAGGGTGGCGATGTCCGGCAGATAAAGCCGGCAGACAAAGTCGCCCTTTTCGTCGATCTCATAGCTGCTGATTTCGTCATAGACACGGAAAGCCATTGTTTTCGAGATAAGCAGTTTGGCTTTGAGGTAAGTACCTGTGTCAAGCTTTTGTCCGGCAAAGATAGTTTCCGGCGTTTTCATCTCAAAACCGGTGTCGGTTACTGCCAGTTCCGTTATTCTCCTCAGCTTGAAAAAACGGTAATCCCTGCGCAGGGTGCAGTAGCCGTAAAGATACCAGGCCGCACCCTTGAAGACAAGTTTCAGCGGCAGGACCTCACGGAGCAGTTTTTCCGCTTTTCCGCTGGCGTACATGAAGGTAATTATTTTCTTTTCAATGATTGCGGTTTTGATGTTCTCGAAATACGCCCTATCATTTTCAAAATGCCCCCAGGATGAAAAGTCAACCTCGATCCAGTCGGTATTCTTGGCACCCAGCATACTGGTGAGCTTGCTCAGGGCCGTTTCACTTTTGGAAAGATTGACGGCGTTGAAGGCTTGCAGAGAGGAGAGAATTTCGCTTTTCTCCTCTTCGGTGAGAACTGCCTTGTTGAGGATAAAATCCGGCAGCAGGGAAATGCCGCCCCCCTTGCCTTTGCTCATATAGATGGGCATACCCCCCTGAGCCAGGATTTCCACATCACGATAAATGGTTCTGGCCGAAACCTCAAAGCGTTCCGCCAGCTCCGCTGCAGTTATAGTCCGGTTTTCCAGAAGTATGTAGATGATTTCAAACAATCGATTAATCTGCATAAATGCTCCTGTCAATATCCTGTGCTGGTTTGTTCTCGTCAGATAAATTTTATGTCACATCATACCATGTTCTAAAATTCATTATATCTCCACCGGCTCTCCATTTCTATATAAGATAGTCTTATCTGCAAACTCAATGACGATGTCGCTTTCAAAGTTATCAATCTCATGCCAATATTCCGGAACACCTACCGCAACTGAACGATCACCGGAGTCAAAAAGGTTTCTGAGAAATGTTGTCCGAAAGATTCTATAATGATGGGCAGCATTGTCTTTTTCATTGAAAGCCGGAGAGGATGCTTCAACCATTTCAATATTCCGCCCCCTAATAGTTACTTGAAAAGATTTAAGTCCTCCCTGCATGGTCACTTCTTCAGTCCAGATTTGGGTTTCTGAATACTTTACCGGCAGTTCAAGCTGGTAAAGATAAAGACCGGCCATAAATAAAATCGTTACCGCAGCGGTCGTTATAATGGCAACCCAAAGCTTCTTAAGATGCCATGTCTTTTTGATTCTCTTCAGGTTTGTAGCATCGGTATCTGCCGCTAATTTGATGGGTGCCTGCATTCTTTTCAGTTCATCGCTGCAGTCTTCGCATTCCGACACATGTTCCTCAATCAGTGTTTTTGTATCCGTACTTACAACATTTTCGATATAAAGGGGCAGTATGTCTCTGATAATATTGCAACTAACTCTCTTCATCCAATCCCTCCAGAGTTTTCAATAGTTTGTTCTTCGCACGATAAAAGGTTACTCTTGCCCAGCTGGCATTTTTATTGAATATCAGCCCGATCTTCTCAAAAGGCAGTTCACCAAAAACCCGAAGAGAGAAGACCTCTTTGTAGGGTTCATCCATATCATGCAGAATCTGATGGATCACAAAGGCTGTATCCTCATTCATGATCTGCACCGACACTTCAATTCCGTGATCCGGGACATCTTCGATGAAGGGTTCAGTGATGATGGCCTTGCTTTTTTTATAGTGGGTGTAATATGTATTTCGTGCTATGGCAAAAATCCATGCCCGGATGTCTTTCGAACCATCAAATGTGTCGATAGCTTTTATGACCTTGAAGAAGGTCTCCTGGGTAATTTCCTCTGCAACTTCTTCTGAGGAGGAAAGACTTTTCAGGAATAAAAAAGTTTCTTTGAAGTAGCGCCGGTACAGAGCCTCTAAGTCTATCTTCTTCACCCCCTCATATAGATAACTTTTGAAACCCGAAAGCGTTACAAAGATTAAGGAAATTTTATCTGCAGTACCAGAACAATCTTTTCAGCATGAAACAAGACGGTTGATATTTGGACATTTCACAAAGAATGTTCTCAAACATCAACCGTCATTCAATTGGTGAAAATGGTAGGCTTCGTACTAATGCTCCAAGATCACCGACCAGGCAAATTTGGCTTGGGAACCCCCTTCTTCCGACTAAAGGTTTCCGTAATAACACCGGAAAAAATCAAGCCAAAGGCAATGGAACCGGCCATGAGAAGGGTGATGGAGCCTAAACGAACACCTTCCGTGTAATTGTTCTCAATAAATTGCCGAATGGTAGCATAGGCCATACCCCCGGGAACCAGGGGAATGATTCCGGCGATACTAAATACTGTGACCGGCATTTTGTAGCGCCGGGCAAGAATTTGGCTGACTGTAGCGACACTAAAAGCGGCAAACAAAGTAGCGGTTATAGTATTTATCTCCAGATTCACGGTAAGCGTCACAAAGACAGCCCAACCCAGCATTCCTACCAGGCCGCCGGTGAACAGGCTTTTGCGGGGGACATTAAACAAAATGCCAAAAGCCATAGTGGCAAAAAAACTTGCGTAAAGTGCAGTCCAACTCATAGTGTCACTCCTCCTACATAAGTACAGCTAAAACCACGGCTATTCCGGTACCGATGGCAAAGGCTGTTAAGAAAGCCTCAGTTCCGCGGGCAAGTCCGGCGATAAGGTCCCCGGCCATCAGATCACGAACAGCATTGGTGATCAGCACACCGGGTACTAAAGGCATAACCGAGCCGATAATGACTTTGTCGATCTGAATATCGATACCGAGATAATAGAAAAAATAAGCAATAAAGCCGATGGTGAAAGCAGCAAAGATTTCGGAAAAGAATTTTACAGCAATGCGGCGGTTCGCTTGGGCATAAAGTAAAAAGCCCAGCCCTCCAGCTGCTACCGAGGGCAGGAAGTCAATCATGGTTCCCCCAAAGGTCAGACTGAAAAAGCCGCTGGCCAGAGCGGCCGCGATAAGCTGCAGCCAGAAGGGGTAAAGGAAGCCGGATTTTTCGATAGCCAAAAGCGCCTCATGGGCCTGCTGAAGGGTAAGCTCTTTTTCACTTAATTTACGGGAGATTTCATTGACACTGACGATTTTATTCAGATCAATTTGACGTTCATAGATTCTTAGGAACTTCGTTTGTTCCTGATTCCGCTCCTGACCCTGCAGGGATAGGAAAAGCCCTGTGGGCGTAACATAGCTGTGAGCCTCAGGAACTGCACAGGTACGGGCAATACGGTTCATCGTATCTTCGATGCGATAGATCTCCGCCCCGCTTTGCAGCATGATTTTACCGGCCAGAAGACAGACCTCCATGACCTCCCCAATAGCTGAATTCACTTGGTTTCCTCCTATTTAGAAGCGGCCAACTCATATTAGACCTATGATTAGCTGCTTTATGAATTCCAACAGATTTGAATTAAGGTATTGATTCCATACTATGATAGCACAACTCTGAGAGAATCTACAAAGTAGAATAATGGCACGGCAACAGTAAGTGAAGATAGGGTTAAGCATGAGCAAAGAAAGGTGAAAAGAAGTAAAAAGATTTCCAAAAAGTGATTGAATTATTATGCATATATACGTATAATTATTAAATAATCATAGAGGAGGTATCGGTGTGAAAGTAGGAATTATCGGAGCCACAGGGTATACAGGCCAAGAGCTGGTGCGTTTACTCCAAAATCACCCTGAAATAGAATTAGCCTACTTAGGCTCATCCAGTAATAGCGGAGCAGTCTATGGGGAGATGTTCCCACAGTTTTCAGGGCTAAGTGCCAGCCTGGATGCAGAGTCAGGGTTAGGAACAGGGAAACTGGATGATGAACAGGTGCCGGATTTGGACGTTTTATTCTGCGCCCTTCCTCATGGTCTTACCGCAGGCCGAACTGCCCAATGGCTGAGCCGGGGGATCAAAGTCATCGATTTGGGAGCAGATTTTCGTCTTAAAGATGGAGCAGTTTATGAAGCCTGGTACAAAGTTCAGCACCCCGCTCAAGAGCTGCTGCCTGAAGCCGTCTATGGGCTTCCGGAATTATATCGGGATAAGATTGCCGGAAAAACTCTCGTAGCCAACCCCGGCTGCTATCCCACAGCCACCCTATTGGCTTTGGCCCCACTGCTGCGGAAGGGGCTGCTGCAAAAAGATGGACTGATCATCGATGCCAAATCCGGAGTTTCCGGAGCCGGGCGGGGCGTTGCTTTAGGAAACCATTTCAGTGAAGTCAATGAGAATTTTAAAGCCTATGGGGTAGCCAGTCACCGCCATACCCCGGAAATAGAGCAGCAATTATCGGAGGCTGCCGGAGCAGAGCTCCTGGTTAATTTTACCCCTCATCTTGTGCCGATGATTCGGGGAATCCTTGCCACCATCTACGCTCAGGTTACGCCCGGCGTTACAGAGGCTGACCTTAAAGCCTGCTGGCAGGAGCAGTATGAGGAAGAGGAGTTCGTCCATATCCTTCCGGAGGGAATCTGGCCCCAGACAAAGTTCGCTTTAGGAAGCAATCATAGTTTTCTCCAGCTTAAAATAGATCCGCGAACCGGGCGGGCTATCCTGGTCTCGGCGCTGGATAATTTGGTCAAAGGCGCTTCAGGGCAGGCTATTCAGAATATGAATCTGATCTGTGGACTGCCGGAGAATATGGGGCTTAAAATGAGAGGGCTTTGGCCATAAATAAGCCTTTTCAGGCAGTTTGGCTCTACTAAATAATATTGGATCTATCAAAAATAAAGGGTGTGAGTTAAATGGATAAATGGTCCTGGATTGAGGGAGGAATTGCTGCTCCTCGGGGATTCCGGGCGACGGGAGTCAAGGCGGAGATTAAATATCCGGATAAATACGATGTGGCTTTGGTTTATTCCGAGGTGCCGGCTCAAGCTGCGGGAGTGTTTACCCGCAATAAGGTGAAAGCCCATCCACTAATTCTGACCAAAAAACATTTGGAGAATGGTATAGCTCGGGCTATGGTGGCTAACAGCGGCAACGCCAATGCCTGTGTGGGAAAACCGGGGGATGAGGCCGCTTGGGCTATGGCTGTGAAGACCGCCGAGGTGCTGGGAATTGCCCCTGAAGACGTGCTTGTGGCCTCCACCGGGGTTATCGGTGTGGAATTGCCTGTAGAGAGTGTTACCAGGGGGATCGAGAAGGCTTCTTTGGAGATCGCTGAGAAAATTTCCCCAGAGGAAATGACGCAGAATTCCCATCAGGCAGCGTTGGCTATCATGACCACCGACACCGCGGTCAAAGAGGCAGCCTGTGAATTGTCCACAGAGAATGGTGTAATCCGTCTGGGGGCAATGGCTAAAGGCTCCGGGATGATTCATCCCAATATGGGCACCATGCTGGGCTTTATCACCACGGATGCTGCCATACCGGCCTCTGAGCTGCAAGAGCTCTTAAGAGAAGCGGTGGAAGACAGCTTTAATATGGTGACCGTGGATGGAGATACCAGCACCAACGACATGGTATTGGTTCTGGCCAACGGAAAGTCGGGGATTACCTTAAATCCCGAAGAGTGGGCGGAGTTTCGCCGGATGTTTTGGGCTGTGTGCCAGAAGTTGGCTCAGGACATTGCCCGGGATGGAGAAGGGGCGACCAAATTCCTGGAAGTTCAGGTCCTTGGGGCGGCCGCAGTGGAGGACGCCCGTAAGATTGCCAAAAGCATTTGCGGCTCCAGTCTTGTGAAGATAGCCCTTTACGGAGAGGACGCCAACTGGGGAAGAATCCTTGCCGCCGCCGGCTACTCCGGAGCAGAATTCAATCCTAACCAAGTAGAGATCTACCTGGGCCATGTTTTGGTGGCTAAGGAAGGTCAGGGGGTTCATTTCTCTGAAGAGGAAGCCAAGAAGGTCCTCAGCAGGAAGGATGTGCTCATCAAGCTCCTTCTTCAGGAAGGGCAAGCCCAAGCCACAGCCTGGGGATGTGACCTGACCCATGATTATGTCACCATTAATGGAGATTATCGGACTTGAGCGAAGGCCGAATAAGAAATATCAAGGTCTCAAGGTTCTGGTCAAAGAGGGATTCTTGCTCTCCGGCCCCTGCCTTCCGACCTTAAGAAAGGGGATATGGAATGACTCCTCTGGATAAAGGCTTGGATAAAGCCAGAGTGCTCATTGAGGCACTGCCCTATATTCAGAAATTCGCCGGCAAAACAGTGGTGATCAAATATGGCGGTCATGCTATGTTGGAGCAGGACCTCAAGGAAAAAGTCATGCTGGATATTCTTCTCCTGCACTCCGTCGGGATTCGCCCGGTGGTGGTTCATGGGGGAGGTCCTGAGATCAATTCAATGTTGACCAGGGTCGGAAAAGAAAGCCATTTTGTGCGGGGGCTGAGGGTCACTGATAAAGAGACTATGGAAATCGCCTCCATGGTCCTGGTGGGAAAGCTCAACACAGAAATCATTTCCTTGCTCAACCGTTTCGGCGGCAGAGCCGTAGGGCTGTCGGGAAAAGATGCCCAGCTGCTCCAGGCGGTTAAGAAGCCCATGCAGTTTCAGAATTCCCAAGGGGAACTGGAGGATGTGGATTTGGGCTTTGTAGGTGAGATCGAGCAGATCCGTCCGGAAATAGTTACCTCTCTTGTGGAGCAAGGCTATATTCCAGTTATCTCACCGGTGGCCGGCGGTGAGGATGGAGAATCCTATAATATCAACGCCGATACAGCCGCAGGGGAAATTGCCAAAGCCTTGAAAGCCGATAAATTCCTGCTGCTTACCGATGTGCCTGGAGTTCTCAGAGATGTAGAGGATAAAGATTCCCTGCTTTCCGTGATCAAGGAAGATGAGATCTCAGGGCTGATCGATTTGGGTGTGATTAGCGGCGGCATGATTCCCAAAGTAGAATGTGCCCGGGCAGCTCTGCAAGGAGGCGTGGGAAGTGTTCATATCCTTGATGGGCGAATCCCTCACGCCATTCTCTTGGAACTCTTTACAGACGGCGGAATCGGCACCATGTTTAATGCTTAAGATCAAAAGTGCTTTTTAGAAGGGGGAGGCAACTATGTGCGAGAAAACCCATACCATGATCCAGCGGGGTCAGGAGGTAGTGATGAATACTTACGGCCGTCTGCCTATGGCCATTGTCAAGGGAAAGGGCACCACTGTCTGGGATATCGAGGGCAAGCAGTATTTGGATTTTGTCACAGGCTTGGCGGTCAGCTCCCTGGGGCATAGCCATCCGGCGGTGGTGGAGGCCATCCAAAAGCAGGCTGAGGAGATTTTGCATACTTCCAACCTCTATTGGATTCCTAACCAAATCGCCCTGGCGGAAAAATTAGTGGAGCATTCCTTTGCCGATCAGGTTTTTTTCTGCAACAGCGGCGCGGAAGCCAATGAAGCAGCTATAAAAATAGCTCGGAAATACGCTAAAGAGCATTACAGCGAGGATAAATATGAAATCCTGACTCTGGTCAATTCCTTCCATGGTCGGACTTTAGCCACCTTGACCGCTACCGGGCAGACCAAATACCAAAAAGGGTATGCGCCTTTGCCGGAAGGATTCACTTATGTGCCCATCAATGACCTGGCGCAGCTGGAAGAGAAAATGAATCCTAAAGTGGCTGCTGTCATGCTGGAGCCTATTCAGGGGGAAGGCGGGGTATTCCCCTTGGAAGTGGAATTCTTAGCCAAAGCCCGCAAGCTTTGCGATGATTACGGGGCACTTCTTATCTTTGACGAAATCCAGGTGGGATTAGGGCGAACCGGCAAGCTTTTTGCCTATGAATGGAGCAATGTAGTCCCGGACATTATGACCTTAGCCAAAGCTTTAGGGGGTGGAGTGCCCATCGGAGTTATGCTGGCTAAGGAAAAAGTTGCCTCCACCTTTAAGCCCGGGGATCATGCCTCAACCTTCGGAGGAAACCCTCTGGCTACAGCTGTAGGCTGTGCGGTAATGGATGTGCTCACCGAAGAAGGATTCCTGGAAGATGTTCAAAAACGGGCTCAGTATTTTAAGCAGGAGCTGCAAAAGCTGGCGGACAAATACCAAACCGGCACAGAAATCCGGGGACAGGGTTTTATCCTGGGCTGGCCTCTTGACCGTCTGGGAGCGGAGATTGTGGAAGGAGCCAGAGAAAAAGGCCTGCTGATTAACTTTGTGGGAGGAAAAGCCTTAAGATTTTTACCCCCTCTCAATGTTTCCTATCAGGAAATAGATGAGGCCATCACCATACTCGATCAAATTTTTGCTGAGTGCTGGTAGAGTAAGGCGAGGGATAAACTATAGCAAAAGGAGAGTCCATAGATTACCCATCCGGGGCAATAAATGGAGACTTTCCTTTTGAGTTTACTTAATGATTTACGTGATAATATAAGCGGAGTTAAACGGCAGTTTCAGCCGCGGCATTTTGTCCGGCAATTCGGCCAAAGACAAAGCAGGTAGCTACGCTGGTGCCGCTGCCGCCATATTGTTGGGCGATAACATTGGCGGCATTCCGTCCGGCAGAGTAGAGTCCGGCTATAGGTGCGCCGGTCTCAGCGGAAAGAACCTGGGCTTTGGCGTTGATCCGTAATCCGCCTGCGGTGAACATGCTCGTAGGGATGATTTCCAGAGCATAGAAGGGAGCGGTAGTAATCGGTTTAATGAATTGACTTCGTTTATTAAGCAAAGGATCCTTGCCTTCGGTCGCTTTAAAATTATAGAATTGGACGGTGTTTTCCAACACGCCTTCAGAAGTACCCAGTGCTTTAGCCAGCTCTTCAATATTATTAGCTTTGATGACCTTGGCCTTTTCCAGACTTTCTTTGGATTTGTCCGGCAAAGTGTCGTGCATTTTGGCATCGAAAATGAGATAACTGGGAAGATGCTTTCCGGGCTTATGGTTCTGAAGCATATATTCTGCTATCCAAGAATGATAATGATCTTCAGCCACAAAACGGGAGCCGAACTGATTGACGATAATGCCCTGGGAAAGAGGTCCCCCCGCACATCCTTCCTGAGTGATATAAGCATAGACTGTGCTGGTGGAAAAAGCCATGTGCATATTTTGCAAAGCTGCCCCCAAAGCTTGCCCCATTTTGATACCTACGCCGTTATCCCCAGCGGTTCCAAGAGCCAGCACCCCGCTGAAGGCCGGGCAGTAGGTTCTCACCATATCTTCGTTCTTGGCAAAGCCGCCGGCGGTAAGAATGACAGCTTTGCGAGCTTTGATGGAGAGGAGCTTATCCCCTTGTTTAGCTTTAATACCAAGAACCCGCTTCTGATCATGATCATAGATCAATTGCTCTCCCGCTGTTTCGTACATAATTTTGACCTTAGGCAGAGCTTCCACAGCACGCAACAATGGCTGGAAGAATCCAGAGCCGTCTCTCCCTCCTGGACGGGCTTCGCTGTCTACCCAGCCCGTGCGGTGTACGGCTTTGCTCACAGCGGCATAATCCATATGGTACTCATCCCCTGTACAGGTTAAACCGGCGGTAGGATTGGGAGTTTCTGGCCAGAGGGGGTTGACACCGGGATTGAACTTTACACCGATTTTTTCTGTAAGCCAGGTGAACATATCCGGGCTTTGCTCAGCAAAAGTCCGGCACTGCTCCTCATCGGTCCCCGTACCTAAGGCCGCCGTTAAATAGTTGTAGAAGTTCTCCGGACTGTCTTCAAAACCGGCTGCCTTCTGCAGAGCGTTGCCGCCCCCGATGGTGACCAGGCCTCCGCAGATATTGGTGCTGCCGCCTGCTGTTTTAGCCAATTCAAGGATGATGACCTCAGAACCCGCATTCCCTGCTTCCCAGGCTGCTGCTCCTCCTGACCCCCCCAAGCCTACCACCACCACATCCGTCTCATGATCCCAAGCTATGCCCTCTGCCGGTGTCGGAGCAGGTGAGTTAGTCTTGGCGGCATCGGTGGAGCAACCGCTTAATCCTATGGTTGCTATACCGGCGATGCCAAAAGCAGCACCCTTGATAAAATCTTTACGAGAAATTCCTTTTGAACTATTTGATGTTGTCATGTAACTATTCACCCCTTATTTCTACTTCATTAGCACAAGTATAAAGAGATTATAAACGAACAATTCCTCTTAGTGACTCTCTGGTTGAAGTGATCACTCACTGAGAATATACAATTCTTGAATCAGCCCCCTTTCCATGAATGGAGTAATTTGTTATTATTATCACAGGTTATTGATCTTAAATTAACATTCTGACTCAAGTCATTCAATATGTTGCCGCCTAAACGAGACAAAAAGGGGGTAAATGTCCCATGCCGAAGAAGAGCTTTGCCCAGGATTGTCTGTATACTGCTATAATGAGATTGATGAGAGAAAAAGACGTGGATGACATCACGGTGAAAGAACTGGTACTAAAAGCCGGAGTAGCCCGTTCGACTTTTTATCGATACTATACACAGCCTATGGATGTCCTTCGGGATTACCTTCGGCCTTTTAATCATGGCAATGCTCACTTGGATGATAAAGATGATAAGAAAGTTTACCTGCGGAGGTTTTATCAATATTACACAGGCCACAGCGAGCTTATCTATACTTTGGTTCAGGCCAATAAAACAGAGTTTCTAAGAGAAACAATAAGCTGCCACATTCTTGAAGTCTTTTCCCCTATGATGACCAATAAAGGAGTATCTCCTTTTCTGCAAAAAGCCAGTGTGGGATTATGTGTGGAGACACTGATTCTATGGATTGTCAATGACAGAAAAGAGAAGATCGAGGAAATGACTGATACTGTGCACAATATGGTCGCTGTGGTTGAAAGGGTATCTTGAGCAGATAATCAGGGAAGTGGGAGCTGTGAATTTTCGGGGAGAGGTAAGCCCCTTACGGTTTCGGATTAATTACGAAATAGGGCTAAAGAATAAAGTTAAAGACCCAGGCCATAGGAGGAGAGAGATTATGAAAGAGTTAGCCAATGCTGACAGCATGTCTTTGGGTAGACAGGAATTGAACCAGGAGTGGCTGGAGAAAGCCCAATATGCCTTGAACCCAAGTAATTTAAGGAGCTGGACGGCGGGGATACGCTTTTCTCAAGTCCCGGACATGATCGCCTCCCACCTTAAGTCCGCACTCTTAAATTCTTATCTGAACAGCATAGCCCAACATCTGGAGGAAATGGACAAGAAATCTCTCCATAAGGCTCATGTTATTTATTGTACCGACGATTGTGGAAATATTCGTGATCTAAACCTCAGCCCGGATGTAAGCGAACGGGTAGATAGCCATTTGCGAAGACTTGTGGTGGATCGTCTCGATCAGGGAAATGTATGGGAGGATGCAGTGAGATGGTATTGGAATCACTCTGTAATCTGGACTATGGAGGCTATGTCCCAGGAATTTGATATGAGGACAATGTCTTGTATGTCGGAGCGGACCTGGTCGAAGGTCTACTCTAAAACTCTTTGTTATGCCAATCCTGAGCGGTTTAACAGTCTTTTTAATATTTATGCCAAGAATTTTGCTCATCTCTATATGCAATCCCTGCAAAAAGAGTATCCTGATTCTTCCCGGTACAATTTGGTTTTTTATGAAGAATTTTTAGGGTTAAATGCACCGGCTGCAGGAGGGCAGGGGATACTTCGACCGAAGATGCTTAAAGAGAAAGCCTCTTATCTCACTACGTTTAGCATGGCGATGTATCATCAGCTGCGAAAAGCGGTGGCAGCACAGGAATTTACTACTCATGACGATGGGAGCTGTCTTAGTGCAAGTCTGGAGACTCCCAGCGGCAGCTCCAGCGGCAGGGTGATTCTAAAAAGGGAGCATAATTTCTGTATCGAACCGTCCGAAAAGATAATGAAAGAGGTGAATGATGAGACCGTTGATTTGATGGACTCAATATGCCACCTCTGGCTCAAGAGATTCACACCCCTTCAAGAGAGAATTACTATTCACGCAGATGATATTCTGGCTCTCCGCGGACTGCGCAAGCAGAAAAATGGTCAGGGGCAAAGAGGTGGCTATAAATCCGAATGGCGGGAACGGATCTCCGCCCATATGGATTTATTGGATCGACTCTGGATTAGTCCTAGTCCTAACGGGGAAAGCTCTTTTGGGTTAGAAGAAAAAGCCTTTATCATTTCTAAAAGCCATGATTTGCAAAGGGAAGGAAACAAAGGTGATTACATATGGGAGGTAAGGCCGGGTAATCCTTTAGTTCAGGATTTGCAGAAGGGGAAGCGGCAGACAGCCATCCTTTCCAAACGGGTTTTAGAGATGGATCCTTACCGTCATGCCTATGAAAAGCGGGCAGCCCGCTATTTCTCCTGGCTCTGGCGGAGCCGCCAATCCCGGGGAGATTATTTGGAACCGATCGGCATAACGACCTTGCTCGATGCCATACACCTTCAATATCAAAAGTCACGCTCGGCCAAAACGATCGAACGGTTTGAGAAGATGATGGATACCCTTAGAGATAAAGAGGTTATCGCTGGCTGGCAATATGATCGGATTTACAGGAACGGACGGGATTGGCTGGAGCTAAAATTGGTGATAGAACCTCCTCAGGCTATAATCGATCAATATGCCAAGATTAAATCACCAACAAAGCCAGGCAGACCACCCAAATCCGAAAGAACGTCCTTATGCAGCCTTGGAGAACAATTGAAGAAGGAACGCCTGCGAAAAAAACTGACCCAGATGCAGGCCGCGGAAGACATTGGTATTGCTCAGACGACAATTTCCAAGCTGGAGTCAGGCCGGAGAGTCCCCGATTTTAAAACAGCCCGGAAAATTCAGCAATGGTTAAAAATCACAGCATCTTCCTAAGTGAGCTCTACCCTATGTGAATCACCACTCTACCTTATCACTAACAGAACTCTAACTTATCTGTACTTGAAATGCTTTCTATCCCTCATAGATCAAGGTTTATGCTCTTCTAATTAAACTGAAGATTTTGATGCCAGGCCTGTTCACATGATTGTGGGCAGGCTTATGTATAATATTCATGGTTTCTGTAGAAAGATAAAGAAACTTTTGTTTTTGTGAATGTACCATCAGGAGGAGGTGAGAAGAATGGAAAAAGGAATACTATGGGCTAAACGGGCGTTTTTGTTGTTCGCGCTGGCGGTCGTCGTGATTGTGAGTACGACGACGGAAACTAATGCCTTTGTTTCCATGAGTGAGGATCAGGTCACCTGTACCCCCTGCCATGAAGATGGCCGTAAAGGGGATGGTAAAGGAGGAGAGATCCATCCGGATGGATCTCTCGATAATGAAGAGGCTAAAGGAGAAGACAAAAAAGGAGATAAGCAGGACATTCTTGCCAAATATCAAACCACGATGATGGGGAACCTGGTCATTGCTCCGGCAGCACCTTGGGATGATCTCTGGACTTGGGTTCAGGCTCAGCCACCGGTGAAAGCCGAAAGCAAATGATGAGGTATTTCGAAAATAATCGCAATGAAAATGAGGGGTGACTCTTTAATGAGTGATAGCTTAAACGTAAGTCGCCGTAAATTTATGATCGGCGGGTTAGCTACTGCAGTAGTAGCGGGAGCAGGCCTTTTAACAGGATGCACGACTCAGTCACCGGCACCTCAGGAACCGGACGCTGCAGGAAATTGGGATGCTGAGTCCGATGTGGTCGTCATAGGGTTTGGTTGTGCCGGCGGTGGAGCCGCTGTTTCCGCAGCAGAAGCCGGGGCCTCTGTGCTGGTATTGGAGTCTCTTCCTATTCCGGGAGGAACTACCCGGGTATCGGGGGGGGCTCTATGGGTGCCCGCCAACCCTCTGCAGAAGAAGGAAGGCATTAAGGATTCTATCGAAGAAGGCCGCCAATATATGCAAAAGGGCAATGATGGCCAAGTTGAAGAAGAGCTTATCAATGTCTATCTGGAAAATGGGCCGAAAGTCGTCGAATTTCTTATGAATAAATTACAAGTTGAGTTTAAATTTGGTTATCCCGATTATCATCCCGAGTGGCCGGGAGGGAAAAGGCTGGGTCGCAGCCTCAGTCCAGCTTATAATGGCAAAGGGTCCGGGGAAGCTCTGATGGCCGCTCTTTACGATTACACTGTTGCTAAAGGGGTAAAATTTTCCCTGAATACTCATGCCAAAAAGCTTATCAAAGACGATTCCGGAAAAGTCATCGGAGTTATCGCTTACCAAGACGGTAAAGAGATGCGCGTTAAAGCCAATAAAGGGGTCGTGCTGGCTACTGGCGGATTTGAATGGGATAAGACTTTGCTCAAAACTTATCAAAGGGGTCCGGTGGAGGCATCGGTGGTCTTTAATCCTGGCAGCGGCGGCGGAATCTACAGTTGCGGTGACGGCTTAAGGATGGCTATGGAAGCCGGTGCCGATCTTCGCAATATGAACGAATCCTGGGGGGTAATGGTCTATTTGCTCCCCGGCTGGGAAGAGGAAGTAGCCAACTATCGTCAAAATGCCAAAGATTACAAAAAAAGCACCTGGAAAACCATTATGGGGGATTGGTTCCTCTGGAGAGGAAAGCCCGGCACCATCATTGTTAATAAGGACGGCAAACGTTTTATGAACGAGGCCTGCGACTATGATACTTCGGCCTATCCTTTCTATGAAAGAGATACTTACGGGGAGAATCGTTGGCGCAATTTACCGGCTTTTGTCATTGCCGATTCGGTGCAATGGAGCAAGTATGGTATCGCCGGTGCTAAAGGGGATAATGTTCCTGATTATATCACCAAAGCAGATACTCTTGCGGAGCTGGCTCAAAAGCTCGGTATCGATGCCAAGGGTTTGGAAGCTACTGTAGCTGAATTCAATAAATATGCTTCTCAGAAGCCTCCTAAGGATCCTCTTTTCCATCGGGGAGAAAGCTATTTCGATCGCTTTGCTTCCGGTGATTATGCTATGGCACAGGCCGATCCTGAAAACCCTGCCTGCACCTTGGCCCCCTTAACCAAAGGTCCCTATTATGGCATTCAGATCCATTCCGCTAACTGCGGGACTTGTGGTGGGGCGCGGATTAATGGCAAAGCCCAGGTTATTGATGTCCATGGCAATGTCATTCCTAATCTTTATGCTGCCGGCAATGTAGCAGGACTAGGCGGTCCCGGAATCACTTATCATGGCCCAGGCAATCCTATTGCAGGCGGAGTTATCTTTGGATATCTGGCAGGAACGGATGCAGCAACGAAAGCCTAAGCTGAGCCAGGTGACGCTAGGGAATTGTTTTTTCTTTATTCGAATTTGAAAAATAAACTGAAAAAAGTTCGCTAAAAGACCTACTAATTCAAGTTAGGAAAAAGATCAGAAGAGATAAATGAAAGCAAGGCAGGCCGGCGTTGAAACTGTCGGCCTGTCTTAATTGAATCAAGGCAATAGAATAAACAGCATAATTAGCCGGTTTTTTTGTTTTACTGTGCAATCCGCTGCAGTTGGGTCAAGAACTCCCGACTTCCAAGGAGCTCTAAAAATTAAGCAATGGTTTGTAACGACGTTTTCTTGAGCAAACTCTACCTTATGTAAATTTTTACTCTACTCTATCCTTATCGATACTCTACCTTATATGTACTCAAAATATCTTCGATTCCTCATATAGCAAGGGCTATGCTCACTTAACTATAATAACAATGATATTAAGCCTGTTTGCGCGTCTGCAAACAGGCTTAATATATAATGGTCATAGGCATAGAGCAAGGAGGAAGTAGGCGCTTTTGATGTGAAAGTGCACTCAAGAAGGAGGTGAGAAAATTTGGAAAAGGGTATAAAGTGGGCTAAACGAGTATTTTTACTGCTGGCACTTGCTTTGGTTGTGACTGTCAGCACAACGACGGAAACCAATGCTTTTGTCTCCATGAGTGAGGATCAGGTTACCTGCACGCCTTGCCATGAAGACGGACGTAAAGGGGATGGTAAGGGCGGCGAGATCCATCCCGATGGCACAAGTGAGAATGAGGGAACAAAGGGCGAAGGTAAAACGGAAGAAAACCCTATTCTTACTCAATATCAGAGTACAATGACCGGCAATCTGACCATCGCCCCGGCAGCGGCTTGGGATGATCTTTGGTCTTGGGTTCAAGCTCAACCCCCGGCAAAAATCGAAAGCAAATATGATGAGGCATTTCAAAAATAAGCGTAATGGTAATGAGGGAGTGACTCTTTAATGAGCGATAGTTTAAATGTAAGCCGTCGTAAGTTTATGATTGGCGGGTTAGCTACGGCAGTCGCAGCGGGGGCAGGTCTTTTAACAGGATGCAGCACTCAGGCAGCTGCGCCCCAGACACCGTCTGCCTCAGAAAACTGGGATGCTGAAGCGGATGTTGTCGTAGTAGGATTTGGTTGTGCCGGCGGCGGAGCTGCTGTTTCCGCAGCAGAGGCCGGAGCCTCGGTATTGGTTTTGGAATCTTTACCTATTCCAGGAGGAACGACTCGGGTGTCTGGCGGTGCCTTATGGGTGCCTGCCAATCCTATGCAGAAAAAAGAAGGAATCCCGGATTCTATTGAAGAGGGCCGTCAATATATTATGAAAGGCAACGACGGCCAGGTTGATGAAGAACTTATCGATGCCTACCTGGAAAATGGTCCCCAAATTGTTGAGTTTCTTATGAGCAAATTGAATATAGAATTCAAGTTTGGTTATCCTGATTATCACCCGGAATGGCCGGGAGGAAAGAGACTGGGTCGCAGTATCAGTCCGTCTTACAATGGCAAAGGTTCCGGGGAAGCCTTAATGGCTGCTCTTTATGATTACGCTCTTGCTAAAGGGGTAAAATTTGCCCTGAATACTCATGCCAAAAGGCTCATTAAGGATGATTCCGGTAAGATCACCGGTGTCATCGCCTACCAGGACAGCAAAGAAATCCGTGTTAAAGCCAATAAAGGAGTCGTTCTGGCTACAGGTGGTTTTGAATGGGATAAAAGCTTGCTCAAAACCTACCAAAGAGGTCCGGTGGATGCATCTGTGGTCTTTAATCCCGGCAGCGGCGGCGGAATCTATGGCTGCGGTGACGGCTTAAGAATGGCTATGGAGGCCGGCGCCGATCTGCGCAATATGAACGAATCCTGGGGGTTAATGGTTTATTTGCTCCCCGGCTGGGAGGACGAAGTGGCCAACTATCGTCAAAACGCCAAAGATTACAAGAAGAGCACCTGGAAAACGATTATTGGCGATTGGTTCCTCTGGAGAGGGAAACCCGGCACCATCGTTGTTAATAAAGAGGGCAAGCGTTTTATGAATGAAGCTTGCGACTATGATACTTCCGCTTATCCTTTCTATGAAAGAGATACTTTTGGAGAGAACCGTTGGCGGAACTTACCGGCCTTTGTCATCGCCGACTCAGTTCAATGGGGCAAGTACGGTATCGCCGGTGCTAAAGGAGATAATGTTCCTGATTATATCACCAAGGCAGATACTTTGGCAGAACTGGCTCAAAAACTGGGTATCGATGCCCAAGGTTTGGAAGCTACTGTAGCTGAATTCAATAAATATGCTTCCCAGACTCCTCCCATAGATCCCCATTTCCATCGTGGCGAAAGCTATTTCGACCGGCTTGTCTCCGGTGACTACGCTATGGCCCAGGCAGATCCCGAGAATCCCGCCTGCACCCTGGCCCCCTTGGCCAAAGGTCCTTACTATGGCATCCAGATTCATTCGGGCAATTGCGGAACTTGTGGCGGAGCACGGATTAATGCTAAAGCACAGGTTATCGATGTCCATGGCAATGTCATTCCCGGTCTCTATGCTGCCGGCAATGCGGCAGGATTAGGCGGCCCCGGAATCACCTATCATGGCCCCGGAAATCCTGTGGCCGGTGGAGTTATCTTCGGATACCTGGCCGGACTGGATGCCGCCCAAAAGGCTTAAAAATATCTTTATCATAGTAAGGAAGTATAAAGGGAGCACATCATGGCGATGTGCTCCCTTTTCATGGAATCAAGAACTCATTTATTGGTGCTATGCTGTTTATTAGGCAACTTGTGGCCAGGATTGCCTTTTCCCTGATGCTTTTGGTTTTCTTCTGCCTTCTTCTTGTCCTCGTTAAATTTATCTGCGAAGTTCATGATCACCCTCCTCGGTGTTTAATTAATGATTAGTTTATCTAAGAGATAGTCTTATATTCCTCTTGGCTAGATATTTGTTACAACGTTAAACCTATTGTATAATTCCCTTAGTAAAGTTTTTGAGGTAGAGCATAATGGAAACATCAAAGACTGGCATTAGCCGCAGGAAATTCATTACCTTGGGAATTGCAGCAGTAGGAGGGTTAGCTTTGGCCTCCCATGTAGGATATAACAATGATAACGACAATACCGAAAAAATGAAGAAGCCAACCCAGATTCCCACGCCGGCCAAGTGGAAGAATGAAGAGCTGACAGTGGCTTGGCTAGGCCATGCCGGCTTTTTAATAACTCAACTTTCGCACCCCAGTTGAGGGAATAGAGCCTTGATATAACTGGGTAATGCAGCAATCCACTTTTGTAATTGACTGAGTGATTCGTTATTCTCTGGTTTATTGGGTAGTAGATTAAGAACAAACGTCATTAACTGACGTAGTGCTGTTTTCAAGTCTAAATCCATAACCTCATCAGCAAAAAGATAAAAGAGTCCCCCAAGAGAGCGTTCATCATTGTTTTCTCTTCGTTCCCACTCCAGGATGAGGTAACGGGTAAAGACTATGGTTGTGTGACTAACCATCATATCGAAGGATCGGCCCTGAAATTCAGTTCCTAGCTTCAAATGCGATTTGGCCATTTTGAAAAACGTTTCGATACTCCAACGCATCCCGTAAATTCTTACGACTTCAGTAGTTTCTAAGGAAAGATCGGTGGTTAAGATCGCTAACCACTCTCTTCGGTTGTTTCGATTCTGGACGAAAACAACTTTTAAAGCTAAGCCTGAAGGGGTATGAACACGCACTGAACCCAGTATTTCTGCTTTCGGGTTCTTTGGGACTCTCGCGTAGAGCTCTCGTAAACTGAGTGATTTTCCTTCAAAGAGATAACGCTGCTTAAGTTCTTTAACCATTCCAATAACGTGAAGCTCCTTATCCCTTAGCTTTTGCAAAAGTGGAGCATGGGTAAACCAACTATCCATTAGGACGTAATCCGCTGAGAATCCGGCTTTGAGAGCTCGTTCAAGCATTTGAACCACGGTGTCCGGTTTAGGGCTCATCGCTTCCAGGCGACGCTTATAGCCTACGGAGCGTTTGTCTAAGTCCTCTCTCATTTCACAAAGACGATTTTTAGCTTTTGCAGAACTCATCAATGTAAAATCAAGGGGTGCGAAGCTGAACCCGTCAGACCAGCCCAAGGTTAGTAAGGTGTAACCGCGAACAAAGCGGCCCGAAACATGGTCAAACACTCGGGCTAAGAGTTCAACTTTCTTGCTTCGTTCGCGCTCCATTACAGAATCATCTACGATAAAAACACGGATACGCTGCGCAGAGGTGAGCTTTTCAAAGCGTCCGACCATCTTGAGGCTGAGTAACTGGTAAAAACGCCTCCAGTTATACCGAGAGTCATTGAGAAACCGATAAACAACATCTTTACCTGGAAGAGATTCTGCCCGGCTTCCTTCTAACAGCCGAAACAGATTTCGACCTTGAAAAACGAGTTGGAAAATGATTTGGAAGACAACGAAGCTTGAAACCCCATAGGACTTGCGGATCCCAGCGGCTCGAAGCAGCTGACTAAGCTTAAGGGAAGAAAAAATTAAAGAAAGCTGATTTTGATGCTGTTCAGGCAGAGAGTTGTGTTGTAACATGGAGATACGCACCTTTCTGTTTTGGAAATTATGGTTGTTTGGTCACTTCCATTTTACCAATTCGAAAGGTGTTTTTCTGTCAATGAACAAAATATTTTTAGCCTAATCCAGTAGTAGACTGAGTTTGAACAGATTTTCGCGCTGCGAAAGTTGAGTTAATAAACTTTTATGGCACAAAAATTCTCATCGATCCAGCTTTTTACGAAAGGATCGGTTTGACTCCTTTAGGCAATTATACTATCGGTATGAAGCGCTATGTGGCCTGCCCCTTAACGGCAGAACAGATAGGCAAGGTAGATCTGGTCATTTGCTCCCATGCCCACACAGATCATTTTGACTACCCCAGCCTTAGGAGCATGCAGTCACCGGATACTGCAGTTGTTACAGCCAAGGGAACCCGCTCCCTTTGGGAGGGGCTGAATTATAAAACTATCGATGAGATGCATTGGGGTGACGAAAAAGAATATCCGGGGGGACTTAAGGTCAAAGCCATAGAGGGGGAGCATTGGGGAGCACGCCTTCCTTGGAACAAGGAGATGGAAGCTAACTCCATCCTTCTTTCCAAAAATGGTGTCAATCTTTTCATAGGTGCCGATACGGGCTATACGGAAAAATTCCAGCAACAATTGCGGGAAATGGAGATTGAGTTGGCAATCATGGGTATTGCCGCCTATTCGCCTAAATCCTTCGAAGCCCGTCATGCCACTCCGGAGCAAGCCATTCAGATGGCCGAGGAAATGGGAGCGAAAAAAATTCTGCCCATGCACTGGGGGACCTTTAAACTTTCCCAGGAGCCCATGGAGGAACCCATTCAGCGTTTTAATCAGGCCATGGCGGGGAAAATGGAGAAGATCGCCCTGCAGGAAATTGGGGCCACTTGGGTGCAAAGTTAATAAGCAAATAAGCCAGGGGGCGTTCATGTGTGGTGAACGCCCCCTGGCTTATTTGCTGAGGAAAACCGATTTCAACTCGATTATTGATTGTTCATATGGAGGTGTGAATCAAGGGACCTGTCCCCATGATTCATCCATGATTTCATCGGACTTAGTAGAAGGCAGGATTGGTGGAGGTAGACTGAACGGCTTTTTTCACGGCATTAGCCAGGATATCATCTTTAGTAATGTCTTTAGCTCTTTTTTTGGCCTCTTTCCGCTCTCCCTTATCCACCAGGTAGGGGAGAATTCCACTGGCGTAGAGCAAGCCGATGAGCTTAGCCGTTTTGCGGTCCGGGTTTTCCCCTCGCAAAAGCACCCGGTGGATCCGATCCAATATATCCTTCCTTGCCCGTTCATCCCGGACAGGATAACGGGTGGAAGTAAAGAAGAGAAAGCCCTGCTGATCTTCCTCCCGCAAGAGAGCCTTATCCGCCATCTCCTCCAGAAGACTTTTTCGTAAGCCCTTGAGGGTGCTGCGAAGCTTGGCAACCCAATGTTCGGGGGGACGATGTCGTTTGCTGGAATCCATCTGATGAAGGGCGAGTTCCAGACGCTGGTTATTAAGGGGTCTGGCATCGAGGACTTCCACAGTCTTGTTACTCACCCGGATCCGCTGGAGATGCTCTAACTCCATAAGGATGGCACCGGTAAGACAGTAATCGATGAAGGTGCTGGCCGTAAAAGAGAAGTTACCCTTTTCTTCATTCAGAGAAATGAGAAGAACTTCTTCCATGAGGGTTAACATCTATATAATCTCCTCCTTCACCAGGTGTTTCCCCGCCCTTATTAAGGCGTCCCGACTTGCGGGTAGCTTCTCGAAGCAGGAACTCAATATGAGAGTTGACGCTTCGAAACTCATCGGCTGCCCATTTTTCCAGAGCCGTATATAGTTTGGGATCTAACCTTAAAGCGAATTGTTTCTTGGACATACTCATCAACACCTGTCAGGATTATTCTAAATTAGTAGAGGGTACCTGTATTAATGACAGGCTGAGCGGAGCGGTCAGATACGATGGCCACCAGCAGATTATTGATCATGGCGGCTTTGCGCTCCTCATCAAGCTGGACGACATTATTCGTTTCTAGGCGTTCCACAGCCATCTGGACCATACCCATGGCGCCTTCAACGATAATTTGACGGGCATCCAGAATGGCATTGGCCTGTTGACGTTGGAGCATGGCACCGGCGATTTCAGTCGAATAAGCTAAATGGGTCAGGCGGGCTTCCATAACTTCTACTCCAGCCACTTTGAGGCGTTCCTGAAGTTCCAGAGAGAGTTCTCTGGCCACTTCTTCGGAATGACCCCGCAAAGAATAGCCGTCCTTTTCGAAGTTGTCATAGGGGTAACGGCTGGTTACATGACGGAGAGCGGTTTCGCTTTGGATCTCTACGAATTGCTCGTACCTATCTACATCAAAGATTGCTTTGGCGGTATCCACAACACGGAAGACGATCACGGCGGCGATTTCGATAGGGTTTCCTTCCACATCATTGACCTTTAAAGTCTTGCTGTTGAAATTGCGGACCCGTAAGGAAACAGATTTACGTGTGGAAAGGGGAATGGTGAGCCAAAGACCAGGTTCACGTATGGTCCCAATATAGCTGCCGAAAAAGGTAATCACATGGGATTTATTGGGCTGGATGACAACGATACCGCTGGACAGAATCACACCTATGAGGATAAGGGCGATTCCCAGGGTAAACTGTGTTTGAATGAGCAGGGCTGTGCCGCCGATGAGCGAAGCCAAAACGACAACCACAGCAAGATAACCATTGAGTACCCAGGCTTTTTTTTCTTTCATAATGGATAGCCTCCCTTTAAGAGTAAAATTGGATTGAGATTAATGCGATAGTATTATGATATCACTGTTATAGAAAAATGTAAACAGTTTCAGGAATGAGAATAAAAAAATACTTAAAACTATCATGAAATTAGTACAGATAGTCTGAAAATCTAGTACAGATAGTCCGGCATAGGATGCAGATATACGATAAGGCAGTAAAGGCTTGGGCGATCCCAGGCTGAGCTATGAATCTCTGCCAAAGGTGTTCATTAGGGAATTTAAGACAGAATGTAAGTAAATAAGTCTGAGCACAGAATACCCTCTTCGACAGGCTTCACTTCTTCACTATGAGATAATATTCGGGATGCATACTGAAGGAGTGGGGTCCATGAAGAAGAGCAAAAAAATTGCTGCTGTAGTTATCCTTTCCTATTGTATCTCGATGAATACTCCAGCCATTGCCTCGCCAGATCCTCAGGCAGGAGATTTTCCTGAATTGACGGCAAATCTTCAAATAAATCAATACAGGCTCTATGGGGAGACTCGATATGAGACAGCCAAGATCATCTCTGAGTATTATCGTGAACAAATAATCCTGGCCAATAGCCCTGAAAACAGCTCCGATGATCCTCCGGAAAGTTCTCCGGAAAAAGTAAAAAATGTGGTGATCGCCACTGGAAACGGTTATGCCGATGCCTTATCGGCCAGTGTGCTGGCCTATGAAATGAAGGCCCCGATAATTTTAGTGGATACTAAAGTCGAGACCTCTCAGGATGCTTTCGACTATGTTGCACAGAACCTAGACCCCCAAGAAACTATATATATCATAGGCGGAGAAGGTACTATCGCCAGTGAGTTTGAGAGAGAATTCATCGATCTTGGATTTTCTAAGGTAGTTCGAATTGCCGGTGAGGATAGATATGACACCTCTTATCAAATCGCCGCCGCTCTCAAGGAAACTACTTACTCTACAGTAGTCATATCTTCCGGGGAACAGTATGCCGATGCCTTAAGCATCTCCAGCTTTGCGGCCAATCAAGGCTGGCCCGTTTTATTATCTCCTCCGGTTGGGCTGTCTCCTGAGCTCAGGGAATTCCTTCTGAAAGAGAGACCGGAAAAGATCTATATCACAGGGGGAACAGGGGCCATTTCCGACCATATTATCTCTGAGATTCATCAACTACTGCCGCAGGTCCAGGTGGAGCGGTTAACAGGGTTATCCCGTTTTGATACTAACATGGTTATAGCGAAGACCTTTGCTCCCAATCCGTCGGCTTTATACCTTACCACAGGCTATAATTTTGCGGATGCCTTATCGGGCAGTGTGGTAGCCGCTCAAAAGGGAGCTCCCATTGTCTTTATCGATCCTTCAACCCCTACCCTGCCAAAAGCCGCAGCTCAGTACCTGGAAACCCTCTCTCTACACGAGATCAAGCCGGACCTTGTTACTTTTGGAGGCGAAGGTGCAGTACCTGATGAGATCTTAAAAAGCGCCGCAAGCTTGCTCTCAGGGTCGGTGAGAGCCCTGGACATTCACGCAATACCTGAGATTGAAGCCACAGTGGCACAAGGAAAAGAATATTTCTTACCGGCAACGGTTCCAGCACATCTTTATAATAGCGATATAGTGAGTTTACCCGTCCGATGGGATGAGCCCATCATCAATACTCAGACTATGGGAGTAAAGGTACTGGAAGGAAGGGTAGAGGGATATGAAAAGCCCGTCAAATTGAATCTTAAAGTGAGTGAACCCCTGCCCCTGGCCGAATTTTCCACCCGCTTTAACGTCAATGAAGTGAACCGTACGGAAAATATTCGTTTGGCTGCCGAAGCCATCGATGGTGCCCGCTTAGCACCGGGTGAAATCTTCTCCTTCAACGAGACAGTGGGGGAGAGGACCATGGCAGCAGGGTATAAGGAAGCTGTGGTTATTGAAGGGAATCGTTTCATACCAGGTATTGGCGGGGGCATATGCCAGGTTTCATCCACCCTCTTCAATGCCGCCAATCAGGCCCACTTAGAAATCGTGGAAAGGCATCATCATTCTCTGCCGGTTGGTTATGTGCCTCCAGGGCAAGATGCCACCGTATTCTATGCTGTACTGGATTTTAGATTCAAAAACACTACCAAGGAACCCCTTGTCCTGCGGACATGGGTAGAGGGAGGCACCTTGACCATAAAGATTTATTGAAATAAAGAGGGTAAAAAGAGGGGACATAAAAAGAGGAGACAGGTACCATGATTCAACTTAATTTGAATCACGGTACCTGTCCCCATTTTTCACTTTTAACCTTCATTGATGATGAGTGCCATCATAACGAGATCCTCATCAGTATTATTTTGCAAGCCGTGGCTTTCCCCTACTTTGATAACGCATACATCTCCAGGGCCGACTTCACTGCGTGTTCCGTCGCTATCAGTGAAGATTCCTTTTCCGGAAAGAATGTAATACGGTTCAGTGTTGCCGACATGCTGGTGATAGCCGATGCTGCTATGGGGTTTTACCGTGACTTTGGCGTAGACATTGGCGTGTCCCATCAGTTCTTCTTTAGTCAGGATGTGGGAGAATACCACACTTCCTTCACCGCCCCGAGCGTTATGGACTGTTTCATCAATAGTTTTTCTAATCATTACAAGTCCTCCTTATCAGGTCTGATTGCTATAGCATAACTCTTTGTTACGAATGCAATGCAACGCTGCACTGAATAAAGCTACACTGAGTCTAGTATACAAACACTCAGACATAGGTGTAAAGCTCATTTCTCAGCAACATGTTTACGTGAAAGGATTCGCCAGAGACTATATTCGGGGCATTGAGATGTTCAGAAGCTCCAGAATCTTAAAGGAAAAGTAGAGATAATGCAAGGTGTCACTATGATTCAAATCCATATTCGTCAGCTTTTCGATTTTTTCCATACGGTTAAAAAAAGAATTGCGATGAATATTCAGCGAGGCCGCTGAAGAGGTGGTGTTTTTGAAATTGAAAATATAGGTATAAAGGCTGTAGGCATACTCGCTTTTATTTTGTTTATCGTAATCCAGAAGCTTTATGATGCCGGGGTGGATGAGTTTATAGAGACTGTAGAGATCCTCATTATCCCTCGTAAAATTAATAATCAGGTGAAAAATGACATAATCCTCGTATTGGAAAATAGAGCGGTCGGTATGGATAAGCTTGCCTATTTTAAGAGCCTCTATGGATTCCAGATAAAAGTAACGCAGCTCTTTAAGATTGTAAAAAGGACGGCTGATGCCTGCTTCCAGGTTATAAGCCAAGATAAATTGCCTTAACCCCTCCAGCTCTGTTGCAAAGAAATGTTTCGCATTCTCAAAGCTGGCAATCAGAACAATTTTACGGTTATGAATAACTCCTTTAGCTTGGCTTAAATGCAGCTCCAATTCATCCTTCAGATAAGGAAGGGTGGAGGTGGTCCTGTCCCAATTGCTGATGTCAATGGTTATAACGCAGAGAATGCCTTTCAGCGTCGAGCTGAGTTGTTTCAGCTGTTCATCCATATGTTTTAAGTTTTTGGGTGTTCCTTCCAGTAAATCGTAGAGAAAGGCTTCGTGGGATAGCTCCCGGGAATAGATGACGTATTTGTTTTTTTGCAGTTCTATGGATACCGCTTGGCACAGCAGGGAGGCCACATCCAGATCTCCTTCCTTAAAATCCCTCTGATGGGCGCAGATAATGATGTGAGCGATATGCTTGCCATCAATCATAATTTTCCCTATGATGCGGGGATATTTAGAGTAGGCATCTGACCAGAAAAAAGGATAATCACTTTCAGCAATTTTTTCGATCAGTTTATTGTCCACATAGTAAGAAAAGGTTTGAAGAGAGTTGCCTTCAGTATGGACGGTCTCATTCCATACAGGATCATCCTCTACGGGGGATTCCCCCGTTATAGCCAGGACATTGGCACGCAAGTCCATAATGGAAAAGGGGTTCTGAAGCAGTTCATAACCGATAGCGACAAGAGATTGAAGAGATGAGTCCGAACACAATGTCTTCAATAACCTTGTAGATAATGAGGTCTGTTCATGAAGAGAAGAGGTTTTCATATCTATGCCTCCTATTTCAATCCGTTATACTATGCACTATGCACAGTTTAATCTGCAAAAAAACAGATAATCTTCCATAGGTCGAAGAGAATAAGAAGGAGAATTATTGAAGGGCTATTTATGCGCAAAGGGTAGCGTTCGAAAACCAGAGTTACCCTTAGTTTACCTCTAAAGAATATAGTTTCCAAGCACTAATGCAGGAGGTTTATTATGAGTAAAGGTAAGTTAAAATTTGGGGTGCTCGCTGTGAGTGCTATGGGGATGGGTGCGATGGTCACCAATCCAGTATTAGCCGATATCATGAAAGCTTTTCCTGATATTGATCCCACTACAGTCATGCTGATTTCCGGTCTGCCCTCATTGTTCATAGTGTTCTTTGCACCGATTTACGGAAAATTGACCCAATACTTTCCCAAGAAAGCTCTTTTAGCTTTTGCATCCCTTTGTTTTGTCCTGGGCGGATTTTTGCCGGCCTTCATGACCCATTTTACCCTGATTTTGGCTATGCGCTGTCTGTTGGGAGTCGGACTTGGTTTTCTGATGCCTATGGCAGCGGATTTGATCTCCGATTTCTTTGACGGACACGAGAGACAGACAATGATGGGATTCCAATCGGCTTTTACCAGCATCGGCGGTATTATGTATCAGATGGCTGGGGGATTTCTTGGCTCCTTTGGCTGGAATTATGCTTTTTACGCCTATCTGCTCGGAGTTATCATCTTCCTGGCCGTCCATTTTACCCTTCCGGAACCCCAACGAAAAACAGCTCCTCAAGGTGAAAAGTTAAAAATGCCTGGTAAGGTTTATCCTTCTTTCATCGCTTTGTTTGCTTTTCAAATGATTTTATTTATTCTCACCAACAATGCGGCGGTGATGCTCGATGGGGAAAAGATTGCCGATGCTTCCTCTATTGGCGTAGCCCTAACCCTTATGACCGTCGGTGGTCTCATCGGAGGTTTCTTCGCTGGGAAGGTCATGAGAGTGTTAAAGGATTATACCTTTACCTTGCTTTTCCTCCTCTTCGGAGTTGGCTTTGGTATAGGCTACACCTCTTATACCCTTGCCCAGTTTTTTGTGGCAACGACGCTCATCGGTCTGGCTATGGGGGTCCTGGTGCCTTCTTACTGGGTAAAGCTTTCTGTCACGGTCCCACCTCCTTTAGTAGCCTTAGCCATTTCCATCGGCGTCAGCGCCATGAATATTGGCGGCTTTGTCCAGCCCTATGTTTATGACGGAGTCAGGAAGCTCTTTGGGCTTCAGATCGGCAGAGATTCTTTTTTAGTAGCGATGATCGCCAGTTTGCTCATGGCTGCCTTTGTTCTGGCTGAAGCGATAGTTGCGAAAAAAGGCAGTTCAAGGGATGTGTCCGCCCGCTGAACCAGCTGACCATACTGGGTGTGTCGGCAGAGGATGAAAGATAAATTGGATCCAGCGGCCTTGAAAAGCTAAATTCGTTTGGATAGACTGTTGCCACCTGGGGTTTGCGTTGCGAAAGGGTCTTAAATAACGTTGTCTTGGAACATGTTAAAAAGCACGATAATGGATTGAGCCATTGTCGTGCTTTTTAATATTCAGGAGAAGGTGGGAATAAGACACATGCAATATCAATGACAAGCTAAATGGTATTGTTATTCATCTCTCCAGGATCGAAAATCTTAAGAAACTCGTCAACGATTGGCGCGGAGCCAGTGCAACATATTCATTTGAGGATATCCAGGGAAAGGATCCGCTGTTCCTGAAAACTGTAGGAATTGCCAGGCAGTATTCGAAGCTTTATGCCAATGTCCTGATTCATGGAGAAAGCGGGACTGGGAAAGAGTTATTTGCTCAGGCGATTCATAATGCCTCATGCCCCGAAGGCCCTTTTATTTCAATTAACTGTTCCGCTATGCCGCGAAACCTCATTGAAAGCGAACTATTCGGTTATGAGGGCGGGGCTTTTACCGGTGCGGAACGAAAAGGCCGTCCCGGTCTGATTGAACTGGGTAAATCAACGCTTTATAAGAAGCTTAAGGAATATCATTTAGAGTATTAATTTCGTTCATTGTTTTCCTTCTGGTTCTTGACGGCGACGGCCATAGTGGTGGCAATAAGAATCAGAAGGGTTCCTACTACTTGCATTGGGGTCAGAACTTCACCCAGCAGCAGATAGGCCAAAATCAATGCAAAGGGAATTTCGATTATGCTGATCAGGGTACCAACCGATGAACCGATTTTCTGCACTCCTTTTAGAAAGAGAACCACTGGCAGGATTGTACCCAGGAAGGCCATGGCGAAGCCTAAGAATAACTGATACGGTGTGATGGAAAGTAAGGCAGGAAGATTATGCGGAAAAATAAGGGCCGAAATCACCAGACCCATTAAGGAAATCGTGAAGGTAATGGTCCAAATCCCATCTGTTTTTACTACTCTCTGCCCCAATAGAGCATAAATGCCGTAGGCAACAGCTGACAAAACCGACAGAATAAGTCCCAGAGGAGATAAAGCCGTGCTGCTTTCAATACACAGCCCGGAAATAAAAAATAGACCAAGCAGTGCCAGAATCAGCCCAACGATCTGTGCAGCACCGATCTCTTCGTGGTAAAAGATAACAGCCAGGACGGCTACCAGTGCCGGGTGCGCGAACAGAATAACAGTTGCCAGACCAGCCGATAAGTATTTAACCGCCAGAAAGAAAGTGATGGCGGTAGCTATAAAAAATATCCCCTGAAAAAGTACCGCCCGGGAAAACGTCAGTAAAGGCTCTTTGTGGGTGATTAAAAGAAAAAGCCCCAACAAAATGACAGTGGCAAAGAGGCGAAGCACTATGACCAAACTCATCTCTATGCCGGTATTATAAATGTACTTTCCAAGGATGCCCAGAGTAGAATAAAAAACAGCCGATAAAATAATAAGAAGATACCCTTGGTTTCGATCAGACAAGTGCTAACCCCTTTCATATTGAACAAGTTATTTGGGAATTTTATCACGTTGATAATAACATAACCAGGCGGCAGAATCTATAAAATGCATGCACATCCCACAAGTCAAAATGGGATTAAAATGTTTCAGATCGGTCAATGGAAAAGGCCGTTGTTCACTGAACGCTAACATTTAGTGAACAACGGCCTCTTTTGATGCAAGGCAACGAATCTGGAGTGTTAAAGCTTCGTCCCACATTGAGAACAATAGCTGGCGCCTTCCCGCACCTTTTTGCCGCAGGTAGGGCAGAAGTTTACAGATTCCCTCTCCGACTCTTCGGAAGAAGTACCTTCATAGGAAGGTACGGAAGGGGAATGGTAGGGAGATTCAGGTGCTGAATAGGGATTTTCCGGCGGAGTATAGAGGGGAGTTGTCGATGCAGAGCCATAAGAATCTTTCGCAACAGATTCGGAAGAAGTGTTCCAGGGTGTATGGGGTGAATCGGTTGGAGAAGGAGAAGACGGCTCAGCGGGGGCACCCATTCCTGGGTCATGGCTCGCCTGGCCCGGGCTGGGAGAGTAAATAGTGGCGATAAGCGGGGGCTGATCTTCTTCTTCAAGAGTCAATACCCAGACAATAGGCAGAACCGTTAGGAAGGGAGTAGTAAGCAAAGTGAGGATGAAACCAATGTCGGGGGAGCCGCGATAGATGGCATTGACTAACAGCTGGATACCCAATAGGGTAAAAAATGCTCCCCATAAGGGTCCCATATGGCGGCGGTAGAAGTGCCAACTCTCTTTAAAAGCTTGCCCAAAAGCAAAGCTGTTATGATTCAACATATAGTAGGGGGCCGCGGTGATCCACGGAGCCACAAAGAGGCCTACAGCCATAAGGACAAGAATATAAATCAAGCCAAACATGGCCAGGGAATAAGGGGACTCAAACCTCATTGCCAAGAAGATTCCCACACCGATCGCAACACTGCTGATCAAAGTCACTATGGCATACCAGCCTAAGACCCGGGGCAGCCCCTTCAGCTTAATGTCCCGAAACTGTGCTTTTTCAGTGTAAGCTTTTTTGGTAAGGTGAAAAATTCCTGTAAAAAAAACACTGCCTATCAGTATGCTCAATACCATAAGGATGGCTATGCCGCCTAATAATCCCGGCAGCATGCTCATAAAAGGTGCTAATTCTTCCCAGCCAAAAGCATAGTCCAGGGATGGACCGTATTCATATCCCGGGGGAACCGGGATATTGGGATTCATATAGGGGGCCGGGGAAAAGGAAGGGTTCAAGCCATTCATATCGAAAAAAGGCAAAAAGGTTGCACTAAGGGAAATAACGGTGATAATGAATTCTACTAAGGCCAAAAGAATAAAAAAGCCAAAGAGAGGGAGGGCCATTCTCTTGAAAGTTTCAATAGTTTTTTTCATGCGGTCGGTCCAGGTCACTATGTATCCCACCTTTCAGTTCTATAATAATATTACATGGGGGATCACCTTTTGAATAGTCATTTTCGAAACTTTAGATTACCTTATGTGATTCGGAATCTCCTTATACTGAGATAAAGAAGCTGGAAAAATTTAAGCTGGTATAAATTAAAAATAAAACAAAAAGAAGATTGTATTGTTATGCATTAATTAGTATAATAATTCATATTAAAATAAGAACAAATTCTTCTGGAAAGGGAGATGCATATGCCGGTTCTCCATAAAGAGCACTTCACAGGTCGGGATTTTATCTGTCTCCAGGATTTTACACCCGATGAAATTCTTTATATGCTCAAGGTAGCTAAAGAGCTGAAAGAGGAAAAAAAAGGGGGGACTCCCCATCCCATCCTCCAAGGCAAGTCGTTGGCCATGATTTTCACTAAGTCATCCACACGGACCCGGGTTGCGTTTGAAGCCGGCATGCTTCAGTTAGGAGGGCATGCTTTATTTTTGAGCAACCGGGATATTCAAATTGGACGTGGGGAACCTATAAAAGATACCGCTCGTGTCTTATCCCGGATGGTGGATGGAATTATGATCAGAACCCATAGCCATCAGGATGTAATTGAGCTGGCTAAGTATGCTGATATACCCGTCATCAATGGGTTAAGTGATTTTCTTCATCCTACCCAAGTGCTGGCGGATCTGCTGACTATCCAGGAACATAAGCACTGTCTGGAAGGTTTAAAGCTGACCTATATTGGAGATGGGAACAATATGGCCCATTCTTTGATGTTTGCCGGTAAAATGGGAATGCATGTGGTCATAGCCACTCCTGCCGGATATAAGCCCGATGCCCAAGTGGTAGCTCAAGCACAGGCACAAGCTAAACAGTACGGCGGCCTGGTGGAATGGGTGGAGGATCCTCTTGCGGCAGCCGAGGGAGCCGATGTGCTCTACACCGATGTCTGGGCCAGCATGGGGCAGGAAGAAGAGGCCGCAATCCGTATGAAAGCCTTCCAAAGCTACCGGATCGACAGAGAGACCATGGAGAGGGCTCAAGCCAATGCCATCGTCATGCATTGTCTTCCGGCTCACCGGGGAGAAGAAATCACGGAAGAGGTTCTTGAAGGACCTCAATCCGTAGTCTTTGATGAGGCTGAAAATCGACTCCACGCTCATAAAGCAATCATGGCTTTATTGATATAAGAGGCAGGAATTTTGGGTTTTATCAAGAAATTAATAGAGTTAAAGTTTAAAGTGACTTCAGTCAGTCTTTTGTGAAGGAGCTATTTTAGTTCATGTACTAAACTATAGATGACATGTTAAGAAAGGAAGTTATCCCTATGAAAAAGGTAGTGCTTGCGTATTCCGGAGGATTAGATACCTCGATCATCATCCCTTGGCTGAAAGAGAATTATGGCTATGAAGTCATTGCTATGGCCGCTGACCTGGGACAAGGAGAAGAGCTGGAGCCTCTCCACGAAAAAGCGATTAAGAGCGGAGCCAGTAAATTATATATCGAAGATCTGCAAGAAGAATTCGTTACTGATTTCATCTACCCCACCCTAAAAGCCGGAGCTGTCTATGAAGGCAAATATCTTTTGGGAACCTCCTTTGCCCGTCCCCTGATTGCCCAACGTTTAGTAGAGATTGCGGCAAAAGAGGGAGCTGTGGCCATTGCTCACGGTGCCACGGGAAAAGGAAACGACCAGGTTCGCTTTGAGCTGGCTGTCAAAGCCTTAAATCCTGATCTGGAGATCATAGCTCCTTGGCGGATTTGGGATATCAAGTCCCGGGAAGATGCTATTGACTATGCTGTTGAGAGGGGAATTCCTGTCCCTGTAACGAAAGATCGCCCTTACAGTATGGACCGCAATGTCTGGCATCTCAGCCATGAAGGAGGCGATTTAGAAGATCCTTGGAATGAGCCCAAAAAGGATCTCTATCTCCTTGGGGTTTCACCGGAAGATGCTCCCGACGAAGCCGAGTACCTGGAACTGGATTTTGAACAAGGTATTCCTGTTTCTTTAAACGGAGAAAAGTTAGGTCCTGTTCAGCTTTTGGAGACTCTCAATGAGGTTGGCGGCAAACACGGCATTGGCATTGTGGACATGGTGGAAAACCGCTTAGTAGGAATGAAATCCCGGGGGGTTTATGAGACTCCCGGTGGTACCATTCTCTATACAGCTCATCAAGCCCTGGAACATTTGACCTTGGATCGTTTGACCCTTCATTATAAGGAGCAAATCGCCCTGAAATACGCTGAATTGGTTTACGACGGCGTTTGGCATTCTCCTTTGCGGGAAGCCCTGGATGCCTTCGTGGATGTTACCCAGAAAAATGTCACCGGAACGGTACGCCTGAAGCTTTATAAAGGCAATTGCAGCTTAGCCGGTGTGAAATCCCCCTACTCCCTCTATAGTGAAGAATTTGCTACCTTCGGACGGGATGGGGTCTATAACCAAAAGGATGCTGAAGGTTTCATCAATCTCTTCGGTCTTCCTCTTAAAGTAAGAGCGTTAATGGAAAAGAAATCAGGGTTGAGATAAGGTAAGTTGGCTTATCCACTGTGTGGATAAGCAGATAAGAGAGAGAAAGCGCCCTCGGGGCGCTTTTCTTACATGAAAGTTTTTTACAGGAAAGGATGAAGCATAGATGAAACTTTGGGGTGGTCGTTTTGAAAAATCAACAGATGCCTTAGTGGAGGATTTTCATTCCTCAATCTCCTTTGACCAACGGTTGTACAAGCAGGATATTCAAGGGAGCATCGCCCATGCGCGGATGCTGGGAGAGATCGGGGTCCTGACCTCGGCAGAAGCACAGCAAATCATTGAAGGACTTAAAGGCATTTTAACCGACATTCGGGAGGGAAAAATCCAATTCGAGATCGGGGCCGAAGACATTCATATGAATGTAGAGAAACTGCTCACGGAGCGGGTAGGGACCGTAGGGAAGAAAGTTCATACGGGACGCAGCCGCAATGATCAGGTAGCCCTGGATCTGCGTCTGTTTCTGCGGGAAGAAATTGACCATACCCAGGAGCTGCTGATTGCTCTTCTACGGACCGTTTTGGACCTTGCCAAAGAGCATCAGGAGACCTATATGCCGGGCTATACCCACCTGCAAAAGGCCCAACCTATTTCCTTTGCCCACCATATGATGGCCTATGCGCAAATGTTTCTCCGTGACTTAGGCCGGCTAAAGGATACTCGCCAACGGCTTAATGTATCCCCTTTAGGCTCCGGAGCTTTAGCGGGAACCACCTTTCCCTTAGAGCGGGAGATGGTGGCCCAAGAGCTGGGTTTTGACGGCATCACCTGGAATTCCCTCGATGGGGTGAGTGACCGGGATTTTGCTTTGGAATTCCTCAGTGCGGCTTCCATCTTAATGATGCATCTCAGCCGGCTTTGCGAGGAATTGGTTCTTTGGTCCACGGGAGAGTTTCAATTTGTGATTATGGATGACGGTTACTCCACCGGCTCCAGCATTATGCCCCAAAAGAAGAACCCCGATGTGGCCGAATTAGTCCGTGGCAAGACGGGCCGTGTCTATGGTGATCTAGTCGCTTTGCTTACCGTAATGAAAGGGCTTCCTTTAGCTTATAATAAGGACATGCAGGAAGATAAGGAACAGGTTTTTGATGCGGTGGATACCATCCAGAAATCTCTCCTTGTGGTAGAGCCCATGCTCCGCACCATGAAGGTCAATAAAAAAGCTATGGCTGAAGGTGCCAAGGGTGGCTTCACCAACGCCACGGATTTAGCGGATTATCTGGCCAAGAAAAATGTTCCCTTCAGAGAAGCCCATGAAATCGTGGGCAAGCTGGTCCTTTACTGTTCTAAACGGGGCTGTGGCCTGGAAGATCTCACTTTAAAGGAGTTCCAGGAGCATTCGGACGTATTTGCTGAAGATCTTTTTGAAAGCATCGGCATTGAGTACTGTGTCCGTCAACGCCATATTCCCGGCGGTCCTTCTCCCGAAAGCGTGGCTCAAGCTATTCTCTGGACGGAGCATATTTTGGAACAATTTACAGGTGGATAATGTGGATAAGTGGAAAAACCTGTGGATAAGCTTGAATAATACCTATACGGGGTATAAATTAAAAGCAAGAGATCCTGAAAATCAAGGGGCACAAGCTTATTTGTAAAGAGAACTTTAAAAAACTCTGTGCATAGTGTGGATAACTTTGTGGATAACTACAGAATAAGTCACAGGTTCACGGGGATAAATTGGGATAGATTCTTCCTTTGTGGGGATAAAATGAGAACAAATGTGTGTAAATATGTCCTACCAGGAAAGAGGAGGGCTGCTTAAGTGCAGGATGTTGCTCTGTTAACTGATTTATATCAACTCACGATGATGCAAGGCTATTACCAAAATGGTTATGAAAATAAGGAAGCGGTCTTTGATCTTTATTTTCGCAAAATCCCCAGTGGGGGCGGTTATGTTATAGCTGCGGGCCTGGAGCAGGTCGTGGAGTATATTGAAAATTTGCGGTTTTCTTCAGAGGACATGGCTTATCTCAGGGGATTAAACATATTCGATGAGGGGTTTCTTAATCTATTGAAGGATTTCCGATTCCATGGCGATATAGATGCCGTTCCTGAGGGGACTGTGGTTTTTCCCTATGAACCGTTGGTGCGGGTGAAAGGCCGGATCCTTGAAGCTCAGCTTATCGAGACAGCGCTCCTTAATATAATAAACTTTGAGACGCTTATTGCCACGAAAGCCTCCCGGGTAGTAGCTGCTGCCGGTGGAGGAAGTGTCATGGAATTTGGTTTAAGACGGGCCCAGGGACCTGATGCCGGGATATTAGGTTCGCGAGCGGCCTTTATCGGAGGGTGCCAATTTACTTCCAATGTGCTGGCTGGAAAACGCTATGGCATCCCCCTATCGGGAACTCAAGCCCATAGTTGGATTCAGTGCTTTCCTGACGAGCTGGAAGCTTTCCGGGCCTATGCCAGAACCTTCCCGGATCAATGCCTGCTTTTAGTTGATACTTATAATGTGCTTAAATCCGGAGTCCCCAACGCCATCAAGGTAGGGCTGGAGCTGGAGGCGGAAGGACATCGCTTTTTAGGCATCCGCATTGATAGCGGCGATTTAACGTATCTTTCCCGGGAAGCCCGCAAAATGTTGGATCAAGCAGGCCTTGAACATGCACGAATTGTGGCCTCCAATGATTTGGATGAGCATACCATCTCAGCTATTCGCGCTCAAGGGGCGGCTATCGATTCCTGGGGGGTAGGCACTCACTTAATTACCTCCAAGGATACCCCGGCTTTAGGCGGAGTCTACAAGCTCTCGGCCGAAGGCCAGAAGGGGGTCTTTGAGCCCCGCCTTAAAGTCTCGGAGAATATCTCCAAGATAACCAACCCTGGTATTAAGAAGATCGTGCGCTTTTACGATCGGCGCGGAAAAGCCATGGCGGATTTAATTGCCTTAGAGGATGAGCATTTTGAAGAACCCTTAACCATCTTCGACCCTATTGAGACATGGAAGCGCAAAACCCTCACTGATTTTAAGACCCGGGAGCTCCTGAGGCCGGTTTTCCGGGGGGGCAGGCGAGTCTATGAACTGCCCTATCTCAAAGATATCCAGACCTACGCCCAGCACGAATGTGAGACCTTATGGGATGAAGTGAAACGTCTGGTTAACCCACACCGCTATATCGTGGACTTATCGCCGAAGCTCTTCGAGCTAAGGCAGTCCCTGCTCCTGGAAATCAGTACTAAGATAGAGGAAGAGCAGACTAAAAGATTATCCAAATGATTTGTTCAAAAAGCGGTTCATAGTGAACCGCTTCAAGGAATATCTTACAAGGAGGAAAAACTATGTGGAGTGCTGAGGAATTAGAAATACGAATTAACCGGGCTGTAGAATGGCTCCGGGAGCGTGTCCAAGAAGCTCGTGCCCAAGGGCTGGTGATCGGTGTCTCAGGCGGGGTAGATTCCGCAGTGGTGGCGGGGTTATGTAAACGGGCTTTTCCCCACAATTCCATCGGAGTCATACTACCGGCGGGGTCCAATCCTATGGACAGAGAAGATGCATGGCTTGCGACAGAGGCATTATCTCTCAAGGCCGTTGAAATCGATTTGACTCAAGCTCACCAGGGCATCCTGGCTTCGGTCAAGAAGGCTCTCACCGCTCAAGAATATACCTTCGAGGAGCAATTAAGCCAAGGAAACCTTAAGGCACGCCTGCGTATGTCCACCTTATACACCGTAGCTAACTCCCTTAATTATCTTGTGGTGGGGACAGACAATGCTCCTGAGGCCTATACAGGTTATTTTACTAAATATGGGGATGGGGGAGTGGATATTCTCCCGATTGCCTCTCTGACCAAGGCTGAAGTACGAGCCTGGGCCGCCCAGCTAGGGCTTCCGGAAAAAATAGTGAATCGGGTTCCCACAGCTGGATTGTGGGAAGGGCAAACTGATGAACAGGAAATGGGCATTACCTACGACCTGATCGATCGCTATCTTCTTGGAGAAGGGGTACCTGAAGAGAGGCAAGAGAAGATTGAAAAAATGCATCAGCAGAGTGAGCATAAAAGACAGCTCCCCCCAGCCTTGGAACTGCCTAAGCTGCCCAAATTATAGGGCGTGTCATTTCTTAGCCTTCGCTGGGTAAAAATGGTATGCTATAAAATATAAAATGCCCTAACTAAGCATGCAAAAATATAAAGCAATAAAAGAAAGAGGTAGAAACAGATGGAATTGGTTTATACGGGAAAAACAAAAGATGTCTATGCCTTAGAAGACGGCAACTGCTTGCTGAAGTTCAAGGATGATGTCACTGGGGAAAATGGGGTCTTCGATCCGGGTGCCAACACTGTAGGGCTGCAAATCGAAGGAGCAGGAAAAGCAGGCCTGCGGCTGACCAAGTATTTTTTTGAGAAAATTAACGCTCTGGGCATCCCAACCCATTATATCGATGCCGACCTGGAAGCGGGCACCATGAAAGTAAAAAAAGCCACTCCTTTCGGACAAGGCTTGGAGGTCATTTGCCGTTATCGGGCAGTGGGAAGTTTTCTGCGCCGCTACGGGAAATATGCTCAGGATGGACAACCTTTAGATGCTTTTGTGGAAGTGACCCTGAAAGATGATGATAGAAATGATCCCCCCATTACTGAAGACGCTTTAGATATGCTGGGAATTTTGTCTCAAGACGAATATAAAGTGTTGAAAGAACTAACTCAGAAGATTGCGGGAATCGTAAAGGAAGAGTTAGCACAAAAAGGTATGGAACTTTATGACATCAAATTTGAGTTCGGCAGAATCGGTGATGATAAGCAAATTGCTTTAATCGATGAGATTTCCGGAGGAAATATGCGGGCCTATAAAGACGGACGCCGGGTAGAGCCTCTGGAATTAGAAGAATTAATGCGCTAAGAATAATTTAAAGGAGAGGACAGTCCTTTGCGAATAGGTGTAGACATCGACGGGGTAGTTTCCGACAGCTATAAAGCTTGGCTCGGAAAGCTGAACCGGCACTTTGGGACCAATATCTTAGAACTGAAAAATTATGATATGCATTTGGATTTTGGTGTGTCTTGGGAGGAAATGGGGAAGTACTTCGAAGATAATGTGGCCACCTTGTTCGATATTCCCGACCCGGTAGCCGGGGCTAAGGAAGGCATTGAAAGGCTCCTCCGCCAGGGTCATGAAGTGGTCTATGTTACCGCCCGATCCCTGGATGAGGAAGTCCATACTCTTCGTTGGCTGAAAAAGCACAAGATACCCCATGAACAGATCCTCTTTACAGGCTTCCAAAGCAAAGTGGATTATGTACTGCAATGGCAGCTGGAGATATTCCTCGAGGATTTTCTGGGGAATGCCCAGGCAATCTCTGAAGCAGGAGTACCTGTGCTTCTCTTGGACGCCAGCTATAACCAAGGAGAACTGTCCTCAGGAATTATCCGTTGCCAGGATTGGCAGGAAATAGTGAGGGAGATCGGAAGAAGAGCACCTTATTCGAGATCTGTCACTATGTAAAAAGGAATGGCCTCTATATGGGGCCATTCCTTAGTTTTTCGAACCTGTCAGCCAATCCTATCTTCTCCAATCTGCGGCTTATGCCTTTTATCAATAACATGCTGTATAGTCATCAACGGATGATGGAGGATCATTCGGGGGCCTGCGTAACGCATAACAGTGCGAATCCTTTCCCGCATATCCTTTTTATAACAATGTACGGTGCAATCACCGCAGACCGGCTTATCTTCTCCAAACCTGCAATGCTCTGCCCGCTTCTGGGAATAAGTCAAGAGTTCCTGGCATTCTGCACACAGGTCGCCAATGGGCTTATGGTTGTCTTTACAATAGAGCATGATCATAACCTTGACGGTCTTCTTTTCCCGTTCTGCACGAGTGGCCTGAGCCATGTTACCCCTCCTTCACCAGTGAAGGTCTTATCTATCAGCTTTTAATTTATAGTATACCATAGTAAGCCCAGACTACGAAAAGTTTGCTCTGATTTGCGGCGGAGGCAATGTAAGAAAGCCCTGAAATACAGCAAATACTGTGATTCAAGGCTAAGGAATCTAAAACAATCTCAACCCAATAGAATAGTCATAGAGTTGGCCTATCGGCCTACTTGTTCAGCACACTAAACTTTGCCCCACCTTATAGATATCCCCTGCACCCAGGGTCAGAACCAGATCCCCGGGGGAAAGGGTCTGGGCAAGATAAGTTTGAATTTCTTCAAGGGAGTGGATATAACGGGCATTGACTCCCTGCTGGCTGATTAAATCCGCCAGAGAGGAAGCTGAAATGGTATTGAGATTTGTTTCCCGGGCGGAAGCGAAAATTTCGGCGATGACCACTTCATCAGCAGCCTGGAAGGATTGGGAGAACTCTTGGAGGAGCTTTTCTGTGCGGCTAAAGGTATGGGGCTGGAATACGGCCCGAATACGGCGGTCAGGGAAGGAGAGTCTTGCACCTTCAAGGGTTGAGCGGATTTCCGTGGGATGGTGAGCATAGTCATCGACGATAAGGGCTCCGGCATTCTGTCCAATATGTTCGAAGCGGCGTTTGGTGCCATTAAAATGGCTTAATGACTCCAGTACTTTTTCCGTAGGAACGCCGATTTCCAAACACAGGGCGATGCTCGCCAAGGCATTGAGAATATTATGCTTGCCACTGACATGGAGATGGAATTCTCCCAGTACAGTTCCATGAGCGACGATGGTCATAGTGCTTCCTTCATCATGGAACTGAATATTGGTAGCATAGACATCGGCTTCCTCATTCAACCCGAAGGTTATGATCGGTGATTGAGCTTGAATGGCTTTTCTTTGAGGGTCTTCATGCCAGATGAAAATCCTGCCGTGGGGTGGTATCTTCTGGGCGATTTCCGAAAAAGCACACACCACATCATCTAAATCCTTGAAATAATCCGGATGATCAAACTCGATATTCGTAATAATCAAGTATTCTGGAGAATAATTCAGAAAATGACGACGGTATTCACAGGATTCGGCCAGAAAGAAATCGCCTTGACCAGAATAGGCATTTCCGCCGATGCTGGGAACATCACTGCCCACCACAATGGTAGGGTCAATTCCCGATTGAAGGAGAGCCAGCCCAATCATGGCTGTGGTAGTCGTTTTACCATGGGTACCGGCGACGGCAATACCCCGTTTTTTGGACATGAGCCTGCCC
Source organism: Desulfitobacterium hafniense DCB-2 (assembly GCF_000021925.1). Taxonomy (NCBI): domain Bacteria; kingdom Bacillati; phylum Bacillota; class Clostridia; order Eubacteriales; family Desulfitobacteriaceae; genus Desulfitobacterium; species Desulfitobacterium hafniense. Next base: position 891,638 of record NC_011830.1, read on the forward strand.
AAGAATTGTGGATAGGAATAGACAGGAATATTTAATTCCCGCGCCCGGGCGATTTCTTCATGATTTTCACCATAAGCAGCTGAGGCTACAACAATATCAGCCTTTTCAACATTGGCAGCGGAAAAGTTAAGAACAGGAATATGAGCACGCTCCAGAACCGCATCAGTAAAGAAGCGCTCCGGAACATCTGAGCCCGTAATATGGGCTCCTTCAATATGAGCGGTAACTTGAGCCAAAGCACTCATTCCTGTTCCTTTGATTCCAACAAAATGAATATGTAACGGCAAGATGCATCTTCCCTTTCAGTTTCGAACTCTACACTCCATTATACCCAATAGTGAGGTAAAATGTATCATTTTATACTCGGAAATTTTTAGGCGGTTATGGATGAATTGAGAAGGCGTTCAACCCCTAAAGTGGCTTATACTGGGCTTCACAAGCATTTCGCGGAAGAATACAAACCGCTCGCATAAAAATTCAGACAATTCGGAGAGAATTATAGAGGAAAATGAAATGACAGTCTATAATAAATAAAAAGACCTTAAAGTGAACGGAACCGTCTTTAGAGGAGGGGTTAGAATGGGTGGAGCAGAGATCGCTTTAGCAAAAGAAAGAGATATGTGGGACGGAGTATTCATGGATGGATTCCGTTCGGGAACGAGTACCATCAGCTACTATCAGTTGGAATCTGTTTTAATGGATTTTCCGCGGGTTCTAGAAGCTGGTGTGGTGGCTAAGTCCGATGATCTTACACAGTGTCAGATTTTAAGCGTATATTTGGCACTGGAAGATGGCCTGGGCAGTGATGCGGACTATGAGCGCTTTACTCAAGAGGTTGTTCACTATGTTCGGGAACATTTTTCCCTTCGGTGCACCATCGATGTTAAAATCAAAGAAAAACTTCCTATGACCCGTTCAGGGAAGATTTTAAGAACAGTCTTACAAGGCTGGAATTAAGTACAGTATAAGATAGATTAAAATAAGGATAAAAAAAGTTCCCTTAAGTAAGGAACTTTTTTTGTTTGCCTCAACGGCTCAGCCTGCCTCGCTATCGTTTAGTATGATAATCTGGTCTTTGATATGCGGGGCTTTTTTCACAGTTCTTCTGTTCATACCCCGTAACCATGGACTGGAGTTTGCTAAGATTTTCTGTGAGGCCCAGGTAAATGTGGAGAAGAATGGTGGAAGCAAAGTAAATAGCTCCAAAATATTTAATTATGCGCAGGACTTGAATACCCCCTAAGAGCTTTATAACCCAATCCAGACGTTCTCCCGCCCAGTAGGAGGCTAGGGAGATGAAGACCAGAAAAGGAAAAAGCAGAAACCAGCTGGTGAAAATCACTTTTTGCCCTGAATTATACTGCCCATAAGGAGGAAGATCCGAACGGAGATAAAAATAATAGGCAAAAACTTTAGGAAGGTTCTTTATATCCTGCCAAGAGAGAAGGAGTGTTTTATCCTTGTGCATAAGCATATCCACTAAACGAAAGATGAAAAAGGCCGAGGCAAGCCAGCCAAAGCCCACATGCATCACGAAGACTTTGCTATAGGGCAGCGCCAGAAAGGGGAGGGGCTGATGAAGGATTAAACCGGTAAGAATAATTGCAATAAGAGAAAAGGCAAATCCCCAATGGAAAAAGCGGACTGAGGCAGGTTGTCTCATCTCAATATGATTAATTAATTGATCTTTATTTAATTCTTTCACGACCGGCTTGCGGATTTTGAGCTGGGGTTGGGAACCTTGGTTTTTTTTATTGTATTTCACGATTTCACCTCCGCACCCCACGAGAACCATTCACGTTTGTGTGTAAAGTCAGTTTTTTAGGTTCTTGCGATTTTTTAAGTCTTTTATAATAGTCAGACCCGGATATCTAAAGTGCGGAGTTGTTCTCCGTCAATGAGATGCACACTGCAGGAAAAGCAAGGGTCGAAGGAGCGAATCACTCTTCCGGCTTCTTTTAATTCCGGATGCTTGATGGTGAGGCCGCGAATGGATAATTCTCCTACACTGCAGTTACCGGCTTCATCCCGCGAACTAAAGTTCCAAGTCGATGGTGTTATGATTTGATAATGCTTAACCCGTCCTTTTTCGATTTTTACCCAATGACCTAAAGTCCCTCGCATGGCCTCCACATAGCCTATACCCATGCCTGATTCTTGCTGGACTTTGGTATTTAAAGTCTCTGCTCCAGGAACCAGGCGCTCCAGCCAGATCATGGCCGCTTCGGCAATCTTCTTGGTTTCCATGACCCGAGACCAATGACGGCCAAGAGTGCCATAGCCGATAATTTTTTCCTTGGCTATCACGGCCCGGGCTAAGGGGCCTACTTCCAGGGCATGCCCCTGGTAGCGGGGAGCCTTAACCCAGGTATAGCCTTGAGGTTGACTCTTGTCCGGCTCGGTTATTCCCTGCCAAGGGTGAGCGGGGGGAGTTGGTTTATACCAGGATGTTGTCACCTCCTCCAGGATTAACCGGTCATCAAAGGGCTGGTGTTTATCTTCGAGCACAATCCCGTGAGGAAATAAGGTACCGCCATCCGGTTGGGTGAAGCCTCCCACTGAGAGAAAGCTACCATTGCCTTTTCCCAGGTGGACATACTCCGGGTAGCGTTTTACCAGGAGCTCTATATCGGGTATCATAACATTATTGATAAATTCGAGAATTTTGATCAAATAGCCGCGATAGCGATTGATTTTATCGGCATCCACATGCATGGTGCATCCACCGGGTACAATTCCGTGCCCATGGGGAGCCTTTCCTCCGAATACACCGAAGGCGGCATGAGCATCCCGGGAAATCTCCACAGCTTGAAAATAATGCTCCGTCATGCGTTGGTTTTCTTCAGTATTAAATCGGATATCGCCCTCTAAATGAGGTGTAAAAGGAGGAATGTCAGGTCCTTTAAAATAATCCGGCATACTCATGAGATAGAAATGCCGAATATGATTCTGCAGGAAATCACTGCCCATAATAAGATTGCGTTGGATCAATCCATTGGAGGGAACAGTCATGCCAAGTGCTTGTTCTACAGCAAAAGCTGCCGCTACAGCATGAACGGAGGAACATATGCCACAGATGCGCTGAGTGTAATAAGGCATATCAAAAGCAGGGCGCCCTTCGAGAATCTGCTCAAAGCCTCGGTAAAGGGTATCCGAAATAAAAGCTTCTTGTATAACTCCGTTTTCCAGATAAGCTTCCACTAACATTGGATTATGAATGCGAGTAAATGGAAAGATAACTTTCTTTTCCAGCAAGCTCACTCCTTTGGTTTCTTCGGGCGATATTGATGACAGAATTTAACCTTTTTTACCTTAATCTTTTTCTTCTTTTCTTTGATGGTGGACCTGATGAAATTGCGATGAAGGCGGCCCTTGTAAAAGGAAGATAAAAAATAACCACCGATTCCTAGAGTGGCTAATCCCAAGACCCCCCTGCCGATTCGATCCGTTGCCGCCCGGCTTCCTCCTGGAAAAGGGATATCGGGAAAATGGGCGGTAAAGGGTTCCATAAGGTCAGGATAACCGGGCTCGGTACAGCCGATACAGGGGGAATTGCACCCTATAGGCCAATTATAATGATCGTTCCAGCGACGGATCGGACAATCCGCATAGGTGACCGGTCCTTTACAGCCTACCCGGTAAAGGCATTCTTTCTGACCGATATCTGTGGCAAATATGCCCTGGTCGTAGTAGCGGCGACGGGGACAATTATTATGAATAGTCTCCCCAAAAAACATTTTCGGCCGGCCGAATTTCTCCAATTCAGGCTCACCATAAAGAGCTAAGTGAAGGAGAGTTCCCATGATCCAATCCGGATGGGCGGGGCAGCCGGAGACATTGATCACCCGGCGCTCGGGCAAAATATTTTGTACACCGGTAGACTGTGTAGGATTAGGGTAACCGGCGACGGGTCCCCCATAGGTAGCGCAATGGCCAACAGCCACTACGTATTTGGCTTTTAACCCCAGTCTGCGCACCAGATCCAGACCGGTGATCAGTTGACCGTTTTCCAATCCGGCGTAATTATAATGACCTCCGTCCCGGCGAATCATAGAACCTTGAACAAGAAGAACAAACTCATGAGCTTGATTTTTTTCGATCTCCAACAAGACGTCGTAGGCCAGCTCCCCTTGTGATTGCATCATGGTCCAGTCATAACGCCATTCAGTAATGTTGGTAAATATATCGGATAGAGTGGGTGACCAGATATTATCCAAAGAAATGCTGTCACCGGTACAGGTTCCTGTCTCCACCATAATAATGGGAAGTTTATTGATTTCTCCTTGTGCGAGGGCTTTTTCCAGTTCGGGGGTTACTAAGCTGATGAAGTTGCCCAGAATTGCGCCTTTGACCACCAGCTTAAGAAATTCTCGACGATTAAGCACGGCATAACCCTCCTTAATAAATTATTCTCCCCAGAATATGTAAAAAAATCCGTCTAGGTAGAGCAGTGCATGCAAATAGTTATGAATTAAAAACCGCTGTCCAATGAACTTAAGTCCCTTGAACAGCGGTCTTTTTAATGTTTAATTACTCATCTTTTTGAACGCAGAAACCGACGGATTCGCCATAGCCTTTAGTACCGGCAACTTCAATGACTCTTTGAGGCTCATTGCCTTTAGCGCCGGGGAGTTTGAATGTGGTATTATCCATGCGCTCAATGGCAACCTCCTCAGGCTTCTCCAATTGAGGGACATAATCATAGGGATAACGATAAGCACGGTAAATCATATTAATAGGCATTTGTTTTCCCCAATAGGGTGAGATGTATTCCCAGACCAGTTCGTGCTCACTGGTTACTTCCAGCAAACGTCCATCAGAGCCCTCGGTGATGAGGGTGTTGCCGTTAGGCAGCCGTTGGGCGCTGCTGATGAAGGGGCTATAGAAATGGGAAGCATGGAAGGGCATCCCATGTCCCATCTCAGCAGGTGAAAACTGCCATACGATTTCCATGGTGGTGGGATCGATCTCCAGGACGCGGGAGAAATCACGGCGAACCGCTTTATTGCCCGTAGAACTAAATTGGTTTGGATTATCATAGCCTGCCCAACCGCCGTTATCAAAGATTAAGATATTTCCTTCCCCAGGGAGACCTTGCGGAATCATGTGAACATGGTGCTGACCAATGATGACGCCAATTTTCTTTGTGGCCTCATTTTCATCATAGTTTGGACCCAGCTTCCAAACGATTTTTCCGGTTTCTTTGGAAATAATGGCTAAAATATTGGTTTCTCGGCCATCAAAAATGATGTTGTCCGGATGGAAGCGCTCATCTCCCGCATCATACCACCTATTGGGCCCGAGGACGCTGATGGAGTTAATGTGCATCCAGTCGGCACCTGCCGGGGTCATATTAGGATCTCTGTATAAGGCGTTTTTGGCTCCATTGGTGAAACCGTATTCATCAAAGTGTTCATGACATTTCCATTCCCAGACAATATTTCCTTCCCAGTCCACTTCGATGATGGTGTCGTCATGAAGTCTCTTGTCGGTCATTTTTTTATTATAGCAATTGCGATGAGTAAGGATGAGAGTGTTCCCGCTGTCTACTTTACACTCCATGCCAGGTACATAATAGCCCACCGGATTGCCTTCTCTCTGGTAATCATGATGCTGTCTTGCCATCCACTGGGGCTCTTCATCGGGATCTTCGATAAATTCATGTTTATCAAATTTCCAGACTATATTGCCGTCCCAATCGATTTGGACCAGATCGATTTGATCCTGATAACCGCATAGAACATTTCTTTCTCCAAGGCTGCCCATGATATAGCCGCCTTTTAACAGCTTGTTGGGGAAACCCTGGAAATCTTTCCAGAAGCTGACCACGCCGCCATTCATATCGATTAAGGTTGCCCCATGCTCGTTGGCAGGAAAGATGGTGTAGCCATTAAAACATTTTTCCGGATTGTAGATAGTGACTCCTGTTGGATGTACGCTTGGATGACCCATACTAAGACCTCCTAAGATTAAATTTATTTGATTCTTACTTCACGAGCCTTAATAAGAGTTAAAACTCATGAAGATAAGTCCGAATAAGGAAAACTTAAAGGACATTTTATTTATTGAAATTAGTACAAAAACAAGCCTGATAGGTAGCTCCATATAATTGCTATAGCAGTAATCACAATTATAGTGGGGAATCCATATTGGTAGATGTCTTTAGGGCGAATCCACTTAGCATTAGGAAATAAGATCGCGGAGGCAGCAGAGGCGGCCGGGGTTAGGATGGCAAAGCTGCTGGCGACCATAACTAAATAAGAAACCTGTTCAGGATTGATGCCTAAAGTACCGGACATGCTGATGACCACGGGCAAGAAAAGGGCAACCACAACCATGTTAATCATGAAGTTGGTGAGGACAACGGTAATAAGGGTAATAACCACAACGAACATGAGTGGGGATAAGCTGGTAAGTATGGGAGCCACGTTGAGCTGGAGGAATTCATTGACACCTGTTTTGGGGTTCATCAGACAACCGCCAATGGCTAAGATGACAAGAACCATGGCCACCATGTTCCAAGGTACGCCTTTAGTCGCCAGCGCTGCGAAGTTAAAAATATTCTGGCCGTTGCTTTTTATCAGGGAGAGTACGCCAAAGACCAGTACAATAACGCCCACTACGCCCATATGGTTCAGCAGATTAGCAAAAGCATTTCCCTTTGGCAAGATACTTGGTAACAATAATAGAACAATGAAAGCTCCTAAAGAAACCAGAGCGATTTTTTTGATTGGGGTTACTTTTAAATCCTCAGGGTTAATTAAGTCACTGGTTAATTTTTTTAATGATGTGATATCGAGTTTGAAAACATATTTACAGAGAAGAAGGTAGGCGAATATGGAGATTATTCCCACAGGCAAGCTAAACGCCATATAGCGTATCATGTTTCCTGGCTCACCCATAAGGTTGGCATATACCCCGAGGTTCACGATAGCATTGCCACCCCAAGGCATGGCACAAAGGCTCAGTCCTCCCATTACAGCGATTCCAAAGACCATTAAGGTTGGAAATTTATCGTAAGGTTTTTGCCTAATGGTATCGGTCATGGTATAGACGATCTGCCATACTAGGAGCATACCGATAAAGATATTGACTAAGCTGCAGACAAGATAAGCTGTGAACAAGATCATAAAAATCAGACGCCAAGGATGTCCTTGGAGCGCTTTGCGGCTCATGAGCCAAGAAGCCAGGAATTGGCTTACACCTGCTTCTTCCAAGAATTTAACTAATACAAAGGCAAGTACCATGAAATAAAAGACATCGCTGCCCCAGCCCATGGCCACAAATTCTTTCATAGTCGCTACCCCTGTAAGAGGGAACGCTAAGCAGGCAAATAGGCTCGGCCAAACTTTTTCAGATATAGTCCAGCCGTATACTGTTGCTATGAACACGAAAAATACTTTCATACCAATAGGGGTAATAGGGGCCGGTGCCGGTAGAATCCATCCTAACCCTGCAATCACAAAAAAGAATAAGACCTTAATAAGTTCTTTGTCCATTCCGGGTTGGGGGGTGACCAGTGGATGTGGTGTTAAGGAGTCTTCAGTTTGTTTAACTGCCATGGTATCAACCTCCTGTATTAAAATGTGATTGTAATCACTTTCTATTTTAAAGAGGAGCAATGGGTTTGTATAATATAGGTTTTATTATGAAGAATATGTGAAAAATAATATAAACACAAGATAAGCTTCTTGTGTTTATACAGAGCACTGATGATTGGGGATTATAGGCAAAATGATCTACTGATTTATAATAATGTTTTTAAGGGATTGTCGTACATGAATCAACAATTCTTTTTCAATAAGGGAGAGAGGCTCTTTGCTGAAATAAAGAATACAAAAACTGTGGGGTTCATGGAACTCCCGAATAGGAAGTGCTTGTATCAGGCCTTTTTTTACATATAAATTATTCATGGCAAAAATCTTCGGGAAAACTGCATATCCTAAATTTTCACTGATGAGCATTTTTACAAGTTCGATATCTTGAACAATTATTTCCTTATTTGAGGGAGAAAGTTGATTAGATGAAGCAAATACGTGTTTGTGGATATCGTCCATTTCTTTTAAAGCAATGGTAAAGTTGTCTTTATAGGAAATGGATATAAGGTTTTTAAAATCTGTTAGGCAGACCGATTCCTGGCAGGCTAAAGGATTGCGGCTGCTGATAAAAAGAGTCATATTTAAATTATCTGCTCCTGGAATGATCTCACAAGCAATACCTTTGCCTGTGAGCTTCCTCAAGAGTTCTTGTTCCTGGCTTTTAGGGCTGGATATCACCCCGAGGGAGTAGACTCCTTTTTCCATCATGTCGATAATTTCGTAAAAGCGGGCTTCTTGAATATGTAGATTGACACTAGGATAAAGTTCCCGGAAATCAATCAGGATTTGTGAAAAAACAGCATTGGCAAGGGCAGCAGGAACAGCTATATGAAGATTTCGGATTAAGACATCATTGCCGTCCATAATCCCTTTAATCTTCTCTTCGACGTCTAGAATTTTTTTAGCCAAGGAGAGGATTTCCTTTCCCTGTTCAGTGGGCACAACTCTTTTATTATTGCGTTCAAATAGCTTAAACCCAAGCTCCTCTTCAAAATTGTTAATAGAGATGCTAAAAGAAGGCTGGCTGATGAACAGGGCTTTTGCGGCCTTTGAAAAGGATTGATGTTCTTCAATTTTAAGGATTTGCTTAAACTGTTCTAAGCGCATAGAAGGCCTCCAGATGGATTTAGTATTACTGACTGGTTTTTTGGATGATTTCTTTAATGACCTTAATGAATTGCTCTAATAAAGACGATAAGGGCTCATTTTTGAAATAGATAAGGTACATAAATGCATTAATATTGTCAGGGATATCGTCGATAGGCCGTAATTGGAGCAGGCCCTGTTTAAAATAGATATCATTGAGGGCAAAAACCGAGGGAAAGATGGCCACTCCTCTATTGTTAGAGAGAATAAACTTTAGCATTTCCCGGTCATAGACGAAAAGAGATTGATTGTTTTTGGGGGCAATGCCGGACATTCGCAGAAAAGCTTCATTCATCCCATAATAATCGACAAACGTCACTTCTTGAAGATCAGATAAGCTCACGCGTTTTTTTTGTGCTAAAGGATGCTTATTGCCAACGATCACATTAAAGGTGGTGTCCAGAACTCTTTCATAAGCGATGTTTTTACTATCTAACAGCTTAAGTTGGGTATGCTCTTGTACCTTAGGCCAGCCTGTAATACCCAGCATACTGTCCCCTTCTTCTACCTTACGGATGACGTCTTTAGCGCAGTCTTCGGTAATCGCAAGATTTACATTGGGGTAGTGTTGATGTACGTAGGTTATCAAGGGAGAGGCAAAGGCATTAAAAACAGCTGGGCCGAGAGCTAAACTTATATTCCCATATAATACAGAAGTTCCTCTGGCATAAGTTTTGACTTCTTCGACATAATTAATCAGCTCCTGAGCCAAAGCCAGGACTTCCTTACCTTGACTTGTAAAGATAGTGTTGGTATTGCTGCGGCGAAAGATTTTATAACCCAATTCAATCTCAAGTTGTTTAATAGAATGACTAAGCTGCGGCTGGCTTATTAGAAAGGTTCTAGCAGCCTCTGAGATTGATTTTTTATTATAAACTTCTATAATATGCTGTAATTGTTCTAAACGCATAATAAACCTCAATAGTGCTCAATAATTTTTTATCATATGTATTATTTTATCTTATACAGAGGTAGAATGGGTACAAGATTAAGTTGTTGAGAACTTCACTGGGTTTTAAAAGATTAGAAAGTAACGAGAAAGGGAGCGCTCTTAGCTACAGTTAAAAGTAGTTCAGAAGCACTCCCTTTTTCGTTTGGGTAACGAAGTAGACTGGTTATAAATTCCTGCGTCCAGGAATTTATTACGCAACATCAGGCAAACGCGGCATTTTTCCTGACTATGACAAAATACCATGGAATGTGTCGAATATCAAGGAACAATTTGTTCATAGATAGGAAAATAGTACCGCAAATCAGGCAAGAACATAAGAAAGGCTTAGTTTTTCTTCTTTTTTGGCCTTATTCCATTGGACAATGACCACATTATTGCATCGTTCATATAATGCAAAGTGATAGAAACGCAGCAACAGAATCACTGATATAGGAGGTTAAAGGATGAACTTTCGCTTTTTCCCATGGACACAACCTACGAATTATGGTCATCTTTTCCTTGGACTGGATACCCAAGTTCCTCTAGCTGCAGGAGGTTCAGTCCCGGGAATAAATTTTGATAATGGGGCTACGACTCCGCCGTTTCTCTCTGTATTGGAGGAGATCAATCGTTTTGCCCCTTTATATGGCTCCGTTCATCGGGGAGCGGGCTATAAATCTGTTGTGTCTTCTCAAATTTATGAACAGGCCAGAACTGAGGTCCTTAGGTTTGTTGGAGGGGACCCTCGGTCAGATACGGTCATTTTTGTAAAGAATACTACAGAGGCACTTAATAAACTGGCCAATCGTTTCCAGAATAAAAACAAAAAAGAGGTCATTCTGACCACGTGGATGGAGCATCATTCCAATCTTCTTCCTTGGCGCGAAAGATTCGACGTGGACTACATAGAGATTGATGAGCAGGGGCGCCTGCGCATGGATGACCTTAGAGCCAAGCTGGAGCGCTACCAGGGCGCAGTCAAGCTTGTGACGGTTACAGGAGCGTCCAACGTTACTGGCCATCGGAACCCGATTCATAAGATTGCCGAGCTCTCCCACCGGTATGGGGCAAGAATTTGTGTGGATGGCGCACAACTAGTTCCCCATGCGTCTGTGGATATGCGCCCATCCCATTCCATAGAGCATATTGATTTTTTGGCCTTCTCAGCCCATAAAATGTATGCCCCTTTCGGCACCGGAGTATTAATTGGTCCTCGTGCCTTTTTTGACCAGGGAGCTCCGGACTATCAGGGCGGGGGGACAGCTCAGATGGTAACACCGGATCGTGTACTTTGGTACGATGCTCCAGCTAAAGAGGAAGCTGGGACTCCCAACCTTATGGGGGTAGTGGCCCTTGTCGCTGCCATACGGACTCTGAGTGCAATAGGGATGAAAAAGGTGCTGCAGCACGAAGAAGGCTTATTAGGATATGCCTATGAGCGATTGCGTTGGATGGAAGGTATAACCTTTTACGGTGGAATACCTCTTAATCAGCAGCAGCTTTCCCAGAGAATCGGAGTAATCTCCTTCAATGTGGAAGGCCTATTTCACGAAGATGTAGCCGAGTACTTGGCCAAGGAAGGGGGAATTTCTGTACGTAATGGCTGTTTCTGTGCTCAACCATATGTACAGCGACTTTTGCATATCTCGAGGCAGGAGATGGAACGCCATATAGCTAATCCTTCCTTACCCCATCCTGGAATGGTCAGAGTAAGTTTAGCACTTTACAACACCAAGGAGGAAATCGACATTTTTCTTGATGTCCTAGGGAGAATTGCCGGCTCACGCCTCAGGTTCTTTCGGTCCCTGAGAATAGGAAATTAATTGATATATCTTCAATAACTTTCTATAAGTTTTCACAAATCTTTCACACTCTCGCAACACATTGCTCACTTTTATTGGTTATTATATAACCATACCTTTTCCTTTTAGCCTCCTTTGAAGATATATTTTTTCTTCCCCTGTCATAACTGGCAGGGTCTTATTTTTTTGGCCTATTTAGTAGCGCTATCGAGATCTGAGTCTGTAAGATTCCGGAGTATTTCTTCGTTCAGCGAGGTCTTCCATGCTCTCGTGAAAATGAAAAGAATCCCCACGTCTGGGGATTCTTCATTGCGCAAGCCTAGAAGATAAAGCGACCGCATTTTTTATGAACTTGATTGCTTTATTTTCCTGACTCTTACAAAAAAGTAACACGGGACATGCGTAAAGTCAATGTTTTCAACAAATATAGACACTAAAATATACGAATTTTCTCAATTAATTCAATTCTAATGGGCATAATTGAGAATAAGTAACTTAAGTAACAGCAACAGAAACAAGCTATTTCTGTTGACTTCGAGAAAGAAATCAGGTAGAATTACATTCGTTAAAAGTGCCGATGTGGCTCAGAGGTAGAGCAGCTCACTCGTAATGAGCAGGTCGTCGGTTCGATTCCGACCATCGGCTCCAGTTGAATCCTTATCCTGCAAGAAATTGCGGGATTTCTTTTTCATTCTGTCGGATGATTCCAGAGTATGCAGAAGGCTGTTGACATTGTAAAGTCAGCAGCCTCTTGTTTAGCCTGAAGGTTATTTTTATATAAATAGCTGTATCTGGGATTCCATAGCTTCTTGAAGAAAATCCGCAGCAGTCATAATTTGAACTTCCGGCAGTAATTCCTCTTTTTTAAAACCCATCACATCCACAGAGAGCTTACAACCGTAGAATTTTACTCCCTTTTTTCTTGCTCCATTGAGAAAGGCGGTAAGGGGGGGCGTATCGTCATCTTCCATCATCTCTTTGAGCATGGCTTTTCCCAAGCCGGCCATGTTCATACGGGAAAGAGGCAAATCCTCGATTCCTTTAGGAGTAATCATGCCGAACATCTGTTCATAGAGAGATTTATCTTCCAAGGTCATTTTCTCGGGATCCCGCACTAGGCAAAGCCCCCAAAAGGCAAAAAACATGGTCACATCCATACCCATTTCCCGCCCTGAGTTAGCCAGAATCAAGCCGGCCAGGGCCTTATCGTATTCGCCGCTGAATATGAGCAGGGTCATCTTCTTGTTTCTTGTGGTTTCCTTTCCCGGATTTATGCCCTTCTCCAGGCCTATATCCTTTTCAGGGCTTAGGCTTATTGTATTAGGTTTTAACTCAATTACCGAGGCTTGTTTAGCCATCGCTTGCTGTTGTGTATCCATGGTATCAGCCTCCATTAGCAAATTTACTTTAAAAATCCCGTTGGAAAATTGCCGCAGACTCTCCTCCCAGAAGCTCTTCCACGCTATCAATGCCCAACTGCTTAAGCAGCTCCAATACATGCTGATTATCTGCGGGTGTAAGGGCGTCTGCTTCTGCACCATATTTGTTTACGAACTCAGTACCTCTATCTACATCCACTATAGCCTTGGGGCCCCCTACGCAGCCTCCGGGGCAGCCCATGCCTTCGTAGAAATTGGCTTTAATCTCGTTATTCATAATATCATTGAGGAGGGCCTTGCACTCTTTAATGCCATTAGCTTGAATGGATTTGATCTTTACCGGCTTATCTGGACGGATACGGTTTAAGGTATCAGAGATGGATTTGGAGACTCCGCCGGTGCGGGCATAGATTCTACCGCTGGTAGAAGAGTGCTCACTGGGTATATCCTCCATCTCCGAGGGCTCAATATCCGTGGCTTCAAAGATTTGCTTGAGTTCGTGAAAAGTTAGCACTGCATCTACCGCATCCCGGATATCCGGTTCCTTAGCTTCAGCTTTTTTAGCAATACATGGACCGATAAAGACCGTTTTGGCGTCGGGGTGCAGGCGTTTAATTCCCCTCCCACAAGCTACCATAGGAGATACTGAGGGGGAGATATGGGGAACCAGGGTATCATAGACCCTCTTTACCATCCCCACCCAGATGGGGCAGCAACAGCTGGTGAGGACAAAGTCCTTATCCGTTTGAACATGCTTGTCAAATTCCAGGGCCTCCTTTAAGCTCAGTACATCGGCGAAAAGTGCTACCTCAATCATTCCATAAAAACCGAGATGCTTCAGTGCGGCTCGAAGCTGGCCCATGGTCACATCACCGCCAAATTGTCCGATAATCGCCGGAGCTACCATGGCAAAGACGGGAATCTCCTTGGACTGGAGAATTTCCACCAGAGGGATGAATTCTTTTTTATCTACTAAGCTGTCTAAAGAGCAAGTCTCGATACATTCTCCGCAGTGAGTGCAGTTCCGATCTTGGATGACCACATTCCCTTCCATATCCCGGACTACTGCATTGAAGAGGCAGGAGGCTTCGCAACTATGGTCCTCTTCTGAGCACCTCTTATTGCAGGACTTAACCTGAAAGACGACTCTATCCGGATCCCCCTTGCCCAGAGCATACTGGACATACTGCCTGGTGTGCTCATCTCCGGAGGATTCCAGAGAATCGATCTCCTCTTGAAGCTTTCCCTGATAAGATGCTTTGACCAAACGGCCGAATATTTCTTCATAGGTTAGATTGCTCATCATGTGCCCTCCCTTTAATCAAAATTAGTATGCCCCTAACCTGCTTTGGGAAATCATCTGAGATTTTTTCTTTAAGCAAAAACTTCACAGATGTAAACTTGAGGCAAAAGATGGGCCATACTAAAGACCAGCTAATTAAAGTCAAGGTGTAATGTAAAAAAAGTTTAGTTCCAAGGTCCAAGAAAAATGGGTATAAGAAACCAAGTCATTGAAAAATCCGAACAATGACCAAATCGAGGTATTTACTATGGGGGGAACGAAACGCTCGGCGCTTGCCAGGCAAACTCTCTTTAATATGGAGTAATACTTTGGGGCATTAGAGACTTTGCCGTCTTCAAGCTTCTAGGTGTTGTTCCGTGTCAATGGGATGATGGCGAGCATATCCTCGGCCTGAGGGCCTCGGTATCCCTCGCATCACCCTTGACACGGGCAAACTTACAATCATGCAACAAAGAGATGTTTAAGCAGCAGGTGCTTGTCTGAGCTTAGTATTTCTCCAGGATTGATGATCCTCAGGTTGCCTGATTTCAAAGGGTTTCTGGTCACGAAGAACAGCAAAGATGTAGTGGAGAAGTTTATGCATTACGGCTACGAGAGCTACCTTTTTCTTCTTGTTCACGCATTTTGCCGCGTAGAATTCTCGCAGAACCGGATTGATCTCATCCCCCTTACGTGTTGTACGAATGGAGGCCATAGCGATGGTAAACAGAATTCTTCTCCCGATCCGTGTGCCGCGTTTCGAGATTTTATTTCGGTCACCCTGGAATTTTCCAGACTGATTGACGGATGGATCCAGCCCAAAGAAAGCTGTCAAGGCCTTAGCCGAGTTGAAAAGCCTAAAGTCTCCGATTTCTGCAATCAGCGTAGCTGCTGTCAGAAAGCCAATACCAGGTATACCATCAAGAAGCTCAATATGACGCTTAGCATCGGCAGGAAAGAGCTCAGAGTCAATCATCGCTTGTATTTGCGTTACAACCCCGTCTAAACTGGCCTGCATGCTTTCGATCCCGTCGATATGGACTTTGATCTTAGCATCCAGCCAAGAGAACTCATGAGGCATGGAGGAAGCAAGCTGGGCACAGTCTTTGAGTTGGTTCACCTTCTTTGTTGCCCAAGCGGTCCCCTTACGACTGGTTTTCGAGATAAGAGAAGTCAGTGAATCGGTATCAGCGGCTAGAATGGCCCGTGGTGAAGGGAAATCTTTCAGAATGGCTAAAGCTGTTTTGCCAAAGGCCCCAGAGAACACATCAAGGAATCCCGGGAACAGAAGATAGAGGTCCGTGGATAGTCTGTTCTTCATCTCGGTGAGGGTATCCGACAGAGCATAATACTCCCGAGTCATCATGCGTAGAGCCAGAATTTGGGGCTCAGGAACCAGAGAAACCTTCACATCTTGGTATTTAGCCAGTCTAGCAATCGCTTCGGCATCCTTACTATCATTTTTCACTTTTCTTAAGTCGAAATTTTTGGTAGAATGAACACTCAAGGGGTTCAGCACAAAACCCTTAAGGTTATTCGACCTCAAGAAGAAGAAGAGTGGTAAATGAAAGATACCCGTAGATTCTACGAAGTAGATGGGCTTTCGTTGTAACCGCTCTTCTTCCTTTTTTAGGATATCGAGCAGTTTATGAAAGCCAGCGGGATTATGATCAATCCGAAAAGGTTTGCGGATGAGTTCCCCAGAGGGAGCGAGCATAGCAACGACAGAGAATTCAGAAGAAACATCGATTCCAACAACAAAGTCATGAAGAAACTGGGACAAATTAACACAACCTTTCCAACAGATGAGTCAGAGCATCCACTAAAAAAGAATGCCAACACCCTTGCATTTGAAACGGGTAACACGAAATCCGTGACCCAACCAGCTAAACATCGAATCATTCTTGTGGAGTGACACGCTTTTTCACGGATAAGCCTCAAAGAGGGATCCAGGAGGTACGCACATCTATCTCTCTGACCAAGAAATGATTATACCAGAGGTTTAGCGATATTGGTTACGTAGAGTGTCAGCTCATTCATCTGAACAATAAGGATTAGGTTTTCAAAGAACGTTCGGGTAGGTTTTTTAACTTAACCCAATATCTATCTTACAAGGAGGTTTAATAAGCAGCTGAAAACAAGTAAACAAGTAACAAGAAATGGTAATAAATTTTATAGATTTTGGTGTTGAAAAACTTCCAGCCTTATGCTATTATAAATTTTGTCGCTAGACAAGCCGATGTAGCTCAATTGGTAGAGCAGCTGATTTGTAATCAGCAGGTTACAGGTTCGAGTCCTGCCATCGGCTCCAGTTATATTTTAAGAATGAAGATCATTTTCTGAAACCTATGAATTCTGCTTGATAAAGGCTGACTCATTTGTTTTAGGGAGTGGTCTTTTGTTGTAATTATCCTTTTCTTGAGCAAGTAATTATAGATTTTTCTTATTACTATAAGGTATAGTTAAGAGGAAGCATCTGCTTCACAATTAAATTAAAAAGGAGGACATGAATTGGATTCTGAAAAAGTTGTCAATATGGTACCCAAAATGAAAATGAGCAAAAGCTTCATTACCTTTGGGCTTGTGATTGTACTTCTTGTTATCTTGGCACTGGATGCCTTTGTCATCGTGAATGCGGGCCAAAGAGGTATTGTTCTGCAATTAGGGGCTGTCCGTCCCATCGTCTTAACAGAAGGGTTGCATTTTAAAATTCCCTTTGTTCAAAGCGTTGTCCCGATGGAGGTACGAGTCCAGAAATCTCAATCCGAGCAAACGGCCGCTTCAAAAGACTTACAAATCGTTACGACTACCGTTGCGGTTAACTTTCACCTTGACCCTATTCAAGTGAATAAGCTTTATCAGAATGTCGGATTATCTTATGGAGAACGAATTGTTGATCCGGCTATCGGTGAAGCGGTGAAAGCAATAACGGCTCAATATACGGCTGAAGAGTTGATCTCCAAACGTTCAGAAGTTAGTGCCAAGATTAAAGAGACTCTTGCTTCAAAACTAGCGACTTACTATATGGTTCTGGACGAAATAAATATCACTGAATTCAAATTTAGTCAGGAGTTCAACAATGCGATTGAACAAAAGCAAATTGCTGAGCAGCAAGCTTTAAAGGCTAATCTTGATCTGCAAAGAATTGAAATCGAGGCCAAGCAAAAAGTAGAACAAGCAAAAGCTGAAGCGGAATCTCTACGGCTTCAAAAGCAAGAAGTTACTCCTGAACTGGTACAACTAAGGGAAATTGAAGCTAAGATTAAAGCTATTGAAAAATGGGATGGCAAACTTCCCAATGTTACCGGTGGAGCAGTCCCTTTTATTGATGTCAATAGCGGCCAGTAAAGATCTTAGTCAAAGGTTTTTTACGCAGAAAGCCACCCTTGACAGGTGGCTTTCGCTGTATTTATAACCTAATACACCTGGTGATTTGTTGCTTTACCATGATAGATAGATCTTGGCAAGAACCTTATACTTGAGCCAGTCTCCTGGAACTAACTGAAAGTGAGTTTAGTATAATGAATAAAAAGGTGAGACACTATTCAGCCGTTATTTTAATGGGAGTAGTTCTCGGAATCGTCATAGCTATCCTGAAAAACTATGTAGGCTTAGACATCGATATAATACCGCTATTGCTTTATCTCTATGTGATTTTGGTAATTAGCGGTGTGACTTTCTATCTCTACATTGCTGTTTATACGAAGAATATGAACTTAGTGGGTAGATATGTTCAGCGGAAGAGAGACCATCCTTATTACGCCTTGTTGATTTCTTTAGTGGAGAAAGATTATCAAGAAGCGGAGATTCAGCTGGAAAGGCTCAGTTCTTTCTACAAGCAAGCTAAGATCGCTCTCACAGCCACATTGCAAATAGAAAAAAATCTCTTGAGAGAAGCCGAAGCAACCGCTCAAGAGATTAAAAACAGCAATATCCGCTATCATAATCTGGCTTTAATTGCCCTGCTCCATGGGAACCTTGAGGAGTTCGAAACTTATAAAGTCCGGATTAAGCATAAGCACTTGCACTATGCACTTGAAGCAGAAGCGGCTTTTAGAGAACAAGATTATAAAAAGGCCGATGAATTGGCCGAACTTGCTATGGCATCAACGGGTGGGCTACAAAAATGGGTTTATGAAAAATCACTGGAGAAACAAAAAGGTAATACCCAGCGCCGATCCTATTTTTAAATGGAGATCTAAGCACCTCGCTGCACCCGTGCTGCAGGACGGCTTTTCATAAACAGTGCCAGCAGACCGGCGACGAAAGGCAGGACAAAGAGAGCGGAAATAGCCATTTGAAGCCCCCAAAGATCGGCGATACGGCCAATCAGAACCACTGCAAGGCCCCCGACTCCTCCGGCGAAACCCAAAGTTAAACCTGCTGCCATGGCCTTATTATTGGGAATAACCTCCTGAGCTGCGACCACAGTCACAGAGAAGCTTGAGAGCAGAGAAGCCCCGGCTAAAGCGAGAAAGAGAGTGCTCAAGGTTCCCTCTGTGTAGAGGAAAGCAAAGAACAAAGGCGTAGCCAGAAGGAGGGACCCCACGATCAACGGCTTCCGTCCGAATCTATCAGAGATAAAACCGCCGATAATTCCCCCCGCCGCTCCAGCAGCCAGCATAATGGTTACCAGGTGGCTGGCCGCAATATTGGATAGGTTCTGGGATTTAAAATACAGGGGAAGCATAGTGAGCATTCCTGTATAAGCTAAAGAACGTACGGCGATGACTCCGACGATAGTGCTCAGTTCCCTCGCAGCAGTTTTCAGGGATGCCATCAGAGCGGAAAACTCAGGGGGGGTTGAGGGAGATACATTGACCCGGGGAGAGAAAAAGAGGAGGAGCAAGGATACCATCACACCAGGAATCACCATGTAGAGAGTTCCCTGCAAACCATGGGCCTCGAATAAGGGCACCAAGAGCAGGGGGCCGAGAGCAAAACCAAAATTACCAAAGGCGATAAACGCCGAAAGCAAAACCGCTTTATAGTCTCCGCTTAGAATGTTGACCATGGTGGAGGCTTGAGGATGAAAGGCTGCCGTACCAAGGCCGGCCAGAGTAGCCAAGGTGACCAGAAGGATATAATTCTCATGAACAACTCCTGTCAAGCTGAGCATGATGGCCATCCACAAAGTTCCTACATAAACAAACCAGCGTTTGCCGCGGCGATCCAGATAATAGCCGATAAAAGGTTGCACCAAGGAAGAAGAGATGGTAAAGGAAGATACAAGAATTGCTGCTTGGGTTGCCGTAAAGTCCGGATGTAAAATAATGAGAAAGGGAAGCATCTGGGGCAGAAAGTTGCTATAGAGATCATTGAGCATGTGGGCCAGGGATAACACACCGATCTTAGAATATTGAATAGACTGTTTTTGAATAGGCTGTTTTATTGTCATAGCCATAAAAATAACCCCTCTTCCACCAGAGCTTAGACAAGCTCTGATATTTTTTTAGTTCTTAGTTCCTCTTCCATATTTTTCTCAGCTGCAAGCATGACTTTTTTTATGGAGCATTCAGGGTTCGAGTTCAGGCAACAGTCAAATAAGGAAGTTTTTCCCTCTATAGCTTGGATAATATCAAAAAAAGAGATCTTCTCCCAATGGGGACCTAAGGAATACCCGCCGTTAACTCCTGGTGAAGAATGAATCATCCCTTCCTTAACCAGCTTATTAAGTATCTTTGACAAGTAGGTAGGGGAAACATTTTGTTTTTCAGCTAATTCCTGAACCCCCAATTTCTTTTCCGAGCCATTTCTGGCAAGAAACAAGATTGTATGAAGAGCATAATCCGTCGCCCTCGAATATTTCACAAAAAATTACCTCCTAATCATAGACTATATGTATCTATAATATCCATAAATGCTGGCAGCGTCAATAATCAATTGCCGATTGCAATTTGCCTGATAAACAAGGATAGAATTATTTCATGAAGAAAAAATAGTGTTAAGAAGATTAAACGCATAGGCATTTTTACAGGAAATGAGGACGATAGATTTGGATAGTTTATGGATCTCTATTATGATCGTATTAATACTCATCATGGCCAACGGTCTTTTTGCTATGACGGAAATTGCTATTGTGACTTCGAAAAAGAATCGGCTGGCCAATCTTAAGGACAAAGGGGACTCCCGGGCAGCCTATGCTTTAATGCTGGCGGAGAACCCTAATCAGCTTCTTTCCACCATACAGATCGGCATCACTCTCATTGGGGTTATTACCGGGGCCTTTGGCGGAGCGACTATTGCGGGACAACTGGCTAAGTATATAGAGACTATTCCGGTATTAGCACCTATAAGCTATCAGTTCAGCTTTATTCTCGTGGTGGGATTATCCACCTATTTATCTTTGATTATCGGTGAACTTGCTCCCAAGCGAATTGGCATGGGCAACCCGGAAAAAGTTGCCTGCCGGGTAGCCAAACCTATGTATTACTTTGCCAAGGCGGGGCGCCCCCTTATCTGGTTTTTAAGTAAATCTACGGAATTGGTTTTAAAAGTTTTGCGTATCAAACCCAGTACCGATCCAGAAGTAACAGAGGAAGAGATCACGTCGCTTATCGAGCAAGGGGTTTACAGTGGTGTAGTAGAAGAGATTGAGCAGGATATGGTGGAGCAGATTTTTTATTTAGGAGACAAACGCCTGGCTGATATCCTCACCCCGCGTACCCAGTTGGCTTGGATCGATATCGAGGATACCTTTGTCGACATTATTAGCAAGATGAACGAAAGCCCCCATACGAAATTTCCTGTAGGTAAAGGGAGCCTGGACAATTTCCAAGGGGTGGTTCATACCAAGGATGTTTTTGCCAAGCTGGTATCCGGGGTAGACTTTGCAATTAATGACTGCATTAAGGATACACTGATTCATCCTGAATCCATGAAGGTCTTTCAAGCCCTGAAGACCTTCCAAGAGGCGGGGCACCACGAAGCTATAGTGATTGATGAATATGGAGGGATTGAAGGTTTCGTAACTCTTCATGATATCATGGAAAATATCGTGGGGGATATGCCCTTAAGAGGAGAACAAACCCCTCCGGAAATCATCGAGAAGGATGAACACTCCTGGTTGGCTGATGGATTGGTAGCCCTCGATACCTTCAAACGGTATTTCGATATTGAAGAAAAAGCCATGCCCCATACAGGAAACAGCTACCACACTCTTGGAGGCTACATCACCGATAAGATCGGAGATATACCCAAAGAAAAAGATAGTATAATAGTCGGCCATTTGCGGCTTGAGGTTGTGGATATGGACCATGTTCGGGTGGACAAGGTGATGATCACCAGGGTTAATCCAGAGGAACTTGAATTTCAAATATGATGTTTTTCCATAAATTATAAAAAAATAGCTGGGAACCAAAGTGTAGAAGGACTTAAGAGAAGATGAAGCGAATATTTAGAAAAGCTGTTCACAAAGATAGTCCTAAATAACGAAAAAGAAATTACTTCGATGTGGAGGTTCCCATGATAAAATATCCCTTTCCGAGAACTTATTTTCCCTCCCTACTTTTACTCTTCCTACTTATCTCTCTATCATCGGTCTTAACAGGCTGCCAGGGTCAATCGATTCCTATCGGAGCGACTGAGCAAACGGGGCCAAATGAACCGGTGCCGACTCCTTTACCTGAACCTGAACTCATAGACCAAAAGGAGACAATTACCCTGACCGCTTTGGGAGATATACTCATGCACAACACTCTGATTTGGTCAGGGAGTCAACCGGATGGCTCTTACGCTTTTAATTTCTTTGGAGCGGTAGGAGAGCTGATGGAGGAAGGGGATTATTGTACCACCAACCTGGAGGCGGCACTTGCCGGTTCGGAGGGAGGCTATACCGGATATCCGTTATTCAATAGTCCAGATGCGATCGCTGACCACCTGAAAGACTATGGAGTGGATGGGGTGATCACAGCCAATAATCATATCCTTGATCGAGGATACCGGGGGGCGGTCAGAACCGTAGAGGTGCTCGAAAAAGCAGGGCTGGACGTTTTAGGTGTTCGTAAAAATCCGGGGGATTCCGGCTATCTCATTAAGGATATCCGCGGCGTCAAGGTGGGCTACCTAGCCTACACCTATGGAACTAACGGCTTAAGCCTCCCTTCTGAACATCAGTATTTTATTAACATGCTGGAAAAAGAGCAGATTCTTCAAGATATTCGTCAATTGCGCACTCAAGTGGATCTGCTAATCCTTGTACTTCATTGGGGAGTGGAATACAGTACAGAGCCCACGAACGAACAACGGACTCTCGCCCGAGAATTTTTGGCAGCGGGTGCCGATGCTATCATAGGGAGCCACCCTCACGTAATTCAACCGGTGGAATACTTCAATATTGATGGCAAAGAGAAATTTGTGGCTTATTCCATCGGGAACTTTATCGGGGATCAAAGAGGTCAGGAGCGCAACAGCGGTGTTATCCTTCACTTAAAGTTCAACATTGAGAAAGTGATTCAACCCGGCAAGTTGGAGAGCTCTGCCTCAAAAGGGATCTCGGATACTCTGATATCCCAAACCACGGCATTAAAGGGAGTCGAGCTAATCCCTACCTATTCTCACAGCTACACTAAGGGAGGCAGGCAGCAATTCCGCGTCGTCCCTGTAGAAAAAACCATCGAAAGAATTAGGGCTGATGAAGAGGAAGTCTTCTCCCGTGAGGATCTGCCTCTTCTTGAAAATGTTTTGAAGACTACTGAGGAACGTCTGAATCAATTAACCTCGGAACGTAAGGAGCATAAAGGACTGTCACAGTAAGAAGTCTGAAAAAATGAAGACGGCGATAAGCCGTCTTTTGTTGTGGGAAATTCCTCCAAGAATATGAACCTAACAGAAAAAGCTGGAATATAGTTAAAGGGGAAAGATATCACGGCTTCAAGGGGGAAGTAGCGATGGATGCCTTAAGTATAGTTGTGCTTTTAGCCGTCGTGGTCGAGAAGATTGTAGACCTTTTTAAGACAGTTGTCAGCACGATTCCTTTTCTACCTGATAAAATTCGCCCCTTTACTTTAGAATTGATCAGCTTGGGCATAGGGATCCTTCTTGCCTATGAAACCCAAATCGATGCCCTAAGCTTAATTGGAATTCAGACTAAAAATGGGTATGTGGGAGTCATCATCACCGGTTTAGTGGTCGGCAAAGGTGCTAATTTTGCTCATGACTTTTTTCATCTCTTCAATGCCAAGCAGAGAAAAGTACCATAAGGTATCTTGGAGCATAGAATAAACGAAGGATAGATTACAAGAAAAGGAGGGATTATTACGGGATACGAAGTGAAAGAGCAAATCCTAGTCAATAATCGACCTCAAGAGCCTCTGCAGCCTCAGGGTTTCGTGATTCACTCCACAGCGACACCTGGGGCTACAGCCCAAAATGAATTTAACTATTTCAACAGTCAGCACCGGGCTGCTTCCGCTCATTATTTCGTGGATTGGCTTGAGCTCATTCACGCTATTCCAGAAAACGAAGTGGCCTGGCATGCTGGGTATACGGCCAACCATCGTTTTCTGTCCGTGGAAATGAGCGAACCCCAGGGACATGATCCGCAAAAGTTCCAGGAAGTCTGGAAACGAACCCTTTGGTTGGTAGCTGACGCCTGTGTCCGCTACGGATGGACGACACACAATGTCTTCTCTCATCGGGATATATCTCTTACCTATGGAGAAACCAATCACACGGACCCTATCGATTATCTGAAAAGCTATGGTTATACCTGGGAAGACATGATCATGGCCTTGGAGGGAGAAATCGATGGACTACAGAAAATCAATATAGGGGGAGATGGCAAAGTGGAGCATCTAATCTTGGTAAGTAGAGGAGCGGATGAGAGAGCAGCAGGATACCTGGCGGATTATCTCCAGGCCCCCATTCTTTACTTGGATCGCTTGAGTAATGGGTACCTGGATTCAGCCAAAAAGATATATGTGGTGGGTGGAAATACTAAACCGGTGGATAGAGCTATTTTGATTTCTGGAACTGATCGTTATGGAACTTGCCAAAAAGTGCTGGATTTTATTCGGACCGGAAAGGTGTAAGCTGGAGAGAAAGCAAATCAGCATTTTACACGAAAAATTATAAAAGACGAGACTTCCATCCTTACGTCTCGTCTTTCTACTTCATTATTCATATGATTTAATCCTCATGGATTATTTATGAGCGGAACCCACCAACACATGTTTATAGGCTGCTAAGGTCATTTCCCCAATCCTGGACCAAGAGTAATGTTTTTGAATATGTTTCGTCAAAGGCTCTGGCGAGAAGGTCAGGGCCTTTTCCAAGGCTGGGGTCAGACTCTTTTCTTCAAAGGGATCCATATAGACGGCCATATCTTGAAAATACTCCTCAGTACACCCTTGGTCCGTGGAAAGGACCACAGCACCACATGCTCCTGCCTCTAAGCTGGATAACCCCGGTGTTTCAAACCAACTGGGCATGGCATGAACCTTAGCGGCGGCATAAGCGGAAGCCAGAAGCCGTCCCTGTATGGTGCCCAAATAAATTACATTGGGATAAACTTGTACTTCCTCAAAGTACTTCGGTTCATTAATGGGACCTGCCAGAACAAGAGTAAGACTTAGCTCCTGACAGCATTGGGCCAGCCACTTTTGGTTTTTGCGGGAGGAAATACGAGCCACCGAGAGAACGAATTTTTCCGGAAGTCCCGGACACTGCTCTCGGAAGTAAGTTCCATCAATGCCAAGATACTCTTGGGGAAATCCATTGGGAATGACCTTAAAGGGTGTTGTGACCTGGAAATCCCTTTGAATCTCCTCCATTTCCGCTTGACCGTTGGGAAGGAGCAGATCGCAATCCTGCAGCAATTGACTACGCCAAGGCTGATAGGATTCCCATTGCTCTAAAGCCACCGAGTTCATTTCAACTTTTTTTAAGTAATGATTCATGTTCCAATATATAGGGGATACCACAATGGGCTTACTTTGATTTTTAGCATTTTCAAAATACATGGCGGCATCCACTACCCGGGTAGCATTAAAAATATGAACCAAGTCATATTCTTCAAGCTGGACCTTGGGGTTAAGGGATAAAAAGACCTGTACCCCAAGGTTTTTTAAAGCTTGAGCTGTGGCCAGAAGCTGGACAGTGTCTCCCGCTGGGTTTTTGCGATAATCCTGACGGACTTGAAAAAGAACTTTCACACTAATATCCCCTTTGCAAGGCTTTGAGCAAGGTTTCAGCAGTTAGATGATAGCGCTGGGCCAGTTGTTCCAAAGTCATGTCCAGCAAGTAGTAGATGCCGCAGCCGGAGACAGGAATACCCAGTCTGCGAAAGTGAGGTTTCAACTGGGGATATTGCTTCAGTACATCCCCGTATTTCATAAGGCTGTTTAGGTTAACCATCGCTGCCAAAATCCTTTCTTTACAGCCGCTTCTTTTAGAGTTTGCATGTGGTGGACTTGGGTCTCCAGCTGTTGCAGAGCGTTTAAGGTTTGATCGTTTTTGCTTTTAAGCTCTTTGAGGAGCTCCAGTACCTCGGGAAGAAAATCCACCTTTTCGCTTAAGCATTCCAGATTACTGGTGATGTGTGTGGTACTTTCTTTCAAATCGCTGAAGATAAGGCTTAAATGATGAGAAGTAGCGCTATCATCAGATGTTTCCTGGGGACTGATCTGCCCGGTGGAGACAGGGAGGGGGGCTTGGGCGGTGCAAGCCACGGAATCGCTTTGTTCAGAGATAGCCTGAGTAGCGGTCCTCTCAGCCTCGGTTTCAGGAAGGGTCTTTTCATGGAAAGCAGCCTGTACGCTACTGTCCTTTTCAACATGTTGTAGGGTATCCGGGGGAAGGATATGGGGTGCAGTGAATTGATCGTTAGTTTGATGAACAGAAATCTGAGAGGAATCATTGAGAGGGGGGGTTCTAACCAGAGATAGTTCCTGGGCGAATAGGGGAGCCTCTTGACCTGTTATGCCCAACCAATGAGAATAAGTAGTTATTCCTTCAGTTTTTTGCGCAATGTGCAGGGAGAAAAAGTCGCCGGAATGAGCCAGAACGGGCTTCCAGCTTCTATCTTGAACCTGAAACAGTACAGCTTGATTGATATTTACTAACAGATTAAACATACCCTGGGATTCAATAACTCCTAAGCCTCTCCAGGGGCCTTCAAGATTAGTTGCCGGTGAGGCCTCAATTCGCCAGGTACTTTTAAAGTCATTTATTTTTCCTTGGACTCCGTGACCGATTTCAAAGCGATCGCTGGCCGGTTGTTTGGCTGCCCAGAAAAGATGTCCTTCATCCTGAGCGGTAATAACCGCCGTCATATCTACTACTTCACGGGGGATAGTAAGAACCTCCTGGCGTTTAGACCAGAGATAGAAGGTACCGTTAAACATGCTGGACAACAGAACGGAGCGTTTTCCCAGGAAGGTCATCATGAGGACGTGAAGATTAGAACGGGAATCCATGAGTACATGATATAAGGGATAGCGAGGATGGACCACTTCCCCCAGAAAGGCGGATTTCCAGGTCTGACCATTCCAGAAAAGGTGGGTGATGCGCCAAACATCAGGCAGCCCATAATGAGAGCTGGCATAAAAGATATGAATTACCTTGCCCGCTGGAAAGAGGAGCAGGCGATCAAAACGCTGGGTCCGGATATCCAATTTACCCAGAGACATGGTTTGGTGATGCCCGTCAGCCAGAATGACTGAGTAACAAAACTCACCGGAAACTTTTATGTAAGCAAGATGGATTTGTTGGGCATCATCAAGAATCCCTTGAGCAAGCAGGACGGATTCCTTTAACTCAAATAATGGGTGACCATTGGAAGAAGATAAAGTTAGCCCATCATTGTGTATCTCCAATAAGTAGGAAATGTTTTCATTAAGTAAAAGGAAGGATTGGGATGAGGAAGTATATGCGGGCAATAGGCACACCTCCTGTGATGTTGGACTAGGGCTGCCTAATGACAGCCCTAGCTTTTTTAGACGTTAAGAACAGTTGATAAGGGTGTAAGTTTAGGTGAGATTTACATACATTGGACCGGGAACAGGGCTGGGAAGTTGTGGGGGGAAGAAATCCGTAGGGAATGGGGTGAGATTTGGATTCAGGAAGTCGATACAAGGTTCCTCGGTGGGGAATTCTTCGCAGAATGGTGGTTCCGGGCAATACCCAAAGGCATCAATAGCCAGCTGCACAAATCCGGTTAGCTTCGCGATAACGAAAACCCCTACTGTGACAATTAAATCGTCTCCGGAAATGATGGCGGGAACCAGAATCTCGCTGCGAGTTTCAACTCTGAGGTTGAAATCGAACTCCGAACGGGTAGGCGGATAGTAAATCACGATGTCCTTGAAGATGTCAGGCAGACAGCCTGGAACGGTGAGGAGTTGCCCGGCGGCATTTCTTACAGTAGCAGTGAAGCAGACGCGCACGGTGAACTGAGCCCGGGCAAAATTTGGACGGCTGGGAATAGGGGTAATGACGATGCTCTCGGGAAGGATGACCCCATTTTGGAAAGTAATGTCCACAAAGGTGCACGGACCGCCACAATCTGGCAGGTCAATTGGGAAGTTTGGAAAACACTCTCTCTGTTGGCAACTAAAAAAGACTTTCTCGACAATTATGCATACTCTTTCGCGATAGGGGTCATATGGATAGAGGTCAGCCATGAGTTGTTTTCCCTCCTTTTTTGTATTTTCGGGGTATTCTATTCAAGTTTCACCCTAAGTGTTACAGGATTAGCCTGTGTAGAGCCCTTGCTTAAGGATTTTATTATGAATTTCTACGGCCCGCTTTTGCCAAGTGTTTTGCAAGGCGAAGGCCTGTAAAGCTTCTTGATCCACACTCTTAAGCAAGATCTCCCTAATACTTTGGGAGAAGTCTTCCGCAGTGGCGGCCAGGTTAAGGCCAGGACAGCAATCTTCCCGACGTTGCTCAGAGTCCCCGGTACTGAGGCTCTGGATAACTTTTTGGGCACCTATAAGCTCAGGCAAAGGAGTGGCTACAGTAGGTAAACCGGCGGCTGCATATTCATACAGCTTAATGGGATTACAGCCCATAGTCATAGGAGTCAGCTTAAAGGGAATGAGGCTGACATTAAAGCCGTGGAGATAACCGGGCAGGCTGTCATAGGATTTTAAGCCGAGATAGCTTACATTGGGGCTTTCTAGAGGAAAGCCCTTAAGCATTACTAAAGCACCAAGAAAAACAAAATGAAAATTCGGATGCTGTTCAATAACTCTTTTCAGCAGATCCCAATCCAGCCAAGGAGCGATAGCTCCGCTGTAGCCAATAATGGGCTGCCCTGTCGGTAAATCAAGAGGCCGCTTTTGGGGGGTGCAGAAATGAGCAAAATCCACCCCGTTGCGCAGCAGGGTTACCTCAGGATGTTGTGGTGCCAATTGATCGTAAAGACTCTGGGAGGAAGCAAAGACCAGCTTAGTTTGAGCGAGTAAGGGCTTTATGTAGGGCCCCCAGGCAGCGAACTCCTCCTTGGCTTCATCGGAGCAATCGAAAACCACCGCATCCGGTCGGTAGGTATCAATGAGATAGAGATGCTGGGGGAAGGTCAGCCAAAGAATGCGGGGTCTGGGATGGGCTAACGTCATGGGAGAGATTCCTTGACAGAGATAGAAGGAATCCCAGAGCTTTTTAACCTGGGGCTGAGGAAAAGCCCCGCGATCCTCGTAAAAGATGGTATACCCTAAGTAA
This sequence comes from Desulfitobacterium hafniense DCB-2, assembly GCF_000021925.1. Taxonomy (NCBI): domain Bacteria; kingdom Bacillati; phylum Bacillota; class Clostridia; order Eubacteriales; family Desulfitobacteriaceae; genus Desulfitobacterium; species Desulfitobacterium hafniense. The sequence goes on from NC_011830.1 coordinate 920,440, forward strand.
GAAAGTTCCCGCATGAGCTGTTGAGGGCGCTGAACCATCCAGCTCCAAGGTAAAGTCCGTGGGTAAATTATGGTCGGCATTTTTTCACCTCCTTTGATACAGGGTGACAGTTCTTTTATTCCTGGCTTTAAACTATTTCTACTATAGACTATGTAAGAAATAAAGAAGGCGTAACCATGAGGTCACGCCTTTACTAATTTCGAGGGGAATTTAAGTTGTGGATTTCGTTTACTCGTTACAGCTGAGCAAAGATCTGAACGTAGTAGTTCCCGGAGTTGCTGCTGACCACACCTACTCCAATATGGGTATAAGCAGGATTTAAGATGTTTTTGCGATGACCGTCACTGCTCATGAAAGCCGCCATAGCTGCATCCACTGACATATTGCGGGCAATATTTTCTCCTGCGGAGCGGTATTGAATACCTGCGTTCTTCAGCATATCAAAGGGAGAACCATAGGTGGGAGAAGTATGGCTGAAGTAACTGTTGGTTTTCATATCCAGGGCTTTCATCTGAGCTACGTCCACCAAGCGAAGATCCACCTGCAAAGGAGAGAGGCCAGCTGCTGCTCTTTCTTTATTGATCTCGTTAATCATAGCTTGTTCTTGGGTACCGAGTGTGGTGGTTCCATTAGTTGAAGGGGTGGTCGGTTGGGTCGGAGCCGGTTGGGCCGGAACGGATTGGGTTGGTGCTGGTTGACTTGGTGCCGGCTGGGTTTGTACAGGGACTGTATTAGTAGGCTTTTCAGCCTCCTTAGCAGTAAATTTAAAATTCTTCAAGGAAATGACGCTGCCATACCCTTTAGTAGTGTTTACAAGCGTAGAACCGTTTTGGGTGGAATCGCTGGAACTATGATTCGAAGGAGTTCCAGGGTTACTCGGTGTGGTGGCTGTGAGGTTGTTCACCCAAGGTGTATAGGAACGGAGTGAAATGATAGAACCGTTAGAGCCACTTGAAGAATAAGAATTGCTCACCTTAAGCGCTGCTTGGACAGGGGCTGCGGCCACTGTTAACAAAACGGCTAAGGATACGCCAATAGTAAATTTTTTCGTCTTTTTCATAACATACCTCCAAATAGTTTCACAAACTAACCTGTTTCAGCTTAAAGTGCTATATTAGATTGTCCCTTTCAGGACAAATTGAGTATACCATTCAAAACTGTAAAAACCTACTAGAACATCTTACCAACTTTTTTCTGAGCCTGGAGTTGTTAGGTTGTTTTTGGATGACAAGGTTATCGATGGAAATTTCCTAAATTCGCACAAAAAAGGTATAATAGCTTTATCTTATTCATCTTTAAATACGATTCATAACAGCCTATTTGAAGGGGCCTGTTTCATAGATCCAAAAAATAATTCTCAGTGAGAGGTTGTGAGCTGATGGGCTCCAAAGTCGTCTTAAAATACTGCCCTGAATACACTTCCGGGGTAGAAGAGTTCTTAAGAAGCGGATTGCAGGAATTGGGAGGTATGGAGGCTTTTGTGAAGCCGGGTCAAAAAGTCTTCCTTAAAGTGAATTTACTTATGAAAAAACGTCCCGAAGAAGCAGTCACCACCCATCCCTCTGTGGTGGAGGCAGTTGTTCGTCTGGTTCAAGAAGTGGGGGGAATTCCCATTATCGGCGACAGCCCCGGGGGACCCTATACGGTAGGTGCCCTTCAGGGCATTTACGCACGCTGTGGGCTTAAAGAAGTAGCAGAACGAACAGGAGCAGAGCTCAATTTTAATGTGGGTCAGGAAGTGGTTACCCATCCTGATGGAAAGCTGGTCAAGAGCCTAACGATTACCAAAAGCGTCTGGGATGCTGATGTGATCATTTCTTTATCAAAGTTGAAAACACATGCTATGATGACTTTTACAGGAGCGGTGAAAAATCTCTTTGGAGTCATTCCGGGACTGCTTAAAGCGGAATATCATTTTAAAATGCCGGAGGTCATGCAGTTTGCGGATCTTCTCGTGGACATAGCCACTTGGGTTAAACCTGCTGTCAGCATCATGGACGGGATTGTGGGAATGGAGGGAGATGGCCCCTCAGCAGGTCAGCCAAGGGCAGTGGGAGCACTTCTCATGAGTGAGAACCCTTTCGCTTTGGATGTAGCGGCCACTCATTTAATCGGTCTAAAACCTGAGAATGTCCCCACCATCATGGCTGCCAGGGAGAGGGGCTTTGTCAGTCGCATTGAAGAAGTAAGCTTAGTGGGGGAGCCTCGATCCTTATGGCGTATTCAGAATTTTGTGGTCCCTAAATCTATGTCCGTAAACTTCATCGACCGTGTACCTCTACCATCGGGAGCAAGGCGATTTATTCTGAATCAGGTTCGTCCTAAGCCTCTTTTTAACCATGACCAATGTGTGGGATGTGCAGATTGTGTAAAGAATTGCCCGCCACAGGCATTGAGATTAAACGATCAAAAAAGGCCCGAGATCGATCTCGAGGCCTGCATTCGCTGTTTCTGTTGTCAAGAGCTTTGTCCCCACCAGGCAGTTGAGATTAGTAAGCCGGGATTGGCGCGAAGGCTATTTAAATAACTCCCATTGGGGAACACTATTCTTGTTCTTTTCGTGTCCAGCGGTTGCTGTCACGGACGCGATATTTTTCCATCATCCGGGCAAAGGCCTCCTCTAAATCGATGTTAAGGGAGTTTGCCATAGAAATGATAATAAAGAGGATATCGGCCATTTCCAAAGCCAGATCTCCTTCGGGTTCATCAGGCTTCTTCGGTTTTTCACCATAACGGTGGTTGACTTCCCGGGCCAGTTCCCCTACTTCTTCGGTCAGACGGAGCATCATGGATGAGGGCTGCCAATATCCTTCCTCGAATTGAGTAATCCAGTCATCCACTTGCTTTTGCCAATCTTTGATTTCCATGATTTAAAACCTCCCAGAGTTTTGAAGTAGTATTAGTTTTTGAGTTGAGTTAATTTCATAATGTTAGTCTGAAAATAGAATAGACTAACAGAATTTCGGAGCATACGTTTTTAAAAATTAAGCGGCAATTCTCATGGACTTGTTTAGTCGGTCAACTGCTAATTTGCAGAGGGTATAAGCAAGGATTGAAAACTGAAAATCTACTTGGGCACTTTTTCCGCGATGACGGATATTGTTGAGCTGGAAATACTCCTTTAGATACGCATTGACTCGCTCTACAGCGGTTCGTTGTTTGTAAAGCTCAAAGTAACGGTCGCTTCCCCTAGCTGGTACTGTGTACTTTCTGGGATCTGACAAAGTCTTAATCTTAAATACCTTTTGGCAGGTATCACTATCTTTGAGGGGACACTCCTGGCATTCCTTGGGTCGAGTGTATTTCAAAGTATCATAACGCGGATCATGGCTATCGTAGCGGTACGAATAACCCTTCTGGCATATTGGACGAAAATATTTATCATTGTCTTCTGGAAGTTGCTCGTTTCGCTTATTGTAATCAATGAGTGCCCGTGCTCCTATACATCTCGCTTGCTGGTATATGGGGATATAGTCATATCCAGCATCTGCGAGGATATAGGAGGGGTTCAAGTAAGGATGTTTTTCACTCAGCGCTTTAAGCAAAGGAATAGCCATTTTCCCATCATTTATGTTCCCTGAAGATAGTAAAGAACTTAAAACGTACTGACCCTTACAATCAACAAGGAGGTGCCCTTTGAAGCCATACCAGAACACGTTTTTTCCTTCTGAATTCTTTTTAATCCCCCATTGAGGATCAAGAGGAATGTGTTGTGCTAATTCTGTGAAGGTGCAGGAAAGTTGATCTTCAATCTTCTTCTCAAATATGGGGCGATTCTTTTCTAGCTCCTCTTGTTCCTTAAGCCATGCCTCTCTTTCTGATTTGGGCTTCCGTCCACGCTTTTTAGGAGTCTTTTCAACCGGAGTTTCTTCTTGCTTTTTTTCAGGCTTGCGATCTCTCGCTTCGATATGAGTAGCATCTATTGCCACAACACATTCTGGATCAATAAACCCTTCTTTAAATGCCTGAAGCACCAAATCATCCTGAGAGTTAGCCAAAACAGAGGAGTCATCTATCTTTTTGATCATTCGGCAATAAGATGCTTCGCTAGGAACCGAGTCAGCAAGCGTAAATCCACAGTCGAAACGAAATTCCAGGCTGTTTTTCAAACGCTTACGCAAGTCCTTAATTGTAGGGATTCTTTCAATGACTCGAATGATCAAAGAGTAGATCATAGCGGTGTAGTTTAGTTGAGTTGGAGCTCCGAAGATTGCCTTTTTTGAAACCGCCTCAAGTAAAGGGTTAATGTCCAAAGGCCCAAGAATTAGAGCATATGATTCTCTTGGAGAAGTTTCTAGTATTTCCTCCAAGGAAAATAGACGTTCTTGGCGAATATTAAACATCAGGGAGTACTCCTTTCCTACCTCTCGGTGTTTGGTTTTGGACGACTACAATTTCGAGATGTTGGGGAGGTACTCCTTTTTAATTTGTCAAAAAAAGCTGAAATATTAAGGGTTTCGAGTTATGAAACTAACTCAGTTAGAAAAAAATTAATAAATTATTAAGGTGAAGTGTGCTATACTATCCTTTAATTTACTCCTATTAAAGTGTAAAATAAATTCCTGGGACGAGCAAGGGATTCAGCCCCTCTATGCAGAATTGTATGGAGGAACAAGAAAAGCAGAGGAGGTAGACCGTGAGTCAGTTGCTTTCACAACTACAATCATCTTTTGATTGGCGAACAATACTGGATATTGCGGTCGTGGCCATTGTTCTTTATCAGCTCTTGATGCTGATTAAGGGAACTCGTGCTGTTCAGCTTCTTAAAGGAATCCTTGTGCTGCTTATTTTGTCCAATATTGCTCAGTTCCTGAAATTATCCACTATCAATTGGCTGTTGGATCGACTCTGGTCCATGTTCTTTATCGCCTTGCCGGTTGTTTTTCAACCGGAGTTACGCCGGGCTCTGGAGCAAATCGGCCGTGGTAAATTCTTCATGCGCCATCCCCAAACTGTGGGCAATGAGGCCATGGTTCAGGTAATCGATGAATTGGTGCGATGTGCTCAAGTTCTTTCTAAAAACCGGATCGGGGCACTAATGGTTATGGAGAGGACCACAGGCTTGCAAAACTATGTAGAGACAGGCATCAAAATCGATGGTGTGGTTTCTTCAGAATTCTTACTTAATGTGTTCATTCCTAATACTCCTCTTCATGATGGAGCAGTAATCATTCGCAGCGATCGTGTCGCGGCGGCAGGGTGCTTTTTACCCCTTTCCGAAAGCAATGCTATTCAAAAGGAACTGGGAACACGCCATCGGGCGGCCATAGGGCTCACGGAAGTATCCGATTCGGTAGTTATCGTCGTATCTGAAGAGACAGGAGCTATATCCGTAGCAATCGATGGGGTATTGACACGTTTCCTTGATGAAAAAAGCCTGAAAGAATTATTGTGCCGCGAGCTTCAAGTGGATACCACGACCAAGAGTTATGTACCCTTTTGGAGGTCATGAGTATGAAAGAGATGTTACAACGGAACTTAGGATATAAAACCATTAGTTTGGTCTTGGCTATTCTTTTTTGGCTTTGGGTAACCAGCCAAGGAAACAGCCAGACCCTGGATCGGGATCCGACCTTAACCCTCTCCTTGATCGCTAAGAATACGCCCGCCAACTCCATGATTATGACCAAGCTGCCCTCGGTGAGGGTTAAAACGGAGGGGTATAACCCCAGCATCAATGTCAATGAGCTTTTTGCTTATGTGGATCTCAGCGGCAGCGAGCCTGGTGAACATGACTATGAAGTAAAGGTTGAGCCCATTCCTAATATTAAGATCGTCGAAATCTCTCCTCGGGTGGTCACCTTACAACTGGATACAGTAGAAGAAAGAATGCTCCCAGTGACGGTGGAGGTTTCAGGAGCACCTGTTAACGGCAAAAAAGTCGGGGAGACAATCGTTAAGCCCAGTGTGGTCAATGTCAGAGGACCCAGCAGCCTTTTAGGTGAAGTGGATAAAGTTCTAGTGGAGCTTAGTGCGGCCGGAGCCAGCGAAACCTTACAAGTATCCCGCCCCCTCTTGTTCCGTGACAAAAATGGGTTAGCTATCTTTGGACCTGACCCCAGTGTGGAGACTATTACTTCAAGCCCTACCAGTGTTGATATCATTGTCCCCATTGTGGCAAAAGAGTTGGAAAGTAAAATGGTTCCACTTAACGCAACAACCACAGGAACACCCGCCGAAGGAAAAGAAGTACGCTCCATTCAGGTAATTCCCAGCGGAGTTCAGGTCTATGGTGAACCTGAAGCCCTTGCACAGTTCAGTGCCTTATCTATTGGTTCTGTGAATATCAACGGACTGTCTGAGACGAAAACTTATGAAATATCTTCGGACAAGGTGAGCTTACCTGAAGGCTTAAATTATGGGTCCAGAACTACTTTCTCAGTCATTGTGGAAATGGGCAGTGCCGTTCAGGATAAAACCCTCTATGATCTTCCCATTGTGCTTAGGAATCTTCCTGAGGATTTAGTCCTTGAGAAACCGCTTCCTGAAGTCAGTGTGACGATTAGGGCTTACCCGGAAATTCTCAATAACTTAACAAAAGAGCAGATTTCTCTCTGGATCGATGCGACCGGTAAGGCGGTAGGGGAGCATACCGTTAAGATCTACTGGCAGTTGCCCGCTGGTATTGAGATGGTTTCCATCCCGGATGTTACCTATACACTAAAGGCCAAAGAAGATCCCCCTAAAGAACCGGATAATCCGGGAACCCCAGGTAACCCGGGAAATCCAGGCAATTCGAATAACTCTGGTAACCAGCCGGTAGTGTAAGGTACCTCAGTAGTCTGTAAAGAAGAGATGTACCCTAAGTAAGTGGAGGTATACCCATTGAACCTCATATGGACAAATTTGCGGGTGCCAGTAGAAGAGGATGAGCGGCAGCTTCCTCTGATGATAGCCCGTAAGCTTAAAGTTTCCCAGCAGAGCATCTCCAACCTGCGGATTTTGCGCCGTTCAGTGGATGCCCGCAAGAAGCCTCAATTACTTTTTTCCTATACCCTCGGATTTTCTCTGGATATTCCGTATAAAGAAGTGAATCGCGTTTTGCATCGAGTAGCAGATCTCAAGCCTGAACCCCAGATTATGCCAAGGCCTTTTATGAAGCCCGAGAAAAGCTTAAAGCATCGTCCTATCGTGGTTGGGGCTGGACCAGCAGGATATTTTGCTGCTCTGACCTTAGCCAAAGGCGGCTATGCGCCACTGGTTCTTGAGCAGGGGGATGATGTGGAGACTCGAAGCTTAAAAGTGGAGAATTTTTGGAGAACAGGTCAGCTGGATACCGAAAGTAATGTTCAATTTGGAGAAGGGGGAGCAGGAACTTTCTCTGATGGAAAACTAACCACCCGCATAGCGGATCCTCGCATTACGGAAGTATTGGAGACCTTTGTAGAACAAGGGGCTCCTTCGGAAATACTTTTCCTGGCCAAGGCTCATATTGGAACGGATATTTTAAAAATTGTAACCCAGAGGCTTCGGGAGAAAATCCAATCCCTGGGTGGAGAGGTGCGTTTTCGCGCTAAACTCACAGGTTTACGCCATCAAAACGGAAAGCTTGTCGGCGTTGAAGTCAATCACCAGGAAGTCGTTCCAGCAGAGGCAGTGATCTTGGCTATCGGGCACAGCGCCCGGGAAACCTATCGCCTATTGCTGGCACAAGGAGTTCACTTGGAACAGAAGGCATTTGCCATTGGACTTCGGATTGAGCATCCCCAGAAGCTCATTAACACCAGCCAATATGGAGTGGAATTCCACCCCAAACTAGGCCCTGCCGATTATCAGCTGACGTACCAGGACACAACAACCGGGCGAGGGGCCTATGCTTTTTGCATGTGCCCCGGCGGCAAAGTGGTGGCCGCCGCTTCAGACCTGGAGCGGTTGGTAACCAATGGTATGAGCGAATATCGACGGGATACCGGGATAGCCAATAGCGCCTTGGTAGTGACTGTAGGAAAAGGCGATTTTCAAAGGGAGCATCCTTTAGCCGGAGTTGAGTTTCAAGAATATTGGGAGCACCAGGCGTTCTTAGCCGGTGATCGTGATTATAAGGCTCCGGCCCAAAGTGTCCGGGACTTCTTAGCAAAGCGGGTCACAGGAGATTTTCCTTTGCCTGCCAGCTATACTCCGGGTATTCAGCCTGTTGAGCTCCACCGGGTTTTACCACAAGCCGTGGGCGATGTACTGGATAGAGCGCTGCTTTCCTTTGAACGGAAAATTCAGGGCTTTGCCGGCGAAATGGGGACCCTGACAGGAATCGAAACCCGAACCAGTGCTCCCGTGCGTATCACCCGGGATAAGATGGGAGAAGCCTTGCATATCCAAGGGCTTTTTCCCGCCGGTGAAGGGGCGGGTTACGCCGGTGGGATCATGAGCGCAGCCGTGGATGGAATCCGCAGCGCCGAGGGAATCATGGCTCAGTATAACCCTGCAGATTGAATGAACCTTTTTGTGAAATATTACAAAAGAGAATCAGATATATTTATGTTTTAGAGTCTATTATTGAGGAATAAGATGATAATGACGGCAATGCTTTGCCTTAGTAATCCAGTATGCCCATAACCTAGTAGTATTATGGAAGGGGTAGTTTATTTGGGTAAATTGTTTGGAACGGATGGGGTACGGGGTGTGGCCAATAAGGAGTTGACACCCGATTTAGCCTTTCGTTTAGGTCAAGCCGGTGCCTATGTGTTGAGCAAGGAACACCCCCATCCACGCATTGTAATCGGCAAAGATACCCGGATCTCCGGGGATATGTTGGAAGCGGCTTTAATTGCCGGGATATGCTCTGTGGGAGCTGATGTATTAAGAGTAGGGGTTTTACCCACTCCAGGGATTGCCTACTTAACACGAACCTTAAAAGCCAGTGCTGGAGTCGTCATCTCAGCATCTCATAACCCGGTTCAAGATAATGGAATAAAGTTTTTTTCCTCCACAGGTTACAAGCTGCCTGACGCGGTAGAGGAAGAGATTGAAGATCTTGTCCATAGTCATGAAAAACCCTGGGCAATCCCCGTTGGCAGTGAAATAGGGCGGGTGATAGAGATCCAAGATGCTCAGCGCCGGTATATGGATTTTTTGAAAGGGACGGTGGGCTCCCTTGCCGGAATTAAGGTGGTTTATGATGGCTCCAATGGTGCCGCGTCTCACGTGGGGCCCCAAGTTCTTCGGGAGCTGGGAGTGGAGGTGATTCCTCTATCTGTTACCCCTGATGGAATCAATATCAATGCAGGTTGCGGCTCTACCCACCCGGAGGTACTTCAACAAGCTGTAATCGAGCATAAGGCCGATTTGGGGTTGGCTAATGACGGTGATGCGGATCGTTTAATAGCTGTAGATGAAAACGGAGAAATCGTCGATGGGGATTTCATCATGGTTATCTGCGCTTTAGCACTTAAAGCCAAAGGGCAGCTGATGGAAGATTCTGTCGTAGTTACTGTCATGAGTAATCTGGGTTTGCATATCGCTTTAAAAGAAGCTGGAATTAGAGTTTATGAAACCCAGGTAGGAGATCGTTATGTCATGGAAGAGCTCCTCAAAACAGGAGCGAGGCTAGGGGGGGAACAATCCGGGCATATTATCTTCCTGGATCATAACACCACCGGGGATGGCTTGCTTACAGCTTTGCAGCTCTTAGCAGTGCTTAAAGAGCAAGGAAAACCTATTTCGAAGTTGGCGGCCAAAATGCAGCGTCTACCTCAGGTACTGATTAATGTCCGAGTCAAGGATAAGAAGAAAGCTATGGAAAACCCTTATGTTTTCCAAAAGGTGGAGGAAGTTAAGCGTTTCCTGGGAGAAAGGGGACGGGTCCTCGTACGCTCTTCCGGAACTGAGTCCTTGGTTCGTGTTATGGTAGAAGGCCAGGATCATGAGCAGCTCATGGGTCTGGCTCAGTCCGTGGTGGATATTATTAAGCGAGAAGAGCTTTAAAGAATTTTGGTTAAATTTAACCAAAAGAAAATATTTACTGTAGATATTTTTCAAAGAAAACGTATAATGTTCATGTACCTCTATCTAATTGTGGAGCGTACATGAACATCCTTGATAGGGGAGATGTGTAAGATAAAAGTAAGAGCAAGGTGGATGAGTATAACAAAGAAAATCTGTGTGGTTAAGAACTGGCAAGTTTATACAGCGCCTGGACCGTAATCGAGTTACGAACTCGAATATCGATTAGGGTTGACGAGGAGGAGAGTTATCGAAAGACTCGGCGGATGCTCTCCCGGTGTCTTGACACCGTAAGCTTATTACAAAACCGTGAAGTAATTTGCGGGACAAAAGGTAAGCCTCAAGGAACGGGAGTAGTCTGCTCTTTTTTAGATGATCTCTTTGTTCATATAGCCAGAAAACTTTGAACCGCTCGGAGAGCGGTTTTTTATTTGGTATTATCTATAGAGACTTCCTTGCGTATGCATGCATGTGAAGCAGAATTGAGAGGAGAAAAGAGACTATGTGTGGTATCGTTGGATATATTGGTAAACGCCCGGCTATTCCTGTTCTATTGGATGGATTAAAGAAGCTTGAATATCGCGGGTATGATTCAGCCGGAGTAGCAGTCCTTGAGCAGGATGCTATTACGACCTGCAAGGCTGTAGGCAAATTAGCTGTTTTGGAAGAAAAGCTGGGAACAGATTTTTCTCAGACCTGTATCGGTATCGGACATACCCGGTGGGCGACCCATGGCCGCCCCTCTGATCTCAATGCACATCCCCATTTGGATACTGAAGCAAAATTTGCCGTAGTTCATAATGGGATCATCGAGAACTATATCGAGTTGAAGGAATGGCTGGTCGAACAAGGTCATACCTTCGTTTCAGAAACAGATACAGAGGTATTGCCCCATTTAGTGGAATATTTCTATAAGGGAGACTTAGTCGCAACAGTACGTGAAGTGCTCAACAAGCTCAAAGGTTCCTTCGCTATTCTGGTGATGAGCCGTCAGGATCCGGATATTCTTGTGGCAGCCCGTAAAGATAGTCCCATGGTTGTGGGATTAGGAGAAGAGGAATTCTTCGTAGCCAGTGATATTCCTGCTATCCTCAACTACACCCGCAAAACCTATATCATTGAAGATGGAGAGATGGTTATTCTCACTAAAAATGGGGTAGAGGTTACGGATTTTGAAGGAAAAGAAAAAGAAAAACAGCTTTATGAAGTGAAATGGGATGCCGTAGCGGCTGAAAAGGCCGGCTATGATCATTTCATGCTTAAAGAAATTTACGAACAGCCTCGCGCTCTTCGAGATACTTTGATCAGCCGCTTAGAAGATGACAAAGTCGTTCTTAATGAAGTGGACCTGACTGCGGAACAACTGAGAAGTTTCAGGAAAGTCTTTATCGTGGCCTGCGGTACAGCTTGGCATGCGGGTTTAGTAGGCAAAACTCTCATTGAACGTTGGGTTCGTCTCCCAGTAGAAGTGGACATCGCTTCAGAATTCCGCTATCGTTCTCCCCTGGTAGATGAGCATACTTTAGTCGTGGTTATCAGCCAATCTGGTGAAACTGCCGATACTTTGGCAGCCCTCCGGGAGGCCAAGAGAAACGGTGCCCGCATAGTTGCCATTACTAATGTAGTAGGAAGTTCTGTAGCTCGTGAAGCCCATGATGTAATCTACACCTGGGCCGGCCCGGAAATCGCCGTAGCCTCCACTAAAGCCTATACTACCCAATTAGAAGGGGTGGTCCTTCTGGGGCTTTATTTGGCTCAAACCCGCGGTACCCTGGCAACCGAAAAGATCCGGAAGATCATCACTGCCCTGCGCAGGCTCCCTGCTCAAGCCCAGGAGATCCTTGACGAGTCTGAGCATATTAAAGACTTAGCCCAGTCCTTTGTTGAGGTAGAAGATGCTTTCTTCATCGGCCGCGGCCTGGATTGGAATGTGGCTATGGAAGGTGCTCTAAAGCTTAAAGAAATCTCATATATTCATGCGGAAGCCTATGCTGCCGGAGAACTCAAGCATGGCACTCTGGCTTTAATCACCGACAAGACCCCTGTCATTGCCTTGGCTACTCAAATGGATGTCTACGAAAAGACTTTATCTAATATTATTGAGGTCAGAGCCCGTGATGCCCGAGTCATCGGTATCACCTTCAAAAGCAATAAGGATCTGGACAAGTCAGTGGATCGTGTAATCTACCTGCCCGAAACCATCGGCGAACTGGCTCCTATTCTCACTGTGATTCCAATGCAGCTCCTGGCTTACTATGTTTCCGTGGCCAGAGGCTGTGACGTGGATAAACCGAGGAATCTGGCTAAAAGTGTAACAGTCGAATAATTTTTTTGATGCTATTGATAAAAGCCCAGGAATGGCGCCGTTTTTCGTCGCTTGGTCCTGGGCTTCTCTTTAAATATCTTCAAGAAAGTACATACTTTGTATGGAATGGTTACCAATCATGTAGCTAAGGAAAAAATAAAGAATTCCTAACGATTCGTATTTTTTCTAAAAAATGTAGAGGTTAATTAGAATTGATGTAGAATTAATATAATATACAAAGTAATTAAATAATTCTCTTTTCTCCTAACTTCTTGAAATGGGATTTGCACATTATTATTTTGAAAGGAAGTAATGCCAATGGAGCAGAATGTGAAACCTTTTGAAAAGTTTTTCTCCGGTAGTCATCTTATTCTGGGTGAAGCAGGATCTGGAAAGACAAAATTAATATGGTCTATCCTTCAGGACAGAGAATATGTCAAAGAGAATTCAATCAATATTGTTCTTACAGACTCGGAGAAAAGAATGTGGCATGATTCTTATCAAAACCCCGTTACAATTATAAATCCGTATGATTCAGATATTTCTTGGGTTACTAATCCTAGCAAGCCAGGTATTTACTATTGTGCTTGTGATTATGCTCCAAGAATTATTACTTTTTTGGAGTGTTTAGCTACCTGGGCCGTTCAAAATGAAAGGAAATTTGAGCAAAAGGTCCGTGTTTTCATTGACATATCCTCAAAAATATGGATCCTTCCTGAATTTATTGAGCAAGTAAACAGACTGCACTTCATTGCAAGTAGTCAGGAAGATGATTCAATTGAAATTTGGGCAGTCCTGGGTAGTCTAAAGAAATTGACAAATCAGGCTAAACCAATCTTTGCCTGCATCAATCTGGTCCTAATGAATCCTATTTCTCCATCATGGATAGATGAGCTTAAAGATATAGTAGGTATCCAATGTGGAAATCTTCGGGATAAACTGGACGGCATCCGTGTTGATAAAAAAGAGGGGTATTATTACGCTCCCTCTGATGATCAGGAACTTTATTTCCAGTCCAATTAGTAAATAATTAAGGTTCGCAGTATCTCAAAATAATTAAGATATAGTCTAAATGTTCAAAATGGAACCCGTGGCAGAATCGGCAGTGATCCGGTTAATGCCACGGGTTTCTATATGCTTTCTGGCTATTCCAGAAGCCATGCTTCGGCTTCTTCTTTACTCTCATACATTCTAAAGTGGTTACCTTTATTGGTTTCCGCGGTCATTTCTCTAAATCGGCCCTTCTGCATGGTCTCTTGGGGAACAATAAGGACAATTTTTATGCCATAGTTACTGAACTTTTGAATAATACCGCCTGCTACTCCGGTTTTAAGATCGAAGAAGTCTTCGGATAAGGTTGTATAGTGGAGCATAAGCCTGCTCAACTCATGCTCCCAACATAAAGAGATAAGGTCAAGAGTATCGTTCTCTGTATTTAATCGGTTCTCAATCGAAATCAATTCGATGTATTTTTTGTTTTCTGTTTCTCTAATTTGATAATTCATTTTCTCTTTCTCCTCAATAAGTTGATGTTCATGCAATTTCCGACGGGTTTCTTGAACCCAATTTAATTCGTGACTATAAGTTGAAATGATGTTCTCCGAAATCATCTCCCAAATTAAGCTTTCTCTAGAGGTTCGATTAGGTGAGTGAAGAGAACGTCTGGCTTTCTCCTGCTGCAGAGCTAAGTGCAGTTTGAGTTCATTTTCATAGCTTGAGAGAGATTCATTTATTTCCTGGTCATTTAATATGTCTGACCAGGCAAGCTGCACTAAAAAAGTTTTTTTTATCTCAGGTACTTCAGGTGAGTGCAGTACCCATGTTTTGAGTTTTTTCAGACCTTCTTCGGTTATGGTATACACTTTTTTTGAAGGAGAGCTTTCCTGATGGATCACTTCATTGGTAACGAGCTCCTCTTCTTGCATTTTAATAAGAGCTTTATAAATTTGATTATTATTACCGGACCAGTACATGAAAGAGGATTCCTCAAAGATCTTTTTTAGTTCATATCCTGTAGATGGCTGCCAGCTCAGAATACCTAGTATTGCATGATCAATTGACATAAAAATGCACCTCGTTTGAAATAACATAGGTTAATTGTAACGTATATTAATGATGGCGTCAAATAGTATGATAATAGAAATAAAAAAACCGTGGCGCTAACAGGGAGAAATCCGATAGCATCACGGGCTTATTTAACTATAGTAAGTACGAAGCGTTAAGCGTCATCAATTTTAAGCAACCAGACGAATACCATCATTATGAAAATGGACCCATATGCTACGCTTTGATCTGGGTAACAGGAACTGCGATTATACAAAAAGGCTAATTATGTTTTAAACCCAACGATTCCTTTATGGCACTAATAAACTCAGGAGTCGTCCCACAGCATCCGCCAAACCACTTCACGCCTAGATTGGCCATAACCTGGATATATCGGGCGAATTCCTCAGGCTCCACATCATAGACAGTTCGGTCACCGATCAATTTCGGCAAACCAGCGTTGGGCTGAACTAAAATAGGTAACTGGGTGGAAGATACCATGGTTTCCACGATGGACAGCATCTCGCCAGGACCTAAAGAACAATTGACGCCAACAGCATCAACACCATATTCCTCCAGTGAAGTAACCACTGTCTTGATATCCTTGCCCATTAAAGTTCTTCCTTTTTGTTGAAAGGTAAATGTGCAAATAACTGGTAGGGAGGAATGATCTTTAGCTGCTCTAATGGCTGCGTGCGCTTCCGTTAGATCAAAAAATGTCTCGATTAATACCAGATCGACATTTCCTGTTAAGGCTGCTGCTTTAATTTGGCAAGCGTATAAGTCGTATACCTCTTCGAAAGATAAATCCCCTAAAGGCTCAATTAGTTCACCGGTTGGTCCCACATCTAAAGCAACCAAATTCTTACCAGCCGCTCTGCGGGCAATGGCAATAGCTGATTGGACAACTTCTTCTACGCTATATCCAGTTCCATTTAATTTTGTTTCAATAGCTCCAAAAGTATTGGTAGTGATAATGTTACTACCGGCCTTGATGTATTTCCTATGGACTTCTTCAATGACCTCCGGTCTCGTTATATTCAATACTTCCGGGGGCTGACCGGGGGCTAGGTCGTACTTTTGCAGCATGGTGCCCATTGCTCCATCAAAAATAACATAAGAATCTTTATCGAGTATCATGTAAAAACCTCCAGGCAAAGTATTGATGGCATATAATGTTCATTGTTCTCCTGATTCAATAGCTATCCCTTATAATAATAAAGAAGGTGGTTCAGATTCGCAAGCAAACCTTTAATAATTGAAATAAAATCAACCGTTTTTTATGCTGCTAATACATGCATATGCCTACCCAAGCATTGATATAAGACAAATTATGCATTGATAAACAATATAATAGTCCCAGGGGATAATCTGGGTTCAATAATAAAAAGGGCTGGAATTCCTTTATATAAAGCTAAAAATGAAGAAAGAAACAAATGCGTCATGGAGCTGTGATATTTCCATAATGTACATGTAGATCTTGGCTCACGAATCATGTTAATCTGCTTATAGTAATTCTAAATTTTGACCCGATTCAAATCCGGTTCTGAATGAGCATATATGTTTCATCAAGGGGAGAATCACCATGTTATGGAGGTGAGGTCGGGTGAAAAGGGTTATCCTTTTATTAGCGTTGATTTTAGCAATGGTGAGCTCGATTACGGCAGGGACCCTTGCGTCTTATACTGTGGCTATCGACAACCTGGCTGGAGGCAATGTGGTTGCCAAGGAGTTTATTTTCGTCGGCGAAGGAACGGATACCTTTCAAGAGGGCTTGAAAATAGCGCCTTCGGAGACTCTTCAATGGCAATTTAAAGTGAAAAACTATGAAAGACATGTGGTCACTGAGACCGATATGTACTATAAGCTTACTTTTGATGTATTTGCCTCTCCTGGCAAAAAGGCTATTGATCCCCTTACAGTAACCGTGAAAGATGGGACGGGGGCTATTCTTAACCAGATGACAGGGGTAGGGACATTTGACCTGCTTGGTGCCTTTCCACTTTCGGAAACAGGTCAAGAGCGAAATATTTTAGTAGAGATCGCTTGGCCCGATGGAGGTAAATCGGATAAGGATTATGCCGGAAAAGAGTTTGGCACCAGTATCATAGTGAATGCCCAGGCTTCCCAAGTGCCCTTGGACAGCAACCCAAACCCGGAAACTCCTGAAGGTCAGGTAAGTGTGCTTTATGAAACCACCACTCCTTGGCAGAACGGGCAAAGCGGAGAGTATCAATATCAATACAAAATTACCATTACCAACAATTCCTCTGTATCCATTGAAGATTGGTATATAACCTTCCTTCTCCAAAACGATCGATTGAATAATGCCTGGAATGCCAAGCTAATATCCCGTTCTGATGAAGGAATCTATCGATTTGAAAACCCAGCCTATAACAATGTGTCTATGGATAACATTTTACCTGGGCAAAGTGTGTCTTTTGGAGGTTTGGCCAGTGGAATGGGTACGGAAACCCTTCGGAATATTGGTGTTGGTGGTAGCAACACAAGCCTTATCACCAACGTTAATGTTATGCACCAGCCTTAATGAATCGAAGGAGGAGGGGATATGAGGGCAAAGGTTATTTTGATTTTTGCACTAATGGTTATGGTTCTTGGTTCCCTAATGGTGAGCACTCTTTCCAATTATAATAGCGTATCCAGTTTCGGAATAAGTATCACGCCATATTAAAAATAAAGCATAACATCATGGAGGTAATAACGAATGAAAAAGGTTCTAAGCATAGTTGCGCTAGCTTTAGTGGTATCCACATCCATCATTTCCGGAACTTTGGCTATGTATACTACAGACATTGATGCTTTGGCTCAAGGCAGTACAGTGGCTAAGGAGTTTATCCTGACTGAGGGGGGTACAGATACCTTCGTTGAAAATGTCAAGATTGCCCCTTCGGAAACCATGAGCTGGCAGTTTAGCGTCAAAAACTTTGAAGGTGCTGTAGTCAGTGAAACAGCTATGGATTTAGATATTGATGTAGATGTTGTGGCGGCTGACGGCAAAAAGGTCATTGCGCCTCTGGTATTTACCGTGGAGAATTCTAAGGGAGATGTGGTCGGTACTGTAAATTCTTTAGGTAAAGTGGAACTTAATGACGAGTTTGTTCTTAGTGCCCAGGGGCAGGAAAAGGTCTATACCGTATCCGTTAATTGGCCAAGCGATAATAACGTAGATATTAACTATGCAGGAACAGGCTACGGAACAGCTATTCAAGTCTCTGTAACGGGTACCCAAAAGTAATCTGCTTTACGGAAGTAAGTTTAAAAAGAAAATGGGTTTCACAGGCAAATAAGCGATAGATTCTGGAAGCGGAAGCGTTAGTTTAAACTAGTGTTTCCGCTTTCTGCTCTTTCATTAAGGATAGCTTAAATGTAATACTTCTTTAAAGATATAGACTAAAGCGTTGCTGGGATTGGGGACTTCAATACCCATAGCCAGCAGTAAGGATAGAATAAAACCAATCGACAGGAGAAAGGTAACTGTAATAAGTTCCCGCCAATATCTTTTTTGGATCAATTCCGGTAATTCGAATAATACCACCCCTAAAAAAACTATGACCAAGAGCAGAATACTCACCCTTTATCCCCCCTATGTGTGTTTGGGTAATTTTCGAACTTTAGCTAGCAATAATGTGAGGATAGGAAGGAAGACTTCAAAGGGAAGAGCAAAGAAAGGCCATACATCCACAGTGGTATCAATATTTAATAGAGAAGATTCATGAACAATTAAGCTTAAACAAATGCCGATAATTCCTAAGGGGACTACTAGAGGGAGATAAGAGCGCAAGCGGAGGAGCTGAGCTATGCCTAGAACCGTCACATAATAAAAGAGACTGCTCTTGATAAACAGCATAATAATCAAAGTAATAGCATACAGGACTTCTAACCGGGTAAGATAATTGCCGATATCGATTAAGCGAATACTCTCATAAGAAGGGGAAGTCAGGATGCCCACTAAAGAACCCAGCACCGTGGTATTGCGAATGATAGGCAAAAGCAAGAAAAGTGATCCAAAACAAAAGCCAAATAGGATAGAGTGTTTAATTTGTTTTTTATTATTGACACTGGGCAGGAAGAACAAGAAAATGACGATTTCCAGGTATGGAATGGTAATCATGATGTGAACGCCTTGGATAAAATCAAGCATGGGTGTGTCAAAAAGGGGAATAAGGTTTGAGAAATCCATCTCCGGAATAAGTAAAGTCATAGTTGAAAAAGTAATAAACAAAGTAATTACAACAAAGAGTGGATTAACTCGAGCAATAACCTCCAAGCCTAGTCTTACGGCCCAAGCACATACAAAAGTGAACATGAGCAGAACAATCCACATAGGAGTTTCAGGAAGAAGGTACGTTAGCAAAAAATCTCCCACATAAACCAGATTATAGATGAGAAGGTTAAAGATAAAGACGATGTAGGCTGCGGAGATTAACTTACCGATCAAAGGGCCGTAGACAAGATCATGAATCTCCAGCAAGTTGTTTTGCGGGAATTTCTGAGCAAGCCAGATATAGATTAAAACCATAGGCAGACTAAGAATGAATCCGATAATGACGGCAAGCCAATTATCTTGGTTAATGATTTGTGTGGAATAGGGCACTGTTACGAGGCCCCCTGTGACAAAACCGATGACCAAAAAGTTGAGCTGTGAACTCGAAATAATTTCCTTCTCAAGCTTTATCAAAATTATCTACTCCTTATCTGTTACGGGAGGATAATGTATCCTGCCCGAACGTTCGATGCTGGCGTCCACAGTGACTTCGACAATAATCTCTGGAAAAATTTCATCCCAGTGCTCCTGCATATTTTTCCACTCCTTGAGGTGCTTTTTGCGTACGACTTCACCAAAGCCGAAGATGTCCGCATTGAGTTCCTGAGCCTTTTTGAATGCTGCCAGAACTTCATCTTGAATAGCTGCGGCCTTATTTCGCTCAATAGCTGCCACCTTTTCTTTTGTTCTTAGGTTTTCAGCGCAATACTGAGCTGCTAATGCACCTTTCTCCTGAATATAAACCTTCATAATCACCTGGTTATCCACTATCTCCGCACTGACCTTAGTCTTGGAATCAATAATTTCCAGGCTGACTTTACTGCCGCACTCGGGACACTCCACATCGATAATGCCACTCTTTACTTCATCTCTTGCCCATAATAGTCCGCGGGTTTCGTACTTATTTAATTCCCCAACGAGTTTATCGCCTTTGAAAACAGCTGTTCCTTTAACCTGAAGGGACTCGTTGCCTCCTTTACGGATAATTTCAACAAGAGGGGCGGTCGGCGCAGTGGTTGGGCTGATTAGATCAGAAAGAAAGTCATTGAGCTGGCTTGTACTGGTTTGAGAGTTTGGGTCTTGATCATCAAGCAATTTAGAAATATTGATTGCTGGAATCCTGTCTATTACAGGCTTAATATTCAAAACATCCCTAGCATTACCTTCTGAGACAACGAGCCAAATATTCAATCTGGTTTCATGATCCCGGGCAAAAAAGTCGAGTTCTTTCTGGATGCCTTCCTCGGCATAGTCTCGCCCGAGAATCAGCACTTGAATATGAGGAAAATAGAGTTTGCGATTAGATTCATGGGTAAAGTCCCGCAGGATGGAGAAAAGGGTGTCGCCGGTGTTTTGGATATTCCAAAAAGCTTGACTGTCTGGCCCGCCTAAGGAAGACGACTTGAGCGCTTTTGGATTGGCGATCTGGGCTGTGACCTGGATTTGATTCGGCTCCTGGGCCTTATCTATTCCTAAACCCATGACGATGGCTAAAGAATTTAATTCTCGTTGATTCCAACATCCTGTTATATTTAAAATTAACGGTGTGCACATCAAAAAGATAACGATTAAATACTTCCGGCTTTTCATAGATATCTTACTCCATCGATCATTATTGCACGTAAACTATTGATCTGGTTTATTCCGGGGGTTCCTGTTTTTGGAGGGGGGTGTTGGTTTTAATCTAAAGGCTTGTCTTTGGGGATCGTTCCAGCCAATCAAACGGGGACGGGTGAGCATTGCCCATAAAGGGAACCGAACAATGGTATCTTTCAAATCTATAGGGGTGAGCGGGGCAAAGGGAGAAAAAAAAGGAGTACCGAAGGATCTCAATGATGCCAGGTGGATCATAACTCCGATAAATCCTATCATGATTCCAAAACCACCCATGGCTCCTGCAAGAAGAACCATAATTAGTCTCAAGACGGCTCCTGAATCTGTCTGAGCAGGAACGGTAAAGCTGGCAACTGCTGTTAATGATATGACGATAACCATAGGTTGACTGACAAGTCCGGCTTGGACAGCGGATTCGCCGAGTACCAAGGCACCAACGATACTGACGGCTTGACCCACAGGGCGGGGCAGTCGAATTCCAGCTTCTCTAAGAATTTCGAAGACAGCTCCCATCGTTAGGGCTTCAATAACGGCTGGAAAGGGAACATCTTCCTCAGCAGCAGCCATGGTAAACAGCAGGGGAGTAGGAATTAATTCTTGATGAAAGGTGCTCAGGGCGACGAAAATTGCCGGCCCAAAGACAGAAATAAAATAAGATAGAAAACGGATCATTCGCACGATACCTACAAAGTAGGGGCGGGAATAATAGTCTTCCGTACTCGAAAAACTTTCAATGAAAAGTACGGGAACAGTCAACACGAAAGGAGTGCCATTGATCAAAAGGGCGGCACGGCCTTCTAAGATTTTTGCTGCGACAGCATCGGGTCTCTCGCTGTTGCCTACTGTAGAAAAGATTGAAAAGGGCGCATCTTCAATAAATTGTTCGATATAGCCTGACTCCAGAATGGCATCAGTATTAATCCGATCAAGCCTGCGTTTGATCTCTTCGATGAGTGAGGGATTGGCTATTCCCTTAATGTAAGCTATGCAAACGACGGTTTTGGTTTCTCTGCCTATTATTGTGGTTTCAAAGGTAAGATTGGGGGTTCGAACATATCGTCTTAACAGGGAGGTATTCGTAAGTAAACTTTCTGTAAACCCTAAGCGAGGGCCTCGAACAACGGTTTCAGTCTTGGGTTCATCGAGGCTTCGGGTCTCACCTCCATAGGCTCTAATGACAATGGATTCATTTAAACCGGAGATGACCAAGACCGCATATCCTTTCAAGCAATTCTCAATGACTTCATTTATCGTGGCAGCTGTATGAACCTCATCCATGGAAAGCATTGTTGTTTTAATGTAATCGATATTAAGAAGCTCAGGTTCTTCCTCTTTTTCAATGAGCCGGTCATCAAACATTAGGGGTTTTATTATACTCTCGTTCAGGAATGTTTTATCGATCATACTTATTAAGAAGACAAGAGTACCTCTGATTCTTCCCTGAGGACCGAAATCGAATTCGCGAAAAGCTATGTCATAGCTTGATCCGAGAATGGTTTTAATTTCTTCGAGGTTCTTATACATGTCAGGTGAAAGAGGGGTGGTGGAATATTCATAGATATCCTTTTCGCCATCAATAGTATTCAGATGCATCAACTTCATGCCCTGGAGTTGTTTTTTTATATATTGAAACATTTTGCATAACCTGCCTAAACTATTCCTGCTCTTCCTATAATGCGCAAATATTGAAATAATAAACGAAAAATACAAACTGCATAAAGTTCGTAGAGGCATTGAAAAAAGCTGCTGGGATATAATAGTAATCAGAGAAAGAAGGAAAGGACGAGAAAATGTCCTCCACAAAATACACAAGTCGGCAGCAAATAGAAGACATGCGCAAAAAGATCCAGGTTGAAAAACAGAAGAAGACTGATCTACATAGTCCCAAAAAGCTTATACAAAGCAGATGGGGACGCAGAAACGGTCTTCTGAAAGTTGTCAGCGGGATCCTTTTTGGTGCTGTGGTTATAGTTTTACTCTTTTCTTTGGTGTCCATTAATATGGCCAAGAACAGAGGAGAGATTCCCAATATTTTCGGTTATTATTTGTTTGTGATTGAATCAGGAAGTATGGAACCAACCTTGAAGGTAGGCACAGTTATTATTTCTCGCAGACCTGGAGAACCAGATAGGTTGGAGGAAAGTGATATCGTAACCTTTCGAACTCGATCAGGTGCTATAGTGACCCATCGCATCATTGAAGTGATCGAGGAAGGAGAGGGGAATATACGCTATCTGACCAAAGGCGATAATCCCAACAACGCCACTGATCAGGAAGCACTTACTCCAGAGCGGGTAATTGGGGTATTTTTGGCGAGACTACCTTTATTATGAGGATTTAGCATTATGTGCTATTGGAGGCTAAAAGCCTATGGTGAATTCAGCTATGTTACAAAGAGTCGTCCTGATGGAAAATCTCTCATCTGCTGAATATTTATTACGGGAAGGTGAGAGCCCACAGCGAGTATTGAAGGATATTAACCTCCAAATCAACAAGGCGGAAATATGGGGAATCATAGGGACATCTGGTTTTGAAATTAAGCTCTTGCTGGAGATCATGGCCAACATTAGACCCTACGAAAGCGGGCGCTGTGTCCTGATAGAGCGGGGTATGATGAGGCTAAAACGAGTGATTTTAAAGCATATATTCTATATTGGCAACTCGGACATGCTCTATAACACTATGAATGTACTGGAATTTCTCATGCTTGCCACTGCAAAATGGAAGATAGACGTTGTGGAAAGACAGGAGCAGATTTTTGAGTTGATCATCAAGGTTGGCTTAGGGCATCTTTCCCTTACGTCCATCGGCCTGCTTACTCGAGAAGAGAAGGCGGTGGTTACCTTAGTTGCAGCGGCTTACTCAGATGCCCAGATGATTGTTTTTAACCTTCCCGAATATGAGTTTGACTCAATCCTTATAGAGGCTATTGCTGATATAGCTGATTTCATCAAAGAACAAGAGAAAACATTAATTGTAGCTACTCCTATCTGTACTCTGATTGAAAAGGCTTGCACCCATATAGCTGTATTGGCGGAGGGACGCTTAATCCATCAAGGTCTTGTTGAGGATTTTCGTTATCAATATGACAACGTGGAAATAATCATTAAGGATGAGGACCTCAAGGGAACAAAGGAAGCACTGCGGGGGATTCTCTCCAATCATCAGGTAATTGCAGAAGATAATCGCTTATTAATTAAGAGGGAAGCTTCTTTACCCAGTGATCCAGAAATGATATATAAGAAAATTATTGAATCGGGATATATCCCTCAATCCATGGAGAAGAATGGCAAGACAGTAGAATATGCCTTAGAGGAGCTTATGAGGCAGTATGATTTATCGGAATAGCTTTTTAAAGAAGGAGCTTCGCCAAGCCTATACAGAAAATAAGATCAGCACCAACCGGAAAATCGCCTTTGCGCTTTTTCTGGGGCTGATCTCTTTTGCCTTCTATTTTGTTTTTCAGACATTGCAGGAAAGCGTTCTCTCAGATGTAGTCCCTGAGATTATGCAGCCCAGTTATTTCTCCACGTTGTATATCTATATTCATCTTGCTTATTTCTTGTCCGCAGGGTATTACATCATCTACTATGATACCCTTTTCTTTTCTGAAATCAGAAAAAACTCCTGGTATTTAATGATCCATATGGGCTATAATCCGGCAAGGATGTTTTTTTCTAAGCTTTTGGCTTTGGGATATACTGCCTTGTTTGTCTATACTTTGGGCTTTGCAGCTATTATATTGCTCACAGCCCTCTTAAAGTTTCCCTTCATTTTTGCCTATCTTCCATCTCTGTACCTAGTAGGATTTACAGACTTAGTAATGCTCACTATACTGTCCATGGTTTTTTCTCTTTATGCCAGAACTATCATCAATGCCCGGTACTGGATTGGAGTGTCAGCTTTTCTTATTCTCTTGCTAAAAATAGTCCTGGGACACTATGATGTCATAAGTAATAGAATAGCGATGCAGAATATTTTTAATCTCTTTGACATGAATACTTCTCTTTATTTTCCTCTTTGGATTGTTGTGGTCATTATTTGTGGGTTGGTTTGCCTCTTTCGAGCGGGTAATCTTGCCCGATATTATAATCTATCTGAAGACTTAAGCCTGCTGCCACCAGATGTTTCACTGATTCTTATGAATTCAAAAACGGAGAAGAAAGAGCTTGTTGCCATCGGTGGAAAGCAGATCGTGGAGCGTAAGCTTATCCATAAAGTGGTTACGGTATTGTTGGCGGCTTTTATTGGCGTTGCTTTAGCTATTAATGTATTTATTATTGTCATCAATGCTTCTTCTACAGGTCAAGAAGTAAGTATCCGTGGGGTGATCCCTTTTATTTTTCAATCCAATACTATGGAGCCGGAGATCATGGTAAATGATTTGACCTATTTTCAAAGGATCGATCCACAATACCCTGTGGAGTTAGAACAAATCGTTTTGTTTAAAGAGAATAATGTGCTTTATATAGAAAGAGTCGCCGAAATCCACGGTGACAGACTGGTGGTGGACATTGATAATTACCCACCCATGTCTCAGATCGGAGCCATGAAGAAGACCATTTCTCGAGAGAACATTCACGGAGTGTATAGCGGAAGAAATCGCTGGTTGGGAGCATTGATTCTTTTCGCCAATACGATTATGGGTAGGATACTCTTTTTATTAATACCGGCAATTCTGCTTTTCTATCATGAACAGATCGTCAAGCTGTTAAAACGATAAAGCATAAAAAACTGTCGATGCTAAAATACTTAAACTAACTTAAGATTATCAATTGATAATGTGAAAAACTTAGCGTATAATTAAATGTGAAAAAATTGTGAAATCAATATGGACCTAGATTAGTGCACAGTTATACAAATGATGATGAGTTGGCCAATAATGAGTCAGCTCACTTTGAGTTTAAAAAAACTTATTAATCTAAGATGATTGAAGGGGGATTGGAAATGTCGTTGATTCAGTTGGATGGGTGCGGTTTAGAAGAGTTAATTTATGACATTGGGGAAGGGTGCTTAATTTTTTTTTACAGGAACAATTGCCCTGTCTGTGAAGAAATGGCTCCTGTGTTGGAAGAATTGCAGCCTAAGTACAAAGGCCAATTTGGTTTTTACTATGTGAACATTGATGAGAACAAAGAAGTCATTAACTGTTTTAAATTAGACGAAATTCCGCAGGTACTCTTTTTTAAGGATGGAGAATACCAAGGTAAACTCAGTGGTGAGTTTAATCAAGCTCAAGTCGTAGAAAAGATTCAAGAAAATCTGGTGGATTTGGTCTAAATAATCAAATACTATTTGATGCAATTATTGGAGAGGAGAATTTAGTAAAAGATGAGCAACTCATACGACTTAATTATCATTGGAGGAGGTCCGGCTGGACTTGCAGCAGGAATTTATGGGGGAAGAGCAAAACTCAGAACCTTGATCATCAATAAGGGAACCATTGGAGGTATGGTGGATACCACTCGCGAGATTGTAAATTATCCTGGCTATATTCATACCAGTGGTCCGGATCTTATGAGTGATTTTAAAAAGCATGCTGAAAGTTTTGGCGTGGAATTTTTAAAAGATGAAGTAGTGAGCACCGAGCTTTCCCAGGATCTTAAAAAAGTTACGACAAAAAAGAAAAAAGAATTCTATGGAAAAGCTGTAATCATCGCGGCAGGAACTCAACCAAGGCTTCTCAATATTCCCGGTGAAAAGGAACTGAGAGGCAGTGGTGTCGCTTACTGTGCCACCTGTGATGCGGAATTCTTCCAGGATGAAGACGTGGTTGTAGTAGGTAGCGGTGACCAGGCTATTGAAGAAGGTATGTTCATTACTAAATTTGCTCGTAAGGTTACAGTTATTGTTCTTCATGATGAGGGGATCCTGGATTGCAATAAGGTTAGTGCTGAAAAAGCTTTCCAAAATGAGAAGATGGAATTTGTCTGGAACTCTACTCTGGAAGCTGTCCTGGGAGAGGAGAATGTGGAGGGGGTTCAGGTTAAAAACCTAAAGACTGGCGGCTCTTCCCTACTTCCATGTCAAGGGGTGTTCTTCTTTGTAGGGATGATCCCGGCTACTGAATTCCTCCAGAATAGTGGAATAGAAATGGATCGTCGAGGCTATATTCCCGTTAACGACCTGATGGAAACGAACCTCCCTGGCATCTATGCGGTGGGAGATAACCGAGTAAAGTACCTCAGGCAAGTGGTCTCAGCTGCAGGCGATGGTGCTACAGCTGCTGTGGCCGCTGAGCGATATATCGAGGAACTGGAAGCATTCCAAAAGAACATCCTCCATAGCGAGAAAAAGGTCTTGCTGGCATTCTTTAATGCTGCCAATACGGCAAGTTTGGAATTTACAGTTGTGATGGAAGAACTGATTCAGGAACATAGTGATATGTACAAATTAGTTAAAGTAGATATGGCGACGAAGAAAAGCCTTGCTGAAAAATATGGCGTAACCAATGTTCCCGCCGTTGTGATGCTGGATAAAGGCGAGAAGATTAAGGAATTGGAATGCAGCTTGGATAAAGAAATATTGGCGGAACAATTAGGTAAAGAATAAGATCGTTGAAATTAAAAAGAGGCACACTTTCCTGAGGGAAAGACTTGTGCCTCTTTTTAATGATTTAAGTAAATATGATCTGCCCACCGGCAGAAAGATTATAAAAATCCCCTACGGTAAGGATACTGTCCAATTGATCGCAGAAATCTTCCTTCTTTAGCTTAAACATCTCTACAGTAGCTAAACAGGCATAGAGTTTTCCACCGGCATCAGAGATCATCTCAATGAATTCTGGAATTGGTGGAATATCCAATTCCTCCATTTGTTTCTTCATCATAGAAGTGGCCATGGCAGACATTCCGGGCAAGATTCCGATAAGGGAGGGAATGCCCATGGCGGGATTCCCCACTGTAGCAACTTTAATAGAATCCATCTTGTTCTTTGTGATGGCGTTCAAACCGAAAAAAGTAAAGAAAAGGTTGGCCTCAATTCCTATCATTCGTGCTCCGTTTGCCATAATTAATCCAGGATAGACTCCTTCCAAGGAACTCTTGGAAATAATAATGGAGACCTTTTTGATTTTCTCTTCATCGGCCATGCTCATTCTCCTCTCTAAACACAACTAACGGGTTTACTTAATCCGCCAATTTTTGTCGCTTTAAGGAGGGGACCCTCTGGGAAAAGTGCGTAGAGCTCCTGAGTTCCAATATTACCTACTTTGTTTACTCGACGGATGGTTGGAATTTTTCCAGTCTCAGCAAAGTCCTTTTGTAGGAATTCGATAACCTTCCAGTGTCCAGGGGTGAGGTCTTCAATCCCCAGCTCTTTAGCAATTTCAGAGGCAATATCCTTGTTCCATTGGGATTGGTTTACCAAATACCCCTCTTGGGTCACATCGACGGTATAACCTGCAATAACCTTTTGCATCTAAATTCCTCCTTTGTTTTAAGGCTGATAGAGACCATCCAGCTTCTTGCCTCTGGTTTTCATTTCGGGGGGAACTGTGGGGATGGGGATACCTCTTAAAAGCATGTTCCAGTAAATTGCTTTAAAAGCCAGCTTACCCAGGTGATTGACCTTTGTTTCCTTAAGAAGGGAGAAGGGGCCAATTCCAGGCAGAGGAAAGGTACCTTCAACGGGTTCAAGTTCATAATTGAAATCTATTAAAAAGGCTTTGTCATAGCCGGATTCAATAAAACAGTTGGCATGCCCATCAAAGTGGGCGGTTAAGGGTTTGTCAGCAATATAGTTTAAGATGTTCTCAGTTAAGATCTCCGCTTGGAAATGGGCGACAGAGCCGGCCTTGGAGGCAGGGAGGTCGGAAGCATCCCCAATGACAAAGATATTTTCGTGTTTCTTAGATTGCAGGGTATGCATATGGGTGGGAACAAAATTCAATTCATCGCCCAGGCCTGAGCGCTCAATCAAAGGACTGCCCATATTCACTGGTACTGTAACCAGAAGTTCATAATCCACTTCCTTGCCATCCACCGAAATGAGTTTCTTGTTTTTGGCATCTACACGGGGAATACTGAAATTATTAATCAATTGAATATTTTTCTGGGGGAACAAGTGGCCGAGGACATCTGAACATTTTTGCTTCGTGAAGGCACTATCTAAAGGAGTAACATAAATAAGTTCCACTTTGTTGCGAATTTTACGCTTTTCGGCAAAGAACCAATCGGATAAAAAGGCAAACTCTAAAGGGGCAACAGGGCATTTAATCGGTATTTCACTAATGTGAACAACCAACCTTCCTCCAGGCCAATCTCTAAACTTATCCCTAAGCGCCAGTGCGCCCTCTAGGGTGTAAAAATCAAAGATATCTTTTCGCCAGCCATCCATGACACCGTCAACTTCTTCGGGGACTATCTCGCAACCTGTGGCGATAATCAGTAAGTCATAAGGAAGGACCCAGCCACTAGATAACAATACTTGATTTTTTTCTGCCTCAATTAATTCGATTGGAGACTTAATATATTCCACGCCCTTGGGAATAAAGTCACTTATCTTTTTTATCACATCCTTTTCCGAATAAATTTCAAAGGGGATAAAGAGAAAACCTGGCTGATAATAGTGCTTTTCATATTGGTCCACTATGGTAATAGCCCAATCTTTTTTATCCAGCTTGCGCTGAAGGTGGTTGGCCATCATTGTACCGGCTGTACCAGCCCCTAGAATGAGTACTCTTTTCATTGAACCGCCCCCATTCCAATTATTCGTTAAACTTTAGAATGTTGTCCAAAATCTTAGATACTTCCGATTTAAGATCTTTTTCTTCGGTTATTACCTTATCCAGGCAATGATCAACGAAATGTCTATTTAGCATGTTCTTGACTTTGTTCATAGAGCTAGTAACTGCTGAAACCTGCACAAGGATATCTGCGCACTCTTTTTCCTCCTCTATCATTTTTTCGATACCGCTGATGTGTCCTCTTATAGTTCTTAAACGCATAAGGATGTCTTCTTTTTCACTTGCTGCCATAGGAACACTCCTTTATTGAAATATCCGACATAAACGTTATATTGGATGATGCTTACTTAATAGCCTAAGTCCCTTATACCCCCCTAGGGTTAGGGGATACCTTGAGATTAGTATACTATTTCACGAGTGTCTGTGTCAATAAGATAATTACTAAAAATTTGGAAAAACTTTTCGACATAATAAGGGCATAAGCAAACCCTGAAGACGTCTTTAGTCATCCAGGGTTTTGGGCTTTTAAGAATGGAAATGTTCTTTCGATTGATTAGATTAGGAATGCAAATCCTGCTGAATCTCTTGTTTAACTTTTTGCACTTCAGATTGAGTGTTTAAGGAAGAGCTCATGGTGCTGGATTGCATACCTTGGCTGCTGGACTGCGTGCTCTGGCTGCTGGTACCGGCGGAACCGGTTTGGCTTTGAGCAGCAGACTGTAAATCGCTTTGGATCTCTTGCTTTACTCTTTGAACGTCTGAGCTAGAGTTTTGATTTTGGTTTTGCATAATTACACCTCCCATAATAATGTGTCCAGAAGTGTTTCAACTATTAGTGGAAAATTATAACAGAATTTTACCCGCACCAGCTAATTGTAAGACAACGAGTACAAAAGTTTCTTGTAGCTGTCGAAAAAGAACAATGTTGGCTATACTTCAAGTTCTTATTTAAAATGGACTTGTGATTATGGTAAGAGCATAGACTGGTATTAGGAGTCGGAAAAGAGAAAGGATGAGAGGTATGAGCATGCAAGTGCCCGCCTGCTATCGGAGTTTTGGATTAAAGAGCTTATCGATGGAAAATACTCTTCTGACAGATGAAACTTTTTCTGATGGGAAAAGAATGGACAAGAATGCAAGTTCCTTTAAAGAGTCCATCGAGCGTTCCCCGAACCCAAAAAAACATCGTAAATATAAAGCTCCCTTCTTAGGCACCAGAGAGTGAGCGATAGTTACCATCTCAACTCAAAAGACCGATTAGAAATTACTCTTAATCGGTCTTTGCTCATTATCGATATCTAAGCAGATTGCTTCACGCACTGACCCTAATACGATTCACGTATTGGATAAGCTGGTCGATAAATTCGCTTTGCATTTCGTTGCGTGGCGTGTCTTTGCAGTAAACCCAGCCGAGAATAAACTTAGGGGTATTCTCGATGGGTATGGTGACTACCGAGTTTCTTTTTTCGAAGTATTCCGCAAAGCTGTTGGAGAAACCAATAGCTAAGCCGCTGGCAATAGTCTCCCGGTAAAGCTTTGAGTTGCCGGTTCTTAACATTACTTTAACCTCTCCGAAAGGTTTGAGTAATTCACTAAGTTGGGATGCATTTTGTCCCACATCATATAAAGCAAGAGGATACTTAGCCAATTCTGAAGGTTTCACGGATTTTCGATTGGCTAATGGCGAAGATTTTGTGACACAGATCAACTGCTCACATTCAAAGAAGGGCTGAAACGTCAAATTGGCATTGGAAAAATCTTTGTGATTTAATCGATCGCTTAAACCGCTGAATAAACCAATAGCATTTCGGTCTTCACAGATCTCTTCAATGATCTCTTGAGGAAGCTTTTCATTAATCACAAAATTGGCGTTTGGATGTTTTTGGGAGAATCGACATATCATATCTGGTAACAAGGTGCCGGATAAGAAGGGCGTTGTAAGTAAAGTGATTCGCTTGGAGCTTTTTGTATGAAAAAAGTTGTCTCCTGTTGTTTTGGCAATATCAGTAAGTTCATCATAGGTAACTAAAAGCTCTTTGGCTTTCTCAACAATCCTTTTTCCAACCTGAGTAAGATGAATTTTATTGCCAGTTCGATTAAGTAAAGAAACTCCCAGCTCTCGTTCCATCTGCCGGATGGCTTGACTTAATCCTTGCTGGGTAATATATAATCGTTCAGCGGCATGGCTAATGGAACCTGTCTCAGCGACGACGGTGATGTACTTTAAATGGTCAATTCTCATAGGAGCACCTCCTACAGGGGTAATAGTGACATAGTTGTGCTTGTGTACATTATAGCATGACGCCCTCAGCTAAAGTAAGGTTAGGCATCTTTATATTTTTCTATAGATGATAGTAATTTGCGTTATAGATAGGTTATCTTGGGTACAACAAAAAGTTGTGAAAGTTGCAAGTTATTGGTGCTTGTCATGTTCAGCATAAGTTATTAAAATCGTGATTGAGGGGATTATCACAGGATGAAAAGGGATATAAAAGTAAATTAAATTTGGAGGATTATAAACATGTCATTAACAAAATTGGATTCCAAAAGTTTTGAAGAAAAGATTTATGATAATGGAGAAAGATGCCTCGTGATTTTCTCCAGAAAGAGTTGTCATGTTTGTAAGGAAGTCGTACCTGTTCTCGAAGAACTAGCACCAAACTATGAGGGTGAATTCGGATTCTATTATGTTGATGTAGAAGATAATAAGGAATTGTATCAAACCTTCTCCCTTAGAGGAGTTCCTCAAATTCTTTTCTTTAATGAAGGCGAGTACTGTGGAAAGTTTGCCGGAGAAGTGGAGGAAGAGCAAGTTCAAGCAAAGATTTCTGAAATCTTGGGATAAGGCTGGAGAGAAACCTATCATGTGACAGATGCCTGACTGGAAAAGAGAGAGGGTTTAGACGTGGATAACTACTATGATTTGATCATAATTGGCGGAGGTCCTGCCGGGCTTACGGCGGGAATCTATGGAGGAAGGGCAAAGCTGAAGACACTGATTATCAATAAAGGAACCATCGGTGGAATGGCAGATAATACCCGTGAGATCGTAAACTACCCGGGATATGTTAATACCAGCGGTCCAGAGCTCATGGAAGATTTCAAAAGACATGCTAAGAGTTTTGGCGTAGAGTTTCTTAAAGATGAGGTAGTAAGCGCAGATCTTTCCCAAGATCTCAAAAAAATCATGACCAAAAAGAAAAAAGAAGTCTATGGTAAGGCAGTCATTGTTGCTGTGGGAACTCAGCCCAGACTCCTTAATATCCCCGGTGAAAAAGAATTACGTGGTAATGGGGTTGCGTATTGTGCTACATGCGATGCCGAGTTCTTCGAGGGAGAAGATGTGGTTGTGGTAGGTAGTGGAGACCAAGCCATTGAAGAAGGAATGTTTATCACCAAGTTCGCTCGTAAGGTCACGGTCATTGTCCTTCATGATAAAGGAGTCTTGGATTGCAATAAGGTCAGTGCTGAAAAAGCCTTTCAAAGTGAGAAGATGGATTTTGTTTGGAATTCCACTTTAGAGGCAGTTTTAGGTGATGAAAATGTGGAGGGGGTAAAAGTGAAGAATTTAAAGACAGGCACTTCATCAATCCTCCCCTGCCAGGGTGTATTTTTCTTCGTAGGTATGATTCCGGCCACTGAATTTCTAAAAGATAGTGGTATAGAAATGGATCACCGTGGCTATATTTCCGTCAATGATTTGATGGAGACGAATCTTTCCGGGGTCTATGCCGTTGGTGATAACCGAATCAAATATCTTAGGCAAGTCGTTTCCGCAGCGGGAGATGGAGCCACTGCTGCTGTCGCTGCAGAACGCTATATTGAAGAACTTGAGGCTTTCCAAAAGAACATCCTGAATAGTGAGAAGAAGGTCTTACTGGTATTCTTTAATGCAGCCGACACTCAAAGTCTGGAGTACTCTTCACTAGTGGAAGAACTTCACAAAGAACATAGCGAAGAGTACACATTGGTGAAAGTTGATATGGCAACTAAGAAAAGCCTCGCTGAGAAATATGGTGTAATCAATGCCCCTGCCGTTGTGGTATTGGACAAAGGCGAGAAAGTTAAAGATATGGAATGCAGCAAGGATAAAGCAACTTTAGCAGGACAGCTATAGCAAAAGATAAATTGTAAAGACTACAACTAAGTGGTAGAGAGGATTTCCCGGAACGGATATCCATACTCTACCACTTGGTTTTTTATGAGGGAAATAGGCTTTCAGTTTTAGTCTACTTTAGGCAAAGTAGCAAAGCTCTTTTCTAAGTCTTCATCCGTAGGGATAAAGTCGGTCATGGTGCCCGCGTTATAATTCATATAAGCGGACAGATCAAAGTATCCGGTGCCGGAAAGCCCGAAAAGAATGGTTTTCTTCTCTCCGGTCTCTTTGCATTTTAGGGCTTCATCGATGGCTACCCGCAGCGCGTGGGAGGATTCAGGGGCAGGGAGAATTCCTTCACTGCGGGCAAAGAGAGTAGCAGCATCGAAGATCTTAGATTGCTCAACCGCCCGGGCTTCCATAAGGCCATCATGATAGAGCTTGGATACTATGCCGCTCATGCCGTGGTAGCGAAGACCACCGGAATGGTTAGGGGAGGGAATGAATCCTGAGCCCAAAGTATACATTTTAAGAAGTGGAGTGGTTTTTCCTGTATCGCCAAAATCATAGGCATATTTACCCCGGGTTAAAGATGGACAAGAGGCAGGCTCTACACCGATAAAGGTAATGTTATTTTTTCCTTGGAGTTTATCTCCGAAGAAGGGGGCAATCAGGCCGGCATAGTTGGAGCCGCCTCCTACGCAGCCGATCATAATATCGGGCTGAATACCGTACTTTTCGCAGGCAATCTTGGTCTCTTCACCGATCACTGTTTGGTGGAGAACCACATGATCAAGGACACTGCCCAGGACATAGCGGCAATTCTCAGATTTTAGAGCTACTTCGATGGCTTCGGAGATAGCGCATCCCAGGGAGCCGCCGGTGCCGGGATTTTCGGCGAGGATTTTTTTTCCGATTTCTGTGGTGTCGGAGGGAGAGGGGATGACCTTACCACCATAAGTCTCAATCACAGCCTTGCGATAGGGCTTCTGTTCAGAGGAGATCTTCACCATATAGACGGTGAGATCAATTTGATAATAGGCACAGGCCATGGATAGGGCCGTACCCCATTGCCCAGCGCCGGTTTCTGTAGTAAGGGAAGTTAAACCTTGTTTTTTAGCATAGTAGACCTGGGCGGCAGCTGAGTTGAGTTTGTGGGAGCCGGAGGTATTGGTTCCTTCAAATTTATAGTAGATCTCCGCGGGAGTATCCAGCAGCTTTTCCAGGCAATAAGCTCTGACCAGGGGTGAAGGACGGTACATCTTATAGAAGTCCCGTATATCTTCAGGGATCTCAATATAAAGATCTTTGGTGTTTAATTCCTGTTCGATTAACTCATCACAAAACACAGGTTGCAGATCTTCGATGGTGCAGGGCTTCAGCGTTCCAGGGTGAAGCATAGGAGGGGGGAGTTCCTTCATTACAGCCTTCAAGTTGTACCAGCTTTTCGGCATTTCCTCTTCGGAGAGATAGATTTTGTAAGGTGTTTTCGTCATGTGGATTCATTCCTTTCGTTTGTTTAGTGAAAGTATTAAAAACTTCATTTTGATTGAAGCTTTCTATCCCGAAAAAGAAAATTAAAAAAGCCTTTGTCCCCTTATAGGACAAAGACTTCCATCTCTGCGATACCACCTGCATTGCGTAAATACGCCACTTACTTCGTATACTATCATATACGCTTCATGGATAACGGGTGAAGTTCCCGGCTAGCATACTTTTACCATGATACTCGTCTTTCATGATTTATCAAGGTAATTTCTGCATCACCCTCATGAGTCCATTCGTGATAAGTCTACCTGTACTGCAATTCCACCCTCTGCAGCTCTCTGAACCTGAGAACTTATCCTACTACTCTCAATCAACGGTTTTAAAATATTTGTATATAATTTATAAAAATATTATCCTGTTATATAATATTTGTCAAGAAAAAAATAAAAAAGTTATGTAAAAAATGCAATTTAAATTTGCTGAACCTTATTGACAGCATTATCCATTCCTGCTACAATACTCCTTGTGTGTAAATTTTGTATTTAAAAAAGAAAGAGGTTTCCAATGAGTTTTCAAAGTGATTTTCAGATTCTTCATGGAGAGATCAAGAAGCTTGGCAAGCTTGACCAACACAACATCAGTGGGTCGAAAAAATTCTCTGTTTTGAAAGACCAGATTCTAACCGTTCTTGAGGCATCCTTTGGTAAAACATCGAGGGAATATCGTATCGTAAAGTTAACAAAATCTCCAGTGACGGTTCTTAAGGTTATGAATCATATCGTTGCGCGGAGCGCAACGCTGACTTGCCAAAGTATTGCTGTAAACATCTAATCTATTTTTATCAAGTCTCATTCATTGAAGCAAGATTTATAGTCTAGTCAAGATTTAGATTGAACAGTTGACATCTTAACTAGTGGTGTATGGCCACCTTCCTAATGAGGAGGGTGGTTTTTGTTTTAATATGAATATATAATCCTTGCCATAAGAATTTTATATTATATAATCTCAAAAAATTATTTTAAAAATCTGTGAATTATATAACATTTGCTCGTGAAATATGTCATAATGTATATAAAGTATATACAACTCTTGAATGTAAATGAAGTTGATAATGTAGTAATATGGCTCTCAAGGTAGGGGATTTTCATGATTACATGGGATCAAGTCATCCAAGGAATGTTAAAACGAAAAGAAATCTTGGCATTAACTGTTAAGGCTGTCTGTATTCTTTCGTTTGTTTGGGCAGCTCTATTTTATATTTTGCTTTTCATCGATTTTCCTTATGCGAAGTTAAATGCGGTAGCCAATGGAATACAGTTTTTTTCTGGATTAGCTATCGGCATGCTTGTGATCTGTTATGCTCGATTCAGCTGCCAGCGCTATTTAGTATTGGGAGTCGCTTTGGCTGTATTAAGTTGGACTTTGGGACAGCTTTACTGGTTCTCTGTTATATTTCTTAACGGTTCATCACTCCCCTATCCATCCATTGCAGATCTGGGTTTTATAGGCACTTATTTCTTTCTGATTGGGGTAATCCATACAATCACAAGAGGGATACCTCAATATACCATTGAGATAAAGTATTGGAATCTATGGCCCCTAGGATTACTAGTAATTCCTATTTTCCTGGCTCTGGCAGGATCCAGTAATCTACTGATCAATATAGATAACCTGGTCTTAACACTAGCTATAGTGTACACCCTATGGAAAGCTCAGCCTATTTTCCCTATTATCCGGTACCGGCTGTTTATAGCGGGTCTTTGTTTGCTATGCTTAAGTGATATGATATTTATAATATGTGTCTGTTTGATACCGGATACATGTACACTTTCTACAGATGCTTTATTCCCAGCAGCCCTTTCCTTAACAGCTTACGGCTTTATGAAAGTAGAGGAGATGTCCGATGGGTGAGGCTATTTTTGTAGGGACCATTATCCCCCTATTTTTTCTGGCGATTATCCTAAAAGGCGAACAAAGGCTGCTGATACTGTTTTTTACCTGGGGTCTTATTGCTTTTGCGATTTCCCTGACCTTGAATAATGCTTTGGTCCGGCATTTTCAGATTAATACTCAGCAACTTTCCACTACTTGGGCTCCGATTATTGAAGAATTTACAAAGGCATTACCACTTGGGTATTTTCTATTCAAATCGGAAAAGAAAATACCCATTGTTTATTTTGGGATTGCGGCCGGGATTGGATTTTCTATTCAAGAAAATTATGTATACCTCTTAGGACACATGCATGAAAGTGGATCACCGGTTCCTTTTATTATTACTCGTAGTGTCACAACCTGCCTTATCCATGGGACGACCACAGGTATTGTTGGCTTTGGGCTCAGTATAGCAAGGCAATTAAACGGCATAATTTGGCCACTGCTGTTTGGTCTTTATACTGTAGCAGTCACGATTCATGCTTTATATAATCTGTATATCTACTCAAGTTATCAATCCATTGGTTTGTTTATGCCGCTTTTCCTTTATTTAATAGGATTTGCAGTGCTTAATATAAAGGAGGATAAGGGGCGGGAAAAAGACTAAGATGGCATTTTGTTTGGAGTTGAGGTAGTATTAATCGGAGAGTGATCTCTCCGATTTTATGTTTGGGAGCAAGGTGGGAAAACCATGAGCCAGATGCATCAACAACTTATCAATGAATATACAAGGACCCGTCTCAATGAAGAAGCAGTCAGCATTGAGAGAATCTATTTCTACAAAACCGATAAACGAGTGAATCCCAAGCAAGAGGAGCCGTTCTGGCACGCGGCAGGGGATATTCCCATTCTGGTCTCGGCTCCCCATGCGGTTCGTCATTTTCGCCAAAAGAAGATCAAAATGTCCGACGAGTATACCGGCTCCATTGTCTACCTTCTGAATAAGTTAACCGGTTGTCATGCCATTGCAGTGACTAAGCTTTATGGTGGGGATCCGAACGTGGATAGTCCTTGCATCTATAAAGAGAAACTTGCTCAGTTATGCAGGCAAGGCAAGATCAAGCTCCTGCTGGATATTCACGGAGCAGCCCGAGACAGGGACTTTGATGTGGATTTTGGAACGAACAATAGGAGGAACCTTCTTGAAAAAATGCATACCGATGAAATCCTGGCCCAGAACTTTCGGAATTGTGGGTTCTCAAAAATTTCCTCCGATTATTTTGCTGCATCCAGCCCAAATACGATAGCCAATTTTGCGGCCAGAGAACTGGGAATTCCAGCTGTCCAGATTGAGATTAATAAGCATTATCGTGTCCCAGCTCAAAATCCTCAAGGGTTTCACCGCTTGATGGCGGCATTGGTGGAAAGCATTAACAGTGTAGGCAGAAGGTATCAAGAAGGTTGGAAAGATATTAATCGGGAAAGAAAAATAAGATAGAAGAATAGGTCAGCATAAAATTCAAAAATAAGACATACTAAGCAGAGACTGTATTCTATTCAAGAAGTGAAGAAGAAAAGGTGTCCTATGCAAAATATATTCGATTATCTTGATTGGCGAGGGGACTTAAGCTTTGCTCAGGATGGATTTAATCAAGTAGATAATTTAATCTTTTCGATTTTGGCTTACCTTGAATTCGATGGTATCCTCCCATCGGAGGCCTCAAGGGATTCCATATCCTTGACGAAAGCAGGGGAAAAATACTTCAAAGGCCTTGCTCATCAGAAACTCCAGAATAGTATCAACCCTTTCTTTCGGGAGATACCCAAACTGCTGGTTAAAACCTCGCTGGCAACTCGTTTTAAAGAAATTCAGCTGTCCAGTTATGTAAATCTTGTGGATCATGAGATTTGTAACCAATTTTCCGCGATGGTCTTTTCCATCAGCCAAGGGGAACATTATATTGCCTTTCGGGGTACGGACGATACCTTGGCCGGATGGAAAGAGGATTTTCAGATGAGTTTTAGGGATGAAGTAAAGGCCCAAAGAGATGCAATTTCCTATGTAGAAAAAGTCGTGGGGAAATATCAGGGCAAGCTTTATTTGGGTGGCCATTCCAAAGGCGGAAATCTGGCGGTCTATTCTGCAGCAGCCATGGAACCTGAGGTTCAAGGGCGAATCATTGGAGTATATAACAATGACGGCCCGGGCTTTTTGACTCATGTCCTCGAACGAGAAGGATATCAGAGGATCCTCGACCGGATTCATACCTTTGTTCCTAAATCCTCCGTGGTAGGGATGCTCCTTGAGCATGGAGAAGAGTATATTACAGTCAACAGCAATGGTCTGAGCGTTATGCAGCACAACCCTTTCTTCTGGGAAGTAAGAGGCAGCCATTTCGTCTATGAAAAGAATTTAACCAAAGGGAGTAAGAATTTTAACAAGACTGTAAGGCTTTGGCTTAACCAATTATCCATGGAGCAGAGAGCGGAGTTCGTGGATGCTTTATTTGATATTTTTCAGGCCACCGGGGCCACGACAGTTAGCGATCTGTCCCAGAAAAAGCTGACCTTGGCTAATGATATGATTAAGAGTTATAAAACCTTGGATCCCTTGACCAAATCCCATTTAAAAAAGACCCTTAAAATTTTCTTTGATAAAACCCAAAAGGTATGGATTTCGTCTTTCGAGGCCGATGTAGCATCTCTGTTGGCACGGACACCGGCCAAAAAGAAAAAAGACAGTACATAAAGCCATTAATGAATCAGGATTCCGCGGGATCTTTGCTTTGCTTCCACAGACTAAACTTTTGCAAGTCAGAGTCCACCTGTTTTAAGACCAAGCCGAGGACAAACATGTCGTCTACATAGCCAACTCCTGGAAGGTAATCAAAAAGAATATCAATAGGGGATAAGAAATAGATCAAGGCAGCTAAGATAGCGATAATGGAGCCGGCGGGGATCTCTTGATAATCTTTGCTGATATAAGCTTTGACAACTTGAATCAGGATAAGGATATCCTGGTAAACTTTATGGATGGGCCCTGTATTGATGTTGAGTTTCTCTGCTTTCATAAACGCAGCATTGAGTTTGTCCTGGGTAAGGTTGATATTTTGGAGGGTCTTTTTGGATTCTTCCTGATAATGATTAAACTTCGCCATAATCTTATCTTTAAGATTCTGTCCAATCTGCATACGACTTGTCCTCCTTTGCTTTAACATTATTATATCATGATTAGGGCAAAGTAATTAGAATGTTCCAGTTATATAAGACAAATGTAGGGAATGACCCTGTGTTCTTACGCAAGGGTATTCCCTACATTCTCAATTTATCGGAGAAATTATCTTTAACGGGTCGTCTTAGCCAATTAAGGCTTTCTCTACAGTTTCAAAGCCCAAACGCTCAATCATTTGAGCAAAGCGTTCGCCCTTATTGCCATGCTCCTTGTAGTATTGAATCGCTTTTTCAATGATCCCGGTAGCCTCATCTAAAGTATAAAGACCTTGGATTTCCTGGCCTAAAAATTGCTTGCGTGCGGCCATCCCTCCAAGACTGATGGCGACTTGGTCTTTTTTCTTGCCAATGATGCCAATGCAGCCCACATGAGGCATGGAACAGTTATTAAAACAGCCACTGGTAATAATTCTAAGCTTACCGGGCAGGGTCACATCATAATAACCTTTATAAATTTTTTCATTGAGTTGACTGGTGTAGCCCTCGGTGTCATAAAGACTGAATTTGCACACAGCCCCTTTACAAGTTGTTATGGGTCTTGGCCTGGGTCCTGTAGAACCGATGCTCAAACCGACTTCAGCAAGAGATTGAGATACCTCGTTCAGGTTATCTAATAGAATACCAGGGATTTCGATATTTTCTCTTTGGGTGAGGTAAAAATACCCGCTTCCATACTGTGTACAGATTTCGCTTACTCTTTTGGATTGCTGGGCATTCATTTTCCCGCCGGGAACAACCACCCTGCAAGAAAAATGC
The DNA here is from genome assembly GCF_000021925.1 of Desulfitobacterium hafniense DCB-2. Classification (NCBI taxonomy): domain Bacteria; kingdom Bacillati; phylum Bacillota; class Clostridia; order Eubacteriales; family Desulfitobacteriaceae; genus Desulfitobacterium; species Desulfitobacterium hafniense. The sequence goes on from NC_011830.1 coordinate 960,755, forward strand.
ACCCCATCTTTATTGAGAAGGAACCCCTTACCTTTTAAAAGGGCGGACTGCTCTTGAAGCAACTCTTTGAGCCTCTTTGTAAAATGTGCTTTTACCTGTTCTACATATTCCGGTTTTAGAGAGTAACGGCTTAAGACCCGAGTGAAGTCGCGATCCAGGCCATAAGTGCCATACTCATACCATTCGGCTTCCAAGTGGCAGACTGCTTTTATTTGATCGTAGATATAGGGAGTACCACAAAAGGTTTCAAACAGCGCACTGAGTTCCTGAACTATTTGTTCTTGGGGCAAAAAAAGATTAAAAGGACTTTTGGCTCGCTCTGATTCATAGATCCCATCGTCTTCCCAAACAAAGGGTTTATCACAACGAGCGATAATTTCTTCACAGGTTTTTATCATCTTTTCTCTTTCATTGATGGATAACGACATCTTTAACACCTCTTCAGTTTATTTATAAAAGATGGCACACCCTATGGGGTGTACCATCATAGTTATGTCCATAAGCGAATCCCTTGTGGTATTAGGGAAAAATGGACGGGTGTAAATCCGGGATGTTCCCCATCCAGCTCCAAGTAAGCCGAAGGATTAGAGATAATGGAGACTTCTTTACCACGATGGACTGTAACATCCGGAACCTCAAGATGGTGGCCTTGATAAATTTTGGGCAAATGGCGCAAGAGTTGGAACATAGAGAGGTTACCGAGAACAACGACATCAAAAAGACCATCGTCAAGCTCTGCATGAGGAGCAATCATCATTCCTCCTCCTACAAAGCGTCCATTGCCAATCCAGATACTGTTGGCTGGTCCATTGACCACGATTTTTCCATCAATGACACATTTCATGTTTTTATTTTTATAGGTCAAAATGGTCATGATGCCCCCAAGGAGGAAAGATAGTTTTCCACCGAGGAATTTGCTGTGCTGGTTAACTCGGCTAACCGCCATTCCTCCCAAACCCACATCCGCTACGTTGAGAAAATAACGAGTGTACAACTGACCGGTAGCGTCTTGATATTGAACTAGCCCGCAATCAATGGGGACAATTTTTTGTCGGTGCAGAACTTCCAGCAAAGAGGGGAGCCCTCGTTTTTGATCGAGGGTGCGTAGAAAATCTCCCCCGGTTCCATGGGAAAGAACAGCAAGACTTGCTTCAGGATTAATAGGTTTTTGATCGGCAAAAAATCCGTTCACAACCTCATTTAGAGTGCCATCGCCACCGACAGCAAGAATTTGCGTATAACTATGCATGGCCTGCCGGGTGAGATTGGTGGCATCCCCTGGTCCCGTGGTGTAAGCAAATTCAAGATTAACGCCCTGATCAAGGAGGCGCTTGTAAATTTTGGGCCAGATTTTTCGAGTTTGTCCGTTAGCCGAAGCTGGGTTAACGATAGCAAACCAGGGGTTATTATTCATTACACCATCCTCTAAGGAACTATGGTCACAGGGCAGCTTGTTTCATGAAGAACATGGGTAGCTACGCTTCCCAGAATGGCTCTCTTAACGGCACCGAGTCCCCGGTATCCCATAACAATACTGTCTACAACACTTTCTTGGGCTTCTTTACAAATTTCCCGACCAGGGTCCCCTGTGCGTAGGAGCGTGCGGATGGGCGCGATGGAATCTTTAGCGATTTCCAGAGAGTGATCGAGAACTTCCTTACTGGTTTCTTCCTGCATTACCTTAATCTGTTCTTGGGTGGCAAAGCGTTTTATATTGGGTGTGTTATAATTGGGCTGAACGTTTAAAAAGATAAGAAGGTCGTCTTTGCAACGTGCTAGAGTAAGAGCATAGTGAATGGCTTTGTCCGAATTCGGTGAGCCGTCTACAGGTACCAAGATTTTTGTCATATGTATCACTCCCTCGATTAAGCTTGTCTATTTTACCTTATTTTATATCATCCCATAAAAAAGTTAAACTATCAAACTTCTTTTTCACTGTCATAAGTAATTATAAATTTTCTTAAAGAAGAGATCGGACTTTCCTAAGGTTTTAACCGGACAAATTTTATTGACTACAAATAAATAGGAAAATTTTGCATTAAGTTAATATAAAAAGAAGGGATTATCTGATCCTTAGAGAAATTTATTGAAAGGAATTAAGAAGCAAAAGGGGAGATTTGGATGCGACGGAGTGACGGGCGGCTTCTCAAGTCTTTAAGCCCTTTTGTAAGGATTATTCCCCACATTATGACCAAGCGGAATGATGCCCAAAATTTTTATAAACAAGTCGTTGCTGTTGATAAAATTGATCAGTATATCAAAGAAAAGAAAGATCAAGGGATTAGGCTCAACTACTTGCACCTATTTATTGCAGTCTATGTGCGTGTTCTCGCTCAACGCCCACAGCTGAACCGTTTTATCATGAATAATAAAATCTATACCCGATATGATATCCGCATCTCTATGGCCATTAAGCGCCTCTTAAAGGATGACGGTGAAGAGACAACAGTTAAATTCCTCTTTTCAGGTCTGGAAAGCATCGAAGAGATTGTCAAAATCGTCGATCAGACCATAGAGGAAGGTTGTGCGGCAGGAGCTGCCAATGAGGTGGATACTATTGCTCAACGTATTATGGCCTTACCTAATAGTCAAGTGAAGCTTTTAGTAGGGACGCTAAAGTGGATGGATCGGCATAATTTACTGCCGAAAAAGATTATTGAAGCCAGTCCTTTTCACACATCTCTTTTCTTTACCTATCTCAAATCCATCAATCTGGATTTTATCTACCATCATCTCTACGATTTTGGTACGACAGGGATTTTTGTCGCCTTAGGGAAGAGCAAAAAATTACCCGTAGTTGAAGAGGATCAGGTAGTGGTCAAAAAATGCTGTGAGATCGGCTATGTTTTGGACGAGCGGATTTGTGACGGACTCTACTACTCCAATTCCTTTAAATTAGTCAAGAAGTACCTGGCAAACCCTTATCTACTTGATGAAAGGCTGGAGAAGGTAGAGGAAGATGTGAACTAGAGCGCATAACTATCTGTGGATGGAGTCGGAATTTTGTTTGAAATGATTGAGAGTGTGCATACTAATTTAAATAGTAAACAAGGAGGAATTATCTAATGAAATTATCGGCTAGAAATCAATTAAAAGGCAAAATTACGGAGGTTAAAAAGGGCCCCGTGTCAACGGAAGTGGTTCTGGATATTAATGGTCAGTCAATTACAGCGAGTATAACTTCTGGTTCAGCAGAATCCTTGGGATTAAAAGTAGGTGATGACGCAATTGCCGTTATCAAAGCAAGTTCAGTCATGATTGGTCTCGAATAATCTTAAAAAGTTTCTTTGGGCAATCGGCTGATTACCTCCCAGGATAGATATAACTCTATTCTGGGAGGTAATCTTTTTAATAGGTTTGATGAGGAATTAAGAAAAAGTTAATAAATACTTATATAATCCCTAAGGTTAGGCTAGACATAATCAGGTATAATACTATATGGATAGCGTCATGTGTCGAAGAATGAAGGGGGAATGCGGCTATCCATTCATAAACCGAATTGGTATAATGGGCGTGATGTAATTAAATCTATAGAAAATGTAATCAGGAGGAATTATGGCATTAGTAGAGATTTTTAAAGCGATTTTACTAGGTATTGTAGAAGGGATTACAGAATGGCTGCCCATCAGTAGCACGGGACATATGATATTGGTGGATGAGTTTATTAAGCTGAACATGTCCGCGGCTTTTATGGAAATGTTTTTCGTGGTCATTCAGCTGGGAGCTATTTTGGCTGTTGTGCTTTTGTATTGGAAGAAACTCAATCCCTTTACATTCGATAGAGGGGTTTCCGTCAAGCAGGAAACCATAGAAATGTGGTTCAAAATCATTGTGTCCTGTATTCCGGCCGGTGTTATCGGTCTATTGTGGGACGACGTGTTTAACGCTCTTTTTTATAACTATCAAACCGTTGCCGTTATGCTGATTATATTTGGAATTCTCTTTATTGTTATTGAGAATTACAATAAGGGGAAAAGGCCTCGGGTCAATCACTTATCACAAATTACTTACACCACGGCGTTCATGATCGGAATATTTCAATTGATTGCCGCCATATTCCCCGGAACTTCCCGTTCTGGTGCTACTATTGTAGGAGGACTTTTGCTGGGAGTATCCCGAACCGTAGCGGCTGAATTTACGTTTTTTCTCGCTATCCCCGTTATGTTTGGGGCCAGTGCACTTAAGCTTTTGAAGTTTGGTTTCAACTTTACAGGTCCGGAGTTGATGATTCTATTAATAGGAATGGTAGTGGCCTTTATAGTATCCGTAATCTCCATTAAGTTTCTAATGGGATATATCAAAAAGAATGACTTTAAGATCTTTGGCTGGTACCGTATCATCTTGGGTGTGATTGTGCTTCTGTATTTTTCAGCCAGGACTATTATAGGTTAGATTTGATCTGAAAAGCTGAATCAACTTAAGAAATGGTATAACAATAGATAGTAAGGAAAGAAATATGAATGGAGGAAGCGTTATGAAAAAGTGGCTGATTCCCGTAGGGATAATTATCATTCTGGCTATGATCCTGGGGTCTGGTTATAATAACTTAGTGACTCTTTCGGAGACTGTGGACAGCAGCTGGAGTCAGGTCGAGAACCAGCTTCAGCGCCGAGCGGATCTCATTCCGAATCTGGTCAATACCGTCAAAGGATATGCTGAACATGAAAGTGAAGTGTTTACGGATGTAGCTGACGCCAGATCCCGACTGATCGGGGCAGGTAGTGTGGGAGAAGCTGCTGAGGCGGACGCAGCGCTAAGCAGTGCCTTGAGCCGATTGCTGGCTATCTCTGAAAGTTATCCTCAGTTAAAGGCTGACGCTAATTTCCGGGCGTTGCAGGATGAATTGGCAGGAACGGAAAACCGCATTGCCACAGCACGCATGGACTATAATAATGAGGTTCAATCCTATAATACGAAGATAAAACATTTTCCCACTAATCTTTATGCGGGGATTCTTGGTTTTGACGAGAGAGAGTATTTTAAGGCTGATGCGAGCGCATATGAGGCTCCTACCGTGGACTTTTCCAAGTAACAACCTATTCAGACGACAATATCAAATAGGTTAGAATGAAGGGAATGAAGCCCATGAAGAGGAAACTCCTGCTTGCCGGATTGGTACTGTTCTTCCTTACTTTAGCTTTTCCTTTGCAGGCGACTACCCCTTCGATCCCGCAGCCCACCCGTGATTTTTTTGTGCTGGATGAAGCCAATGTTCTCGACTCAAACACTGAGAGAATTATTGTCCAAAACTCGGCGGAATTGGAGAAAAGGACCAAGGCACAGATCGTAGTGGTTACAGTCAACGATCTGAAAGGATATGGGCCGGAAGAATATGCTCTATCCATCTTGAGAGAATGGGGGATCGGTGATAAAAAGCTAAACAACGGGTTACTGATCTTAGTATCCCCTACGGAGGGGGAGGCCAGGATAGAGGTGGGTTATGGCTTGGAAGGGGCTCTTCCCGATGCTAAAACCGGCCAAATTCAAGATGAATACATGATTCCCTATTTTCAAGAAGGAGATTATAACCAAGGCATCTTAAATGGTTATCGAGCCTTTGTTCAGGAAGTTGCTAAAGAGTATCAAGTTGTGATGAATATTGACTCTCCTAAGGCTTTGTCTACTTCGTCTGATTATGGAGATGGAACCGATACTTTTGCTTCCCTGCCTCTTGGGGTTAAAATTCTAGCCTTTTTCGGTATCGTTTTCCTATTTTATATTGACCACCGTTATTTTAACGGCTTTATCTTCGGCATGATTATCGGCATGCTCATGAGAGGTGGCCGCGGTGGCGGAGGCGGAGGAGGATTCGGAGGCGGTGGGGGTTCCGGCGGTGGCGGAGGCAGTACACGACGTTGGTAATAACTCATTGCAAGCTTGACCTTCTTGACACCTTAAGATTAAGGTGCTATGATGCAAAAAAGAGAATAGTATTGGGGAGCTGGAAAACGGCTGAGAGGGAAACGAGTGTTTCCGACCCATTGACCTGATCTAGGTAATGCTAGCGGAGGGACTTAGGATACATGAGCTTCTGGCTCCATGTCCTGAATTGTTTGGGAAAACCTTCTGATTGCAGAAGGTTTTTTATTATGCATTACCCTCCTCAAGTGTAAAATGAAGAGGAAAGAAGGAGAAAAAGAAATGATTAATGCAAGTGTAGCTATTCAAGTATTACCGGCTGTGGAAGGACAAGAAGTGATCCGTGTGGTGGACAAGGTCATTGAATATTTAAAATCCTCAGGTCTTAATGTCTACGTAGGTCCTTTTGAAACGACTGTTGAAGGGGAATACGATCAACTTATGGAAATGGTTAAACACTGCCAGCTAATCTGCATTGAAGAAGGGGCACCCAGTGTCATGTCCTATGTAAAAATTAGCTATAAGCCGGAAGGCGGGATTTGGACCATTGATGAAAAGGTTACAAAGCATCACCAATAAGCTTTACCCAACGGCTGTACTTCTGATCTTGCTTATCTTCTGGTATCTGGTGACTCTTCTTGAAATGGTGCCAAAATTCATGCTACCATCCCCTGGGGATGTGATTCGGGCTTTAGCAGGTTCTTTTCCTGAGCTTATGAAGCACGCCCAGATCACCTTGACGGAGGCTTTCATAGGATTAGCTCTTAGTATTCTTTTGGCTTTTTGGATTGCGCTTTTGATGGATCGTTTCGATGCTCTTTATAAAGCCTTCCATCCTATCCTGGTAATTACTCAGACTATTCCCACGGTAGCCATAGCCCCTTTGTTGGTGTTATGGCTGGGCTATGATATGGCGCCGAAGATTACGCTTGTTGTTCTGACCTGTTTTTTCCCTATGACCATTGCTCTTTTAGGTGGATTTAAATCGTCGGATCAAGACGCTATGAATCTCATGCGAGCTATGGGGGCTAAAAAGTGGCAGATCTACCGGTATATTAAGCTGCCTAATGCTCTGCCCGGCTTTTTCTCAGGTTTACGTATCTCGGTGTCCTATTCTATTGTCGGCGCAGTTATTGCTGAATGGCTGGGAGGAAACAGTGGTCTTGGCGTGTATATGACCCGGGTCAGAAAATCCTATTCTTTTGATAAAATGTTCGCGGTGATTTTTTTGATCATCATATTGAGCTTAGTGCTTATGAAATGTGTGGAGCTTTTGGAACGAAAAGCTATGCCCTGGGCACAGACCGGGGAACAGCAAAATGAAGGCTGAGGGCCGAATAGTGTTTAAGGAGAATGTTGAGATATGAAAAAGCGATGCATAGCAATTCTTATGAGCGTCTTTGTGGTTTTAGGATTAGCGGGGTGTGGTGTTCAGAACAATACGATCAACACTGGGAATGAACAGCAAGGTGCACAAGAAAATAAGAAAGTCACCTTTGTCCTGGACTGGACACCGAATACTAATCACACCGGCGTCTATGTGGCTAAAGAATTAGGCTATTTCCAAGAATCAGGTTTAGAGGTGGATATTGTACAGCCACCTGAAGGGGGAGCACTACCATTGGTAGCTGCCGGAAAAGCTGAATTTTGTGTAACCTTCCAGGAGGAACTTGCAGCTGCTCTTACCTCAGACAGTCCCCTGGATATGGTAGCCGTAGGGACTATTTTGCAGCATAATACTTCGGGAATTATCTCCTTGAAGGAAGATAACATTACCAGACCGAAGGATATGGAGAACAAGGTCTATGCCACTTGGGATTCTCCTGTGGAAAAAGCCATTATTAAACAAGTCATCGAGAAAGACGGCGGTAAATATGAGGCTATCAGAATGATTCCTAATACAGTAACAGATGTGATCTCGGCTTTGAAAACCGATGTGGACGCTATTTGGGTGTATTATGGATGGGATGGCGTGGCAACAGAGGTGAAAGGCCTGGATACCAATTATTTTGCGTTCAAAGATATTGACCCTGTCTTAGACTTTTATACCCCGGTCATAGCTGCCAGTCCTCTGTATTTGGAAAAAAACCAGGACACAGCCAAATCATTTTTAGCTGCTGTAGCCAAAGGGTATGAATACGCTATAGCACATCCCGAAGAAGCCGCTGAAATTCTGGTCAAACATGCCCCGGAATTGGATCAGGAGCTTATAAAAGCCAGCCAAAAGTATTTGGCCAGGGAATATAAGGCTGAAGCAGAGCGGTGGGGATTCATCGATCAGGCCCGTTGGGATAATTTTTATGCTTGGATGGCAGATAATCAATTGATCTCCAAAAGGATTGAACCAGGACAAGGTTTTACCAATGCCTACCTACCGCAGTAAGATGGATAAGATAAAGCTTGAGACGCAAAATATCTCAAAGGGTTTTGCGGGAGAATTAACGATTAAAGACATCAATATCAGGCTCGGTGAAAAGGAGCTGGTAAGCCTCCTGGGAGTAAGCGGCATCGGCAAAAGCACTCTTTTTAATGTTATCGCCGGTGTCCTTACCCCTGATTCAGGACGAGTGCTTCTCAACGCTCAGGATATTACGGGTCAGGCCGGTAAAGTAAGCTATATGCAGCAAAAGGACTTGATGCAGCCTCATTTGACTGTGTTGGATAATGTGGCCCTCCCTCTTTTCATTCGGGGAGTAAAGAAGAGCCAAGCCCGTGAAGAGGCCTTCAGCCATTTCAAGGAGTTCGGGTTGGAAGGGGCCGAGAAGAAGTACCCCGCCCAGCTTTCCGGAGGAATGCGGCAAAGAGCGGCCTTGCTCAGAACCTATATGTTCTCTCGCGATGTAGCTCTCTTTGACGAACCTTTTTCCGCCCTGGATGCCATTACTAAGAGCTCCATGCATCGCTGGTATTTGGATCTCATGGGCCGAATCGACATGTCTGCTTTATTCATTACCCATGATATCGATGAAGCCATCCTGCTTTCCGACCGGGTGTACATTATGACCGGGCCCCCAGGAAGGCTCGCCCATGAGATTATTATCGATACCCTGCGGCCCCGGGGAGAAGAATTCCGGATATCTGATGCTTTTATGGGGTACAAGAGACAGATCATTAAGTTATTAAGCTAATAGGATTTACTACCCAAGCTCTATGAAAAGTAGAGCTTGGGTGTTTTATTTTAAAGGACTTTTTAAAATTTCCTAGAAATCTTGTATGAAATCATGTCTTTGGTACACCTGTAGAAGGGATGTGGAGCCAATGTCCAACCCTAAAACAATACCAGATCTTGATCGATTTGCTTTTTTTCACGGATTACCTCCTGCTTTTCTCCAGACCTGGAAAAGAAATTTCAGTAGGATGAGCTTCGCAAAGAGGCAAAGATTAGTTTTCCCCTCTTCCTGTTCGGATGTAATTTTCTTTGTTCTTTCTGGCAAGGTAAAAATTGCTTATACATCAGAAGATGGTAAGGAATTTGCTATTGCGATTCTTTCGGCAGGGGAGGTCTATAGCGAACATTCCTTAGCGTTGGCAACAGCCATCGAAAAAACAGAAGTTCTATATGTCAGTATGGCTGACTTTAAAGCTATGATGGATGAATGTCCGGAACTGGCCCGGCATTTGGTCCGCCTTCTGGGTAAAATTCTTCGCCTAACCAATGATTTGATTGTTGATTTAGCTTTTCGTGAGACCTCCTCCCGTCTGGCGCGTGTTTTTCGGCGTACCATGCAGGGTAAGAATGATAATGCTATTTACCTTACCCATGAGGAACTGGCATCTCTTAGCGGAAGTACACGCCAGACGATCAATGAAATCTTACGCCATTGGGAGCAGCAGGGGATCGTGGCTTTGCACCGGGGATATGTGGTGCTATTACTGCCTGAGCGACTATGGGAGAAGATCAGTCATGAATATTCATAATGAAGGGGCTTAGATTAAAAGGTACTGTTTCAGTACCTTTTGTATTTGCATTTGCTTCCCTAATCTGCCGCAAGCGGTATAAATAAAATATTCATATGTTTCGATTTAATGTCGCCAAGCTGACGGTAATTATCTGAATATTGTAATAGTATAGAGTTGTCAGAATTAGCTTGTGTATTTTTAGGTAAGGAGGGATAACGTGAAACAATTACTGGTACGCACAGAGCATTGTCTGGGATGTAAAAGCTGTGAATTGGCCTGTGCTGTGGCTCATTCCCAATCCAAGCAATTGTTTGCAGCAATCTTTGAGTCTGAACGCCCACTAAAAAGAGTCTTTGTGGAGACGGATGGGGAAGTGATTATGCCCCTGCAATGCCGGCAATGTTCAGACACACCTTGTGTTTATGGATGTATGGCTGGGGCCATGAGGATTGATTCTACGACCGGTTTAGTACAGGTTAAGCCGGAAAAATGTGTCGGTTGTTGGATGTGTGTTATGGTCTGTCCCTTCGGGGTTATTACGGAAGGGCCTGACCATCAGGTTGTAAAATGCGATCGTTGTCGGGAGTTAGCCTATGAACCGGCTTGTGTTTCGGCATGTCCGACGAAGGCCCTGCAATTTGTGGAAGTGGATGGATACGCAAGGGAAATACGGAAGTCTTGGATGAACCATCTTAAGGAGGTTGGTAACCATGCTTAATGTACGCAGCATTGATCCGGCGGCCCAGGATCTCATAAAAAAGGCCCATAAGGATGGAATTGAAACCGTTTGGGATCGCTATGATAAACAACAACCTCAGTGCGGATTTGGAAGTTTAGGAGTCTGCTGCCGTCACTGTATTCAAGGACCTTGCCGGATCGATCCCTTTGGGCAAGGCCCGGATAAAGGAATTTGCGGCGCTACAGCTGATGTGATCGTGGCTCGGAACTTGCTTCGCCAGGTGGCTGCCGGGGCTGCAGCCCATGTGGATCATGCTTATGATGCCGTAGAAGCTCTAGAGCTGGCGGCCCAAGGCAAAATCGATTATCCTATAGCAGATGCCGGAAAGTTGAAGGCGGTCGCGTCAGGATTAGGAATAGATAGTGAAGGTAAAGAACCTGATGCGTTAGCTTTGGAAGTGGTTCGTGTAGCCTATGGAGATATGGGAAACCATCATAATCGTCCTATGAAATGGGTGAGTGCCCATGCACCAAAACAACGTCTCGAGGTATGGGAGTCTTTAGGGATCATACCCCGGAATCCGGATCGGGAAATTCGGGAGGCCATGCATCAGACCACTATGGGAATGGATGCAGATCCGGTAAACCTTCTTTTAGCGACGGCTAAGCAGGGATTGGTGGATGGCTACGCCGGCCTAAAGCTGGCAACAGATATGCAGGATATTTTATTCGGAACACCGGCTCCTGTGGTGACCGAAGCCAATTTAGGAGTACTTAAAGAGGATTATGTAAACCTGATCGTTCATGGCCATGTTCCCCTTCTTTCCGAAAAAATTGTCCAGTGGGCGAAGACTCTTTCTCCTGAAGCAGAGGCAGTGGGAGCCAAAGGAGTCCAGGTGGCTGGAATCTGCTGCACAGGCAATGAAGTTCTCATGCGTCAAGGAGTTCCTTTGGCTACGAATTACCTTGCTCAAGAATTGGCTATTGTCACCGGGGCAGTGGATGCCATGGTCGTCGATGTCCAATGCATTATGCCCTCCTTGAGCCAAATCTCCTCTTGTTATCATACGGAATTGATCACCACTATGCCGATTGTGAAGATTCCTGGAGCCACTCATGTTCCTTTTGCTCTGGAAAAAGCCGATGAAGCAGCTCAGGAGATCGTTAGGAAGGCCATTGGGGCGTATGCCCGCCGGGATCCCAACAAGGTTCATATACCTGATTATCGGGCAAAGATAATTGCCGGCTTTAGCGTGGAAGCCATTGCAGGCGCTTTGGGCAAGCTGGACCCCGTTCAACCTTTAAAGCCATTAGCGGATAATATTGTTAACGGCAATATCGTTGGTGTCGTGGCTACAGTAGGCTGTAATAATGTCAAGGTGACTCAGGATATCTTTCATGTGGAGATGGTCAAAGAACTTTTGAAGAACAATGTCCTTGTCGTGGCGACCGGCTGCTCCGCCCATGCTTTGGCTAAAGCAGGGATGATGAACTCCGAGGGGACCGAAAGATATGCCGGAAATACCCTCAAAGCTGTTCTCAGGGCCATTGGAGAGGCTGCTGGTCTTGGTGCTCCACTTCCCCCGGTGTTGCACATGGGGAGTTGTGTGGATAATTCCCGCATCGGTGATTTAGTCACAGCACTAGCTAATTATCTCGGTGTGGACTCGGCCGCTTTGCCTGTGGCAGCCAGCGCCCCTGAACCCCAGCATGAAAAGGCTCTCAGCATCGGGACTTGGGCTGTGGCCATGGGAATAACTACTCATTTGGGCGTTATACCTCCTGTCCTGGGCAGCAAGCAGGTGACAGAACTCCTCACTGTAGGTCTTACAGAAGTTATCGGTGGGAAATTCTATGTAGAAACAGAACCTCAAAAAGCTGCTCTGGGGCTTATTGAGGATATTCGGAAGAAACGGCAGGCATTGGGCTTGGATCAATAAGCCTTGGGGAGGAAAAACTTATGAACTATATCATCATCGGTAACAGTGCCGCTGGGCTTTTTGCTGCAGAAGGGCTGCGAAAGGTTGATTCTCAGGGGAAAATAACAGTCCTAACGGCAGATCACTATCCTCCCTACTCCCGGTGTCTGACCACTTATTACTTAGCCGGAGATATCAGAGAAGAACAGCTCTTTCTGCGTACGACCGAGGAACTGGCGCGATTGAATCTTAATACCCATTATAGGGTCAGGGTAACAGGACTTGATCCGGAGGGGCAAAGGGTTAGTACGGCTTCCGGTGAAGTCTTCGACTATGATCGATGTCTGATAGCCACCGGAGCTTCAGCAGTCAGCCTGGATATTGCCGGAGCCGCCTTGCCTGAAGTATTTACCCTGCGTCATCTGGAAAATGCCAAAGCTATCCAAAAGTTCATTAAAAAAGGACGAAAGGCTGTTATTATCGGAGGCGGATTAGTGAGTTTAAAATCAGCCTACGCCTTACGAAAGCAAGGGATGGAAGTCCATGTGATAGTTTCCTCAGGATATATCCTATCCCAAATGCTCAATTCATCGGCAGCTGAAAGGTTGGAGGAACATCTTAAAGATCATGGTATCCATATCAGCCTCAATTCGGATGTAGCTGCCATTAAAGGAAAAGAGCATGTAGAAGCGGTTGAACTTAAATGTGGCAGGATAATTGATACGAATTTAGTAATCATAGGCAAGGGAGTTCAGCCTAATGTTGAGCCATTTCTTAACTCAGGTCTTAAAATAAACCATGGTATCCTGGTCAACGAGTATTTGGAAACCAATCTCCCCCATGTGTACGCAGCAGGGGATGTGGCAGAAACCTGGGACTTTCTTCGGGAATGTCCACGTATCAATGCCGTTTGGCCTAATGCCACGGAACAGGGGAGAGTCGCTGCTTTGAATATGGCCGGTAGAAAAACCATCTATAAGGGTTCTATGGGGATGAATTCAGTGGATTTCTTCGGTTTAAGGATTATCTCAGGGGGAGTCATTACCCCCCTCGCGCATAAGAAGGACATTGAAAATGCTCTTCCTTGGAAAGTAACAGAAGGTCAGGAGAGCTGGTCGAAGCCTTTGGCAAAGGCATCTACCTATCAATCACTGATATGGAAAGGAAATTATCTGAAAGGCTATGTTCTAATCGGGTACCCCGAGCGGGCGGGGCTCCTTACAGCGATGATTCGGACTCAAGAGCCCCTTGCTCCGGAAGTGCAAAGGAATATTGAGGCGGGAAACAGGAAAATAGTGAAGCTTAAGTAACAAAAAGAGTGACATCTGAAGATTTCGGGTGTTGCTCTTTTTCTTACTTAGAAATGTCCTTCTTGCCAATAGCTGAGCATGCAAAAAGTGTCAGATATTCGTGAATAGACATAAGATGTAGAGATACGGTAGAAGGGAGAATGGCCTAATGTGGAAAGGTAAAAAAGTTTTAGTTACAGGTGCAGGTGGCTTTATCGGCAGCCATTTAACTGAGGCTTTAGTCAAAGCAGGAGCCGATGTTCGTGTATTTATACGTTATAATTCCCGTGATGGGCGAGGAAATCTGGAAGATCTGGAGCCTTCACTCCTTAATCAAATTGAAATCATTGCTGGGGATTTGCGTGATGCTGATGTGATCGATCGGGCTGTCAAAGGAAATGATGTGGTTTTTCACTTAGCGGCTTTAGTGGGTATTCCTTACTCCTATAAAAACCCACGTGAAGTGGTTGAGACTAATATTTTTGGTACCTTTAATATTCTTATAGCAGGGCGTGATCATGAGGTAAGCCGGGTTGTAAGTACCTCTACCAGTGAAGTGTATGGTTCCGCTCAATATGTACCCATTGATGAGAATCATCCTCTCCAAGGGCAGTCTCCCTATTCTGCCAGCAAGATCGGGGCGGATAAATTAGCGGAAAGCTTTTACGCTTCCTATAATCTTCCTGTGGCCACGATTCGTCCTTTTAACTGTTACGGGCCGAGACAATCAGCTCGGGCAATTATCCCCACGTTAATTACTCAGGCTCTGGCAAGTTCAGAGATTAAGCTTGGTAATCTTGAAGCCAAACGGGATTTTACCTTTGTATCCGATACCGTGGCAGGATTTATGGCGGCTGCTCTTTCGCCGAAGACAGTGGGTAAAGTTATTAATGTGGGCTCTGGTCAGGAAATCTCGATCGGTGAGCTTGCCCAAATTATCCTTGAAACAACCCAAAGCTCTGCTAAGCTGGTCATTGACCAGGAGAGGGTTCGTCCGAGCAAAAGTGAAGTCAACCGACTCTTAGCTGATAGCCGCTTAGCTAAAGAAATTATGGATTGGGAACCCCAGGTTTCCTTGACAGAAGGAATTCTAAAAACCATGGCCTGGATCGAAAAAAATCTGGATCGTTTTCAGATAGGAAAATACCAAATCTAGCAACGAAGAAGGGGATGCGATGCAAACCATAATATTAGCTGGCGGAAGAGGATCCCGGCTGGATCCTTATAGCCGGATTTTACCCAAACCCCTTTTTCCTATAGGGGATAAGCCCATAGCAGCTATCTTAATTGAGCAGCTTAAAAAAGCTGGAACAGATGAAGTAATTATGTGCTTAGGTTATCTTTCAGATCTATTAAAGACCTATTTTCAGGACGGCAGTGAATTCGGGCTGACTATTCGTTACTCAGTAGAGTCTGAGCCTTTAGGAACAGCAGGCCCGTTAAAAGGAGTCGAGGGTTTGCAGGATAATTTTGTAGTCGTCAATGGAGATGAGTTAACCACTTTGGATTTTCGTGCCCTCTATGAGCACCATAGGGCAGTACAGGCAGATATGACCGTTGCTGTCCAGAAAAAGACCACTCACTCTTCTTTTGGTGTTCTGGAAATTCAAGATGGCCAGGTTATTGCTTATGCGGAGAAGCCAACTCTTAATTACTGGGCTAGCATGGGAATCTATGTGATCAATAAAGATATCCTTTCTTATATCCCGGACAATGAAAAATATGACATGCCCAATTTGGTTCAGTGCCTTATCCAAAATGGAGCGAAGGTCAGCAGCTATGAGAGCCAGGATCTTTGGTTTGATATCGGAACCCTAGGCGATTTAGAAAAAGCCAAAGAGCAATTGGAGAAGTTTAAGTTCTAAAAAGAGCAGGAGTTCCTTTTTCTCAAAGGTATTGAGGATTACTTCGTTATGCTCAGCATACCAGAATTAAAATTATAAACATTTTTTTCCAAAAAAGGTAACCCATAAAGGACAAGAGCCATAAGATAGAGTGAAGTTAAATTAAGGAGGTGTAACATGGCTTTTTTAACGACGGGTTTGATCGATAATACTCCTGTTTTCGGAGTTCGGCCAAGTTCCTCCCTTTCTGTTTTGGTCACGAACAATGTTGATACTTTAGAATCGGTGCTGCTGAGAGGTTATTACCTGAGTGGTAACACGAAAATATTGTATGTGGAAGAGTTGTTCAACATTGGACCGGCAGAAGTTGTGTTAAGGAACTATTTCGCAGACTTTGACGGAATTGAGTTCCAATTCATTGTCAGTTCCCAGGGTGTCAATGCGACCCTATGGGGGAAAGATGCGGAGGGAAATTTGCAGACGGCGCATAGAGTCGTCGCTCAAGAACTAGATGAATTGGATATTTGAAAAAAGTAAGGAGATGTTGGGATGGCAGAGTTAACCACCGGTTTGATAGACAATTTTCCGGTTAATGGGGTGCGCCCCTCAGTATCGGTAGCCATTAGAATTACCAATGATGGTGATTCAGTAGAGATGGTTGAAATAATAGGCTATTATCTCAATGGCCTCTTCAAAGAGGTATATGTTTTAGAAGAGCTTAGCATTATTCCCGGTGAGGTTGTGCTTAGGGAGTATTTTGCTGATTTAGATGCCTTCGAATTTGTATTCTCCACAAGCTCCGAAACGGTAGTCATATCAGTTTGGGGTAAGGATGCTGAAGGAAATTTGGTGGATGCTCATCGGGTACTCCCGGCTGAGTTGGATTCACTGGAACCGGTAATAGGACCAACCGGAGCCACCGGTGCAACGGGAGCCACAGGAGACACAGGAGCCACAGGAGCCACCGGTGCAACGGGAGCCACAGGAGACACAGGAGCCACAGGAGCCACCGGTGCAACGGGAGCCACAGGAGACACAGGAGCCACAGGAGCCACCGGTGCAACGGGAGCCACAGGAGACACAGGAGCCACAGGAGCCACCGGTGCAACGGGAGCCACAGGAGACACAGGAGCCACAGGAGCCACCGGTGCAACGGGAGCAACGGGAGCCACGGGGGCCACCGGTGCAACGGGAGCAACGGGAGCCACGGGAGCCACCGGTGCAACCGGAGCAACGGGAGCCACGGGAGACACAGGGGCCACCGGCGCAACGGGAGCCACGGGAGATACAGGAGCAACGGGAGCCACGGGAGCCACCGGTGCAACCGGAGCAACGGGAGCCACGGGAGATACAGGAGCCACCGGTGCAACGGGAGCCACAGGAGATACAGGAGCCACCGGTGTAACGGGAGACACAGGAGCCACCGGTGCAACGGGAGCTACAGGAGACACAGGAGCCACCGGTGCAACGGGAGCCACGGGAGACACAGGAGCCACCGGTGCAACGGGAGCCACAGGAGACACAGGAGCCACCGGTGCAACGGGAGCTACAGGAGACACAGGAGCCACCGGTGCAACGGGAGCTACAGGAGACACAGGAGCCACCGGTGCAACGGGAGCCACAGGAGACACAGGAGACACAGGAGCCACCGGAGCAACGGGAGCCACGGGAGACACAGGAGCCACCGGTGCAACGGGAGCTACAGGAGCAACCGGAGCCACAGGTGAGACCGGAGCAACCGGGGCTACTGGCGGCGGAGCCGTTATTCCGTTCTCATCAGGAGATCCCCTGGCAGTCACCACTCTTGCGGGTGGACTCGTAGGTCTGCCTGGATTGATCGGATTCGGGTCCTCCGCCCAAGCGTTGACGGTTCTGGGTGCCACTATTGATCTCAGCGGCCAGACCAATTATGCATTTTCCATGCCACGGGACGGCGTGATCACGTCACTGGCCGCATATCTCAGTGCAACAGCTGCGCTGGCGTTGCTTGCCCCTTTGACCTACACCGTTCAGCTGTACAGCTCACCGTCTCCGGATGATGTTTTCAGCCCCGTGCCAGGAGCTGTGGTCGACATTACAATTACCGGTCCGATCGCCGTTGGGGATACCTTTAATGGAATTGCGACGGGTCTGAGCATCCCGGTCACCGGGCAAACGCGACTGCTCCTCGTGGTCAGCGCTACTGGAGGCGGACTTGTAGCAGGAGGAACGGTTGCGGGATATGTCAGCGCGGGCCTTGGCATAGAATAAAATCAGATAGTTATGCTTTTTCGCATCAGCAGCCGGAGCTCAATTGAGCCTGCTTAAACTTGACTAAGACGCTGACAGTGGTAGAAAAGGGAATCCAATAAGCGGATTCCCTTTTTATCTAAAAGAGGATTGTATCGTTAGGGGAGGAGAAATATGCTTGAAAACCCTATTTCTATCAGCTTGTGCATGATCGTGCGTAATGAGGAAAAGACAATTGCGCGCTGTTTAGATTCTGTATGCGATATTGCCGACGAAATCATTATTGTGGACACAGGTTCTACAGACCGCACTAAGGAAATTGTGGCCAGGTACACGGATAAAATTTTCGACTTTGCTTGGATCGATGATTTCGCGGCAGCCCGGAATTATGCCTTTAGCCTTGGGACAAAAGAATATCTTCTCTGGTTGGATGCAGATGATGTTATCTTAGAGTCGGACCGTCTTAAATTTCATAATTTAAAAAAAAATTTGAACCCTTCCATTGATGTGGTAAATATGCATTACCTGCTGGCTTTTGACTCATCAGAAAATCCAACATTCACGCTGAGAAGGAACCGGTTAGTTCGGCGAGGCAAGAATTTTCGCTGGAAAGGGGCAGTTCATGAGTATCTAGAGGTCAGTGGCAACATTATGAATAGTGATATTGCTATAGCTCATAAATCTGAGGAACATGATTCTGAGCGCAATTTGCGCATTTATGAAAAGCGTTTGGAACAAGGTGAAGAATTTTCGCCAAGAGATCTTTATTATTTTGCCAACGAACTTTATGACCATAAGCAATATGAAAAGGCTGTCGAGTATTATGAAAAATTCCTTAATACGGAGAAGGGATGGGTAGAAGATAATATATCCGCTTGCGGAAAACTAGCCGATATCTATAAACTACTGGGAGATTCGGCCAATGCCCAAGCCTACCTCTATAAATCTTTTGATTATGATACCCCCAGAGCAGAATTCTGCTGCCGAATTGGTTTTAATCACTTGAATGCAGGGAAATACCAGCAGGCAATTTTCTGGTATAAACTTGCGTCAGAACTTGAAAAGCCGACGAACAGTTGGGGACCTAAGAGTGAAGCCTGTTGGACCTATTTACCTCATCTGCAGCTTTGTGTTTGCTATGATCGGCTGGGCATGCACGAGCTTGCCTACAAGCACAACGAAATCGCCAGAGATTATCGTCCGGACAACCCCCAAATTCTTCATAATAAAAAATATTTAGAGGGAGTATTAGGCTTGAAGGGATAGGGAAGAATGGGTCACTATTAAGCTCCAGGGGGGCATCGCTGGGCTACTTAAAGTAGCCGGCGATGCTCCTTTTTCGTATCTTAAACTAACCTATCCCATAAAAAAGGGGCCGGCCTGTGGGGCAGCCCCTTAGGGTCAAAACTATCAGCCTAAAGACTCAACAAAAAGGCCTCCACCTGATCAGCAGTCCGTTGCCAGGTCCAAGCTTGGGCAAAGGCAAACCCCGCAGAAGCCAAACGTTGACGTTCTCCATCTTGGGTTAGAAGCAGATGAAGTGCTTGTTGAAGCTGATTAATGTCACTGGGGGGAACAACCAGGCAGTTTTCGCCATTATGAGCATAATCCCGGCTTCCCCCACAGTCTGTGGTGATGACTGCTGTCCCGCAGGCCATGGCTTCAAGGGGAGGTAAACCGAAGGCTTCAAAATAAGAATTGTAGACAAAAAGATCGGCTTCGCCGTAGAGAGCGGCCATTTCTTGGTCGCTGGCAGCATAGACAGTACGGCAGGGGAATGAACCTGTAAGCTGCGTCGCTTCAGTAAGGGTTACAGTAACCTCAAAATCAAGACCCTTCAAAAGTGAGAGGGCATTGAAAAAATCCTCTCCTCCTTTCCAGATATACCCTAAAGCAGGATTGCGCAGGATATAAAAAATATTTTTACGACCTGTCTGGGAAGAGCGCTTGGGACAAGGGCGGAAAAGATGGTGATCCACACCACAGGAAATGACGGTGCTGTTCCTGCCGGTTTCTTGGAGGATCAGCTGACGATGCCATTGGGAGATACTTAAGATCGGCGCATCAATGAGATAGCTTTGTTTGGCTGATTCTGTGTCAGGAACCCAGAGAGGTTCATAACCAAGACTTAGGCGAACAACCTTTCCTTTTTGAGAAGCCCATGCCGCTCCAACGGTGGTATAAAAGTTGGGTAGGATAAAATCGCCATAGGGAATATTGGCCGGACTTAATTCAGGCACACGGGTTAATTTCGCACGCAGGGGCCAGACCTGGGCCCCTTTACTGGGCATGATAACTTCAACATCATGTCCTTTATCCGTGAGGGCATTAGCCAGATGATACAGGAAACGAGCTCCTCCGCCCATCTCAAGGCTCATTACCGGTAAAATTATTTTCATCTTAGGTCCTCCTTATTTTAAGTGATAAAGACGAAGGGAGAAATTTGGGGCAGATTGATTCTAAGTGAATACCATATAAAGTAAGCTCTATAGACAAGTAGACCAGCCATCGTTGCAGTTTATTGCAACCAGCGAGCATTGTTGACAACAAGGTAACGGAAAAAAGCAAGGGAAGGATGTTTTGGAATGTCAGTAAAAATTGTTCACCACAAAAATTTTTTAGGAATGATAAAGGAGCTCATGAAAGATGCTCAATCCGTATTAGATATTGGCTGCGGAGTAGGTGCAACTCTGAAGGATTTTCCTTGCCCCATTAAGATTGGTGTAGACGCACATGGACCCTATCTTGAGAAAGCCAGGTTGGCTACCTCCTTTTTACCCATAAAATATGAGGCCCAGCGCATTGGGGAAATCTTTCTAGCCAAATCCGTTGATTGTGTCTCCATGATCGATGTGATTGAACACATGGAGAAGGGTGTAGGGTATGAAGTTCTGGCGCAGGCGGAAAGAATTGCCGTGAAAAGAGTCATTGTCTTTACCCCTCGGGGCTTCTTTAAACAAAAAGCGGAGGATCACTACGGTTTAGGTGGGGAAAGCTTTCAAGAGCATCGCTCCGGTTGGGAAATAGAAGATTTTACCCAGAGGGGCTATCAGGTTATAGTTTTCAATCAGTTTCATGACCAGAGCAACCTGGCCTTTGTAGAGTCTTACGGGAAGGATGCTAAGCCCATGGATGCCTTATTGGCATGGAAAGAGCTCCGTTAAGTCCCCTCATTAATTACGGCTAAGCTGAAAGAGAAATTGCTCCAGGCGATCCGCAGAGTGTCGCCAAGTCCAGGCCTGGGCAGTATGCTGTCCGGCTTGGGCCAGACGCTGACGCTCCTGTGCTTGAGTCAGGAGATGAAGCAAGGACTGGGAGAGCTGCTGAATATCGCTGGGGGGAACGACAAGGCAGTTCTCCCCATTTTTTGCATAGTCACGATTTCCACCATTGTCTGTGGTAACCACGGCAGTACCACAAGCCATGGCTTCCAGTGGGGGCATGGCAAAAGCTTCAAAATAGGAGGTGGAAACAAAAATATCCGCCTGAGCATAGAAAAGTGCCAACTCCGCATCTGTCGTCGCCACGATTGGCTGGTAGGGGACAGGGGATGGATAAGCCGCCCCTTCCGGTGCTACTATCTGGAGGGTAAAGTGGGGAAAGCTTTGGGCAGTGATCCGGATGGCTTCCCAAAAATCATCGCTCCCTTTCCAAGTGTAGCCGTGCTCTTTGGAACGAAGGATATAGGCAATGGTAGGTCCCGTGTTGGCCATAAGGGATTTTTTGGGATGGGGGTGGAAAAGACTAAGATCGACACCGCCTGGTATGATGGTGCTGTCCCGGCCGGTTTCCTGGCGAATAATCTGCCGATGCCACTGGGATATAGAAAGGATGGGAGCATCAATATGGTAGGTGGCTAAGGCGTTTTCCTTTTCCTTGACCCATAGGGGTTCAAAGCCGAGGCTAAGGCGAACTACCCGGCCCTTTTGGGCCCCCCAGGCGGGGAAGACCGTTGGCCAGAAATTAGGCAGAATAAAATCGCCGGCAGGGATAGTGGCTGGTGTCAGCTCCCTGACCCGGGTGATCTGGGTTCGAAGAGGCCAGGCCACTACAGCGTGTTCCGGCAGAACTATTTCCACGTGATGCCCTTTAGCTGCCATTTCGTTGGCAATTTGATAGATAAAACGGGTTCCCCCGGTTTCCAAACTCAATACAGGAATAACCAATTTCATAGTTCAATCCTCCTTCACCCTTTAGTGTATGTCATAAGAGTTGACGAGGTGGCAAAAACAGTGTCAAGAAGAGACGTAATTCCATAACATGTAATATGACCTTTAGGGGAAGGATGACTAAATATGAAAATTGCTGTCGTAGGATTAGGTAATATAGGTTTTAATCTCTTTTCGTATATCAATAAGAAATACCCGAATTCCGTAGTTGGAGTGGATATTGATGCCGGCCGGGTCAATGATTTACGCAGTCAGGGTTATCGAGTGACCACAGATTATCGGGCATTGACGGGCATCGATATCTGGTTGTTGGCACCGTCCACTGGTGACCAAGGCGAAAATCTCTTCGCTGCTTTAGGAGAAATGATCATTTGTCCTGGAGCGTTAATTTCCATTGAATCCACTTTACCGCCAGGGACCATGGAACTTGTCCGCAAGTATCTGGAAGGGAAAGGTTATCGCTGCGGACAGGATGTTTATTTAATTCATGTGCCTCATCGGGTCATGTTTGGGGTCGATGAGACAGTCTGCGATACACCAAGAGTCATGGGTGCTTTCACCCAGGCCTGCCGGGATAAGGGGAGACAGTTCTATGAACCTTTGGTACCGCAGCTTGTGGAAGTAGAGGATGTTCGGATTGCCGAACTATCTAAAGTGGTCGAAAATGTTAAGCGCTATGTGGATGTAGCCTTTGCCCAGGAGCTCTATCAGTATTGTAAAGATCAGGGAATGGACTTTGCAGAATTGAGAAAAGCAGTCAATAGCAAAAGCAATGTAGAACTCCTCGGGACTGATTGGGGTATCGGCGGGGAATGTCTGCCTAAAGATATGCGCTTTCTTCGGAAAGTCTGCCCTTCGCCTTTGCTTGAGGGAGCGGCAATAGCGGACCAGGAATATCGGGACAGAATTCTGCAGCAGGTAGGCACCCATCAAAATGTCCTAATTAAAGGCTTAAGCTATAAAGCAGGAGTTAAAGATCTTAAGCATAGCCGTGGAGTGGATCTGGTCCGGGCCTTGGAAGAGGCGGGGAATACCGTATGGGTAGTGGATCCTCTGTTCACGCCCGAAGAACTGGAAGCCGCCGGCTTTAAAACCGTGGAAAAGTTTGACGAGGCAGACCTCCAGGGTTGGATTGTCCTGGAGCGGGAAAAGGCCTTGAAATAAGTGAAAAGAGGAGCAGTGAGAATGGCAAAGGTTTTGGTTACAGGGAGTAAAGGAACTCTGGGTACCCGTTTGGTAGAGGAACTTAGGAAACGGGGACATGAAGTATGGGAAGTGGACCTACAGCATGATGCTGAGGAAAAATATTTCAGAGCAGATATTGCCAAATACCGGCAATTAGAACGGGTATTTGAACAGGATTACGATTATGTCTATCATTTAGCTGCAGAGTTTGGTCGCATTAATGGTGAGCATTATTATGATACCCTTTGGGAAACCAACGTGATTGGAACACGTAATATATTGGAATGGCAATTGAAAAAGGGCTTTAAACTCATCTTTACCAGTTCTTCTGAAATCTATGGTGAAGCTCAGGAGCCTCTATTAACAGAAGATCTCCCTCAGCAAAAAACTATCATTCAGCATAATGACTACGCTTTAACAAAATGGGCAAATGAAGTGCAAATCATTAATTTTGAAAAGAGATACGAAACTCCGATCGTTCGGCTGCGGCTTTTTAATGCTTATGGGCCAGGGGAATATTACCACCCCTACCGCAGTGTAGTCTGCCTCTTCGTCTATCGTGCTCTTAAAGGAATACCCTATGATGTCTATGAAGGGTATCATCGTGTATTTATGTATGTGGATAATCTTATTCCGACCATTGCCAATGTGGGTAATAACTTTAAACCTGGTGAAGTCTATAATATCGGGGGGACAGAGTATCGCAGCGTCAGAGAACTCAGTGATCTGGTGCTCAAATATACTCAGGGAGATCCGGGATTGATCAGATATCTTCCTGAAGACAAGCACAATACAGTGAGTAAGCGGCCGGATATTCAGAAAGCTGTAAGAGATTTGGGCCACAATCCGAAGATGCTGTTGGAAGAAGGCATTCCCATTACGGTAGAATGGATGAAGAAAATCTATGGGGAGGGACGCTAAATGTCCATGCCCAAAGTGAGTGTGGTTATCCCCACCTATAATCACGCTCGCTATGTGACCTGGGCTGTGGAAAGTGTCCTTCGACAAAAGTATCCTAGTTTAGAAATCATTGTTATTGATGATGGATCCACAGATGATACAGCCCAACGTCTTCAGCCTTATCAAAGTCGAATTAATTATATTTATAAGTCCAATGGCGGGACACCCAATGCCCTTAACCATGGACTCCAGCGGGCTACAGGTGAATATATCTGCTGGCTGAGCGCTGATGACATGTTTTTAAAGGGGAAGCTGGAGAAACAGGTTCAATTGATGGAAGCTAATCCGCAGGTGGGTTTTTGCTATACAAGTTTTATTGTTATTGATGAAAATGGGCTGAAAAAGTATGCAGCAGACTCAGAGTTTTATCCCGCACGTCAAGAACTGGTAGTTAATTTGCTCAGGGGATGCTTTATCAATGGTTCATCTGTTATGATGAGGCGCACTGCTCTTGAACGGGTAGGATATTTTGATGAAGGGTTGCCTCAGGCCCATGACTATGAATTGTGGTTCCGTTTTCTTCGTCATTTCCCCGCCGGCTATATCCGAGAGCCGCTCATAGCCTATCGGTGGCATGGAGAAAATATGAGCCTTCATCCTGATAATGAATGTATTCGTATCGTTCAGCAGAGAGCAAGAGAGCTTTTCCCTGAATGGTTAGGGGGATAGACTATGGCGATATTGACGACAGGAGTCATTGAGAATCCGACTGTGGCGGGGCAAAAACAGACCGCAACACTTTCTGTAAGGTATCGCAATACCGGCCACCTACCGGCAGTGATTCAAATCTGGGGCTATTATCTGCAGGGAAGTAATAAAGTAGAGTATGTGGTTGATTCCATTACTTTAGCTTCCGGTGTGGTCAAGGACACCCAACACTATGCCCAGTTTGATGCTCTGGAATTTCGCTTCATGATCACTTCGCAAGATGTGAAATTAAAAGTCTGGGGAAAAAACGTCTCAGGAACAATGACCGCAATTTATCCCGTACGCCCGGTTGATCCTATATCTTCAGGGCAAATTCATGAACAGGGAAAAAAAGCCACGGAAAATCAGCTCTATGCTATCCATCCGGAAAGAAATTCCGTGGACGTCCTGGATAAATCGACCCGGGCACCTATCATGACCATTCCTGTAGGTATCAATCCTCAGGGAATGGGCATCAACCCTCTTACCGGTCGGGTTTACGTCTCTAATCATGGAAGCAACACAGTCACAGTAATCGATGGAAGCACGAATACTGTAATCGCTACGGTGCTTGTAGGAGCTTCACCTGCGGAGATTCGGGTGGATTCTAAGTCCAATCGAATCTATGTCACCAACCAGGGGAGCGGAACAGTTTCTGTCATCAATGGAACCACTCATACGGTGATGTCCACTCTCAAAAAATAAACCAGATGGATAGATAATGGGTAGATAAAGGAAATCAGCAAAATTATATGAAGATGGGCAGGGCATTGAAAAGGCTTTGGACTTTCCAATGCCCTTTTTATTTTATATTATCATCGCAGTTATGCCGTTTTGATTCTATGTATCAGATTTGCACGCTGATTTAAGTCTATTGATATATGGAGGAACCGATGTAAGAATCCACTAGATATGAAAATAGAGTAAAGATAGTCAAAGCTCAACTGCATGGTTATAATAAGAGGAGTATTAGAATGAGATGAGTCCCATGTTAAGATGATACAATAATGGGCATAAACAAGGAGGTTGCAATCATGAAAAAGCGCACCTTAATGATGGGAGTATTTTCTGTTCTCTTATCGCTGATCTTCTTAGGAGGGTGTGGTACCAATCAGAACAATCCCCCTAATGAACCGCCAAATAACAGTGAACAGCCGGCACAAGAGGATATGCTCGCGAATTGCCTTGCTTATCAGGAGAACACCAAATACGTGTATGAAGGACAGGGCAATGAATATGCCTCCTTTACCACCTATGTGGATTACTTCAAAGGAGACAAGGTGCAGTTGAGGACGAACAACGGAGGGACAGAGACAGTTCGCGTGCTGGGGCTCAACGCCGGTCAGATGATACAGCTTTTAGCCCAAGGAGAAACCTATTACCGGGAGGATCTGACCCAGAGCTCCAAACTTAACAGCAATGGGGAAGTTCTTCTGAAAGAGCCCTTAACTAAAGGTACATCATGGACCTTGGCAGATAACCGTAAGCGCACCATCACTAATGTGGATATGGACCTTTCAACTCCTGCCGGAGCCTACAAAGTGATAGAAGTGACGACAGAGGGTAAGGATAATACAATTATGGACTACTATGCTCCCGGTGTAGGGCTGGTGAAAACGGTGTATAAAGGCTCCGACGGCTATGAAGTGACTTCCACCTTAAGCAAATTAGAAAAGAACACACCTTTGGTACAACAAGTCAAGATCTATTATCCCAATATCGATGACGGAAAAATTCATACTACAAATATTCCTTTATCCTTTAAGACCAACGATATTACCAAACAGATCTTTGAAGATGAGTTTAAAAAGCAGGCGGCCAATCATGGCAAACTCATTGGCGAGAATGTCAAAATCAAGAGCCTTTATCTTAATCAGGATGGCCGGGTCTATGTGGACTTTACTAAGAATTTTGTCACCGAAATGAATGCAGGCGCAGGATATGAAGGAATGATCCTGCAAAGTATTGTCAATACATTAGGCAATTATTATGGGGCTTCGGAAATCTACCTTACCATGGAAGGGGAACCCTACGCATCAGGGCATATTGAGATGAAGAAGGGCGAGTTTTTCAAGGTGAACATGGATAATGTAGTGGAAGGATAATGCTAAAAGCTGCTACCCCTGAGAGTTCAGGCGGAATTAAATCTGCCTGGACTTTCTCTTTAGCTTAGCAGACCTTATTTAGGTATCTTGAGTCTTGTACTAAGAGTGGTTTTATGGTCTAATAAATGCATGACTATTTTAGTGAAACGCTGTTTCGAAAAGGGGGAGCGCTTAAGTGCTTGAACGTCATCCGATTAAATATTTAGCTCCTGCCTGGTTTGCAGTAATCATGGGTACAGGAGGTCTGGCCAATATACTTTTTCTATGGCAGGATTCATTTCCGTTGGGACATCTTTTCAGTATAATATTAGCTGCTTTAGTAGGTCTGCTCTATTTTTGTGTGCTTGTACCCTGGGTGCTCCGTTGGTTTAAGTATTTCCCTTACGCTTACCGTGATCTGAATCATCCTTTGGCAGGAAACTTTTTTGTGACCATGCCTGTAGGTACGGCAATTTTGGGAACCAATATCTATCTCATCTGGAGCAAGTATCTTAGTGAGACCCTGACCTATTCCTTGATGTTCACCTTTTGGATCATTGCTATTATCGGGGTTACTTTCTTTACCTTTTACACCACCTTTAGAATGATGCGGGCGGAAGAGACACCCAAGCCGGAGATGGTTAATTTTTCTTGGATTATGGCTCCTATAGCCAATATGGCCGTTTCCCTGATTGGCAATCCTGTGCTGGAGCTTACCATGAAACTTCATCCTTCCTGGAGTGTATCCGTTCTCCTTATCAATACAGCCTTATTCGGGATCGGCTTTTTTCTTTTTATCTTTATGAGCGCTATTGTCTTCGTCCGTTTGGCCAATCATCCACTTCCCCCTGCAGAGACCATACCCTCTTTCGGAATTTTTCTCAGTGCAGTAGGGCTGGCGGTCAGCGCGATTATTGATGCTTCAAAGAATGCTCAAGAGCTGGGACTTTTAGCTTCCACGGATCTGGCCAACCTTATTGCTGCGGTCATATGGGGGTTCGGTATTTGGATCGTAGGCATTATTGCAATTATCAGTGTATATCAGCTCCGTAAAGGCGGCGGGATTCCCTTTAGTATGGGCTGGTGGGCCTATATCTTCCCCTTGGCAGCCTACACTATATGCAGTCAAAAAATTGCTGTGGTATTCATTACTCCACTTGCTTCAGGTTATACAGCGTTTCTGACGGTTCTCCTTGCGCTTCTTTGGGTGTATACATTTGCGAACACAGTTCGTGGTGCGGTCAGCGGTAAATTTTTCGTTGGAACTCCTATTCAGGAGAATTCGCAAAGAGAAAAATG
Source organism: Desulfitobacterium hafniense DCB-2 (assembly GCF_000021925.1). Lineage (NCBI taxonomy): Bacteria > Bacillati > Bacillota > Clostridia > Eubacteriales > Desulfitobacteriaceae > Desulfitobacterium > Desulfitobacterium hafniense. The sequence continues at coordinate 988,857 of NC_011830.1, forward strand.
TCCATCGGCCTGTAAGACTGATTATGGTCAATCAGCCTTTCCTTTAAAATAAAGCGTTGGTTCCTTATCTTTATCAGCTAATTACAATAAAAGTACGGGACAAAGGTTTATTGTACCTTGCTCCCGTACTTTTATTGTGATTAAGAAAAGGTAGGGTGAATGGGTGAATCACCAATACATTAAAGAAAGTGCTTTTCTTTTAAAAAGGTCAATAATTCATGAGCGGCATGGGGAAGATAGCGTCCTTTCTTCCAAACCAAAGCCAGTTGCAGGCATAAGTTCGAGTCTGAAAAGGGTCGGTAAATGATGGTTTCAGAGTTAAGAACCTGGCAGATCTTCGTAGGCAAAAGGGCCAGACCAAGCTTAGCGGCCACCATCTGGGTCATTAATTCACGCTGGGAGGTTGCAAAGGCGATTTCTGGATTAATACCGGCCTTTTTGCATCCAGCAATAATAATATCATGGAGCTTATAGTCGCTGTTGTATAGAATCAGTTGTTCTCCGGCAAAGTCTTTGTAATCGATACATTCCCTCAGAGCCAAAGGATGATTAGGGTGCATAATGACGCTAAGGGGGTCTTGCTCGAACCAAATCCATTCAAAGAGTTCCGGATCTTCCGGTGTAAAAATGCCGAAGTCCAGCAAACCATCTTCAAGAGAGGCTTCAATCTTTTTAGGGCCATATTCGAAAAGCTGAACTTGAATCCTAGGATACTCGCTTTTAAAAGCACCGAGCATATGGGAGAAGGTGGTGACGGCAGTAATAGGAGGGAGTCCGATGTGGATCTTTCCTGTTTGCAGTTGGGCCAAGCCTTCTAACTGAGTGTTGATATTTCTAAAGGCTGCCACAATTTGTTGTGCTTGCTCAAGAACGAGTTCCCCGGCGTCGGTCAGTTTTACATATTTGGTACTGCGATAGAACAGTGCTTTTCCCAGCTCTGTCTCCAGATCCTTGATGGCTTTACTGATTGAGGGCTGGGAGGTATGGGTTACCTCAGCTGCGACGCTGAAACTTTTGTGACGTGCAACCTCGATGAAATATTCTAAATGCCGTATTTCCATTTATCCATCCACCTTTGTATTTATTCGTTGTCTGAATATATCGTATTCGCAACGAGTATTTCACATCTTCAGATTGGATAATTAAAATGGGAAATAGAAGTGTGAAGAGTCTGAAGAGTAGATTCTTGAGATTGGATACCTTTTAAGTATAAGGCAAATTTCTGATATCTTCCAGACTTAGTAAAATTCCGGCACTCCTGAAAGGGTTATGTATATGCTAATGTCTACTTTCAGTGCTTTCCAAGAGGGCAAAAAGAGAAGAAATAAGAGAAGAGATAAATAAAGACGTGAATAAAGAGAGTAGACGGACTTGGTTCCTGGTACCCATGTTATATATGAGTGTTCAGCTTATTGGCAATGCCTGCTTGACAAGGGCGATTGTTCTTAATTTGAAGTGGATATGGCTGCTATTAGGAATAAACATTTTGTTATTCATAGTTGGGCTCCTGTGGTTTCACTTGATCAGTGTACTCGTTGTTATCAGAATTGCTCAGCGGTCGCTCACCTTTACTGAGATCAATATTTTTTTTGTTTTTATACTTGGTGCTGTAGGAGTGACTATCTGTACAATTCTTGATCTGGCTCAGAGCCTGTTCTTTATGGGTTTATTGGATAGTGCACAACCCTTGAAGCTTCTGACTTGCTTCTTCTGGGGATTTGGGGTTTGGATTGTTGGCTTTACCTTTATCCGATGGTGCTATCAGAATCAGAAGAAAATGCCAATCGGAGCGGAATGGGGGATATATATTTTTTCATTCCAGGTGTATACGGTTGCTTGTCACAAGATGGCTGCAGAATTCTTTTCTCCACTTACGTCGGGGGTTTCATCTCTAGTGACCATCCTGCTTATTGTACTTTGGTGCTGTTTTTTGGGAGAGATAGGGCAGAGGTATTTCTTGCATAAATTGTTTTGTGATAAAACAAAAGAGAAGTAGAGTTTAAGTTCGTCAGTTGAACATAAACTCTACTTTTTAGGCTTAAGCTAAGGAACGATTGTATTGAGAACTTATACCTGATCCCAAGCTAGATTTAGTACTCTCTTGGCATTAGCGATCACCAATTCGGGGTCCTCGTCCTCATAGGGTTTGACCTCCAGGCTGACAATGGGCCGATTTTCTTTGTTAAGAAAGCCAATGTCCAGAAGGACGCGGAGGTATTCCACAAGTTCAGCCACATCATTTTCGCTCCCGGGGAAGCCAAATCGCGGGTGTTCATCGCCGTAGACGGGTGAGAGTTTGTCTTTGACAAGTGTATTGCCCATGTGAGCATGGATAATATAGTCTTTTACAGGGATCAGGGATTCAGCCGGTGTTTCCCGGAGTTGGGGCAGGTGGCTTAAGTCCACCATTAAGCCGAAGTTGTCGTATTCCCGGCGAATTTCCTTAGCATATCGTTGGGTGAGTGCCACAGGCCCAATCAAAGAGCATTTGTCAACATCATAGTCAAATACTTCAATAGCAATCTTCATATCCCCCTTGGATTTGGCGTAGGCACATATTTCTTTGGTAGAACGGATCAGTGCCTGATAGGCCTCCTCCTTCCGGGGTTCTTCATATTTTCCGCTGAGGAAGGCGAAATCCTTGGCGCCCATTTCATAGGCTTCATCAATACCTTCCTTTACGTTGGCCAGGGCTTGCAATCTTTCTTCCTCGTTGAGGGAGTTGATGTTCTGCTTGGTGGGCAGGAGCCGGGGCATTCCCGCATACGAGAACTCCATGTGGGAGGTCTCAATAATCTGCCTGGCTTTTTTTCGAACGGCGGGGTCTTTGATCCAGGTCATTTCGACTACTTCAAAGTACTCATCCATGGCAATTCTTCTCAGGGTTTCCAGGATAGGCCCTTCCCCTTTGCTGGTGCTGGGATAAGCCATAAAATGAACGAGGCCTACTTTCATATATTTACGAAAGGATTCATTCATAAGGCAACCTCCTTAAGCCTTAGTCCAGATGTCTTTACAAAAAACTTGTGATTCATCCTTAGAATAAAGAGTTTTCCTGAGGGAGTAAAATAGCCATTTAGAATATTGCGTATTCAAAGAGAGAATAAAGAGAGTGAATCAGCAAACGAATAAGCAAAATGAAGAAATTGCGCAGAGGAGTAATATGAACATGTAATATGAACATGGGAAAAATCAGAGCTTATTCAGCTCCTAAATATACTGTATTCAGAATAGGTATTTTACTTAAGGGAACAGGGTATCTACAATGAAGGCACAATAGGAGTATGAAAGCTCTGATTTAGAAGGGGGAAAGAAAATGGCTATTATGAGATCAGTGCTGTTTGTCGCGGGAAATGATAAGGAGGCTCTGGATGAGGCCTTAACCTATGGAGCAGATGCACTTATTTTGGATCTGGAGGACTTGGTGCCACCGTTGGAAAAATCTAGAGCACGCCGAATGGTGCGCGTGAATATTAAGCATGCAGGCTCTCAAGGAGCCGAGGTATGGGTTCGGGTGAATGCCTGGGAAACGAATATGACTGATGATGACCTGGAAGCCGCAGTATGTGAAGGCCTGACAGGAATCAATCTGACCAAGGTTGCCGGTGCCGGCGATGTACAACGTCTGGCGTGGAGGCTTGAAGAATTGGAACGGAAGAATGGTTTGGCCGTAGGCAGCATCAAGATCTGCCTGCTTATTGAGACAGCCATAGGGGTCATCAACGCCTATGAGTCTTGTGCCGCCAGCCCTCGTGTTGCGGCAGCCATTTTTGGAGCTGTAGATTATACCCGCGATATGCAGGTTAAACTGACCCCTGAAGCCAAAGAGCAGCAGTTTGCCCGGGGTTATGTGGCCGTTGCGGCTCGTGCTGCCGGTGTTATAGCCCTTGATGCACCATTTCTTAATTACACCGATAAAGAAGGCTATGTGCATAACATAGCCGAAGGACGCCAGTTGGGGTATAAAGGCCGGATGATTGTTCACCCCAGCCTTGTGGAGGCTGCTAACCGTCTTTATGCTCCTGATCCGGAGGATGTACAATGGGCCGGAGAGATTAAGAAAGTTTTCGAGGAAGAAGCTATTGCTAAGGGGAAAGCAGCAATCGTTTATAAGGATAAGCTGGTGGATACTCCTGTGTATAGCAATGCTCTCGACATTCTTGCAAATCAGGCTGAGATTGATGCCAAGCTGGGGATAAGCATACAGGAATAATTTTTAGGATTAATGGATAAAGGAAGTGGTTGAAATGTCTTTAAGGGAGAATGCCCTAAAACTTCATGCTGATCATCGCGGTAAAATCAAGATTGCGCTTAAAGTTCCCTGCCGTGATTATAATGATTTGAGTTTAGCCTATTCACCGGGGGTAGCTGAACCTTGTATGGAGATTGCCCAAGATCCTGAATTGGTGAATACCTACACGAACCGGGCTAATTGTGTGGCAGTCGTGTCCAATGGGACAGCAGTCCTTGGTCTTGGCGATATAGGTGCACGTGCAGCCATGCCTGTTATGGAAGGGAAATCCCTTTTGTTCAAAAATTTTGCTGGGGTAGACTCTTTCCCCATTTGCTTAGATACAAAGAATATTGACAAGATTGTTGAAGTGGTCAAATTACTGGAGCCTACCTTTGGAGGGATCAATCTGGAGGATATTAAAGCTCCTGAGTGCTTTGAGATTGAGGAAAAGCTGAAAGCAGTCTATGATGGCCCGGTATTCCATGATGATCAGCATGGTACAGCTGTTGTGACCCTGGCCGCGATGTTTAATGCCTTGAAAATAGTCAACAAGGAGCTGAAAGATGTCAAGATCGTAACCAGCGGAGCCGGTGCAGCCGGCATGGCTATTGTTAAGCTGCTGATGGATTGCGGTCTTCAAAATGTCATCATGTGTGATACCAAGGGGACGATTTATAAGGGTCGTGCCGAAGGGATGAATAAGTATAAAGAGGAAATCGCTTTAAGGACCAATCCCGCCATGGTTAAAGGCAGCCTTGGGGAAGCTTTGAAAGGCGCCGACGTATTTATCGGCATCTCTGTAGGCAATACGGTGACTCAGGAAATGATTCGCACCATGGCCAAAGATGCGATTGTCTTTGCTCAGGCTAATCCGGTTCCTGAAATCATGCCTGAAGAAGCAAAAGAGGCGGGGGCAGCTGTAATAGGAACAGGCCGTTCCGACTACCCCAACCAAATTAACAATATTCTCTCTTTCCCCGGAATTTTCCGTGGGACCTTTGATGTTGAAGCGAGAGAAATCAATGGGCCAATGAAAATTGCCGCTGCGGAAGCAATTGCTTCCATTGTCAGCCCTGAGGAGCTCAGTGCAGAGTATATCATTCCGAAAGCCTTCGACAAGCGGGTGGCACCTGCTGTAGCCGCAGCTGTAGCCAAAGCGGCCATGGAGAGCGGTGTGGCAAAAAGGAAGGTCGATCCAGAGCAGGTTGCTCTGAATTTAACCAGCTTACTTGCCCAAGAGGGCAAATAAGATAGGTACAATTCCTCCTAAATAGTTAAGCAAAGAAGCAGCCTCAGCCATGGCTGTTTCTTTGTCGATCTCACCTTCCTGCAGTGCATTTTCATTAAGTTCAGTGAAGCAAGAGTGCGAAGGCGAAGACAACAAGTTTTATCGTTGTCAAGCTAAAGTGAAAGAACCAAAGTGAAGATGAGGCAAAAAGGGAGCTGTTGCACTGTGAACAAAATAGTTCGCAATGTAACAGCTCCCTTTAAATTGAGAGAAGCCCATATAATTCTATCCTAAAGGCCGAAAGGCTTTTATTACACTATCAAAAAGTATAAGGGCAACCAGCGACTTCGCCTCATCAAGCATGGGTTCAAGGCAAACAAGTGCGAAGACAGTGTCTTCGGGCGAAGCCGGGTTTTCTTTAAGACTTGATGGTGTTATCTTTTATTAAGAGGAACGTATTTTTGACGGGGCACCACGCTCTTATAGGCGGGGCGAATGATTTTGCCGCCATTGACGATTTCTTCGATCCGGTGAGCACTCCAACCGGCGATGCGGGAGAGAGCAAAAATAGGAGTGAACATTTCTAAAGGCAGATTGAGCATCTGATAGACGAACCCTGAATAGAAGTCGACATTGGCACTGACTCCTTTATAAATCTTCGTGTGTTTAGCGATGACCTTGGGTGCCAGTTCTTCCACTTTAGCATAAAGATTAAATTCGTTATCCAGGCCCTTTTCAGCGGCAAGCTTTGAGGCGTAGTGTTTCAGGACAACGGCTCTTGGATCGGAGATGGAGTAGACGGCATGGCCGATTCCATAGATCAGTCCGGAGCGATCAAAGGCATCCTTAAGAAGAATTTTGTCAAGGTAAGCGCTGAGTTCGTCTTCATCCTGCCAATCGGAGATTTTTTCTTTGATATCCTGGAACATCTGAATGACTTTATGGTTGGCGCCGCCATGTTTTGGACCACGTAAAGAGCCTAAGGCCGCTGCTACGGCTGAATAAGTATCCGTTCCGGTGGAGGTGACCACATGGGTAACAAAAGAGGAGTTATTTCCTCCGCCATGTTCCGCATGAAGAACCAAGGCCAGATCCAGAAGCCTGGCTTCCAGCTCTGTATATTTATGGTTAGGGCGCAGCATATAAAGAATATTTTCAGCCAGGCTCAATTCAGGTTGAGGGCTGTGAATAACCAAGCTTTTGTTCCCATGATAATGGGTATAGGCTTGATAACAATAAACAGCAAGGGCAGGGAAGGCGGCAATCAGGCGGATGCATTGCTTAAGTACATTTCTTATGGAAGTATCATCAGGATTGGTGTCATAGCAATAGAAGCCTAAGACACTGCGGGCCATCCCGTTCATAATGTCTTTACTGGGTACGTTGAGAATCATATCCCGGGCAAAATTATCAGGGAGTTTTTGATAGATGTCGAGCAGATTGTGAAAATCAATGAGCTCCTGCCTGTTCGGCAACCTGCCAAAGAGAAGAAGATAAGCTGTCTCCTCAAATCCAAAGCGGTTATCTTCCATAAAGCCCCGGGCAAGATCGGTAATATCATAGCCGCGATAAATAAGCCGGCCAGGTACGGGGACCATTTCCCCTTCATCGATAATATAGGAATGAACTTCACCGATCTCGGTTAAGCCCACCAACACACCTCTACCATCTAAATCACGAAGTCCGCGCTTGACTTCATACTTGTGGTAAAGTTCCGGGTTAATGGGACCTTTCTTAATGGTGAGTTCACTGAGTCCGTCCAGCATACTTTCTTCAAAGTTTTTAAGGTCAGTATTTTCCATAGCAACAACTCCTCTTATTCGTTTTTATCTTATATTTTTTGGTATGGTAGGCTTATTATTAAGCTATACAGCCTGCCGAAGGCAAGAAACTGTTTGCAGACAACTTTATATACATTATGAGTTGTCAGTAGAAATTAGTCAAGTAAATTCTTATTGACAGAGAAGCTCAGATTATACGGCACTCAGGTGAACACTTAATATTATATATGATATCCGGATGAAAAATAAGAAGGTGCATAGGGATATCAAATGTATACATTAATTGGTTGAAGTCTTTTTTGAACATGTCTATATTAAGTATAGGAAAACTGCTCTTAGCAAAAACAGTATAGAAACTTGGAGAGAAATAAAGATGGAACTCAAGAATATTACCGGCAAAGCACTTACTCGCATTCGCAGCCTTCTGACCTTTGGTCTGGCAGTGACTTATTTGGGGAATTTGCTTATGCGATCTCAGGCTTTGGAAGATCTCATTATAGTTCTGATGATTATTGTCATTCTTCTTGGCTTCACAGCGGTTACGGGTTCCTCGAAGATCATCGGCTACCTGTCCTTTGCTGTTAGTATTGCTTTACTGCTTTATTTTGATGCTCCTTTGAGTGTCTGGCGGCAAGCTCTGCAGGATAATCTTTTTCTCGTTGTGATGTTCATTATGGTGCCCCTTATGGGAATTCCCATTCAACATGGAGGATATACCCCAGCCCTTCAGAGTCTTTTTGAACGTCATGTAAATTCCAATAGCCGTTACTATTTACTGGTCAGTTTTTTATCGGCTTTTATAGGAGTATTAGTCAGTCTGGCGGTTGTTCCTCTGGTTTATCAGGTCTGCCGCAACAGCAGCCGCAGTTCCGATCATAAACTTTTAAGCTCGGCAATCAGCCGAGGTTTCAGTACATGTATTATTTGGGCTCCGACCACTGCGGCGGTTGCCTTAGTGGTTCAATTAACAGGGTCCACCTGGTTGGCTTTTTTCCCTTTAGCAATTTCCTGCGGAATTATTGTCGGTGCGGTCGGTTTCGTGATGACGGTTTTTGAAGAAAAGCAAAAGAAAAAACAAGAAAGGTCCTGCCCTGTAGAGGACGTGCCCTTAGGGGGAGACTTTGACCTGAGAAAACTTATTGAATTAGGCGCTTTTTCCATCGTCTTAATTATAGGAATAGGGGTTATTTCCTGGGTTAGCGGAATTTCAGCTATAATCGTAGTCTCGGTTCTGGCTTTGATCTATCCGATGATATGGCTGATCCTGATCAAACGTCTTCCTGTATTTTTCCGGGAGTTTAAAGGAGATTATTTTCATAACCGGCTCCCCTCCATTAAAAATGAGATGATTCTGTTTGTCGGCGCGGGATTATTGGCCAATAGTATCAACTATTCCCATTTAGGAGACTATGTCCCGCAGATTTTATCCTATCTGGTGGGACATAATGGGCTGCTTTTGACGCTTGTGATTATTGGGTCCACACTCTGCTTGGCAGCTTTAGGAGTGCACCCCATTGCTACAGTGACCATCTTTGGCGGAACAATAAAAGCAGCGGCTTATGGGGTTTCTCCCACTTACCTTGCTCTTGTGCTTGCTATCAGCTGGGCTATGGGAACCTCCATCTCACCTTCAGCGGCCAACGTCATAGCAGTATCCAGCATCGTTGGCGAATCCCCTCTGCAAGTGGGTATCGGCTGGAATGGGCCTTATGTTATCCTGGCTACCCTGGTCCTGGTCGTTTTCCTGACCGGTATGAGACTCCTTGGGGTGTTGTAAGAAACATTTCATTCCGCTTTGGGGAGATAGAGCGTAAGCGTCCTCACCCCGCCGTTATGGCGAAGAGAGGACGCTTTGAATTAGTATCGGTACCAATATTACACATCCTGATCCCTGAAGATATCGTCTAATGTGGCAGCGGTTTTTCTTTCTTGGGCCGGGGTGCTCATATCTGTTTTTACCCTCTGGACAGCATGTAATTCGCTTCTTAAAATCCAATCAAGCACATCGTCTAGATAAGATAAGCGATCATCGGGTATTTGGTCAATTAAGTCATGAAGTTTTTCCCGGGAGATCGTCATGTCGGTCACCTCACTTCCATGGCTCTATGGGTTATTATATGGTATTGTTCGACAAGAAGTGAGGCGCTTATATGACCGCTTAAGATTCTTTTGCTTGATGCCATTGATACCCTTTTCGCACATCGCCTACGACTCCATAGAGTTCCTTCATGGTAGACAATCTTCTTTGGCGGTCAAACTTGGCAATGAACCTGAAATAACGGGGAATCGGAGTAGCCTTCATAAGGGTGCGGGCATATTCACTGTAAAACTGTTGAAGTGGCAGAGCAGTGGGCAATACCGTATGCATAAAGTCAAAGAATTTGGGATCATGAGTGAGAAGCCGGTCCTTGTTCTGCTCGTAAAGTGCTGTTCCCGGTAAAGGGGTAAGGACGGAGAGGGCGGCATAAGCAATATTGAGTTTGCGTGTATAAGCAATCAGCTGAGCGAATTCTGGGCGGGTAAAGGAAGGATCGATGACAAAAGAAGCATAGATATCGATGTTAAGGTCATTAAGAATCTTTACCGCTTCTTCCTGTTGGGCCACTGTGATGTTTTTATTAAGGCCTTGCAAGCGCTCATCGGAAAAGCTCTCAAAGCCGACGAAGACTTGGATTAAGCCGATGTTTTTCCACTTGGCAAATAGTTCAGGATGTTTCACAATGGTATCTACCCGCCCATAGAGGAAATACTTCTTGCGTATGCCTGCTTCCTGGATTAGGTCGGCTAGTTGATCCATTCTGCGTGTGTCACACATGGATTCGTCATCGCAGAAAAACACGATTTCTTCTTGAATCCCTTGCAGCTCGGCAACGATTCGTTCCGGACTTCGTTGTAGATATTTTCCGTTGGTGATTGACCAGAGGGCGCAAAAATTGCACCGTCCAAAACATCCCAAAGAAGTCCGGATCGAGGCGATGGGCTTCATCCAGTCACTGAAATAATGACTGCGGTAACGGGCGGTTAAGGAACGGTCGGGGAAGGGCAGATCATCCAGAGGCGTATAGGGGCGCTCCGCTGTAAATTTCATGACTGCTCCCGGTATGGCCAAGCCCGGTATATCCTCGAAGGGAAGCCGAGATTCTTTGTGCTTCAGAATCTGGCGCAGGGTAAAGACCCCTTCTCCTATCACGATTAAGTCGATAGCCTGGTCGTTATAGTCTGCAGGTTTTACAGTAGCGTGATGACCGCCTACGATGATAAACACATCCAGATTGATCTCCTTAAAGCGGGCGGCAATGGCTTTAACAATGTTTAAATGGTTGGTATATCCTGTTATGCCCACGATGTCCGGTTGAAAGGAGTGAAAGGCCTTTTCAAAATCCGGCTCCAGACGGGCGTCGAGGAGAAGTACCTCATGACCATCTTCTTGCAAACCTGCCCCAAGGTATTCCAATCCGAGAGGCTCATACATATACACTTTATCCATAAAGGCTGTGCTGCTGGGAGGCTGGATCAATAGTACTTTCATTAGCTGTTACCTCATTTCGCTTTATTTTCAGCGTTTATTTTCAGCGCCATTCATGAATAGATCAACCATTGCTCCAAGATGCTGATCAGGATTCCAGGAATCACCCTCTAAAATCCAGACCATAAATTCCATGACATACATAATCTCAAGATGCTTGGCCAGGTATTCTGTCGGGAGATCCCGACGGATCTCACCAGCTTCCTGGCCGTAGCCAATGATTTGGGCAAGGACCTGATCCATACCGCTGTTCTGATAAGCTTCGGGTTGTAACATGGATTGAAACTGATGAACAAAGTAGACCTGAAGGAGTTCGCGGTATTGGCGGTTCCATTCAAACTGGCCGCGAAAATACTCATAAATTTTGGAGCGGGTAGTTGATAGTTTAGCCAGCATGTCCAAAACCTGATCCACAAACTGGTGGCTCATGCTTTGGAAGAACTCAGCCACAATAAGTTCTTTAGAAGGGAAATAATTATAGAGTGTCACTTTTGAAAGATCCACGGCTTCAGCAATTTGCTCCATTGTCGTAGCATCATAACCTTGAGTTTGAAAAAAATGAATGGCTGTCCTGAGGATGCTCTGCTTTGTCTCCTCTTTTTTTCGCTCCCGCCGGCTTAAAGTAGTATCTTTATTCATCATAGCCCCCTTATTTTTCATCAGATAGAATAAAATCTGAGATTGTTTAACTTGATAAATAAGATTACTGTATAAAATATTTTACCGAGTTAATTTATATATAGTATATAATATTCTTTCTTCTGTGTAAAGTGAATCTCTTAAGTAAAGAGGGTAAAGTGGACTCTTAAGTGAAGTGGACCCCGGAATCGCCTAAGTAGGTTAAGCTCCATAACGTTAGATGCTTATGGAGGATTTAATGGGCTATATGTTGGTCGTAAATGAAAAAACGCGGCCATCGGGCCGCGTTTGGTTTGACAGAATGTTGCTTTAAATTGTTTTCAAGTGGTTAAAGCTTAATCATCATCTTCCTTTTGTTCTTTTACCTTATCGACAATTTCCGGAACCATATCCAGAAGTTTTTCTAAGCCGCCGGCTTTCTTGATGGGAAGGAGCTCGACTTGATCGCCTTTGATGACGAGGACAGCTGTGGCACTGATTTTAGCCCCTGCGCCGGCGCCGCTGCCGGTGCCGTCGTTGCCTTTCTCATCTTTGCCACCGCCGCCGCCTGTGCCCAGGCCGAAAGTGATGTCGATAAAAGGAATAATCGTGGTCTCGCCGATTTTAATCGGTTCGCCGATCACCGTTTTGGACTTGAGAAAGCTTTCCAATTTTTCAAAAATCGCATCGATGTTTTCTTTGGTGTTAATTGACATATTGAGGACCTCCTTTAGATTTCCTTGGTTTTTTGAAGATTTTGGGGATATAGATACTTCTAACTGGTTTAGAGAGCAGGAACCCTGCCATCATCAGGAGAAGAGCGGGAATCCATACTCTGCCGCCAATTAAAAATTGCCCTTCAAGACACTCTTCATCGAACACCGGCTGCACATGAACACCATGTCGATGAATCAGGAAATGAAACTGACTGAGCAGCCCGTAAAGCAAGCCGGTCATCATCGGATCACTGAAGCCTATTTTGGCTGAAACAGATAGAGTATGAGGCTGAAAATGTTTAAGCAGCTTGACCAGGGTTGTTAGCGCCTCCTTAAGGATGTCCGGCTTTAAAAATTCCTTAAAGGAAGATTTCTTCTTTTCTTTGCTATGTTTGTGTTCCTCTGACTTCCCGGGAGGAGGGAGGCTTCCTTGCTTTGGCTTGCCGGGAGGTGTTGGGGGCGCAAAGGAATGCCTGAACCATCCCAAAACAGTAAGATGGACTCTAAACCTTCCGGGAAAAGTACGGCTAAAATCAATCTTTATTCCTCCGAAGAGCCAGATAATAGAGCCTTCTAATAGGCTCTGTTCATATTTCTCTCCGGCTACACGATAGTGGTAAGGCACGATGATTAGGATCAGACATAGAAGAAGGACAGCCAAGAGAAGATAACCAAGGATTTGCAACAGGAAGCCAAGTATGGATAAGAACAATAAATCACCTCCAAAGTCTGTTATTTAGCTTTGAGTAATTTGGTGCTCTTGAGCAGACCTTTTGACACTAATTTAAGGACTGAGGGAGTAGCTTTTAAACCTTCTTTAGCCAGGTGGTTGCCGGTTTTGACACCGGGTACGTAGTCGAGGAATTTGCTTGCTGACTTTATATTTTTACGCTGAATCTCCATTAGGGTCGTGAAAGTGCTCTGAGGAGAAGGCTCGGAGACTTGCTCAAGGAGGAGGTCTTTAAGCTGATCCAGTTGCTGATCCAGTTCATGGGGAAGCTCGATTTCGTAGATAGATTTATCGTTAAGATCCCAGAAAAGAAGTTTCAGCTCGTTGAGCTCTTTCCGGCATTCCGGGCAGTTCTTAAGGTGTTCATCCACCAAGAGCTTTTCCAGGGGATCTATGGTACCGTCCAGCAGATCCTGAAGGAGTAGTTTATCCAATCTACAAGTCATCATTTATCTCTCCCATAATCCGTCTTTGCTTAAAGATGTCTTAAGGCTTTTGCGCCCTCTATGTAAATAGGTCTTGACTGTTCCTAGAGGAACTCCCATAATCTTAGCGATTTCTTCATATTTCATACCCTTCATATGCCTTAAGATGAGAGCCATACGTTCCTCGGCAGGAAGGGCGTGAATGGCTTTGGTCAGGGTCTCTTTTGTATCCAGATATAAAGTTGCTTCCTCGGTCTGATTGCTGGAAGGAAGCAGTTCCTGGATTTCCTGACCGCTTTCATTGGTTTGATTTAAGGATAGGATGTCCTTTTTATCTCGGAGATAATTGAGGCACTTATTGACCGTAATCCGTTTAATCCAGGGGAGCATAGAAAAGCTGTCATCGAAACGATCCAAGGACCTAAAGATGGACAGAAAAACCTCTTGGGTTAAATCGAGAGCATCTTCCTTGTTTCCGGTATAATGGTAGGCAATCGTGTAGATATATTTCTTATACCGATCGTAGAGAAGCTCCAACCCTTGGTTTTTATTTTTTCTATAAACTTTCAGGAGGGTTGTATCTGAAGCATCCAAAGCTCGGATCATCCTTCTATGTTTTATCTCACTTATTAATACACAATACAGCCCATAAAGTTTTGATGATCGCCATTTTTAAAAAAGTTTTTTTAAGACGGGAACCTTTTCCTGCACATAATCATCTATCAGGTGTCTGGACAAATAAACCATACCGAGGTGACAAAGATTTGGAACGGGTGGAAACCGAGGGGGTACCCCATATGTTTACGAACACCATCTTCAACCGCAGCAGGGCGACAACCCATGAGGATAAGGAGAGATTTTGCACCTACATACATGATTACCAATTAAATATGTTTCGATTAGCGAAGAGTATCGTTCACAATGATACAGATGCCGAGGATGTAACCGGTGAAGCGATTCTGAAGGCTTATCGGAATTTGAGCGAGCTTCGCTCCTTTGCCAGTTTCAAGCCCTGGATTATGAAGATTGTCGTTAATGAAGCCTATTCCTTAGCCAATAGGCGTAAGAAAGTCATGTATTTGGAAGAACTGGAGGTTCCTGAAGAGAGCGCTGAAAGCGTGATGCGGGAATCAGGGGAGTTGTGGGCTGCCGTGGAGAAACTTGAAGATGAGTTTCGCACGATAACCGTACTTTTTTACTATGAGGATATGAGCATCAGGGATATCGGTAAAACTTTAGGTTTGCCCACAGGCACTGTAAAGTCACGGTTGGCCAGGGCAAGACAAAAATTAAAAGTGCTGTTAGTCAATGAAGGGGGTATGGAATAAATGGAACATCGCAACTTTGACCAGTTCCTAAAAAATCAGGCCAAGGGTGAGCCGATTAATGTTCCCCCAGGATTTGCGGAAAGGATGGATTCGATTATGGCTAATTTGCCGGAGAAGACCCAGAGAATGAGAAGGATACCTAAGAAAATTCTTCTGGTTGCGGCAGGCTTTATCGTATTTGCTTCGATGTCGGTGGCTGCTTCTCCTTTTGTCGGTGAGATGACCAGCGGTGTTATCGGCTATTTTAATGCTCCGCGGGATTTCAAATATATCTCCAAGCAAGCGGTTTATGAGCAGTATAACAGCCAAATGGGGGTCTCTGTCAGTGATCAGGGGATTAAGGTCACTGTGGATAATCTGGCGGTGGATGATAACTATATTAACGTGTTCTATACAGTTAAGAGTGAAAAGCCTATCCGGCTCTTGGGCGATGAGGAGACTATAGAGCAGTGGCGTATCAATTGGACCGCCCCCCATTTCTGGTTTAAGGAGGATGGGCGTTATATTGAACCTCCTGCCCAAAATGAGATCGATGCTTATCTGGAAGATCCTTATACCTTAATAGGTATGCAGCGTTTTGCTGTGGTGGGGACGTTAGAGGATACGGTGAACCTGGAGATTTACGCCGATGAGATCTTTGGCAAGGAAGGGCGTTGGCATATTCCTTTAAGTGTGGACAAGAGCAGTGTTGCCGTGGAAAGCTTAACGGTTACTCCCAAGCTGAGGGCTAAGGTGAGCACAGGCTGGAATGGGGAATATAAGCATGATATTACTGTTGAAAAGGTGTCTATCTCTCCCTTTGGCAACCAAATTGTGCTTAGTGAAAGAGCAGAAAATACCTTTTCTCAGTTTGCTCTTCGGGATGAGCAGGGCCGGTATCTGACGGTCATTCCTACGGCTACCTATGGAGGCAATTTCTTCATAAAAGTCACCAACAACTTTGAGTTTATCGGGGGCAAAACGGATATGAAGGAACTGACCCTTATTCCGATCGTTACGGGGGATGAAGACGATGGACTGCCGGCCCCCCAACTGATGAGTGCGGAAATCGGGAGTTATCCGATTTTTATGCCGGAGAGCGAATTGGGCGGCTATGTGATGGAGGATCTGGAGCTGACCTCTGAAAAAGCGGTGGCTACTTTCCGCCAAGAGGGGGCAGTCGGGATCAGTAATCCGGATCTGAGGCTGTTGGATGAGAATGGTGATAATTTGAGCTTTACGGCTTTTTATGATGACAGTTATGACCGGGAAACAGGGAAAATCACTATTACCCTTACTTTTAAAGATGTCAGTGAAGAAGACATCGCCAAGGTGAAAAAGGTTGGATACTATACCCATCCTATGAAGCTTAATGAGCATGAAGCAATTAGGATTAAACTTGCCGAATAGGCTAAAAGCTGTTTTGGGGATGGCCGGACTAGGGTTCGGCCATTTTCTGTACTCTGGTATAGGCAATTATGGGAAACCTGAAGGATTATTCTTGAGCATTGGCTTAATATGGGGCTATAATAGGTTCTATCAGGTTTAATAGCTGTGAAATATATAAGCAGAAGGTATCAAAGAGAGGCAGTTATGATGGGGACAAGCATGAGCAGAACTAATAAAGCCGGTTTAAGGGATTTAAACCTTCGGAACTTCGCGGCGGGCATCGTATCGGCATTGCTTGCTGTAACCGGTCCACCGGCCATCATACTTGAAGCGGCCGCTAATGGTAACTTTACAACGTCCCAGACCATACTCTGGATGTTTTCCTGTTATGTGGTCGGGGGGATTTACAGTATTCTTATCCCCTGGTATTATAAAATGCCCATAGTAGGTGCCCACTCCATTACCGGAGTGGCTTTTCTAGCCACGGTCACCGCCCATTTTTCTTATTCGGAGATGATCGGCGCCTATATCATCTCGGCTCTTTTAATGTTAGCAGTTGGCGTGTTTGGAATCTTTTCCAAGCTTCTTGAGTATGTACCGAAGGAGATTATAGCGGTCATGCTGGCCGGCATGATTACCCGGTATATGGTGAACTTTGTTAACTCGATGACGGAGCTTCCCCTAATCGGGGGAGTGGCTCTTGCTGTCTTTTTGATTTTCAGCAAATGGAAAACCAAGATTCCGCCTATGGTCGCAGGTATTGCGATGGGGACTGTGCTTTTATTCCTGACTCAGCCCTTGGAAGGTGCGGTCTTGGGTTCTTCGCCGGTTATGCCTGCTCTTCAGATGCCCACCTTTAATCCACTAAGCTTTCTATCCGTATCGATCCCTTTGGCCTTGCTTATTCTCAGTAATGATGCTGCCGTAGGCTTAGGAGCTTTAGAACAAAACGACTATCGCCCCCCTATTAATAAGATTATTTCCTTGAGCGGCATTTTCTCAGTCCTTACCAGCTTTTTTGGCGGACAATCAGCTAATGTGGCAGGTATGATGTCGGCTATCTGTGCTGATCCTGAAGCAGGCCCCAAGGAAAAGCGCTACATGGGGGCGGTGGTCTCGGGAGTTATTATCCTCTTCTTCGGCCTCTTCGCCTGGAAGCTGGTGCCGTTGATTCAAGTATTGCCCAAATCTTTCACTTCTCTGCTGGTGGGCTTTGCTCTGCTGGGGGTGTTTGGGAATAGCTTATCCACCGGATTTTCAAACCCGAAAATGAAACTAAGTGCTGCGCTGACTTTTGTTATCGCCTTGTCCAATATCACCCTGTTGAATATCAGTGCCCCCATTTGGTCCCTTCTCATTGGGACTTTAGTCGCAAGGTTTATAGAGAAATGATTTGAAATTTGAAGCATTCGCGAGGATTGAGTATAAATTTGGCTAAAATTTTTTTAATTATGTGAACGAAGAAGGAGTTTCAAAGAGTTATGTAGAAAATTTATGAAAATAAAAGTTCTTTATCATGGAAATAGTCGAAGTATTTGTCAGAATAGAAGTAGGTGAGTTATCATAGACATTCCTTTAATTGTATTGCTATTTCAGGGGATTCCTGAAGAAATTGGGATCGTTACTTTAGCCTATGCTATAGCGGGGATTCCGTTCAGGTGGAAAGAACTTATACCAATGGGCACTCTTTTAGCTTTAACAGCTTACTTCTTGAGGCTATGTAACTTACCTTTTGGGACTCATACAATTGTTCTTGTGGTCTTAGTGTTTCTTTTCTTAACCTTGAGGAGTAAGAAGGATGTAAGTGTTTCATTATTTGCTTCTTTAGTGAGCTACATGTTTTTGATTGTGTTTGAATTCATATCTATTAATCTGTTCATAGTTGTCTTAAATATTCCCGTTGAAGCTATGTTTGATGATTCCATTGGCAGAATATTGTTTACTGAACCACAGGTTATTTTGCTATTTATTACTGCATTTTTGATTCGGCGAAAGAGGGTAGTACATGATTAGCCTTAATAAAATGAGCAATAACCTAACAAACATAATCACTAAGGATTTAGACTATAACGAAGATAAGAAAGAGATTATTGCTTACTCTATTGAGACATCACTACTCGCCGTAATAGGGACTCTTTTATTAATTCTTTTTGCATTTATTGCCAATGCCTTGAAACCTGCACTTATCGCGGCACTGTTTGGGGTTGCGTTACGTAAGGTTTCTGGAGGTGCTCATTTTAACACGCCTACAAAGTGTTTGATTTTTGGGGCGATTGTATATACCCTTCTTGGGTTTTTGGCTCAAACCTTAATAAAATACCAATTGAACTACGATTATTTACTTTGGATAAGTTTAGCTAGTTCCTTTTTGATAGTTATTATTCTTGCACCGGTTGATAGTGATAGTAAACCCATACATTCTAAAAGACTAAGAAATAACTTAAAAATGCTGTCTATTGTTTTGATAATCGTAGCTTTAATAATTTACAAAGTATCATCGGAACCATTGTTAATTGTCAGCATGTGTCTTGGGGTACTTTATCAATCCCTTACTTTGCTGCCTGTATTCAATCGCCGAGGAGGTGGATAAGGTGAAAAAAACTATCTTCACAGCTCTCGCGACATCACTAATGGTACTTGCTAGTGCTTCTTCAGTATTTGCTTGTGGTTGGTACGCCTATCAGCCCAAGACACCGAAATCATTACAGAAATAATGTAGTTCCACTTAAGAAGCTGGGTTTTATAACCCGGCTTTCTTAAGAGTGGGAGGGAAAGATGAAGAAAGTTTTTCTAAAAAAGTCAATTATTCAATCGACCTTATTCAGCATAACAATTAGCATATTTATGATAACCATGGTATTGATGTTGTTTTTTGGAAAGACCTTTTGGGAAAAAGAGTCTGTGAAACTGGAATATGACTTATTGACTATTGCTCTTGATGTAAAGCAGACTATTGATTCAAACCTGCATTTGATTCCTTCCTGCCAAGATGATGTAAATATTCTGCCCAGAACTCAGCAAATGGTGAAACTTGACAAAGTGGTAAAACCTTTGTTGCAGGAGAAACGCCCCTACTCCGTAGCTTTTTATGATTTGGAGTTTGGCTGGATGGTTTCTGAGGGAAAGCAAATAGAGTCTGTAGAGACGATCCTGGTTGACCTTCATGGTGCCTCAGAAATAAAGGTTCTCAATTACGATCATATAACCTTGGTAAGCGTTCCGGTACAACTGGAAAAAGGCTTAAAGGGGTATGTGTGGGCTTATGCCACAAAATCCGAATTTGAACTTGGTCCTTTTACGGGGTATAGCATCTCTTTTAGTTTATTGTTTTTATCCATAGGGATTATTATCATCCTCATTCAAAAGTTTATGAAGGAGATCCAACATCAGTTGGAAGAATTCTCGGAATCCATCGTTCATCCTGAAACCAATCTGTCGTGGAACTCCCATGGGCTGCCAGAACTCGAGCCAGTTTTAGACAAGATTAAGGGGTATACTCAAGAGCTGAGTGCTATTAATGAAGAGCTTGAGGCTTCACAGCGGCGATTTACCCAAATCATGGAGGGGATCTCCGATGGCTTATTTTCTATAGATAGAGAGTGGCGACTCCTTTTCTACAATGATGTAGCGAAGAAGTATTTTGATAAATCTGATGAAGAATTGAAAATGAAAAATATACTCGAAATTTTTCCTAGTTTCTCTAATACAGTAACGTATCAATATATTGCGGAAGTTTTCCTTACTGCTGAACCTGCCTATTTCGAAGCGGATGGAATGATGACCTCGGAGAGAATTTTCCATACCAGTATTTATCCTTTTGAAGAAGGGATTACGGTCTTCTTCAGGGATATAACAGAACAAAGGCAACAGCAGCATGAAATGGCGCGACTGGAAAGGCTTAACCTGGTTGGCCAAATGGCCGCCGGAATCAGCCATGAGATAAGAAATCCCCTCACTACCGTTAAGGGCTTCCTGCAGTTGCGCGGCATTAAGGTTACGGATCCTGATGAAAAAGAGTACAACGACCTAATGATTTCGGAAATTGATCGTGCCAATACTATTATCTCCGAGTTTTTATCTTTGGCGAAAGACAATATGGGCAGCACTCAGGAACAGGATATCAATCAGATTATCTATAGAATCTTCCCGATGATTCAGGCTGATGCCAATAACGGCAATAAAGATCTCATATTAAACTTAAATCCGTTACCCAGCCTATGGCTTAATGAAAATGAAATACGCCAACTGCTCTTGAACTTTGTCCGCAATGCTCTGGAGGTCACTCCACAGGGTGGGTGTGTCATTATACAGACTTACGAGGATAGAAATAATGTGGTTTTGGCTGTCAAAGATCAAGGGTGCGGTATTCCTGAGGAGATCCGGGATAAGATTGGGACACCGTTTTTTACAACCAAAGAGAGCGGAACAGGATTGGGAATTGCGATCTCCATGGGCATAGCTCATCGTCACAATGCTGAACTGACGTTTGACACGGGAGATCAGGGGACTACCTTTAAAGTCATATTTAAAAGAAGGAATATCCTCGGTAAAAAAGATGAAGGTGAATTAAGTTGACAGAATAATGGCTGTTTGGTTAAACTGAAATAAATTTATCGCGAAAAAACGTGTTTTTATGGAGGAGCAAGAAATGTACACCATGCAACAGCCTCTGCCAGCAGAGTATCTTAGCCTTAGCGAAGAAGAGATGGATCGGCGGATACGGAAGGTGAAAGAAGATCTGGGTTCCCGGCTGCTCATATTGGGCCATCATTATCAACGGGACGAGGTTGTCCGTTATGCCGATTACCGGGGGGACTCCTTGAGACTCTCTCAATTGGCGGCTCAGGCCGAAGCGGAATACATCGTTTTCTGCGGTGTCCACTTTATGGCGGAGACGGCTGATATCCTGACAGTTCCGGAGCAGAAGGTGATTTTGCCTGATCTGGGAGCAGGGTGTCCGATGGCTGATATGGCAGATATCGAAGATGTTGAGCGGTGCTGGGAACAGCTCGTCGCTCAGTATGATGAAGAGTTCGTTCCTGTGACCTACGTCAATTCCTCGGCAGAGGTTAAAGCTTTTTGCGGACGCCATGGAGGCCTGACCTGCACCTCCTCCAATGCCATGAAAATTCTTAAAACTCTGTTCAGCCAGGGCAAGCGCATTCTTTTCCTGCCTGATGAGCATCTTGGGCGCAATTCAGCGATGCATCTGGGTCTGGAGGAGAAGGACATGTTCTTATGGCAGCGGGAGGAATGGGAGATGGAGCTGCCGGAGGCTGCACCGAAGATTATCCTTTGGGATGGCTATTGCGGAGTTCATCAGAGATTCACGCCGGCCCATGTGGATTATGTCCGGGTAAAATATCCCGGTGTTACGGTGATTGTGCACCCGGAATGCAGCCATGTTGTGGTGGAAAAGGCGGATTTGGACGGTTCCACAGACTTTATTATCCGCCAAATCACAGGCGCTCCGGAAGGAAGCATCTGGGCCGTGGGAACGGAGATTAATCTTGTCAGCCGACTGGCCAAGGAGAACCCGGATAAAAAGATAGTCAGTCTTAATGAGAATACTTGTCTCTGTGTGATGATGAGCCGCATCAGTCAACCTCACCTGCTTTGGGCTCTGGAGAACCTGGCGCAGGGTAATGTGGTGAATCAGATCACCGTGAAGCCCGAGATCGCCAAAGAGGCCATTGTGGCACTGGATAGAATGCTGGAAATGAGTAAATAGATGAGATTCCTCTATGGAGTCAGGGAAGAGCTTTCGGGCTCTTTCTTTTTATTCAGAATATTCATGATATTTAGTTAAATTCTTTACTTCTTTTTTCTATCCCTCTATAATGTATACACAAGAGACAGAAAATGGGGAGGATAAAATGAGTAGAGTTATTCATGCCATCACGACACCCGTTATTCCGCAATGGAATCGTGAACTCCTATTTAAAATCTTGGACAATATTCATGATGTGGTTCTCGTTATTGATACGGATACCACGATTGTGTATGTCAATGAGGTCTATGCCAGAAGGCTGGGAGTCCCTGCGACAAAGGTTTTGGGCCGAAGGCTCGATAGGATCGAACCCAATTCGTCTACTATCAATTGTTTAAAGACAGGGATGCCCAGCCAAGGCAGGGAATATGTGGAATCCTTGAACATTGAAGTGGTAAGCAATACCTTTCCGCTTTATCATGATGAGCGCATTGTCGGTGCGGTATCCATTTTTAGAAACGTCACAAAGGGGGCTGGGCTGAACCAGGAACTTATTAGTGATAGGGAGCGGGTGCCGATGGAAAATCCTTATAACATGAAGGAAATCACTTCTCGTCTGGAAAAGGAACTGATTGTTTCAGCTTTGGGCAATTACAACAATAACCGCACCCAGGCCATGAAGGCTTTAGGGATTTCACGGCGGGCTTTTTATGATAAACTGCGGAAATATGGAATTGAAGACCGGGATAAAGAAATGAGTTAGTCATCCGGAAGGCTCAGGTGAGGAGGTTGGATTGTGAGGCTGGAAGATATTAAAAAGATAGGTGTGGTCGGGGCCGGAAATATGGGACACCAGATTGCTTTAAGCTGTGCTCTGGCCGGTTACCAAGTGGCCTGTACGGATATTAGCCAGGTTATGCTGGGCAAGGCGGAAGCCTTTGCCCGGTCATATCTGCCGGAACGGGTGGCTAAAGGGAAGATGACTCAAGGGGAATGGGGCAAGAAAAGCGGTAAGGGATTCTATACTTACGGAGGGGCGTCCCATGAGTAAAGCTTCGGTTTCCTTGGTCAAAGTATCTGAGGTGTATGAATCCCTTGGCCAGGCTCTCGATCTGTGCGACGGATTGGCCGGGCTGCAGGTCGATGACAAAATTTTGCTGAAACCCAATATTGTCAGTTGGGATTTTGACTATCCATTTCCTCCTTATGGGGTCGTGACCACCAGCACTGTAATGCAAGCTCTGGTTCAGATCCTTGTGGAAAGAGGATTTGAAAATCTAATCATCGGTGAGGGCTCTCTTCCGGGGCCAAAGCCTCAGGGAGACGCCATCTATGAGGCCTTGGGATATGGTAAACTCCGGGATAGGTATGGGGTCAGATTGGTTGATTTTAATGCGGAGCCTTTTATCACCACCGATTATGGAGATGGTTTTAAACTGGATATCGCTCAAGAAGCTTTGGCGGTGGACAAAATTATCAATATCCCCGTTTTGAAAACCCATAATCAAGCCAAGGTGTCTCTGGGAATCAAAAACCTAAAGGGGTGCCTGAGCCGCCGTTCTAAGCAATTCTGTCACGGTCTGGATCAGGAGGAACTGAATCTGACCTTTCCCCGCATCATTGAGAAGCTTCCTGTGGCTTTGACTATTATTGACGGTCTTTACACCCTTGAAAAAGGACCGGGACCTACTGGAAAGGCGTATCCCAAAGGGCTCTTGCTGGCCTCCAGGGATCCCTTGGCCTGCGATCTGGTGGGGGCGGCTGTGCTTGGTTATGGAGCCCAAGAGGTACCGCATCTGGCCTTTTATGCTGAGAAGCATGGCTATAGCCTGGAGCTGTCGGACTATGAGGTTAAAGGTGAGAGTATTGAAGGGTACCGGGGGCGTATCGACTATGATTTCGAGTGGAGTGAGGATAATACCGGTCCGGCCGGTTTTGAAAAGCGGGGCATAACCGGCTTGGCGATACGGAAGTATGACAGCAGCCTATGTACAGGGTGTTCCGTGCAATTTAATCCCATGCTGATTCTCCTTGCCTCAGCCTTTAAGGGAGAGCCTTTCAATCGCATCGAATTGGTCAGTGGCAAACAGCAATTGGCCTCGGCGGGATTTAATACCACTATTCTTTTTGGCAAATGTGCTTGTCATTTGAACAAAAATAACCCCAATATCAACCAAGCTATTACCTTATGGGGCTGTCCGCCTGATCTGGAGAAGATGGTGGAGGAACTGGGTAAAGAGGGCATTCAGTGTGATTTTAATGAATATGTCCGTTTCCGCAATTATCTTTTTGACCGGTATAAGGGCAAGGAGGGCTATAATCCGGAGGATTGGACTATAGAATAAGAAGATAAGGGCTTAAGCCCGGAAGGGGTAAGACAATGGATGTAAAAACTGCCATGCTGGAGAGGCACAGTATCCGTAAATTCAAGCCGGACCCTGTGCCTGAGGAGATGCTGAGGGAATTGCTGGAGGCCGCCCGTTTAGCACCTTCAGGAACCAATCAGCAGCCTTGGCGTTTTATCGTGGTTAAGAATCAGGAGGTTAAGGAGAAGATTCAAGGAGCTGCTTTTCATAAGAAGTTTTTGAGTGAAGCCCCGGTGCTTTTGGTATGCTGTGCCGATCTTTCAACCTATGCCACCAATACCCGCAGGAGGCTTCAGGAATTAGTGGATGCGGGAGTGTTTGGGGAAGATGAGGTTGCCAACTATCCTAATGCGGATAAGCCAATGGACGCTGAGACGTTGCAGGGGTATAAGCCCCATGCCATGCTGAATGTGGCCATTGCCACCGAGCATATTGCCCTGCGTGCCGTATCCCTTGGCTTAGGCACTTGCTGGGTACAATTAATGAAGGCCAGAGAGATCAGCAAGATTCTGGATTTGCCGGAACATCTCATTGTGACTGTGCTGATGCCGGTGGGCTTTCCGGATCAAAGCCCCGGTATGCGGCCCCGGCTGAAGCTTGAGGAAATTATCTATAAGGTCATTGAATAGAAGGATGACTCCCTTTCAGTACGGAATGGATGGCATAAATATTGTATACATCACAAAAACCTGTTGAAATAACCGCTCGTTTTATGTTACTTTTAATGCAGAAATTTTATAAATGAAGAGCAAAGGCGCTCATAAGGAATGTACAAGGGTACATTTCTTAGGGCGCTTTTTTTATTTGCTGTATTTGAAAGGGGAAAAGGGCAATGAAGATCTTCGGAATGAATGTGTTTAACGACAACGTGATGCGGGAAAGACTTCCTAAAAACATTTACAAATCTTTAAAAAACACCATTGACAATGGACTGCCACTGGAGCCCAGCGTTGCTGAAGTGGTGGCCAGTGCTATGAAGGATTGGGCTATTGAAAAGGGGGCGACCCACTACACCCACTGGTTCCAGCCCTTGACAGGTTTAACTGCTGAAAAACATGACTCTTTTATTGCTCCGACCAACGATGGACGGGTGATTATGGAGTTTTCCGGAAAGGAACTCATTAAAGGCGAGCCGGATGCCTCTTCCTTCCCCAATGGCGGAATTCGTTCTACCTTTGAAGCCCGTGGTTATACAGCCTGGGATTGTACATCACCGGCCTTCTTAAGAGAAGAAGGGACCAATATCGTGCTGTGCATTCCCACCGCTTTCTGTGCTTATACAGGTGAAGCTTTAGACAATAAAACCCCCTTGCTCCGTTCCATGGAGGCGCTGTCCAAGCAAGCGGTGCGGATTCTCAGACTTTTTGGAGATGAGGAAACCACCCGTATCTCCAGCACGGTAGGACCTGAGCAGGAGTACTTCCTGATCGACAAAGCCTATTACGAAAAAAGAATGGACCTGGTTCTTACAGGCCGCACCCTCTTTGGGGCGAAGTCTCCCAAGGGTCAGGAGATGGAGGATCAATACTTTGGCAGTATCAATGAGCGGGTATCGGCGTTCATGCATGATGTGAATGTGGAAGCCTGGAAGCTGGGCATCGCTGCCAAGACTCAGCATAAGGAAGTGGCTCCCGGACAGTATGAAATCGCGCCTATTTTCAGCGTGACCAATGTGGCGACGGATCACAATCAATTGATCATGGATATCTTAAAGAAGGTGGCCAACCGCCATGGCTTAGTGTGTCTTCTTCATGAAAAGCCCTTCGCCGGTGTCAATGGCTCCGGTAAGCATAATAACTGGGCCTTGGGAACCAATTCCGGGAAGAATCTCTTGGATCCGGGACGCACACCCCATGAAAACGCTCAATTCCTCACCTTCCTTTGCGCTGTGCTGAAGGCCGTGGATGAGCACGCGGATTTGCTGCGGGCTTCTGCTGCCAATCCGGGCAATGACCATCGCCTGGGTGCCAATGAAGCGCCGCCGGCTATTATCTCTGTCTTCTTAGGGGACCAGCTAAGCGATATTTTAGCTCAATTGCAAAATGGCGGCCTGACTCATTCTATAGCAGAAAGCCGCATGAATATTGGGGTCCCCACTTTACCTGTTTTGAGGAAGGATTCCACCGACCGGAACCGGACGTCTCCTTTCGCCTTTACCGGCAATAAATTCGAATTCCGGATGGTTCCTTCGTCGCTCTCCATCGCTGGGCCTAATATTGTTCTGAACTCCATTGTGGCGGAAGCTCTTTGTCAAATGGCGGACCGGCTGGAGCAAGCGGAAGATTTCAATGCCGATTTGAGGAAGCTGCTTAAAGAGATCGCAGTGAAGCATTCCCGTATCGTTTTCGATGGCAATAACTATTCGGGTGAATGGGTGGAGGAGGCGGAGCGCCGGGGATTGCCCAATATCCGTTCCACTGTGGATGCTATTCCAGCCTGGGTCACGGAAAAAGCGGTGGCACTCTTTGAAAAGCATGGTGTTCTCAGCGGAACGGAACTCCATTCCCGGTATGAAATTCTCCTTGAGCAATACAATAAAATCATTAATATTGAAGCACAAACAATGCTTTATATGGTTAAGCGGCAAATTATGCCCGCGGGTTTGAAAATGATTCAAAACCTGGCGACTGGGATTGCGGCGGTGAAAGCGGTTTCCGGGGCTCTTGTCTCTGTCCAGGAAAGACTTTTGAACCAAGTCTCTTCAGTGATGGTGGCAGTGGATGAAAGTCTGCAAGCACTGGAAGGGAAGACTAATGAAGCTCTGGCTATGGGTGACGTTTTTGAGCAAGGCGTGTTTTATCGGGATGAAGTATTCACCGCTATGAATACTCTCCGGGCAGCTGTGGATCAATTGGAGGAGCTGGTGGATGAGGAATACTGGCCTTTGCCCAGCTATGCA
The DNA here is from genome assembly GCF_000021925.1 of Desulfitobacterium hafniense DCB-2. NCBI lineage: Bacteria > Bacillati > Bacillota > Clostridia > Eubacteriales > Desulfitobacteriaceae > Desulfitobacterium > Desulfitobacterium hafniense. The sequence goes on from NC_011830.1 coordinate 1,015,786, forward strand.
GACATGTTGTTTAAACTGTAAGCTGTAATGGGTTGGTTCAGGTATAAATACTTCTGATTTTATCGTGGAAGAAGCATGGAAAAGGCCACTGATACATCTTTGTGGATGTATTGGTGGCCTTCTTTTCGATTGCGAAGTGAGCAAAGCCGCTTTTAAGAAATGAATGGTGGTTCAAATCATGCACTGGTGCACAATTTGAACTCTCTTCCCCGTGGGGTCTTGTCTCATCCCTGATTTTGGGCGGTGTTATTATCCCAATCGTAGATAAGGCCGCAGATAAGTGATGTTAATGGGGATACCAGGACCAGTCCGATACAGCCGACAAAGGTGTGCAATATTTCTGCTGCAATGGGCTTTGAATTAAGGATGTTCATAAGTGGTGTGCCTTGAGCCATAAAGACCATCATCACTGTGATGTAGCTTCCCATATAGGCCAGCAGCAGAGTAGTAGTTTGGCCGCCGACTACGGATTTTCCGATGTTAAGTCCTGATTTCATAAGGGCCGTCTTGGTTACATGGGGATTATTATGGATAATCTCTTCCAGAGCCGATGAAATGTCGATTGCTAAATCGAGTACGGCACCTGAACAGGCAAGATAAATTCCTCCTTGAAAAACTAAAGTTAAATCAAGATCCATGAATCCGGCATACAGCAGTGATTCGGCTCCTTCCATTACCGCGCCGTGGATATTAAATAGACTGCCAAAGAGAATGGCCAGAAGGCAGGTTGCAATGGAACAAGTAACAGCACTGATAATAGAGGCATAGGCTTTTCTGGTGAATCCTGCTACCGAGAGCAGGGTAACAACAGTAAGTACATTTCCCACAAGGAGGGCAACTATGAGTGGATTATAGCCGTAAAGCATTGCCGGTATCAAAATCTTCCAGATACATAATAGTGTAAAAGTAAAGGAAAGCAAGGTGCGAACTCCGGTAAATCCGGAAAATATGATGATAACCAGGGCAAAGGTTCCGATTAAAAGGATCTCCTTATCGATACGGTAGTGATCGATCATATTGGCAAAGTTGATCTTGTTATCTTCATCAAATCCAAGCAGAACCCAGGCCTTGTCTCCTGCTTGAAATATTTTGTCCACGGAGAGGCTGCCGGTGAGCATATTATTGGCCTGAACCTGTTCGCCTTTGTGGGAGCCGGTTTCTATTTCAATTAAGGCGCTTTGATCACCTATGTTATAAATCCCGGAACTATGTACCCCTATATTATTGACAGAAATGACTTTGGCTCGAACCCCTTCGGTAAAGTGGTATTCTTGTTTCTGAAATCCCGTAGGCAATAAGGTGAGAATCGCTATCGCTATTAAAATGACAATAGTAAAAACCAATTCTTTTCTGTTAATATTCTGAAGCATCTTCTTTAAGTCGCGCTCCTTTCCTTTGCGCCCAAATTGGCAATGGATTGACGATCCGGGAATGAAAAAGGAGCATCGCAGACTATGTTAAAAAGTAGCTTTGCGACACTCCTTTATTTAGATATCTATTGAAGTTACGACTAGTTAAGATTTGTAGCCTTGACTAATTTGTCGTACACAGCGGTATTTTCATAGGCACCATTAAACAGCTCGGCACTGGCACCTGTTGCATAGACTGGAACCGGTACGCCTGTGTGGGAATAGGAGGTCCAGCCGATACCTGCTTTGTTATTAAGAATATGAGTTAAGGTTACGGAAAGTGGATTATAACCGCCGTATAATAGATCATTTTCTTCGCTGTCGGTAGGTTTGTCTTTCATGGTTTCCATAAAGGCCTTTTTTAGCTTAGCTACTTCCCGATCAGATAATTCTAAGGTCATATAGCTGGGCTCACCGGGGCGGCTTATATCATTTTTGGTTTTGTTAACAAGACCGAAGCTTTCCGTGATAACGGGCATAACGTCGTCAAATTTTAGGGACGGATTGTCTGCTTTCATCTTATTGATTAAAGCGTCAAAGGCTACATAAGATATCTTTTGGCTTTCTAAAATATGAAAAGCTGTATCATAACCGGTTGTTGCCTGTCCGATGGTCATGCCGCCTGTTTCATGATCGCCGGTAACGATGATCAGGGTCTCTTCAGGGTGCTTGGCAGCAAAGTCGATGGCGACTTGGATAGCTTCTTCAAAGGCGATCACATCACCAATATTGGCTTTGGCATCATTAGCATGACCTGCCCAGTCAATCTTGCCTGATTCGGCCATCATGAAGAATCCTTTGTCGTTGTCAAGAACATCGATGCCTTTTTTTACGAAATCAGCCAGAGTTAAATCGCCATCTTTATTATCTATGGCATAGGGCATAGCGCCGCTGTCCTGAGTAACCGGAGTCACTGCATAGGCTTTTCCTGATTGGCTGTTAAGGGCCAGGATATCTTCTTTTGTCTTAGCTATTTTGTAGCCCTTTTCTTTCATAACGTCATAAGCATCTTTTTGATCTTTGTCTTTTCCTGTAGGCTGGCTGATGGTTCCGCCGCCAAAGAAATCGAAGCCGGAGTTTGCCATTTGCAGAGCGATGTCATAATAGTCGTTTCGGGAAGCGACATGGGCATAGTAAGCTGCCGGTGTGGCATGGTTGATGGTTACGGTGGATATGATGCCGATCTTCATTCCTTTTTCGGCCTTAAGTCTTTCGGCAATGGTTTTGGGAATCGTACCTTCCACATTTTCCGGTTTGTTTCCGGATTTACTTCCCACCGGTTTTAGGCCAATGGTTCCGCTCCAGGTCTTAAATCCTGAGGAAAGGGAAGTTGCTGTGGATGCAGAGTCCGGTGCAAAGGATGTGGCGTCCTGAGTGGTTTGATAACCAACGGCCTCAAAATCCTGGAAGTTCATTTTGTCTAAAGCCATTTGATTATGTTTATTGGTTCCGCCGTAAATTTGAGCTGAGTTCACTTGTACGGCTGCCATGCCATCCCCGATGAACATAAAGATATACTTGGGGGTCTTTTCTGTTACTTCGGCTTTGGCTGTTGCGGCAGGCTGTGCTGCCACTACTGATGCCGGCCTGCTATCGAGTACGGCACCTGTGGCCAGAGATAAGGCCATGACCAGACAGAGCGATGATGCCAGGAAGCGCTTGGACATTTTGAAATTCTTAAACATAACTTACCTCCCAAACTTATTGTAGTACACCTATAAGTATAGGGCCGTTATGTTAAAGGAAAATCGTGGAAAGGTAAAATCTGCATAAAATTTGCTGTTCTCGAGTTTTAGGGTTAGTGCAAATGATGCAGCGCTGCAACATTTGAGCAAATTGCTGCTTGCAGTAAGATATGATTGACATGTCAATACATTAAGTTTATACTTTTGATTGAACAATGGCTCAATCGTTCAATCTGGAGGTGAATGTTTTATGTGCGCCTATACCGCTGATTTTGACAGATGTGATTGTAATACAATCCACGAGGATGTGGTTGCAGATGTCAGGGAGCATATGCCTGATGAAGATAACCTGATCGATCTTGCGGATTTATTCAAGGTGTTTGGCGATTCGACACGGGTGAAAATTCTCTGCGCTTTATTCCGTGCCGAGATGTGTGTTTGCGATATTGCCGTGCTTTTGGGCATGACCAAATCCTCAATCTCACATCAACTTAGAGTGCTGAAACAGTCAAAGCTGGTCAACTACCGTAAATCCGGGAAGGTTGTTTACTACTCCCTTGCGGATGATCACGTTAAGACCATCTTTGATCAGGGGCTTCTTCATATTTGCGAAAAGTAAATGGGCGGAGAGTTGCATTGCTGAGCATTATATCTATGGTAACTGGGTTGGGGTTAGTTTGCCTTGATGGTTGAACGATAGAGCAACTGTTCAATTAATTGAATTATGAAAGAGGAATGAACTATGGAAGCGGCAATCAAAAAAGAGTTTATTCTGGAAGGGCTTTGCTGCGGCAATTGCGCTGCTAAAATCGAAAGGGATGTGGCCAGGCTGGAGGGCATGGCATCCGCCGCCGTTGATTTTGTAGCTGGAAAAGCTTCAGTGCAGGGTAGGTAAATAAAATTAATTTAAGATACTATCTTGAAGTAAGAGAGTGGATTTGATATTCTATATATGAACAGATATTCATATGTGTAAATGAACAATTAAGAGAAATCATTATATGAAGAAGCATTAAGCAAGGTTTGGAGGGAAAGAGAATGCCTGACAGCAGTCGTAGTCAATCACAAGAGCGGGTGAAATATTGCATTGAAGGCGAGTTTTGTGCCAATTGTTCAGCTAAAATGGAAAGGGCATTAAGTGCAACGGAGGGAATCGGGGAGACGAGCATCAATTATGCCATGAAAACGGTTTTCTTACCCCCTGGGACGATGGGCCGGGCTCAAGCCATCATTGAGAAAATCGAACCCGGAGTTAAGCTTGTGGCAGTGAAAGAGAAGGGAGCTGTGAACGCTCCGGAAAAGGTTCAATATCGGATTGAAGGGGAGTTTTGTCCTAACTGCTCGGCTAAAATGGAGCAGGCGCTCAGTGCAACAGCAGGTATAGGGGAAACAACAATCAACTATGCCATGAAAACAGTTTTACTGCCCCCTGGGATGATGAGCAAAGCCCAGGAGATTATCGAGAGAATAGAACCAGGGGTAAAACTTATGCCCGTGGAGAAAAAGGCCGTAAAGAACAGTATTCACGATGCGGAAGAGGAAGCAAAGGAAACGAAGCAAAAGCTGTTAAAAATTTTCATAGCGGGTATTTTTCTGGTAATTGGGCTGATTTTTGGCTCGCGTTGGCATAATACCTCCCTGGAGGTCCTTGAATACCTTGTTTTTCTATTGGCTTATGGTTTGGTCGGGTATGAAGTCTTGGCCAAAGCGTTCCGAAATATTATGCGCGGTTCGGTTTTCGATGAAAATTTTCTGATGAGTATCGCCACCCTGGGGGCCATTGCCATTCATGAACTTCCGGAGGCGGTAGGGGTTATGCTCTTCTACGCTGTGGGAGAATACTTTGAAGATCGGGCAGTCAACCGCTCAAGGCGTTCCATCCAAGCGGTGCTTAATATTCGTCCGGATTATGCCAATCTGGTCAATGGATTAGAGACGAAAAGGGTGGATCCGGATGATGTTCATATAGGGCAGCTGATTCTGATTCGTCCCGGGGAGAAGGTTCCGTTGGATGGGGAAATTGTCCATGGGTCTTCTTATGTGGATACATCGGCTTTGACGGGTGAATCCGTCCCGCGGTCAGTCAAAGTCGGGGATTCGGTTCTGGCAGGAATCATCAATACCTCGGGGGTGCTCACCGTTCGTGTGACCCGGGAGTTTGCCGATTCTTCAGTTCAGAAGATCCTTGATCTGGTGGAGAACGCCAGCGCCCGGAAGGCCAAAACAGAAAAGTTCATCACGACTTTTGCCCGGTACTACACGCCGGCCGTGGTGATCATAGCATTAGGGATTGCCTTGATTCCGCCTCTCTTTATGGGAGGGGATTTTCGGGAATGGCTCTATCGGGCCATGACGATTCTCGTCATCTCCTGCCCTTGTGCTTTGGTGATTTCTGTACCTCTCGGTTATTTTGGAGGAATCGGCGGGGCTTCCCGTCATGGCATTCTGGTTAAAGGGGCCAATTATTTAGAAGCTTTGACCTCAGTAAAAACAGTAATCTTCGATAAGACGGGAACTTTAACCCAAGGGGTATTTGAAGTTAATAAAATAGAAACAAGCGGGCATTACACGGAAGCGCAGCTGCTGGAAATTGCTGCTGCAGCTGAAGTTCATTCCAGCCATCCCATTGCCAAATCTATTCGGGATAAATGGGGTAAAGAGATTGATTCTGTTTCGCTCACTCATTATGAAGAAATCAGCGGCAAGGGAATTCGCTCAGAATTCAAAGGTAAAGTGGTATTAGTGGGTAAAAAGGACCTCCTGCTTGAGAATTCCATAGCCGTTCCTGAGCTGGAAATGAGTGAAGTGGGGACTCAAGTCTATATTGGGGTGGATGGCGAATATGCAGGAGTTCTGATGATTTCCGACCGGTCCAAAGAAGGGGCTAAAGAAGTGGTGGCTCAGTTAAATCAGAGGGGGATTACCACAGTTATGCTCACCGGGGATCAGCGCAGCGTTGCCGAAGCTGTGGCTGAACAGTTAGGAATCCGGGAATATCATGGCGATTTGCTTCCGGAAGATAAGGTCACCTGGCTTGAGCATTACCAACAGAAGCTTAAGGGGAAAGGGAAAGTTGTCTTTGTTGGGGATGGGATTAATGACGCGCCGGTCTTAAGCCGGGCCGATATTGGAGTAGCGATGGGTGGTTTGGGCTCTGATGCGGCTATCGAAGCGGCGGATGTGGTTCTGATGGAAGACCGGCCAGGTAAATTGGTCAGTGCAATGGATATTGCACAGTTTACCAAAAAGGTGATCTGGCAGAACATTGGCTTCGCATTGGTTATCAAACTTGGTTTTATTGGGCTGGGCATGTTTGGCGTGGCAAACATGTGGGAAGCTGTTTTCGCTGATGTGGGAGTGGCTTTGCTGGCGATTTTAAATGCTACCCGTGTCAGACGTTATACCCGCCCTGAAAAAGCTGCCGCTCTTCCGAGCCTTTGAGCCCCCTTTACTTGTCATGGTGCAGATTTACTGATATAGTACTAATCAGCAGGGACTAGCATAATGGGGTGAATCTGACAATGACTTCCAATAAGTGTCATGAAAATAATGAAAACATTTCATGTGAGGTGGTGTGTACCCACCCGGATGTGATTCGTGCTTATGCTGATCAGATGCTGAGCCTGGATCGGGCCACCAAATTGGCGGATTTATTCAAGACTCTGGGAGATCCTACCCGGGTACGGCTTATGGATGCGCTTGCCAAGACGGAGATTTGTGTTTGCGATCTCGCGGAACTTCTGGGTTTAAGTCAGTCTGCCACCTCCCATCAACTCAGGGTTTTGCGGAGCAGCAATCTTGTCAAGTACCGGCGGGAGGGGAAAATGGTCTATTATTCCCTTCATGATAGCCATGTTCAGGAACTTTACCGTCAAGGATTAGAGCATATTGATGAATGAAATAGACAAAGGCGTACTCTCTCATTAGTGGAGCGGGTACGCCTTTTTTATTTGAAACAATTATTTTGCGGCAATAGCCTATCGTTGTTTTGGTTGTCCCCATGGGCTTGATATTTGTATAATAAGTTGAGTTAGTTTCATAACTCGAAACCCTTAATATTTCAGCTTTTTTTGACAAATTAAAAAGGAGTACCTCCCCAACATCTCGAAATTGTAGTCGTCCAAAACCAAACACCGAGAGGTAGGAAAGGAGTACTCCCTGATGTTTAATATTCGCCAAGAACGTCTATTTTCCTTGGAGGAAATACTAGAAACTTCTCCAAGAGAATCATATGCTCTAATTCTTGGGCCTTTGGACATTAACCCTTTACTTGAGGCGGTTTCAAAAAAGGCAATCTTCGGAGCTCCAACTCAACTAAACTACACCGCTATGATCTACTCTTTGATCATTCGAGTCATTGAAAGAATCCCTACAATTAAGGACTTGCGTAAGCGTTTGAAAAACAGCCTGGAATTTCGTTTCGACTGTGGATTTACGCTTGCTGACTCGGTTCCTAGCGAAGCATCTTATTGCCGAATGATCAAAAAGATAGATGACTCCTCTGTTTTGGCTAACTCTCAGGATGATTTGGTGCTTCAGGCATTTAAAGAAGGGTTTATTGATCCAGAATGTGTTGTGGCAATAGATGCTACTCATATCGAAGCGAGAGATCGCAAGCCTGAAAAAAAGCAAGAAGAAACTCCGGTTGAAAAGACTCCTAAAAAGCGTGGACGGAAGCCCAAATCAGAAAGAGAGGCATGGCTTAAGGAACAAGAGGAGCTAGAAAAGAATCGCCCCATATTTGAGAAGAAGATTGAAGATCAACTTTCCTGCACCTTCACAGAATTAGCACAACACATTCCTCTTGATCCTCAATGGGGGATTAAAAAGAATTCAGAAGGAAAAAACGTGTTCTGGTATGGCTTCAAAGGGCACCTCCTTGTTGATTGTAAGGGTCAGTACGTTTTAAGTTCTTTACTATCTTCAGGGAACATAAATGATGGGAAAATGGCTATTCCTTTGCTTAAAGCGCTGAGTGAAAAACATCCTTACTTGAACCCCTCCTATATCCTCGCAGATGCTGGATATGACTATATCCCCATATACCAGCAAGCGAGATGTATAGGAGCACGGGCACTCATTGATTACAATAAGCGAAACGAGCAACTTCCAGAAGACAATGATAAATATTTTCGTCCAATATGCCAGAAGGGTTATTCGTACCGCTACGATAGCCATGATCCGCGTTATGATACTTTGAAATACACTCGACCCAAGGAATGCCAGGAGTGTCCCCTCAAAGATAGTGATACCTGCCAAAAGGTATTTAAGATTAAGACTTTGTCAGATCCCAGAAAGTACACAGTACCAGCTAGGGGAAGCGACCGTTACTTTGAGCTTTACAAACAACGAACCGCTGTAGAGCGAGTCAATGCGTATCTAAAGGAGTATTTCCAGCTCAACAATATCCGTCATCGCGGAAAAAGTGCCCAAGTAGATTTTCAGTTTTCAATCCTTGCTTATACCCTCTGCAAATTAGCAGTTGACCGACTAAACAAGTCCATGAGAATTGCCGCTTAATTTTTAAAAACGTATGCTCCGAAATTCTGTTAGTCTATTCTATTTTCAGACTAACATTATGAAATTAACTCAGTTAATAATAATTATCTGGGATTGAGGTGCGGCCGATGAAAATTCCGTTAAGTTATCAAGCGACCGAATATGACTGCGGGCCAACAACGATGATGAATGCTATCAGCTCTTTTTGATCGGGAAGAAATACCACCCGATGCTATTAAATATATTATGTTTTATTGTCTGGATGTCTATAATGATAAGGGAGAGATAGGTAAAAAAGGGACTTCCGCCATGGCTATGATGTTTATCAGCAATTGGCTGTGTCAATTCGGCAAGGCTAAAGATTTCCCCATTGAAATCGCTTATCTGACTAAAGAAAATGTCTTTATCGGCCAGACAAGTAAAATCGTTATGGCGCTTCAGCAAGGAGGCGTTGTCGTCGTACGTCTTTATTACGGAGAAGAGCACTATGTCCCATTGGGCTGTGTTTTTATTGTAGCGATGATTATCATGAATGAGCGAGTGCCCCACCGTATCGAACAAAGAGTTGCTTGAAAGGAGGATTTTATGAGCAGGAGAAAGCAGCTAAAAATCAAAAAGGCCGGCCTGGAGCATCTTGAACAGTACAATCAACTGCTGAGATATGTCTTTCAGGTAACTGACCGGCAATTACATCAAATTGGCTGGGAAGAGGATGAGATTATACGTGCCAAATCCCCTGTTTTGGAGCAGGCGGATGTGTGGGGATGGTTTGACGGGGACAAACTTATCTCTCAGGTAGCGGTTTATCCTTTACAGGTACGCATCTTCAATAAAACTTATAATATGGGAGGGCTTACCGGAGTCGGCACATACCCGGAGTATACCAATCAAGGACTCATGCATAAGTTGTTGTATCAGGCGCTGGAAAACATGAAAAAGCAGGGCCAGTCGATTTCCTTCCTGTATCCATATTCCATCCCTTATTATCGCCGGAAAGGCTGGGAGATCATTTCCGATCGAATCATATATGAAATTCAGGATTATCAACTGCCTAAGAATAAACAGGTGTCTGGTGAGATAGAACGCGTACCGGTGGAAGACGAGCAGGTGAAAAAAACGTATGAGCGCTTCGCTCTTCAAACTCATGGCGCTATGCTGCGCAATGATCTTGCGTGGCGGGAATATTGGCTGTGGGATCCTGATGATATGATGGCGGCTGTATACTATAATGAGAGCGGACAGCCGGATGGTTATGTGCTTTACCGAATTGCTGATGAGGTTTTTCATATAAAGGATATGATCTTTATCAATGAGGAGGCTCGCAGCGGACTCTGGAATTTTATCAGCGCACATTTTTCTATGATTGCCAAGGTCGTAGGCCATACGTACACGGACGAACCTCTGGCGTTTTTGCTGGAGGACGCGGATATCAAGGAAACGATCTCTCCTTATTTCATGGCACGGATCGTGGATTTAGAGCAATTTATTGCCCAATACCCCTTTAAGCCGGACACGACGGATCGAGAATGGACATTTATGTTGGATGATCCGCTGCTTTCGTGGAATCAAGGTGTTTTTACACTGCGTATCACTGCGGCAGGCCAAGGCGAGGTCATTCGTGCGTCGGAGAAAAGCAACGATAAAATTGATATTCAGACCATGACGACTATGTTGTTAGGATATAAGCGGCCGGACTATCTGCACAAGATTGGGCGCATATCCTGCAGATCGAAAACTGTGGATATGCTTGAGGATGCTATTGAACAGCAGACACCGTATTTTTCGGATTATTTTTAAGACCCGTGGTGATGTCCAGGCTATAATTCTAACCGGCGAATAAGAGGTGTGTAATGAAAAAAACTATTTTAATTGGTTATTTAATACTATTAGTGGCAGTGGCAAGCGGAGGGTTTTGGATTGGACGAAATACTGCTGATCCGATAGCAGGGGCTACATTTTATGCAACTATTGAGGATATTGATCAAAATAACTTCCTGGTAAATGGTTTGGATGTCAATGATATAAATAATCGAGGTGAAGTCTATTTTAGCGTTGATAATAAAACCAAGTTAGAATGGAGACATACACAAATCACCCGGGAAGATTTACAGATAGGGGACACTATTTCTGTTACTTATCTCGGTGAAGTTCAAGAGAGCTATCCAAGAAGAATAGTCAATCCTGTAATCAGGGTTACTCTTTTGGAAGATGAAAAATAGAAGAGCTCCTCGCCCTGGGCAGAACAGATCTGGTGAGGAAGGAAACAGAAAAGAACGGGATCCTCAATCCCTTGGCGCCAAACGCCTTCGTGAATGTAAGAAGGAATATTACGAATGTCTTAACTAGGTTCAAGCGTACCTTAAAACAAGATTTCCGTGTAAAGTATGTACTCGTTGACAGTTGGTTCAGCAGTAAAGTGGAAATCTAAATAAATATGAGAAATATAGAACAAATAGAGCTGGGAAAGGGTATCTATTTGATCTATAATTAATTTAATACAGAACTTGCTATATGGATGATGGGATGGATGCTGTTTATGCGTATTGAGCAGCTATATTATCTTGTTGAAGTGAGCAAAAATAAATCTCTGAGTGTCGCTGCTGAGCAGATTCATGTCTCACAGCAGAATCTTAGCGTCGCCATTCGTAATTTGGAGAAGGAGTTCGGCGTTGAGCTTTTAGTGCGTTCCTATAAGGGTGTATCGCTTACAAAGGAGGGGGAGGAGTTTGTCAATAAAGCTCAGGAGCTCCTAACTAAGATTGACGAATTCTATTCCCAGTTCAGCAAGCCCCTTCCTAAAAAGGTTTTAAAAGGGAAGCTGCGCATTGATGTGGTTCCCTATATGACCCTGCCGGATATTCTGGTTTCTTTTTATAAGCTGCATCCCCAGGTCAATGTGATTTTAGAAGAGCATAGTCCCCAGGAAATTATGTGTAATGTAGCCGCAGGGATAAGTGATCTTGGCATTATCTTTCGGACAAGTGAAGATCCGAGATTTTTTGAGGCTGTTCATGATCTGGGATTGAGCTACGAAAGTATACTTGACGATAAGATTTTTGTGTGTGCCGGGAAAAAGTCCCCCCTCAAAAACAAGCGCGTGATCACTCATACCGAGCTCTTTAAGCAAAAACTGATCGTTTCCGAGGATCTTTATGGCTGGATTCTGGAGATTATCAAGCGCTATCAGGACCCCGCCGATCTGCAGATCCAGAAATCAAACAGTATGCAGATTTACAAAAAGGTGATTGAAGAAGGCCTGGCGGTGGGTTTCGTTACCGGAATCGGTTTGGAAAAAGAGCTTATCTTTAAGAAGGGGGAAGTGGTCCCTATAGCCATCGAAAAGCACAATAACATCACCATTGGGGTGGTGTATCGTGCAGTCAATTCCCAAACTGAAATCAGCAAGGAGCTTATCGATTATCTTAAGTTAACAACCCAGGATTACCGTTGTTGATCCTGTTCATTGTCCATAATGGAAACCTATTTCCTCCGAGAGATGCTCTCGGAGTTTTTTTAGTTTATAGGCATTTTGTAACATTTGTTTAAAAATCTGTAACAAATATTCTGTTTCCGGTAAATATTGGGTCATATCTGTCCCGTATAATGAACGGCGAAAGGGGGTTCCATTTGTTAATTCTTGGACGAAAGGACAGATCGATTTGCAGTTTGCGCTGGCGCTGATGTTTTTTGTTTTTTGCCTGGGTGTGTATGAGCAGATCAGACATAATCGAAACCTGAACAGTATCCCCCTTCGCGTCAATATCAACGGCACCAGGGGCAAATCAACGGCCACCAGGTTGATTACCGGGATCCTGAAGGAGGCGGGGGAGAAGGTTGTCGGGAAAACGACCGGAACCAGTGCCAGAATTATTTACTGGGACCGGGAGGAAGAAGAACCGATCAAACGGGGCCCTCTGGGGCCCAACATCATCGAACAAAAAACGGTCGTCCGCAAAGCGGCCCGGCTGGGTGCTTCCGCCTTTGTCACGGAGTGCATGGCGGTCAATCCCGATTACCAGATCACATTCCAGGAGAAGCTGGTGAAAGCCAATGTCGGCGTGATTGTCAATGTGCGGGAAGACCATATGGATTTGTGCGGCCCTACCCTGGACTTTATCGCCGAGTCGTTTACAGCCACCATTCCCAGGAACGGAACCCTGGTTGTGGCGGACAGCCGTTATAACGATTATTTCCGGCGGGAGGCGGGCAAACGGAACAGCCGGGTTCTGATTACCGATGAAAAGGAAATTCCGGACGGTTATTTGGAGAAGTTTGGCTATATCGTTTTTCCGGAAAATATCGCCCTGGCGCTGGCGGTGGCCAGAGCCCTGAACATCGATAAGGACATCGCCTTAAGGGGAATGCTGAATGCCAATCCGGACCCGGGGGCCCTGATGATCCATCCCCTGGATAAGCAGGAGGGGAGTTATTTTGTCAACGGCTTTGCGGCCAATGATCCCAATTCGACCCGCCTAATCTGGGATCATATCACAGCGATGGGCTATGCCACAGCAAACCCCATGGTCATTGTCAACTGCCGGCCCGACCGGGTGGACCGGACTTTGCAGTTTGCCGGAGAGGTCCTGCCGCAGATGGATATTGAGATTCTCGTGGCCATGGGAGAGACAGTAGGCCCCATCAGCGAAGGCGTCCACACCGGGAAAATAGAGCCCCGCCAATATATCAATGCCGAGGGGCTGTCTCCCCATGAGGTGTATCACATGATCAAGGATGATTTCGCAGGCAGGATGGTTTTCGGCGTCGGCAACATCCACGGGGGCGGGGAAGAACTGGTCGAATTGATCATATATCCCACAGGCAATGGCTTCATCCAACAGGAGGAAAGGAGGCAGATCGTTGCTGCTGACCAATATTGACGCGATGATCATCATGGGTGTGATCTTAAGTCTGCTGTTTACGGAAATCACGGGCATACTGCCTGCCGGTCTGGTGGTGCCCGGCTATCTGGCCATGCTCGCCAGACAGCCCCAGGCCATTTTCCTGACGTTTCTGATCAGCATTCTGACTTATGCCATCGTTTATTTCGGTGTAAGTAAAGTCACCATTTTATACGGCAAGCGAAAATTTGTGGCCATGATCACGGTGGCTATCGTCTTACAGTTTATCATCCATGCCCTGGTGCCTGTTTTTGATTATAGTATGATCTCCGGACTGGCGGCAGTCGGCATTATCGTACCCGGTCTGTTGGCCAATACCATTCAGCGTCAGGGCCTGGCCACAACATTTTTGAGCACGGGCCTGCTGAGTGTGCTGACTTACGGGTGCGCAGTGCTGTTGAATGTCCAAATTTGAGAAAGGAGGAGAACGATGAATAAGGCGTTGACCATCAAAGAAAAATGCCTGTATCTGATGAAGATCAGCAAGCGCAGGACCGGCACCCAGACCCTTGTGGTTATGGGAGTCATGCTGGCGGTTATCGGGGTCAATTATTTGTTCCTCTAGTTGAAAGGAGAAAAAGTATGAAAAAAGGACTGAACAAAGTTTTAGCGGTTGCTTTAGTGTTTACATTTGGGATTGGCGCCAGCGCCTATGCCCTGACACCGGGGTATCACAGTTTTGCCGAACTGTCCGCGGCGGAAGCGGCTGCGGACTACACCATCAAAACCAATGATATCGGCAGCGACACCACCGTTTTGGCCCTGCACGGAGGCGGGATTGAAAGAGGGACTTCGGAGCTGGTCGAAGCCTTGAACGGCTACGGCAAGTATAATACCTATTCCTTTGAGGGTCTGAAAGCGGCGGATAACGGCAGCCTTTTCCTGATGGCCGTGGAGTTTGACGAACCCACAGCGGTCAGCATGGTTCAGGATTCGGATTACACGGTTTCCGTGGTCGGAGCGGCAGGGGATGATGAAATCACCTATATCGGCGGCCAGAATAAGCTGCTGGCGGAATTGATCAAATTGCACCTGACCACTAAAGGCTACCAGGTGCAGACCTTAAGTGTCCCCGACCGGATCGCCGGAATCCTGGACAGCAATATCGTGAATCAGAATCAACTGTTTAAGGACAGTTACCGGCTGGGCGGAGTTCAGATCGCCGTTTCCAAAGGGTTACGGGATAAACTGGCAGCGGATCCCGCCAGCTTAACCGGCTATGCGGGCGCCATCGATGACGCGCTAAGCGGCAGCTGGCCGGTGATCGTTTCCCAGCTGGAGAAAATCACCAACGCCAATTATAATGGATTTCTCCACAAGTTTGACCCGACCAAGCCCAGCTTTGAGAAAAAGGTCAACCAGATCTTGAAGAAGGGAGCCAAAACCCCCAAAGAATTGATTGAAAATATCCAGGAATAACTGGAAAATAGCCGAGAGTAACAACAGGAATAAACAAAAAGCTGCAAACCGCCTAAAAAGGGTTTGCAGCTTTCGTATTTAAGAGTGTACCGTTTTAATTGAGTGTACTGTTTTGATTGCCGATCCAGACAGATTGCTGACCTGGGCAGCCTCTATGGCCTGTTGCCGAGGGCTTCGCTGAGCGCCGCAACATACCTGGTAAGTTGGCTGCTGTCGGCATCCAGAAACTGTGCCCGCAAGCCCTTTGAGATTTCCAGCTGAACGCCGCCCCCGTTTTGGTTGCGGTTGACGATATTGTCCGGGGACAGGCCGGCCAGGTGCTTCGGCGCATCCAGCACGGTAAAGCCGTACTCCGTCAGGGCGTCCTTGACTTTGCCGGCCAATGGGGTGTCCAGGCCCCCGATATAGGTAAACTCGCCCGCACCGGAACAGCCGTGGATGGATAAGGTTGTTTCCGATTGGGCCACCATGGCCAGGGCGGCCGGTTCTTCGAACTGAGCGGAAGGAATATGCAGGGAGGCATTGTCTTTGTCTCTCACGCCCAGATAGGTGTAATAGTTGTAATGATTGCGGGCGGACAAGGCGTAAGCCAATTCGCTGGTCCCCTGCTCGATTTTCCCCCCATGAATGGCGATGACGGCAACCTTGGAATCCGTCACACCCGTTCTGATTTCGTAGTCGCCGAAGTTTTTCACGTTTATGTTCACCTCATCGTCAAGGGTGGCCTCTGGCGGGGGAGGTAATTCCCGGGCCTCAAGGTATGTAGCGCCGGAAGCTGTCGCAGTTGGTTCCGCAAACAGCAAAACCAGCAGGCAGGAGCAAATCAGAATTCGTTTCGGTCTGGCAAAAATGCCTGTGTTTATCATCTTCATCCCCCGCTTTTTCGCCAAAATTCATATCTGTATTATAAAGGATGCTTTCCGCACTTGGCAACTTCCCGGGGCGGCAGTTTTCGTCTTGTAATAGTTGTTAACAGATTGGCAAAATACTTTCACATTGGGGTAAAGGATAGGTAAAATTTCTGCCCTATAATGACTGAGAAGGGAAAAAATGTGTGATTCTTGTAACAATGATTAACATTTGCGGTAAGGGGACGAAAAGAAAAGAGCTGAGAAGTATCTGCTTCTCAGCATTTTCCGCTTCCGGCCGGAAGAAAAATGGCAATTTGTGGACAGCCATAAATCGATGAACTATGAGTAAGAGTAGGATAAAAACCGCTGAGGAGGGAAACGATGCTGTTTTTGGGGAAAGTCTTGGTGGTCGACGACGACCAGAATGTCTTGGAACTGGTCAAGTTATATGGTGAGAGAGAGGGTTTCGAAGTGGTCGCTGTCGACGACGGGGACCTGGTGCTGGCCGCCTTCGACCGGGAGAATCCGGATGTCGTCATCCTGGATATCATGCTTCCCGGTCAGGACGGGCTTTCTTTGTGCCGAAGATTAAGGGCGGTGCGCATGATTCCGATCATTATGCTGACGGCCAAAGGGGAAGAAGCGGACCGTGTTCTCGGCCTGGAAATGGGTGCCGACGATTATGTTGCCAAACCTTTCAGCCCGCGGGAACTGGTCGCCAGGATCAAAGCGGTGCTGCGGCGCAGCCAGGCGGCGGACCCGGCCACGAATTGGCAGTTGAAATACCCCGGGCTGGAAATCCGGGCCGATATCAGGAAAGTGCTGGTGGACGCCGCGGAAAGCGAAGTGACCCCCAGAGAATTCGATCTGCTTTATCACCTGGCCCAGAATCCCCAGCGGGTCTTTACCAGGGAGGAATTGCTGGGGGCTGTCTGGGGATATGACTACTTCGGCGATCAGCGTACAGTGGATGTTCATATTCGCAGGTTGCGGACAAAGCTGGCGTCTTTGCCTCACGAATACCTGCAGACTGTTTGGGGTGTAGGGTACAAGTTCACACCTCCGGTCAAGGGGGGAGAGACCGGTT
The DNA here is from genome assembly GCF_000021925.1 of Desulfitobacterium hafniense DCB-2. Lineage (NCBI taxonomy): Bacteria > Bacillati > Bacillota > Clostridia > Eubacteriales > Desulfitobacteriaceae > Desulfitobacterium > Desulfitobacterium hafniense. The sequence continues at coordinate 1,032,634 of NC_011830.1, forward strand.
TTGCGTAATGATTTGCGATGGATCAGGCGGAAACTTCAGCAGGCAGCCGGCGCCGTCCGGGGGTTCTGGCTGGGGGTCAAGCGCCTGTTGGGGGAACAGTTCAATAAAAATATTTATACCCGTATTCTTTTCACCAATGTTACGGTCTTTGTCGTCGGTTTGATCGCCCTCATCCTGTTTTCCGGCTTTATGGTCAAACAGGTGACTTACGACCAGGTGGAACAGGAGCTATTGCGCAAGGCCAAGCGGGTCAATTTCGCCCTGCTCCAGCAAACGAACTATATCTGGGGCAAAGCGCCGGAAGGAGAGGTCAATGATCAGGCCCAGGAGAAACAGAGTTTCCTGAAATACCTGGCCGATCTCTTTGACGCCAGGATCACCATCTTTGACCGGGAGGGAACGATTCTGGACACTTCGGCGGAGCAGGAAGTGGTGCCCGGCAGCAAGGTAGAGTTCCGGCATGTGGAGAGTTTCACCAAGGGCGGGACGGCGATCACCCGCACAACGGACCCCGAAACGGGACAGCTCGCCTTTCTGGTTGTCGTTCCGATGGGCAACAACAACCAGGCCACGGAAAACGGTATTTTACTGGAAACCAAGCCTTCCAACGTGAACCTGGCCTTGAACAAACTCCATGTTTATCTGGTGATCGGGGGAATGACCGTCCTGGTGATCGTTCTGATCGTGTCCGTGAACCTGGCTATGTATATTTCCCGGCCGATTTCCCGGTTGGCGGCCACGGTGGGGGAGATCAGCAGCGGGGGGTATGTTCTGAGCACGGACGACCAGCCCCTGGATGAGATCAATGTCCTGGCCGGGCAGCTCAATAAACTGACGGAAAGACTGCAGAAGATCCAGAGCGAAAGTCTGCGGATGGATGAAGAAAGAGCCCGCCTGTTTGCTGAGATCTCCCATGAGCTGCGCACGCCGCTCACGGCCGTCCAGGGCTTTGTGGAGGCCATCCGGGACGGCGTGGTGCAGGACGAGGTTTTGCGGGAGCGGTATTTGGACACTATTTACACTCAAACGGTACATATCGGCAGGCTGGTCGACGACATCCTGGTCTTAAGCCGCCTGGAAAGCGGTAATATCACGGTGGAGAAGCTGCCGGTGGACCTGGTCGCCCTGGCCCAGGGGGTCGTCGTTTCCATGGAGGCTGTGGCTGCCAGCAAGCAGAACGGGATTTACCTGGAGAAAAAAGTGGAAAAAACCGTGGTCATCGGCGATGTGGACCGGCTGGAACAAATTATCAGGAATTTATTGAAGAACGCCATCGCCGCCACCGAGAACGGTACGATCCGGGTTGGGGTGGAGGAGCGCTACGGCAGGGAGGTAGTCCTGACCATTGAAGACAACGGCACCGGCATAGCGCCCGACGACCTGCCGCACATTTGGGAGAGGTTTTACCGGGTGAAGAACCGGCAGGAGGGCCGCCAGCAGGAAAAAGGGAGCGGTCTGGGCTTGGTGATCGTCAAAAAAATGGTTCAGCTGCAAGGCGGCCGGATTGAGGTCACCAGTCAGTTGGGCAAGGGAACGGTTTTCAGCATTATCTTTCCCTCTTTTCAGGCTTCAGCCCTTACCGATCATAGTTACGCCCGGAAACAGGGAACGATTGACAAATAGTTATAATATAGAGGCTGTTAGCTTAACCCGGAAAAGGCTTATGCTGCTGTCTGATATTTTTAGGAAGGGCTTTAAAGTATGGTATAATTTCTTAAGTATAGTTTGTTGCTGCTTTCTAAGAATATGATGAAGAACTAAGTGGAGGTAAGTATGGATCTGCTGCTGCTGGAACTGCAAAATCAATGGGAATCGGTCATTTATGGCACTAATCTAAGGAGAATTGGCGGAGCCATATTAATTCTGCTCTTGGCTCTTCTGCTGAAAAAGATATTTTCTAAAGTGATCATCGTCTTGATGCAAAAATTGGCTAAGAAAACCAAGAGCACTGTCGATGATTCTATTGTGGAAGCGCTGGATAAACCGGTACAGCTGGGTTTCATCATTATTGGCTTACAGATCGCGGCCCAGATGCTGATCCTGCCCCCGGAGATCAGTGTGTTTGTCCAGAGGGTTATTCGCTCTTTAATTTTATATACTCTATTTTGGTCGGCTTACCGGGCTGCGGATGTTTTTACGGCTTTGTTTGAACAACGGGCCCTGCTCACGGTTGATAAATTTGACGATATGCTGGTTTCTTTTTTGAGCAATGGGGCTAAAGCAGTAATCATTGTCTTGGGAGCGATCACCGTAGCCCAAGTCTGGTTTAGTGAGATTGCCGGTGTTTTGACGGGTTTGGGGCTGGGCGGCCTGGCCTTTGCTCTTGCTGCTCAGGATACAGCCAAAAACTTATTCGGCAGTGTGACTATTATGCTGGATCGCCCCTTTAACATTGGCGACTGGGTTCTGACCCCCAGTGTAGAAGGAACGATTGAAGAGATTGGGTTTAGAAGCACTAAGGTAAGAACTTTTGCCGACGCGGTAGTGACCATCCCCAATTCGGTCATGAGCAATGACCCTATTACCAATTGGTCGAGGATGGGGAAGCGGAGAATTAATTTTCAGCTCAAAGTGAGTTACCAAACCACAGCTGAACAGCTTCAACAGTGCATTCAATCTTTACGGACCATTCTGGAAGAACATCCGGAGGTCCATCCCGAAACCATCCTGGTTTATTTTGAGCGGTTTGGGGAGAATTCCCTTAATATCTTCGTTTACTTCTTTACCAACACCACCAACTGGAAGAAATTTCTCGAGGTTCAGGAGGATATTAACTTTAAGATCATGGCCTTGCTGGAGGAGCTGGGTGTATTCGTAGCCCTGCCTTCACGAAGCGTTTATATCGAAGGAGCGAAGAGTGAGGCTCTGAAAGAGGATGTTGTCACGGTCACGACTGCTAAAGCTTAAATTTGTCAGTGATGACTCTATGATGGCTATAGTTGCAGAACGACAAAGGCGGCCATGATGGCAACGAGTACGGATAAAACTAAGCTCCCTTTCAACCAGGAGCAGATACCGGCGGCCAGGATACCGACAACTGTTGCCCATCTCATATCTGGAGCGGATTGCATGATCCCCCGTATAATCAAAGCACTCAAAGCGGTATAAGGTATATACTGCAGGAATCGCTTCAAGACAGGGGGCAGAGGTCTTCCTGTCATCATCAGCAGGGGCAGCAATCTGGGCAAATAGGTTACTACCATCATGCCGGTAATTAAAAGGAGATAGCTTTTCATGGGGATACCTCCTGCTCTTTAATAAGGAAAGCGCCGATTCCGGCCGCCAGGATCACGGCGGCAATGAAACACCAGGATGGGGGCAGAAGCTTGAAGTGTGATCCAACCAGGTAAAAAATCCCGGACATCACCGCCAGAAACAAAACGGAAAAGGACTTCTTGATCTCAGGTGCCAATAAGGCCATAAACATAGCGTAAAGACCTACGCCCAGACTCAGTTGAACCGTTTCCGGCAGCATGGTGCCGACAAGATACCCGGCAATCGTACCGGCGACCCAGGAAAAATAGGGAATGATCTGCAAGGTAAGTAAAAAAGGGATGTCTAAGGTCCTGTTCCTTAGAGAGATCAAGGAAAAGGCTTCGTCGGTAATGCCGAAGGCAATGACAAAAAGCCAATGCTTTTTAATTCCCTGCAGTCTGACCGACAAGGAAGCGCTCATAATGAAATGCCGTAAGTTCAGAAGAAAGGTGGCAAGAATGATGCTTCCCGCCGAAATGCCGTCTTTGATCATGTCTAAGGCCATAAATTGGCTGGCTCCGGCAAAAACCATCACGGAAAATAAACCGGTGTCCTGCAGAGAGATGCCAACATTTTTGGCAAGGAGTCCGAAGGCCATAGCCACGGGGAAAAAGCCGAAGATAAGGGGAAGAGCTGCGATAAGTCCTTCTTTGATACTGTCTGCAAGCTGATTTTCTCTGTTCATGTTTTCTCCTCCGGTTCTGTGCAGTCTATCTATTATTAAGGGCAATGGTATAATGATAAAGCATAGAACGTATATATCGTATGTTATATTGAACAAATAAGTATAATATAACATACGAATGGATATATTATATCCTGCCGGGGGATAAGATACAAGGGGGAAGACCTAGTTGAAAGACTTGAACCAGATTGTGGCCAATAACTTAAAACGAATCAGGGAAGAGATGAAATTAAGCCTGGACAAAGTAGCGGATCTGACGGATGTCAGTAAAGGGATGTTAAGACAGATTGAGGCGGGTGAATCCAGCCCGACCATCAAAACCATCTGGAAAATTGCCTCAGGGTTAAAAATACCTTATACATCAATCATCAACATTCCCCAGCCGGAAACCTTCCTTGTCCTGAAAGAGGAGATCGAACCTCAAGTTGAGGACGATGGGAGATATAAGGTCTATTCAATCTTTCCCTCTGAAGATGGGCGAAAAGTGGAAGTCTATACGATAGAGCTTGAAAAGGACGGTTCCTTTGCTTCGAATTCTCATGGAGAAAGGACTCAGGAATTTATTACAGTCTATGAGGGTGTGCTGACCATTCAGGTGGATGATGAGGAATACAGTGTAAAAGCAGGGGACTCCATTAAATTCATGGCGGACAGAGCTCATGCTTATTCCAATAGAACGGAACACTTAACACGGGCAAGCATGGTTATTTATTATCCGATGTAAGAAGGGCTTAAGCTTTAAATATTGTATACATTGGCGAAAACGGTTGAAATGCTAAGCCTTATTATGTTAAGTTATGCTTAATCAAAAATGGAGCAAAGGCGCTCAAAGAGACATGTACCTGCACAGGTGCAAGTCTTTTTGGAGCGCTTTTTTGGTTTATTTTTATACAGCGGCAATGTTCATTTGTATAGAGAGCAGTATTGAACGAAGAGGGGGAGAATTATGCAAAATTACGGTTTGCCTCAAAAACAAGGGCTTTACGACCCGGCTTTAGAACACGATGCCTGCGGAATGGGATTCGTGGTCAGCATCAAAGGTGAAAAGTCCCATGAGATAATCGATGAAGCTTTAACCGTATTGGAGAATTTAAATCACAGAGGAGCCAGTGGCGCTGATGAGAACACAGGCGACGGCGCCGGGATCCTGGTCCAGATCCCCCATGATTTCTTTCAGCGGGAATGTGAAGTGCTGGGATTTGCCTTGCCGGAAAAGGGGAATTACGGGGTAGGGATGATCTTTGCTCATCGCTATGCTGACTTCAGGCAAATCCAAATGGAGACTTTCGAAAGGATCGTCATTGAGGAAGGTCAAAGGATCCTGGGCTGGAGAGAGGTCCCTATCGATAAAAGCACGATTGGAGAAAGCGCTAAAACAGTGATGCCCCGCTTTATTCAAGTGTTTATAGAGAAAAACCCTGAGATTCTTGACGTGATGGATTTCGAAAGAAAGCTCTATACCATCCGCAAGCGTGCCGAGAAGATCATTTTGCCGATGTGTGAGGATAAGGGCGGTACCTTCTATGTGGCCAGCCTGTCCGCCAAGACCATCGTTTATAAAGGGATGCTGACGGCGGAGCAGCTGCGTCATTTTTATCTGGATCTATCCGACCTGGATTTCGTCTCGGCTCTGGCTATGGTCCACTCCCGCTTCAGCACCAACACTTTCCCCAGCTGGGAAAGAGCTCACCCGAACCGCTATATTGTTCATAATGGGGAGATTAATACCATCCGGGGGAATGTGAACTGGATGAGAGCCCGTCAGAAATGTATCGATTCTTCCTTATTTGAGGATATAGCCAAAGTCTATCCCATTGTGGATGAGTTCGGCAGTGATTCGGCCATGTTTGACAACAGCCTGGAGTTCCTGCACCTGACCGGAAGATCTCTTCCCCATGCGGTGATGATGATGATTCCGGAGCCTTGGGAAAACAACGACTTCATGCCTAAGGCGAAAAGGGATTTCTATGCTTACAACAGTTTTTTGATGGAACCCTGGGACGGCCCCGCCGCTATGGGCTTTACGGATGGGGTGGTGATCGGCGGGGTACTGGACCGCAATGGGCTGCGCCCATCCCGCTATTATGTCACCAAGGATGATAAGGTCATTCTGGCATCCGAGGTGGGAGTTATCGATATCAAGCCGGAGAATGTTCAATACAAAGGCCGTCTGGAGCCTGGAAAAATGCTGCTTATTGATACGGAGGCCCAGAGGATCATTGCCGACGAGGAGATCAAAGCCGGCGTAGCCCGGAAAAACCCCTATGGTGAGTGGATTGAGAAGCACATCGTGAAGCTCAGCAGTTTACCTGAGGCAGCCCGGATGGATCAGGGAGCTGGGTCAGTTGGGATAGTTGAGGAATCGGAAGAAAGCAAAGATCAGGGGCAGCTGATTCAGCAGCAAAAAGCCTTTGGCTATACCTTTGAAGACATTACAAAAACTATCCAACCGATGGCGGTAGAAGGAGTAGATCCTGTGGGAGCCATGGGCATGGATTCTCCGTTAGCGGTCTTGTCGGAAAAACCGCAGATGCTCTATTTATATTTCAAACAGCTTTTTGCTCAGGTAACCAATCCTCCTATCGATGGCATCCGGGAAGAAATCGTCACGTCCTGCACGATGCTTCTGGGTAATTCCGGGAACCTGCTGGACCCCGATCAGGAGAATACGGCATCCCTTTTCCTGGAGCATCCCATTCTGACCAATGAACAGCTTAACAGGATTAAGCATTTGCAGCATGGGCAGTTTAAAACCGTGACCTTATCCATGCTTTATCCCGTGGCGGGGGGCCCGAAGGCTATGGAGCGGGCCTTGGAGCGGCTCTGCAGAGAAGCGGATAAGGCAATTGCAGAGGGGGCCAATATTATCATTCTCTCCGACCGGGGAGTGGATAAGGAACAGGCAGCCATTCCGGCCCTCCTGGCTTCTTCAGGCCTTCACCACCATCTGATTCGCAAAGAAATCCGTACGAACCTGGGTATTGTGCTGGAATCTGCGGAACCCCGGGAAGTTCATCACTTTTGTACTTTAGTGGGTTATGGTGTCACCGCCATCAATCCTTATCTGGCTTATGAGACCATCGAAGATCTGGCGGCTAAGGGCCTCCTTGACGGACTGACCGCCCAGGCAGGGATCAAAAATTTCATTAAAGCTTCGGTGAAAGGAATGCTTAAAGTTCTCACCAAAATGGGGATCTCCACCATGCACAGCTACCATGGCGCCCAGATTTTTGAAGCGGTGGGGCTGCGGAAGGATCTGATCGACAAGTATTTCACCATGACTCCTTCCCGTCTGGAAGGGATCGGTCTGGAAGAGATTGCCCTGGAGAACCAAATGCGCCATGAAAGCGCCTACGATGAAAACTCTCTCTATGCAGACAGTCTGGAGGTAGGCGGTTACTTCCAATGTAAAGAAGATGGGGAAAAGCATCTCTATAATCCGGAAACCATCTATTTGATTCAAAAGGCCTGCCGGGAAGGCAATTATGCTCTCTTTAAAGAGTACACCAAAAAGATCAATGAAGAAGAAGTCTATACCTTGAGACATCTTTTGGACTTCAAATATAATGCCGGGGACACCATCCCCATCGAAGAAGTGGAATCCGTGGATTCCATCGTCAAACGCTTTAAAACCGGGGCTATGTCCTATGGCTCCATCAGCAAGGAAGCTCACGAAGCTTTGGCTGTTGCCATGAACCGGCTGGGGGGCAAGAGCAATACCGGTGAAGGCGGGGAAGACTGCGAGCGCTTTAAGGTTCTTACCAATGGCGATACCAAGAACAGCGCCATCAAGCAGGTGGCTTCCGGACGCTTCGGTGTCACCAGCAATTATCTGGTCAATGCCCAGGAGATTCAGATCAAGATGGCTCAGGGAGCCAAGCCCGGCGAAGGGGGACAGCTGCCGGGACGCAAGGTCTATCCCTGGGTGGCCAAGACCCGTCACTCCACACCGGGTGTGGACCTGATTTCTCCCCCTCCTCATCATGATATTTACTCCATCGAAGATTTGGCGGAGCTGATCCACGACCTGAAGAATGCCAACCGGGGGGCCCGCATCAACGTCAAATTGGTTTCTGAAGTGGGAGTCGGCACCATTGCCGCCGGAGTAGCAAAAGGAAAAGCCGATGTGATTCTGATCAGCGGTTATGACGGAGGGACGGGAGCTTCCCCCCGCACCAGTATCCGCAATGCGGGACTTCCCTGGGAGCTGGGCCTGGCTGAAACTCATCAGACTCTGGTCCTCAATAAACTGAGAGACCGGGTGGTGGTGGAAACAGACGGCAAGCTTTTGTCAGGGCGTGATGTGGTCATCGCCGCCATGCTGGGTGCTGAAGAGTTCGGTTTTGCCACTACACCCCTGATCGCTTTGGGCTGTGTCATGATGCGGGTCTGTAACCTGAATACCTGCCCTGTGGGCATCGCTACTCAGGATGAGGAATTAAGAAAGAACTTCACAGGCAAGCCTGAGCATGTCGAAAACTTTATGCGCTTTATCGCTCAGGAAATGCGGGAAATCATGGCTAAACTGGGCTTCCGGACCATCAATGAGATGGTTGGCCGTACCGACCGCCTGAAAAGCAAAGAGACGATTAAGAACTGGAAAGCCTCCCAGTTGGATCTCTCCCAGATTCTCTATCAGCCTTATGCCGGCTCTGATGTAAGCCGCTATAACACTCAAGCCCAAAAGCATTTGCTGGAAAAATCCCTGGATATGAAAAAGCTCCTGCGGGTTTGTCAGCCTGCTTTGGAAAATCAAAAGCCGATCCGTGCCAAATTGAAAATCAACAATGTGGATCGGGTGGTGGGGACCATCATCGGCAGCGAAATCTCCAAACGCTATGGAGAACAAGGACTGCCTGAAGATACCATTAAACTGGCCTTTGTGGGCTCAGCCGGTCAAAGCTTCGGGGCCTTTGTCCCTAAGGGGCTGACTTTGGAGCTGGAAGGGGACTCTAACGATTATCTGGGCAAAGGACTTTCCGGCGGTAAAATCGCCGTGTACCCGCCCCGGACGGCGGATTTTGTTCCTGAAGAGAATATTCTGATCGGCAATGTAGCCTTCTATGGAGCAACCTCAGGGGAAGCCTATATTAATGGGATTGCAGGGGAACGCTTCTGCGTCAGAAACAGCGGTGTTCATGCCGTGGTAGAAGGTGTAGGGGATCATGGCTGTGAATATATGACCGGCGGCAAGGTGGTCATCCTGGGCAAGACGGGACGGAACTTTGCAGCGGGAATGTCCGGCGGGGTAGCTTATATCCTGGATTTTGATGAGAACTATTGCAATAAATCCATGGTGCTTCTGGAAAACATCCAATCCGAAGCCGAGCTTGATGAAGTCAAGGAAATGATCCGCAAGCATGTGGAGTATACCCATAGTCCCCAGGGAGGAAAAGTTCTCGCGGATTGGGAAAGCTATGCAACCCGGTTTACCAAAGTGATTCCCAAGGACTACAAGCGGATGCTGGCCAATATCGATAAGGCTTGCCAAGACGGATATTCAGGGGATGAAGCACTGATGGCAGCCTTTGCCGAGCATTTTAAAACGTCGGAAGCGGCTAAGTAAGGGGGGACAAACATGGGAAAAGCAACAGGTTTTTTAGAGTATCAGAGAATTGACCCAAAGAAGCGTGCTCCTGAGGAGCGTATTCAGGACTGGCGGGAGATTAAGCTGCCCAGAGACCCTGAGGTGATTAAGACCCAGGGTGCCCGCTGTATGAATTGTGGCGTTCCCTTCTGCAATGGGGGGGTCGTGCTCAATGGCATGGTTTCGGGCTGCCCGCTGCATAATTTGATTCCGGACTGGAATGAACTGATTTATAAAGGGCAATGGGAAGAAGCTTATCGGCGTTTAAGCCGTACCAGTCCCTTCTCGGAATTCACATCCCGGGTTTGCCCTGCGCCCTGTGAAGGAGCCTGCACCGAAGGCTATATTATGGAGCCGGTAACTATCAACTGTATAGAGTATGAAATCATCGAGAAGGCCTTTGCCGAAGGATGGGTAAAGCCCAAAAAAGGGAAAGTCACCGGTAAAAGGGTGGCGGTGGTGGGTTCCGGCCCCGCGGGACTATCGGCAGCGAATTATCTCAATGCCGTGGGCCATGAGGTCACGGTGTATGAGCGGGCCGACCGCCCCGGCGGACTCCTCATGTACGGCATTCCCAACATGAAGCTGGAGAAAAACGTGGTGGAGCGGCGCATAAACTTAATGAAGGAATCCGGTATCCACTTTGTCCTTAATACCGAGGTGGGCAGGGATGTTCCAGCTCAGGATCTGGTGAATCAATATGATGCGGTGGTTCTTTGCATCGGTGCCACCAAGGCCAGGGGGCTCAACGTGGAAGGCCGTGATCTGAAAGGGGTCCACTATGCGGTGGATTTCCTGAAGGCCAACACCAAAAGCCTGCTGGACTCCAATTTTGAAGGCTTGGAAACCATGGCTGAGAAAGATGGCCAGGAGGGCGGCTGGATCAGTGCCCAAGGAAAAAACGTTATCATCATCGGCGGTGGAGACACGGGAACGGATTGTGTCGCGACCTCCATCCGTCATGGTTGCAAAAGCGTCCACCAATTCGAGATTATGCCCGAGCCCCCTGCCAAACGAATCGAGGCCACCAATCCCTGGCCGGAGTGGCCCAAAAAGCTTAAAGTTGACTACGGTCAGGAAGAAGCCATCAGTCTCTACGGAAAAGATCCCCGTCATTACCTTATCAATACGAAAAAGATCGTGGGCAACGAGCAAGGTGAGGTTAAGGAAGTTCATACCGTAGAAGTCCACTGGATTAAAGATTCCTCAGGAAGAATGGTTCCCCAGGAAGTGCCCGGCAGCGAGAAAGTATGGGAAGCAGATTTGGTCCTTTTGGCCATGGGTTTCCTCGGCCCGGAAGATGCTATACCCAATGAGCTGAATCTTGAGCGGGATGAGCGCAGCAACCTTAAAGCGGTGTATGAAGAGTTTGAAACCAATGTGGAAAAGGTTTTTGCTGCAGGAGATGCCCGAAGAGGGCAGAGCCTGGTGGTCTCGGCTCTCCAGGAAGGGAAGCTGGCCGCCCGTGAGGTGGATAAGTATTTGATGGGAAGGAGCGGGATTAGGTAATGGGTAGGTAAGAGGTGTGTGAAATAGGTAGGAAATGTGGAGTAAATTAAAGGGACGATTCATTGGACAGGGTGCTGTCGATGAATCGTCCCTTTGTTATTTTGGATTATTTTGTTCTTGGTGTATTTGTGTGAAGTGAAATGCACCTTTGGTGTATGGAAGAAAGTAGATATGTATATGTTGGTGTAGTTTTTGCAGGTGCTGTGTAAGATTTAGGAAAATTAAGAGGAAATAGGTAGTTTGTGGAGAATAAAGTTATAATAGGTCTATTCGGATAATCACATACTCCTCGGGATTAAGGGTTGTGAGGTTGTTACGCTAACATTAAATGATTTACATCCAGATAGGAAATTAGTCCGCATCAAACAGGGCAAGGGGAAAAAGATAGGTATAGTCTGCTTTCCGATACAGCAATAGAGGTCTTGAATGAATACATTACCTACTATAAACCCAAGAAGTGGCTATTTAGCGGGGAAGATCCGGAACTCACATATCAGAGCGGACGGACCAGGTAATCTTTAAGAATGCCTTAGACAAGTCGGGAATTAAGAAAGACCTATCGGTCCAATTGCATTGATGTTGTGGTAAAAAAGTGTTAGGAGAAACTATCATGCATGCTCAACTAGGGGGTCATATATGTTTAAGAAAATGTATCTAGGAATTGAAATAGCACATGATTATTTAAGGGCAATTGATATAAATGGAAGCATTGTGATTGACGAGCCTTTGGATTATGCTCCTTGGAATAGTGAAACAGGATTTTTAAAAGCTATTGACTATTGTTTATCTAAAGAACATAAAGCATTTAGAAAAATGAATTTGTTCCTGTCGACACCTATTGAAGAATTCAGTAATACTGAGTCATTGAGAAAGATTGTTAGTAAAGACAAAAGGGTTAGTTCCATTACTATAATTGGAAATATCATAGCGGCAGCATTAGGCACTTTATCATCCGGGATTAAACTTTTAGGTCCAGGCGAATTTGAAAAGAAGTTGTATATTTATAGTCAAAAGTATGCAACCTATTTTTCATTAATTTGGTCTGGATCGGTAGTTGAGTTTCTTAAAATAGACAAGGGTTACGATGAGGTAAATAAAATTATATTAAGTAAGGGGCTTTTTGATTTACTCACTAAAGTACCAGTGCACGTTCCAAAGCAATATTCTTCTAATCCAAACATGCAATCATATTTGAAATTTTGGAATGAGGAGATTAAAACGGTATATATATCCATACCAGACCTAAAGAGATTCAGTTTAGAAAAGAGAATTGACAAATATGAAGTAATTTACACTAATTATAGTGAGTTTCTGATCACTAACGGATTAAAGAAAATAATAGACGAGATGAGAATGGAGGTTGAATATGATAGAAGGCATTAGCCATTTAACTTTCATAGTTAAAGACTGAGAACGCTCATCTGAATTTTTTCGATATATATTTGACGCTCAGGAGGTATATTCTAGCGATGAAGAGATGTTTTCAATATCAAGGGAAAAGTACTTTTTAATTAATGATCAATGGATAGCAATAATGGAAGGTGAATCTTTAGCGGAGCGGACATATAATCAGGTTGCCTTCAAAATAGACGATGGTGAATTCGATATACATGAAGCAAGGATCAGAGCTTCAGAATTAGAAATAATGAATTCTAGACCAAGGGTTAAGGGAGAAGGTCGATCAATATATTTTATGATTACGACGGTCATCTATTTGAACTACACACCGGCACACTTGCGGATAGATTGGTTAGATACGGCTCTGTGAGATAACCAAGGCGCAGCGCTCCATGGGCCGCAAAAATTGCTTTGACAGAATTATTTCAAATGCGCTGGGGAGAAATAGATTTAGAAGTTACATCTGAAGACTGGAAAGAATATCAGCGGCTCTGTCACCCGGATTCTCCGGATTTTATACTCAATATTCCTGATTATTGTGCTTTTATTACATATTCTTTATTTTGTGGCAGAGTGGTTCAATGATTAAAGGGCTGCCATCCATGGCAACTGACAACGATTCTTGGTCATTGCCGATTTTGAGAGGTTGAATATAATGAGAAAGATTGTATTTCTAGCCATCATAATAGTAATCCTTCCGTTAACAGGTTGTGGGAATGATACAACGAAACTTCCAGAAGACAACAACAAAGATGTACAAATACTAAATTCTTCAATGAATTCTGGTGTTAAACAATTCACGAATGAAATAGTACCAGATTGGCTATATCAATCACTTCAGCAGAAATTTAATAGCGCAACAACATCCATAAAGCAAGAGGATATTACTTTCATACTGGTTAACTTAAAAGAGTCTGATAAAAGTCAAGTCGCCGCATTTGTATCAATTGATAGAGTGAATGGCTATTTTATACTTTATGAATTTAGGCAAGGTAAATACGTAGAAGTTTACTCGAAAAGTGAACCAGTCTATGGTATGCAAGTATATGGTGGAGGAAAACAGTTACTGGCATTCATTTCAGGTCATGGAGGAACTGGTGTTCAAGAAAACTCATTTCATGTCATTGGATATACAAGTAAAGGCTATTCAGAAATCTGGTCTGGAATAGCTGAGAAGTTTATGTTTGGGGGACAAGTCCCCGATTACAGAACAATAGGAAGTATAAATCTGACAATGGACAATCAAACGTTGGTTTATTCTATAACCGAAGAATTATATAACAAAATAGATAAGCCAGATAAGGTCGAGCAAACTGTTGAAATATATCAATATGACACTGAGCAAGAAAAGTTCGTTAGAATAGTAAAATAATCCGGAGGCAACGATGCCTTTTCCGGGGGAGTATACTTTTCAATTTCACTAAGTAGAACAATGGGAAGAAAATAGTAAATCTTTCTAAGCTAAATCACCGACCGGATGGCTATCGATAATAGGTAATGAAGAAAGTTGATTATTTTAAGTTACATATGGGGGCATAGCGTCAGATAACCCAGAATTCCCGCAAGGGTGCTAGATGAGGGAATTTGGGGCAGGTTCAGGCACCACATCCTCCCGCCTAAGATAAGAGCTATCTAAGGCGGGAGAACGTCGGGAATTCACATCCGTTATAAGAAATGATGCATATGTGGCTCTTATTTCGGGTAGGTTTTTACTAGCTGTAAAGGAGTTATTACTTTATGGACAACAATAAAAGAGAGCTATTAATCGGTGTGTTAAAATCCGGTATAGCGGCTATTCCTCATGTCGGTGAGGCACTAAATGAGGTTCTTTTTGAGATTAGAGGTAGAATTGCACAGAAAAGGTTAAAAGATTTTACTAATAGTTTATTGAGTCCATTTATGAAAAAGAATAAAGCAAAGAATTCGTCAATATGAGCAGGAGTTGACAACGATTGAAATGGAAGGTAAGTATGAATTTTATATATGTGACCTAATATCAAAATCTCTGTTGATAGATTAAAAAAATATAGGAAACACATACAACGACTTGGGAAAAGAGGGATTAACCATACTATATATCACCGATTTTGGTAAAGAATTTCTTGGATTCATTCATTCGGATTTCTAAAGGATTAAGTAGGGCTCTGGAGCGCGCCACTTCTTATAACGGCAGGTTCCCGACACTTAGAGGACGATGTATGTGGTTAGGATGCGTCGGGAATGCCCAGAACGTTATATGACATTTCCTTCAAGACCGCCCGCCGTCCATGGCGGGATATAGACGAGAACTTAAATTCGTACTTGTAGATTATTATTTCGTAGTGGTAGAAAGATGTGTCTTATATGCAATATAGTGTAGTTAATAGTATAGTATATTGATGGTGGTGTAATTCTTACTTACGGTAAAAAAGGATTTTATATTGCAAAAAAATCAAGGTTTATATGTTTCACTAACCTCGAACATAAGGAGATAAGATGTCAAATATCATTGAGATAAGCGATTTTTCATTGCCCAATTTGGATGTCTTTGCTCGCCTGACGGAAACGCAGCTGCGCAACCGGTTGGAGCCGGAGATAGGAATTGACCTTTTCTCGATAAAACGGACATTCTAGAGTTAGGGATTCTCCCAGAATCGCAGGATTGCTTCTTTTTTCATCTTAAGTAAATGCTCCAAGCTGCTCTCTCAGGGGCCAGCCCCTGAAACCCCGCCCTCGCCGGGTGGCAGCAGAACAGTCTTTAAACTGTTCTGAGACATAAGGGTCTTAGCTAGTTGGCCTATCAAGGGCAAGGACTTCGTCTCGGCTGACACCGCCCCTTGACAGGCGCCTACCAAGTTGACCCTAAGCAGCCTTTTGGGTCTCACAGTGCTTCTTTAAAAAAGCTGCCGGTGTCAGATTCCCTAACGCTTGATGCCTCCGTTGTCGATTATAAAAACATTCGATGTACCAAAAGATATCCCGCCTTGCTTCCTCGATGTCTTTGTATGTTTTGTGATGGAGCCTTTCTGATTTAATGGTGCTGAAAAAAGACTCTGCGCAGGCATTATCAAAGGGGTTGCCCTTTCTGCTCATACTTCGTATCATTCCCCAGTGCTTTAATTCTTCGACATAGACGGTGCTGCAGTATTGCCGCCCTTGATCCGAATGATGAATCAACCCTTTGAGCGGTCTATGACGCTTGACAGCGTTCCTTAAGGCTTCCAAACAGAGCTCAGTCCTCATGTGTTCAGCCAAAGCCCAACCCACAATTTCTTTATGAAATAAGTCCTTGATGGCAGCCAGATACAGCTTGCTTCCTTTAGCTGTTTTAAATTCTGTGATATCCGTGACCCAGACTTTATTCGGGTGCTCAACCTTAAATTTTTGGTTTAAGAGATTCGGGGCTTTGGGCAAATCATGATTCGAGTCGGTGAGACAGACGCGATAGGGCTTCTTTCGAACACTGTATAGTCCATGTTGCTTTTGTAATCGGTAAACCCGGTTTCTACCGCATTGAAACCCTGCCTCTTTGACATCGCTCCAAAGTTTATCCAGACCAATCATTGCCTGAGCCTTGGTATGGCTTTCCTTCATCACCTTAAGAATCGTTTCGTTCTCTTTTTGACGCTTGCTGGGTTCACGCCTATCCCAATCATAATAACCGCTCCGAGATACCTCTAAGGTTTCGCACATCTTCTCAACCGGGCAGCTGGAGCTGCTGGCTTTTTTAATCATCTGATAGATTATTTCCGGTTGCTTTGGGCGAAGATGGCGGTAGCCTTTTTTAAGATATCTATCGTTAACTCCTGATCGGCAATCTTTTTATCCCTTGCTTTAAGCTCAGCTTCAAGCTCGGCTATCTTGGTCTTGATAGGATCTTGCCTCTCTTTGGTTTGCTTAAGCCAGTTGCGCACAGTTTGCTCATTGACCCCAAAATCTTGAACCACACTTGAAACTGAACGGTTTTCTTCAGTGATTAAGCGTATAATGTCATGTTTGAATTCTTGATTATACCGTTTCCCGTTTTTTGACACGTTTATCATCCTCCACAGGTCTTATTTTACCCTAACTCTCCTGTGTCCGACAAACCGGGTATGGGTCAGTTTATTTTAGTGGTGAGAAAAGACCTTTTTCTATCTTTTCAAGCTAAGTTAGTCTTGAGCCGTTTATCCGATTCACTTATTGCAATTAGAGAACAGTTTGAATGGCCAGGAACCATATTAGGTGGTGGAGAACCTGCCATAGTATGTTATTTCAAAACCGATAACCACGCAAAGAAAATATTAAAAGAGGTTTCCAATTCTTTATACTCATGGGTGCAACCTGATCTGCCAGAAGATTTATCCTTTATGAAAGGGAATAATCTTTGGCTCGTTAATACATCCCATGAATCAGAAAGCTATTTCGTTACTGAAGAAAAGGAAGAGCTTGAGGAGATTTTAGGAATTAGGAATATAAAAATAAAGCAGAAATAGTCAAAGGGATGGCTGCCCGTGGCAGCAAAGCCATGGACGTTATAAGTAGTGCCTGATAGTTGTTTTCAATGCCTCCGATTCGAGGGATAGATGAAAGGATTTATAGTAGATGAGTACAGAGAGCAAAACAATACCGTTAGAAGCAACTCAAGCCCTCAAGATTGTACAGGAGCTGCTCGGTAGTGCAGTAGTAGGAGTATATCTCTTTGGTTCAGTGGTTGTTGGCGGCTTGCAAGTAAACAGTGATGTGGATGTTCTCGTGGTTGTTAACCGGAGACTACCCGCAGAAACTCGAAAAGACCTCGTCACCAGATTGATGGAGGTCTCTGGTAAGATAGGAAATACTGATTCTATCCGACCTCTTGAAGTTACGATTATAAACAAAACTGATGTTGTACCTTGGCGATACCCTCCCAAAAATGAATTTATCTATGGTGAGTGGCTCAGGGAGCAGTATGAGGGAGGACAAATCCCAGAACCGGCTTATGATCCTGATTTGGCTATCGTGCTGAAGCAAATAAGAGAAAATAGTATTTCATTGGTGGGGCCTGATGCTTCAGACATGCTCGATCTCGTACCGATGAAAGATATTCGCAGAGCAATTAAGGAGTCGATGCCTGGATTAATGGAGGGTATTAAGGGTGATGAGCGTAATGTAATCCTGACTCTTGCACGAATGTGGCTGACAGTGACAGTTGGTGAAATTTCTTCTAAAGATGCAGCTGCTACATGGGCTATACCCCGGCTACCAAAAGAACAAGCGGCTCTGCTTGATTTAGCCCGAAGAGCCTATCGTGGAGAAGGCAATGATAGTTGGGAAGGACGAGAGCATGAGATTATAGAACTGGTTGGTCATATGAAGCTGTCGATAGAGTCTGGTCTTGGTAGCTGAGCATGCTCATAGAGAGTCGGGCACCTTCTAAAACAATACCTATTATTTGGAGTTGACTTATGAAAGCATATATTGGAATTAAGTATCATCATGACTGCAGAAATAGGGTTACAATCGAAAAGATAGCTTCGATTCTTGAAGATGCGGGGTATGAGACTAGTTGCATAATCCGTGACAAAGAAAAATGGGGTTCAGTGACGCTTGCTCCAAACGAACTAATGGAAGCAACTTTCAAAGAAATCGATTCAAGCAATGTAGTTGTAATTGATGTAACCGAAAAAGGTGTCGGTTTAGGAATAGAGTCGGGATACGCATATGCAAAAGGAATACCAGTGTACATAGTTGCAAAAAAAGGTTCTGAAATGTCAAATACAATGCTCGGAATTTCAAAGAAAGTGCTTATTTATGAAGAACTTGAAGATATGGTAACAATGTTTAGTAAATAACACACAACAAGGCCAAGTCTTTATTGCCAGGAGTGCCCTTCGTGTGGTTTGTTGTTTCCGGAATGATCAAGCAATTGTGTAAAAAAGTTATAAGAAAGAGAGGCAGTAGATGGGAATTATAAACGTGCTTAAAAATAAAAAGATTAAAGTAACTGAAATTCCAAAATGGGGAGCTTTTCTGCGAAAACAGTGGGAAGATAATTTTGCTAATCATTTAAGTGTTGAAGAGAAAAAGAGTATCTATCTCTGGAATAATAGTGGGATTTGTGGATACTTATGGCATTTGTTTAGCTATGAAAAAAGAGCTTGTCTAAAAAGAGAAGAAGCTGAAAAAGCCTTTAATAATGAGCATAAAGGCTCTTGTTATGTTTTTTGGCAACATACAGATTATGCTTTAATTCTTGAGAATGCATATATATTGAATGCTGAGGATTTAGAGGACGAATATGATATCTATGTCGTGGATAAAGAGTTTAACTGGACTTATGTGAAAACACATGAAACCTTGTTGTGCGGACCATACTTTGGTCGTAAAGATACCAAAACCTAAACTGTGTGGAGGCTCTAGGGGCCGCCGTCAGAAGTGCTTGTGTATTAGATAACTGTTTTAGTAAATGCTTGGGGAAGCGATTTGTCGATTGGTTATGAGCATGATTATTGGTTGCGTGAATAGGAATTTTTTCAGGCAAGGAAGAGGGAAATGTTAAATATTCGTCGAGCTACGGCTTGTGATTGGCAATTATTATCGGACATAGCTTATAAGTCCGAGGCCTATTGGGGATATAACTCTGATTATATGGAAAAGTTCAAATCAATGTATCAGGTAACAGAAGAGTTTATAAGCCATAATGAGACTTATGTTATTGAGGATCATTGTAGTGTGTTTGGTTTTTATGGTCTGTTAGTAAACGATAAAGATAGTTCTTTAGAATACTTCTTTATCGAACCCCAAAGCATAGGTAAGGGGTATGGGAAATTATTATGGAATCATTTAGTGAACATTACGTGTAAAAGCTTAGGAGTTCATGAATTGGTAATAGTAACAAGCCCGCAAGCAAAAGATTTCTATATAAAGTTAGGTGCTAATTCTCTTGGAGAAGTTGAATCATTACTTAAAAAAGGACGTATGATACCTCAATTATCATATAAGGTACATAATTAATTGAGGGCATGTCAACCGTAAGCTTTAGTTTTGGCGGCAGGAGACGTCAGATTAGAAACTTAGACTATGTGAATAGTATAGGATGCTTGGGAACTCTGAGAACGTTATATTACAGACCATACTAGTGCCGGCTTCCTATGTTCTGTTGATAAATGCAGCTATATTTTATGAAAGGCTGAGGATCTCAATGATAGTGCGTGACATGATTAAAGAGGATATTCCACAACTGGCTCAATTGTATAAACAATTTTGGGGTGAGGACTCCTCTATTGATACGATGTACATACAGTTTAAGAAATTTCAGGGAAATGGTTCTCACCTATTGCTCAGTGCGGTTGAAGACAATCAGCTTGTCGGTTCTGTTATGGGCGTGATCTGCGAGGAATTGTATGGGGATTGTAAATCATTTTTGGTTCTTGAAAATATGATCGTTGATAAAGATCATAGAAATCGCGGAATTGGCAGGGCGCTGATATCAGAGCTTGAAAGAAGAGCAGCAGAGAAATGTAACCAGATAATTTTTGTTACTGAAGCGAATAGAATTGATGCCTGTAATTTTTATGAATCTGTAGGGTATAGACCGGAAGCATATAAGGGGTTTAAAAAGAAGCTAAAATAGTTTAGCTTATTGACATATATAGATTATCGATATACTATACTCATATATAGATCATCTATATAAGGAGGCTGTTCTTGTGCCAATTGATAAAAGCCTGTTAACCGGGAGCACCACTATGCTTATCCTAAAACTACTGGAAGAAACGGATATGTATGGATATCAAATGATTGAAGAACTAAGCAAAAAATCGCAGAACATATTTGAGTTAAAAGCAGGAACATTGTATCCGCTGCTCCATAGCTTGGAACAAAAAAATATGCTCATTTCTTACGAAAAAAGCACGACTAATCTGAGGGTGCGCAAGTACTACAGTATTACCAAAACAGGACGCAAGTATTTGGATGAGAAAACAAAAGAGTGGAAAGTTTATACCTCTGCTGTAAATAATGTCTTGGGAGGTGTAGACGTTGCTACAGTCCAATAAATTTGCCGATTATTTGGAAACTGTCCGCCAACAGATACGTTGGAAAAGGGCTCAAACCTATGTTTTAGAGGAAATCGAAAACCATTTGGCTGACCAAAAGGATGCTTTTCAAAGAGACGGCCTTGATGAGGAAACGGCTGCGATCAGGGCTATAGCAGAAATGGGTGATCCGGTAATGGTTGGTGAGCAGCTTGATCGTACGCACAGGCCCCAGCCGGATTGGCCGCTGCTGGCTATGACAGCTCTATTGATTATTTTGGGGCTCTCTATTCAGTTCATTATAGGAACGGATATCAATGATGGAATGGAACGGTTCTACAGACAGGTTACTTGGGCCGGACTGGCTGTGATTGTTTTCTTGGCTGCTTATTTTCTGGACTTTACGATCATAGGGAAATACTCATTGATTATTTATGGGCTGCTCATGGCTATAGCGTTAGGTGATTATTGGCTTTCCGGTGGCGGGATTTCCGGATATAATACTGCAATTTATCCGCTGTTGCTGTTTCCCACCATTTTTGCCGGGCTTGTGTATAGGATGCGGAATGAGGGATATTGGGGGCTTGCTTTTTGCGGTGCATTAGCAATTATCCCGATAATTTTAATATCGTTTATGCATTACTTAACGGTTCTTTTTCTGGTTGGCACTTCCTGCCTTATTATATTAACAGTTGCCGTTGCCAAGGGATGGTTTAGGGTAAGAAAATTATACGCTTTGTTTATGGTGTATTTTCCCTCTGGGGTCATTTATTCAACTATGTTTTTTACGATGATAAATCAAGAGTACGTTAGAATTAGACTGCAAGCTGCATTGAATCCGTCGTCAGACCCCACAGGAGCTGGATATATGGCAACTCTTGTTCAAAAGCTGCTGTCGCATTCGCAGTTATTTGGAGAAGGCTTGCCTGTAGGCGATTATGGATACTATCCGATAGCAAAGATCTTACCTGAAATAAATACTAACTTCCTTTTGACTTACTTGACACATAGGTTTGGCTGGATGTTATTGATCGGTATTTTAGTCATTTTCGCGGTCTTTATTGTCCGGGCTGTGCTCATGAGTAAGAGACAAAAAAGTGCCCTTGGCCAACTTGTTTCGTTAGCGATTATTTTAACATTTGCGATACAGGTTTTGACATATATTGCTTTTAATTTGGGTTTCTTAGTATTTAACCCTGTGTCACTACCTTTTATCTCTTATGGCGGGCGGGCTTTGCTGATTAATACGTGTCTGATAGGATTTTTGCTGTCAATATTCCGTACGGGCAGTTTGGTAAGTGATAAGGTTGGGGGAGCGGGAATAAAGGCAGGGCGCTTAATTCAATATGAGGAGCATTCCTGTAGTAGTTAAAAATGAGCTTTGTCAAAAAGAAGACCTCACGTTACAATTTGAAAGGACTGTTGGCCAACAGAATCCAATCAAAATAACGGAGGTCATCCCAAATGAATTTTACACAAAACGAGAAACTAAAGCAACTATCCGAAAGAAGTATTGTCATCGGAGTGGACATCGCCAGCGAGCTTCATTACGCAAGGGCTTTTGACTGGCGAGGAGTCGAGCTGGGCAAGGTATTCAAGTTTGAGAACAGCGCTGAAGGATTCAAGAATCTCTATGCATGGATTGAACGTATAAAAAGGCAAGCACAAAAGGACAGCATTGTGGTAGGGGCAGAGCCAACCGGCCATTACTGGTTTGGCCTGGCATCATACCTAAAAGAGCAAAACATAAAGTTAGTACTCGTAAACCCATTCCATGTAAAGCGTAGTAAGGAGCTTGATGACAACCACCCCAGCAAAACGGATGCTAAGGATCCCAAAACCATCGCTAAGCTGGTCATCGAGGGTAGATACAATGAGCCCTATATACCGGAGGGGCTCTATGCAGAACTACGAATAGCGGTGACTTGCAGGGTGCGTATACAAAAGGAAATGAACAGCATAAAAAATCGTATTCAGCGATGGCTGAAGATCTACTTTCCCGAGCATGAAACTGTGTTTGGAAAGTTTGATGCCACGAGTAGTATGCTCGTGTTGCAAGTCGCTCCGCTACCTAGGGATATTGAGAGGCTTGGAGTAGAAGGAATAAACCGAATTTGGAGAGACAACAAATTGAGGGCAGTCGGAATGAAAAGGGCTAAGAGCCTGTATGAGGCTGCTCAGAAGAGTATTGGTTGCACCGAAGGAGAGTCTTGTTCCCGAATGGAAATCCAGCTATTACTCCAAGACTATCACACTAAAACGGCACAATATCAGGCAGTCACTGAAACCATCGATGGATTGTGCCGCCAGATACCCGAAGTAGCCAAGCTGCTTGAAATCAAGGGTGTAGGCCTTGTCACCGTGGCAGGTTTTCTCTCTGAAGTTGGGGATATTAAACGCTTTAATTCTCCAAAGCAAATCCAAAAACTCGCAGGGTTGGCCTTGCGAGAGAGTAGCTCAGGTAAGCACAAAGGGCAAACCACAATCAGCAAGCGAGGCCGAGCGCGGCTGAGGGCGATTCTATTTCAAGCGGTGATGCCGCTCGTCGCCAAAAACGCAGAGTTCGCAGAGATACACAACTACTATACGACCAGGACCCAAAATCCTCTGAAGAAGAAACAATCGTTAATTGCCTTAAGCTGTAAACTGATCCGGGTATTCTACGCCATATTAACAAAGGGTACAGACTACGACCCGAAAAAGCTCATTATGGACATTCATCGTCCGGTTGAGTATTTAGCAGCGTAATAGAAAGAGAAGTGAAACCATAAAAGAAAACAGTCTGTGGTTAGCGTCACCACAGAAGTGAACAATCCAGGTAACCTAGCAAGACAAAAGAGCTGGTAGTCAGTCGCATAAATTTCCATTAGAGCAAGGACTCGGTTGAGGAGCATAACTGACACCCAATCATGGATAGGTGGAACGAAGGAATTTAGGGCAGGTTTATAATCTTGACCCTGTTAGACATGGGAGGTTTACCACCGTGAGAATAATGGGTTTACAACGGCCAACATATGCCAAATAGCAGACGTTTGCTTTGCCATACCCGAATTCTCTGAATTAGGCATTCTATGCAAATTCTATCCGTGATGAGCTAGTTTGGTTAGTTAGGAATTCTATGAAAAAGCGAGATATTCAAAGAAAATCCTAAGATATTATAGGGATGGAAAGATTATAATCAA
The DNA here is from genome assembly GCF_000021925.1 of Desulfitobacterium hafniense DCB-2. NCBI lineage: Bacteria > Bacillati > Bacillota > Clostridia > Eubacteriales > Desulfitobacteriaceae > Desulfitobacterium > Desulfitobacterium hafniense. The sequence continues at coordinate 1,056,226 of NC_011830.1, forward strand.
TCTTAAAGCGGCTCAATAAATCTGGGGAGGCTCTAAAAGTTCGTAAAATCCAGACCTTCATGATAAGAAAGCGGTAAGTAATAATGGAATTGTCATAATGAGTTGGTTGATAAAATGAGTGAGTACCGCGATAAATAATAGTTGTGACTAATGATGCTGAGCAAGTATTATGGAAGGTGAAGAGTAACATTTTATAGTTCATTCCATGCTGCCCTGACAGATAAATTCAGTGTTGCTTGGAACATCGTCGCTGAGGAAGCACCAAATTTAAATAGCGGGCTTCGGACAGGAAGTGCAGCACAGCATACAACAGAGGGTTTGTGGCATCGGGGAATATGCAGATATAATCCGGCGTCGTAGACCCTCAGAACGTTATAAGGAATAATCCTATCGGAATGTTCTTTAGGACAGGGGGAATTTTGAAATGGGGAAAAATTTGAAGGGAGCGTTTATATACTTAGGCATTATATTTATATCAGTGATCCTGGTGTATAAACTGCCGCAGGATTCATATTCGATGATACAGTATATTGTTAAGCCGATTCGATTTGAAAACTCAGTTCTTAATCTATCCGGCCTGGTTCCATTAATAATGCTATTTATCGGCATAAGAGGATTGTGTAGGCTGGAGTGGTTTGCAGACAAAAGCAAGTTATTGATAACTATCATTGTGCTTATACTGGTAATGCCTGCAATGAGGGGAACGCTGGATATAGCAAAAACAATCTATCTATCAAACCTAAATAACGAAATGAGGTCTATAGATTTTAAGGATATCGACATTGAAATTTCAAGCATAACAGATCATGACGTTACACTGAATATAAAGTTGGAACTAACCGATTATAGAGAAGACATGAGCGATTTTCAAATCAGAATGTATCTGCCTGACTCATGGACGGTCTATTTTGATAAAGAATTTATTGATTTTGACGAATCATATAAATCGTTTGGCCGCAGGAGACCCATAATCGTTGATAAAGAGATTTCGGTTCAATTAGCCGATGGCATCACCAGAGATAACGTCTTTGATTCTCAATGGTATTGGGAAACCTTTGAATTTGAGCTTTTTAATAATATAGACTCTTCAAAGCTTATCTATCATGGTACATAAAGGGCGATCACGCCTTATAAGACAGAGCGCCTGCGACTGGAGAATGATGAATGTGGTTGGAACGAATAAAGTATTTAACTGAATTAGTTTCATAACTTGAACCCATTGATATTTCTACTTTTTTTGACAACTAAAAAAGGAGTACCTCCCCAACATCTCGAAATTGTAGTCGTCCAAAACACAAACACCGAGAGGTGGGAAAGGAGTACTCCCTGATGTTTAATATTCGCCAAGAACGTCTATTTTCCTTGGAGGAAATTTTAGAAACTTCTCCAAGAGATTCATATTCTCTAATTCTTGGGTCTTTGGACATTATTCCTTTACTCAATGCAGTTTCTAAAAAGGCTATCTTTGGAGCCCCAACTCAACTAAACTATTCTGCTATGATCTACTCATTAATCATTCGAGTAATTGAAAGAATCCCTACAATTAAGGATTTGCGTAAGCGGTTAAAGAACAGCTTAGAGTTTCGATTCGACTGTGGATTCACTCTTGCTGACTCTGTTCCTAGTGAAGCATCCTATTGCCGGATGATTAAGAAAATCCAAGATTCCTCTGCCTTGGCAAATTCTCAGGATGATTTGGTGCTTCAGGCATTCAAAGAAGGGTTTATCGGTCCGAAATGTGCTGTTGCAATCGATGCTACCCATATCGAAGCCAGAGATCGCAAGCCTGAAAAAAAGAAGGAAAAAACAGTGGTTGAGCAAGCTCCCAAAAAGCGTGGTCGAAAGCCCAAAGCAGAACGCGAGGCTTGGCTCAAAGAACAGGAGGAGCTAGAAAAGAATCGCCCCATATTTGAAAAGAAGATTGAAGATCAACTTCCCTACAGCTTTACAGAATTAGTACAACACATCCCACTTGATCCTCAATGGGGTATTAAGAAGAATTCAGAAGGTAAAAACGTGTTCTGGTATGGCTTCAAAGGGCACCTCCTTGTCGATTGTAAGGGCCAATACGTTTTAAGCTCCTTACTCTCTTCGGGGAATATAAATGACGGAAAAATGGCCATTCCTCTAATTAAAGCTCTGAGTGAAAAGCACCCTTATTTGAACCCCTCCCATATCCTTGCGGATGCAGGATATGACTATGCTCCAATTTACGAGCAAGCTAGAAGTATAGGAGCACAAGCGCTGATTGATTACAATCGACGAAATGAGCAACTTCCAGAGGGCAAAGATAAATATTTTCGTCCAATATGCCAGAAGGGTTATTCATACCGCTACGACAGCTATGATCCATGCTATGACACTGTAAAATATACTCAACCCAAGGAATGCAAGGAGTGTTCACTTAGGGAAAGCAATACCTGTCAAAGGGTGTTTAAGATGAAGGTTTCATCAGATCCTAGAAAATACACTGTACCAGCTAGGGGAAGTGACCGTTACTTTGAACTTTACAAACAACGAACTGCTGTAGAGCGAGTCAATGCGTATCTCAAGGAGTATTTCCAGCTCAACAATATCCGTCATCGTGGAAAACGTGCCCAAGTAGATTTTCAGTTTTCAATCTTGGCCTATACCCTATGCAAATTAGCTGTCGATCGCCTAAATAAGTCAACGAGTATGGCCGCTTAGTTTTTTAAAAAACGGAAATTCCGAAATTCTGTTAGTCTGTTTTATTTTCGGACTAACATTATGAAATTAACTCAACTATTAAGGTTATTCAACCATAGGTTGAATAGATAGGATTTTCAACTGTGGAGTTATTGAATCGCTCCTTTCCGAACAATAAAATAAGTCCTGTAGAGAGGAGCGTGAAAGCATGAAAGGCGAATTGGCTAAAAATATTTGCAGATATCGCAAGGAAAAAGGATTTACGCAAGAGGAGCTTGCCAGGAAACTGGGAGTAACATTTCAAGCCGTTTCAAAGTGGGAAACGTCTCAGACTTTGCCGGACATAACCCTGTTGCCGGGGTTGTCACAACTATTGGATATAAGCATTGATAAGTTACTGGGTTTCGTTTCTTATGATAAGCAAATAACTATCTATGAGGAAGAATATAAGACTCAGGAGTATTACTGGGGTATTGTGCCTTCAAAAATGTGTTTGCGTGTACTTGAGTTAATACCGCCAACTACTCGTTTAAAACTATTGGATATCGGATGCGGTGAAGGGAAAGACGCTGTGTTCTTTGCAAGGAATGGTTATGACGTAACCGCATTTGATATTTCTGATGCCGGCATCGAGAAAACAAAGCGTCTCGCTGACAATGCCGGTATCCAAGTTAAAGTATTTAAGGCAGATATTTTGGATTACCGCTTGGATACTAATTTTGATATCCTATTTTCAAGTGGTGTTTTGCATTATGTTAAACCTCAATTGCGGAAAGAGATATTCAGCAACTATAAACAATTTACCAACCCTAATGGTTTGCATATCTTTAATGTGTTTGTAAACAAACCGTTTATAGATCCACCTCCGGAAAAAGAGCCGACCGCGTGCAAATGGGTTTCAGGTGAACTATTTACACATTATCATGATTGGTTGATTCAAGAATGTTCAGAAGTGATTTTTGACTGTGATTCCTCCGGCATACTGCACCAACATGCGATGAATAAGGTGATTGCTCAGAAATGCCGGTGCAAGAGAACGTAGAAGTGAGGGTAAAGCAATGGGCCATCTGGGTTTTTCATATATAGGGCTGATTTTTCTGCTGATGCTGACAATTCCTAACCTCCTATGGATAAGACATCAGCCCCAGGGGTATGATTTTCGAATCGAGAATAAGGTCCTGTTGTTCTTTGAGCGTATCGGTCAGGTTCTTGTTACCTGTACGGCCCTTATTTTCTCAGACTTTAATCTTCGCCCGTGGTCTTTATGGACGCTGTGGCTTGTTGCTGCAGTGATACTAATGCTTATGTATGAAGTTTGGTGGTTTCGGTATTTCAGAAGCCAAAAGACATTGGGGGACTTTTATAGCAGCTTTTGCGGTGTTCCTGTAGCCGGTGCGACACTGCCTGTTATGGCGTTCTTTTTGCTTGGCATCTATGGGAAAGTAGCCTGGCTTTTGATAGCGGTCGTGGTTTTAGGAATCGGGCATATCGGTATCCACTTGCAGCACCGCAAGGAAATTAACGGGTAAGCTCAGTTGCTATCATTGCCAAGTATTTTGACACCTGATTTAGGAGGCCACAATGTTTGAATATGTATTTATAAATATGGATAACCCCTTATATCAACAGGCCGTGGATTTGCGTTACCGGATCTTTTTCAGGCCATGGAATATTAAGCAAGAGATAATCTTTGACTCATATGAGGACACAGCAATTCATATGATTTGTCTTACGGAGGGAAAAATTAATGGATATGCCAGATTGAATTATGAAGGTCAGGAAGCAATATTATCACAGATAGTTGTGGACGAGGAATATTGGAATCAAGGTTTGGGAAGTGAATTGGTAAAGTGTTTACTTGATAAAGCCCGCTTGGATAAAAAGGATAGAGTAACCTTAGCGCAAAAGTAGAAGCAACCAAATTTTATAAAAAATTCGCTTTTGTGGGTCACTGGAGATAGTTTTTCATCCCCTAAAACAGGACTTCCTCATATTAAAATGATTCTGCAATGAAATGTGGAAAGAAAGATACTTGGAACAAAGTGAAAAGAGGTATTTTTATGTCGGAAGTAATTATCAGACTGTGTGAGAGGGATGATTTGTCTGACGTAGTTAAGTTGATGAATGAGCTCAGGGAAGTAGTCCAAGGTGATGAAATCGCCTTCCGAGACGTGAACAAAATCTTTACGGAAATGGAGCAACGACCAGAGCTATATTTAAATGTAGTTGCGGAGATTTCGGGAAAAGTGGTAGGATTCATTTCCGCGATTTTCTATAGAACGGTTTTTCATAAGGGTGGTACGGCACTCATTAATGAGTTGATCATTACCCAGGCTGAGCGTGGGAAAGGAATCGGCAAAAGATTGGTTCAAATGGTTCAAGAGGAAGCTTTAAAAAGAGGCTTTGATGAAGTTGAAGTAGGAACAGAGAGGGCCAATGAAGGAGCGCAGGGATTCTATCGAAGATGTGGTTTCAATGAGGAATATGTATTATTGGGAATGGAGTTTGAATGAACCCTATGGTAGAGGAGGGGACCGATTATGGTGAAAAAAGGTATTTCAATTTGCTGTATGTTGATTGCCATAATTTTGATGGCGACGCCATATGGTATAGCTATGACATTTGCACCTGGTCCCACAGAACTTGTAACTAGATATTTTTCATATTTTAGTCTGATGCCCTTCGGATATGGTAACTGGCTCCCCATTATCACAGCTCTTTTATCCATTGTTGTCGTTTTTCTGCTCTTACTCGGTATCAGAAAAGCGAATACGGGAAAGGCAGTGCGAGTTTGCTTAGTAGTATGTATTATAGCTTCGGTCTTATCATGGAAATCCATCAGTCAAGTTGGTGTTTGCGTAGCGGCTTTGCATAGTATTGTGCTTATGCTGCAACTGCCACAAAACTCTGTTCCTATAAAATAGCTTAATTCTATTTCTCCGCCCAGCTCTCCGAAACCAGCACATCAACTTTCGTCGGCACTTTGGGCAAAATGGCGTTAGCGGCTTCCTCCATGGTGGACTTAAGTAAAGCAGCCATTGTATGAGCTTCTTCTGCCGGGCTTTCCAGCAGAATCTCATCATGAACGATCCCGACGATATAGGTATCGGTTCCCGCTAAGCGTTCAATCAAAAGCCCCAAGGCTTTTTTCACAATATCCGCCGCGGTTCCCTGGACAGGTGTATTATAGTATCCGGGCAACCCGGCTTTTTCATAATAGACGAATTTTCTGCCGGCCAAGGTTCGCCCTTCTTTTGGGAGATGAGCCTTAATGGACTGGTGCCAGCGGTGGATTCCGGTATAGGCTTTGAAAAAACGCTCCCGGAATTCTGTTGCTTGTTCCAGGGACATCTCCACACCGTAATTTTGCTGGGCATATTGTTGGAGCCCGGGTGCCCCCATGCCGAAGATCAGCCCGAAATTCACGGCTTTAGCAGCCTGGCGTTCTTGAGGAGATATTTCTTCAATGGGTTTATGAGCGACAAGGGAAGCGGTCAGCAGATGCAGATCCTCGCCTTGCTGATAGGCTGAAATCATCCGGGTATCTCCGGAGATTTGCGCTGCTACCCGCAATTCGATTTGGGAGTAATCGGCTAAAATCAATTTCCGCCCCGGTGGTGCGGCAAAACAGGCTCTGAATTCCGAATCCCGGGGAATTTGCTGGATGTTGGGATTCCAGCAGCTCATTCTGCCGCTCCAGGCGCTGATCTGGCCGTAGCGGGGATGGAGCCGTCCCGTCACTGGGTGGATCAGGGGTGTAAAAGGCTGCAAAAAGGCGGAGATGGATTTGGCGGCTTTCCGGTAAGAGAGCAGAGTTTTGACTAAGGGATGCCGGCGATGGGGATAGAGGTCTTGTTTGGCCGTAGCAGCCACCGGAATGCCGTGCTCGTGCAGTACGTTCAAAACAAATTGCTGGCTTTCAAAGTTTTGATTGATGGCCACGTCTTCCCCCCAGAGGCTCATCTGCATCAGAGGCCTTTCTACATAGGTATAGAGCTCGTCAAGGGCTGTTTTACGTTCTGCCTCCGTTTTCTCATAAAGCTCCTGCCATTTTTGCCGATCAAGATAGATACCCCGGTACTCAAGATGGGCCATGGCTTTGACGCAACGGAACTCGATCTCGGCGATTTGGGTCAGGTGGTTTTCCAGGATTTGCGGGATCATCACCTTGCGCAATCTCAGGAGAATCTCCGCATCCCGGGCGGCATAGAGGATCTGGGATTCCGTCAGCTCTCCCTGCCAGTTGCTGGTCTGTTCCTCTTTATCCAGATCCTCATTTAAATAATGCTGGGCCAGCGCCTTCAAATTGGACTGAACAGGGCCCCCTGAGCCCCGCAGAAGCTGGGAGGCCAGCATGGTATCAAAGAGAGTTGGGGGAAAGATGTCCAGTGCCATCAGAAATTGCAGATCGAACTTGGCATTCTGAAAGACTTTGACGCCTGAAGTGGATAGGATAGCGTTGATAAGCTCCCGGCCTTCGGGCAGGAAAGAAAAGCAGTCGATCACAAGCACCGGGAGGTCTTCCGCTGCCAACTGGATCAGCCGGAGCTGGCAGGTGTGGGGGTCCAGTCCGGTGGTCTCGGTATCCACCGCGATGACCTTGGCGGCTGTCAGCTTTTCCATATAGGGCACTAGATCAGCAGGGTGGAGGATGCGTTTTATATCCATAGCGTTTAGATCCATAGTTCCTCCTTTCGGCCACCATAAATCAAATCATAGCAAGCCTGTGGAATCATGGGGACAAGCCGATTTAGCGTTTACATTAGTGGAGTTAGGGGCATACCGATTATATCACAGCGGAGAGAACCGATAAATGGGTTGAACGCTCCTCTCCTGGTTGTCGCAGCCGTATTGGATATGGATTTGGAGAAGACTTTTACTGAGGCTGATTTGAAATCGATGGCTCCAAAGCAATGCTGGGGCAGATTACCCTTGAGGATCTGCATCAGTATAAAGATAAAGACGATATATCAGTTTACGAAGCTATGCAGGAATATGGCCTTGTTCCGGAGAATGTTCTGAAAGCGAAGGTAGATCTGAGCACAATCAAGGCATTTATCGAAATGCATATTGAGCAAGGTCCGGTGCTTGAGCAGAAAAAAATAGAAATGGGTCTTGTTAAACTCATGGCTACAGTTGGCAGCGTATGCCTTCCGGAGCAGGACACGATACCTTGGCTATCGGTCAGGTTCTAGATACAGTAATGGTATTTGTGCCGAGTAAGGACGGCAGGAGCCACTGCCCTGTCGAATGGAGCGAATACGCTGATATAGCCAAAGCGGTTGCTGTTATCTATGATTTGATTCTGAATATGCAATAATACTTATACACCATGCAATAATCACTATGAGAAAGGTAAGGATAATCATGATTAAGAAAGCCAAAGATTTGCCTATCGAATTGGAACCGAATTTAAAAGGTGGCAAGGATACGGTCCGTATTGTTAATATTCTGCAGAAGGATGAGATGTACGGCACCGGTCGTCTTTTCGGGGTCAGCATCATTCCCCCGGGAGGCTCCATCGGTCAGCATACCCATGCCGGTGACTTCGAGACCTACTATATTCTCAAAGGAAAAGCCCTTGTTAACGATAATGGTAACATCTGTGAACTTGGGCCTGGGGATATGACTCAATGCAAAGAGGGGGATTTTCATTCCATCGAGAATATTGGTGACGTTGATTTGGAATATCTGGCGGTAATCCTTTATTCGGTAAAAGAATAATATAAAAAAGAACCCGGTGCGGCAGTTGCGCACCGGGTTTTGTATGAGGAGCGGGGTTAAGTAATCATAAATGTACTTGGAGAAGAAAATGGTATAATGGCATTAAAACAGCTTATCCATAAAAATAAGTTTGGAGGCTTTATGATGAGGTGGGAATTTAGGGAGTATATTATAAATACTGATAAGTCGTTGGTGTCAGCGGATCGGGTGAAGGAATTTTTGTCCGATAGTTACTGGGCTGGTGACAGAACAAAGGAGCTTATTGAAAAGACGATAGAGCATTCATTTTGTTACGGAGTATATTATAGAGAAGAGCAGGTTGGTTTTGCTCGTGTTGTGACCGACTATGCAACGATAGTATGGATAAGTGATGTTTATATCGATAGAAATCATAGGAGGAAAGGGCTTGGTAAAAAGCTGATAGCATGTATTCTGGAGACACCAGAGTTCAAAAATGTCAGGATCGCTTTAGTAACCCGAGATGCTCATGGGTTGTATGAACAGTTTGGCTTTGAGGGAGTCGAATCAGTATTCATGATGCGAAAGCCTGTTTAGGGCCTTGAAGTCCCCGATCTATCGTCGAAGAAATTAAAATTCCAATAATAAGGGAGAGGCTTATTTGTCTACCAGGTATAGAATAGGAATAATTGTTGCTGTGATAATATGCGTATATGTAAAAGAAAAGTATGGGTAAGAGGCTAACGAGATCGAAGGTTGTGCCCGTGACATTTGAGTGATACGTGGTATTTTTGTAAAGGTGAAAAAGATGATAGTCTAGGGCGCGCCGTCTGTGGGATATCACGAATATTGTAAAACAGAGGAGTGCATATAATGGCAAGAAAAAGGCGAGCAGTGACTTTCATAGTTATTCTATATAGCTTATTGAGTTTTACAATAGGGTGTGCAGAACACCCAGATTCTGCAAAGGATACCATAAATGAGATTGTAGAATCTTACTATAAGAGGTTTGAGCCTACGAACGAAGGTGAGTTAATGATTCTTGCCCAAAGGCCGTTAGACGATAAGGTTTTAGTTTTGGCGGAAAAATATTCGGGCGACGGTCATTCATCAACAGAGTTGTTCCTGATCAATAGCGAAAAAAGTATCGAAAAGAGGGCAACAGGTTTTACACCCCTTAGTATGTGTTTTACTGTCAATCTATTGGAATATGAAAATAATGCTATAGTATTTGGAAGTTTCAATGATACTAAGTGGGAGATAGAGACAGATACTAAAAAAACCGTTGATATACAGAGCATTTTGATTAAGTTTAAAAATGGAGAAATAATCGAAGAACCTGTGGGACTGGGCTATATCATTTCTTTGAAACCGGTTGCGGAAGTTGAAGCGATCGAACTGTATGATCATAATGGTCTATTGCAGAGTGATTTAAATGATTTGCGTAGATATGGCAGCGTTTTCACGGAAACTTCATTTATCGATATACTGTAGAAAGAGTTTGATAACGGGACATATTGGGAATCCCAGGAATGCTATCAGAGAATTATCATTAGCAAATGCCTAGGAAGCTTTAAATAGTTATAGGTAGTGATTTGGGGGAATTACTGATGCATCTGCAAGCCGGTGTTAAAGGACTAATATATCTAGCAATAGTTAGTGTTATGCTGGGAGGATTATTAGCCTTAACAACCTGCTTCGTTTTGGATGATCCTCCGATAAGAGGATCGCAGCCGTTCATAATAGAGACCGGTATTGAGGAGCAGGGGCCGGTACTTCGGTTGTTAACCCCAAATGGGGAGAAAAAGTTTGAACTATTTGATGGTGAGTTTGCTGATGGAACCAAGATCTTTGGGTCATCTGTGTATAAATGGAAATCCGATAAGTGGACTTTTGCACACATGGGGCAACAGCCTTATAAGCCTGAAGATCCGGTAAGAATGTCGAGCCTGGACTGCTTCGGAATACTCGAAGTAATTGACCCGGAAATCATAATTGTTGAATATGAAACGGATACGGAAAAGAAACTATTGTCTATTGCTGAAGTAAATTCCCGTAGGTTTGTTGCGTTTCAAACAGAACCTGGGAATAAGGACTATTATCAAATTCGTTGTAAGTCTAAGGATGGTGAAGTTTTATGGCAGCTTTTCCATGATAATTATTGGGGGAGAGAGTCTTCAGGTTGAGGTGGCGGGTGGCCATATAGGCTCAGGAGCAGGACAGTTCAAGTATAGGTCAAATTCCCAAACGTTTGGGAATTTTGTTTTTTAGCCAATCCGATGGTGTGGTAGTCAATTGTGAACAGGATATCTGAAAGCTCTATGATCGGTGCTAAGGCTGCTGTTGAAGAGCGGTGCGGTATGTTGCTGAGAAAAACAATGCCAGATGAAAAGGATGCTAAAGAAAAAACAGGTCTAAAGGCGGGAAGTATCCCGCCTTTAGCTTTCTATCCGGTGGTGTTGGCGGGAAATCCGGCAGATTGTCGCCGGTATGATTATTTGAACTGAGTTAATTTCATAATGTTAGTCCGAAAATAAAACAGACTAACAGAATTTCGGAATTTCCGTTTTTTAAAAAACTAAGCGGCCATACTCGTTGACTTATTTAGGCGATCGACAGCTAATTTGCATAGGGTATAGGCCAAGATTGAAAACTGAAAATCTACTTGGGCACGTTTTCCACGATGACGGATATTGTTGAGCTGGAAATACTCCTTGAGATACGCATTGACTCGCTCTACAGCAGTTCGTTGTTTGTAAAGTTCAAAGTAACGGTCACTTCCCCTAGCTGGTACAGTGTATTTTCTAGGATCTGATGAAACCTTCATCTTAAACACCCTTTGACAGGTATTGCTTTCCCTAAGTGAACACTCCTTGCATTCCTTGGGTTGAGTATATTTTACAGTGTCATAGCATGGATCATAGCTGTCGTAGCGGTATGAATAACCCTTCTGGCATATTGGACGAAAATATTTATCTTTGCCCTCTGGAAGTTGCTCATTTCGTCGATTGTAATCAATCAGCGCTTGTGCTCCTATACTTCTAGCTTGCTCGTAAATTGGAGCATAGTCATATCCTGCATCCGCAAGGATATGGGAGGGGTTCAAATAAGGGTGCTTTTCACTCAGAGCTTTAATTAGAGGAATGGCCATTTTTCCGTCATTTATATTCCCCGAAGAGAGTAAGGAGCTTAAAACGTATTGGCCCTTACAATCGACAAGGAGGTGCCCTTTGAAGCCATACCAGAACACGTTTTTACCTTCTGAATTCTTCTTAATACCCCATTGAGGATCAAGTGGGATGTGTTGTACTAATTCTGTAAAGCTGTAGGGAAGTTGATCTTCAATCTTCTTTTCAAATATGGGGCGATTCTTTTCTAGCTCCTCCTGTTCTTTGAGCCAAGCCTCGCGTTCTGCTTTGGGCTTTCGACCACGCTTTTTGGGAGCTTGCTCAACCACTGTTTTTTCCTTCTTTTTTTCAGGCTTGCGATCTCTGGCTTCGATATGGGTAGCATCGATTGCAACAGCACATTTCGGACCGATAAACCCTTCTTTGAATGCCTGAAGCACCAAATCATCCTGAGAATTTGCCAAGGCAGAGGAATCTTGGATTTTCTTAATCATCCGGCAATAGGATGCTTCACTAGGAACAGAGTCAGCAAGAGTGAATCCACAGTCGAATCGAAACTCTAAGCTGTTCTTTAACCGCTTACGCAAATCCTTAATTGTAGGGATTCTTTCAATTACTCGAATGATTAATGAGTAGATCATAGCAGAATAGTTTAGTTGAGTTGGGGCTCCAAAGATAGCCTTTTTAGAAACTGCATTGAGTAAAGGAATAATGTCCAAAGACCCAAGAATTAGAGAATATGAATCTCTTGGAGAAGTTTCTAAAATTTCCTCCAAGGAAAATAGACGTTCTTGGCGAATATTAAACATCAGGGAGTACTCCTTTCCCACCTCTCGGTGTTTGTGTTTTGGACGACTACAATTTCGAGATGTTGGGGAGGTACTCCTTTTTTAGTTGTCAAAAAAAGTAGAAATATCAATGGGTTCAAGTTATGAAACTAATTCAACTATATGAAATTATCGGGAAGAAAGATATGGCCATCAGCGTCTATATTAAATGGAGGCGAGTAAAGTGAAGAAAATAGTTGCTTTTGCGGTTATGATTATAGCTCTCTTGCTTAGCGGGTGTTCTACTAAAGAGATAACGAGTGAAAATAGCGTCATAGGAGCGGATTACCTAAAAGATAAGGGCTACGAAATTATTGCGTATGAGGGTAACGCAGAAAACTATATCCTGACTAAGGAAAAGCTCATGAGCATGCCTTATATGATTTACTGGGGATTGCAAAGGGAAGATCCCAGCAAGCACCTGGGCAAAGAGGTGTATGTGGAAAAGTTCATCATTAAGAATCATCCTTTTGATAACTGGCAGTCTACAAGCAGGTATCCTGAGAATATCGTAAAGTCAAAGGGTGAAACCCGTGTCTGGGTATATATTGCTGATAAAGAGGTTGTCGGCGGAATTTCCTATCCGGCTATCGACGAACCAATGGCCGGCGGCTATTGGTCTCTTGATGGCAAGACATTGGAAGAAGTTCACTCCATAAATTATAGTGATTGGCTTGAGCAATGGCAAAATAAGTTTGATTATTGAGCCAGGGCAGGTACGATATGTAAAATAAGTGGATAAATTGGAGGAATGTTTAAGTATATATTGAATTGTACTGTATAGGCACTTTATAGGGGAGAGCTGGTTTTACTATATTGCTCCATGGCCGGAACCTGATTAAGAAGCCTGTTTTTATAGATAGGGCTAAATATGGATGGAGGGGATCAGAGTGAGAAGAGTGCGTGTTAAACCGAGTAAATCTCAGTCTTTTGTTGGGATGATCGGTGGGGCCGTTTTTGTTATTATCGGATTTAGTATTATACCCATGATGGGGATGTTCGGTATTTTTTGGACCATAATGGCGATGGCTATAGCAGGAATGCATGCTTATAATTACTTTACTGATAAAGGTGTAGCTTCTTGGGAGATAGATGTAGAGCCTAATCATCAAGGTATTAATAGGGAAGAGGATTTTGAGGCAAAGCTACGCAAGCTTAATAGGCTTAAAGAGGACGGATTAATCACAGATTCTGAATTTGCAAAGAAACGTGCTGATATCATGAAGTCGGAATGGTAATGGGAGAGAGTATAATGCGGAAAGCTTTTGCCTTTTTTACTTTGATAAATATAGTGATATTGCTTAGTTACTGCGGATAAGGTCTATCGAGAAAGTGATCGATGAGGTGAGAGACTAAAGTGGACAAAACAGAGCGGACTATCGAAACATACGACTTACATGCTAGTTTGTATGAGGAAAAGTTTATGAATTTTCCTGGGTATGCTAAGAGAATTCAATCCTTTGGCAGAATTTTAGCGGCTGGAGCAAAAGTCCTTGACCTTGGGTGTGGTCCTGGAAATGTAGCCAAGCAATTGGTTGAATTGGATAAGGAATTCGAGGTTTTAGGGATAGATCTTTCCAGTGAAATGATCAGGCATGCAAAGGTAAATGTAATTTCCCCCTGCGTCGAGTTTAGGGTAGGAGATATTAGGAATATGGATTTAGAGGAAAATGCCTTCGACGCAGTAATAGCATCCTTTTGCTTACCGCACTTAACAGATGAGGAAGCTGGGACGTTTATCCAAGATATTAGCAAAGTATTACGTGAAGGGGGGCTATTGTACCTAAGTTGTATGGAAGGCTGCAGATCTGGTTTCGAGACGACAAGTTTTAGTTCGAATGATTTTATATTTTTTAATTACTATTCGGAAGAGTTCATATCGAATGTATTATGTACGAACGGTTTAAAGATTAATGAAGTTCAACGTGATGAATATCTTGAAAGTGATGGAAGCAAAACGAACGATATGTTTTTTCTTGCAAAGAAGCAGTGTGTAACAGGCGACGGCCCAGAACATATTTGAAACCGTCACAACAGATTGCCATTATCGCCAGGAACTTCTGCCGTCCATGATGGGATGTAGATGAGAGGAGGAAAAAGATGCCTGAAATTATCCTTATAATCTATTTAGCATTTTTCGCTTTCATAATATTCTTTATGATAAGTATCATTAATTTTATGAAGAGGAAAACCCAAAATGATGAATTAATTATCATAAAAATCGAGGAGCTGATAGATAAGCTTCCGGGCAAAGATAGCTAAAGTTTGGATAAGAATGGCTCTGCGGTCTATGAATCATTTGCGCAGTACGAGTAAGTAAGGTTAGTGGAAGGTGGTGGAGCTTTTGCAAAGGAAAGTATTTTCCATAGTGCTGGGCATTATACTTATGTTTACCGTCATGCCCATGGCAGTCTATGCCGATATAGGCCCTAAGCCTTCCGTGGTTATTGACTTCAAGGGTCTTGAAGACGAAAAATATTATGTAACTCTGCTGTCTGAGATAGCTTCCACTGGACCTCATAGTGCCTTAGGAGAACATCCTGGTAACCAAAGATATCATGAAGGTGATGAAGATTATGAGATTTGGGAAAAGCTCCTTTCCTATCAGGACAAAGACGGATATTATTTTTTGCAGTATTTCGGAGAATGCAGCGAGACAGCCCAGTTTACCTGGGGGTACTATCCACCGCCCAAGTTTAAAATTTTAATTTACTTTCCTGCATATGATCAATTTGCCGTTAGTGGAGAAGCATATGAACGCTATGCTTTTCACAGTTATTATAGTACCGATGTGAAAGGTTTGGAGTTAGAATCAATTACACCCATTGAGAATATCGAAGCGGTGAGGAATTATGATTATACATGGGAACTGATTTCTCTTCTGGCCAGAATTATCGCAACTGTGGCGATTGAAGTTCTGATTGCGCTACTGTTTGGTTTCAGAGCCAAAAAGCAGCTTTTGCTTATAGGAACTGTAAATGTTGTTACTCAATCGATCCTGAACATCCTGCTCAATGTTATCAACTATAATCAAGGGAGTATGATGTTTGTATTTAACTATATTTGGATGGAATTTCTTGTGTTTGTCATTGAAGCAGGGGTGTATTCTGCTCTTCTGCCTAAATACAGCGGTAAGGATTTGAAGAGAAGATGGCTTATTCCCTTCTATGCCCTGGTTGCCAATGCGGTATCCTTTGGTTTGGGGCTCTATATGGCTTATTTGATACCCGGAATTTTTTAGCTGCTCAGGGAGTGGCCGTACAGAAGCAGGGTGCTTTAAGTATTTGCTTTAAATATCAATGAAGGAGTGTTTTGATTTATGATTAATGGAAAAATGAAAAAAACGCCGCCATCGATTGATGAGTGGCTCAAAGAGGCAAAAGCTGATCCGGCGGCAGTACAGGAGGGAATGTTTCTGGTTCATAATGGCGTTGTGCGTCAAACGCCTAAGGCAAAAGTGCGCCAGGGAATTGATGACGGGTCCATGGTAAAAGGCATGGAATTCGCTTATGATGCGGCAAAGGTTGATGAAGTAATTGCGGAAACTTATAAGATGGACGGGATTTTCCATGTCAGGGTTTGGCTTAATGAAGGTCAGCTTGAGCTGGGTGATGATATCATGGTTGTCCTGATAGGAGGAGATATCAGGCCTCATGTGGTGGATGCTCTCCAATATCTGGTGGGAAGGATCAAAAACGAATGCGTTACCGAAATTGAGCGGAAGTAGTCAGGCAAAGGGAGGCCGGTATGGATTATAAATCCCTGTTAATAAACTTTATGAGCGGAACAGGAAACTCCTTCAGAGCCGCCGCATGGATGACGAAAATGGGTAAGCAAAGAGGGATAAGGTCGGAGCTGTATCCGATCGCCAGATGCCGGGAGGAGTCTGATGTGGATAAAGGCTCCGGTGAGCTGTTGGGAGTGGTGTTTCCCACCCATGGATTTACAGCACCTTGGCATGTGATTAGGTACGCGCTGCGTCTGCCTTTGGGAAGGGGAAAACATGCTTTTGTGGTGGCCACAAGAGCCGGGAGTAGAATCGCTTCTATTCCGTTTCCCGGAATGGAGGGGACTGCGGGTTATCTTATTGCCCTTATACTGATTTTGAAGGGATACAGTGTTCGGGGAGTTATGGGGCTTGATATGCCATCCAACTGGATAGCATTGCACTGGGGGCTGAATTCTGTTAATTCCGGATTCATCATTGATAGGGCAAAGGCTAAGGCGGATGCTTTCATAAACAGCATTTTAGAAGGTAAGAAAGGGTTTAGAGGGATTGTCCCCCTCATCCTGGGCCTGATGCTGAGTCCCGTTTCTTTGGGCTATCTGATTATAGGGCGTTTTTTTCTGTCGAAACTGTTTTTTGCCTCCGGGGATTGTACGGGTTGTGGTTTGTGTGCTGAAAGCTGTCCGGTTAAGGCTATAAAAATGGTGGGGAATAACAAACCCCGACCATATTGGACATTTGCTTGTGAAAGCTGCATGAGATGCATGGGCTATTGTCCTAACCAAGCCGTTGAAGTGAGCCACCCCTTTGCCGTTATCTTGTATTTTTTGGCGACACTGCCGGTATCCGTCTATATATTAAATGAACTAGGTGAATCCGCGCCCATGGGACCCTATTTGTTTGTTGTGAGTGCTCTGCTTAATTATAGTTACATCTTGTTTGTGTTTTTTATAGCCAACCTTGTTCTTTTTTTGCTTATTCAAATTCCTCTGCTTAATAAGCTTTGCACCTACACGACATTGACCCATATTTACCGCCGGTATCATGAGCCTGATACAAAATTAGGGGATATGCTCAAAAAACAAGTCTAGGGGAGTGCAAACTATTGAGATACTTAAAAAAGATGAATCTATTCAAGAAAATCGTACTTTTTTTACTTAGTACGGTGATCGCATTCAACATTGCACTTCAATTAGTTTTAACACTGAGCGGAGCTGGATTAACGGTTTTAGATATTTATGCTCAAACCTTGCCCCGGGAAGATACGAAAGCCATAAACTACAGCCCTGGGTATTTCATGGAAACAAAGAGCTATTTCGAAAAACAGGAAAAGGGGCAATGTGCCGGCTTTTCTTCTGCTTATGTTCTTAGAGTTTTGGGCGAAGAAATAAGCGGGAGGGACAATTATCAAGAACTTGGGCACAAATTTTCCAATGGGTATGTAATGCCCCAAGCACTAATAGACATTTTTGAGAAATATAATTATCAAGTGAACATGTTTAGTGGGAATCTGGAACAGCTGAAAACACGGCTAAATCAGGGAAAGCCGGTTATTGTGTTAATAGGACATTTTGTCAGCTGGCAACACTATGTAACGGTTGTCGGATACGATGAAGACACTATTTTTCTCTATGATTCAAATATGGATACTGATAATTCCAGAGGGTATAACAGAACAATGACCAATGAGGAATTCTTATCTCAGTGGAAAAATGAAATACCTTTTTTTGAACAAATTTACTTTGTAGTGGAGCAGTAGGGGAGGGGTTCCGATGAAAGTCTTTATGGGGTCCTTTCAAAGCCTGAACAGGATAGGACGGGTCGGAATATTTATTGGCATAGCAGCTACTGTAAGCGGAATTATAGTGTTTATTTTATGGGCATTATGGGCAATTCAATATACATTCAATGAAACGATACCCATAATTTTTATAGGATTTGGGCTCCCGGTGATTCTTGGACTAGTGGCTTCATTCTATGGAATCATTCGGTTAATGTATGGTGTGTTTGTTTATTCTCTGCCACTCAGCCTTTACGCAGCAATGACGCCAAGCGTCCTTAGATTTTTTTTGTTGGTTTCACTTGGTTATTTAGCTTCTGCCATTTTATTAACATTGGATAGGAAGGTCCGGAGATAGGTGGTAAGGTGTATAGATGGTCATTTGGGCGAGGTGATTTTGTGAAAAAAGCAGTTAAGTATACGGGTATCGTTGCAGTTATGATAGCCGGTTTATTTCTGAGTTTATACTTTAACAATGCTATTGGTACTCCTAAAGCAAAGATTGAGAAGGATGCAAGAATTTCTCATAAAATTGATTCCAGCTGGCAAGTAGCAAAATCAACAACGGATGCCATGTCTGCCATGCTTTTTTATGATAAAGACAGTAGTAACTACATCTTCTCAATCTATGAAAATAGAAAAGGGCTATCATTTGGCTACTTCTTCCGCAGCGGAGGCTCAACAAATACGGAAAATGAAGGTATTACTGAATACAGAGCAGAGGGACGTCAGGAAAAGGCTTATCTTTCAATGAACAAGCAGCAGGTTGCAAAAATTGAAATTGATAATGGCAACACTGTCGAAATTATTGATATTGATCATACAAAACCCTTTGCGATTGTTCTACCTGTGGGCTCAGGTGCGATAAAAATTTACGATAAAGACGGTAGCGTGTTGCCAACAATCCCCCAAGCATTATAGATTGATGGAATTATATGGGCAGGATGAAGAGCGAGCCAAACTTTAAAGAGTGGAGGATGAGATGAATCTAAAGTCAAATCTGAAGTCATTTATTATACTGGCATTACTGCTGCAACTTATCATTATCATGCTAATACTTAAATCGGGCGTAACTATGCTGGTTTTGGCAGTTGGCTCCTTGGTATTGGCTATGTTGTTAAGTGTTAATAGAGCTTTCTATGAGAGATTTTCTGCTTTTCTGAATCCAGGATTCTATCGAAGCTGTGGCGAGAAGGGTAGCAGCCTTTATAGGAAGAAGAGAAGGTATAGCACCATGAATTTCTATATATTGGCGATCCTTGCTCTTAATGGATACAGGGTATCGATGTTGGACAGCGCTCCTGGATTACTGTCGGGTATAAATCAATTCATATCCTTTGCACTTGTTGCTTTTGTTCTGCTTTTTATAATCGTTTTCTTTTCGATTATATTAATCAAGAGCTCGGATGAGGATCTGCTGTGGAATATGTTCATGGGGATTCTATTCATTGCACTCTCATTTATAGTATACTTTTCTTTCCTATAATGTCTTTGGGAAATCCTCATATCCATCTTGAAAAAGGTGAGGGAATGAAAAGAAGGATAATCCTTATACTTCTCATACTAATAGTGGGCTTAAACGGATGCACTCAGGAGGCAAGTACATCATCAAATATTCCGGAAGAGAGAAACCAAATTTCATCATAAGGAAGTAGAATAATGACAGAACTATGGGATATCTACGATAAAAACAGAACTTTAACCGGGAGAACAATGGAACGGGGAAGCCAATTTGCTAAAGGCGATTATCATCTGGTTATTCATGTTTGTATCTTCAACTCAAAAAACGAACTGTTGATTCAAAAACGGCAACCCTGGAAAAAGGGATGGCCTAATATGTGGGATATCACTGTCGGGGGAAGTGCTTTGGCCGGTGAAACCAGTGCGGAAGCCGCCGAAAGAGAAACCTTTGAAGAAATAGGCTATAAAATTGATTTGTCCGCTGAACGCCCATTTTTCACCGTGAATTTTGAAAGAGGCTTTGATGACTATTACCTCGTTGAGAGAGATATCGACATCAATGGCTTATGCTTGCAATATGAAGAAGTTCAATGTGTGAAATGGGCAAGTAAGGATGAAATCATGCAGCTTATTGAAGAAGGTCAATTCATTGGTTATTGGTTTATGGAACAGCTTTTTGACATTCGGAAACACAGAGCCGGATATCGCTTTACGGGATGAAAGGGGATTAATGATGAAAAATTATATTATCGTTTGTCTGGTTTGCTTCTTAGTGTTGCTGGCAGGCGGTGTTACTGTGGTACAGCAAAGCTCTTCCCTGGAATTTGCTTTCGACAATAGGGGGCAGTACACCGGATTTAATAGCATACCATCCAGATATACACCGGAAATGGCTCAAAATGCCGGATACTATGTCATGAGTGATTCAGAGGTAGTTGCCAACGGCGGTTTGTGGGATGATTTTCTGGCGGCTTCTTCCCAAGGGAAAAATACTTCCCTGCGCATGGCAAAATTCTATTCAGAGTATGGAAACAGCCCCTTCTTCGCTGACTTATTCTACAATGAGGGTTACTACTATTTATTTGATTCCAGTGCGAAGGATTTGAGTGGAAGGCCCTTTAAGCATCTTTTGACTCTAAAAGGGAAGTTTGGCAATCCATTGAGAGATAGTGGTGTGGTCGTATTGGCCAATGATAATTCCCTGACCTTTGATTTGATAATGTCCGGCATGGTTTCAAGCAACTTAGAATACATCAAAAGTATACCGGAATATCAACTCATTATGTTCCTCATCTAAGATCTGTGATAGCGGAGGGGCTTAGAGGACGCTTTATGAGCACAATGTGCTTAAGAGGCGCCCTTCATCTTTGGGGACGATACTTAGGAGATAGCCCCTCCTGAAGGGGGGAATTTGGAGTTTTTATATAAAGCATGGTAAACTATTAAGATAATCATTGTTTTAACCAAGACCTTATGAGTTTTAAAAAGAAAGGAAAAGGCTATGAGAAATTCCAAGGGCAAGCTTATCCTCGCTGCAATTTGGATAGCGTTCACTTTAATCTCTTATTATTTTGCACTCGTCCCTATTAACCTGCAGTCGCCCGGTTTCTGGGTATTTTTGATTTACGTTCTAGGGGTAGGTGCCGGGCTGTTTTTGCTTCATCAAGTATTTGTTGAAAAGAGGCTCACCCTCACCAAGCATATCGGTTCCTATCTCGTTATGGCTACCTTGCTTGTGACTATCGTAGGGGGGATTATGCTCCTTTACTCCCTGCCCGTCTTCCATGCCAAAGCTTATGCCAATCTCATTGACAAGCAGGAAGGGGATTTTGCCAAGGATGTAGAGGAACTACCTATTAATCAAATTCCCACGGTAGACCGGGATACGGCCTTGAGACTTGGGGATCGAAAAATGGGTGAGATCGTCGAACTGGTCTCCCAATTCAATGTGGCACCCGATTACACCCAAATCAATTATCAGGGAAAGCCGGTCCGTGTGTCTCCACTGGAGTATGCAGACTTCTTCAAATGGCTGAGCAACACCAAAGAAGGACTTCCCAGCTATATCAGGGTGGACATGGTCACTGGAAACGTGGAGCTCGTTACTCCGGAACAGAGCATCAAATACTCCGAGAGTGAACTCTTTTTTGAAAATGTGCGGCGTTATTTGCGCATGCATTATCCGATGGCTATTTTTGGTGATTTCAGCTTTGAAGTCGATGAGCAAGGGGTACCTTATTGGATTGTCTCTGTGCGGCATAATACCATCGGACTTTTCGGAGGAACGGATATTAAGGAAGCTATCATGCTTAATGCGACCACCGGCGAACATCAGAAGCTTAAATTAGAAGAGGTTCCGGAATGGGTGGACCGGGTCTATGATGCCGACCTTGTGGTGGGTCAGGTCAATTATAACGGCCGCTATCAAAACGGCTTCATCAACTCAATTTTTGGTCAGAAGGGTGTTCTTGCCACCACCGAAGGGTATAATTACCTGGCTCTTCACGATGATGTGTATCTGTATACGGGGATCACTTCCGTGGTACGGGATGAGTCCAACATCGGATTTATTCTGATCAATATGCGGACAAAAGAAACAACCTTCTATGGCATTCCCTCGGCCGAAGAGTATTCAGCTATGGGCAGTGCACAGGGGGCAGTTCAGGAAAAAGGCTATGTATCTACGTTTCCTCTTCTCCTCAATATTGAAGGGAATCCGGTCTATTTTATGTCTCTGAAGGATGCGGCAGGGTTGATCAAGATGTATGCCCTGGTGGATGCTCAGAATTACCAGAAGGTTGTCGTGGGCAATACTCTTGAAGAGGCCTTGAGAGCATTTACCGGCCGATCGGGAACGGTGACAGAAACCACGCCTGAGGAACCAAAAGAGGAATTCGACATCCAAGGGAAGATCACGGATATACAGAATGTGGTTATGGATGGCAACACCTATTTCTATATTCTTCTCGACGGCCGGAGCGACATCTTTGTCGCCAGCATCAAGGTCTCGGAGAAGTTACCTTTCTTAAAGATTGGTGATGAAATCCAAGGCCGCTATGTGGAGAAATATAAGGGTGTGCATGAGATAATGAGGCTGCAATAGAGGTAGTAATTAAGGTACAGGGGATTTTAAGATTCCTGTCCCTGACCATACCCGATTGAGGATAAAGCCAAAAAGGAGTATCGCCCTGCTCGATCATGAGCAGGGCGATGCTCTTTTTTATGCCTTGCCTTGGCAATGAAAAGGGAATAAGGGGGCTTAGCCTACCAATTGCACCTGGTAGGCTTCAAACCAATAGTCCAGCTGCACCAGCCAAGCCAGCAATTGCGGAAGCCCCATCAACTGGCCAAACCAGGTGTTATTTCCAGGACTTATAAGGCGATTGAGCACATCCTTTTGCAATAGCTCTGCCAGCATGCCGCTGCCGGAGTCCAGCCGCTTCCGGAAAAGATGGAATACCAGCTCTTCATAATGAGGATCATGGGTTTTAGGGAAGGGGCTTTTTTTACGATAGAGGATTTTAGGAGGCAGATAGTCCTGCATGGCGGCCCGAAGCAGTGCCTTTTCGACGCCATCCTTGAATTTAATCTCCCATGGCACATTATAGACGTACTGAACCAAGCGGTGATCGGAGAAAGGAACCCGGACTTCCAAGCCCGAAGCCATGCTCATGCGATCTTTGCGTTCCAGCAAGGAGGTCATAAAGTAATTAATGGAAAGCCAGCTGGCGATGCGGGAGTTCTGCATAGTCTCCGACTCATCTGGAAGCAAGGGGCAGGCCTCGACGCTCCGGCGGTAAATCTCCGAAGTGTACGCAAAGCCCTCCTGGGGGCGAACCAGTTCAGGCTTGAACAGACTAATCCGGGCATGGGGTTCGTGGATCCAAGGGAAAAACCCCCGTGTGAGCATTTCCGGACGATAAAACCAGGGGTAGCCCCCGAAGACTTCATCAGAGCATTCTCCGGATAAAGCCACCGTGTGGTGTTCTTTTACCTGACGGCAATAAAAGAGCAGGGAGGAATCGATATCTGCCATGCCGGGATAGTCCCTATACCTTACGGCTTCATCCAGGTAGTCCACCAAATGCTCCTTTTTAGCGGTCAGAATCTGATGCTGTGTGTGCAGGTGCTGAGCCAGATAAACGGCAAACTCGTCATCACTTTGCGGTTGGAAAAGAGTCTGCTTAAAATGGTCTTTATTGCCTTCATGTTCAAAGGAATAGGTAGCAAGCTGCCGTCCTTCGGCTTGATATTTTTGCGCTGCCACGGCGGTGATGATTGAAGAATCCAATCCTCCGGAAAGGAAAGTGCAAAGAGGGACATCGGAGACCAGCTGACGTTCAATGGCATCCACCAACAGATCCCGGGTGGTGGCGACGATAGCAGCTTCGCTGTCCTGATTCTCATAAGCCTCCATGGTCCAGTATTTGGCGATCTTCAACTCTGCTTCAGATGCTCCTGGGGCAAGGCTATAGAAAGCATGGGAGGCGGTGGGCAATTCGAAGATATCCTTAAAGATGGCGGTGCCTTCCTCTTTGACAGGCATCATATAGAGGAGCTGCCATAAACCCTGGTAATCCAGACGGGGTTTCACTTGAGGGTGCTTGAGGAGGGCTTTGATCTCCGAAGCGAAAAGAAGAGCGCCCTCTACAAAAGTGTAGAAGAAGGGTTTGACGCCGAAGCGGTCACGGGAAAGATAGGTCTTTTTTTCTTTAGAATCGTAGATTACAAAGGCGTAAATGCCGTTTAATTTGCTGGAGCATTGTTCTCCCCAGATGATATAGGCATAGAGCACTACTTCCGTATCACAGTAAGTTTTGAACTTAACTCCGTGCTCAAGGAGCTCTTGCCGTAAATCTGCGGTGTTGTAAAGTTCGCCGTTGTAAACAATGGTATAGTCGTATCCCTGATGGGTGGCGGTCATGGGCTGCCGGCCTTTTTCAATATCGATAATGGCTAAACGGTTATGTTGAAAAGCAAAATGTTCTCCGTATTCAAGGCCGTTTTGGTCCGGACCCCGATGAATTAAAGTCTTCCCCATAGTGCTAAGGCATTGTATCTCCTGGGGAGAAATCTTCCGTTTAAAATTTACTAATCCAAGAATGGAGCACATCAATAAACACCTCGCAAACAAAAATGACAAAGGAGTACCTGGCCGAGTACTCCTTTGTCTCTGAATTAATATATGTGAGGGAGCAGGAACTGTGCTTAGATGATGATGAAAATAATTTTCATTCCGGTATAAGATTCGATCATGAATACAGCATGCATAAACCCCTTGTATTGACAGAGGAGTTTCCCAAAGTATATGATGAAGCGTAGGGTTTTTGTGGAGAGAAGAATTGATAATTTAGTGTGGATTAGGTATAGAACAAAGGCGTTCTAAGGACCCTAATAGGGATCTTAGTGCGCCCTTTTTGTACTATCAGGATGTTGTTTGTCGGTCGAATAGTTTACTTATTTTGAAAGGAGAGCTTAATATGGGGTTTACCAAAGAAGAGTGCCTTAAGTATGTGCAGGAAAATGATGTCCGCTTTATCCGTATGCAATTCACAGATATTTTTGGCCAGATGAAAAATATTGCCATAACCCACAACCAGCTTGCTCAGGCTTTGGACGAGGGAGTGCTGTTTGACGGCTCGGCGATCAAAGGATTTGCGGGAGTTGAGGCTTCGGATATGCTTCTTCTTCCTGATCCCAGTACATTTACCCTTATTCCCTGGCGTCCTCAGCAGGGGAAGGTAGCCAGGATCATCTGCGATGTTAAGAATCACGATGGCTCTCAATTCGAGGGGGATCCGCGCTATATTCTTAAGCGAACCCTGCAAAAAGCCCACGACTTAGGCTATGTATTTCAGGTAGGCCCAGAGTGTGAATTCTTTTTATTCCATACGGATGAGGAAGGACAGCCTACCACAATAACTCATGATGCTGCCGGCTATTGTGATCTGGCTCCTATCGATCAGGGAGAAAATACCCGGCGGGAAATTTGTTTGGTGCTGGAAGAGATGGGGTTTGAAATCGAGACATCCCACCATGAATCCGCAGCGGGGCAGCATGAAATCGACTTTAAATATACCGATGCCTTGACGGCGGCGGATCATATCATGACCTTCAAATATGTGGTGAAAATTGTCTCCCAAAGGAATGGTCTTCATGCCACCTTTATGCCTAAGCCTCTCCACGGCGTCAATGGTTCGGGGATGCACATCAATATGTCCTTAGCCAAAGAGGGGAGGAATGTATTTATTCACCCGGAAAATCCCGGAGAGCTCTCGGAAACAGCGAAGCAATTCATTGCCGGATTGCTGGAGCATATCAAGGGGATCACCGCCGTGGCCAATCCCTTGGTGAACTCTTATAAACGCTTGACCCCGGGTTATGAAGCACCGGTCCATATTGCCTGGTCACCGATGAACCGCAGTCCGCTGCTGCGGGTGCCGTCCCCCAGGGGAGCAGGAACCCGCCTTGAACTGCGCAGCCCGGACCCCAGCTGCAATCCCTACCTGACTTTGGCCCTGCTTCTGGAAGCCGGTCTGGATGGGCTCCAACGGGAAATGAAGGTGCCTGAGCCTGTTAATGAAAACATTTATAATCTCACTCCCGAACAGGAAAAGGCCCTGAGCCTGGAGCGCTTACCCTCTAATCTGCTGCTGGCTCTTGAAGAGATGGAAAAGGATCCTTTGATTCAAGCTACTTTAGGCAGGCATATCTTTACCAAGTATATCGCGGCCAAAGCCAGAGAGTGGAAAGCTTATGACGAGATGGTCCATCAATGGGAGATTGACAGCTATCTCAAAATCTATTGAACAGGGAGCCCTGCACAAAGGGGGGATAAGCAATGAGCGCAGGGAATGTCCTCATCGTCTGTGGAAAATCTGAAGTAGCGGGCAGTATGGAAAGCACACTTATCAAAGAAGGGTATCATCCGGTAAACTGCGCTCATTCAGCCAATGAGGCGCGGCGGCAGTTTTTTATCGTTCAGCCGGATTTAATCATCGTCAGTACC
Source organism: Desulfitobacterium hafniense DCB-2 (assembly GCF_000021925.1). Classification (NCBI taxonomy): domain Bacteria; kingdom Bacillati; phylum Bacillota; class Clostridia; order Eubacteriales; family Desulfitobacteriaceae; genus Desulfitobacterium; species Desulfitobacterium hafniense. The sequence goes on from NC_011830.1 coordinate 1,082,507, forward strand.
CCTCTTCCTGATGAACAAGGGATTGACTTTGTTTTTGATGCCTATGAGAAAACTTCGGCCGGAATTATTGTGATGGCACGGCCGGAGCAGGTGTCCCATATGCAGGATGCCCTGGAATCCACAGGAGCTATGATTCTGCCGAAACCACTCAATCGCCTTACTTTGATTCAAAGTGCCCGCTTTGCTTTGTCCGTAAGAAGCTCCCTGGATCAATTAAGAAGTGAGCGGGATAACCTCAAGAAGCGCATGGATGAGCGTAAGCTCATCGAACAAGCGAAATGGCTGCTGGTAGAAAAATTAAACATGAGTGAACCGGAGGCCTTCCGCTATATCCAGAAAAAAGCGATGGATTTGCGCCTTCCCCAACTCCAGATAGCTGAAGATATAATTAACGAGCATGCTTAAAAGGAGAAACCCGCGTCATCAACGATGGTTTCTCCTTTTATACCGTAATCTGGCAGCTTTGCTTCTATAGTGCTGTTTCTTACTGCTGAGCAGCAGTGGATTGGACAAATTCTTTAAGAGCCCGCTCAGCGATGGGGCGGGCAATCATGGTCCAGGGTCCATTGATACAGCCGCCCTCACAAGCCATGCATTCCAGAAAACCCTTGTCCCCGTTCTTGACATGGGTTTCCAAGGCTTTTAGGCTGTTCTGAATTCCTTCAGTTTGATAGGTGGGGGGAGAATCCTGGCCCAGATAGGCAGTGAGTGCTGCAGCTACTCCACCTGCTTTGGCGAACCCCCGGGCATAAGAGCTGGGTCCGGCCAGGGTTTGCTCGGATTCTTCGGCAGGATTGATCCCTGCATAGTCAAGCCAGACCATCAATTCTTCAAAAGTAAGCACAAAATCCACTTTCGTTTCAGGCCGTTTGCCTTCTTCTTTTTTGGCCACACAGGGTCCGATAAAGGCGATCTTTGCTTCAGGATCTTTTTCCTTAAGGATATGAGCCACCTGGGCCATCGGGGAAAGCGTACTGGAAATGTGGTGGAATAAATCAGGTTTTTCTTTGATAACGGCACTGACATAGGCCGGGCAGCAGGAACTGGTCATGAATTCTTCGCCATGGGCCAGGCGTTCATCATATTCCCGGGCTTCCAGTTCGATGGTCCGATCGGCTCCCAGAGCAGCTTCCAGAACATCCTGGAAACCCAGCTTGAGAAGGGCCGACTTCACCTGTCCTGGTGAAACTTTTCTTCCGAATTGTCCTACAAAGGCCGGTGCGATGACGGCATAGATCTTATGCTCGGGGTTACGGACTGCCTCAAAAAGATGGATAAGCTGGGAGGATTCGGCCACGGCTCCGAAAGGGCAGCTGATGATGCACTTGCCGCAGCTGGTACAGTGAGCTTCGGCAATACTGGCAATCCGATCCTCCCGGACCGAGATGGCTTTGGTCGGGCAGCTGTCTTCACAGGGCCGCCGATACTCGATGATGGCATGATAGGGGCAATTCCGGGCGCAAAGGCCGCATTCGACGCAGCGGGTCTGGTCAATAAAGGCTTTATTGTTAATAAAGAGAATTGCTTTTTTAGGACAGTTGGTGAAACAGAAATGACCAACACAATTCTGGCAGTGGTCGGTTACACTATAGCGATGCATTTCGCATCCGTTGCAGCCTTCCTTAAGAACACGCACTATCGGACCTTCATCCGGTTCAAGAACAGCTTTTAAACGCTCCTCGATAACAGCCCGCTCTTTATGAATACAGCAACGGTAACGGGGCGTTCCGTCGGGAATGATCTGACGAGCCAAGGTGGCGCGATCCTTGCGGTTCTGGTCATGACTGACCCAGTCCAGGGCAGATTTTAAGACTTGGCGGCGAATTTTCATAATTTCCGATTGGGCCATAGACGACTTCCTCCTCATCGGTTAAGTTATTTACTCGAAGTGTAGCAAGAGGGGGATAAGAATTCAATGAAGAGGTGAAATGTTTAACTTGGAAGTTTATTTCATCAATAGAATATTTTCAAAAAATGGTCAGGAGCAAGCAAGCCCGATTTCCCTCATAGCAAAAGGGTTTGGCCTAAATGCTCCCCCTCCCTTTAGGGAAAGTCGGATCATCTGGGCCAAACCCTTGACATTCTGGATAAAATTCCGGGACTGTTCAATAGGTTTTATACCTATTGCTGTTGGTTCTTTCTGGTTTCGAGAATTTCTTTAATAGCCAGATTGGAGGCATCAAAACGAACAGAAGCGTCCGTATCCAAGGGAACAATCTGCTTTGCTTCGATACATTTTTCGCAGGCCATCATGGTATATCCCGGTTCATAATTATCCGCAAGCTTACCCTCAGGATAATAAGGGATTTGGTGGACTTCCCAGGCCAGGCAGGTTTCCCCGCATACATCACAATCTAATTCGGTGCGCAGCATGTCGGTTCCTTGGCCCTTCATCATCAGACCAATAGTGTATTTTACCACAAGGTTATTTTTAAGATCGCCCAGACTTTTTGACATTAAGTACTCCTCCTCTGATCATCGTCACTGTTATTCATTATACAGCATTTATATCGGAGATTCATCCGCCCCCTGCTTCAAATCGGCTTTAAAGCAGGGGTTAGCTATATAAAATATAATTCTCATAGGGATAAGTTTTTCCTATTGTGATGTATTCACAGTGACGGGACTAGGCAAACCGGTTCAGTGTACTTTGTTCATACCGGACAGACTAGAGGCTGCTTGAGCGCTGACGCTTGATAAGCTGGTTACCCACCCAGGCGGCTATTCCGCCTTTGATCAAATCGCCGGCGATGAAGGGAAGAAAGCCCATGGAGATGACCAGAGCCATAGTGGTGGATTGATGGAGGATAAAATGCATGACCAGATAAAAATAGGCTAAGCCGATCAGATATAAGACGATAATGCCGCCCAGAACGGCCAGTAGAGCGGATAGCAGACTTTGCCGGTTATAGAGTTTCCCCACCGTATAAGCGGCGGCGATATCCCCCAGCAGGTAACCGAAGGAGGGCTTCAGCACATAGCCGATGCCGCCAAAAGGAGCGCTGGCAAAGACAGGTAAACCCAGTAAACCGAGAAATACATAAACGATGACGGCTAAGCTCCCGTATTTGGGTCCTAGAATAAGGCCGGTTAGAAAGACAAAGACAGGGAGAACACTAAATGGGACCAAGGCTGGGGAAGCCCAGCGCATGATCATACCGGCCAAACATAAAAGAGCAGCCATAGCCGCGGTCTTGGCTAAATGTTGGGCATTCATGGGGCACCATCCTTTCCAGAAAGATATGTAAACTTGATTGATGAATTTAAGTTTACAATATGATATGATAACTGACAAGAGATTTTTTGCGCAGATTGGATTCCCCTGCCTTAGGGCGGAGTCACTATCGATAAATATTGGATAGGGTTAGATAGATAGGGAGTATGAAACTATGATGAAATCACTGGAGGGGAAAGCCATCAGCTTGGGCATAATTCAGGGGATTGATTTTTCACTCCGCCAAGGGGAAGTTATTGCCTTAATGGGGCCCAATGGAGCAGGTAAGTCCACCTTGGCCCGGCTTCTGGCCGGCTTGAATGAACCTGCTTCAGGGAAGCTTAACTTGCTTGAGGGTGGGCAGGAAATTCCCTGGACAAGGGTCCGGCGCTGGCAGGAGATTGGCATCATCGGTCAACATCCGCGGCGGCAGACCATCGGAGCAACGGTTGGGGAAGAGTTGGGCTTTGGGCTTTTGAATCTGGGATATGAAGTGAAGAAGGTCCAGGATATGGTCAGAGAACTGGCTTACCGGATGGGTCTTGAAGGTAAACTCCATCAATCCCCCGCCACCCTTTCCGGGGGAGAGCGGCAGCGCCTGGTGCTGGGGGCCATCCTTGCTCTTAATCCGGCTTTTCTTTTGCTGGATGAGGCTTTAAGCATGTTGGATAGACGGGCTCAGGAGGCTTGCCTGGAACTTTTGGAGGAAAAAGGGAAGCACATGGGGCAGCTTTGGATTACACACGATCCGCTGTTAGCGGAAAAAGCAGACCGCCTCTGGGTCATGAAGGAAGGGAAGCTGTCGACTATGGGAAGGCCGCAAACGGCACTCCGGGATGAAAGGTTTTGCCAGGAGTATGGGATTCGTGCTCCTTATTCGCCAAGTTATTCTCCGGGCTATTCTTCTGTTCGGGAGAAGATGGGGGAGAAGTATCAGGCGGAAAGCCCCTTTCTCCATGGAGATGGAAGAAAAGATACTTTAGAGTGGCGGGAAGCAGAGTATGGTCAACGGCTGCAACTTACAGAAAAAATCAAAGAAGGATGTTTTTTGGCTGTCTTAGGTCCTTCCGGAGCAGGAAAATCCACTCTGCTGGAAAGTGCCGTCGGGCTCATTCATCCTTCCCGGGGGAAGTTTTTGGCCTTTGGTCAAGAAGTGACCCGCCAAACTAAACAGTGGCAGAAAGCCCGCCTCCTCCTGCAAGAGCCTGGAGAATATATCATTGGCGGTACGGTTTATGATGAAGTGTTTTATCTTCAGAATAAAAAGGAGAGGAAAGCCGGCGCTCAGCGCAACATAGAATATCTGCAAGTCTTCGGAATACCTCCGGAAAAAGCCTTAGCCTACCCGGAATATTTAAGCGGAGGGGAGCGGCAGCGGGTGGCCTTAGCTGCAGCATTGGAATCTTTACCGGAAATTCTCTTGCTGGATGAACCCTTGTTGGGCTTGGACCTGGCGGGTAGGAGCATGATGCTGGAACTTTTGCAGGAGTTGAAAGGCAGAATGACCATCCTGTACATCACCCATGACTGGTCGGAGGTTCGTGAACTGGCGGATGAAGTGTGGCTGGTGGAAAAAGGGCGGATTACCTTCAAGCAACGGAGCAAAGACGGCGCTATGGAAATCGATGATCAGCAGCTTAAGGAGGCAGGGGTCCATTGTTAGAAAGAGGACTGTATCACCCTGGTGAAAGCATATTGCATAAGCTCGATCCGCGACTGAAAATCGGGAGTCTTGTTATTCTGGGGTTGTTAATGACTACAGTGAACTGGGGAGGGTTGCTCTGCCTGACCGGGGGGCTTTTTATCATGCTTGGCTACAGCCCTTTGCCCATTAAGGCCTTTCAATCCGTCATCAAGGCGGGAGTTGTATTAGGGCTTTTCTATACTTTAATTATGGGCTGGCATTGGCAAGAGGGGTGGTTCTTTTGGAAAGGGTACTGGTCTATGGCGGGAGTGCTTCAGGGACTGATGATGAGCTGGCGGATCCTGCTGGTTTTCCTCTTGACCCGAATGTTTTCTGCCTTTACCTTGCCCTCAGAGCAAGGGATAGGAATCGCTTTCTTTCTGGCGCCTTTTTACCGTATAACTCCTAAGGCGGCTGATTTTGCCCTCTTAATCACGTTGACTTTGCGCTTTATCCCTTTGTTGCTGGAGGAGGCTGCTTTGCTTTATAAAGCCCGTCTGGCTAAGGGGAATTTGCCTGGGCAATGGATCGGAAAGATCAAGGATCTAGCGGCCCTTTTACTCCCCTTGCTGCGCATTGCTTTGCGCCGGGCCGAGGAATTGGCGGAAAATCTCGTGGCCCGGGGCTATGTTTCCGGTGGTTACCGGGTCCTGGGAACCAAGGAATGGGAGAGCAAGGATAGCTGGGGAGCCGTGGTCCTAATCCTATGGAGTATTGGGACTTTAGTTATTGAACTTGGGTTAAAAATATGGTAAGGGGTTAGAGTTCAAGTGCCCACTGGTAACCCCCGCTATTTTCCGTTATGATAGTATATGGGAGTTAAGTAGATTTTTTCCGAGAAGGAAGCGGATTAATTAAGGGCTGGTCAGCCCAATTGAGCAGTGAGGAGCAGAGAGAATGAAATTAATTCGGGCAGGGGTCTTTTCTAATGGCTGCTTTGATTTTAAGCGGTTGCGCCAGTCAAAACTACCCCGAAAATGTGGTTGCTGTTATCAATGGCGAAACGATTACACAAGAAGAGATCGATGAAGCGATTAATGAAGGGAAACTGCACATTGATTTAACTGAAGCTTTGCGGTTGCTTAATGGAGAAAACAGTATGTCGCAAAGAGATGCCATGCTCCAAGCCTTTGGAGTTGATGAGGGAAATATGACATCAGGTCAGAAAAGGTTCTTTGAGGGTATTGAACGATCCTCCGCTAAGATACCGACTGCGAATGATGCCCTGAACAGTCTGCTTGTGGAGGAAGTTCTTTATCAGGAAGCCGTCAAACAAGGGCATGAGGCATCCATCGATAGAGTTAAACAGATCCTGGAAGAAAGCAAAAGGATAAACTTGGAGGCCATGTCCCAGGACGAGGAGGCCCTAAGAGAATACAATGAGTATGTCGAAAAAACCGCCTCAATTTATCATCAGTATGGCTTTACTTCTGAAGAGGACTATTTAAGCAAACGCATGGATAGAACGGCCCAAGCTATGGCCATCAATACGATGAATTATGAGTTCGATAAAGTTATGGCCGATAAGCTTCCCGGCGTTGATTCTGCTCAGATAGAGCGGGGAAATGCCTGGGAAGATTATGGGGAATATCTTTTGAGCAAAGCTAAGGTTAAAATCCTTAAACCGGAGTATCAAATCCAGCATTACGGAGAATCATGGAGTCATGGCCGGCTGAATCTTAAAGCAAAACCATGATGGCCTTGTCAATCAGGGAGAGTGCACTATGTCTACAGATCAACAACCCGATGAAAATAACCTGCGTTATACCTATAAAGACTATCTGACCTGGGCCAAGACTCAGCCTGGTGAAATCTTCAACGGAGTACCCTATGGCAGAAGCCCGGCCCCTCCCAGCCACTATCTGGAGGTATTGGGTGAGCTGTATATGGCTTTTGCTCTTTATCTGAGGGAAAAACCGGGGAAAGTATTTCTTTTTCCCTTTGATGTTCGGCTGCCTGCAGATACGGATCAAAAAGATGAGGATATTGCCACCGTCGTCCAACCGGATCTTACAGTGGTCTGTGATCTATCGAAAGTGGATAAGGGAGGGTGCAAAGGGGCCCCAGATCTTATCATCGAGATATTGGCGGAAGACACCATGCATAGGGATTTGCATTTAAAGCTGCGCCTCTATGAAAAGGCGGGAGTTCCCGAATACTGGGTGGTTCATCCTGCAGATCAGACAGTCCTCGCCTTTCAACTGGAAGAAGGGGCCTATGCTGCTCCCCAATTTTATAGAGCTTCCGATCAAATTCCTGTGGGGCTGTTCCCGGATTTGCTGATTTCTCTTGCTGAGATCTTCCGCGGATAGCGTGGACACAGGTAGATAATATCATTACAGGCCGGCGGTCTGATGACGGAAGCAATGTATTATATCCATACCTGATTGAACTAAACTTCTTTCAGTGAAAAAGGACTGTCTGGTCAGGACAGTCCTTTTGGGCTAAAGATGCTTTGTTTCATTGACGACAACGCAGTCACAAAAAACTAGATGAGCAATCCGAACAGCTCGGGATTATCGTTAATGCGCGTATATTGGAAGCCCTTCTTATCCATTCTTTCAATCAAGGGCTGGTAATCTTCTTTACGGGAGAGCTCGATACCAATCAGTGTCGGGCCTTTTTCTTTGTTGTTGGATTTGGTGTACTCGAAACGGGCAATATCGTCGTTGGGACCTAAGACTTCCCCTACAAATTCCTTCAAGGCGCCGGGGCGCTGAGGGAAGTTGACGATGAAATAATGTTTAAGGCCCTGATCGAATAAGGAACGTTCCTTGATTTCAGGGGTTCTTTCAATATCGTTATTGCCGCCGCTGATGATGCAGACGACATTTTTGCCTTTGATCTTATCCTTATAGGTTTCCAGAGCCGCGATGGAAAGTGCGCCCGCCGGTTCAACCACGATAGCACTGTCATTATACATTTCCAAGATGGTGGTGCAGACCTTTCCTTCAGTGACCGCGATGACATCGTCGAGAACCTCCCGGCAGATGGCAAAGGTGAGATCTCCGACTCGTTTTACTGCGGTACCATCCACGAATCCGTCGATGTGGGGCAAGGTGACTATTTCACCTTGACTGAAAGCTTCCTTCATGGAAGCGGCACCGGTGGCTTCCACGCCGATGACCTGGGTTTGGGGGCTTAAGCTTTTCATGGCAATCCCCACACCGGACATGAGGCCGCCACCGCCGATACCACCCAGAATATAGTCAACGGGAGCTTCCATATCATTAAGAATCTCCATGGCAATGGTTCCCTGACCGGCGATGACTAAAGGATCATCAAAAGGATGGACAAAGGTCTTATTGGCTTCCTCACAATGAGCTTTCGCTCTATTGAAGGCATCGTCAAAGGTATCGCCGATCTGTATCACTTCCACAAAGTCTCCGCCAAACCGCTTGATGGAAGAGATTTTTTGCTTTGGTGTCGTCGAGGGTACATAGATGCTTCCTTTAATACCCAGGGCTTTGCAGGAATAAGCAACACCCTGGGCATGATTACCTGCACTGGCACAAACGACACCACTGCTGAGCCGTTCTGAGGGAATACTATGAACCATATTATAAGCTCCGCGCAGCTTAAAGGAACGAACCACCTGGAGATCTTCCCGTTTTAAGAAAATATTGCATTGGTATTTCTCCGAAAGAAGGTCATGACGGTGCAAAGGTGTCTTATTGATAACCCCTTTTAAGGTTTGACCGGCTCTGAGAATATCCTCTAGGACGACTTTTCCCATATTAAAAATTTACCCCTTTCCACATTCCCGCAGTATCATCGCACACCACCGATAAATTATAGAATAAAGCTATTATCATTCAGAGGATATCTTCGGGTGATATCTGGAGATGATAGTATCTTATGAGAGAAATGGTTTACATAAGATGTTATATAATAGATTATTTTATTAATATTACTCTTGCTTTTGCCCTGAGTCAACCTTATCCTGACTTAAAATCAGGTCCAAACTACAAAGCATAGCGGAAATATGCTACAATTTATTTAGGATAGTATCGGACTTGTCATTGGGAATTCTGGACTGTGCGTTTCAGCATGAAGTCCTAATGGTAAAAATAGTAAAATGTTTTAAAACAAGTGATTCAAAACGACTAAAGAGGAGGGTTTGGTATGCCTTGGTTATATCGAATTGTATGGTCCCTGGCGATCATTTTTTTCATTCTGGCTGTTGTCGTTTTTTCTATCTGGGCCGTGCTTATTGGTGCTGTAGTCTACGCCCTTTATCGTGTTTATCTCTATTTTGCACAGAAGAAAGGCATAGGTTATGGCAAGGCCGGGCAAAGTCAGCGTGTGCATTTTAAAGTTTACACCAATTATAAAGGTCCGGGGCAACCCGGAGACCAGCATTCTCCGCGGGGTTTCACCAATGGAGAGGTTATTGATATGCCGGTTGAGGAAGTTACGGATTCGCGGAACTCTTTCCCGAAAGAATAGTTGCTTAAGATAAAAGTTAGGCCAAGGTTTTCAGCTAATTTTCAGTCAGCCCTCAGACCCATTTCAACGGGGCAGCAGATAATGAGAAGAGAACGATTTCGCCTTTAAAGGGGAGATACTCCATGCAAAAATTGAAAGGAATCAAAATCCTGATTATTGATGATGAACCGAACATTCTGGAGTTCCTGGAAATGGGGCTGCTGAACGAGGGCTTTGAGGTGCAGACGGCGGCTGATGGGATGACAGGAGTTACCTTGGCTAAACAGCTCCATCCCCACCTTGTGATTCTGGATATTATGATGCCGGGAATGGATGGCTTTGAAGTCTGCCGGATGCTGAAGAAGAGTGAGAATGTGTCCATTATTATGCTGACCGCTAAGGATGAAGTGGAGGACCGGGTCAAGGGTTTAACCATCGGCGCTGACGATTATATGGCTAAGCCTTTTAGCTTTGAGGAACTTCTTGCCCGCATTCACGCCCGTATCCGCAATCAATTCCCCACCCTTTTAGGAGAAGTGGTGATGGGCCCCTTTCGTTTGGATGATCGCCGCAAGGAAATCCAGTTTCAGGATAAGGTTCTGGAGCTTTCCCCTACAGAGTATGAGTTGCTCAAATTTTTAATTCTTAATCAGGGGCTGGTTTTGAGCAAGACGATGATTTTAGATAAAGTGTGGGGATATGATTTTGCTGGTGATGATAATATCGTGGAGGTCTACATTCGCTCCTTGAGAGAAAAACTGGGGGATAAGGAGCACCGGCTGATTCGTACACTGCGGGGCTCCGGGTATCGGATGGACCTGATATGAAGAAGGGAGCCTCTATACACAAGATCGTAACCCCCAACTCCTTGAGGTTTCAGCTGCTCTCCCGTTCTTTATTTTTTTTGGCTATTATCTTATTGCTGATCGGGATCTTTCAGTATGTTTTCTTGAAGGACTTCATTCTCGGCAGCACTGCGGCAAGCATTCGATCCCAAATTGCGTCGGTTCCCCGGGACAGTTGGACGCAGATGCTGCTCTATGCGGAGATTAATGCCAAATTCAATCTGGATAAAGATATAGTGGAGCTGGTACCCGGTAAAACCCAGGAAGGGCCTCCCAATCGTATTCCCATCAACCTAATGGATTCTACGATTGCTTTTGTGGATTTGAATGGGAACGTGACCAGCCTGGCCAATACCATGAATCGGTCAGGGGCCCCGCCGCTCCTCAGTGCCGACCAGTATCAGCAAGCCTTAGATCCATCGGAGTCGCCGAGGTTTTGGGTAGTGAACTCAGAGTCGGGGACGGAATTGCTGGTGGTTCTGCACCCCTTGGAACTGCGCGGCTATCTGGTTGGTTTTATTCAGGTTAGCCTTAGCACCCAATTTGTTCAGGATGTTTTGTTCCGGCAGTTGTCTATATTTATGCTCCTTTCTGTGCTTGCCCTTGTGGGCGGACTGGTGGCTTACCAAGCGGTCATCAAAAAGACTCTGGTTCCTTTGTCCAATATCGTTCATACTATGGAGAATATGGATGCGGGGAACCTTAACGAACGCCTTCCTGTGGAACAAGGTCAAAAAGAAATCGATACTTTGGCCGTATCCCTCAATGGGATGCTGGAGCGGCTGGAGTCCTCTTTTACAGCGGAAAAGGAGGCTAAAGAACAGATGCGGCGCTTTGTAGCCGATGCCTCTCATGAACTGCGGACCCCCCTTACTTCTATCCATGGCTTCTTAGAGGTTCTGCTGCGGGGAGCTATGAATCAACCGGATAAGCTGCAGAAATCCTTAACCAGTATGTATGCGGAATCGGAGCGAATGAAGAAGCTTATTCAGGATCTATTGCTCCTGGCTAAGCTGGACCGTTCTCCCTATCTTGAAAAATCGGAAAAGGATATTGGGGTACTGATACTGGAGATGGAGCCCCAACTGCGTATGCTGGCTGAAGAACGGGAGATTCAATTGGATTTGGCCCCTGAGGAATTGGTCCCTATCGATGTGGATAAAATGAAACAGGTCATTCTCAACCTTTTCCATAATGCGGTCCAGCATACGGACCCGGATAAGGGGTTGATTCAAATCAGCTTGAAATCTGAGGCTTCCGGGGTGGAATTGACGGTCCAGGATAACGGACCGGGAATTCCCGAGGAGCATTTACCTCATCTTTTTGAAAGGTTCTACCGCAGCGATTCTTCCCGGACCCGGAAATATGGGGGAGCTGGACTGGGCTTAGCTATTACTCACTCCCTGGTAGAGCTTCATGGGGGAACACTTCGCGTCGAAAGTAAAGTGGGTGAAGGAAGTCGGTTTATTGTCGGGCTGCCTAAAATATAAAATTACTTCAGGTAGAGTTTGGGTTTTATCTGAAGTTTAGCTGGCTTGTCCTTACAGAAGGTGAAAAGGAATAGCCCTGTTAAATTACGCGAAAAGTGTCGTGACTATGTCACGGCATTTTTTTGCGTATCACAGAACTTAAGGGGCATAACTGCGTTCTTATGGTCAGGATAAAAGTAATCAAAGTACTAAGTAATTTTTTGGCGATAGGAGTCACATATGGAGGACAAGAGTAATATTATAAAATGAGATAGAAAATGAGTGATTAATATAAATTTTTCAACTTGAAGAGCTTAATGAGTAAAATTGCTGAATAAAAGAAGGAGATGTTAAGATGGCAGAGTTAACCACTGGTTTGATAGATAATTTTCCGGTTGATGGAGCGCGGCCCTCGGTATCGGTAGCCCTTAGAATTACCAATGATGGTGATTCTACGGAGACGGTTACCATAACCGGCTACTATCTCAATGGGACTATCAAAGAAGTATATGTTTTAGAACTAGTTACTGTTAATCCAAATGAGGTAATAATCCGGGAGTATTATGCTAATTTGGATGCTTTTGAATTTGTATTCTCGACAAGTTCTGAAACGGTAGTTATATCGGTATGGGGTAAGGACGCTGAAGGGAATTTAGTAGATGCCCATCGGGTGCTCCCTGCTGAGTTGGATTCACTGGAACCGATTATAGTGCCGACGGGGCCCACAGGAGAGACCGGAGCCACAGGAGCAACCGGGGCAACAGGGCCCACAGGAGCAACCGGAACAACGGGAGCTACAGGAGAGGCCGGAGCAACGGGAGCCACAGGGGAGACCGGGGCAACGGGAGCCACAGGGGAGACCGGGGCCACAGGGGCCACAGGAGAGACCGGGGCCACAGGGGCCACAGGAGAGACCGGAGCAACGGGGGCTACAGGAGAGACTGGTGCAACGGGAGCTACAGGAGAGACTGGTGCAACGGGAGCTACAGGAGAGACTGGTGCAACAGGGCCCGCAGGAGAGACCGGGGCCACAGGGGCTACAGGAGAGACTGGTGCAACGGGGGCCACAGGAGAAATCGGAGCGACAGGGGCTACAGGAGAGACTGGAGCGACAGGGGCTACAGGAGAGACTGGAGCGACAGGGGCTACAGGAGAGACTGGGGCGACAGGGGCCACAGGAGAAACTGGAGCGACAGGGGCTACAGGAGAGACCGGAGCAACGGGAGCCACAGGAGAGACCGGGGAGACTGGTCCGACTGGTCCTACCGGAGAAGTCGTTTTGGCTTTTGGATCTTTAAGAGGAAGTAGTGCAGAGGCACCTGGGGCAACATTCACACCCGTACCGTTTAGTATAGTTGGACCTTTATCAGATACTATCACAGTTAGTCTATCGGGCAATGAATTAGTGGTAGGGGAAAGCGGAATTTATCAAATAACAATATCTATTAACGCTCAAGCCACTACTGATCCAGATCCTGATGACCCATATCTGGAGGCTATTATCACTGTCAATGGTTCGCCAATTTTTGGCGATACAACCACTTTCTTTAAAATATTTAATAGAAGTAGTTCAACGTTTGTAGTTCAAGCATCTTTAACAGCAGGAGATGAAGTAGGAGTGAGTGCTAGTACGGATTTCCCTATTTTAGGTTATATAAATCGCTCCTTAACTGTTGTTCAATTAAGTAATTAAATGAGTCCGGGTTCAACGCAAGCATAAGCGCTCTGCTCCTAAACGAAGAGGCCTGAGTTCCCGCCCCCTTTCACTGAGATGCGTTTTGCCTGATTTTCTTAGTACGAGAACATTCCCTTGCGGATATGTTCTCGTTTTATTTTCATGAGGCATTTTTGCGATAAGAGTCACCTATGGAGGACAAGAGTAATAGTATAGAGTGAAATGAAAATGGGGGGATTGATATAATTTTTCAACTTCAAGAACGCAATGAGTGAAATGCAAAAAAGAAGGAGATGTCAAGATGGCAGAGTTAACCACCGGTTTGATAGATAATTTTCCGGTTAATGGGGCACGCCCCTCAGTATCGGTAGCCCTTAGAATTACCAACGATGGTGATTCCACGGAGACGGTTAGAATAACCGGCTACTATCCCAATGGGTCTTTCAAAGAAGTATATGTTTTAGAAATAGTTAATGTTAATCCAAATGAGGTGATAACTCGAGAGTATTTCGCTGATCTGGATGCTTTTGAATTTGTATTCTCGACAAGTTCTGAAACGGTAGCTATATCGGTATGGGGTAAAGACGCTGAAGGGAACTTAGTGGATGCCCATCGGGTGCTCCCTGCTGAATTGGATTCACTGGAACCAATAATAGGACCCACAGGGGAGACCGGAGCCACGGGAGCTACAGGAGAGACCGGGGCAACGGGGCCCACAGGAGAGACCGGCGCAACAGGGGCCACAGGGGAAACTGGTGCAACAGGAGCTACAGGAGAGACCGGCGCAACAGGGGCCACAGGGGAAACTGGTGCAACAGGAGCCACAGGAGAGACCGGCGCAACAGGGGCTACAGGGGAAACTGGTGCAACAGGAGCCACAGGGGAGACCGGCGCAACAGGGGCCACAGGGGAAACTGGTGCAACAGGAGCCACAGGAGAGACCGGCGCAACAGGGGCTACAGGAGAGACCGGCCCGACCGGACCTACAGGTTCCACAGGACCAACCGGTGGAGCTGGATCATTATCTGGGCTCCAGGTTCAGTTGCAGGGAAGCAGTGGAGGTACGGTCGCCAATAATGCCAATGTCCTGTTTGACACTACAATCAACGCTCCTTCCGCAAACATCACTTATAATGCCGGAACTGGAACCTTTTTTATCAATCAGCCGGGAAATTACTATATTTCCTGGTGGGTTAACACAGATGGGGCCGAAGCAGAGCCTACGGTGTCTTTTGGCATCCGGGTTATTAGCGGCGGTTCGCAGACCATTTTATCGTCTTCCCCTTCGCCGATGGTGACATTACAGTTAAATGGAAATGCTTTGCTTACGGTGACAACGACTCCGCTGGTCTTTAACCTGTTTAATAACAGCGGCGCGACGGTCTCCTATGGCACGTCGGCTGTCCAGGCAGACTTGACTATTGTTGAAGTAGCATCACTGTAATGTGATTGCTTGGTTAAAATGCTCACAGAGTGCCGTGACTCATGTCACGGCACTGTTTCTATTGATAAGGTACCATAACCTTACCAGCTAAGGGGGAATGGAAATGAATAACGATTTACTCAAGAACCAGCATCATACGATTCGTCAGCTTATTCAGGAAATAGAGGAAGAGGTTCATTCAGGGAATCTTGGTCAAAAAGCTTTTGACCTTTCTCTGAAAATCAGCAAACTGTCCGGTATTCTTGTTCTGCATTTAAAATCAGAGGATGAATACCTTTATCCTGCTCTAAAAAAATCAAAGGATGAGGCACTGAGCAAAACAGCAGAGCAGCTTTGTCGGGAAATGGGCTCCTTATCCACTGAGTTTCTGAAATATAAGAGTACCTATATGTCTGCCGCCAAGATTAAAGCCGATATTCCACAATTCATTGGAGAGTCAAACAAGATCTTTTCCGCATTAAAAAATCGTCTGAACACCGAAGATAAAAGACTTTATCAGCATATCTAAAAGATAGGTCAAGTTTTGGTGCCCAATAGGGTGTTGTTGCCATTCCTTTTTTTGTGATATACTTTTGTAAAATGTGCTTATTATCATGAAGTCAGGATTAGGCATAGACCGGAAGTGGGATGTTGATATGATGAATAACAGTAGAGCCAGAACCGAGAACCATGAGCAAGTTTTTGTCAGCGTCAATCAGAAAAAGCTGGATGTTTTCAGCGCTCTGATTGCCTTCTTCTTGGTGTGGAAGGCCTATTGGTGGGTGTTTCATTTAATTTCTCCACAAGACACCATAATCGATATCCTTGCTCTTTTTGGTGTGATCATTCTTGTTATTCCCTGCTCTGTAATACTTCAATTAAAGATACGAAGCTTTATGAAAAAATAAGAGTCTGAATATTAATCTAAAATTGCCTGGATCTTCGCTCAGCAAAGATTCCAGGCAATTTTTTTAACTGATTATTTAACTGATTAGATCAAAGAAACTGATCTGATCGCTTTCCGGTATGCCTTTTAAGCAATCAAATTTACTCAGCAATTCCATGGTAGAATTCCCGATTTTGCCCCGTTTCTTGACATCCTCCAGGGAGTTGAAAGGTTTTTCCTGAGCGGCGTTGTAGAGTCCTTCAGCAGCGATGGTTCCCATGCCGGAGATGCTGTTAAGAGGGGGTCTTAAAGCATTACCCTCCACCTGGAATTTTGTAGCATGGGATGCGTAGATATCTATGGGCAGGAAGGAGAAGCCCCTCTCATACATCTCCAAAACGATTTCCAAATCATCGTACATATCCTTATCCTTGGGTGCCGCTTGATTGCCCAGGGCCTCAATCTCTTTCATTTTTGCCTTGACCTTTTCTTTGCCGAAGATCATAAATTCGGCGTCAAAAGCTTTGGCACGAATGGTGAAATAGGCTGCGTAATAGGCCAAGGGAATATGCACCTTAAACCAAGCGATACGGAAGGCCATCATCACATAGGCTGCGGCATGGGCTTTAGGGAACATGTACTTGATCTTGCGGCAGGAGTCAATGTACCATTCGGGAACATCGTGCTCTCTCATTAAGGTTTCGTACTCCGGCCATTTAGGCTCTTTAAGGGCTTTACCTTTACGCACTATTTCCATAATTTTAAAGGCTGTGTTGGGAGGGAGGCCCTTGCGAATGAGATAGGTCATAATCTCGTCACGGGTACAGACCGCCTCGCTCAGGGTCACCGTTCCCGCATCGATCAAGTCCTTGGCATTCCCCAGCCACACATCGGTTCCGTGGGAGAGACCGGAGATGCAGATTAAGTCTTCGAAGGCCTTAGGCAGAGTATCCAGGAGCATGCCCCGGACGAAGCGGGTACCGAATTCAGGAATGCCGAAGGTCCCCACCTTGGAGTTGATCTGTTCGGGGGTTACACCCAAGGCTTCTGTGGAGGAGAAGAGAGACATGGTCTTCTTATCGTCCATGGGAATGGTTTTCGGATCGACTCCGGTAATATCCTGAAGCATGCGGATCACCGTGGGATCATCGTGGCCCAGAATATCCAGCTTTAAAAGATTCTGGTCAATGGAGTGGTAGTCAAAATGGGTGGTGATGATATCTGAATTGGGGTCGTCGGCAGGATGCTGTACAGGGCAGAACTCAAAGATTTCCCGGCCTTTGGGCACCACGATGATGCCCCCCGGATGCTGTCCCGAGGTTCGTTTAATGCCTGTGCAGCCTTTGGAGATGCGGATGATTTCCGCTTTATTGGCAGTCCGGTTCTTTTCCTCAAAATACTTCCTTACATAGCCAAAGGCCGTCTTATCAGCGATGGTGCCGATGGTTCCCGCTTTGAAGGTGGTGCCTTTACCGAAGATAACCTCGGTGTATTTGTGGGCTTTAGCCTGGTACTCTCCTGAGAAGTTTAAGTCGATATCCGGCTCTTTATCCCCGTTGAAGCCCAGGAAGGTTTCAAAGGGAATATCGATGCCGTCCTTATCCAGCTGGGTTCCGCAGACGGGGCATTCTCTATCCGGCAAATCAAAGCCGATCTTAGGACCATGATCGGAGAAATCCGAGTATTTGCAGCTGGGGCAGCGGTAGTGAGGGGGCAGGGCATTGACCTCGGTGATGCCTGTCATATAGGCGGCGACAGATGACCCCACAGAACCCCGGGACCCAACCAGATAGCCGTCTTCGTTGGATTTCCAGACCAGTTTTTGGGCGATGATATACATCACGGAGAAGCCGTTTTTGATGATGGAATCCAGCTCCCTGTCCAGCCTTTGCTGAACGATGTCCGGCAAAGGGTTCCCATAGAGCTCGTGAGCCTTGCCAAAGGCAATCTCCTTAATGGTCTCCTCACAGCCCTCAATATGGGGAGTAGCTTTTTCCGAGGAAATAGGGCTGATGGGCTCACAGAGATCGGCGATCAGATTGGTGTTGGTGACCACCACTTCATAGGCTTTGTCTTCTCCCAAATAGGAAAATTCCTCCAGCATCTCTTCTGTGGTTTTCAGATAGAGGGGAGGCTGCTGATCCGCATCCTTGAAGCCCTGGCCTGCTTCCAGGATCCGCCGGTAGATTTCATCTTCGGGATCCAGAAAATGCACATCCCCTGTGGCTACGACAGGTTTGTTGAGTTTCTCGCCCAAGGCGACAATCTTGCGATTGATCTCCATGAGATAGTCTTTACCCGGCACCTGCTCGGTTCTAATCAGGTAATCATTATTCCCCAGAGGCTGGATCTCCAGATAATCGTATTCTTCGGCGATGGACTCGATTTCCTCCTCCGAGCGGCCCAGCAGGATGGCTTGATAAAGCTCCCCTTCACTGCAGGCACTGCCGAGAATTAAGCCTTCTGAGTACTTTTTATAGAGACTCTTCAAGATACGGGGTTTTTTATAAAAATAGTCAAGATGAGAATAGGAGACCAGCTTATATAAGTTTTTGAGCCCGGTATAATCCTTAGCTAAAATAATAGCATGATAGGTCTTAAGCTTTTTATATTCATCTTTCCTGGCCGCCTCATCCGCCGCCTTCAGGTCAATGTCCTCAAGGGTCTCTACCCCCCGCTCTTTAAGCATGTCTACCATGATATTGAACACCTTAACGGTGGTGCCCACATCATCGAGGGCCCGGTGAGCGACCTCGACTTTAATGCCTAGATTCTTGGCAATTCTCCCTAGTTTATAGGTTTTGTAATCCGGGAAAAGTTCCTTGGCTAAGGACAGGGTATCCAAATAGGTATAGTCAAAATCATAGCCTAAGACTTTCGCGTTGTGCTTCAGGAAGCCCATATCAAAATCAGCATTATGAGCAACCAAAACGCTTCCTTCGATAAAATTCAGGATTTTAGGAAAAACCTGGTCGATGGTCTCAGCGTCCCTGACCATGTCATCGGTGATGTTGGTTACCTCCACGACCCGGGCGGGGATGGGTTTCTCCGGATTGACAAAACAGCCGAATTGATCGATGATCTTGCCCCCTTGGATCTTCATGATCCCGATTTCCGTGATCTTTTCGGTGGCGGCTGAGAAGCCGGTGGTTTCCAGGTCCAGTACACAATAGGTAGTATCAATACTCTGGCCTTTAGGATGGGTTACGGAGGGTTTCTTATCCGGTGCCAAATAAGCTTCCACGCCATAGATGACCTTCATATTGGGATTATCTCTGCCCAGGAGTTTATGAGCTTCCGGGAAAGACTGAACCACACCATGATCGGTAATGGCAATGGCTTTCATCCCCCAGTTCATGGCCCGTTTGATGAGATCCGTGGCACCGCTCATGGCATCCATCTGGCTCATTTGGGTATGCAGGTGCAGCTCCACCCGTTTGGCCTTGGCCAGATCCTGTCGTATATATTTTTTTACACCTTCTGTTTCCACGATGGTGTGGGCGATGACCTCTATTTCCCCGGAGAACTTGCTGAAGCCGGCATTTCCGGAAAGCTTAACTCCTTTAGCCTTCTGCAGTCTGGATACGACCTCACTGTCTTCACCGGGTTTGAGGAAGGACTTACAGGTGATGGAGCTTGAGCCGTCATAGAGATCAAAGGACACTAAAGTTTTGCCGCTTTTTAATTCTTTGGCTTCGATATTGGACAGTTCCCCTTGAAGAGCAATCTTGCCTTCATCGGGGGTAATGTCGGTAACTTTGATGACCTTATCTTTAATGGCGGCATTACGGCCCAAAATAAGCTGGGGATCGCTTTTTTTGCCATCATCAGCTTTGCTCTCCGCCGGCACAGGTGCAGCCTCTTTAGGGCGTTCGGCAGGGGTTGGACTAGGGGGGACCGCCAGCCTCTCTTTTTGAATCAGCTGAAGTTCTTTTTCCTGGGTAGCCTCTTGCAGCCGGACTAAATCTTCAGGGTTGACTTTATCGGCGAAATGAACGGTATAATGGGCACCATAGAGGTTTTTAATCGCCTCTTGAATGATCTTGTCATAGCCCTTGCCTTTGAGTAAGTAAGAAACAGCAATCTTAAAGGTAAGCTGTATGGATTGATCCGTGATGTCGAAGTCGCAATTATTGAGGGCAGATTTCAAAAGAGGATGTTTGCGGGCCAGCAAGCTGATGATTTTCTTGAGCTCCTCTTCGATGGGCTTTTTGGGAGTACCCTCAGAGTACTCGACGATAATCTCAGAATCCTCTAAAGTCAATTGTTCTCTTATAAATTGATTCAGAGATTCAAGGTCGCTGACCTCTATATAGTTATCCGAGCTGATCTTCATTTCCAGGGTCTTGCTCTTCTCTTTCAGCACCACGGCTTTGACGATAGCTGTGTTTAAGCTGACCCCAGCTTCAAAATTCCTGAAAATCTCCTGAACTCTTTTCATACTATCTCTAAACTCTCCATCTACTTGTTCTGAATTGTTGTTCTCTAAAATAAACAGAGAAGCCTATCTGTTGTGGATGTTTAACTACAAATAGGCTTGGCTCATATTATGTTTATTTTACCATGAGAGTGAATAGGAAAGAAGACGGAAAGAAGAAGTAATTTTTCTTGACAAAAGTTGAGAAGCTGTTATAGAATACATTAAATAGTTTTTAAATACGCCGAAGAGGACTAGTACGTTTTATCTAAGCGCTTAGAGAGCTGTTGGTTGGTGTAAAACAGCGGCAAAGATGGAACCGAACTCGCCTCGGAGTAGCTCGCTGAAATGATCAAGAGTAGGTGGAGCCGGATCCTAACCGTTACAGTAGGGGGATATAAGGTCGGCAATCTCTTTGCAGATAGTGGACCCGTATCTGTGAGAGCATGCTTTGGGCATGAATGAGAGTGGTACCGCGTAAGATGTTAAAATCTTTCGTCTCTATAGGTTATAGAGATGGAAGGTTTTTTTTATTGTGAGGGAGGATGATGAACAATGAAGAATGTGGACAATTATCGCCGAGGGTATTTCATGCCCCCTGTCAAAAGCTTAAAGTGGGCGGAGAAGGAGTATATTACTACGCCACCCACCTGGTGCAGCGTTGATCTGCGGGACGGCAACCAGGCCTTGGTGGTGCCGATGAGCCTGGAAGAAAAACTGGAATATTATCACATGCTCTTGAAGATTGGCTTTAAGGAGATTGAGGTGGGTTTCCCGGCCGCCTCGGAAACAGAGTATGCTTTCCTGCGCACCCTTATTGAGCAGAATTTGATTCCTGAAGATGTGACCATTCAGGTCTTGACCCAATCCCGTGACCATATTATCGAAAAGACCTTCAAAGCTTTGGTGGGAGTCAAAAAGGCAGTCGTCCATCTCTATAATTCCACCTCTGTAGCCCAGCGGGAGCAGGTCTTTAAAATGAGCCGGGAGGAGATTGTGGAGATCGCCGTCAGTGGTGCCCGGCTGCTGAAAAAGTATGCCGCAGAGACGGAAGGGAATTTCCAATTTGAATATTCGCCGGAGAGCTTTACCGGTACAGAGATGGAGTTTGCCCTGGAAATCTGCAATCAGGTCCTGGATGTGTTTGAACCTACCCCGGAAAACAAAGTGATTATTAACCTGCCGGCCACCGTTTCCCTGTCCATGCCCCACGTCTATGCCAGTCAGATTGAATATATGAGCGAGCATCTCAAATATCGGGACAATGTGATCTTATCCCTCCATCCCCATAATGATCGGGGTACTGCCGTAGCTGATGCGGAGCTGGGCTTGCTGGCCGGTGGTCAACGCATCGAGGGGACCTTGTTTGGCAATGGGGAACGCACCGGCAATGTGGATATCGTCACCTTAGCCCTTAACCTGTTTTCCCATGGTGTGGACCCCGGCCTCAACTTCGCAAGCATGTTGGAAATCACGGCCAAGTATGAAGCGTTGACCCGGATGAAAGTCCATGACCGCCAGCCTTATGGGGGCAAGCTGGTTTTTGCAGCCTTCTCAGGTTCCCATCAGGATGCCATCACCAAGGGCATAAAATGGCGGGAAGAGCATGAGTGCCACTATTGGAATGTGCCCTATCTGCTTATCGATCCCCAGGACATCGGCCGGGAGTATGAGGGAGATGTGATCCGCATTAATAGCCAGTCGGGTAAGGGGGGCATCGCCTATATGCTGGAACAGCATTATGCTCTTGATTTGCCGGCTAAGATGCGGGAAGCCTTCGGCTATAAGGTGAAAAATGTCTCCGATAACCTGCACAAAGAACTCATGCCTGAAGAAATCAAGGATATTTTCTTCAAGGAATATGTCAATATTGAGAACCCCATTAAATTCCTCAACTTCCACTTCCTCAACCATGATGATTTTCAGACTACGGTTACTCTTGAGTTCAAGGGTGAGATTCAGGAGTTATCCGGGGAAGGGGACGGTCGTTTGGATGCCATCAGCAATGCTCTCCAGGCTCGCTTGGGGTTATCCTACTCTAACCTGATCTATAAAGAGCATGCTTTGGAATTAGGCTCCAAGTCACAAGCCGTTTCCTATGTGGGAGTCACCGGTCCGGATGGGGTGATTCATTGGGGATGCGGAATTCACACCGATATCTTTACTTCTTCGGTTAAAGCGTTGATCAGTGCTATTAACACCATGATCAAGGATTCAGCTGCGGTTTAATGATCGGTGTTGCATTTCCTAGGAATCGCTGCCTTTTTATGCTAGAATGATCAGAACGACGCTATGCTGAGGTGAAATGATGATTCGTGAAATCTATCCCCATATCTATCTGAATGAGATACCCTTGCCCCATAACCCCTTAAAGACATTGAACAGCTATATCGTTCTGTCCGGGGACCGCCCCCTTATTTTGGATACAGGGTTTGACCTGGAAGTTTGTAAGGCTGCTTTTATGGAGGGGGTGGAGGAACTTCAAATCGATCTGCAAAAGACAGATTTGGTACTGAGTCATATGCATGTGGACCACACCGGGCTGGCTGACTTTTTAGCTGAGAGAGGATGCCAGGTTTATATTGGGGAGAAGGACGGCATTCTGCTCAATAATTATAGAACTTCGCCGGGCCTTATTATGGGTGAATTGAATAAGGTCTTGAATTTAGGCCAGGAAATGAATTCGACGGAGAAAGCGGTCTTTGATATTACTCCTAAAAAGCCTTTGGCCTATACTCCGCTGAATGAGGGAGACTGCTTAGAGACCGGACTCTATCAATGGGAAGTTATCAATATTCCCGGACATAGTCCGGGGCACATCGGCCTCTATGAAAGAAGGCATAAACTGTTTTTGGGCGGCGATCATATCCTCAATGAGATCACTCCCAATATCACCTTTTTTCATTACAAAATTGATAGTCTCGGGAACTTTATCAGGAGCCTGGAAAAGATCCGCGGGTATGATATTGAGCAGGTATTTCCTGCCCATCGCAGCCTTATCGCCAACCACCGGCAGCGGATCGATGAGCTGATCGCCCATCATCAAGAGCGCTTGGTGGAGATTGCGGAGATCCTGCGGGATGGCAAAAAGACGGTGGGTCAGACGGCGTCAAAAATGCACTGGGAGCTGAGATATAACAGCTGGGATGACTTTCCTCTAGCTCAAAAGTGGTTTGCTTCCGGGGAGGCGATGGCTCATCTGGAGCATTTGGTGCACAAAGGAGACGTTCGGCGGGTGAACCACGATGGGGAAGCCTATTACGAATTAGTAAACTAAAAGATAAAAGCCAAGGTAACATTTCACCCTATAGCGTAAGCGGGGAAATGGGCCTTGGCTTTTTTACTTTTTCACTGCTGAAGTTTTTAGTTGAATATTGTATTTTTCAATTTTGCGGTACAAGGTGTTGCGGGACATCTTTAAGGCTTTTGCCGTTTGAAAGATATTGCCGTTATAGCTTTCCAGCAGGTTGATGATGTGTTCCCGTTCTGATTCCCCGATTCGGGAAGTAGATGGTATGGATTGAGAGGTCGCATTTTGAGAAGGCAAAATATATTCAGGTAAAAAGTCGGGAGTAATTTCTAGGCCTTCGGACAAGATCAACGCTTTTTCAATGACGTTTTTTAACTCTCTGACATTTCCCGGCCAACTGTAGCCGCAAAGGATTTGCAGAGCAGCCGGATGAATTTGTTTGGATGGAACATTATACTGCCTGGATAATTCGGATATAAAATATTCCGCCAATAAAGGAATATCGCACTTTCGTTCATGGAGCGGCGGCAGGTTGATCTCAATGACGTTGAGCCGATAATAGAGATCCTGACGGAATTGCCCCAGTCTGACCAGCTCTGCCATATCTTTATTGGTTGCGGCGATAATGCGCACATCCACTTTTTTGGGCTTATTGGAGTTTATCCGCGTGATGGTCCGTTCCTGGAGGAATCTCAGGAGAGTTACCTGCATGTCCAGGGGCATTTCTCCTATTTCGTCCAGAAGCAGGGTTCCTTCATGAGCATGCTCGAATTTTCCGATGGAACCATGGGCACGAGCACCGGTAAAAGCCCCTTCTTCATAGCCAAAAAGTTCACTATGAAGCAAATCCTTGGGCAGTGCTCCGCAATTGATAGCTACAAAATTGCCTTTCCGTCCACTGCGTTGATGGATGGCTTTAGCCACCACTTCTTTGCCTGTCCCGGTTTCCCCCAACAGCAACACATTGGATGGGAATTTGGCGGTTTTTTGAACGATGCTGTCTACCTTGGACCAAGCGGTGCTTTCACCGATATAGTCAATCCCATGAGGTTTGGAGAGCTTATGGGGAATAGAAACGGGGCCTTGCTTTTTAAAAATAAGCAGGGTATGGACTTCACCGCTAAGAAGCCGAATCTGCCGTTTTCTGAGCAGCCGGCAGCGGAAGGTTTCTCTTTTATGGGGTGTGAAATTTGTTTTAAACTCAATTTCTTCACTGGGTTGTTCGTAATTGTTGGCGAGGAGACGATTCAAATCATGTTTGTCAGCAAGATAGTTCCCTAAAGACTTGCCGGTTGTGTCGGAACCGGCCAAAGAGCTTGCGAAAACATGGTTGGCTGTATAGATTGTCCCATCATGCTCCAGAACAAGAACCGGGCTGGAACAATCATCGATCATTGTTTTGATCCGAGGTCTGAGTTCAAGAGGTTTAGCGGGTTTAGGCCCTGCCATCAGACAATATTCGATGAGTTTAGCTGCAGTGATAGTCATGGCAAGGGCTTTATCGTGAAGGCTGCCAAAGGGATTGACCCCATTGAGGACGGCAACCAATGCATTGTCGATCATAATCGGAGAACTCACACCGGAATGGTTCTGACTGATAATGCGGTAATGCTCATAGCCGTCGGTTCTCATGGGGATTTTTTCCTTTAGGGCGATAGTGACAGCGCCGTTACCACAAGTCGCTTCATCGGTATAGGCTCCTAAAGTCCGGGGGTAGTTTTTTAACGGGGTAATCAACTCAAAAACAAACCCATCAGAATCGCAGATGCTGATGTTGCAATCCAGCAAAGTATAAAGATAGTTCATAACCGGAGCCGCTAAAGACAGTAATTCTGCATATTGGGTTCTTTTTTTCTGCAACAAGGAGGGGTCGCATTTAGGAAATTCCGTTGACCAGGGATCAAGGCCAAGCTTCCGGCATCGTTCCCATGAGCGGGCCACAGAAGGATGAACTTTGTCTTCCTGGCTCACTCCGCGGACTATAAAGTTCTTCCAAGCCTCAAGAATTTCTTCCTGGGTATAATGCATAGTCACAGCCTCCTCAGAAGAAATCATGGTGAAAGTATCCTTTAAACCTTTATGTTCTTTCTCTCACTTCGAGAAGCAGTCATGAGCAAAAGGGCTGAAAAGCGGTAATTCGAGGTGTTAGTAATAACTTTCCCAATCTTATAGCCATCTTACACCACATTAATAATATTTTCAACTCCGAACCTTTTCCTAAAAAAAACCGGCTGCGTAAAGCGGAACAATTTGTTCAAACAAAGTGTTCCGTCTTGTGAACAATGGAACATCTGGTTTTAGGGGTTTCTTCTCTGCTTTAAAGGAAAATGAGGTATTAATGAATTGGCATGAGTTTTGCATTGATCATAAGTTGTCTAAAAATACAGTTTATGAACAGCAAGAGGGAGGGATCAAACGCGAGCAAATTTTAGTACATCATTTCACGATTTTGCCGGAATTAAACACGCGGCTCAACAGGAGGTAGCAAAATGTCCGAGACTTTATTATGGGAAAAACAAAATGACGGTATCGCTTATGTAATTATTAATAAACCGGAACGCAGAAATGCTATGGATGCCGATTTGATGGTGAAGATGGTACAAGTTTTGGAGCAACTGGATCAGGATACGGATGTCAGGGTTATCATCCTCAAAGGTCAAGGGGATCACTTCAGCTCGGGGGGCGATTTGAAAGCGGGGGTCGGCGGTGAGCCCACTGTTGAGAATTCCAGAGCAGCCTTACAAAAGTTTATTTTTGCCGCAAGAAAGATCCAAGAGATGGAAAAGCCTGTCATTGCTATGGTCAAAGGCTATGCTGTGGGCGGAGGCATGAGCTTAGCCATGGTTTGCGATATTGTGTTTGCGTCGGAGGATGCCAAATTCAGCTCCAATTTCCTCAAAGTAGGAATTACACCGGAAATGGGTGCTATGCTGCTAATGCCCATGATGATGGGTGCTCAAAGAGCAAAGGAATTGTGGTTTACAGGAAGAGTTATTGATGCAGCGGAAGCAAAAGAGTTGGGATTTGTTAACAGAGTCTATACTGCGGAAGAAATTGAGAACGCTACCCGGAACTTTGCCGCAGACTTAGCCCAAATGCCTGCTCTTCCGGTCAGAATCACCAAACGGATTACCAATTCAACTCTGTTTAATTTATTGAACTCGGTGATGGAAGCGGAGCTTCAATCCACTCCTTTTTGCACCCAGACGGAAGAGCATAAATCTTTAATTGAAGCGTTTAAAAACCGGAAAAAATAAGAGCAAGTAATACATGCTGGGAGGAAGCAATATGACCAATGAACAGCTGAGCCGGAAATCTCCGTGGTTTTCATACCTGGGGTTATTATTGGGAACTTTCACCATGATTGAGGCAATGGCCTTTCAAATTCCCGCTTTGCCGGTGCTGACGAAGGAATTTGGAGTCCCGGTAGCCACAGCAGCCTTGATCAGCCTGTGCTATTACCTGACGGCTACCGTGTGCGGTCCCGTCTTTGGCAATATTGCCGATCAGATAGGCCGCAAACGCATTGCCATGATCGGTATGATTATTTTTGCCATCAGTGAATTTATGGCTGCCTTTGCCACCAACTATCCCTTTTTCTTATTGGCCAGATTGTGCCAGGGAATTGGTGTGGCGGCCGTTCTCCCGGCCGGCCTTTCCTATGCCAGCTATTTATTTCCGCCCAACAAGCGGGGAATAGCGGTGGGTGTGTATACTGCCGTCGGGACCTTTGCTTCGGCGATGGGTGGTTTTTTAGGCGGGATTTTGATTGCGAAATTCGGCTGGCAATCCCTTTATATTATCAGCGGCGTTTTAGCAGTCCTAGGCATCGCACTGGTACAGATAACGGTTCCCGAGACTCCCACTGCGGAGAGGAAGCCCTTTGATTATACCGGCTCGATCCTGCTTTTGCTTACCATAGGAACTTGGTTATCTCTTTCCGTACTGGTTGCCAATTTTGGCTGGGTATCACCCTATACTCTGGGTATGTTGGGATTAGCCCTTGTTTTTGCCATAAGTTTCTGGAATGTGGAGAAAAGAACCAGTCACCCCTTTATGGACTTATCCATCCTTAAAAACCGCTACTTTGCTGCACCGATCCTGCTCTATTTCTTTATTGCTCTCTGCTCCCAAGGCTCCGTATTTACAAACTCCTACTTTGTTACAGCCAAACCGGGGTTGGGCACTGCCTATGTAGGCATTATGACAGGAGTGATTTATCTGGCTGGAGCGGTAACATCCCTGCTCAGCGGCAAATTGATTGATTCTTTTAAGATTAAAACGGTTTTGCTGATAGGAATGGGAACCTTCATCGTTGGTACTCTGCTTTATTCCCAGTACACAGTGGACACGCCCTTTTGGTATATTGTGCTGACGTTGGTGTTTATGTCCGGTTCCTTGTTGTTTATGGCCCCTGCCTGCATGAAAATGTCCATGTCCGCTGTTCCCCCGGAAAAGCTCGGCAGCGGCTCAGGAACGTATATCATGATTCGCGATTTAGGAAGTCCCAGCGGACAAACGACCATGCTGGCTGCCTTTGGAGCGATTTCAGCCTCCTCTCTGGCTGCGGAGATAACTGCTGAGGCTCAGAACTCGGGAGTAAGCCAGGATATGATACCGGCCGTGGTGGAAGCGGGGAAAACAGCCGGTAAAGTTATTGACCCGGCCTTAACGGATCATTTGGCCAAGATTGGGGTTAGCTTTCAGGATCTCTATGCTAAGGCCAATTTCGATGGCATGGTCATTGCGATCAACCAGATGAGCACGATCATTATTGCTATAGCGGTAGCAGCTTTTATAGCAGCAGTCTTTGTCTTGCCCAATACCAATGGCGGCCCCGGTGGCCTTGACCCCAAAAACAAATAAGACAAGACAGACTTGTTCAAGAGCTTAAAGGGAGAAGCTGTGTGCCTTAAGCCACAGCTTCTTGCTTGTTGTGAAAGTGTTGGCAGGGAACACTTTGACTGAACACTTTGTTTCGTTTTTATGGGGATGGAAAGCGTCTCCTGATGGATTTCCCCAGCAATATCAGGTCAAAGAGATTATTTTTCTTCCGTCTTCGAGTTGGCATCATTCTTGCTTTATATAGATATGGAAACTACCGGTGCATGACAGATTGAAAGGAGAAAGAGCAGCATGAAAAAGTCTGAGATTCCAAAGTTTGGGAACCTGCAGGGTTTGAAGGTCATTACATCCGGGTCGGCAATTGCAGGCCCTTTTGCCGGGGCACTTTTTGCAGAACAGGGTGCTGAAGTTATTTACCTGGAGAATACGGCTGTTCCCGATATGTTTCGTATGTTTGGAGACGTTTGGTCGAGTGAGCATAGAAACGAGAGAACCATGGCCTTGGATATTCAGTCTCCCGAAGGCCGGGAAATATTAGTCAAACTTGTCCAATGGTGCGATATCCTGATCGAATCCTCCAAAGGAGGTACTTGGGCCAAGTGGGGGCTGACGGACGAATTTCTCTGGGGGATCAATCCCAAACTGGTCATCACCCATGTTTCAGGTTTTGGACTGACAGGTGATCCGGATTACATCAAACGGGGATCCTTTGACCCTATCGGGCAGGCCTTCAGCGGTTACATGGCCATTAATGGAGAACCGGAACCGGCCCCGCCTTATGCACCAAAGCCCTTTACCGGGGATTATGTGACGGCCTTAAATACCACTTGGGCCACCTTGGCGGCCCTCTACCGGACCCAGCAAACCGGGGTAGGAGAAAGTGTTGATGTTGCCCAGTATGAGTGCCTGGTCCGTATTCAAGGGAATTTTCTCCTGGAAGGAGTCAATTCCGGCAAACAACCGCCCCGCATGGGCAATAAAGATCTGAAATCTGCTCTGGAAAACGTCCAGAAATGCCAAGATGGCAATTACGTCATGCTGGCCTTAGGGGGAGGCGCAGTCTTAAGGAGAGTTGAAAAACTTTGGGGCCTCGACGGTGACCCGGATTTTCAAGAGCCTCATACAGTGATCTTCAAAGAGGATGGACCCCGTGCTGAAAAATTTGTGAAAGCTGCTGTTGAGTTTTGCCGGACCCATACTGCCGAAGAAGTGGATCGCATCATGAACGAAAATCAAATCCCCTGCAGTATTGTCATGACTTATGACAAAATGCTGGATAACCCTCAGTACAAAGCCAGGGAGACCATAACGGAATGGTATGACGAGATCGGCGGCCGCAGGATCAAAGGGGTGGCCCCCATTCCCAGGTTCAGGAACAACCCAAGCCAAATCTTCCGCAGCGGGCATACCTACGGTATGGACAATGAGGATGTGCTGAGTGAGTTTGGCTATAGCGAAAATGAGATCAAAGCTTTCTATGACAAAGGTGTTATTAAGAAAAAATAGGCCTTTATGTGCTAAAACGCTTTAACACAAAGAGAATGAGGTGGGAAGTCATGAACATTATTACCTGTTACAAAATTGTTCCGGAAGAACAGGATATTGTAGTGGAAAAGGACCGCAGCCTGTCTTTCAACCGGGCGGAATGGAAAATCGGGCAATATGATCTGAATGCCGTGGAAGCCGGGGTGGCAATTGCCGAAGCTGCAGGCGGCAAAGTTATGGCCTTAAGTGTTGGCGGCAAGGAGTTGGACAACTCCAAACTCAAGAAAGGGATTCTTTCCAGAGGCCCTGAGGAGCTTTACTTGGTCATTGACGAGAAATTAGGGAATGCAGACAGCTATACGACCGCCCAAACCTTAGCAGCTGCCATCCGCAAAATGGGTAAAATTGACTTGATTATCTGCGGTGAAGGGTCTTCGGATTTATACGCTCAACAGGTGGGAGCCCAGCTAGGTCAGATGCTTAAGGCAGCGACGATCAATGGGATCAGCAAGATGGCAGTGGATGGAGAGCGATTGATCGCCGAGCGCACCCTGGAGAACGAGATTGAAGTGCTGGAGATTTCCTTGCCCGCGGTGATCTCGGTAACCACGGATATTAACCTGCCCCGGATTCCCAGCATGAAAAATATCCTGGCCGCCGGGAAGAAGCCGACGACAGCCTGGGATCTCACGGCCATCGGAATGACCGGAGTTGATATTCCCACTGAAGTGGTAAGCACCCTGGCACCGGAACAAGCGGATCGCAAGAAAGTCCTTTGGGAAGGCGAATCGGAAGAAGTGATACAACAATTGTTTGCGCATATTCGCAAAGAACTTCTTTAAGGATGGTGAAAGAGATGAACATTTTGAAAAAAGTTTGGGTACTGGCAGAAAAACAAGCGGGTTTAGGTCAGTTATGCGCGGGCGGACGCCAGCTGGGAGAAGAAGTCTCCGTAATTCTCTGGGGAGAAAAAGAAGAGGCTGACCAAGCCATTCGGATGGGCGCGGATAAAGTGTACCGGCTGGGTGTCCTCAGACCGGAGCCCCTTAAGGAAGATTATGTGGAGACCATTCTGAAGCTGCTTCAAGAAGAAAAGCCGGATGCCCTGTTTGTTCAGCCGACTAAAAGGGGAAAGCTGATTGCCGGTCGTTTGGCAGCGGGACTGGGGACATCTGCCCTGGTTGATGCCGTGGAAATCCTGACGGACGGTGATAAGGTTCAAATCCAGCACATGGTCTATGGCGGGGCGGCTTTCCGTACCGAAAGAATTCAGCCCCAGACAGCGATCGTTACAATCGGCACCGGCGTTTTTACTCCTCTTGCGGAAGATTCCGGCCATCAAGGTACAGTCATCGAGGTGGAATTCGTGGAGCCTGCCGTTAAAATCAAGCTCCTGGAGAAAAAGAGCAAAGCAAGTGCAGAGGTCAATCTGAATGCGGCTAAACGGGTGGTGGGTGTAGGCCGTGGTCTTGTTCAACAGGAAGACCTCAGGATGGTTGAAGAACTGGCCGGCCTGCTGGAAGCTGAAGTGGGCTGTTCCCGTCCTATTGCCGAGGGAATGAACTGGCTGCCCAAAGAGAGGTATATCGGTGTATCCGGTGCTATGCTCAAACCCGATCTTTATCTGGCCTTGGGTATTTCCGGTCAGGTGCAGCATATGGTGGGAGTCAACCAGGCCAAGGTCATCGTCGCCATCAATAAAGATAAGGCAGCACCGATTTTCAGTCAGGCCGATTATGGAATCGTGGGGGATTTTTATAAGGTTCTTCCTTCCTTAATTGAGAAGTTTAAAGCGGAACATTAGTACTCAGAGCACTAGACAAAGTCAAATATAAAGAACTTATCGGAGGGAAAGTTAATGGATTTTAGACTGACAGAAGAACAGGAATTACTTCTCGAAAGCCTCAGAGAAGTCATGGCCAGGGATTGTACCGAAGACTATATGAAAGAATGCTACGAAAAAGGCGAGCATCCCACAAAGTTCGTTCAGGCCCTTATGGATAATGGCTTTGGCATGTTAGGGGTTCCGGAAGAACACGGCGGCACCCCGGTGGATAACTTGACCATGATGCTGGTCGCTGAAGAAATCACCAAGAACGGCGGTCCTCACTTCGTGTTCGGACAGGCATTATCCATTGCCGATATGCTCCACTTTGGTTCCGAGGAGCAAATCGCCGATACCATGGCTGTGGTGCAAAGGGGCGGAGTTGCCTTCGTCCTGGGATTTACAGAGCCTCAAGCCGGTTCCGACAGCAGTGCCGCCGCCACCACCTATACCCGCAGAAATGGCAAGGTCTATATCAACGGTCACAAAACCTTCATGAGCGGAGCGCTGCGGGCACCCTATATGCTCTGCCTGGCCCGCAATTCGGAAGAGGCCGGCAATGCCGACAAACGCAACGCCTTCAGCATGTGGTGGGTGCCTATGAATGCTCCCGGCATTAAGATCGAAAAGCTGGAAAAGATCGGCTGGCATATGCAGGATACTTGTGAAGTTTACCTAGAAGATGTGGAAGTCGAAGAAAAGGATCTCGTCGGTGTGGAAGGCAACGGCTTTATGCAAGTCTTGTACAACTTTGAGATGGAACGCTTGTTGATGGCGGCCTCGGTGCTGGGCATGGCGGAGTGCGCTTTTGAAGATGCCGTCCGTTACGCCAACCAACGGGTGCAGTTTGGCAAGACCATTGGCTCCTTCCAGCTGATTCAGGAAAAAATCACCTTTATGAAAGCCAAAATCGAGAATATGAAAAATATGGTCTACAAATGCGCCTGGGAAGTGGACAACGGGCTGCCGGTGCAAATCTCTTCGGCGATTGCCAAATTATATTGTGCACAAGCGGCCAATGAAGTCATTGATGATGCCCTGCAAATCATGGGCGGAATCGGTTACACCAAAGATGCCCGTATCTCCAGGTTATGGCTGGATGCCCGGGTCTTCAGGATCGGCGGCGGTACGGACGAAATCATGATTCACGCCGCGGGAAGAGCCATTTTAAAGCACTATAAATAAACCGCCAAACTGCCGGGACAGCTTATCACTATTTTCTTAATGCAGATATTTATTTCCCCAAATCCAAGGAAAAGAGGTGCCAGGAAAATCAGGCGGATGGGGAAAGAAAATATATTCTTTGCAGAACTTATATAGCCTATTTTTTAAAAGGAAGGGATAAGACATGAGTAAACAATCGACTCGTCCATGGCTTGTATTTCTATCTTTGGCCCTGTTGTTCTTTGCCGCATTAGGAATGCTTGGGAATACCAATGGTCTGTATCTGACTCCGGTATCCCAGGAAATGGGCTGGAGCAGGACCGATGCCTCCTGGTATCTGACCATCTATATGTTAACCATGGCTCTTACTCAGCCCATAGCCAGCCGACTTCTTTATAAAGTCAATTCCAAAGTGCTGCTCTTTATCAGTATGACTCTGGTGTGCGCCGCTACCGGTGCTGCCTCTCAGTTCCAAACCGTCATGGCCTGGAACATCTCCGGTGTTCTCATGGGTTTGGGTTATTCCGTTATTATGTACCTGACTCTTCCGGTCATCATCAGCAACTGGTTCAGCAAAAAGACCGGTATGGTTTTAGGTATCGCCCTGGCCATCGGAACCCTGGGTTCAGCCATAGCCAACCCCGTTGCCGGCATGCTGATTACGGAGTATGGCTGGAGAACCGCCCGCCTGGCCATGTCCATCGCGGCCTGGGTTATTGCCGTCCCCGGTATTCTCTTATTTGTTAACTTCAAACCTGCCGATGTGGGTCTGAAACCTTACGGCTATGAAGAAGGGGCCACGGGGCAGGCGAAAGCCGCTATATCTCTGAAAGGGGTATCTGCCGCCGATTCCCTGAAATCCCCTGCTTTATATATGGTTATGTTCATAGCTTGTGCGGTGGTTCTGTATTCCTCCATGAACACCCAGATTCCGGGATATGCTAGTTCAATCGGGCTGGCGACTGCTTTTGGGGCTTATGCCATGACCATTCTCAACCTGGCCAATATGGGCGGCAAAATCTTCTGGGGCTGGCTAACGGACCGCAAAGGCTTCCTGCCCTCTATGGTTGCTGCCCTGTCCTGCGGGATTGCAGGGGTCCTGATTATTCTGGCCGGCGGCTCCAATGTAACCATATTTTATGCCGGTTTGGTTTTCTTCGGCATTTGTTTCTCCTCGCTGACCGTTATGCTGCCCTTGATTGTCAAAGGAATCTTTGGCGAAAAAGATTATGGGAAAATCTATGCCAATGTAACCTTGGTACAGCAGTTAATGGCCGCTTCAGCTGCAATTATCTATGGCAGAATCTTCGATATCACCCAAAGCTTTGTCTTTGCCTGGCAGATGAATATTGTGACCCTGGCTATTGCCATCGTTATGCTGTTCGGAGCCGTTAAGGTGGGCAAAAAGCTGATTCACACCTAAGCAGGCTGATGTTCATTCCTATTCACCTAAACTGAAATCAAGATCCTAAGCATGATGTAAACCTCAATCATGGACAGCCTCGATTGAGGTTTACATTCTAAATAACCCTTGAAGTGATTAATGCACCCAAGAATAATTTCATAAGATAAGGAGGGAACGCTTATGTCCCAATTTCCATTATTGAGTTCTCCTGTTAAATTAGGCAGTATGCTTCTAAAAAACCGCATGATCACCACATCCATGTCCCCGGGACATGACTATACCAATGAGGAAGGACAACCGACCCTGAGATTTTATAATTACCTGGAGGAAAGGGCTGCCGGCGGAACCGCCTTAATCTGCCAGACTATTTGCTTTTATCCCAGACTTAAGAGTCAGCTGGATCATCTCCATCCCTTGCCTCTGGGCTATGGGGAGGAACATCTTTCCCATCTGAGCAAGATGGCTGAGGTCGTGCATAAGCACGGGGGGCTGATCGTTGGCCAGCCTTACGCCGTCCATGACTGGAAGCCTGCACCAGAAGACAAGGAAGAATACTGGGGCCCATCCACCTTATCTGTCTCCAAGCTTATTCCCAAGCCGATGACGAAGGAGCATATCCGGATTTTCAAGGAAAATATCGTCCAATGCTGTGTTATCCTGCAAAAAGCCGGCTGGGACGGGGTAGAGGTTATGGCAGGGGTAGGAGGAATTTTAAACCGCTTTATGTCCCCGGCGACCAACGATCGGACGGATGAATACGGCGGCAGCCTGGAAAACCGCTGCAGACTGACGGTTGAAGTTATGGCAGAGATCAAAAAAGCCTGCGGGGAGGATTATCCCATAATCGTCCGCTGGTCCCCGGTGGATTTTATCAAAGGCAGCTTAACCATGGAAGAATCCTTGCAGATTGTGAAGATCCTGGAAGAAGCGGGTGCCGTTCTGCATAACCTGGCGCCGGGCTGGCATGAAACCTCCGTACCCTTAACCATTAAGGATGTGCCGGAAGGATATTGGTCCTGGATCTCTGAGGAGATCAAAAAGGTAGCCAAGATACCGGTGGCCACCGCCTATAGAAATACGGATCCTTTTAGTATGGAAGAAATTCTGGCGAAAGATAAGGCCGATGTGATCGCAGGCCTGAGATACAATATTGCCGACCCTGAATTTGCCAACAAGGTCATGGAAGGCAGGCCGGAGGACATTAACAAATGCATCTGCTGCTGCCGCTGCCTGGATGACGTTATCAGTCAGGGCAAGCCTCTGAATTATTGCGGAGTGAATCCCCGCCTGGGAGAAGAACTGGAAACACCTCTGGCCCAAGCGAGGCAGAGCAAGGAGGTCATGGTCATCGGCAGTGGGCCGGGAGGATTGGCGGCAGCTGTTACTGCAGCCCGGAGAGGGCATAAGGTGACGATCTATGAACGGGGACCTCGTTTGGGAGGCTGTTTGGTCATGAGTGCCATCTTCAGCCCCATCTATGACCGCTTAAACACTTATTATAAAACCCTGCTCAAGAAACACCCGGAAGTTAAAGTCCACCTTAATACAGCCGTTACCCCTGCCCTGGTAACCCGTGAAAAACCTGATGCGGTGATTGTGGCCAGCGGGGGACATCCGATTGACCTGAAAGTACCGGGAGCAGAAGGAGGCAATGTGGTCAAATCTCATGACTTTCTGGAATTGCTCAATGGCAACCCCCCTCAAAAACCGGGAATCATCAACAAGGTTATGTATAACTGCGGTTCTGTTTTTTTGAAATTTTTCTATACCCCGGATTTGGCCCGTACCTTTATGGGCAAATTCCCCTGGCCCCTGGGCAAGAAAATTGCCATCATCGGCGGCGGTCTGCCGGGCTGTGAGCTGGCCAAAGAAATGATGCATTATGACCGGGAGCTTGTGATCATCGAAGAAAAAAAGAAAATCGGCCATGATGTGGGCGGCAGCGACCGTTTCCATATTGTATCAGCCTTTAAGAAATCTCCCCGGGTAACAATGGAGACGCTGACTAAGGTAAAGGCCATCACCAGAGCAGGAGTCAAGGTCGTTCATGAAGATGGCTCAGAAGCATTCCATCAAGCCAAGACAGTGGCGGTCACTTTGGGCTTCGAGAAGAATATGGAGCTGGCGGAAGCTCTTAAGGGAAGGGTCTCCGAAGTCTATGCCGTAGGGGACTGCAGCAACCCCGCCCGCATGGCTGATGCCACCAAAGCAGGCTATAAAGCGGCCTGTCAAATCTGAGAGAATTCGGTGAAGCAAGGAGGAGAGGTATTATGAAGGCAATTCTGAGTGATTTATTAGCGGAACAATCCCTGGTGGATACCCTGGTGTCTGACTTAAGTGAGGAAGAGTGGCTGAAGCCCCTGCCCGTAGAAATGTGGAACATTAAAGATGCTATTATTCATATTGCTTTCTTTGATTATGCAGCCAACAAGCTGATGAGGGGGGAAGCGGAAGACCTGGTGAAGCTGGCCGATGCTGAGTCCGGTCAGGATCAATATGTCAGAGCGACAAACTTTCATCATCTGAGCGGGGCTGAAGTTTTAAGCTGGTGGCGGGAAGAACGCACACGGATGGCGGCCTCTTTTTATGATAAAAATCCCAAAGACAGAATTCCTTGGGCCCCAGGGCTGCCGATGTCGGCCAAATCCCTGGCATCGGCCCGCTTAATGGAGCTGTGGGCTCACTCTGTGGATATCTATGACGCTTTGGGGCTGGAGCCGGTGGTCCGGGAGCGGATTACCAGTACCCTGTTTTTATCCTGGCAGGCCAGGCCTAATGCTTATCGGATCAATGGCCTGGAAATGCCCGAGACTCCTCTTTATCTGGAGCTTACCCTTCCCTCCGGGGAGAGCTGGGCCAAAGGAGAACCAAGCGCGGAAAACAGGATTAAGGGCAGTGCCAAGGACTGGGCGCTCGTGGCTATTCGCCGCCGGAACTGGATGGACACGGATCTGGAGGTGGCGGGAGAAGAAGCCCGGCGCTATGCTTCCCTTGTTCAGACCTATGCGGGATGGGCCGACCCGGCACCGGCGGCTAAACGGCAAAGGTAAGATCCCGCATTGGAGATGAAGTAGTAAACACTACCTTGTCGGAAAGGAGAATCAATGTATGAATCCGATGACCGTAGGGGACTTTCTGACCCTGAATTCAGCCAGATACCCTGACAAAATTGCCCTGGTCTGCAAGGATAAGCGCTTAACGTATCAGGAATTGAATTGCAGGGTAAACGCCTTGGCTCATGCACTCCTGGATCTCGGCATTGGCAAGGGGGATAAGATCGGCTATCTTTTCCCCAACTCCATGGAAATCGTCGAGTTATTCTTTGCCATTGCTAAGATCGGTGCCATTGCCGTGCCCCTCAATCATCGGCTGGTAGCCAGAGAAATTAAATGTCTGCTGGATTCAGTGGAATGTGATGTTTTTGTCTACAGCCGGTTGTATGATGGGCCGGTAAGTGAGGTAAAGGGCAGCTTCAGGACGGTAAAGCATATTATCCGTCTGGGAGAACCCGCTCCCGGCGAATATTCTTTCGAAAAACTGCTGGAGCATAAAGATACCAGTGAACCGGATATTGCCGTTGACAGTGGGGATTTATTCAGAATTCAGTTCACGGGGGGGACCACGGGGCGTTCCAAAGGAGTGATGCGCACTCACGAGGCTGACCTCTTCCAGACAATTGGGGTTATGACTTCCAATAAAATGGGAGCCAGCCCGGATGAGGTGGTGCTGACCCAGTCCCCCCTGCATCATCAGGGCGGGATAACCTGGATGCTTTGCGTTATGGTGACCGGTGCGCAATTTGTTATTTGCGACGGATTTGATCCGGTAGAAATTCTGAGGCAGATTGAGCAGGAACGGGTAACCTATATGCTGCTGCTGCCGCCGAGCACCTATCTGCGCTTAATCGATGCACCGGTTTTTAGAGATTATGATGTAAGCTCGGTCAAGGTGGTTCACACTTCCGCAGGAGGTACCTCTCCGGCCATTATCCAGAAGATGGCTGAGGCTTTTCCCAACTGTGAAGTGTATTACGGCTGGGGGCAAACCGAGACAGGAGCGGGGACCGTTCACCGGATCACCAGGGAAATGGCCTTGCATCACCCGGAGAAGACCCAAAGCATAGGCAGGCCGATGCCCTTTTTCCAACTGAGAATTGTGGATGAGGCAGGAAAGGATGTTCCTCTGGGTGAGGTGGGGGAAGGGATTGCCAAAGGACCGGCTATTTTTTCAGGCTACTATAAGCAACCGGAATTAACGGACGGGACCATCGCTGATGGCTGGACACGTACCGGGGATATGATGAGGCAGGACGAGGAAGGCCTCTACTATATGGTGGATCGGAAAAAGGACATGATAAAAACCGGGGGGGAGAATGTTTTCGCTCAGGAAGTGGAAGCCGTCATCCGCAAACACCCTGCGGTTTTGGATTGCTCGGTGATTGGGGTGCCTGACCAAACCTTTGGGGAGGCCGTCATGGCCGTCGTCAAACTCAGGGCGGGATACACCGCTGCGGCGGCAGACATTCAGGAACACTGCAAAAGAGATTTATCCAGCTATAAAAAGCCGCGCTATGTGGAGTTTCTCGATGAGTTTCCCGTGGATAGTGCCGGCAAGATTCAGAAATTCAAGCTCAGAAAAAAATACCGGGAAATCTACAGCCATCTTATTGAAACCCATGGAAAACAGTTATCCTGATCTGCCGCCGGTTTCCGGAACCAATCCCCAGCCGGGAGGGATTGCTGATTAGAGAGCGATAATAAAGTGAGGTTATGAACATGGTAAGAAGAACTGAAATTCCTCAGTTTGGTCTGTTATCCGGAGTGAAAGTCGTGCACAATACCGTTTCGATTGCCGGCCCTTTTGCGGCGGAGCTCTATGCCGAATATGGGGCGGATGTCATTTGGATCGAAAATGCCAAGGTTCCCTGTATGAGCCGTGTAGCCACCGGCAACGCCTGGCAGCAGGACCGCCGCAATCAGCGGAATCTTTCTATTGATATATCCCTCCCTGAAGGAAAAGAGATATTTCTGAAGTTGATGGAAGATACGGATGTTTTTATTTCAGCAGCCAGGGGCGGGCAGTACGAGAAACTGGGCCTGGGAGATGAAGTGCTCTGGGAGCGAAATCCCCGCCTGGTGATTGTAAAGATTTCCGGTTTTGGGCAAACCGGGCTGCCGGACTATATGAACCGGCCCAGTTATGATCCCATCGCTCAGGCCTTTGGCGGCTATATGACTATGAATGGATTTCCAGGGATGCCTTCCATGCCCACCAATCCTTTAACTGCCGATTATATGAGCGCTTTGTTCGCTTTCGGAACTTCCGTAGCGGCAGTTATGAAAAGCAGGGAAACAAGCCGGGGGGAAAGCATTGATTTGGCTCAATATGAAGTCCTGATGCGCACCCAATCCCGCTATCCCATGGATTTTCTGGAACAGGGGATTCCTTTTGTCAAAGAGGGCAGCCATAGTGCTTACTTTGCCGGCTATGGGACCTATAGCTGTCAGGATGAAAAAGAAGTCTATATGCTTTATTTAGGTGCGGGAGTGCTGAAAAAAGGTCTGCCTTTTATAGGCATCGAGTTCGGTACGGAAAAAATTCCCCCCGGCACCAATCTGCTCTACCTTTCTTCCCCTGAGGGACAGCTTTTAGAGGAGAGGATTAAAGCTTTCTGTCAGTCCCATACAGCGGAAGAGGTCGAGAAAGCCTTCTTAGCCCATGGGGTGCCTTGTTCCAGAATTATGGATTACAACGATTGCCTTAAGGACCCCCAGTATGTGGCCCGGGAAGTGTTTACCGAATGGAAGAAAGTCAATGGGGAGTCTGTAAAAGGAGTCAACATTTTCCCCAAATTCAAGAACTACCCGGCACAGATCTGGAGGGGAGCCCCCAATATCGGCATGGATAACGAAGACATTCTCACAGAACTGGGATTAACTGAAGAACATATTAAGGAGTTATACGGGAAAAAGATCTTAACCCAAAGGGATTATTTAAATAATATCTAGGAGATTATTGATGCCAGACTTTCATGTTGCTTGGCGGCATCACTGATGGATTGAAAAGTATCTGCGGAGAGATACCGGTGACGAAAGTCAGATGCAAAGGGGTGTAAGCAATGTCGGAGGATAAATTCGATGCAATAGTCGTCGGAGGCGGGATCGCCGGAACAGTAGCCGCTTATTTGCTGGCTAAGGAGGGCTTGGAAGTCATCCTTGTGGAACGGGGCAATTATGCAGGGAGCAAGAATATGACAGGCGGGCGGATCTATAGCCATAGCCTGGGGAAGATCATGCCGGATTTTGCCCGGGAAGCCCCTGTCGAACGCCGAATTACCAGAGAAAAGATCAGCTTAATGACCGATGAAAGCAATGTCACTTTGGATTTTTATTCTTCTAAGCTGGGTGTGCAGGGCAGTGATTCTTATTCCATTTTGAGAGGGGTCTTCGATCAGTGGCTGGCTGAAAAGGCTGAGGAGGCCGGTGTACAGATTATACCGGGGATCCGGGTCGATGACCTAATTATTCGGGAAGGAAAAGTCTGCGGTGTGGTGGCAGGAGAGGATGAGCTGGAAGCCAATATCACAATTCTCGCCGATGGTGTCAATTCGCTCCTGGCTCAGAAATTGGGATTTAGGGGAGAGTTGGCAGCCCACCATGTGGCCGTGGGAGCGAAAGAAATCATCGAATTGCCACCCCAGGTTATTGAAGACCGTTTTAACTGCAACGGCAATGAAGGAACGGCCTGGCTATTTGCCGGGTATCCCTCGGATGGGCGTGTAGGGGGCGGATTCCTGTATACCAATAAATCGAGCATTTCCCTGGGAGTAGTCACGACCTTAAGTGATGTGATCAAAGGAAGCAAAACCGTACCTCAGATGTTGGAGGATTTTAAACAGCATCCGGCTGTCCAGCCGCTTATTAAGGATGGCAAGATGATTGAATACTCCGGTCATCTTGTACCTGAAGCCGGATTAGCCATGATCCCCAAGATTGTAGGCAATGGAGTTTTGGTCGTCGGCGATGCCGCCGGATTCTGCATCAATTTAGGCTATATGGTACGGGGGATGGACTTTGCGGTGGCATCGGCCGAATGTGCGGCTAAAGCAGTACTTAAAGCCAAAGAAGCGCAGGATTTCAGCGAGGGATACCTTCATTGCTACCAGGGGTTATTGGAGCAGAGCTTCGTTATGCAGGATTTAAAACGATATAAAGATTTCCCCCACTTCCTGGAGGAAACCCCGAGAATTTTCAATGAGTATCCTAAAATGGCAGCTGATCTTCTGGCAGACATGTTTGTGGTCAAGGGAGAACCGGCCCAGCCCTTAAGAAAAACCATCATGCAGCATGTGAACAAGATAGGATTGCTGAACATTATCAAAGACGGCTGGAAGGGGGTGCGTTCACTATGAGTCAGGTCAATGTCGATCAGAAGCTTGGGGTCAATAAGTTCCATGTGGATGAAGAAAACGCCCATATTGTCATGAAAGAGGGGAATATCGATCGGGCGGAATATCAAAAATTGGTTCTGGCCTGTCCGGCAGGGTTATATAAAATTAATGACAGCGGCGACATTCAATTTGACTACGCCGGGTGTCTGGAGTGCGGCACCTGCCGGGTGCTTTGCGGTAAAACCCTTTTGGATAAATGGGAATTTCCTCTGGGAACCTTAGGTGTGGAGTTTAGATACGGGTGAATTTCTATTGAATTGAGAAGGCAATAAAAGAGAGGCTTAACCGCACAATGGGTTTCAAGCCTCTTTTTGCTTCAGCTTCTTACTTCTAAACACGTCGGTAGAAAGCTGGCGTAGTAGGCAGTGTCTATCTGCTTTGCTCTTGCATATAAGCTCGTCTGGGCGGGCATAATGATTTTCGAATCGCGTAGACCGA
The DNA here is from genome assembly GCF_000021925.1 of Desulfitobacterium hafniense DCB-2. NCBI lineage: Bacteria > Bacillati > Bacillota > Clostridia > Eubacteriales > Desulfitobacteriaceae > Desulfitobacterium > Desulfitobacterium hafniense. The sequence goes on from NC_011830.1 coordinate 1,124,410, forward strand.
GGAAAGCCGGAATTTTAATTCCGAGAACCTACATATATGAAAATGAGGTGAGTCAGATTGAAGGATAACAAGCCCAATAAAAAGCGTGAGCAATTAGAGCCGTTTATTCACGAATCAGAAGGAAAGAAAATGACATCGAATGAAGGAATCACGATTTCTGATGATGAAAACACATTGACGGCCGGCGAGCGCGGGCCAACACTTATTGAAGATTTTCTTTCCCGGGAAAAACTAGCCCACTTTGATCGTGAACGTATTCCTGAACGTGTCGTCCATGCCAGAGGATATGGGGCACATGGAGAGTTCCAGCCCTATGAATCCTTAGCAGATTTAACGATGGCTGATTTTTTGCAGGACCCCAATAAAAAAACACCCTTGTTTGTCCGCTTCTCACAAGTCGTTGGCTCCAAAGGCTGTAATGAGACCAACCGGGATGTCCGGGGTTTTTCCATTAAGTTTTATACCGATGAGGGCAATTTCGATTTGATTGCTATTAACATGCCGGTGTTCTTTATTCAGGATGCGATTAAGTTCCCTGACTTAATCCATGCGGTGAAACCAGAGCCGGACAATGAATATCCACAAGGTCAGACAGACCACAACACCTTCTGGGACTTTATGGCGAACAACAAAGAAACTGCCCATATGTCTTTATGGATTGCCTCGAATCGCGCCTTTCCCAAAAGCTTTAGAACCATGGAGGGATTTGGGGTACATACCTTCCGTTTAGTGAATAAGGATGGAAAATCCCACTTTGTTAAATTTCATATCAAGCCCTTGCTGGGCGTCCATTCATTAATCTGGGATGAAGCCCAGCGTCTTGGTTCAGATGCTGACTTTCACCGCAGAGACTTATGGGAAAATATAGAGATTGGCAACTATCCGGAGTATGAGATGGCTATTCAGGTCATTAAAGAGGAAGATGAGTTTGCCTATGATTTTGATCTGTTAGATCCGACGAAATTGTGGCCGGAAGAAGAGATTCCTTTACGCAGAATCGGCAAGATAATCCTTAACCGCAATGTGGAAAATGCTTTTGCTGAAACCGAACAAAGCGCCTTTCACCCTGGGAATATTGTGAGAGGGATTGACTTTTCCAATGATCCGCTCCTGCAAGGGAGATTGTTCTCCTATACCGATGCCCAGCAGGCACGGCTTGGTCCCAATCATCAACAACTGCCGATCAATCGTCCGGTCTGTCCATTTGCCAATAATCAGCGTGACGGTGCTTCGAGGCTGGTTATTGATCGCGGAAAAGTTGCTTATCATCGCAATGGGCTTGCGAATAATAGCCCGTATACGGTACCAGGCACCCAAGGCGGGTTTGTCACGTATCCATCCACCGTAGAAGGACATAAGGTAAGATCAACAGCTCCTTCCTTTAAGGATCATTACTCTCAGGCAAAAATGTTCTGGAATAGTATGAGTGAGGTTGAAAAGCGTCAGATTATCGGCGCTTACTGCTTTGAACTTGGCAAATGCGGACCCTTTGTCCGGCAGGAATGGGTTGATGTGCTCGCTCATATCAGCACGGAACTGGCCAAGAGTGTTTCCAAGGAATTAGGCACAACTGTGCCGGCGGATGTCGAGGAATCTCCTGTGACAAAGTCCTCTCCGGCGCTTAGCCTGCATAATACGATTTTTGTGCCGGATACCTTGCGCGTCGCGGTGTTCCTCGCTCAAGGCTTCGATGGCCCCGGTGTAAGCAAAGTGTTGGAAACTTTGGCGGAGGCCAAATTAAGAGTGGTCATTGTCCACGATACCTTGGGGAAGGTCAGTGGAACCGAGGGAGTAACCTATGAAGTCCATGACAGCTTTTTAACGGGTTCCCCCCTTGTCTATGACGGGATACTTATCGTGGGAAGCGGCAATATCACCCCCTATTTTACGTATACAGCACAGAAATTCACAACGGATATCTACAATCACTTCAAACCGATCGGCATCATTCAAAAGGGTGATGCTGTACTGGAACCGCTGGGCTTATTGGCTGATGAGGGGATCGTAACGGATTCAGGTCCGGACTTTGCAGGCAGATTTATCAAGGCCATGGCCAAGCAGAGATTCTGGAACCGTCCGAGTTTTCTTTATCCTGCTATGGTTTAATGCAAATGAGACCGTTCCCGGTATTCCACCGGGGAACGGTCGTTTCTTTCGGACAGATGCTGATAGAGGACATGGCAATGTGATAACGGTAACGCTAAAACACCGGAGGAGTATTACTCCAGAATGGATTCGATAAAAAGGGTCCGTTCCTCGACGAGATTGTATTCTTTCGCTTGGACACGGGAGAGGGTTTGATCGGCTACTAAAACCCTGATGATGGGGCGCATAGGCAGGCTCTTATTTTGCTCGACGACAATACCTGTTTCTCCGGTACTCAGTTTTACGGTACAGCCTGTGGGATACGCGGCAATATGCTTAAGAAAAGTAATCACGAGATCCTTAGGGAAAAACTTCTCAGCACTGCCCATAAGAATTTCGCAGGCCTCATAAGGCGGAATGCGGGTATGTCCTGGACCGTCATTCACTAAATTATCATAGAAATTAGCAATGCCGACAATCTGAGCCCACTGGTGAATGGCATCTCCCTCGAGCTTACGAGGATAGCCGTTGCCATTGAGACGCTCATGGTGCTGGAAGGCAATATGGGCACTCAACAAATTCAGCTCCCGTTTTGTCCGGAGGATATCGAAACCGTGATTGGTGTGAGTTTGGTAAAGAGCCGCTTCCTTGGGAGTAAAGGGTTCTCGCTTGCTTAGGAGCTTCTTGGGCAATTTCACAGTGCCAATATCATGGAACAAGGCACCGATGGCCAGCCCTTCAAGATTTTCCCGATCCAGGCCCAGGGCCTTACCCAGTACGATGGAAAGAACGCAAACATTGACGGAATGGGCAAAAATCTGATTATCGTAAGTTCTCATATCTGTTAACCCGATGAAGATATCCTTTTGGAAAAGGATATCCTGAATAATATTGTCAATGTTCCTTTTGACATTAAAACCGTCAAAGTCTTTTCCCACTTTCACAGCCTGCACAGCATTATCCAGGGACGCCATGGCCTCCCGCCGGTGCTCTTCAGAGATAATATCCTCTACGATGATATCCTTGCTTACCTCATCGTCAATATAGAGAATGTTGATGCCAAGGGTTTTTAAACGGTCTATATAGGACTTGGTCAGAGCCATCCCTTTCCCCAGGAGTACACGGCCATCATTGGCATAGATTGTTCGCCCTAGAATATCCCCTTCCTTAAGCCTGTTTATGCTTAACTGACGCATTGAACGTTCTTCCTTTCAAAATCATCTTAATAAAAATTATAAAAACAGTATAAAATTAAAGTCGCCATGTGAACTGGCGACAAAGGTGTTTAAAGCTTAAGGCTTCGGTAGCTTGGCGATCATCAGGAGTGTATCCAGGAAGACCCATAGCTTTGCGTCCCTGGCTTTCGCCAGGTTTGCTATTGTCGAATCACTAAAGTACAGGCTATGCTATTTTAAGTATCGAAATATTTAAGGCTTTATCATCCATTCTATTATAAGGGCTAAGTTTTAGCTTCACAACATCTTCTCCCCTAACAGTTGGAGAATTTTTAAGAGGGTAGAGTAGAGCGTATGTCTATGAATCACAGGATAGTTGTGTTAGAATAATCAGAATAGTTAATTTTTTAAATATTGAGGTGAAAAGAATGATTCGGGAAGTCTACCCCCAGATTTACTTAAATGAAATACCCTTGCCAAAAAATCCACTGAAGGCATTAAATAGCTATATTATCCCCTCTCAAGGCCGTTCCTTGATTTTGGATACAGGGTTTAATAGGGAAGAGTGTAGGAATGCTCTGATGGAAGGAATCAGAGCGTCAGGCATCGACCTGAAACGGACAGATTTGGTGCTGACCCATATGCATGTGGACCATTCCGGGCTGGCTGACTATTTGTGGAAACAAGGGTGTAAGGTCTATATCGGAAAGAAAGACGGTATTCTGCTCAATAATTTCAGAACCTCTCCTGAACAGGTGCTGGGGCATTTGAGTGAGGGTCTTAATTTGAACCAGGGAATCGGCATGAAAGAGATTGAGGCCTTCGACATAGCCCCTAAGGAACCCTTTGCATACACCCCATTGCAAGAAGGGGATTGCTTAGAAGTGGGTCCCTATCGGTTCGAAGTGATCGATATTCCAGGCCATAGCCCCGGACATATCGGTTTATACGAAAGAAAGCATAAGCTGTTTTTGGGCGGGGATCATGTCCTGAATGAAATTACCCCGAATATTACTTTTTGGCATTACAAAATCGATAGCCTGGGAAATTTCATGGAGAGCCTGAACAAAATTCGCCGGTTTGACATTGACTGGGTGTTTCCGTCTCATCGCAGTCTTATTCAAGACCATCGGCAACGGATTGATGAATTGATCATTCATCATCAGGAACGACTTGAGGAAATCACCGGGATTCTGCGTGATGGCCAAAAATCAGTCATAGAGACAGCGGCAAGAATGCATTGGGATTTGAGCTATAAGAGCTGGAATGATTTTCCCCTTACCCAGAAGTGGTTTGCCTCAGGTGAAGCTATGGCTCATCTGGAGCATCTGGTGTACAAAGGGGAGGCTCAGCGGGTGAACTCCGAGGGGAAGCATTATTATGAATTGGTTAATCCATGACTTCTTTCAGTGATAAAGTCAGCCCGCCGGGTCCCCAAAAGGAAGCGGCGGGCTGCTTGTTGTGCCTGGGCTATGTAATTGGGCAAAGAACGGCTACTCTTCAATCAGAACCTTAATGACATCTTTTCTGGTGATGATTCCGACCATTTTGCCGTTTTCCATGATGGGTAACCGTTTCACATTGTGATTAATCATGAGAGAGGCAGCTTCCTCAATAGCAGCGTCTTTTTCGAGAGTTATAACCTCATGAGTCATTATTTCCGAGGCTTTGAGGGCAACCAATTTCTTTAGATCAGATTCATATTGTTTGACACCTCGGTAATAGATCAGAGCACCCAGGAATCCTACCGCTTCAGGAACCCGGGGATGAGTCTCCTTATGCAGCAGATCCCCTTCGCTGACAATACCGATTAAATTGCCGAAAAGGTCGATGACCGGGACTCCGGAAATATGATGGTCACACAGCAGCTTAGCGATTTCCCTAATTTCCGTATTCGGCGAAATTGTAATAACATTGGTCTGCATAATATCCTGAACCTTCATTGCCAATACCCCCTTGTGATTACCTTGGAACATATTTTGTCTGAATTTAGTACTAGTATACCATGATTTTGACAAGAAGAAATGAGGCGATTTGGAAACAAGGAAATAACTCTCCTTCATTTTTCAGAGAAGTTGAAAGATTACCGCAAAAGAATAAAAGTGCAAAAAGGTAAAGTTGTCCGTTAGGTCGTATAATAGAATAGAAGATGACCTAAGCAAGGGTGGAAAGATTTTTGCAGGGGGGAGAATGACATGAGCGGCCATTTAGCTAGCACTACAGAAACTCAGGTCATCAAAATTATAGGAACCGATAAAGAAGTGGTCAAAGAACTGGTTGCCATCGAAAAGGCCCTCACAGTCTTTATTAATGGTAAAGAATTTGCGACCATGGTTTGTACGCCCACTCAAGAGAAGGAATTGGTCATAGGCTTTCTCGGTTCAGAAGGGATCATCGAAGATCCTGATCAGATAAAGAAGATTACCTTGGATAAAAGGGAAGGACTTGTGTGGGTGGAAACGTCAGTGGAACAAACCCTTAGTGAAGACCTTTTTCTGAAACGTTATCTCACTTCTTGCTGTGGCAAAGGGAAAAGTGCTTTTTATTTTGCTAATGATGCCCGATTGGCTCAGAAAGTAGAGAGCCGGCACACCATTACCGCCCAGGAAGTCAGCCACTATATCAATTTGTTGGAAGACAATTCGGAACTGTTTCATCTTACCGGAGGAGTTCATGGGGGGGCTTTAGCTTCCCAAGGTTCCTTGGATTATTGTGCCGTGGATATCGGCAGGCACAATGTCCTGGATAAATTGTATGGACATGCTTTTCTCAATGGAACGGATATTTCCCAAAAAGTAATTGTCTTTAGTGGCCGGATTTCTTCGGAGATCCTGATCAAGGCAGCCAAGATGGGCTGCCCTATCCTCATTGGGGTATCAGCCCCTACCGATCTGGCCCTTAAGCTTGCGGAGGAACTGGGAGTCACTGTGCTCGGATTTGTCCGGGAAAACCGCATGAATATCTACACTCACTCTGAGCGGATTAAAGGCTGTTAATCCTTGGCACATGTTTAGAAGGCTCTAAAAGCTTCGTAATGCTTTTAGAGCCTTCATATTTCTATAAAATACTGAGAACTAAAAATGGAATCCTTCCGGCGGGGTGGCTATTACGATAAGTTTCAGTGGCACATCGGGTTTTTTATTATCCCAGTGCATAATCGAGGCATCGAAATATAAAGAATCCCCAGCCTTTAGCTGATAGTCCTCTTTACTTATGTTAAGCGAAGTTTCGCCTTCCAGAACATAGATTAATTCCACACCTTGGTGGGAATAGACGTTTTTATCCACAGCCGTTGAGTCCACAACAAAGGCACCCATAAGATTGGTTTTAGAATGATCAATCAGTAAGCGCCAATTTCTGCCTTCAGCAGGAATGTACTGCTGTTCATCTTTCTTAAGATAACTATAAATAATTTCTGTATCCGGATCCAAGAAGAAGGACTCCAGAGGGACACTGAGCGCTTGGGCAATTCTTTTAAGAGTGGCCAGGGAAGGGCTGACGATGTTCCTCTCAATCAAGCTGATATAGCCGTTGCTCAAATCCAATTGATCCGCCAATTGGGTGGTTGTAAGGTTGCGCCTTTTTCGTATGGCGCGTATGAATTCACCGACCTCAATCAAGAATTACCGCCCCCTTAGAAAATTTCAGGTGGAGTTGTGGCCACGAAAAGTTTAAGTTTTGACTTGGATTTGCGGCTTATCCAGTGAGGAACATTGCCATTAAAGAAGAGGGAATCTCCTTCAGTAAGGTAAAATTCCTTTTGAGCTACATTGAAGTGCATTTCTCCTTCTAAGACATAGATTAATTTAGTTCCGTGGTGAATAATAATCTCTTCTGAGAGATCGGCAACTTCAGCGATATAGGCACCGAGCTGATTCCTTTGACCGACATTATTGATTAAAAAGCGAAGAGTCATTCCTGGATTAATTTGAATGGTTCTCTGAGCTTCCGCAGGAATATGAGTTGAGGTGAATTGGGGGTTTACGAAAAAGGAAGAGATGGGGTATCCTAAAGCAGAGGCTATTTTTTCTAAGGTGATCAGGGAGGGGCTAGCCAGGTTCCTTTCAATTTGACTTAAATGACTTATCGTTAGTTCTGTCTTCTCAGCAACATCTTTTAGACTTAGTTTTTGGTTTTTGCGCATAAAACGGATTGCCGAACCTAAATCAGCCAAAAAGATTCCTCCCCCAACATATAATTTTGTTAGGGACATTATAACTGATTTTGAGAAATTATTGTAGTAGACAAGTAGTAGAATTGAAGAAAGATAAAGAATATTCACAAAAAGTTCAAAAATATCAACGGTATCCAATTAGGAGGATTATGAAGTACACCAATATCAGAGAAGGACAATTTCTTTCTCGTCCCAATCGGTTCATTGCTAAGGTGGAAATCGACGGTAAAGAGGAAATCTGTCATGTTAAAAATACAGGCCGCTGCAGGGAATTATTAATACCGGGAGTGACGGTTTTCCTTCAAGAAGCGGATTTTGAGCATCGGAAAACAAAATACGACCTGATCGGAGTTCGCAAAGGGAATAGGCTGATTAACATGGACAGTCAGGTGCCGAACAAGGTGTTTCGTGAATGGTTGGAGAAAGGGTATTTTCAGGAGCTTCAGCATATTAAGCAGGAGCAGACCTTTCGAAATTCGCGCTTTGATTTTTATCTGGAGGCAGGACAGAGAAAAATCTTTGTTGAAGTGAAAGGGGTAACCTTAGAGGAAGAGGGAGTTGCGCTCTTTCCCGATGCCCCCACAGAACGGGGGGTTAAGCACCTGCGCGAGTTGAGCCAGGCTGTGGCTGCAGGGTATGAAGCCTATGTGGTGTTCATCATTCAAATGAAAGATATTCACTATTTCACCCCCAACATCAAGACCCACCAAGCCTTTGGGGATTCATTGATTCAGGCTGAAAAGCAGGGAGTAAAAATTCTCGCTCTGGACTGCGAGGTCACGGAAGATTCTATAGAGGCTGGGGATTTTGTGACGGTCAAATTAGTTGAGGGTTAAAGCGAAAAGTCAATACTAAATGCGGGAGCTTAATAGATAGTCAAAAATAGTACAGCCAGCAGATCGATTAAAGATTTGCTGGCTGTACTATTTTATTTCCTATGTTTTTCAACAGCTTTAATCACGTTCTCCGCCACGTATTCACAATCAGCGGAGGTCAGGATGGAATAGAGGGGTAGGGTGATTTCATTGGCATACTGGGCATAGGTATTGGGGTAATCCTGAATATCATAGCCCAACTCTTTGTAATAAGTAAACATGGGGATGGGAATATAGTGAACATTGGTGGCTATGCCCATTTCGGCCAGCTCTTGAATCACCCGATCCCGTTGCTCCTCGGTGAACCCTTGGATTCGCAAAGGATAGAGATGATAGGAGCTTTCCATGATATCATTTTCCAATAAGGGTAAGAGTGCCCACTCTTTTTCCGAGAGGATGGAATGATAGATGTGGGAGAGCTTCTTTCGCTGGCCGAGAATTTTATCATAGCGATCCAGTTGAACCAGGCCAATGGCAGCCCCAATATCGGTCATATTGCACTTCAATCCGTCAGTTAAGATATCGTAACGCCATGCTCCCGCTTTCATCTTGGATAGGGCATCCTTGGTTTGTCCATTCAAGGAACTGTACTTGAAGACCTGGGCTAAGTTTTCCCGATCACCGTTAAAGGTAATGGCTCCCCCTTCGGCGGTGGTCAAGTTCTTAACAGCATGGAAGGAGAAGACATGGAAATCAAATTGCGTTCCTACGGGAGCTCCCTTGTAGGCAGCGCCAATGGAGTGGGCGGAATCGGATATCAGCAGAATATCCTCCCGATTCTTTTCCCTTAGGATATTTCTGACCACGTCATAATCCATGGGAACACCGCCGATATCCACGGTGAGGATGACCTTGGTCTTATCAGAGATGGCATCGTATAGCTTTTCCTCATCCATAAAGAAGCTGTCTTTTTTCAGATCGATAAAGGTAGGTTTAATGCCGCGATGGAGGGCGGCATTGGCCGTAGCCACATAAGTATAGGGAGTTGTTAAAATTTCGGCCTCGCCCGAAATATTGAGTACTTTAAGTATAAGATCCAGCCCCTGAGAATTGCTGGCAAGGGCAACAGCATGATCTGCCTGGCAATACTCCTGGAGCTTCTCTTCCAGTAAATGAACCTTCGGGCCGCTGGTGATCCAGCCGGATTTGAGGACCTCCACGACAGCGTTGATTTCCAGGTCGGTTATATCAGGTGGTGAAAAAGGAATCATTCGATTATTCATTGTGTATCAACCTCCAAGACTTACTATACCACACAATTTTCCTGCGGCAAGCACCCTTGATATTTTTTATTTAGAGAGCAACAGTGCTATTCTAAGAGAAAAAGTATTATTATATAGATAAAGTTTATACTTTTAAAGGCTAGTATTCTGTAACGCTTAAAACTCGCATTGCCCGGCGGGTCGTATGGCGATTGACGACAACGCAGTCATACGGAAATTTAACCGCCGGAAATGTGAAGAATTAGGTGTTACAGAGTACTAAGCAATGAACCCGAAAAGGTGGTAGAAGAGCGTATGATTTACTTTGATAATGCGGCAACAACTTGGCCCAAACCGGAATGCGTTTATGAGGCAGTGGATCAATGCTTGCGCAACAAAGGAGCGAATCCCAGCCGCTCCGGTCATTTTATGGCCTTGCTTGCCGGGCAGATTGTCCTCAATGCCCGAGTGCAAATCGCCGAGTTTTTTAATATCTCTGACCCCTTGCAAGTGGTGTTTACTCCCAATGCCACCGAAGCTCTTAATATAGGCCTGAAAGGGCTATTAAAACCGGGAGACCATGTGCTTACCAGCTCTCTTGAACATAATGCTGTAACCCGCCCCCTGGAAAAGCTGCGCAGCCAGGGTGTAGAGGTAACCAAGCTGCCGACATCTGTGCAGGAGGGATTGTATCCTGAGCAGGTGGCAGCAGCTATTCAGAACAATACCAAGCTCATCGTCCTCAGCCATGCTTCCAATGTGATGGGGTTAATTCAGCCTATTGGTGAGATCGGCAGAATTGCCGGGGAAAAGGGTGTCCTTTTTATGGTGGATTCTGCCCAGACTGCAGGTTCCATGCCCATCGATGTTCAGGCTATGGGCATCGACCTTTTGGTATTTGCCGGGCATAAAGGGTTATTGGGGCCTCAAGGGACAGGCGGCTTGTATCTTCGTGAAGATTTGCGTCTCGATACCCTGAAGGAAGGAGGAACCGGAGCGAATTCAGAGGAACCCTTCCAGCCGGAAGAGAGCCCGGAGCGCTATGAGAGCGGAACCCTCAATACACCGGGAATTGCAGGTCTGGGAGCAGGTATAGAATTCATCAAGCAGGAAGGAATAGAGAAGATACGGGAAAAGGAAAGAACCCTCACCCGCCAGTTGATGCTGGGCTTAAGCGCAATACCCGGCGTTATTCTTTATGGCCCTGACCCTTCTGTAGAAAGGGCGCCTGTCGTGTCTATTAACCTGGAGGGAAGGGAACCTTCGGAAGTTTCCTATCTCTTGGATAAGCTTTATGGAATCGCGTCAAGACCGGGCTTGCATTGTGCCCCCGATGCCCACAAAACCCTTGGTACCTTCCAACAAGGAACAGTTCGTTTAAGCTTAGGGTACTTTAATACCAGCCAAGAGGTGGAGGAGTGTCTGGATGCGGTTGCCGGACTCAGTTCCCCGAACAAGAAATAAAAGTTTTGTCAATATATTCTAAATAGAATTTATAGATAGTGTAGAAAATAATATGAATTTTTGCTAAAATAATGTCATGCGAAGCTATCGGAGAGGCGGAAGATAATAGATTTTTGAAATCCGAATTCGCTAAGGGGGAAAATTTTTGAATGAATCAGATGGACAAGCGGTCTGACAGTTAGTTGGCTTGAGAGGTGCTAAGTCCTTCTCAAAGCTTGGACAGCCACCCTGATTGACTCAAAAAGGTGCCCCAGGTAAGCAAAATAGAGGAGGTAGAAAAAGATGCAATCCAATGAAACGACGACTACTCAAGCAAACCCCATTGATTTATCCGATGTTAAAGCAGCGCTTCTGATGGCGGTTGACCTCGGATACGAAGTCATTAAAGAAGTCGCCCAAAAGCCCATCGAAACCGGTGAGGATGTTGCTAAAAAGGCCTGTGAAGAAGGGAAAAAAGTTGTCGAAAAAGGGGTAGGAGCAGCAAAGGAACATCCGTTAGCAACCCTTCTGATTGCCTTTGGATTGGGTTTCCTCGTCGTAAAATTGCTGAAGAGGAAATAGTCTATGGAAGCACTAGCAGATATTGTCGTAAAATTCCTGGACTTACTTGAAGCACAGTTTGCAGATTTCCGGGGAAAATTGTTTAAGATACTGATTGCGGTTGGGCTAATTGTCGTCGCTTTAGTATTGGCGATCACCGCTTTTATCATGTTTGTGTACGGTGTTTTCCTCGGTTTAAGTGTGCTTATGCCGTCTTACCTTGCTGCATTTGCAGTGGCCCTGGTAGCGATTATCCTGGGAGGGGGGTTGGTTCTTTGCGCAAAGAAAACAATGGCTTAACTGTTGCTGAAGCAAAGCAGCAATTTAAACAGTCCGTGGCAAAGTTTCAACCTAAACGGATCATAACCGATAATCTTTGGCAATGTACACTGATCAGCTTCGTGGCAGGGATGGTTTCTGCCGACTCCAGGAAATCGCGGGAGAGCTTGGTTAGCCTAGCTGTCGCGGTAGTTAAAAAAGCTCTGTAATAGTCTCTTAATCATATTTAAAGATATGCTGAAGATAGTGAGTAACATAAGAGGACCACAGCAGCCTAAAGGCTCCTTGTGGTCCTCTTTTCCTATTCTTAAATAGAAGAATGCCAATTGGGGGAGAGCGGGGATGAGCAGGTAGTTAAGATCTAAGTAATAAATAGTGGCTGAAAAGAGACTTCGTACGTTTTTCGAAGTATATGTATACAGAATACATTATATTCCGACTATTGCCATTATTCTCAACCGAATGATAATATTATAAATATTATAACTAATAGTATAGACATCTTCAAGAAAAATAACGTTGCTTCTTTTGAGGTCATTAAAAATTATAGGGGGACATAAAGTGATTCTACTGGAAGGACTACATAAGCACTTTGGACATTTGCATGTTCTAAAGGGGATTGATCTACAGGTTAAAACCGGAGAGAAGCTGGTTGTTATTGGTCCCAGCGGATCAGGTAAGAGTACCTTGATTCGCTGTATGAATCTTCTTGAGAAGCCTTCCTCCGGTAAAGTCGTTGTGGATGGGGTTGAGATCACCGCCCATAAAGCGCCTGTCGCCAAGGTTCGGCAATCTGTGGCCATGGTTTTCCAACAGTTTAATTTATATCCCCATAAGACGGTTCTGGAGAATTTAACCCTTGCGCCAACCTTGATTAAAGGAGTCTCTAAAGAAGAGGCAGAAGTGTCGGGAATGGCCATTCTTGAGCGTGTAGGCTTAAAGGTTAAGGCCAACGCTTATCCCTCTCAATTGTCAGGAGGGCAGCAACAACGGGTCGCTATCGCCAGGGCCCTGAATATGAAACCGAAGATCATGCTGTTTGATGAACCCACATCAGCTTTGGATCCGGAAATGATCCAAGAGGTTCTCGATGTGATGGTGGATCTAGCTCATGAAGGAATTACCATGGTTGTTGTTACTCACGAGATGGGCTTTGCCCGTCAGGTAGCGGATCGGGTCTTGTTTATGGATGAGGGGGAGGTCCTTGAGACAGGCACTCCTGAACATTTCTTTACTAATCCTACCCACGAAAGGACAAAACTTTTCCTCAGCCGCATTCTGCGTTAATTTTCCCCAAAAATATATAAAAAAGTAGGAGGGAATTTTGTGAAAAAATTAGGTATTCTTTTAGCGAGCGTTTTCCTTGTCGGAAGCTTACTCGCGGGCTGTGGTTCAAGCACAGCACAACAACCGGCCCAGCCTCCGGCCCAATCCGGCGGAGGAAGTGAATCCGGTGCGCCTGCAGATGTTCAGGCCATTAAAGATCGTGGTGCCTTAAGTGTAGGAGTTAAAGTAGATGTGCCTGGGTTCGGGTACAAAGACCCTAAGACCAATGTGATCGACGGGTTCGAAATTGATCTGGTTAAGGCCTTGGCCGAAGAGATTTTTGGGGATCCCAGCAAAATCAAGCTGCAAGCCGTGACGGCTAAAACCCGTGGACCTCTTTTGGACAGCGGGGATGTGGATATGGTTGTTGCGACCTTTACCATTACAGAAGACCGGAAAAAGAGCTATAACTTCTCCGACCCCTATTATATAGACGGTGTTGGTTTGTTGGTCAAGAAAGCTCCCGGGTATAAGAGCTTAAAAGACTTAGACGGCAAAAACATTGGTGTTGCTCAAAGTGCGACCAGCAAAACAGCCGTTCAAGCCGAAGCAGACAAACTGGGTGTCAAAGTGAAGTTCCAGGAGTTCGCTACCTATCCCGAAATTAAAGCAGCTCTTGATTCCGGCCGGGTAGATGCCTTCTCCGTTGACCGTTCTATTCTCTTAGGCTATATCGATGACTCGACGATGCTCCTGGATGATAAATTCAGTCCTCAAGAGTATGGCGTGGCCAGCAAATTAGGAAACGATGGCTTAGCCAAACTGGTTAATGATAAGATCGCCGAAATGAAAGGCAATGGAGAGCTTGACAAATTAATTGAGAAGTGGGGTCTGTAGCAGTGACGGGACCATTTGCCTGGTTTAAGTGGCAAGCACTATTCAGCGACTGGACAATATTTGCCGAGGGATTCCTGACTACAGTCATGGTTTCTGTGCTGGGATTATGCCTGGCTTTAGCCCTGGGAGTAGTTTTTGGGGTTCTGGGGAGTACCCATCTGAAGCTTTTTCGAGCCATAAATCGTGTATACGTTGAGTTTATTCAAAATACTCCTTTGGTAATCCAGGTCTTCTTTGTCTATAATGGGCTACCTCATATTGGGCTCATGCTCCCTGTCTTTAGTGTGGGAGTATTGGGTGTTGGGGTATACCATGGTGCTTATATCGCTGAGGTTGTGCGGGCCGGTATTCAGGCGATTCATCGAGGGCAGATGGAGGCTGCACTATCCCAAGGGTTCTCATATTGGGGCGCTATGCGGCATGTCATTTTACCCCAAGCCGCTCGGGTCGTATTGCCCCCTCTCACCAATCAAGCGGTGAGCCTAATCAAAAACACTTCCGTATTGGCCATGATTGCCGGTGGTGATCTGATGTATCGTGCCGATTCCTGGTCGGCAGGAAATATTTATTATGGTCCCGCCTATGTCACCGCCGGATTGCTTTACCTGCTGTTGTGCTTCCCCTTAGCCCAGCTGGCTCAGTACCTGGAGCGTAAGATGGAGGTGTCGGCATAATGGCAGAAATTTTTCAACCTTATGTCTTTCGTTTCCTGGCTGAGGGGTTAATGACAACGCTGTATATTGCAGGCATGACGATTGTGCTTAGCTTCGTCGTCGGAACGATTCTGGGAATCGCCCGCTATTCGAAGAATCCTATCTTGGCACCTTTAGCCGCAATCTACATTGAAGTTGTCCGTAATATTCCTTTGCTCCTGTTTATTCTTATGTTCCGGTTTATGACGAGGTTGGAACCTGTCAACGCGGGTATTCTGGCGATGACGGTATTCACTTCAGCGATTATTGCCGAGGTGGTGCGGGGCGGTCTGAACTCCATTGATAAAGGTCAGTGGGAGGCCGCAAAATCTCAGGGACTTTCCTATGTGCAGATTCTTCGCTATATTATCCTTCCCCAGGCTTTGCGGAAAATGATTCCGCCGCTGGTTTCCCAGTTCATAACGGTCGTCAAAGACACCTCTTATGTCTGGGCAGTGGGAATTGAGGAACTGACCGGAAAGGGCTTGATCATCATGGGTCAATTTGGCTCTACGCCCCAAGTCTTTACCCTCTTCGGCATGATTGCCCTGACCTATTTTGTCCTGAACTATGCACTATCTGTAATAGCCCGCAATCAGCAGGCCAGGTCGGCAATGCAGAGCTATTAAATGGTTGGCTCCAGAGAAGCAAAGCGCTTTTTCTGGAGCCTTTTATTGTATGCCCTCCTGCAGAGGCAAGGTTATTGTATGGGTAAAAAGAGGAGGAACCTCTGACTGGCTACATCGGAAACGAACTGCAGATTGATCTCAGCCGGGAAGTCATAGACCTGAAGGGTTTTTTGAAGATATGGTTTATCAAAACATTCTTCAGGCAGCGGTTCCGTATAGTTTTCTAAAGATTCCAGTTGGTAAACAGTTTCTTTTTTTTCCGGGAAGAGGGCCAGGTAGAAGATCCCGCTTTCGACCAGGTCTTGAAAGAAATGAGTTCCAAAAGAAACATCAGGAAGAAATCCTGTTTGTTGATAGCCGATCTCGCCGAGGAGCGAGATACGGTTAATCTCAGCAAAAGATACGGGAACTCCCAAGGCGGGCAGCCGGGATCCCCATCGTCCCGGGCCTAACAAAAGGGTGGTGGTGGATTCCTTATCAATCTGCCGGTTGAGCTTACCGATAGTTCGCGCGACTTCATATTTTTGACTTTGGGTGAGATTACTGTAGGCTAAAGGCTCCACGAAAATGATCTTATGAACTCTGGTGGAGAGGCTGCCTCCCATAAAATTTCCCACCCCCTTGAAGATCGTATGGGACAGAGGGATCTCTTCAGGAACATGGACTTGATGTTTTGAACCTCGAATCTGCAGGGGCCGGCATTGAAGGAGGTTGATGAAATAATCTCCATTGCGACGCAGGTTAAGGGTAAACTCGATATCCACCGGATGACGATAGGCGTTCTCCAGGGTTTTCATGAGTTTGGAAAAAATCTGGGCGATGTTGGTATTGGCGAATAAGGGATTAAAGGTAAAGAACCAAAGTTCCTGGGGAGCTCGGCCCAGGTCCCGCAGTCTTTGCTCTGTTGCCCAATCCCGCTCTGCAAATTGCGTCTGATAAAGCTCAAGGGACTTTTGGAGCAAATCCTGAATAGAAACCGTCTCTTGACTATTTGCCCGGATATTGAGCACATCGATTTTGGATTGGGTAAAGGCCTTAAAATTCTCCAACCCGTCATAGGGAACCGAAAGGGGGCGGTCCAGGGCAGCGATGCGGGCATAGTCTCCTTCCAACCGGTCAACGGCGCGGGTTCCCAATCCCAGAACCAGGCGGATCATCCCTGCCTGAGGGTCGATCCGGTTATCCCAGACATAGGTGTTATAGGAGAAGCCTACCCCGGCCAGATCCGGGAAAAAATACTCCCCTTTATTGGACCCGGACACTCTTTGAACCAGGAGGGCCATCTGCTCCTCCGTATCACTGAGATTGTGTTTCTCCCGGTAAGCAAGAGCTTCTTCACTGAGGGTGCTGGCATAGATTTCGCGAATGGCCTGAGTAAACATATGGTAGCGCTCTTCCAGGGTGCCCTGATTGATGCAGAACACGCTTTCATATTTTCCAGGGAAAGCATTGCCGAAGCCATCCTCAAGCAAGCTGCTGGAGCGGACGATAATGGGGGACTGTCCGAAATATTCCAGCATTCTTAAAAATTTATTGCGGATGAAGTCATTGAATTGCCCTTTGAGGATTTTTTCCTGCAACTGAGCTGCTTTGGCCAAAGCATCCTCTTTAGCTCGCCTTTGCTCCATTTTCAGTTGCCAAAGGTTATTATCGATCAGGTAGGAGTAGAAGACATCAGAACCGATGTAGAAAGAGTCATGAGGTTCAAGAATCTTGCGCCAGTCATCAGAATCCTGAACCAAAATTTTGCGCGCCAGCAGCATCCCCACGGATTTCCCACCGATAAAGCCGGAACCGATTAAGCGGGATTTGATGGAGAGGATATCCTGCAGGGAAAAATGTTCATCAATAAGCTGGAGGATCCCTTCATCCCGGCTTAAGAAAATCCGCGCCAAATGCCGGATATGGTTCTTTTCTTCGCTATGAGTTAAAGCCTTAGCGGCCAGGAGCTGCCCGGCTTTCAAAAAAAGGCGATCCCAATAATCCAAATCCCGTTCCGGATTATCATCATATTCCCCCAATTGGGCATTGAGAAAAGCCACTTCGGCGCTGCTGGTGACGGGGAGGAACGCATCTCCCTCTTCGATATGGGGGAAGAAGAGGGTGGGCGTATAGCGTTTCCACATTTTTATAGGGTGGATATAAGTCTGGCCCTCTGCTTCAAAAATGTCGATCAGAACTTGAGTCGTATCCCGGATGACGGCAGTGGTGTGGAAGGAGTTGCGGTTTTTGTAGGTGGCGAAATAGGCGATGGTGTTCAACTCGAAAAGATAAGGGCAGGTCACCTTGAAGAAATTGCCGATCATGGTATCTGTTGCCCAACGGTCCAAAAGCTCGGATAGGCAGTCAAAGATATAGAAGACATCCCGGCCCTCCAGAGTGATCTTCTCATGAATCTGGGTGCAGAATTCTTCAAAGCCCCTCTCGGCATTCACCGGAAATAGTTCTATATGCTCATGGCAGGTGATTAGAGGAGGATGCTGTGCAAAACGAATATAAATCATTTTACGGTGGGGTCCGGCATTTTTATGGATAAACCCCTGGACGAAACGCTGATAGACCTCAATATCTTTAACTTGGAAAACTACGTTATCGCCCATCCACAGAAACTGGATCACGTCATCTAAAGAAGGAAAGCCGGTACTGATTGTTTGAGGTTGTTCCATTATTCTCCCTCCAAGCCATCGCTGTATAGTGCTATTATACAGCAAAAAGAAGAGAATTAAATTCGTACCGGGCTCTCTATCCCAGGGTAATCATTCCTTTGTCAATCAAGGCTTCTATGTATACAGTGTTCTTGACCTGAATCGCTGGACGCTTGGAGCGAAGTACTCTATAATATAAACAAGTAAAGCTCATTGAAACAGCAGTGATTTAGTTAGTGGTAGTGGATCAGAGGGTAAATCTATATAAACAGTATTTCTAGACAAACTCACGATTTTCGTGACATATAAGGGCACAGGTCCAAAGGACTTGAGCGGTGAAGTGATAGAGAGAGCCTAAGAAAAAACAGAGCTCTCTCTTTTATTTTAAGATTTAACCTATGTTTTAAAAATGAATCTAAGTCTATCTTTCATGGCAATTAGTGTGCAAGCTATTTTAAAATTAGATTCCATCATAATCCGCCAATTAAATAAAAATGGGCACCGGGTTGATTTCAATCTGGAGTGTTTAAGAGGATAAGAGAGCCCCCATTGATCGAATAACCGATCAGGCTGTGGGTTCTCTTTTTATTTTACATTCTTTTGGGAAGGGTGGTGATGCGAAGTCTTTCGCTAGGCATGGATGGGTCAGTGAGGAAAAGTACTCTCAGAAAATTTAAGGAGGAATTGTGAAATGAAAATGATACGCTCGATTATCCGACCGGAAAAGGCTGAAGTTGTCGCCGAAGCTTTGGCAGACGCAGGCCTGACATCTTTAACCAAAATGCATGTTTTTGGACGGGGCCGTACCAAAGGCATCCGCATCGGTGATGTGGTTTATGATGAATTCCCGAAAACCTTGCTTCTGATGGTTGTGCCAAATGAGAACTTAGAAAAAGCCATCCAGATCATCCTGGAAAAGTCCAAGACCGGGACCATGGGGGATGGGAAAATCTTTATTACCGAAGTGGAAGAGGCTTATACCATAAGCTCAGGAACCAAAGGCTTATAAGCGGGCCTGACAAAGGCTCATAAGAAAGGAGTTGTCGGCATGAAAGAAATTATCGCCTGTATCCGCAGGCACCAGGTTCCCGCCACCAAAAAAGCCCTTGAAGAAGCGGGTTTCCCGGCCCTGACGATTCAGAGCATCGAAGGACGGGGAAAGCAATATGGCATTGGGGGGTGGGAAGCAGAGGTTGACCCGGAACTCAATAAGGTCCTCAGACCTCAGCAAGTCACAGAGTCACGGATCAACTGGATTCCCAAACGGATGCTGACTTTAATCGTGCAGGACCAGGAGGTGGAAGCAGCGGTCAAGACTATTACGGCAATCAATAAAACGGGACATTGCGGAGATGGAAAAATCTTTGTGTGCCCCCTGCATGAAGTGGTCCGGGTTAGGACAGGTGAAGTGGGTAAAGAAGCTGTCCTATAACGGCAGAAAAGATCGAGACTAGATAGGGGGATGTAAGAAATGAGACAAATCGCGATATATGGTAAAGGCGGAATCGGCAAATCCACGACAACTCAGAATACAGTGGTTGCCCTGGCGGAGATGGGAAGAAAAGTGACCATTGTGGGCTGCGATCCCAAGGCAGACTCCACCCGCCTGATTCTGAACAGCAAAGCTCAAACCACGGTTATGGACCTGGCTCGTGAACGGGGAACGGTGGAGGATCTGGAACTGGAAGATGTGTTGGTGGAAGGTCATCTGGGGGTGCGCTGTGCGGAGTCCGGCGGCCCGGAACCGGGTGTGGGCTGTGCCGGACGGGGTGTGATCACCGCCATTAACTTTCTTGAGGAAAACGGTGCTTACACCGAGGATACAGATTATGTCTTCTATGATGTTCTGGGTGATGTAGTCTGCGGGGGATTTGCCATGCCGATCCGTGAGAACAAAGCCAAGGAAATCTATATCGTCACCTCCGGTGAAATGATGGCCATGTATGCGGCCAACAACATCTCCAAAGGGATCTTAAAGTATGCCAACACGGGGACGGTCCGTCTGGGCGGGCTCATCTGCAACAGCCGGCAGACGGATAAAGAATACGAATTGATCTCGGCTCTGGCCAAAGCGCTCAATACGCAAATGATTCACTTCATGCCCCGGGATAATGAAGTACAGCGGGCGGAATTGCGCAAACAAACCGTGATCCAGTATAATCCCACTCATTCTCAAGCGGATGAGTACAGAGCACTGGCCCGTAAGATTGAAGCCAACACTATGATGACCATACCCACACCGATGGAAATGGAGCAGCTGGAAGAACTGCTGATGGAATATGGGATTATGGAGATGTAGCCAATGCAGCAAATGCAGTGAATTCAGCAAATTCAGTTAAGGCAGGAAAGAAGGAGGACAGCGTTATGAGCATCAGTGAAATGGTCCAGGCCAGAAAAGAACTGGTCAATCAAGTGTTGGAAGTCTATCCGGAAAAGGCTAAGAAAAACCGCAGGCAGCATCTTTCTGTCAAAGAAAGTGATTGCTCAAGCTGCGCTGTTAAGTCCAATGGGAAAACCGTACCGGGAATCATGACCGCCCGGGGCTGCGCTTACGCCGGAGCCAAAGGGGTTGTGTGGGGGCCGGTCAAGGATATCGTGCATATTTCCCACGGGCCGGTGGGGTGCGGGTTTTATTCCTGGGCTAACCGCCGGAACCTGGCAGAAGGTGAAGTGGGCATAGACAATTTCGTACCCTTCCAATTCACCTCGGACTTCCAGGAGAGCGATATCATCTACGGCGGGGACAAAAAACTGGAGAAGATCATTGAAGAGGTCGTCGAACTGTTCCCCAATGCCAAAGGAGTTTCCGTACTGTCCGAATGCCCTGTGGGGCTGATCGGAGACGATATCGAAAGTGTCGCCCGCCGGATGACGGAGAAAACCCAGCGCCCTGTGGTGCCGGTGCGCTGCGAAGGGTTCAGGGGAATCAGTCAGTCCCTCGGTCACCATATTGCCAATGATGCAATTCGCGATCATATCATCGGCAAGGGGCCGGAGCGGGAAATCGGACCCTACGATATTGGGATTATCGGCGATTACAATATCGGTGGTGATGCCTGGGCCAGCAAAAAAATCCTGGAAGAAATCGGCTTGAATGTGGTGAATATCTGGACCGGTGATTCTACTCTGGAAATGCTTCAGAACGGGCATCTGGTCAAACTGAACTTAATCCATTGCTACCGGAGTATGAACTATATGGCCAACTATATGGAGGAAACCTACGGAACCCCCTGGCTGGAATTCAATTTCTTCGGACCCACGAAGATTAAGGAATCCCTGCTTAACATTGCAGCTCATTTTGACGACTCCATTAGGGAGAATACCCAAAGAGTCATTGCCAAATATGAAGCCCAGATGCAAAAAGTAATCGATATCTACCGGCCCCGTTTGGCCGGCAAAAAGGTCATGCTGTATGTAGGCGGCCTTCGCCCCCGGCATGTGGTGGGCGCTTATGAAGATTTGGGCATGGAGATTATCGGTACGGGCTATGAGTTTGCCCATAAGGAGGATTACGAACGGACTTACCCCCAATTGAAGGAAGGAACCCTTATTTACGATGATGTATCCGCTTTGGAACTGGAAGAGTTTGTTAAGGATCTTAAGCCGGATCTGGTGGGCTCGGGAATTAAGGAAAAGTATGTCTTTGAAAAAATGGGCCTGCCTTTCCGCCAGATGCACTCCTGGGATTACTCCGGACCTTATCACGGTTATGATGGATTCCCCATTTTTGCCCGGGATATGGATATGGCGGTGAACAGTCCCACCTGGAAGTCCATTAAAGCTCCTTGGATGAAATAAAAATCAGGCAGAAAGGATGACGCACATGGAGAGTTGTACGAAAGCCACCAAAGAATGGCTGAATAGTGTTGAATACCGTGAAAAGAATTTTGCCCGTGAAAAGCTGGTCATCAATCCCGCAAAAGCCTGCCAACCTCTGGGTGCCTTGCTTTGTGCCTTAGGAATTGAAGGATGTCTGCCCTTTACCCATGGTTCCCAGGGGTGCACCGCTTATTTCCGCAGCACCTTATCCCGGCATTTCCGGGAGCCGGTAGCCTCAGTCTCCGATTCCATGACCGAGGATTCGGCCGTATTTGGCGGTCAGGCAAATTTTATCGAAGGGCTGAAAAATGCCTATACGGTATATAACCCTAAGGTGATTGCCGTTTACACCAGCTGTATGGCGGAAGTCATCGGTGATGATATCAGCTCCTTTTTAGGCAATGCCAAGGACCAGGGGGCGGTCCCCATGGATTTTCCCGTTGCCCTGGCCAATACTCCCAGCTTCAAGATGTCCCATATTGCCGGGTATGACATCATGCTCAAGGGACTGATTGAGTGCCTGGCAACTCCGAGGCAGGAAGATCAAATCAATGAGCGGCTATACGTTGTGCCAGGCTTTGATACCTACCCGGCCAATCTTCGCGAGTATAAGCGGCTGCTGAACATGATGAATGTACCTTATACCCTTCTGCCGGACTACAGCAATGTGGTGGATACTCCGAATTTGGGTAAATACGAATTATATCCCGGCGGGACCCCTCTTGTGGAAATGGAGGAAGCTTTAAATGGGTTGGGCTATCTGTTATGTCAGACCTATTCGACTTCAAATACCAAAAAGTATTTGACAGGTGAATCGATTCCGGTGGAAGCGATCCCTATGCCCATCGGCATGGCGGGCACGGACCGATTCATCGAAGCCGCGGCGAAATTAACAGGGAAAGAGGTCTCCGAAGAAATCACCTATGAACGGGGACTGGCCGTGGATGCCATGACCGATGCCCATCAATATATGCATGGCCGGAAATTTGCCCTCTTCGGTGACCCGGATCTGCTGCTGGGCTTAGTCTCCTTCCTGCTGGAAATGGGAGGGGAACCCGTGCATATTGTCTGCTCCAATTCCACCCCTTTGTTCAAAAAGGACATGGAAAGGCTCCTTGCCTCCAGCCCTTATGGTCAGGGCGCCACCCTATACCCCAACAAGGACCTTTGGCATCTGCGGTCACTTTTAGTCACCGAACCGGTGGATATGCTCATTGGCGATTCCCATGGCAAGTGGGCAGCTCGTGACGCCGGTATTCCCCTGGTCAGAGTAGGGTTCCCCTTTTATGATCGTGTGAATCTCCACCGTTATCCGATTGTCGGTTATTCAGGAGTAATCAACCTGATCACCATGATCGTCAATACCTTTTTGGAGGAGAAAGACAGGGCTTCCACCGATGCCTATTTCGAATTGCTGCGTTAATAACTTCGCTAAAGAAGGGAGGGGACTCCATGTTTACCAATCTCACCAAACTGGATCTTAAAGATCAAGGGTGTCCAGCGGGAGCAGGTTCTCCCCAATTGTGCATGAAGGCCCTGCCCGGTGAAGGGGCAGAACGCAGCTGCGCCTATGACGGAGCGCGGGTTGTGCTGATGCCGATTACCGATGTGGCCCACCTCGTCCACGGACCGATTGCCTGTGCAGGGAACTCTTGGGATAACCGGGGAGCCCGCTCCTCCGGTTCCCAGCTTTTCCGCCGGGGGCTGACCACGGATCTGATGGAGAATGATGTAGTTTATGGCGGTGAACGGAAGCTCAAGGAGGCGATCCTGGAAATCGCCGCCCATCATCGCCCCCAAGCCATTTTTGTCTATGCCACCTGTGTATCCGCCCTGATCGGCGATGATGTCAGCGCAATCTGTGAACAAGCGGAGCAGGAATTGACCATTCCCGTCATCGCCGTCAATTGCCCGGGTTTTTTGGGCGATAAAAACATCGGCAACCGGATTGCCGGGGAAGTTCTCTTCGACCGGGTCATCGGCACCGGGGAAGGACCGGATGAAAAGGTGCCCCTTTCCGTAAACCTGATCGGAGAGTATAACATTGCCGGTGATCTCTGGGGTATCCTGCCGGATTTTGAGAACCTGGGAATCACGGTGCAGGCAACAATTACGGGTGATGCCAAATTCGAGGACATCGCTTCCGCTCACCGGGCTTGTCTCAATGTGCTGATTTGTTCCAAAAGCCTGACCAATCTGGCCCGCAAGATGGAAGAAAAATACGACATCCCCTTTATGGAGGGCTCCTTTTATGGAATCCACGACACCTCGGAGACTTTAATCAATATTGCCAAAGCCTTGGGAGACCTTGATTTACTGAAGAGAACAAAAACCTATGTGCAAAAGAAGGAAGAGGAAACACGGGAGATGATTGCCGGCTATAAAAAATGCCTGGAGCATAAACAGGCCATCTTGTTTACAGGGGGAGTAAAAACCTGGTCCATGGTCTCCACACTGGCTGAACTGGGGATCAACATTCTGGCGGGAGGGACGCAAAACTCCACTCCCGATGATTTTCAACGGATGAAAGCACTGATGGATCCTACGGCTCAGATCATTGAGGATACCAGTCCGGCGGGATTCCTTAAAATTATTGCTGAGAAAAAGCCCGATCTTATCGTCGCCGGGGGGAAGACAAAGTACCTGGCCCACAAAACAAGAACTCCTTTTTTAGATATTAATCACGGCCGAAAACTGCCTTATGCAGGTTACGAGGGGATGGTCACCTTTGCCGGGAGCCTGGCCCGGACGGTGAACAGTCCGGTTTGGGAACTTTTAAAACAGGAATTTCCCCCGCGAGAGGAGGGATGAGATGATGAAATATCGGCATTATGAGGGAAATCCGCAAAAAAACAGCCCGGCTCTGGGCGCCACCCTGGCTTATCTGGGAATCAACGGACTGCTGGCCCTGCTGCACGGTTCCCAGGGCTGCTCCTCCTTTATCCGCCTGCAGCTGAACCGGCATTTTAAAGAGTCCATCCCTCTTAATTCCACCGCTTTGCTGGAGGACTCGGTCATTTTCGGCGGATGGGAGCATTTGAAGAAAGGGATTGCCGTGGCAGCGGATAAATACAAGCCCCAAATCATCGGCGTTATGAGCTCAGGTCTCACGGAAACTTATGGGGATGATATGGCCAGCGCTTTAGCCAGCCTGTACTCGGAAAGACCGGACCTGGAGGATCTGCCTGTGGTATTGGCCAGTACCCCGGACTATATAGGGTCCATGCAGGACGGGTATCAACGGACTGTCGAGGCCTTGGTGGATGCCCTTGTCGGTTTAAATCATCATTCTCCAGCGTCAGCTTTAAAGACAGATATTCAGGAAGCTCCTTATCTCGCTTTATTGCCCGGCTGTCATCTGACTCCGGCTGATGTGGATGAACTGAAAGAGATTGTCAGGGATTTCGGCTTCAGGCCCATTACCCTGCCGGATCTCTCAGTTTCTCTGGACGGTCATGCGGAGCTGGAGGCCGCCCCCGTGGTCCAGGGAGGCACCTTGTTGGAGGATTTTCAGCTTCTGCCCAGGTCCAGGGCGTGCTTATCCTTTGGCCTGAGCATGGAGAAAGCAGGGGAAACCCTTAAGGAGGCCTATCATATTCCTCACTATAATTTTCCTTCTTTAAGCGGACTTACGGCCACCGATGGCTTGATATTGACCTTGGCTAAGCTGTCCGGTAAGACTATCCCGGAAAAGCAGCTCCGGCAAAGAAACCGCTTGCTGGATACCCTGGCCGATTATCATGATCAACTGGGTAAGCTTAGGGTAGCCATCGCCTTGGAAACGGATCTCCTCTATAGCTTAGGGTCCAGTCTGGTGGAGGTTGGAGCGGAGCTGACGGTGGCTTTGGCAGCATCCCAGGCAGGTACCGACCGCTTGTCCCTGCCTGTCCCCATGGAGGTAGGAGATTTGGAAACCCTTGAGGAGCGGGCCGGCCAAAGCAAGCTCATCATTGCCAACTCCAATGGCCGTCAGGCGGCGGGACAGCTTAAGCTGCCCCATCTGAGGGCAGGGCTGCCGGTTTTTGACCGGGCGGGTTATCCCCAGACCTGTTGGATCGGCTATGAAGGGACACAGCGCTTCCTCTTTGCCACGTTAAATGCAGTAAGTTAGGAGTGAACAGCATGCTTGTAGGCTTTGCCAGCAGTGATGGATTGACCATTGATTCCCATTTTGCCTCAGCCCCGGGTTTCGAGAGGTATGTATTTACCATGGACAGCCAAGGAGTTTACCAGGATTCCCAGGGGGCCAAAGGTCCGGCAGAATCCGAAGATAAGGTGGATGCCCGGATTCAGATTCTCAAAGAGTGTGCTATTGTCTATTGCACTCAGATTGGCGGCCCGGCGGCAGCCCGCCTCGTTCAGAGCGGTATTCACCCGATCAAAGTACCGGAAGGAACCCCAATCGCCGATGAAGTGAGACGCTTGGATCAGCTGCTGTCTTCTCAAAAGCTGCCGCCTTGGCTGAAAAAGAAGCTGAATCAAGAGGGGAATTAAGGAGGATGGAAATGAGCGTAGTTTTTGAAACCTTTGGAGGTTCCCCTTGGACTCCCATGTATGTGGATACCTTTGATAAGAACAAATGTCTTGGTTGTGGCCGCTGTATTAAACTCTGTGTGCAGAAAGTTCTGGGCGTGGAAACCTATGAGGATGATGAAGGAACTGAGCGCCAAATTGCCAAGATCGACAATAAGGATCATTGTATTGGCTGCCAATCCTGTGGAAGCATCTGTGTGCGGCGCTGCTACACCTTTAAGAGCAAATCATAAAAAGAGCCTTTTTCAAATTAGAATGATTGGAGGGATTGATATGCATAAAGCATGTACATGTACACAAGGAAATATGAATACTCCCCGCCTGAATCTCGGACATCCCTGTTTTTCCACCAAAGGACATGGCAATACGGGACGCATCCATTTAGCCGTAGCTCCCGGCTGCAATATCTCGTGCAATTATTGTGTACGCAAATTTGATTGTGCCAATGAATCCCGTCCAGGTGTAGCCAGTAAGGTGCAAACCCCTGAAGAAGCACTGGCAACGGTGCGGAAAGTCAAAGCTTCCGGTAAAGGAGATAAATTTGTGGTGGTCGGCATTGCCGGTCCCGGGGAGCCCTTAGCCAATGAGGGGACCTTTACAACGCTGAGAGGGGTAAAACGGGATTTCCCGGAGATGATTCTGTGCCTGAGCAGCAATGGCCTGCTCTTGCCGGAGAAGATGGAGGAATTGACGGATATCGGAGTATCTCACATTACTATTACCATCAATACCCTGGAGGAGCAGGTTGGTGCCCAAATCTACAGTTATGTGCGCTGGAAGGGGCAAACCTTGATCGGAGCTGAAGCGGCAAGAACCCTGCTCCATAATCAGCTGAGCGGGCTGGAAATGGCCGCGAAGGCGGGGATGACAGTGAAAATAAATACGGTGCTGATGCCTGGCATCAATGACCATGGCCTAAATGACTTATCTGTGGAAATCAAGAAAAGGGGAGCACATCTTCATAATATTATGCCGGTCATTCCCCAGGGGAAATTAGCTCATATCATACCGCCCTCCCGGGAGCAGCTTGCCGTTAGACGCAGCAGTTTAAGCTCCCTCCTGCCCCAGATGACCCATTGTCAGCAATGCCGCGCCGATGCCATCGGGGTGTTCTGATGAAACCTGTAATCAGAGAAGCAGTGCCGGCAGACATCACCGACATGGCTAAGCTGCTGAAAACCTTATTTTCTCTGGAGGCGGATTTCTCCTATGATGAGACAAAACAGCGCCGGGGTCTGGAGCTGATGTTGGAAGAGGGTGCCCGGCGGTGCATGATGGTGGCGGAGCAAAACGGACGGGTGATCGGCATGGTCACAGCGCAGCTGCTGATATCCACGGCAGAAGGGGGACTATCCGCCTGGGTCGAGGATCTCGTCGTTGAGGAGCCTTATCAGGGGCAGGGAACAGGCAGGGCATTGCTGTTATCCCTTCAGGCCTGGGCGGCGGCACGAGGCGTTAAGCGCCTGCAGCTTTTAGCGGACCGCAGCAATACAAGAGCCTTGGCATTCTATAGAAAGATGGCTTGGCAGTTTACGGAGCTGATCTGTTTAAGGACTTATGTCTAAATCTGAATTATTATGGTTGGGAGGGAGATAGGGTGATTAAGGTGGCTTTTTGCAGTGAGGATATGCAGCATGTCGATGCTCATTTTGCGCTTAGTTCCAATATTGTCATTTATGAATTCCTGCCTGCTTCATTTCATCGGGTTAAAACGAAAAGCTTTAAGTCCCAAACCGGTCAAGAAACCGAAACGATCAATGAAAGACGCCTTGCGGAACGGATTGAAGCGATTCAGGATTGCGATATATTGTATTGCAGCCAGATCGGGAGCCCAGCGGCGGCAAGGCTCATCAACCACAATATTTTCCCTATGCAGACCAAGGAAAATCTACTGATCGAGGAGGCGGCCTGCCGACTGCAGCGGATGTTCCATAAGAATCCGCCTCATTGGCTGGAGAATAAGTTTCAGAGGGGAGGAGCCTAGCATGAAAGATTCCGTATGGCTTTGTGATACGACCCTGCGAGATGGGGAACAAACCCCGGGCATCGCTTTCCGTTTCAAAGAGAAGGCGCGAATCGCTACTTGCCTGGCTGAAGCAGGAATTGATGAGATTGAGGTCGGTGTTCCCAGTGTGGGGGCCGATGAGATGGAAATCATCAAGGGTTTGGTGGATTTAAGGCTGCCGGTGCGTCTGGCCACCTGGAACCGCACCAGTAAGGAGGATCTGGAAGCCAGCTTCCGAACCGGTGTCGGCGCGGTTTCTATTTGTATTCCGGTTTCCGATCAACATATAGAGCGCAAGCTCAGAAAAAGCCGGACCTGGGCCATGGACAGCATGGGAGAAGCCGTTGAACTGGCTAAAAAGGAAGGGAAATATGTTTGTGTAGGTTTTGAAGATGCCAGCCGTGCCGACGTGGATTTCATGATTAAGATGGCTAAAGTAGCGGAAGGGCTTAGGGCCGATCGGATACGTTTAGCCGATACTCTGGGTATCCTGGATCCCCTTGAGCTGGCGCGGCGTTTTGCCCCTCTGCCGCAAAGAACAGCGCTGCCTCTGGAGTTTCATGCGCACAATGATTTAGGAATGGCTACGGCCAATGCCTTAACAGCCCTACGCATCGGTTTCAAAGCTGTCAGTGTCACCGTGGGGGGATTGGGGGAAAGAGCGGGCAATGCTCCTCTGGAAGAAATTTCGGTGGCCATTCATCATATCTTGCAGCGTCCCACCGCCTTTGATATCCAGAAGGTTAATGATATTTCCCTTTTGGTCAGTGACATTACCCAGCGGGAGGTTCC
Source organism: Desulfitobacterium hafniense DCB-2 (assembly GCF_000021925.1). Lineage (NCBI taxonomy): Bacteria > Bacillati > Bacillota > Clostridia > Eubacteriales > Desulfitobacteriaceae > Desulfitobacterium > Desulfitobacterium hafniense. The sequence continues at coordinate 1,153,482 of NC_011830.1, forward strand.
CCGTTCCAAGCCCGTTGTGGGGTCCGATGTCTTTACTCATACTTCGGCGGTTCATTTGGACGGAATTCGCAAGGACGTGGAAAATTATCAGCCTTTTCCGCCGGAAAGCATCTCCAGAAAGCACTCCATGGTTTTTGGCAAATACTCAGGAATAAAGGAGCTCGTGAGACTGCTGGAAGAAGAACGAGTTCCTTACACACAAGAGCAGCTGACAGAGCTTTTGATCCGGGTGAGACTGCACAGCAGCATAAAAAAGATTCCTTTGCAGGCTGAAGATGTCTTAAGTCTGGCGAGAAGTCTCAATCAACTGCGCAATGCTTAGGACAAAATTCGAACAATCAGATTGCTTGGGTTATGATAAGCCATAAAGTTAAACTGCGGCAAAGGAGCGGAGAGAGTGTCGGAAACCCTTGATATAACTGCAATAGAACTATTAGTTAAGCAATAAAAGTTCAGCCGGGACGAAAGAACCATCTGAACTTTTCTGATTGATTAACAAGAAGTATACAGTGTTCTTCGGAAAAAACACTTGTTATTTTGATTGAATTCCTGTAAATTATAAACATCAAATCAATAAGGCAATGGCGCCGTTACAAGAATCTAAGACAGATTACTTGCAACGGCGCTTTCTTGTTTCAGCTATGTGAGTGCCTTTGCGGCGAAGCCAGGTTTTTTGTAAGGAGGGAGGCTATTGATGCCAGAAAGAAGCCAGAAACAAGAAAAGCCTTCTCTTGAACGAACTGCACTGGCCTTAGCATTAACGGAAACCCGTGAAAAAGAGAATGAGTTGAAAAAGTTGATGCTTTCCCAAAACGTCTATTGTGCAGTAACCGAATTAGGAGGAACGTATTCCGCGTTACAACCCACCGGGAAGCTAACCCACTCTGTCATTTCGGCAGCAATCAACACAGGTGCCATTCAAAAGGAGCCGAAGGCCATACACGCTGTTGTGCATGCGACCTTAGAAGCAAGCAATGGGATCTTTGTTCATACCAACAGCAATGCCAGCTATGCCCTGAAAGTGGGGATTGCCTGTGATCGGGACTGGATCGCCATCGCCATATTTGGGCGTTCATCCATACATGCTCTGTCAGAGCATTGCCGAGTGGGTTTAGGGTATATGCATCTATAATTTCATAGCTTTCGGGTGCCAGGTCGAGGACTTGGTAAGTGTGTAAGAGTAAGAGAGAAAACCCAGGTTGGAGTATATCCGGGGGATCTCTCTTCTTTTTTTCAACCGGTGTTCATCATTACTACCTGAATAAAAATCATTTCAAGGAAAGGGGGGAGTGGACCAGAAGAACGTCCACTGTATTTGAAAATTATTTAAGTAATAGCAAGGAGGAATATCAAATGAAAAGAGTATGGGTATTATTATTAGCGATTATAAGCATGTTGGCTCTGCCTGTTGCAGTTTTGGCGGAAGATGGTGCTGTGGTGGATACAGGGGACACCAGCTTCATTATTTTATCAGCGGCCCTGGTTTTTCTCATGACCCCCGGCCTGGCGTTATTCTATGGCGGTATGGTTCGTAAAAAGAATGTTCTGAGTACGGTGATGCATAGTTTTATTCTCATGGGTGTATCTTCCGTACTTTGGGTGTTGATCGGCTTTAGCTTGGCCTTTGGTACAGACCATGCCGGTATTATCGGAAGTTTAGAGTGGATTGGCCTCAGCGGTGTCGGTATGGAACCTAATGGAGATTACTCCTCGACCATCCCCTTCCTCTTATTCATGGCCTTCCAAATGATGTTTACCATCATTACTCCGGCAATTATCTCGGGTTCTGTTGCTGAACGCATGCGGTTCCCGGCCTTTCTGGGATTTATGGTTCTGTGGTTGTTGGTTGTCTATTATCCCCTGGCTCACTCGGTATGGGGTGTGGGTGGTTTCCTGCGTGAAATGGGAGCATTGGATTTTGCAGGCGGAACTGTTGTGCATATCAGCTCAGGGGTTACCGGTTTAGTCGCTGCTTTAATCCTGGGCAAACGCAAAGGGCATGGCAAAGAACCTATGGCTCCTCATCAATTGCCTATGACGGTTTTAGGGGCAGGTCTGCTCTGGTTTGGCTGGTTTGGCTTTAATGCCGGCAGTGCCTTAGGCGCCAATGGATTAGCCGCCATGGCTCTGGTCACGACCAATACTTCAGCTGCCGCCGGTGCTTTAGCCTGGATGGCCACAGAATGGATGCACCGTGGTAAGCCCACCATTTTGGGCGCAGCCAGTGGTGCCATTGCAGGGCTTGTAGCGATTACCCCAGGAGCAGGTTTCGTCACTCCCATGTCCTCTCTGGTGATTGGCCTCGTCGGTGGAGCCATTTGCTACTTCGGAGTCAGTGTTCTTAAGGCAAAACTTGGCTATGATGATTCTTTGGATGCTTTCGGTTGTCATGGAATCGGTGGAATCTGGGGAGCTCTGGCAACGGGTATCTTCGCTTCGGCTTCTGTGGGGGGAACTGACGGATTGTTGTATGGAAATGCAGCTCAGGTAGGGATTCAAGCCATCGGTGTTGCTGTAACTATTGTTCTGGCAGTCGTTGCCACATTTATAATTATGAAGCTGGTCGGTATATTCACACCCTTGCGGGTTACTGCTGAAGAAGAAGAGATGGGCCTGGACATCTCCCTCCATGGCGAAGAGGCTTACCCCGACTTTATCGGCAGTGGTTATCTTCCCACAATTGTATCGGCTGCCAAAGCAGTCAGTGTTTCCACACCCAGCGGTCAGCCGGGAAAATAGGCATTGAGCTGCATCTGATTATAAAGTCCTTCGGTAATATGTCAAGACTCTAAGCGAGTCAAATTTTCAGTTAGCTAATAATCAGTGGGCAAAAAAGGCAACAAGAAACCATCTCATTCCCAAACTATCGTGGGAAAAAGTTACAAAAATGGAGTATCGGTTAGCGCAATTCATGCTTGGTTTGCATTCCCCCTATTGCCATGTGGCCTATAGATTTGGTTGCTGCGTAGCAGAGCATCAACCATACGGACGAGTTTGCGTGCAGTAAGCACGAGAGCACGGCGATGATGATGAGTCTTACTTTCCGAAAATTTACGTTGGTAGAAGACCTTGTACTCTGGTTCCTTTTGGCGTACTAAGTTAGCAGCCTGGATGATATAACTGCGCAAGTAGGTGTTGCCAGTTCGGGTTAAGGGTGTGTCATCGGCTGTAAAATCACCTGACTGGTGGGTACGCCAGGTTAACCCAATAAACTTTGCTAAGGCTCCTTCATTCGGAAAACGACGGATGTCTCCGATCTCAGCAATAATACCAGCTGAAAGCACAGGGCCAATACCGGGAATGGTAATGAGCGTATTCGGGAAATGCCTGATTTCTGCTTCGATTGCCTTATCGATTTTCTTTACCTGCTTCTCCAAGGTGTGGATGGTTTCAATGCTCGTGGCCAGGATAAGGTTAATGGGTTGCAATAGGCTTCCACGCAGTCGATGGGCCTTGCGGGCAGCTTCCTTCAACTCTCTGGCTTTGGTTTCCGGATCCTCGAAATGACGTTTTCCTTTCTCCATGAGGAAATCAATCAGTTCATCAAGCGGTCGAGCCGCAACCTCTTCTGGAGAAAAAAACTCAAGTGTCAAGGATTCAGAAGTAGCGCCGAAAGTGTTACTAAAAACCGCACCTTGGGCAAGCGTGCTAAACTTCAAGAACAAGTTCGTGAGAAAATAATTCTTCTCTCTGGAAATCATCTCAATCAAATGACACCGAAAGCGAGTGAGGCGCTGTAAGGGTAAGTAGCGGAAATCGACCTGAGAGCCCTCTGGGAGCCGACCGAAGCGTAGACGTTCGGCAATGACCCAGGCATCAATCCAATCGTTTTTCGGAAGGTCCACATAAGCCTTCTTGAAATTAGCAACGACCTTGGGGTTAAAGGAATAAATTTGGGGCTGCAAAGGGGCTAAAGAATGGTCTTCCGCTAAGAACATTTGTAACGGCCAACTGTATACGGAAGTGGCCTCTAAACCAATAACCAGCCGGTCCACATTCACTTGAGCACAGGCGTCAAAGAGATATCGGGCAACTTGCTCACAACCAGGCTGATCATTCAAAGCCCGTAGCCTTTTAACCGGTTCATTACCACGCTCATCTAAGATTCGCACTTTAAAATCACTGGAACTCACATCAATACCGACAAATAAACTCAATTAAAATCACCTCACTTTCTGAGCCAAACAATTTGTAAGATTAACGTTGGGACCAGGCACCACAACAGGTCAACAACCTCGCCGAATCAGCACTTGTCCTAAAAAGACCTTGGATCCAACCGATCTGCTACTATCGGAGGAGTTCCCTTTAAGCTGTGCAACCTTCGAGTTAAAAGTTCAAATTGTGGGCTGGCAGTCAGACTTAAAAAGAGGTCAGAGCCTCAAGGAGGAAAAGGCTTTGCCAGAACGAACCTCACGGTACCATTTTGCTTGAAATCCCAACAAACTTAAATACTTTTTTGTTGTCAAAGAACGATCTGAGGAATCTCAGGTATTCCTCATCCTGAGCCTGTGGACAGTGCCAGCCTGTGGAAAAGCCCTTTGGGGTCTGTCCTAAAAGAGCTTTCCCAACAGGCTTTGGACAAGTCGAATTTGAAGTATGCCTTGGGGTTGACTTGTCCACACTGCCCACAGGCACGACGGCTGCATGGGGTATGCGTTATCCTGTGTGCATCTTGTTGCGGTTGACCATATCTACTGAATTTCCAGTTTTCTATGGTCATTTAAATACCCCACGTTCCATTAGTTTTTGGGACTCGTGGGGCAGGAACTAAATCAATTATACGAGGAGGAAATTCAATGAAAAAGATTGAAGCGATTATCCGACCGAGCAAACTGGATGAAGTACAAAGTGCTCTGGATCGTTTTGGGGTAAGCGGGCTGACTGTGACTCATGTCATTGGCTGCGGTAAGCAAAAGGGCCATACCCAGGTTTACAGAGGGGTAGAGTATAAAGTTTTTCTTCTCCCCAAAGTAAAGATTGAAGTTGTAGTTAACGATCAGGCGGTGGATGAAGTGGTCAGAATCATTTCCGATGAGGCCCGCAGCGGCGAAGTGGGAGATGGGAAAATCTTTATTTACCCCGTTGAAGGAGCTATCCGTATCCGCACCGGTGAGATAGGAGAAACTGTTTTATAAGTATAACGCTCGGAGGCCGGAAGAGGATTGTTCTCTCCGGCCTCTTTTTTGTTGATTCAGTTTAAGCTGTCGCGCAGGTGATTTCCGTCATTGTACCTGGGGATGCCTATGGAAAAATCGAGAATGAATACAATATTTTATTCACAAAGCAATTGTCAGTTTACCGATACCGTGTAAAATAAAACTATGCATAAACTTAAATAAGGGAAGCAAAGGCGCTTATAAAGACTTTATCTTTATAAGCGCCTTTTGTGCATGGAAAAATATGCAAAAGGAGGCGATCTTTTGAAAGTAAATGAATTAAGCATCGATGCCTCAATTCTGTTGGTCGAATTGAAAGAAGCAAACCAAAACATGGGGAAAGTGATCGAATCCATCCAAGAGGTTGCTAAGCATACCAACCTGCTGTCTTTAAATTCTGCCATAGAAGCGGCCAGAGCGGGAGAAGCAGGGCGAGGATTCCGTGTGGTGGCTGATGAGATTAAGAAGCTGGCTACCCGGAGCTTGGCCTCAACCAAGGAAAGTACTCAAATCGTCGAGAATATCCAGATTAAGGCCAATGAAGTTATGGCAGTGCGGACAGCCGATGTGGCCTATGATACCATAGACAAAATCGATCGCAATCTATTCGAGCGGAATTGTGATGCCCAAGCCTGGGCAAGATTTGATAAGGTCAAGCATTGTTTTCTCGCAGACGATCCTCAGCGGATCGCCGCATGCAATACTTTATTGAAATCCCTTGTCGAGATTTATGAAGTTTACATAGATCTTTATGTATTGGATCCGGAAGGAACCATTGTATCGGCAGGAGTCCATACAGAACTCATCGGCAAGAATTTCGCCGATAAACCTTGGTTTATCGAAGCCAAGGCAGCCAATGCTATTTCTGTAAGCGATCTCTATTTATCCCCTTTGGAAAACCGCTATACAGTAGCCTACACATGCCCGATTGTCAGTGACGAGGGAGAGGTTTTAGGTTATTTCTCCACCCGTTTTAATTGGGATTTTATCTATGATATCATCGACAGTGCCCGGATTGGGAAAAATGGAGAAGTTTATGTCCTAAACAAAGAAGGCTATGTGATAGCCAGCCGTAATCGCAAAGGAGTTCTTAAAGATAATCTTAAACATTTAGAGGCTGCCAGGCGGGCCATTAACGGAGAGACCTATGGATTTCTCTTTGAGAATAACGGTCAAAAGAGCACGAAAATTTATGGTTATGCTCATACCAGAGGTTATAATGCTTATCAGGGGAAGAATTGGTCAGCTCTAATCTGTGAAACGATCTAAACCTACTGTGAAGGGGCGTTTATACTTATAAGATGGAAGGGATTATTAGCTATTGTGGGAATTTTCGTTCAACGAAGTTGAATATGAAGGATTTCAACGGTTACAGAGTGAATACTTATTCCTAAAGGAGGGGATCCTAATGAAGAAAATTGAAGCAATAGTTCGCCCAGGTAAACTTGATGATGTTCAATCGGCATTGGATGACTTTGGCGTCAGTGGATTGACCGTAACTCAGGTTTTGGGATGCGGTAACCAAAAGGGCCATACTCAGGTCTATCGAGGGGTAGAGTATAAGGTATATCTGCTTCCCAAGGTGAAGATCGAAGTGGTTGTTACAGATCAGGATGTTGACCAAGTGATTTCCATCATAACTCAAGCTGCCCGTACCGGCGAAGTAGGAGATGGGAAAATTTTTGTCTATCCAGTGGAAGAAGCAATCCGGATCCGCACAGGAGAGAAAGGCGACGATGTGCTGTAAGCAAAAAAGAGGACCCTTGAGTTTATTGTTTTACTCAGGGTCCTTTTTTATTTTCTAAATTATTTGAATAACAATAGCTGGAAAAAGAACGACAAATACTTTAAGAGTGTCAATAGGTATAGGGTAGGACGACCTGTCAATAAACGGTATTGTTTATGACCAAAATGAACTTTATTACCAATATGGTCAAATTATTGATGATTAGTAAAGAAGAACATAAAATAGCTTAAAAAGTCAGTATATTCAGAATATATAAATAATTAGTTGCAATAATCACAAGGTGAGGGCGGTCAATGAGTACAAAAATATATGCTATTATCCTGGGTTGTTTGCTCTTGTGGATTACTGGCTGCCAAAGAAATGTGATTGATCAACAACAAGTTACTAAGGATGAAAGGATTGTTATTAAGTTTTCCCATGTGGTTGCTGAAAATTCTCCCAAAGGATTGGCGGCAGAGCGGTTTGCCTCGCTGGTGCGCAGAAGAACCGGGGGATACGTGGAGGTTCAAGTCTATCCTAATTCTGAACTCTATAAAGATGGGGAAGAATTTGATGCCTTAAAAAATGGTGCAATAGAAATGATTGCTCCGGCAACCTCCAAATTATCGGCAATGATCCCCGAGTGGCAGCTTTTTGACTTACCGTATGCTTTTAATAATTTAGAGAATATCCCTTACTTCGTAGATGGTCCAGTTGGTCAAATGCTATTGGCTCGACTGGAGGAACATAGCATGCTGGGGTTGGCCGTTTGGCATAATGGGTTTAAGCAAATGACCAATAGCTCACATCCCTTGCAGCGACCTGAGGACTACAGGGGACTGGAATTTCGCATCATGCCTTTTTCAAACACCCTAAAGTACCAATTCGAAGTTCTCGGCGCCGTCGCTCATCCTCTCGCCTTCAGTGATGTTCATGCGGCCTTAGAGACAGGTGGAGTAGATGGAGAAGAAAATACCATATCCAACATTTTCACGCAGCGTTTTGATCAAGTCCAAAAATACTTAACAATTAGTGACCACGGATATTTGGGTTATATAGTCATCGTTAACAAGGAGTTTTGGGAAGGATTGCCTGAAGGTATCCGCAAAATCTTAGAAGAGGCTTTGGCGGAAGTGACTCTTTGGGAAAGGGAAAAAGCTGCAGAGGTCAATGCCCAACAATTAGCGGCGTTAGAAAGAGAGGGAGAGATTAAGATTCACTACTTAAATGCTGAGGAACAGAAGGCTTTAGAAGAGGCCTTAGCACCGGTTTATGAAATGCTGGCTGAGGATATCGGTACTGAATTAGTTGATCTAATGCGTAATTCCTGAAAGGAGGTGGGGCTAAGAGGTTAGTTTACAAAGGGGTAGAGAGTTTAGGAGGAGACATAGAGATAAAACCTAAGTAAATAGGCCAAAGAATTTTGAGGAGGCGGAATGATGTTTTATTTCAAGAAAGATCACAAATCCCTGACCTTGTTTATGGTAATCACTTTAATTATGGCGTTAGCCTTGGCAGGCTGCTCATCTTCATCCAATAGCAGCAACTCTGGTAATGCTGCTACTGCTGTCGATGGCGGAGAGAAAAAAGCCGATCCTATCATCGTTAAATTCTCCCATGTTACCACTATTGATTCCCCCAAAGGGCTGGCATCAGAGAAGTTTAAAGAGCTGGCAGAGAAGTACACAGATGGGCGGGTTACAGTGGAAGTCTATCCTTCTTCCCAGCTTTATGGCGACAAAGAAGAGCTAGAAGCAGTACAGGCAGGGAATGTCCATATCATTGCTCCTTCTATTACCAAATTGGTAGGGATGAATCCCCAGTTCCAATATGTGGATTTACCCTTCTTGTTTAAAGATAATGACGCTGTGTATAAGTTTTGGGAAAGTGATGCTAATAAGAAGTTGATGAACAGCTTGGATAACTATGGTGTGCGGTTGTTGGCAATGTGGCCTAACGGTTTTAAGCAATTTGTCAACGGAAAGTATCCCTTGGTGACCCCGGCAGATTTCAAAGGCCTGAAATTCCGGGTCCAAGCCGGTAGTGTTCTGGAAGCTCAATTTAAGGCCCTCGGTGCCGGCTCCGCTACTATCCCCTTTGGTGAAACCTATACCGCTTTACAGCAAGGTACTGTTGATGCGACGGAAAACACCTTCAACAATATTGACACTCAAAAATACGCCGAAGTCCAAAAGCATTTAACAGTGTCTAACCATGGGCGCCTTGACTATTGTATTATTGTTAATACTAAGTTTTGGGATGGGCTGCCTGGCGATATTCGCGAAGCTCTGGAAAAAGCAATGGCTGAAGCTACTGATTATGCCGTTGAATTGGCCGAGGATTTAGATCAGAAGAGTTTCGAGAATCTGAAAAACGCCGGCATGGAGGTTGTAGAGCTTAACGAAGCCCAACGGGCAGAGTTCGTAAAAATTATGGAGCCTGTGGTTGCAGAGTTTGAAAGTGTCATTGGTAAAGACATCATAGACGCTGCCCGTGCGGCCAATCAATGATAGGCATTCATAGAGGGTAAAATTGGGGCGGGATTACCCCGTCCCTTTTTTATCGCGCTAATAGACAAATTTAAACAATAATAAATAAATTTAAGCAAATTATGACAGATAAAGCAATGACATGGATTAAGAGAGAAGAGAGGTGTTTTAATGAAGCGGTTTTGGCGGGCGTTTAATTTTTTAGAGGACATCCTTGCTGGTGGATTGTTGTTCATCGGAGTAACCGTCATCTTTTACGGAGTAATCATGCGTTATTTTTTTAATGACCCTCAACCTTGGGTGGATGAAATCTCGCAGTGGTTAATTATTTGGGGGACCTTGATTGGAGCCAGTGTGGCCTTAAGGAATAACCACCATATATCAGTGGAAATGCTTTATGATCGTCTACCCTTAAGGGGCCGATTTATGGTCACTATTTTTGCCCATATGGTAGGACTTCTCTTTGGTATCTTTGTTCTTCGCTATGGTTTTGAGCTGGTAGCGTTTGTACACAAAACAGGGCAGAAGTCCACGGATACGGGAATATTTTTATATATTGTTTACTTTATCTTACCTTTGATGGGAGCGCTTTTGTCTATGCGTTTTGTGGTTAAACTTTATGAAACGTTGAAAAATGGCGGCAAGGACTGGATGGCGGAGCAGGAAAGGAGCGTGAAGTCTGATGACCACAGCTTTACTGTTTAGTATCTTCGTTGTTCTCTTCCTTCTGCATGTCCCCATTGCAATTAGCTTGGCCATGTCCACTATTCTCATTTTCACGCTTACATCAGACTTTAATCTCATGATGATACCCCAAAGAATGTTTGCCGGAATCAATACAGCACCGCTCATGGCGATACCCGGATATGTACTGGCGGGAGTACTCATGTCCCGGGGAGGGGTATCCAAATATCTCATCGAATGTTTAAAGGCTTGGATCGGTCATTTGCCTGGTGGACTTTCCGTGGTCACGATTCTTGCCTGTACCCTTTTCGCCGCGATTTCCGGTTCCAGCCCAGCCACAGCGGCGGCGATTGGAGCTATCATGCTGCCGGCTATGTTGAAGGGTGGTTATCCTAAACGTTATACAATGGGCTTGATTGCTGCCTCCGGAACCTTAGGTATCCTCATTCCTCCCAGTATCCCTTTGATCGTGTACGGGGTGACTTCTGATACTTCCATCGGCAAGCTATTTATGGCCGGCATCATTCCGGGTCTCATCCTCGCTTCTACTCTGGTGATTATAGCCATTGTTTATGCCAAAATACACGGCTATGGACAGACAGAGAAAGCGACTTGGAGCGAGCGCTGGAAATCCACGATAAGGGCTATACCTGCCAGTTTTCTGCCTGTTTTAATTCTCGGCAGTATTTATGCGGGGATTTGTACACCCACAGAGGCAGCTGTTGTGGCAGTTTTCTATACTCTAATCATCTCTCTTTTTGTCTATAAGGAATTGCGTCCGCAAGATTTTCGCAAGGTTTTGGTGGAAACCATCAATACAACCTCCATGATTTTCCTGATCATTGCGGCAGCCATGGTCTTTGCTCTATTCCTCACCAATAATCAGGTACCCAATAAGGTGGCTGCTTGGATCGGTGAATCCAGCGTTAATATCTTCGTCTTCTTCTTACTTACCCAGTTAATGTTCTTTGTTATGGGAACCTTCTTGGAGGCAGTGTCCATTATCTTGATCACCCTGCCTATTTTGCTTCCGATTATGAGAAGTATCGGCATCGATCCAATTCACTTTGCTATTGTTATGACGGTGAATATGGAGTTGGCAATGATTACGCCACCGGTCGGCCTCAATCTCTTTGTGGTGAGCTCTATGGCCAAAGAAAAACTTGGGGAAGTGGTCATGGGGGTTCTTCCCTTCATCTTAGTGATGATTGTGATGCTGATTGTCCTCGTGGTATTCCCCGAGCTTTCACTTATGTTGCCAACGGCTGTCATGAAATAACCATAACCTGCCTTCAATACCCTTTTATAAAGCCCTCTTCAGGTTTTTCCTGAAGAGGGCTCTTTTCGGGTCATATTGTTTAGGTTATATTAGGTAGTTATTTCCCCAAGGGTGACTTGTACCGCTTTTGTCTGTCCGTCGCGAATAAAGGTCAGGGTCACTTTATCCCCTACATTGTGCTTATAAATCTCTCCAATCAGTTCAGTGGAGTTTTCCACTTTGACATCATTCACATGAGTAATCACATCGCCTTCCTGAATTCCCGCTTTTCCGGCAGGTCCTTCAGGATTGACTTCATAGATATAGGCCCCCAGGGGTAGATTTTGCTCTTTGGCATAAAGAAGGTATTGATCGCTGACCGAGACTAAGAGAGCAGGATGTTTTGCTGCGCCATTTTCAATAAGTTGGGTGATGATGGAAGTGGCTTCAGTGATGGGAATAGCAAAGCCCATACCTTCAAATCCACTTTCAGCATATTTGGCTGAGTTAATGCCGATGATTTCCCCGGAGTAATTGACCAGGGGACCGCCGCTGTTGCCAGGATTGATAGCGGCATCTGTTTGCAGCATATTATAAAGGGTGGACTCGCCGGACATCTGGAGAGTACGATTGGTGGCGGAAATAACGCCTGCTGTTACAGAGCGGGCAAACTTGTTTCCTCCCGGATTCCCGATGGCGACGACAAATTCCCCGACTTCAATTTTGGAAGAGTCCCCCAGTTTTACTTCAGTGAGATTACTGGTATCCGAGATCTGCAGGACAGCTAAATCAGTGCGGGAGTCTGAGCCGATCAGCTTGGCCTCAAGGTTGCGACCATCACTAAGACTAACTGTGATTTTTTGGGCGTTTTCAATAACATGGTAGTTGGTCACGATATAACCATTCTGAGCGTCAATGATAAATCCGGAACCGGTTCCTGCTTCCACTAACTCGGAGCTCTGGGTATTGTTCCTGGAGCCTAAACCGAATCCGTACCTATAGGTATTGGAAACATTTTGGTAATTGGAGACTCCCACTACTGCGGGGCCCACGTCTTTGGCCACTTGAACCACAGGGGAATTGGATTCATCCGTTTGGGTATTGGCGAGAAGGGTCACGGGGCTGGCGGTGCCCGGGGAATTTAGAGTGGCTTGCGCCTCGATAGCGCTAAGAGTCTCCGGATAGACATATTGAAGAAGCGATACAGATGAGACTCCGCCGAGAAGAGCACTGATAATACATAAAGCTGCTAAAGGAAGTAGCCGGTTTTTTTTCTCATTCATCTCATTCATAGATTGAACCCCCTTGTGTATAAAATCGTTGAACAAAGATTTCTCTTAATGACCTAAGTATAAGACATTACTCTGAGTCAAACCTGATCAGAAACTGAAAAGAAGCTGAATATTTTATGATGATTTTATGAACATGCTATCTAAAGAGTGCTATCATAAAAAATCCAATAATAGTATAACAGGTTAACCATTAATGTAAAAACGGCTGAACACGTTCCAATGAACCGTGTCAGCCGTTGTGTTCTCCACTTATTTCAAATTACGATTGATTTCCGATGGCCTTATTTAAATCCTTGATAAGGCTGGGGACATCGATTCCATGGGCCATAGCGCCTTGTTCAACGTTTTCAAAGCGGGCTGCCATGCAGCCAAAGCAATGCATGCCGTATTTTTGGAAGACTTCTACCGACTGTGGGTATTTCTCTACAACATCAGTAATTTTTTCAGCACCAGTAAGCATAGTTTTCTCTCCTTTTAATGCATATTAGGTTTACTCTTTAATATTGTACCTTATTAATAAAATATAACCCAATATTTTTTTGTAATTTTTGACTGAGGTCAGTTTTTTTAAGCTATTCGTGATAGTATGAGATGGCTTATTATTTCAAACCGGCGCGGATAAACTAAGGATAAGGAAAGAGAGGGTTTTGCTATGGATCGATTAATACTCATGATACTGGCTGTTGGTCTGGTTTCAATTGGGATAACTGTTCTGCTGGGAAAAGTGGCATCAAGAATTAAATCTCTGAAATATTTGCCAGGGGCTTTATGCCTTTGCTTATCCATTTACTATTATTACTTGGCAAGGTTTGTTCGGGCGGGCGAGGGGTTTGAAGATTTGGGGAATTTTATACTGGCTGTATTTCTTTTTGCTGCCGCATTTTTTAGTATTATTACCGCTTTAATTATAGAATATCGAGATCGCAGTAAAGGTGACAGGTAGAAATTTTTGTTGCAAAACTTTCCCGATGGGTATATTATAATAATGCTTGCGCCACTAGCTCAGCTGGTAGAGCATCCGACTCTTAATCGGCAGGTCCACGGTTCGAATCCGTGGTGGCGCACCATAATTTTATAAAAAAATGTTTTCTAGGGTTCCGCAACACGCTTTGTTGGTCTGGTCCGAGAGAAAACTCACAGCCTGGCTGTGTCACGGAGGGATAAAAGCCTGGGAGAGACTGATGAACAGTATCTCTTGGGCTTTTTAATTTGGAAAAAACCTAAAGTGGAGGGAAATGTTCTATGAATAAACATTGGTATAAAGTCTTTGTTGCTGCTTTCCTGGAAGTGTTCTGGGTGATTGGCTTAGCCCATTCCCATGATGTGTGGACATGGAGCGGTACGGTGATTGCCCTGATTGTGAGCAATTATTTGATGATTACGGCGGGACAGGTGCTCCCTGCCGGGACGGTCTACGCTGTTTTTGTAGGATTGGGCACAGCCGGTACGGTCATTTCGGAAATTTTCTTTTTTGAAGAGCCCTTTCAATGGGCCAAAGTCCTGCTGATTTTAATCCTGTTAACAGGGGTATTTGGTTTAAAAGCGGTTACAGGGGAGCGGAGCAAAGAAGGAGTTGATGCGTAATGGCTTGGTTCACTTTATGTTTAGCAGGTTTGCTTGAAGCATTTGGGGTGGCTATGATCAATCAATTGCAGATAAGCCGCACTTGGAAAACCGTGGGCCTCTTGATTATGGGATTTGGGGCGAGTCTTGCTTTATTGGGCTATTCACTGCGATTCCTGCCTATGGGGACAGCGTATGCTGTTTGGACCGGTATCGGTGTGGTAGGCGGTACCCTCATTGGCATGATTCGTTATAATGAATCAAAGGATTGGCGAAGAGTAGTGTTTATAACCATGATTTTAGGTTCGGTTATCGGCTTAAAGCTTATCTCGTAAGTGGTCAAGGGGCGAGTTTTTCCTTGTCTCATGGTATAATAGGAAATAACAGGTGACTGTTATAAGATTTTTTTTGAATGGAGGAAAAAATGACTAGGAAATTGCCGACTTTTTTATCTGAAAACGAGCATGGGTTATGGATGACGGAAGATGAACGGGAAAACCTGAAGATTGATTATCGGATTAAAGAGATCATAGTTGAAGCCAAATCAACCCTTCAGCATGTGATGATTCTCGATTCCTACAGCTTCGGGCGCATGTTGGTATTGGATGGGGCCGTGCAAACGACTTCTCTGGATGGTCATATCTACAATGAAACGATTTCCCATGTACCCTTAAGCATTCATCCCAACCCGAAGAAGGTATTGATTATTGGCGGCGGAGATTGTGGCGTTGCCAAAGAAGTGTGCAAATATTCCAGTGTTGAGCAGATTGATGTAGTGGAAATCGATCCCATGGTGGTGGAGGTTTGTCTGAAACATCTGCCTGAGGTCTCCGGAGGGTTAGCTGATCCCCGGGTGAACTTCATTTTTGATGATGGTGTAAACTATGTCCAAAACTCCCCGACCAAGTACGATATTGTCATTGTGGATTCCTCGGATCCCATAGGGCCGGCGGAAGTCTTGATTGAAAAGAGCTTTTACCGGAGTATATTCAATGCTCTGGAGGAGGATGGCCTGATGGTTTGCCAAAGCCAGTCCCCGATTTTTCATGGAGAAGTTATGGAACAGATTTTTGAACGGGTTCATGATATTTTTCCGAAGACGAAGATGTTTACAGCTGTGGTGCCTACCTATCCCGGTGGATTGTGGAGCTTTACCTTAGGGTCAAAGGGGTATGTTATACCAAATGAAGCTCGCATGAAAGAGCTTGACGCCCTGTATGTGAATGAGCAAATCATGGCCAGCTGTTTTTCTCTTCCTGAGTTTATGAATAAACAGCTGAGTAAGTATAGATAGAACTTTGGAGAGTTTGGCAAGAGAAAAAAGGTTAAATAACAATAGGCAAATTTTAAGGGGTGCTGATAGTTTCGGAATATCAGCACCCCCTGTTTTGCTGTCAGAGGGATAAAACTCCTTCCACAAGGCTTTGGCTTAGCCGTTGGATAGCGTTTTCAATTTTTGCGGATTCTAAACCTGAGTAATTGATGATGATCTTGTGGGTTTTATGATCGGGTGTGCCATGGTAATACTGAGAGACGCAAGAAATACGAACTCCGGACTTTTTGGCGGCATCGATCAACTGAGCGTCATCCACATCCGTGGCCACTTCCATCAAAAAATGCAGCCCTGAGTCCTCTTCCTGAATAGTGATATAGGGGTTTAACTCACTTTGACGGAGGGCCTTCAGGATGGCATCCCGCTGCTTGCGGTAATAGGTTCGCATGCGGTTAATATGTTTTTCAAAATACCCTTCGGAAATAAACCTTGCCAGGGTGAACTGTTCAAAGGTGGAGACAGTACAGGAGTAAAAGCCTAACTGGCTATAAAAACGGTTTACCAGATGCTTGGGAAGGACCATGTAACTAATCCGGAAGGTGGGGGCAAGGCTCTTGGAGAAGGTGTTGATATAAATGACTTTCTCCATAACGTCGATGCTCTGCAGAGTAGGAATGGGTTTGCCGAAGAGACGAAACTCACAGTCATAGTCATCTTCAATGATAGTGCGCTCGTTCTCCTGAGCTGCCCAGCTTAAGAGTTCATAGCGCCGGCTGACCGGCATGACGATTCCGGTGGGGAAGTGATGAGAGGGAGTAATGTGAAGAATATCGGCTCCACACTCTTTTAAGGACTCCGGGATGACCCCGCAGTCATCCATAGGGATATGGCAGCACTGGACATCATTGCTTGCATAGATTTTGGAGAGCCGGGTATAGCCGGGATCTTCTACAGCGTAGGTGAGCTTTCTGCCCAGGAGTTGAATAATAACGCTGTAAAGGTACTGGGTTCCGGCACCGACGATAATTTGCTCCGGCTCTACCGACAGACCCCGGAATTGATAAAGATGCTCGGCAATGGCTTGTCGGAGCTTCATGACTCCACCCACAGACGTGTCGGAAAGCAGGGAAGCCTGGCTTTCCGTATCCATCACATCCCGCAGCAGTTTCGCCCAGACTGAAAAGGGAAAAGAATCCGGGGCTACGGAATTTTTGACGAAGTCGGCATAATAGGCCGGCTCTTTTTTAGATTGGAGCCCATTCTGAGATGTTTCCAGAGAGGGGTGGAGGGTTTGTTTGTCCAGGTTGGCGACGAAGTAGCCCCGTTTGGGCTGGGTATAGATATAGCCCTCGGCAGCAAGCTGGGCGTAGGCATTTTCCACAGTGATCACGCTGACCCCCAGATTCTTGGCAAAAACCCGTTTGGAGGGAAGTTTTTCATCAGCCTTTAACTTTTTTTGCAGAATATCGGTTTTGATGCAGTGATAGAGATATTCATACATGCTTTCTGACCCTATGGTTTCAAAGGAATAAGTGAGCATAGTGGGCTCCTCCTTATGGAATTGGTCATATGATTTATTTTTGAATTGAACATTTTAATATATCCAGTTTTGAGTATACTCAATGATATCTTAGTTGTAAAGTGAGGGTTTTCAATGGATCGTAAACGATATGAATTGAACAAAGAGCTGGCTCAGATGTTAAAGGGCGGCGTAATTATGGATGTGACCACTCCGGAGCAGGCCAAGATTGCGGAAGCGGCCGGCGCCTGTGCGGTGATGGCACTGGAAAGGATTCCGGCGGATATCCGGGCGGTCGGCGGAGTTTCCCGCATGAGCGATCCGAAAATGATTAAAGGAATCATGGAAGCCGTCTCCATTCCTGTGATGGCGAAATGCCGCATTGGTCATTTCGTGGAGGCTCAAATTTTGGAGGCTGTTGAAATCGATTATATCGATGAGAGTGAAGTGCTTTCCCCGGCTGATGATGTCTATCACATCGATAAGACCAGATTCAAAGTGCCTTTCGTCTGTGGAGCGAAGGATTTAGGGGAGGCTTTGCGCCGCATCAATGAAGGGGCTGCCATGATTCGTACTAAAGGGGAACCGGGTACCGGGGATATTGTTCAAGCAGTGCGCCATATGCGCATGATCAATCGTCAAATCAGCCGCCTTGCCGGTATGCGGGAAGACGAGCTGTTCCAGGAGGCTAAAGAGCTGCAGGTTCCCTATGATTTAGTGCTTTATGTTCATGAACACAAACGCCTGCCGGTGGTCAACTTCGCCGCCGGTGGCGTGGCAACTCCCGGGGATGCGGCCCTGATGATGCAGCTGGGGGCTGAAGGAGTATTTGTGGGCTCCGGCATCTTTAAATCGGGAGATCCGGAAAAAAGAGCCCAAGCCATCGTCAAAGCTGTGACCAATTACCAGGATCCCAAGGTGTTGGCAGAGCTTTCCGAGGATCTGGGTGAAGCCATGGTAGGGATTAACGAACAGGAAATCGAGCTGCTGATGGCAGAGCGGGGCAAGTAAGATGAGGGTAGGCGTACTGGCTGTGCAAGGAGCCTTTATCGAGCATGAGAAGATCCTGCAGAATCTGGGGGTAGAGTGCCTTGAGCTGCGCAACGGCAAAGATGCCCGCCAGGATGTTGAGGGGCTGATTCTCCCCGGCGGGGAAAGCACGACCCAGGGCAAGCTGCTCAGGGAGCTGGATATGTTTGAACCTCTGCGGGAAAAAATCGTTGCTGGTCTTCCCGTTTTGGCTACCTGTGCCGGCCTGATTCTTCTTGCTGAGGAGCTTGCCAATGATTCGGCCCGTTACTTTGCCACCTTACCGGTAAGGGTCAAGCGCAACGCCTACGGCAGACAATTGGGCAGCTTTTACACCGAGGAGCAGTTCGGAGATTTAGGCAAGGTGCCGATGACCTTTATTCGAGCACCCTATATTGAGTCCGTAGGAGAGGATGTGGAGATTCTTGCTAAGGTCAACGGGGATATCGTTGGCGTCCGCTACAAGAATCAAATCGGACTTTCCTTTCATCCGGAATTGAACGGGGACAGAAGAATTCATCAAATGTTTTTGGACAGCATCAGCGGTGGGAAAAGCTTTCCCTGTACGCAAAAAGCTGTTTAAAGGTTTTCTTAATATCTCCAGACGATTTGGCACTCCTTTGCGGGAGTGTCGTTTTTATTTTAGAAGACGCAACGATTTAGAACGATAATGGGTGGGGCAGACTTTTTCTGCACATACTAAGTTTATGGAGGGGGCAATGAAGACTTGTTGGGAGAGCTTTATCAGCCCTGCTTTTTGTGCCATAATAACTAAATGATAGAAAGTTTTTACATACTGTGAACATCAAGGAGCGTTGATCATGCCTACACTACTGACTTTAGAACAGATCCAAGAAGCACAACAAGCTATTCAGCCCTATATTCACCGGACACTTCTGGATCATTCAAGCAATTTGAGCGCCCTGGCTGGGACGGAGATCTACCTCAAGCTGGAAAATCTGCAGAAGACCGGTTCCTTTAAAGTTCGGGGGGCTATGAATAAAGCCTTGAAGCTTTCTGAAGAGGAGAAGAAAAAAGGAATCCTGGCCGCTTCCGCCGGCAATCATGCCCAAGGGGTAGCCATGGCGGCTGCCCGTATCGGTATTCCCGCCACGATTGTCATGCCGGAAAATGCCCCCCTAGCCAAAGTGTCCGCTACGGAAGGGTACGGAGCCCAGGTCATTCTGTCCGGAGCGGTTTTTGATGATGCTTATCAGAAGGCAGTAGAGATCCAAAAGGAAACAGGAGCCACGTTTATCCATGCTTTTGATGATCTGGAAGTTATGGCCGGGCAGGGAACCATCGGCTTGGAAGTTTTTGAGGAGCTGCCTGAAGTGGATACGGTTCTTGTCCCTATCGGGGGAGGAGGGCTGATCGCAGGGATTGCTGTGGCTTTGAAATCCCTGAAGCCTTCCGTGCGCGTGATCGGTGTCCAAGCGGCCGGAGCGGCAAGCATGGCTCACGCGCTGAGCATAGGCAGGCCCGAGCCATTAGGGCAGGCCAGTACTTTGGCAGATGGCATTGCGGTGAAAAGGGCAGGTGATCTAACCTTCGCAGCAGTCCGCCATTATGTGGATGAGATGGTGACGGTTGAAGAAGAAGAGATTAGTCAAGCTATTCTCCTGTTGATGGAGCGCACCAAAACCCTTGCTGAAGGAGCCGGGGCGGTTGCCGTAGCGGCGGCGCTTCAGGGTAAGCTGGATCTTAAGGAGCAGAAAACGGTTCTCATCCTGAGCGGGGGAAATATTGACGTGAATTTCCTGGCCCAGATTATCGAACGGGGACTGAGGCGTTCCGGGCGTACCATGGCCTGCCAGCTTCTTTTGCCGGATCAACCCGGCAACTTAGAAAAGGTGATCGAGCTTATAGCCCAGGAACGGGCCAATATCATCAACGTCGAACACTCCCGCTATGATTTAGCCGTTCCTCTGCGTTCAGCCCGTGTTCATATGCTGCTGGAAACCCAAAGTTTTGAACATCAAAAGCGCATTATTCAGCGTTTAGAAGGTGCCGGATATCCCCTGACCGTTAACTGACAGCAAATTGATGCTTTCACTGATCAGGGATGATCCGGTAGAATAGCGATAGGACTTAATTAAAGGAGTACCGGAACGATGTGCGGACGTTTGATTCTTTTTAATCCTATGGAAATTCTGGCGCGTTTCCAAGTCTCTGCAGACAACCTGGTACCACGCTATAATATGGCGCCTTCACAGGATATTCCCGTCATCATTAACGATGGCAGGAATCATTTGGTGATGTACAGATGGGGCCTTATACCCTACTGGGCTGAAGATATAAGCATAGGCAATACATTGATCAACGCCCGAGGGGAAACTGTGGATGAGAAGCCAAGCTTTAAATACAGTTTGCCGCGGAGGCGTTGTCTGGTTGTGGCGGATGGTTTTTATGAGTGGAGGAGAGAGGGATGCCGCAAGTACCCTTACCGGATTACCTTGAAAAACAATGAGCTCTTTGGCTTAGCCGGTCTATGGGATACATGGAAATCCCCGGACGGGGAAATGATCCATTCCTGCACGATCATTACTACCACAGCCAATGAGCTGATCCAGCCTTTGCATGATCGGATGCCTGTGATTCTGTCCAGAGAAGCTGAATCTATCTGGTTAGATCCACATGTGACGGACAGCCGGCTCTTAAAAAGTCTTCTTACTCCTTATCCGGCTGACCAGATGTCTCTTTATGAGGTGACAAGCCGGGTCAACTCCCCGAAATTCGATGATCCGGAGTGTTTGGTTGCAGCTCTGCCTAGATTGTTCTAGGTAATAAATAGCAGGGCTAATATTTTAAGAAGCGCAATTATTTAGGAAAGCAATGGAGGAGAAGTCATGATCAGTTTTAAAAACGACTATAGCGAAGGTGCTCATCCGCAAATTCTGGAGGCTTTGCTGACATCGAATTATGTCCAGGAGAGTGGATATGGTGAAGACAGCTATTGCCAAGCGGCCGCAGAGATTCTCCGTAAAAAACTGGGGAACAATGCAGTAGATATTCACTTTCTGGCTGGAGGCACGCAAACCAATCTGATCGCGATTGCCGCTTTTTTGAGACCTCATGAGGCTGCTATCGCGGCTCATACCGGCCATATTTTTGTCCATGAGACGGGAGCCATCGAGGCCACCGGTCATAAGGTTCTGACAGCCGAGGTGAAGGATGGCAAGTTAACCCCTGCTCACGTGGAAGAAATCCTCAATGCTCATACCGATGAACATATGGTGAAGCCTAAGCTGGTCTATATCTCCAACGCCACGGAAGTAGGAACGATTTACACTAAAAAGGAGCTTAGGCTTCTCAGTGAATTTTGCCGGGAGAAGAAGCTCTACCTCTTTATGGATGGAGCAAGACTCGGTTCAGCTTTGTGCTCTGCCGGAAATGATTTGACGTTATCCGAATTGCCCGACTTGGTAGATGCCTTTTATATCGGCGGGACAAAAAACGGGGCACTGCTGGGGGAAGCCTTGGTGCTGTGCAATGAGGAATTAAAACAGGATTTTCGCTATCATATGAAGCAAAAGGGTGCCCTTTTAGCCAAAGGAAGGGTCCTGGGGATTCAATTCCTGGAGCTGTTCCGCGATAATCTGTATTTTGACTTGGCGACCCACGCCAATAGTATGGCGTATAAGCTGCGGGATGGTTTAAAAGAAGCGGGGGTCAGCTTTCTTTCGGAATCCCCCTCCAATCAGATTTTCCCCATTTTCGCCAACGAAGTAGTACAAGAGTTGAAAGAGAGTTATCATTTTGAAATTTGGGGCAAAGTAGATGAGAGGCACACTGCTATTCGTTTGGTGACATCCTGGGCGACAAAGGAGGAAGCGGTGACTGCCTTTGTCAAGGATATCCGTCGGATTCTTCAACCCCAATGACTTGGCAGGAAAGTGAGTGCGATATGGAAAAACTGCAGGATAGTGATGGTATTATTTTTGATTTGGACGGAACGTTATGGGATGCCACTGAGCCGGTGCGGGTGTCCTGGAATAAGGCCTTAAAGGAATATGGCCGTGAGCAGGGGCTGCCCACCGATGAACTGTCCATCGACCAAATCAAAGGAGTGATGGGGCTTCAGATTCCCGAGATCGGGAGGAAGCTCTTCCCTTCTTTTTCAGAAGAGGCTCGGAGTAAAATCATGGAGCGGGGCGGTGAGATCGAATGCGAGTACTTGAAGAAACATGGGGGGATTTTGTATCCTCATGTGGAGAAGACGTTGGCGACTCTTGCCCAAAGATATAAGCTTTTTATCGTCAGCAATTGCCAGGTGGGTTATATTGAGACCTTCTTCTTTGCTCATCAACTGGAAAAGTACTTTGTGGATTATGAACATCCGGGCCGAACGGGTCTGACCAAGGGTGAAAACATTCAGCTGATCATGAGGCGCAATAAGCTGAAGAATCCGGTTTACGTAGGGGATACCCTGGGAGATGCCAAGGCGGCTCAAGTGGCTGGGATTCCTTTTATCTATGCAAGCTATGGCTTTGGCCGTGTGGAAAATTATACTGAAGCCATGGATAGCTTTGAACAATTGCTGGGAATTTTAAGTTGATTATTATCAATAATTTTTAATAAATTTTTTCATTTTCCCTCTTTACATTGACGTTGCGTTAAGGTGTATTCTTAATTTCGTCAGGAGGTGATCACATGGAATACACAGTGCAGAAATTGGCTCATTTAGCAGGAGTCAGCTCACGAACCCTCAGATACTATGATGAGATCGGGATTCTTAAGCCGGCCAGAATCTCTTCTTCAGGGTATCGGATCTATGGACAACAAGAAGTTGACCGCTTGCAGCAAATATTATTCTATAGGGAGTTGGGGATGAGCTTGGAGGGTATTAAAGATATGGTAACCTCTCCTGATTTTGATGGAGCAAAGGCACTGCGGGAACATCGTGAGAAGCTTCTGGAAAAAAGAGAGCAATTGGAGCAGCTCATTGCCAATGTTGAAAAAACCATTGCTCAAAAAGAAGGGAGAATCACTATGTCCGACAAAGAAAAGTTTGAAGGATTTAAACGTAAGATGATTGAGGAGAATGAAGCCAAATACGGTGAGGAAATCCGGGAAAAGTATGGTGAAGAGACTGTAGAGGAATCCAACCGGAAGCTTATGAACATGACCCAGGAACAGTACGCTGAGTTCACTAAGCTTGGAGAAGAGGTGTTGGTCACCCTTTGTGAGGCCTTCAAAACCGGAGATCCTGCCGGGGAGCTGGCTCAAAAAACGGCCGATCTCCATCGCCAATGGCTCACCTACTCCTGGCCCAGCTACTCTAAGGAGGCTCATGCCGGACTGGCTCAGATGTATGTGGATGATCCGAGATTTACGGCCTATTATGATGAAAAGCAGCCGGGAGCCGCGGAATTCCTTAGGGATGCAGTCTTCATCTATACTGGGATGAAGAAGTAAAAGAGAGGAATACACTATTAAAAAATGCTAAAGGCACTCGTTTAGAGTGCCTTTGCTAGTTTTCTTTGTATGGTTTCTATAGAGCGGGCATGCCGCCCGATTATTGTGTCAAAGGATTGATTATCTTCCTGAATTTCACCTAGGGTAGAGGATATAGATTTAACCGCTGATTCGATGGTGCTTGATCGGGTATCTATAACAGTGAGTATTTCCTGATGTGCCCGTTGGTTTTGCTCATAATGGCTTTGTTGAACTTCAGCGATGATTTGGATATCTTTCCGGGCGCTTTCCAATAAGAGCGTATTTTTAGCCACCTGAGTCTGCAGGGCTGAGATATCGCCTTTCATGGAGCCGACATCTTGTTGCAGGGCTGAGATATCGCCTTTCATAGAGCTGACATCTTGTTGCAGGACCGAAATATCACCTTTCATGGAGCCGACATCTTGTTGCAGGGCCGAGATATCACCTTTCATAGAGCCGACATCTTGTTGCAGGGAGCCGACGTCTTTTTGCAGAATTGAGATGTCGCTCTTCATGGAGCTGACATCCTTTTGCAGTAAACCAATATTTTCACTCATTGCTGTCTGGCCATGAAGTATCTTATTAAGGATTTCGCGCATCTCCTGATCCACTCGATCACCACCTTACCAATAATATAACATATTATGGATGATATTCAATAGAAAAATGTCACAAAAGTAGACAAAAATACACCTCCGGAAATACACTGGATTGACATCGGGGTGGAGCGACTTTATAATATAAAAGGAAGTCGGCAACAGACTCATGCCAATGAAAGGTAAGGTATCTGCAGAAAATGCGCAAATAATTCACTTAACAAGGAAAATATGCTTTGAGAAAAGTCGTGGCAACGGCTTTGCGACCTATGCATTTTTAACTGTGAGTGGATAGTGATTATTCTCTGTGGATAGCTTTTCATATAACGGGATCTTACTATATATTCTAAAATGCCTTATGACCGAAAACGGTTTTGAGACATAGGTAGAAGTATGGTTTATTGCGTTGTAATCTGAAATGACACTATCCTCTCCGGTAACACTAGGAGGGGTTTTTTATTTTATTAGTAGAATGCAGCAATGTAAAAAAATACTTTGGAAATCGTTTGATCCTTGATATCAAAAAATTAAGCCTTTATTCCGAAGATAGAATCGGCATCGTGGGCATTAATGGAGTGGGTAAAACCACCTTGCTCAACCTTCTCAGCCAGAAGCTTGCACCTGATGAAGGATGGGTGAAAGCCTATGGCCAGTCCTCAACGATTTCCCAGCTGGAGCCGCCTGAGCATGACCTGATCAGTCAGGAAATGGCATCGAAATTCAACATCCCCATGACCTATAGCGAGAGTATGAGCGGTGGGGAAAAGACCCGCTTTAAGCTGGCCGCTTGCCTGAGCCAAAACAGCACCATGATCTTTGCCGATGAACCCACCAGCAATATGGATCTGGAGGGAATCGAACTGATCGAGCACTATTTTGCGAAGTATTCTGGCGGATTATTCCTCATTTCTCATGACCGTACTCTCCTTGACAGTTTATGCACTAAGATTCTGGAACTGGAAGATGGCCGGCTTAAGATTTACCCGGGCAATTACAGCAGCTATAGTGAGCAAAAGGTCAGGGAAAGAGAAAGAGCCCAGTCTGAATATGAGCACTACGTTTCCGAAAAAAAGCGGCTGGAGAGAGTCGTGATCGAGACCGGCGAAAAATCCAAATCGGTCCGTAAGACTCCCCGGCGAATGGGAAATTCCGAGGCCAGGCTCCATAAGATGGGAAATCAAAAAGCCAAGGCTAATCTTGACCGGGCCAAAAAAAGTGTGGAAACGAGAATTGAGCAGCTGGAAGTTAAGGAAAAACCTCAGCAAACCGCGAAGATCAAGCTGGATATCGCTGATGCCCAGAAGCTGCATAGTAAGGTTATTATCGAGGGGAAGGGGCTCAACAAAGCCTTTGCCGGTAAAGTCATCTTCCAGAATGCGGAGTTTCGTATTGAGAATGAGGCCAAGGTGGCTTTGATGGGGCCTAATGGCTGCGGAAAGAGTACCCTGCTTAAAATGATCATCAACCGGGAAGATTCCATAAGGGTTGCTCCCAGTGCCAGAATCGGCTACTTTAGTCAGGATTTAAGTATACTTGACGAAGAGACCAGTATCTTAGCCAATGTAATGGAAGAAAGCATCCATGAGGAGAGCTTTGTAAGACAATTGCTGGCCCGGCTGCTTTTTAAAGGGGATGCAGTCTATAAGAAAGTGAACGTACTGAGCGGGGGTGAGCGGGTCAAAGCCTCTTTTGCCAAGATTCTCTGTCAGGACTTTAACCTGTTAATCCTTGATGAACCGACCAATTATCTTGATATTAATTCCCTGGAGGTTATCGAGGATGCCCTGCAAAACTATGAACGTTCCCTGCTGTTTGTTTCCCATGATCGCCGCTTCATTAGCTCAGTGGCCAATCAGATCATGACTATTGAGAATCATAGGATCAAGATGTTCAAGGGAGGCTATGAAGATTATTGGGCGCAGCAAAACAAAGAGGGTGGCAAGGCAAAGGAAGAAATTGAAAAGGAAATCTTTATCTTGCAGAATCGTCTGTCGGAAGTGATTGGCAGAATTTCCATGCCTGCTAAAAAAGATAATGTTGAAGAACTTGATAAAGAATATTATGCTATTTTAACTGAAGTAAAGCGACTCAAAGGGATGTTGGAGCTATAGAAGTTATTTAAGTTAGGGCAAGGGCCGGTCTTGCCCTAACTTTTCTAAATTTCTTAATTATTTTTCTTAACAATTTTAATAAAATTATTTAAAATGTGAGTAGGTAGTCATGGAGAGAGGAGGTTCGGAATCCAGCATATGGCAGCCGTGATGAAAAATTGAGGTGACAAAGATGGATTATAAGGTTCCTCATCAATGTCCGATCTGTAAGCATGAGATGCACGTGACCAAATTGTTCTGTACCCATTGTTCTACTACCCTCGAAGGAGAATTTCACACCTGTAAATTTTGCAAGTTACCTGATGATCAGCTTCTCTTTGTGGAAACTTTTCTTAAATGCCGGGGAAATATAAAAGAAGTTGAAAAGGAATTGGGAATCTCATACCCGACTGTACGAAGCCGTCTCGACAGCGTAATACAGTCCCTGAGCAATGAGAGGAAAGAGTGAGCACGGCCAGTCTTCAGCCCATCGGTTAGCAGACCCTGAGTTATCGGGGTCTGTTTATTTTTGAGTGGCCAAACTGTCGAGTAGTTTCTGCCTTTACGCCGATATGGTGGAAAGGGGTTTGTTGACAAAAGGTAATGTGGTGGCTATACTTATCTAGTAATTTAGTAAATTACTAGATAAGTATAGCCTGATATAGATGGTCAAATATTATTTTGGTGATGGAGGTTTTAATCATGAACATACCAACGAGTTTAAAGCATAAACCGGTGATCGTATCTGAAAACTATGAAAACGTGGATGGCCGGTATGCCTATCAGTCTGATGCCAAAGGCCTTTCTTTAGGATTAGCTCAGTGGAATGATCGGGGTAAAGTAGATATTTCCGCTAAAGTATGGAGATATACCGGAGAAAAGTGGTCCAGACAATCGGAAGAACTGCCCCTTCATCGGGTTCTTGATTTAGCGATTCTGGTTTGCCGGACTAAGCTTCATTTCAGAGAAGCTTATCGTTATGATAATTTCTATGACCCGGAAAAACCGGTTATTGACAGAATTGGTCTGCAAGGTGATGCCATGACGGTGGCTGTCTGCACTGATAATGAGAAAATTAATGAAGATATCAAGTTGTTTAATCAAGCGCTCTGTAATGATGATGAGCTCTTAGGGGAGCGTTTGCGGACTCTTTCAGCAATTCTTAAGGAGATGGGGTATTAAGTCATGGATAGAAAAAAGGAACTCAAAGAGCAATATAAGCAGATGAGACCTGATATGGGAATCGTAGGGGTTCGGTCTGGAAAAGAGGCCTGGTGTTATATCGAGGGAAGTCAAAATCTGCGGGCGGCCCTTAATGGGATACGGTTTAAGCTGGAGGCAGGGTTCTTTCCTTGTCGGGAGCTGATGAAGAAATGGCAGGAGCAAGGGGGAGAAAATTTTACCTTTGAAGTTCTTGAACAGCTTGAATATGATAAGGATGAGACCAAGACCGATTACACCGATGATCTTGTCCTCTTATTAATGGAGTGGGAAGAAAAATTATTGGACCAAGGGTTCACGGTAGCCAAACGGTAAACTATACATGAATAAGGAAAATAGGTTTACAATAAGATTAAGAATAGCTTGGCTATATCAGGCAGCATCGCGCTAAAGGCCAGGCTTTTCAAAATAGTGTGAAAAGGTAAGAGGTAACATGGGCAAAAGAACGATAGCAATATTCGTAATCATTATTGCCGCTTTGGTTTTAGGATTTCTCTTTTTATCCCAAAGGTTGAATCCCCAGGAGGGTAACCTTTCCATACCAGGTCAACACGATCAGCAGGGGAACAATAATCCGGCTGAACCCTCAGAAAAGCCCCCCGAGATTGACCCCCTGCAGGAACGGATCCAAGCTATGACCTTGGAAGAGAAGGTCGGGCAGCTGGTGATGGTGGGAGTGGACGGGTATGAAATAAACGCTAATGCTCAGCAGTTGATTGAAAATTATCATGTGGGCGGCTTTGTTCTCTTAAAGAAAAATGTCAGGGATAGCGGGCAGATGTTAAACCTGATCAACACCTTGAAAGAGACCAATGGAGTCAATAGAATTCCCTTATTCCTGGCCCTTGATGAAGAGGGGGGCAGGATATCCAGGATGCCTGCTGAATTCAAGAAGATGCCTTCCAGTCAGCAGGTCGGAGCCCAGAATAGTGGTGCTTTAGGGAAGAAGATGGGAGAAATCCTGGGCCGGGAAGTCAAGGGATTTGGGATGAATGTGAATTTCGCTCCGGTTCTCGATATTTTCAGCAACCCCAAGAATAAAGTGATCGGTGATCGTGCTTTCGGCAGCAACCCCGAGCTTGTCAGCAAAGTGGGAATTCAGACTATGAGGGGAATCCAGGAGCAGGGCATTATCTCTGTGGTTAAACATTTTCCCGGTCATGGGGATACTTCGGTGGATTCCCATGTGGGATTGCCCCGCGTTGATTATGATCTGGAACGATTAAGGAATTTTGAGCTGAGGCCATTTGCAGAAGCCATTGCCAATGATGTGGATGCCATTATGCTGGCCCACATCCTGCTGCCGAAGCTTGACCCGGATTATCCGGCATCCTTTTCAGAAGTTCTTATCCGCGATATCCTGCGCAAAGAGATGGACTATAACGGGGTCGTGATTACGGATGATATGACTATGGGGGCTATTGTGGAGAATTATAATATCGGTGAGGCCGCGGTGAAATCCATCCTGGCCGGCAGCGATATTGTCCTGGTCTGCCATGATTTCGCGAAAGAAGAGGCTGTTCTCAAGGAGATCCTTCATGCTGCAGAGACAGGGAAAATTCCCGTGGACCGGATCGATGAAAGTGTTTATCGTGTCTTAAAGCTGAAAGAGAAGTATGCTCTGGCCGACCGGCAGAAAGAATCGGTGGATGTACAAGGTATCAATGCCGAAATCGAGCAGTTTTATAAGGATTACCCGGCTTTAAAAGGGTAGTGTCTAAAGCGATAAGTATAAGCATACAGGTCATAACAGTTATAAAGGGAGCAAGCCTTGCCTATGTGCAAGTGCTTGCTCCCTTTGCGTGTTTTTGCAGGCTGCGGCTTCAGCGCTGAATCAGCGGGGGACATAGCCTGTGACGGTCCAAATACCTGTCTCATCCTGACGGATTAAGCGCTCCAGATAGACGGTTTTTACCGGACCTTCGGATACCTGAATGACGGCTTTTTGGCCATCATTATCAGTCAGCTGGAGGGCATTGTAGTCCAGAGGGGGTTCGCCGGTGATTCCTTCCGGGGAGATCTTCAGGGCGACGAAGGTAAAGGCCACTTGGCTGGGATCAAGCTGCCAGGGACTGCTTCCGGCATCTACTTGCTGTTGGCTGTTTTTTACCACTTCCCTGTCAATTTCCACAGGAATCACACCCTCTTGGGGAAGGGGGCCCACTTGCGGTGTAAAGTCAAGATTTGTGGAGAGCTGCTTTGCCAATTCTTCCGCACGTTCTCCTTGAACAAGGATTTCCAGATCAGCTTGCTGCCAGCGCAAGCTCTTGGGTAAGATTTCGAGAGGGCCATCTCCGGCTTTGCCCAGGGTGGCGAGGAGATCGGGGACGAAGGGTGTCGTGGCTTTTGTTTGCATGACGATGGTATCGCCAAAGTCAAAAACCAGACGATTTGCTGAAGCAAACATCCGCTGGGGAGTTTCAGCAAGCTGGACAGGAGTGATGCCGCTGGCAGTGAGGGCTTCTGCCAAAGATGCCATGACTTTATCCGGGTTATTGTCGATCACCTTATAATCTTGGGGGGGATGATAAGCAAAGATGTCAGTGGCCAGGAAGGTGTTGGTTTCGAGACTGACATAGGTGTAGGTGGTTTGCAGAGATTTTTGCATGGCGGTTTGCAGCTGTATGGGGAGATGGGTGTTTTGGTCAATCCATAACGAATAAGGGAGACCGCCGGGAGGTTGGATTTCAATACGGGTGGCAGCCCGTCCGGCGATAGTGTCGTCGCCAATGATTTGGTGGGGATAACGTAAAGCCTTAGCGGCTTCTTTTTGAAGATCAAAATCGTGGGGATCCAGGTAAACGGGGAGGAGGGTGATTTCTTTGGCAGCGGGGTTTGTGCTCCAACGGGTTTCCCCGTTGTTCACGGTAAGGAGTCCATCTTGTGTTTTTGTAGCATAGTTTTCACCGTCAGACCAGATTTCTGTGCGGATCAGAACTTGACGCTCACCGGCTTCATTGGTGCTGACCT
Source organism: Desulfitobacterium hafniense DCB-2 (assembly GCF_000021925.1). Lineage (NCBI taxonomy): Bacteria > Bacillati > Bacillota > Clostridia > Eubacteriales > Desulfitobacteriaceae > Desulfitobacterium > Desulfitobacterium hafniense. The sequence continues at coordinate 1,183,787 of NC_011830.1, forward strand.
TTTCCAGGACGCCATGATAGTTTTGCAGCTGCTTCACGGACTCCTCCATGGCCATGACGATAGTTTGCTTGGAGCCGGACCAGGGAGAGAAGAGGAGCAGGAAGACAAGGATGCTGGCGGCAAAGCCTGCCCAGGGGAAGAATTTTTTTGGCATTTTGAGAGAATTCCCTTCCTTTCTTAAAGTGTCTTTGGTGGCGGCGGGTATATTGGCGGTGGCGGGTGCATTGATAGTAGAGGGCGTTGCTGCCATGGGTTCAATTTTTTGCCAGAGGCTTGCCATGAATTCCTGGCTGGGTTCGGAAGCAAGAGTTTTAACCTTTTTGGCGAGTGAGTAGAGCCCCTGTTCATCTTCTGTGGTATCATAGTCCTCAGGAAAACCGTTTTCATTTAAAATATCGATATAATGGTCGAGAAGCTCTTCGGGTGTGGGATGGCCTTTAGGATGATCGGTATTCATCACAAGTCCCCTCCTTTCTGTTGATAAAGGTGGATGTAGGAGCGTAGGGTCTGTAAAGCTCTATACTGCAGCCCGCGAATGGAGCTTTCACTGCGTCCCATCAGGGTGGCGGTTTCCTTGCGGGAATAGCCCTGAATAATGCGGTACTCCAAAATCTGACGATAATCTGAGGGAAGCTGATTCATCAGTTCCTGAAGGGTGGCTCGGGTCAGCCACTCTTCTTCAGGGGAAGGATGCTCAGGCTCCGGGAGATGTTCAAGATGGCTTTGGGCTACTAATTTGTGGCGGTAGCGATCGGTCATCAGATTGCGGGCAATCTGCTTGAGATAGGGATAAGGCGGGAGAGCGTCCGGAGCTTGCTTAAGACAGCGTAAGTAGGTTTCCTGAGTAATGTCTTCTGTTTCTTCTTTATTTTGTAGTTGGGAGTAAATAAAGCGATACAGCTTGGTTACGGTTTCTTGATACCAGGTCTCCATAGTGGAGGCCGGGGGGCCAATTTTGGATTCCACATGTTCACCTCCTCAATAACTTAAACGAGACGGGAAAGGAAAAGGTCACGTTTGGTTAAAACTTTTTTTGTTTTCCCGACGTCTGTATAGTAGAGAGAGAAAAAACCTTCTCAGATGAAGTGCACTTCAAAAGGAGTCAGGTATGTTTGATCAGAAAAAGCTAACAAGGGAGATTGAGAGCTATCTCATCGCGAATCAAGAATCTATTTATAGGCTTGCCTACAGTTATGTTAAACATCCGGAGGACGCTCTGGATGTAGTTCAGGAGTCGATCATAAAAGCTATTTCCTCAGTGAGCACCTTAAGGGACTCTCAAGGCATGAAGTCCTGGGTGTATCGCATTGTCGTCAATACAGCTCTCGATTTCCTGCGTAAGCAAAAACGCTTGGTTGTAGTGGATTCTGAAACAATCAGTACATATATCGATGAACCGGCTGCCGGCTATGAGGAAGGCTCCGATCTGGATTTGGCTTCCGCTCTGGAGCAATTATCTCCTGCTGAGCGCGGCCGCATCATTCTTCGGTATTATGAGGATCTCAAAATTGAGGAAGTAGCTTTGGTTTTAAAGGAAAATGTGAACACCACAAAGTCCCGTCTCTATGCTACCCTCAAAAAACTTCGCGTGCAAATGGAAGAACCTATGGAGGAGATCAAACATGGATAAACAGCTTTCTCAACTAAAAGATGAGTATCATAATACATCAATCCCCAAGGAGCTGGAACAGGTTGTTCAAAAAGCTATTGAGGATGGTAAGAAAAAGCAGCAAAGGAGTCGATTGATGATGGGTCGCAAGATTGTCGCAACAGCCGCCGCCGCGGTCGTGCTTTTAATAGGAGGAATTAACGTAAGTCCCACCATGGCCAGTGTTATAGCCGATGTACCGGGAATGAAAACTATAGTTCAGGTGCTTACTTTTCGGGATTATCAGTATGATGATGGATGGCACCAAGCCAATATCGAAGTCCCCGCCATCAGCGGGTTGGAGGAAAGCGGACTGGGCCAGGCTTTAAACCAGAAGTATTTAGAGGAAAACAAAAAACTCTATGAAGACTTTATGGCTGATGTGGAAGAAATGAAAGCTCTGGGCGATGGACACATGGGAGTTGACAGCGGCTATGAAATCAAGACAGATAATGAGCGGTTATTAGCCATTGGGCGTTATGTGGTTAACACTGTAGGATCCTCCTCTACTGTATTTAAGTATGACACCATTGACAAGGTGGATCAGGTCCTGATTACCCTGCCCAGCTTATTTAAAGATGACAGCTATGTTCAAGTGATCAGTGATTATATCGTGAATGAGATGAAGGCGAAGATGAAAGCCGACTCCAACTTAATATATTGGGTTGTTACGGATGAGAATAAGGACGAGGTAAACTATTTTGAGCCCTTCACCCAGATTAAGCCGGAGCAAAGCTTCTATATCAACTCCGATTACAAACTGGTGATTTCTTTCGATAAGTATGAAGTAGGCCCTGGAGTTATGGGAATGCAGGAGTTCGTCATCCCCACCGAGGTCATAGCTGATCGGCTGGTCAGTGATGAATATGTTAGACCCTAACCAGGATAACTCAAGCTTCTGTTAGAATGATGAATAATCAGGTGAATAGTTAAAGGTAAAGAGAAACCCGGCCAATAAAGTTTGGCTGAGTTTCTCTTTCTGTATAGGTGGAGTGATTTATAGTAGTATGATAAAAAAATACGCACGGGGCTTGTATTGTTTAAGGACTACAAGGTGGAGGGCTGTTATGATCGTTCTGGAGAATGTAGGTAAGGAATTTGATACAGAGTTCTCATTGCAGAATATAACCCTTAAGGTTAATCGCGGCGAAAAGATTCTTGTTTCCGGCCCTAACGGAGCAGGGAAGACCACTTTTCTAAAATACTCTCCTGCCTGATCGCTCACCTTTCCTTTCATCTTATTGTTTTTTAACTTCCCCATGGCCATGATCCAGATCTTAGTGCCAGCACTGTTGGCCTCGGTAGGTTTTGTGGCCATTGGTTTATTGGTCTCTTTATTTTCTCTTAAAAGTCAGGGGCGGGAGTTATTGGCCAATGTTGTCTCACTCCCCTTATTCCTGCCGGCCCTGTTCATAGGTCTCAGCATGACGGTGGATATAGCCAAGGGAATGAGCCTGCCCGAGGTGTGGCGGCAAGTCCTTTTTCTGTTCCTCTATGATGTTTTCTTTTTAGCTGCCGCCTATCTGAGGTTTGATGCCAATTATATGGAGTAGAATGCTCATCGGCAGTCTAGCTGTACTATATGGTTTGCAACAAAATCACGAATCGCGCTTAACGCTAAAGAATCTGCGGGAAGTTCAGTCAATGGCTGACCGATTAAATCGTAGTGAACAATGGACTGATCTTGGGGAACCATGCCAAATACTTCTATGCCGATTCGCTCAGCCGCCTGGGTCAATAATAGTTCATTATTAATGACTCTGTTAAACACCACACCCAGCTGGGTGCAGTCTATAACATGGTCTTCGGTCACCATCTTTGTAATGTGTTCAACGGTTTGTAATCCTCGCGTTGAGGTATCGCTAAGAATAATCAATAGATCGACCATATTCATGACTTGACGGTTCATTTGCTCCAGTCCTGCTTCTCCATCTATAACAATCGTGTCAAATCTTTCGGAGAGGATACGGATGGATTTTTTCAAAAGATCATTCACGGAACAAAAACACCCTTGGCTATCCGTTCTGCCCATAGCCAAAAATGCATAGTCGTCGGATTCATATAGGGTTTCCAGCACCAGATAATCCAGTCTGCTGGAGAGATCCACCCGATCCTCCCCGATCCCGGCACGAGCGGTGTTAATGATCAAGTCACGGACATGACCGATTGTTTTTTCAACTTGGATTCCCAGCGTATTGGGCAAGCCCATCGCCGGATCCGCGTCAATGACAAGCAAATCCCCAGCCTTTTGACTCTCCAGAAGACTTCGCGTTAACATTGCTGTAAAAGCCGTTTTACCCACGCCGCCCTTACCGCATACGGCGATCACTCTTTTATGCCTATTGGCTCTGATCATTTGTTTTCCCTCATTTCATTAACTCTAACACTCGTGTCAACCGAGAAACGGTCAACTTCTTTATCTGTTTTATTCCACCTTTGCCAGATGAACCAGCAGTTCGGATGAAGACACGATCTCCTGTAGAGAAGAGGTAATTTCTTGTGTTGCTGCCGCCTGATTTTGCCCTGACATACTTATCTCATTGATTTGCTTTGCTATTTCATCTTCGGCAGTTTTTATCTTCGATAAGGTATTGGATACTTTTTGCGAAGCTTCACCGCTATTCTGAGCCAGCTTTCTCATTTCGTCAGCAACAACGGAAAAACCCCTGCCTGATCCTCCAGCCCTTGCTGCCTCAATTGCTGCATTTAAGGCAAGCAAATTGGATTGACTGGAAATATTTTTGATTGAGGTAACAATTATATCGGTCTCTTTAATTTTATGATAATTCTCTTCACTAAGTTTTGTAACGTTCTCAATTAAATGTGCCAATTTTTGTGAGCCAACGGCAATTTCCTCAACGCTTGCACTTGTCTGCTGCAAAGAAGCGAAAATGTTCTGCGCTACTTCATCGATTTGAGCCTGATGCTCAAAATTTCTTGCCACCGTCACTGCGCCGATAATTTGCCCCATTTCATCGCGGATCGGGAAGCCCCCACCTTTGATCGTAATTCCAAAAAACTCTTTGGGGACAATCGAGTAAAACTCTTTTCCGGAATTAATCACTTCCAATACAGGATCACCTGGTTGTATCTCATCTCCCACCTTGATATTCATAGCAAAGGTCTCTGCCGGATAATACGCAATAAACTTCGTCCTGTCCGTAATGGCCAAGGCAATATCTTCATGGATAATGTGTCTGGTTAAAGGAAGTACCTCCATAAGAGAAGTAATTATTGACATGTTAAATCTCCATCCTCCGCTAAGTGCTAACGGTAAGGTTCAGGAAGCTATGAGCAGCAGGCCGCCGGATAATTGCAGTTCGCTTAATGCTGCTCAATTCATGGTTTCCTTATCGACCGGCACCGATTTTCCGGATAGTATCGCATACCGTTTTGTCTTCACAGGCACCGCAGTGTCCACCGGGTACACATTTGTAGATATCCACGCCCTTTTCCCGCCAGATTCTTTCCTTAATCCGGCGGCCTATTTCTCCCACTTCTTTACTGATCTGATTCAATTCCTCGATATCTTCTTTGGTTGTGGTCACGAATACGATCTCTACGGCTTTAACCTTGGGTAAGATCTGCTTAATATGCCAATTAAGCACTGAACCCAACACATGGAAATTAAAGCCGTTCTTTGCCGCATCTTTGCTGATTCTGCACCATATACTTTCGGCTGTGCTTCGGATCATATACCCTTCGATCATCTCGGAGACGTTGAGGTTCTGCAGCAGGTAATAATAGTCTTCTTCGGTCAGGTGTTCACCACCGACCATAATGACTTGACCGAAAGGAAGCTTTTTAGGAGTATATTCAGTAATATCCGAACCCATTAAGGTGATCCACCCGTCCGTGATTTGATGGGGGCTATTCGTATAGAGAGTCATCGAGCATGAGCCTGCCTCCGGGCTGCCCAGCTCTACAAGCACATCGTTTTTTAAAACGATACTTGAGCCGGTTTTACGTCCTTGCCCGGGAACTAGCCATGGGTTTATTGCAGCGACGTCCTGAAAACAGGATAGGGTCCAATAATTATCAACTTTTTGGGTTAAAGCATTCTTATATTGATTTAACTTGCCGAAATATTGACTGAAAACGGCCATGCTCGTCCCCTCCTCCTTCGCTTCTTAGAGCCATGGAACTCCTATGGTTTGATTAGCCTTTTCTCTGCTCTGTCTCTTGCCAGGAGAGCAGCCCCTAAGGCGCCGGCGATTTGAGGATTAAAGGTCAGCTGATGAATACTTACCCCCAGCTGCTTCTCCAGACTTTTTGTCAACGCTTCATTCCGGGCGCAGCCACCTGTGATGACTACATCCGTTTTAATCCCAATTTTGTAGGTCATGGCATGAATTCTGCGGGCAATGGAGTCATGAATTCCGGCGGCGATATCTTCTGCCTTGACCCCATTATTGATCATGGTGACCACTTCTGATTCGGCAAATACGCTGCATTGCTTCGTAATATTAGCTGGGTTAGCTGAATTTAAAGCGAGGGTTGACAGTTCGCTCATGGTGCAATCCAGAACTCTGGCCATCGCCTCAAAGAATCTCCCGGTTCCGGCAGCACATTTATCGTTCATTCCGAACTCAAGTACCTTTCCTGCCTCATCTAAGGCAATGACTTTACAGTCCTGACCACCGATGTCTACAACCGTCCTTACGTTTGGATGCATCCAATGGGCTCCGCGGGCGTGGCAGGTGATCTCCGACATATTATCCTGAATGAAGGAGACTCCTGTCCTTCCATATCCGGTTCCCACCACATAGTGGATCTCCGACTTTACCAGGCCTGCTTTGTCCAGAGCTTCCTCCAGTACCTGCTGAGCCGTTATTTCCGGATTTCTGGCCGATTTAACAACAGCCCAGGATAAAATCTTATCCCCTTTTAATAGGACAGCTTTACCGGTCGCTGAGCCTAAATCACATCCACATACAATCATAATTTAATACTCCCTAATACAATTTAATGAGCGGCAGATTGAATCCTTTGGGCTCAGTTTGCCGCTCATCGTCTTTGTTCCTCAATAGAAATTATTATGATGACATGATCTTTCTATATAAGAGTTTATGTACTGCTATTCTTGCTCCAGCCCGTTGCTTCAAAGAACTCGGACATCTGCTGCTTTACTTTATCCAAGGGTGTATACCGCTCATCAAAAAGGCTGGTGGTAAGACAGAGGAGGGGAACGTTGAGGCTACGGCAGAGTTCCTGCATAAAGTGAACACTTCCGGATACATCCTTGTGTCCCATGTGTCCCGGCCAAAAGACGCAATTGATAGTGTAATCTTTAATAATCCTTGTCATATCTTCGATCATAACCTCAACGGTACCACGTCCTTGCCTGATCATGGGTACTTCGTGCAAGGCCCTCCGGGCAAGTCCGTACAACATGGTATCTTCCGAGGTGGTATCAATATGGGTATACGGGGAATAGCCCTGATAGTCCATCACCACATTGGCTCCCCATTCTTCGGCCAGCCATGGCGCAAGCAGATCACCCCACTGAGGTGCCAAGTCCGCCCAGAGAATGCGGATTTGTTCGTTAGGAACGGCTCCTATACCAGCTTTAACTTTCGCTTCCGCATCCATAATCATCATCCGAATTAATTCCGTGGCTCGGGGATCTCCGCTGGAAATGAATTGTGTTAGAGTCCAGAGCGGAACGGAACCTTGGAAAGAACCGTGGGGACAAGGAGTCACTCGTCTCAGTTCGTTATACTCCGCCCATAGTTCATATTGAGTGTTGGTCTCTGCCACGACTTTCCTAAGCTTATCCACGTCATACTTTTGCCCGGTAATCTCTACCAAGAAATGAATCAAGCGCTTTAGCTCGCCGGCAAAATACATAAAATCTTCGTCTGTTGACCCATAAGCCGGATCTAAACCAAATGTTGGTACACCACCCCAATGCTCGCTGCTTTGGTAGTACTGATGCAGCATCAATTCCGCATCACAAGGTTCCAGCATGGAAATGATGGCTGTAGGCCTGGGAAGGAGTTTGTTTTCTATAGCATAAGCTCCAAAACGGATCAGGGAGCAGATGTCATCAGGCAGAGAAATTTTGTCTGCTTCTTTAACATCGTACAAGTCGGTAAAATATTCGTGCAATAAGATATCAAATACCGGAACGATGAAGTGGATGTCCATAGCTGTGAGGATTTCTGGAGCGTTCCCGTACCAAGTGGATACAAAAGGTTTGCCGTTTTCAGCACAATCAATGGTTCGTTCATTGGTTTCCATAATCAAGCGTAAAAGGCCTTCCAGGACAGGATTCCGTTGTTCCGCCGGAGCCTGTTCCATCATGCCTAAAATCCCGTTTATGCGCTCCTTGTATTCATAGGTACGCTCCACACCTGTTTTCGCTGCGTTCGTCATGCTCATACCTCCCCCAGTGTCTCAACAAAGGCTTGAACTCTTGTTTTAAGTTGTCCGGCATTGGTTAGGGCATATTCTGTTTCTAACTTGAGATAAGGTAATTTTTCGGTTCTTAAAATCTCGGCGATATCATTTTGTTCAAAGCCCCATATATCGCAGAGGAGAAAGCGCAGGGAGATGACTCCGTCCACCTGATACTCCCTGGCAGTCTTCCTGATGAAGTCAAACCGCTCCTGGAATGTTCCGTACAGACGGGGACAGGGCGGTTTATCCTCCATGTGATACCGGGCAAGGGCGGTCAATCCATCTTCCGTTTCGGAGACATCGCAAGCGATTTCCCTGGCACCCAAAGCCATCGTATCACTCACCACCATTCCGCCTTGGCTTTCCAGAATTTTCAGCAGCTCGGGATTATCCAGTTCTCCACCAATCAGCATTAAGCGGGCATTGGGCTTCTTGCCCTCACTTATGCTTAGTTCATCGATCAACTCTGCCAGCAACCGGTTGTAGCGGGCCACCGGCATGACGGTTCCAGCGATCATAACGGTCAGGGTCTCTGCACCGCTTAGGGGAGGATTTTCTCTTTTCTTTAACTCGTAGAGCCGACGCTGGAGCTGCCGTTTTTTATTGTGCAGCCTAATAGCCTCTTTCAGCTTGTCCTCGCTGATGACAAGATTAAACCGCTTTTCGATGCTTGCTTTTAAAGACACGAGCTCTTCACGATACCGTTCTGTTTGTTCTTTTCCTACTTTTTTGGGAAGAACAAGAAAATGGAAGCAAGGATTGTTTTCGAGAGACTGCCAATTATCAGAAATCCGTCGGATATGATCACAACCGTTGAAGTTGATGACTCCATCGAGGAAATCACATTCACCTTTTAATACGAGTTCAAAGGTGTCACGGACCAGGGAACAAACGTTATGGGTGAAATATTTGTCCGCCATGGCAGCTCCAGGGCTGCCAATTCCTCGGATCTTGTAGGGTAACAAACCTGCGGCAGTGATCAGCTCTTCCGGAATATAAGAATAAAAATAGCCTACCACTTTACCACCTTGTTGCTTCCACCCTTGGACTTCCGGATTGTTCAAGGTACTTACAGCTTGCTTAAAGATCTCCATAGCATTGGTCTTTAGTGTATTCAAAAAATCACTCCCTTTTTACAGAAATTATTTATTTGCTACGAAAAAGAGTTTAAGTGTTGTTTAAGATATACTGACAAGACATTACTCAGACGATCTTGGGTACTTGGTTGTGTAATCGATGGCACGCAATATGTTAAGAAGTGGCCATGTTGCTTTGATCGGGCACGGCATGACCACTTCTTTTTAAAGGACTAGGGTGACTTATTTTGCTTTAATCAAAGCATCATTTACAGCTTCCTTGATGGCAGCAGAGGAAACCGATGCTCCGGAAATCCCATCAACTTCTGTGGACTGGGCTTCGACAATTTTTCCGGGGAGTTGGTCCACGGCCAGTGTCCCAATACCCTCCGTTTCACCATGGGAAGTAACTTTGACATTGGCGATCTTGCCGCCGGCTATTTCCACGGCAACGGCAATCTCCCCACCGATTCCATTTGGACTGATCCCCTCATAGGTACCATCTTGATAGCCGCTTTTTTTACTGCTATCAGCACCACTCTCTGCACTGCACCCGACTACGGATATCAGACAAGCAACGCTCAAAATCATTGCGACAATTTTATTTATGGCTATTTTTTTCATTTTCTGATTTTACCTCCTTTAATTTTATAGTTTCTGATTATCGGATTAACTTTCGTAAATGGACCCGGTTATGGCATGTAAAGCCGCCAAGCGGGCAAAGCAGGTGGTTCTTCCATGAGCTAGTCCACCATAGTATTGAGGATAGGTATTCGCAAAGAAGCCGCCACTGTCGTTCCCGGTTACATACAAACCCTGGATGGGATCACCGTTTTCATTGATGGCTTGGATATTGGTATTAATTCTAACGCCATTAAAGGTGCACAATAACCAGTTCCCCAGAGCAATACCATAAAAGGGACCTTGGGCGACAGGACGTAGACTTCCCGGATCTTTGCCGAAGTCAGCATCAAAGCCCTTCGCCGCATTCTCATTATAGCGTTTCACGGTAGCGGCCAAAGCGTCGGCCGGAAGGCCCAATTGCTTAGCCAGGTCTTCCAGGGTATCGGCCTTTTTCAGCTTACCGCTTTTGAGAGCCGGTTCCATGTAAGCCTTATCAAATTCTTCTTTTGTCTGGCATGGGAAGACACCCGGCAGTACCTCGGAATTACGGGCACCCGGAGCGGCGACTACCCGTGAACAAATGGTCGTATGGAAGGCATTGACGTCTTCCCAATAATTGCTGTCGAAGATCTGGAACCAGATTTGCTTGGGTTGTTTGCTGGCGCCATGGATTTTAGAATCATACGGTGCCTTTTCATTCATAAAGCGCTCGCCGTGGGTATTGACCGCCAGCCAGGGCTGGCTTCCCGGCCACCACATATCATCCAGACCGGAAGTATAAGGTTCCCCAGTATGATGGTCCAAATCCACAGCGGCTCGGTCAAAGGCAACTCCGCCGCCATGATTGCGATCAATGGCAGCTCCGGCCCACATAGCCATCTTAATGCCATCGCCGTTATGTCCGGCACCGCCCAGATTATTGACAACGTTATCTTTGCAGCGATAGCGAAGGGCATCCATCATCTCCGTATTCCCAGAGTATCCGCCTGTGGAGATAATCACTCCTTTAGCCGCATTGATCTGGATATAGGCGTTATCCTTTTTACGCTGAACAATAATACCATTTACCTTTCCGCTGCTGTCCTGAAGCAGTTGCAGGGCGGTATGCTCGAAAAATTTCTGAACGCCCATTTCTGTGGCGATTTCCACCCAGATGGGATTGGCAACTTCGGACCCCATCTTTTTAGGCCCCATTTCCACCCACTCGCCTTTGTAAGCACAATGCTCGCCGCGGTTATTTGTCCTGTACATATCGCTTTTGTACATATCGGTCTCAACGTGCATGCTCACACCCTTGGCAGCCATCTTTTTCGAAAACCAGTCCATGGTCCTCCCTGAGTTGTCTGCCCATAACTTAATTAAACGTTGATCCACTTCATAACTTGCATAACGGCAAATATCGTTGACAATCTCATTCTTTTCTGCTTCAGTAAAGGTTATGCCGTATTTTTCCTTACCGACTTTGGAGTTCAGGGCATGAATTTCACCGGCCCACATAATAGGTCCTGCATTTTGCTCGACCCAAGCGACCTTAGCGCCCAGATCAGCGGCACTGACGGCGGCGATGCAACCGCCGTTCCCTGCACCGACAACCACTACATCCACATCAAATTTTTCTTTAATATCCGTAATGGATGCCGGCTTTTTGAAATACGCTTCATCATACCATTTGGTGCTCTTGGTGGGAGTACCGGTACTGGCACTATCAGCTGGAGCAACGGGGTCAGAATTTCCCGTGCCGACACTGGCACTGGAGCAGCCGGTGAGAATGCCTGTTAAGGCTACCCCTGCAGCGGTAGCTGTTGCACCTTTGAGAAAGTCTCTCCTTGTAAAATGACTCATTGAATAAGCGCCTCCTTAAATCTTTTTTCACAACCTTCTTTATTAATCTATCATATTTCAGAGGAGCAGGGTCTGTCCCATAAGTTATATTGATATAAGTTAAGGTTATAACAATATGTATAGCTAAGGACCTTTTCAACCTTCTCCTGTGAAGAAATTTGAGCCAGGATGCAAGTATCGGTATTCACTTCATGTGAGGGGCCATTCGTGCTGCTTGCAGAAGTCTTTAAATAAATGGAGGGCAGGCTTTTCGTTGTTGATATGCCAGGCTAAGACAAAGTCCATGGGAATTTTATCGCTATCAATATCCACATAAGTAACAGACTGATGACCGGCAATTTTAAATGACCTTGGAATAGGCGCAACTCCCATACCTGCCGAAGCCATGGCGATGGTCGTTTCATAGAAATCAGCTAATTTGGCGTTTTCCATATCAAATCCGGCTTTGCCCAGGCATTCAATAATGTATTTTAAACTTCTTGCCGCACCTTTGTTATTGGTCATGATAATTTTTTCGTTTTTAACAAGCTCAGGTTTGATCTGGTCGTATTGAGCTAAAGGGCTGGACTTTGAAACGGCCAATGCCGCAAAATCGCGAAACAAGAAAATGCTGTCAAGTATGGTAACGTCAAGAATTTCCGACCGTTCGCTGAAGACAACGTCCAATTTGCCATTGATCAGATCAAGGATCAACGGCCCCCAGTCTCCCACGACCACATCAATTTCAATATGTGGGTGTCTCTTATGGAATTCTTGAACCACATCGTTCATTTTTGCCCACTCCGTGGGGCCATGATAACCAATGGACAGATGATTATATTCCGATATGCCGATTTTTTTGGCTTCAATTTTTGTATTCTCATAACAATCGAGAATATAGGCAAAGTTCTTTTGGACGGACTTTCCTGCTGAAGTCAACTCCACTTTATGGCGAGTCCGATTGAATAATTTAACCCCAAAATCTTCTTCAAGCGCACTGATTTTCTTGCTCATTGCCGGTTGGGTAATGAACATTTCTTTTGCGGCGAGGGACAGGTTTAAGTTTTTAGCAACACTTAAAAAGCATTGTACATCAAAAAAATCCATAGTCTCACCTACATATTTATAGTATCTGCCATTGGACCTTCCCCTGTTTTGCTGTATCTAAAAAGTGTGCAAATAGGGATAATCTATTTCGCACTCAGCCAGTTTTTTTATAGTTTATCTAACAGCGCTTCAATCTGATCTTCCGTTTTCTGTTTATCCATTTGAAATACAATGACCACAATGCTCACATGAATAGTTGTGGACGATACTTCCCTGCTGCTTACTTCACCGCCAGTAGTTGATAATACGAAAGCGGGGCCGCTGACCTCAATGGAGGCTTTAATGTGACCGATAATACCATCCCGTTTTTCTACCCACTCTGCGAACATGCCCATTTCATCACGGAGCTTTTTTTTAACAACCTCTAAATCTCCGATAATATTTCTGTTTCCCGAACACACTAACGCATCATTATGTCGATGCGACTCTATGTTATCACTTCGTTGTTCTGTTTGGTGGTGCTGGTGGTCATGACAGCATTCTTCAGTTTCGTTGCCATTCATTTTCATTTAATCACCCCATTTCACTTATCATATCCTGCCAGCATTGAACAGGTATTTCTTCCTTCGCAGATATGCAAATAACCTTTGCGGCTCTGGAATATTCTTGGACGCTTATTTTTACTTGAGCAAGTTCACTGGCATTTACAAGATCTTTTTTATTCACCAATACTTGCGAACTCTCTTCAAGTTGTCCCGCTACCAGCGGTTCCATTGCACTTACTAATCTTCTCCATCTCTTTGCATCTACAATGGTTAATATATAGGCCCCAACTCCAATAGCCTCAAAGATTGCTTTGCTAATGCTTCCGGGAAAGGCAACACCAGTTGCTTCAATAATCAGCCAGGCAGGATTCAGTTCGTTTTGCATTTTTTTAACGCTTGAAACCAGCTCTCCTGCCAAAGTGCAGCAAACGCAACCGGCAAAGAGATTTTCAACAGTGAATCCAGCGTTGGCAAGAATTTTATCATCGATTCCTACCGTGCCGATTTCGTTTTCCAGAATTGCTACTTTAATCTCAGACTTATTATCTCTTTCCTGAGTGATTAGATACTTTGCCAACTGCAACAGTACACTTGTTTTTCCTGAACCCAAAAAGCCACCCAAAATTATTATTTTCACATGCATTCTCCTTCTCAGATATATCAGTCCCAAGATTTTGCCTGCCAAATTCATGAAATAAACAAGCTCTGCTAAAAAACGCATACAACAATACAGTCCCGGAAAAATCAGACTAAGAACCTAAGTCACAATTTTTCCGGGACATACGAGATTAAGGGAATAAGTAAAGTTGAAAATCACTATGAACCCCAACTGAGTAAGGCGTCGGATTAATTACACGTTGACTAATTCCTTTGCTTTGATTGCTGCGCTGCCTGCATCCCCAGCATAGCCGTCGGCACCGATTTCATTAGCATACGCCTGCGTTACAGGAGCCCCACCGACAATAATCTTAAATCCGGTAAGTCCGCTCTCTTTGATGGTTTGAACTGCTTCCTTCAGAGCGGGCATAGTTGTCGTAAGAAGTCCTGAACAAGCCACTAAAGTTACGTTCCCATTTTCTTTAATTGCCTCTACCCATTTAGAAGCAGGGACATCTACACCAAGATCAACCATATCAAATCCTGCGCTTTCTATCATCATGCCAACCAGATTTTTCCCGATATCATGAAGATCTCCTGCTACCGTCCCGATAACACAAGTACCCAAAGAAGCTGATGCATCACCTGTCAGATGCGGCTTTAGAACCTCAACGCCTTTGGCCATTGCTTTGGCGGCCAGCAGCATTTCCGGCACATAAATTTCTCCGGCGGAAAATTTGTCCCCAACCACACTCATTGAATCAACCATTGCCTGAAGAAGTTCTTTCGCAGTATTTCCTTCATCCAATGCTGCTTGTACCAGCCCCGGAACAATTTTGGTTTTTCCCATCTCCACCGATATTTTGACTTCATTTACTTTCGCCATGACTAAATCCTCCCATACTTTTAAAATATATATCCGCATTCATGTCGGTTATTTTTTTTGACCGAATCGTCCCTCACGAAAGGCCCCAATGTATTCCATACAATATTCATCCTGCCCCAGCAGGGCTTCCGTTGCATGGATCATGCCGATCAAATCCTGATTGGTAGGGTCGATAATGCCGCTATCCATGCCCGCATTCATTGCGAGCACACAAAATGCCTGATTAACAAGTTTGCGAGCCGGCAGGTTAAATGAAATGTTGCTGAATCCACCGGTGACATGGATATCCGGATATTGACGCTTAATTTCTCTGATGACATCCATGATCATATTGATGCCCTCTTCCGAAGTACAGAGCATTTCGACAAGCGGGTCGATGTGCAGACGGGACGGCGCTATATTAAATTCTTTAGCCCTTTTCATGATGTGAGCAAACACTTCAAGGCGTTTCTCAGCGGTTTTAGGAATACCGGTGTCGTCGCAGAGCAATGCAACACATTCCCATTGGGTATCGGCAATGACCGGAAATACTACGTCAATCTTATCTCCTTCGCCGGATACAGAGTTAATAAGCCCCGATCGCTTGCAAAATTTGATGGCATCGACGCAGGTCTGGGCTTGTGGACTGTCAATACAAATAGGGGTATCACTGACTTCCTGCACTAAGTCAATCAGCCACTTCAGGGTTTCGAGTTCGATGCTTGTATCCGTGGATGCGCAGACATCAATAAAATCTGCACCTGCATTGGATTGGATTTTGGCAAGGTTGTGAATAAAAGCAACATCCTTTTCGGCGATCGCTTTAGCCACCGAAGGAATAGCACCGTTGATTTTTTCTCCGATGATGATCATTCTCATTCTCCCTTTTAATACTTTACAAACTAATTAAAGTCGGAAACAATAAATGTGCAAATTCGTTCTGTTACAGTTACAAGCCGGCTAGTCTGTAAGTCAGAGCAATAAACAGAAAAACATCCGTTTGGATTTGAACATTTAAATATTTGGAATTGATTGACTTTATTGTATGCCCAATAGGCTTGATAGTAAATTAGACACATTATTTACTTTTAAGGCGATTAATCTATACATCATGTAGTATGGTTTAATATAAAGCCACACTATATCATTCATAGAATAAAAGAAATATGCCCGGAAAATCGAAGCAACATCAATTTCCAGGCATATTTTTATGTCAGGTTAATCCGCATTATAAACATTCTATCCCCGTCTATCAGCTTTATAAAAAAGTCTGATAGATATTTTTATATAGAGAATGTCATCAGGGTCCTTGAAATTTATGCCGGCCAACTCTTTAATTCTCTCTAATCGATTGACCATCGTGGCACGATGAATAAATAAATCTTTTGCAGTCTTGACTGCGTTCATTTGATTGTCCAGGTAAACCTTTAATGTGTGAAGGTAATCACTCGAATTCGCCCTATCGTAGCTATCCAGGCCGATGATTTTAGGGGAACACAGAAATTGTCCGTCCAGTTCTTCAGTTAGCTTGGATTCCATATAAAAAAGGACAATATCTGAAAATTTATAATACCAACGGGAAGGGAATTGGTCTAAGCCAATTCTCAAGCTGATTTTAGCCTGCACATAATGAGCTTGAATATCCACGATACTGGTAAAAACATTACTGTATCCCACTCGGAAATAACCGTCCCGCAGAGTCTCTAAATAGACCGAGTTGAAACATTCTCCCGAACCATTGTAATACTCCAAATTGACAATGCAAACAATTTTACGTTCATACTCAAAGGCACAGCAGCCTTTGAAATCGCGATTGATCATCTGACAATAATACGGGATTGTCCGGTTATAGTAATCCCTATCACTCGGCATTATACTGGCGCACAGGAAAGGCCCGTCATAATTCCAGCCATGCTGTGAAACACTGTTTTTCAAGCGCCAGCTTTCAATCGATTCGCCGCTGATAAGGGCGGAGAAAATCTCAACCATATGTTCTCGCGGCATAATGTCACCACTGTAGCCGGCCAGGTCGTATACAAGTTGAATAAAGGATGTGAAAAAATGCAAAAGCCCGGCTTCATAACCCCGAAAAGTACTGCGATCCTCGGCGATTACGACTCGGCATACAAAATCATCCTGGAAGAACACATTCATACAAATAACCCGGCAAATGAAAATACTGGGTTCATAGATAAAAGGTTCCCTCATGTTTTTTACATTGGAATAAATAAGATCATTCTTAAAAAATTCCACATGCTCCGTCGAGAGCCTGCCATGGCTGTCAGGCTGCTTAATACCAGAAATCTCACACATATGAATCGTACTGTTTGATTGACCGATCAACTTGAATTCAGCGTTCATCACAACCAGTTCATTGTTTAAAAACTGCGCCATTTGCTCAACCAGGTATTGAATGCTTTTTCCCTTATTAACCGCCTCATGGAGTCTAAGTTCCAGAGAATTATATTCAAAAAAAATCCGGTTAACTTCGTTGGACAGCTCGGCTACTTTCTTGGACTGATCAAGTACAAGTAATATAAGCGGCGATTTAGTATACAATTCTGCAGGCATACCGATGCAGATCAGTGCCGCCCCTTCTTGCACGATCATCTCTTCCGGTAAATTCTCAGCATGAGCAATGTTGAGAACCCCGGCATTTAAAACCTTCGTACTCTCGCAATACATTTCCGCTCTCTCCAAATTAAAGGGAATATCGGTATTCAGATAGTTTTTATAAATAATATCTCCGGAGATTCCATCTTCTATGATTCCCATACAGAGCTTCATGACAGTCCCTCCCACAATGTCCTATACACATTGTATATAATATCCGCTTAACAATCAATGTTTCTGTATAATTTACTTCGTTATTCCAATGCATTAAGCTTGACTTAATTATTTATATCTTTATCAAGCTATACAATGTATATAGCACGCATAATATCATTCGAACATTTTTAAGGAGGGTTTTGTAATGACCATTACAAAAAGAGAAAATTATCTTATGGCAATGAACCATGAAAAGCCCCTTTGGACGCCCGTTTTTTTGTATGACAACGCTGCCGTCGGTTTTTGTGCCGCACCTGGCCCCTGGTTTGAGAAAGGTCCGGTCGGCGGTGGCTACGACGGATTCGGGGTGCGCTGGATTACTCCCGAATCGGGGAGCGGCACACCAATTCCCGCTCCCAATGAATATATTCTTACTTCGGAAACGGTTCAGGACTGGAAAAAACTTGTCAAGTTCCCCAATGTCAATGATTTCGACTGGGAAGATTATGCTAAGGCCGAATTGACACCTTACAACAGGAACGAAGTGACGATCGATTTCGGCAGCGGAAATGGTCCCTTCGAGCGTCTGGCTGCTCTGATGGGTTTCGAAGAAGCACTCATTGCACTTCTCGAAGAACCTGAAGCCTGTGATGAATTGATCGGAGCTATTGTTGACTATAAGATCGAAGTTGCTGAAAAAGTGGCAAAATACTACAAAGCTGATTATTTTACAAATTATGATGATATTGCTACGGAACGAGGTTTGTTCATGTCTCCGAGCACTTTCCGTAAAATCATCAAACCCCATACCAAGCGCATGTACGATGCTATAAGATCTTTGGGCATGCAGCCCATACAACACACCTGCGGCTATGCTCAGGACGTCATCGAGGATTTCATCGAGATGGGCGCTCAGGCGTGGACCTCTGTGCAGCCAACTAATGATATTGTCGCGCTTCAGAAAAAATATGGCGATAAAATTTCCTTTATTGGCGGTTTTAATACCAATGGCCGGGCGGCACAGGTGGACGCCACCGATGAAGAAATTGTGAAAGAGGTCTATCGCACCCTTGACACCTATGGCCCGCAGGGAAGTTTCATTTTCTTTGCCTATAAGCTTGCAAACACGTTGGATATGAACAAGTTTATGGCTGAATGCATGCGAGCTATTGGCCCAGCAATCGCTCGTTCAATGGAGAATGCCGGGCTTAGCCAAGTTTAAGAGCCTATCCTGTTATAGCCATCCTGCTATAAATGAATGAGGGGCTGTCGCAAAACGTTTATAAATTAACGTAAGGCGGCAGGCCCTGTTTTTCTAGAAAATTGGCCGCGAGTACTGACTGACCGGCCGTATTTGCATGTTCCGATATTTTATATATAAATTGATTTTTATTGAAATATTTTTCTTAACAAATAGCAACCTCTTTATGTGAAAGGGAACACTTAAAAAATTATAACAATGCAGAACCTATGGAAAAACATAATCTATGAGTTTCTCTATAATCAACTACGTTTGTTTATCGAAATCCATAGAAAATGATAAATAGGAGGGAGCAAGATATGGGTGATCAGACAGTTATGGAAGAACATGTAAAATTCATTAATTTTTCCTTTACTCTTATCTATTGGTTTGCGTTTTTGGCGACTTTAATTTTAAGCCTTATTGGGATTTTTTCTAACTCTTATTCGGCGATTATATTAGCTGTCGGTGCGACCTTTCAATCTATACTGATTTATTTTAAAAAGCCAGCCGACATTGTCAGTGCTCTCATTATTTTGGTTGGTTTTGCCGCACCTTCCAACATTGCAATGGATATCCCCGCGTCTGCAGGGGTGTATGGAACCATGTTTTTGTGCATTGCGGCCACATATCTTAGTGGCAGGCTCATAGCAATAAGTGGCATAGCTGAAATCTGTTTTCTTTTGTTTATAGGAATAGTCCAACGGGCCTATAATTTCAATGAATTTATGGCATCTGTTTTCGGGATGGTCTTTGTCGTTTGTTTCCTGCTTTTCTTGACTCTGGCAGGAAACAAAATAATCAAGAGAGTTATCGCCAAAGAAGCTGAGGCCAAAGGACACCTTACCAACCTAAGTAAGACATTGGACACTATCCTTTTGAGTACTGCCAGCCTGGACAAATATGTCGGCAATTGTTATCAAAGTATCGCTTCTGTAAAGGAGTCCAGCAACACCCTAACCCGAGCCATTCAAGAGATAACCCATGGGGTTATCAGCCAGACCGATAGTATCACTCACATCAACATCGGGATAAAGGATGCCAATCAGGAATTCATCAGAATCAATGAAATATCCAAGCAATTAACCGAAGTTTCCCAAAAGGCAAGTGAAGTTGTATCGGCAGGTTCCGAAAAAATCCATCTGATGGATAATCAGATGGACATTATTAAGGAGACCTCTACCAAAGCTTGTGCGACAGTCCAGGAACTGGACAGTAATATGGAGGAAGTTAATCGCTTCCTTTCCGGTATCAAGACGATTTCAGATCAGACCAATTTATTGGCCCTAAATGCGGCCATAGAGGCAGCGAGAGCAGGGGAATCTGGAAAAGGCTTCGCGGTGGTCGCCGATGAAGTGAGGGTGCTTGCCGAACAAACAAACATTGCGGTTCAGCAGATTAACAATATCATAAATCAAATTAATGCCAAAACCAAAAATGTCCTGGATGAGGTGAACAGGGGCAATATCGTCGCTGAGGAAGGCGGAATCGCAGTAAAGTATGTATCAGATAGTTTTGAAAGTATTCACCTGTCCTTTATGAATATTGAACGAGCAGTATCCAACCAATTCAGCAAAATCAGTGAGACATGGACTTTACTGGAAAGTCTGCAGGATGAAGTCCAGAGTATCGCAAGTATTTCCGAGGAACACGCTGCTGCTACAGAAGAAATGAATGCTATTTCCGAAGAACAAGCAGCAAATATTGAAGCGATTTCCAATCTCATGGGGGATGTCAAGCAAGCTAACGTTGATTTGCTCGATGCTGTGAATCTAAAGAATTAAAAGCTCCTGACCCGTTGGAATAATCAAGTAAACAGTGCCTCCTACAGTAATCTCTATTAATCTGTAGTACAACGCAAGCTGATTAAAACAAATACCGGGAGTAGCGCTTAAAATGCTGTTCTCGGTATTCTTATTCAGTCATATTAACTTTTAGGTACGCTAATCTCCCATGAAAAGTTCGCTCCAAATTTCCAAGCTCGGGTCTGTTGACAAACAGGGTAAATTCTAACAATCGAGGGCCATCAACAAAGAGTAACCCGAGGATTTCTCAGATTATGGGTGGGCTCCACAGCGGACTGATTGATTTTCCGGATTGGACACCCGGAAAATTGTGTAAAGCATGTTGAAGAAGCCTGCAGAACGAACGGCAAAAAATATTTTATTCCCTGTCTGACTTCCGGATTGCCTGTGGATTCTTTCCCGGGCGTCTATGAAACCGTAACGAAAGAGATCAACAAAATGAGCAAAGAAATGTTCTAACTTAGCTTGTTCTGGTTTGCCAATATTCCTTTGGCAGCAATAAAGCTTCTTTTTGAGGGGTTAGCGGTGAATCCTCACAAAAGGTGTCTAATACTTTAATGGAGATAAAAACCGCTGAAGACGAAATAAGCAAGCAAATTCACGAAATAAGTTTGGCGAGTCAGGCTCAGGCAGCGGCTACAGAAGAAATAACATCCTCTTTGCAGGAGATTGTATCTTCATCCGAAGTGTTGGTAAATCTGGCAAAAATGGAGTAAGATACAGATGTAGGTATAAGAAAATGGTGAACAAGGAGTAATTTCCCGTTCACCATTTTCTTATACCCGGTGTAACTTTTCGGCCTTGGTCAGCACTAATAGGGTAGAGGAGGGAAGATAGAGTGAAAACCATCGAAGAAATCTATAAAACCTATGAAAAGCCTATCTTCCACTACTTCTATGGCCTGACAGGCAATACCCATCTCGCCGAGGAATTGACTCAGGAAACCTTTTTTCAGGTCCTGAGGACTTTTTCCGGATTCCGGGGGGAAGCCCAGGTGACCACCTGGCTGTACAAGGTGGCGCGCAATGTGTACAGCATGTGGAAAAGAAAGCAGAAGACAAGTTTCCCACTGCCCGAATCGGATGTGTTAAAGGGGCCGGCGTCTTATGAACCGGATACGGTTCTGGAATTCAAAGAGAAGCTGACGCTGACCGGAAAAGTCCTTCAAGAGCTCCCTGAGAACTATCGGGAAGTATTCTGGCTGAGGGAATGGCATGAATTGGCTTATGAGCAGATCGCCGTGATTATAGGGAAGTCGGTGCCCTGGGTAAAAGTTACCTTACACCGGGCCAGGCTGCAGTTCCGTAAAAACTATGCAGAAAAGGAGGGAAAAGAATGAAGGAGCCAACTTCTCTCCCATGTGAGTTGATTCAGGATATTCTCCCTTTGTATGTGGAGGAGGATGTCAATCCCAAGACGAAGGACCTGGTAGCCAAGCATTTGGAAGAGTGCGGCTCTTGCCGGGACTTCCTCAAGGAATTAAAAAATGAGGAGCCTGTGCTGGATGATATTCCGGAAAACTTGCCGGAACCGGATACCTTTAGAAAGTGGTTTAAGCGCCTTAGGGCAGGAGCGATAGCGGGGCTGATCATCTTAATATTGGCAGCTGTCGGGATCGGTGTGGTGAGCTATAAAGCCGGGACTGTGGCAGAAAAGGAAACGATCGGCACCAAGGACGTGGTAAGGGTATTGAAAAAGGCAGGACTTAGTTTGAAAGCCAGCCAATCTCCGGTCATCGATCCTAATGAATGCCTGTTGGGGGATATTCGGCCCAAGGTCTATAATTTAGACGAGGAAGGTTTCAGCCAGTTGTATATCTATGAATTTGAATCGACTTTAGCGAGGAAAAAGACTATAGAGGGCATAGAAAGGCAGGATAATCCTTTTATGCAGCGGATGTCTCACCGTGCTTATGCCGCCAAAAATATGGTGCTGGTTATGACCTTCAATGTGGCTCAGGAGAACATGGAAAACATGGAACAGGCGGAAAAGATCTTCGCTCAACTCGCTCCCATCACCTTTACCTTAGGCAAAACCGTCTTTTATGATTTGAACCAAGGGGAAAAATGGGTTCTCTATGGGGAAGGGGAGCATTGGGAGGCCAAGCTCGTGGTCGCTGCTTTTGAAGAAAAGTGGATTGACGAAAAGGGTTATAAGCAATCAAGGTATTATGTCAATAAAACCCCTTTTATTAATTACAAAGGAAATCCGGAGGAGATAGAAAAGATCAGCTATGGATTCCAACATGGTCTCCATGGGCAGAGATCCGGATTTGAAGGAGGGTTTAGGCAAGGTAACTTTGATGAGGAACAGACCCATGTCTATGGAGGGTCGCCAATATTCTGGGGCGAATTTGGCTTTAGTCAGACCTATATAGTCGATAAAAACGAACCAGGGCAATTCTCCGCTGAGTGGAATGGCGAAGAAGAGAGCTTTGAATTGACCTTACAGGAATCATAAAAGGAGAGGGGCTGTGCGAACAGCCTCTTTTTAGCTGGACAAATACCTCCATGGTGAGGCCGTGAGTATATACCTGATCAATATCATGCAGTATAATAGACAACAGACAAAGACAAAATACGGAGTAGGTTTGCAAAGAAACGATTGGAGCGGATGGTCCTGAATAACAAGCCGGAGTGGAAGAAGAATACGATACTCTTTTTAACCAGCCAGACTATATCCCTCTTTGGTTCATCCTTAGTTCAATATGCCATTATGTGGTATATCACCTTAGAGACTCAGTCAGGAATTATGATGACGATCTCCATTATCTGCGGTTTTCTGCCCACTTTCTTTCTCTCACCTTTTGCGGGAGTATGGGCTGATCGCTATAACCGTAAACGGCTGATTATACTGGCAGATTCCATGATCGCCATATCTACTTTGATTCTGGCTCTGCTGTTTTTCGCCGGATACAAAATGATGTGGCTGCTCTTTGTGATGTCCGCTATCCGTGCTCTTGGCGCAGCGGTGCAAATGCCGGCGGTGGGGGCATTTATCCCTCAGCTGGTGCCGGAGGATAAGCTGCTCAGGGTAAATGGCATAAACGGAAGCATCCAATCCGCCGTAATGCTGGTATCACCGATGTTAAGCGGGGCCCTGCTGACCTTTACCACCATTGAAGCGATTTTCTTCATCGATGTTATTACAGCGGCTCTGGGTGTCTCGGTTTTGTTGTTCTTTTTACATGTGCCCGCCCACCGTAAAGCACAGGAAGCGCAAACAGTCAGCTATTTTGCCGATATGAGCCAGGGGCTGAAGTATATCAGGGAACATGCTTTTCTAAAAAGTTTCTTCGTCTTTTGTGCTTTGTTCATGATTATGGCGGCACCGGCGGCTTTTCTGACACCTCTTCAAGTCGCCCGGACCTTTGGGGATGATGTATGGCGTCTTACCGCCATTGAAATGACTTTCTCTGTCGGCATGATGATCGGTGGCATTCTGATGGCAACCTGGGGTGGCTTTAAGAACAGGATTCATTCCATGGCCTTAGGAACCCTTGGCTTTGGAGTCTGTACCGTTGCGCTGGGAGTCATTCCTGTTTTCTGGCTCTACCTGGTTTTCATGGCTTTCGTAGGGGTGTCTATGCCGATTTTTAATACTCCTGCAACGGTAATGCTTCAGGAAAAGGTGGAACCCGATTTTCTGGGCCGGGTTTTCGGGATTCTCTCCATGATCTCCAGCACCATGATGCCCCTGGGGATGCTCATTTTTGGCCCGCTGGCGGATAGTATAGCCATCGAAGTGCTGCTGATCGGAACCGGCGTGATCATGGTCCTGGAGAGCGTTTTCCTTTTTGGCAATAAGGTGCTCCTTGAAGCCGGCCGGCCGGCGGTTAAGCCTATAGAACCCGTGAACTAGATCCACAGTATAGGTTACAAAGCTAAGCAGACTTCTTTAATAATTAAAGCTGGGAGAATGATATGGATTTTCGGCAAATTGAGGCGTTTGTTTCAGTCTATCGCTTGCGGAATTTTTCCCGGGCGGGCAAAGCCCTATTTCTGACCCAACCGACCATCAGCAGCCACATCAGTGATCTGGAGACTGAATTGGAGGTAAAGCTATTTGACCGTTCCAGCCGGGAGGTTATGCCTACAGGCGCAGGGGATATTTTTTATCAGTATGCAGTTAATCTGTTAGAAACCAGAGATTGCGCCATTTCCAGCCTTAATCAGCATAATCGTCAGATTGAGGGGAGATTGGAGATCGCGGCTTCCACTATCCCCTGTCAGTATTTACTGCCTAAGCTCATGATAGGGTTTCAAAAAATAAACCCTAATATCAGGTTTCTGATTCATCAGGGAGATACGAACCAAGTTATAAAAAAAGTCCGGGAGAAGAAATACCAAGTGGGGATTGTCGGTACCCGCACAGACGAGGATAAACTGGACTATGAGATCCTTACCAAGGATCGTCTGGTGCTCATTGCCGCCAGGGATTATATAGAAGCAGCAGACAGCCCCTGTATAGCGGTAGAGAGTTTGCTGAAGAAGCAATTTATCCTCCGCGAAAGGGGCTCAGGCACAAGAGACACATTTGAAACGGCACTTAAGGAAAAAGGTATTGATCCTGACACGCTCAAGGTTGTGGCTGAGATGAACAACACGGAGGCCATCAAGCATGCCGTGAGTGAAGGTTTGGGAGTGGCGGTGGTCTCATCCCTCAGTGTGGGTAATGAACTGAAATCAGAAGCCTTTCAGGCATTTAGTATTGATGGCCTTGAGCTTGAGCGGTCATTTTACTTGGTGACTTATCGGAACCAGCCCCTTTCCCCCAGCGTAGCTGCCTTCCGGGAGTTTATCCTTAATTATTACAGCAACCATGCATAAGCAGGAAAAATATAAAAATTAAAATGGCTTCTTAATAGAAATAATACAGTATATTTTGAACAGTGGGTTCGCTGTGATCCGCTGTTAGTGAGCCCGCTGAGCATTCCTGTACTGGAGAATTTTATTGAGCACCCCAGTGTCAAAGTAGCTCATTAAGCACCCCGGCAAGGCAGAGGATCACCAAGAGTCCGAAAGAACCGGTAAACTCCCCGACTCCGCTGGTGAGGCCGACCTCGGGCAGCATGCCGATCAGCAGGGTTACTCCGATGGAGGCACCAAAATACCGCCCCAGTTGGACCAAGCCGCTGAGCACCGTTCTATCCGCACTTTCTACAGCGTTTTGAGAATTGATCAGGAAGGTGGCCATGATCCCGCCGGCGCATAAGCCCATCAGGATCAAGCATAGGCAGAAGGGGACGAGCTTAACGGTATAAAGAGAATACAAGAGAAAAACAGAGCTGACAGAAAGCAGAAGCCAGAGATATCTGGGGACCTGTCCTAACTGAAGCTTGCTCAGGCGGCTGCCCCCAAGCAGCCCGGAGGTGAGGCTGACCATAAAGATCAGAAGGGTTTTGCTTTCATCCAGCGGGAAGCCCTGCCGGCTGAGCATGACTCCACAGAGGGGGAGGAGCGCAGCCAGACCGTACATGATGGCTCCCGACAAAATGGCGCTGATGAGGGAGCGGCGAATAATTTTAGTTTTGAGGAATTCCATTTTGATGATGGGATTCTTTTGTTTTCTTTCGTTGATCACCAGCATTGCCCCGGTGAAAAGCAAAGCCGGGAGCAGGGCAGATTCTAACAAGCCGAACCGGCCCTGATGGCTGAAGGCATTGGCAAGGGTGACGGCGAGAAGGCAGAAGCCTCCAAAAAGCAAACCGCCCAGGATATCGATCTCCTTTAGCTTCATGCTGCTTTTGTTCTCTTGTACCGTTTTGCCCAGAAGCACCAGGAGCATGGAGAAGGCAATCATCCCCAGGTTCAAAAAGAAGATCCAGGACCAGCCTAATTCCCTGGTGATAAAACTGCCCAGGGGCGGGCTTAGAAGATTGGAGAGAAGTTGAACCAGGCCAAACAGGCCGATCATTTTTCCCCGCTGCTCAGCCGGAAACATATCGGAGACCATGGCCATGGACACGGGGCTGATGATTCCGGCTCCGACCCCCTGAATGACCCTTGCCCCGATGAAGTGGGGCATACTGGTGGCGAGACCGCCGCAGAGGCTGCCTAAAGCAAAGAAACACATGCCCAGGATGAAGAATTTCCGCTTGCCATAGATATCGGCAAACTTGGAAAAAAGGGGGATGGTGACGATGGAGGCCAGCATGTAACTGGAGAAAACCCAGTCGTACAGAGCGCTTCCTCCGATTTCTCCTACGATAAAGGGCATAGCCGTTGCTAAAATAAGCTGCATCATACCAATGGAAAACATGCCAAAGAGCAAGCCTATAAAGCCAAGAATAAAGCATCCCCTCCTATTCATCAAGAATCAGGACATAGCCCGCATCGCCCTCCACGCGGATCTTCTGGCCGGTTCTGATTTTTTTGGTGACATCCGTTATTCCCACCACAGCGGGGATGCCATACTCCCTGGCTACCACGGTCCCGTGGGTGAGCAGGCCGCCGACTTCCATGACCAAACCGGAAGCGTTAATAAAAAGAGGAGTCCAGCCGGGATCTGTAAAGGGAGCGACTAAGATCTCCCCCTTGTTGACAGAGGCTTGGGCAGGGTCGGTGACTACCCTGGCGATGCCCTCAACCCTCCCCGAGGATACAGGCATGCCGATCAAGGAGCCGACGGGAAGATCTTCTCTCTGGTAGCTGGCCTTAGGCTCTTCGCCGTCGCTGGTTAGGAGGCGGGGAGCACTGAGCTTCTTATAGTGGCGGTACTCTTCTTTCCTTTGCTCCACCAGCCCGGTGAGGCTGTGGTTATCCTGTATGGCTTGATAAAGCTCCCAAAAGTTCACATAGAAAATATCTTTTTCGGTTGCCAGCAGACCTTTTTCTACCAGGTATTTGGCTTCGGCTAAAAAGGCCCGCTTACAAAGCAGGATCAGTTTCATGATCAAATATTTAGGATGTTCACGGACAGGCAGATAGTTGCGGACTATTCTAATCAGCCTGCGGACAAGCTTGGCTTTCAGCCGGCCATGTTTGTCCGCCACTTCCTTAACCAGATCATCCGCCGCCTTCAGGGCTTTTTCCTTGGTAAGCTGGTATTCCTGGCGGTGAATGCCTTCCGGAGCAGAATGGACGATGGCCAGAATGGATTTGGCTAAAGGCTCGGGATGCTCGATCCAGCGGTCCTTGGCCATATCGATCTCACCGGCGGCCCGCATATCGTATTTGGCCATAAAAGTGCGGAAGGCTTCCTTGAAGGTTTCGTGCCCGGGGAGGTTATGAATACGAGTGAACAAGGTGCCGTAATCTTCATTTTCAAACTCATGAATTAAATCAGGGGAGCGGCGTACCTGATCAGCCAAATCGCCGATGAGAAGCCCCATTTCTGTAGTGATATTTCCTTCCAGCCCGGTGACAAGGATACTGGTGTAGTTCCGGCTTCCCAGCAGTTTTTCTTCCCAATGCTCCAGAGCCTTGAAGCTTACGATGGCCGGTATCAGTCTGGGCAGGAGATTTTTGAAATCAGCTGTAAAATCTGCCGTTCTCCTGATCGCTTCCAGTCGGTCGGTGCCCGGCTTGGCTTGCTCTATGGCCTTTTCAGCATCCCTGACCCGGTTTTCAATATAGTCATGGATAGATTGGATAGCACCCTCGGGCCTCTTGAAAAGAATGGCTTGGATAGCCTTAAAGACAATAGGCTTAAAAAAGCTTTTAAAAGCTTTAACCGTTTTTTCATCCTTTTTGATACGACCGGTAAAGCCGGGCCGGTTGATCAGTTCAGCCATGGCCTCGGCAGCCAGAGCGTCCACATTTTTAAAGAAGAGAGGAAAGGCTTTGCGGGCGGTTTTAAGAGCCAGGATTTCACTGATATCGATATAAACCCTGCCGGCCGCCTCTTTGACCCGCTGATACTCTTCAGCACTGCGGGTGCCTTTGTCAAAGGGAAGCATCAGCCGCAGCATATCAATGCCGAGAGGGGAAATAGGATCGGTCATAACCTGAATATGATTTAAGGAAACATAGACATGCAAGGCATCATCTTGGGGGAGGGGCGTGGGGAGAGGATAGAGGGAGGTGATGGCCCGGCTCTGCAGAATGCTCAGAGTCGGCGAACCATCGGCAGAAAGCCCGGAGCTCAGGCACCACTCGATGTCCTGGGGGCAGCCGTAGTGCTGTTCGATAGCTTTACCAAGTTCGGCTAAGTCCTGAATCAGAGAGTCATCAAGAACTTGACGGGTGGCTTTTTCCCCTGTGATTGCCACTTTTTCGGTTCCGCCGCCCGGGACGGGCAGGATAGCCAGCTTTTTCTCGGCGATGGATTTGCTCTGAATCTGGCCTGATGCTTTATTAAAGGTATAGATATCCGGTGAGACAAGTCCGGAGACAAGAGCCTCCCCCAGGCCATAGCCGGCATCGATGGAGATAAGACCCCGGTGTCCGGACACCGGATCGGCAGTAAACATAATTCCGGATACTTCGGGAAAAATCATCTTTTGAACCACCACGGACATATAGACCTTTTCCTGGTCAATGCCGTTTTGCATACGATAGAGGATGGCTCGATCCGTAAACAGCGAGGCCCAGCAATTGCGAACAGCATCCAGAATTCCTTCTTCCCCCTTGATATTCAGATAAGTATCCTGTTGACCGGCAAAGGAGGCGAAAGCCAAGTCCTCAGCGGTGGCGCTGGAACGGACGGCATAGTAGTGTTGTGCCCCTGATTTTTGCAGAGCATGGAGGACGGCTTCTTTGACAGACTGGGGAATCTCCGCCATCCTGAGTCTTTCCCGAATGGCTGAGCCAATGGTCTTAATCGTCTCTAAGCCGGCGTCTTTAATGGTTTCAGCTATATAGGCAGGGAGGTTATTGGCCCTAAGGAACTCTTGGTAACTTGCGGTGGTTACGCAAAAACCATAGGGTACAGGAAAGCCTGCTTTGGTCATTTCTCCAAGGTTTGCTCCTTTTCCGCCAACGAGTGGCAGATCCCTTTGATCAATATCATTAAAGAATAAAGTGTAATGCTCTTCCATAACGTGACCTCCTTAAGCTTTAGCCCCACTTAAAAGCACTTCAATGAGCTGCTCCCGCAACTGCTCCAGCTCTGCAGGTTCCTGAACAAACTGGCAGGAGATGAAATAATTTACGGTGATAAGCTGAAAATTCCTGGCTAAAACCAGAGTCGGGATGTCCTTCCTCACTTCCCCGTTTTTTTGAGCTTCGGCAATCATATTGAGAATGACCTTCTCTAACCCACTGCGGTGGGGATGATTGAAAGGATTGGCTGAGGGAATATTAAAAAGGGTCTGCATCCTGAAACTTAAGTAGATGGCTGTCAGCTCCGGATCTTTGCCGAAAAAATCATGTCTGAAATCCAGCAAGAGCCGAAGCTGTGCTGCGATTCCTCTGTGCTCCTTGAGTTGAGCCTCCATCTCCTCGCCGAAATCCATGATGGCAGATTGAACATAGGCACTGAGTATGGACTCCTTATTTTCAAAGTAGTTGTACAATGTGCCTTTGGAAATATCGGCGTTTTCAGCGATTTCTTCCATAGAAGTTTCCGGGAAGCCTTTCGCCCTGAATAGTTCCAGGGCACAGTGGATGATGCTTGATTTGGTTTCTTCTTTTTTGCGTTCTCTTCTATTCATCATGTCTCGGTAAAGCCTCCCTAATGATTATATACTATAGTATATTTTTATCCTTATGACTAATATTATACTATCGTATAGAAATATTAACAATAATAATAGTGCAAAAAATAACTGATGAAAAAATAATTGATGAGAAAGTGTCTGTCATATTACTTTGACACACATAGTAATGTGTGATACGTTATATATCAAGAGGTGAGAGTCTATGGCAGCAACAATTTCTACCGATCTTATTCGTGGGCATACGGATACCGTTATTTTAAATGTTTTGCGCCAAGGGGATAGTTATGGCTATGGGATCTATAAGACGATAATTGAGCTCAGCGGCCATCAATATGAACTGAAAGAGGCGACTCTCTATACAGCTTTCCGGCGCATGGAACAAGAAGGTTGTATCGTTTCCTATTGGGGAGACGAAACCTCCGGCGGCAGAAGAAAATATTACCGGATTACAGATAAGGGTTTGGAAACTTACGAGAAAAATATCAAGGATTGGTGCCTGGCGAAAAAGATATTGGATAAGTTGGTTCTTAATAGGATAGATCAGGAAGGAATGGGTGGACATGAGACAGACTGAACACGAGTTGGAGCATAAAATCTCAGCCTATATCGACGCTTTATTCGCCGGAGTGGGGGCAAGTCAGCAGCTCTTTGATCTAAAGGAGGAGATAACGACCAATCTGAATGAGAAAACCTTAGACTATAAAAATAGGGGGATAAGTGAAGACCAGGCGTTTAAGGAAGCGATCGTGTCCTTAGGGGATTTGAGCGGTTTGGTGGCGGAGATGCGGCAGATTGGCCAGGATAAAGCAAAACAAGCCGTTTATTCCACCATGACGGCAAGAATTTCTCTCGCCGGAACTATAGCAGGGTCGCTGATAATTTTATTTGGATTTTTTAATGTTGCTATGTTATACTTCATGAAGCTGGATGCTGTTAGTATATCAGGGTCAGGAATATTTATCGTTGCCGGTGGTGCCCTGCTGACATACAGCCTATTGACCAGAGAAACCCGCCAAAAGTATGCTATGAATAAGATAAGAGCAGGGCTTTATGCTTTGTCGGTGGGACTGCTGCTCTTTGGTATGTTTTCGGCTGCAGTTGCCGGATTTGCTACAGGGGAAGTGTTTATTGCCATAGCTTCACTGATGATGTTTTTTCTCGTCGGCTTTGGTGTGTTCCTGTTTTTGATTTTGACCGGACCGGATCGCCGTAAAAGATAGTAACTGCGGAGGTGTTTCGAACCTTGTATGTTTATCTTGTGTTTTCGAAAACAGGCACATGGCTTTCCAGGGTTCTGACTCTTTTTACTGGGGAAAAATATGTTCATACATCCATCAGCCTTGACCATGACTTGAAAACCATGTATTCTTTTGGACGGGTTACG
Organism: Desulfitobacterium hafniense DCB-2; assembly: GCF_000021925.1. Lineage (NCBI taxonomy): Bacteria > Bacillati > Bacillota > Clostridia > Eubacteriales > Desulfitobacteriaceae > Desulfitobacterium > Desulfitobacterium hafniense. The sequence continues at coordinate 1,215,211 of NC_011830.1, forward strand.
CCCAACAATCCATTTTCTGCCGGCTTTATTAGAGAAAATTTTAATAAGGGTGTTTTTTTAAAAAAGAGCAATTGCGAATGTATTGTTTACCGGATAAAAATCAATGAAATTCAACACGCGATGTTGATCAATGAACTGTCTCGGTTTATAGCAGCCGACCAATTCTTAAGATATAATTTTCTAGGGCTGTTTACTGCCGCCATGAAAATCCCCATGCGCAGAGAAAATCACTACTTCTGTTCTCAATTTGTTTCTGAGCTGCTCATGAAGATTAATTTATTGCAAAATCCGTTTCCGCCGGAACTGACTAAACCCATGGACTTGTATCACATCGAAGGTAAAGAAGAAATTTATCAAGGATTTACCTGGCAATTTGGGGCAGCATCTTTAGGGAGTGCTAATCGGGGGTGTGTTGCGAAATGAACTATTTCATTGCGCAGCAGCCCCTTTTTACGTGGAAGGTGTAACCTCATTTATTTTAATCGTTAGCATTAAAAAATCATATTGAAAGAATAGAGGACTTTTGCAGAGAAATGTCAAAATTGTGTATACATTAATCATTGTGGTTACTTTCACATGATGGGGGTGGAAAATGAATAATCGCTTAATGAATATATCTACCATCGGGAGTTCCCAGGCAGTCGCTGATGAATTGCACCGAGTCACCTCTCTATACTTTGGACATAAAGTCCAGATGAGAAACAAATATTATATCAAAAAGGTTCCGGCCAATTTAAACGACGATCTTTATATTGTCCTTCCCACAAGGGTGGAGGAAGCCTCTAAATATGTGGTCAGACAAAAGATCTTCCCTCTGGAGCTCGTTCCCGAAGACCTTTTTTACATAAGAGTTGCCCGCCTTCCCGCAGGAGCCAATGTGGTGATCTTTAACAATAACGGTTCCCAGGCCAAAGCCATAGAGCAATACCTTCATGAGCATGAGGTCGACCATGTAAATTATAGTCTTCTCCCATTTACTGAGATGACTAATGATCAGGCTAAGGAAATATTGCAGCAAGCTGATTACATCGTTGGCATGCAGGGCTATGTAGGGCCTAAGGGAGTTCTCTGGACTCATTACGGACAATACTTTGATAAACATAGGGTATCTATTATCGGATTTAATCGGGCCATTAAACCTGAGGATATACTGCATCTGACCGAAAAGGTGGTAGAATTTAATTTTAATCAAATACTGTCCAACACCCAAGGGATCAGCTTTGACTTAAATGCTCATATTCAGGAAGTTATGAGTTCAATGGAAGGTATCGTGAACTTTATGCAGGATACGAATTCAAGTATCCATGAAGCCCACGACCGCATCCAGAGGCAAGTGGAGCGTATCGACGAAACCATTGAAGTTACCAATGATCTCAATACCAATACCCAGAAGATTGATGAGCTGATTAATACCATCAAACAAATATCGGATCAAACCAATCTGCTGGCTCTTAATGCAGCTATTGAAGCAGCTCGTGCCGGAGAAGCGGGGAGAGGCTTCGCTGTGGTCGCCGATGAAGTAAGAAAGTTGGCGGAAAGAAGCAAGCAATCCATCCAATTCATCCAGCAGCTGGTTGCCAATATAAAACAAACCAATCATCGCACCGTTCCTTTGCTCCACTTCTTAGCCGGAGAAATTAAGGACATGGATGGAATTATTAACAAAATACTCAATAGCTCCACAATCAATCAAACGGAGGCCAAATCCATATCGGAAGCCTTGAATCGTGTTACGAAGATCAGTGAGCAACTGACCAATGAGTTTATAGCCTTTAGTTTCTAGTGATTTGAATTCCAAAAAACGGATGAAGAAAATCGTCAGATAGAAACATCCCCTCCCGTCTTATATACCAGTAGCAGCTATGATGCTTCGAGGTATTGGAATGGGAGGGGATTCTATGTTTAAATTTAAAATTTCTAGAACTTTGATGTTGGGGATGTGCTTGACTCTGGCCGCTTCCGCTCCGGTGTATGCAAGTGAAGACAGAGATATGGGCCAGGTTTCAGGTGTCCAGCCGGCCCTGGCGAGCATGATGGTTGAACCCAGTGATCCGGTGGTAAGCCCTGGGCAAGAAGTTGATCCGGCACTGGCGGAACTGAACAAAGGGATCTATCAATTTATCTTCGAGGAACATCGCGGTGAGTTCGGGGACAAGGGGTTTTCTGTCACTCATACCGGCCTTATGAGTGATTATGTAGAGATCGGCATTCAGCCTTATAGTGAAGAAAGTGCTCAATATCTTTATGATAGGTTCGGTAAGGAAAAGGTGAAAGTGGTTGAAGGGGAATTCGCTTCGCCTTTAGCCGCAGCTGCAGGCGGAGCTGAGCCGGCTGTGAATCCTCTGGCTTCCGGTGGGGAGACAAGGAATGAGGCGCAGGCGGAGGGTGTTTCCGCTAAAAGTGACGAGGCTCAAGGAGAAGGTTCCGACGCTATGCTTTATGGATTAGGTGCTGCGGTAGTTCTGGGAGGAGGGGCTTTTGGAGTAAAGCGCACTCTTTCCCGGAGCAAAAAATAATCCCAGTGAAAAGAGTAAAAGAAATGGGGATGGAGATACTCTCTGTTAAGAAGAACTACCGAGGTGATGCACAGTGTTTAAGAGATTCCTGATTATTTTGGCTTCAGTGCTTTTACTGGCGGGTTGTGCGGCCAAGACGCCCCAGGATCAAAATGCTGATCTGGATAAACCCGGGCAGCAGGTAGGGACGGATTTGCCGGTCGGGGACCAAGGACAGACAGGCCCTGGTGTAGGACAAGGTAACGAGACAGAACAAAGTGCCAGCCTGGGAAACATCCATCTGGGCGATCCCTTCAGCCAGGCAGAGAAAATCTTAGGCAAGGACTATCAAGAAACTTTCTATGATGAGCCTGGGCATTTCCCTGAAGCCTGGTACAGCAGAGAGTATAAGCAAGGCATCAGGCTCATTGTCGGAAAAGATTCCGGCAAAGTGCTGGAGATTGACGCTATTGCCGCGGACTTCGCCACCAACCTCGGTGCCAAGGTAGGAGATACCGCTGAGAGAATTAAGGACGTGTATGCTGACAAATACAAACCCTTTGAAAGCAGACATGGTGAAGGACCTCTGGAAGGCTTCTATCTGCTGGAGGATGGTCAGCTCATGATCTTCGACTATAACAGGGAAGATAACCAATTGGTCAATACGAATGTGAAGCCGGATTCTAAGGTGGAGATGATCAGGTTGACCCAATCTCAATATCTGGATTAAAGGCGATAAACAGGCGAAAACGCATCCGCAATTTGGGATGCGTTTTTGTTTGGAAACCAATCCGCCAAACCATAATATATTAAAAATAGGGGAGGGAGAGAGTTTTCACGATCTATTCAGCATTACGCCCGGACAGCCTGGCTCCCAGGTCAAAGGCTTGCCGGCAATCCTGAGGGAATCGCTCTTGGCGCACCTGGGCTTTATGCTGCTCATTAAATCGAGAGGCTTCATAGTTGGAGTAGTTGTCAAACTGATAGGTATCTGTGGCCAGGAGATATTCGGAAGGTCCATTAAGGAGTTCGAGGCTGCGGGCATTGGCTTTAAAAACCGCTTCGTAACCAAGCTGAGGCAGGAAATCTTCGGGAACATTCATCGTGTAGATAAAACCTGAGGCCACTTTTCTTGGGAAAAAAGTACGCTGGCCTTCATTATAGGAAAGAAGGGAGAAAAACAGCCGCTCCAGGAAGGAGCGCATTGCTCCGGTGACATTGCCAAAGTAAATGGGCGAACCCAGCAGCAGGGCATCGCACTTCAGCACTTCTTCCAAAAGGGGGGTCAGCTCATCTTTAAGGACACAATGCCCTATCCGGCTGGAGTTCTTGCGTTTGCACCCAAAGCAGCTGATGCATCCTTTATAATTCAGATCATAAAGATGAAACAGGTCTGTTTCGGCACCTACAGATTGCGCTCCTTCAAGGGCTTTATGCAATAATGTAGCCGTGTTCCATTGCTTGCGGGGGCCGCCATTAACAGCAATAACCTTCATAGTCAATACCTCAACTCCTTATGTTAATGGGTTTGCTTAATTGAGCAGTAATTTACCTTCACTTCTATTATATTAGGGAGAGTCTTAAAAACAAAGGTTTGCAATTATGAGCAAGGATGTTTATAATACTGAAAAGAAGTGAATAACTGGATGAGGTTTTCAGGAGAACAGGGTAAGCTAACCATGATGAACTGAAAACGGACAGAACTCTGGAGAGTTCCGCAAGGACGCCGAAGGGGCAAGACAGCAAAGCTGTTCAATCTCTCAGGCAAAAGGACAGAGCGCATAGTTTGTGAACGATGCTAAGGCAGGCGATAACTGCCAATAAGCGGGTTCGCAAATGCTCGTGTACCGGAGTCAAACTTAAGATTTGGCTTTTTTTTATTGGTGAAAAGAAAGGAAAAAAACAAAAAAGAAAAGGGGTAAAGAAAAATGAGCTTAGAACCAACCCGTGATACGTCCAATCGCGTGATTATTTCCATCTTAGGCAAGGATCAAATAGGAATTATCGCCTGGCTGACCGGGCGCTTAGCTGAAAAATCCATCAATGTCCTGGATCTCAGTCAAACTATTCTCCAGGGTTTTTTCACCATGATTATGATCGTGGATGTTACTCAATCCACGGCCTCCTCCTTAACCGAGCTCACCAAGCAATTGCAAAGCGAGGGAGAAGCCCGGGGCTTAAAGGTCAATGTCCAGCATGAAGATATTTTTGAATTCATGCATCGAGTATAGGGGGGATTATAGTGAAAATGCATCTGGCTCCTCAGGAAATACTGCAAACCATTGCAATGGTGGAAAATGAGAATTTAGACATCCGTACCATCACTATGGGCATAAGTCTGTTGGACTGTGCCGGAGATGATGTACAACAGGTGGAACAAAAAATCTACGATAAAATTACCCGTCAAGCTGAGCATTTAGTCAGTGTAGGGGAAAGCTTAGCCGCTCGTTACGGCATTCCTATTGTCAATAAAAGAGTCTCGGTAACTCCGGTGGCCCTTTTAGGCTCCAACTTTAATCCCGAAGAAATGGTCCGCTTGGCTAAAGCCTTAGACAGAGCGGCCAAGACGGTGGGGATTAACTTCCTGGGAGGTTTTTCCGCCCTCGTTCAAAAAGGCTTAACCAAGGGAGACCGCTCCTTAATTGAAGCGATTCCCCAAGCCTTGGCGGAGACAGAGTTTGTCTGCTCCTCGGTGAATATCGGTTCCACCAAATCCGGAATCAATATGGATGCTGTGCTGAGGATGGGGGAAGTCATCCTGGACAGCGCCCGGCGGACAGCGGCTCAGGATGGCATCGCCGCAGCCAAGCTCGTGGTCTTCTGCAACGCCCCGGAGGATAATCCCTTCATGGCCGGAGCCTTTCACGGCGTGGGAGAGCCGGAGGCGGTGATCAACGTGGGGGTCAGCGGTCCCGGCGTCGTTGCCCATGCCGTCAAGAAAAGCCCCCAGGCGGATTTGGGAGAACTGGCCAACCTCATTAAACGAACCTCCTTTAAGATTACCCGCATGGGAGAATTGATTGGCAGAGAAGCTTCCCAAGCTTTGCAGGTTCCCTTCGGCATTGTGGATCTTTCCCTGGCACCGACCCCGGCTGTGGGAGACAGTGTAGCAGAAATTCTTGAGAACATGGGACTGGAACGCTGCGGCGCCCATGGGACCACGGCTGCTTTAGCCCTGCTTAATGATGCGGTGAAAAAAGGAGGAGCCATGGCATCCTCCCATGTGGGCGGTTTAAGTGGAGCCTTTATCCCTGTCTCCGAAGATGCAGGCATGATCGAAGCTGTGGAAGTCGGCGCCCTGAGCATCGAGAAGCTGGAGGCCATGACCTGTGTTTGCTCGGTGGGATTGGATATGATCGCTATCCCCGGAGATGTGGAGCCGGAAACCATCGCCGGGATTATCGCCGACGAGGCTGCTATCGGCATGATTAATAAGAAGACAACCGCGGTACGGGTGATACCGGCCATCGGCAAAAAGGTGGGGGATCGGGTTGAGTTCGGCGGACTGCTGGGCAGCGCCCCGGTGATTAAGCTGAACCCCTTCTCTTCCCGTGAATTTATCCGGCGGGGCGGCAGAATTCCTGCCCCCATAACCAGTCTATCCAACTAAAATTGTCCTTTGCTGAAAAAGAGAATTGGAAAGTGATTCCAATCACATTTTTTTAGGGTAATTCAGGTTAGAATAAGTCATAAGCAAATGATTGAATCATAAGCAAATGGCCTGCAGGAAAAAGGGGGATTTTATAATGGCACAAATTATGAAAAATATTGAGTTTTCCCAAGTTCTGGACCTGAAAGAGCTGATTACTTACCAACAGGGACAAGTGATCAGCCGCACCCTTGCTCAGACTCCTATCGTCAGCATTACCCTGTTTTCCCTGGATGAGGGGGAGGGAATCAGCACTCATACCACTTCGGGAGACGCCATGGTGCAGATTCTGGATGGCGAAGCGGAAATCACCATCGGAGATAAAGTCTTGATCGTGAAAGAGGGAGAGACCCTGATCATGCCCTCCGACGTTCCCCACGGTTTGGAAGCCAGGAAACGGTTTAAAATGCTTTTGACGGTGATTAAGTACTAGGAATAATATTTTGATGAGGCAGACGCGGGAGCCTGTCTCTTAGCTAAAGACGTGGGGATGTAGCTCTAGCACTGTGGGAAAGCGCTTGCCTCGCATGTAAGAAGTCGTGGGTTCGAATCCTATCATCTCTATCATGAAATAAATGACGGTATAATATCTGACCATTTTTAGGTATGTTCAGATTTATACCGTCTTTGTTTTATTAACAGATATGTCTACAAAAAGCATAAAACGAATTCTTAACCATGCCAATAATATCGGAGTTCCTGTATTAAAAATGGGAATTATCTAGTGATGCAGATAAGCTAACTGCTATAAAGATAAATTAACCAGTAAATATGAACGCATAATATTCTGGCATATCTTTCGACTAGTGTAGCTCTTATTGGTTTAGCCTGGATTATTGTTTAAGTTTTAAGTAAAAATATGGTATAATAAGACGAGGTGGTTTTAGGTGAGAGATTTAGAAAAATTAATTGATGAGGTTAACGGCTCCATGGCGATGGAAGGAATGCCACTTACGCAGTCTGATAAGGATAGAATCAGATATTGTGCAGGAAATGATAAATTGGTTGAGAAAACCATAGCTGAACTCGTTAAAAAGCATACAGCTGCCCACGACTATGACCATGAACAACAATTATGATTACAGTTATGAATGGGATCACAAATATTGCTATCCCCATTCTAATGTGCTGATAAACAAGCTGAGAATTGAGGATGCGGAAAAACTGCGCATAGCAGAAAGAGAAATCACCTCTTTGCGAATTGCAAATGCCAAATTAAACGTTATACGAGGTGATTTTGATCTGCTTCATTTGAAAACGATCCACAAGTATGTATTCGGCGATGTTTACGAATGGGCTGGCAAACTTCGATGCGTTAACGTGGCAAAAGGCAATATGTTCTGCAACTATCAGTTTATTGAACCAAATGCCCATATACTATTTCGGAAATTAAAAGAAGAAAACTACCTTAAAGACGTCCCCCGAGATGAAGTTCCACTTCGTTTGGCGTTCTACCTTAGCGAGATTAATGCCCTACACCCTTTTAGGGAAGGTAACGGTAGAGTGCAAAGGCTCTTTATCGAATATCTGGCTGAAAACATAGGTTATCAAGTGGACTTTTCTCAAGTGACCGACAAGCAGATGGTTGAAGCAAGCGCTGCTTCTTTCTTGTGTGATTATGCTAAAATGAATGAGATTTTGATGGCGATAACCGAACCTCTTTCTGAATAACAAATATTAACAATCAATCAAGCACTATTTTGAGGGTGCTTTAAGCACGGACCGGGAGAGCGCTTGCTTCGCATGTGAGAAGTTGTGGGTTCGAGTCCCATCATCTCCATCCCAAAAGACATACCTTGTCATATATTACTATCTGGAATTCGTCTGTGCGAGTCTTTTTCGTTTTAGGGGAGGGGTTCCTGTGATAAAGCAAACCAAAGAAAGCTTAGACATTTTGTTCCCTGTGTAAAAAATAAAAAATCTGCCACAATATATGTGACAGAAATGTGAATTTCTTTGATTTCTTGTACTTAATGTACCATAAAATGAGAAAAATTACAAGCCTTGTACTGAGTAGGCTCCAGGTGTATTAAGTATATGAGGTGATTAAAATGGAACAGAAAAGTGTAACGGCACTGGTCAGCACATTTTCCAGGGCATACCACGCAGAGAACAATGAAGTGAAAATTTTTAATGACAGTATGGCAAGGCTCTTCTTAAGCGAAGAAGAATACGGACAAATATCGAAAAATATGGCGGAAGGTATTGGGTTTTTTAATCCGTCCTTTAAAGGGACACCGGATGAGGCTTTAAGATGGGTAGTGGATAATCAACTATCTCCTTCACCCCTTGGCAGAGCGGCATTTACAGAAAAAGCACTTTACGCTGCAGTGTCAAGCGGCGCAAGACAGTATCTGATTCTGGGTGCAGGGTATGACAGTTTTGCCTATCGCCAGCCTGCTTGGGCTAAGGAAATACAGATTTTTGAGATTGATCACCCAGCTACGGCAAAGGATAAAAGGGCTAAACTGGAAAAGGCCAAGCTAACCATACCCGATAATGTCCAATATATTACGGCCGATTTTATGAAACAAGAATGGCAGACGGCCTTGACTCAAAACATTAAATTTAATAAAAACCAAACCAGCTTTTGCAGTATTTTAGGCGTTGTCTATTATCTTTCGGTGCAAACATTTGTAGATCTGATTTCTGGGCTCAGTGCTCTTTTACCTGTGGGTAGTTCTATTGTATTTGACTATCCTGATGAAAACACCTACACCGACAAAGGGGGAGAACGGGCAAAAAAACAAGCGATGTTGGCAGCGACGGCCAATGAAAAAATGCTTGCCGGCTATTCTTATGAAGATATGGAGAATGTACTTTCCTCCCACGGGTTCTTGATATATGAGCATCTAACGCCTGGGGAAGTGACAGGACAATATTTTGAAGCCTACAATCACGCCAATCCTTTGCATCCGATGACTGCATTTGACAATGTGAATTATTGCCTTGCGGTAAGAAAATAAGCATAATCTTCACTTGAGAAGACTTTTTCCACTATTGTTCTCCAAAGACATACTTTCTCACAAGGAGGGTATGTCTTTTCTTATAAGATAAAGCGCAGTATTATGGATTCAGCGCTCGCATCCAAATCACATAGACAACAAAAATCTTACAAGGAGAAATATCAATGGATATAAACAAATTTGTAACTCAGTACTGGAATCATATTGCTACCCAGAACGAAGAAGAATTACCAAAGTATTTTCACGAAGATGCCTGTATCCGATGGCATAATACAAATGAGCAATTTAATGTCAAAGAATTTCTGAGAGCCAATTGTGATTATCCTGGAAGCTGGAGTGGCGAAGTTGAACGAATAGAACACATTGGCAATAGTGTGATTACTGTTACACGTGTTTGGTCAAAGGAAAATTCCTTTCATGTGGCTTCATTTTTTGAGATGAGCGAAGATAAGATAAAGGTCCTGGACGAATACTGGGGTGATGATGGCACAGCTCCTCAATGGAGAATAGATAAAAATATAGGCAAGCCGATTCGATAAGCTAGAGTTTGTTTTGGCAAAAAAGAGCAGGATAATCCTCATCAGGCGTTAAATATTGTATACATGGTGTAAAAAGGTTGATACTTATAAGAAATGTAGGTAAATTAAAACCATGCCTCAGCAGGAGGAAAAACCTAGAGTATGGAGGATGGACATGATACGTTTAATTGAAAACGGTATATACCTTATTCAAGGTAAGCAAGCCTTGGAGGTAAAAGATACAAATGTTCTTTGGGATCTTAATGGTCAGACCGTTGATCCGGAGCAGCTTTCCACGGAAGAATTCCCGGATCGTGAAAAGGCCCGTAAAAATACCATGGCTTATCAGATTCTCTCCCGGCATAATGCCTCCGGAAACATGGATGATCTGAAGATTCGCTTTGATGCCTTAACTTCTCATGACATCACCTATGTGGGGATTGTGCAGACGGCAAGGGCCAGCGGCTTGAAGGAATTCCCGATTCCCTATGTGCTGACCAACTGCCATAACAGTTTGTCGGCGGTGGGTGGAACCATCAACGAAGATGATCATGTCTTCGGTTTGTCTGCGGCTCAAAAATACGGCGGTATCTATGTTCCTGCCCATCAAGCGGTCATCCATCAATATATGAGGGAGATGATGACAGGCTGCGGCAGCATGATTCTGGGCTCGGACAGCCATACCCGTTACGGCGCCTTTGGCACCATGGGAGTGGGGGAAGGGGGACCGGAGCTGGTCAAGCAGCTTCTCAGCAAAACCTATGATGTGAAATATCCCGGTGTGGTGGCCATCTATCTGGAAGGCAAGCCCCGCCCTGGCGTAGGTCCCCAGGACGTAGCCCTGGCCATTATCGGAGCCGTCTTTAAGAATGGCTTTGTTAAGAATAAGGTCATGGAATTTGTGGGCCCCGGCATTGAGAATCTATCAGTGGACTTCCGCAGCGGTATTGATGTCATGACTACAGAAACCACTTGCTTAAGCTCCATTTGGACCACCGACGATCAAGTGAAGAAGTATTATGATATCCATGGCCGCAGTGAAGCTTATGCCAAGCTGGAGCCGGGAGAAGTGGCCTATTATGACGGTATGGTGGTGGTGGATTTAAGCAAAATCGTGCCCATGATCGCTATGCCTTTCCATCCCAGCAATACCTTTACCATTGCCGAGCTCAATGAGAACCCTTACGATATCCTTAAACAGGTGGAAGCAGAGGCAAGAAAGCAGCTGGATAATCCCCGGATTAAGTTCAATCTGACGGATCGGATCGTCAAGGGCCGGCTCCATGTGGATCAGGCCATCGTGGCAGGCTGTGCCGGCGGAAGCTTTGAAAACATTATGGATGTGGCCGCTATCCTGGACAGCCAATCGGTGGGGAACGACTACCTGTCCTTCAGCGTCTATCCTTCCAGCCAGCCCATTTATTATGAACTCATTAAGCGGGGCGCTATCGGCAAGCTGATGCAGGCCGGAACACTGATCAAGACAGCTTTCTGCGGTCCTTGCTTTGGAGCCGGGGATGTGCCTGCCAACGGCCAATTCAGCATTCGTCATACCACGAGGAACTTCCCTAACCGGGAAGGCTCCAAACCCGGAGAACTGCAGATATCTTCAGTTGCCTTGATGGACGCACGTTCTATTGCCGCCACAGTGATTCGCGGTGGCCGGCTGACCCCGGCGACGGAGATTGATTTTACTCCCGCAGAAGCTGATTATGAATTTAATGCCGATATCTATGCCAAGAGAGTGTATCAAGGTTTCGGCAAACCCCTCCTTAAGTCGGAATTGAAGTTCGGCCCCAATATTGCCGACTGGCCGGAGATGATTGCCCTCCCCGAGAATATTCTCTTGAAATTTGCGGCTGTCATTCACGATCCTGTCACCACCACCGATGAGTTGATTCCTTCGGGAGAAACCTCCTCTTACCGCTCCAACCCTCTGCGACTTGCAGAATTTACCCTTTCCCGGAAAGAGCCTCAGTATGTGGAACGTGCCAAAGGGGTGCAAGCCTTGGAGAAAGAACGCCGCAGCCTGGTGGCCGGTGCCAAGGATTTGACCGGCCTGAGCGACGGTTTGCGCGGGTTGGGAGAGCGAATCCTTCAGGCGGCCCCTGCTTATACCCAGCTGCAGGAGGCACTGGCCAATACCGGGATCGGTACAGTGATCTATGCCGTGAAGCCTGGGGATGGTTCAGCCCGGGAGCAGGCTGCATCCTGTCAGAAGGTCCTGGGAGGATGGGCCAATATTGCTCAGGAGTACGCTACCAAACGTTACCGGAGCAACCTGATCAACTGGGGAATGTTGCCCTTTACCTGGGATAATGACCCTGAGATCGTTTTCCATGTGGATGATGTGCTTTTTGTCCCGGGAATTCGCCAGAGCATCATCAGTGAAGCCGAAACGGTTACAGGGCAGTTGTTTACTGCTCATGGGATTAAAGAGGTTAAGCTTCAGCTCAATCCGCTGACTCAGGACGAGAGAGAGATTATCCTCCAGGGAAGCCTTATTAACTACTATGCCGCCAACTGAAGCTGCCTCATTCCGATGAGATAATAGAAAAAAACTATGCAGAGCCTGGTGAAAGCCAGCCGCGCTGCATAGTTTTTTCGTATATTAATCATCAAAAATGAAAAAATGGGTGCCAAATTCCATGCGCTACTGCTATAATGGTGAATGTGTATTGCACGTCCCATGTATTTTGTATATTTTAATCACGGAAAAGGAGCAGCGTTATCATGGATCAAATTGTTCATCATAATTTAGAGGTATCAGAATTAGTTGACATGGCCCTTGAGCGTGGAGAAGGTACTCTTGCTTCCAGTGGAGCATTTCGTGTAAGTACGGGGAAATATACCGGACGTTCCCCTCTCGATAAATTTATCGTCGATGAACCTTCGGTCCATGAGCGGATCGATTGGGGCTCAGTGAACCGCCCTATTGCCCAGGAATACTTTGAGAAGCTTTATGATGAAGTCCAAGCCTATCTAGAAGCTAAAGAAGAAGTGTTTATTTTTGATGGCTTTGCCGGGGCAGATGAAGAATACCGGCTTCCCATCCGGGTCATCAATGAGTTCGCCTGGCAAAATCTCTTTGTACACCAACTCTTTATTCGCCCCACCCCAGAGGAATTAGATAACCATCAAGCCCAGTTTACGATTATTGCTGTCCCCAGCTTTAAAGCCGATCCGGAAGTCCATGGAACCCATTCCGAGGCCTTTATCATTTGCTCCTTCGAAAAGCGGGTGGTATTGATTGGGGGGACCCATTATGCCGGCGAGATGAAGAAATCCATTTTCAGCGTCATGAACTACTATTTGCCTTTAAGGGAAGTCATGCCCATGCATTGTTCGGCCAATATCGGTGCGGATGGGGATGTAGCCCTGTTCTTTGGTTTATCCGGAACGGGAAAGACCACCCTTTCCGCCGATCCGGAGCGCTGTTTAATCGGTGATGATGAGCATGGCTGGTCAAAAAACGGGGTCTTTAATTTTGAAGGGGGCTGCTATGCCAAATGCATCAACCTTTCCGAGGAAAAAGAACCGCAGATTTGGCAGGCCATCCGCTTTGGAACGGTTCTGGAAAACGTCGTTCTTCATCCGGACACCCAGGTTGCCGATTATGACGATGCCACACTGACGGAAAATACACGGGCGGCTTACCCCATCGACTATATCGAAGGAGCCGTAATCCCCGGTGTAGGGGGACAGCCTAAGGTGATTGTTTTCCTCACGGCGGACGCCTTTGGCGTATTGCCTCCCATCGCCAAACTCACCAAGGAACAAGCGATGTATCATTTCTTATCCGGATATACCTCCAAGCTGGCCGGAACTGAGCGGGGAATTACAGAGCCACAGGCGACTTTTTCCACCTGCTTTGGTGCTCCCTTCCTTCCTTTGGCACCCCAAGTGTATGCGGAAATGCTGGGAGAGAGAATCGACACCTATGGTACACGGGTCTATCTGGTCAATACCGGTTGGTCCGGCGGCGCTTACGGGGTGGGCAAGCGTATCAAACTGGGCTATACCCGGGCGATGATTACGGCAGCCCTCCAGGGCACTTTGGAGCAGGCTGAATTCACCGCTGATCCGAATTTTGGCGTCCTGGTTCCTGACCATGTGGAAGGGGTACCCAGTGAGGTTTTAAATCCAAGATTGACCTGGCAGAATAAAGAGGCTTATGATATCAATGCCAGGGAACTGGCTCAGCGCTTCCAAAAGAACTTCGAGCAATTTGCCCAGACTGCTGAAGAAATCCGCCAGGCCGGGCCGAAAGCTTAATAAGAAGCTCCTGAATGGTGTGGAGCCTTCAGGAGCTTCTTTGGGTTGTATATAGAGATAAGATAGATGTACATAGAGATAAGAGAGTAGAAGTTTTAATTATTCCAAAAGATAGAAGAAGAGGGATGCTGTGAAAGGTTATAAGATAGGGAGCTTTCTTTTAGTTCTCCTATTGTCAATATTGTTAATAGGCTGCGCAGACTTGGCGAATCCTAATCCTCAGAACTCTCAGGATCAGAGGAACAGCGTTAAAGAAGGGCAAAACCCCGGAAGTTTCTTAGGGAAAGATAACGCGGATACTAAGGCTTTGCAGGTAAGCTTTATCGATGTAGGTCAAGCCGATTCAGCCCTGATTCAGATTCCCAACGGCAAAAATATACTGATCGATGCCGGCAATAATGCCGATGCCGAGTTCTTAATCAAGTATCTCCAAGACCGAGGGATTGAGGAAATTCATATCCTGATTGGAACTCATCCTCATGAGGATCACATCGGAGGATTGGATAAGGTTATCGAGAAGTTTAAGATCGGGCAGGTGATTATGCCCAAGGTGACCAGCACTACCAGGACCTTTGAGGATGTTTTGCTGGCTGTCCAGGAGAAAGGCTTGAAAATCAAGGAAGGGAAGGCCGGAGTCCAGTTGGATTTAGGGCCTCTTGAGGAAGGCATGCCTGCCGTTTCAGCAGAAATCCTTGCCCCTCTGTCCGGCCAATATGAGGACATGAACAATTACAGCATCGTCCTGCGCTTAGTCTATGGACCCCATGCCTTTCTCTTTACGGGAGATGCGGAAGATGTCTCGGAAAAAGAAATGCTGGCCGCTGGTGTAAATCTAAAGGCTGATGTCCTGAAAGTAGGTCATCACGGCAGTAAATCATCGACGACGAAAGATTTTCTCGCTGCTGTAGCTCCCAAGTATGCTATTATCTCTGTAGGGAAGGATAACAGCTATGGTCACCCAACAGAAACTGTTCTTAAACGGTTAAGCGATGCAGGGATTGGTATTTACAGAACCGATCAAGTCGGGACCATAACAGTGACTGCCAATGGTTCCGCACTCACATTTGCCACAACAACCCATGAGGTTCAATAAGCCAAGAGAAAACTGCCTGAAGGATCTTTGCATCTTAGAAAGGAGTTGCCTGAAAATGAAAGGAATTATTGATCGTTTTGAAGGTGAGTTTGCGGTGATTGAACAAGAAGATCGGGTTATCATCAATGTTCCCCGTCATGCTCTGCCCAGAGAAGCCAAGGAAGGGGACAGTTTGGTTTTAAGCAATGGAGAGTATCTGATTGATCCTTCCGAAACCGCAAAAAGGAAAAAAAGAATTGAAGAATTAAGTCGAGAATTGTGGGAATAGATAATTTCTTAGGAGTGAAACAGAAAAAATTTAAAGATTTTCACAAAATCATCACAACCATCCTGTATAATAGTTTTGAGTTGTTTGTGTAATAGGAGGTAAGTATGCGGCCTGTGAAAATCAAGCTAGAGCCAAAAATCTGGATTGAATCCTTGAATAAACTACCATGGAAGTCTCCCAAAATGATTGGCGGAGCCTTAGCCGTCCTACTGGCGCTGGGAGGCGGAGGATATTATCTTAATACCACAGCTCCTGCGGCCTATGTAGTCATTAATGGTGAAACGGTGGGTATAGTGGAAAGCGTCAACAACGGAGAAAAGCTGCTGGAGCAAGTCCTTGATGAAGAAGGAGCTCCTGTCGGAGAGGTCGCCAAGACCCATGACCAAATCGAATATACTACGGCACGAATCGATAATGGCTATACTCCCTTAACCAAAGAGGAGCTTAAAGGCAAGCTGTCTTTCTTTATTGAAGCGGTGGAATTAAAAATAGCAGACCATCCCATGTTCACTTTAGCGAGCCAGGCGGAAGCGGATAAGCTTTTAAAAGCCTACGAGGAAATGTACGTCAAAGAAGATGAGAATAATAAATTGACTGCGGTAACCTTTGAAGAAGAGGTTGAAATTCAGGATGTAGAAGCTTTGCCTGAAGCAATTACCACCGTGGCAGAAGCCTTGGAGGTGCTGAAACAGGGCAATGTGCAAAAAGAAGAGTATGTGGTGGAAGAAAACGATTCCTGGTGGTTGATCGCCCGTAAGAATGACTTGAAAACCGTGGAAGTTCTTGCCGCTAACCCCGGAGCAACCCTCGATACCATCATTAAGCCCGGAGAAAAAATTGCGATTGAGAAGGTCAGTCCCTATCTTACCGTCGTCTTTGAGGGAACCAAGACGGCGACCGAAACTATACCCTTTGATGTGGAGACCAAGGTTGACAATAAATTAGCCAGCGGTACATCGAAAGTTACCAAAGCCGGAGCCGACGGTGAAAAGGTTGTTACATATTCGTATGTGCAGAAGAATGATAAAATTGTCACAAAGACTATCGTAGATGAGAAAGTGACTAAGGAAGCGGTGTCCCAAGTGGTGACTAAGGGGCCTCAACGTGTTCAGGTAGCCAGCGCTTCCCGGGGTAGCGGTTTAGTGCCGGCCTTAGTAAGACCTTACGGAGGCTATGTCAGTTCCTATTATGGATACCGCGGCAGCGAGTTCCATACAGGCATTGATTATGCGGGATCCAGCGGTGATCCCTTTGTGGCCGCGGCCGCCGGGACAGTCGTTGCGGCAGGCAGGCAAGGCAACTATGGGAATTGCATTTTGGTTGACCATGGTAATGGCATCCAAACCCGTTATGCTCATGCTTCTAAAATACTGGTTAAGGTGGGGCAATCCGTTTCTCAGGGTGAGACCATTGGTTTGGTCGGTTCCACAGGCCGTTCCACAGGCTCCCACCTCCATTTTGAAATCATCGTCAATGGCGATACCGTAAATCCTGCCAACTACGTGAGATAATACGGAGTGTAAGTTGCTCGGAGGGAATATGACGAAGATTGAAAGGGTCTTGGCAATGATAGATGGGGAGGCAGTGGATAAGCTTCCCAAGGGGGAGTTCTTTGTTGAGGATGGCCTGGTTGCCAAACTTCTTCAACAGTCCTCCTTCCCCAGCCCGCCCCCCCTTGACCTTGAGGCGAGGATGAAGGCCTATGAATTATTAGGCCTTGATGCCCTTGTTTTTATGGCCGATTCCCAAAAGCCGGATAAACCATGGGCAGAACTGCAACAGTGGCAAGAGGAAAGTGATTTTTTCCTCTTTGCTTTGCTTGACGGTCCTTTTCAGGGTGTGGGACATGGTTATGCCGATTTTACAGCTTTCCTGATGGATACGGTGAGAGATCAAGAAAAAATTGCAGAGCTTGTCAAGGAGTCGATGCAAAAGAGTCTGGAGCTGGGCAGGAAGGCTATCGCTTCCGGGGCTCATGGAATTTTGATCGCTGATGATATCGCCTATAACCGTGGACTATATATTTCCCCCCGGATTATGCGGGAGATATTTTTTCCGTACCTTAAGGAACTCCTGCAGAGTTTGCGCCGCACATCCCGGGAATTGGCAGGGAGAGAGCTGCCGATCTTCTTACATTCAGATGGGGATATCCGGCTTATTCTCCAGGATTTAAAGGAAATGGGCTTTAAGGGGATTCATTCCTTGGAGTCTGTCATGGATCTTGCGGAAGTCAGAGAAGCCGTAGGCAGGGATATGTGTCTTATGGGCGGGTATGGGCTGGACTGGTTTGAGGCCGGTGGAGTCCCCAAGGTGGATGAATTATTAAGGACGGTCCTGCCTGGGAGCTATATCTTTGGCAGCAGTGCCGGAATCCTTGATGAGAATCTTTCCCCCGGGGCAGTCTTGGAGGTATATCGTTATGTTGATGGGCTAAAGTGTATTTGATATATGTTAAATACATGAAGAAGACCATAGAAAGAGGGCTGACTTTAGGATTGTCCAATCCTGAAGTCAGCCCTCTTTGGGGTGAGTAATGATTAATTTCACTAGTTAAGAGCGGAAAGATTATCGATAACCTTATCTAAGACTCTGATACAAACTGTTAAATCCTCGAGGTCAATCCCTTGAGTGGTTTCTTCGTTTGTTTTGTCTCCCATAGCCATAAGTCCATCTTTAAGATTTCTTCCGGTCTCCGTAAGATAAATGAGATTCGTCCGCCGATCATGAGGATGCCTGGTTCTGACCACCAGGTTATGTTTTTCCATAGTGTTGATGATCCTGGAAACGCTGGGCTCATCTTTATTGCTGCTCAGAGCCAAACTGTTTTGAGTCTGGCCGTCTTCCCGCCATAAATAGAGGAGTAATCTCCATTGTTCTATTGTAACTCAGTAGCGTTGCATAAAGCTAACAACAAAAATGTCAAAGCTCAAATTTAGCTAAATTTAAGCAAATAGACCCGAAATCAGCGTATATTCCTGATTATCACTGTAAATACACATAAAAAATCCTTATAATAAGAGATAGGGTAGTCCTTGCCCAAATCTCAAATTATAAGGAGATTTAAAATGCAGGACAAGGATACTACGCATTCCACATTTATGCAAGCCTTTCAGCCGCTTTTTTCAAAAGATTTATGGAAAGATATCCATCAGCAGGTCCCAGACCTCGATCGCAGGACCCAAAAACTAAAGACAAATCAACTCACTCTCCTCATTAGTAACGCACAACTTCAAGAATACAGAGCTTTACGAAAGATCAGTACGAGCGTTCTAAGTGACAATCTTGGTCAAGCCATCGGTTTAAAGAGCATTAGTCACAGTCAGATTTCTCGAAGGTTAAAGACTTTGCCTACTAAGGTTTCGGAAATGCTCTTTAGGCGCACTTTACACAAAGTAGCTCAAAAGCAAGGGTATGGGAAGATTCGGCAGCAACTCGGTAAATTGTACATGATTGACGCATCGACTATCAGCCTATGCCTTTCCCGTTATCCCTGGGCCGTGTTCAGAAAGAGCAAAGCCGGTGTAAAAATACATCTACGCTTAAGCTTTGATGGAATAGCTCTACCCGATGAAGTGGTCATTACCCCAGCCAAAATAGCCGATCGCAAGAAGCTGGATGAACTTATTGTTGAAGATAAGGATGCCCTCAATATTTTTGATCGAGGTTATGTGGACTACGAGCTATTTGATGATTACTGCGAAAAAGGGATACGCTTTGTTACTCGTCTCAAAAACAACGCAATCATGGAGTTTACAGGCGTTGAGCGTCCCGTAGAAGAAGATGGGATTATCGAGGAAGACGTGGATATCATCCTAGGAACAGGTTCCCGAAAAATGAAGCATACCCTCCGGGAAGTGACCATAGATGATACCATCAACGAACCCTTTACGATCTTGACCAATGATTTTGAACTAAGTGCCGAAGAACTGGGTGAGATCTATCGTTATCGCTGGCAGATTGAATTGTTCTTTAAATGGCTCAAGCAGCACGCTCAAATTAAACACTTTTACGGTACAAGCGAAACCGCAGTAACCAACCAAATTCTATTAGCACTGATGACTTATTGTTCTTTAATGCTGCTTAAACTTGAAGTGGAATATCCAAGAGACTTGCTCACCTTGCAAAGACTACTGATTACCTGTCTCTTTGAGAGCTATGAGGAGTTTTTAGAAAAACTCCGACGACGAAGAAGGAAAGCTGCCAAAAGGATTAACCATGAAAAGATCTACCAAATGACAGAGCATTACATCATCACTGAGGAAGACACAGGATGGTTAAATGACTTGATATATGACCCTGTGATTCTGTGAGATAATATGTGTAAAAATGTGGAAAAGGGCTATCTGTTGCCTGGTCTTTCTTTGGACTGAGGGGAGTAAACTCGGATGGTTGTATACACCAATTATGATAAATAATTGAAGGAGACCTGAGGCGAATTTTCCCTTGACAGTAACCATCTTAATTTAATGCAACGCTACTGATTGTAACTTCAAAATCATGTTCTTTGAAGTTGTGACTCAATCGCTGGGCAATAAGACGTGCTGCCTTATTCAGATGAAATCCGAACGATCTTGCAGTATATTCATGAAACGTTGGCATAATAAAACCTCACAATATTGTTCCTTATGGCTCTATCATACCTATTTTTTGTTGCATAAGCAAGTAACTTGTGAATAAATTCATAGAAAGTTAACATTTATTTTTTATATAGCATAAATAATAATATTTAATATAGCTAAAAATTAATATATTATTTTTTGTAATTAGAATAAATATCTTTTTCGAATTAGTTAATAGAATAAAATCAATCGGAAGAATGGGCGGATTGGAAAGGCAACCGAAGGAGAAAGAGATAGTATATAAAAAGAACTCTGAGTAATGACTCAAAGTTCTTCATTGACGATGTACGCTATAGATTACCAGTTGCTGCGCTTACGTGGGGTGTAGCAATCACGGCAATAGACAGGTTTGTCACCCGTAGGTTGAAAAGGAACTGTCGTTTCTTTTCCGCAGGATGAACAAGTAGCGGGGAACATTTCCCGTTGTGGGCGGGAAGAATATCCACCACCGTTACGATTTTGAGCTTTTCTGGCAGAACGGCAGGAAGGGCAGCGGCCAGGCTCATTTGTAAAGCCTTTTTCTGCGTAGAATTCTTGCTCTGAGGCAGAGAAGACAAATTCTGCGCCACAATCTTTACAGGATAGAACTTTGTCTGCAAACATTTAAAAAAAACCTCCAAGATTTAAATTCCACCCGTCGTATGGGAAGTGTCCTGCTCCCCAAAGCCACAGGCAATCGAGAAGGTTTTCATCCACAAGAACTAACGAGTTTCTTCCATTATACCTAATCTTTGTAAGGTAGTCAATAATTGTATGGAATAGTTTCAATATAATCAATCTTTAAAATGTCCTGATATATATCCTTTTGTCACCATTTTGGTATGACTTGGTGACAAAAGGATACAGAGGGTGATATAATTATTAAGTTATTATTAAAAACATTTTCTTTATTTAACCCAAAAAGAGGTGCTGAAATTGGTCGATCTAGGCCATTATATTTGGGCTCAGCGAGTGGCGCGTAAAATTTCTCTGCGCAAACTTGCGGAGCTTGCCCGGCTGAGCCATACGGAGATTTACCGTTTGGAAAATGGGGAGCGGAAGCATCCCTCACCCTGTGTGCTGAAATCGATTGCTCTCGCCCTGGATTTAAGCTACAACGAGCTGATGAAAGCGGCGGGGTATCTGGAAGATAGTTCACTTAATGAAGGTCATCCCCAAAAAATCGATTGTGGAGATCTTTCGCAAAATGAAATCGAGGAGGTGGAGAAGTTTATTGAATACCTGCGTTATAAGCGTGCCAAGACGCAATAAGACATAGATAGAAGGGTAGTGAAGTTTATTTGAATGTACTTTTAGAGAAATTAAAAGAAGTATTAATATCCGTCGTCCCGATCATCATTCTTGTATTGGTTCTAAATTTCACAATTATTCCCATGGAACCTTTATTGGTCTTCCGATTTCTTCTCGGGGCATTATTAATCGTTTTGGGGTTAGCTATTTTCCTTTTTGGAGTGGATATAGGAATTAGTAAAATAGGGACTCTGATGGGAGGAGCTTTAACGAAGAGCAACAAATTGTGGATTGTTGTGGCGGCAGGTTTAGTATTGGGATTTTTTATATCTATTGCTGAACCTGATCTGCATATCCTTGCCGGGCAAGTGGATATGGTCACTTCAGGGGTTATAGCGAAGCTGAGCATTGTTGTGGTGGTTTCTATTGGGATTGCTGTTATGCTCACAACTGGCTTAGTCCGAATAATATATAATATTCCTTTGTATAAGTTACTCACGGTTCTCTATTTGATCATCCTGGGCTTGAGTTTTTTCACCTCCTCGGAATTTCTGGCGATCTCTTTTGACGCCTCCGGGGCAACTACCGGAGCGCTGACTGTGCCTTTCATGCTGGCTTTGGCTTTGGGGGTTTCATCTTTAAAAAAGGATGGCAAGGCTTCGGAAAAAGACAGCTTCGGTCTTGTAGCCGTTACTTCGGCCGGCGCAATTATTGCCGTCATGATCATGAGCATCCTATCCAAGCAGGATGAGATCACAGGGAGCCTTCAGGAGTCCGTTCAGGTCTCGTCCTCCCTTTTGGCACCATTTATTAATAAACTTCCCGTCGTAGCATTTGAAATCTTCATAGCCTTACTGCCCATAATGTTTATGTTTTTCTTATTTCAAAAAATCTCCTTTAAATTATCTTCAAAGGCTTACCGTAAAGTATTAAAGGGTTTAGTTTATACTTTTATCGGATTGGTTCTGTTTCTGACAGGAGTTAATGCAGGTTTTATGGAGGTTGGCAGCAAGATTGGCTATAATGTAGCCGTTTTAGATAGTAAATGGATCATTGTCGTCATCGGCTTTATTCTTGGTTTGGTAGTCATTTTGGCAGAGCCTGCAGTTTATGTCTTGACACATCAAATAGAAGATGTTACAAGTGGATATGTAAAGAGACCGGTGGTTTTGATAGCTCTTTCCATTGGAGTTGCCTTTGCGGTTTCATTATCGATGATTCGAATCTTGATCCCAGGACTTCAGTTATGGCATTTCCTTTTGCCGGGTTATGTGGTCTCCATCCTTATGATGTATTTTGTGCCGAAATTATTTGTAGGAATGGCTTTTGATGCAGGGGGGGTTGCTTCTGGACCGATGACAGCAACATTTATCCTGGCTTTTGCCCAAGGTGCCGCTGAAGCTATTGAAGGGGCTAATGTCATGGTGGATGGTTTCGGCGTAATTGCCATGGTTGCCATGACTCCAATTATTGCTTTACAAACGTTAGGTTTTATTTTTAAGATGAAATCGGTGAAGGAAGGATTAAAGGAAAATGAAGCTTAGCTCTGATGGAAAGGAATTTGAGTTAATTTGCTTCGTCGTCAATTTTGGCGTTGGCAGCAAAGTAATCAAACTTGCCAAACAGTGTGGAATATCCGGAGGAACGATTTTCTTAGGGCGAGGCACGGTCAATCATCCGATTCTAAAGTTTTTGGATTTGACGGATATCCGCAAAGAAATTGTGCTGATGCTCGGAGAAAAAAGCACAGCTGAGTATGCCTTAAAAGTGATTAATGAGAAATTAGCGCTGCATAAACCGAATCACGGCATTGCCTTTACAACTACGGTGAGGGGGTTTGTAGGCCGTCATTTTTCCTTTCGCAGTGAACAAGAAAGTCGAGGTGCAGAAATTCCTATGTATCATGCCATTTATACTGTAGTGGACAGAGGTAAGGCTGAAGAGGTCATAGAGGCAGCGACGAAAGCCGGCTCAAGAGGTGGAACCATCATCAATGCCCGTGGCTCAGGAATTCACGAGACTCACACCTTGTTCTCCATGGCTATCGAACCGGAAAAGGAAATTGTCATGATCCTGGCGGAGAGCCAAACCACAGAGGCTATCGTCACGGCTATACGCAATGAACTTCATATTGAACAACCGGGGAATGGGATTATTTTTGTTCTCGATGTGACTCAGACTTATGGATTAAGGCAGTAACCGCCGGCATAATAGGTGAACAAAGGGCTTTCCCCTGAAGCATCAAGCTTTAGGGGAAAGCCCTATTATTCTCAGAGCAGGGTTTGACAAAGTATGGAATCCGTATTACATTAAAACTAAACCCATCTGAATTCTTAAGCTTGGAGTGTTAAAGGAATGAAAATATCAACAAAAGGCAGATACGGGCTGCGGGCATTACTGGATTTGGCCGTTCATTCCCGAGGAGAACATGTGCCCCTTTCCAATATTGCTGAACGACAAAATATCTCTGAGAACTATTTAGAGCAGGTTTTTTCCGCATTGCGCAAGGCGGGGATCATCAATAGTGTAAAAGGGGCTCAGGGCGGTTATGTCTTGGCGGACAAAGCGGCTGAGATTAAAGTCGGCACAATTCTCAGAGTCCTGGAAGGAGAATTATCCGTTGCCAATGAAGAACTGCCTCAGGAAGGCGGGGTAAGCATCCAGGAGTGTATTCAAGTTAAGGTGTGGGATCAGATGACTGAGCGCATTAATGAATTGGTGGATTCGCTGACCTTAGAGGATCTTGTTCACGAATATAATGTGATGAGCGGCCATAGCGGCATCATGTACTATATCTAAAGCAACAGCCTTCTGAGCTTTTTCAGAAGGTTGTTCTTTATTCTCTTCTTAAAAACTGTTAGAATATAGATTAAATAAATAATAAAAAATTATATAATACATCAGGTTTTTTCTATTGACAAAAGAGGTGAATGAACTTAAACTTTATTAAAGTAGAGTAAACATATTTGATTACTTTGAGAATGCGCCAGATTGAGGGTAAAGGAGCGATATGATGAGCGAGAGACAATTAAAATTTGATACCCTACAGGTCCATGGAGGGCAAACGGCCGATCCTACCACAGGTTCAAGGGCTGTACCTATTTACCAGACTTCATCCTACGTCTTTGCTAATGCGGAACATGCGGCCAATTTATTTGGCTTAAAAGAAACCGGGAATATCTATACACGGATCATGAATCCCACCACCGATGTTTTCGAGCAGCGGATCGCCGCCTTGGAGGGTGGAGTGGGAGCATTGGCCGTCGCTTCGGGTTCGGCTGCAGTTACCTATGCCATTTTAAATATTGCCGGAGTGGGAGATGAGATTGTCTCAGCCAGTACCCTTTATGGAGGAACTTACAATCTTTTTTCAACAACCTTGCCTAAGCTGGGGATTAAGACGGTATTCGTCCATCCTGATGATCCGGAGAATTTTCGCAAAGCGGTTACCGAAAAAACGAAGGCTCTCTATATTGAAACTATAGGCAATCCGGGCATTAATCTTATCGATATTGAGGCTGTGGCTCAGATCGCTCATGAATATGGAGTGCCCTTAATCGTTGATAATACCTTTGGTACACCTTATCTGATTCGCCCGTTTGAGTTTGGGGCGGATATTGTAGTCCATTCAGCGACCAAGTTCATCGGGGGACACGGAACCTCCATCGGTGGGATTATTGTGGATTCAGGAAAATTTGATTGGGCCGGCAGCGGCCGATTCCCGGGCTTAACTGAGCCGGATGCCAGCTACCATGGCTTAAACTATGCGGAAGCATTGGGACCGGCAGCCTATATCACCAAAGCCAGGGTGCAGCTCTTGCGGGATACGGGAGCAGCCTTGAGTCCGTTTAATTCCTTCCTGTTCCTCCAAGGGCTGGAGACTCTTTCCCTTCGGGTGGAAAGGCATGTGGCCAATACGAAAAAAATCGTGGATTTCTTGAGCAATCATCCTCAGGTGGCCTGGGTAAACTATCCCAGCCTTAAAGAGAGTAAATACTATGAACTCGCTCAAAAATATCTTCCCAAAGGTGCGGGTTCCATCTTTACCTTTGGTATTAAGGGCGGGATCGAGGCCGGCAAGAAGTTTATTGACAGCCTGGAAATCTTCTCCTTGCTGGCTAATGTAGCCGATGCCAAGTCATTGGTCATTCACCCGGCCAGCACCACTCATGCTCAGTTATCGGAAGAGGATCTGGTGGCGGCAGGAGTTACCCCGGATATGGTCAGGCTCTCCATTGGTATAGAAGATGCAGAGGATCTCATCTATGATCTCGAGCAGGCCCTAAGAAAAGCCGCCGGCTGAGAATAGGAAGTGTGTTATTCATGATGCTTGAATAAGGAAAGAAAATTGCCCCTGTGCAAATCTGTAATGGTAGATATACCCTTGCAGAGAGACACAGGGGCGTTCCTTATGAATTGGCAATGATGCTGTTAAAGTATCAGAGTGAAATAAGAAAAGGCGGAAACCAGGACAGAAGCGACGAGCATAGCGAGGAGGGGACGCAGGGCTCTGGAACGGAGGCTGGCTAAATGAACATTAAGTCCCAATCCGACCATGGCGGCAGCCATTAAAAAGGAGGAGAGGGTGGCAATGGCATTCAAGACTTCTGTGGGCAGAGGGAGATAGGTGCCAATGAGACTGGTTAAGATGAAGCCTAACAGAAACCAGGGAAAGGAGGCTCTCTGAGTCGAGTCCTCAGTTTCTTTGCTTTGGCGGCGCACCCACCAAAGCAGAACGAAACTTACAGGAATAAGGAGGAAGACTCTGGCCAATTTAGCCAGCAAGGAGGCGGTCAAGGCATCGGCTCCCACTGAATTGGCCGCCGCCGCCGCATGAGCAATCTCATGTAAGGTGATCCCGCTCCAGGTTCCGTATTGGAGGGCGGTTAAGCCTAGATAAGGATAAAGCAGGGTATAGGCAAGGGTAAAAAGAGTACCGATTAAGGCGATGATACCCACCCCGATGGCGGTATCCTCGTCCTTCGCTTTGAGGATAGGAGCAACTGCAGCAATGGCCGCCGCCCCGCAGATACCGGTCCCAATGCCCAGGAGCAGGGACAACTGCCGATCACCCTTAAGCCACTTAGACACCAAAAGGGTGGTAAAGACGGCGATGACAATGGTGAATACCCCCTGAAACAAAAGGGAGGGGCCTTGTTGCAGGACCAGATGGATATTGAGGCGAAAGCCATAAAGGATAATCGCAAAGCGCAAAATTTTCTGAGCGGTAAACTGGATGCCGGGGCGGCATTTTTCCGGATAGCCCAAAGTATTGCGATAAAGAACGGCTATAAAAATCGCACAAAGCATGGCGCCAATCTTGCTGATGCCGGGTAGGGTAGCTATTCCCGTGGCGAAGGCGGCAACTCCCATGGTGAAAAGCAGTCCCGGCAGGAAGGGAGCGATGGGGAATTTAGCTGAAGGAAAGTGTCTTTCTGTTCTTTCGACTGGATTATTTATGATGGCCATGATATCCTCCTAAGGTAAATATTAAAACCGATTAAAAACGTATCTCTACTTTAACCTTAGCAAGGAACTAAACGCAATCCCGATTTGTTATACTATACATAGCGAATGCTTATAAACAGGAGGTAGTCCCATTGATAATAGAAACCTTAGAAATTTTCAGGAAAGTAGCAGAAGAAAAAAGCTTTTCCAAAGCAGCCGAAGATCTCTTCCTTTCCCAACCGGCTGTCAGCTCACACATTCGCAATTTAGAGAATGAGTTTGGAACAAAGCTCATTTATCGTTCCTCAAAGCATGTTGATTTGACTCCGGCTGGAGAAATCCTCTATGAGCAGGCCTGCAGAATCATCAATCAATACCAGGAGGCCAAAGAAAAAATCAACCAGATTCAAAGCATTGTTTCCGGAAATCTCCGCATTGGGGCGAGCTTTACGATCGGGGAATATATTCTGCCGGAATTGGTCAGTCAAACGGCCAGAAGGTATCCCAATCTCAATATTAATGTCACCATCGGGAATACGGAAGAGATTGCTCAAGGATTAAGGCAGAACCGGTTGGATGTAGCTTTAGTCGAGGGTAAGATCACCGGTAAGGAGTTTATCCTGGAGCCTTTCATGGTGGATGAAATGGTTTTGATTGCTCTGCCAAGTCACCCCTTGGCAAAAATAAAAGGGGTCACCGCTCAGGATCTTGAGGATCAGGTTTGGATTCTACGGGAAACGGGTTCCGGAACCCGTGAGTTCAGTGATCGCTTTATCGAAACACTGAAGATTCCGGTCAAGCATTCTTATGGATTCAGCAGCAACACTGGGGTTAAGGCAGCGGTTCTGAGCGGACTGGGAATCGCTTTAGTATCAAAGCTGATTATTCAAAAAGAGATTAAGGCGGGAGAAATAGCCATTATACCCCTGGAAGAAAACTTGCCCCGCCTGTCACGGGAGTTCCTTATTGCGAGAGGCCAGCAAACTTATTTTACGAAAGCCTCGGAGGCTTTTCTGATGGAATTAAGCCATTACAGCCAGGATACTCATGAGAATGGTCTTTAGTTAAATTTCTATTGACAGCAGAGCAGGTAAAGGATTACAATAAAGACAACAAAACAAATAAGAATACTAGGAATAACGAGACGGTATAGGAAACAGCGCTTAATTTTATATTTAAGGAGGTTACCCACATGTCGAAAATCGCCAGAAGTTTAACTGACCTAATTGGCAATACCCCATTATTGGAACTGTCCAATTACAATAGGACCACTGAATTAGAGGCTAAGGTCATAGCAAAACTTGAATACTTTAACCCTCTTTCCAGCGTCAAAGACAGAATTGGCTACGCCATGATCAAAGACGCGGAAGAGAAAGGATTGCTGAACAAGGATACGGTCATTATTGAGCCCACCAGTGGCAATACAGGAATTGCCTTGGCTTTTGTATCCGCTGCCCGTGGCTATCGCTTGATTTTAACCATGCCTGAAACCATGAGCGTGGAAAGAAGGAACCTGCTCAAGGCTTTGGGAGCGGAGCTGGTGCTGACTCCAGGACCGGCCGGCATGAAAGGAGCTATTCAAAAAGCTGAGGAATTAGCTGCTGAATATAAGAATTCCTTTATACCACAGCAGTTCAACAATCCGGCTAACCCGGAAATTCATAGGCAAACCACCGCTGAAGAGATCTGGAGAGATACAGATGGAGAAGTGGATATCTTTGTGGCCGGAGTGGGCACCGGCGGAACGGTAACCGGTGTGGGTGAAGCCCTGAAGCAGAAGAAACCGGGGGTAAAAGTTATCGCGGTGGAACCGGCAGATTCACCGGTGCTGTCGGGAGGAACTCCCGGAGCTCATAAGATTCAGGGTATTGGTGCCGGATTTGTCCCCGGTGTCTATAGCTCAGAAGTCATCGATGAAATTTTCCAGGTCAAAAATG
Organism: Desulfitobacterium hafniense DCB-2; assembly: GCF_000021925.1. Taxonomy (NCBI): domain Bacteria; kingdom Bacillati; phylum Bacillota; class Clostridia; order Eubacteriales; family Desulfitobacteriaceae; genus Desulfitobacterium; species Desulfitobacterium hafniense. Next base: position 1,243,709 of record NC_011830.1, read on the forward strand.
AGGAAGCTTTTGAGACCTCTCGAAAACTTTCGAAGACGGAAGGTCTGCTGGTTGGGATTTCCTCAGGTGCTGCGGCTTATGCGGCGACCCAAATCGCCAAGAGACCGGAAAATAAAGGAAAGAACATCGTCGTTCTACTCCCGGATACGGGGGAAAGATATCTCTCCACGGTCTTATTCCAAGAAGGTTGAGAAGGTGAAGGGGCTTTGCCAATTTCCTTCACATAATGTTAACATTTTGTTTACAGTTTCTTCACCTGTAGTTTAAGGTGTTGTGATAGTATACAAGTAACGACATTCTTCTCCTACCTTTTATATAGACAAGAGGTAACTCTTGTCAAAAGCTGAACCGTCTCTTCCAGGCGGTTTTTTCTTTTTATTAATCTTTTCTTAAATCTTAAGCAGTTTATTTGATTTTTTTTCTATAAAACGCTATGATAATTCGGAAGAGAGGACTAGCTGACAAATGGGTTTTCTATAAGATGGTAGGGGGTTAAACTTTGGAATTGCTGCAGACCGTGTTGGACTTTTTTATTCACTTGGATAGTCATATTGGTGAAATCATAGCTTCTTATGGAGTGTGGACATATCTCATTCTTTTTCTGATTATCTTTGCCGAAACAGGGTTGGTGGTGACCCCATTTCTGCCCGGAGATTCTTTGATCTTTGTGGTAGGTACTTTCGCAGCCAGCGGTGCCTTGGATGTGTGGATTTTGTTTTTCTTACTGCTGGCGGCTGCCGTCATCGGGGATACGGTGAATTATGAGGTCGGCCGTTTCCTGGGACCGAAAGTATTCTCCAAAGAAATGCGTTTCCTTAACCATGAGAATCTGATGAAGACCCAAAGGTTTTATGAAAAGCATGGGGGTAAGACCATTATCATTGCCCGCTTTCTGCCGATTATTCGCACCTTCGCCCCCTTTGTGGCAGGTGTCGGCACCATGAAATACCTGAGGTTCTTGGCGTATAATTTCGTAGGGGCTTTATTGTGGGTTACGGTAGCTCTTTGCGCAGGTTATTTCTTTGGCAATCTGCCTTTTGTAAAGGATAATTTTACCTTGGTGATCTTTGCGATCATTGGCATATCGGCTGTTCCCGCGGTTTATGCCTATATTAAGAATTGGCTGCAGGGGAGAAACCAGCGCAAAGTAAGCACGAATAATGAATCGAACTAAAAAAGGATTTTGCTGCTCTGAAATAGAAGAAGGAATTAACACTGGTTAATAGTGTTAATTCCTTTATTTTTTCCTGAGAATAAGATAAGAGGAGGGCATGATGATGAGCAGGGCGAAAACGGTACAATCCTTGGCTGTCATCACTTTGATTTTTCTGATGATCGCCGGTTCGATAGGGTTATCCTCGGGAATGACCAAAGAAGAGCTGGAGTATCGTCCCCTGACCTTGAGCGAGGTAACAAAGCTTTTTGCCCAAAAAGGGCTTAAGCTTGAAGCGGTGGCAAGAGAAGGATTTGAGGATACGGTGCTGCTGGGCATTGAACCTGAGATATTTCGCATCCGTGGCTCTGAGGATTTAGTATGGATCTACCCCTTTTCCTCCCATAGGGAACGGGAGCAGCTGGCCGGGCATTACTGGAGATTTAACGACGAAATGATGGCGGTGTTTTTGCCTCACAGCCAGCTTTTCCAGACCCTGGCGGCGAAGAATATGTTCATCGTGTACTGCCCTTTGCTGGACATAGAAAGCTTAAAGACGATGGGGCCGGACTATGCTTCCTATGTGCAACGCTCAAAAGCGATCAGGGAATTGGTGCTGAGAGACTTAAATGGCGGGAAGACGCTGGTTTTCCGGGGAGAGGGTCAATACTGGATGGTTGAGGTAGTGCTTGACTGCTTTGGCCAATTTTATAAAGATGATCAGGGTGTGCTGGGGTATGAGAGCTGGAGTGAAGGGAGTTCTGCAGCCAAATACAAGGGGAATCCTTCTCAAGTGGAATCCTTTAACTATAGCCTTGAAGGTAATTATGGCAGCATCAGTGGAACATGGCATACTCTAGGTCCCGATGGCTTTGCCAGGTTGGGCGGAGGGAGCGGTTTAGTGAGAAAGGCTGAAGACAGCTGTAGTTTCAGTATACAATGGAACGGTCGAAGAGAAACCTTTAACCTGGAGGTGGATCCTTTCGGAATGATACGGTTGCCTTATTAAAAGGAAACTTATTAAAAGGAGATAGCTTGGCGATACCTTGTATGGGCAATGGTTTGTGGGATATAATATAAAGAAATTTTTCTGCGCAGTGAGCGGTAAGACAGAAAGTCCACGGCTTTCATCTCAGGAAGAGGGCGCCGTGGACTATTATATCAGGGGGTTTGGAGTTATGAATTTGCCTTTAGTGGGGTTAAAGGATGAACGAAGTACGATCAGGATAGGGGATACGACTATCGGAGCCCGTGAGGTCGTGCTGATGGCCGGTCCTTGTGCCGTGGAATCCGGAGAACAGATGCGGGCCGCTGCCCAAGGGGTCAAAGCAGCCGGCGGCAAGATTTTAAGAGGGGGAGTCTATAAGCCCCGCACTTCCCCCTATAGCTTCCAGGGGTTAGGGGAAGAAGGAATAGACTATCTGAGGGAAGCTGCAGCGGAATATGGACTTCTTACTGTGACGGAGGTTATGGATGAACGCAGCCTGGATGTGCTGGTGGATAAAGTGGATATTCTGCAGGTAGGGTCCCGCAACATGCAAAACTTCCACCTTCTTAAGCTGCTGGGGGAGGTAAGAAACCCGGTGATTCTGAAGCGGGGCCTGGCGGCCACGGTGGAGGAATGGCTTGCGGCTGCAGAATATATCTTAGCCGGCGGGAATGCTCAGGTGATTCTTTGCGAGCGGGGGATTCGCACCTTTGAGCCCAGCACCCGCAATACCCTGGACCTCAGTGCGGTGAGCCTGGTGAAAGTGCTTTCCCATCTGCCGGTCATTGTGGATCCCAGCCATGCGGCTGGGAGGGTGGATATCATTCCTGCTTTAGCCAAGGCCGCTGTAGCGGTAGGAGCCGATGGGCTGCTGATCGAAGTCCATCCCCATCCTGAGGAAGCCCAAAGCGACGGGATGCAATCTCTGACTCCGGAGCAGTTTGCCCGACTCGCCGCAGAGCTCCGGCCCATCGCTCAAAGCGTCGGACGAAGTATGGCTCATTCTCCAAAGGCCTGATCCCATGCTGGAAAAGGAAGAAAAGATCCTGAAAATAAAATCATGAACCTTTAAGCAAGGGGGACTGAGAGCAGGTTAAGGGGGCTCATGGTCCTCCTTGCTCACATCTTATAGAGAAACCATTTGCATGTATGAAGTTCATACTTCAGCTCATAAATCTTAAGAAGCCCGTTGCTGATGCTTTGACAGCGAAAAATAAGCATGGGATTGCCGGCCAGTTTTTCTTCGGATTTGGAGATGATTTTGTCGACGGCAATGACGACAGGGCTATCTTCGAAGTAGGCCTTGAATTTAAGGGGCCGGGGCATGCCCTGATCATTGAAATGGGCGATCATCTCCAGGGGCTGCATCATAACCTTCACGAAAAGCACTCCCTCCTTTTTAGAGCTAAAGCAGGCTGGTCATGGCCGGATACTCCTCTTCAGCGATGACTCCCCCAGTCATGGATTTAAGGCCGGAGTGGAGATAAGAGGAGCGCATAATAGCCTGAGAGCCAAAGCGCTGGCGAATGATATCGACAGCCTGGTCCACTTTCCGATCCCGCTCGTAATCCTTAGTGAAAAAGGAAAACTGCAGGAAATCGTTTTGACAGAGCTCAGAGGCCCGGACTCCCAGATGTCTCAGGGGCTGACCTTTCCATAATTCGTCAAAGAGCTGGCAGGCAATCTCCCATAGCTCATTGGTACAGTCTGTAGCGTGGGAGAGTTTGCGTTGATGGGAATAGGAAAGGAATTCATGGGTTCGAAAGGAAATGGATATCAGCCGGGCAAAGTATTGATCATGCCTTAAGCGGGCGCTGACCGTTTCCACAAGGGAGAGAAGAACCAGGTGAGCCTCTCTGCGGTTTTTTACATCGAAGGATGTGGTGGTGGAATTGCCCATGCCTTTGACCGCTACCCGGCCGCCGGGGCGGACGGGGGAGTTTTCAATGCCGTGAGCATAATTCCAAATCAGCAGGCCGTGACTTTTCATGATCCCTTTCAAGAGGCGAGGGTCGGTGTGCGCCAGCTCTCCGATGGTTTTGATATTGCGGGAGAGGAGCTGGCGGGTGGTTGCCCTTCCGACCATGAAGAGTTCCCCCACGGGTAAGGGCCACATTTTCTCAGCAATCTCTTCAGGGAATAAGGTATGGACTTGGTCGGGTTTTTGGAGTTCGGAAGCCATCTTTGCCAACAGTTTATTGGTGGAAATACCGATATTTACGGTAAAGCCCAGCTCGTTCCTGATTCGCTCCTTGATTTTATAAGCGGTAGCCAGAGGGTCCCCAAAGAGAAGGTCCATGGCGGTGAAGTCCAGAAAATATTCGTCCACGGAAAACTGTTGGATTAGAGGGGAATAGTCTCTTAAAATAAGGCTTAGAGCCTCGCTGCACTGACGGAAGAGGAGATAATTAGGCCTGGCAATGATCAGGTCCGGACATTTGGCGAGGGCGGAGTATAAAGTCTCCCCGGTTTTAATAGCATATTCCTTAGCCGGGATCGACTTGGCCAGAACAATCCCGTGCCGGGTCAAGGGATCGCCGCCCACCACGGAAGGGATAGTCCTTAAATCCAGAGGATCTCCCTGCTGAAGGCGATAGACGGCTTCCCAGGAAAGGTAGGCCGAGTTAACATCAATATGAAAAATGATCGATTTGCTCAAGATCCAATCACCACCTATGTAGAAAAACCATATTCATAATGAAGCGCTCTTTGTGAATGGAGTGGGAGCCAGGGTCTGCGCTATCTATTATAATAGAATATATGTTCTGCATCAATAGAAACAAATATTCTATTATTGTCATAAAATCCCTTGAATACTAAATTCAAGGGAGCTATTTGGCAGTGGAGCAAAAAATCCAAACAAAAAGTCGATTTTTTAATAAAATGTTCGGATTTTAGACTTGAATTATTGAAGAGCATAAGGTATAGTTGTTAGGGTTTGGCTGCTGTTAAGTTTTGACTGCCGTTAAGTTTAACCGAGGAGGAATAAGCCTTGAAAAAGTATAATGTGATCATCGTTGGGGCAGGCCCCGCCGGAATTTTTGCCAGTTATGAATTAGCGACGCAAGCTCCTGAATCTGCTGTTCTTTTGATTGAAAAAGGACGGGATATCTATAAACGCAGTTGTCCTATTTTGAAAAAGACTCTTTCGAAATGTCCGCCCCCCAATAAGCAAAGAGAGTTCGCCAGCTGCACTCCTGCCTGCTCTATTACCAACGGTTTTGGCGGTGCGGGAGCCTATTCTGATGGGAAATTCAATATCACCACCGAGTTTGGCGGATGGCTCACCGAGTATTTGCCTCCTTCGGAGGTGTTGAGCCTCATTCACTATGTGGATCAGATTAACTTAAAGCATGGAGCGACCAGTTCACTGACCGATCCCAGCACTCCTACGGTAAAGGAGATTGAGAGAAAGGCCCTGGGAGCCGGCTTGAAGCTGCTCCGGGCCCAAGTCCGCCATCTGGGAACAGAATTAAACCTGGAAATCCTCAAGGATATTTATGAGTACCTCAAAGGAAAAATCGACATGGTGTTCGAAACGGAAGTCGCCGATATTATGACCGCTGAAGCGGAAGGACACCTGCAGGTTAAAGGCATCCGTACCAATAAGGGAGAGGAGTATTATGCTCCTAAAGTAGTCGTGGTTCCCGGACGGGATGGTTCGGAATGGTTCAAGGATGTCTTGAAGAAGTACAATCTGGAAATGAGCAGCAACCAGGTGGATGTGGGGGTTCGGGTAGAAACCCTGGATACCATCATGGAAGATATTAACGAGAATTTGTATGAAGGGAAATTTCTCTATCGGACCTCTGTAGGGACTACGGTGAGAAGCTTCTGCAGCAATCCTTCCGGCCATGTGGTTATTGAGAATCATACCGGGGTTATGCTGGCCAATGGCCATGCTTACCGAGATAAGAATCTGGGCAGCCATAATACCAATTTTGCCCTGCTGGTATCCCATAACTTCTCCTATCCTTTCAACAAGCCTACGGAGTATGCCAAGAACATTTCCCGGCTGGCTAATGATTTATCCAACGGCAGCGTGCTGCTGCAGACCTTTGGGGACATCATGAAGGGCCGCCGTTCCACAGAGAAGCGGGTCAAAGAAAGTTTTGTGGAGCCCACCCTCAAAGAAGCTGTACCTGGTAATTTAGGGTTGGTGCTTCCTTATTCCACCATGAAGAGCATCATTGAGATGATTGAGGCCCTGGATAAAGTGACGCCTGGTATAGCCTCTGAGCACACCTTGCTTTATGGCGTGGAAGCCAAGTTCTACTCTTCCCGTCCCAAGCTGAAAAATAACTTTGAGACGGAGATTGCAGGACTTTATGCCGGGGGAGACGGAGCGGGAATTACCCGGGGACTGGCTCAGGCCGAGGCCTGCGGAGTGAAAATCGCGCGCAATATCATTGAGGAAAACAGCTAAAGAATATTGATGCTCTTTCCTTGAGCAAGTCTGGGATGAAAGTTGAAAAAAGCGGCTGGTCACAATCCAATGTGACAGCCGCTTTTTCGGTTAATTTAAGCTCCCTTAGTTACCTTTTGTCTCAGCTGCAGATTTAGCAAACTCATCCAGGATCTCTTGGGAGGGCTCAGTGGTCAGCAGACTGACGATAATGATCGAAAGCAAGCCCATGATAAAGCCGGGGATCATTTCATAGACGGCGGCGAAGGTCGGGAACTGCTCCCAAAGGATTACGGTGGCAGAGCCCACGATCATACCGGCCAGAGCTCCCCATTTGTTCATCCGTTTCCAGTAGAGGCTGAGGAGAATAACGGGGCCGAAGGCGGAACCAAAGCCGGCCCAGGCGTAGCCTACCAGATTGAGGATGGTATCGTTTTGAGTCCAGGCCAGATAGGTGGCCAGTAGAGCAACGAGCAAAACACAGAGACGGCTGACGAAAACCAATTCCTTATCTTTGGCCTCACGGTGGAAGAGAATCCGGTAAATATCCTCGGTCAGGGAGCTGGAGGTCACCAGAAGCTGCGAAGAAATAGTGCTCATAATGGCGGCCAGAATAGCGGAGATCAGGAGCCCGGTGACGATGGGATGGAAGAGGATTTTTCCCAGCTCGATAAACACTGTCTCAGGATCGGCCAGAGTCAGGCCATGGGTGGCAAAGTAAGCGATTCCCAGGAGACCGGTAAGCATAGCCCCCACTTCGGAAAAGACCATCCAACTCATGCCGATACGGCGGGATTTTTTGATTTCGCTTACCGAAGAGATGGCCATAAAACGGACAATAATATGGGGCTGGCCGAAATAGCCTAAACCCCAGGCCAGAAGAGAGATGATACCGATGACACTGGTTCCGGTGAAGATATTCAAGAGTGCCGGATCAATGGTTTGAATGGTGGTGAAGGAAGAGCCGAGGCCGCCGCTGTGCCAGAGGGTGACCACCGGCACCATGGTTAAAGCGGTGACCATGATTAATCCCTGGACAAAGTCTGTAAAGCTGACCGCTAAGAATCCCCCGATCAGGGTATACCCCACGATGACCAGAAGAATCAGCCAAAGCCCCGTATGGTAACCGATGCCAAAGGTGGTATTAAAGAGGACGGCGCCGGAAACCAAACCGGAAGAAACATAGAAAGTAAAGAAAATGATAATAACAAGTGCGGAAACTAAACGGATCACATGGGAAGTATCACGAAAACGATGGCCAAGGAAAGAAGGGATGGTAATGGAATTGCTGGCGATTTCTGTGTAAGAACGCAGGCGGGGAGCTACATAGAGCCAGTTGAAATAAGCGCCGATGGTAAGTCCGACCACAATCCAGCCGGAACTGATTCCCGCAGCGAACATAGCCCCTGGCAGCCCCATCATGAGCCAGCCGCTCATATCCGAGGCACCGGCGCTTAAAGCTGTGACCGCAGGGCCCAGGGTTCGTCCTCCAATCATGTAATCGGATAGGTTTGTGGTTCTTTTGTAAGAATAATACCCGATGGCCAGCATCATGACCATATAGAAAATGACCGAAAAAGCAATCACTCCAACATCACTCTCCTCAATTTTAAAAATTTATCTATATAAAGAAACTATTATAGTACACATAATAATATCATAAGACCTTAAGATTTATAAGTAGGCAATGAATAAGTATACATAATTTTTTAATATTTTTTCAATTATTTCAACTGGAAAAAGAAAAGCAACCTTGGTCCCACTCAATTAATGTTTAAGTGGTCCGTGGTTGCCTTTCAGGTTTTGAACAAGACCTTCAGTGATAAAATTTAAGCTTTCTCCAGCACTTCTTTCAAATCGTCGCGAACGCTTGCCTTAGCCAAAGGGACCTGGGCACGATAGGCAGAGCGGCAGATCACATGGGAGGAAACGGGAGAGGTCAGAAACACAAAGAAAATGCCCAGGAATAATTTGATGCTGAAATAATCCTCCACAAATAAGAAAAAGAGGAAGGTTCCCAGCAGAACAAATAATACTCCTAAGGTAGAGCTTTTGGCGAGAGCATGGGCACGATTATAGACATCCGGGAGACGAATGAAGCCAATGGCACTGAGGAAGCCGAAGATGGTTCCCATTAAAATAATGATCCCGATACCTAACTCAATCAAAGTGCTGCCGTTCAATGACAATCCCCCTCTCGATAAAGCGTGCGAAAGCGATGGTTCCGATAAAGGACAGAATCCCGATCAATAAAATCACTTCAAAAAAAGCGGTGGTCCTGAGGAGCACGGAAAAAATGGCTACCGAGGCAATAATGTTAATGCCCAGCACATCCAGGGCTTGCACGCGGTCAGAGGCCGTGGGCCCTTTGAGGCAACGGTAAATCGTTATCAGGATGGAAAGGGTTGAGAAACATAAGGATAAAAATATAACCCAGAATAAGATTCCCTCGATCATGGTCGCGTCACCTTCTTAATAGCTTCTTCGAACTTTTCCTTAGAGCGGATCACCGCGTCACTGAGCTCGGGAATATCCATGGCGTGGATATAGAACAGCTTCTTATCCGGAGTGATCTCCATCACCACGGAGCCTGGGGTTAGAGTAAGGAGGAGTGCCAGAAGGGTGACTTCCATATCCGATTCCAGGCTGGTTGCGAAGGATATAATTCCCGGCTTAATATCGATCTGCGGTTTGATGATTTCCCGGAGCACCAGGATGCTGGAGGTGAAAAGCTCATAGATAAAGAGAAAAAAGAGCTGTATAACGGCGTGCAAGGTAAAAAGGTAGAATTTGCTGTCAAGAAAGCGCCGCAAAATGAAGAGGACCAATATACCAAATAAATACCCGCTGGCAAAGGTTAAGATGCTCCAATCATCCTGAAGAAACATCCATAAAACCCCGATAAATAAATTGATTAGCACCTGCATTGGCACTGGAAATCACCTCTTTTCTTCATGCGCACTTATGGGTATCTCTCCTGGAAAACGGCCTCAATATAGGTCTGAGGATCCAGCAACCCCGCTGCCGCTAAATCCACGACCCCGTGGAGACCTTCTGCTCCCAGGCCTAAGGCGATGGTACAGGCGGTAAGCAGGGCGATGGGAAGGAGCAGCCCTTTGGTGGTTCCTTTTTCCGTTTCCTCGGTAAAGTTTGTGTAGCCCCAGAAGACGTTCATGAACAGTTTTAACATGGAATACAAAACCATCAGACTGGTGAGCAGGCCGATGCCGCCGAGCCAGAAGTAACCGGCGCGAAAGGTTCCTTCCGTGACAAAGATTTTGCCGAGGAAGCCGCTCAAGGGGGGAATGCCGGATATGGATAAAGCGGCGACAAAGAACATCCAGCCCAATTGAGGGTGCAAGCGGATGAGTCCGCTCATATCCTTAAGCTTTCCCGTGCCGGTCAGATGAAGGATTGTTCCTCCCAAGAGGAAAAGGAGAGCCTTGACGATCATGTCATGAGCCAGATAATAGATGGAGCCCCGCAGGCCCGTTTCCGTGAAAGAGGCAAAGCCCGCCAGAATAAAGCCCACCCCAATCACCACATTATAGGTGAGGATGCTCTTGATATCCCCAAAAGCAACGGCCCCCATAGCCCCCAGCAGCATGGTCACGGCAGCGAGAACCCCGATGAGCAGATGGGTAACTTCGGGTTCATGGTAAAAAACCAGGGAGAATAAACGCATAATGGCGTAGATCCCCACTTTGGTCAATAAGGCAGCGAAGAGAGCGGCGATAGCTGTAGGGGGAGCGCTATAAGAACCGGGCAGCCAGAAGAAAAGGAAAAGACCGGCTTTCAGGCTGAAGACAATTAGAAACAAAAAGGCTACCGCGGTCATCAAGCCATCCTGTCCGATTTCCGCTACCCGTACAGACAAATGAGCTAAATTCAAGGTGCCGGTCAGGCGATAGAGAAAAGCCAGAGCAATCAGAAAGAGAAAAGAGGAGATCATATTGATCAGAATATAGGGAATGGACTCTTTAAGCTGCAGTTTGGTGCCCCCCAGGGTAATCAGTACATAGGAAGCAACCAGCATGACCTCGAAGCACACAAATAAGTTGAAAATATCCCCGGTCAGGAAGGAACCGTTGACCCCGGCGATCAAAAATTGGCTTAAGGGATAAAAATAATGCCGCTCCCGTTGGCTGCCGATGGAAGAGAAAGCATAAGAAACACAACAAAAGGTGACGATGGCGGTGACCAAGACCAGCAGAATCGCCACCATATCGGCCACGAAGCTGATGCCGAAGGGAGCTTCCCACCCCCCCAGCTGAAGGGTTTGGATTCCCGTTGCCTGGATTTGTCTCATGAGCACAAGGGACACAATTCCCACCAGGGTAGTTGTGAGGAGGCTCAGGAACCGGTGAAGGCGGATATGATTGCGCAGGATAACCATGATCATTCCGGCCATAACCGGCAGGACAAGGGGCAGGATTACTAAATTATTCATCATCACACCCCCTTAATGCTTCTGAATCATCGCTTCCCAACACGTTATAGGTACGATAGCTCAAGACTAAGAAGAGGGCTGTGGTGGCGAAGTTAATCACGATAGCCGTCAGCAAAAGGGCTTGGGGAAGGGGATCGGTGAAAAGACTCTCCTTCAGGCCCAGCAGCGGAGGACCGCCCTTTTTTAAGCCGCCCATGGTCAGGATCAGCAGATTGACCCCGTGTCCGATCAGAGAGGTTCCTAAAATAATGCGGAGCAGAGTTTTGGAGAGGATTAAGTAGGTTCCTATAGTAAATAAAATTCCGATCACGATTGCCATCAATGTTTCCATTTATCGATCATCACCTATACTCATAATAATGGTTAAAGACGTTCCAATAACGGCTAAGGCAACTCCCACATCGAACAACACGGCGGTGGCCATCTCGGTCTTTCCGAACAAAGGAAGATGGACATAACCAAAAGCCTGGGTCAAAAAGGGCTCTCCTATGAACATGCCCCGGGCTCCTGTCAAGACAGAAATCAACACGCCGACTCCGGCCAGGGCTTTAAAATCCACCGGGAAGTTTTGGCGGACTTTTTCGATTCCATAGACGAGAAAGAGGAGGACGATGGCCGCCACAAAGGCCAGCCCGCCGATAAAGCCGCCTCCTGGGTGGTGATGGCCGGAAACGAAAAGGTTGACGGCGAAGGTCAGAATAATGATCACGACGACTTTCGTGACCATCCGTAAAATGACATCATTAGGATCTTTCATGCTATTTCCCTCCCGCCATACGCAGTTTGATCAGTGTATAGACCCCTAAGCCGGCCATGGACAGGACCAAAATTTCCAACATGGTATCAAATCCCCGGAAATCCACGAGAATGGCATTGACGATATTTTTGGCTCCGGCCAGCTCATAAGCATTTTCGTAATAACCGGCAATGGATTCAGGGAGGGGATTGCCGTTAGCGGAGAGAGCAACCAAGGTCATAACCAGACCAACGGCCAGGGAAAGCAAACCATTGACCACTTTAGAGGGAAGGGGAGTGGTTTCTTTTTTCAACTTGGGCAAATGGTAAAAGCAAAGCAAAAATAAGACGGTGGTAATGGTCTCCACAACCAGTTGGGTGAGGGCTAAATCGGGAGCGCGGAAGAGGACAAAGAAAAAGACCACAAGAAAGCCCAAAGCTCCCACGGCAATAATGGCAGTCAGGCGTGTTTCAGCCAGGAGAACCGTGATGGCGCAAACCACCATGCCCGCCAGCAAGGCCAGCTCGTAGATGCTGAAAGCAGCGTCATGGGAAGGGTCAAAAGCGATCCCCTGGGCCAGGACCAGGGCTCCGCCCACCGCTACCACGATAAAGCTGAGGATATAGATAAGGTAGTCCCGAAGGGAGCCTGTCATATACCGTTTGGTCAGAGCCAGGGAAAGGGACTCCATGAGTTCCAGGGCAGTTTCATAGATATGGTTCAAGGTTAAGCTTTGGGGATAAGTGCGATAAAGCTTTACCCATTTTTTCAGGGTTTTGTAGAGAGTACCGCCGAGGACAATGACGCCCAGGGTCATCAGCAGTTCGGGAGTCACCCCATGCCAGGGGCTGACATGAACGGTTAAAAGATTTTCCCGGGCAAGGGAAGGCAGGACCGCCGCCCAGGCAGGGGCCAATACATAGTGGACCAGAACATTGGGGAAGAAAAAGAGGAGCACAACCAATGCCGCCAAGACCATGGGGGGGAGCAACATGCCCAGGGGGGCTTCGTGGGCTTGTTTCCCTGATTTGACCCGCGGCTGTCCCGTAAAGGTCTTAAAGACCATGATCAGGGAGTAGACAAAGGTCAGGACACTGGCGAGCCAGGCCACAACCGGAATGAGTACAGATATTTCCGAAGCATTCAATACGGCAGTAAAGAACAGCTCCTTGCTTAAAAAGCCGTTAAAAGGAGGCAACCCGGCCATGGATAAGCAGCCGATGAGAGCCAGGGTAAAGGAAATAGGCATGATATGCATTAATCCGCCTAATTTCCGAATATCCCGGGTCCCTGTTTCATGGTCGATAATCCCCACCACCATAAAGAGACAGCCTTTAAAGGTAGAATGATTAACCAAATGAAAGAGTCCCGTAAACACAGCGAGAGCATAGGCAGCCTGGGCATTCCCGGCCTCAGGGGCCAACCCGGCGGAGCCCAGTCCCAATAAGCTCATGATCAGACCCAACTGGCTGATGGTGGAGTAAGCCAATAAAGCTTTCAAATCGGTCTGCCTTATGGCGTTGAAAGAACCGTAGAACAAGGTCATAAGACCGATCCCTGTAACCAGCCAGAACCAGACTTCTCCCCCGCCGAAGATTGGAGTAAAGCGGGCTACCAGATAAATGCCTGCCTTCACCATGGTGGCCGAATGCAAATAGGCGCTCACCGGAGTGGGAGCTTCCATGGCGTCAGGGAGCCAGATGCTGAAGGGAAATTGAGCAGATTTGGTGAAGGCGCCGAGCAGGATCAAGACCATGACCGGAAGGAATAAGGTATGGGAGTGAATCCCGTCAAGACTATGGACCATTTCACGAATGCTGTAGGTATCGGTCATCATGGTCAGCAGGATGAATCCTGCCAGCATGGCCAAGCCGCCAAAAACCGTAATCAACAGTGATTTACGGGCACCGGAGCGGGACTTCTCCCGTTCGAACCAGTAGGCGATCAATAAAAAGGAAGAAATACTGGTCATTTCCCAAAAAACATAAAGGGCAAAAATATTGTCGGAAAGCACAACCCCCAGCATTGCTCCCATAAATAAGAGCAGATAGATATAGAAATTGTGCAAGGCTTCTTTATGCTTGGAAAGATAATAGATAGAATAGAGAATCACCAGAAATCCTACCCCACTGATGAGCAGGCCAAAGATCAGGGATAAACCATCTAGGAAAAGGGTGATATTAATATCATAGGCAGGAATCCAAGGAAGACTTAGGTCAATGATTCCTCCTGAAGATATAGTGGGAACTGTAGATAAAAGAATGCCAAAAATCAGCAAGGGAATCCAAACGACGAACCAGCCTGTATGTATTTGGGGAGTGAATCGCTTATGTAGGACCGGAACCAGGAAAGCAAACAGAAAGGGTATCCCTAAAATAGGATAAAGCCAAACCATCTATCCTCCTCCTTTTCTTTTATGTTCTTATAGTGGTTGACTGAAAAGGGTTCATGAGCTATAGTCATATTTAAGTTAATCAGTGAGAGGAAAAATGCTCCTGTCGCTGGATTCTGAGGTGGGACAAATGTTTAAAAAGAAAAAACATATGGACGAAGGGCTCCTGGTTTGTATTTATTATGGCCCTAACGGTGAGCGACTCATACGACGTGGCAGCAAGATTGCGAAAATGTTTGATTGCCCGCTCTATATATTGACCGTGGATGCCAAACCTTTTGATGAGTTGGATGCGGATAAATCCATGTATATCACCAAGTGGAAAAAACTGGCCAAGGAAGTTGAGGCAGACGGTTTTATTCTCAAGGATAATGAGCAGCGTCCCGTCTACAAGGTAATCGCCGAAACAGCCCGGGAAAAGAGAGCCACCCAGATTATCATGGGTCAAACCGTTCAAAGCCGCTGGGAGCAGATTACCAAGGAATCTATTGTCAATTTGCTTTTAAAGGAAATCCCTTTCGTGGACCTTCACATCATCTCGGTAGCCCGCTATATTAAAGATCCGGACTGCAACTATGAAAAGGGTATCCGGGCTTATCTTATGAAGGAAGGAGAAAACTTCCGGCTGGTCTTTAAACACAGCAAAGAAATCGTCTATGAAGGTATCTTCTTTAAAGAATTCGGCACCGACTTTAATAACGGGATTTTCAAGCTCATTAAAGATGGTGAAACCTTACAGGTCCAGGTCATTGAAGATATGGTTACCGAATTGACCAATGTGGATATGGAACCCAATGAGAATAATGAAAACTGACCCCTGGTATACGCTCCACTGGCAACAGTGGAGTTTTTGCTTTTCAACGTTACAAATTGACATTGACTTTGATGAAGCGGGTTTCTTCTTTATTGATACCGATATACTTTAAGGTTTCCGAAGGAGAATGATGGTGAAAGGCTTTCATCAAGATGGAAACTGCGACACCGGCTCGGAAAGCATGATAGCCGAAGGTTTTTCTTAAAGTATGAGTGCCGATCTTCCCGGGAATACCCACCTGCCGTGCGGCATGATTAATGATGCGATAAGCTTGCTGACGGGTAATGGGCAGGTTGTCTTTTTTGGATTTAAAGAGATAATCGCTTCCGTTCAAACGGGCCAGGGCTAAGTATTTCAATAACTCTTCCTGAATCCGGTTATTAATGTAGTAGGCTTTTTCTTCGCCGCTTTTTCCATCCTGAATCAGCAAGAACTCTTTAATCCGGCCATCCTCCCACACGTCGCTGAGCTTGAGAGCCAGTAAGTCGCTGATTCTCAATCCGGTATTAATACCGAAAACGAAAAGTAAAAGATCCCGTTGGGAGTGATTGCTCAATATTTTTTTAATCGCATTAATACTCTCCACATCTTTAATGGGATCGACGTACTCCACAGGTTATGCCCCCCTGAATGTAACATAATCATATTCTAACAAAAATTGAGTAACATTACAAACCAATATTGGCTCCCATACATAGGAAAAGGGGAAATGGAGCAAACTCTTTGTTGAAGGTTATAGAGGATGAAGCAAGGCATCATCCCATCGATAAGGAGTGAAATTAATGAGTGAAACGGTTCTGGAGAAGACCGAAGGCCGGGTGAGTTATCACGATTCTGTAGAGGAGATGCTGGTCAGAATTCGTGAAGACGGGATGTCCAACGTCTTTGACCGCTATCAAGCCCAGGAAAAAATCCGCTGTAAATTTTGCCTGCAGGGTTTAACTTGCCAGCAATGTTCCCAAGGTCCTTGCCGAATCAATGAAAAAGGGGAACAAGATCGGGGCGTTTGCGGTATTGGTCCTGATGCTATGGCGATGCGCAAGCTGCTCCTGCAGAACATTATGGGAGCAGGTACATACAGCCACCATGCTTATGAAGCTTTTCGCACCCTGAAAGCTACCGGGGAGGGCAAAACCCCCTTTAAGATCAAGGAGCCGGAGAAACTCCAATGGATGTGTGAAAAACTGGGGATTGACACTGATCAGGATATGAATAAGATGGCCATTCAATTAGCCGATCTATTGGAGCATCAGCAGCAGATCGGAGTGGAAGAGAAGAACCTGATGGTGGAAGCCTTTGCGCCGAAGAAACGGAAACAGGTCTGGCGGGATTTAAATATTTACCCTGCCGGAACCGTTCATGAGGAGCAAAACTGTGTGGCCAGCTGCCTCACCAATGTGGACGGCAACTATGCCTCCCTGGCCTTGAAGGCTCTGCGCTTAGGTCTGGCGACGATTTATAACTCACAAATCGGGCTGGAGATGGTCCAGGATATTCTCTTTGGCACCCCTCAGCCTCATGAAGTGGATGTAGACTTAGGGATCATGTGCCCGGAACATGTCAACATCGTCTTTAATGGACATCAACCCTGGATCGGGGCGGCTATGATTGAAAGAGCCCGCTCCTCGGATGTGCAGGAAAAGGCCAGGGCAGCGGGCGCCAAAGGCCTGCGTGTGGTAGGCTCCATCGAGACCGGACAGGAGCTCCTGCAGCGCTTCGAGATGGATGATGTGTTTGTAGGTTTGATGGGCAACTGGCTGGCCATTGAGCCGCTGCTGGCTACCGGGACAGTGGATGTCCTGGCTATGGAAGAAAACTGCTCCCCTCCGGCCATCGATATGTATGCTGAGAAATATCAGGCCACTCTGGTCTCCATCAGCACCATCATCGACATCCCCGGCTTGCAGCATAAATTTCCTTATGATCCTTCGGAAACGGATAAAATCGTGGAGGCTTTGATTGAGTTAGCTATCGATAATTTCAAGAAAAGAAAAGGCAAAGTCACTCCCAAGGTTCCTCAGTATAAGGCAAAAGCCATTGCCGGCTTCTCGACGGAAGCTGTCCTGGGCGCCTTGGGGAATAAGCTGGACCCTTTGGTGGAAGTGATCGCTGCCGGCAAGATCAAAGGAGTGGTGGCTCTGGCCAACTGTTCCACCTTAAGGAATGGTCCCCAGGATTGGAATACGGTTAACCTGACGAAACAGCTGATCAAGAAAGATATCCTGGTCGTGGCCGGCGGGTGCGGGAATCACGCCCTGGAAGTAGCCGGGCTTTGCAATTTGGACGCCATTAAGGAAGCCGGTTCTGGGCTGCAGGAGATTTGCTCCGCTTTAAAAATTCCTCCGGTGCTGAGCTTTGGCACCTGTACCGATACGGGACGCATCAGCATGCTGGTTACCGCTCTGGCGGATCATCTGGATGTGGATATCCCCCAGCTCCCAATCGCTGTCACAGCTCCGGAATGGATGGAGCAAAAAGCGACTATCGACGGTGTCTTTGCCGTGGCTTATGGAGCCTATACTCATCTCTCCCCCACCCCCTTTATCACGGGTGCCCCTCAGCTTGTTAAGCTTCTGACCGAGGATGTGGAAGGACTGACCGGCGGCAAAGTGGCGGTAGGGGATGATCCTGTGGAAGTAGCTAATGCTATCGAGGCCCATATCGTGGCGAAACGAAAAGGGCTGGGTTTGCATTAAGAAGAGTTCAGAGACGCCGGCCAATAGGCCGGCGCTTCTTTTGGGCATGGAAATCAGCAAGGGAAGGTTCCAATGCTTGAGCGGCAGTAAAGGAGAATCACATAACTTTCGCGAATAATTAAAACATACTGAGGAATTATAGCATTGAATCTAAATATGGAATTAAGGAGCATATCCATGAAATCTTGTACTGCCTGCCATAGCTGTGGATGCCATTCCGAAGGGCAATTCTGCGCCGCTAAGGCTCCGATATTTGCCATGCTTGCTGATGAACAGCTGGCGGTGATCAGCGGCTTGATCACAAGGCGACGTTATAAAAAGGGCCAGGTCCTTTTCTTCGAAGGGGATGTGTCAGATAAGTTCTACATCATCAATCACGGAAAAATCAAGACCTTTAAACATACCAGAGAGGGTAAGGAACAAATCCTCTATATTCTTAGTGAAGGGGATTTTATCGGCGATCTGAGCCTTCTCAAGAAGAGCGCTTTTCCATATAATGCCGAAGCCTTGGAGGATGTCGGTGTCTGCACTCTGTCCAAAGATGATCTGGATAGGATCTTAAAAGAAAATCCGGAGATTTGTTTAAAAATCCTGGAGAGTGTCCATGATCGGCTTGTCAATCTTGAGAACTTGGTTCAGACCTTGAGCACCAAGGATGTGGAGGCCA
This sequence comes from Desulfitobacterium hafniense DCB-2, assembly GCF_000021925.1. Classification (NCBI taxonomy): domain Bacteria; kingdom Bacillati; phylum Bacillota; class Clostridia; order Eubacteriales; family Desulfitobacteriaceae; genus Desulfitobacterium; species Desulfitobacterium hafniense. Next base: position 1,262,010 of record NC_011830.1, read on the forward strand.
GAATCGCCGGCTTGTTATTCAATTTTTCGAAGAATTTTGGGGAACATAAGGACGGCAAAGTCATGCTCAATATAGCTTTGACCCGGGAGGAGATGGCCAATTTTATCGGAGTGACCCGGGAGACCATGAGCCGTAAGCTATCCGGGATGCAAGATGAAGGCATCCTGGAACTGGTCGGCAATAAACGCATTATCATCAACCGTCTCCAAGATTTAGAAGCAATGATGTAATAATGATTTAATATAGAGGGTAATATAGGGTACAAAAAATTTTCAAGCAGTGCTGTGATTCCAAGGGGAAGGGCGGCGCTTTTTTGTTGCTTTTTTACTTTTGATTTAAATCAAGATTAGATTTGACTGCAATCACAGCGTCGAAAACTCTGGCAAGATATGATATGAACATAAGATAAGTCAATTGATTCAGAGGGCTGAGAGAAGAGATGAAGGAGGAGTTTACCATGACGCAATTCAATGCTGGTCAAAAAATTGGCGATATTGTCACCAAGTTTCCCAAGGCGGCAGATATCTTTAAGGAATATCGTATTGACTTCTGCTGCGGAGGAGAGCGGATTCTCAGGGAGGTTCTGCAGAGGGAAGGTCATAATGAAACAGAGATTTTAGGGCGAATTAATGACCTCTATGCAGAGCTCAAAAACATCAGGGACACGGAACAGGATTGGAGTCAAGAAGAGTCCGGTCCCTTAAGTGACTACGTGGTTAACACCCATCATGCCTATCTTAATGCAGAGCTTCCCAGAATAAGTAAATTGATCACCATGATTTTAAGGGTTCATGGGGAGAGCCATCCGGAACTTAAAGGGGTGCATCGTTTGTTTCATCATTTAAAGCTGGAGCTGGAACAGCACCTTATTAAAGAAGAAGCAATCGAGTTCCCCTTGATGAAGGAGCAGGAGACAAAACCTTCGGCAAATATTCAAAAAGAAATCCGCCGTATCATCCAGGAACTCAAGGCGGAGCATGATGGGGCTGGAGACATTCTCAAAGAGTTAAGAACGATTACCAATGATTTTGCGGTGCCGGCGGATGCCTGCAATTCCTACAGAATCACCTATCAAAAGTTGGCGGAGTTGGAAAGCGATATTTTCCAGCATGTTCATCTCGAAAATAATATTCTGTTTCCCAGATATCTAGGTTAATCTTACGAGCAAAATGCTTCCTTAAAGGGTAAAGTGATGAAAGCTGCGCCCCGGGGGAAGCATTTTGCTTATAAAATTGTTGACAGGGGATTCGGCAAATTGTATACTGGATACAGTTTTCGATGCATGGAAAACTTTACTATTGGCGAGGTCAGAAAGGAGGCCGTGATTATGACTATGTTGCTCATCCAAGCTGATGTTTATGGTGTAAATCCTGTAACTTCATCCGCGGCCTGGGATTATCCTATTTGACCATTGCTTCTTACAAATAAGGGAAATGGACTATAGGGTCACGGGCTATTATGTCCGTGACTTTGCTTTTTTGTTTTATTAATGTATTTAATTAATGTAATTCAGCAAGCCACGGTATCCTCGAGCAGGAGGAGTCCGTGGCTTTATTTATTTGACGGAAGAGAGAGAACGAAGATGTCAGTATTACGAACGATGCTTAATCCTTACCGAGGTATGCCCAAAGAAATCTATGTCATTTTTATTGCCCGGATTATCAATGCTATCGGGGCTTTTGTAGCCCCCCTCATGACCATCATTATGACGCAAAGCATCGGCTTAGCTGAGGGAAAGGCGGGGTTTTATCTCAGTCTCTCCGGGGGAATCAGCCTTATGGCCGCTCTTTGCGGAGGAAAGCTTGTGGATCGCTTTGGAAGAAAAAGAGTTATTCTCCTATTTTCAGGTTCAGCTGTGTTGGTCTTTTTTCGGATCGGGTTTATGGAGCCTTCTTTGACGATGATTCATCTGATCATCTTGGCAGGTGCCTTAAATTCGACCACAAAACCTGCTTACGATTCATTGATTGCCGACCTGACGACTCCGGCCAATCGGAGCGGAGCTTATGCCTTGTCTTATATGGGCTGGAACATTGGCTTCGCCATTGGACCTGTTTTGGGGGGATTTCTTTATCGGCACCATCTGCCCTGGGTCTTTATAGGGGAAGGTCTGGCGATTTTTATGTCTCTGGTCCTGATCGCCGCCTTTATTAAGGAGACCTTGGAGAAGGCCCATGAAGAGATTCAGGATGAAGAACGCTATCTGGAGCGCAGGGTGGAAGGCTCCATCTTTAAGGTGATTAGGCTGCGGCCTTTGCTCATTTGCTTTGCCCTGATCGTATTTGGTTATAATTTCACCTATTCCCAATGGTCTTTTATGCTGCCCATGCAGGTCATGAAGAATTATCCAGTCATAGGATCCCAATATTTTGGATTTTTGGCGGCCTTTAATGGTCTGATTGTGATCATCTTTACCCCGATTATCACGCGATTGGCCGGGCATCTGCCCTACCTTCACCGGGGGATCATGGGCGGAATTCTTTATGCCGTGGGCTTCGGCATGATTGGGGTGCTGAACTCTCTGGAATGGTTATTCCTGTGGGCGTTTATCTTTACCCTTGGCGAGATCATGATGGCGATTACGGTAGTTCCTTTTACTGTGGATAACACTCCCGCCTCCCACAGAGGGAGGATGATTTCGACCATGGCCATTATTGAGGATTCAGGGTATACCTTAGGCCCTCTGGGAATGGGAATCGCCTTGAGCTATATCAGTATGGAAACGGGATGGCTGGCCTTGGGTGCTTCGACTCTGATCTTCACCTTATTAATGAAAGGATTGGAACATCGGGAAAAAACCATAGCCGGGAAGACAGCGAAGGTTATGGCAAAGTAAAAAGCGCTGACGCACTGAACAAGGAATAGGGGTTCACAGATCAAAAATTCGGCCGTTTTGGATTGACTCATCTAGCTGAGTCGATCTCAAAACGGCCGAATTTTCATTTAGTCCAAGCTTGAGAGAGAAAAAGTAAATTAGTGCAACTTACGGATTTCTTCTTCGGTTAGACCTGTAGCTTTAACAATATCAGATAAAGGCAGTTTCATTTCTAATAATTTCAATGCTATTTCATTGTTTGCCTGAGCCTTACCCTCCGCGATACCTTTAGTTATACCCTCGGCGATACCTTCTTCCTTAGCGCCCTCAATGGCGGAGACATGATCCAGCAAGGCCTTCTCACGCATTTCATACAGATAGCGTTCTTTGTCTTGTTTTAAAAAGATTTCTTCAGCAGTTAGTGCTTTGCGAATAGCTGGTTCACTCATGGCGATTTCCTCCATTTCCTGTGGATTGGTAATAGTATACCAGATATTCTCAAAAAAGCTAGATTAGGCCCCAGGGGAGGGATGACCGAGAGGATGCCAAAACCATCTTGGGGCCTGGCCGGCCGTTATAGAGTTTTGGCAAGAAAATGATGAAGCACAGATACGTTTTCTTGAATTTGTTCATGGCTTAAATGACCATATCCAACAAGAAGTTTATCTGTATGGCTATCTTTTATAGAGCAGTAACGCATTACAGGAGATATCCTTATGCCTGCATTTCTGCATTCATGCATAAACGTATCTTCAAACTTCCTCCCCGGAAACTGGAGTGCTGCATGAAGGCCGGAGGCATCTCCCCAGGGTTGTACAGAACTGCCAAATACAGCCGCAATGGAACTTAACAGCACGTTTCTTTTTTTACCGTATATTCGCCTGGTATTGAAGCGGAGTACATCGAAAAAAACCTTAGAAAGCTGGAAAAAGCCATTAGGGATATTGCGCCCTCTTCTAAAACAGAGTTGTTGCAGGTTTTTGATAAAATTCGCGATAACGAAATTTAAACCCACATAGGCCGGCGCTTTTTTTCAAAATATAGTCAGGGTTAATGGAACATTTTGCCATGGAATTCATATAGTGTATTAAGGATGTTCTGAATTTGACCATTAGGAAAAACATAGCGCAAAAGCAGCAAAGAAAGGGTCAAAGAGAGATAGAGTGTACAAAATAGGGCGAAAAATCCAGAATCTGAGACGTTTCAGATTTTGAAGAAAGTGAAAAGGCCCAAGGAGCAAAAGCACTATAAAAATGGGGTAAACATTCTAAAATCATCAACGTTGAAGATTTTGGAGAAAAGGGAAAAGAGGTGTCGCCGGTTATGGATAAAGCTGTTGGCGACACCCCTGAGTAAGGATAGTATAGGCGGATTCAGTATAGCGATACTTATACTTATGCTTACGCTATGAGTGGGTTAGTCCGCTTTTTTTACTTCAATACCGGCAAGTTTTTCATAATACTGAACTAAGGCGCTATGATCCTGGTGATCCAGATCATAGCTTTTTAAAGTCTGCATCATTTCCATGACGGTTGCCGTTATGGGCAGAGGAGAGCCGATATCATGGCCGGTCTCCATGACATTGTTAAGGTCTTTGATATGAAGATTGATGCGGAACCCTGGATCAAAGCGGCGCTCAAGCATCATCGGCCCTTTGGCATCCAGTACGGTGCTGCCTGCTAATCCGCCCCGAATAGCTTTGTAAACCGTTTCCGGATTGGCTCCGGCTTTGGTGGCCAGGGTCAAAGCCTCAGATACTGCAGCGATATTCACGGCCACGATGATCTGATTGGCCAGCTTCGTAACATTGCCGGCACCCACATCACCGCAAAGGACTGCTGAAGAGCCCATGGCTTTTAATACAGGCAGGAATTCCTCAAAGTCTTCAGACTTTCCGCCGGCCATAATGGAAAGAGTACCGTCGATGGCTTTGGGCTCACCACCGCTTACCGGTGCATCCATAAAACGGACGTTCTTTTCCGCAAGCTTTTGCGCCACTTCCTGGCTGGCTCCGGGAGCAATAGAACTCATATCGATGACCATAGCGCCCGGCCGCGCTCCTTCCAGGACTCCGTCAGGTCCCAGGATGACTTCCTTCACTTGGGGCGAGTTGGGCAGCATGGTAATGATCAATGGGCAGCGCTCAGCCACATCTTTAGGAGATGCTCCCGCCTCAGCACCGGCTTGAACGCATTCCTGGACAGCTTTTGGGCTGCGATTATAAACCACCACTTCATGACCTGCCTTGAGCAGGTTCAAGCTCATGGGTTTTCCCATAATACCGAGTCCGATAAATCCAATTTTCATGTGAATACCTCCTGTGTAAAGTTGTTTGGGTCAGGTAAGGTCGGGTCGCGTAGCTTTACGCACAACGGACCTTCGGGCGTGATCTCCTGAAACCAACCTGCGCCGCTAAGTTTTCCTCTGTGGCGTTGCGGCTTGGGCGAAACCATTCACCGGATGGTTTCGTCACCGGAAGGTTTCTTGATCGGAGACTCACGTACTCCATAGCTCCAGGGCTGGTCAACTCGCTTTCTTAACAGCATCTGCGGCGGTTGAATATGCTTTGGAGAGTGCCGCCTTGAGCGAAACTGTCCACCGGACAGTTTCGTCGCCAAACCTCAGGGCAATACCTGATGTGAACCAGTGGCTCGCTTCGTTAAGAAAGCCACGTTGACCTGACCGCCCTTCCGCTAAATCCGTTTCCCTTTTGTGCGTAAAGCTACTGCTTGCAGGTTTCCTTCAGTTATTCCTTGGGGCCCTGAGTATCCGGGCCTTCTTGTGAGGGACTTTAGGGGAGCTTCTGAGAATCTTTGGCGGCCATCCTCAGAACCTTTCTTGGGGTCGCCGACCGTGCCGCCACAAGCGGCGTCGGTAAAGACGGAAAATGCGGCTCAGGTCAGCCCAGGTCAAATCAGTTCAGGCCAAATCAGGTCAGGCAACTTACTGCTCAACATTTCCCACAAAGCCCCGCTCACTCAGACCCGAAAAGCAGCCCAAGGATTTTGATTTACAGCAGGGAAGCGAATTTAAGCGAGCGGAAACAAAACTTCGCGAAAAGCCTGCAGCGGAGAAAGGTTGGAAACAGGACGTTTCCAACCCGCCATTGAGAACAAGTGCGAAAGCAGTGCTTTCGAGGAGCGATTTGGCGGACGAAACCCGGGCGAGGGTTTCGCCCAAGCCGCCACGCCACAGAGAACAACTTGGTGGCGCAGGTCACCTTTCGGAGCGGAGGGCTTGAGCGTTAGTTTTGTCCGCGCAGCTTATGGAGCGACCGCTGTAAGCAAAATCCTGGAGATCCTGCCCAGAGACCTTGCTTGCAGGCCCCTATTCAAACGCTTTAATCCACTCCAACGAAGCCACTGTATCCGGCTGAGGAACATATTCCATAGAGACGGCATAGGAATAGCCGACTTCCGCCAAGGTCTTAAAGAAAGCGTGGTAATCGATCTCCCCCGTACCCGGCTGATGACGTCCGGGGTTATCGGCTACTTGAATATGAGCGATATGGGGCAGCTTTTCCCGCAGGATCTGTAAGAGATCCTCTCCTTCCCGGGCGGCGTGATAGGTATCATATTGGAGGAAAACATTCTCATGGTCAGCTTCGGCAATGACCTTCAGAACATCTTCGGTGGTATTAAGATAGAATCCCGGGGCATCAAAGCGATTCAGGGGCTCGAGGAGCAGCTTGACGCCAATTTGCTGCAGCTGCTCGGCGGCATAGCGGATATTGGCGATCAGAGTAGCCCGCTGTTCCGCCGGGGATTGATCCTCACGGACTTTCCCCACCAGGCAATTGATTTGTTTGACATGAAGAGCTTGAGCCAGGGCGACAGCTTTCTCTACTCCCGCTTTAAACTCCTCTTGACGGCTGGGATCAAGGGCGATACCCCGCTCACCGGCTCCCCAGTCTCCGGCAGGGAGGTTAAAGAGAACCATCTCTAATTGGTGGGACGCCAATTCCTGTTTGAGCTGGGCAAGGTCCAAATCGTAAGGGAACATAAACTCCACCCGTTTAAGTCCGGCCGCTTTGACCGCCTGGAAGCGCTCCATCATCGGCAGGTCATTAAAGAGAAAGGATAAGTTGGCAACAAGTTGGTCTTTTTTTACATGCATGTAGAATTCCTCCCAACATATTCATCGTCTTCATTCAAGTTCCAAGACACCGGTGAGTGTTCCGTCAAGGGAAACGGAACATTGGGCCAGAGGATCCACGAGAACCTCAATCAAGTAAGGGCGGTTTTGGCTGAAAGCACGCGCCAGAGCTCCCTGAATTTGATCCGGTCCGTCGACTAATTCCGCTTCTACTCCCATTCCCCGTGCTGTGGCCACAAAGTCCAAGCCGCGGGAATGACCTTGCACATGGTTTTCATACTCAAGATCGGTGGAAATACAGCGCTGCTCAAAGAGCAGATTTTGCTGCTGACGGATCAGTCCGAATAAGGAGTTGTTGAGGACCACCACCACCACGGGAATATTGTGTTTGGCGGCCGTAGCCAGTTCCTGCAAAGACATGCCAAGACTGGCATCCCCTAGAAGATTAACCACTTGCCGGTCAGGATATGCAAGCTTGGCTCCCAGTGCAGCTCCCAATCCCCATCCCATGGTTCCCGCCCGGCCGGTAATCAGGAAGGAGCGGGGAACATAGGCTTCAAAAAGCTGGGTAGCCCAGATCTGGCTGATGCCGCAATCCAAGGTGAGAATTCCATCCCGGGCCATGGCCTCCCGTACCTCAGCAATGGCTTGCTGGGGCTTGAGGGGAAGGGTGTCGAACTTCGTGCGGCGGGCCAAGCGGATGCGCTCCTCTTGTAAGTCGAGAATTCGTTGCCGGGCCTGAGGGGTAGGAATGAAACCCTTATCCCGCAGAAAGGCGAGGAAGTGTTCCAGGAAGTCCCTTATATCCGCTGCTACGGCAAGTTCGGTAGAGATATGGCGGGAAAGCTCTCTATTATCCAGATTCACATGGACGACTTTTCGTCCCGACTGGAACCGTTGGCTGTCTCCTGTCCCCCGGCCATCGAAGCGGCCTCCCAAATTGATAATAAGGTCGGACTCCAGGATGGTTTTATTGCCCAGGGGAGTTTGGCACATCGTGCCCACCAACCCTCCATAGAGGGGATGATCATTAGGAAAGGCATCCTTGCCCATTAAGGAGGACACTACGGGAATCTGGAGAAGCTCGGCCGTTTCCCGCAGCAGTTCCGCTGCGTTGCCCTGAACAATGCCGCCGCCTGCCAGCAGGGTAGGAGTTTTGGCTTCATAGAGCATGGACAATATTGTATTCAATGTATCTTGGGCAATCTCCTGCCTGGGGGGCTGGGGTGGGCTAAAATCGAATTCACTCCAATCCACTTCCACAAGGCCCTTTTGGACATCCAAAGGGAGATCCAGCAAGATGGGGCCTTTTTTTCCTGTGGTGGCCAACTCCCATCCTTCCTTGAGAATCCGGGGAAGGTCCCCCGCCTTCTCCACCAGGTAAGCGGCCTTGGTCACTGGGCGGGCCATTTCAACCATAGGGGCCTCCTGGAAAGAGTCTTTGCCGATCAGGGAAGTGGGAACCTGGCCGGTCAGGGCCAGCAGAGGGACGGAATCGCTGTAGGCACTGTATAAACCTGTTAGAAAGTTGGTGGCGCCCGGTCCGGAGGTGGCGGCGCACACGCCTACCTTTCCTGTGGCCCGTGAATAGCCGTCAGCCATAAAGATGGCTGCCTGTTCATGGCGGACATTATAGGATTCCATATTGAGTTCACGAACGGCATCGTAGAAAGGCAGAATAGCCGCACCAGGAATGCCATAGATTTGGGAAACCCCCTTCTTCGCTAAGAAAGCAGCCAGGAATTGGGCTCCAGTCATTCTTACCCGACCGGCCGCCAAAGATTCAGTCAAGCGGGTGTCATTTGTCTCGTTTCCCCATAAGGCCATAAATACTCCTCCTTGTTTTGTATTGTAAAACGTCGTTTCACAAAATGGGTATTGAAAACGCGGTTTGGGTAACCGCCTGGCAGTAAGAAGTTAGTGCGAGTTGTTTCGTAATATAAAACTCGGTTTCATTATTTGATACTATTATGCTTTATATCCTCTGCCCAGTCTATAACTTTCCTTTCAATAGTCGAAATAAAGGGGTCACTGGTAGAACTTAAAACCTCAACAGTTTTGGCCAACTGTACTACTACAGAACGACAAGCAGTGCCAAGAAGGCTTGGCTGGTGCCAGATCGACACGATTAGCCCACTTGTTGTCTTGGGCGAAAGCGGTCGCCTGGCTGCCTTATGTTGGCTGCTTTACGTTGGTTGGCCTGATGTTTTGAGGGGATATAAGGCAACATAATTTTCATTCAGCAATGATGCCGTAATGGGGCATCAGAGTCCGACAGTGTAAAAAAAACTGCTTCCGGCCATGGTGCCGGAAGCAGTTTTCAATAAATTCAAGTTAAGAAGCCGACTGGATTATTTATTTTCAAAAATAGTGCCTTCCTTGAACTTGGAGCCTTTAAACGCGTATTTGGTGAGAAGGTAGTAGGATAGACCGCCGACGACGAGACCGATGATCCAAGCCAGGTCGACCAGGGTAAAGGCTGCTGCGGCACCGATGAGCATGGCTGTGATGGCCGCCGGATTATAGCCTGCGAAAGGACCGTCCGCCCTGTAAAGGTCTACTACATTCACTTTTTGTTTTCTTAGAATATAGTATTCAACTAAAATGATGGCGACGATGGGTCCTAAGAAAGCGGAGTAGATAAGAATGAACGTGGCCAGACCTGCGGAAGAAGAGTCTTGGACTAGTACCCAAGGGAAGGAGCAAAGGCCAAGGAGACCAGTGATGACAACGGCCGGCTTGTATTTGATTTTCGTGAGCAATTGAATGACATAGGTTGGGGCAATAATATTGGCCACCATGTTGACCGCAATGGCGCCCATGACGATAAAGGCGGAGACGAAGACGGTGACAAAGTCATTGTTGAAAACAATAGCCAAGGCCTTAACAGGGTTGGAGTTGCCGGTAGCGGAAGCAAGCATGGCACCAATGACGATGACTGCACCATAGGCGATGACGATGGGGGAGAAGTAGAAGAGGCCGCGCTTTACATCGCCATATCCCTGTTTGAGCTCACGGGAGTAATCGGCGGCGCTGAGGAAGATGGCGGCGTAGTTGCCCATTAAGACCATAATGAAAGCCCAGAATTCAAGGCCCCAAGTGCCTTTAGTATAGACCCATTTTTGAGCGATCACATCACTGTAATTGGTGAGCAGAAGAACGAATACATAGACAAAGGCGACCATGAGGACGACTGAGATCAGAGTTTCTACCCATTTGATAGCATGGAAGCCATACATGGAAAGGACAATCTGCACCAGCTGCAGGACGACAAAGCAAATAGCAATGTTGTCAAAGGCCCCGCCGGTAAAGACTTTAAGAATTTCATTCAGAGCAGTACCACCGACCCAGCTTTGGAATCCGTACCAGACGATGGCTGGGATACCGCGCAAGAGAGAGGAGATAACGGAACCTTTCTCACCGAAGGACATGCGCAGCTGCATAACATAAGGAATACCGGTCCGATAGCCCAGCCTGTCGTTCAAAGTAAAAACAAGGGAAATGATGCCGATGGCTATGATGGCTGCGGCAAAGGTTTGGAAGATGTTTAAGGTAGCCACTCCGGCAATAATCATGCTGCCGCCGAGGGTCATATTACCCAGGTTGACCCCATCGCCGATCCACATAAACATGTAGGGGATGGGTCCCATGGTGCGGTCTTTGGCTTTTTTAGGATAAAGGGTTTCTTCTACACCGGGAGCGTGTTCAATATGCACATCGGCATGATTGTCAGTGTTTAAGGACATCGCCTTCACTTCCTTCTTTTGGTTTTGCCTTTACAGGTTCAGGCTTTGATTATTGATGGGGTCTTAAATGTTTACCGATGGGTTGGGAAACAATTTTTCCGTCCTTATAGATCGTGGTTCCTCTGAGAATGGTTTGGCTGACAGAGCCGCGGAAACGGTCTCCCACATAAGGGCTCACCTTATGTTTGTAGAAGAGATCTTCTGCCTGCAGGGTAAATTCATGATCCAGATCGACCAAGGCAAAATCAGCATCATAGCCCAGGGCGATTTGACCTTTGTCCTTGATCTTGAAGATTTCGTTGACATGCTGGGCAGTTAACTGAGCGATCTTAACCAAGGGGAATTTCCGGTCATGGTAAGCATGGGTGAGCAAGCCTTGCAAGGTGGTCTGGCAAGCGGAGATGCCGCCCCAGACACGCATGAATTCACCGTTTTTCAGCTTGGGATCACAGGGGGAGTGGTCGGAAGAAACGAAAGCGATGTTGTCATTAAAGAGCCGGCCCCACATCTGAAGCTGGTTTTCCCCATCGCGAATGGGAGGAGAGCATTTGGCTACCGTACCTAAACGCTCGACATCGTCACCGGTGAGGTATAAATAATGACCGATGGTTTCACAGTAGACATCCACACCTCTTGCTCTGGCTTGAGCTACAAGCTCCACGGCTTTGGCAGTGCTGATATGGGCGATAATCAATTTGCATCCGGTTTCCTCAGCGAAGGTAATCATCCGGGAAACGTTTTCGATTTCCGTAATGGGGGGGCGGGCGGCGAAATAATCCCGTACGCCGGTACGATTGTTGGCTAAGGATAATTCGGTAAGTTCCTTGGTGATCTCAGCGTTTTCACAGTGAACCATAAGGGGCAGGCCCAGTTTGGCTAATTTCTCCATACCCACTAAAGCCGTATAATCATCCATTCTTGGAAACTCATCGATACCGCTGTGGCAGGCGAAAGCCTTAAAACCAATGACTCCGCACTCGGCCAGTTCATCCAATTTATCTAAATTGGCAGAGGTCAACCCTCCCCAGAAACCGTAATCGACCAAGGAATCTTTCTGGGCTACGGCCAGTTTGTTGTTAAAGTTCACGGCGTCCAGAGTGCAGGGACTGCAGTTGAGGGGCATATCAAAGTAGGCAACTCCGCCGCCGGCCGCTAAAGCGCTGGACCCTGTGGTAATGGTCTCCCACTCTGTTCTGCCGGGATCATTAAAGTGGACATGGCCATCGGTGATACCGGGGAAAATATGCTTGCCGGCGGCATCGATGATTTCCTTGGCATCTCCGGGGATTTCTTCAGCTATGAGCACAATTTTACCATCACTGACGGCAATGTCTGCTTTTCTGACACCATCCGGACAAACCACGTTTCCGTTGCGCAGGATTAGATCATAATGACTCATGGTTGAACCTCCTTTTTATTCTTTTTAATCATTGTGCCCTTACTTGATTTTTCTTACGTATTCGCCATGGCCTTTTTGTCCGACTAATTGTCCGTCCTGGGCGACGACTTCGCCGCGGACGAGAGTGCAGACAGGGAGTCCCTTGCCCTTTAAGCCCACAAAGGCTGATATGGGATTGACATAGTAGAGGGATTCGGGTGTGATCTCCCATTCTTTTTCCGGGTCCAGGATCACGAGATCGGCGTCAAAGCCTACTTGGATGGCACCTTTTTTGCCGAAGATGCCGAAAGCTTTGGCCGGGCCTTCGCTTAAAGAGCGGGCCAGCAGGGTAGGGCAATAGCCTCTCTTAACGACCCCTTCGCTGAAGACTACCTGCATAACGTTCTGGATGCCGCTGATTCCGCCCCAGGCTCCGAAGACCCCGTGCTTTTCTTCACTTTTCTCACTAAGCTCACAGGGAGAGTGGTCGGAAGCAATGGCCGACAGGGTTCCGTTATTGACGTATTCCCACATCCTTTCCACGGCTGCGGCATCACGTAGAGGAGGAGCACATTTGAAAAGACTGCCGTTTTTGACGACATCCTGATCCGTAAAGGTGAGGTAATGGCCGCAGGTCTCAGCGGTGACATCCACACCCTCGTTTTGGGCCTGGCGGATGATTTCCGCCACACGGGGATGACTGACATGACAGATATGCACCTTAGCTCCCACTTCTTTGGCTAAATCGATAATATTTTGGGTGGCGATCAGTTCGGCAATCACGGGACGGGAGTCCAGGAAATCCTGCCAATCGTTGGTGTCTTTGCGTTTGGCTCTTGCTTCTTCCCATTTGATCAGGGAATAATCTTCGCAGTGGAAGCCTGCCCGGCCATCGAACTCTTTGCAGATTTCCATGGCCTCTTTGGCCTGGCCGATGGTGAGGGATACATAATCCGGGGAGACTGGCCCGATGAAGGATTTAAAGGCGACGCAGCCTTTTTCGTCCAATTCTTTGAGCTGATTAAGGTTATAATCGACTAAACCGCCCCAGAAACAAAAATCTACATAGGCATTGGGAGAAACGACTTCCAGCTTTTTATCGAGAATTTGGCCATCGGTCATGGCCGGTTCATTTTGCAACGGCATGTCGATGATGGTGGTAAATCCTCCGACTCCTGCAGCTGCTGTACCGTGAGCGTAATCTTCTCTCCAGAGATAACCAGGATCGTTTAAATGCGCATGAGTATCGATGGCTCCCGGAAAGACATAATTGCCTTTGGCATCGATGACTTTTTCGGCTTGGATCTCTGTTCCAGCCTCGATGATTGCGGCGATTTTGCCATTATTGATCCCTAAGCTGGCTTCAATAATTTTGTCCGCAGTCACAACCTTACCGTTTTTAATGACGAGATTAAACACGTTCATGCCCCCTAACTGTAATCTTAACGATGTGCAAGGTACCATAGGGTTTGTTTAATTGGCCAATTTACATTAAGAATATACTGAATATTTTCATTTGGCTTTATCATTTCGAGACAATCTAGTGAGCCAGTGTTTATCCAATCAGACTAAAACAAGGAGCTTTGGGCCTCGGAAGGCCGTAATTTCCGGCACTTGAGGGTTATAAGCGGAGCTTTCTTCAGCAAATTTCAGCGGATTTGGCTAAGAAGATGATGTTTTAAGCCGGGTTTCCATATCCGGGTGCAATAAGGCTTCAGGAAGTGTCCGCCCTGAATTGGCCAAGGGTGAACAGTAAAAGGATAGAAATATGGAAAGATAATTATCCAAAGTTGCCAAAGACAATAGGTGCAAATTAATAAAAAATAGGGATAAGAATATTAAGATAATTCAATGTTTATCAGCAGTGTGAAGAGGTGGCATTATGATTAATAGTGAACGGGTTGATCGGCGCTTACGGGAGTTGGGGAAAATAGGCTATAGAGAATCAGGCGGAGTGACACGGCATGCATTTACTCCTGAAGATCGGGCTGCTAAAGATCTAGTCATATCCTATATGCAGGAAGCCGGATTGATCGTCAGGGAAGATGCGGTGGGAAATCTGATTGGCCGTCGGGAAGGACGGAATCCCAAGGCACCGGTGGTGCTCACAGGTTCTCATATTGATACGGTCTGTGATGGCGGAATCTATGATGGCGGACTTGGCATCATCGGAGCCATCGAAGTGCTGCAGTCTTTTAATGAGCAGGGAATCAGCACTGAACACCCCATTGAAGTCTACGCTTTCAATGATGAAGAGGGCTCCCGGTTTAGCTTTAGTATGTTCGGAAGCCGCGGCGTGATTGGTGACCTTACCGAAAAAGATTTAGAGATCAAAGACAGAAACGGCATTACTGTGGCCGAAGCTATGCGCAATCAGGGCTATGACCCCAATAAAATCAAGGACGCCGTTCGCTCTCCGGAAGAACTTAAGGCTTTTATCGAGCTCCATATTGAGCAAGGCAAGGTCTTGGAATGCAATAATCTTTCCGTAGGGATCGTGACAGGAATTGTCAACGAGCTATGGATGAAACTTATTGTTAAAGGGGAAGCAGGGCATGCCGGCGCCACTCCCATGAATCTCCGCCAGGATGCTTTAGTGGCTGCGGCGGAAATGATTCAGGTCATCGAGGGGGAAGCTAAAAAGACAGGAAGCACGGTAGCAACGGTTGGCCGGCTCAATGTTTTTCCAGGAGGAATTAATATTATTCCTGGCCGTGTGGAATTTACTCTGGACCTGCGGGATACCTCCCAGGAGGTCAGCGATCAAGTGGAGGCGGCCATATTCAAGGACCTGGCCAGGATCTGCCAGGAAAGAGGAGTTCAGTTGGAGACCGAACTTCTGCAACGGATTCCGCCGGCTCCTTGTTCCAAGGAATTCCAAATCGCGGCTAAAGAAGCGTGTAAAAAAATCGGCTTGCAGTATTTCTGTCTTCCCAGCGGTGCGGGCCACGATGCTATGCAAATGGTGAATATCTGCCCTATCGGTATGATTTTCATTCGTTCCAAGGATGGGATCAGTCATAATCCTGCCGAGTGGAGCAGCAGCGAAGACTGTGCCGACGGTGTTAATGTGCTGTATCATGTGCTGCTGGATACGGCGGTACAGGTATAAGTTGAAGGAGTGGAGGCTTCATGCTGGAGATTGAAGAGACTTTGCTGCTAAGGTATGGCTTGGAATTACCCGCTCCTTCGGAACCGGATGGGTATTATGCACGAGTCATTCCCACGGGAAATTTGCTTTATGTCTGCGGTCATACCCCGAAACGCCAAGGGGAGTATGTGTTCCTGGGCAAAGTCGGCGAGGATTTTTCCGTTGAGCAGGGGCAGGAAGCAGCCAGAATTGCCATGACCAATTGTTTGGCAGCTTTGAAGGAGCATCTGGGGGATTTGAGCTTGATTAAGCAATTTGTTCAGGTCATCGGTTATGTGCGCAGTGCGGAACATTTTACCCAGCAGCCTTTAGTGATGAATGGGGCGTCTGAACTTCTGCTCACCTGTTTTGGGGAGAGAGGACGACACACCCGCATGGCTTTGGGCACCAACCAACTCCCCGGTGGAGCCGCAGTGGAAATTATGTGCGTGGTTGAAGTATAGGGATTAGGAAAAGATAAGATAAGGCAGAGCGTGAGGCGGTCCGGGCAGGGATCGTCTCACGCTCCCTTCTTCTTTTATCACTTTTGGATAAATAAAGATCGGGAATTAAGGGGATTTTATCATCTTTTTTAGGAAATAAGGGCAAGATAACTGGACTATAAAGTGTGCGTTTTTGTCATCTTAGGATAAAGGGGAACTTGACTTTATGGCGAACATTAAGAATATAATCTCAATTGGCAAAGTTTTTATGCTAAAATAGAAGGGAGAAGTTAAAATGGGTTATCCTAATGATCTGTTATCCACACGAGCTGTAGTCCAACATGGAAGATATGCCTTGATTCCTCCTGAGGGACGGGTGAAAAATGTTCTTCCTAATCTTGAGCAATGTCATGTCAGTATTATTGCCTCCCCCCATTATGGCCCCCAGTTCGCCATGTATACTGTGGAGGTGCTGCCTGGCGGCGGCACCGTGAAGCCCTTTCAGGAAGAGGGAATCGAGACCTTTGTCTACTGCCTGAGCGGCCAGGGCAAGGTCTTGGTGGAAGGGCAGGAGTACAGCATCGATGAAAGCGGTTATGTTTTCGCTCCCGCTTCCCTGGGAGTGGAACTTCGCAATGTCGGGGATGCCTCCTGGAAGCTGCTTCTTTATAAACAGCGTTACCGCCCTGTGGAGGGACATGCGGCGCGGATTGTGGTGGGCCGTCTCAATGATATGCCCTATGCGCCCTATGACGGCATGGAGAATGTGCGGATTAAGGATTTGCTGCCTACGGATTTAGGCTTTGATGTCAACTTCCATGTCTTAAGCTTTTTGCCGGGAGGATGCCATCCTTTTATTGAGACCCATGTTCAGGAGCATGGACTTTATCTGTTGGAAGGTGAAGGGGTCTATCTCATTGATGAACGGTGGATTCCGGTGAAGAAGGAAGACTTCATTTGGTTTGGCCCCTATGTTCCCCAAGCATGCTATGGGGTGGGACGCACTCCCTTTACCTATATTTACACTAAGGATTGCAATCGGGATATTAAGCTTTAAGCGGGAAGCTGCTCAGAGCATCTGCCCGGAAATAATACGGTGCAAGAGGTGGTAACATTGGAGATTACAGTCAAAGATCTGCTGAAGGTGGGACCTCTGAAGACCTCTCAAGTGGTTGCAGGTTATCAGAAGCTTGATAATATAGTCAAAGGTGTTACCATCATCGAAGCGCCGGATATTGTCAACTGGTTATCGGGAGGGGAGCTTCTGCTCACCAGCCTATACTCAGGTCCGGGTGAAGGGATGGACTATCGGGAATTTATTCATAAAATGGCCACGAAAGAGGTTTCAGCCTTGGCTATAAAAGTACGGCGGTTTGTCAACGATATTCCGCCTGAAATTATTGAGGCGGCCAATGAGTATGGGCTGCCCGTGATTGAAGTGGATGGCAGTGTCCGTTTTGTGGATATTATGTATCCGGTGATGGAGCAGCTCTTTAACTCCCAGGTAGTGAAGCTCAAGTATTATAAAGATGTTCAGGAGCGGTTTACAACCTTAGCTTTGCAATGTGAGGGCTTAGCGGTCATCTGCCAAACCCTGGAAGAGTTGGTCGGCAATCCGGTGGTGGTCTATGATAAGAATTTTAAATGCCTGCAGAGCACCAATCCTCAAATAGAGCGATTTGAGGAACCTGAAGAATTTGCCTTAAGGGAGAACCTGAACGACAAATTTTCCTATTACCGGCAATCCGTATGCTACCCTGATCTTGACGGACGCTGTATTCCCCAGGTCGTCGTTCCTATTCAGGCTTTTAATCAGCTCAAGGGATATTTAACCATAGTGGAGTTGAATAAGCCTATTGTAGAGATGGATTTTATTAGTATTGAACAGGCCGCTACGGTGACCACCCTGGATATGGTGAAGCGTTTTGCTGTTAAAGAAGTGGAGTATAAATTCAAGAATGATCTGATTGAGCACATCCTTTCCGGGGAGCTGAGCTCAACCAATGCCCAGGAGCGCATCAATCTCATGGAGTGGGATCTTAATCGCCCTTACTATGTGGTTCTTTTTGATTTGAAGAATCTTGACGCTTATCATGTGGAGCATCGCACCCAGCAAAAGATGGCTTTGCAAAGCATTAAATCGGAAATTACCTCAACCATTTCGGGAGTCATAAAAACCCGCACCCGGGACTTCATTATCGGCAATAAAGTGGATATTATTGTACTGCTTTGGCCGGTTGCAGCTAATCCTCAGGAGAATTCCCTGGAGAAAATCAAAAAGATTGCCAAGCAGGCTCAAGAGCAGGTCAAAAAGCGGATGAAGAAGCTGATCGTGGAAGTGGGAATCGGCGATTTAGCTCACGGAGCGGAGGAAATCCCCCGCAGTTACAAAGAGGCTTTGGATGCTTTGAGCTATGGCGGCATGATCAGCAATGAGAGCGCCATTGTGGCTTTTTCGGAGTTAGGGGTGTTCCGTATTCTCTGTAAATTTGCCGAGCGGAACTCCCTGGAAGAATTCATTCCCAAGGCTCTGCTGAGGATTCTCAGATATGATAAGGACAATGAAGCTGAGCTACTGAAAACTCTGGAAGTATTTCTGGAATGCAACGGAAATGCCAGCAGGGCTGCCAAAGAACTGTTTATCCACTATAAAACCATCCTCTATCGCTTGGAGAGGATCAAGGAAGTCGGCCAATTGGATTTGGAAGATAGTAAAAATCGCCTTGAGCTGGAGATGGGCTTGAAGATGCTTCATCTTATGGATGCCTCTAATCTGGGATAGGACTAAGAATTCTGTGAATTTTAGTAAGCCGAGGCTAATTGTGCTATAATAAAGCTACAGGTGGAGTAATCTCCACCTGTAATGTTATGCACTAGGCAAGCAAAAGCAAGAGAGGAATGATCACTATGGATATGAAAGAGCTTTTACAAAAGCGCCGGAGTATTCGCAAGTACACGGATACCCCCATTGAGAAGGAAAAAGTGGAGCAATTGATTCGCGCTGCTTTGCTCTCCCCGACCTCGCGCAATACCAGAGCTTGGGAATTTATCCTGGTGGAGGATCAGGAAGTCCTGGCCAAGCTTTCCCTGGCTAAAGTCGGAGCCCAGCCGCTTAAGGGTGCTGCACTGGGGATTGTCGTCTGCGCGGACCCTCAAAAAAGCGATGTGTGGGTTGAAGATACGTCCATCGCCACCATCATTCTCCAGCTGCAGGCTCAGGATTTGGGGTTGGGCTCCTGCTGGGTTCAGATTAGGGAACGGAATTATCAGGACGGCACTCCGGCCGGCGCGTATGTGAAAAAGCTTTTGGACATTCCTGACCATCTTCAAGTGGAATCTATTATAGCTTTAGGCTATCCTGCAGAAACACGGCAAGGGCCTTCAGAGGATGAGCTCCTAAGGGAAAAAATCCACTGGCATACTTATAAGGGTTAATGCCTATGGTTCAGGCAGCGATTTTATTTATTCTGGCCGGGTTAGCTGAGATTGGCGGCGGTTATCTGGTCTGGCTTTGGCTGAGAGAGGCCAGGCCTTATTGGTACGGCGTGATTGGAGCCATTATTTTGGTATTCTACGGAATTATCCCCACCCTGCAGAAATTCCCCAGCTTTGGCAGGGTTTATGCCGCCTATGGAGGGGTTTTCATCATCCTTGCCGTCTTATGGGGATGGGGTGTGGACAAGAAGATGCCGGATACATACGATTGGATCGGGGCCGCGATTTGCCTGGTGGGAGTGACGGTAATGCTGTGGGCCCCCCGCCAGTAGCTTCAGACAACCGGCAGAGCATAATTTCAAATCATAGTTGATACTATGCTGATTTCAGATATCGACAAGGAGACTCTTCCTTGTCGATATCTTTTTTTGTTTAGAGAATTGTGTTTGGAACAGGCATAAATGCATATGTTTAAACATCGGGCTAAGAGGAGGGATGGATTTGCGGATCATTATCTTTAGCCGCAAAGGGTTGCGTTTGAGTATGATGGTTCTGGGGCTGGTACTGCTGGGAATCGGTATCCGTTATACGGACTTGGCTTTTCCGGCTATTACGAAGCATCCGGGAACCTATTATTTAGTTCATACAGAAGAAAAAGTGATGGCCTTGACCTTTGATGACGGGCCTGATCCTCTTTATACGGGATATATACTCGATGTGCTCAAAGAAAAGAATGTCAAAGCCACCTTCTTCGTCTTGGGAGAAAGTGCTAAGAATAATCCGGATTTATTGCTGCGGGCCCGCCAGGAGGGACATGAGATTGGCAATCATGGCTATTCTCATACTTACACCCCCAGCAAATTTGTTCAAGAGCTGATTCGTACCGATGAGGTTTTGCAGGAAGTGCTTCAGGAGCGCACGGCCTTTTACCGACCGCCGGGCGGAGTTATTTCCAACGCAGTTTTGGCGGGGGTTAAGGAGCAAGGGCATATTTTAACTCTTTGGAGTATAGACAGCAGGGATTGGGTGAATCCGGGGCCGGCCCAAATCGTTCAAAATGTAGTCAACAACAGCTTTCCGGGAGGGATCATTTTGCTTCATGACGGGGGAGAGAAGCGGGAGCAAACCATCCGGGCCTTAGGTCCGATCATTGACCGGCTGAGGGAGCAGGGCTATCGTTTTGTCACCGTTTCCGAACTGAGGAATTTTGAAAGCGTGAAACCAGTACAAAAATAAGGAAATGGTAACCCAGCCCTGCTTGAGGAATATAATACCATATAGAGCAGAGAGAGGAAGGGCGGATGGTTGGTGTATGGATCTATAGCAGATTACTCATCTTATGCAGATTCTTATCTTTCAAATTATCCAAGACCCAGCTTTCTTGGTCATATTAAGCGGACTGCGCCGATTCCTCCCCAGGAAGAAGAAGAGCGGTTTGAGGCCAAGAGAGCGGCACACGCAAATGTATGGCTGTTGGTTCCGGCGATGACAGGAACTGTGGCCTATTATTTGTTCACTTCGATATTCAGAGGAATAAGGCAAAGGGAGGAAGAGGATAAGGCCGTAGCAGGCAAGATTGGCAGCGTGGTCTATACGGGTATTGTTACGGCAGGACTATCTGCTTATATTTATTCTGTTCTTATTTTAGCAGATGGACATTTGATGGATGTATACTGGCCTATTGCCGGTGCCATTACCGTCCAGCTTCTCTATTTTGCCGCAGTCTATACCTGGCTTTACCGTTTGGACTACAGCAGCTTTTCGGCGGAGGTCGAAGATGAGCCGATTGAAGAATTGCTGACCTTTCTTTATTTCAGCATTACCAACTTTGCCACCACAGGGAGCTCCGTGTTTCCGGAATCCATTACAGCCAGGTTGCTGGTGGGGCTGCAGGTACTCTTCTTAGTCTTTTCCTTTACCATGGGGCTGGTTTTCTTCACCAATCCTTGAAAAAAATGATGAATGGGAAGCCCGATCAAGACCGATCTTTACTTGAGGAAGGATCGGTCTTTTCTGTCGAAAAACTTGCATTTGCGGACAAACTATATTACAGTAATTGCAAATAAGAGAAAGGGGAGTTTTGTATGTCCTTTAAAATCAACGATACCATTACATATGTCGGAAAGATTGACTGGGAGCTCCGTAATTTCCATGGGGAAGAATACTCCACACAGCGGGGATCCTCCTATAACTCTTATCTCATTCGTGATGAGAAAACTGTATTGATCGATACGGTTTGGGAGCCCTTCGGACGTGAGTTCATCGCTAAGCTCAAGCAGGAAATCGACTTAAACGAGATTGATTATATTGTCATGAACCATAATGAAGTGGATCACAGCGGGGCCCTGCCCTTCCTTATGGAAGAGATCCCGAATACGCCGATTTATTGCACTGCCAACGGCAAGAAGATTCTCCAGGGGAGCTATCATCAGGATTGGAATTTCGTCGAGGTCAAGACCGGGGATCGGCTGAATATTGGCAGCCGGGAGCTTATTTTCATTGAAGCCAGAATGCTGCATTGGCCGGATACGATGTTCTGCTATTTAACCGGGGATAATATCCTCTTCAGCAATGATGGTTTTGGCCAGCACTTTGCTTCTGAACATATGTACAACGACCTGGTGGATACCGGTGAGCTCTATGCCGAAGCGCTCAAATACTATGCCAACATCCTGACTCCCTTCAGCAAAATGGTCACCGCCAAAATCCAGGAGATCGTGAAGATGGAGCTGCCTATCAGCATGATTTGCCCCAGCCACGGGGTCATTTGGCGGGACAACCCGTTGCAGATTGTGCATAAATATTTGGAGTGGGCTGCTGAGTACCAGGAAGAGCAGGTGACGATCCTTTACGATACGATGTGGAATTCCACCCGCAAAATGGCGGAATCCCTTGCCCGGGGAATTCGCCTGGCCAACCCCAATCTTACTGTCAAGCTTTACAACACAGCCCGTTCCGATAGTACCGAGGTGATCGCTCAGGTCTTCCGTTCCAAGGCTATCGCCGTAGGCTCACCAACGGTCAACAATGGCTATCTCTCTTCCATAGCCGCCATTCTGGAAGAGATCAAAGGCATGAAATTCAAGAATAAGAAAGCAGTTCCCTTTGGCAGCTACGGTTGGAGCGGCGAAGTGATCAAGCTGCTGAATGAAGAGCTGAAGAAGGCTGGTTTTGAGGTTGTCGACGACGGTGTCCGCGCTCTTTGGACCCCCAGTGAAGAGAATCTGCTGGAATGCGTGGAGCTAGGCAAGCGTCTGGCCGCAAGCCTCCAATAAGCAAGGCCTGGTAAAGCTCCGGAAATAGTAATCCCCCTGGATTGACTCTTGTCTGCTCAATCCAGGGGGATTTTTGTTTTTTATGCTTAGCAGGTTTAGATCAGCTGGTCATAGGGACAAAATAGATCAGGATCATCAGAAAGTGGATCAGAGTCCCGGCGGCAATAAAGATATGGAAGATTTCGTGAAAGCCAAGATGAAGGCGGGGTATCCGCAGGATTTTGGCAGCATAGATAACAGCTCCCAAAGTATACATCACACCGCCGGCCACCATCATGATCAGGGCCCCCAAGGGGAGGTTATGGACCAGCTGCACGATGGGCACCAGGGCGATCCAGCCCAGGGTTACATAGAAAGCTGTGGATACATAACGCGGCGCATTAATAAACCATATCTTTAAAACGATTCCGATCACAGCCAGGGTCCAGACAGCGATGAGCATGACCCAACGCCAGACTCCGTCCAAACCATAGTAAAAGACAGGTGTATAGGAACCGCCAATAAGTACATAGATCATCATATGGTCGATTTTGCGTAAAGCAAGCTCTTTTTTGGGAGTGGTCCGCAGGGCATGATAGAGTGAACTGGTTCCATACAAAGCAATAACGCTTATCCCGTAGATGGTCATGGTAATGACCTTGGAGAGACTTCCATAGGATAGGAGTATTAAGGAAACGAGCCCAAACCAGGCGGCAATGAAGGGGATAAAATGAGTCAGGGTATTCATGGGTTCTTTGATTCTCATAGAGGCCTCCTTATCTGAGAGCGGCATAGATGGAAATAAGTGATACCTCAATTTTAACCATATTTTAGGGGGAACGCAATACTGTTGATTAGAAAACGAATGTTTTTCGTTTAAAGCTCAAGGAGATTCTCACTTTTAATGTCTTCAGCTCTCCATGGAATGACGGCTAACTTGCCATGAGAATGTTCAGCTACTTTATTGATCCACTCGATTTCATTGCTTGCCTTGGCAGCAAGGAGTTGATTCGTGGTATCCGTCATATAGAGTGAAGAGTTAATCACCCACCATTTGGTGGCGATGTCCGCACGTTTTAGATCGGCTTCAAGCCGCAAGGCTTCGTATACAGGGGTAGCTTCTGCCAGGGTGACGATAATTACTTCTGTTTCCTCAGCACTGCGGAGTCTTGGCAAGAGCTTTTTCACAGATTCAGGAATATCTCCCTGGGAACGCTGAATTTCTTTATGATAGCTTTGGGTGGAATCGAGTAGGAGAAGGGTATGTCCCGTGGGGGCCGTGTCGATCACTACCACCTGATCCTCTGCTTTTTCCACAATTTGAGCGAAGGCACGAAATACCGCGATTTCTTGAGTGCATGGCGAACGCAGATCTTCTTCGATATAGGCCAAATCTTCTTCAGACATGGTTTCACGAGCTTTGGAGAGGACTTCTTCTTGATACTTTTTCAACTCGGCATCTTCGTCAATATGGCTCATCGTGATGCCATCCGTTTCACGGATCACGAACTTAAGATGGGCTGCCGGGTCAGTTGTGGTCAAATGAACCTTTTTTCCACGAGCAGAAATCCCCATGGCGATGGCGGCAGCAATAGTGGTTTTGCCAACGCCGCCTTTGCCCATGGTGAAGATGACTTTTCGATTGGAAACATCCAGATCATTGATAACATCCTTGAGTTGAGGGAGATGCTGTACAGATAGTATTTCATCACTTAAAGCATAATTATCCTTAGTAAGCAGAGCCCTCACATTGTCGATACCTGTAATATTATAAGCCCGCAGGGGTATTGTATATGCGGTTAAGCCTTGCAATTGCCCTGGCATATCCTGTAAAGCTTTTTGCTGCTTCCCATACAGGCCTGCAGAGATGGAGTCATCATAGGAACTGATAACCCCATTGATCACCAGGAGTTGATTGCTGACCCCCAACTCAGCGAGCTCCTGAGAAGCTCTGGCAGCTTCTTTGAGAGGAGTATCCTCAGGGCGAGAGACCAAAACGAGGGTTGTCTTATAGCCGTCGGCAAGGGTTCTCACCGCTTGGGCATAGATCTCTTTTTGGCTCTCTAACCCGGAGAGCTGTCCCAAGCAGGAGGCACCATGGGTATTTTCGCTGATAAAATTGCTCCACGCCGAAGGGAGCTGCAGCATTCTCAGGGTATGCCCGGTAGGAGCAGTATCGAAAATAATATAGTCGTACTGGCTTTCCATTTCTTGATCCGTAATGAAGTGGGAAAACTCGTTAAACGCCGCAATCTCTACTGTGCAGGAACCGGAAAGCTGTTCCTCCATATTTTTGAGCACTGCCTCGGGTAGCTTGCCCCGATAAGGCGCGATGACACTTTCCCGGTAATCGGCGGCAGCTTGAATAGGATCGAGATTAGCTACCATAAGATTAGGGACCTCTGGAATCGGTACACCTTTGTTGGATAGTTCCCTATTAAAAACATCCTGAAGGTTTGAAGCCGGATCAGTGCTCACCAGGAGGACCTTCTTTCCATTGTCGGCTAAATTTACCGCCGTGGCACAGGCCGTGGAGGTTTTTCCCACGCCGCCTTTGCCTGTGAAGAATAAATATTGAGTAAGTTGAATCTTGTCTGGATGGAAAAGTTTCATAGTTCAAACCTCATTTCATAAAGCATTTCAAAGGAAGAGTTGACTATTGAGTGAGAAGAGATAAAAAGAAGAGAGGGGCAGTCCCTCATATAGCTAAAGTCAGAATCGTCAGGTTAGCAACAGTCTCCGATTAGCAACAGTCTCCGTCCGGACAACCGCACCCAGGGTTTTTGGGAAGAGTATTAAGAAGTTTTTTAGGTTCGCTTAATTGGCTCACGGGAATATTCAGGTGCTGTGAGAATTCCTCATTGCTGGGGTATCTGCCGGTGATAATGATTTTGCCGTCTAAAAGAGCAGCAGGTAAAGCGTCGACTCCCTTACTGCTAAGTAAGTCATTGATAGCCTTATTTTTGATGAACTCCATCGGTGCACTGGTCAGATTAAAACGATCCACTTCGAAACCATTATTCTTTAGAGCATTGAGAACAGCGGAAATCCGCAGCAATTCGGGGTCCACACCCACGCCACATATACCGGTGGGGCAGCACATCGCAGGTTCGAAGAGTTGCATTTTTTTCATTTGTTATTCCTCCTTGCTTTTTTGAATATTACTTAACATATTTGTCTGGGTTCATTAATATCGCAGAGATCTTTCATGGATGTGATTTCTGTTAAGAAGTTTCTGGCAGATTGGCAATTTTCCTGATTTAAGGAGTAGAGCATCCACTTACCATGTCGGCGATAGTTAACAATTCCCGAGTCGCATAATATCTTCATGTGGTGGGACAGTGTAGATTGGGAAATAGCCAAATCGTCTAGTATCTCACAGGCACACCGCTCGCCATATTGCAGCATTTTCAAGATCAGCAAGCGATTCGGGTCACTAAATGCTTTGAATACTTTCGCGTTGTATTCATGCTCGTTTTCCATACTCAGTCTCACCTCAAATCTATTATCATCGATATGACTATTTTACGCTGTAATATCGATGATCGTCAATATGTATATTCAAAAATATTTATAAGTAGTGAAAAGTCAGAAAGAAGGCCTTTTTGAATGATCCGAAGTGGACTTATGCTACAGACTCTTTTTCTATGGTATACTTCTTTATATAATTTGGAGTTCTTTTATCAAAAAGAAAAGAAGGTATCGATTATTATGAGAGTAACAAAGAGAAGGTATTCATCTATCATTTTCATAGTTTTCGCTACATTGATATTGACAGGCTGTCAAGTGAATTCCACTCTGCCCTATGTCAGTTTGAAAAATGTTGACTATTCCCAAGCCAATCCACAACCTTTAGAAAATACAGGCGTGCTTAAGGTGGGAGTGGCTTCAGTGTTATCCCCTCGGGAAACGCTGGAGGAATATGATAGGTTTGACGAATATCTGGAAAAAGAAATCGGTCGGCCAGTGGAATTGGTTCAACGGGGGAGCTACCAAGAGATTAACAATCTTGTCAAAACTCAGGCCGTGGATGTTGCTTTTATTTGTTCAGGGGCATATGTGGTTGGAAATAAGGATGATTTGGATCTTCTGGCGGTGCCCGTAGTTAATGGTAAATCTACTTATCAGTCCTATATCATTGTCAACGCCCAGAGTCAAATCAGCCGATTTGAACAACTTAAGGGTTCGGTCTTTGGCTATACCGATCCGATTTCCTTTTCGGGAACCATCTACCCAATGTATCTGGTGAATCAAATTCAAGCTTCTTCCAATAATTTCTTTAATCGGGTTGTTTATACCTACAGTCATGATAATTCCATAAAAGCAGTGCTGGATGGCGTGGTCAATGCAGCAGGTGTTGACTCCTTAGTATACGAGTTCGCCTTATCCAAAGATCCAACGCTGGCCACTAAATTGAAGATTATCAACCGGTCGCAAGAAGTAGGCAGTCCGCCAGTAGTTGTCAATAAATTTATTGATCCAAACCTGCGGACAGTTTTACAAGAAGCTCTTTTACGCATGGACAGCGATCCATTAGGCCAGGAGGCATTAAAAAATCTGAACTACGAACGATTTGCCCTGCCCAGCCATCAGGACTATGGGGCCATAGAGGTAATGATAAAAGCTGTTCCAGAGCTGAATTAAGTATGAACTGACTCAATTTGAGGGGTAGAATGGCATGAAGGTAAAACACTATTTGCGTCGAATGTGGCTGCATTTTAACAACTTGAAAATTCAGTATAAGATATTAGGCTTAGTCATTGGCATTGTCGTGCTTTTAACCAGCATGAGTGTGTGGATTATGGGAAACATTTTGACCACTAATTTACGCGATCAATTAGATATGCGGGCAATATCTATAGGCAGTGATGTGGCAGCACGTTCGACAAACGATCTTCTCATCAAAAATACTTTTTCCGTGTATGAAATGATTAATGAAACCCTTAAGAATAATCAAAATCTTGTCTATATCTTTGTGCTTGATCCAGATGGAAATGTCTTGGCCCATACTTTTGGGAATGTCTTTCCTAATGAGTTGCTCAAGGCCAATAGTGTAAGGGATGCGGAACGATCCCATCTTACTGCCTTTGCAACAGAGATTGGGGTAGTACGAGATGTAGCGGTCCCCATTCTTGATGGTAAGTTAGGCACTGTTCGGGTTGGGATGGACGAACTAGGCCTAAGGGAAGCCGTAGTAACCATGGTATGGAGCTTCGTGGCAACAGCCTTATTTGTTTCGGCATTAGGGATTACGGCAGCGGTTATCTTAACTAAGGTCTTAACCCGACCTGTACGAGAACTTGTGGCCCTCACCCAAAAGGTCGCTCGTGGTAATCTAACTGTTCAAGGAACAGTTAGAGCAGAAGATGAAATAGGAGTTTTAACTCAGGCCTTTAATCAAATGATTAATAGTCTCAGCGAAACCAATCGTGAGCGTGAAAACTTACTCGCCAAGCTAAAAGAAAATGAAGGAATGCGTATTCAACTTCTTGAGAAGGTGATGATTGCTCAAGAGGAAGAGCGAAAAAGGATTTCCCGTGAGTTACATGATGAAACAAGTCAGGCATTAACTTCATTGATGGTTGGCTTAAAGATATTGGAAGCGGAAACTTCGATTAGTTCAGTTGGGGAAAAAGCACAAGAAATGAGGCAGGTTGTCTCTCAGACCTTGGATGAAGTGCACCATATGGCGAGAGAACTGCGCCCCAGCGTTCTGGATGATATGGGGCTTATTCCAGCCCTTGGACGCTATATCCGTGATTACCAACAGAAGTATGGTACCGAAGTGGACTTTCATGCTTCTGGATTCGAGGGACAAAGGCTTACGGCATCGGCGGAGGTAGCCTTCTACCGCATTATTCAGGAAGCGTTGACTAATGTAGCCAAATATGCTCAGGCGGATTCTGTTTCTGTAGTGTTGGATTGGCGGGAGCATTGGGTTACAGCCATCGTTGAGGATGACGGTGTAGGCTTCGACACTGAAAATGTCACAAACGAACCCAGTCATGGTTTAGGCCTTTTTGGGATGCGAGAGCGGGCTGCCTTACTCGGAGGCTCCGTAAACATTGAATCAAAACTCGGTACGGGCACAACGGTGTTTATTAAAATTCCTATTCAGGACGAATTTATGGAAAATGGGGAAAGGGGAGTAAACGGTGAACAAGAAGCTTAGGATTGTCTTAGCGGATGATCATGCGGTTCTTCGGGCGGGGCTTAAGGTTCTTCTTAATGCTGAGCCTGACCTGGAGGTCATTGGCGAGGCTTCTGACGGAGAGGAGGCGATTGATCGAGTGGATGACCTCCACCCGGATCTCGTACTCCTTGATCTAACCATGCCGAAACTAAACGGGGTGGATTGTATTGAAGAACTCCTAAAAAAACATGCGGATCTAAAAATATTAGTCCTTACCATGCACGATGATGAAGAATATCTTAAAGCGGTGTTACAGGTGGGTGCGAAAGGGTATGTGTTAAAAAAGGCCGCCGATGTGGAACTTTTATCCGCCATTCGCACCGTGGCTCGTGGGGAAATGTTTATCTACCCAACCATGGCTGCGGAGTTCGTGTATCGGCATTTGGTCAGCCCGAGGGAGCCTGAAAAGGAGAGCAAGAAGCTGAAGCAGCTCAGTGAGCGGGAGTTGGAAGTGCTGAGAAATCTTGCTTTAGGACACACCAACCAGGATATTGCCGATTTGCTTCATGTCAGTGTAAAGACGGTGGAAACCTATAAAGCACGGGTCATGGAAAAGCTAGAGATGCATAAACGTGCGGAGCTGGTACGTTATGCAATGGAGAATGGAATTATATAAAAATAATCGCTGTCGGGGAAATCCTGACAGCGATTATTTTTTGTCAGGATAAGATTAACTTTTTTTAGGACTTTACCTTCTACAGAAAATTGAGGAAGATCTTAAAATAAGTTTAGGTGAAAGTAATCACCAATAAGAACCTAAGGAGTTGAGAAAATGGGAAAACGGTATGCCATGGTGATTGACCTGCGCAAATGTGTAGGCTGTCACGCTTGCCAAGTGGCTTGTAAAAGTGAAAACAATGTGCCTCTTGGTGTTTTCCGCAACTGGGTTGATGAGCTTGAGACCGGAAAGTTCCCCAATGTTTCCCGCCAGCGGTTGCCGCGTCTTTGCAACCACTGTGAGAATCCATCATGTGTCAAAGTATGTCCGGTTAAAGCCACAACTCAAAAAGAAGACGGTACGGTGGTCATTGACTATGATCTCTGTATAGGGTGCAAATACTGTATTGCCGCCTGTCCTTACGATGCTCGGTTTATTAACCCCGAAAGAAGAACTGCGGAAAAGTGTGACTACTGTTATGCCAGGGTCGAAGCGGGATTACAACCAGCCTGTGTGAATACTTGTATCGGTGGGGCTCGCATCTTCGGAGATTTAAATGATCCCACAAGCGAAGTTGCTAAATTTGTGGCAACCAATCCAGTCAAAGTATCTAAGCCGGAAACGAACAACGGACCGCAGACCTACTACATTGGCGCAGATGAAAAAACCCTTCGCCCTAATTTTGAAATAGTGGGGGGGAATAAATAATGCCTACTGTTCATTTGTTTCAAACCGCTCATGAGATGCCCTGGGGATTGCTGATCGCTATGTATCTTTTTTACACAGGAATTAGTGCAGGAGCAGTGCTGGTTACCAGTTTAGGGCCAATTTTTGGTGTTAAGGAGCTTAAGAAAACTGCCCAAGTTGGCGCTGTGGTCGGGCTATCCTTATTAATAATTGCGCCCCTTCACTTGATTTTTGACTTAGAGCAACCTTTGCGGTTTGTCAAGCTTTTATTTAATTTCCACGCCACCTCACCGATGTCCTATGGGGTATTCATTCTGTTGTTTTATGGTATATCCTTAGTTCTTTATCTTTGGAGCTTGACCCAAAATAATGAGAAAAACATCAAAATCTTTGGTCCGGCAGCCTTTTTTCTGGCTGTAGGATTAGAGGTTTATACAGGACTTTTGCTTGGAAATGTGCAAGCCCATGCCCTCTGGAACACGGCCTTAATGCCGGTTATCTTCCTTTTCTCCGGCCTGGCATCCGGCACAGCAATGGTCTTATTAGTGTTAGGGATCCACGGAAAAATGACCGGTAACAATTTATCGGTGGAAAAGCGATTCCTGGCAAAATTCTTTAAATGGTTTGTTCTCGCTGATTTAGCACTTATGGCCATTATGGTCATGGTACTCCTTAACGGTAACGACGCTCAGTATGCTATGGGGTATTACCTGCTCCATGAAGAAGGGTTGACGTTTATTTGGCTTGAAAATATCATCGGCTTACTTTTACCCTTTGCCCTTCTCTCGATTTCTTCCCTGGCCCGGAAAGGGCCGGTTATCAATTTTTCAGCAATTCTCGTGGTGCTCAGCACTTTATTAATGAGAATCAATATTGTCATTGGCGGCCAAAAGCTTCCCCTGACCGGAAATTCTCTTTTGGAGTATTCACCAAAGTCCAGTCATTTGCTCATGGCTATCGTCTTGGCGGTGCTTGGCACTATTCTCATTGGTATCTTAACAAAAGTCGTTTCTTCTAAGATTGATCAAAAGGTTGTTTCAACTACTGGAAAGGGGGTCGTTTCTTAATGAATTTGTCACGCCGTAAGTTTTTACAGGGAGCTACTACCTTAGGTGCTACTGTGGCTATAGCTCCATTGGCTTTTGCAAAGTCTGATGTTGAAATTCCCAGCTGGAGTGAAGGCTCGCCGGCCATAGATACCTTAGATACAGATCCAAGTGTTCAGTTTGTACACTCCGTTTGTTTAGGCTGCCGCAGCGATTGCAATATTCGCGGTAAAGTTAAAGACGGGGTTGTTATTAAAATCGATGGCAATCCATATAGCCAAATGACTCTGGATAAGCCCCTTGAGTATTCAACTGATCCTCAAGAAGCCCGTAAAGAAGCGGGAAAACTCTGTCCCAGGGGTCAGGCAGGAGTGCAGGTTCTCTATGATCCTTTGCGGGTTCAACAACCGTTGAAACGGGTTGGCAAACGGGGAGAAAATAAGTGGCAAACCATCAGTTGGGAACAAGCGTACGAGGAGATTATCGAAGGGGGTGACCTCTTTGGAGAAGGAAAGGTAGAAGGGCTGAGGGCAGTCCGCGATATGGACACTCTCATTGATCCGGAAGCCCCCGAACTTGGGCCCAAGGCCAACCAATTTGTGTTTCTTGCCGGGCGGATCGAGAACGCCCGCTCTGACTTATCCAAGCGTTTTGTCAACGGTGGACTGGGTTCGCTTAACTGGTTTGAACACACCACTGCATGCGAACAAAGTCATCATATTGCTTCTGACCATACCTTTGCCGGAAAACATCATTTGAAACCTGATTTTGAAAATGCTAAGCTTATCCTGAATTTCGGTGCCAACTATGGTGAAGCCAATTTCCCGATGAATGGCCTCAGCCGGAAAATGGTCAACTTTCTCACTAAAGGTGGGAAAATGATCACGGTAGATCCCCGTTTTTCTGTATCGGCTTCTCATTCGGACACTTGGGTGCCGATTATCCCTGGAGGCGATGGAGCCTTTGCACTAGGTATGATTCAATGGATTATTACCAATGAGCGCTATGATAAATCTTTCCTGGAGGCTCCCACCAAGGAAGCGGCCGCTAAAAGAGGGGAGAGCAGTTGGTCCGATGCAACCTATCTTGTACGTGAAGATAATGGTGAATTCTTACACGGAGATGCGGCTGGACTTGGTGGTACAAAAGAGGATTATGTGGTCTTGGTAGACGGTGCCCTCACCCTTGCTGCAAAGGCTAATGCCGCTGATCTTTTCGGTGAAGTGACTGTAAATAGTATTCGATGTAAAACCGTATTCCAAAAGCTTAGTGAAAGAGCTTCGGAAAAGTCATTGGCTCAATATGCAGAATTGAGCGGAATCCCGGAAGAATTGATGATAAAGGTAGCGGATGAATTTACTTCATACGGAAAACTTGCCGTGGCTGATTTTTACCGTGGAACAGCCCAGCATACCAATGGCTTTCATATTTGTCGAGCTATTTGCATCTTGAATCTTCTGGTTGGGAATATCGACCATCGCGGTGGATATCAAATAGGTGGTAGCACTACAAGTTATGCGGGGGATAAAGGCCTCTACAAGATTGCTGACCTTAACCCCGGTGCCCTTAAACCCAAAGGAATTCGCATTTCTCGGGAGCAGATTAACTATGAGGAGAGTACGGAATTTAAGAAGAAGGGCTACCCTGCGAAACGCCCATGGTTTCCCCTAAGCAAAGATGTCTATCAAGAGGCTGTAGCAGGAATTGTTGAAGGGTATCCTTATCCCTGTAAAATACTCTGGCTGCACATGGGAACTCCGGCCTATTCTGTACCTGCAATTAAGGAGAGCTTGATCGAATCTTTAAAAGATACACAGAAGATTCCACTCTTTATCTCCACAGATATCGTTATCGGTGATACTTCTATGTTTGCAGATTATATTCTTCCCGATGTGACCTATATGGAGCAATGGTGTGCTCAAGGAGCAGGCCCCACAATTCTTGGACTGGTATCCTCGGTACGTCAACCCATGACCCATGTCTTTCCGAATACAAAGTCCCTAGAGAACATTATGATTGATATAGCTAAAAAGATGGGGTTCCCCAACTTTGGCGATAATGGCTTTGGTACTGGAATGCCCTTGAATAAAGAAGAAGATTGGTATTTTAAATTGGTTGCCAACCTTGCGACCCAGTATGGAAAGATCCCAGGTGCAACCGTAGAAGATCAAGTTCAATATATCCTGGACCGAGGCGGAATTTTCGATTCCAGTGGAACGTATGATGGCTTATTTATGAAAAATAAACTGGGGAAACTGTGCAACATCTATGCTGAAAAAGTCGCAACAACTGTCGATTCCATGACTGGGAAGAATTTTGACGGATTGCCTCTCCATTTACCTGTTATGAATGCCAAAGATCAAGAGATCAGGGATGATGGATACCCCTTTATTGCCACAACGTATAAGCCGGCCTTCCAATCTCACAGCCGTACGGTAAATGCCCCTTGGCTTATGGAGGTTCTGCCGGAGAATTTCATCGAAATGAATGACGAAGAGGGCGAGAAACTTGGATTTAAGGATGGAGACGTTGTAAAAGTCAGTGGACCGACGAGCAAGGAAGGAGTTGTAGGCAAACTTCGCCTGCGTCCCGGAATGCGCCCGGGAGTTGTAAGCACTTGCATTGGATACGGACACTGGCATTACGGCTCGGCAGATACCATTATCGACGAAAAGACAGTAGCTGGCGATAAACGTCGGAGCAAAGGGGTTAATATCAATTATGCTATGCGCTTGGATGACTCCATTGGCAATGTATGTCTTCAAGATAAGATTGGAGGAAGCTGTTCTTTCTATGATTCCCATGTGAAAATCGAAAAGGCTTAACAAGGTTTTAAACGTTTGCTTAGTGTGAAAAAAAGGGTTGAAAATGAGTGGATGGTGCAGGAATTCCTGCACCATCGCTCCAATCCATATCCATGGTTTTTATCTTTCAAAAACCACTGGCTACCAAAGGCACGAAGCCCGAGCTGGGGAGGTATACATGACTGTTAAGATGCACTCTGATGAAGAGCAAAGCAGCGATGGTTCTCGAGCTGTTTTCTACAACTTGTTCGCAAATATGCTTGGTCGAGAAATTAATAAGTCCTGGCTTGATTCAGGTTTCCAAAGTGAGCTACTGCGTACACTTCCTGATTCGGAAGGAAAAACGGCACTATTGAACTCATTAGCGAAAGCCAGTGCTGTTCCTGAAGGCCTCCGGGAGATTCAATTGGATTATGAGCAACTGTTTATTATTCCCGGCCCTAAACTCACTTTTCCCTATGAATCCTGCTATACCCATCGGAATATGGATGGAACCTATGGGCGGATTTGGCAGGAACCTGCCCGGGCGATGTATAAGATTCTTAAGGACTGGGATATTCATTTTCCCGAGGGACAGGATCTTATCCCCGATCATATCGCGGTGGAACTATTCTTTATGGCAGGATTATGTCAAAAGCAGTCCATTGCTCAAGGTTCAGAGAAGAGGATTCTGGAGGATTGGCAAGTTCGGTTTTTTGGCGCACATATCAAGAATTGGGTTTGCGAGTTTTTAGCTAACCTGGTGAAAAAAGCGGACACCGGGTACTATCAAGGGTGTGCCGTGCTCTTAGGTGAATTCTTGGAAGAAGAAGCAGTTGAAATTAGTGCTAAAACAGCGAAGACGATTTAGCTTGTAAGTAAAAGGAGACCCACTTAGGTCTCCTTTTATCAAGAAGTGTATAAGGACCAATACTTCAGAACTAAGATTTTTTCGGGAGCTCCCGTTCAATAAGTTCTGTCGTCTTTTCAGCAATTTCACCTGTAATGGCAATACACTGCTCCATATGCACAGAAGAACCTAGTTCCATACCTTTAGTTAAGATTCGGCAACAGGTCGATTTATGCTGAGCAGTGAAATAATCATGAAGCTCTTTGGCCAGAGCCATGGTATGATTTACCTTTGGATCACCGGGTTCACTGCGTCCAAAAAACAAACCAAGGGCCATGATGCCTCCCGCTAAAGCACCACAGGTGCACCCTGATCCCCCCATTCCCACAGGAAAGCCCGATGCCATGGCGATAACATCATCGGGGACGTCGAGATCGAATTCGTCACGGATACTCCGAACAATAGCTTCAGAACAGAAGTAATCTCCCTGACG
This sequence comes from Desulfitobacterium hafniense DCB-2, assembly GCF_000021925.1. Lineage (NCBI taxonomy): Bacteria > Bacillati > Bacillota > Clostridia > Eubacteriales > Desulfitobacteriaceae > Desulfitobacterium > Desulfitobacterium hafniense. The sequence goes on from NC_011830.1 coordinate 1,297,016, forward strand.
ATAGTAATCTTCAGCTTGTTTGCAAATCTTATACTTCCTATCCACAAAATAACCCCCATATTGTTTTATTGACAGTTGCATATAAATTATACTCTTTTCACATATAAAAATGGTAGAAATTATTGATATAGACACTATTATTGATGATGAGCTTTATTACCATATTAAATAACGTCAAACTGGCAATTGACAAATCAAGTTATTTTGATATGATATATCCATGAAAGATAGTGTTATGATTTCCAAAGCGCTGAGTGATCCTAATCGTTATCGAATCCTAATGCTTCTAGTTAAATTTGAAAGGGGTGAATTCGAAGAACTATGCTGCAACTCCCCGGAAGAAGGACTATGTAACTGCGACATCGTATCAACACTAGAAGTAAATCAGTCCAGAGTTTCTTATCATATGAAAGAGTTGGTGGATGCGGGGCTGGTTAAGGAAGAGACAAGGGGAAAATGGAAGTTTTACTCTCTTAATCGAGAGACTCTAAGGGAATATATCAGACAGATGAGCTTAGACTATAATTTATAACCTCTTTTTTTGCTCCAATATATCAAAATAAATTGATATGTTGGAATAAAGCGTTATAAACAAGGAGATGGATGGAATGGATAATATTCGAGAAGGAGTAAGGCAGAAGTATGCCTTTGCCATTGCTAATCGGGGCCAAGGGTGTTGCGGGAGCCCCGGATGTTGCAGTGATGGACTCAGCGATGCAGTGGATCCCATTACCGGCAATCTTTATGATGAAAGTGACCTACAGGGCTTAGACCCTGAGCTTATCGCCAATTCGTTTGGATGTGGTAACCCCACTGCATTAATGAACTTAAACTTAGGCGAAGTGGTCCTTGACTTAGGGAGTGGATCGGGGCTGGACGTTCTTCTCTCAGCTAAAAGGGTTGGCCCGACAGGTAAAGCCTATGGACTGGATATGACGGATGAGATGTTGGCTGTTGCAAAAGAAAATCAAAGGAAATCCGGTATTGAGAATGCCGAATTTTTAAAGGGACATATCGAGGAAATTCCTTTGCCGGATAAAAGCATCGATGTTATTATTTCAAACTGTGTAATTAATCTTTCAGGTGATAAAGATGGAGTTCTAAAGGAAGCTTATCGTGTATTAAAGCCTCAGGGGCGTTTCGCAGTTTCCGATATTGTTATCAAGAGACCTCTCCCTGAGAAGATCAGAGACAACATCCTTGCTTGGGCCGGATGTATTGCTGGAGCAATGACTGAGGAAGAATATAGGGGAAAGCTATCCAGTGCAGGGTTTGAAAATATCGAGCTCCAAGTGACTCGTGAGTATGATCTTGAGGATCCTAGTTTGCGAGGGATGTTAGGAGATTTAACTGAAGGGGAGATTAAAGAATTTCGTTGGGCAATTGTGAGTTGTTTTATTCGGGCAACCAAGTCAGAATAAAGTTTTGGCATAAATAATTCTAGGAGGGTAAATTTTGAATAAATGCCCTATATGTGATAAAGAAGGAACACTTGTAAAGAATTTAACAGTAAAGCATTTAGTGCTTGATGAAATAGTGGAACTAGTCGGTGACCCAGATTATTTTTTGTGCATGAATGAAGAATGTGATATAACTTACTACAATACAGAGTCCAAAAAGAAATTTAACAAGCAACAAATAAAAGTGCCAATATGGTTTAAGAAGGATGTTAATCCAAAGTATGCCTGTTATTGTAGTAAAATTACTGAAGAAGAAGTAATAAATGCTGTTTTAAACGATGGTGCTACTAAAATGAGTGAAGTTCTAAAAATTACTGGAGCAATGAGTAATTCACAATGCCAAAAAAATAATCCCTTAGGAAAGTGCTGTCATCAAATAATTCAGGGCGCAATAGATAAAGCATTGAATCGCCTCGGTTAATAAGGTGAATCTTAAAGTATGTTCAATAAAGTGTCCCATCAGCTTAGAATTCTTCGAAATAGTAATCTCGTAATAATCAATTTGGCTTTCGCAACTACCATAAGCCGATGAAAAAAATAGGGGGAGTAATGATATATATTATAAATATTGTTATGGAGTGAAAACTTTGGGTATTGATGAAATGAAATTTATGAATCCACAGAATCATGGCCAGTGCTTTTTACGTTTTTTGCTACTAATCATTCTTTCTTTTTCAATGCTTACAGGCTGCAGTAGCCAAGGAGAAGAGGCTATCGATATTGATTTAGCCAACCGTTCTTATAATGAAGCCCGATCTAATTCCCCCGAAATATCCGATGCTATTTATTTTGGCTTTGACAGAAGATTAGAGACTAAAGAAGATGTAAAGATGTATGTTCCACTATTAAATTACTTAAGAAAAGAAACTGGATATCGATTTGAGATCCATGTTACTCCTGTCAACTCAAGTGTTGTTGAGGAGTTAGGACAAGGAAAAATTCAAATGGCAGCAATTGGAACACTAGGGTATTTACAAGCTTCTGAAACTTTTGGTGCAATTATTACCGTTAAAGGACTTAATAATGAAGACAAGGATATGTATAAAGCTGCGATTGTGACCCGTCCTAATAGTCAAATAAAGGTGATATCAGACATAAGGGGGAGATCTTTTGCTTTCGGCGATCTTGCATCTACCCAAGGACACTTAATACCGAGAATCATGTTATCGCAAAAGGGGATAGAAATTATTTCGCTTAAGTATTATCAAAATTTCGCCTCTCATTCTGAAGTCGCAAATGCAGTTATGAGTGGCCGATTTGAAGCTGGCGGTATGCAAGATACATTGGCAAAATCTCTTGAGGACGCCGGTTTATTGAAAATTATCGCTGTTTCAGAGGAATATCCAAGTAGTGGTATCGCTTTTGCTAAAGGAGTAGATAAAGATGTTATTGATAAAATTACTCAGGCATTAGTAAAGTTCGATCCCGAAGGGGAAGATAAGGCAGGCCTTTACCATTGGGAAAGGTCTGAAATGCCACATGGTTTCACCTATGCCAACAATGAGGACTATAACGTATTAAGAAACTGGGCCGATAAATTTGGTTTATTAAAAAAAATGGATGGTGAAAGCAAGTGAAACTAAGCACCAAGATGATTATCATTACAGTAATATTGATTGTTGTCATGGGGCTTTTAACTATGGGTGCAATCTCCACAATTGTTGAGCAAGCGATGACTCAACAGTTAGAGGAACAGGGCTTAACTTATTCGCGAATGGCCGCGGATAATGTTGCTAACCCTCTACTTGATGGAAACGTTCTCATCGTACAGCGTACAATAGAAAACTTGCTGCAAACTGGTTCAGGAATATCCTATGTCTATGTTATTGATAATTACGGGAATGTGATTGCTCATACATTTAGTGGGGGGTTCCCAAGTAATTTGACAAACATTAATATTTTAGGATCCAATCAAATGAAGAATACTATACTTTTAAATATGCAGTCACAGGGCTTAATCCGTGATGTAGGAGTTCGTATTTTAGAGGGACTAAATGCCGAAATTCATATTGGATTTAGTCAAAATAGCATTTTGCAATGGGTTTATAATGTAAGGAAACTCATGTTGAATCTTACACTATACGGAGTTTTACTTGGAGCAGTTGCAGCTCTAATTTTAAGTACTTTAATTACAAGACCATTAAAAAGGTTAGCTTCTTATGCTCTTCGACTCGGTAAGGGGGATCTAGAAGAGGATATCGTTATAAGAGGTAAGGATGAAATCGTAGAATTAGCACTCTGCCTAAATCGAATGAGGAAGGACTTATTTACGGGTATGCAGATGCTAAGGCAATCTGAGGAGAGTAATCGAACACTACTCGAAGCCATAAGTGCCGCCGGGGAAGGGATTGCAGTATTTCAAGATAACCTAAATAAAAAAGGTACCATGAAGTTCGTAAACGAACAATACGAAAATTTAACAGGATATACCAAAGCAGAACTTTTAGAAATGGAAGCCAACGAGATCATAGATTCTGAAAGCGGAAAGCAGATTGAAGAGGTCTGGGAACGTTCAAAGCATGGGCTAAATCTACCAAAGCAAATTGAAATTCTTTTTAATAGAAAAGACGGTACAAAACTCTACATGGAAGCAAGTTATTGTAATATTACCTATGAGGGAAATCCGGCCATTATCTCTATAACCAGAGATATAACAGAGAAAAAGAAAACTTCTATGGAAATTATCCGAAAAAATCGTGAACTAGCCGCACTAAATGAGCTTTCTAAAGCAATAAGTGGTCATATGAACTTGAAAGACAAATTATATGAGGCATTGAATACAATACTTCAAGTTGTTGGAAAACAAGCTGGTTGGATTTTCTTATATAATGAAAGAGATAATGATAATAAAGCTGAATTAATGTGTCAAATTGGTATTTTGCCTGAAGAAGCTTTGACCCAGACTAAACAATTTCAAAGTTGTAGTAACTTTCCAAAACCAAACTCAAACTCTATTCAAGTGCATTCTTCATTGAGTACAGCTTGCTCTATTAAACAATTATATTTACCTGATGGAACAAAAGCCTTAAGCCACGTATATGTACCCCTAAGTTATAAAGATAGAGTTTTGGGAGTTTTAAATATTATCGCTTCTAACTTAGAATCATTTACAAAAGAAGATCTTAACCTGTTGAATTCGATTGGGTTGCAGCTTGGTGTAGCAATCGAAAATGCCGAGTTGTGGGTTGAACTCAACAAGAAAGAGATGTTAAGGAAGCAGCTCTTAAATAAGGTAATTACAGCACAAGAGGAAGAACGAAAACGAATTTCTCGGGAATTACATGATGAAAGCAGTCAATCAATTGCAGCGCTTGGTGTAGGTCTAAAATCCGTTATTGAAATTATGGAATTTGACAAGGAGTATGCTTTAACGGTTCTAGAAGATTTAAAGAATAATACTTCGTCGATTCTAAAAGAATTACATCAAATTATTTATGATTTAAGACCATCTCTTCTAGATGATTTAGGACTGTTGCCTGCAATACGGTGGTATGTAGAAAGTCGATTAAGTAACACAGGGATTAAACCTCATGTTGCATTTACTGGAGACCCATTACGACTAACTGACGAAACAGAAATAACAATTTTTCGTATTGTCCAAGAATCGATTACCAATGCAGTTAAATACTCGAATGCCAAAAACCTATATTTGGGATTAGAATTTGGTCAGGATTCTTTATTTGTATATATTGAAGATGATGGTGATGGGTTTAATATAGAAAAAGCGTTAGCTCAAAAAGATGGAAAGGAATCATTCGGACTATTAGGAATGACGGAGAGAGCAGAACTTATAGGGGGAGAAATAGAAATAAAATCTAGGAGTAATAATGGTACTCGGATAGAACTAAAGTTGGATTATCAAAATTTTGAGGAGGACAGATATGAAGAAAATCAAGGTCTTTCTGGTCGATGACCATACTATTTTTCGTCAGGGTATTAGATTACTTTTAAAGTTGCAAAGTGATCTAGAAGTAATTGGCGAAGCGGATAATGGTGCTCAAGCAGTATTGATGGTGCAGCAATTAAATCCCGATGTTGTTTTGATGGACATTGCAATGAAAGGAATGGATGGACTAACGGCTACAAAAGATATTCTTGCAGCGTCTCCAAAGACCAAAGTCATTCTTCTAACCCAACATGAAAATAAAGAATACATTCTTCCAGCTTTAAAGATTGGTGCGGCAGGTTATGTTCTTAAACGGGCAGCAGCCGATGAAGTAGTAAATGCTATTCGAACAACGTACCAGGGACGTTCATTTTTAGATCCTGAAATATCAGATATTGTGGTTAATGCTTATAGGCATGGAAGTGAAGATGAATATGAGACTTTAACCGAGCGAGAAAGAGAAATCCTTATCCTTCTTGCGAAGGGGCATACCAATAATGAAATCGCTCCTATTTTAAATATTAGTGCCAAGACCGTTGATTATCATCGATCCAATCTCATGAAAAAGTTAAATCTTCATAGTAAAGTGGAATTAACTAAGTATGCATTAAAAAGAGGTCTTATCCACACCTAAACTAATTTTACCAAGGTGTTTACCCAGGGTGCTTTTCGGGTGATTGCTGTAATTTATTATTACATTCACCTGATACTAGCATCCTGTTTATTTTTGTAGAATGAATTAGGACTTGTGAAAGTGAGTGTAAGGAGTGATATTTAATTTTTTGTAACTTCAAAGTTCTTATTAAAAAATGGTAAGGAGGTCAGGGTATGCCCCAAGATAACAAACAAAAAAAATATGGCATGGTGATTGATCTAAGGAAATGCGTAGGATGCATGTCATGCTCAGTATCCTGCAAAATGGAAAATGGAGTTGCCTTTGGTGTTTTCAGATCATGGGTGAACATGACTGAAAAAGGTGATTTCCCAACGGTCAAGAGATATTATCAACCAAGACTTTGCAATCATTGCGAGAATGCTCCCTGTGTAGAGGTCTGTCCCGTTAAAGCTTCTTATAAGCGTGAAGATGGTATGGTATTGCTTGATAAGAAGAAGTGTATTGGCTGTGGCTACTGTGTAGCTTCATGCCCTTATAATGCTCGTTATATGAGCAAAACCCAAAAAGTTGCAGATAAATGTACCTTCTGTGATCATCGTGTAGATAACGGCGGTGAACCAGCCTGTGTAAAAAACTGTATGGGCAAAGCTCGGATTTTTGGAGATCTAAATGATCCCAGCAGCGAAGTCTCTCAGCTTATTTCTCGAAATGCTGTTCAAGTGATTAAGCCGGAAAAAGGAACAAAACCTCAAGTATTCTATATATCGGCTGACTTTAATCAACAGCCCAAGTAAGGAGGGGAAATCAATTGACGGTTAATGATATGTATACATTTATGAATGAATCAAATTGGAATGCATTGGTTCCATTTTATTTCTTCTTAATTAGCATTAGTGCAGGCAGTGTAATGATTGCCTCTTTAAGCACAGTATTTGGTATGAAGCAGTATGACGTAATTGTTCGCCCAGCAGCATTTACTTCCTTAGCTACCCTCATACTAGCTCCCGTGTTCTTAATTCTCGATCTTCAACAACCGATGCGTTTCTTATATGTAATCAATCCACTTAATTTTAATATTCAGTCCCCTATGTCTTGGGGAGGATGGCTCCTCATTTTGTACGGAATTACCTTGCTCTTATTTGCGAAAAGATTCATCACAGGTTCAGTTTCAGTGCAAGCCGTTGCAGAGACAGCTGCAACAGCAAATGGAAACAAAAGTCTGAGCAGCATAGTCTTTGTGCTTGCCTTATTATTAAGTGCTTACCCAGGATTCGAATTGGGTATGATTAGTGCGAAAGCATTATGGAATACTCAGCTACTTCCTATATACTTCATAACGACAAGTCTCCTCGCCGGATTGGGTATTCTTTTACTCGTAACCCAATTTACCGCAAAGAAAGAGTTAAATGATAAGTTTATCTCTTCAGTTACAAGGATAACGATCAGCTTAATCGTAATTAGCCTTGTATGGATTGCCTCCAGAAGCCTGATTTTAACAACTTCCGGACTTGAATCGCAATTAGCCGCACAAACTCTTTGGAAATCGGCATGGTTCCTTGGAGGAGAGTTAGCACTGGGATTGCTTGCACCTCTTGCTCTTTTGCTCTTTGGCAATGTAAGCAAAAATCGTACCGTACTAACGATAGTTTCAGTGTTATTGTTGATCGGAGCATTCTCTATGAGGTATTCCTTAGTGTTTGCTGGCCTTGCCGCGGTAATGTCGTAAGGTCATGCCCGGTGTGAAATTTAAGAATTAGTCAAGGAGGTATAGTATGTCTAGCAAAAACAATTCCTTTTCTCTATCAAGAAGGAATTTCTTAAAAATTTCCGCTGCGGTTTCAGCTACAGCAGGATTGGGTCTTGGCGCGAATATGCTGAACATTAAAGAAGTTTCAGCAGAGGAATCTGAGAAACTGGCAAAAAGTTTAGGTAATGTAGAAGTAAAATATACCGCAGATGTAATGTGCCCGAGTGAGTGCGCGATGGAAATGTGGGTCAAGGACGGTCGTATTGTTAAGATTTACGGGAATGATAGCTGTCCTTTTAACGATGGTGCTTGCTGTGCTAAAGGTGCATCCGGTATGCAATTGGTTTACTCTCCAGACCGTAATAAGTATCCTATGATCAGAGAAGGAGAGCGCGGAGAAGGAAAGTTTAGACGCGCAACTTGGGAAGAAGCTATTGACTATATCGGAAAGAAATTAGTCGATATCAAGAAAAACTACGGTGCCGAATCAGTAATCATGGATTGTGGGGATGTTACAGACCGTGACCAATATTATCGTTTGTTTCATGCGTACGGGACCCCGAACTGCGTAGAACATGGCTCTATCTGTGATACTCCACGTCGTCATGGACCTAAGCTCATGTTAGGTGGTAAACGAATTGAGCCTGATGTTATGCGGCCAGTCCTCGTTAGGCAACCAGATGGTAGCCTCAAAAAGGACTACACCTACTATTCTAAACTAATAATTTACGTTGGTTGGAATCCATTTGTAGCCACTCGGATAAACTATGAGAGCCGCGGAACCGTGGGAGCTAAAGTAGAAAATGGCTGCAAGGTGATTGTAGTCGATCCCGCTCACACCAATACAGCTTCGCAAGCGGATCTTTGGATGCCGATTAGACCGGGTACAGACGGTGATCTCTTTGCGGCAATGCTAAGATATATCCTCGAAAACGATAATCAAAATAACCCCTTAACAAAATATATTGATTGGAGTTTCAAGGAACTTAGTGTTGGCTGGGATGAGTTTGAGAAAGAATTCAAAACTTGGTGGGGTAAAAATGACCCCATTAACGGTAAATCTTACTTTAGCTTAGACTGGGCAGCTGATAGAACTGGACTCCCTAAGGAACAAATTGCTCAGGTGGCTCACGAGTTCGGTATAACGAAACCGGCAGCTCTCGTTTGGGGTATGCAAAGCCCCGGTCACCACTTCAATGGCTATCCAGCATCCATTCTAGGAACGGCGCTCAATATTATCACTGGAAATATTGACGTTCCGGGTGGTGCAATTGATACTGAACTCGTGAAGAGTGACAAGGGTGGCGACGCTAAAGGGTCTAACTTTAAGAAAAAGAAGGTTAAAAGAGTCATTGGTGATCAAGAAGTTGAATCCGAAGTAGAAAGTCTCCATATGGATTGGTATGGTGATTGGCCTGCTGCATGGGATGATGTTGTAGGAGACTACCCAAGAAGATTTAGAGAAGGTGTCACTCTAAATTATGGACCATTCAAGGGACATAAATATCCCATCAAAGGCTTTATGATTCGCACCGGTAACCCAGTAATGACCGGTGGAAATACGAGGGACTGGATTGATGCCCTAACGGCAAAGGATTCCAATGGGAACTATAAAGTAGAACTTGTCGTCAATATCGATACGCTGTACTTGGAAACCGGTATGTATGCAGATGTTATTCTTCCGGAAGCAAGTTATGCTGAACGGATGAGTCTATCTGATGTATACCCATCACATCAAGTTCTCTGGTTAAGAGATCGAGTAATCAATCCGCTTCATGAAGCTAAATGTCCGACTGACATAATGAATATGCTAGCTAAAAAATTTAATGAATTGGGTGATTCGGACTTCAAGGCAAGCGATTTTTGGGATAAGTATAAGAGTGAAGAGGATTTCGTTAATGAAATGCTGGCACCCGCCCCGGGACGAAATCATGCAGGAGAGCCTGTACCCTATCCCCATCTTCCTTTAGGATATAAACTTATAGGAACCCCTGACTCCCTTGATGCTGGCCGGGTAACAATTGACCATGAGAAAAAGACAGTAAAAGGTGAACCTGTTACTGTTGATTGGATGCGTAACAACAAAGGCGTAGCTGTTTGGCCTATGAGTTGGAACCGCTTTAAGATCTATGATAAAGAAGCAGGTAAGCATGTGGCAAGTAAGGCCGTGGCCAAAACGAATTCTAAGCTGTTCGAATTCACATTTAGTGGTTATGATAAGTACAACAAGCTCATTAGCGAAACCGGTATTATCCCACGAGGACTAAAAGAAATTGGATATGATAAATATCCTAATACTTTCTACTGGTTCGAAACAAAGTGGAATCCTTATACCAATACGGAATATGCAAAGTATAAGGATGAGTATCCATTCCAGCTCATATGCGGTCGTGTTCACCATGCAATGACGGGAACCCAAATGGTACCTTGGTTATCTGAGACACCGGTAGAAGGAATATGGATGCCATTGAATAACTCGTTTAAGCATAAAATTATTGATATGAATGCTAAAGGCGAGTTAGAAGAAGTCGAGAAAGAATTTATGGAAGGGACTTTATGTGTAGGCACGATTGCCATTAATGCTAGCGATGCTAAAGCATTAGGTCTGAAAACCGGAGATTTAGCTATTTTAGAGAATCCTCTCGGCGCACAAGAAAAGGGTAAGGTTTTTGTTACAGAGGGAATGCGACCGGGTACAATCAAACTTGGATTCGGTACGGGTGGCCGCTTCTCACCTGGAATTGGCCCAACTTCTAAGAGTAAGGACTATACTCCAAACCACAGTGGTTTAGTTGATCCGAATGCTCATAGCCCGATTATGGGTATGCCCTGTTATGCCGATATGATTATCAAAGTCGAAAAAGCATAAGTAATATTCTAGAGGAGCCAGGGCACTCGCTCTGGCTCCATGTCCCTTTCGGAAAGAATGGAGGCTAGTTCAATGGAAATCCAAGAACTAAAACAGATCTTTATCACACAACAAGAACTTTATCGTTTCCTGAGTAACGTTATTACTTTAGGGCCTAAGAAGGAACTTCTTGATCGCTTTCAAGGTGTATATAGTGAATTGATCCATGAAGAAGCAGACGATGATAATTTAGTAAAAGGCTTAATTACGATTCAAATGTCACTACGTGGAAAAGACCTTGCTTCTTATGAAGCGGTTTTGACTAGAGAATATACGAGGCTGTTTATTGGTCCGGGAAAACCACCTGTAAGCCCATACGCCTCAATCTATATAAGTGATGAACCCAAGCCAAGGCTAATGGATGAAAGCACGATTGAAGTTCGCAAGCAATACCTCGATGCCAATATCGTGATGGCGAATATGAATTCTGTTCCAGATGACTTTTTAGGTGCAGAACTTGAGTATATCAATTATTTAACCATTAAATCTTTAGAGGCGATTAAGAACTCAGAGTCCGAAGAATTAGGGTTGTTTCTTCTAAAGCAGGAAGACTTTATTAGTAATCATTTAGCCACTTGGATTCCTAAATTTTCAGAAAGAATATTTGAATTTACATCAGAAGATTTCTTTAAAGGCATGGCATTACTTTTGAATGGTTTAATTAATTCGCACTTAGCAATCTTAGAAGACTTTAAATATAGCCTTAAGGTTTTCATGGACTAGGTTATCTCTCTCTATCCCCAATATCTATATCCAAAGCCTGTCTGTTCAAGGCGATCGGGCCAGAATAATGCACTTGTGACCAGGAATAATAATCTTTATTGAACCATCCTCAATTAGTAGCGAGGATGGTTCAATTGACATATCGGCAAATAAGCATATACTTATATTGTACGACGAAATTTTACTAGGGAGGAAATTTATGAGCAATAAGATAGTCTATTTTATCTGCACCGGTAATTCCTGTCGTAGTCAGATGGCTGAAGGTTTTGGCAAGAAATATCTGGGCGATCAGTACAAGGTCTATAGTGCAGGAGTTGAAGCCCATGGCTTGAATCCGAAGGCAGTAGAAGTTATGGCCGAAGTTGGGGTGGATATATCTGAACAGACCTCAGATATTCTTGACCCGGCAATACTAAGTCAGGCGGACCATGTGATTACCTTATGTGGAGATGCCAAGGATCGTTGCCCGATTGCCCCTCCTCATGTCAAGAGAGATCATTGGGGATTTGATGATCCTGCTCAGGCAGAAGGCTCTGAAGAAGAACGTATGATTACTTTTCGGCGGGTAAGGGACGAAATCGAGGAACGGATTAAGAAATTTGCCTTAGAAAGGAAAGTAAAAAAGATCATTTGATTATGTGTATTAAAAAGTGGGGGGATTCAATGAATGAAACGGAAATTCTAGAAAGTCTTGTTGAAGAATTTAAAGCATTAGGGGATAAGACACGATTGCGAATTATAAGCTTAATCCACAATCAAGAGTTATGCGTATGTGATCTGACTGAAGTATTGGAAATCAGTCAACCCGGAGTATCTCAACATATGCGGAGACTTCGTCAGGGTGGCTTGGTTAAAGAGCGTCGGGGAGGACAATGGACCTATTATTCTTTAAACGAGGATAATCCTTTTATAGAGGTAATACTTCCGCTGATCCCTGTGATTCAAGAGGATGAAAAGCGCTTGCAAGAATTTCGTGAAGGTAAGGAAAAGGCGAGGAGGATGTTAAATGAGTGTTGATCTGCCAACCAGTCGGAGGCTTTCGGTATTAGATCGCTATTTGACGCTGTGGATTTTTCTGGCCATGGGCATCGGGGTGGGAATTGGCTATCTTTTCCCAGGGGTGTCGGATTGGTTAAATTCTTTGTCCATCGGTTCTACATCCATTCCCATTGCCATCGGACTTATCGTCATGATGTATCCACCGTTAGCAAAGGTAAAGTATGAGGAGATGGGACTCGTTATCAAGAATAAGAAGGTCATGTCTTTATCGATCGTTCAGAACTGGATAATCGGTCCCCTCCTTATGTTCGTGCTTGCTGTGGTCTTCCTCCATGATTATCCGGAATATATGGCAGGACTTATTTTGATCGGGTTAGCTCGTTGTATTGCCATGGTGATTCTCTGGAACAGCTTAGCAAAGGGAGATTCCGAGTATGCAGCAGCCATTGTAGCGCTGAACTCAATTTTCCAGGTTATATTTTACTCTGTATTTGCTTATTTCTTTATCACCCTTCTTCCTCAGTGGTTAGGTATAGCTCAGGGTTTAGAAATTCACATTAGTATGGGGGAAGTAGGGAAGAGTGTTCTTATCTATTTGGGTATACCTTTCCTGGCGGGGATGCTTACTCGTATGTTTTTGCTGCCGAGGAAAGGGAAGGAATGGTATGAAAAAACCTTTGTCCCCACGATTAGTCCATTAGCGTTGCTCGCACTGCTCTTTACAATTGTCATTATGTTTTCGTTAAAAGGGCAGTATATCGTAACCCTGCCCATGGATGTGGTGCGAATTTCTATACCGTTAGTAATTTACTTTTTGGTGATGTTTTTCGTCTCCTTTTTTATGAGCTATCGGATGGGCATCCCTTATGAACAGGCGGTGACTCTGTCCTTTACTGCGGCAAGCAACAACTTTGAGTTAGCCATTGCCGTGGCTGTAGCTGTCTTCGGAATTAACTCCGGGCAAGCCTTTGCCGCAGTCATCGGGCCTTTAATTGAGGTGCCGATTATGATTGCCTTAGTTAATGTGGCCTTGAAGATGGGAGCAAAATATTTTAAAGTGGAACAAAAAGCGCTTTAGGCAAAAAAATGATTCAACATCAAGACTATTTCGTTGTGTTTCTTTCTTAATCATAGACGGGGATGTCGCACACCGCTGGTGTGCGTTCATCTTCCTTTCTGTGGTATTGATCGGTAGAGAGAACCCGTCCCGTCTCTTTAGTTGAATTTGTCACACTTAAGGCTTTGACTGCATAGCCTATGAGTAAATCAAGTAAAAAGAGCGGGAATTCCCGATTAAAGGCAGGGAGCTATCATGGAGGAAGTGAGCACTGAACGCACACCGCTTCTCATAGCCGCTGAAATCAATACGATTAAGCGTCAGGTAAGCAAAGTTCTTCTCCATAATGCCATCGAGATCGGCTGCCGCCTGGCGGAGGCCAAGGGTAAGGTCCCCTATGGGGAATGGGGCCGGTGGCTGGAAGAGTCGGTCAGTTACTCTCAGAGAACGGCGACCAACCTGATCCGCCTGTTTGAGGAGTATGGGACTCCAAAGCCCACCTTACCAGATTGGAAAGCGCTTGCCAAAGTGAGCTACACCCAGGGGCTCATCCTGCTGGGAGTCCCGGAGGAGGAACGGGCTCAGTTTATCGCCGAGCTGGATCTGGAGAGCATGTCGACCCGGGAGCTGCAAAAGGCGGTTCAGGAACGGAACCGGGCTGCGGCGGAGCGGAACCGGGCCTTGCAGGAAAGGGCAGAGCTCCAGCAAGTCCTGACGGACCAGGAAGGCCAGATCACCAGGCTGAGCGGCGAACAGGTCAACTTGCTAAGCAAAGTTAAGGAGCTGAACCAAGCCAAAGCGAAGAGCGAGGCCAGGGCCGAGCAACTGAGCCTGGATCTGCAAAGCCTTAAGCAGGATACTTCCGCCCAGGCCATCGGCCGGATGAGCAACAGGCTTGACGAGGCCTATCACAAGGCCAAAGCCAATAAAGTGGCCTTTTTATATGAAAGCCTGGACCGGACCTTCAGAGAGCTTACATGGGAGCTGAAGGAATTTGCCAAGCAGGAGCCGGAGAGTTATAAAGTTTACAAGGATAAGCTTGTTGATTTTTTGACTAAGAGCTTGAAAGCGAATATGTAAAAATAACCCACTCCTTTGAAGAGAGAAGGAAAGCCCCTTGCTCCGAATCCTATTGCATTCGGAGCAAGGGGCTTTTTTCAATTTGTCGTAAAAGAGGTTGAAAAGTTCCGTAACTGTGGTAACTCTAAAAATGGATTTAAGCTTTTGGTCTGTGAAGGCTGTCATGACGTACGAATAGTCACTTACCGTTGTAAGGGGAGATTCTGCACAACATGTTCCAGTGGAGAAACAGAGGAGTAAAGCCGAATGATGGCTGAAGATGTCATGCAGGTTAATCATCGACATGTCATCTTCACAATAGATGAAGGGCTCAGAGTCATCTTTCAAAAAAATCGACACTTGCTAACACTTAGTGGATGAGACGGTCAGGATAGTTCAAGAGTGGTTTAAGAAAAAGTGCAAATTGACCCCGGGTGTCATAGCCGGACTGCATACGTTTGGATTCCGAATGAACTTCAATCCCCATGTCCATATGCTGGTGACCATGGGTGGAATGAAGAAAGATGGAGAATGGAAAACCTATGACTATATTTCATTTCCTTTGTTACGAAAGCAATGGCAAACGGTGGTATTAAAACTCATTCGAAGCCACTTAAACGAGGAGGAAAAGAAGAAAGTCCAGCATTTACTACAGAAAGCCTATTCAGCTAATGGAGAAGGTTTCTATGTGTATGCTCAGGAGTTGCGTCAATTCACCATTCATAATACATTACCTTCGTATATATGACTTATTTTACAAAGCGGATTGAGAGATACTCAAGACCTTGAATTCCCGGTCGTCTTTAATGGCAGCCATTGTAGGGTTTTTCCGTAGATACACCTTGAATAATTAGGAATAATCCTGACGAAAAATGGGGACATTCCTGCTTGTTTAATGTGAAAATAATAGTTAGAATAAACTGAGAAGTTTAAGAATGGGGGATGGCCGATGGACCGTTCTGAACTAGCAAGGGCACAGTCAAGGAAAGACGTTTATTTTTTCTTATATACTTGTCTATCACGTGATCCTTCGTTTCAGTTTATCCTATCGTTACTGGGTGAGCACTTTGATCGATGTTTCGTCGGTATTAAGGAAGTTTGCCCTAGTTGTATTGAATTCGAAAAAGCTCTTCAGACATGGAAGGTAAATACAAAGGTGCGTAAAAGAGTTCGGGAAGATTACACTAATCTTTCTCATCGTAAAGAAGGATTTAAAGAGTTATGCGGCCTACTCAAGCAAATGGAAGAGCTAGTTAATAAAGAAATCATAATCCGTCAAGCCGATAGAAGAGAGCAAGTTGATGGGATTTTACTGGCTCAGATTAAGTTGCTTGAGGAACACTCCTCAAAGTACAATTCTCAGAGAATCCATGATATTACCTGTAAGAGTTTTACTGAGTTTTATCGCTCTCTATTTTATACTGTCAGCGAATTTCTTGCTATAGACTTTAAAGAACTAAAGAAAATGCTAGATTATTGCATAGCTTAAGAAAGGTTTCTTGCCTCCTTAATCATAGACGCCTCCTGTACATAACCGCAGGAGGCATCGTTTTTTAGTTATTGACTTGCCAGACGGTCGGACCCGAGGAATAGGTCTAATTGCTAATGGAATTATTTACAAAATCAAATTCATATAATATAATAAAATTAAAATATTAGAAAATACTAATGTAATTATCTGAATGAGGTGTGATAATGAACAATAATATGGGTAATCAACTTATTTCTAATGTATTCAAAGCCCTTAGCCACCCTACAAGAATTCAAATTATAAAGCTTTTAAGAAATGGTGAACTGTGCGTTTGCGATATCCTACCGAATCTTGACGCAGAGCAATCGAATACATCTCAACACCTGGCTGTCCTAAAAAATCAAGGTATTGTGGAAAGCCGAAAAGAGGGTTCAAAGGTTATCTACTCCATTAAGCATAATGAGGTTTATGAAATGATTGATTTCGCTGAGACCATAATTCTTCGTCAAATAGAAGATACCAAAACATCGTTGCTCAATAAATAGGGACTAAAAGGCTCTGCTGTATCTTATGTGGAAATTAACTGGGAGGTTAATCTAATGGGTGAGAACGAAAACCGGAAATCCAATCGAATTGTCCTAAAAATCGTTATCCCTCTTTTGCTATTGTCCATTGTCGCTGGTATATGGGCTATGAAGAATTCAGATAGTGGCCTTGCATCGGAAAGTAACATTAATCCTGATTTTGCATTGCATGTTACTCAAGAACTTGAGCTAGAAAAGTTAAAGTCATATGGGGTACCGGTTGTTATTGACTTTGGAGCAGATTCTTGTATTCCATGCAAAGAAATGGCTCCCGTCTTAAAAGAATTGAATGAAGAGCTGCAAGGAAGAGCAATTGTAAAGTTTGTTGATGTATGGAAATATGAGGAGTTTGCTAAAGGCTATCCCATCAACCTAATACCGACACAGATTTTTATTGATGCTGAAGGTCAGCCGTATAAACCGAAAGATCCTGAAGCAACACAAATGACGCTCTATTCTTTGAGAGAGACAGGAGAACATGTGTTTACGACACATGAAGGCGGTCTAACCAAAAATCAACTGTTAGAGATCTTGAAGGAAATGGGATTAGAATAATGGGTATAACAACAAATCTGTGGCTGGAATCGATTGCATCAGCAATATCAGTAAATACTTGGTTGGCGCCTTTTTTGGCTTTAGTTGCTGGGATTTTAACATCCATTACACCTTGTGCGCTAAGCAGTGTCCCCCTTGTGATTGGTTATGTAGGTGGTGCTGGACAGCGAGATGCAAGAAAGGCTTTCTGGCTTTCGGCAGTATTTGCACTAGGCATGTCGCTTACCTTTACCGTTTTAGGTACAGTTGCTTCGCTTTTGGGGAGACTTTTGCATGGAACGGGTTCCTGGTGGTACATATTTCTTGGTGTACTTATGCTTTTGATGGCATTGCAGATTTGGGGGATATATGATTTTGTTCCATCTTCATACGCCATCAGTAAAAATACGAAGCGTGGTTTTGGAGGGGCTTTTTTGGCAGGAATTTTAGGAGGGTTCTTCTCATCTCCCTGTGCAACGCCTGTTTTAGTGGTATTACTTGCTGTAGTGGCACAGGAAGGAAGCCTTATGTGGGGTATCTTACTTTTATTGCTCTATTCTTTAGGGCACAGTTTTCTGATCTTGATTGCAGGGACTTCAGTCGGTTTTGTACATACGTTATCATCTAGTGAGAAATATGGTAAATTAAGCAACCTACTAAAAATCCTCATGGGTTTAATCATTATGTGCATCAGCTTTTATATGTTTTATATAGGCTTCTAAAATGAGGAAGGAATATACGGCAACGCGAAAGATGAGTATCATCCAGTTCTATTAGCAATAAAGGATTTGCTTTACTAACCTAATTAAGTGCTTATAAAAAATCATGAGGAAGTGCGTTATGATTTACTTAGATAATGCTGCAACTACATGGCCTAAACCTCCTGAAGTAGTTCAAGCTATGGCTGACTTTATGATTAATATGGGTGGGAATTCTGGTAGGGGAACTCATTCCGCGTCTATTCAGGCTGCAAATGTAGTTTTTGATACACGAGTGGAGTTAGCTGAGCTTTTTGGGCTAAAGAATCCTTCGCGTATTGCTTTTACAAGCAATGCTACACACGCCATTAATCAAGCGCTGGTTGGATTGTTATACCCAGGCGATCATGTCATTACTTCATCATTGGAGCATAATGCAGTGGTTCGTCCCTTAAAAGCCTTAGAAAGATACGGTGTTTCTGTTACAGAAGTCTCTGGCGAACCGGGCAATGAATTTTCTTTAGAGCACTATCGGCAATCCTTTCAAAAAAATACAAAATGCGTAATTACCTTGCATGCATCCAATGTCACTGGAACTCTATTACCCATCGAGGAGATTGGAAAAATCGCCGGGGAACATGGCGTAAAATACATCGTTGATGCAGCCCAGACTGCGGGAGTGTTTGACATCGATCTTGAGACCCTACCTATAGATATTTTGACCTTTCCTGGTCACAAGGGCTTACTCGGTCCCCAGGGAACTGGAGGTCTAGCACTCCGGGAGGGCGTTAACCTCAAACCTTTAATTTACGGGGGGACCGGGAGCTTGTCTGAATCGGAAAACCAGCCCGATTTCTTACCGGATGCGTTGGAAAGTGGCACATTGAACGGAGTGGGAATTGCAGGACTAGGAGCAAGTGTTCAGTATCTCAGAAGCTTAGGGTTACATGTGATACGGAAAAGAGAGCTTGAGCTATGCCAACAGCTTATAGATGGGTTAAGTGAAATTCCAGAGGTAAAGATTTACGGAGAGAATAACGCTTTAAACCGAGCACCTATTGTCTCTTTTAATATCGGTTCACTAGATTCTATGTTCGTTGCTGATCGATTGGATCAAGTTTATGGAATCCGGAGCCGAGCGGGAATGCATTGCGCACCTCATGCTCACCGAATGTTCAAAACGATCAGTCAAGGAGTTATTCGGTTTAGTCCGTCGCATTTTACTCAATCTGAAGAAATTGCTGAAGCGATCCAAGCTGTTAGGAATTTGGCGAAGGAATTCGAGAGGACTGTATGAGGGAAAGGAATAATGATGGAAGGAGAGATGGATTAATGCTTTATGGATCATTAATTGAATATCGTGCCTTGGTTACATTTCCATCCTTAACTCAATCGCTCGGTGCAGAACGGGTGCTTAAGCGTTTAGATTGCCCCTATGCCTCGATACCTACACCGCGGAGTGTAAGATCAGGGTGTAATACGGCCATATGCTTTCCCATAGAGCGTAGAGAAATCATTGAAGATTTAATTGATAGTGGAGTTGTGTTTCTTGGGGCATATGAAGCGACGGACGAAGGGTTTACAAATTTATAAGAAGATGTTGTAAACGGATATGAGAAAAGAGACCGTACACACCGGTCTCTTTTCAGTAAAGGCTATGACTTTAAGAGAAAGCAGTTGGAAATCAATCTTAGTTAAGATATTTCTTTATCTCTTCCGCAGAGAGCACTTTTCCCATGACTTTTACTTGTTCATTAACTACAAGAGCCGGGGTTTTCATGACGCCATAGGCCATAATGGCTTGAAGATCCTCAACTTTTTCGACAACAGCATCAAGCCCTAATTCTTTAATCGCTTCTTTAGCATTTGCCTCTAACTTTTTACAATTAGCACAACCTGTCCCTAGAATTTTAATAACCATATAAATATCCCCTTTCAATTATTATTAGCAAAATTACCTTTGGTTTATTGGTGTTTGGTTCGTAAACCCCGTGGGTACTTTTGCGACACAGGCACCGCACTCTGTACAGGTCTCATAGTCAATTACCGGGTACCAGTTCTTTGACATGCTATTCCTCCTTTTACACTAATTACAATAGCAAGTAACCATAAATATTAAAGGTATACCCAATTATGAGAATCCCTATGGTAACAACACTGACGAAGATGACAAGAAGCTTCATTTTGACCACTCTTTTTAGCATAATCAGTGAAGGAAGAGACAGTGCCGTAACAGCCATCATGAAGGATAGTGCAGTTCCGAGTCCGACTCCTTTTAAGACAAGAGCTTCAGCAATTGGTAACGTTCCAAAAATATCAGCATACATAGGCATACCGACAAATGTAGCCAGTAATACAGAATACCATTTGTCCTGTCCCAGTGCAGCAGAGATTATTGACTGAGGAATCCAGTTATGAATGGCAGCCCCGATCCCGACACCAATCAGTATATATAACCAAACTCTTCTAATAATATCCAGAACTTGATTTTTAGAAAAATCGATTCGATCTTTAAAGGTCAGCTCTTCTTGTTCAACCTCAGCCATTTTATTGTTAAGCACAAAAGGCTCGATATATTTTTCTAACTTTGACTTTCCAATAATGGTTCCTCCGACCACCGCAAGAACAAGCCCCACAACCACATAGGCAATAGCAATTTTCCAATTGAAGATACTTGCCAGCAAAATTACAGAGGCTAAATCGACAAGTGGAGAAGAGATGAGGAACGAAAAAGTAACACCTAGAGGGAGGCCGGCACTGGTAAATCCAATAAAAAGGGGTATGGAGGAACATGAACAAAAGGGAGTTACGGTACCTAGGAGTGCACCGAGAATATTTCCCGAGATCCCATTAAATCTACCGAGGATTTTCTTTGTCCTTTCAGGTGGGAAGTAACTTTGAATATAGGAAATTATAAATATTAATACTGATAACAAGATGAATATTTTAAGGACATCGTAGATGAAAAAGTGAATGCTGCCGCCTAAACGATCAGAGATGCTAAGGCCAAACACATTTTCAACTAAGCTTTCTGTTAAATCCGAAAGCCACTGCATTTTTAACAGCTGGTTATTTAACCAATCAAAAATAAACATAAAATCCGACTCCTTATAAATCTAACTCTCCATTGGTTGATTAATCCTCTTTGAGGTTACAGCACGCATTCAGGTATATTTCCTTGTCTTCGAGGCGATTCTGATCAGTGATGAGTTGAGGGTAAGATTCTAGGTCCCTCAAAATACTCCTTAAGATATTAATGAGAGTTTGATTTTCCTTTTTTAATGAATAAAAAACAAATTTCTCCTTTCTCATATCAGAAACCAGGTTTGTGTCTCTCAATTTGGATAAACTTTTTGAAATTTTAGGTTGTGGAAGATCTAATACTCCACTGAGCTCACAAACACACAGTTCCTCCTGGTACAAGAGAATAAGTACTCTTAATCGAGTTTCGTCAGATAATATTTTAAAGATATTAGTTAATGATGATGTCATAAGCATATCTCCTTTCATCTACATATGCACATAAGTGAATATGAATAAATTATAGTACTATAAAAGGATTTAGTCAATATAAAACTGTGAGTAAAAGTCTGCTGGTAGCTGCAGAAAGATTCCAATTAGGCAATTAAAAAATAGTCATATGCAAAGACCGAAACGGGTAAGTACTCGTTTCGGTCTTAAGGTTACAATTAGTATTTGCTAGAAGACTCCAATTGTTCTAATAGGTGTGAGTCGAATAAGGTAGGACGTGCTATAAGGCTTACTCGAATGTATAGTTACCAGCCTTGTCGATAATCATTCTGTTGTCTAAAACAAACACATTCATGTAGCCTTCTGCCTTTAAGTGAGCCTGGGTTACTCTAGCCTTAGTCCCAGCATTACAATGTACGAGAATAACAGAATCTTTATTGGGAATGGCTTGCTCTACGATAGCCATTGTAGCAACGTGATCCACAGTGAAGGTTTCGGCAGCACCTAGATTCATGGCTCCCTTGATATTACCAGTTTCATGATCGACCTTATTGCGTGTATCGATTATGTAGTAATCTTTACCGATTTCACCAATCATTTTGGCTTGCCACGCATTAGGTTTTAAGTGCTCAGTATTAGCATTGATTTTAGCGGCACCAATGTAACCTTTAGAGTCGAAGGCTGTCCAGCCATTGAGTCCATATACATTGGTATAACCTGCTTCTACAAATTTAGCCAGGTGAGCCTTGACACGCCCTCCAGATTTGCAGTGAAGCAGAATTAAGGCGTCCTTGGGGATGGCTGTTAATTTTTCGTTAATAATGGTCATGTCGCCCTTGGCCAATGTTTCATTGGCATCGATGTTAATAGAGCCTTCTATAGCTTTTTCTAGCTTGATCTCAGCAGGGGTACGAAGATCTATCACATAGTAGTCCTTGTTGATTTCCCCACTCATTTTTGCTTTCCAAGCGTCAAACTCTAGCAAATTAGTCTGAAATAGATCTTGTGTAGGAGTATTTGATATAGTCGACTGTGATGGTGCTGGTGATAGCGATGGTTGGGTAGTTGATTCGGAGTTACAGCCTGCAAGAAGGCTTGTGACCAGTATCAGGTATACAAGGTATAATACTGCTTTGGACCTCATTGATATTCATCCTTTCCTTCAAGTAAAGTTTTAACCTTGTGAAATTGTTAATATAAAGGTCAAACCCTATTGTATAAAATTAGGCATAAAAAGTATGTGATAAATATACAATTCTTGCGGTTTTCCTTGTTGTAATATGCATAATGGACTATGAAGAATTGAAGAAAGCCGAAAATTTCTGCATTGCCTGAAACACCAAGGATTATATTCATTGGTGTTTCCTCTTTAATCGTAGACGCCCCCTGTATAACCACAGGAGGCGTTCTTTTTGTTGTTATTATTTAGCTAACTAACTCTTGAGTTAATTTGGCTAATCCTTTGTAGAACTTGTTTTTGGAGTTGTTTTCAATTCTGTTGGCGAAATCCATGATCCAAGGCCTTAGGTATTTATTATTAAAGGCATCTTTCATAGTAAGCCACTTGTTGTCCTTGGTCTCAAGGTGTTTTGCAATAAGGTAATACAAAAATTCCAGTTCGGTGATAATGTGATCCGGAGGTTGTTTGAAATCATTTGATAATGTCAGACCAGCTTCCCGATATGCCTGTAACACTTCGACAGTAGAATCCCCCATGAGTCGGCGTTGACCATCCAAATAAATAGAGCCATAAGGCGGTGCCAGCAGGTCAAAAGGTCCAACAAATAATTTTGCATGTTCCAGTTTTAGATCCTCAAGATTTGTGTTACCGACGAAGAATTTTTCCATTTCGGATACTATAGGGATCAGATCTGGTCTGATATCCGTTAGAGTTTCCTTTAAAAAGGATAATACATCTTCCATTGCATCGGTAGGGGAACCATAGAGCAGGGAGATTAGTTTATAGATGTTTGCTGTTTGGGTTAATTCTTGGGTATCAAGGAGAGCAGTCATTGCTAAACCCAACCTTTCAAGTAAACGAGTATTTAGCAAACGGGCCGTAGTCGGCCCGTTTGCAGTTTTGATGAATAGTAGACGTATCTTAGAAATTTCTGATATAAAACACTCTTGGCTGAGTTCCAGCATTAGGTTTTAATTGTTTGTAACCATACTTACCAATGAGTTGACTGACTTCGCTTGTTGGATCATCGAAATCCCCAACAGTTCGAGCATCAGCTGGGCAGGAAGCTGCGCAGTAGGGTATTTCTCCCTTGGCTAAGCGATGGTCGCACAGGGTGCACTTTTCGACAATCCCTTTGGGACGAATACCGGCGTAAGTTGTTGCTCGATCAGGGTTATAATAGGGGACTTTTTCCTCAACCTTTTCCGCTACTTCTGCTCCATTTGTAGTCCCTTGCTCAATTACCGAGATCTTATCTCGCCAATAGCCATGGGGTTCTTTGGAGTTATAGTTAATGACTTCGTAGGGGCAGGCTTGCATGCAACTCTTACAGCCGATGCATTTATTGGGATCGTGGAGGGTCAACCCTTTATCATCCTTATACATGGCTTTGGTTGGGCAAGCTCTGACACAGGCTGCATTATCACAATGATTGCAAAGGGTAGGGACATATTCATAAGTTACATTAGGGAACACACCTGTTGTCTGCTTTATATGATGGGCCCAGAACATCCCCTGATCCACATTATTTTCATTCTTGCAGGCAATGCCGCAGGCTCCACAGCCCACGCATTTTTGCAAGTTAATGACCATTCCATATCGTGCCAATGTTATTCACCTCCGCGTTTTGTGAATTAAACTTTTTCGATTTTGATCCGGGTTACTCCACCGTGACGGGCAGTACTTCCACTCAAGCGCTCGAAGTCTGAAGGAAGAATTTCGTTGTTATTTCCTCCGCGCGGTGTTTTGCCATACTCCAAAGAGGCAATCTTACCATAGGCCCAGTGCCCTTGGCCATAACATTTACCCACTGTTCCAGGGCGAACGCCTTCCCAGAGCTTAGCCGTACAGGTGATGCTCCCTTGTGGAGAGGTAATACGGATGGTATCTCCGGATTGGATACCAAGACTTGCCCCATCCACTGGGTTGATTTTAGCTACATCATCCCAAGCCTCATCACCGGGGTCTACATCCTTAAATTCTTGATACCAAAGAGTATTGGCCGAGCGACCCTCCCGATTCAGTCTTGAACGATGCTCAAAGAAGATGAAGGGGTATTCCGCAGCATCACCATGACGGAAAGGCTCTTCGTAGTGAGGAACAAAGGCTTGTTCTCCCTTGGCTAAATATTTGGTTGCCTGCATAATATCATCAACCGTCGTTTTATGCTTTTCAGCATGACCTTCGAGGGCGGCTTTTAAGGTTTCGCTATAGAATTCAAATTTGGTGGTTTTTGTACCGAATTTATCCCAGTTTTTAAAATAAGCAGGTTCGACAGTGTTCCATACTCCCTTATCTACAAAATCCTGCCAGCCATTAAGAACATCCCCTTTTTTCACGGCACTGGGATCCCAGAGGGTATGCGTTAACATTTTAAGGCAAGCCATGGTGAATTCCTCGTGGGAGCTCGGAGTTTTACCGGTTTCGGGGTCTTTGACTTCGTTTTTAAAATAGTCCAAAAGATTGGGGAAGCCTTTTTTGGCTAAAGATTCAGCAAGAAGCCAGGAAACACCGGTTTCATCGTTTACTACGTCCCAAAGGGGCTCTACCACAGGTTGTTGGATAGAGGCAAAACCATATTTATTGGCTTTGCTCTTGTTGAAGGACCATTTCTCAAAGACATGCATGGGTGCAGGCAGGACGATATCAGCATACTGAGTCATCTCAGAGGGGTTGGTTGTAATATGAGCCAAGAAGGGAAGCTGCTCCAGGGCTTTTTCCCAGCGTTGGGCGCCGGTACAAGAGAAGGGGAGGTTACACCAATCGGCGATTGCCATTTTAATCTCGTACGGGTTTTTTTCTAACATTGCGTCAGCCACACGATTTGTGAGTACGCCACCCCCGGATTTTCCGTCTTTCAAGGCAGGGAATTCCTTATTGCCTCGTTGATCGATTTTTTTGGCTTTGGTTCCCTTTTTGGAGACATCATCCTGATAAGCTTCATAGCTGGGGAGCTTACCGGTGGGTACACTCGAGCCTCTCAAAGTACCTCCAATATTCTCGACTGAGCCTACCAAACCATTGAGGGCATGAGCGGCCATGGTGGTATAGGCTCCACGGACTTGCATGGAAGAACCAGGGGACAACCAGGAGATAGATCGAGGAGCTGCTTTGGCAAAGCCGCGGGCAACACGGATAATCTGATCTGCAGGTATACCTGCCCGTTCGGCAGCCCATTCCGGAGTACGATCCTTCAGTTCTAGATTCCACCACTTGACTATGCCAGAGGTATATTTTTCAGTAAAGGATTCTTCAGGAACTATTGCTCCTTTTTTAAAGAGATTAACTCCATCATTGAAATCACCCACAAAGTCTTTATTCCATAACCCATCCGTGAGGATGACATGGGCAATAGCGACAGCCAGAGCTCCATCTTCTCCTGGAATAACAGGCATCCATTCTTGAGATTTGGCAGCGGATGCGGAAAGACGGGGGTCGATAGTAACAATCGTTGCTTGGTCTGCGACATTACCCCATATATTCATAACATGAGGGACTTGGCGATTGGAGGCTACAGGGTCAGCTCCCCAGTTGAGGATATATCGAGTCTCAGCTAAGTCGTAATCCCGATAATCCCAGTAGGCTTCCGTATAATAGGGGCCGAATTTTTCGGCTTCTGCACAGATGGAGCTGTGAGAAATGTTATTGGGAGAGCCAAAAACTTTGGTGGTTGCATCGTAGAGGATATCCGTTGTTCCGGAATAGCGGCCACGGAAGAAGATATATTTCTCAGGCTCATTATTTTTGCGAAGTTCCATCATCTTATCGGCGATAGTATCAATAGCTTCCTCCCAAGTGATAGGGACGAATTTGGGATCTTCATTACGCCCTTTCACGGGGTTAGTGCGTTTCATTGGAACTTTAACTCGGTCTGGGTCATAGAGCTGTTGAATGGCTAGATGAGGACGTGGACAGATTTTGCCGTGACTGGCTTTACTGTTCGGATTTCCTCTGACTTTAATCACTCGGCCATCCACGACATAGGCTTGAATGGCACACCAGGTGGTACATCCTTGACAGAGCGTGCTCATCCATTTTCCTTCTGCACTAGGGGCGGTATTTTCGCCTTGAGCGAGAGCTTGAAGAGCCGGAAAACCTGTAGATCCAGCAACTAAGAGCCCGGTCGCTGCCGAAGCTTGCAGAAATCTTCTGCGTGTAATTTTCATTAAGTCCACCTCACAAAATTTTCTAATCGAATATTGGACAACTGACCAAACGCTTTAATTACAGAAGTTAACATGTATATGATATGGGGCTAAGCATTAAGTTATAGAGGGTTTAGATAGATAATTAGAAAAGGAAGGGTAGTTTTATTTGACCTGCTAAAAGAACAAGATGCTTGAAGGTAAATCCGCCAGCGATAATGAGGACTGAAAGTGCCAGCCCCATTCCTTTGGACATTTCTGCCGTCTTGTCTTTGATTAAAGAATAGAGGCTGCCGAGAAGTGGAAGAATCAAACCACAGATTAGAACTAAGCCAATCCACAATCCACCATACTGCTCCATAAGATTACTGTAGGTAGCTGCTGGTTCTAAACCGCTGCGGGTCATAGAGACTTGCCAGCTTATAACAAGAACCAGCTGAAGAGCACTTAGAATACACACTAGGAAGCTGAAGTTGAAGCCTTTAACGTCAGAAACGGAGGCTACTTCCCCAGACACGTTCTTAGGAACTCCGATGGAAATTCCCAACTCCTTGATTAAAATCATGAGCGCAGTGCCTCCTAATAGGGATGATACAAGGAACAGTGCAGTCACCATACCTCCTACCCAGAGGGGGCGACCAAGGGATGAGAGTAAAAGACCGTGATACCCACCGACTAATAGGGCAAATATTGCGCCTAGACCCAATACGCCCTTAAATAGAGAACCTGAGGTATTGTTTTTGAAATAGAGCCATGCATAGATTAAAGAAAGGATAACGAAAATCATTTGGACAATGCTTCCCCAGGAGGTTATGGATTGGGGATTAAAGTTGTAAAGGGTGGAAATAAATCGTGTGGGGCGACCAAGCTCGGATAGAAGGAAAAGAACCCCTCCGCCGACCAGGACTGGAGCTAAATAAGCCCCCATTGCAGCAAGTTTGTGGTAACGATTTTTGTCATAGACTGTGAGCAGGACTGAGAGGAGGAATAATCCGACTCCCAACCCTCCGAGGAACAGATCCAGTGTTACACGGATGTCCCATGGAGCATGCCATTCCATAAATAGAACCTCCTTTTTTGTGATTACTTTCATTATCAATTTTAACAATTATTAATTTTAGGTAAATCGGTAAGAACCCCGAAGAGTCAGGGAATTCCCTGACCATAAAATAGGGCAGTGCCATAATAAACTGAGGGCTCTGTGGGAACAGCTGGTGTTTATGGGCTTAAGCACAAAGTAATAAAAAAAAACGAATAGGGGAAAACCCCTACTCGTTAAAGTATAAATTATTAATAATTTTTGTTAATCATTTAGGTTTAGGTGGAGATATACCCCTGTTCAATAGCGTAACGGACCAGATCCGAGCGTTTGTGGCATTGTATTTTTTCCATGATGCGTGCTTTATGAGTTTCTACAGTTTTAACACTGACCGATAAAGATTCGCCGATCTCTTTATTGGTATAGCCTAAAGCAATATAGCGTAAAACTTCTTTTTCCCGTTCAGTCAGATTTGAAGCGGATCTGTTGTTATCCTTCCGGGGACTGTACATGGATTTTACCAGATTCTGAGCTAAACTGGAATCCAGGTAGATTTCACCTCCGGCTACATCCCGAATGGCCTGGAGCAACTCCGTATCAGCGGCCTGCTTAAGCACGTAGCCACTAGCCCCGGATTTTAAAGCTTCTTGCAGGTATTTTTCATCGGCATGCATAGTGAGCATTAATATCTTAGCTGAACTTACTTTTGATAACTTTTCTAAAGCTTGGAGGCCGCTCATATCAGGCATGGAAATATCCAGCAGGATAATATCCGGATTGATCTCTTTGATCTTCGCGATAGCAGCTGCTCCTGAATCTGCCTCTCCGATCACGACCATATCCTTTTGGGAATTAAGAATCATTTTTAGACCGCTGCGCAAAACAGAGTGATCGTCTACCAGAAGTAGTCTAATTTGGCGAGTCATCTATCTATCTCCTTTCCATAGGTATACGGACATATACCGCAGTGCCTTGATCTGGGGAAGATTCGATGGTGAACTCACCTCCTAAAAGTGAAGTTCGTTCCTGCATGCCGGCGATTCCCAGATGGCTATCACTGGCCGAAGACTTAAGGACCTGATCGACGTCAAAGCCTTTGCCATCATCTTCTATGATAAGATTGACATAATCCGGCTTGATTTCCAAGACAATACTTGCGTTGCGGGCTTCCGCATACTTGGCTACATTGGTTAGAGCTTCTTGAACAATCCGGTAGAGGGTTATTTCGATTTCATTGGGCAAACGGCTTGCAATCCGATTTTGCGCATGGAAATCCACATCCAAACGGTACTGTCGTTTGAAGAACTTGACAAAACGTTCAATGGCAGGAACCAAGCCCATATCATCAAGGACCGTAGGACGAAGTTCAACGGCAATGCGGTGGACTTCTTTCAAGGTTGAGGAGGCAAGCTCTTTGAGCTCGGATGCCATAGCGGGACTTTTTTCATGCTCTTCCAGTTCGCTGAGGTATTTTAGGCCGAGGATAAGGGAAGTCAGGCTTTGGCTGGCTTCATCATGAAGCTCACGGGAAATGCGTTTACGTTCATCCTCTTGAGCAGAAATGACCTTCTTGAGCAATTCTTGCCGGACTGTTTCCTTGGCTTGCAATTCCTCGACCAAAGCTTCTCGTTCCTGGGCATAGTTTTGGATACTTAAGGCCATGGCGTTAAAATTATGTCCTAAATCGGCTATTTCATCAGTACCATAGATGGATACCCGCAAGCTGTAATCACCAAGGGAGATTCCTTGGCTGGCGGCCGCCAGATCGCGGATTGGCTTTGTTACTAAATGGGAGATAAGGATTGCTCCGAAGATCCCGAGGAGTGAGATGATTACCGTAGTGATCAGGAGCAGCTGGGATAACTGATCGATGCTGCTGTAAATGCTGATTTCCGACATGCCAAGCCGCAGCCAGCCCACTTTACCGTCTGCTATAGGGACAAGAACATCAATAATTTCACCTTCATTGGAGTTAAAGGAGAGGGTGTTGTCATGAGAAAGGTCGGCGGGTATGGATCTTAAATTAAGGAGGCCGCTGGGAACACCTTCTCCAAAAGTATGGGTCACAAGTTCACCATTCTTATCAAAAATCATCAGGTAACGGATATCTTCGTAGTGAGAAGGAAGGCCTTGAAGGATTTCATATAATGAAAAGGAGTCCCCAATCAGCATAGGATTAGTGCTTCTTGCTGCTACATCACTGGCAATAGCCCGGCCTCTTTCCTTCAATTGCTCCCTTAAAATCTGCTGCATATGGGAGCGGGTTTCCATGATGACGATCAGGCCCAGCAGAGAGACAAAAAGAATAACAATCCCCATGATTTTCATTTTGATAGGAGCGGACTGAGGCCAATAAAAAAGCTTTTTTATAATGGTCATCAGCCAACCCCCACTTCCTGAGACATTTCCCAGACTCGATCATAGAGATCTAAATCAGCATGGACAAAGCGATCGAATTGAAGCAGGCGTAAGGCTTTGCGTCCTTCATCATCTAAATGAAGAGTAAGGAAGACATTCTTGATACGAGCCCGTAGTTCGGGATCAATCTGAGAGGAAACCACTACGGGGGGATTGCCGACTTCTTCCGATTGATCAATGACTTTTATTTTGTCCATAAGTTCTGGTCGGCGGGATAGGGTGAGATCGTAGATTAAACTGTCCACGGCAGCCCCATGGACAAGTCCTTCGGCAACGGCTTTGATGGAATTGTCATGGCTATAGGTAAATATCGTCTTGGAAAAAAAGCTGGAGGGATTATAGCCGGCTTTTTTCAGCATATATTGGGGAGCGATACGCCCGGAGAAAGAGAGCGGATCCGTATAGGCAAAGGTTTTTCCTTTTAAGTCTCTGAAAAAGTGGGCAGGGGAATGGGCAGGAACAATAATATAGGATCGGTATTTGGAGGAACCGGCAATTTCCGGGGCAACCAAGATACGTTCAGCTTGTTCAGCCTTATCTCTCCCGAGCAGAGCTCCGGAGCAGATGAAGGCCACCTGGACATCCCCATTTTCAATGAGATGATTGGTGTCTGAATAGTTTTCCCGCTGGACCATTTGAGCCTGCATATCTACCCGTTCACCCAGCAGATTTAATAAATCCCCATAGAGATCCACGTTTTCCATGGGAGTAATAACGGAGGCTACGGCAATACGCAGAAGTTCATTGCTATCATGTTCCTGTTTTTGAGGGGGGGCGTTGAGAATGGATAAATTAATTTCAGATTGGTTCCTAATAGGTTTGAAATCCCACCAGCCTACAGAAGCGGAAGTAAGGATTCCCAGCTGCAATAGGCCAAGAGTACCAATCCAGATGGCTTCCCTGCGCGTAAAAAGTTTATCAGACATTTCTCCCACCCTCTCGGTTTGTCTTACGTACCCCTATTATAGCAGAGAAGTCAAATAAAAGGGTATCCTGACGAGCATATTAGCTTAAGGCAGGTGTACGGTATAAGCAATGGGGAAGACTATTTCTTCAGGGACAATGGATTAAATAAATAGAAAGAGTAAAGATTTAATGAGCGAGCTGAAACAATTAGGGATTGCGTTCCGTAATAAAGGTGTAACGATAAATAAACCTCGGAGGGATGAGCATGACAGATAAATTATACCGCTCAGAAACAGATAAAAAAGTGG
Source organism: Desulfitobacterium hafniense DCB-2 (assembly GCF_000021925.1). Lineage (NCBI taxonomy): Bacteria > Bacillati > Bacillota > Clostridia > Eubacteriales > Desulfitobacteriaceae > Desulfitobacterium > Desulfitobacterium hafniense. The sequence goes on from NC_011830.1 coordinate 1,328,225, forward strand.
GTGGAGTCTGCGGGGGACTTGCGGATTACTTTGATATTGACTCTACCTTAATTCGTTTGGTTGTCCTCCTGACCTTCTTCATGGGAGGTGTTGGCTTCTTCCTCTATATTATTGCCTGGGCGGTGATCCCCGTCAATCCGGGCTATAGGGCAGGAGGAGGTTATCACCATGGTGGGACGGTGGTGGATGAGATGAAAGAAAGTGTTCAGGATATCGGCAGCTCTGCGCAAAGCTTCGCCCAGGACTTGAGGACAGCCAACCCATCCCAGAGAAAGCGGTATATAGGAATCGGCCTGATGGTTCTGGGAGTCATTTTTCTCCTGGATCAATGGTTTCCCCATTTCTTTGCCTGGGGGAAAATGTGGCCCCTCATTTTGATCATCATCGGTATTGGGATTATCATAAGGAGGGATTAAGATGCGCCGAGCTGTGGACTCCGTGTTTAAAGGGATCTTTCTGATTCTGCTGGGGATTGTTTTTTTTGCTAATATGTATGGTTTTCTGCCGTGGAATTTTTGGAGCAATGTTCTTGACCTTTGGCCTTTGCTCTTGATTTTCGCAGGGCTGGCTCTGTTCTTTAACAAACGCATTCCTTTCAGTGCCGTTCTTGTGGCATTTCTGATCGGGCTTGTGGGGTATTCGGTTATCTTAGGCAGCCCTGCACCGGATAAGTGGCTTCCGGGCGCTCATGGCTCAGGCCAGACCATGGAGCTGGCCGCTCCTTTAGACCCTCAGGTGGAAAAAGTCAGGCTCACCCTGAACTTAGGGGGAGTGGATATGAGTGTCCGGGGGATCGATGGGCGGTCTGAGCCAAGCCAATTGGCTAAAGGAACTTATGAATGGAACGGACGCACCAATTACGGTCCTCCTGAGTTTAACTACAGAACCGATGGCGACACGACGAAGCTGCAGTTCAATTCAGAGAAAAGGCCCCGCTCAGGTGATCATAAGCTGCTGCTCAATCTCTCCGATCAAGTATACTATACTAAAGTAGAGCTCAATGCAGGAGCTGTTCAAGGGGCCATGGACTTCAGCCGGCTGCAGATTGAAGATCTGGACATCAGCACCGGTGCCAGCGATATTGAGCTGAGATTCGGTGATACGGGTGGACGGACCAAGCTGGATCTCAGTACCGGTGCCACCAAGCTCAACCTTGTCGTGCCGGAGAGCGTAGGTTTAAAGATCACTATGAGCGGCATTGCCAGTGAAACGAATTTTGCCGGCGACGGTTTAATTCTGAGCTCACAGGATTGGGTAAGTCCCAATTATGAAGCGGCCAGGACAAAGATTGACATGGATATCTCCATGGCTGCCGGCAGGATTAACCTGGAGCGCATCCCGGCTCCCATACAATCTGATGGAAATCCCCAGTCACTGTAAACGAAAACATGGTAATCGGGATGAGCAGAAAAACACCCCGCTCCCGGGCTGGACCAGGAGCGGGGTGTTGAGCAGCTTGGGCTGTTGAGCAGCTTGGGCTGTTGAGGATGAAGTGTTCTAGATTCTCGGCATATTCTTTCCGTAGAAAATCTCGGCCATTTCCTTCTTCAGCCGTTGTTTGATTTTACGTTTGTCATTGATGGACAGTTCCTTTTTGGCGGTGCCAAAGAGATAATTATCCAGGTCGAAGTCTTTAAGGATCATCTTGGTGTGGAAGATATATTCCTGGAAGACGGTAACATCGATCATCTGATAGAGATCCCGGTATTTCCGATCGACATAGTTTTGGATCGAATTGATCTTATGGTCAATGAAGACTTTTTTGCCATCCACATCCCGGGTAAAACCGCGGACACGATAATCGGCGACGATGATATCCGGGGCGAAGCTTTCGATCAGGAAGTTAAGTGCCTTCAAAGGAGAAATCTGCCCGCAGGTGGAGACATCGATATCCGCCCGGAAGGTGGAAATCCCGCCGTGGGGATGGCTTTCCGGATAGGTGTGCACGGTGATATGGCTTTTATCCAAGTGGGCAACCACTGCATCGGGGAGAGGCCCTTCTTTGTCGGTATACACGGGGCTAAAGGGATCATTGTCCGGGTTCTCCGGGCCTAAATGCTCTTCGGCGATGAGCATGGTGACACTGGCTCCCTGGGGATCGTAATCCTGCTTGGCAATATTTAAAATGTTGGCCCCCACGATCCGGGCGACCTCAGTGACAATGCTGGTCAGTCTTTGCGCGTTGTACTCTTCGTCGATGTATTGTATATACGCATCCCGATGCTCCGGAGTTTTGGCATAACATATATCATACATATTGAAACTCAGGGTTTTGGTAAGATTATTGAACCCGTAGAGCCTCAGCTTTTTGAGCGGTTTTACTTCCAATTCTGTGTTCCTCCTAGCAGTTTGATTGGTGTACTTTACTTCTCTTGTTATCCCTATAAAAAATGGGGATAATCCCTCCTTTAGTGAAGAACAAAGGAGGAGAAAAGCTTCTGGGCAAGAATATAAAAGAATATATCGGTGCGTTTTTTTGTATATAAGGATACTATAATACAAGTTTTCCCCCTAGCATAGCATTATTATTTAATATTTCAGTGATATTTCCAGTGAGGTTGAAGATAATAGCAGCAGAGTCAACTGGAAAATAATATTAAGGAGGAAACACTATGCCATATCAATTACCAGAACTACCCTATGCTTATGACGCTTTGGAGCCCCATTATGACGAAGCGACAGTGCGGCTCCACCACGATATCCATCACAAAGGCTATGTTGATGGATTAAATAACGCAGAGGCCAAGCTGGCCGAAGCCCGTGAAAAGGGAGATTTCGGTCTGGTCAAGCACTGGGAAAGAGAGTTGGCTTTCCATGGCTCCGGCCATCTGTTGCACACTTTATTCTGGACGAATATGACTCCTGATGGCGGCGGCACTCCCGCCGGCTCTCTGGGAGAAAGAATCAGCCAGGACTTTGGTTCTTTTGAAGCCTTTAAGAAGCAATTCTCCGCCGCCGCTGTGGCTGTCGAAGGGTCCGGCTGGGCAGTGCTTGTCTGGAATCCGGAATTTAAAAAACTGGAGATTCTGCAAGCCGAAAAGCATCAGAATCTCACCCAATGGGGGGTTGTGCCCCTCCTTACAGTAGACGTCTGGGAGCATGCCTATTATCTGAAATACCAGAATAAACGGGCAGCCTGGGTGGAGACCTGGTGGAACCTCGTCAACTGGGCGGATGTGTCCCAAAGATTTGACAAAGCAGTAAAGTAATCTGAGCTGCAACCTGAGCAAGAATTAAAGAAGCTTAAACAGGCTGTGGAAACGATACGTATCGTTTTCCACAGCCTGTTTTTTTAACCATAACTTAACCTAAGCTTCATCTTGAGTTAACAAGCAATCATTATGATAAATATAAAGGATCAAGTATCGATTTATATCGAACGTAATGGATTGCCTTGGAGGATACTATGGTTAAAATTTTGCTCGTGGAAGATGATGCGGTCATTCAAGAGCTTGTCACCTACAATCTGGAACGTGAGGGTTATACGGTCATGATCGCTGAAGAAGGGAATAAGGCCTTAGAGTTATTAAATAAGGAGAAGCCGGATCTGGTGCTTTTGGATGTGATGCTTCCGGAATTGGATGGGCTGGACGTGTGTAAAAAAATCCGGGGGAACCAGGAGACGGCGAACATCCCCCTCATTATGCTCAGTGCCCGGGATGAGGTGGCTGATCGGGTTATCGGCCTGGAGCTGGGTGCTGATGATTATATCACCAAACCGTTCAGCCCCCGGGAGTTGCTGGCCCGGATTAAGGCCCGGCTGAGAGAAGAAAGGCGCAATTCAACGCCGCCGCCCCTTTCTCTTACCTGGGGTGATTTGGAGATCTGGCCGGAGAGCTATATGGTTACGATAAAAGGAGAACAGGTCACCCTGACAGGAAAGGAATTTGAGCTCCTGCATATCTTTATGAAACGCCCCAACCAGGTCTTCAGCAGAGAGTACCTCCTGCAGAAAGTGTGGGGGTATACCGTCAGCGGGGATACCAGAACGGTGGATGTTCACATAAGCAACCTGAGGAGTAAACTTAAATCGGTTTCACCAATTATTGAATCGGTACGGGGGGTTGGCTACCGGTTGGCTGTAAACTACTCCAGGCCCAAGGATGTTTAAAAAAGGAGGCATTTAATTGGCTAACAGGCAAATGTTTGACAAATCCTTAGAGGAACTCAATGAAAAGGTGTTTGAATTGGGCAAAAAAGTAAACTCCCGGGTGGATGCCGCGATAAAATCCCTGGCCAAGCAGGATTTAGAGCTGGCTGATAACGTCATTACCGGAGATCTGGAGATCAATGAGCTGCAAGCAGACATCGAAGAGACCTGCATGCTGTTGATTGCTCAACAACAGCCTTTTGCTAAAGATCTGCGCAAGATCGTGGCCGCTTTTAAAATATCCATCAACCTGGAGAGAATCGGGGATTTATCCGTTGACGTGGCCAAACATACCCTCCGTACAGGGGGGCAGGAGCTGCTGAAGCCCTTAGTGGATTTGCCGAGGATGGCGGACTTGGTTCAGCAGATGGTTATCAAGGGCATCGAAGCCTATAAAACGGAAGATGGGTCAGCGGCCAAAGCGATGGCCCTCATGGATGATGAAGTGGATCATCTCTATGCACAGGTCTTCCGGGAATTGCTTGTCTTCATGATGGAAGCTCCTAAAACGATTAATCAAGCGACCTACCTCATTTTCGTGGGCAGATTTCTGGAGCGTATGGGAGATTATTGCACCAATATCGCTGAAGAAGTTGTGTATGTGGAAACCGGCAAGCGCTCGGATCTCAATCAATAGAGAAAAGGGTTTGCCAGGCTGAGTTTCCGTGAATTAGGCATCGGGAACATAAAGAGAGGGCTGATTCCTGAAAAGGGCTGATCGGCTCTCTTTTTTGCCTGCTTTTGATGATTGAACGAGACTTCTGCCAGTGGTAAACAAAGACCGCTGATAAGCGGTGGGAGGAAGATTCTTCATCTATATCAAAAGTAAGAAGACTCGTCCCAAAAACAACGTGGTCATGGAATTTACAGGCATAGAAAGCTATCGCCTCTGCTATGTTCATGATTGACGGCTATTTGAGTTTATATAGTTTCGTCGGCCTCCCAACTTTGTATTCTAAAGACACGGTAACTTGTCCCTGCTTCACCAAGTGTTCCAAGTACTTCCAGGCTGTAATTCTTGACATCGAGAGATCTGCGGCTATCTCGTGGCAAGACTTTGGGTTGGGATGATCGTACAAATAGTCGGTAATCAGCTTAAGCGTCAATAAGTGAACTCCTTTGGGAAGAGAAGAGGTCGTATAGTCAATCTCCAAGAAGTCAAAGCGTGAATCTAAATCAGCCTGATTAATTTCTTGCTCTGTATCGATAACCTTCTTTAAATGCACATAATTCAACAGGGCTTGCTTGAATCGTTTAAAGCCAAAAGGTTTAATCAAAAAATCCACGGCGCCATAGCGAAGGGCTTCCTGAACGGTGACTGAATCCTTAGCGGCAGTGATCAGAATAACATCCAATAAAAAATTATTATCCCGAATTGTTTTCAGCAAGTGCATACCATTTCCATTCGGTAAAAAAACGTCTAGCAATATCAAATCAGGCATATTTGTTTTAAGGGTTTCAAGCGCTTGGGCTTCCGTAAAACAAGTCCCAACTACTTTGAAAGGATGCCCGATTTGTTCGACGTAACTTTTGTTAAATTCGGCGACCATGGGATCATCTTCAATAATCAATACCCTGATCTTTTTCATAAGACTCCCCTCTTTTCTGTTTTTTTAATATGGGATAGGGAATTGTAACCAAGAAAGAAGTGCCGTCAGCATCAGATGAAAAGGCAATAGTTCCTTTCGCCAGAGAGACTTGTGTTTTTATGTTGTAAAGCCCGAACCCTGTTCCCTTGGATTTGGTTGTGAAGCCTGGATTAAATAGCATGGGGAAATTTTCTTCAGGAATACCGGCACCGTTATCTTTGACCAGGATTTCAATTTTGCTTTCGTCCTGCTTCAAGGAAATGAACACGCTGGAATGATCAGGATGTTTTTCCACCGCATCATAAGCATTATCAATAAGGTTGCCAAGCACAACGATCATTGAATTTTCATCAAAAGTATCGGGTAGTTCAAACAAGAAGCTTTGCGAATCGATAATGAGCTTGATTTTTCGTTCTTCTGCCTCGCTGGCCTTTCCGAGCAATAGTTCCCTGACTGAAACAGGTTGGACATGGTTGACGACCGAATTAATGAAGCTTTTTTCCTCGGCCAGGCGGTCAACGTAGCGTTCTGCTTCCTGGTAATGACCGCGTTGAAGCAGGCCGTAAATGACATGCAGCTTGTTGGAAAATTCATGGGTTTTGGCGCGTAAAGCCTGAACCATATTCCGAACGCCGGTCAATTCTTCCGCCAATTGTTTGATCTCTGCCCTATTGCGCAGGGTGACAACGATTCCCCATGCCCGATCTCTGATTAATAAAGGAGAAATATTGGCAAGCATGATTTCTCCATTAACGAGCAATTGCTTGTTGTATTCAGGCTTTTTGGTCTCAATGACATGGGCCGGACCGGGATTGGGAATAAGGGTCAGGAAGTTTTCGCCAATCACCTGGGAACCTTTCGGAAATAGGGACAGGGCCGCTTCATTAGCAACGGTTATTTCCAACCGTTCATTGGTAGCGATAATAGCTTCCGTTACGGATTGAAACAGACTTTCTCTCTCCGACACCAGAGTGGCGATCTCAATGGGTTCCATACCGAATATTCTTCGCTTGATACTGTGCGCCAGGAAAGAAGACAAGGCGATAATGATCATAATCGTCAAAGGGAGAACCGTGATGCTGGAATTGTAAAACTGCGATGTGAACAGTTTAATATCAGGCTCCAGAAAAGCGACGACGGCCACTCCTTTTTGTTTTCCGGCATCATTTATAATGGGGGCAAAAGCCCTGATAGCCCGGCCTGAGACGCCTTCGACCTTTGTGGTATAGGTTTCTCCTTTAAGGGCCCGCCCTTTTTCCTTGCCAATAACCTGCAGCCCGTAATTGGGCGGATAGGGGTCAATCAAGGCCTTGCCAAAAATATCAAGAAAAACAACATGGGCGCCGTTTCGTTCTCTTAAATTGTTGGAGACCGATTGCAGAAGTTCCCTGTCCGGTAATATTTGCGAGAAGGTATTGATGACATTGATATTGACAGATACATGGGAAGCGATTTCAATCGCTTCCTGTTCAATTCTTTTTTCAACAGCCTCATTCACCGACAATTGAAGCACCCAGAGCGTAAGCAATAAGGGTGTAAAGCCAATAATAAGAGCATAAAGAAACACTTCTTTTTGCAGAGACAAACGTTTTTCCATAGATATCCCCCTAAAGCGTTTAAGGATACTTCACCATTAACTCCATAATGGAATTAATGGGGTTCCCTGTGATGCTAATCTGAAGATTTTAGTACTATTCGAATTTTCGATATTAATCGACGATTTTCCTCTTTTCGAGGTATTAGTTTTGAAGCGTAAAGGCGCCAGCTCTCACTCCACAAATGCATAGATGGTTGAATGTTTTGTTCGTTTTTTTGCTAGAAATTGTAACCGATACGGGCCGAAGAAACAATTGTTTTGTTCTTTTTGTTACTTGTTTAAGTTTTTATATGGGTAAAACGAATTGTAATGCATGAAAGTTCTTGCTAACATGTTAGAAAATAAACTCAATTAACGATTCTCAGCCATCCTGAGGAGAGGGGGAATCATTTGCACGTTCATAGTCGGGCTATGTCAATAAAATGCGCAAAAAGTATGCGTAAAAAACTTTTAAGGAGGAGCAGGTCATATGAAGCGTAGATTTACAGGGGCCTTAGTGATGTTACTTAGCGCGTTGCTTTTATTAAGCGGGTGCGGCGGCGGCAATGCGCCGGCTCAAACAGGGGAGAGCGGCGGAAAGGCTGCTGTGCCGGAGTTTACCTGGAAGTTCCAGGTGGTGCATAATCCTGAACAAATGGATTATAAAATGTTCAAAGAAGTATGCGACCAGGTTTATGAAGCGACGAACGGCAGGATGAAAATAGAACTGTATCCAAGCGGTTCGTTTGCCAGCAGTATGGAAGCGTTCCAGGCTTGCGGTGAAGGGGTCTTCGAAATGCATTCAAGTTGGCCGTCCTATGTTAAAGGTGTCGAATATGCATTTGTTCCGATTGCTGACGGCAATATGTCCATGGGACCGCTGGACCGGATGATATTCCTGGAGCAAGGCGGCGGCAAGCAGTTAATGCAGGAGGCCTTCGATAAGCTTAACTTACAATTTATTTCTTACAGGATATGGCCGCCCGATACCTTAGCCTCGCGCTATGATTTCAAAAGCATTGCCGAAATGAAGGGCAAGAAATTCCGGACTTCGGCTCCCGATATTGCGGTCGCCCAGGGTATTTCGGCTATTACCCTGCCGATCGAAGAAATCTTTACCGCGATGGCTTCAGGGGCCGTGGATATGCTGGAGAACTGTTATCTGTCTTATAACCATGATTTAGGGATTACAGATATTGCGCCCTATGGCATTTATCCGGATTTTTGGAACTGCTCTTTTGTTGAGACGGTTGTTGTCAATAAAAATGCCTGGAACAAGCTGCCGGAAGATATAAAGATCATTGTCAAATCCGTATTTGACGCCAAGATGATCGATGTCTTTGCTAAAGCTGAAATAACCAGCGCTCAGGATTTAAAAGAACTCGATGAATCAGGCAAGGTAAACTTCAGACGTTTAGATGCCGAACAATTTAAAGCGATGCGTCAGGATATGATGGAGATAGAGGCTGCGGAGACAGAGAAACAAGGCCAGGACAGTCTGACTGCCAAAACATATGAGACGATTTATGAATTCTATAGAAATTACTATCCGTATAAGGAATTGACCGCCCATTGGAGTACGGGTCTGACAGCCAGCGAAGCCGCCGGTTTTCAGATTCCCAAATACCATAAGGATGCCAATGAATAAGCTGCTATCCTAACAAAATAGAGTGTGGGATGACTATTCAGCAGAGTAGAAAGTGAACAATCCTCCCGTTGTCATTTCCGAAATGCTGAATAGTTATAACACCCTGAAGAGAACGGTTAGAAGGATTCCGCAGAAGGAGGAAGTATCATTTGTGATAAGAAAATATGTTGAGACGATGGATAAAATCAGTATATTTGTTGGCAAGGCCTTTAGCTTTCTGATCATCCCGATTGTCATTCTGCAGGCAGGAGAAGCGCTTTTGCGCTATGTTTTTGACAGCCCTACAATCTGGTCGTGGGAAGTGGCGATGCTTCTTTACGGCGCTCATTTTATTGTCGGAGCAGCGTGGGTCATGACTTATGAAGGCCATGTGCGCACCGATATGCTGTATGCAAAGTTTTCTGCTAAAACACAGCAGCTGCTGGAGTTGATTTTATTTCCTTTGATATTCTTTCCGTTTGTCAGCGTCCTGCTTTGGAAATGCACGGTAAATACGTTGTATTCCATCTCGATAAGGGAAACAACCTTTACGCAATGGGCTCCGCCCTTTTACCCGCTGAAAGTCGTCATTACATTTGCTTTTCTGCTGCTGCTCTTTCAGGGTATTGCCAAATGGCTGAGGGTATTCGTGCTTTTTACAAAGGGAGAGGAGATTTAGATCATGAGCACAACAACAATCGTAATCATTATGATGGTCGTATTCATAAGCATATTGCTGCTGGGCCATCCTCTCTCCTGGATTTTAGGCGGCTTGGGCGTTATTTTCGGAGTCTTCTTTTGGGGCGATTTAAATGTTTTAAATATCTTTACGCGAGCGGTTTATAAGGTCGTAACGACAAGCTCCTATGTATGCATACCCTTGTTTATCTTTATGGGCGCACTTTTGGAAAAGTCCGGATCGGCCGATAAGCTGTTTGATTCGCTTTATATCGTTTTCGGCAGGCTTAAAGGCGGCTTGGCCCTTGCAACCGTTGTGATTTCAGCTTTGATGGGAGCCGCAACCGGCATTATCGGCGCTTCAATTTCCATTATGGCTATGCTGGCGCTGCCGACGATGCTCAAACACCGGTATGAGGAAAAACTGGCCTGCGGTACGGTTATGGCGGCAGGCAGCTTGGGCACGCTGATTCCGCCGAGCGTTATTCTGGTCATTTACGGTTCCCTGTCCAACTTGTCGATTGCCAAATTGTTTGCGGGCGGTATGGGCGCAGGTATCTGCCTGGCCGCGATTTATAGCATATATGTGGTGGTATTGTCTTATATCAAACCGTCTTACGGTCCGCCGATTTCCAAAGAAGAGAGCCAGAAATATTCGGCGGGGCAAAAGGCTGCAATGATCCTTGTCTCCGTGGTACCGACTCTCAGCTTGATTTTGCTGGTTTTAGGGTCGATTCTGCTTGGAGCGGCTACGCCGAACGAGGCTTCCGCTCTGGGGTGCGTCGGCGCGATGATTATCGCGATCATGTATAAAAACTTCAACTGGAAAATGTTTAAAGAATCGTGCTTTTCCACAATGAAAACAACATCTATGATTATGTGGATTATTGTTTGTGCCACTATGTTCACCTCTATTTTCATCGGCCTGGGCGGTGATAAAGTGATCGCTGACATGGTCGTGGGCGTTGGTGAGAACAAATGGGTCATTTTATCCGTTATTCTTGTTCTGCTCGTGGCAATGGGAATGCTGCTGGATTCTTATGGCGTACTGTTAATCGGGGTTCCGCTGTTTACGCCAATCGTCTATTCGCTGGGCTTTGATCCGATCTGGTTCGGTATTATATTCACGCTGATGATTCAGGTCTCGGTGCTGTCGCCGCCGGTGGCTTATGCGGTTTTCTATATGAAAGGGTTTGTTCCGCATATTCCGATAGGCAAATTGTATTGGGCGGTTATACCGTTCATGGCCATGCAGATTATCTGTATTATTCTTTGCTGCATTTTCCCCGATATCATTATGTTCCTGCCTAACAGGATGCAATAAAAATAAGTCAGAAAGAAGGAGTGGTGGATTATTATGGGCAAACAGAGATTAAACGCTGCCATTATCGGTCCGGGCAATATCGGTACGGATCTGATGTATAAAATTCTGAGAAGATCCGAGTATTTGGAACTGAAACTGGTTGCCGGCATTGTTGCCGAATCCGAGGGGCTGCGCCTGGCCAGGGAAGAAGGCGTTGCGACGAGCGCTGCAGGGATCCAGGCTATTCTGGACAGAAAGGATATTGATATCGTTTTTGATGCGACCACCGCCCACGCCCATGCACAGCATGCACCCTTGCTGAAGGACGCCGGAATTATCGCAGTCGATCTGACGCCTGCGGCAGTGGGGCCCTATGTGATGCCCGTGGTTAATCTGGAGGAGCATATCGACGCCATGAACGTTAATTTAATCACTTGCGGCGGGCAGGCCACGATCCCCATTGTTTATGCGATCAGCAGGGTGGTCCCTACCGCTTATGCCGAGATTGTGGCGACGATTGCCAGTAAAAGCGCCGGACCCGGGACCCGGCAGAATATTGATGAGTTTACGCTGACCACGGCTAAAGGTATTGTGGATATTGGCAATGCTCAAAAAGGCAAGGCGATTATTTTGCTCAATCCGGCCGATCCGCCGATGATGATGAACAATACGATTTATGCCTTGATCGACCAGGTCGACCCAGCCATCGAGCAAAAGATCACAGAATCGGTGGAAGAAATAATTAAAGAAGTCCAAGCCTTTGTTCCCGGTTATAAACTGAAAATCCCGCCGATGTTTGACGGCAACAAAGTAACCGTTATGATCGAGGTCGAAGGTTCCGGAGATTATTTGCCCCAGTACAGCGGCAATTTGGACTTGGAAACCTGTGCGGCATTGGCCGTGGCTGAGAAAATGGCCAAGCACAAATTGGCTGCGGGTGCAAATTAGCTGCGAGTACGAATCAGCAAAGAGGAGGGAACAAGCGTGAAAAAAGTTAAAATCTTTGATCTAACCCTACGCGATGGCAGCCATGCCAAAAGCCATCAGTTCACACCGGAACAAATGGCTGTTCTGGCTGAACAAATAGACAGTACCGGGGTGGCGGCAATTGAATTCGGACATGGCAACGGGCTGGGCGGCTCAGCTCTGCAGTACGGGTTTGCGGCGGCTACGGACAGGGAGTATATGGAGGCTGTGGCTCCCGTAGTTAAAAACGCCGATCTATCGATTATTATTCTGCCCGGAGTGGGTACCCGGCATGAGCTGCATCTGGCTAAGGAGTTCGGTGCCAAATATGCGCGCATGTGCACCCAGATCACCGAGGTGGATATCGCGGAGCAGCATATCAAGATGGCCAAACAGTTAGGTATGATTCCTATAGCCGTTCTGCCCTGCGCGGGGATTATCCCGGTTAAGGATACGGTGCGCTATACCCAAATGGCCGAGTCCTATGGCGCTGAAGTGATTTATCTGCTTGATGGGGGCGGATATCAGCTCCCCGAGCAAACCTACGAGAGGATCGCCGCCATGAAAAAAGCGGTGGATGTTCCCATCGGTTTTCACGGGCACAACAATCTGCAGCTGGCTGTGGCTAATTCCAAAGCGGCAGTTGAAGCAGGCGCCGAATATATTGATTGCTGCCTGAAAGGGTTTGGCGCCGGAGCAGGCAATTGCCCCACAGAAATATTCGCCGCCGTTATGGATCGCATGGAGATCGACTGCGGAATCGATCTGTACAAGACCATGGATATCGCCGAACAATACTTAAGGCCGCTGATGCCGCGGGCTATGGAAGTGGACAATGACCGGATCATGCTGGGATATGCCGGATGCTACTCCAGCTTCCTGCTGTTCGCGCAGAGAGCCGGAGCCCGCTACGGTGTGGACCCCAGGGATATCATTAAAGAGATCGGCAGACGTCAGTGCACGGAAGGGCAGGAAGATATCTGCATCGATGTGGCCTATGCCTTGGCGCAGAAGAAATAAGGAATCCATCTGACAAACTTATATCTGGAAACAGGGCTGCCGGCGAAGCCATATTTGATTAAATCAGGTTGTTTGCGGCAGCCCTGTTTTCATGTCGGACTGTGTGGGTGTGCGTGATGAAAGGAGGTTATTCGCCATGTATAATGTTGTTTTCATGAAGGATAAAGGAAAAAAACAGGAACAGGTATCTGAGCGGATCAGGGCCTTGCGTGAAGAAATAGTAGCCACTGTACCGGAAATTTTTATGGACAGGGCTTTATTGGTAACGGAGAGCTATGAAGAGACCTTTGGCAGCTCCTATATTTACCGCCGGGCGAAAGCTTTGGAAAAAGTTTTGCTGAATATGGATATCTGTATTAACGACAAAGAACTGATCGTCGGCAGCTATGCCGGAAAACCGCGGGGCTGCCAGGTTTTTCCGGAATACGACATGAAGTTCCTGGTGGATGAAATGGATGAGTTCGCGCTGCGGCAGGCGGACAAATTTACTATCAGTGAAGACAATAAAGCCATTGCGCGGCAGATATATGAGAAGTGGAAAGGCAATACCATAACGGATCAGGCCTTGAATTTATTTCCTGAAGAAGCCGCGAAGGCGTCCCAACAGCTTATTTTCCTCCTGACCTGCCTCGGTTCGGGAATCGGCCATATGCTGGTCAATTATGAAAAGGTTATTCAGAAGGGCCTTGCCGGTTTCATGCTTGAGATAGAGGAATTGGAGAATGGCCTTGATATTTGCGATCCGGAATATAATGATAAAAAAACATATTATCAGTCTTTAACAATCGTATGTCAGGCGGTATGCAAGTTTGCCGGGCGTTTTTCATTACTGGCCCTGGCGCAGGCTGAAAAAACCGCCGATCCCCAAAGAAAAGAGGAACTGCTGCAGATTGCCGAAAATTGCCGGAGAGTTCCCGCTCAGCCCGCACAAAACTTTTGGCAGGCATTGCAAGCGCTATGGTTTGTTCAATTGGTCCTGCACCTGGAATCCAACGGTCATAGTGTATCTCCGGGCCGGTTTGATCAATACATGTATCCTTATTATGCGGCGGAAACGGATAAAGACGCTTGCGAAGAGCTGCTGCACTGCCTCTGGCTGAAATTTTTTGAATTGAATAAAATCAGGAATAAGGTCTCTTCCGTCGTTTTTGGTGGCTATCCTATGTTTCAGAATATCGTTGTGGGCGGCCAGAACGCAAACGGAGAGAGTGCGGTAAACGAATTATCTCATTTATGCCTGGAGGCGACGGCCAAAGTCCATCTTCCTCAACCCTCCCTCTCTGTTCGCTGGTTTTATGGGTGCCCTGAAGAGTTTATCCGCCACGCGCTGGAAGTGGTCTCTTACGGCACAGGCATGCCGGCGCTGTTTAATGACGAAGTCATTATCCCCAACATGCTGCAACTGGGGTACACCATAGAAGAGGCCAGGGATTACGCCATTATCGGCTGCACGGAAATGAATGTGCCACATAAAACAGAACCGTTTTTGACCGGAGGTTTTCTGAATATCCTAAAGATATTGGAGCTTACCATTTTCGACGGATTTGATCCGGTCAGCCAAACGCAGCAGGCTTTTCAGTCCGGCTGTGTGGAGAGTTTTACAACCTTTGAGGAATTTCAGAAAGCTTATTATGAACAATTATCGTACTATTTGAGACAGCATGTGACGTGTGATAATATTCTGGATGCACTTCACGGCAAAATTTGTCCCACCCCATTCGAGTCCATGCTGCTGTCTGACTGCCTGGAGAACGGAAAAAGCAATCTGGAAGGTGGGGCCCGGTACAATACCACTACCTTGCAACTGGTGGGAATGGCCAATGTGGCGGACTCCTTGGCAACGATCAAGAAATTGATTTATGTGGAGAAAAGCCTGACCTGGAATCAGTTGAAAGCCGCTTTGCAAAATAATTATGAAGATGACGAGCTGCTGCGCCAGCGCATTATCAATCATGTTCCCAAATATGGCAATGACCATGACTTTGTCGATAGGCTGGGCCGGGATGTGGTGTATCATTGCTGCCGCGAAGCTGCGAAGTACAGGAGCCCGCGCAACGGAACCTACAATATAGCCGTGTACACCCTGGCTACGAATGTTCTATGGGCTTCGAAGGTAGGCGCGACTCCGGACGGCAGGAAGATGGGGAGTGTTTTAGCGGACGGCGGTGTATCCTGCTCGCACGGCATGGATAAGAACGGCCTGACGGCGCTTTTTAATTCCGTCCGCAAAATTGATCCGTATAAGCCGCTGGGCAGCGCGCTTTTGAATATCAGATTGAGTCCATCCAGCTTTAATGAGACTGATTTTCAAAAAACGGTGGATGTTGTCAAGAGCTTTTTCATGAATAAAGGACAGCATGTTCAGTTCAATGTATTTGATGTTAATGCTTTGCGTGATGCTCAAAAAAATCCTGAAAAATATCCATTGCTTATGGTAAGAGTAGCGGGTTTCAGTGTCTTGTTCACGACCATCGAGACGATCCTGCAGGAAGATATTATTAACCGTACACTTCATTCGAGTCATTAGAAGGAATTGAGGAAAGATGGAAGATGGAAGATCTAATATTCAATATTCAAAGATATTGCCTGCATGACGGCCCCGGTATTCGAACGGTTCTGTTCCTGAAGGGATGCCATCTGCAATGCCGGTGGTGCAGCAATCCTGAATCGCAACGCTTTACCCGGGAACTGATCCACAAGGAAGCGACGTGTATAAAATGTGGGACATGTGTCGCCAAATGCCCGCAGCAGGTATTCGAAATCCGTGAAGGGAAATTGGACATCACACGGCAAAAATGCGATTTCTGCGGAATTTGTGTAAGGGAGTGCTCCACAACATCTTTGGAAATATCGGGAGAAAATCCGGATTTTGATAAAATCATGGAAATCATACTGCAAGACAAATCGTATTATGATATGTCCGGCGGCGGAGTGACTTTGTCGGGCGGAGAAGCACTGGCCCACAGGGCATTTTGCCGGAAAATCCTTACGTTGCTTAAAACAGAAAATATCCACACCGCAGTCGAGACGAGCGGTTATACGGACACCCAAACCCTCATTGAAATGCTGCCGCTGATCGACTTGTTTTTGTTTGACCTTAAACATATTTCTGCGGAGGCCCATCTTCGGGGCACAGGAAAAGATAATCAATTGATTTTAGACAATCTCACCACTGTGGTTTCAGCTGGGGCCAACATCATTATACGTTACACGCTGATTCCGGGATTTAATTCTCAGCCCGAGGCCTTGAGCGGAATTGCCGACTTAATGAAGAACCTGAATTTAAACGAAATTGACATTTTGCCATACCACAGGCTGGGAGCGGAGAAGTATAAAAATTCAGGAAGGAATTATGAATTGGCCGCTCTGCTTCCGCCCGAACATGAAACGATGCAGGAAGTAAAAGACTATTTCATAAAACGGGGGATAAAGAGGGTGACGCTTTATTAAATTGCGCTGAACAATCAGCAGCGTAAACAATAACAGCATAAATAGTCGGTCTCAGTTATGTATGCCAGGTTCAGGCAAAGCCGGCCATACATGACTGAGATTTTTTATTGAGCCTTTTCGGCTGTTTATTCGCAATAAACCAAGAGGCTTGGACTACTCCCGCGTTTTTTGCATTTGCATAGGTATGCTGTTGAAAAGGGCTGATTGGCTCTCTTTTTTGCCTGCTTTTGATAAGTATGTAAATCCTAAACAATTCGCGGCCAATACTTCCAATATATCAGATAGTTTACATAAACTTTACACAGAGGAAACGAAATTCATACAATCCGGTGCTACACTTACCCTGAATTATCGAACTCGGAATGAAATTCTTAGGATAGTTTAGGTGTAGGGGGTTCAACATGAAAAGAATACTGTCAAAAACCGGAAGTATCGGACTGGATAATTTAAAAATCCATAACAAGCTAATCCTTATGGTGCTGTTCACTGTGCTCATACCCCTAATCCTCTTAAGCCTGATCTTTATGAATAATGCCGGCAACAAAATCAAAGAACAGGTTAGCGCTGCCAATGAACTGTATGCCGCCTTAACAGAGGAACGGATGAGGGAGTATTTTTATAACCGAGAAGTCGATGCCCGGATTCTGGCGAACTCCAGAGTAATCAGTGAAGGAATGGCCAAGCTTAATAGTTTCGATTATACCAAACTCGAATTGGCAGAACTTAAGGATAGGTTTAAAGAATTCCTCGACATTCCTTTAGAAGATCATGATTACACAGATATCGTTATCACCAATAAGTATGGTGAGATAGTCTTCAGCAATCGATACCCTCAAAATGATATTGCTCCCGTGATCTTCTCCGGGGATTTCAATGAAAAAGCCATGGGGGGAGAACAGAACTGGTCGCCCATATTCAGGAATGCCTTCATCGATGATAACCTCATTGTTTTGGCCACGCCTATCTATAGTAATACACAGGAAAAGACCCCTGGCGGCGTGCTGAATATTATTTTAAATCAGGAAAAGATCAACGGGATCGTTCAGAATGGTATCGATAAGCTGGGAAGAACGGGGGAATCCTACTTGATCGATGCCGAGGGGTTACTGCTTACAGATACCATGAAGGAGCAGGCCGCCGTACATATTCCACTAAAAGATTCGATCGAAACCGAAGCGACAAGTCTGCTCGCCGGGCCACTGACCAATGAAGAGGTGGCTTTCCATCAAACCACTACCTATGAAAATTATCAGGGAAAACCTGTGATCGGTACCCTGTCTTTGGTCAGGATCGGAGATTACTTGGCGGGTTTGGTTATCGAAGTCGAAGAGGAGGAAGCCTATGGAAGCATAGGGGATTTGCAAAGAAGTCTGGGTATCATGGTTGTGCTTATTATAGTGGCGGCGCTTTTTTTAGCTATGATTTTGGCACAATCCATAAGTAAGCGGATCAGTGAGGTTATCGGAGTTACCCATGAAATGGCCAACTACGACTTGCAAAGCACGGGTATCAATGCCTTGGCAATAACCCGCAAAGATGAGATAGGGGATCTGGAGCGGGCCATCATCACGATCAGAGACAATTTAAAACGTATTATTCAGGAAGTGGAAAAATCGGCCGGCGAAGTGGCTTCTTCCTCTCAGGAACTTAAGCTGAATGCTCAGCAGTCTTCTCAGGCGGTAGAACAGGTCGTCAGGAATGCGGCAGAAATAAGCGCAAGAACCCTGGAACAGGCTCAGGCCGTTCGTGAAAGCTCTGCAAAATCCGGCGAACTGAGCAAGGTTATTATGGAAGCCAGCTTGAATTCAGAGGAAATGACCAAAGCGGCCAATGACATGAACCAACTGATCCATTCAGGGCTGATCATCATTGAAGTTTTATCAACTATTACCAACGAATCCAGTACGGCCAACCATGAGGTATATTCCAGCATTATTCAAGCCAAGGAAAGCTCTCAAAAAATTGAGAAGGCGACCCAGCTGATTACAAGCATTGCCGAGCAGACCAATCTGCTGGCTTTAAACGCGGCCATTGAGGCAGCGAGGGCCGGTCAGCATGGCAGAGGATTTGCGGTTGTGGCGGATGAGATCAGAAAGCTTGCCGAGCAGTCCAGGGAATCCACAAGGATTATTGAGGGCATCGTCAATGACCTGAAGAAGGATAACACTCAGTCTGTTCATACTATGGAGAAATTAGTAAAGATCAATAGTGAACAAGTGGAAAGTGTGAACATCACCAAGGATAAGTACCTGGAAATTGCGAAAGCCATCAAAACGGTTGAGGAACGGGTACAAGACTTAAATGAATCCAGTCTGGAGATGGATAGGATGCGGTCGGAGGTTGAGGAAAGGCTTAACAGGTCAGTCAGGATGACGGAAGAGAATTCTGCCGGCATCGGTAAAGTATCAGAATCAATGGAAGAGCAGGCTGCATCCATGCAGATGATTACCAGCGCCTCGGAGGTACTGGATGAATGCGCCCAGCATCTTCAGGTACTGGTAAGCCGGTTTAAGCTATAGAACTGAAAATGGGCCTGTAAAGGGCCCATTTTCAGTTCTGGTTGATCTTATAATTAAAAACTTTTAGATTTATGGATTCCAGGATGAGGCTTTCTCCCACCAACAGAACCTCGGCCCAGTGTTGGCCGGGGGCCTGCTTTTTGTGAGACAAATCTGCTGAAAACTGCTCCTGAATTCTCTTGGTATCTGGGGGTAATAGACGATGATAAAAGCAACAAAAGAAGCTTTAAGCCTTGAAATAAGCAATTTTAAACTTAACTTAAACTTTACACAGTGTTAACTTCAAAAAAACATTGGCTTGCTATACTTGGGCTATGCAAATGAGAAAAAAAGCTTCCATACATGAATGCTCCTTTGCAGAAGTGGGAGAGCAAAAGCCCAAAGAGCGCTCTTCAAAGGAAAAGAACGATTGGAAAATAGGAGGGTATTAATTGATGTTTAAAAAGCAAATTCTGGCGGCAATCGTAGGAATGGGTATGATCTTCTCTCTGGCCGGTTGTGGCCAAACCAACGAGCAGAGCAACAATCCAACCAATCAACCGGCGGCAGGCAATAACGAGCCGGCTCAAGTCGAGAAACTAAAAGGCAACGTGGTTATTGACGGCTCAGGTACGGTTTATCCCCTTATGGCCCATATCGCTGAAGACTATATGACGAATAGCCAATCCGGTGTCAGTGTACAGGTCGGACGGGCCGGGTCCAGTGCCGGTTTCAAAAAATTCATCCCCGGTGAAACGGATTTCGCTGATGCTTCAAGAGCCATCAAGGATTCTGAAGTGGAAGAACTGAAGGGCAAAGGGCTGGAGATGGGCGCGAATGTCATGGAGATTAAACTCGCCTATGACGGACTGACCATCGTCATCAACAAGAACAACGACTGGGCAAAAGAAATGACCGATGATGAAATTGTCAAGATGTTTACCTCGAAAGCAGTCAAAGGGGATGACAACGTTCTTTGGTCCGATATTCGTGCCGAATGGCCTCAAGAAGAAATCAAATTCTACGGACCTAATGAAAATCACGGAACCTATGAGTTTTTCTATGAAACCATTCTGGACAAAAAAGATTTGGTGTCTTCTGTAAATCTGCAGCAAGAGTATTCCACCCTGGTGGATCTGGTTGCCCAGGATAAAAATGCCATTGCCTTCTTCGGATATGGATACTATGCAACGAACACCGATAAATTAACGGCGGTTAAAGTGGACTTCGGCAAGGGGCCTGTGGAGCCGGCCCTGAATACCATCGGCGAAGATCTTGATTATGCCGGATTTACCCGGTTGGTTTACACCTACCTGAACCTTAATTATGCTAAAGAAAAGCCTCAGGTTTTGGATTTTGCCCAATTTGTCGTATCACCTGAAGGTGCGGCTAAATTCGCTGCCGATAACGGTTTTGCTCCTTTGCCTGAAGCAACCTATGCGGAGTATACCTCAGCTTTAAAGGCACTTAAGCAGTGAGCCGTCACAACGATTTTGGGGTGGGAAGTGTTCCGATTTCCCATCCCGGAAGTGTTGTGCTTTATTCGGAAGTGCCGTGCTTTATAATGAATAGAGCCAGAGGTGAATTATGGAGGATACTCAAGTAAGAGATAAAATTCGCAATAATAGTGCCCAAAAGAAGCATATCTCCGATAAGGTGATGCCCAATTTCTTTTTGCTCATGGCCTCTCTGTCCGTGCTCACAACCCTGGGGATTGTCATCATCTTGGTTACGGATGCCAGCAAGTTTTTCAGCGCGGTTCCCCTGACAGAAGTATTCAGCACAGAATTAGCACCCTTAAGAAAAGACCCTTCTTTCGGAATTTTACCGCTGATCAGCGGTACGATCATCACCACCCTCATCGCCATGCTGGTTGCCGTGCCGGTAGGTTTGGCGGCGGCAATTTATTTAAGTCAATTTGCTTCGGACAAGTTGAGAAGGGTGTTTAAGCCCATGATGGAAGTCCTGGCAGGCATACCGACCATCGTGTACGGATTTTTTGCTTATTCTTTTGTTACTCCCCTGCTGATGAAGATCATTCCTTCCCTGCAGGCTAAAAATGCCTTAAGCCCGGGACTGGTCATGGGCATTATGATTATCCCCATGGTGGCTTCCTTGTCGGAGGATGCTATGAATTCAGTGCCGGAGATTATTCGGGAAGGCTCCCTTGGTCTAGGTGCCACAAAGCTGGAGACCGCCTTCAAGGTGATCATACCTGGGGCGATCTCCGGAATTATGGCGTCCATCGTCCTGGCCCTATCCAGAGCCATCGGTGAGACCATGATTGTGACCATCGCCAGCGGCAGCTCCAAGAATTTCACCCTCGATATAACCCAGTCCATGCAGACCATGACCGCTTATATTGTGGAATTTACCAGCGGGGATGCCGGAAGCGGCACCTTGGGTTATTACAGTCTTTATGCCGTAGGCCTGATCCTGTTTATTTTCACTTTAGGGATCAACCTGCTTGCTCAATATATTTCCCGTAAATACAGGGAGGTGTATTGATGATAAGCCGCCCGAAATTCATGATCGACAGTCAGCGCATCAGCAACAGAATAAGGTTAAACAATGCGTTAAACTATCTGTTCTCCTTATCCACAGTGTTCTCTATCCTTGTCTTGGGAGTGCTCCTTTATCAGGTGGGGCTGGACAGTATGGGCTGGCTGGATGGGCAATTTCTGACCAGCAACCTTTCCATATTTCCTGAGAAGGCGGGGATTTACGGAGCCATCATCGGAACCATCCTGATGATGTTGATCGTTATCCCTGTGACCATCATTCTGGGTGTCTCCACAGCCATCTATCTGGAGGAATACGCCCAAAAAGGCAGACTTCAGTATTTGATCAATGTCAATATATCCAATCTGGCCAGTGTGCCTTCCGTTATCTTCGGCCTATTAGGTCTGACAGTGTTCGGGAGACTGATGAATCTGGGCTCAAGCATTTTGGCCGGAGGCCTGACCATGTCTTTGCTGGTGCTCCCTATTGTGGTGGTGGCGGCCCAGGAAGCCATCCGGGCTGTGCCGGATTTTTTGCGGGAAGCCTCCTATGCTATGGGGGCGGACAAATGGACCACAGTGAGAAAAGTTATTCTGCCCGTGGCCATTCCCGGTATTTTGACCGGTACGATCCTGGCCATGTCCAGAGCCATTGGGGAAACAGCGCCTTTGGTGGTGCTGGGAATTCCGACCCTCATTATGAGAATTCCCACCTCGGTCATGGATGACTTCACCGTATTACCCATCCAGATCTACTATTGGACTTTGGATGCCGTGCTGAAGCCTGAGTATGCCAATCTCGCCGCCGCAACCATTGTTGTCCTGCTCGTCATCCTATTTTTAATGAACTCTGTAGCTGTTATCATCCGCAACAAGTTCCAACAACGCTTCTAAACAGGAGGAACCTCATGACGAAAGATAGAAGTAAGAATGAGAGTGTTGTTTTTGATGTTCAGGGGCTGAATCTATGGTATGGAGAAGACCAGGCGCTTAAGAACATCAAGATGCAGATTAAAAAGAATAAGGTCACCGCGATTATCGGTCCTTCCGGGTGCGGAAAATCGACCTTTATTAAAACCCTGAACAGAATGATTGAGAATATTCCCAGTGTTAAAACCACCGGAGAAATCATCTATCAAGGGCAGAATATCTTTGATAAATCCGTCCGGGTGGAGGAATTGCGGACAAAAGTCGGCATGGTCTTTCAAAAACCCAATCCCTTCCCGAAATCCATCTTTGCCAATGTGGTCTATGGGCCGCGGATTCATGGCATTAAAGATAAGAAACTTTTGCTGGATATTGCAGAGACCAGCCTGAGAAACGCAGCATTATGGGATGAAGTAAAAGACCGGCTTCATGATAATGCTTACGGCCTCTCCGGAGGGCAGCAGCAGCGTTTGTGTATCGCCAGATGTCTGGCAGTCCAGCCGGATGTCATTTTGATGGATGAGCCGACCTCCGCTTTGGACCCTATTGCCACCTATAAGATCGAAGAACTGATGGAAAGTTTGAAAAAGCACTACACCATCGCCATCGTAACCCACTCCATGCAACAGGCCGCCCGGATATCCGATGATACAGCCTTTTTCCTGATGGGAGACCTTATCGAATTTGATAAGACCACAGAAATATTCTCTAATCCGAAAGATAAGCGGACCGAAGATTATATTACCGGAAGAATAGGCTGAACCATGCTCAGCGCAGCAGAACAGAAAAACACCCATAAAGGGCCAAGGCGGCACTTTGTGGGTGTTTTTGTTGTCCAAAGACCAACTGACTGGTAAAAAAGTACCAATAAAAATAAGGAAAATAGTGCAAAAGTATGGTAAATGTTGTATTTTAGAAGTAATGTTCTTATGAAGGAGGGAGAGAGGCGACAATGTGCACAAAATTGCCGGAGGATTATGAAATTGTCTTTGATTTTGCAGCGATTGGCATGGCCTTATTGTCCTTAGAAGGAGAGTTTTTAAGAGTCAATGCCTATTTTTGCCAGTTCTTTGGGTATGACCCGATTGAATTGTCTAAACTGCTATTTTCGAAGCTGGTCCATCCAGAAGATATTGGGCTGGGTTTCCAGGAGATCCAAAAACTTCTCTCAGGGGAAATACCGACATGTCATTTAGAAAACCGCTTTGTGCATAAAACGGGTGAAATAAAATGGGGATTATCCAGTGTCTCTCTGGTACGGGATGAGATGGGGATTCCTCTTTATAGCATAGTACAAATCCAGGATATAACAGCCAGGAAGCGTGTGGAAGATAATTTAAGTTATCGCGTTGAATTTGAAAGATTTGTGACAACACTATCGACAGGATTTATCAATTGTCCGGTAGATAAAATTGATGAAGAAATAACCAGCGCTTTAGAAAAGATCGGCAAGTTCTTAAGAGTCGACTGTATCTTCGTTGACCAGTTTTATGAAGAAGGCAGGAAATATCAAAAAGTCATGGAGTGGAATCCGCCGGGGATAACGCCATTTTTAGCTCCGGAACTGACAGTGGAAGCTGTACCGAGGCGGTATAGGAAATTAAGTGAAAAAGATGGTTTTAACTATGCAGAAAAAGAGCAAACTCTTAAAGCACAGCTGCTCCTTAATATTCCCATAACCCAAGCTGGTGAAAATGTCGGCTTTATTGGTGTAGCCAGCCATCAAGGCCAATCCTTTTCTGAAGAAGATATTCGCCTTATTAAAGTAGTGGGAGAAGTGATATTCAGCGCTATCCAGAGAAAGCAGGCCGAGATCGCCCGCCGGAATTCTGAACAATTAATAGCGGCTGCCTTTGCAGCAAGCCCCGCGCTGATGATGATACTATCCATGGAGGGAAAAGGAGTCATCGATGTCAACGATACCTTTATTGAAGTTTTAGGCTATGACCGCAGTGAATTGCTTAATAAACAGAGCGGGGAGCTTTCAGAATTGATTCGTCAAAGTGATTATGAACATATCTATGAAACTTTAAATCAGCACGGCACCATACTGAATCGTGAGATCGAGCTGATCACTAAATCCGGAATAAAAAGAACGTGCCTTTTTTCAGCTGAAAAGATCATGATTGGGAAGGAAATGTGCCTCCTGCTGGTGAGCCAGGATATTACGGAGAAGAAGTGCTTGGAAAAGGAAATGGCCCGCCTGGAGCGTCTTGATCTAATCGGTCAGATGGCGGCCGGTATCGGCCATGAGATCCGCAATCCCATGACCACCGTAAGAGGCTATTTGCAGTATATTTCTAAAAAAGACAAGTATGCCGACGAAATAGAGACTTTCCAGCTGATGATTGAAGAGCTGGACCGGGCCAATGAAATCATCACAGAATACTTATCCTTAAGCCAGGACAGGGTGGTCGATTTTAAACGCATCAATTTAAACACCATTATCCAGCATCTCTATCCAATATTGTCCGTTCATACCAAGATGGAGGATAAGAGCATCGAGCTTAATTTAGGTTCCCTGCCTGAATTATATCTGGATAAAAAGGAGCTGTGTCAGCTCATCCTGAATCTGGTCCGCAATGGTCTTGAAGCCATGCCGATCAAAGGCAAGCTCACCATATCTACCTATATACAACAAGGAAATGTTATCCTTGAAGTAGAAGATCAAGGGAGAGGCATACCCAATGAGATAAAAGATAAGGTAGGGACCCCCTTCTTCACCACAAAGCTCAATGGGACCGGCCTCGGTATGGCTATATGCTATAGTATAGCTGAACGGCATAATGCTCTGATTGACCTCCAATCCGGCCCCCAAGGGACGAAGGTCAGAGTGAAGTTTCAGGGTGCGGAGGAGGTTAAGGCTTAATGGAAACTATTTTGTTGGAATTGATGATTTTAACCTTGATTATCCACCTTATCGACACCCTTTCCTACTCAGTCCGGCTCAACTCAGTCAAAAGCGGACAATTCGCCTTGTCGGTTTCTTTATTTAACCTGTTTGTGCTTGTTTCCCGGACGGCCAATATGTTTCAGGCTCCCTTAATCGGCTGGATCATTGGGGAAAGCCTTGCCGCAGGAATTGACCCTATCGACGATATCCGCAGGGTAATCTTCGCTGCGACCATAGGAACCTTGTTGGGAATTCTGTTGATTCCAACCTTTCTGCGGCTCTTTGAAGTTGCTGTGAAACGGCTGGAGACAACCGGATCGGTTCCTTTGTTAGTGATTGAAGCCTTGCAAATAAGCAATGTTAAACGTATGCTGAAAAGGGCTACCCGGCCCAATAAAACGATGCTGGAAAGGCTTAGATATCGGGAAATCCCCAAGCGGTTGCTGATCATAAATTCCTTAGTGACAGGAATTTATACAGTGGGGGTTCTTGCCGCGAACTATTCGGCCCTATTAGTTGCTGAACAGTACAGAATTGCGGCTGTAGGTTCTTCGGGGATGATTAATGGTCTCGCCACCATTTTGCTGACCTTATTTATTGACCCGAAATCCGCTGTTATTACGGATCAAGCCTTAAGAGGAGACCGGCCTTACGGTGATGTGAAAGCCCTGGTGATTTTGTTGATCGCCGCTAAGCTCATTGGCACGCTGCTGGGGCAAGCGATTTTTTTTCCGGCGGCTAAGATTATTGCCAGCTTCTACGGGGGATAATCCTTTGTAATGAAGTATGGAAGCCATCCGCGGCTGGTATAAATAATAAAGGAGTGGAAAACTGAAGCGTGTGCCGTGATGTTATGGATATTGGAAGGGAAGGTCTAAATGCGAACAGCGAATAAAGGGTTATCCCGCAGAACATTTATCATCGGTGGCATTGGCTTGCTGTCTTACCTGTACTTCAATGTCCATTCCCTGGCCGTAAAACACTATACGATTGCCATTGATGGTTTGCCCCAGGAGTTTGAGGGCTTTACCATTCTTCATTTGACAGATTTGCATGCCAAAAAGTACGGTGAGCGGCAGGATAAGCTTATAGAACTCATCAATCGCCAGAACTTTGATATGGTGGCGATGACCGGTGATTTTATCGATAAAGATAATCCTGATGTGGAGCCCACCTTAGCTCTGATTCAGGGATTGGCAGCCAAGCCCATTTTCTTTGTACCGGGAAATCACGAGTGGCGGCACGATTTCAGAATTAAGTCCAGCTTAGAAGAGCATGGAGTAAAGATTTTAGACAATAAGAACGCTAAATTAGCCAAAGGGGAGGCCCAGCTTTGGATAGCGGGGGTCGATGATCCCTATTTACACAGAGATAAGCTGGAGCAGGCCCTTCATGGCATTGCCGATGCCCAGCCCAAACTGTTATTGGCTCATGCCCCCAATATCTTTAAGCCTGCCGCTGCGTCCGGGGTTGAGTTGGTGTTGGTGGGACATACCCATGGCGGTCAGGTCAGACTGCCTCTGATCGGGGCCATCGTGGCTCCCGGTCAAGGGCTTTTTCCTCAATACGATTATGGTCATTTCACGACGGGCTCCACAAATATGATAGTTAATGGCGGCTTGGGAGAGAGCACTTTGCCCTTGCGATTTTGCAGCCGGCCGGAAATCGTTCTTGTTAAACTGGTTTCCGCTCCTCAATAGCCCAGGCCTGGAAAAGGGGTAATTATGCATACCAAGAGTTTATGGGAAGCTGTTTTATTCCCCCCTCGGGCGCTCAACAGAAGCAGGCTGGAGGCCAAGCTTAGGGGCAAGACAATTCTGATCACCGGCGCCAGTTCCGGCATCGGGGAAGCGCTGGCTTACCAGTTGGCAGATAGTGAGTGTCATTTGATTTTAGTGGCCAGAACAGAGGCCAAGCTCTTCCAGGTCAAGCAGAACATTGAACAGAAAAAGGCTGCAGTAAGCATTTTCCCGGCTGACCTCAGAGAGCCTGAACAGGTGAAAGAATTGCTGAATTTCATTGAGCAGTTGCCCGCTGGTTTGGATGTGTTCGTCAACAACGCCGGTTTATCCATCAAGCGCGGGATTAAGGATTCTTTAGACCGCTATCATGATTTTACCAGAACCATGGCCATCAATTATTTGGCGCCGGTGCAATTAGCCCTCTCCCTTATTCCCCTGCTTGAGAAAAATAAGGGACAGATCATTAACATATCCACCATCAATGTCCTGCTCCTGCCGCTCCCCCATTGGGCCGCCTATCAGGCCTCAAAAGCGGCCTTTGATACCTGGTTCCGCTCGGCGGCTGCGGAGCTGAATGCGATGGGCATTGCCACTTCCTCAGTCTATCTGCCCTTGGTCAGAACTCCCATGATCCTGCCGACCAAGGAATATCAAAAACTGCCGGCCATGAGCCCTAAGCAGGCGGGAAAGATTGTCGCCAAGCTAATTTATACACAAAGATCCAAATACCGGCCCTGGTGGCTGCTGCCCGGGCAGTTTGCCTCGATTGTCTGCAGAGGAATCTGGGAATGTGCCGCTCCTGCTTATTTAACAAAGCGCAGATAGGATGGAAGCCATGATTAAATTGCTCTACACTTTGTTTAAAATAGGCTTGCTTTCCCCCTTGGGGCTCTATAGTTTGGCCGTCGCTCTCGGTAAACATGGCATAAATATCATGGCTTTATTGAGTTTGGCGGCCAAGGTATATGGTGAAAAGATCGGGTTAATCGATGAAAAGGAAGAGTTGACCTACCGGGAACTGTATGCCCGGTCCCGCCGCATCGCTTTGCTTTTGCAGGAGAAGTATCAGCTGCAAAGAGGGAATAAGGTAGGGTTGATCTGCAAGAACCATACTTCTTTGATCAAAGCCTTATTCGCTGTTGCCCAATCCGGTGCGGATATCTATTTGCTCAATGCGGAAATGAGCAGCAGTCAATTCAATCAGTTAGCAGAGCAAATTGACTTCAACCTGGTTATCTACGATTTTGAAGCAAGCCCCTTGCTGGAGGCTTCAGTCTATCAAAAAGGTAAGCTTTTGAGCTATCATGAGCATTTGCCGGCGCTCAATAACCTTGCTGAGCAAAGCTTCCCGGAAAATCTGCAAATCCAGCCTTCCTCAAGCGGCAGGCTGGTGATACTGACAGGCGGGACAACGGGAAAGGCCAGGGCAGCGGCTCATCAACCTTCCCTTTACAACTATCTGAACCCCTTCCTGACCTTAATCAACAGGTTGAAGCTTACCCATTATCAGACCGCTTATATAGCCACCCCCCTTTATCATGGCTATGGCCTGGCAATTTTACTGGTGTTGATCACCTTGGGGAAAAAGGTCGTGATTCAAAAGGGCTTTGATCAGGTGAAAGCCTGTCGGCTGATCCGCAAGCATCAGGTTGAAGTAGTGACCGTCGTACCCTTGATGATTGATAAAATGCTGAAGCAAAATCCGGAAGATTTGCAATCCCTGGCCTGCATTGTTTCCGGCGGGGCGGAACTCAATCCTAAGCTTACCCGGGAGACAACGGAGAAGCTGGGGGATGTCCTGTACAATCTGTATGGAACCTCGGAGGCGGGGTTAAATATAATCGCTACCCCCCAGGATTTAAGCTATGCGGCCAATACTCTCGGTAAAATCATCAAAGGTGTTCGGCTCAAGGTAATGGATGATAATAAACATGAAGTCCCCATCGGCAGTGTGGGCCAATTCTGTATTAAGAACGCCTGGTCCATGGGCAATAAAAGCGGGCCGTGGCTGGAAACAGGTGATTTAGGTTATCGGGATCATCAAGGCTACTACTTCTTATGCGGCCGAGTAGATGACATGGTGGTTTCGGCCGGAGAAAATGTTTATCCCGCCGATCTGGAGCAGGTGCTGAGAAATCATCCTCACATCAAAGAGGTGGCGGTCATCGGCATCAGCGATGAAAGATTCGGGCAAAGACTGAAGGGTTTTGTGGTTAGGGAGGAAGGCGCCTGCTTAACCCAGGAGGAGCTTTTGGCATGGCTGCGCCCCCGGGTGGCCCGATTTCAGTTGCCCAAAGAGATAGTCTTTGTCCAGCAACTGCCTTATACACCCTTGGGTAAAATCGATAAGCAGCAGTTAAGGAATAGCATGGGTGGTGATTGTGGTGATTAAGGCTGAGCTCATGGGAGCCCTTATAGAAGTTCTCATTAAGGGGCGTATCGAGTGTTATGTTAAGAAAAGCTCCGCATATAATCCCTATAGTCCGGGTCAGATCTATGATTGGGATTTTAAACTCTCCTGGGGGGATTACCTTTTTAGTGATTCATACCGCGGCTTTAATCCTTATAGCGGAGTGGAATATATCTATTATAAGGAGCGGAGTGAACCGATTTGGTCCTGCGATTATGTAGGCTATGCCCTGGCTGGTGCGGGTGTTTCCGAAAAGGAGATCTATGGTTTTTTGAAGCAGGGCAGGGGTAAACATTTATTGGAATGGGCCGGGGAATGCACCGGAACTTTGTTCTCTGACTACTCCTATCAGGAGGGAGATTTTGGTTATCAAACCCGGTTCCGCAGCTCCTCGCAAGGTGTGCTGCAGACCGAGGAAATTTACTGCCGGGGCAGATTAGCGGCAACCCAGCTATCTGCCGGTTATTGGCGGGAGGAGGCTGCACCATGAGACATAGGGGAACCAAAGAACTGGAAACTGAGGGGCTGATCTTGCGCAGGTTTGAATTAACTGATGCGGAAGCCATGTTTAAGAATTGGGCCAATGATGGGGAAGTAACGAAATATTTGACCTGGCCTCCCCATGAGAATGTGGAAGTTTCCTTAGAAGTGCTGAAAGACTGGGTCAGCCTATATGAAGACGAAAAATTTTATCAATGGGCGATTGTGCTCAAAGAGAATGGCTCCGAGCCTATCGGCAGCATCAGCATTGTCAAAATGGATGACCGCATTGACATGGTTCATGTAGGGTACTGCATCGGTAAACGATGGTGGGGCAAGGGAGTTACCTCCGAAGCCCTTGCTGAATTAATGCGTTTTTTCTTCGCGGAGGTTCAAGTCAATAGGATTGAATCCAGACATGATCCCCGCAATCCTAACTCAGGGAAGGTAATGAAGAAGTGCGGGCTGCTGTATGAAGGGACTCTGAAACAAGGGGACCGGTGCAATCAGGGAATCTGTGATTGCTCAATGTACGGGCTTGTTGCCGAAGATTATTATGCCAATCATCAACGATAAAACAAAAAATATAGATGCTTGTGTAAATCCTGGCGCCTTTCCCTGACTTTGTTAGTATCCGGAGTGCACGATTTGAACGTGGGACCTCTACCACCCCAAGGTAGCGCTCTACCAAACTAAAAAATAGGGAGATAACACGATGGCAAATGCGGCTATTGAATTACTGTAAACAGGAGAAGTGAAGCAAAAGATGTATAAAGAAAAAGTGATTGAAAAAATGAAAGAAGTATTTAGGGAAGTCCCCTATGGAATTGAGCATACCCTAAGGGTGCTTCAAAATGCGGAAAGCATTATGGAGGGAGAAGAGTACCCGCAAGAGGAAAGAGAGCTTGTCTCCATTGTAACGATACTTCACGATATCGGGGCTATCGAAGCGCAAAGAAAGCACGGTTCAATGGAGGCCCGTTTCCAGGAATTAGAGGGGCCGCCGGTATCCAGAAAGATACTTGAAGAGATAGGATATAATGCTGCCCAAATCGACAGGGTATGTTATATCGTGGGAAACCATCATACACCGTCGAGAATTGACGGCCTGGATTTCCAGATCCAATGGGATGCCGATTTGCTGGAGAACCTCGGAGCCATGGAAATAAGCAAGGATAGGGTAAAAGCAGAGCATTTCATCGCCAAGAATTTCCGCACCAGAACAGGCAAGGCTATGGCTTATGAACGTTTTGTCAGGGAAGCGGCAATGATGGAAGACCCTGACCAGGAAAGCCGTTGAAAATGTCGGAGCTTTAGAAACCGAAGTGAGAAAGTGGCAAGCAGCAGGGCCAAAAGAGCTGGAAGTATTTCCAAATCAGGTTATCCGGGTTATAATCATCATAGGGGATGAAACATATGCTGGGAAGCGGATTTAGCACCATGAGGCTGACAGAAAATGTTAGCCTTTAATTTTTACATAGCAGCTTCCCGTGCAGGATAAGGCCGGTCCATGTAAAAATACATAGAGGATGAGCATTATGAACGTCTTAATCTTTGGCGGAACAGGTTTTGTGGGTAGAAATCTGACCAAGGAGTTGCTTGAGAATGGCTATCAGGTTTATATTGTCACCCGAAACGCTCAGAGAATGGCCGGCACCCTGGCTGGCGGGGCAGGGGTAATCGAATGGGATAATATTTTCCCATTGGCTTCGCTTAAAAACCTGACGCAAATTGATGCTGTGATTAATCTGGCGGGCGAATCCATCGGCAATCGCCGCTGGACCCCTTCCGTAAAGGAGGAGATTATCGCCAGCAGGCTTAGAACTACAGGTGCCATTGTGACAGCTATTAATGAGGGTGTGATTCAGCCTGAAGTTTTGATCAACGCCTCGGCAGTTGGCTATTATGGCCCCCGTGGGGATGAAGAGATCACGGAGTCTGAAGGACCTGGCAAGGATTTTCTGGCTCAAGTCTGCCAAAAATGGGAAGAAGAAGCCTATAAAGTCCAAGACTCTTTGACAAGGGTAGTAACTCCTCGGATTGGCGTCGTTCTGGGCAATGAAGGCGCTCTGAATAGAATGGTCCTGCCCTTTAAATTCTATCTGGGCGGTCCTTTGGGCACGGGAGAGCAATGGCTTTCCTGGATTCATAGCCAGGATTTAATCAGCATGATCAGATTTATTATCGAACATCCGGAGTTATCCGGTCCGATTAATGCCGTCGCTCCCCATCCGGCCAAAATGAAGGATTTCAGTAAAACCCTGGGCAAGGTTTTAAATAAACCGTCATGGTTCCCCGTTCCGGAAATACTTTTGAAAATAGCCTTGGGTCAGATGGCGGAAATGCTATTGCACGGACAACGGGCTGTGCCCAAGCAGATGCAGCAGGCCGGTTTTGCATATAGGTATGGCAATTTGCAGGAAGCCCTGGAGAACGCTTTGCTGTAAGGCCAAAGCAGCAAGTGGGTACAGGTTGATTGTTCGCTAAGCAGGCCTAAACCAAATTGGGTTTATGTTATAGAGGAGGCAACCAATGAAGACAATAGGATTGATCGGCGGCATGAGCTGGGAATCCTCTGCCGAATATTATCGGCTTATCAATGAGGAAGTTAAACGGAGACTGGGCGGATTGCACTCAGCCCAGTGTATTTTATACAGTGTGGATTTTGCAGAAATTGAGACTTGTCAAAGCAGCGGTGAATGGGGAAAGGCTGCGGAGATTCTGGCCAATGCCGCACGAAGCCTTGAGGCGGCAGGAGCGGAATTTATAGTTCTGTGCACGAACACCATGCACAAAGTAGCTGATGAGATTCAAGCCGGGCTACAGATACCCTTGCTGCATATAGCGGATATGACGGCTCAACAGGCGTTGACCAGCAATATAAGAACCATAGGACTTTTAGGAACCCGCTACACCATGGAGCAGGAATTTTACAGCTCACGCCTGGAAGCTCAGGGAATAAAAGTTTTAACGCCGGAAGAAGGAGATAAGGCAGTCGTCAATGAAGTAATATATCAGGAACTATGCCTGGGCATCATCAATCAGGAGTCAAGAAACCAATTTAAAAGAATCATCGCCGACTTAGTCGAACAGGGTGCCCAGGGAATAGTCCTTGGCTGTACGGAAATTGGCTTATTAATCAAACAAGAGGATTCGGCAGTGTCTTTATTGGATACCACGTTAATTCATGCCAGCGGGGCGGTAGATTATGCTCTGACAGAAGGATGAGGAGATAATCCATTGATTTGAAACAGGATAAAAAACTAAAAGAGGTGTTTATAGTGATAAGAGTCATCGCAATCATTAAGGAGCGGCACAGAACCCTGGGTTATCGCCTGCTTGATGAAATTTCGGCAACAATGCAGGATATGGGGCTGGCGAGCACCTTGGAATACATTAAGGAACATGGCTGCCGCAATGCTCATGCTTCAGGGGTAGCCTTGGTTGCAGACGAAGGAACCATCGATATGCTGCCTGTGATTGATGCTCAGACCAAAAAATGCATCAAGAATGATAAGTACATCATCGTCGGGACGTACAAGGAAGGCGATCGCATCACCTCCATACGGGTAACAGATTATACCGGGACGATCATGGATATTGATGTCAAGCAGCTGCTGATGCTGGAGGATAAAGGGTATTGCAACGCTAAAATACAGAATGTCGGCGAAAAGAGGGCGATTAAGCCCTTGGATCTCCCCTGGCCTGTTTTAAGATGGTCGCCGGCAAAATAATTATCTAAAGCCAATTCATGCTTAAGGAGGGAAGATATGTATGAACATAAACAATGATGTAGGAATTATTGAGGGCGTTTATGATATCACCCTGCCTAAAGTTCCCACATCCCTTCATAGATGGGGACGTGTGGTTTGGCTGCAGGATATTGAAATCGGCTCGAGGGGAAAACTCTTATACATCCAGGATGGCCAATGCTCAAGGACTCATTTAAGCCGGATAACTAATGTTATTAAAGCCATGGACTATGTAGAGATTCACACCGAGAATAATATCTACAGACTTAGGCTTTTGCCTGGTGAATCCTATCATTCCGGAAATAATTGAGGAACCCAGAACTCTAAGGGGAATTGCCGGCGGCAACTCCTCTTTTATATTTGAATTATTCTAACAATTTCCCGGCTTTCCAGTTATACTTAGACAAGGGGGGATGAACATGAATCATTATCGGCCGGTCATTTTAGCGGACCAGAGAGTTGTCAGTGATTTTGAGCTCGATCCACTGACAAGGAAAATAAGCATCAAGATACTTCAAGGCCATGAGCAAGGCAATAAGGGCATGGTTGACACCCTCCGCCAAAATTTGCAGCAAAGGCTGGGCGTCCCCGTGGAGATTCCGCTAGCCCTTATGAATCATCTCGTAAAGCTTGTTCGTGACGATAATGAAGTAATTACAGTCACACTGGCTGCCGGCAATGATATTAATGAGGATGGCAAAGCTGCAAGCTACCAAGCAATTGATGCAGAACCTGGGGATCACACCGATGCTCATGTCGGATTAGCAATTGATATAGGAACAACTACGGTGGTTGTCTATCTTGTCAACATGGTTAATGGGGATATTATAGCTAAAGCTTCGGACTATAACGGTCAAATTAAGCTTGGCGATGATATACTCAGCCGCATTATGGCGGCCAGAGAAGAAAAAGGGTTGAAAGAGCTGCAAACCTTGATTGTCAATACACTCAATGCCCTTATCAAACAAGCATGCCTGGAAGCCGACTTGAAACCGCAAGCAATCAGTGGAGTATGTATCGGAGCTAATACAACCATGGTTCATTTATGCTTAGGGCTGGACCCCGGTTCAATTTGCCGGGCGCCCTACAGACCGGCGGTTAATAATGCGGGGATATTTTGTGCCGGGGAAATCGGCCTGGCTGTCCATCCCCTCGCCCCCATCTATTGTTTGCCCAGCATCGGCAGCTATATTGGCGGGGATGTCTTGGCGGGGATTCTGGTAAGCGGTATGCATAAGCAGGAAGAGGTTTCACTCCTGGTCGATATCGGAACCAACGGAGAATTTATTCTGGGCAATCAGGAATGGCTGGTAGGCTGTGCAGGAGCAGCCGGCCCGGCCTTGGAAGGAGGAGTAACAGAGTGGGGAATCAGAGCTGAACAAGGGGCAGTCGATCAGGTCAGCATAGACTCTGAACATCATGTGCGATATACAACCATTGATAATGCCCCGGCACGGGGAATTTGCGGTTCAGGATTGATTGACTCCTTAGCGGAACTTTTTCTCAATGGGCTCATTAATCGAGCCGCCCGCTTCACAGATGGGAGAGAGCGCTTTACCATCGTTCCTGCCGGCGAAAGCGCAACGGGTAAGGAGATATTCATAAGCCAAAAGGATATTAACAGCCTTATGCGCACCAAAGGAGCCGTAAACGCCGCCCTTGAAGTATTGATGGAAAGCGTAGGCTGCCAGTGGGAAGAGATTGCCAAATTCTATGCCGCAGGTGCCTTCGGTCAGTATTTACCTATTGAATCGGCAATTACCATAGGGCTTTACCCCGATCTTCCCCGGGAGCAGATGCTGCGCCTGGGTAACAGCTCAGGTGAAGGAGCGCGCCAAGTTCTGCTTTCCCATAGCAAGCGCCAAGAAATAGAGGAAATAGCCGGAAAGATCACTTATTTCGAAATGAATGCCAGCAGCAGCTTTATGGATAAATACGGCGGCAGCCGGTTTTTGCCGCACACGAATATGGACTTATTCCCCAGTGTCAAAGAGAAATTGGCAGTTCGGCAAAGGGGTCTCTGCTAATTATATGCCGATAGTTGAGTCAGACTGGGTTTGTCTGGCAACACTATGTTTGAGGTGAGCATTATGCCGGAAATTCCTGAAATGGAAACGTACAAGAATTATTTACAGCTATCCGTCCTTGATAAGAGAATTGTGGGAACCGAAATCACCAGGGCGCGCAGCACCAATGTTCCTACCGATGAGTTTGTGAGATGGGTGCAGGATACAAGTATTGAGCAGGTGTTAAGATATGGGAAATACCTCATCCTTGCCCTGAGCTCAGGGAAAGCCCTCTGCGCTC
This sequence comes from Desulfitobacterium hafniense DCB-2, assembly GCF_000021925.1. Lineage (NCBI taxonomy): Bacteria > Bacillati > Bacillota > Clostridia > Eubacteriales > Desulfitobacteriaceae > Desulfitobacterium > Desulfitobacterium hafniense. Next base: position 1,364,094 of record NC_011830.1, read on the forward strand.
ATATGATGCTTGATGGCAGAATGTATTATGAAGTGGCGGGAGAACCTGTAGAATTGCCGGGCAGATCCCATATCCGGCTGAAGTTTGCCGATCACTCCATTCTCCATTTTTGCGACTTAAGATTAGGTTACCTTAAGCTGCTCGCGCCATCCCAGGTGGACGCTATCAAGGAAGGGCTGGGTCTTGATCCTTTGGATGCGGAGTTTTCCTTGGCCGCTTTTTTGAATATCCTTAGCGGGAAAAGAGGCATGATTAAGCCTCTGCTCATGGATCAAAAAAACATATCAGGCATAGGCAACGCCTATTCCAACGAGATTTTATTTGCCGCGGGAATACTGCCGGAACGCAAAACCCCCACCTTAACCGATGGGGAGAGGGATCGGCTGTATGGGGTCATCCCTGATTTGCTTCAGCAAGCGATTGCCAAAGGGGGATATATCGAAGAGCCCTTTGCCTCCTGGGATAAGTTAAGCGGAGGAATGATTCCGTATTTTAAGGTTTATGATCGCACGGGACAGCCTTGCCTTCAATGTGGTGAGCCCATAAAGCAAAAGACAGTTGGCGGCAGGAATGCTTATTATTGTTTAACCTGCCAGCACTAACGCTGCCTGTCGATCATACAGCTAAGAGAATAGAATACACCATTATCTGTGGGAAAAGAGAGTGATAGCATGGGGTTTAAAATTAAAAGAAGGCCTTTTGCGAGCAAGTTATTGATCGCTTTGCACATTATATTAGGGTTAGGCGCAATTTTTGGCGGGGTGGTTCTGATCATCGATCCCAGCGGGGGGATAATTCAGATGCCGGTCACCATACTGGAAGGTTCCATCTTTAGCAGCTTTCTGATCCCCGGCATCATTCTGCTCACCCTGTTAGGGATTTTGCCCTTGCTGGCAGCCTATGGGTTAGTAAGAAATCAACCTTTGCCAATAGCCAATCGGCTCAACCTGTTTGCTGATAAAGACTGGGCCTGGACCTATTCACTCTATATCGGATTTATTTTAATTATCTTCATTGCAGTCGAAGCTTATATCATTAAAGGCTTTGTCGCTATTCATCTGGGCTATATTTTTGGGGCATTACTCATTCAGGCCCTCACCTTGCTTCCTTCCGTACAGCGCTATTATACCTTGTAAGAGCAAGGCCTTCTCTGCCCAGCATGTATTCCTTAATAATGAAAATGGGGGAAGTTTTATATGAAGTATATCGCCCTGCTGCGGGGGATCAATGTAGGCGGGAAAAATAAAGTCCCCATGGCTCAATTAAAACAATGCTTTACAAAAGCAGGGTTTCAAAATGTAGTGACCTACATCAACAGCGGGAATGTCATCTTCGATGCTCAAGCCCAGGACCACCTCATGCTTGCTGAAAAATGCAAAGTGATTTTAGAAGAGGAATTTAAATTTCCTGTAGATTTAGCATTGATCGATGAGGAGAGCATGCGGGAAGCCTTGGAGCATGCGCCGGATTGGTGGGATGAGGACCCTGAGGCCAAACATAATGCCCTGTTTGTTATCCATCCTGCCACAGCCGCAGACATAGTTGCCGAAGTAGGGGCCACCAAACCGGAGTATGAACAAGTATTTGCTCATGGCCCTGTGATATTTTGGTCAGCACAGTTAAAGACCTTTTCCCGCACCCGGTGGTCCAAAATCGTAGGAACCAAGACTTATAAATCCGTTACCATCAGAAATGCCAATACCACAAAAAAGATGTTGGAGCTGACTCTGTCTGATTAATTTTCCAGGATGTCAGGGAGGGCAGGAAGGGGGGGGTTAAGCGTAATTAGTGCGCAGTGGCGTGGAATGAATGATGAGAGCGGAGTGGAGGAGATAAGAATGGAGACGAATTACCGTGTTGCCTACCATAAATTTTGGCAGGACATAAAAAAGAGGGAGCCGGCAGAGATTACAGCGACACGAGCGGTGTCTTATAACGAGGATACCGGGCAGTTTTCAGTGATATTCTTTGCTCAGGAGTACATTGCGGATAGCAAGCAGGAGACAGTATACCGTAAAGCGGATGGGCATGCTCCGGATATTATGGATGCCATCATTATTCTTAACTATTTGGCCTATGCCCAGCCGTTGTCGGAAGCAGAGCCCAGGTGGGTGAGCATTAAGGAAATACCGGGAGGGATGATTTTTTATGCCGCTTTTCTTAAAACGGCCATCTCACCCTTGCTCAAGGCTTTTGGCCATCAGGCCCAGCTTTTGGACACTGTGGCGGCCTCTTTAGGCGGGCAGCCCGCCCAAATGGGAAGCTCATCGGTGCTGTTTCAGGCCTTCCCGGAAATCCCTGTCTGTGTGGTTATCTGGGAGGGGGACGAAGAGGTTAAAGCCAACGCCACCATCCTTTTTGATCCTTCCATAGAGCCTATGCTGCACAGTGAAAGCATCATCGGGCTTGGTATTTCCTTGGCCAACCGATTAAACAAGAGGGCTGCCAAGGAGAGCAGCAGCAGATAAAACACGAAGGGGGCTCATGGTGGGCCGGTTCCCACAGCAAAGGTTTGGGCAGGAAAGGGTAGATCACTATGGAAATATTCCTTCAGGAATTTAACGAGGCACAAGACGTTAGTATGCTGTTTATCCACGGAGGCGGTTTAAGCGGCTGGATGTGGGATAAGCAGATTAAAGCTCTGAATGACTTCCATTGCCTTGTCCCTGATCTGCCCGGACATGGGAAGAGTAGGGAGCTTCAGATTTTTTCCATTAAAGAATGTGCCCAACTGATGGCCGCCCTGATCAAAAGCAAAGGGCATCATGGTAAAGCCCATGTGGTGGGACATTCCATCGGCGCCCAAATTCTCCTGCAGCTTTTGGCGGACTCACCGGAGGTAGTTCACACTGGGGTTGTTCATAGTGCATTGGTTCGTTCCCTTTGGGGAGTGTCCAGTCTGATTAAGCCTACCGTAAAACTGACCCTTCCCTTGACCCGGAAAAAATGGTTTGCTAAACTCCAGGCCCAAACCCTGAGCATACCCGCAGAATATTTTCCCAGATATTATGAAGAATCCAAGTCCATATCGGCTGAGACATTGGCAGGATTGCTTAGAGAAAATGCGGCCTTTAAGCTGCCTGAGGGTTTGGAGAATAACCCGGTACCAACCCTTGTTCTGGTGGGGGAGAAGGAAAGAGGGGTAATGATCCGTTCTGCGCAGGATTTAGTATCATTTCTTCCCCATGCTGAAGGCTATATAGTCCAGAGCGCAGGTCATGGTTTTAATTTCGAAGACCCGGTGCTCTACAATGAGATTCTGCAGGCCTGGCTTGCCGAAAGCCGGCTTCCCACAGGCAGCCTTAAACGGATTCTTAAGCCTTAATCAGGATACGGCCAAGGTCATGCTTTTAAATAGTCTGATTTTTTAAAAATCAAAAACTGAATTGTCTTGACAATAAGCGGGACTATAGTATATTCTCTTCTTAAGTGTTGTTAGTTGTTGGTGTCCTTGTTTTTCAAAACCTTATGCAGAGCCGGGAATCAAATAGCAATAGCGGCAGGATGAACCTGCCTTAACACCATGGAGGTCGTTAAATACGTGCTTCATGGTGTTTTTTATTTTTGAGCACTTAACGAAGTATTTTGAGCACTTAACAAAGTAAGGTTAAGAATCCAGGCAGCTTTCTTTAAAACCTGTGGCAAAGAAGTGGAGGATGATTAAGATGAAAAGGTATAATAAAAAGTGGACAGTTTTAGGTATGCTGATCATGAGTCTAGCCCTTGTTCTGGCAGGTTGCGGCGGAAGCAATGCAGCGGTTACCAAAGAAAAGACCAACAAAGATGAACTGGTTATTTATATAGGGTATGGAATGACCAGCGGCGGTTATGATCCCTGCACCGGGTACGGCATCTACGGGGACGGAATTTTTCATAGCAACCTGCTGAAATTCAATGCCCAAATCGAAGCAGAGCCTGATTTGGCTGTCGGCTATACAGTCAGTGACGATGGCTTAACCTATACATATACTCTTCGCGATGATGTGAAATTCTCCGATGGAGAACCTTTGACTGCCGATGATGTGGCCTTTACCTATATGACCGCCAAAGCAAGCGGTTCCAGCGTGGATTTGACAATGCTGGAAAAAGCCGAAGCTAAAGATAAAGTTACCGTTGTCTTTACCCTGAATAAGAAATGGTCGGCCTTTGCCTCCACCACAGCCCTGCTGGGCATTGTTCCGGAGCATGCTTACGGGCCGGGTTACGGGGACAATCCCATCGGGACAGGCCCCTTTAAGGTAGCTCAATTGGATAAAGAGCAGCAGCTCATCGTCGTCCCCAATGATTATTACTATGGAACCAAGCCCGCCTTTAAAAAGATCACCATTCTGAACCTGGATGAGGAGGCCGCCTTAGCGGCAGCCAAATCAGGAAATCTGGATGTGGTCATGGTCAATCCTGAATATGCCTACGAAGAAGTTCCGGGTATGAGCATGGCGAGGATTAAGACTGTGGATAATCGGGGATTTAATTTGCCCGTCATAGGGGAGACCAAGGATGGCAAGGGCAATGTGATCGGCAACAATGTCACCAGTGATTATGCTGTGCGCAAGGCCTTAAACATTGGCATTGACCGGGAAACTATTATCCAAAACGCTCTTAACGGGATCGGAACCCCTGCCTACGGCCGGGTGGATGCTTTGCCCTGGAACAACACTCCTGAATTCGAAGATGGCCGGGTGGAAGAAGCAAAAGCTCTCTTGGCAGAAGCGGGCTGGATCGATACTGATGGAGACGGCATTCGGGAGAAGAATGGAATTAAGGCTGAATTCAAGATTTCCGGAAGAACCGATGATTTACAGCGCTATAATCTGGCTGTGGCGTTGAGCGAAGATGCCAAGAAGCTGGGCATTAATCTTATCGCCGAAGCATTGGCCTGGGCCGACTGTAAAGCCCTGACCCGCACTATACCCACCTGTTGGGGAAGCGGTGACTATAATCCGATCGACCTTTACAATGCTCACTATTCTCAGATGATTGGCGTCGGAACCAGCAATCCTGCCTCCTATGCCAATCCCAAAGTGGATGACTATATCGAGAAAGCCTTGGCGGCAACCAGCATGGCAGAAGCCATAGACTATTGGAAGCTATCCCAGTGGGATGGCGAGACAGGAACCAGCGTCGATTATCCCTTCCTGTGGATTGTCAATATCGACCACACTTATTTTGTACGGGATGGGTTAAGCCTCGGCGAGCAGCGGATTCACCCCCATGGCCATGGAGTGCCGGTTATCGCCAATCTGAATGAGTGGACCTTTGAATCCTGATAAAAGGGTGTCCAGAAAAACGATCCCTGCCATTAGAAAAAAATGAAGAGACTTGAGGAAGCGCAGATGAAACTGAGAAATAAGGTCTTACAGAAGCTAATCGTGCCATCCTTCTTGCGTATGATCACTTTGCTCGTCGCCATGAGTGTGATTGCCTTTGCCTTGGTGATGTCGTCACCGGTTGATCCCATTGATGGGTTTGTAGGTTCAGAGTCCAATGTCTCCCAGGAGCAAAGGGATAATGTAGCCCGTTACTGGGGGCTGGATAAGCCCCCGGCGGAGCGTTTTTTAATCTGGGCAGGGCATGTGCTGCAAGGGGATATGGGGATTTCCAGCACTTATCGCTTGCCGGTCACCCAAGTGATCGGGGAACGGGTGAAAGCATCCTTAGCCTTAATGGGAGTAGCCTGGGTTCTTTCCGGGGTAATGGGCTTTGTCCTTGGCATCCTGGCCGGGGTTAACCGGGGAAGGCTGCTGGATCGCTTCATCAAAACGTTTTGTCTGGCTTTATCTTCAGCTCCGACGTTCTGGATTGGGCTTTTGATCCTGATGGTCTTCGCTGTGAACCTGCAGTGGTTTCCCATTGGCTTAGCGGCTCCCATCGGCAAGATTGCCTCCGAGGTAACGCTCTGGGAGCGGATACATCACCTGATTTTGCCCGCTTTTACACTAAGCATCGTGGGAGTAGCCAATATTGCCCTGCATACCCGGCAGAAAATGATCGATGTTCTGGAGTCGGAGTATGTGCTCTTTGCCAGAGCAAGGGGAGAGTCCACCTACAGCATTGTTAAGCGGCACGGCATTCGCAATATTATGCTACCGGCGATTACCCTGCAGTTTGCCTCTTTCAGTGAATTATTCGGGGGCTCTGTCTTGGCAGAGCAGGTCTTTACCTATCCAGGCCTGGGCAATGCCGTGACTCAGGCAGGACTGCGCGGCGATGTGCCCCTGTTTTTGGGAATTGCTTTGTTCAGTGCCGTCTTCGTCTTCACAGGGAATTTGCTGGCCAACCTCATCTATGGTATCGTCGATCCCCATATAAAGGAGGCTAACCCCCATGGATAACTACACAATGACAGCTGAATTGACAAGGAATGGGGGCTTTAACCGGCGAACCAAGACCTTTTTGATGTTGGGTTTTTGCGCAGCAGTATTGATCGCCATCACGGTGGTGGGTGTGACGATGGGTCCGGAAGCCTATGCGCCGGACTATGGGGCCAAAAAGCTGGCACCCTCGGCAGCTCATTGGTTTGGCACCGATTATCTGGGACGGGATATGTTTGCCCGGACGATTAAGGGTTTGTCCACCAGCATTCTGGTTGGCCTGTTAGCGGCCACGGTCAGCGCGGTCATCGCTTTGGTCCTGGGCATCGTGGCGGCTACAGCCGGTGGCAAGGTGGATCAATGCATTAGCTGGCTTGTGGATTTGTGCATGGGAATTCCCCATATCGTCTTGCTGATGCTGGTATCCTTTATGCTGGGGAGGGGGCTTCAGGGAGTGATTATTGCCGTAGCCGTAACTCACTGGCCGGCTCTAACCCGGGTGGTGCGGGCTGAAGTCCTCCAGATCCGCCATGCCCACTATGTCCAGGCCGCCCAAAAATTAGGCAAGAGCAGCTGGACCATTGCCAAAGATCATATTGCCCCCCATGTCTTCCCGCAATTCGTGATCGGACTGATTTTGCTTTTTCCCCACGCTATTCTTCATGAAGCGGCCATTACCTTTTTAGGTTATGGACTGCCTCTCGATATGCCGGCGGTGGGGGTCATACTTTCTGAAGCTATGAAACACCTGGCCACGGGGATGTGGTGGCTGGCGTTCTTCCCGGGCGTGATGCTCTTGCTCATCGTCATGATGTTTGAAGCCATCGGGGAAAGCCTGAGACGGCTGATCGATCCCTATAGTGCTCAAGAATAGGAGGGATAGGTATGAGTCTTCTCGAAGTGAATAATCTGTCCGTTAAATTCCGGATGTATGAAAAAGGGCTCAGGCAGCGGGAGCTGGAGGTCATAACCCATCTGGATGTCACCATCCATAAAGGGGAGATTTTAGCGGTCGTCGGCTCCAGCGGTTCAGGCAAGAGTCTGCTGGCCCATGCTATCTTAGGAATTCTCCCTGCCAATGCCACCATGGCGGGTACCTTGAAGTATGAGGGAGAGCCCCTCACCCCCCAACGCCAGAAAAAGTTGCGTGGTCATGAGATCGCCCTGGTTCCCCAATCCGTATCCTACCTTGATCCTCTCATGCGGGTTGCCAAGCAGGTCCGCGGTGAGCAAGGGACCCAGGAGCAGCAGCGGAAAGCTTTTGAGCGCTTTGCCCTCCAAGAGGAGGTCGGTCAAAAATTCCCCTTTCAGCTTTCCGGCGGGATGGCCCGCCGGGTCTTGGTTGCCACCGCAGTGCTCGGTGATGCCAAGCTGATCATAGCCGATGAGCCGACTCCCGGACTCAATCCGGAAATTGCCGAGGAGACCATGCGGATTTTTCGTGAACTGGCCGACCAGGGCTGTGGTGTGATGCTCATTACTCATGATATCGACTTGGCTTTAAAATACGCGGATCGGATTGCCGTCTTCTATGCGGGTACCACCGTGGAGGTCACACCGGTTGAGAATTTCCTGGGGGGTGAAGAGGCCTTGCGTCATCCCTATAGCCGGGCTTTATGGCAGGCTCTTCCCCAAAACGGTTTTCATCCTATTGCCGGTTCCCAGCCTTATGCAGGAAGCATCCTCACAGGCTGCCGGTTTGCTCCCCGCTGTGCACAGATCAGCCGGGAATGTGCCGGGGAAGTACCGATGCGCAGAGTGGGAGATTGTGAAGTGAGGTGTGTCCATGCTTCTTGAGGGAAAAAATATTTGCTTCCGCTATGGCCAACCTTGGCTTCTTCAGGATATCAATCTTCAGCTTGAAGAAGGGGAGAGGGTGGGACTGATTGGGCCTTCCGGGTGTGGCAAAAGCACCCTGGCCAAAATCCTCTCCGGTTATCTTAAACCAATCCGGGGAGAGGTATTGCTGGCCGGCAAGCCTTTACCAGAAAAGGGCTATTGTCCGGTTCAACTCATCTATCAGCACCCTGAAAAAGCCCTCAATCCCCGCTGGAAGCTGGGAGCCTCCCTGGCGGAGGGGTGGGAGCCTGATGACCAAACCCTTGAGGAACTGGGGATTGAGAAGGAATGGCTGAAACGCTATCCCAACGAGCTTTCAGGAGGAGAATTGCAGCGCTTCTGTATCGCCCGGGTGCTGGGCCACCCGACCCGCTTTATCCTCGCCGATGAAATAAGCACCATGCTGGATGTGATCACCCAGGCTCAGATTTGGGATGTGTTGCTGAAGATCATCAAAGAGCGCAATATGGGGTTGTTGACCGTCACCCATAACCGCGCTCTTGCTGAAAAGATTTGTACACGTCTTATTCATTTTGAAGATCTCTGAACTGCTCTTTCAGTTGAGGAGTGTATATATTGGGGTCCTCTCTGTTAGAGGGCAATAAAAGACCGAGGCCATGGGTGCCTCGGTTTTCGTTAACCCCTTTTAGCCTTTAACCCGCAAATTTGTAGCCCACACCCCAGACGGTCAGGATGTATTCCGGGCGGCCGGGGTCCAGTTCGACTTTATCTTTGGCTGGGCGTCAGCAAGAACTCAGAATGCCGATAGCCTTCCCCAACTGGTGATGACCATCGGAGCCATGACCGGGCATATGGGAAAATCCGGGCATATGTGCGGAGTAAGCTGCCACACCGGCTCCAGCAATGGCGGACCGGGCTTGGTGAGCGCAGGTAAAGATGGACTGCCTTCCGTGGAGAATCCTGTGGACGACAGCCTCAACCATACGGAAATGTGGCGGGCCATCGTCGACGGAAAGTATAATTTTACAGGTCAAATGAAGTGGAAAAAGGGAGAAATGCGCGACATTGACATCCGCGCTATTTACCACGATACCAGTGCCCGTCTGCAAACTGCCGACGGTATGACCAAAGGGATCGAAGCCCATCGCAAGGTGGAGCTGGTGGTAAGCCACGCTCAATTCTTAACCACCAACGCTAAGTATTCAGACTTCGTGCTGCCCCTGACTACAGAATGGGAAAAACTTGGCGGGTTTGTCACCGGCAACCGGGAAATCTTGATTATGTATTCCCAAATTACCGAAAAAATGTATGAATGTGAAAGCGATCAATGGATTGCCATAGAATTAGGAAAGCGTCTTGGGGTAGATGTCAGCAAAGCCTTTCCTATTGACGAAAAACAACAATTCTTTAATAAAATTGCCGGCAGCAAGGTGACTTTACCGGATGGCAAGACAAAAGCCCCTCTGGTTACCATCACGGAAGCAGATATTGCTGAGTGGGGAGTGGAAGGGAAGCCCCAGGAAGGTCAAATCACCCTTAAAGAGTTTAAAGAGCAAGGCCTCTATCAGGTCGAAAGAAAACCGGGAGATAATTACGGCTTTATCGCTTATAAGAAATTCAGAGATGATCCGGCGGCCAATCCGGTAGGCACCGAAAGCGGCAAGATGGAGATTTATTCCCGTGCTCTTGCCCAGAGAATCAACAATATGGGATATAGCAAGATCGAGCCGATTCCCGCCTATATTCCACCGGTTGAAGGCTATCAAGCCACTTTCAGTGATTGGAAGAGCAAGGCCAAAGGAGACTATCCTTTCCAAGTGATTAATCCTCACTATCTGCGCCGCTCCCACTCCGTCTTTGATAATGTCCAATGGCTCAGAGAAACCTGGCCTAATCCTGTCTTCATCAATGCTCAGGATGCCAAAGCTAAAGGGATCATGGATGGAGATACCGTCTTGTTAACCAGCCAACATGGCAAGGTCCTGCGCACTGCTTTGGTTACCGAGCGCTTTATGCCGGGTGTCATCGGCCTGCCTCATGGTTCTTGGGTGGACATGGACGAAAAAACCGGTATTGATAAAGGCGGAGCAGACAACATTCTCTGCGGTCCGGTATCTACGGGACAAGGTGCTTCCGGCTGGAATACCTGTATCGTTCAGCTTGAGAAATATGCTGGAGCTTCATTAATCCCGGATGTAGAAAAACCCCAACGGATCATTTTTTAGAAGGGAGCGTGCAGTAAATGGGTTATTTGGGATTCTATTTTGATATGACGGCCTGTATTGGCTGCAGAACCTGTCAGATTGCCTGTAAAGATAAAAATGATTTGAAAGTAGGCACGATCTTTAGGCAAGCCAGAACCTACGAAGTAGGGGTTTATCCGGCTCCCGGGGCCTACCACTATTCAGGAAGCTGCAACCATTGCGCTCAGCCTAAATGTGTGGAAGGATGTCCTACCGGGGCCATGCATGTAGCTGAAGACGGCACTGTTCAGCATGACAGAGGCAAATGTATTGGCTGCAGGTACTGTACCTGGGCTTGCCCCTATGGGGTGCCTCAATTCATCAAAGATTTGGGGAAAGTAGGAAAATGTGACGGTTGCAAGGACTTGCGCGATGAAGGCAAGAACCCCGTCTGTGTGGATGCCTGCCCGATGCGGGCCCTGGAGTGGGGAGATACGGATGAATTGAAGGCTAAACACGGTGACACCACCAGTGAATTGGCAATTCTGCCTGAAGCGTCCCGGACGAAGCCGTCCCTGGTGATCAAGGCGAAAAGAATTGCTGCTCAAAAAGACTTCAGGTATAAGGAGGTTTAAGTATGGGTGAAAGCGCTTTACTGGTATTTTCCTTTTTCATGCAGGCCTCTATCGGAATTATGCTATTTATGACCCTTGGCAAGATCCTCCACGCTGATCAAGAGTTTAAGAAAGCGGCCTATCTGGCCGCCGGTTTAAGCATCATCGGCGTAATTGCTTCCCTGGCTCACTTAGGGAAACCACTGGCTGCCCTGAATTCTCTTCTCAATGTGGGAAGTTCCTGGCTGAGCAGAGAAGTCCTGTTTAGCGGTGTATTTATGGGCATCGCCGTGCTTTATGCTCTGGTCCAATATCTCAAGGTGGAGAATCAAGGGATTAAAGCAGCGCTCAGATGGGCTGGCAGCGGGATTGGCTTAATCGCCGTATTCTCCATGGCGAAACTTTATTCCACTGCTTCGGTTCCCGTTTGGCAGGGGGCCAATACCTTTGCTGATTTTTATGGAACAACCCTTGCCGTCGGCGCCTTGCTTTTCCTGGCCTTAAGTTTTAAAGAATTACAGGGTAAGGATAAAAAGATCCTTGGTTTGATCGTCCTGGCCGCCGTCGTCATTCAAGCTGCCGTAGCGGTACCCTATGGGATTAACCTGGGTCTTGGCGGGTCGGCCGCCCATGCCAGCGCCGAAATCCTCAATGGCTTGAGTGCAGCGGTTGGCTTAAAATGGCTCCTTGTTCTTGGCGGAGCAGGAATTTTGCTTTGGCCCACTCTTCAGCAGGAGGCGAAGTCTGCCACAGGGATGATTTATCTGGCCGGTATAGCTTTGGTCTGTGGTCAGTTTATTGGCCGGTATATTTTTTACGCCGCCATGGTCGTTACCAACATTGGACTAATTTAAAAGGAGGCTATTCATACTCATGACAAAGTTCTTTGATAAGATCAATGAAATGACAATCAGCCGCAGAAACTTCATTAAAGCCAGTACCGCTGCTGCTGCCAGCTTATCTTTAGTGGGCTGTGGCAATACTCTGACCACCACCAATGCGGGTCAGGCTGCCAATGAAGAAGGAACATGGATTACAGCGGCTTGCTGGCATAACTGCGGCGGACGCTGCCTGAACAAGGCCTTGGTGGTGGACGGCGTCGTTGTCCGTCAAAAAACCGATGACACCCATCCGGACAGCCCGGATTATCCACAGCAAAGGGGCTGCGCCAGAGGGAGATCCCAGCGCCAGCAGATTTTTGGCGCCGATCGCTTAAGATACCCCATGAAACGCAAAAATTGGAACCCAGGGGACGGCGGCAAGAGAGAGCTCCGGGGTAAAGATGAGTGGGTAAGAATTTCCTGGGAAGAAGCCCTGGATCATGTCGCCGCCGAATTAAAACGTGTCAAAGAAACCTATGGCAATAAAGCCATTCTCGCTAAAAGCACGGGTCCGGCTCTTAATGCTTACGGCGGAGCTATGACCTACTGGGGTTGTACTTCAGATGGAGCATGGCCAAAACCTCAGCAATTTATGAACGGCGGCCGTTCCAGAGGCTCCAACGACCGCTTGGATCTGAGAAACTCCAAACTCATTGTCTTGTGGGGAGCTAATCCCGTATGGAGCAGTGGCGGCAATCCTGCCTATAACTTTAAACAGGCCAAAGAAGCAGGGGCCAAATTCATTATCGTCGATCCACTCTATAACGACACAGCCCAACTCCTTGCCGATCAGTGGATTCCGGTAAGACCTGGAACCGATACGGCCTTATTGTTGGGAATGGCCCATTATATGATCACCAATAACCTCCATGATCAGGAATTCCTCGATAAATACTGCGTGGGCTTTGATGCCGAGCATATGCCGGAAGGTGCTGATCCGAAAGAGAACTTTAAGGATTATGTTCTGGGAACCTATGACGGCACACCCAAAACTCCGGAATGGGCTTCCGAGCATTGCGGAACCGATCCGGATCTGATCCGCTCTTTCGCTCATGAGGTTGCCGTGACGAAACCCATGACCTTCACCAGTTCCTCGGCAGCGGCCAGAACCTCCGTAGGGGAACAATTCTGCCAGGCCTTCCTGACCGTGGGCTGGATGACCGGAAATGTAGGGAAACCAGGGGCCAGCGTCTGCTCCAATAACCGTCATAATACCCAAAGCTATGGCGGACCGGCTCTTGTCAAAGCGGGAGGTGCCGGCGGCAAATCTCCGGCTAATCCTGTCTATAAAGAGCCTACCTTCCCCGGCCCCGATCCTTTTAAAACAGACTGGCATGGCATCGTTATCGACGAAGCCTGGGACGCGGTGATCAATGGGGAGTACACTGCAGGAGTAAGAGGCAAACAGCCCTGCGATATCCGCATGATTTGGAATATCGGCTCGGGCAATGTGCTCAACCAGAATACCGATATCATGAAAGGAATCGAAGCCTTCCGCAAAGTTGAATTTGTGGTAACATCGGCCCATTTCCTTACCGCCACGGCCCAATATGCAGATATCGTGCTTCCGGCTACCACCGAGTGGGAAAGACTGGGCGGTTTCTTAACGGGCAACCCGGAAATGATCATTTTCTACAGCCAAATCACCCAACCCATGTTTGAGGCCAAAGATGATGATTGGATGTATGCCGAGATCGGCAAGCGGCTGGGCTTGGATCCTGCTGATTTTGATCCCCTTTCCCCTGAGCAGAAGCTCTTCAATATGGTGGCCGGCTGCACCGTGATGAAGGAAGACGGCTCAGGCTATGAGAAGCTGGTGACCATTACCGCTGAGGATATTGCCGCCCTGGGAGTGAAAGGGACTCCCCAGGAAGGCCGCATCAGCTATCAAGAATTTAAGGAACAAGGAGTCTATCAGGTGCCCCGTTCCCCTGGAGACCAATACACCTATATTGACTATAAAGACTTCATTGAGGACCCTGAAAAGAACCCGCTGGGCACCGAAAGCGGCAAATTCCAAATCCACAGCCAAGGCTTGGCCGATACGATCAATGCTTATGGCTGGAACACCTTAGCTCCCATCCCTAAGTATCAATATGTTACTGAAGGTTATGAAGAGACCTTCGCCAACTTTGAGAAGAAAGAGAAGAGCGGCTATCCGCTCCAGCTCACCACGATCCACTATGCACGCCGCAGCCATTCCACCTTGGATAATATCTCCTGGCTCAGAGAGGCGTTCCAAAACAGACTTTATATTCATCCTGCCGATGCTGCCGCCAGAGGAATCGCTAAAAATGATATCGTGAAAATCAGCAGCCGTCATGGCCAAGTGATCCGGCCTGTGTATATCACAGAGAGAATCATGCCGGGAACCCTTACTTTAGGTCAGGGCGCTTGGGCGGAAGTGGACGACGAAACCGGTATCTGTAAGGCAGGCGCCACCAATGTACTGAATGGAGGACTTCCTACCGGACAAGGGGTGCAGGCATACAACACATGTAATGTTCAAGTCGAGAAGTATGACAGCAAACTGGAAACCGACTATTTATGGCCCAAACGGATTGTTGCTGCACAAGGGGGGAATAAATAATGGCGCAATATGGATTCTACTTTGATATGACCGCTTGTGGCGGATGCAAAACCTGCCAAATTGCTTGTAACGATCGCAATGACCTGAAGCCCGGAACTTTGTTCAGAAGAGTTAAAGGCTTTGAAGGCGGGAAGTTCCCCACGCCTTGGATTTACTACCTTTCCATCACCTGCAACCACTGCAAAGAACCTAAATGTGTGGAAGGCTGCCCAACTCAGGCTATGCATAAGCTGGAGAATGGGATTGTCGCCCACGATAAAAGCAAATGCATCGGCTGCCGTTATTGCACTTGGAGCTGCCCTTATGGGGTTCCTCAATTTATCGAAGAAACCGGCCAGGTCAGCAAATGCGATATGTGCCAAAACTTAGTGGAAAAAGGGGAGAACCCTGCCTGCGTCGATGCCTGCACCATGAGAGCTATCAAATGGGGAGAGCTTGACGAACTGCGGGCAAAATATGGGGCGGATGCCGTAAGTGACTTGCCGGTGCTGCCCAGCTCTGCCAAAACAACCCCCTCCGTTCTGATCAAACCCAAAACCGTTGCTCTCAATAAAGAATTTATAGTGAAGGAGGACTGATCATGGGAGGAGAAACAGCGTTATTGATTTTTTCCTTTTGCATGCAGGCCGCAATCGGGATCATGCTTTTCATGACTCTAAGTCATCAGCTGTATAAAGGAAAAGTCTTCAAAGGTGCAGCGGCAACAGCCGCCGGATTAAGTGTCATTGGTGTTCTGGCTTCTTTGGCCCATCTGGGCCAACCGTTTCACGCCTTGAACTCCCTGTTCAATCTGGGCAGCTCATGGCTGAGCCGGGAAGTGCTCTTTAGCGGAATGTTCATGGGTGTTGCCGTCCTCTATGCCCTGGTCCAATGGTTTAAAGCGGATGCTTCCGCTTTAAGCGCCGGACTGCGGTGGCTGGGCAGCGGTATCGGTCTGATTGCCGTATTTTCCATGAGCAAGCTCTACACCACCGCTTCCGTACCGGTCTGGCAGGGGATCAATACTTTCGTGGACTTCTATGCCACAGCCATTGCTGTGGGGGCCCTTTTGTTCCTCGCCGTAAGCATGAAAGAACTGCAAAATGCCGATAAAAAGATCTTCGGTTATCTGGTTTTAGCTGCGGTGATTATTCAAGCCGCAGTGGCCATACCTTATGCCATCAACTTAGGCCTGGGAGGACCGGCTGCTCAAGCCAGTGCGGCAATCCTCGGCGGTATGAGTTTGATCATTACAGTGAAATGGATTCTGGTTCTGGGCGGAGCCGTTATTCTGCTCTGGCCTACTCTGCAAAAATCCGCCAAGCCTGAGAACCAATCCTCCAGCCTGCTTTACGCTTCCTTAGCCGCCCTGATCTGCGGACAATTTATCGGCCGCTATGTGTTTTACGCAGGGATGGTGGCGTCGACGATTGGGCTGACCTAAGTATCGACTCCCCTAATTATCCCAATTAGTACAATACCTTATTTAAATCCTGCTTTCTTCAGTCTTAGAAAGCAGGATTCTTTTTCTATAACACTTTCTTTAGCAATCGGCTACAAATATTTCCTGGTTTTTTTGTATATTTCTCTATTGGCAATCATGTTAAACTACTGACATATATACTCTGCAATAAGGCTTATAAACTGGAATGAGGTGGATTAAAATGTATAGCGGTGAATGGTCTTTAATTCTTTTCAGTATTCTGACTCAATGTGCGGTAGGGATCTGGGTCGTTGCCGTAGGGCTGAGAACCTTTCTGACCGGCAAAACAGCACCTGAGATTGTAGCTAAACTAACCCGGCGCCCCCTTTTGGTGGTAGGTCCTCTCATGTGTGTCGCCTTAGTGATCTCTATATTTCACCTTGGTTCACCCACACAGGCTTATGCATCGGTAGCTAATTTGCTTACGTCATGGCTGAGCCGTGAGATTGTCTTCAGCGGGTTGTTTTTATTCTTCTGGGTGATCTCGATTGTCTTCTACCGGCGGGAGGCGCCGGGCACGGCTTTAGGATGGTTCACTTCCGCCCTGGGGCTGATTGCCGTATTCAGTATGTCCAGTATCTATTACACGACGCCTATTCCTGCTTGGGCCTCTGCCAATACCTACATTAGTTTTTTCGCCACCATGCTTATTCTGGGAGCCGTTGTCTGTGCCTTATTTATGAAGACCGTCAGGGATTTTCCGAATGTTCCGGAGGTAAGAGGTTTGCTTTGGAAGCTGTCAATCCTTACCCTGGGAGTATTGCTGGTTCAGTTGGCTTTCTTCCTTTTCAACTCCGAGTCATACTCTTTGCTGCCCCTGCTTTACTGTACACTTTTGTTTCTGGGCGGAATCAACTTTGTGGTGTATAGCTTTCAAAACTTTAAAAACCCAGGCAAAAGCTTGCGCTCCGTTTTTTATCTCAGCTTCATCCTGCTCTTCAGCGCCCAAATAATCGGACGCTACCTGTTTTACGCCGGTGCCATACCCATCATGGGATGAAGGCACTTTGGTCAATTTTTTCCACTAACCATCTTTAAACATTCCTGAAAATAGTTTAAGATTTAAGAATGAGGTGATTGAGTGCTGTTCCTTAACCGCTTTACCAAAACCTATCAAAAGCTGCTTTTTGCTTTAGGCCTGTCCATCGTATTTCTGCTCATCACGGCGGTGACCCGAAGCACTGTTAAACAAGCCGGAGGAATAGCCTGCTTCTTTATCGCGGGCATCTTGATCCTGGCGGTGTTTAAGGTTCTCTTCCTGGAATTTGTGGAAGATCCGGATTGGCGTATGAAAGGCAAGAAAGCCATTGAATTTCTGCATACCTGCTTGGGGTGGATTGTTTTTGTCCTGGTGATCTATCATAGTTTGTACTTCTTGTCTTTAGCTTTTTGGCCGCAAAATGAAATTTCCCCCAATTACTACATCACCGGCGTCCTGGCTTTGATCCCCATGAGCTTGGTTGTGACCTCAGGCTTGGATAAAAACATCATGGCCAGAAGCAAAGAGATCAAATCCTCCTATTTTAACCATATTTTTATGACCATTCTCCTGGCGGTGCTCATCGTTATCCATATCAATTTCCAATAAGCAGAGTTTAAGTTTTGGCCTCTGCGTGTATGATTACCTGATAAGTGAGCTGATATGATGAAGGATAGTTTAACGCATCGGTTTATGCTGTTCACCACCATTGTGGTGGTATTCATTATGCTCATCAATTTCATCTGGGATTATCGCAACCAAAGAGCTCAAGCTACTTTAGAAATGCATGAGAAAGCCCAGGTTATCACAAAGCAGCTCATCGCCACCCGTGAAGTCATCGCGAAGAATCAGAACCGCATTAATTATGACTCCAAGGGAAATTTTGAGTTTAAGCATCTTAATCCGGCAGCGGTTGGCATGCAAATCGGCGATATCTTTGGGCAGCTGACCCATTACTCCATTAAACAGACGCGGCTTGACTACCGCTCCGCCGGCAATGCTCCGGATGATTATGAAGCCCAGGGATTGCTGAGGTTTAGCAATGAACCCCATCTTGCCGAAATCTGGGGCGAAGATGTAGTGGCAGGAGAGCGGGTTTTCCGCTATATGGTCCCCTTGCATATGCAGGAAGAATGCCTCTCCTGTCATGGCGAGCCGATTGGTGATTTGGATATCACCGGACATTGCAAAGAAGGGTATAAGGTTGAGGATTTAGGCGGAGCCATCAGCCTGATTATGCCTATGGATATTTTCCTGCACGGGATTAAGCTCAATGTATACCGCCATCTGTCTTTTTCACTGCTGCTGATCGGTGTGATTGTGATCTCCATGTACTTGCTGGTCACCCGCCTGGTCACCCGTTCTTTGGGGGAGCTGAAGGGCGCCACGGCCCAAGTGGGACAAGGAGATTTTGATATTGACCTCAATCGCATTAAGGCTCAGGGTGAAATAAAAGAACTGGCTCAGCATATCCAAGAAATGGCCGATCAGTTGAAGGATCTCTATCAGAATTTAGAGGCCAAGGTGGAAAAGCGAACCCATCAGCTGAAATTGGTCAATGAAGACTTAAGAATCAAGCAGGATGAATTGGAAGCTGCCAATATTAAACTGAATGAGATCAATACCTACAAGTCGGAGTTTCTGGCCATTATGAGCCATGAATTAAGGACTCCCCTGACCTCCGTCATGGCTTTTACCGATCTGCTTCTTCAGGATCTCCCCAAGGAATTAAAACAAGAGCGGCAGAATCTCAAGTACATTAAAGCCAACAGCCAAAACCTGTTGAAGCTGATCAACAACATCCTTGATCTGGCCAAGATCGAAGCCGGGCGCCTTGAGTTGAAATTAGAATATGTGGATATGGCCGATGTTATGGGGGCCATTGACAGCGTTATCGCCCCTTTGGCCAAGAAGAAAGGCATAACCTGGGAAATAAGCCTTGATCCTGAGGTTTCTTTGCTGCGCGCGGATCCGGAGAAACTGCGCCGGGTCATCGAGAATTTAGTCGGGAACGCCATTAAATTCACCCCTGCTGAGGGACGGGTGGAAATTGAGGTGAAAAATGGGCCAAGGGACAATTGGCTCATGATCCGCGTTATTGATACCGGAATTGGCATCCCTCCTGAAGAGCAGGAAGAGATTTTTGAACGGTTTACCCAGATAGACAGCTCCAACTCCAGAAAATATGGAGGTACAGGTCTGGGCCTAGCTTTGGCCAAAGAATTAGTCAGCCTTCACAAAGGAGAACTATGGGTCGAGAGCGAATTAAACAAAGGCAGTACTTTTGTGGTACTCTTACCGAAGGATCCCGACAAAGTCGATCCAGGGGGTAATAAAGAAATATAGAGCGAGGCGCAAGGAGGAAAAGGGATGAAGCGCACCTATAAGGTTTTGTTGGTCGATGACGAAGAGAGCATCTATAGAGTTGTCGAGCAAGTCCTCAAGAGGGAAGCTTATGAACTGCTTTATGCGGACAATGGCGAAGGGGCCCTGGAGTCCTTTCAAAAAGAAAGTCCGGATTTAGTGATACTTGATGTGATGCTGCCCCTGATCGATGGCTATGAGGTATGCCGAACCATCAGAGAAACAAGCAAGGTCCCCATTCTTATGCTTTCGGCCAAGGGGGAGATTATCGACAAAAGCGTGGGATTTAATCTCGGCGCCGATGACTATCTTGTCAAGCCCTTCAGCCCCGTTGAATTGGGGTTGCGTGTTAAAGCTCTCCTGCGGCGTTCATTTGACAAAGAACAGTCCGTTTCCAAAGTAAGGAAGACCACCAAAATAAGTAAAGGGGAGCTGGAAATCAACTGTGAGAGTCATGAGGTCTTTGTGCGGGGCAAGCCTGTTTATTTGACTCCCAAAGAGTTTGAGTTGCTCACGTTTATGGCGGAGCATCCTGATCAGGTCTTTACCCGGGAACAGCTCTTTGCCCATATGTGGAGAGACGAGTATGTCAATGATACCAGCACGATTACCGTATTCATTCGCAAGCTGAGAGAGAAAATCGAACGGGATCCGGCCAAGCCCCAATATATCCAAACCGTATGGGGAATCGGGTATAAGTTTTCCCAGTAGATTTTTGCTTAAGTTTTTGTTAAGAATATCACAAGAAAATGTGAAGATTTTGTTAAGAATTTCTGAATATTTGACTAACGTTCTCGTAAGAAATACTTGCTATATTAAAAGCAAGTATTTTTTTTGCGAAAATTAGGGCATTCTCCATTAAAGAGGCAAGAAAAAGAGGGAAGGGGGCACCGAATGCTTTATGGTGATTTCAAGTTTAATAGTAAAATGCCTGCCCGGTTTTGAGGAGCCGCTTTTAAGCCGGCTAAAAGATCTGGAAAGGGTTTCTGTGGAAGGAGTCATGAATGGGGATATCATTCTGGTCATGGAAAATGAGCTGGTACATGATGCGGTGCAGATGATTGAAAGCGGGATTGGTGCATTGCCAGGAGTCACTGGAGTCTATCCGGTTTATATAGCTATGGACACGGATTTCCCTGAAGGAGGTGTGAATTTTGCTTAAGGGAAATGAACCCATCAGTCGGAGAGACTTCCTGGGCACTGTGGTCAATGACTTTTGCAGGCTGACCATCAATGCGGTCAAGGCCACAGCCCCCGGGAAAAGCCTCATAAGACCTCCTGGAGCGATAGAGGAAATCGCTTTTCTGGCCGGCTGTCAACGCTGTGGGAAGTGCAGTGGAGCTTGTGAAGATAGGTCTATTCACATAGCCGGACCGGATGAAGGAGTTTTAGTTGGAACTCCTTACCTTGTTCCTGATGAACAGCCTTGCACATTCTGTCTGCGATGTATTGAAGTGTGTCCAAGTGGAGTTCTAGAGAAACGGGAGTCCAGCCAATCCTATGCTATAGGTGTGGCCAAAATCAATCAGGATCATTGCCTCGCTTATCATGAACAACTTTGCAGTTCCTGCCTTTATGCCTGCCCGATGGGCATAAAGGCCATTGAATTAAGAGACTTTCGCTATCCCATCATCCGGACGGAATGCTGCATTGGCTGCGGCCGATGTATCAAGGCATGTATCGCGGAAAATCCTGCAATCACTGTGGTACCATGCCCAACTAAGAAAGAATGATAAGGAGAGAGAATTATGGTTCGTTGCCAAAAAACAGCAAAAGTCCTGTTGTTAATGCTGCTGGTGTTAATGCTCAGTGCCCTTGTGTTAACCGGCTGCCAAAGTCAGCCTGTGGACCAGTCTGCCAATCCGCCTGCTCCGGTTGGGGAGAAAGAGCCTGGGACGGCAATGGGCAGTGCAACTGTAGAAGGCTTTCCGCCGCCGGCTTCCCATGCCATTGAAGGCAGAGAGAATTGCGGCACCTGTCATAACGAGGGTGTGGGAGGCGCTCCCAAGACCCCTCATCCGGAGCTGACCGTCTGCCGGCAATGCCATGTTTAATCAGATAAGTTGATTTTTGAAGGAGGTTAGACCATGGAATTCAGTAGAAGAAATTTTCTCAAAACCTGTGCAATTTCGGCAGCAATGATGACAGTAGGATGTACCAGTCAAACCAAGACGATTCAGGTTGACCCGCCTGAACCAGCCCCCAGCGCCCCTAAGCAGATAGATGTGGATCAATGGGTTAAATCCGTATGCAGATATTGCGGAACCGGTTGCGGTGTGCTGATCGGTGTGAAGGATGGCAAAGTAGCTGCCGTAAAAGGGGATCCGGATAATGAAGGCAATAAAGGGCTGCTCTGCGCCAAAGGCTATTATTTGCCACAGGTCATTACCCATAGCGAACGTGTTACCAAGCCTTTGATACGTAAAAATGGCAAATTGGAGCCCTGTACTTGGGACGAAGC
The DNA here is from genome assembly GCF_000021925.1 of Desulfitobacterium hafniense DCB-2. Classification (NCBI taxonomy): domain Bacteria; kingdom Bacillati; phylum Bacillota; class Clostridia; order Eubacteriales; family Desulfitobacteriaceae; genus Desulfitobacterium; species Desulfitobacterium hafniense. The sequence goes on from NC_011830.1 coordinate 1,385,739, forward strand.
CATGGAACTGGTTACTGCAAAGTTTAAGGAATCCATTGCCAACAATGGTCCGGATTCCGTAGCCTTCTATGGTTCCGGACAGCAGTTGGCGGAAGAAGGTTATGTGGCCAATAAACTCTTCAAGGGAGCCATCGGCACCAATAATATTGACGGGAATCCGCGGCTTTGCATGGCCAGCGCGGTAGGCGGTTTTACCACTACCTTTGGTGCCGATGAACCCATGGGATGCCTCGAGGATTTTGAACATGCCAATGTGTTCTTTATTATCGGCTCCAATATTGCGGAAGCACATCCGGTTCTGTTTGGCAGACTGACGGATAAAAAGAAAAAAGATCCTGATACCAAAATAATTATCGCCGATCCGAGACGTCATCGCTCTCATGAAATTGCCGATATTTCGCTGCAATTTGTACCGGGGACCGATATGGCCCTTCTCCACGCCATGGCTTATGTGATCATCGAGGAAGGAATGGCGGACGAGGAGTTCATCGCTAAACATACGAGCTTTTCCAATGGCAAAGAAGCTATAACCTTTGCAGCTTATAAGGAGTTCCTTAAGGAATTTACACCGGAAAAGGCTGAAAAAGTAACGGGCCTTCCAGCTGCTCAAATCCAAGAGGTTGCCCGCCTCTTCGGTGAAAAAGGCAAGAACACCATGTCCATGTGGACGATGGGTATTAATCAGCGGGTAGCCGGTGTCTGGGCTAATAATCTTATTCATAATCTGCATCTGCTTACCGGGAAAATCTGCAAACCTGGCTCAACTCCTTTCTCCCTGACCGGTCAGCCCAGTGCCTGCGGCAGTGTCCGGGAAACGGGAGCATTATCTCATTTACTCCCCGGACATCGTGTCATTGCTAACGAGAAGCACAGGAAAGAAGTGGCCGAGCTATGGGGCGTGCCGGCTGATCGCATTAGTCCTCAAGCCGGTCTCCATACCATGGAGTTATTTAAGGCCTGCGGGGACGGCCGGGTTAAGTGCCTCTATGTTATGTGCACTAATCCGGCTCACTCCCTGCCGAATGTCAATGCTTATCAGGAGGGGTTTGAAAAGGTCTTCCTGGTGGTAGCGGAGGCGTTCCACCCCACAGCTACCACCAAGTATGCCGATGTGGTTCTTCCGGCAGCTTTCTGGTGTGAGAAAGAAGGGGTGTACGGCAATACGGATCGCCGTACCCAGCATTTGGCTAAAGCCATCAACCCCCCCGGTGAAGCTAAGCCGGATTTGGATATTCTTCTCGACCTTGCCCAGCGCCTGGGCTATGGGGAGCTGTTTCCCTTCAAAACTCCCGAAGATGTCTGGAACGAATACCTTAAATGTACAACAGGGACTCATATGGAACTGGCCACCTATCCGGCCCTTAGGGAGGCCCATGGCATTCAGTGGCCGGTTAAGGATCACCAGGGCAATAAAGGGGCCGTGCGCCGTTATGTGGCTCCCGAGGATCCCTATGTCAAAGAAGGCATTGATTTCTATTCCGCAAAGGATCACAAGGCGGTTATCTTTGCCAGACCGTATCTGGGTCCTGCAGAAGTGGTGGATGAGGAGTACCCCTACTATTTAACGACCGGCCGGATTCTTGAACACTGGCATACCCTGACCATGACAGGCAAATGCCCTACCTTAATGCGGGCGGTGCCCAAACAGTATGTGGAATTAAATCCCCAGGACGCTGCTGAATTGGGGATCAAAGAGGGGGATACGGTCCGGCTGGTTTCCCGCAGGGGCAAGGTCGAAATACCGGTCAGAGTAGGGAAGCCTGGCGAACCGCGACCCGGTCTGCTCTTTGCTCTTTGGTTTGAACCGGATCCCCTGGTAAATGCTGTAACCATTGATGCCGTGGATGCTGCTTCCAAAGAGCCTGAATTCAAGATTTGTGCTGTTAAAATAGAAAAAGTCTAAGAAAGATGGCGGAGTAATGCTTAAATTCTCCTGGAATCGGTGTCGGCGCCTTGTTCAAGCAGGCATGATCTTAATTTTTCTATTACCCCTTACGGGAATGTACCAGGTGCTGGGGACGTTGAGTTCCAGCCGGATTCTCGGCTTGACCTTAACAGATCCTTTGGCTTTTGGGGAAGTCCTCTTGGCATCAAAAACCATCACCATGACTTTCCTGATCAGTGCACTATGGATTGCCGGGCTCTATCTCTTCTTAGGGAAAGCTTTCTGCAGCTGGATTTGCCCGATAGGATTCCTGATTGAAGGAGTTGATGCTCTAAAGAGAAAATGGCCATGGCTAACACGGATTCAGATTCATAAAAATGTCATCGATGAACAGAATCAATATTACTGGGCTTTACCATTCTTTTTAGTCCTTAGTTTGGTTGTTGGGATTCCTGTATTTCAGACTTTATCCCCCATAGGTATCATCTATAGAGCCTTTCTGTTCGGGTTAGGGCTGGAAGTTTTGCTTATCCTGATCATCATTGTCTTGGAACTGGCAGGATACAGGCGTGGCTGGTGCCGGATGCTTTGTCCAATCGGCGCATTCTATGCCCTGAGCGCCCGCTGGAGTCCCGTCAAGGTTCGCTGCGATACAGATAAGTGTGTACAATGCTTTCAATGTGTAAAGGCTTGCGATTATACCGCCGCAAGCTTAAAAAACATGATTGAAGAAGGAAAGGTATACGCGGCTTCAAGTTTGTGTACCCGCTGCGGCCGCTGTATCGATGTCTGTCCGGCCAGGGCTTTGCAGTTTTCGCTGAAACCGGAGAAATCTCCGGAACCAGAAAGTATGACTATGGCCAAGAACCTGAAAGCAGCTGCCCCGGCGGCGGGGAGGATATCCCGAAGAACTGCTTTGCAGGGTGTGGGCTTAGTGGTCTTGGCAGGTTTAAGCTATAGGCCTGCCAAGGCTCTCGCAGCCGCTGCTCCTAAGGTTTTTCGCCCCCCGGGTGCGGTTGGGGATGAAGAGTTTTTGGCGAAATGTGTTCGCTGCGGCAAATGCATAGAGATCTGTCCAGATAAGACCTTATTAAGCGCCCATCTGGATCAGGGTTTAAATCTGGGGACACCCTACTTTATTCCCCGTCAAATCCCCTGCTCACTGTGCATGGAGTGTCCTGACGTATGTCCCAGCGGCGCCCTGGTGCCCTTAGACATGCGTGAAGTAAAAATCGGCATTGCCGAAATTGATCAAGACCGCTGTTATGCTTATCAGGATGATGTGTGCCGCTCCTGTTACAACAGCTGTCCATTGATTGATGAAGCGATTATGATGGAAGGATTTCAATATCCGGTGGTTGATCCGGAGATCTGTACAGGATGCGGAATCTGTGAGTATGTCTGTGTGATGGAATATCCAGCTATTCGGATTAAACGGATGTCCTGAGTTCTTTATTGCCATCTCCTCTTAAAATAAATAGGCTAAGTGTTTATAAACTCAAACAGGAGCTTTTCAGCAGATCCACGAAGATGCTGAAAAGCTCCTGTTTAATTCTACATCAATGGGGCGAAAATACGGAGGATTGTACGCCCTAATCTACGGTACCATCTGACAGCACGACAGTCTTCCAGGGTAATTTGCTGGCATTTGGTTAACGTTGCTAAATAATCTTCTTTTACGGCCAGGACACTTTGGGTGTTATAGAGGTAGACCCCGCATTCGAAGTGCAGGTAAAGGCTCCTGTAGTCCATGTTGATGGTTCCCACCACAGCGTGGACGTCATCGATCAGGATGGATTTGGCATGGATAAAGCCGGGTGAATATTCGTAGATTTTTACGCCGCTTTCCACCAGAAATTCGTAGTTGGAACGGGTCATGGAATGAACAAACCAACGATCCCCGCGATAAGGAGTCACGATGCGCACATCGACACTTCGCTTAGCGGCAGAGCAGAGGGCTGAAAGCATTACATTATTAAGGATAAGATAGGGTGTGTTAATATAGATATAGCGTTCAGCTTGAACGATGAGAGTGAGGTAGACGTTTTCGCCCATCGGTTCTTCATCCAAGGGGCTATCCCCAAAAGGCTGGACGAACCCATCGCTGGGGTAGGCTTCCGCCTCATGCACAGGTAACTTAAACCGGGTGTAGTCTTCATCCGTCTCGGTCTCATAATTCCATAAAGATAAGAACATCACGGTGAAATTCCAGACAGCTTCTCCTTGGATGAGTATAGCGCTATCCTTCCAATGACCAAACCGATCATACGCATTAATATATTCATCCGCCAGATTGATTCCGCCTGTAAAGGCTGTTTTTCCATCGATCACGGCGATCTTGCGATGATCCCGGTTATTCATGTGAATGGAGAGAACGGGAATCAGACGGTTAAAGACACTGCACTTAATTCCTTTCTCCTCCAGCTTCTTTTCATAGCCATAGGGCAGCTTGAAGAGACTGCCTACATCATCGTAAAGAACCCGGACATCTACACCTTGTTGGACTTTCTCCACTAAAATCTCCAGGATAGAATCCCACATGACTCCTTCATCAATAATGAAGTATTCCAGGAAGATGAATTTTTCGGCCTTTCTTAACTCTTCCAGCAAACGCTCATACATCAGCTCTCCGAGGGGTAAATATTCAGTAATGGTATTTTGATAAACAGGGCAATAGGAATATTTATCGATATAACGTGAAAGATTAGCTGCACGGTGGTTTTGCGCCTCAAGTTCCTGAAGGATGGCTTGATTCGGGATGAGGGACTGATTCATTTTTTCATTGACAGCTTTCATCTCGCGCTTTTTACGCTTGCTTAATTTATTGCGGCCAAATAAAAGATAAAACAGCCCGCCAAAGATAGGAAAAATAAGGATTGGGATAACCCAGGCAATCTTATAGGCGGGGTCAGATTTGCTGTTCAATATATAAAGCAGAGCAACGATGCTGAGCGATGTGCAAACGGTATAAAAATAAATAAAATAACTGCTGAATCTCCAGATGATCATAACCAGAGCAAAGATTTGCAGGAGGAGAAGCAAGGCGATAAAGATCACACGGTAAAGCATCGGCAAGTTTTTCATGATTCTCCCTCCTCCTCATTATTATTATCTTTTAGTATATGTAATCCTCAGACTTTTTGTCCAATAATAAACAACAAAGTTTTATCGTGTCTTAAAATGTATTGACTAAACAAAGTATACCCTATACTATATATAGTGTAAAGATAATATTGGAGAGCGTGGTGGAGGCCAAAGCATGAGAAGCATGGTGTTTGAGAATGAAATCTGGGATTTCTTGAGGACGATAACCGAAGGTATGGCCAATGCATTTCGCCCGATTGTTGAAGAATACGGTTTAACTTTAATGCAGACTCGGATCTTGGTGGAAGTTAAAGACGGGGCACCTCATACTATAGGAAGTCTGGGAAGTATTATTGGCCTTTCCAGCGGGAATGCTTCCTCTATGTGCAAGAAATTGGAGGCAGCAGGATTTCTAAGGCGTATTCGTACACCTGAGGACGAACGGTTCGTGAAACTTGCCCTGACCCGGCACGGTGAAGACACAATTTATCGCATCGAAGAGGATCTTGAACGACGATGCGGTGTTTTTTTGGAATATAAAGGTGAACAGGAATATCAACGATTTATTGAGTGCATGGAAAATGTCAAAGCCTTTATGCAAGAGATGTATGAATTTCAACCGAAATAGAATTTTCAATCGAAAAGAATAAGGCTCACGGAAGCGGTTAGTTATAGAAAATAATGGAGTGAAAAAAATGAATGAAAAACCAACGCCGAAGAAACCGCTTATCTATTATTCCCTGATTGCCTTGTTGATTCTTCTGCTTCTGAATGCTTTTGTGTTTCCGCACTTGCTGAAAAGACAGGTTACCCAAGTGGATTATGGCTCTTTCCTGTCCTATCTTGAGAGTGGAACGATTTCGGAAGTCGAAGTTCAGGATAATCAGATTGCCTTTATGACCAAGGATTCAACAGGCAAAGAAACGATTTTTGTTACGGGCGCCATGGCAGACCCTGAATTGGTTAATCGTCTTAAGGCTGCCGGGGTGGATAAATATTCTCAGGTTATCCCCAAGGAGAACTCCCCCCTCATGAACATTCTCTTAACCTGGATTCTCCCCATGATTCTCTTATTTGGACTTTGGATGCTGCTGGGAAATCTGATGCAGAGAAAGATGGGCGGCGGCATGAACGCCATGACCTTTGGCAAGAGCAATGCTAAAATCTACGTTCAAGCCCAGACAGGTAAGACCTTTGCCGATGTGGCCGGTCAGGATGAGGCGAAAGAAGCTCTGACTGAGATCGTGGATTTTCTTCACGACCCCAGCCGTTATGCCGCCATTGGAGCCGATCTGCCGAAAGGGGCTCTCCTGGTGGGTCCTCCGGGAACGGGGAAGACCTTGCTGGCCAAGGCCGTTGCCGGAGAAGCAAAAGTGCCCTTTTTCTCCATATCCGGAAGTGAATTTGTAGAGATGTTTGTGGGTATGGGCGCGGCCAAAGTCAGAGATCTATTTAAACAAGCCAATGAAAAAGCCCCCTGCATCGTTTTTATCGATGAGATTGATACCATCGGCAAAAAACGGGATGGAGGCTCCTTCGGCGGAGGCAATGATGAACGGGAGCAAACCTTGAACCAACTTCTGTCCGAGATGGATGGTTTTGACGGCAAGAAGGGTGTGGTGATTCTCGCCGCTACCAACCGGCCGGAGTCCTTAGACAAGGCTTTGCTGCGTCCGGGGCGCTTCGATCGCCGGATCCCTGTGGAGCTTCCGGATTTGGCAGGCCGGGAAGCCATCCTGAGAGTTCATGGGCAAAAGGTAAAAATGGACTCCCCTATCGACTTTAAAGCCATCGCCCGGGCCACTGCCGGAGCATCCGGAGCGGAATTAGCCAATATCATTAATGAAGGAGCTTTACGGGCTGTTCGCTGCGGGAGAAGCCGGGTGAATCAAAGTGATTTGGAGGAGTCTGTGGAAGTTGTGATTGCCGGTTATCAGCGGAAGGGGGCAGTGATTTCTCATCGCGAGAAAGAGATTATTGCTTTCCACGAGATTGGCCATGCTTTAGTAGCCACCAAACAAACGGACTCTGCTCCTGTGCATAAGATTACCATTATTCCAAGGACTTCCGGGGCCTTAGGCTATACCATGCAAGTGGAAGAAGATGAGCGCGTTCTCATGAGCAAAGAAGAGGCCTTCAATAAAATCACCACCTTTACAGGGGGCCGGGCAGCCGAAGAATTGATCTTTGGAACCTATACTTCAGGAGCCTCCAATGATATTGAACAAGCCACCAAAATTGCCCGGGCCATGGTTACCCGTCTGGGGATGAGCAAGAATTTCGATATGATGGCTTTAGAGACAGTGAATAATCCTTACCTTGGCGGCGATACTTCCTTGATGTGTTCTCCGGAAACCGCAGCCAGGATTGATGAGGAGATTTTATCCATTATCAAAAGCGCCCACAAAAAAGCCTTTGAAATTTTAAAAGAAAATATTGAAAAGCTTCATGAATTAGCACGTTATTTGTTGGAAAAGGAAACCATCACCGGAGAAGAATTTATGGCGGTGCTCTCCAGGTAGAAAACAAGGACTGGTGATGTTTTGACATCCCAGTCCTTGTTTGGCGTTAAGCTGCTGCATCGCACTATTCTCTTGTTCTAAGATAAATCAGCATGATCGATCAGGATAAGATCAATCAGCAAAGGGGTAAAACGATGAATATTTTAGTCACCCTGAACTCAAGTTATGTAAAACAGTTAATGGTTATGCTGACCTCTCTGCTTGACTCCAACCCAGGGGAGCAGTTTACGGTTTATGTAGCTCATTCCGCTATGTCCAAGGAGGACTTTGCACGTATCGATCAGGCCATTGATAGCTCACGATGTAAGGTTGAAGGAATTAAGCTGTCTGATGAAGGTTTGAGCAAGGCACCTATTACCAGCCGCTATCCCAAGGAAATGTATTACCGGATTTTTGCAGTGAATTATCTTCCCGATCACCTTGAACGAATTTTGTACCTGGATCCTGATCTTGTCGTCATCAATCCTCTAAAGGAGCTCTACACCATAGACTTCCAAGGAAACTTCTTCGCAGCAGCCTCCCATGTTAAGGAACTATTGAAAAAACTCAATCACGTCAGACTTAATATGGCTGAAGACAGCACCTATGTCAATTCGGGGGTGATGATGATGAACTTGTCCCTGCTGCGCCAGGAACAGGATGTTCATGAAGTCTACCAATATATTGAAGAATACAAGCACCGCTTATTCCTGCCTGACCAGGATGTTCTTAATGGGGTGTATAGTGATAGAACCCTGACTGTAGATGCGAAAATCTATAATCTCAGTGAGCGGTATTATGCCCTCTATAATCTGAACCCCAAGTACTGGGATGCTAAAATTGATCTGGATTGGGTCCGCAGCAATACAGCGATTATTCACTATTGCGGCCGCAACAAACCCTGGAAAGACAACTATATTGGGGATTTGAACGTTTTTTATAAAAACTATGAGCAAAAGGTTCGTGCCAAAATGAAGGATTTTGAAACTATGAGGTGAAATGATAGCATTATAGTTAAATACGATAATGGGTGGGGCGGCTGATATGAGGAAAAAGACGAAGGACAGGCATTCATGGAAAACGGGCTTTACTACGGGCAGTTGTGCAGCAGGGGCAGCAAAAGCTGCCTGCCTTTTGCTGAAAGGACTGCATCAGGGAACAGAGGTGGATATCCCGCTGCCTCAGGGCGAACGGCTTCAATTGCCTGTACATAGATGGGACAGGGCGGAAGATGTTGCTTGGGTAAGCATTATCAAAAATGCGGGAGATGATCCCGATGTCACCCATGGTTTGGAAGTGGTCGCCAGGGTGCAGCTCCTTTCTCAAAGAGGAGAAATCCTTATTCGCGGCGGGCGGGGCATCGGAGTTGTCACCAAAAAGGGTCTGCAGATTCCTCCGGGGGAAAGCGCTATCAATCCTGTTCCCCGGTCCATGATTCAGGCCGCGGTACGGGAGGTATTTCCCCAGGAAGAAATCCTGGTGGTGATCGAAGTGCCTGAAGGGGAACGGCTTGCTCTAAAGACCTTGAACCCCCGACTGGGAATTATGGGAGGGGTATCGATCTTAGGTACAACGGGTATCGTTCGGCCGATGTCGGAAGAAGCCTTTAAGAATTCGATCCTGCCTGAATTGGATCAAGCCGTCGCTTATGGACACAAAGCCATTGTTCTGACTCCCGGCAATTATGGCTTTAAGGTAGCCAGGGAGCAGCTCATGGTCCCTGAGGAAGCCATTATTCAGATGAGTAATTTTGTGGGCTTTTTGCTGGAAGAGGCTGCTTATCGCAAGATCGAAAAGGTGCTTCTCTTAGGTCATATTGGCAAACTCATTAAAGTGGCCGGGGGAATATTCCATACTCATACTCATGTTGCCGATGCCCGGATGGAGATCCTGGTGGCCCATGCCGCCCTGGCTGGTATGGATCAAAATTCCTTGCAGACCATCGCGGAGTTGCCGACAGTTGAAGGTGCTGCCGAGGAAATTCGCAGCAAGGGCTGGGGGAGCCTTTTATTTAAACTGGCTGAAAGGGCAAGCCACCGGGCTCAAGACCATGTACATGGGGAACTTCAGGTGGGAACTGCCTTTACTTTGCTTAACGGAGAGATCATCGCCTGGGATGATCCGGCTATGGAGATCGGCAAAGAATTTTGGCATTGGCCGCCGGTGGAGGAGGAATTTTGGCGAAAATAGAGAATAGTTTAGTAATTCGAATTAAGTTGTCTTAACAACCGAATAGTATTCAAGGTTCCTCTTTAGAGGAAGAAAAGGGAAGCCGGTGAAAATCCGGCGCGGTCCCGCCACTGTGAACCACGAGTGCCTCTTAAGGCCCACTGGGATGAGCCTGGGAAGGGAAGAGGCATAAAGACTGGAAGCCAGGAGACCTGCCTTGAACATTGCGCTACGTCCACGAGCGATGGATGATGTAGTGACGATTTCGGAAATACCGAAGGGAAGAACCAAAGAGCCGCTCAGGGCTCTTTTTTGTTTAGCTTGCTTTTTTATTGAGCTTAATCGAGGGGAAGGTGATGGGATGATTCAAATAGTGGGGATAGGCCCTGGTACGAGAGCATGGGTTCCCCAGGCTGTTGAAGCAATGGTCGCTCAGAGCGATGTTTTGGTAGGAGGGATACGAGCCCTGGAGCTGTTCCCGGATTTCCAGGGAGAGTCATACCGGGTCACTGGAAATCTGGCGGAAACTCGGCAAACCTTGCAGAAAGTATTGCAGCAGGGCAAAAAAGCCAGTGTCCTGGTTTCCGGTGATCCAGGTTTCTATAGTCTGCTTCCTTGGCTGAAAAGGGAGTTTCCTCAAGAAGAAATTCAAGTATTGCCGGGCCTCAGCTCCATTCAGCTGGCCTTTGCCCGGGCAGGGATACCCTGGCAGGATGCAGAGCTGCTTAGTGTCCATGGACGTCCGCTGAACTGCTTGCCTTTACATCTCAGCCGGCCAGTGGGGGTTCTTACTGGCGGTGAAAACTCACCCCGGAAGATCGCTGAGTATTATCGCACCTATGGCTGCAATCCGCGGATTTCACTTGGCAACGCCTTAACCTATGCGGAAGAGCGTTGGCTGAATACAGATGCTGATCAGCTCATGAATTCAGAAGAAGATTTCGCCAATGCGGTGATGATCCTCTATCCGGAAGAAGCGGAGCATAAGCCGGAACAATCTGTCCTCTCCCTGCCCAGGAGCTTTGGCATCAAGGATGAGGAGTTTATACGCGGTGATGTCCCCATGACCAAGACGGAGATTCGCGTTCAAGTTCTGGCTAAGGCGGGAATTATCCCCGCGAGCCGGGTCTTGGATGTGGGAGCCGGGACGGGAAGTATAAGCATTGAAGCTGCTCTTCTGGCTCATCGCGGCTGCGTTTATGCGGTGGAGGAAAATCCGGAGGCACAAGAGCTGATCCTGAAGAATCAGGAGAAATTCCGGGTAAGCAACCTGCGCTTGATTCGTGGCTCCGCACCGCTGGCTCTGCAGGAAATCCCGCCTGTGGATGTCTGCATTATTGGCGGAAGCCATGGACAGATTCGGGAGATTTTACACCAAGCCCCTCTGGTACCTGGGGGACGGGCAGTGGTGACTGCCGTAACTTTAGAGACATTGGCTCATGGTATGGAGGCCCTGAAAAGCTTGCAATACGAAGATGTTGATGTGGTTTCGATCCAAGCTGTGCGCTGGAAGGGCATTAAGGATATTCATCTTGCCCAGGCCCAAAATCCTGTATTTATACTCTCAGGAAGGAAAGGAAGCTAAGGTCTCCGCTCAAACACAGGAGCCAAGACCCCTGGCAAGGGAGCGGCACTGCAGAACTGCAAGCTGGTGGCAAGACGAGGAACTAAGGAGGAACAAAGTGAAGAAGGATAAGCATGAAGACAAAAACACAGTAACCACCCTGATCGGGGAAAAGGCCAAATTCTATGGGGTGGGCGTAGGGCCGGGGGACCCTAAGCTCATTACTTTACGGGCCGTGGAAATATTACAAGCTATTCAAGTTGTCGCCATACCCAAATCCAAGATGGAGCGGGAAAGTGTTGCCTGGGAAATTGCCCAGTCACACTGCCCCTCCGGAGTCAGCATTTTAGAGCTGGAAATGCCGATGACCGCCGACGAAAGCATACTCCAGGCTGCTTGGCAGAGTGCAGCGGAGAAGATTGAGGCGGAGCTCAGTCAAGGGCATTCTGTTGCCTTCCTTACCTTAGGTGATCCTTCCTTATACAGTACCTATAGTTATTTACTGACCATTCTAAGAGAGCGGCTTGAGCCGGACCAAATAGAGACCATCCCAGGGATCACGGCTATGGCGGCTGCCGCTGCCCGAGTGAATTGGCCTTTAGCCACAGGTGATGAGCCTCTGATTGTTTTGCCGGGGATTGAAGGTTTAGAGGAGTATGAGCACTACCCTAATCTCGTCTTAATGAAAGTATCGCGGAATCTGCCGGAGGTGCTGAATCATGTCCAAAGGACCGGGTCACAGGCGGTTTTAGCTACCCGGGTAGGTCAGGCGGGGGAAGAGATTCGTTTGCTTGATCCGGAGGAAGTGCTGGAAAAAGTGGACTATTTGAGTCTTGTGCTTTGCAGGAAGCCTCAATCGTGAGCGAGATAGTTTGAAAGATATTGTCTCCAGGATTTTGTTTTACATCGTTCGCTCAATGAGCTGCGCGGACAAAACTAACGCGAAAAGCCAGCCGCTCCGTCGGGACGCCGGCCAAATCGCTCCTGCTCAATGGCCGGTTGGAAACGTCCTGTTTCCAACCCGACTCCGCTGCAGTCTTTTTGCGAAGTTTTGTTTCCGCTCGCTTAAATTCGCTCTCTTTTGTAAAACAAAATCCTTGGGCAGTTTTTCAAGTATTTGTTCAAGAATCTTTTCAGGACTCAGCTCAAGACTCAGTTCAGGATTCGGCTCTGGACTCGGTTCAGGACTCGGCTCTGAAGGTGCGTTGTGCGTAAAGCTACGCGACTTGGACAAAATTTTGGATACAGAATGATAAAGAGAAGGACAGGAGTGAAAAGCTTGGCTGAGAATACTAATTCTGGCTTGGGTCAGGTTCTCTTTGTGGGAGCGGGTCCCGGGGATCCGGATTTAATCACATTAAAAGGCAAAAAGGCTCTTGAAGAAGCCCAGCGGGTCATCTATGCAGGTTCCCTGGTCAATCCGGATATACTGCAGCATTGCCGGGAGGGCATAGCCTTATTTGATAGTGCCGGGTTAACCTTGGAAGAGACTGTCGCTATCATGGCGGAAGGGGTCCAAAGAGGGGAAAAGGTCGTTCGCCTGCATACCGGAGATCCCAGTGTCTATGGAGCTATTCAGGAACAGATGCAATGCCTGGAAGAAAAGGGTATTGCTTACGGGGTGATTCCGGGAGTTAGCTCGGTGTTTGCCGCCGCCGCTGCGGTAAAAAAGGAGTTTACTCTGCCGGAGGTCAGCCAGACCCTGATTCTTACCCGGTTGGCGGGAAGAACCCCGGTGCCGGAAAAGGAAGATTTGGCATTACTGGCTCAACATCAGGCCAGCATGGCCATTTTTCTCAGTGTGCAGGATATAGGGGAAGTGGTGGCGACCCTAAGGAAAGGATATCCTCCCCATACACCTGTGGCTGTTGTGTATCGGGCCAGCTGGCCGGATCAGCACATCCTGGAGGGTACTTTGGAAACCATTGCCGATCAGGTAAAAGAGGCAGGAATCCGCAAACATGCCCAAATTCTTGTGGGAGACTTTCTCCGGGATCAAGGAACCCGTTCTAAGCTGTATGACCCGGAATTTACTCATGAATACCGGCAAGGACGTTCTACATGAAAACAGCCATTGTGGTGCTGAGGGACCAAGGCTTACAGACAGCCTGCCGGATTATCGGAAAGTGGCCTGAAGAGGAAGCGGTCTCCCTCTATCTGCACCGGCGCCTTCAGGGCCAGGAGCATGTTCAGGAAAGGGAAGAAGTGAAAGAAGCGCCCCCTGGCCTCCGCCCTCATTATTTTGACAAGCTGAATGACGTTCTGCCTAAACTATGGGAAAGTTCCTCCCTCCTGATTTTTATCATGGCTACGGGGATTGTCGTTCGCCATATTGCCCCTTTTCTGCAGGGGAAAGATCGGGATCCGGCCGTATTGGTGCTGGATGAAAAAGGCGAGTTTGCCATCTCCCTCTTATCCGGCCATTTAGGAGGAGCCAATGCCTGGGCGAAATCCGTAGCCCAGTGGATCAATGCTCGACCGGTGATCACCACGGCTACAGATGTTCAGGGGTTGACCGCACCTGATGAGTACGCCCGGCGTTTCGGCTGGTCAGTGGAACCTTTATCAGGTCTGAAGGAAGTCAATTCTTTGCTGCTGGAGCAGGGGTATCTCAAGGTCTGGACCGATTGTCTGCCGGAGGAACACCCTCTGCGTCAAGATCCTCATTACCATTTTCTTGAGGATGATGATCAAGAACATGCCCAGCTATGGATTACAGCGAAACAGGTGTCTGGAAATGAGGTGTTTGGGCATGAGGTGCCTGGGCCCGGGCAGCTCCAGGGAAAAAGCAGACCCCTGCATTTGCTGCCGAGGATTTTCGGTATCGGAATAGGGTGCCGCCGGGGAGTTAGCCGGGAGCAGGTGATGGAAGCCATTGCGGGAAGTCTCAGGCAAGTAGAGATATCCCCAAAGAGTATTCGGGGGCTATACAGCATTGAACTAAAAGCAGATGAAGCGGGAATTATCGAGGCAGCCCAAACTTTGGGTATACCTTTTCATACTTTTTCAGCTCAAGCAATCCAGAATATGAATGAGCAACGAGGGTTAAGGCCATCGGAATATGTCAAAGAGAAGATTGGAGTGGATGGTGTATGCGAAGCAGCGAGCTTACTGGGAACGAGTCAGGGAGAGTTGGTTCTTCCCAAGCAGAAATGGAACGGGGTCACGGTGGCCATCAGCAAGGCAAAATCTATGTGGTAGGGATTGGTCCCGGGGATGCGGAGCATATGACCCAACGGGCTCAGTCGGTATGGAATGAAGTGGATGTGGTTGCCGGGTACAAGACCTATATTGATTTGATTCGCCCCTGGCTGGCCGATAAAAAAGTGGTGGCCACCGGTATGCGCCAGGAGATTGATCGTTGCCGCGAAGTAGTGGAGATCGCTTTGGAGGGCCAGTCTATCGCCCTGGTCAGCAGTGGCGATGCAGGAGTCTATGGCATGGCGGGGATTCTGATCGAATGTCTGGAAGAAAAAGATGCTCTGGATATTTCTCTGGAGATTATCCCGGGAGTAAGTGCGGCCAATGCTGCCTCATCCCTGCTGGGAGCACCTTTGATGCACGATTTTGCGGTCATTAGTCTGAGTGATCTGCTCACGCCCTGGGAGGTTATCCAAAAACGGGTCAAGCTGGCCGCTGAAGGGGATTTTGTGATGGCCATTTATAATCCTAAGAGCAAAGGCCGTCAGGATCAGATTGAATGGGTTCGTCAGGCTGTACTTGACTATCGTGATCCCCAAACCCCTGTGGGAATTGTCAGAGAAGCGCTGCGTGGAGAGTCGCAAGTGATCATCACCACTCTGGCAGAGTTTACCCAATCCCCCATTGACATGTTGACTACGGTCGTCATCGGCAACTCACATACCCGTGTCATCGGTCCTTATATGGTGACCCCCAGGGGATATATTCTATGAGATTATTTGTCCTGGCGGGAACCGAGGATGGCAGGGAATTAGCCTTGGCCCTGCAAGAACGGGGTCATGAGGTCCTGGTTTCAACCTTAACGGAATACGGGGCTGAACTGGCTGAACGTCAGGGTCTTCGTACCTGTTCGGGTGCTCTGGATCAAGATTCCCTGATGAAGATTCTGCAGGAACAGGCAATTCATGCCCTGATTGATGCCACCCACCCTTATGCTCAGAATATCCGGAATTTAGCCCGGTGCGTGGCCGGTGAATGCAATTTGCCCTATTTCCGCTGGGAGCGCCCTTCGGGAGCTTATCCTGTTCACCCCCTCCTTTATTTTACCGCCACTATTGAGGGGGCTGCCCGATTGGCAGCCCGGTTGGGTAAGCGGATCTTTCTCAGTACCGGAAGCAAAAATCTCCGGGACTGGATGGAGAGCCCGAAATTAAAGGATTGTCAGTTATATGTCCGGGTGCTTCCCACCTCCCAGGTTCTCAGCCAATGTGAAGAGGCGGGGTTGAAGCCTTACCAGATTATTGCCATGCAGGGGCCGTTTAGCCAAAGATTCAATGAAGGACTTTGGGAGCAGCTAAACATCGATGTAGTGATCACCAAGGACAGCGGTGCCGTCGGTGGTACGGATGAGAAAGTCCAGGCCTGTCTGCAGCTGGGCATTCCCATTATTGTGTTGGAACGGCCCCAGGAAACCCAAGCGGGGATGGCGGCAGAAAAAGATACAGCGACGATTGAAGAGTTTATGAGAAAGGTGGAGGAGCATTGTGAAAACTGAATTTTTACTTTTAGGTCATGGGAGCCGCCGCCAGGAGGCTAATCAAGGATTGATTGAGGTAGCTCATAAAGTGAGCAAGATCCTGGGGGAAGAGGTAACTCCGGTTTTTATGGATCATGATAAGCCCAGTTTACCTGATGGAGTCCTGGAAAAAATTCAAGAGGGTGCCAAGAAGATTATCATTATGCCCCTCTTTTTATTTCGGGGCATGCATGTTACTGTGGATATCCATGAGGAGATTCGTGAGATCAAGGAACAATACCCTGATGTAGAGATTTTATTCGCCAATGAACTGGGTGCGGATGATGTCATTGCACAGTTGGCAAGCCTAAGAATCAAGGAGGCCTTGGGGGCATGAAGGGATTTATAACCGACCCGCTGGAAATTGAGCGGGAAAGCATGCGGATTATTCACGGATACTTGCAGCAGGAATGGACTGAGCAGGAGTTAAAAGTCGTGGAGCGCTGCATCCATACCAGTGGGGACCCTACCCTGGAATCGGTAATCCGCATTCATCCTCAGGGGATTGAGGCCGGGCTTAAGGCTCTGCAGCAAGGGGCTCCGGTGATTACCGATGTGGAAATGGTCAGAGCGGGAATTGCTAAGAAGCAATTAGCCCAGTTAGGCGGCGTTGCGGAATGTTTTCTCAGTGATCCCCGGGTTGCGGATCAGGCTGCTGAATGGGGGATTACCCGCTCCATGGCGGCTCTGCGTTTGAACAAGGAGCGCCTGAAAGGAGCTATTGTGGCTATTGGCAATGCTCCCACCGCTTTGTTGGAAGTGCTGGAGCTAGCTCAGGATCCCGAGACCCGGCCGGCCTTGGTGGTTGGCATACCGGTGGGCTTTGTGGGAGCCAGGGAATCCAAGGATCTGCTTTGGGATGAGCATCAGGAGCTTCCTTCCATTACAATCCTGGGGAATCGGGGGGGGAGCCCCTTAGCGGCAACCTGTGTCAACGCCTTGATCTATCTCGCCGTAAACCGGGAGATCTAAAAATGAGGTGAGAGAATGAGTGGAAAAAAAGCAGCAGCCCGGCTGATGATCCAAGGGACATCTTCCAATGTCGGAAAAAGTGTCTTAGCAGCGGCTTTTTGCCGGATATTTTATCAGGAAGGGTATCATGTAGCACCCTTTAAAGCGCAAAACATGGCTTTAAATTCCTTTATTACCCGCTCCGGAGGAGAGATGGGCAGAGCTCAGGTGGTGCAGGCTCAAGCTGCAGGATTGGAGCCTGATGTACGGATGAATCCTGTTCTGCTCAAGCCTACGGGGCATACGGGCTCCCAGGTGATTGTTCTGGGCAAAGCCCAGGGGACTCTTTCTGCCCTCAAATATCACGGCGATTATCAGAGAAAAACCTGGCCCATTGTGGAAGAAGCTCTCCACGAACTTCTTGAGGAACATGAGATTGTGGTCATTGAAGGAGCCGGGAGCCCTGCCGAAGTAAATCTCAAGCAAAATGATATTGTCAATATGCGCGTGGCTAAGGAAGCCCAGGCCCCCGTGCTCCTGGTGGCGGATATTGACCGTGGGGGAGCCCTGGCTTCCGTGGTCGGCACCCTTGAACTCCTTGAGCCGGAAGAGCGCCAATTGGTTCAGGGAATTGTGATGAACAAATTCCGTGGGGATATTAAGCTTTTGCAGCCCGCCCTGGATTTTCTCGAAGAGCGAACCGGAATTCCTGTGGTGGGAGTCGTACCCTTCTATGATCAATTCAAGATCCCGGAAGAAGATTCCGTGGTTCTCGAAGAACAGAATACAAGCAAACGGGATCAAGGGAAGAGCCGGGATGAAGCCTTGGATGTGGCGGTCATCCGCTTACCCTATTTATCCAATTTCACGGATTTCGATCCTTTTGAAGATGAGCCCGATGTCATTCTCCGCTATGTCCGAGAACCTTCTGAGCTGGGAGAGCCGGATTGTGTCATTATCCCCGGAAGTAAAAATACCTTATCGGATCTGCGGTTTTTATGGGAGAGCGGCCTGGGTGAGAAAATCATTAAGTTCTGGCAAGAAGATGTCCCGATTATCGGCATTTGCGGCGGCTATCAAATGCTGGGACGAATCGTCCGGGATCCTTTGGGCACGGAATCCGACTTAAAGGAAATTGCGGGGCTGGGTATTCTTCCTATGGAGACCGAGTTTGAGTTGGATAAACACACGGTGCAAAGCCGTGGCAAGGTCGTGGGAGGGGAATTGTTCCTGGCACGCTGTCAGGGGACCGAGATCACCGGTTATGAGATTCATATGGGACGTTCCCAGGGAGAAGGTCATTCTCTTTTTGAGATCGAAGCCCAGGAAACGGCCTATGGGGATGGTATGTCGGCCGGCAGTGCTGTAGGAACTTACCTCCATGGGATCTTTGATAATGATCCCTTGCGGACCGCACTCCTGGAATGGCTTTGGGAGAGAAGAGGAGGAACACGCCCGGTGGGCGAGACCATGTCCCAGGCAGCAATTCGTGAGCAATCTTTTAATGAACTGGCGGACTGGGTAAGAAATAGTATGGATATGGAAAAAATCCGTGCCATGATGGGTCTGCATAAAGGATGATGTTCATGATATTAATGCTTCATCCCCTGGCTTTTGGTCTGGGATTTCTATGGGATCAAGCCGTGGGTGATCCGCCCAAATGGCCTCATCCTGTGATCTACATGGGGAAGGCTATCGCTTGGTATGAACAGCGTTTTAACCAGGGGAGCCCCCAACTCCGCCGTCTCAAGGGCGCTCTGCTCACCTTGGCCCTGGTGATCGGAAGCTATGCCTTGACAGCGGGTGTCATTGAGGGAGCCCAAGAAATCTCCGCCGCTTTGGGCCTTATCATTGAAGTGCTTCTCCTTGGCTCCACCCTGGCCGGTAAATCCCTTCTGGAGGCCGGAAATCTGGTGCTCACCCCATTAAGAGAAGGAAACCTTGATGAAGCCCGCCATAAACTGGGCTGGTTTGTCAGCCGCGATACTGCTCAATTGCCGGAAGGGGAAATAGTGCGGGGTACGGTGGAGACCTTAGCGGAGAATTTTGTGGACGGAATCCTTTCCCCCCTATTTTATATGCTGATTGGCGGCGCACCCTTGGCGATGGCTTTTAAGGCTGTAAGCACTCTGGACTCCATGATCGGCTATCGCAATGAGCGTTATGAAGATTTTGGCTGGTTTGCCGCCCGGACCGATGACTGGGCGAATTATCTGCCGGCCCGTCTCTCAGTGGGCATTCTGCTGCTGGCCGGCTGGTTTTATAAACTGCCGGTAGGCCATGCCCTGACCATCTGGCGCAGGGATGCCAAAACCCATCCCAGCCCCAATGGCGGTAATCCGGAGAGTGTCGTCGCAGGATTGCTGGAGATCCAGCTGGGAGGGAAGAACATCTATCATGGTCAGGTTCATCACCGGGCTGAAATGGGTGATCCTCTCCATGAGCTGACCTGGCGTGATATTGAGCGGTGCCGGAAGTTAGTCCGGTTGGGGACGTGGATCAGTTTTGCGCTCATCCTTTCGGGTATCGTTTTGGTCAATAGCATCATGTAGAAAATCTGACTTGGAAGAGCTCCGGAAGTTGAGTCTCCAGGATTCTTGCTTTACACCGGTCGCTCCATAAGCTGCGCGGACAAAACTAACGCTCAAGCTCTCCGCTGCGTGCTTTTCGCGAAGTTTTGTTTCCGCTCGCTTAAATTCGCTTTCTTTTGTAAGGCAAGAATCCTTGGGCTGCTTTTCGGGTCTGGGTGAGCGAGGCGTTGTGGAATAAATGGCCCGACTCAAGCAACTTTTTCAGCCTTACGGACACCGCTGCGGCATAGTCGGCTACCTTGGAAAAGACGCTGGAGCTGGCCCCAGAGATGACTCCAGAAAAAGCTCGTAAAAGATCCAAGAGAATCTAAAAGACCCGAAAGCGTAGCTTTGCGTACAAAAGCGGACGGATTTAGCGGAGGGGCGGTCGGGTGAACGAGGCTTTCTTAACATTGTGGAGCCACTGGTTCACATGCAGAAAGCAGCGGGGTTTGGCGTAACAGTTAAGAAAGCGAGTGAGCCAGCTCTGGAGCTATGGAGTACGCGTTGTGCGTGAAGCTACGCGACCCGGATAGCTCTCTCATCCATTGCCGGAATTGCAATAAACGTCTGCTCTGAAAAGACTCGCAAACACAGCTCACATGCAACTAGGCGTCCCCAAAATCTTTTACAAAGAGGTGAAGACAATGCCCCATTCCCTGCCTCCCCGTATTCTTATCGCCGGGACCCATAGCGGAGTTGGCAAAACGACCATTGCCACAGGGATTATGGCTGCTCTGACTCGGAGAGGGCTGCCTGTACAACCCTATAAAGTTGGTCCCGACTACATCGATCCCAGCTATCATACTTTGGCTACAGGCCGTTCTTCCCGAAATTTAGACCGCTGGATGCTCAGGGAAGAATTAATTCCGATTTTTGCAAGAACTTCTCAGGATTGCTGGGCGGTCATCGAAGGAGTTATGGGACTTTTCGATGGGGTATCCGGAACCAAAGGGTACGGAAGCAGTGCGGATATTGCCAAACTGCTGGATGCCCCTGTGGTCCTGATCCTGGATGCGGGTAATTTATCACGCAGTGCAGCGGCCGTGGTCCATGGTTTTTGCACCTTTGACCCTGAGGTCAAGATCGCCGGAGTCATTCTCAATCGGGTGAAATCTCCAGCTCAGGAAAGCTTGCTGCGTGAAGCCCTTAGTGAAATTCAAGTCCCCATCTTGGGAGTGCTGCCTAAAGAAGAGGGAATCCGTCTGCCCGAACGGCATCTGGGGTTGGTCCCTTCTCAGGAACAAGCTTTTCAGGAGAGTTTTTTTGATGAGCTGATCAGCGTGGTGAACCGCACCATTGACCTGGAACAGATCCAAAGGATTATGCAGCAAAGGGTTATACAGGAAGCTCCGCCGGAAAAGCAGTCTGTCGCTGAGCTAACTTGCCCTAAGGGCACCGCTTCATGGGGCGGAGAACCGATTCTCCATGAAGGCTTAAGTGAAGAAGCAGCAGCGGGGAATCGCAATTACCATCCCCTGCGCTTGGGAGTGGCCCGGGATGAGGCCTTTTCCTTTTACTATCAGGATGCTTTGGATTGTGCAGAGAACCTGGGATTTGTTCTGGTTCCCTTCAGCCCCCTTCATGATTCGTCTCTGCCGGCTGGATTGGATGGACTCTTTTTTGGCGGCGGATTCCCGGAGCTGCATTTAGAACGGCTCAGCCAAAACCAGAGTTTTTTGGAATCCTTACGGCAGTTCTCCCGATCAGGGAAGCCTATCTACGGGGAATGCGGGGGATATATGTATCTGGGCACCCAGGTTACGGATTTCGAAGGCAGAACCTACCCCATGGCCGGACTGATTCCCATTGCGGCGGAGATGGCGCCAAAGCTCCAGGGCATGGGCTACCGCCAGGGAATCTTCCGCCGGGATAATTTTCTGAGTAAGGCAGGAAATATGGTCTACGGTCATGAATTTCATTATTCAAAAGTAAACTATTTAAGTTGTGATGATGAAGCTTTTCCTGCTTTTGAACTGGTCAAAGGTGAGAGATCCTTAAGGATGGACGGCTATGCACGGGATAATATCGTGGCCTCCTATCTTCATATCAACTTTGCAGGACAACCGGAGCTTTTACAACATTGGGCGGAGCATATACGGCAAGGAGCATAGGCATGATTCGAGTGTATACAGGCAAAGGAAAAGGGAAAACCACTTCAGCACTGGGGGAGGCCCTGGTGGCACAGTCACAGGGTATTAAAGTTCTGATGGTTCAATTCCTCAAAGGAAGTACCTATATGGGTGAGCTTTATACCATGGGGCGTTTAGGTATACCCTTAATCCAATTTGGTGTAGGCTGCCGTTGGTCGGGTATGATTCGAACAGGCTTAAGGCATTGCAGTGGCTGCGGGGAGTGTTTTCGCCAGAACCGGGATCCGAATGTCGCTCTGCCCCTTGTGGCACAAGGAGTCGAGTTCCTCAGGACACAGATTGAAGAAGGAGATTGGGGTCTTATTATTCTTGATGAAGTGAGTCATGCCCTGAATAAGGGATTCCTGGAAATGGGGATATTGCAGGAACTGATCGGACTGAAACCCGAGGGCCTGGATTGGATTTTGACCGGGCGGGATATGCCTGAGGAATTACTTCCCTTTGTGGAGCATTGGTGGGAGCTTAATCCCATTAAACATCCTTTGCAAGCGGGGATACGCAGCCGAAGGGGGATTGAATACTGATGAAGGGATTAGGTTGGGCAAAATGCCCCGGGACCTGTGGAGAATGGGTTCAAGGAGCGAAAGACGGCACCCCTTTTTTAGTTGGTTGTCCCATCAACCGGTTTGTGGAGGCAAAGGCGGAAATTCTTTTCTCGGAATCCGTCGCCAGGGACAATTCCGGCCATCAGCAGGAGCTTAAGGACTGGATTTGGCAACTTCCCGAGGGTAAAGAAAAGACCCGCCAGGCCTTGGAGCGATTTGCCAGGATTCAGAATCTGCCTCCTTTGACAGGCAAGATTCATATGCAATCCCAATTGCTCATCGGCAAAGGCATGGCCAGCTCCACTGCGGATATGACGGCAGCGGTCAGCGCGGTAGCTCAGGCCTTGGCCATACCTTGGCAGTCTGAGGAACAGGCGCGTTTAGCCTTGGCCATAGAGCCTTCTGATCCGATCATGTTTCCGGGAGTTACGGAATTAGCCCATGGAGACGGCACTTATATCAAATCCCTGGGACCGAAGATTTCGGCTCAGCTGCTGATGTTGGATGGAGGGGGCTTTTTAGACACTCTGGCCTTTAATGCCCGCAGAGATTTGCCGGGCCATTATCGCAAGTATGAACCTAAGATCAAGAACGCTCTGGCTCTTTTCTACGAAGGGATGGCGCAAAGAGATTTAGGGAAAATCGCCCAAGCCGGCACCATAAGTGCCCGTTGCAACCAGGATATTAACCCTAAACCCTTTTTTGAGGAGTTTCTCTCCTGGACATTGGGCAAAGGAGGGCTGGGAGTTATTACAGCTCATAGCGGAACCCTGCTGGCGGGAATTTTTCCCCCGGATTTATCCACAACTGAAAAAAAGAATCTCGAGAGAGAAAGCCGTATTCAATTCCGGCCAGTTATAGTGGAGTGGGTGGAGACTTATGATGGCGGTACTGAAGGAGGGGTTATGAATGCATGGCGGAAATCTGTTGGACGCCTCGGCACAGTATGGGAGACAGAACTTTATTGATTTGTCCGCTAATATTAATCCATTTGGCCCTCCTCAGGGAGTTTGGGAAGCCCTTCAAAAAGGAGTTGCCAATATAATCCATTACCCTGATCCGAATTATCGGCGCCTCCGGGGGAAGATGGCAGAATATTACGCTCTTAACGCTGAAGAGATACTTCTGGGCAATGGAGCCGGTGAGTTGATTTTTCTGATTCTCCATGGTCTCCGGCCCCGCAAAGTGCTGATACCCCAGCCGGCCTTTAGTGAATATGAACGGGCGGCCCTGGCCTGCGGCGCAGAGGTAAATAAGCTTATCCTTGGCGTAAAAGGGTGGGGGGAGCTTTCTTTTCAGAACGAAGAAAGTCATAGAGAATGGGAGCAAGCCCTCGCGGAAAATGAGCTGGTGTTTATCAATTCTCCTCATAATCCTACCGGCAGTGCCCTGTCGAAGCAGCAGTTTGAAGTGATTCTCAACCTGGCCTTAAAACATCAGACTTGGGTCGTTTTAGACGAATCTTTTGTTGACTTTCTGGAGGATGAGAGCCGCTGGTCAGGCAAAGGGTATTTACGAAGGTATCCCAATCTGTTGGTGTTATATTCTTTAACCAAATTCTATGCTATTCCGGGGCTGCGCCTGGGGGCAGTTTTTGGGGCAGCCAAACTACTTGGCCGTCTGCAGGATCAACGGGACCCTTGGGCTGTTAACAGTTTGGCGGAAGAAGCCGGGCTGGCTGCTTTGGCTGATGCAGAGTATGGGAAGCGGGTAAGGCGGCTCTTGCAGGAAAGCAAAGAGTCATTTTACCGGAGTTTTGCTGAAGGGCGCAAGGGAAAGAAGTATTGGGGCTTGCGTCTATATTCCAGTAAGGTTAATTTTGCCCTGATTCAAGTCCTAGAAGCGGAAGATTCAGGTACCGATCGGGACGATGCCGGCAAAGGGAAAAAAAACCTTATTCAGGAGTTGGGGAAACAGGGAATTCTGGTCAGGGATTGCGGAAACTTTGCGGGGCTGGAGGGAAACTATATAAGGGTGGCCATCAAAGATCAGGAAAGTATGAACTCATTATTAGCAGGTTTTAAGATGCTGGATAACTTATGTTAATTATGATATTATAAAGAGGATTGAAAAGATTTCCAAGTGGATCTGTACAGGGCAACTACTGAAACATAGTGTAATTGAGGCAGGCTGATGTGGGGGAGCTTAAAGCATCAGCCTTTTTTAATCCATAAAACGTCTTCCCTTATTTTCATAACTAAAAAATTCACATAAACTCTGGACGTATTGATTTTTTAGATTTATAATAAATATAAATAGATTTTCGTACATAGTATATGATAATTAAGAAAGGTAAGGGGGAAATAAAGTTGACCGAACTAATCTTATCCAGGTTGCAGTTTGCGGTGACAACATCCTATCATTTTTTATTTGTGCCGCTGACTCTGGGGCTGTCCGTCCTCGTTGCCCTCATGGAAACTTGGTACGTCAGGACGGGGGATGAAACCTATAAGAAAATGGCCAAGTTCTGGGGTAAGCTCTTTCTCATTAACTTCGCCATGGGTGTCGTGACAGGGTTAGTCCAGGAATTCCAATTTGGGATGAATTGGTCTGAGTATTCCCGGTTCATGGGGGATATCTTTGGCGCACCCTTGGCGATTGAAGCACTTTTAGCATTTTTTATCGAATCGACGTTTTTAGGGGTTTGGATTTTTGGGTGGGATAAATTATCCAAGAAAGTCCACTGTATGAGCATCTGGCTGGTAGCTATTGCCAGCAATCTATCGGCTTTATGGATTTTAATCGCCAATTCTTTTATGCAGGAACCTGTGGGTTATGTCCTGCGCAATGGCCGTGCAGAAATGGTGGATTTTTTGGCGGTAGTGACCAATCAGCACGTTTTCTATCAATTCCCGCACACTGTGCTGAGCGGATTTACCACGGGGGCCTTCTTTGTCTTAGGGATCAGCGCTTATCATCTCGCCAAGAAAAAACATGTGGATGTTTTCATGCGGTCGGCAAAATTTGCTTTGATTTTCGGCATCATCAGTATTTTTGGTGTCCTGGGCATCGGCCATGCTCAAGGCATGCATTTGGTTGAATCCCAACCTATGAAGATGGCTGCCGCTGAGGCCCATTGGGAAACGGAGAGCCCTGCCGGATTCAATGTGTTTGCTATTGTCGATAAAGAAAACAATACCAACAGTTTTGAGATTAAAGTTCCTGGTGTATTGAGTTTTATGTCTTATGGAACCTTTGACGCTGAGGTCAAGGGAATGAATGAATTACAAGCAGAAGCTGTCCAAAAGTATGGCGAGGGAAATTATATTCCCCCGGTCACCTCCTTGTTCTGGTCTTTCCGGATTATGGTGGGGGT
Source organism: Desulfitobacterium hafniense DCB-2 (assembly GCF_000021925.1). Classification (NCBI taxonomy): domain Bacteria; kingdom Bacillati; phylum Bacillota; class Clostridia; order Eubacteriales; family Desulfitobacteriaceae; genus Desulfitobacterium; species Desulfitobacterium hafniense. The sequence continues at coordinate 1,411,194 of NC_011830.1, forward strand.
CGGCAGTTTATTGGTCCTGATCGCCTTGCTGGGGGCTTTCCTCTATAAGACGAAGCGTTTCGAAAATACGATGTGGTTCTTAAAGCTTCTTCCCTGGATGATTCCATTGCCCTATATAGCCAACTTGACGGGGTGGTTCCTGGCAGAACAAGGCCGTCAGCCCTGGATTGTTTATGGTCTGCAGAAGACGGCGGATGGACTTTCCACTTCTGTACCCGCTGCGTATATCTGGACCAGCCTGATTGGCTTTACTCTGCTTTATGGTATTTTAGCCATTGTTGATGTGTACCTTATTCTGAAGTTCGTCAAGCGAGGGCCTGTTGAGGCTGAGGATGAAGATTCCTCAACTGATGTAGCGAAGGGGGCATCATTATGGACTTAAATATTCTGTGGTTTATCCTGATTTCCGTACTCTTCATCGGTTTCTTTTTCTTAGAAGGCTTTGACTATGGGGTAGGGATTCTTCTCCCTTTCATGGGCAAAAACGATACCGAGCGCCGTATTGTGATCAATACCATCGGGCCGGTTTGGGATGGCAATGAAGTATGGCTGATTACCGCGGGTGGTGCTATCTTTGCTGCGTTTCCCAACTGGTATGCCACTCTTTTCAGCGGTTTCTATTTAGCCCTGTTCTTTATTCTGGTGGCTTTGATCCTTCGCGGCGTAGCTTTTGAATTCCGCAGCAGTGATCGCTCTCCGCGCTGGCGCTCTGCTTGGGATGGAGGAATTTTCGTCGGCAGCTTGCTTAGTGCCATTCTCTGGGGTGTGGCAGTTACCAATATCTTACGGGGTGTGCCTATCAATGGGGAGATGCAGTATGTAGGGACCTTTTTTGACCTCTTATCACCCTACACACTCCTTGGCGGAGTCACCACTCTCCTTTTATTCACCGTACATGGCGCCCTCTATCTGACCTTAAAGACGGAAGGTGAAATGGTTCGGAGGGCTTGGGGCATAGCTAAAGCAGTAAGCGTTGCAGCTCTTGTCGTCCTTGTCCTTCTCGCGGCTATGACCTATTTACAAACTGATCTTTTCCTAAGCACTCCGGCCACCCTGGGAATTCTGGTGTGTGCCCTGGCCATGATTCTGACCGTGCTGTTTACTTATAAGAAAGCCGCTGGCAAGGCATTTATAGCCAGCAGCCTGACTATTGCATCTTTAGTGCTCTCCGTGTTCTTGGGACTTTTCCCACGGGTCATGGTGTCCAGCCTGAATCCTGAATGGAGCCTGAATATCTACAATGCTTCATCCAGCCCCTACACCTTAAAGATCATGACCATAGTCGCTTTGACTTTGGTGCCGATTGTTCTGGCTTATCAGATCTGGACCTACTGGGTATTCCGCAAACGTGTCACAGCGAAGGATGTTCATTATTAAGCAGGAAATCAATTATAATTGCTGAAAAGTTATCCATCATGTAAACTAGGGATAAGATATTTAATTTTAGGGGGATGGGGCAAGGGATTCTTGCCCCTTTTTAAATTATGCTCGATAAGCGTTTGATGCGGGAAGGCAAACATGTTAAAAGATACCTTTTAGGGACCATAGCCCTTGGCCTGGGAATAGCTTTGCTGGCGATTATTCAGGCCTGGCTCCTCTCCCAGGTGATTGCCCAAGTTTTTCTGGAAGACGCACCTTTTGGCCAAGTGCAAGGATATCTTCTGGCCATTTTGGGTGTCATCGGTGTACGGGGGATTTTCCAGTATTGCAGTGAAGTAACTGCCCGTGAGGCGGCCATCCGGGTAAAGGAAAGGGTAAGGGTGCGGTTTCTGCACAAGATCCTGGCGCTGGGGCCTGTGTATGCCCGGGGGGAGCGGGGAGGGGAACTGCTCAACACAGCGGTAGAGGGAATTGAAGCCTTGGATGATTATTTTGCCCGCTATGTTCCCCAACTCATTTTAGCTGTTTTAGTACCGATGCTTACGTTAGCTTTTGTCCTGCCTAAGGATTTTCAATCTGCCCTTGTCTTAATCATAACCGGCCCCCTCATTCCTTTCTTCATGATCTTGATTGGCAAACTTGCTGAGAAAAAGTCTTTACGGCAATGGCAAAGCTTAAGCCGTATGAGCGCTCATTTTCTTGATATGCTTCAAGGCTTAACCACCCTGAAGCTGTTCGGGCGGAGTAAAGACCAAGCCACAGTGATCAGCCGGGTCAGCGAGGCCTTTCGGAAGAGTACCATGAGCGTCATGAAAGTAGCTTTTTTATCGGCTTTTGTCCTGGAGTTTATGGGGATGATCAGCACCGCAATCATTGCCGTAACCTTGGGCCTTCGTTTGATTAATGGCACGGTTCCCTATGCTGAGGCGCTTTTCATTCTGATCTTAGCTCCGGAGTTTTATTTGCCCTTAAGGACTCTTGGTTTGTCTTTTCATGCACGACTCTCCGGGAGCAATGCTGCTCAGCGCATTTTCGAAGTCCTTGAGCTAGAGAACCAGCTGGAATCTGAGTTGAATGGGGTGGAATTGGGCGGAGGGGCGGAGGAGCCCGGTCATTTGTTCAGGGGAGAGCAAGGCGCGCCTTGGCTTACATTTAAACAGGTGGACCTATGCTATGAGCAAGAGGGAGAAAGAGTTTTAAAGGATATTAACTTTACCCTCCGCCTTGGTGAACGGGTGGCTTTGATTGGACCCAGTGGCGCGGGAAAAAGCTCCCTTCTGCAGATTCTGCTTAGGTTTGTAGAACCGACACAAGGAAAGGTGCTGATTAACGATACGGTATTAAACAGGATCCCGGCGGCAGCTTGGCGGGAGATGATTTCTTACGTTCCCCAGAAACCTTATCTCTTTGCCGGGTCGATTATGGAGAATATTCGCTTCGGCAACCCCGGGGCAGCTTGGGCAGACGTGGTAAGGGCTGCTCAACTGGCCATGGCCCATGAGTTTATCAGCGAACTTCCCCAAGGCTATGATACCCTTGTGGGTGAGGGAGGAGCCCGTTTAAGCGGGGGGCAGGCGCAGCGCATAGCCATCAGCCGGGCCTTTCTTAAGGATGCGCCGCTGCTGTTGCTGGACGAAGTGACCAGCGGCTTGGATAACGAAAATGAAAAGGATTTGCTGATAGCCTTGGAGGGCCTTTGTCAGGACAGGACCGTAATCTTTACCACCCATCGCATGAGGACGACGATTGAGGCGGATCGGATCCTGGTACTTGATAAGGGGAGGATTATTGAGGAGGGCTCTCCACAGACCTTACTCAATAATCAAGGGCTCTACACCCATTTCGTAAGCACCTATGGGAGGGAAGAGGAATGAAAAATCTGAGGTGGATCATCAAAGAAATACTTCCTCTCTGGCCCAGGGTGTGCTTGGCTTTGCTGTTAAGTGCCCTGACCGTTACCAGCCACATCGGTTTGATGGCGACTTCTTCCTATCTGCTGGCTCGGGCAGCCTTGCAGCCCCCGATTATGGATCTGATGATCACGATTGTGGGGGTTCGTTTCTTTGGGATTTCCCGGGCGGTTTTCCGCTATTTTGAGCGCCTGGTTTCCCATGATGTCACCTTTCGGGTGTTAAGCCGTATGCGGATGATTGTTTATAAGGGTATTGAACCATTAGCTCCTGCCCGGCTTAAAGAGTTGCGTAGCGGGGATTTGCTCAGCCGCATTGTGGGAGATGTGGAAGTACAGCAGAACCTGTTTTTGCGGGTCCTGGCTCCCCCCCTTGTGGCCGTGCTGGTTTTGCTTTGCTATGGAGGTTTCCTTGCTTATTTTAATCAAGGATTCACTATGATCCTGGCAGCATTTTTTCTGGCTGCAGGTGTTGCTCTGCCTTTGCTTGTCCGGGCTTTAGGAAAGGGTATCGGTCAGATGAAAATCCAGGCCAAAGCCAGGATGTATACTTTTATTTTGGATAGCTTGCAGGGGATGCCGGAAATGCTGGCCTTTGGACAGACCGGAGCTGTGTTCCAGAGGATTCAAGAAGCCCAAAGTGAACTCAGTCACTCTGAGCGAAGAATGGCTAAAGTAACAGGAACGGCAAATGCCCTGATGGGGATGAGCTCTCATTTGGGAATGCTGGCTGTCCTGGTTCTGGGAATAATTCTCGTAGAGGGAAGACAGATTGACGGGGTTCTATTGGGTATGTTGGCCTTGGGGGTACTGAGCAGTTTCGAGGCTGTAGCGACCCTGCCCGCCGGCCAGCAGTATTTGGAGGAAAATGAGGCGGCGGGAAGGCGTCTTAAGCACCTAATCGATGAAGGCCGTAATCTGGAGAAGGAGAAAGGCAGGCTGGATGCCCCTGGCCTTGAACCTGAGCTTGCATTCGAGAATGTGCGTTTTCGCTATGAGCCGAATGGCCCCTGGGTATTGGATAACATTTCGGTTAAGATACCAGGAGGCAGACGGATTGGTATCGTGGGTCAAAGTGGAGCGGGGAAAAGCACCCTAGTTAATCTATTGGTTCGATTTTGGGAACCCGCTGCCGGGGAAATTCGCTTAGGGGGAGTAAACATCAAAGAATTAACTCCCCAGGTTGTTCGGGAAAACATGGGCATAGTGTCTCAAAAACCCTATCTTTTTCATGCTACAATCAAAGAAAATCTCTTATTGGCCAAGCCGGAAGCCACTAACGAAGAGTTATACGAAGCAGCCCGCAGAGCAAGAATTCATGATTTTATTCTTTCTCTTCCTCAAGGATATGATTGCTTAATCGGTGAAGAGGGGATGAAGCTTTCCGGTGGGCAGCAGCAGCGTCTGGCCATCGCCCGCGTCTTACTAAAAGATGCGCCTATCCTTATTTTGGATGAAGCGACCAGTGGACTGGACCCGGTTACGGAACGGGAGCTTAAAGAAGAACTATTTGCTTTGGCAGAGAATAGGACACTCATCGTGATTACTCATCATCTTGAACTTGTTAAAGATATGGATGAAATACTGGTGTTGGGGAAGGGAAGAATTCTTGAGCAGGGGAAACACGAAGAGTTGATGAGAAAAGAAGGTCAGTACCGGCGTCTATGGGAGAAGGGCTATTGAAGCTGGGGTGTGTCATCTTTTTATTTATTTTTTGTTAAATAGTTATAAAAATAAAAAGAAACAGAAAGTTGTACTTTTTGGTATGTTCATAAGGAGCGTTGTGTTGTAACATAGACGTAGACGCTTTTTAGTTTGCGTCACTTTCGGTGTGCGAAAGTTATTTAAATTCTAAAAAAGGCTGCTTTGCCTGCCAATTAATTTAAGGAGGAAAAAATGGAACACTCTTTAGGAACGTTATTACCATTATATTCTGTCATTCCTTTTGTCGGTATGTTGTTATCCATCGCCCTCGGACCTGTTCTGTTTCCTAAGTTTTGGCATCATCATTTTGGGAAGGTGTCGGCTGCCTGGGCAGCATTGCTTGCTGTTCCACTAATTGTAGTTTATGGAAAACAAGGCGTGGATGAGCTGCTCCATTTACTTATCGCTGATTACATCCCCTTTATCATTCTCATTGGCTCCCTATTTACAGTGGGTGGTGGAATTTTAGTTCGCACATCCCTTAAGGGGACCACTTGGGTCAATGCAGGTTTCCTGACCATCGGGGCTATTGTTGCTTCATGGATGGGAACTACAGGAGCGGCTATGCTGTTGATCCGCCCCTTCCTGCGTGTGAATAAGGACCGTAAGTATAAGGCCTTTATGGTGGTCTTCTTTATTTTCATGGTTGCCAATGTAGGAGGATCATTGACCCCCTTAGGGGATCCGCCGCTTTTCCTGGGCTTTTTGCATGGAGTCCCCTTCTTTTGGACCTTGCGCCTCATAACCCCCATGGCTGTTGTACTGGCCGGGTTATTGCTCATGTATATTGCTTTTGATAAATACTATCTGGCTAAGGAACAAAAAGAAGCCGGCCTGGCCCTTGCCTCATCCGCCGGCGATAGAGCGGTGGCGGCAACGCAGAACATCGCCAATGAAGGTTCAGCGCCAGAGAAAAAGCTGGAAATTCTGGGCGCTCAGAACTTTATTCTGTTAGCTGCAATTATTGGTGTGATTCTTTTTAGCGGTTATGTTAAGATGAGCGAAGTATCGATTCTAGGGGTTCATCTTGGCTGGCAGGATGTTATTCGCAATCTGGTTCTTGTGGCTATTATGGTTATTTCTATGAAAATCACAGCCAAGACAGTTCGTGAGGAAAATGAATACTCCTGGGGACCCATTCTGGAGATTGTTTATCTTTTCTTCGGAATCTTTGTCACCATGGCGCCTGCTTTAGCGATTTTGAAGGCCGGAGAGTCCGGAGCCTTGTCTTTCATTACTGCAGCAGTAAAAGAGCCGGCTCAATATTTCTGGATTACCGGAGCATTATCCAGCTTCCTGGACAATGCCCCGACCTACCTGACTTTCTTTAGCACCGCTTTAGGTCAATTCTATCCCGGTGTGGCTGAAGGGCCTGCAGTGGCTCAGTTCTTAGTGGAACAGCCCTTATATCTCCTGGCGATTTCTGCCGGCTCAGTGTTCTTTGGAGCAGTTACCTATATCGGCAATGCACCAAACTTTATGGTGCGGTCTATAGCTGAAGAATCCGGAGTAAAAATGCCCAGCTTTTTCGGCTATATGGTGTATAGTGTCTGCATTTTGCTTCCTCTTTTTGGGATAGTAACCTGGCTTTTCTTTCTCTAAGATTTAAAGGCTCGGAGTATCACCTCATGAGCAATTTAATAGGCCAATGATACAAAACAGAAACTCCCGATGGAAAGGTCTATGTGAGTCACAGACCATTTTCACGGGAGTTTTAATCTACCTTATCAGGTATTAAAGCCTAATTAAAACGAAATTCTACGAAAATTAGAGTAAATCCTGAAGGTTGGAAAAGGCAACAGGCTCTTCTTCCACTATATCGTTAATCAACCATGCGTCATCTTCTTTTTTTAAGTCCAAAACAACACTGTAGCGATTCAAGGTTACAACATCATGGGTCAAAACCTTTGCTTTAAATTGCATTTTAATCAAGCTCGAATCCGAAGCAGTTTTTTCCAGCCCCAGGACTAAGGCGCTTTCCACGGTCGACCTGGCATTTACGGCTTCGGCTGCGCTGAAGCTTTTCTCAAGAGAACCCATATAGATCGGTTGATAATCTTGTGTCAGGAGGGGCAGGAGCTTTAGGCCTTCTTCCAAATAATTATCCAAAGTATAGGTATAATACCTTTTTGTAAAATCCAGTGCTAAAGTTTCCATCTCTTTGCGCTCGGTTGGCGTAACGGGGTCGGTGAAAGCAGAGGCCAGAGCGGGTTGACCGGAGGAATTAAGAGTAGAGTGCGCCGAAAAACCAGGAATCCAATGGCCAAGAAGAAATATGGTAGCTAAGAGAACGGAAAAGACCCAAATGCTGCGTTTCATTTTCTGCTCACTCCTGTTCAATTTAGTACTTATATAACTATTCTGCAAAAAAAACAAAACCCCTTCTGATTATTATAAATGTTTAGAAAAATGTACTATATTAGAAATAGTAATAAAAGCATAATGATTGACAATAATTAATTTATTTCTGGTTTGCTTTTCAGCGTCATATTGGCCGTGAGTTTTTCGTCTATAATGGTAATAGAGGTTGAAAAAGACAAGGTAAGAAAGGAATGGAAAAATGAATAAGAAAAAAATGCATAAGTTAGCAATTCCCATGGCTGTGGCCTTATTAGTGCAGGGTGCACTACCTGCCTCCGTGATGGCGGCAGCTGAGGTGAGTGCAAAAACCATAAGTGCGGTAGAAACGATTGCCGCCCCGGCACAGGTTAAAGTGAGTTTGGAAGATGCTATTAAACTCGTTAAAAATAACTTTACTATTCCTGCAGCCTATACAAAGTTTACTTCGGGCTACAATAACTATAATGAAAGAGAGACTTGGTCCTTAAATTGGAATTCCACAGATGATGCCGGGGGTAGTTTTAACGCTCAAGTGGATGTAAGCACCGGTGAAATCATTCATATGAACAGTTGGAATCCTGCAAGTTCATCTTCGCAGACCAGTGTTCCCAAATATTCCTATGCAGAGGCTAAAGATATCGCTCAGGGTCTGGTGAACAAAATTCTGGGAGATCGGCTCAATCAGATGGAATTGGTGCCGGAAAACACCCAAATCACTCCTGTCATAGATTATGGCTATACGACCTATTCAGTGCAATGGAAGCGGGTGGCCAATGGCGTTGCTTTCCCAAGCAATGGTGTATCAGTTCAAGTGAATGCTTATGATGGTACGATTACAAGCTATTCTCTCAACTGGAGCAAAGAAAGCATTCCCGATCCCAAAGATGTTATCAGTGCAGACAAGGCTCGTGAGGCATTTGTAAAAAATAATCTTCTTCAGCTGCAATATTTCCTTAACTACGGTATTAGACCGCTGGATAGTCAGGAAAAGGACGCCAAGAAAGATGCCCTTTTAGTTTACAAATTAAGCAATCAATCTTTCAGCGGTATGATTGATGCCCAAACAGGGGAACCCCTCAAGCTTAACTCTGGCGAATGGCTTAATAGCGATGCCGTTATGGAGGCCGGCGGTGGTATGGGTGGAATGGCGAAGTCTTCAGAAAATGCCTTAGCGCCGGCCGAGCAAAAAGAAGTGGATGATGCATCTAAGCTGCTGACGAAGGAGCAGGCTATCGAAAGTGCCAAGAAATGGGTGGAAATACCGGACAGCCTCACTCTGCGCGGTGCCAATCTTGGCTTGGAAGGTGGCTTAAGCCAGAAACGTGTCTGGTCCTTTGATTGGAGTCAGGAAGAAAGCACGGATGGATACAACTATGTCTATGCCCGGGTGGATGCGGCCACAGGTGAAGTCCTTGGGTTCAGTGCCTATTCTCCTAACCCGCAGCCCAAAGGCCCAGATGCCATTGATCGGACTGCGGCGAAAGCAATTGCCGATGCTTTCATCAAGAAAATTCAACCTGACCGGGTTCAGCAGGTCGAGTATTTAGAGGTTATGGACAATGGTCAAAAGTATCCCGAAGATCAACCCAACCACGATTTCAGCTATGAGCGGGTTGTTAACGGAGTACATGTCCCCGGCAATGGTTTCTCCGTCTCCGTAGAACGCAATACCCAAAAAGTCGTCAGCTATAACATGGATTTCGCTAATGTGAATTTTCCGGATATCGCCCAGGCTATGGACCAAAAACAAGGTGAGGATACCTTCTTAAAGAAAAGACCTCTGGAACTCAAATATGTTCAGATTAACAAAAATGGTCAGTTATCGGATATCCGCTTAGTGTATCAACCTAAAATGGACAACAGTTTTGCCGTCTCCAACATTATGGATGCTAAAACCGGTGAATTCCTCGATTGGCAGGGCAAGCCCATTAAGGAGCAACCAAGACCCTATAACTTCGGTGATATCTCAGGCAGCTTCGCTGAGGAAGAAATCAGACTCCTTGGCCAGGCCGGAGCATTTGGTGAGTATGGTGATCAATTCAGACCTGATGAGCATGTCACCGTAAAATCGTTGCTAAGCTCCATGCTGATCGCCAAGAATGGCGTCTGGTCCTATCAAGGATTAAGCGATGAAGAGCTCTTGAAGCAAGTCAAGGAACTGGGGTGGGTCAAAGAGAATCTGTCCCTTAATGATCAGGTCAGCCGCGAGTTTCAAGCCAAACTAGTGGTTCGGATGCTGCAATTGGAGAAGATCGCTCAGCTTGAGGAGCTCTTCCAGGCTCCGTATGAGGATGCCGATACCTTTAGCGATGGTAGTCTTGGTTATATTGCTTTAGCCAAGGGTCTGGGGGTCATGAACATCGAGGGAAATAAATTTGAATCCACCAAGAAAATGACTCGTGCCGAAGCTGCTTATGCCCTGGTGAAAGCATTGCAATCCAATCGTTAAACTGGAGAGAACATTCAAAATATAGAATAGTAGGAAAGACTGTAAGAGGTATGAATGAAGCGCCTCTTACAGTCTTTCTTAGTATATCGGAATGAATAATTTGCCTATAGTTGACGTTTTACTAAAGGAGCAGAACCCGGACTGTATAATGGAATAAAAAGGATTGTATGGATAGGTTGCTATAGACCCTCTTTCTGAATATGCTGTGTCAGAAAAAACTATGCCCCGGGGCATTTTATGGAAAGGAGTTGTCTCTATGAGTACCCTGCCAATGACTGGCGATTTCATTCGGGAATCCTTGGAATTGCATCTTTTTTGGGCGAGGATTATAAAAGAGCATCTCATCTTTTTGGAAAGCGGCTTTATGTGTAAGGATGCGGATTGGATGCAGGAAGCCGATGCTCTCAAATGCAGCTTTGAAGAAATTCTCCATGAAGCCAATTGTTTGGCCGATGGAAAAGTGGGCATTGAAGTGATGAAGTCGGGAGAGCTGTTTACCAATAAGACCCTGAAGGCGGAGCAAAAGACCCAGGAGCTTACCTGTATACCGATTAACTCTCAGTTGACTGTAGAAACCATGAGCTTACACCCTTATATGGGCGTGGGGATGGGCATGGTTCCCTGTGAGCAGGAAATAGCCGAACAAGTCTATGCATTAAACGAAAAGGCTCTGGCCTGTGCATGCAATGTCTATGAGTTTACGGATCGGGCTTTAAAGGCCATTTTGCAGTGCTGTATCACCAGTCATAATTTCCCGTCCCTGTATGAACATCAAATGAAAGAAACAGAAATGTATATGAAGCAGATCAGGAAACTGCAAAACCATCAGTATACGGATCCCACCTGCCACATGGTGGAAATGCAAATGTTCTGGGACCATATTATGAAGGAACATGCCGAAGTGATCAGCCATTTGCTGGACCCTAAAGAAAAGGCCATGATTACCCGGGCTGACCATTTTGCCCAAGCTTATGAACAGCTCTTAAATCAGTTGGGAAATGGAACAGTACCCGACCAGAGCTTCAGGAGAATTACCAGTGAAACCATCCGGGTAACCGGAGAGTTCAAGGACTTTAAAGCCGCGGGAACGGATGCCATCTTATGCTGTCAGTTGCGATCCTTGATTCTTCCCTTGCTGGCCGATCATGTCTTAAGAGAAGCGATTCACTACCTGCGCATTCTTGGCTTACCCTTACCGGAGTTCAAAGGCGGAAAAGGATAAGCGAATCAAAGGGACAGGTCCGGTTTTTCAAAGTTGATGGAGCATTGCAGAGTCTTAAAGGTGGTGCGATGCTCCTTTTAATTTTCTCTGAGGAGGATAAGCTGTTATAATATTATAGAAGTGTTAAGAAGTAATGGGCTTAGGAAAGCAAATGTAGATTTTGCAGAAGGAGAGAAGTAGCAACAATGAGCAAAAGTAATCTTAAAATCGGTTTTGTAGGTACTGGAGTTATGGGCCGCAGTATGGTCAAGAATCTCCTGAAGGATGGGTATTCTGTAGCGGTTTACAACCGGACGAAAAGCAGTGCTGAAGAGCTTTTTGCCTTAGGGGTGCAGTGGGTGGATTCGGTAGCCGGGCTTGCCAGGCTGTCCGATGTGGTGATCACTATGGTGGGCTATCCCAAGGATGTGGAAGAAGTCTACTTAAGTGAAGAGGGGCTGATACCTAATGCCAAGCCCGGATCTGTTCTTATTGATATGACAACTTCCAGCCCCCTTTTGGCCCAAAGGATTGCCTTAGCAGGGAAAGCCGGTGGAATTGATGTTTTGGATGCACCCGTATCCGGCGGGGATGTGGGAGCCCAAAACGGTACTTTGGTCATCATGGTAGGGGGAGAAGAAGGGGTATTTGACAAGGTCAAGCCGATCTTTGAAGCGATGGGTAAAAATATAATCCTGCAGGGACCGGCCGGTGCAGGACAGTATACGAAAATGGCCAACCAAATCACCGTTGCGGGGGGAATGATTGGGGTTTGTGAAGCTATAGCTTACGCCCAAAAGGCCGGTTTGGATCCCAGCCGGGTCCTCGACAGCATCGCGGGAGGGGCGGCAGGCAGCTGGTCCCTGAGCAACCTTGGACCAAGGATGATAGCCGGAAACTTCGAACCAGGTTTTTATGTGAAGCATTTTATCAAGGATATGAACATTGCTTTAGAGTCGGCTAAAGAGATGGGGTTGATGACCCCCGGCCTTGAGCTGGCAAAATCACTTTATGAACAACTGGCTGCCGAAGGAGAGGAAAACAGCGGTACCCATGCCTTGTATAAATTATATATGAAGTGAAGCAGGGGATATTAGAGGCAAATCGTAGCGGATGCTATCTTTATTAAACAATTATTTGGCGAATTTTGGAGATGGTGCAGGGGGAATTTAATTATGACCAATCGTTTGTATCGTTCTTCAAGGGAAAAAATGATCGGTGGAGTATGTGGTGGACTGGCCGAGTATTTTGATGTAGATGTCACCCTGGTTCGTTTAGTTGCTCTTATCACCTTATTGATGGGTGGAGCCGGCATCTTTCTTTATATTGCCGCCTTATTTGTTGTCCCCGGCGATCAGAGTGAGGGCCCTCTTGCGTCCGGAGGGCAAAGGGGACATGTAGAAGATATAGTGGATGAAGTTGTCCAAAATGTCAAGAATACTGCCCGGGATTTCGGAATAGATTCCTTTGCCAACTCCACATCCTATTCCGGATCATCCTATAGTTCGAATAAGAGGTACTCTCAGAGCGGCAGGACAGCTGGGCTAATTTTGATTATTCTTGGCATCTTTCTGCTAGTCAACCAGTGGTTCCCGGTATGGGAAAGCATAAGTAAAATGTGGCCCCTGGTTTTAATCATGATCGGAGCCGCATTGATTTGGAAAAGAGTTTAAAGACCAATTCGTTTCAGAACCAGTCCACCTAGTTTTTTAGCTAAAGGTAGGCCTACCCTTTTGGCCAAAGGGAAGCCTACTTTTTGTATTAAGGGCAGAGCAACTTTTTCAGCAAGGGGAGGACCCAAACGATCAGCAAGCTGGGGAGCGATATTTCGTGCTAAGGGTGCCCCAAATTCCCGGGCGAAAGCGGGGCCAAAGCTCTGCAGAAAATTAACACCTTGCTTTTGCAGAAGAGATTTGAGTTCCGAGTTAACATCAACCGGGGCTGGTGCGGCAGGTTTCGGTGTTAAATTCGGAGTGCTGGTAGAATTCGCAACCGGTTGCGAATTTGCCAAGTTGGCCTGCACGGGGTTTAAATTGCTTTGCAAAATAGAATTTGCTGGGGGTTGTGCAGATGGCCGTTCGAGGGTTTGTGGAGGAGTGGAAGATGGTGAAGAAGATGAGAGGGGGCTTGGGGGAAGGTTATTTATATTATATTGAAAGGACCGAGAATTAGCCTGAGGAGTATCTAAAGAATTGACTTGAGGCTTAGCCGGCGAGAAAAGATGCATTTCATTCCCTCCTATATGGATAAACGGGTCATTACCCAATACACACTTACACATTATTATAATCCAAAATATTCCATTTGACTTATATAAGTTACTGATCAAGTTGTACTATTTTAGTTCTTTAAACAGAGGTTTATGCTGACGCCGAGCTTATCGAATCGATAGTATGAGGTATATTATATTGTATATCGTACTGTATATTATAATGTGTATATATGATATATAAATATGTCAGAAAAGTATATATTATTGATTCCCAATAATATACTAGTGACTTATGTGGATTATTGATATAACATTGATATTGCGTTCAGTGATTGCAAAAGGCAAGATAATGTATATATTTTATGTGTAATAATATATGCAAGATGCTGCTAAATAATGCAGTTGCCGACGCGGGAAATAGTATTATATTATAGGGGGCAGATATTCGAATGAAGAAGACAAGAGCTCGTGTCGTATCCAGTGTTATAGTTGCAGCTATGGTTCTTGGCACAGCTTTGCCAGCAGCCGTATTGGCTGACACCCAAGTACCTGCTGAAAGTAAAGTATCATTGAATCGTCTGCACGGTGAAAATCGTTTTGAAACTGCAGCGAAAGTTGCCACAGAAGGTTGGGAAACCTCTAAAGCAGCGATTCTTGCTTCCGGCAAACAGGAAAATTTGGTGGATGCTTTGACTGCAGCACCTTTCGCTAATTCTATTGATGCACCGATTCTTCTGACCAATGGTGCGGATATTCCGGAAGCAACCATTGAAGCACTTAAAACTCTAAAAGTAGAAGAAATTTACACCGTAAGCGGTGCCATTAAAAAAGATGCTTTAGAAAAGATTTTTAAAGAGAATAATTTAGAAATCGTCATTAAAGAAGAATTAGGCGGTAAAGATCGCTTCGAGACGGCTAAAAATATTGCCAGCCACCTTGACGATGTCGAGGGAATCATGGTAACCACGGCATATAAATATGCCGATGCGCTTTCTGTAGCATCTATCGCCGCTGCGAAGAATATACCCATCCTCCTGGCCGATCAGGATGGATTGCCTGAAATCGAGGCGGCATACCTTGATGAAATCAAGGATCAAGTGAAAGCAACCTATGTACTGGGTGGAGAAATACTGATCAGCGAAGAAGTATATGAAGAATTGCCCGGAACCGATGGTGAAAGCAAGCTGCGTATTTTCGGCGATGACCGTTTTGATACTAACTTAGAAGTATTAAAAACCTTCACCGATCTGGAGTACAGCAAGGTTTATGTGGGCAATGGTTATGATGAGCATCTCGTGGACGCCTTAGTTGTGTCGGCTCTTGCTGCCAAAACCAATTCTCCTATCGTTTTGGCTCAAAAAGAGCTCAGCAAAAAAGCAGAAGATCTCTTGCTTCCTAAATTGGGGGAAAAGAGCATTGTGGCTGTAGGTGGAACTACTGCTGTTACAGACAAAGCTCTTACCTTTAACCATGTGCGTCCCCAAGATTTCGCTGTCATGCAGGCATCCGGTGTTAACGGTTACAATGTAGGACTTCAAATCGTTGATGGAAGCGCGCGGGATTTGGCAAGTGTTGAAGTGACCCTTTACAGAGGGGAAACCGTTCTTGCCAAAAACACCAGTATGAATAAGCTCTTTAATTCTTACCCCACCGCAACCCAGCTTTCCTCACCTTTCAATATTGACGGAAACTTCTCTGCTGACGGTTACTGGTCTTACGGTAAATGGAACGGAAGTGTTCTCGATGTTCCTACCAAAGCAGTTATCAAAGTGACCTATTTGGATGGTCGTGTCTATGAAGTCGTTAATACAAAGCTTGCCGGTAATCCCGAAGATCTTAACCAAGAAGCCCTCAATCATGTCAAAGCTGAAGACTTTGGTGTAATGCAAGCGTCTGGAGTTAATGGCTATAATGTTGGGTTCTCTTTAGTGGATAAACTTCCTGTGGATTTGCAGAGCATTGAAGTAAGCCTGGTCAAAGTAGAAACGATTAAAGATGAAGATGGCGAAGAACAGCAAATTAAAGAAACAGTCCTGGCAACCAATACAGCAACCCGTGCTAAAAATGCCAAGCTTTTTGAATTAACCGGCCAACAGCTTTCTTCTCCCTTCAATATCGATGGCTCTTTTGAAAACGATGGTTACTGGACCTATGGTGATTTCAACGGAACTGTTGAAGATGTCCCTACCAAAGCTATCATCACCATTCAATACCAGGACGGACGTAAATTTACCGTTCAAAATACCGAGTTAACCGGGGATGCAAAACTTCTTGCCGCACCTGCTATCGTTTCCGGATTAGCTGAAGAATTAACTGTAGGGGAAACGGTCGATTTTGCAGTGACCACCGCTCCCAACAGCTTTGTCGCTGAGCCGGCAGCGGCTACCACCAAAGTTCGGGTCAAGATCACTTTAACCCAAGGGAAAAAAGAGAACATGGTTCTTCAATATCTTGAAAATGACGGAACCTATCAAGCACTTCCTTTGAATGCAGAAAACAGCGCCTTTTATGGTCCTGAAACCGGGTTCCCTTTCCTGAATGCTGCAAGCCAGTTCAAAGTAACCTTCAGCGAAGCCGGGACCTATAAGTACAACTTGGAAGTCGTGACCGTTGCCGAAGAGGGTCAGCAAAGTGAAGTCCTTGCTTCCACCAAGGGTGAAGTGGTTGTCACTAAAGCACCTGCAGAAGGCAACGAATAAGACGGCTCAGATAGAGAATTTACAGAGCAGTGTTTGAAAATGAATAGGATACACTGTCGAAGAAACTAGTTAAGGAGGGGGATTGCCCCTCCTTTTTTCTGTCTAAAACAGCAATGAAAAAACTCCCGTGTTATCTGGCTGCCAGGGGGGAACCCCAGTAATTTGCTGCCGGAGTGCCTGCATAGCCGATCTGAAGGTTTCTGGCCAGCTCAGGATCCAGGCAAACCAGGTCCTCCCGGCCCAGCTCTTGAATAGCTTTTTTACCCATGGCCTGCAAGGCCATTTTCAGCTCTTCCTGACAAGAGAGGAGGAAGTTCGCAAGGCACCTGCTTCCTTCTTCAATATCAAACTCCTCGGCAAGGGAGCCGTTATACAGTGCCAACTGATGAGCAGGATGCTGGGGAAGAGCTTTGGTGATTTGATTTTGGAGTGCAGCTATAATGGCGATGGACCCTATGTAGACGGCATCGGCGCCTAGAGCCAGGGCTTTGAGGATTTCGCCCGGAGTACGGAAACCTCCGGCTGCGATGACTGTGAATTGTTCCCTTAGGTTCTGCCCTTTCAGCCAATTGATCGTTCTTCCTAAGCCAAAGAGGGTAGGTAAGCCCATATCATCTTCCAAAGTGGGGGAAGAAGCTGCAGTTCCGCCTTCTTGACCATCGATACAAATAAAATCGGCCTCGGTTTTGGCGATGACTTCCAATTCCCTTTCCATAAAGTGGGTGGCGGCGATTTTGATTCCTACCGGAACAGAATACTCTTTTTTCAGCTTTTTGATGAGTTTAACGAGGTCTTCCGGTGAATTGACTTCAGGTAAGCGTGAGCTTTTTCCGGTGCTGCCTCCTTCATCGATTTGCCAGAGCACCCGGAGGTGTTCATCCATATCCTCTTCCTTTACGGAAGAAGAGACAGCACCGCCCCAGGCGCCTTGTCCCAGCTGAACTTCAATGGCATCCACCAGCCCCAGCTGCTCGGGAGAATTCAGCCAGCCGCCGCGATTATACTGACCGATCAGGAAATCGGCGGCTTCCCGCTCTTCCTCAGATACTGCCGATTCCCCGGTGTTGGTGGCTGTTCCGGCTGTTGAGGCCCCTTTGGCTAGAGCGATTTTCATGGGCAGATTCAGAGAACCTCCATAGGACATGCCGGTGATGAGAATAGGAGTATCCAGCTTGAGGGGCTTTTGGGCTTGGGGCCCGATGACCACCTTAGTGTCAATGGTCGTATCGTCCGGGGTAGGGAGCTCAAAAAGCTGTCTTGGGTTCAGCAACAACTGCTCCCAAGGGGATAAACGCAGGGGGCTGCCCATGGGCCTTGTCAGTGCTTTTCCTGTCTCTGCCCGAATCCCTGCTTCGATCACAGCCCGCAAAGTCAGTTTTTCAAAGGTTGTGGTCATGACCATGGGGTTATTTGGATAAGACTCGGTAAGCATGTTCTTGAGCATACCATCTGTTAAAGGGTTCATTAAGCGCAGCATCAATTCGTTAATCATGCAAAACACCTCTTTTGTTTAGTTGTTATAGTATGTGTCTTTTGCAAAGATTTATCGGCAAGCATAAAAAAACCAGAAAGTATGCTGCATTAATAAAAAACAGCCGCGACTAAAAAAGTCGTGGCTGCTGTTTCCTATGTTAGTCGGCTAAAGCAATAGCTTCAATCTCAATGATGGCATCCTTGGGGAGCCGGGCTACTTGCACTGCTGAACGGGCAGGCGGATTCGTTGTAAAGAAGGTTCCGTAGATTTCATTCATGGCGGCAAAATCGTTCATATCTCTCAAGAAAACGACTACTTTAACGACTTTAGCCAGGGAAGTTCCGGCACTTTCCAGGATGTTCCTTACATTTTCCAAGGATTGATGAGTCGCTTTGCGTATATCGGTTTCTAACTCACCGGTCACAGGATTAAGTGGTAATTGCCCTGAAGTGAACACCAGATTTCCCGCTTTGATTCCTTGGGAATAGGGGCCGATAGCGGCAGGAGCCTTATCGGTGTGTAAAACATTGATAGACATAAATTAACCTCCTGTTTAAATGCTCTTGGAGCAAATTAAATAAATTTAAGGGGATTATGCTGATAGTGAGTTTATTATAACACTAACCGCAGGCGGATGCCTCAAAACAGCCTGAATGTTTTTGTATCACTGTTTGTCAATGAAAAGGAGGGAAGCCCGGAGCCCTATCGACAATGGGGTTCCGGGCTTCCCGCTCAGTATATTACTCGATGGGTGCCAGTGATGCCTGGAAGTGGCGCAGAATGGGGGGTTCCCAAGTGATTTTATATCCGCGTTTAATAGTGTGAGCCCGTTCTTTAATTGCGATCAAGGCATCAGCCATAATGTCAAGATGGGCCTGGGTGTAGACCCGGCGTGGTATGGCAAGGCGGCTGAATTCAAAGTCGGCCTTTAGCTGTTCGCCGGTATCCGGGTCGTTGCCCAGCATATAAGAACCGATATCACAAGTCCGAATGCCGGCTTCTTTATAAAGCTCCACGCAAAGAACCTGACCAGGGAACTCATTGTAAGGAATATGGGGGAACATGGCAGCAGCATCAACAAATACGCCATGGCCGCCGACAGGGGACTGATAGGCAATACCGGCATCATCTAAGCGGGCTGCCAGGTATTCCATTTGACCAATTCGGTAACGGAGATAGTTTTCATCGATTCCCTCGTAGAGACCGATAGCCAAGGCTTCCATATCACGACCGGAAAGACCGCCATAAGTGAAGAAGCCTTCATAACTGATGCAATTAGCTTTGATTTTTAAGACCAGCGGTGAATCGGCATCTTTAACACCAAGGAGGCCGCCCATATTGACGATAGTGTCTTTCTTAGCTGACATAGTGAAGAGCTCGCCGTAGCTGAACATTTCACGAACAATATCTTTAATGGATACGTCCTTGTATTCTGGCTCATCACGTTTGATGAAGTGAGCATTTTCCGCATAGCGGGCTGCGTCAATGCACATAGGAATACCATATTTTTTAGCTAAAGCAGAAACTTCACGAAGATTTTTCATGGAGACGGGTTGTCCGCCGGCAGAGTTGTTGGTGATGGTCATGACAACCAAACCAATGTTTTCCGGACCCTTCTCTTTGATGACTTCTTCCATCTTGGCAACGTCCATATTCCCTTTAAAGGGAGCGCGTTTGGATGGATCTTTGGCTTCTTCTACCACGCAGTCAATGGGTCTGGCGCCAGACAAGATGACATGGGCGCGAGTGGTATCAAAAAACATGTTGGAAATTGCAAATTTACCTTCGCTGAGCAGTAAGGGGAAGACAACTTTCTCTGCTGCACGACCTTGGTGAACAGGTTGGATATAGCCAAAGCCAAAAATATCCTTGCCTGCTTCCATGAGTTTAAAGTAGCTGGAAGCTCCTGCATAGGCCTCGTCGCCTCTCATCACACCAGCCCACTGCTCCTGGCTCATGGCATTGGTTCCGGAGTCAGTCAGCAAATCGATGTAGCAATCCTCTCCTTTTAAGTTGAAAAGGTTGTAATTAGCCTTGGCGATTTTCTCTTCTCTTTCTTCTTGGGTAAGCATCCGCAAGGGCTCTACCACCTTAATTCGAAAGGGTTCGGGTACATACTTGATTGCCATAACAAATACCTCCATTTAATTTTATTCATACCCCGGTTATCGAAATGATGAGCGGTCGGTATTTGGCATAGTAGTTGGAACAAGTTCTGTCTTAATCTTTATGCAAGATTCATGCCAATGTTAAGGCTTTTATTTACTTTCTCTTGATTTTTTGATTTTGAAGCTAATCCAGAGGATAAGCAACCAGATGGGAAGAACCAATACAGCCATTTTCATGCTTTCAGTAAAGGCCATAAGGATGACAATCATCACAAGGAAGGCGGCGCAAAAATAGTTTGTGTAAGGGTGTAGAGGGGTCTTGAAGTGAAGAGCATCGCCTTCACCCTGAGCGATTTTTGCCTTGCGGAATTTAAGGTTTACGATAATAATCGTAGTCCAGGTAATAACTGCGGCAATGATCGCCACAGCCATGAGATACGTAAAGATTTTGCCGGGCAACAGGAAGTTGAGAATAACACCGACTAAGGTAATTCCGGAAGAGACCAGCACTCCGGCGACAGGAATCCCCCGTTTGTTTAATTTGGCAAAAAGCTTCGGAGCATTGCCTTGCATAGCCAGACTGTACAGCATACGTCCATTGCTGTAGACGCCGCTGTTGTACACGGAAAGGGCAGCGGTTAGAACAACGATATTGAGGAGGGTTGCAGCCGCAGGAATGCCAATTTTAGAGAAGATCATAACGAAGGGACTTCCGTCAGCACCCACCTGATTCCAGGGATAAAGAACCATCAGGACAGATAAGGCTCCCACATAGAAAATAAGAATTCTCCACATAACCTGGTTGATGGCTTTAGGAATGGATTTTTGGGGGTTATCAGCTTCACCGGCCGTGATACCGATGAGCTCAATTCCGCCAAAGCTGAACATGACCGGTACCAAAGAGAACAAAATACCAATCATGCCATTGGGAATAAACCCGCCGTGAATCCAAAGGTTATCAAATCCTGTAGCTTCACCGTTGATTCCAGAGAAGATAAGAAATAATCCGAAGACAATCATGCCGATAATTGCCACAACTTTAACAATCGCAAACCAGAATTCAAATTCACCAAAGGTGCCGACACTAATAAGGTTAAGCAGAGTAACGAGGACGAGGCAGACCAGAGCAGTTAGCCAGTGAGGGATGTCGGGGAACCAGAAATTGATATAGATCCCGACGGCAGTCAATTCAGCCATGCTTACGACGATATAATTGAACCAATAATTCCAACCAGAAAGAAATCCGGGAAATTCCCCCCAATACTTATAGGCAAAATGACTGAAGGATCCGGAAACAGGTTCATCGACGGCCATTTCCCCTAACATTCTCATGATGAAAAAGATAACTAATCCACCAATAAGATAGGAAAATGTGATTGCGGGACCGGCCAGCTCAATCGTTGCAGCAGAACCGTAAAAAAGACCTGTGCCAATCGCTCCTCCTAGAGCGATCATTTGGATATGCCGGTTTTTTAGACCGCGGTGCATACCGTTTTCTTGGTTGCTCATAAAATTTCTCCTCCCGATAATGTAATTGAATAGTGCGTGCTTTATGATAATGCAAATCCCATGCCAAAAATAATTGCAAAACTATTAAATATTTTAGGATATTTTCTTGTATTTCGTAGGGTAACTGTCGAATCGTTGCAAGAGAATAACGATATACGTATCTAAAATAAAAATGTGATAAGAAAAGTTGACAACTTTTCTTATCACATGGTGAAAAATTTTTGCACATTCTGCTTATTCCTTTAAATTATCCCTCGGGTTCATCCATCTTGCCAAGTCCATAGGAATTCATTTTGTTTAAAATTGTTGTATTGGAGACGCCCAGTATTTTACCCGCCTTACGCGAAGAGGGATGTTCCGCCAGCACCTTAAGTAAAACTTGACGTTCCACTTGAGCAACAATGTCTTTAAGGGGAGGCCAGGGTTCGCCAAAAGGAATGATAAGTTGATGAGCTGTGTTTTCCGATTCAGACACAGGAAGCGCCGGTGTCAAATCCCCCCACTCATAGAAAGAATCGGGCTTGATCTCTGAGTTCGAATTTAAATTAATAATTCTCTCCAGGAGATTCTCCAGTTGACGAACATTGCCGGGCCATTTTTGAGCCCTGAGCAGGTCCGCGCTTTCCTTGGTAAGGTGCACTTCGGATTTGCCAAGCTTTCTGGCAATCTTTCGGGTTAAGACTTGGGCGATCAAAGGGATATCTTCAGGTCTCTCCCGCAATGAGGGAATATGCAGGGGAATCACATTGAGGCGATAATAAAGATCCTCCCTGAACTGTCCTTTATCAATCAACTCTTCGAGATTGCGGTGAGTGGCGGCAATGATTCGTACATCCACAGGGATCTCTTTCGAACCTCCGATACGGCGAATCGTTCCTTCCTGCAGTACTCTAAGCAAGCGCACCTGAACCTGAGGCGTGATTTCCCCGATCTCATCAAGGAAAAGGGTGCCCCCGTGAGCCTGCTCGAAAAGCCCTTTCTTCCCTCCTTTAGTTGCTCCGGTAAAAGAGCCTTCCTCGTAACCAAAGAGTTCACTCTCCAACAAGGTATCCGGTAAAGCCGCACAATTAATAGGAATGAAGGCTTGTCGGGAACGCGGACTTTCGGCATGAATAGCTTTGGCGAACAGTTCCTTTCCTGTGCCGCTTTCTCCCCGCAGGAGTATGGTGGAGGTTCCCCGGGCTACTGTTTTGGCGGTCTCAATGAGATCCCGCATACGCCGGCTCTCATAGATGATACTATCAAAGTTTATAGACTGAGGCTTACGTTCAACCTTGGAGAGGAGTTCTTCCACTTGACGAAAATCTTTGATGGTCATGACTCCCCCAATGATTTGTCCTCGCTTATTGAGGATGGGGACACCACTTGTCAAAAAGTGTATGAGCTTCTGGTTTTTTCGAATCTTGCGCTCTTTTAAGCTATAAGGAATTCCTGTTTTTAAGGTTTCGAAAATTGGAGCATCTGCTTCAAATAAGAGTTCCGCATCTTGGTTCAAAGCCTCCTCCGGGGTCGTATGAAAAATTTGTGCCGCAACTTCATTAATATGAGTCACTTTATGGTTTGTATTGACGGCGATGATTCCTTCGCTTACTAAGTCGAGAATCGTTTTTAATTCCTGCTCCCGCCGTTCATAAGGCATGTAATCAACAAGAGTTACTGATACGACACCCTGAACGGTAAGGA
The DNA here is from genome assembly GCF_000021925.1 of Desulfitobacterium hafniense DCB-2. Classification (NCBI taxonomy): domain Bacteria; kingdom Bacillati; phylum Bacillota; class Clostridia; order Eubacteriales; family Desulfitobacteriaceae; genus Desulfitobacterium; species Desulfitobacterium hafniense. The sequence continues at coordinate 1,433,862 of NC_011830.1, forward strand.
GGTCCCGGATGAGAGTCTCCGATCCCTCCTGATCAGGAGAACGAAATTTAATCATCATTTGCTGCCCATGAGAGACTTCCATGACGATTTTATCAGCGTTATGATCTTCAAAGCGCTGAAATATGTCATAACCTAAACCGGGGCGATCGACAAAATCAATGCGTACAATAAATTCCGGTGATTCCATGCTGTCACCCTCTCGAAATTCTAATTATGATTAATGGGATGATTGTAAATTCGCTACTATTATAGCATTAACATTTGAATCCACCTAGAGACCCCTAAAAAAGAAAAAGCCGGCGATTTCGCCGACTGAGTAAAGGTATAATAACTTGCTATAGTCTAAAGAGCATTTTAGTGTAGGAAGGCAAGGGCCACATGTCATAGTCCACAAGTACTTCCAGTTGGTCAGCTGTCTGGCGCAGTTCATTCATGGCTTTAAAGACCACGTCCCGGTAATAGATGCCTTGCTTATAGGCGTCTCCGTGAAGCTGTTTTGCTGCACAGGTTGCATCTTGAAGAGCTTTGGTTTTAAAACTGAGTTCCTTGAGCAAAGGGGATATTTCGTTGAGTAAAGACCTTTGCGCCAGTACCTCCGCTTCCGGGTCCGCTGTGCGGATGGTATTGATAGAATGAGCCAGTTCTGTGGAATAACGCATGACGGCGGGGAGAATTTGGCGCTTGGCGACATCCACCATGGTCAGGGCTTCAATATTGATGGTTTTGGAGTATTGTTCCAAATAAATTTCATAACGGGAGTGGAGTTCGGTGGCACTGAAGACGCCATGATGCTTAAAGAGTTCAATGGTTTTTTCACTGATCAGTGCGGAAATGGCTTCCACTGTGGAAGAGAGATTGGGAAGACCCCGTCTTGCGGCCTCCTTAACCCACTCTTCAGAGTAACCATTGCCGTCGAAGACGACACGGGAATGATGGATGGCGATTTCTTGAAGGATAGCTTGCAGCTCGCCATGGAAATCCTCAGCTTTTTCCAGGCGGTCAGCCATTTGCGAGAGCACTTCAGCGACGATAGTGTTGATCACTACATTAGGACCGGCAATGGAAAGGGAAGAGGGAACCATACGGAATTCAAATTTATTGCCGGTAAAGGCAAAGGGGGAGGTCCGGTTGCGGTCTGTGGAATCCTTGGGCAGGGACGGCAGGGTTGATACACCAATGGTCAATTCGCCGCCCTGTTTGGATGAGTTGGGTTTGCCGTTTTTAAGCTGCTCGATAATGTCGGATAATTCATCACCAAGGAAAATGGAGATAATGGCGGGGGGGGCTTCATTGGCTCCCAGACGATGATCATTGCCAGAGTTAGCTGCAGATGCCCGCAAAAGGTCAGCATATTCATCCACAGCTTTGATGACGGCACAAATGAAGGTCAGGAACTGTGCGTTTTCGTGGGGAGTCTTACCGGGCTCCAGCAGATTAACTCCTTCATCGGTGCTTAAAGACCAGTTGTTGTGTTTGCCTGAACCGTTGACACCGGCAAAGGGTTTTTCATGAAGAAGGCAGGCCAGGCCATGACGGTTAGCCACTTTGTGCAAAGTATCCATGATAATTTGATTATGGTCTGTAGCAATATTCGTACTGGTGAATATAGGAGCAATCTCATATTGGCCGGGAGCTGCTTCTTTATGTTGGGTTTTGGCCAGGACACCCAGCTTCCAGAGCTCGATATTGACTTCCTGCATAAAAGCAGTAACCCGCTCATTGATGATGCCAAAATAATGGTCTTCCATTTCCTGACCTTTGGGAGGTAGAACACCAAATAGGGTACGACCTGTAAGCATGAGGTCCAAACGTTTTTGATGGTATTTTTTTTCAATGAGAAAGTATTCTTGTTCGGCACCGACTGTAGGAGTAACCCGTTTGGCTGTGGTGTTGCCGAATAAGCGCAGGATACGCAGGGCTTGTTTGGAAATGGTTTCCATGGAACGGAGGAGGGGGGTTTTTTTATCTAAGGCCTCCCCGGTGTAAGAACAGAAGGCGGTAGGAATGCAGAGGATAACTTTGCCTGCATCTTCTCGTAAAAAGGCCGGTGAAGTGCAATCCCAGGCAGTATACCCTCTGGCTTCAAAGGTGGAACGGATTCCGCCGTTGGGAAAGGAAGAAGCATCAGGCTCACCCTTAATCAGCTCTTTACCGGAAAACTCCATAATTACTTTGCCGTCACTGGTGGGGGAAATAAATGAGTCGTGTTTTTCCGCGGTAAAACCGGTCATGGGCTGGAACCAGTGAGTATAATGGGTTGCCCCGTTTTCAATTGCCCAATCCTTCATAGCGTTAGCCACGACTTCGGCCACTTCTAATTGCAGAGGAAGGCCTTCATCAATGGTTTTGTGGAGTGCCTTATACGTATTTTTGGGTAATCTCTCACGCATCACGGCGTCATTAAATACATTTTTACCGAAGAAATCCATCTCTTATCCTCTCCTTATTACGACTAAACAGAAAAAGACCCCCATTGGACTCTCTTGCGCAAGAAAATCTCTACTGAGCGTCTTAACTCTCGAAATGCCTTATTCATAAAAATAGCATATCTCATTGTAAAAAACAAGACAGGAGCAGGCATTAGAAATAATTTCTTCTGACAAGAGTATCCCGAATGAACCACTGCTCTCGCATAGGCTTTAAGCGCTTCAACAAAATATGGTCTTTTATTTCGACATATATTGCTGATTTATTTGAAGATATGTATAATTTGTTGAAAAAGAAAAAAATTTAGGATGTTTCTGAGAGGGGTAAAAGAATGGTTTTCTCGATTAGACAAAAGATAACGGCAGTCATACTTTTTGCAGCCCTGATCCCGACAGCGCTGCTGGGGTTCTTTAGCTACAAGGGAGCGAGTAATGCGCTGGAAAATGAGCTTAAGAATACAGCAGAACAATCGATGCAACGTATACAAGATTCCACGACATTGTATCTTGAAGGATATGAACAAAATCTAAAGCGGCTGGGAATGGAAGATCGTATTCTGATTGCCGCCCTGCAGGGGGAAAGTGAGGAGGCTTTGCAGAGCTTCCAAATTTATAAAGAGAGCAACCCTGACATCTTGAATATTTATTTAGGAACAAAGAGTGGGGAGATGATTGTGTACCCCGCGGCAGAGTTGCCTCCGGGTTTTGATCCAACGGCTACGGATTGGTACCGGCAGGCGGCAGGCAGCGGGCAGATTATTTGGACCGAACCCTATGTGGATACAGCGACAAAAAGGTTAGTGGTGTCAGCGGCCAGACCTGTCCTGGACCCATCCACAAAGGAATTAACCGGGGTGGTGGGCGTTGATATTGCCCTCGATACTTTAAGTGCTTTAGTTGGGGATATGAAGATTGGCCGTCAGGGCTATATCTTCCTTTTGGATCAAAGCGGCAAAATTATGACGCATCCTGACCCTGCCTTGATTGGGGAAGAGATCCCTGTGGAAGAACTTAAGAAGGCCGTGGCTCAGGAACAAGGAATTGTCGATTATACATATGGTGGAGAAGAGCAATTCAGTGTCATTGCGGCCTATCCCAAGACCCAGTGGAAGTTCGTTGGCGTATTAGGATATAACGAGATCAATAAAGCGGTCTCCCAAATCCTCAGAAATACTTTGACCTATTGTGTAATTTTTGCCGCGTTAGCTATAGTTTTTGGAATACTTGCCACCCGTGGCTTCACTAAAGCCCTTAAAGCCTTGTTTGCCTATAGCGAGAAAATTGGTTCCGGGGATTTTACAGTTCGGGCCAGGGCCTTGTCCCGGGATGAAACCGGTGCATTGACCAACACCTTAAATCAAATGGTCATTCAGTTGGCGGGTCTGATCGGAAATATTAAGCATGTTGCTGAAGAGATGAATACCTCTGCCGAAAAGTTGGCAGCCAGTGCCGAGGAGACGATGGCCTCCAGTGAAGAGATTAATGCCACAGCAGCTCAGATTGCCGGCGGTGCTTCCGACCAAGCGGCTCAGGCGGAAAAAGGTACTCGAATGGTTACGGAACTTGCCACAAAAATCCAAACCCTCGGGGCGAACTCGGTGGAAATGGTTAACTCCTCCATGGATGCTAAACAGGCCAATGAGCGGGGGCTGCAGTCGGTTGAGCATTTGCGTGTAAAAACGGAAGACAGCAGCTTAGCTGTTGATCAGATCAGTGAAGTGATCCGTAATCTTGATGGTAAATCCCAAGCTATTGGCAGTATTCTTGCTGCAATTACAAATATTGCAGAGCAAACCAATCTCTTGGCTTTAAATGCTTCCATTGAAGCTGCCCGGGCCGGAGAGGCCGGTCGGGGATTCTCCGTGGTGGCGGATGAGATCCGTAAGCTTGCTGAGCAATCTGCTCAATCGGTCCAAGGTATTGAAGGGATTGTGGAAGATATTCAAAGGGAGAGCTATCATGCGGTGGGTGTGATGAAAGAAGTGAAGAATCACTCCCAAGCCACTGTGCAATCTGTGGCGGATGTCAGCCAATCCTTTGCTGAGATATCTCAAGCCATGGCTGCAATTAGAGAAAAAATTGCGCATACTACGGCTTTGATTCAAGAAATGACCATGGATTCGAATCAAGTCGTGGACGTGATTCAGAATATCTCCGCAGTAACCGAGGAAACCGCTGCCGCATCAGAAGAAGTGAGTGCATCCATGGAGCAAACAGCCAGTGCTTTTAGCAATGTAGTCAAAACGGCAGAAGAACTTGAACAGCTGGCCGGAAAATTAAGTCTGGAAATTGCTCAGTTCAAAATTTAATTAAAGCAAGCATTGAATTAAGCTTTTAAAAAAGATAGCCCAACAGATGAAACCATTGTCTGTTGGGCATTTTTATTCGCATAGTTTCTCCCTTTTTGAGGATAATAAATTCGACTACTTATAGCTAAATTAAAGGAGGGTTCGTATGTTTAAACATATCAAGGATATGGAATACACCGTACGTGTCGATCGCCCCGATCCTCGTTTTGCTAATCTCTTGCTTGAACAGTTTGGTGGACCCCATGGAGAATTGAAAGCGGCAATGCAATATTTCTCTCAAGCCGTTGGCTGCAACGATCCTAAGCTTCGGGATATGCTGCAGGATATCGCGGCAGAGGAGTTAAGCCACTTTGAGATGGTTGGGGAATGTATCGCCATGCTTCTTGGCCCAACTGATAATGTATCCCGGGATTTTCCGGCGATTCACATGGCGCTCTTACCTGCAGGACCGATTATTACGAATTCCATGGGCGCTCCTTGGACCGCGGCTTATATCGAGACCACCGGCGATCTTTATACAGATTTAGCCTCCAATTCATCGGCCGAACTTCGGGCAAAACTAATCTATGAGCGTTTGCTTCAACAAACTGACGATGCAGGTGTAAAAGATATGATTCGTTTCCTCCTCAGTCGGGAAGAATCTCATAACTTCTCCTTTTTGCAGGCGCTGGAAACTCTAAAAGGCACGGGAACAGATGCGAATTTCCGGGATACTGAATTCACGAAGAAGTATATGAATCTATCCACCGGTGCGGGGGATGCCCGTGGTCCATGGAACCAGGGCAATGGCATCCAATATGAGGAGAATCCTAATGAAAAGTATGGTGGACCCGCAGCATATGGCCAAGACCTTGGTGCAGACAGCAAGGGAGAAATTGGCCCCGGCTATAGTGATAGCACACGAAATAATCCCCAGTACACTCAACCCAAGGCACCTACCCCTAATGTAGCGGGGCAGGAAAAACCGGTGCACTAAACCCGAGTATGCATTGCACTATGAAAATGCTCCCTGAGAAGAGGTAAACCTGATTCTCCAGGGAGCATTGTTTGTTATCAGCACTAGATCAATGGTTATGGTCGTGGGAGTGTTTATGAGCATGGTCGTGGGAGTGCTCATGGGCATGGTCGTGGGAGTGCTCATGGGCATGGTCGTGGGAGTGCTCATGGGCATGGTCGTGGGAGTGCTCATGAGCATGGTCGTGGGGGAGGCCCAGGAAATGAGCCAGGAGATGCTCCTTGTCGGGAAGGGTATCCATCCAGCCGTCATTGGCATCAGCCTTTATATCAATGGACTTAATATAGGGTTTAATATCCAATAGAGGCGTACCATTATAGGCATCAATGCTGGAAATGAGAATCTCGTTTCCTTCAATTCCTCTAAGCTCCACCACACTTAAGCCGAGAGGGTTGGGACGGCGGGGAGAGCGGCTGGCAAAAACCCCCACTTCCAATTCGGGCGCTATAGACGGGTTAACTTTTAAACTCTTTTCAGATACCTTGTCAAGGTAAAAAAGCAGTGTAATGTAGCGATAAGATGAAAGCTCGCTCAATCCCTCGACATACTCAGGGTTAAGGGAAATCCAGAATTCCCCGGGAGCGTCCTGCACAGGTTGCTCAGGAATCGGCAGTGTTGGTATATAGGGAGTATGAATGGTCCCGATGGATTTCAATTCAATGCTCATACATATCAACCTTTCTCAAGCACAATGCGATGATTGAGCAAATTCATATCCTTAATACTCGCTCTGATAAACTTTTGCTTGCCGTAAATATCGACGAGCTTCAGCCCTTCGTCATGAGGTTCGATAATATCCACCGCTTCCATAAATAGAACTTCCTCAACACCATCTTTCAAATAAGCATTTGCTTCACACATTGCCATTCCTCCTTATCATGAGTAACATACCTAAAGTATTTTAACGCCCAATCCTTTCGTGCTGTATATGTTAATGCGAAAAGAGTGCTAAAAAGCCATGGAGACACCATTGTAACGGCAAGACCTCCATGGCCTTATTAATCCATTCCTTTATCATGGTTATTCTCCATTCATTGAAATTTTCCTTCTTTATTTTTACATGTTTCGGTTATAATTCGGGAAGCTTAATAGATGTATTAAGAAGCTTTTTGGAGGTGTCATTTTATGCCAATGATTCATTTCGATGGTCCTGTACTTACTATGGATCAGAAGCGAAGTCTGATTCATGGAATATCCCAAGCAGCCTCTCAAGCAACAGGATTGCCAATGGCCTCCTTTACTGTTGTTCTCGATGAGCATGAGTACAGCAACTTTGGTATCGGGGGAGAAGTATTGGTTGAGTCTAATTTTTGGGCTAAGGTTAAAGAGATTAAAGACTAGGATGAGTATTTTCAATCTGGCGAAGCTATAAAGCTAGCGGAAATCCCCGCTAGCTTTATTTTGCTATTGAAAAAATTCCACTTTTAGAGGATGATTAATAAATAGGTCGAGAATCAGAAAAGTGGGTGAAACGATGGAGAGGATGGAAAAAATCTTACTGGAACGAAATTGGCAGGACTTAGAGAAGTTGGTTCTTGTCAGCAGTAAAAAAGCAATTCGCACCTTAGTAAACAGGATTTATATAAAGGATGGATTGGGTTTTTGGCGTGCAGTAGAAGCGCTGGGGGTGGCTTCCGCTTTGGCGGAGGAACAGAAGAAGGATTCTTCTGTGGAACTGGTACGCCGGTATTTTTGGTCTTTGAATGAAGAATCCGGCGGCAATGCTTGGAATGCCGCTGAGGCGATTGGCAGTATCATGGCCTCTAACCCTAAGGAGTGCGGTCACTTTAACTGGATGCTTGCTAATCTTTTGGAAGATGAAAGCTTGCAGGAAGGGACTCTTTGGGGGTTGCTTAACCTATCCATTAATGCTCCCGAAGTGGTGGATCCCTTGGTGGAGAGGGTGTATCCCTTTCTCGAAGCCCGGGATGTCAACCAAAGAGGGCTGGCGGTCTGGATTTTTTCTTTGATGAAAGCCTGTCCCTCAGCCAAGGAACGATGGGAAATTGAGGAGGAATTGCACAAAACACTTATTCAGGATCAAGAGATGGCTGAAATCTATTGGGAAGGGGAATATTACCACTTTCCGGTCTCTGAATTATTAGGAAAAGAGATAGTTACTTTCTATGCCAGAGAATATAAGCAAGCAGATTTCACTTGGAATATCAGCGTGGCCAGTTCTCAGAAAGGCCTTTGTTGGGTAGGCTTAGGGACTCCGGAAAAAGAAGAAGGTGAATTGAGAACCTGGGTGCAGAAGCGTGTGCCTGGCTCATTGGTTATTCCTCGAGCTTTGCCTAATCAAAAGGTTATGGAGCAGTTGGAAGACTATTTTTCGGGTATCCGCCAAGAATTCAATCTTCCTTTGGACCCCAGGGGAACAGATTTTCAACTTAAAGTATGGGAAGAGCTGTGCAGAATACCCTATGGGGAAACCCGCAGTTATGGCGAGATTGCTCAAAATATTGGCAACCCTAAAGGCCAAAGGGCCGTGGGTTTGGCTAATAACAAGAATCCCATAGCTATCATCATACCCTGTCATCGGGTAGTAGGTAAGAAGGGGGATTTGGTGGGGTATGCCAGTGGTCTTGATCATAAAGTGCGGCTTCTCAACTGGGAAGCCGCCCATCGTCACCAATAAGGCTCTATAAGTGGAGTTCAAAAAAGATAGTGGAGGTATTGAAGTGAGCGAGAAGAAATTGTTCCAGGGTATAGCCCATATTGGGATTAAAGCAATCGATATGGATCGGGCCGCCGCTTTTTATTCTGAGGTACTTGGCTTTGAACTCATCGAGCGGATTAAACCCGGGGATGTAGAGCTTATTTTCTTGAAATGCGGGGAAACTGTCATTGAGCTGATTGAAGTTAATGACCAAAGGAAATTCGGGGATGGCGTGGTCAATCATCTGGCACTGGGAGTAAAAGATATCTTTCCGGCGGTAGCCTGGTTGAAGGATCACCATGTAGAATGTATTGATGAAGAACCTCGTGAGATGGAAGGAGGACGCTATAATTTTTTCTTTAGAGGTCCCTCAGGTGAGAAACTGGAACTATTCCAGGGATAATCAGCAGCTCAGCCGAGGAAATGGGAGGCAATACCAAGTTGAGTTACGGTAGGCAAGAAAAATTAAACTTTAATTGGCAAAATGGGGATAAGCGTTATTACACTTTAAATCAACATTTGCGCCATTTTTTTGGTGACAAAGTGTTCAAGGTATCCCTTGATGCAGGATTTACTTGTCCTAATCGGGATGGCCGGGTTGGACAGGGAGGGTGTATTTATTGCAGCGCCAGAGGTTCCGGAGACTTTGCCGGTCAGGCGGAAAAATCTATTCATGAACAATTCTGTGAAATTAAGGAAGTCATGAACCGGAAATGGTCCAGTGCCAGATATCTGGCTTATTTTCAGGCTTATACCAATACCTATGCCCCACTGAAGCGCTTGCAGGAAGTCTATGAGCAAGCTTTGGCGGAGGAGGGTGTGGTGGGGCTGTCCATTGCCACCCGTCCGGATTGTTTGCCGGCTGAGGTGCTGGATTATTTGGAAGAGCTCAATCAACGAACGTATCTCTGGGTGGAGCTGGGCCTGCAAAGCATTCATGATCGGACTATGGAATGGGTGGGGAGAGGACATACTTTTGAGGATTTTCTTCAGGGTTTGGATAAGCTCCGCCGCAGAAACATACGGGTCTGTACCCATATGATTTATGGGCTGCCGGGGGAAACCCTGGAGGATATGTTCGGCTCAGCACAAACGTTAGCCAAACTCGATGTGCAGGGAGTTAAGCTGCATCTTTTGCATGTGCTGAAGGGGACACCTCTGGCTGATATCTACGAGCAGAGTCCTTTTCCCTTACTCTCTCAGGATGAGTATATCCATTTGATTTGCGATACACTGGAAATCCTGCCTGCGCAGACGGTTATTCACCGCCTGACTGGGGATGCCCCCCGCAAGGATTTGCTAGCCCCTCTTTGGAGCCTGAAAAAATGGGAAATTCTTAATGCCATTGACCGTGAACTGGAGAGAAGGGGAACCTGGCAAGGGAAAAAGGCGCAAAATAAAACGGCTGACACCACCCATTCAATTTAAGGAAAGGGGGCCAGCCGTAAATCGCTTGGCAAGATAAATTTTTGACTTTGGATAAGGTTATTAGCCTTCTTCGAATGATTTGGCTTGACTCTGTAGATTTTGATAGTATTGATTGGCCGGATTGGCCCCACTCTTATTCCCTTGAGAAGGAGTTCTGAGGGCAGGCGCTAAAGAGAGATAGCGCTTTAGGCTGTCGGTATGGGTCTGGAGGATGGCCTGATAGACTGGGTCAGGGGTTAGTTTTTGTGAATTCATACCGATTCCTCCTTATATAGATAGTTAATGATTAGGATAATGCACAACCTTACCTTCCCAGGTTCTGATGACTGCTTCTTCATCGTTTAGGGAAATAAGGTACTGTGGTAAGATGGGGGTTTTGCCACCGCCTCCCGGGGCATTAATAATATAGGTCGGAATGGCCAAACCAGAGGTGTAGCCGCGCAAGTTTTCCATAATCCTTAACCCGTCCTGAATGCGGGGAATAAAGTGGCTCGTGCCTTTAACATTTTTGGCATGGAAAATATAGTAGGGGCGAACGCGAATTTTAAGAAGTTCTTGGTTAAGGCGTTTCATAATCTCTGGTTGGTCATTGATTCCTTTAAGAAGAACTGCTTGGTTGCCTAAGATGACTCCCGCTTTGATTAAGCGATCAGCAGCTTTCTTGGTCTCCTCGGTCACCTCTTGGGGATGATTGAATTGAGTATTGATATAAAGGGGTGGATATTTTTCAAGAATAGCGCAGAGCTCATCGGTAATGCGCATGGGCAGAGTGACGGGAACCCGGGTGCCGATACGTTTGATCTCCACATGCTTAATTTCATGCAATTCTCCCAATAACCAGTCCAGCATTTGATCGCTGAGAAGGAGAGCATCGCCACCGGTGACTAGCACATCCCGAATCTCTGGATTGGAGCGTATATAATCCAGGGCGGCCTCCAGGTTAGCACGGGTTTCATGGAGGTCAATTTCCCCGATATTCCGTCGGCGTTGGCAGTGCCTGCAATACATAGCACACAAATTGGTTACATTAATAATGAGGCGATCCGGGTAACGACGTGTGATGCAAGGCGCAGGGGATGTATACTCTTCTCCCATGGGATCTGCTTCTCCGGAATCGTCGAGGATCTCTTCCACAGAGGGGAGACTTTGCAGACGGATGGGATCCTGAGGATCATCTTTATCGATCAGGCTTAAATAATAGGGTGAAACAGCCCAACGGTAAGCCTTGCCCACCTCGTTGATTTCATGTCTTTGCTTGGGGGTCAGGGGAAGCAGGGTGCTCAAGTTTTCAGCATCCTGAATACGGTTTTTAAGCTGCCACTTCCAATCCTGCCAATGCTCCAGGTCAGCATCTAACTGATCCAGTATAAAGTCTCGGTTTTCATTAAATTCTTCGCTTAAGGCAAGGCCGCAGGGAATCGTTTCTTTGCGTTTGTTGTAGGATTGAACTTTTTGTTTTAATTCCAAAGCTCTTGCTTGTGAAGCCTGTCTTGGGTTAGGGGGTAGAAATTCTATTGCCATAGTGATTGCCCTCCTCTATTTGCAGATATAAAATAAGTCTTTAGAATCAAAAAAGAACCTCGCGGTTCCCAAGAAAAAGCATATTACATAATCAGGTGTTTACGCCTCATGTGCTTCAATGCTTACGAGGTTAGCTGACGGGTTCGAGCTGAAACATGCTCTACGTTTAAAACGATTCACCCCTAAATTGGTTCCCCCGTTTTCCCCTTGGGAAATTAAGCCCATATTAAGTTGCATAACTAACAACTTAATAGTATCATATGGGTTGGTAGCAGTCAATTGTATATTTTGTACATATGTTTATTTTGTATATGGGTTATCTTAGTAAGCATTTAAGTGTAAGAATTTGTAGTTCACTTAGTAGCAGAATTAAAGGTTAATGATAAGATGAATCAAGGAGAGGAATCCGATGGAATATAATGCACGTTATCAGGAAATTGCGATAGATATTGCTCATTCTATCGTTATGGGAGAATACCGGGAAGGGGAAAAAATTCATGGACGCTCTACTTTAGCGGGTCGTTATAATGTATCTCCGGAGACCATCCGGCGTTCCATTGCTATCCTCCAAACGATGGGTGTAGTCATGGTAAGCCAAGGGGTGGGGATTACGGTAGTCTCCAAAAGCATGGCCGAAAAATTTATGAGGGGTTTTGACCAGAAAGCAGAAATTCAGGTCTATTTTGATGAGCTGAAAAAGCTGATGGAACAAAGACGTGAGCTCGATCAGAAGATCGATGCCCATCTCACGAAAATCGTGAACTATACGGATCGTTTGGCCAGCCGTTGGATGGATGTGGCCGAAATTGAAGTTGCCAAAGGCTCCAGCGCCAAGGGAAAAACCTTAAGCGATTTAAAATTAAGGGAGAAAACAGGTTTAACGGTGGTGGCTGTGGTCAGAGGGGGAATCGAGCAATTTTCTCCGGGAGCGGAGTTTATCCTGGACGACGGAGATATCCTACTGGCGGTAGGCTCTGAACAAGGGAAAGAAAAACTTCAGGAAATCCTTCGCTAGAATACAGGAAGTGGATAGCCATCTGTCGAAACTCTCTATGAATTATAGAGGACATGAGGGATGATGGATGATCTTTGAAAGCATAGTCATACTCGGTGTGGAATTAATGCTGGTCTTAGTAACAGGCCAGATGAATCTGTTAATTTTATTTTTAATAGGCAATACATTTTTTCTTTTATATCACTTAAATCTGGAATATAAAAAAACTGCCCGGCAGGCTACAGAGCGAAACGCGGAGCTTAGCTTCAAAATAGCCAACCAGACTCTTCCTTACCTGCGCCGGGGGCTTAATGAACAAAACGCAGAGTACATCGCTAAAATCATTCAAGAGATTGGCCAAGTGGCGGCTGTTTCAATCACAGATTGTGAAAAGCAGCTGGCCTACTTGGGCGTGGGCTGCGATCAGCATCATCCGGGAGATAAAATTCTTACCCGGGCGACACGGGATGTGATCCAATCCGGAGTTTATAAGATAGTACGAACTCAAAAAGAATTGAATTGTCCCAGACAGAACACCTGTGATTGTCCTCTGGCGGCGGCTGTTATCGTACCTCTGAAGTGTCAGGGTGAAGTAGTGGGAACCATGAAATTGTATGAAACCAAGGTTGGACAGCTCTCATCGGATCTGATTCGCTTAGCTATTGGGATGGCTGATCTACTGGGGATTCAAATTGAACTAGCAGAACTTGATCACCAGGCGAAACTGGCTGCGGAAGCACAACTGAATGCCTTGCAAGCTCAAATCAATCCCCATTTCTTTTTCAATGTTCTCAATACTATTATTGCCACCAGCCGCACCAGCCCCAATCGTTCACGACGATTGTTGATTCATCTTGCGGAATTTTTCCGCAAGGCGCTCAAATCCCATGGAAGTTTGATTACTTTGCGGGAGGAAATGAGCTTTGTTAAGACTTACTTAATTCTCGAAAAAGCTCGCTTTGGGCGTAAGCTTCATTTTAAAAGTGAGATTCCCGAAGAGCTCATGGATGCCTTGGTTCCGCGCTTAAGCGTTCAGCCCCTCGTGGAAAACGCCGTCAAGCATGGGATTACGGAGAAAATCGGCAATGGGGTCGTCTCTGTGAAAGTGGAGCAAAAAGGCCAGGAGCTGTATATTACTGTGGCTGATGATGGAGTCGGCATACAGCCGGAACGTCTCCAGGAAGTGTTAAAACCCGGTGTTGGTTCAGGTAATGGAGTGGGTATGGCTAATGTTCATGAACGCTTAATTGGCCACTATGGTAAAGAGTATGGTTTACAGATCAAGAGTCAACCCAATATCAGCACGACTGTAACCATGCATTTGCCCTTAACCACTATGGAAGATGAGGATATGTTGGAAAAGTTGTAGGGATTTTTAGGGAGGCATATTATGATCCCAGGAGTGGATATTGTAGAAATTCAGCGCTTTGCTAAAGCTTGTGAGCGAACACCAAAGCTTCGGGAGCGTTTGTTTACCGAACGTGAAATTGAGAAGTTGCAGCATAAGGCAGTATCCAGCTGGGCGGCGCGTTTTGCAGGTAAAGAAGCGGTACTTAAAGCTTTAGGGACAGGACTAAGAGGCCTTTCCTGGCATGATATTGAGATCCTCAGCAATGATTTGGGGGAACCTGCTGTATTCCTTACGGAAAAGGCCGAGATAGTGCTGCATAGACGGGGGGGAACCCAGATCCGCATAAGCCTTTCCCACGAGAAAGAGTACGCTGTAGGAATGGCCATACTTTTTTAGCACTGTCAGAAAGTATAAGCTTGCGCTATATACTTTCTAAGCATAAGTGCAACCAGCGACTTCGCCTCATTTACGAGCATGCGTTTAAAGCACGGCGAAGCAACAAGTGCGAAAGCAGTGCTTTCGGGGTTTTCTATAAAGATAGGTGGGGGTGGAGCTATGAGAGTGGTCAGTGCCCATCAAATGCGCGAACTGGAAGAACGGGCAATTCGGGATTTTGGTATCCCCAGTTTATTGCTCATGGAAAATGCAGCCTTGGCAGTGATTCAAGAAGTCCGTCAAATGCTTGAAGACCGGCATATTCAACTGTCGGCGGGAAGAGCTACGGTCTTTGTGGGTAAAGGCAATAATGGCGGGGATGGCTTAGCTGTTGCCCGGCACCTCTTGATCTTAGGAATGGATATAACCGTCTATTCTTTCGCCAGGGCTGAAGAATTCAAAGGTGATGCAGCCCTCAATTATCGGCTGTACCAAAATACCGGGGGTAAGCTCTTCACTATCGAGGGAGAAAAACAGCGCAGACTGGTGAGAATCTCGCTTGCTCAGGCTGATGTGATTATAGATGCTATCTATGGGACGGGCTTTCGCGGCGCCCTGCCCAGCTTAATTGATGAATATGTGGAAGAAATCAATCGGGCTCAGGTGCCTGTTGTTGCCGTAGATATTCCCAGTGGTGTGGAGGCAGATACGGGAAAAGTTTACCGCAAGGCCATCATGGCTGATGCCACGGTTACCTTTGGTCTGCCCAAGCTCGGTCATTTTTTAGGGGTAGGACCCGAATATGCGGGTCGGGTCAGCGTAGACCCTATTTCCATTCCGGAACGCTTCCTGGATGATGAAAAGCTGACTACATCTATATTGACTGAGGATGTGTGCCAATATTTACCCATCCGCAGTCTGCAGGGACATAAAGGGACCCATGGTCGGGGGGTTTTGGTGGCAGGTTCGGAAGGAATGACCGGCGCCGCTTTGTTGGCTGGTAAAGCCGCCCTGCGCTCGGGGATAGGTTTATTGCAGATGGTTGTTCCCCGTGGACTTGCGGAAGGAATCGATCTTGCTTTGACAGAAGCTACGGTTTGGGGTGCGGAAAGTGAAAAGGCCCTCAATGGCAATGCCTGGCCTGTTATCTACGAACGGGCGGAGAAGGCCCAAGCCTTAGCCATAGGCCCGGGATTAGGGCAAGAGCCTGAGTTGCTGCTGGTTATAGAGGAAGTTCTACGCAATCTTCCTCTTCCGGTAATCCTTGATGCCGATGCTTTGAATGTTTTGGCCAAGGAACCAGGAATTCTGGGTTGGCGCCAGGGCCGGGGGCCTTTAATCCTTACCCCTCATCCCGGCGAAATGGCTCGCTTGTGCGGGTGTACGACGGAAGAAGTGCAGGCCAATCGGCTTGAACTGGCCATAAGTAAGGCTGTAGAATGGGAAAGTATCATTGTTCTTAAAGGAGCGATTACTATTATTGCTGCCCCGGATGGGCGGGCATTCCTTAACCCTACCGGTAATCCAGGATTAGGGACCGGAGGGACGGGAGATGTGCTTACAGGGAGTATTCTGGCTTGGTTAGCCCAAGGGGTGGAACCTTTAGCTGCAGCCTGTCTGGGGGTATATCTCCATGGCAAGGCAGCGGATCAATTGACCGGTGAATTCGGCTTAAGCGGATACACAGCCGGTGAGGTGGCGGATCAGCTGCCCAAGGCACGGAGAAGTCTGGAGAATAATCATTAAGGAGGGGCACCATGGAAAATAGACGACCGGTTTGGACAGAGATCAACTTACAAGCGCTGCAGAGGAATTATGACCGGATTCAGGCCTTGACTGAAAGTGAAATCATGCCCATAGTCAAAGCTGATGCATACGGACATGGAGCCTTACAAGCAGTAGAAGCATTTTATGAAAGAGGTGCCCGTCGTTTCGGAGTTGCCTTATTGAATGAAGCTTTGGAGCTTAGAAGAGCGTATCCGGATATCAAAGTCATGCTCATCGGTTCTTTACCCGAAGAATCCATAGAGACAGTTGTTAAAGAAGATATTATTTGCGGGGTGTATCAGTTAGATCAAGCAGTAATTTTAGCGAAAGAAGCAGAGAGACAGGGCAAGAAGGCAGTAATTCATCTTAAAGTGGATACAGGAATGGGGCGCATTGGCTTCAGAGAAGAGGATTGGGAAGAACTTTTCGGCTGTACCAAGCTGCCTGGTCTTTACATAGAGGGAATTTATACTCATTTTGCCACGGCGGATCATAGTGATCTGAGGTTTGCCCGGGAGCAACTGAGGAAATTTTTAGTGATGTGTGATAAAATCAAAGCCCAGGGAATTCATATCCCTATCCGGCATGCGGCCAACAGCGGAGCTCTGCTGCAGCTGCCGGAGGCTCATCTGGACATGGTGCGGCCGGGGATTATTCTCTATGGACTTCCTCCCTCCCAGCATGTGGGCAATGATTTAGGTTTGGAGCCCGTACTTTCCTGGAAAGCCAAGATCAGCCATATCAAGGTGGTCCCCCAAGGGGAAACCATCAGCTATGGCAGAACCTTCAGAACCGCCTATCCCACCCGGGTGGCGACGATTCCCCTCGGTTATGCCGATGGTCTGCGCCGGAATCTATCCAATAAGGGTGAAGTTTTAATTAAAGGCAGAAGAACCACCATGATTGGGAGAGTCTGTATGGATCAGACCATGCTGGATGTCACGAAAATACCGGAGGTGCAGGTAGGGGATGTGGTTACCCTACTCGGCATGGATGGTTATGAACGGATCGATGCCACGGAAATGGCCGGTTGGTTGGATACGATAAATTATGAGATTGTCTGTGGAATATCGAAGCGGGTTCCACGGGTGTATATTAAATAAAACAAAGCACTTTCCATTTGAACTGCCCCCTGTCAAGTCAATGTCATTAAGGGGAGCATAGCAGTTTGAGGAAGGTGCTTTTTCTGTGGGAAGTGTATTATTCGACCGGTATATTAAAAATCACCGCTTTTGAAATTTATTCATTTGCTGAGTCATTTCGAAATTGCCGGATTTTTAAACAGATCTTAGCATTTTGCTATAGGAAGAGGGCTGTTTTCCCGATGTTCCCGCGCTTTTTGGGAGTAACGTTCGGCAGTTTCTTTAAGGGCGTTTACTTCATCAGAGGTGAGCGCTCTTACCACTTTAGCCGGTGATCCCATAATCAGAACATGAGGGGGAAACTGTTTGTTCTCTGTGATGAGGGAGCCTGCAGCCACCATAGAGCCCTCCTCAATAATGGCTCCGTTAAGAATCGTGGAACCCATGCCGACCATGGTTCCTTTCTTAATGGTACACCCATGCAGAGTTACGGAGTGGCCTATGGAAACATCATCTTCAATGATCACGGGCACATTAGTATTAACGTGGATTACGGAGAGATCCTGAATATTTGTTCCTTTACCAATATAAATAGAAGCTATATCACCGCGAATTACGGAATTGTACCAAATGCTGGCACCCTCATCGATATGGACATCGCCGATTATCTTTGCTCCATCGGCGATGAAGACATCCTTCCCCAGGGTGGGCCGTTTATCCAGATAAGAATAGAGCACGGGCTTTCCCTCCTGTCTTTTGCTCAATACAACTACATCATAAATACATCACAAATAGATTTTACCAAAAGGAAATTGGCTATTAAATTATAAGATGATTTTTGGGGACTGTCCAGCACAGGTATACAGATTTAAGATAATTATCTGAACTATCTCTTTTATTGGAACGTTTTTAAATTTAACAGTTTTTCAAAGATAAAAGCTTTTTTTCCAGGTATTGTCTTTGGGTGAGTGCTATGGTATTTTAGAACCAGCAAAGAGTGTTTTACATTGCGGAAGGTGGTTTTAATATATGAAACAAAATGTAGATTCAAACAGAAAAAAGGTGTTTATTACAGGAAGGATTCCTTCACTTGCTTATGAGATTCTCTCTAAAGAATTTGATGTAACTATGCATGATGATTTGCGGTTATTGAGCAAGGAGGAAATCATTGCCGGTCTGAAAGGCAAGGATGCTCTGCTCTGCCTTTTGTCCGATGCGATTGATAAAGATATTATCGAAGCCAACCCCCAGCTGAAAGTGATCGCCAATTATGGTGCCGGTTATAACAATATTGATATTGCTGCAGCTGGGGAAGCCAATATCCCAGTAACCAACACTCCGGATGTTTCCACGGATGCCACGGCGGATTTGACCTTCGGCCTTATTCTGGCCATCGCCCGCCGCATTGTTGAAGGGGATAAAGAGACCCGTGCCGGACGCTTTAAAGGTTGGGCTCCTTTGTACCATCTGGGAGTGGATGTTACAGGCAAGACCCTCGGGATTATCGGCATGGGGAATATTGGGAAGGCTATTGCCCGGCGGGCGAAAGGTTTTGATATGAAAATCGTCTATACCAGCCGAACACGCCTCTCAGAACAGCAGGAGAAAGAACTTGGGTTCACCTATATGTCTTTGGAAGGTGTGTTGAAAACTGCGGATTTTGTGAGCTTGAGCTTAAGCTATAGTCCTGCCACTCATCATATGATCGGGGAAAGGGAGCTGGAAACCATGAAACCTTCGGCATATCTGATCAATACCGCTCGGGGGCCTTTGGTCGATGAGAAAGCTTTGTTGAAGGCTCTGGAAAATAAAAGCATTGCCGGAGCAGCTCTGGATGTGTATGAGTTTGAACCTCAGATCACGGCAGGGCTGGAAAAGCTGGATCAGGTCATCCTTACTCCTCATATCGGCAATGCTACTGTTGAGACCAGGGATGCCATGGCCGAGATTGCCGCTGGAAATATTGCCGCTGTGCTGAGAGGGGAAGCTCCCTTGACTTGTGTCAATCAAAATTATCTGAAGAAGAGGAACATGGCTGCTAAGTAAGAGCCTGGCAGGGAACGGCGAAGTCCGTTCCCTGCTTTATTTTCAAGTAGTTCTGACAGGAACCTGTGTTAATCCTTGATATAGTCCCTTAAGGAATGCTAAAATTGGGACATCGGGTGAAAAGGAGATACAGGCGTGAGACGAACAAGTCGTTTTTGGCTTGCCCTATGGGCGGGCAAGGGCATGAGCAGTATATTAAAGCTGCTGGGCAAAAGGGAACAACCCTGCCTGGCAAAATAGCTTTGCAGGTTGAACCTCAGCTCATGGGCATGCTGAGCAGCGCTTATACGGATGGGATTATTATGGTGACAGGAACCAATGGCAAGACTACCACAGCCAACCTCCTGGCCCAGATACTCAAGGCGGACGGGAAGACCTTTGCCTTTAATCAGGCAGGGGCTAACTTAGTCACAGGGATTACCGGGGCGTTGCTGGCTAATACCGGTTGGGGGGGACGATCCAAAGTAAAGATGGCCCTCTTGGAGGTGGATGAGGCTACGGTACCGAAATTCTGTCAGCAGGTTACCCCTTATGTCGCCATCGTAACGAACTTTTTCAGAGATCAGTTGGATCGCTATGGAGAACTGGATACCACCATTAAACTTGTCCGGGACGCCATTCCCCCTCAAACGCATTTGATTCTTAATGCTGACGATCCCTTGGTGGCTCAATTCGGTCGGGAGCGAATCCATACTTTATATTATGGGGTGGAGCAGACTCCGGACAGCAAAATCTACAGCACAGAGACTCGGGAAGCCAGGTTCTGCCCTCATTGCGGAGCAGAATTGGTCTATACTCTTTATCATTATGGACAATTAGGAATCTATGCCTGCCCCTGCGGTTATAAGCGTCCGGAGCCCCCTGTACTGGCTCAGAATGTCAAAGCGGGGGAAGATGGAATCCAATTCAGGGTGGAGCCGACTTCCTATTCCATAACCCTGCAAGGATATTATAATCTTTACAATGCTTTAGCGGCCATGACGGCAGCCAAGCGTATAGGAATAAAAGATCGGGAAATTCAGAGGGGCTTAAGTGAATTCATACCACAGGCCGGCCGCATGGAGCAATTCATCCTGCCCCAAGGAGCAGTTACTTTGACCCTGGTTAAGAATCCCACCGGCTTTAATCAAGTGCTTCAGACCGTATTAAGCCGTAAAGAGCATCCTATTCGTCTGCTCATCGGCATCAATGATTTAGCGGCCGATGGCCGGGATATTTCCTGGCTGTGGGATGTAGACTTTGAGTGTTTAGGCCGAGAAGAGGAACGAATTCAAAGAATTGTCTGTTCCGGGCTGCGGGCGGAGGATATGGCGGTCCGCCTCAAATATGCAGGAGTACCGGCAGACAAGTTGCACCTTGAACGGGAAATGAGCAATGCTCTGGAGAAACTATCTGAGGGCTTGGCAGGTCAGGCAACAATTTTTATCCTTCCTACCTACACCTTGCTTTTTCCCACACGGGAACTTCTGGCGAACAGGCAGATTAAGAGCTGCGAGCTGAATTCCAGGCAACACATCCAAAGAGGGGAGGGGTAAATTTGAAAATCAAACTCGGCCATCTCTATCCGGATTTGTTGGATCTCTATGGGGATCGAGGAAATATTCTGGTCTTGGCAGCACGAACCCGTTGGCGTGGGTTAGATTTTGAGGTGCAAAATGTTTCTTTAGGGGAGCAGATTGATTTTCATGCTTTGGATATCTTGTTTCTCGGGGGAGGATCGGATCGGGAACAAAACATACTCGTGGCTGACCTGATGGGACGGGTTGAGGAATTAAAGGCAGCCATTGAAGATGGACTGGTGGTATTATCCATCTGCGGTGGTTATCAGCTTCTGGGTCAATACTATCAGACCGCTGAGGGGCAGAGGATTCCCGGTTTGGGGATTCTGGATCTCTGGACCGTGGCCGGTGCCAACCGCTTGATCGGCAATGTGGTGGTGAATTTAGAGCTTGAAGAGCTGGCAGAGGTGAATTCCGGTTCCCTGTCTACTTTGGTGGGATTCGAAAATCATTCGGGGAGAACTTATCTTGGCCCTGGACTAGAACCCCTGGGCAAGGTCATCCATGGTCATGGGAATAATGGCGAGGATCAAGGAGAGGGCATGCGCTATAAAAATGTCTTTGGAACCTATCTGCATGGCCCCCTGCTGCCTAAGAATCCTCATTTTGCTGATGTGTTGCTGAAATTAGCCATGGAAAGAAGAGGAGAAGCCGGGAACTTAACTCTTTTAGATGATCAATTGGAAAGACTTGCCCATGAAAGCGTAGTGGAACGAATTCTTGCCAAGCAGAAGAAAATTTAGCAGAATGCAGATTGAGAGTATATCATTGAGGCTATACTCATATAATAGATATAATCCCGAAAAATAAGCTAATTAATGGCGAAAACCAAGGAATGCCAAAATTTACATGGCGAATAAGGCTGATTTGAAGGTTTTTTAGCTTATCTCAACGTCATACTTCGTTGACACTTTTTAGGGTTATTGTCTATAATGAAGTATAGCTGTGGCTAAATGACTTGGGGGTGCTGGTGTGGCAGAGAGTAAGCGGATAATGATTAGTTTGCCGGAGAATTTGCTCGCGGAAGTGGATGATGTCGTTACGCTTGAGAATAGAAATCGTAGCGAATTTATACGTGAAGCAATCAACAGTGTTCTTCATGAACGCCGGAAACGGGGAATCCGCGAACAGATGCGTAAAGGTTATGAGGAAATGGCTCAATTGAACTTAGCCATTGCCAGAGAGCTGTTCCTTGCTGAGGAAGAGGTCCAGGTGGTTTATGAAGATTCTAATGTGGAGTGTCAGAGATGATTATAAAACGCGGGGAAATCTACTATGCTGAACTCAACCCCGTCGTCGGATCCGAGCAAGGCGGTACCCGCCCTGTGTTGGTGATCCAAAATGATATCGGAAATCAGTTTAGTCCGACGACTATTATAGCTGCGATTACATCTCAGATTGCTAAAGCAAAGCTGCCGACTCATGTGGAGGTGCGGGCCAAGCGCAGTGGTTTGGAACGGGATTCGGTCATTTTGACGGAACAGATCCGAACGATTGACAAAAGCCGCCTCAAGGAGAAGGTCGCCGTTCTTGATGAAGAAGTGATGCTGAGGGTGGATCAAGCGATTGAAATCAGTTTAGGACTGACTGATATTTAATGAGTATAATACATGGAATGAAGATAAATTAAGATAAACACAGCGGCAGCGTTGGTCGGAACGACTAATGCTGTTTTTATTCTTCATCACTTAATGCAGAGTATTGAATAGTATGTTTAGGGAAGAGGCTCTGAGCGGCCCAATAATCATACGCTATAAAGACGGTGTAGAGAAATGTATGGAGAGGAGATACATAATGAAGCGCAAACCTGTCATTGGCATAACTGCTGCTCATTGTAATGAGGAGCTAAAATCCTATCCGCGGGCCCGCTATGTGGAAGCGGTTAGGGAAGCGGGAGGGCAGCCCATACTATTACCCCCAGTCGCTGCCGCTGAAGATGCCGAGGAAGTCATTGCCCTTATGGATGGACTTATCCTTACGGGTGGAGGGGATATCTCTCCTATTTTGCTGGGGGAAGATCCGCTGCGGGGAATCGGAGATTGTCTGCCGGATCGGGATTTCAGTGAGATTCTCCTGACCCAAAAGGCTCTGGAAGTGAACCTTCCTCTCTTAGGGATATGCAAAGGGATTCAAGTGCTGGCTGTAGCCGCAGGCGGAAAGATTTTTCAGGATATTATCAGCCAATGCCCAGAATCTATGGAGCATAAGATGAAAGCCCCCCGGGACTTCTCCTGGCATGAAATAACTCTCAAGGAATCCCGATTAAGGACCTTCCTTGGTGAAGAGCGAATCGCAGTTAACAGTGTTCATCACCAGGCAGTTTCCGAGGCTCCTCAAGGATTTGTGATCAGCGCTGTCGCTCCCGATGGGATCATCGAAGGGATTGAGAAAGTTGACGCCCATTTCTGCATAGGAGTGCAATGGCATCCTGAAGTGATGATGAAGGATAAGAGCAGTCAAAAGATATTTCAGGAGTTAGTGGCGGCAGGGGCAGGATATTATAGAAGAAGGCATTGACATTTTAATAGTGTTAGATTAAAATTGCTTTATAAATAAAAGTAATCAACTAGGTTTAGTCGGGTATATAATTGAATATCTCCTTAACTCAATGGCTGATTAGTCAACTAAAGGCCCTATGACATTAGTGAAATACTGATGTTATGGGGCCTTTATTATATAACCATGAAAACCATGAATGGAGGACTCAAGCGGATAATTGATACAGTCATTGTTAAGGCAGGAATTAGGGTCATTAAGGCAGGCGGAATCACTTTATGTTTGACAAAATAAGAAGGGGTAGGTGGGATGAAAATGAGTACCAAGGTAACCCAGAAAACAATTTGCGGGATTTGCCCGGGAGGGTGCGCTGTAGAAGTTGGAGTTAAGAACGGTGAATTAGTGGAGATCTCTCCTTTAAAGGGGGTTCCTTTTGGAGCCTTATGCATTCGGGGAAAACATGCACCTGAAGTGGTTCACTCACCTGATCGTTTGAAAAAACCGCTGATTCGTACAGGAAAACGGGGAGACGGTCAATTTAGGGAAACCACCTGGGATGAAGCTTTGAATTATGTGGCTGAGAGGCTCCTGGCAATTAAGGAGAAATATGGCCCTCAAGCGGTAGCCAGTCATAGCGGAAGGGGAACCTTTGAACAGTCTTTTGCGGAGTTCACCGGTGGTGGGGAAACCATGACTTCCAGATTTCTTTGGCCTTTTGGCTCTCCTAATGTGGCTAGTGTAAGCTCCTTATGTTTCACCTCTTTCGGTGTATTGGCACCTAAGGCGAATTTCGGGCTGCTGGGACCCGCTTTAGAACCGGATATTGAGAACAGCAAGCTGATTGTTGTCTGGGGAGCAAATCCTGCTACGGATTCCCCGCCCTTTATGTTTGACCGGATTCTAAAAGCGAAGCAGAAAGGAATAGGGATTATTGCCATTGACCATATGCGCAGCGATATTGCCAAAAGAGCGGATCAGTGGATCGCTGTTCGCCCGGGGACGGATGGCGCGTTAGCTTTAGGTCTTCTCAATTTGGTGATTGAAGAAGAATTATATGACAAAGAATTTGTGGAGAGCTGGACTATAGGCTTTGCCGAGCTAAGGGAATATGTGAAAGAATTTTCCCCTGTTGAAGTGGAGAAAATTACTGGGGTTCCAGCTGAGCAAGTCATTCAATTGGCCCGTCTGATTGCAACAACGAAGCATACGACTTTAAGGACGTATACCGGATTGGAGTATTCCAATGGGGGAGTACAATCCATTCGAGCGGTCTATCTTCTTTGGGCCATAACCGGAAATATCGATGTACCCGGTGGACTGATCATCAATCAGGCCTTGCGATCAGGGAACCAAAGATTATTTGCCTATAAACCTGAAGGCATAGCTCCGATTGGTGCGGCAGAATACCCACTGTTCTACGAACTCACGGAAAGTGCTCAATTTATGGAATTCCCCAAAGCAGTCTTAGAAGGTAAACCCTACCCAATCAAAGGGCTGATCAATATAGGTGCATCTATTTTGACCTCCTATCCCCAAACCCACATATGGGAAGAGACCTTTGCAAGCTTGGATTTCTTGGTGGTAATAGATCGTTTTCTCACCCGGGATGCTCAATTCGCAGACGTAGTGCTGCCGGCTACAACCTATTTTGAAAACACATCTTATCAGCGTTATCCAGGTTATCTGCGTTTAAGACGACCAGTGATTGAACCAGTGGGTGAAGCAAAAAGCGACTTGGCAATCTTGGCGGCTTTGGCTGAACGGTTAGGATATGGCGAGCTGTTTCCTCAAGGTGATGATGAGTTTTTAAAGCAGGCTTTTGCTGAAAATCCTGAAGTATTGGAGAGATTGCAGGAAGCAGAAGATGGAATTCTTTTACCCCGGCCGGAACCGCAGTATCAAAAATACGCGAAAGGGTTGCTGCGGGCTGATGGTCAAGCAGGATTTAATACCCCCTCCGGCAAAGTAGAAATCAATGCCGGCATACTGCTCCAATATGGATACGACGGCTTGCCGGTATACTCAGAACCCGCAGAAGGGAAGTTCGGCAACCCGGATTTGTATAAGAAATATCCTTTGATTTTGAATACCGGAGCGAGAATTCAATCTACTTTCCGTTCCCAGCATTTGAATATCCCTGGTTTGCTCAAACTTCAAGAAAAACCTCAGGTCATTATTAATCCGGAAGATGCTTTCCTTCGTGGTGTCCGGAATGGCGATAAGGTTGTCATTCTTACGGAACGAGGAAGTGTGGAGTTTTATGCTGCCGTAACGGAAGACATTCCCCAGGGAGTGGTAGAACTTAATGTGGGCGGGGGAGGGCCGATCCAGGCGGAACCCTGGCGCCATGCCAATGCCAATAATTTGACTGATTTCTATAATCGCGATCCAATCTCCGGGTTCCCGGTGTTGAAAGCACTTTTATGCCAGATTGAAAGAACATAAGAGAATCCGGGAATGTAAGGGAAGAAAATTTGATGAAATTCCTATTGACAAAAGATCTGTTGTAGAATAGAATACCCCTTAAGATATATTTATAAATCCTATAGGAATAATATTAAAATAAAAACATATAATTTTTTGCATAGACAAATTAAAGAATGGTATGAAGTTTGCAGCTCTCTTTTTTTAATGCAAAACATAGTAAATTGATTGGATAAGTAAGTGTTGAAAAGTGTTATCATCTAGTGGAAGGAGAGGGATTAAAATGAGGATTGCTATCGTAGGTGGGCAAAATCATAATCAAGAAACATATGGTAAGCTTCTGGGAAAAACAGGCCGGGTCGAAATTCACTTTTATGATGGCATTCCGAAGAAACATAATAAAAGGAATTTAGAGAAATTAATTAAAGACGTGGATTTGGTAATCGTAATTCTGGGAGCTTGTTCACATGCCAGTATGTGGGATACCAAAAAGGCAGCAAAAAAATGCCATAAAGAAGTGCTTTTTTCCAGGGGAATTGGAATTTCCTCTATAGTTAAGCAAATTGCGGGAAAACCTGCGTATACAGCATAGATAGTTTCAGGCGGCGTATTCAGGAATGCCTTGATCAAGTACCCTTGTCAGGAGGTGTTGAGGATTAAAGAGAGCGAAAAAGTCCAACCCGCCGTCAGCCAGGTTAATCCTTCATGGGTAGTAACACTATTAGAAATTATTGACTCAATGAAACATGGTTCTGTCACGATAATTGTTCAAGATGGTATTGTCATCCAGATTGATAAAAATGAGAAATTCAGGTTAAAAAACCAAGTTAACAGAAAAGGAACAGCCTAGTTAAAGGATCATAATCTATAGGGATTAAGCATCAAAACCTGACAACTTGATAATAATTGACCAGTAAACTGGAGATTAAGCAGGACCTTATCTTAAGGTATATACTTGATCTCTTTTTCTTTTGTGTAAAGATTTTAGCTTAGTGATCACATCGGAAGTGTATGGAGTAGACAGAACTAATTTTTGCGGAGGGTGTTATGGAAAAGAAAATCACACAGATTGCAATTTATGGCAAGGGAGGGATTGGCAAATCCACCACCACATCAAATCTAAGTGCAGCTTTGTCAAAGCTCGGGTATAAGGTGATGCAGTTTGGCTGCGATCCTAAGAGCGATTCCACCAATACGCTGCGGGGAGGAAAGTATATCCCTACGGTGCTGGATACCTTGAGGGAAAAAAGTGTGGTGAAAGCATCCGAAGTAATCTTTGAGGGCTTCAATGGAATCTATTGCGTGGAGGCAGGAGGCCCGGCCCCGGGTGTGGGCTGCGCGGGACGGGGGATTATCACAGCGGTGGAATTGTTTAAGCAGCAAAAAGTCTTTGCAAGCCTGGATTTGGATTTTGTCATTTATGACGTATTAGGGGACGTGGTTTGCGGAGGGTTTGCGATTCCGATTCGGGAAGGGATCGCCGAACATGTGTTTACGGTTTCCTCATCAGATTTTATGAGCATTTATGCCTCCAATAATCTCTTTAAAGGGATCAAGAAATATTCCAATTCAGGTGGAGCGTTGTTGGGGGGCGTCATTGCCAATTCCATCAACCAGGGCTATGCCAAAGCCATTGTCGATGATTTTGTTGAACGGACTCAGACCCAGGTGGTGGAATATATTCCCCGCTCCATTACAGTAACCCAAAGTGAGTTGCAGGGAAAGACCACCATTGAAGCTGCTCCTGAATCCGAACAAGCAAAAGTATATACCCGCCTGGCCGAAAAAATTGTGGAGCATAAAAGCTCTAAGGTTCCCGCTCCCTTGGAAATAAAAGAACTGCAAGAGTGGGCGACAAGCTGGTCAGATCAATTGTTGGCCTTGGAAAGGGGAGTGGTCGTCGGGGGAAATGCTGCGGGGATTTAGCCGCTTTTATCTGATTAAGACTTTAGGGGAGGAAAACCATGGCAATCTTTATCGAAAGACCGCGAACATCCTGCGCATTGGGAGGGGCTCTGGCCACCATGAGTGCTCTGCCCAGGGTGGTGCCCATAATTCACAGCGCCCTCGGCTGCGGAGGCAATCTCAGCGGTGCCGCGGCTTTTGGAGCCGGATACTGCGGTTCCAGCTATGCCAGTGGTCAAAGTGCGCCTACCAGTGCCGTGACCGAGACGGAAATTGTCTTTGGCGGCAGTGACCGTCTGCATGAGGAAATTCAATCCACGCTGGACCTTATTGATGCCGACTTATTCGTCGTAGCTACCGGCTGCATGACCGAGATGATCGGAGATGACGTGCAGGGTGTTGTCAGTGAATTTGCCGGCGGGAGAAAGCCTGTCATCGCCATCAGCACTCCTAGTTTTAAGGGAGATGCCTATGCGGGCTATTCCATCACCCTGGAAGGTATTTTTAACAAGTATTTGCCCAGGTCTAACTCTAAAAAACCTAAACTGGTCAATCTTTTTGGTTTGGTGCCCTCTTACGACCCGTTTTTCCGGGGAGATCTAAGTGAAATAAAACGGCTATTAGAAAAGCTGGGCCTGGAAGCCAATACCTTCTTTACCCCAGATCAGACCTTCGCCAACCTTACCAGTGCTCCGTCAGCCACTTTAAATATTCTGTTTTCCCATGTGTGGGGAGTGGAGTTTGTGAAGAACTTTGAGCAAACACATGGAACACCCTACTGGATTACTGATTTGCCCATCGGCCCTGAAGCCACTGACCATTTTCTGAGGGAGGTTGCTGAAAAGCTGGAGATAGAACCGCAAAGGGTTGAAGAGGTTATTGCCCAGGAAAACAAAGAGTATTATGGCTATTTCCAACGGGCTGTGGATATTTTTACCGATGCTGACTACAAATTTTATGCAGCCATAATCACTAACTCCAACTATGCCATCCCCTATGCCGAGTTTTTAGAAAAGGAATTGGGGTGGGTACCCAAAGATATTTTCATAACCGATCTTCTTCATGACGGACAAAAAGAAAGACTCAGGGAGGCATTTCAGGCGAAGAATTTACTGGGTGAGTTGATATTTGAAAGGGACACCAGCCGCATCGGTGTGACTCTCAGGCAAAGGCATCCTCAGGACCAGGGGCAGCGTTACTTTGATGCCTATGCACCTCTTTATCTCTTAGGCAGTTCACTGGAGAAGGAGCTGGCAGTCGGCCGGGGTCTCCATTACTTAAGCGTCAGCTTCCCCGTATACAACCGCATCATTGTGGACCGGGGGTATTCAGGATACCGGGGCGGGCTGCACTTATTTGAAGATCTGATCGATGTCCTTGTCGCCCCGAAGTAGGAGGTCAAACATGAGCTATTATGAACAAAATATTCCCCCCACCCGGGAACAGCGTCTGACCATAGGGGACAGCTTCAGCGGTTGCGGGAAAGAACTGTTGGACTGCGCCCAATCGGGATGCATGCTGCAAAAAAACAGGAAGTTTTGGCAAGCCGGTGCCTGCCAGATGCAGTTGTCCCTGATGATGGCCGCAACGGTGGAGAATTCAGTCATCATTATGCATGGTCCGGTGGGGTGCGGAAGCACACTGCATAGTCTTGGGCCCGCAGCCAATAAAGGCAAAGCGAAGCGGGGAAAGAAGCCGCAGGCCCTGGTCTGGCTGTCAACCAATTTGCAGGAGTCAGACGTCATCGGCGGCGGGGAAAAAAAGCTTAGAGAAACGGTCGAATATGCGGACAAAACCTTCCGTCCTGAGATCATTTTTGTAGTATCCACCTGTACCCCAAGCATCATTGGTGATGATGTGGAAGAAGTAGTTCATCAAACCCAGAAAGGAGTTGCTGCTCATCTGGTCTCCATTCATTGCCCGGGCTTTCGAACCCGTGTGGTGGCAACGGCTTATGATTCCTTTTATCACGGACTGCTTAAGCATCTTCCTTTAGAACCGCTTCCCGCTGAGGCTTTTATTCCCCTTAAGGAAAATGATCCCGGATATGAGTTGGCAGCTCAACAATTTGCTTACCGGAAAAGCCGCACGGTCAATTTGTTTAACGCCACCTCCATCGGCCCTGCCGATGAGGAAGAACTGGTGCGTTTGTTAAAGGCCTTGAACCTTAATGTACAGGTTTACACAGAATACAGTTCCTTGGCTGAGTACCGTAAAATGTCTCAGGCTGCGTTGAATATCAGCATGTGCAATGTTCATGACGATTATCTGCTTGCTTATTTGCAGGATAAATACGCTCTACCCTATGTAATCCAAGGAATGCCTATCGGTACGAAAGCAGTGAGAAAATGGCTCCTTGCGGTGGCAGAGCATTTCGACCTGGAAGAGAAAGCTAATCGGCTGGCAGACCAAGAGGAAAAGCAGGTGAACGAAGCCCTTCAGCCCTTCCTGCCGGCCCTAAAGGGCAAGCGTGTATTGATCAGCGGCGGGGTCATCCGCGTAGCCGAAGAAGCAAAAGTTCTCAAGGACCTGGGCCTGGAAGTCATCGGTGTGAGAGCCTATCACTATGATAACGGTGCAGAGCCTGTTTATGGCTCCTTGGTTGATGAGTTGCCCGAAGTTCACGTGTCGGTAAGCAACCAACTGTTTGAATTGGCCAATCAAATCGCCCGGTATCAGCCGGATTTGGTGATTGCCCACAACGGCACCCAGGGTTGGGTAGCGAAGATGGGGGTGCCGGCCATTCAGTTATTCGATGTGGATCGGGCCTACTTTGGATACAGAGGGCTGTTCTCCCTGGTCAAACGGATCGCTTTTGCCTTTGAGAATACTTCATTGCCCAGGCGTTTGGCCCAACATGTGAACCTTCCTTATAAAAAGGAATGGTACGAAAAGGATCCTTTCAGTTACCTCAAAGGATGAGCCAGGAAAAATAGATGATGAGAAGGAGAAGATGAGTATGAGAAAACCGCAAAGAGGCTTGGTATTCCGATTAACCGCAGTGCTTCTTGCAGGAGCGCTGCTGGCAGGGAGTCTTACAGGCTGCGCTTCGAACCAAGGGGCTCCGGCCCAAAGCAGCCAAGTCGGGACAGAACAGCCGCAGCCCGGAGAATCCGCCAATCTGACCCCGGAGCAATATGAGGCAGCCTATCAAGCGGAGCCGGCCGCCAAACGGGTGATTCATATTGGGTACAATGGCGGGCTGTGCCAGGCGCCCATCGCCATTGCTCAAGAAAAAGGCTTTTTCGAGGCGGAAGGACTTAATACGGAGCTGACCCGTGCCGAAGATACCCGTGACGCTATTGTGGGCGGGAAGATCGATACCTCGGCAGGCATGGTTGCCGGCTGGCTTAAACCCATCACCAGCGGAGTGGATCTGGTATTTACGGTCGGCCTGCACACCGGCTGCGCCTCGGCCATTGCCCTGGCTGATTCGCCCATCAATTCCTTTGCGGATGCCAAAGGAAAGGTTGTGGCCATTAATGGCGGGATCGGCGGTATCTATCATAACATTGCTTATCGTCTGATTGCCCATGATGGGTACGTTCCAGGAGATTTTACTTGGAAGGACTTCCCTGCCGAACAGGCTCTTCAGGTATTGCAGAAAGGTGAAGCTTCCATAGCCGTACTTGCGGATCAACTAGCTGAGAAATGGGTCCAGGAAGGACTGGTGAAAAGAATTCGCTCCACTACTCTGGATGAAGATTTTAAGAATGAAACCTGCTGCGTACTGGGTATCTCAGGAGATTTTATCCGTGAGAATCCTGTAACTGCCGAAAAAATTACCAGAGCAATTTACAAGGCCAGTCTGTGGGTGGAGGAAAATAAAGAAGAAACAGCTCAGATTCTCCTGGATAATAAGCATATCAGTGGCAGTGTTGATTATGCCATGGATTTGCTTAAGCTCTATAATTATAACGTCACCAACGATGGCACGGAAAAATCCATCTATGATTCTATCGACGAATATAAGGCATTGGGTGTCATCGATCAGAATCTTGATGCTGAAACCTTTAAGAAACAAGTCTGGCATCGGTTTGAGCTGGAAGATCTGAAGAATTAATGAGCGAAAGGGGAAATTATCATGAGCACCACACCGCCGTTGACCAGCGACCAGCTGGCAGAATTGGAAAAACGCCCCAAGACTGAATGGCAGCGAACTTTAGACTATATGATCAGTGGTGCACCTGTAGCCGTGGCCGTAATCCTCTTTCTGCAATATTATTTCCTGCCCAACTATAAATTCAATACCACAACAGCGGTTTATCCGCTGTTTGTGGGATTCTTTGTGCTCCTGCTGCTGGGACGGTTCATTGGATCTTTCTTCTCCAAAAAAGTTCATGAAAGCTTAAGGGCTCAAGCTCCTTTCTATAGCGCAGTTTTTATTTTGCTGATTATATTTGATTATCTGACCCTTAAAACCGGAAAATTGCCCCTTCCCTACTTTCCCTGGCCGGACAAGATTCTCAATGCCATCATTGAGGACCGGGTGCTGCTGTTGGATTGCATCAGAAATTCGCTCATTCTGCTGTTTACGGGATACTTTTTTGGAGGCATTGTTGGCCTCATCACCGGCGTGACTGCCGGATGGTCGAAAAAAGTTCATTACTGGGTTATGCCGATCATTAAGATCTTAGGCCCGATTCCTTCCACCACCTGGCTGCCTATTGTTCTGATCATAGCGTCTTCATTGTTTAAAGGAAGTGTGTTTCTCATTGCTTTAGGGGTCTGGTATCCGGTGACCATAGCCACTCTGACAGGAGTTGCGAATGTGCGCAAATCCTATTTTGAAGTCGCCAGAACCCTGGGTGCACGGCAGAGACGGCTTGTTTTTAAAGTTGCTCTTCCTGCCGCTATGCCGAATATCTTTCAAGGGTTAACCCAGGGCATGAGTGTAGCCTGCACTACCCTTATGGTTGCGGAGATGATGGGAGTGGAGTCAGGCTTGGGGTGGTACATCAACTGGCAAAAGGGCTGGGCGGAGTTTGGCAAGATGTATGCAGCGGTTATTGTCATTTGCCTGACCTTTACCGTGGTGAACATCGTGCTGACCCAAGTGAAAAAACGAGTATTGCGCTGGCAGGAAGGGACGATCCAATGAACGGAGGAAAAGGGTATATCCAAATCAAGAATGTTACTAAAATTTTTGCCCGCAATGATCTGGCTACGACCCTGACTGCCTTAAGTGATGTGAGTATAGATATTCAGCCGGGAGAATTTGTGTCCATCGTGGGGGCCAGCGGCTGCGGTAAATCCACCCTTTTGCGAATTATCGCCGGGTTGGAGACACCCACTCATGGAGGAGCTTTTTGCGATGGTGAAAGGATAGAGGAACCCAGTGCCAGGCGAGGGTTGGTTTTTCAGGATCCGACGCTTTTCCCCTGGCTCAATGTCTGGGATAACGTTGCTTTCGGGCTGAAAGCAGAGGGGAAATATAAGGAGAAAAAAGAAAGCATTTCAAAATTGCTCCAACTCATTGGGCTGGAGGAGTTTCATAAATCTTACCCTCATCAGCTTTCCGGAGGCATGAGCCAGCGGGTTTCTCTGATTAGGGCACTGGCCAATGAACCGGATGTTCTGCTTCTGGATGAACCTTTGGGTGCCCTGGATGCTTTTACCCGCATGAATATCCAGGATGAGCTGATCAATCTCTGGAAGCAGCGCGGTACCACCATGATCCTTATTACCCACGATGTGGACGAAGCTATCTATCTTTCCAATCGAATTATTGTGATGTCGCCCCGGCCGGGGCGCATCATGAAAGAGTTAAAATTGGATATGTACCATCCCCGCAATCGGGGAGCCTCTGAATTTGTCGATTATCGCAATCAGATCCTCAAGCTTCTGCATTTTGCTGATGAAGAGGTAACGGAATATTATCTCTGAAGGAAAGGGGAGGTGCTTATGTTGGCAGCCTTTGCCTCTAAGGATGGGAAATTCGTAAGTCAGCATTTTGGGCATAGTCCCTGCTTTTATATCGTGGAAATCAATGAGGAGTCCTATGCCTGGACCTTCGCGGAACGTCGTGAAAACAGTCCTCCCTGCCGTTTCGGTGAGCATGATGATCAGACTTTTGCAGATAGTATCTCCTTACTATCTGACTGCCAGGTTCTCTTTGCGGTCAAAGTAGGATCTTACGCTAAGGCAGTGCTGCAGAGACACAATGTTCAGGTCTTGGAGATGACCGGCTTTATTGAAGATATCTTGGCAGGATATATCTCCTATCTGAAAAAGCAAAGGGAGAGGAGGGCTCATCATAAGCATTAATGATGAACATGGCACCCAACTCAGGAAAAGGCAAGTCGTGGCTGAAATGGCCGTGGAAATTGAAGCTCAGGGTATAAGACCCTTGCGAAGGCAGATCATCAATCAAATAGAGCAGCTGATAGAAACTCAGATGGAGCATCAATTGCGAACTCCTAATATCTCTGATCATCCCTGCTTCAACGGAGCAGTCCATGGGAAAAAGGGCAGACTTCACCTGCCGATCAGCCCCGCCTGCAATATCCAGTGCCGGTTTTGCCGGCGGGCCTGCAATAGTAAGGAATTGCGTCCCGGAGTTGCCAAAGGCATCCTTCCCATAGAAGAAGCAGTTGATATAGTGGGCAAAGCCTTGGAACTGTGTCCGGAAATCACGGTAGTGGGGATTGCCGGACCCGGGGATGCTCTGGCCTCTTTTCATGCAGTCGAAGCTTTCCGGCAGGTTCACAAAGCGTACCCCCACTTAATTAAATGCCTGAGTACCAATGGATTAGCTCTCCCCGGCAAAGCGGATCTTTTGTATGATTTGGGAGTCCGCACTGTTACGGTGACAGTCAATGCAGTAGACCCTTGGAGCGCATCCAAGGTGGTCTCTCATATCCTTTGGGAGGGGAAAGTTTACAGAGGTGAAGAAGCGGGGCGGATACTGCTTGCTCATCAATTGCGCGGGATTCAGCAAGCAAGTCAAAGAGGGATAATAGTCAAGGTCAATACAGTACTCATTCCCACAATCAATGATCACTGCATCGGAGATATTGCCCGTACTGTAAAGCAGGCAGGGGCAACAGTGCATAATATCATCCCTCTTATACCTCAGCATGAGCTGAAGGATATTCCGGCCCCCACCTGCGAACAAATCAATAAAGCCCGTAGTGACGGAGAAGTTTATCTAAAGCAATTCCGTCACTGCCAACATTGCCGGGCTGATGCCTGCGGCATTATTGGCCAGGAAGATCTATCCGCTGAACTTTATGGCGGACGGAGAATGGAGACTTTTTCCCACGGGTGAGTGGGTTCCTTTGGCAGGGGTGAATCAGGGGGACAGGTACCATTATTCATCTGAATAATGGTACCTGTCCCCCTGATTCACTTATTGAAGTCCTAGACGTTTTAGCTTTTTCCAAAGACCGGTCCGGGTAATCCCCAGATATTGTGCCAGAGCGGTTTTGTTTCCTCCAAACTCTGCAAGTAAGCCTGCGATTTCCTCTTTTTCGGAATGTCCCTTGTCCGTTTCAGCCACCCGAAGGTCGGGAGGCAGATCCTGAGTATGAATGGTGGAACCTTCCGCAAAAACGTAAAGCCGGTTGATAATATTTTGGAGTTGGCGGATATTGCCCGGCCAAGTGTATTTGAGAAAGAGGTCTTGAGCGCCAGGGGAAAGGGTTTTTTCCGGAGTATCATGACTTTGAGCAAGGAACTGAAGCATATGCTCGGCTAATTCCAGAATATCCTGCCCCCGCTCTCGTAAGGGAGGGATTTTGATCTCAATAGAATTAAGTCGATATAATAAATCTTCCCGGAATTCTCCTTGCTCAACCATCGAACTAAGGTCGCGATGGGTTGCGGAGAGAATGCGGACCTTAATCGGAATGGGCTTGATAGCGCCTAAAGGTTCTATTTCTTGTTCCTGGATAACTCTTAAGAGCTTTGCTTGCAGTTCCGGAGAAAGCTCACCAATCTCATCCAGAAACAAAGTTCCTCGATTGGCCAGCAGGATTTTTCCGGGCTTGCCGCCTTTCACTCCGCCGCTAAAGGCCCCCTCCTGATAACCGAAAAGCTCGGATTCTAAAAGATTAGCCGGTATAGCTGCCGAATTAACCACAATAAACGGACCCTGAGCAACTTGACTTGATTGATGAATCGCTTTCGCCAGCAGCTCTTTCCCGGTTCCTGTTTCACCGGTAATCAAGATGGGGAAGTCATATTGAGCAACTCGGGCAGCGTTCTGGATTGTGTCCTGCATGATTTTGGAGCTGCCGATAATTCGTGAAAATCCGGAAGTCTCTTGATCTTGTAGACGATCTTTTCTTGTTGGCTTAG
The DNA here is from genome assembly GCF_000021925.1 of Desulfitobacterium hafniense DCB-2. Classification (NCBI taxonomy): domain Bacteria; kingdom Bacillati; phylum Bacillota; class Clostridia; order Eubacteriales; family Desulfitobacteriaceae; genus Desulfitobacterium; species Desulfitobacterium hafniense. Next base: position 1,469,520 of record NC_011830.1, read on the forward strand.
GGAGCTGCCGAGAAGAGTTTGGTTCAGGGACAGCACCGGGAGCGTTTGGGAGGCGGGCTACTACAGAGCTAAGTTGCTCTGTAGCTACTTTGAATAATCCGGACATATAGGGGGAAGAAGCTTTTTCGTCCATTGCGGCGGCCACCAGCGCGGCGACAATAGTTTCCCGATGTTCGATGGGAGCGTAAAGAGTAGAGGTAAATCCCTGGTTCAAAAGTTCGTCCGTATTTTGGATTGAGGTATGGACTAAGCTATAGCAGACAATACTCTTTGCTTGAAGCATTGCGGCGATTTCCTTGTCCAAAGGTTTCCACTCATTTTTCTGGGGAAATTTTCTGCCTGCGCTAACGAGGAGTTTTTGCTGTTGGTGAGTCTGATCAAGGAGACAAAGATAAATGCTTTCCAGCTGAGTGGCGATTTGCAATTGAATGCAATAGTCATTGAGAAAATCAAGGATGTGATCATCTTTAAGGTTTTCCGCCATGCTGTGCAGAAAGGCTGATGTAGCCATAGCCTGATAAGAGCGTTCCTGGATTATTCCGGAATGATAAAAGGCCTGACTGAAGTGCCGGGAAATCTGGCTAATTAAATAGGCATCTTCTATCTCAAATTGCAAGGCTTTGGTGCCGCCCAATAAGATGGCGCCGATTACCTCGTGACCAAAGAGGATAGGAACTCTCAGGGCGGAACGAAATCCTGTCCGATAGAGCATGGGATCCTCGCTGAAGGAGAAACCTTCCGGCTGAAGAGAGGAGCTCAGTTGGGGAGCTTCCGTTTCTAAAATCCAGCCTAAACCGGTCTTGCGAATCTGAGAATAAGGTGCGTAGATACTGCCCTCTATTTCCAAACCAATGGAGTAAGCATAGCTGTATTTGCGAAGCTGGGGATTCACCCGTACCAAATCAAAACGTTCAAAAGAGGTTGCCTCGCTGATCATAGTTACAATTCGCAGCACGATCTCTTCCGGATCTGTGGTCAGATCTTCAAGCGCTCGTTCAAACTGGGGAGGAAGTGCAGATGTAAAATTCGGTTCCAACCCAAGCAGAAGCAGGCGGTTGGAGTCGCCGCTTACCATAAAGAGTTCGACATTTAAAGCAATCTGATGATTGGCCACAGACCATGTGGTAATATCATTTTTCGGTTTTAAGGTGAGAAGGGTCTCTAAAGATTCCGGATCCAGAGCATGAGTCAGTTGTTTGGCATAATGATTCATCCGCTGTATTTTGTTGGTGGAGTCTATACGGATTATCCCAAAAGGAAAGGATTCAAATAGTTCATCACGCATAATCGTTCTCCCTAATCTGTTTAAGGTAATCCTCATGGCAGTCTCATAGACAATTTTGCTTTCTGCCATCAGTGTTAACAACTGTCTCTTTAGCACAGGACGGATATAAAAGCAAAGTGAATAGGGCTTAAGTTAACACTGTTAACTTGACAGTGTTAATTAGTTAACCGTTAATTCTGAATAGCATAGCGAGAATAAGCCTTTTTAGTATTGGCATGATATTTGCAACGTAATCTTGATATAGATATAAGTGTTACTGAGGCGGGGAGAGGAGGCCTAACCTCAGATCAAAAAAGCACTGATCTTAATTATAATTTTGCAGGAGGGTTTTAGATGAAAAATCCAATCAAGTCCGTTATTGCCCTATTGATTCGCTTTTACTTTGGTTACTACTTCCTTAATGCCGGCATTGGTAAGTTCCAAACCGGTTTTAACGGAGACTCAGTCGGTGGATTCTTAAAAGGCGGCTTGGCTCAGACGGCGGAAGCTATGGCAGCTGCGGGTAAAACCGGGAAAGCCAATGTAACCGACACTTGGGGTTGGCTGATCAGCCATGTGTTCTTACCTAATGCAGATATCATGGCTGTTATGGTTAAAACCGGTGAAGTAATGATCGGTCTGGGTCTTATTCTTGGTTGTTTTACCACTTTAGCAGCATTTTTTGCCCTAACCATGAATTTTTCCTTTTTACTTTCCGGGACAGTATCTTCTAACCCCCAAATGGTTATTGGGTTTTTATTTGTTTTATACTTTGCAGCTGCTTCGGGGGCAATTGGTGTAGATCGTTTCTTTATGCATAAACTGGTGGATAAATTCCCCATCTTAAACAAAGGGTTCTTGAGACATCTTTTCCCGGTTGATGCCGGGCATAGAGGGGCAATAAAGAACACAATAAGTCAAGTGGGCTAATCATCTGAATCTATAAATATGAGCGTCTGCCCCAACCAAGTCACGGGGCAGGCGCTTTTTCTATCGGCAATAATTCACATTTTCTGTGATGGAACGGTGGGGGGGCAAGGAATGTTCGGCAGAATGGCCTACCACGACTCCGCAGATAGGAGTTAAGCCAAAGGGGATACCGATTTTTTCCATAAGTTTTGAATTTCCTCTGATACCCTGTAAGGCAGAATGAATATAACAAGAACCCAGTCCCAGTGCTGTTGCCGCTATGGTAATACATGTTGCGGCACAGGAGGTGGTGGCTTCTTTCAGAGGGTTGGCAAAGGGGGCAGAAAAGAGAAAGAAGACAGGAGCGCCGTATAGGGGCTGATACCCTTCCAGTGCCGCCCGCCCCATCAGAAGTTTGTCGCCGGAGTTTTTGTATTGTACTAAGGCTTCTTCGTTAATTTCTCCTAATATTCCAGGATTCTCAATGACTGAAGTATGGAAGATCCCCACTTTAGGCGCACTATTGCCGGCTCTCACAAGTTGGGTTATAATTTCTGCTTCTACAGGTTTGGGCAGATAGCTCCGCACACTTTTTCTTAACTCTATGGCCTTGATAGTATCCATGATCCAGTCTCTCCTCCAACAAGCAAAGTTTTCTTTGTTTTCAAAGCTTGGAAAATGTTTAGTTAATTTTACTCTAATCCAAACATTTAGTAAATGAAGTTGTATAGAAAGATTTGGCACAATTGAGTCACTAAAGGCTATGAAGAGTCTATAAACGCCAAGATTCCGGATTGAGGTCTGCAGAGCTAAGGCAGGTGATTGTATAGCTCATAATATGAGAAAAATGGCAGCTACCCTGGTGTAAGGGTGGTCGTGCCATCTTTAATAGATTAGTGTCTCTAAGTTTATGGGCCGTGAGAAAATTAAGATTTCACACGTCCTCTGTTTAGTCAAATAACTCTTCAAGGAAAGATTTACGCCGTTTCTTTTTGTAATAGTAATCCTGATTAGAATAATTGGGGTTGTGCTGAGGCTGCCCATAAGGCTGCTCATAAGTTTGTCCGCTGTATTGCTGTCCGGGATTAGGAGCATTACTTGAGGCTGGGGCAGGGTTTACGGAATTGGCAAAAGAATTGCTTCTTTCAATGATTTTATCCAGCTCACCTCGGTCTAGCCAGACACCCCGGCATTTAGGGCAGTAATCAATCTCTATACCTTGTCTTTCGGACATGGTCAGTTCTGCATCACAGACTGGACATTTCAAAAGGCAACACTCCTTTCTAATATAAAAATTATAGCATGGTTATTTTAATTTTCAAAACTACCATGGCTACAATTTTTACATAATCAGCCTTTAGCGACTGAGTGGGTCAGAAAGTGGCCGCAGACTTAGAATTAGTAGCTGTTATTGATAGGACCGCAGGGTGACGCTCCGCATTGTGGCCCGTAGCAGCCTTGATTCTGAGCAGGTTGCGCGGAACCACCGGTTTCTGCAAAGACGGCAGTAGTTCCGACAATCAGCAGGGCTGCGGTAATGACTCCTAAAGCGAGTTTTTTTATCATTTCAATTCCTCCCTACAATAGTTGATTTTAAATGGGCAATACCATAACAACATCATCATAGCGGATAATCATGAATATCGTGTGAATTTTGTTGTGAAGATCATGTGAATTAAACCCTTCGGACTCCTTACGGCAGAGAAACTTTCTGTTTTAGACGGAGGTGGATTTTTCTCCAATGGTTAGGGGAAGTAGGAGCATAAATCGGCTGCCTTTATCTGGGCAGCTTTCGACCGTAAGTGTCCCTTGATGAAGAAGAGCGATCTGTTGAGCTAAGGCGAGGCCGATGCCTGTACCGCCAGTTTCCCGAGAGCGGGATTTTTCTGAGCGATAGAACCGTTCGAAAATAAAGGGAAGATCTTCTTCAGGAATACCGATTCCAGAGTCGGAAATGGTGATCAGGACCTCCTGATGGCGAAGCTCCATTTGAACCTCAATTTTGCCCGGACTTTCCGTAAATTTGTAAGCATTGTGAAGAAGATTGTAGAAGAGGCGGGTTAGCAGGTATTCATCCCCTTCGATAAGAATTGATTCAGGCTTGTGCCATGTTAAAGAAATTCCTTTTTCCTGGATAAGCGGGGAGAGCATATTCACTGTTTTATCGATAAGGGCGGAAAGATTGACCTGAGTCAAATAAGGGCGTAAGGCTCCCATCTCCGCGACATTGAGATCTTTAAGATCGCTGGATAACCTTGTCAACCGCTCAATTTCTTCATTGATAATGGCAAGGTTCTCCTTGTCGGCTGGCAGAACTCCGTCTTGGAAGGCTTCGATATAACTGCGGATAGAGGTTAAGGGAGTGCGCAATTCGTGAGCAATATCTGCAGTGAGCTGCTTGCGGAGCCGTTCCTGCTTTTTCAGGCTTTCGGCCATCCCATTGAAAGCGGTAGCCAATTGACCGACTTCATCCTTAGTGGCAACCGGGACTTGTTCGTCCAGAAATCCTTCCCCTACCCTCTGCACGGCCTTCGTCAACCCCTGCAAAGGGGAAGTCAGGCGCCGGCTGATCCAATAACTCAGGATTATGCCAATGATCAAGGCCAAAGCTCCGGCCAGAAACAAGGATTGGTAGATAGCGGAAATAAAAGACTGATCAGCAGGGTTCAAAACCTTGGCCCTGGCCGGATAGCGAACTTCCGCAACAGCAAAGACTCCATTGGGACCGGAGATCATAAGGGTCTTGTTTTTCCATTCCTCAATGGTGTAGTTTAAACCCATGTCCATCCATAGACCGGGATCATTTTTCAGCATAGATTCCATGGGATTGATGAGGGTCAAGATGGTCTTCCCGGAGGGCTCTTTGATCACGATATGGGTTCCAAAGGGAAGAGAGTGGGCGATGTTATACAGAGAATCGGAATTCCAGCACCCATGGCTGAAGAAACTGCTGCTTAAACGCTCGGGCAATTGTTCCAGAGTTACTTCCGTGGAGCGGGCGAGATAATCACTGAAATGTTTTTGGAAGACAAAGTTAACGGACAGAATGCTGAGCAATAAGGTCAGGAGAATAATGGCCAGGAAGGAGAGAAATAAGCGTTTACGCATGAAGCTACTCCTCCTTATGGGCGTTGAATTTATAGCCGACTCCATAGACCGTCAGAATGATTTTGGGATCACCGGGTACACCCTCCAGTTTCTGGCGCAATTTTTTGATATGGGCGTCAATCACCCGTTCATCCCCGCCAAAATCATGGCCTTGGACGATTTGTACCAGCTGTCCCCGGGAATACACTCTTCCCGGATACTTGGCCAAAGCACCAAGGATTTTGAACTCAGTGGGGGTAAGGAGGATCGCTTCGTCCTGAAAGCGGACTTCGTGCCGTGCGTTATCAATGGTCAAACCGTTATCGTAGGTGATGCTGTCGGCAAGGAGAGCGGTCTCGATGTGGGTTCGTCTAAGCACGGCTTTGATCCGGGCTACCACTTCCCGGGGACTGAAAGGTTTAACAATATAGTCATCGGCGCCCAGATTAAGGCCTTGAAGCCGATCCTCCAATTCGACCTTGGCTGTGAGCATAATAACGGGAGTGGCCGAGATTTTACGAATCTCTCTGCAGATTTCCTCACCGGATAAACCTGGCAGCATAAGATCGAGAAGGACAAGGTCGTAAGAGTTTTCTTTAAATAAGGTCAAGGCTATGAGGCCATTGACCGCTGTGGTCACATGAAACCCTTCTTGTTGCAGATAAGCTTTAAGGACATTGCTGATATTTTTTTCATCGTCCACCAAGAGAATTCGCATGGAGATTCACCTCTTTTTCAACATAGTCTAATTTTAGTGGACCAAACAGCTGTTGGAAAGTAATAACTCGGAATTGTTCATGGAATTCATAAGAAATTCATAAGTTTTTCATAGGGAAATCACAGCTATCGGTAAAAATAAAGAAGACCCAAGCCGTTTGCTTTCGGTCTTCTTAGTTTTCAGGCCTCCCGGGGACAATCGGCAATTAGGTCATTCACGACCTGCCCGGCCATGAGAAGTCCTGATACAGGAGGAACAAAGGAAATGCTGCCGGGAATCTGCCGTTTAAGGGCACAATGGGCATCGCCCCCCGGGCAAATGCAGTTGGAGCGGCAGTCGGCTTCCGTATCCAGAGGAGTAAGGGGGAGATCGGGAGAATAGACGACTTTGATTCCCTTGGTAATCCCTTCTTTGCGCAGTAATTTCCGCACGGCCTTGGCCAAAGGATCACCGCTGGTCTTGGATAAATCTGTAATGCGGTAATTTTCGGCAGAAAGGCGATTGCCGGCGCCCATGCTGGCAATCAAGGGAATATTGCGCTGGCTGCATTCCTTAGCCAAGGCAACTTTACTGGAGACGGTATCGATGGCGTCCACCACATAATCCGGCTTTTGGCCCAGGAAGCTTTCCGCATTCTCAGCGGAGAAGAATTCTTTAACGGCATCCACCTTTGCTTTGGGGTTAATATCCAAGATGCGGTTTTTCATGACATCAACCTTTGCTTTACCGATGGTGGAATGGAGAGCATGAAGCTGACGGTTGATATTGGTCAGGCAAATCTCGTCGTAGTCCACGAGGATTAAATGCCCCACGCCGGCCCGTGCTAAGGCTTCTGCGGTATAAGAGCCTACGCCGCCTATGCCGAAGATGATGACTGTGCTTTGGCTGAGCTTCGCCAAGGCGGATTTGCCGATAAGAAGCTCAGTTCTTGAGAATTTATGCTGCATGAGTATCCTCCTCATTTGTCGGAAGTTTAGTAGAAGTTTATTGATTGATTGGATTGATCTGATGATTTCAGTTAATCAGTATAGCATAGTGTTTTAGGCAAAGAAAGTGAGTGTGAAAGGCGGTGCCCTGAACGAAGAACAAGAAAATATTAGAAAGATGATAGGCTTACTTGAAAAACTCTCGTATTTTGATTATATTTAGGAAAGGCCAGTTTGTAAAGATTACGTTTAAGCTATTATTTTCTGAGAGGTTTCGTGAGGTACAGACCGTGGACGATCGCTCACTTGTATTGTATATGGTATGACTGTCCAAACAAAAATTATGGAGGTATGGATCTGATGAGCAATAACCAAAACAGTAAAAAAGAAAAATTCACCCAACCTGAGAAAAAAAGTAAGGCGCCTCTGATTGGCGGAGTGATCGTACTAGGAATCGCCATTATTGCTGGAAGCTTTTTCCTGGGGAACAAAGGCTCCGACGGGGATCAATACGCTGTCGCAACTCTTGGTCAAACCTTCGATTACAGCGGGTCTCCTCTTCCCCAGGTGGAAACGCCACCTGTTCAGGCCGCAAACGGCAAAGTGGTGGTCACCACGTTATCCGAACTTAAGGAAAAGAAATTTATCTATACTCAATATCAGGTCAATGACAAGACCATTCCGCTTACCGCTATCGCTCTGCCCGATGGCAAAGCCATTGTGGCTGTGAGTATCTGCGAGCCCTGCAACAGTGACTCTTTCCGGATTGAAGGGAAAAAGCTGGTCTGCAATGCCTGCAACACCACCTGGGCCTTGGACTCTTTCAAAGGCTTAAGCGGAGGATGCCAGGCTTATCCGCCGGATCGCCTCATCTATACTCAAAATGGGGATAACCTGGAGGTAGATCAAGGGATCCTGGATGCCTGGAAGCCCAGAGTTTAGTCAATAGCTTGCCCATGGAATCCAGCAGTATTCAGGTAAATAGCCTTGAGCAGCAGGGAGGTTGAAGATGAGTTTAATCAAGGTCGATCATGTAGCAAAAATCTATCAAGGCGGCGAGGGAACAGTCTATGCCCTGAAAGATACGAATCTCCAGGTTCTTCAAGGTCAGTTTCTGGCTTTGCTGGGACCTTCCGGCTCAGGGAAGAGCACCCTGCTCAGCATCCTCGGTGCCTTGAATCCGCCCACAGAGGGTAAGGTCTTCATCGATGATATTGATATCTATGGGCTGGATGAAGAGCGCAGAGCTGATTTCCGCCACGAGTATATTGGCTTTGTCTTTCAGCAATATCAGTTGATACCCTATCTCACCGCCCTGGAAAATGTGATGCTCCCTTTAGCGATCACCCGGCACTCTGATCGAACTCAGCGTGAGATGGCTCAAAAAGTTCTGGAAAAGGTGGGGCTGGGCAGTAAGTCCCTGCGCCTGCCTAACCAGCTTTCCGGTGGCGAGCAAAACCGGGTGGCCATTGCCCGGGCCATCGTCAATAATCCAGTGATTCTGTTCGCCGATGAACCAACAGGAAGCCTTGACACCAAGACGGCCAAGGAAATTCTGGAACTCTTCCAAGCCTTGAATAAAGAGGGGCAGACGATCATTATGGTGACCCATAATCTGGAGAATCTTGCCTATGTCTCCCATGCGGTGCAGATCCGGGATGGAATTATTGAAAAAGCTCCTCAGCCTGTGGTCGGTGGTGTGATATGAACCTCTTCACCATTACTCTGGGGAATTTAAAACGGCGCAAACTGCGTTCTCTTTTGCTTTTATTCAGCATCATCATCGGTGTGGCCTCCAGTGTCTTTCTTTTTACCACCACCCGCTCTATGGAACAGGATGTAGCTGATAAAATCGACCAGTTTGGCTCCAATCTTCTCATTCTCCCCAAGACTGGCGAAACCTTATCCTTTGGCGGGGTGACCGTGGGAACCAGCCCGGGCCAAGAGCTGGATATGGACATGATCCCGCAGATGAAAACCATTAAGAATAATGAGACGTTAGCCACCATATCCCCTAAACTGCTTGCCGAAGGGGAGATAAACACGAAGAGAGTACTCCTGGTGGGGGTGCAGTTCCCTGAGGAGCTGCGCCTAAAAAAGTGGTGGACGATTGAGGGATTGGCAGTTGGCCAGCTCCCAAAGAGCAACGAGATTCTGATCGGCAGCGAAGTGGCACGCATCCTTGATCTTAGCCTTGGGCAAGAGGTTGAAATTAAAGGGGAAAAATTCCGGGTAGGAGGAATCATCCAACCCACAGGTTCCCTGGAGAATGACCAGGCGATCTTTATGGATTTGCCTGCCTTGCAAAAAGTTGAAGATAAGCCCACCGCTATCAGCCTTATTGAAGCAGCAGTGCTTTGCTATACCTGTCCCATTGAAGATGTCAGCCTGCAATTAAGTGAAAAACTTCCCGGTACTAAAGTGGCCGCTCTCCAGTCCACCATAGAATCAAGGGATGATACCGTCGCTCAGTTCAGCCTTTTTGCTGCGGTGATATCCGTGATTTTGCTCATGACCAGTGGCTTTGTAGTGGCCATGTCCATGATCTCGGCAGTTAAAGAACGGACACGGGATATTGGAATTTTGCGCGCCATTGGCTTTCGGAAAAAGCATATTCTGCGTATGTTTCTTTATGAAGTCAGCCTGATCAGCGCCTTGGGAGGTTTAATGGGCTTTGCTCTGGGCATGGGGCTGGCGATGCAATTGGGTTCCACTGTGGTCCAGATGACCGTTCAGGTACCCTTTCAGCCGCTGCTTGCCCTTTATTCTCTGGCAGCCGCCCTGGTGATCAGCCTTATAGCCGGCATCTATCCAGCCTGGCAGGCCAGCAGGCTTGATCCTGTTGAAGCCTTGCGTTATTTCTAAGGAATTTTGCTTACTTCTATCTCGGAGGTATATATGACACTTAACCACATCGCTCTGCAAAATCTGCGTAGAAGACCGGGCAAAACCCTCTTTTTGATCCTGATTTTTGCCTTTATCGTTGCGGCCATTTCCGCCTTAACGATTCTGGCGTTGGAAATGAAAGCAAATTTGCAGAAAAGTTTAACCGAATACGGTGCCAATGTAGTGATTAGCCCGCGCTCCGAGCACTTGAATTTAAGCTATGGCGGATTATCTTTCTCAGGAGTGGAGTATGAGGTCAAGAAGCTGGATGCCGGTACTGGGGAGAAGGTCTCCCAAGAGGTGGGCCAGGAAGTGATCATTGCTCCCAAAGTTATTGGCTCAGCGGAAACCCCGGGCCAAACCTTTATGATTATCGGCGTTGACTTCGACCAAGAGCTTAAGATGAAGCCATGGTGGAAAATTGAGGGCATGGCTGCTCAAGACAACCAGGTGGTCATCGGTTCCCGGTTGGCTATGAGTTCTGACCTGAAGATAGGGGATACACTGGATTTAGGGAAGGGAAACTATCCGGTGGTAGGAATTATGGCGGAGACAGGGGGCTCTGAGGACCAAGGAGTGTTTACAACGATCCATACTGCCCGAACTCTTACAGGAATTACTTCCGAATGGTCCTTGATCGAACTTAACACGCCGGATGCTGCACAGACCGTAGCCCAATTAAGGCCTGTTCTGGAGTCGGCTAATGTCACGGAAGTGACTCAGCTCGTTCAAGGCTCCCAAGAGAATGTGGAGCGCTTCACCAGTTTTTCCCGGACTATCTCCTTAGCCATGGGCTTAATTGGAGCCATGGTGATTATCGTGACCTTGGCCGGAAATGTGAATGACCGGACTCGGGAACTGGGAGTGCTCCGTGCGATTGGCTTTCGTCAAAAGCATATATTATTCTTGCTTGGCCGAGAAGCGCTGATCATCAGCCTTGTCGGAAGTCTTCTTGGCTACAGTATAGGAATCGTTGCTCCTCTCGTTCTGGGGCCGTTATTAGGCTATGGCAAATTTTCCTTTGCCTTTCATGTCGGATTAGGAAGCGCTTTGGTTATCGGTTCTCTTTTGGTGGGAATATTGGCGATGATTTATCCTGCATGGAGAACATTGAAACTTGATTTACAGGAAATATTGATTGCACTTTAGCTTAGTGCAGTGTAGAAGGGGAAGCCCAAAAAGGCTTCCTCTTTTATTATTAATAAATAATTGCCCTAAACTTAAACTTATGTTAGAGGAATTTATAAATCTCAATAGAATTATTTAAGTATAGAAACTGCACTAAGGAATGTTTACTTTTAGAAATTATTTGTAGCGTAAGCAAAAGGGGGTAACAGCAATGCAAAAATTCCGCAATCTGAAAACAGCCTCAAAAATTAATAGTTTAGTCCTGCTCATGGCAGTATTTCTTGGGCTTGTAGGCTTCGTGGGGATATATTCCGCCAATAACTTAGCTGCTTCTTTGGAAGGTATGTATCAGGATAATTTGCTGCCAATCAAATGGCTCAATGCAGCCCGGGGGCAAAGCAGGGCAGTAGAGGCAATGACTCTTGAATTATTTATCACTCAGGATCAAGACAGACAGCAGGAGATTCTCCAGGATGTCCAAGAGCGGGCGGCGGAAGTAGACACCCTCCTTAGCGATTATGGCAAGACAACTATGGACACATACGAACAAGAACGATTACCAAAGCTGATGGATGAATTGCAGATATACCGGACAGAAAGAAGCAAAGCAGTGGATTTGGCATTAGCGGGAAAGCAGGATGAAGCCTATACATATTTTGCTGCTAATGCTGCTGACGACCTCGATGTTGTGAATGCCCTTTTAGAGGAACTTGCTGATTATAATGCCCAAATTGCCGATGATGAAGGGATAAAAAGTAAGTCGTTAGCTTCAATGGTAAGCAAACTTATGATAGGAATAACTTTCGCCGCTATAGTTTTGGCTTTGGGCATAGGTTGGTATATCGCCAGGATGATTGCTAATCCCCTGGCTCAGTTAGTAGGAACAGTTCGCGAAATCGCCCAAGGCAACTTAGCGGTAAGAAGAATGGATCTTATTTCTCAAGATGAAGTTGGTCAGCTGGCTGCTGAATTTAATACTATGACGGACAACTTGCGGGTTTTAGTCAAAAATATAGCTTACACTTCAGAACAAGTAGCGGCTTCTTCAGAGGAACTAACGGCCAGTGCCGAGCAGTCAGCCTCTGCCACGAACCAGATTGCCGCAACAATTACTGATGTAGCTGCAGGAGCAACCAGGCAAGAAGCTGCTATAGATGATACAGCATCCATCGTGGAGCAGATGTCGGCAGGTGTTCAGGAGATTGCGGCTAATGCTAATACTGTTTCGAGATCTGCTGAAATGACTGCAACTGCAGCTGGCCAAGGAGATAAGGCTGTGGAAGCAGCGGTGAGCCAGATGAAAAACATTGAAATCACGGTAGCAGGTACAGCTCAGGTAGTTAGGCAATTAGGTGAGCGATCGAAAGAAATCGGTCAGATAGTTGATGCGATTTCCGGAATTGCCGCCCAAACCAATCTGTTGGCACTGAATGCGGCGATAGAGGCTGCTCGTGCCGGCGAACAAGGCAGAGGATTTGCCGTAGTTGCTGAGGAAGTACGCAAGCTGGCTGAGCAATCCCAGGAAGCGGCTAAGGAAATTGCCGGCTTGATCGCAGAAATTCAGCAGGAAACCGGCAGTGCAGTCAATGCTATGCATGATGGCACCCGTGAAGTAAAGGTTGGATCTGAAGTTGTAAACTCTGCTGGACAGGCATTTAAAGAGATTGTAAATCTTATCGGTGAAGTTTCCACCCAAGTCAGGGAAATTTCAGCAGCAATTCAACAGATGGCTTCCGGAAGCCAGCAAATCGTGGATTCGATACGGGATATTGAGCATATCAGCAATGAGGCATCCAGCCAAACTCAGACTGTCTCGGCTGCTACCGAAGAGCAGTCCGCATCTATGGAACAGATTGCCGCATCCAGTCAAGCACTGGCCAAGATGGCGGATGAGCTCCAAAATTCAATCGGGAAGTTTAGGGTTTAATGTCAGAATTCCCATCGACAAGCACTGAATGACGAGAAAGCTCGTCATTCAGTGCTTGCACTTTATTCTGTACAAATTTAAGGATTAGAAGGAAGAATGTTCTAATTTGGCGAAGCTATATCTTAAAGAAACAGAGATTTGTCAGTTAGCGGAGGTAGCCGGGATGCAGGAATATGTAAAACCTAATATGATATTGCCAATCAGCTTACATGATGCCAGGTTGAGCAGTATTAGAGTAGAGAGTGACATGATAACCTTTGTCATGGAAGATGGGATACGAACTATTGATGGTAATCAGGTAGAACAAATCGGAAAGGCAATGGTTTCTTTTCCAAAAGCGGACTTTGATTTTTGCAGGATCTACTGTACCGGCAGAGATAATTATCAAAAAGAGTGGGATATTCGAGATTTCACAACGAAACTACAGGCTGGTGTGTTTATCATTGATATTATAGATGAAACATATGGTTACAATCAGGCAAAGTTCGTCTGTAATATGACGGTAAATCATGAATGGTTTGCATGTGATATTGAAATTTATCATTTTGGCCTGATTAAATATAATTGGGAAAGCACGTGAGCAATGGATTTGCCCGGCAATAATTCATTTTTAACTGATTGTTATGGCAGTCAGTCATGGAGGAACTATGAGGATAAGAATAATCAAACTTAGAAAAACTGTAATGAGAATTACAGCGGGCTTGGTGCTTGCTATGATACCTCTTCTTATACAGGGCTGTACGAAAACGGGGAATGCGGAAGGGCCGGTGCCGTCTCAGTTGCCGGCGGCCCAAAAATCAGTTGTGCAAACGGTAACGCCGACACCGTCGGAGGACGCTGCATCCATCGGTATCACGGCGGAAAATTATCCGCGCATCGACGGTTCGACCTCCACGCTTCCGCTTGTACAGAGGATATATAAAAGGATGTTTCTGCACGTGGATGGCGGTGGGGACGGATGGCCGGGCCTTCCGCAGAAAGCTTCCAAAACAATGAGGTCTTATGAGATGCTTATCGCAGGAGACGTCGATTTAATTCTCGTACCGGACCCTTCGCAAGAGATTAGGCAGATGGCTGAGAGTTCAGGAACGGAGCTTGAATATATCCCCGTCGGGGCGGAGGCTCTTGTGTTTGTTACACACAAGGATAATATCGTAAACAATATTACCGCCTCCCAGGTGCAACGGGAAGTCGCTATTTCCGAATTGGGTGCATTAAAGACGTTGTATGAGTCTCCATAATGAGCCGGAATTTGAATAGAGAAGCCTTGCCAATATCTTGAATGCTGATGTAAAGGTGATAGGTTGTTTAAGGGAGGGAAAAGAATGAACCAGCGTGAGATTGCCAGTATAGGGTGTAAGCTTATCGGGATTTTCTTTATCGTTCAAGGGACCAGTCTGCTTTCACTTAATGTACCTGTAACGGCAAATATGATAGTTGACTATACATTGATTAATTTAGTGTATTCGTTAATTACGATCCTATTTGGTATTTTGCTGTGGTGCTTTTCTGATAAATTAGCTAAAATTTTGGTTAAGGAAAAGAATCGAAATGAGACTGTCGGATTAGGGGCGAATGAGCTACAGAGAATAGGCTTTTCAGTATTGGGGCTTTATTTTATTGGGAACTCACTGCCGGAATTGGTGACTAAATCAGCCAGTTTGCATACTTCCGGCTATGGATTACCGGAACCCACCGGGTTGCGGATACTTTTTTTAGGAGGACCAATAACCGAATTGCTTATTGGAATAGGCATTTTTCTTGGTTCACAGGGGTTGGTTAATCTACTCAGCCTCATTAGAACGGCCGGACTAAAGAGAGAAAGGGATTCAGAATTAGAAGAATGATGGAATGGAAAAACAATAGGATATTGAAGCCGCATAGGGTAGGAATGCAGCAGTAACTTTTGCCAGGAGGGAATAAGAATGGAGTTTTATATTCGACCGATAGAAATTGGTGATGGGAAGGGGATAAATGAATTAAGGCGCATGCCTGGGGTTTTTGAAAATATTTTAGGTATCCCGTCCGAGCAGTTAAAGCGGAATGAGGATTTTATCGCCAATTTAGATGCCAACCAGCATCAATTTGTGGCGGTAGCCAGATCTCAGGATGGTCAGGAAGTGATCATCGGACATGCAGGCTTAACGGTATATCCTAATCAGCGCCTGCGGCATAGTGGGGGCATTGGCATAATGATTCATAAAGACTACCAGAATCAGGGTGTTGGCAGTGCCTTGTTAGGAAGGCTTGTAGATGTTGCGGACAACTGGCTAATGTTGGTTAGGATTGAGTTGACTGTATTCGCAGACAATGCCAGAGCTATACATTTGTATGAAAGGTTTGGCTTTGAAAAAGAAGGAGTAAAGCGCTTGGCGGCAATAAGAAATGGCAAATATGAAGATGAATATCTGATGGCCAGAATAAACAGATCAAATTATAATCCTCAGTCTTAATTTAGCCTAAGGAGGAAAGCGATGCCCGAGTGGTTTAATATATCTTTATGGATTTTTGGGCTGCTTGCGGGAATAGTATTATATACCCTTACCTATAGCAGGAGATATATTGGCTGGGTAAGGGAAAGACTCCCCATGCCCGATGAAAAGATAAAGCTGATGGAAAGAAGCGGAGGAATCATCCTCGCTACGCTTTCCGTACTCAGCTTGTTAAAATTACTTTTAATAGGATAACTTGTAGCTTATGTTTTAATGATGCTTAAACTAGGTTGAGAAAATTAAGTATAATCAAGCTGTGGAGGAGCTATTGAAATTTATTGGTTGTTGTCAAAAGAGGAAATGATTATGGCAATAAAAAGAAATCGATGGGCGTACCTTATCTTGGTTGGAGTAACAATAATGCTTGGCTTAAGCAGCCGGCAGTTTTCAGGGTATTTGCCCGGAGCAATCAATCTCTACTTGGGAGATGCCTTATGGGCACTTATGGTTTTCTTTATATTTTGCTTTATTTTCAGGTCGAAAGGAACCGGCTGGCTTGCTGCAGTAGCGTTGCTTTTCGCTTTTGGAATTGAAATCAGTCAGCTTTATCATGCTCCCTGGATTGATGCTATAAGGCAAACCCGGCTGGGAGGTTTGGTGCTGGGGTATGGCTTTTTGTGGAGGGATTTAGTGGCCTACACCATCGGAGCAGCAGTGGGAGCAGTCATAGACAGGCAGATAAACTCTTAGCTGCCTTGACATCTACGTAGCAACCTGCTATGATACATACCAAAAGTATGTAATAAAAAACGGGGTATCACAATGGCACGCAATAAGTATCCTGAAGTAACGATAAACCGCATTCTCGATACAGCTATGAAATTGTTCATGTCCAAAGGATATGAGCATACGACGATCCAGGATATCATCGATGGATTGGGAGATTTGAGCAAGGGCGCTATTTATCATCACTTCAATTCAAAAGAAGAAATCATGGATGCGGTGAATAAAAGATTAGCTGAGCAGGGGATAGCCGATATAAAAACAATTGCTCACGAGCGCAGTCTATCCGGGTTGGATAAACTTTGCAAGATGCTTGTGTTTTCTATCCAATCGGCCCAACACGAGGCTCTCGATCAGACCGTACCGCCGTTTCTTAGAAATCCTCAGTTATTGGCTCTTCATATGCGTGATACTATGGGCTCCGCAGCCGACCTGCTTACAGGTGTTATTGAGGAAGGTATTAGAGACGGTTCTATTCATACAGCTCAACCCCGTCAGCTTGCCCAGATGATTCTCTTGTTTTTTAACGTTTGGTTTAACCCGTGGATGTATTCCTGGACTCCCAATGAGTTAAAGGATATCATTTCCTTTGCAAGAAATGTATTTGAAGAAATAGGGGTCCCTATAGTTACAGAAGAGGTTCTTCAATCCATTGGCGAACTCCATTCGCTTTCCCAAAAATAGAAGTAGCTATTCTTTACAAATGGCTTGTAGAGAATAGCTAATATTTTGAAAACATACATACCAAACGTCGGTATATTTTAAAAAGAGGAGATGTGAGGATGAGTATTGATTCAAGCAATGGAAAACAGCCATGGAAGAGAAACTTTTTTACGATAACTATCGGTCAAACAATTTCTATAGTTGGAAGTTCAGCGGTACAGTTTACGTTAATTTGGTGGATTGCCAGCAATACCTCTTCACCACTTATGTTGGCTATGGCAGGGTTGTTTGCTTTTTTGCCGCAATTATTGCTTGGACCTTTTGCTGGGGTCTGGGTAGATCGCTTAAAACGAAAAACTGTAATTATCTGTGCCGATCTTTTTATAGGGATGGTAGCCGCTGTTTATGCACTGATCCTTATCGTTGTGAATCCGCCCTTTTGGTCGGCGTGTGCTGTCCTCGGAATTCGAGCCATTGGCAGTGTTTTTCATACTCCGGCGATTCAATCGGTGATACCGTTGCTGGTTCCGGAAAAAGAGCTTGTTCGGGTGAATGGGTGGAGTCAATTTGCTCAGACGGGTGCTTTGATGCTGGGGCCGGTTTTGGGGGCGGCATTGTATGCAATTTTTCCACTCCCTATCGTACTATTATCGGATTTAGTAGGAGCATTGCTGGCAAGCATCGCTGTGGCAGCGGTCAAAATCCCTGAGTTAAAAAAAGAAAAACAGCTTGCCCCAAATTTTCGAAAAGAAATGCACGAGGGAGTGGCTGTTTTTCAGAGAGATAAAAAACTGTGTATCGTTACCTTAGCAGCTGCACTTTCTATGGTTTTTTATATGCCGCTTTCTTCGTTCTTTGCCCTGATGGCCAGTGACTATTTTAAAGCAAGCGCTTGGCATGCCAGTATAGTCCAATTTGGCTATTCGGGGGGAATGATGTTGTGTGCTTTGCTGATCGGAGCCTATGGCCGGATCAAAAAGAAGTTGTTCGTGGTGCATATTGGACTTCTGGGACTAGGGCTTACTGCTTTTTTCTGTGGTTTACTTCCTCAGAATGAGAGCGCTTTCTGGCTCTTTGCAGCATTATGCACGTTTATGGGAGCAAGCGGAAACCTCTATAATATCCCCTACATAGCCTATATGCAGGAGAAAATCCCTCGTGAGGTACAAGGGCGTGCTTTTTCTATCATGAGCAGCTTCATGTCGGCAACGATGCCGCTGGGACTTTTAATCGCGGGACCAGTGGCTGAAATTTACGGGGTGAAATTCTGGTTTTATCTAACGGGCATAGCGTTTTTTATCATTACAAGCATTAGCTTTCTTTTGGTTGTCTCCCAGCCCTAATACCGTTTTATGAGTAAGATATTCTTAGAAATAAAATAAAGGTTTGGAAATGTGCTCAATAAAATGTTACACTTATTAGATAATCGATCAGGAGATATTGAGGAGAAGTGCGGATATGAGTTTATGGAAAAGGCTTGTGTATTTATTTTTAGGCACTTTTTTATTATCCGTGGGAATTGTGATGACCATGAAAGCCAATTTAGGCTATGCTCCTTGGGATGTGTTCCATCGGGGGACTGCCGATACTGTGGGCATGACGATTGGCAATGTTTCTATAGTGGCCAGTTTGGTGATCTCTATCATCGTTGTGTTGCTTGGAGAGAAGCTGGGTTTTGGCACTATCTTTAATATATTTGCCATTGGAATTTATATCGACTTATTATTGCCTTTAAAACTAATCCCTGAGATGCAGAGTTTTATTCCAGGGATGGTTATGCTCATTCTTGGCTTATTCCTTTGCGCCTTTAGTTCCTATCTCTACATTGCCTCTGGTTTTGGAGCAGGCCCAAGGGATAGTCTGATGGTGGCTTTAGAGAGAAAGACTAAATTATCTATAGGGCTTTGCCGTGGGATTATTGAAGTAACGGTGTGCTTGATAGGCTGGATTTTTGGCGGACCCGTAGGAATTGGTACAGTTATTTCCGCATTTGGAATAGGGATCTGCGTACAGATGGTCTTTGCTTGGGTGAAATTTGATGCGACCTCGGTTAAACATGAGACCATTGATGAAACGGTAAAGAATCTGAAGGGGTTTTATAAGAAATCCGTTGGCGAAGATGCCTAAAGCATCTATTTTAAAGCTTGTTCTAAATCGCCAATGAGATCCTCGGCGGCTTCAATACCCAGTGATAACCGGAGAAGACAATCGTCCACCCCAAGCCTTGTCCTTACTTCGTGAGGGATATCGGCATGGGTTTGGGTAGCGGGATAAGTGATTAGAGATTCTACACCACCAAGGCTTTCCGCATAGGAGATAATTTTGAGGGATTTTAATATCTCGGGGATTAAGCTGGGACTTTTTACCCGGAAAGATAGCATAGCACCGAAGCCCCGGGCTTGTTCAAGCTGAGTTGCATAGCCGGGATGATGCTTAAGTCCGGGATAACAGACCGCGGTGACAAGGGGATGCGTCTCCAGCCATTGTGCAATCTGGAGGGCATTTTCTTCTTGTGCTCTCATGCGCAGGGCCAAGGTTTTCAATCCCCGGATAATTAGCCAGGAATCTTGGGGGCCCAATGTAGCGCCGAGAGAGTTCTGCAAACGTCCAAAGCGAGCTGCAAGCTCTTCTCCTTGAACCACGACGAGGCCCGCCACGACATCATTATGGCCGCCAAGATATTTGGTGCCACTATGAATAACAATGTCTGCTCCCAAGTTCAGTGGTTTTTGCAAATAGGGTGTAAGAAAAGTATTGTCCACTATATTTAAGAGACCGTGCTTCTGGCACAAGGAAGCGATCCCCTTTAGGTCGGCAATCTTCATTAGAGGGTTGGTAGGTGTTTCGGTGAAGATGGCTTTTGTGTGGGGGCGGATCTCTTTTGCGATGGTGTCGAGATCACTGGAATCAACAAAAGTGACTTGGAGGCCAAAGCGGCTGAAGACCTCCTCAAGGATACGGTAGGTTCCTCCATAGAGATCTTCGGTGACGAGAAGATGCTCGCCCTGAGAGAATAAGGAGAGGATGGTAGTGATGGCACCCATGCCTGAGGAAAAAGCAAACCCTTTGGTACCCTCTTCCAGGCTTGCCATAGCATCTTCTAAAGCTTGGCGGGTGGGATTGCCGGTTCGTGAGTAATCAAAGCCTGTGCTTTGGCCGAAGCCGGGGTGAGCAAAGGTAGATGAATGGTAAACAGGAAAGCTGATCGCCCCGTAAGGATCCCGGCGATTGCCGATCTGAGCCAGTTCGGTTAAAATATTCATTTTCATTCCTCCTCGTATGAACACATTGGCAAAGGTTATTCATGTTGTTGAGCCTCAAAGAAGATTCGAACTAACAAAAACGACCTCCAAAGAGGTCGTGAACTGTTTCCACGTCCTCTTATCTTCGAACCTGATGGTTCTCTGGATTTAGCACCTCACATATGTAGGTTGCCGGGCTTCATGGGGCCAGTCCCTCCGCCTCTCTTGATAAGAGCTTTGACATAAGTCCATATTTAATTCGCTTTAAGCCTGCTAAGATGTTTATAATATTATATTATTCCTATGGGCTTTGCAAGTGAATTTTTTATGTCCTAAATATACTTCATTCTGAAAAGAGGAAAATTCTATGCTTTTTGAGAATACCTTAGTTAAGCGGAGCTAAGCAGGAATCCAGCCTTGAACTGTTTACACTGGGAACAAGATTGGTGAGTAACTGATTTATTTAACTCGCGGAGGGGAGCTATGACAATAGAGGGAATCCTTGTATATTCGATATTACTTTTCATTATTATATTTCTTGCCGTAAGGCTGGCTATACAGCCATTGATCAAAAACGCCAATAACGTTGCGGTTAATGAGGAAGGCGAGTTAAGCTTGGTTAAGTTGCAAGCTATCGGTGTGCTGGATAATCATGAGTTAGAAGAAGTCATACAGTTTTACAATCAAAAGAAGGTTTCAAGTAAAAAGATGAAAGAATTAGAACGCTATACGAAAGTGCTTTCGGAATTAGTCAGGCAAGGAATCTTGACTCAAGAGGAATATTCTCGAAAAATGGAGAAACTGAGAAACTACTATTTTAGCGATAATTCTAAAGCATAATCGATTGAAGCGTGAAAGTTAATTAAGCTTGAGTAATCTGGAGGTAAATCATGCAGGCAAAGCTGAATCACTTAAAGCAAATTATCAAAGAAATGGAAGCGGTTGTGGTGGCTTTTTCGGGTGGGGTGGACAGCACCTTTCTCTTAAAAGTAGCTCATGAAACCTTGGGGGATCACTGTCTTGCTGTCATCGGTGCTTCGGAAACTATGCCTTCAGCCGATTATAACAATGCTTTGCAGCAGGCCAAAGAGTTTGGGGCAAAGTTTTTGGTCATCGAAACTGAAGAAATGGGCAAAGAGGAGTTTGTAAAGAACCCCCAGAATCGTTGTTTTCATTGTAAAAATGAGCTGTTTACAAAGCTGTTAGGCATTGCCCAAGAGAAGAAGATCAATTGGGTTCTTGACGGGAGCAATGCCGACGATCTTAAGGATTACCGCCCCGGCATGCAGGCAGCCAGAGCTTTGGGGATCAGGAGTCCGCTGCAGGAAGCGGGCTTAAGCAAAGAAGAGATTCGTCAATTGTCCAAGAAGATGGGACTTTCAACTTGGGATAAGCCCTCCAGCCCTTGTCTATCTTCTCGCTTTCCCTACGGAGAGGAGATCACGATCGAAAAGCTTCGGCGCGTAGAGCAAGCGGAAGCTTTACTTAAAGAACTGGGATTTACAAATTTAAGAGTGCGTTATCATCAGGATATGGCCCGATTGGAAATTCCTAAAAAGGATTTTTTAAAACTTATGGAATTGGACCACGATACTATTGTCAAGCCCCTCAAGGAATTAGGGTTTACCTATGTTACTCTGGATTTAGAGGGTTTTCGAAGCGGCAGTCTAAACGAAGGAATACAAATTCTGTAGCACTGCTTCAGAGTTCTATAGTGAAGGGATTACATTATTCTGTAATATATCAATCTGCTCTATTGACATTACTTTGTTTACTGTCATATAATAATTAAAAATTGAATACTTCTCATCCAGAGTGGTGGAGGGACTGGCCCGATGAAACCCGGCAACCGGCCTATATGGCAGTGGTGCTAATTCCAGCAGGATTATTCCTGGAAGATGAGCAAAATATGACACATAAGCTCTTCCTGGAATAGGGAAGGGCTTTTTATATGCTCTTGCCATAATATTGCAGGCAACGTCAAGGACCGATGAAGGGGAGGAACAAAGAGATGAAGGAAAATACAGTGAAGATTGGTCTATTAGGGTGTGGGAATGTGGGCCAAGGGGTGATAAAAGGAATACTGCTCCATTCAAACAAGATTCTTCGCAAACTGGGGGCCACATTGGTTGTAAGCAAGGCCCTTGTTCAAGATATAAGTAAAGAGCGGGCGATTGAGGGTGTTGTTCTAACCCAGAAACCCCAGGATATTCTCGATGACCCGGAGATTGAGGTAGTAGTGGAAGTTATGGGTGGTGAGCATCCCACTTATTCCTTTATCAAAGAGGCGCTGGCTAAAGGAAAGCATGTAGTGACAGCCAATAAGCTCTTACTGGCTCTTCATGGCGCGGAGTTGCAAGAAATAGCCCAGCGTAAAGGAATTTGCCTGCTTTATGAAGGGAGCGTCTTAGGAGGGATTCCGATCCTTAGAACCATTCAATATGGGCTGGCCGGAGACCAGGTGAAGAAAATTTGTGGCATTTTAAATGGGACCACTAATTATATTCTGACTCAAATGGCGGAGTCTGGAAAAGGCTATGAGGAGGCATTGCGCGAAGCGCAAGAGGCTGGTTATGCGGAAAGTGATCCGACTATGGATGTAACCGGTTTGGACGCGGCGTGTAAACTTGTTATTCTCTGCCGGGAATGCTTTGAGCTGAATATTCCTCTTGAAGAGGTGGAGATTAATGGAATCCAAGGGCTGACGCCGGAAGAGGTCGCAGAGCAAAAAGAACAGGGGCGGGTGCCTAAATTAGTTGCCGAGGCAGCCATCATTGAGCACTCTTCGTCAGAGCCGGAAAAAAGACGGGAAGGAATTAGGGCTAAAGTGAGTGTGCAGTGGTTATCAGGGGAAGCAATTCTCAGTCACGTCTCCGGTGTGGATAATGGCTTATCACTGGAAACGCAGTTGGTGGGTGATCTTTTTTGGAAGGGGCCTGGCGCTGGTGGATTGGCCACAGGGGGAGCCGTTTTGTCCGATATTGTTGAGATCGCGAAGAAAGTAGTTGTAGAGCGCAGGATAGGAAATGCTGCTCGTTAAGTAAAGCAGGCTCAATGTTGAGTTTCTTAAAATGTATAATGGAATTAAAGCGAACTGGTTCAGGCCGGTTCGCTTTTTGATGATTTCCTTTTTATCGGCACGATTCCTAAAGCAATTTGGCATATCCTTGCTAAAAGAAGGATTGAGAAACAGCAACAGAGAATCAATTCTAAGAATATGGTAAATAATGGTATGGTGTAATTCGATTAGAAACAGATTAAGGAGGGAGCGTTATCAAGAAACGAAGAATTATTCGCGGCACCCTTTTTTTCCTGGGGGTGGTATTCTGTATCTTGTTCTTGAATTTTGATATCTTTCCTTTAAGTGCTTCTTTTAGGGAGCCCGGTGTGGAGGAACCGACTTATTCGGCAATGCTGGTCACCGATCCCGAACAAACGCCGCAGCAAAGAATCCAACAGCAAAGAGCCAATTATGCTGCTTATGTTAAGAAAGTAAAGACCGCGGCAGCTAACCCAAGTGAAACTGATCGGGGAGCAGTGAAGGAAGAGACTCCGCAACCGGTAACTACCGAGCAAACAGGGCAGCTTTTTCGTGTGACTACCAATCCCTATGTCCCGGCCTTTATTCTCCAAGGAAATTATGTGGTTCATGGCAGTTCGCCCAATAAGCAATTTACAGCTTATATCTACCCGGATGAATGGGAAACCATTGGAGATATTTATATCAAAGATAATGTAAGCAATCGTTGGACTCGGCTGCAGATCAATCAGGAGAACCGGATAAAAATGTGGAATTCTTTTGCACCTGAAGGAAAATATACTCCGAAAAAGAAGATCTTATGGCTTAATGATCAAGAGTTTATTACCATTATCGGCTTGGCCTATGGGACGATTGCCAAGGGTGGAGAGCTGGTAAAGGTTACACCGGCCACTGGTGAAGCGGAAACACTTTATCCGGCATATCAAAAGCTCAACCAAGAAGTTATTGATTTTGAACAGGTGGAAGAAGAGCTGATTATCACTATAGATCACTTAGATGCCAATGGGTTCTGTCTGGAAAAGGAGGAGATGAGAGTTCCCCTGTTTGATTGAGATACATCATCTCAGCAGGATATTGTTTATAAAAGAAATCACTTCCTCTCAGGATAGTTTTAAGCAGGTCTCTAGTGGGCTTGCTTTTCACTTTCCCTATCTTTCTTTAACTTTTTGGGAAAAGAATGGTATAATAAAAAATTGAGAACTATCAGGAGGGATTATCCTTTGGAATTTGCGGAAAGTATCGCGCAAGAACTTAGCTTGCGTGCCCATCAGGTCAAAGAAGCCATTCAACTCTTGGATGCGGGGAATACCATTCCTTTTATTGCACGTTATCGTAAGGAAGCCACCGGAGAGTTGGATGAGAACGCCCTGCGCAGTATCGTAGAGCGTTTGGAATATCTAAGGAACTTAAAGCAACGGAAAAGCGAAGTCCTGCGGTTGATTGAAGAGCAAGGCAAACTCACAGATGAGTTAGCAGAGCAGATTCAGAACGCTTCAATTCTCCAAGAGGTGGAAGACCTCTATCGGCCCTACAAACAGAAAAGGCGTACACGGGCTACTATAGCTAAGGAGAAGGGACTTGAACCCTTAGCTCTATGGATATTGGAGCAATATCCCAAGGCCCAGCCTTTAGAGGAAGCTCAAAAGTATATTAACCCTGAACTGGGTGTCGAAACCTCAGAAGAAGCAATCTCTGGGGCTTCGGATATTCTTGCGGAAATGATTTCTGATGATGCCGCCATGCGCAAGAGAATCCGGGAAGCAACCTTTCGTTTTGGCGATATTGCAGCTTCGGCCAAAAAGGCTGAGGAACGCTCTCCTTATGAGATGTACTATGATTACCGGGAACCTGTGAAAAAGCTGCCCCCTCACCGTATCCTGGCTCTCAATCGCGGTGAGAAGGAAGAGGTTCTCAGCGTTAAAGTGGATGTTCCTACAGAGCGTATGCTTGCTCTGCTCGAGCAGGCTTATGTGAAGCATGGACCCGCAGCGGAGATTGTTCGTAATGCTGCAGATGATTCTTATAAACGTTTAATAGCCCCTTCTATTGAGAGGGAAATCCGGGGAGCTCTGACTGAGAAGGCGGAGGAGCAAGCCATCAAGGTTTTTGCTGAGAATTTGAAACAGCTTCTGCTCCAACCTCCGGTACGGGGGAAAGTTGTACTGGGATTGGACCCGGGCTTTCGGACAGGGTGTAAATTTGCTGTAGTGGATGATACCGGAAAACTGTTTCATGTCGGTGTTATTTACCCTCATCCCCCTCAAAACAAGCGGGAAGAAGCGAAGAAGGTACTTAGAGATACTATTGCTAAATATCAAGTGGAGGTTATCGCCATTGGCAATGGCACAGCATCTCGTGAGACTGAGGAAGTCACTGCTGAGATGATTCGGGAAAGTGACCTGGCTTCGGAATATATCATCGTCAGTGAAGCCGGAGCCTCCGTATACTCTGCTTCTAAACTGGCTGGAGAAGAGTTTCCGGATTTTGATCTTTCTTTGCGCAGTGCTGTCTCCATTGCCCGGCGTTTGCAGGATCCTTTAGCTGAGCTGGTTAAGATCGAACCCAAAGCCGTGGGTGTCGGGCAATATCAGCATGATGTTCAGCCTAAGCGCTTGGAGGAATCCTTGCATGGTGTCGTTGAATCCGCCGTTAATGCTGTAGGTGTGGATTTGAATACGGCCTCGCCTTCCCTCCTTCAATATGTGGCCGGGCTTAAACCGACCATTGCCAAAAATATTGTGGCTTTTCGGGAAAGTAATGGGAAGTTCCAAAAACGGGAGCAGCTGAAAAAGGTTCCCCGTCTTGGGGAGCAGACCTTTGTGCAGTGCGCCGGCTTTATTCGTATTCCTGAAGGGGCCAACCCTCTGGAAAATACACCGGTTCATCCGGAATCCTATGAGCTGGCTCAAAATATCCTGCACAAGGCAGGATTCACTATCATGGATCTAAAAGAACGTCCTAATGAAGTACGGCTGGGGATTGCCCGGTTAAATCCTGAGGAATGTGCTCGGGAGTTCAGTGCCGGAGTTCCTACAGTCAAAGATATTCTTGCCGCTCTGCAACGCCCTGGCCGGGATCCCCGGGAGGATCTGCCCAGGCCGAAATTGCGTCAGGATGTTACCCATCTGGAGGATTTAAAAACGGGAATGATTCTGGAAGGAACTGTGAGAAATATCGTTGATTTTGGAGCTTTTATTGATATAGGGGTCAAACACGACGGTTTGGTGCATATATCTCAAATCAGCGAGAAGTTTATTAAGCATCCTATGGAAGTGCTTTCCGTGGGAGACATCGTTAAAGTCCGTGTTCTAGGCATCGATACCGCCCGTGAGCGAGTCAGTCTCTCCATGAAGGAGATTGCAGCGGACGCCATGGTATCCATATAGCCCTGTCTATAAGAACAAGCTAAAAGCAATACTGTTTATAACGGAGGTAATCATGAAAGCAAAGACTAGCCTTTTTATCCGTGATGGTCTGATCAAGACCATGAAGGGTCAGGAATTCATTGGCGGCATCCTGGTGGAAGGCACACAGATAAAAGCTCTTGGGGAGAATCTGGTTGCTCCTGAGGGAGCGGAGATTATTGAAGCCCATGGGAAGTTGATTTTACCCGGCTTTATTGACGCCCATTGTCATGTGGGGCTGGGAGAGGAGATCTACCAAAACGAAGGGGATGATCTCAACGAAATGACCGATCCGGTTACCCCTGAGCTTCGTGCTATCGATGGCATCAATCCGGAGGATGAAGGTTTACGGGATGCTCGTTTAGGAGGAGTTACGGCTGTGTTCTCCACACCGGGCAGCGGCAACGTTATTGGTGGGACAGGTGTCGTGTTGAAAACAGTCGGCAAAGTCGTGGATAAGATGATTGTACGGGAGCCGGCAGGGCTGAAGGTAGCCTTTGGAGAGAATCCCAAAATGGTCTATGGTGGGGAACAAAAGAAAATGCCTATGACCCGTATGGCTACTGCCGCCCTGCTTCGTCAAGCGCTGGTGGATGCTGAGACTTATCTGGAAAAGTTAGAACAAGGCATCGAGGACCCGGAAAAGGTACCTGAGCGGGATCTGGGGATGGAAAGTTTAATCCGGGTGATTAAACGTGAGATTCCTCTGCGGGCCCATGCTCACCGGGCCGATGATATTATGACGGCTATCCGCATTGCTAAAGAATTCAATGTGGATCTGGTTATTGAACATTGTACCGAAGGACATAAGATTGCTGAGGAAATCGCCGAGTATGGATATCCTGCCGTTGTGGGTCCTTCACTGGTCAACCGGGCTAAGGTGGAATTGAAAGATAAGTCTTTTGAGACCCCCCATGTCCTGACACAAGCAGGTGTTAAGGTGGCTATTATTACAGACCATCCGGTGACTCCGATTGAACAGCTGTCCCTTTGTGCAGCGCTGGTGGCACGGGCCGGAATGGATGAAGAAGAGGCTTTAAAGGCCATTACAATTAACCCGGCGGAAATTTTGGGTGTGGATCATCGCTTAGGGTCTTTGGAAGTGGGTAAAGATGCGGATATCGTGATTTGGAGTGAACATCCTTTTGTCTTAAAGTCACGCCCGGAAACGGTGATTATCAACGGTAAGGTGATCACGGATTAGCTTTCCGAATGATTGAGAAAAGGCCGGAAACTTTGGGAATTAAGGATACGTAAATAGACATTATAGTTAGAATTCAGAGCGAATGATTAAAGGAAGGAAGTCAGGATGGAGCTGGAAGTTCAAAGCTTAAGTGCAGATTATACTCATGCCCTGGGCTACAATTTAGGAAAAGTGCTTCGTGGTGGAGATGTGGTGTGTCTTGCCGGCGATCTGGGGGCGGGAAAAACTGCCTTAGCAAAAGGAATTGGGGAAGCCCTGGCGGTACAGGAACCCATGACCAGCCCAACCTTTACCTTTCAGATTGAGTATTCAGGGATGGCTCAGGATAGTCCCGTGCGGCTGATCCATATGGATTTATATCGTTTGCGTTATCCGGAAGAGGTAGAGATAATCGGGGTAGAAGATGCTTTTCAAGAGGATGCTATCTGCTTGATTGAATGGCCGGGAATTGCGGAGGATATCCTGCCCGATGATTCATTAGCAATCCGGATTGAAGGATCAGGTGAGGAGCCGCGCTTAATCGGCTTTTCTTCCCAAGCGGAAGCCTGGGCAGAACGGCTCAAAGATATTATCACAGAAATAAATCTTGTTAATCCTTTCGAATACTAGGAGGAACGATGAAGTATCTCACCATCGATACAACCACCAAAGTCACAGCTTTAGCTCTGGCGGATGACGGGCAGCTGGTGGCGGAAGGTTTTTTGCATACATCCAAAACCCATTCGGAGAGGTTGATTCCTGTACTGGATCAAGTCCTGGAGGCATCGGCCTGGAAGCTCCAGGATCTTGATTTTATTGGTGTGGTGCGAGGACCGGGTTCTTTCACAGGAATCCGTATTGGGATTGCCACAGCTCAGGGGTTGGCGCAAGTGCTTAAGCTTCCCTTAATAGGTGTGCTTTCCTTGGATTCCTTGGCTTGGGCCGGACATAGCCGAAAGGAAGAGATCGTACCGATTCTTGATGCCCGCAAGAATGAATGGTATACAGCTCAGTACCGATGGTCGGAAAGGGAGGAAATCCCCATACGAAGCCGAGAGCCTTTCGCGGTAGAGCCGGCACTTTGGCTTAAGGAATTGGCGGAACAAGGCAAGCCCATTGTTTTTGTCGGTGACGCTGTTTCCCGTTATCAAGAGAAGATCAAGGCCATCCTGGGGGATAAGGCAGTGCTTCTCCCGGATTATTTAGCTTTGCCGCGGGGAGCGTATACTGTTCGGTGTGTCTGGAATGAATGGCAGAAGGGAAGCCAGGAAAAGCTTGTGGAACCGTATTATATTCGGTTATCGGAAGCTGAGACCAATTGGGCTAAGAAAGAGGAGGCGCAAAAGGGGAAATGATGATTCGCCCCATGCAAGAGAGTGATTTATCCACAATTCTGGAGATAGAGCATGCCTGCTTTCCGGCGCCTTGGGCTCCCCAGTCTTTTGTCAGCGAATTGAGAGATAATGAATATGCGCGGTACTTTTGTCTGGAACACGAGGGCAATATCATTGGCTATATGGGGCTCTGGTTTATCCTCGAGGAAGGACATATTACCAACGTAGCTGTAGCGCCGGGGTATCAGGGGATGGGCGGTGGAGAGTTTCTGATGCGCTCTGTGATCGATTTGATGGTTAAGGAAGGTATGGAACGTATGACCCTTGAGGTACGAGCTTCCAATACCTCCGCCCAAAGATTGTACGAACGTCTTGGCTTTGTGACAGCGGGAGTTCGTAAAGGCTATTATTCAGATAATCGTGAAGATGCCCTCATTATGTGGCTTGACATAGGCAAAGACTAGAGAAGCAGGCTGATATCAGGAGGTTGCCGGTGAACAATAAAGATATTAATATACTTGGAATTGAGACAAGCTGTGACGAGACCTCAGCTGCTGTGCTTCGCAATGGCTGTGAGCTGCTCAGTCATATTATTTCATCACAGATAAAGACCCATCAAAAATATGGCGGAGTTGTGCCGGAAGTGGCCTCTCGGGAGCATATCCTGCATTTGCAAAGTGTTGTGGAGCAGGCTTTGCAAGAGGCAAAGATGGGGTTTGGCGATTTGGCGGGAATTGCCGTAACCTATGGACCGGGGCTTGTGGGCTCTCTCCTGGTAGGGGTGGCAGGAGCAAAGGCGATGGCTTATGGGGCAGGGATTCCGCTGCTGGGAGTTAATCATTTGGAAGGACATATCTATGCGAACTTTCTTCATAATCCGGGGCTGAAGTTTCCTTTGCTGGCTCTCCTTGTCTCGGGAGGGCATTCCCATTTGGTCTATTTTGAAGGACATGGAAAATACCAGGTTCTTGGGCAGACTCGGGATGATGCTGCCGGAGAGGCTTTGGATAAGGTGGCCCGGACCTTAGGGCTGGGTTATCCGGGTGGACCATATATTCAGAAGGCTGCCCTTGAAGGGAATCCACATGCCTACGAATTTCCCAGGGCAATGCTTGAGCCCGGCAGTCTGGACTTCAGCTTCAGCGGCGTGAAGTCGGCGGTGCTCAATACCTTGAATTCGGCACGAATGAAGGGCGAGACCGTAAATGTTGCCGATGTGGCGGCTTCTTTTCAGGAGGCCATCGTCGATGTCTTGGTGCGTAAGACCTTGCTGGCCTTGGCTAGGACAAAAGCTCCCACTCTGGTTCTGGCCGGGGGAGTAGCAGCTAATACTCTGCTAAGGGAACGCCTCACTGAGGCAACTCAAAAAAGAGGAATTGCTTTTAGTTACCCGCCCCCAATCCTCTGTACGGATAATGGGGCCATGATCGCGACTGCCGGATATTACCGTTATTTGGATAAGGATTATGCTCCTTGGAATTTGAATGCTATACCGGGACTGAATTTGGCTTAAAAGTATAGAAGAAAATTGGTTTAAACGCTGTCAGTAGGTTGACGAGGCTGCTGCAAATTTCCAAGCGCCTGGAAATTTGCAGCAGCCTCTATATGTAATGCGGGGGTCTCGCAACAGGTTAGGACAGTCGAAAAGGCACTATCGCACTAGTCGGTAGGACATTCGGGTAAGCAATTTTGCAAGGGATAATATGTTCTGTGGATAGTTAACTCTGTGGACAATGTGGATAACTCTGTGACTAACTGATATTGGCGGGCTGAGAGGTGTTGGATCTATGAGAGAGTATTGTCCATAATTACCCACAGATCCTGTGGATAATGTGGATAAGTTAGGAACAAGGGGTTTTTTAGGGGGATGGATATGGGGATAACTTTAAAAATAGAAAAGTATCACAAAGTGCTTTTCTTTTACCCTTTGTTCGAGATAAAATAGAAACATGTGTTTACAGAGTTTCATATACCATGAGGGAGAGCCCTTATAGATGATTGGAAGCTTTACTGGTTTATTTTATTTATAAGAACGGAGAACGAACATGTGGGTTTTATTTGTATGCCTCATAGCAGGAGCTTTTGTGGGATGGTTTCGTTTATTGCCTAAGGCTGTCTTGAATCAAGCGGGGCGGGGGATGATGATCGGGGTATTGATTCTCTTATTAACCATGGGTTTGCGTATTGGCGTTGATCAGGACACTCTCTCCCAGCTGGGGAACTTTGGGTTGCAGGCCTTTCTATTTGCCGTTGCGGCAATTATAGGAAGTGTAGTGGCTGTTCTGCTGTTGGAAAGAGCTTTCATCGGGAAAGCGGGCATGGTTCCACAGCAGGATAAGCTGGAAGTCGATAGCACCGAGACGACTCATCCCTACCGTATGACGTTTACAATTATTGGAGCGTTTATCGCAGGAGTTTTCGGAGGGATGATTTTTTTTCCTCAGGTATGGACGGTATATTTGCCCACCATTACGACCTTAGCCCTTGATTTTACTTTGGTTATGGTAGGTATTGATTTAGGGTTGAATCGCGATATTTGGAGACATATGCTCAAAGTCGGTTGGCAGGTGTTTTTAGCACCTGTGGGTGTGGTGCTCGGCAGTATTGCGGCGGCTATGCTGGTAGGTTTATGCTTTGGATGGAACCTTCGCGAAGGGGGAGCAGTTGGTGCCGGGTTTGGGTGGTACAGCTTATCCGGTGTTTTGATCTCTGACCTTCATTCAGTCTCCTTGGGTACAATTGCTTTTTTGAGCAATATATTCAGAGAGGTTTTAGCCATAATATTTGCCCCCTTTTTAGCCAGGAGAGTTGGGCCGCTGGCTCTTGTTGCTCCCAGTGGGGCAACAGCTATGGACTCCACACTTCCTCTCTTGGTGGCGGTGGGACCTAAAGGTGTCAGTATAGTAGCTATCATAAGCGGTCTTTCTTTATCTCTTTTAGTTCCTGTTTTGGTGCCTTTGGTTTTGGGTTAACCTTAATTAGCAAGCATAGTGAGCAGTTAAAGTATTTTTATCGAAGTTTGGAGAAGGAATATTTTAATCTTTGACGAATCCATTAGTAGGATTGACTGAATTTTCGATAAAATGGAAGAGCTGCTTTTGTTTTAGCAGGGGATATGAAGGAGGATGGAAAGGTGTCTGAGGAGAAGCGGTTATTGCGGGAACATGTACTGTCCCTGCGATCAGCGTTGACACCGGAAGAACGGGCTTCTAAAAGCCAAAGGATTCGGGCTATCGTGACTCAGACCCGTGAGTTTCAGGAAGCAGGCACTATCATGCTGTTTATGAATTTCCGTGATGAGGTAGAGACGACTGAGCTAGCCCAGAAGGTCCTGGACTTGGGGAAGCGGTTGGTATTGCCGCGATGTGCCCCTAAAGGGGTGCTTATACCGGCACTTATCGGAGATTTGGCAAAAGATATTGAGTCGGGAATGTGGGGGATCCGTGAGCCCAAAAAGCAAGAACTCACTGAGGTAGATCCTTTGGAGATCGACGGTATCTTTGTTCCTGGGGCCGCCTTTGATGGGCAGGGAAATCGCCTTGGCTATGGGGGCGGATATTATGATCGGTTTTTCGAAAGGGTGAGAGAAGGGACGCCTAAGATTGCTCTCGCTTTTCACTGCCAAATTGTGGACAGAATCCCCGTTGAAGTTTACGATAAGAAGGTAGATATGTTGATCACTGAACAGGGTGCCATGCGTTTTAAGGAAACGCTTTGAATTTAGTGGAAAAGGGAGGAGAACTATTTTGTGTGAGGAGTGTAAAGAGTTAGTTGATCCTAAAGAGGAGCAATTGGAGCAGATATTAGCTCATCATAAGCGGGAGAAAGGGGCGCTTATTCCTGTTTTGCAGGAAGCGCAAGGGCTTTATGGGTATTTGCCTGAACATGTGATCAAGCACATCAGCAGGGGGCTGGGCATACCTTCAGCTAAGGTTTATGGAGTTGTTACATTTTATGCTCAATTCCGCCTTACCCCTATGGGGCGCAATGTGATTAGTGTCTGCTTAGGCACGGCCTGCCATGTTCGAGGAGGCGCTAAAGTTCTGGAAGCCATAGAGAAGGATACAAAGATTAAGGATGGGCAGACCACGGAAGACGGGCGCTTTACTTTAGAGATCGTCAACTGTATTGGGGCCTGTGGATTAGCTCCCGTTATGTCCATTAATGGGAATGTCCACGGAAGATTGAATGCAGATCAAATCCCAGGAATCCTGGCAGAGTATAAGTAGGGGGAATAGGGATGAACACAGAAGCTAAAAAACAGGTTTTTATCTGTGCAGGTACAGGCTGTATCTCTTCAGGAGCTAATACAATCATCGACTTAATTAACGTGGAGATAGAACGTCGAGGGTTAGCAAAAGATGTGGAGCTCATTGCCACGGGTTGCCGTGGTTTTTGTGAGCAAGGGCCGACTTTAGTTATTGAACCTGCGCAAAGATTCTACCGGAGAATTCAGCCGGAAGATATTCCGGAGCTGGTAGAGAAGGAATTAGCTCAAGGGGAAAAAGTGGAGCGCCTGTTCTATGTGGATCCCCAGTCGGGGGAACCTGCTTTAAGTTATGAGGATATTAGTTTTTTTGCTAAGCAAACTCGTATTGCTCTTAAAAATTGTGGATTTATCGATCCCACCAAGCTCGATGACTATCTGGCTCACAAAGGCTATGAAGGCTTGAAAAAAGCCCTTACGATGGACCCGGAGGCCATTGTCGAAGAGGTCAAGGAATCCGGCTTGCGTGGCCGGGGAGGGGCCGGTTTCTCAACCGGTCTGAAATGGAGCTTATGCAGGGCTACCCCATCCGATAAAAAATATGTGATTTGCAACGCTGACGAAGGAGATCCGGGTGCGTTTATGGATCGCGGTCTTCTCGAGGGAGATCCTCACGCGATCAT
Organism: Desulfitobacterium hafniense DCB-2; assembly: GCF_000021925.1. Taxonomy (NCBI): domain Bacteria; kingdom Bacillati; phylum Bacillota; class Clostridia; order Eubacteriales; family Desulfitobacteriaceae; genus Desulfitobacterium; species Desulfitobacterium hafniense. Next base: position 1,503,336 of record NC_011830.1, read on the forward strand.
TGAAGGTATGCTGATCGGCGCTTATGCCATTGGTGCTGATGAGGGCTATGTTTATTGTCGAGCAGAGTACCCTCTGGCGATCAAGAACCTGCAAATTGCCATCAAACAAGCCGAAGAAGCGGGATTCTTAGGGAATAACATCCTGGGTTCCGGATTTAATTTTCATTTGAAAATCAACGCCGGAGCCGGAGCCTTTGTCTGCGGTGAGGAAACCGCTTTGATGGCATCTATCGAGGGCAAACGCGGCATGCCCCGTGTGCGGCCTCCTTTCCCGGCCCAAAGCGGATTATGGGGTAAGCCTACCAATATCAATAATGTTGAGACCTGGTCCAATATTCCTCATATCTTGAGAAACGGAGCCCAATGGTATGCCCAGTACGGAACGGAGAAGAGCAAGGGGACCAAAATTTTTGCGCTAACAGGTAAGGTTAATAACACAGGGCTGGTTGAAGTCCCCATGGGAATGCCCTTAAGAGATATTATCTTTGATATCGGCGGCGGCATTAAAGATGGTGGAAAGTTCAAGGCAGTCCAGATCGGCGGTCCCTCAGGGGGGTGCCTGCCGGAAGATATGCTGGATCTTCCTGTAGATTATGATACCTTAACTAAGGCCGGTGCTATGGTAGGTTCCGGTGGTCTGGTTATTATGGACGAAACCACTTGTATGGTGGATATTGCCCGCTTTTTTCTGAACTTTTCCCAGAGTGAGTCCTGCGGAAAATGTACCCCCTGCCGTGAAGGGAATAAACGGATGTGGGAGATTCTCGATCGCATCACCCGTGGTGAAGGCCGGGAGGATGATATTGAAAAACTGGAAACCCTGGCCTATACAGTTAAGGAAACTTCACTGTGCGGCTTAGGTCAGAATGCGCCCAACCCTATCCTGGCTACCTTAAAGTATTTCCGGGAAGAATTTGAAGAGCATATCCACGCCAAAAAATGCCGGGCCGGAGTCTGCAGTGAACTTCTGACCTACTCTATCGATGCCGAAAAATGCAAAAAATGCGGACTATGTGCCAGAAATTGCCCGGCTAACTGTATCAGCGGCAATAAGAATACCCCCTATGTGATCGATGGGGAAAGATGTATCCGCTGTGGAAGTTGTATGGATTCCTGCAAATTTGGCGCGGTTATCCGGGCCTAGAAGGAGGAGTGGATTTAGTGGAATGGCTTAACTTAACTATTGACGAAAAAGAAGTTGTCGTACCCAAAGGGAGCACGGTCTTGGAAGCATGCCGTATGTACGATATTCCGATTCCAACCCTTTGCCAGGATCCGGAACTCACCAATGCCGGAGCTTGCCGTCTCTGTATTGTTGAGATCGCAGGTATGCGCAATCTGCCGCCTTCCTGCGTTACCCAGGTGACCCAGGGGATGGTTGTGAAGACCCAGACACCAAAGGTGCGCAAGTCCCGCAAGGTGATTCTGGAGCTCTTAGTGGCGAACCACCCTTTGGATTGCATGACCTGTCAGAAAATGGGAGACTGTGCGCTGGCTCAGTATGCCTATGAATATGGTGTGACTGGCGAAGATTACCGGGGAGAACGGCGTGAGCTGCCCCTTGATGACAGCAACCCCTTTATTCTCAGAGATCCGAATAAATGCATTCTCTGCGGCAAATGTGTGCGGGCCTGTGAAGAGATTCAGGGGCGAAGTGTGTTGGATTTCTTTAAACGGGGGTTTGACTCCCAGGTGGGACCGGCCTTTGATGTTCCTTATAGTGAATCGGAATGCGTTTTCTGCGGTTCCTGTGTTTCGGTTTGCCCAGTGGGAGCCTTGGTGGAGAAAAAGATGGTCGGCCAGGCTCGGGCCTGGAACATCGAAAAAGTACAGACCACCTGCCCTTTCTGCGGCACAGGCTGTAATTTTGACCTGAATGTCAGCAATGGCAAAGTGATCGGGGTAACCTCCAATCCGGAGTCACCGGTGAACGGTAAAGCCCTTTGTGTCAAGGGCCGTTTTGGCATGGATTTGATCCACAGCCCTCAGCGCCTGACCACTCCCTTGATTAAAAAGGATGGAGAATTCGTCCCGGCAGGCTGGGATGAAGCCCTTGATTTAATTGCCGCAAAGTTCTCCCAGATTAAAGAGGATTATGGGCCAGATTCTTTTGCAGCACTCAGTTCAGCCCGCTGTACCAATGAAGAAAATTACCTGATGCAAAAATTTATGCGCGCAGTGATCGGAACCAATAATGTTGATCACTGCGCCCGTACCTGACACGCTCCCACTGTGGCAGGTCTTGCCACTTCATTTGGTTCAGGAGCGATGACTAATTCTATCAACGAAATCCCTAATGCCGAAGTCATGTTTGTGATTGGTTCCAATACTACAGAAGCTCATCCGATTATCGGCACCAAGATGAAGCAGGCTCTGGCCCGGGGAGCCAAGCTTATTGTAGCTGATCCGCGGGAGATCGAACTGGCCAGGGATGCTCATATCTGGATGAGATTGAAACCAGGTACGGATATTGCCCTGATCAACGGGATCATGAACATCATTGTCGAGAACGGCTGGGAGGATCGCGCTTTTATTGAGGAGCGAACCGAAGGCTATCAAGAACTCAGGGAAAATCTCAAGAAATTCCCGCCGGAAGAAGTCAGCAAAATCACTGGAGTTCCCGTGGAGCTGATGGCAGAAGCTGCCCGTCTCTACACCAGTGTGGAGCGAGCTCAGATTTTCTACACCCTGGGAATCACGGAACATGTTTGTGGTACGGATAATGTTATGTCCCTGGCCAATCTGGCCATGCTGACCGGAAATATCGGCAAAGAAAGCTCCGGGGTCAACCCGCTGCGGGGGCAGAACAATGTGCAGGGAGCCTGCGACATGGGAGCTCTGCCCAATGTTTATCCCGGCTATCAGAGTGTTACCAACCCAGAGGCACGGGCTAAGTTTGAAGAGGCCTGGGGAGTTTCCCTTAATCCCAATCAGGGCTTCATGATTCCGGATATGTTTGATTCAGCAGTCAAGAAGGAATTGCGGGCCATGTATATCATGGGCGAAGATCCTGTGCTGACCGATGCCGACGCCAATCATGTGCGTAAAGGCCTGAAGGCCTTGGACTTTCTGGTTGTTCAGAACATCTTTATGTCTGAGACTGCCGAATTGGCCGATGTTATTTTACCGGGGGCCAGCTTTGCGGAAAAGGACGGTACTTTCACCAATACCGAGCGTCGGGTGCAACGGGTTAACCGGGCGATTAAGCCTATCGCCAATACGAAGGCGGACTGGGAAATCATCTGCGAGCTTTCCAACCGGATGGGGTACCCGATGGCTTACCCATCGCCTGCAGAGATCATGCTGGAGGTTGCCTCCCTGGCACCGCAGTTTGCCGGAGTTACCTATGAGCGTCTGGGCAAAAAAGGCCTGCAATGGCCGGTTCCTCATGCCGAACATCCGGGCACGAAGTTCCTGCACCAAGGGAAATTTACCCGCGGCAAAGGCGTGTTTACGGTGATTGAGCATCAACTGCCGGATGAGCTGCCCGATGAAGAGTACCCATTCCTGCTGACCACGGGCCGCAAGCTGCAGCATTATAACATCTCCACCCGTTTCTCGGCGGCGCTGGATGAGCATGCCCCCGAGGAATTGGCTGAGCTTAATCCTAAGGACGCCCGGCGATTGGGGATTCAGGATGGTGAGAAAATCAAGGTAGTTTCCCGCCGCGGTGAGGTAGTGACCAAGGTTTGGGTAACCAAACGAGTTCCGCCAGGGGTGCTCTTTATGACCCTGCACTATAGGGAGTCACCGACCAATGTCTTAACCAATGGGGCGTATGATAAAGTAACCAAGACCTACGAATATAAGGTCTGTGGTGTACGGGTGGAGGCTCTGAAGTAATTTAAGCAATAAAGAAAACTCGCCTCAGGTGGAGTGTCGACTCTATCTGAGGCGTAGTTGACTTATCCGCGGAGTGGATAAGAATAGGAGAGTGTCTGGCTATATCCAGTATATAGCGTGAGGCACTCTCGTTTTGTTACAGAACAAAGGCAACAATGAGATAAAACCCTTCTACAGCTCTACCCTAGGCATGTTTTCTCTATCTATGTTACAATATAAGACGAAAGTTTAAACGTTGATAGAGACAAGGGAGACATAGGATATGGGTGCTGATTATGGACAAACCCTTCTGCCGATGACCGGGATTATTCTGGCCGGTGGGAAAAGTTCCCGCATGGGTTGCAACAAGGCTTTTATTGAATGGGATGGGGCACCGCTCATCGAACACAGCTTAGCTGTCTTCAATGCGGTTTTTGCGGAAGTGATGATTAGCAGCAATCATCCGGAGCTTTACGCTGACTATGGAGTAAAGGTGATCAAGGATAATTATCCGGATCATGGGCCGTTAGGTGGATTGGAAGCATGCTTGCGGGAAGCCCGCTATGATCATGCCTTTTTTGCTGCTTGCGATATGCCTTTTTTGAATACAAAGGTGATTCGATTTATGGCTGGAGAAATTGAAGGCGAGAGTATTCTAGTCCCCGAGATTGAGGGTGTAGTTCACCCTCTTCATGCTTTTTACCACAAGAATTGCCTCCCCTTGCTTGCCGAGAGCTTAAAGGCAAAGCATCTTAAACTGACAAAACTTGTTCAGCAATACAGCAGAGTGCGTTATCTAAGGGAGAAGGATTTCCGGGATTTTCCCGCAATACATCTTTTTTTAAGCAATATGAATACCCCTCAGGAGTGCCTGGAGCTGCGGCAACACAATAGTCATAGTATTTAATGCTGTAAAAAAGAACATTTTTTATTATTTTTAATGGAAAAAATGTTATTTATCTGGAATATATTAAGAAATATTAATAAGGATTAAGAAATATTATTGCTTTGAACTCTTTTGGCAATCTCCAAAATGGTGTATACTACAAGTAGTTACATTCATTCTGCTATAATTATTTTGAAACATGGAATAATCAGCAAATAGAATATGTTTATGTGCTCCGAAACTGGAAACCTAAAGTTAGCTATGGTTTACCAGTCGTGCATTCTGCACCGGGTATTATTGGAAACAGTAATGCCTCCCATTTGGAAAGGAGTCTGTAGGGTATGCGGGAGCTCCGCGGTTTTACAGACCGTGGGGCTTATTTATTTTGTGGAATAATGAACGTGAAGGTGAGGGGAATCTATGCAAGATCAATATCGGCGCCAGATCGAATACCTGAGGATTTCCATTACAGATCGCTGCAATTTACGATGTAAATATTGCATGCCCGCTGAAGGAGTTCAATGGATTCCTCATGAGCGCATCTTAACCTATGAGGAAATATTGCGTGTCATGCGCATTAGCACCACATTGGGCTTTAGACGGTTCCGCATCACCGGCGGGGAACCCTTAATCAGGTCCGGAGTCCTGGAATTTTTGCAGAATGCCTCGCAAATTCCAGGAGTGGAAGATTTGATGCTGACCACCAATGGGATACTTCTTGCGGACATGGCGGAAGATCTGAAAAAGGCGGGAGTCAATCGGGTCAATATAAGCCTGGATACTTTCAATGAAGATAGGTTCCGGGAACTTACCCGTGGTGGGGATATTAAGAAAGTCTTTCAGGGAATACACCGCTCTCTCGAAGTAGGGCTGCATCCGGTTAAACTCAATGTGGTGGTGGTTCGTGATTTCAATAGCCATGAGCTACCCCGTTTTATGGAATTAGCTCGTGACTATCCGCTTCATGTTCGCTTTATCGAATTGATGCCTATCGGGATCAGCTCGGATAAACGCAGTGATTTCGTATCTATCGATGAGATGAAAGCAATACTGGGCTTAGAGGGCCTGAAAGCCACTCACGATATTCAAGGAGGCGGTCCTGCAGAATATATCACTTCAGAGGGTTTTAAGGGCAGTGTGGGCTTTATCAGCGCTATCAGCAAGCATTTTTGCAGCACTTGCAATCGAATTCGCCTGACTCCCGACGGGAAGCTGCGCCTGTGCTTACACAGTTCCAAAGAAGTGGATTTTCGTGAAGTGCTTCGCTCCAACAAGAGTGATAATGAAGTCAGGGATGTTTTTGCCCAGGCGATTTGGAATAAGCCGGCTGAACATCATATGAATGATCAGGCCTGGCAGGATCAACGGATTATGTCCCAGATTGGAGGATAATGATGGAACTGACACATTTTGATGAAGAAGGCCGGGCACGTATGGTGGATGTCTCGGCTAAGGCGGAGACGACCCGGGTGGCTACGGCCCGGGGTAAGGTGGAAATGCAGGCGGAGACTTTGGAGAGGATTCGCTCAGGACAGATTGCCAAAGGGGATGTGCTGGCGGTGGCCCAGGTCGCGGGAATCATGGCAGCCAAACAAACTTCAAATGTGATTCCCATGTGTCATCCTCTGGCTATTACCGGAGCAAAACTGAATTTCGAAATTGTTCCTCCCGGAACCATAGAAATCGAAGGAATTGTCAAAGTCACGGGTAAAACCGGGGTTGAGATGGAAGCGCTTACGGCTGTCAGTGTTGCTGCCTTAACTATTTATGATATGTGCAAGGCTATCGACAAGACCATGGTTATCAGTGATATCCGGCTTATGGAGAAAACCGGCGGCAAGAGCGGGCATTTTATTCGCGAAGATCACTTAAAGAGCACAACTTAATAGATAAATTCGAATGATTTAAAACAAATTAGGAGGAACGATGATGGCGAAGATTATCGCAGTTTGTACAAGTGAGAAAAAAGGGATGCGGAAAAAAAATGTAGGGGAGGGAGTACTGAAGGTTAATTTTGGTATCGAAGGAGATGCTCATGGCGGGGATTGGCATCGTCAGGTAAGCTTGCTGGCGATGGAAAGCATCAAGAAGATGCAGGATATGGGGCTTGATGTGGGACCGGGAGATTTTGCCGAGAATTTAACCACCGAAGGAATCGATCTGGTGAGCCTGCCCCTGGGCACAAAATTAAAGATTGGTGAAACCGGCGTGGGCGAAGTGACACAAATCGGTAAAGAATGTCACACCCGATGTGCTATTTATTATCAAGCGGGGGACTGTGTTATGCCCAAGGAAGGGATCTTCATCCGTGTTCTGGAAGGCGGCCCTATTAATGTGGGAGATAGTGTTGAGGTGATGGAGTAATGCTGAGGGTTGGGGTTATAACCGCCAGTGATAAAGGATCTCAGGGGCAAAGAGAGGATCTTTCCGGTGCTGTTCTCAAGGAACTGGTGAAAGAGATCGACGGCGAGGTCGTTCTCTATACTATTCTTCCGGATGATCAGGAGCTTTTGGCCCAAACGATGAAAAAGTGGGCCGATGAAGAGGGCTTAGACCTTATTCTGACCACAGGTGGCACGGGTTTCTCCTTGCGTGATGTTACCCCGGAGGCGACGACTGCTATTGCGGATCGTATGGTCCCCGGGATTGCTGAAGTAATGCGTTATGAAAGCTACAAAATTACTCCGAAGGCTATGTTGAGCCGGGCAGTGGCGGCCTTGCGCAAGCAGACTTTAATCATCAATATGCCGGGTTCGCCTAAGGCCTGTAAGGAATGTTGGGCAGCCCTTGTCCCTGCTTTGCCCCATGGAATTCAGATCCTCAAAGGGGAGGCCAGCGAGTGTGCTGTGCCTGTTCACCAATAGGCATCTTCAGCGTGTTTTTGAGGTTTTTTAGGTTCAATTCAATATAAAAATTTTTTTGCTTGTCACTCCTGTCCTTTTCCTGCGTACTCTATAGTAAGGGAAAGTGGAAATGGGGTGACATTGTTTTGAAGGCGATTGCTTTTATTGATTATGAAAATATATGGACTGGACTCTTTGAACAAGGTTATGAATTAACTCCGGAAATCCTTATGGAATCCATTCAACTGTATGCTAAACAAAATGACTATGTTCTATCCGCTATTTATCTCTATGCTAATTTCGATCGGGAAGAATTCTGGCGTGCCCAGACTTCCTTTGAGAAGATTCATGTATATACACGCCATGTGTACGGAAAAAACAATTTTGCCAGTACGGGATTAAGGCGAAATGCGGCGGATGTGGAGCTCATATTGGAAGCGCAGGAGATCTTGCTCACTCGTACCGCAACCTTTGATGTGTTTCTTCTGTTGACTGGGGATGGGGATTTTTTGCCTTTACTTCGAAAAGTAAGGGCCTGGGGAAAAGATGTTAAAGTTATCGGCGTGAAGGGAAGCATGCACCACGAACTTCAAGCCTTTAGTGATTCCGGAGATTTTTTCGGCGAGTTTCTCCCTCAGGAGCGACCGCAGGAATATGAGCCTGAAAAGGATCTTGAACAAGCAATCTCAATCATAGCTCAGCTTCAGCTAAGCATGACGTATATTGCTTCCACCAAAGCGAGGCTCACCCTGTCGGATCATCTGGGAGTTACCATATCCCAAGTGAAAGAGCTTATTCGCTACGCATTAAGAGAGGGGATTCTTCTTGAACAAGAATATGCCGATTCCAGTTTAAAGATCGGTAAAACCAAGGTCTATCTTTTGAACCTTGACCATTCTATGGTTCAAGTTGTTCTGGGGTCCGCAATCGAAGAGATTCGCAAACGCTATGAGAAATTAAGAACTCATTGATGGTTTGCCGTGTAAAATTGAGCAGGCACGGCATAGGGTAATAAAAGAATGAGAAGAAGGGGTATCTGGCCGGGAGGGCTGGATATCCCTTCTTCTAAGGCGCCGTGATGATTTTTTGTCCAAAGGATGAATAAACCCCCCGGGGACTGGTCAATATATTGCTTAGTGAATGCAAGTCGAAGCTATGAGATTCTGTCAATTTAAGAGTGATGCAATAAGGGGAAGATATAAGGAGAAAATAGAAGGTTTTCGCTTGTAAATCTCTTAAAAATGCAAATGACAGGATTTGATTTCTTCATCCACCTTGCATATTATTATAGTATGATGTTAGCACTCAATAGGAATGAGTGCTAACAATATCAAAATAATATTTGAGTTCTTAAGGAGGGACTTTCTTCAATGAACATTAAGCCTCTAGGTGATCGGGTAGTCATTAAAGCACTCCCCATGGAAGAAAAGACAAAAAGCGGAATCATCATGCCGGATACGGCTAAAGAAAAGCCTCAAGAAGGTGAAGTCGTTGCAGTAGGACCTGGAAAAATGGAAAAAGGAGAGCGCATCGTCCTGGATGTTAAAGTGGGTGACCGCGTGATTTATTCCAAATATGCCGGTACTGAAGTAAAGTATGATGGTCAAGAGTATCTTATTCTTAAGGAAACTGACATTTTAGCGGTTATTGGCTAAGATAATACTCTTTGCTTTATTCACTTAATGAACTTGACATTGTACAGTGTTTTTTACTTATTGACCCTTGAATTTTGATTTTTAAGGAGGAACTTACAGGTGGCAAAACAAATCGTTTTCAATGAAGAAGCTCGCCGCGCATTAGAGCGTGGTGTTAATGCCCTGGCTGAGTCTGTCCGGGTAACTCTTGGACCTAAAGGCCGTAATGTGGTTTTGGACAAAAAATTCGGCGCTCCTTTGATTACCAATGATGGTGTGACTATCGCCCGGGAAATTGAGCTGGAAGATCCATTCGAGAATATGGGGGCCCAACTTGTCAAGGAGGTTGCAACCAAAACCAATGATGTAGCAGGGGATGGAACCACCACTGCAACTGTATTGGCCCAAGCGATTATCCGTGAAGGCTTAAAGAATGTAGCTGCCGGTGCTAATCCTATGGGCATCAAGCGAGGCATTGAGAAGGCTGTTGAATCTGTTGTCGAGGATATTAAAACCAATGCAAAGCCCATTGAAAGCAAGGAATCCATCGCTCAAGTAGCTTCTATCTCCGCCGGCGATGACAACATCGGCGTTCTGATTTCTGATGCTATGGAAAAGGTCGGCAAAGACGGCGTAATCACCGTAGAAGAAGCTAAAGGAATGACCACCGAGCTCAAAGTTGTCGAAGGTATGCAATTTGACCGGGGCTATCTCTCTGCATATATGATCACCGATACTGATAAGATGGAAGCTATTTTAAATGATCCTTACATCTTAATTACCGATAAAAAGATTGGCGCTATCGCCGACATTCTCCCTGTTCTTGAGAAAGTCGTTCAAGCCGGCCGTCAACTTCTGATTATTGCCGAAGATATCGAAGGGGAAGCTTTGGCTACCCTCATTCTCAACAAACTCCGCGGAACCTTTACCTGCGTTGCTGTAAAAGCTCCTGGCTTCGGTGATCGCCGTAAGGCAATGCTGGAAGATATCGCAATCCTCACCGGTGGTACCGTCATTACCGAAGATCTTGGCTTAAAGCTGGAAAACACTACGATTGATATGCTGGGCCGTGCTCGTCAAATTCGCGTAACTAAAGAAGAAACCACCATTGTTGAAGGCTCCGGTTCTCAAGATGATATTAAGAGCCGTGTGGAAGCCATTAAAAAGCAAATCGACGAAACGACTTCTGATTTCGACCGGGAAAAACTTCAAGAGCGTTTGGCTAAATTAGCCGGCGGGGTTGCTGTGATTCAAGTAGGTGCTGCAACAGAAGTTGAAATGAAAGAAAAGAAACTCCGCATTGAAGATGCTTTAGCTGCAACCCGTGCAGCAGTTGAAGAAGGTATCGTAGCCGGTGGTGGCTGCGCGTTAGTGGATGCTGCTAAAGCGCTTGACAGCCTTAAGCTGACCGGAGACGAAAAGACCGGTGTAGCTATTGTATGCCGTGCTTTGGAGGAACCTCTCCGTCAAATTGCCAATAATGCAGGATTTGAAGGCTCCATCGTTGTGGAGAAGGTTCGCAATGGCGGCCGTGGGGTAGGATTCAACGCTCTGACCGAAGCATATGAAGATATGATTGCAGCCGGTATCGTTGACCCCGCTAAAGTGACACGTTCTGCCCTGCAGAATGCAGCTTCCATCGCTGCTATGCTCCTTACTACCGAGTGCTTAGTTTCCGATATCCCATCAAAGGATAATGGTGCGGCTGCTATGGCTGGTATGGGCGGCATGGGTGGAATGGGCGGCATGATGTAAAGCCTTAAACCACAAATAAATGCCTGAAATAAGTGAGACTCGTGTTGCGATGTGGCTATAGCCAATTTTGCTAACACGAGTCTCAATTTTTAGAGGTTTCTTATAAGTTCGCTGAACTTGCAGGAAGCCTCTTTTTTATTATTTTTAGACGTCTTCGGCAGCTTTTAATTCGACCATTCCGAGAACTTTCATCTTGTTATCATGTGACAGCTTGCGGAAATTTGATATAAGAGCCAATTCATCCTCCGTTAATTCAACGGGGGATATTTTTTTGTCACTTATTCCATAGATATCGTCCAGGTTAATCTCTAGGAAATTGCAGATGTTCAGAAGAGTCGAGATGTCGATAGAGTTGGTCCCTTTCTCCCATGATGATATCGTATTATCTCTGACCCCTAGATGGTCGGCTAATTGTTTTTGGGTTATACCTTTTCTTTCGCGATATTTGCGTAGGTTTTCCGCCACCCTCAATTTAATTGCTTCCATTGATAACCACTCCCTTGTGTTGATTATATAGATAACTATGATCTTAATCAAGATGAATATTCATGAAATATGAATAAAAGATATTGACACATCATAATTTATGAAGTAAGGTGGTGTTGTGAGTTCATGAAATATGAAGTTGGAGTGAAATGTGTTTGGAGAAAACCAAGCTTCAAGGATTGCAACTCTTTCCGTCGGCGTGAACGTTAAAGATACCCTTGCCAGTAGTTATTTTAGAGATTATCGATCGGATGGGAGGTGAAATGAATGAGCGGTTGCAGGCTGTATAGAATAAAACCTTTGAAGTGGCTTAAGTCAATCACGTCTTACCGTACTCGAAAGTTGGATAATCTCCCTAAGAGCAAATGGGCTGAGATATTAGTAAGGGGAGGGACCATAAAGCCCTGACTATCCAAAGGGAAAAGGTGGAGGTGGATCACAATGCTTAAGGAAAAAGTCAAATGCAGTGTGCATTTCTATTGAAGGGAAGCCAGGCTAATGAAAATGCCTGAACAAAAAGAAAATGCCCGCAAGTCCTGGCAGATTTAACGGGCAGAAGAAAAATAATTTCTAGCTTAGTATATCATGTTTTGCCAAGTCAGTACATCAGCTCATTAATAATCAAGTTGAAGTTGTCGCGGTGCGAATTACTTAAGTAGGATCAGTGGTTCTCCAGGCGGAGCGTAGAGAAGTTGGACATAAAGGTGGAGAGATAGTATGCGAATCGACATAAATGAGAAATACTGCATCACCTCTGATGAATACCAATATATTCTTAACACAAAATCCGTTAGTAACGGTAAAAAGATAAAGGGGCAGAAAGAATTAAAAGCAGTTGCTTATTGCTCAGATCTCAATCATTGTCTTAAGGAACTTGTAAAGCGTCAAATCAGGGAATCAGATTGCACTTCCCTCAGAGACGTTGCAAAGCGAATAGAAGAAATCAGAAGTGAAATAAATAGAACTGTTAATTTTTAAGCGTTGTGAAGAGCACCTTCCCTATGGGTCATGCGGGCACCACAGCAATATATATCGTGTGGATGCGTGATGTTCCAGTGAGTTGATAGAGTAGGTGTGAGCAGATAAAGGAGTGGAGTGGCAGTGGAAGAAAGAATTGAGAAGCATATTCACCAGTATGTCGAGGCAGAACTTAGGAATTATCGGACCTATAAAAAACTTATTGGTGAATACGATAAAGAGTTGCTGTATAGAGGTGCTAAATCGGGACTTGGTAAAGACCCGACGGGGAGGTTTTCACAGAATCGGATCAGTGACCCAACGTATGATGAAGTAGCAGGGGTTATTGCTAATGAGCAGAGAGTTAGAAGGATGAAAGATGTTGTGATGTGCATCGAGGATGTCTTAGAAGAGTTGTCGGAAGAGGAAGCACGATTAGTGGAGATGAAATATTTTAAGAGTTGCTATACAGACTTTGGAATCATCGGCGAGCTGCACATAGGGCAAACAAAATACTATGGAGATAAAAAAAGGATAATCAGAAAGTTTGCTTTAAGGATGAGGTTAATATAAGTGTAGAATTTGCGAAGTATTTAACACCATTTCCGTAGTATTATGGTATCAGTGAAAGGCGTCAAGAGATGGGCGCCTTTCCTTATTTATAGGAGTACTCCTTTCGGCGACTCTCCTCTCGGTCGGCTGGGTGAACTATAGACCAGCCGCTTTAATCAGGCTTTGGTGATAACAGTCAGAGGGAAAGCAAGGAGGTGAGGATGGCCTATCAGAGAACTACGGCTTTACCGGGATGTAGGCCGGAAAAGAAAAATGGCTGGGCAGAAGGAAGATTTATGATGAACATCTCCATGCAGGAGATGGATCAAGAGATGCCCAAGTATCCGGCCAAACGGGCAATGGGGCAAATCATGAATGACTGACTGTCGAAGGGGGTGATCCAATGAGCGCTATTACAGTCAATGGGGTTCGGGACAGTGTGATGACAATACTGCATCAACATTTCCCCGGCATCTCTGTTTATAGCGAAGAGATCCGGCAAGGCTTTGATAAGCCTTGTTTTTTTGTCAAGCTTTTCCCGGTGTCGCAGAATCAGCTTCTTGGCCGGCGATATCAGCGGAACCACTCTTTCGATATTGGCTACTTCCCGGTAGTGGTAGATGAGGGAGAAGGCGAAGGGAATAGACAAAATCAGGACATGCACGATGTGGCTGAGCAACTGTACGAAGCAATGGAGTTGATCCCAGTGGTTGATGAGAGCGACGGACTAATGCGAGGCACGAAAATGGGACATGAAATCGTCGAAGGGGTACTGCATTTTTATGTGGATTATAATTTCCAGGTTATAAAAGAGGCGACACTGGAGCCACTGATGCAGACCATGGAACAGGAGGGATTTATTCGTGGCTAGGAAAGATGAACTTATTGAAAAGGTCTATTCAAAGCTGCAGATTCTGCAATCAAAGCAATTCACAGCACAGCAAAGGGATGTGCTGGAGGCTTTGCTGCAGGACGGTGCCAACTATACCAAGAGTGAGGTTATCTCAATTTCTGAGGACTTTCGAACAAAGGAGGCTAAATAAAAATGGCAGCAGGAACATTTACAGCTCAAAACAAGGTGAGACCCGGCGTGTATATCAATTTCAAATCTGAGCCCCAGGCGGCAGGGACTTTGGGGGAACGGGGGATTGTATCCATGCCCCTGATTCTGAGCTGGGGTGAACCCGGTAAAATGATCACCATCGAAGCCGGTGACGATGTATTCCCAAAATTGGGGTACTCCATTATGGATGCCCAATTACGCTTGATCAATGAGGCTTTGAAACGGGCCAAGACGTTGCTCCTCTACCGGTTGAACGCCGGCACGAAGGCGGCGGTGACGGTCGGAAACTTGACGGTAACGGCCAAGTGGGGTGGAGCCCGTGGTAACGACATTACCCTTGTTATCCAGGAAAATATTGATGATGAGACAAAGTTTGATGTGTCCACCTTAGTGGATGGAGCCGAGCTCGATAAGCAAACTGTGTCTGATATCGCCGGCCTTGCTGCAAATGATTGGGTCATCTTTTCCGGTACCGGTGCCTTAACGGAAACAGCAGGCGCTCCACTGATCAACGGCTCCGACGGAGCCGTAACCAATCAGGCTTATATCGATTATCTGGCTGCTGTGGAGATCTTCGACTTTAACACTATCGCACTTCCCAGCACGGATGATGCGCTCAAAGCCACTTTCACTGCCTTTGCCAAACGGCTCCGGGATGACGAAGGGAAGAAGATCCAGGTCGTTCTCGAAAACTATCCGGCGGCTGATTATGAGGGTGTGATTAGTGTTAAAAACGGTGTGGTACTCGCTGATGGAACTATCTTGACGGCCGCTCAGGCGACAGCGTGGGTAGCCGGTGCCACGGCAGGGGCACGGGTGAACGAATCCCTCACTTACCAGGGCTATGATGAGGCTGTTGATGTGGCCCCCCGATATACCAATGCACAGATCATCGCGGCTTTGCAGGCGGGGGAATTTTTATTTACCGCCAGTGACAACCAGGCGCTGGTGGAACAGGACATTAATACACTGACTAGTTTCACGGCGGATAAAGGAAAACAGTTTGCCAAGAACCGGGTGATCAGGGTCTTGGATGGAATCAACAATGATTTTGTGCGGATTTTTTCTAAGTTCTATATCGGTAAGGTGTCCAATAATGCAGATGGACGGAACCTGTTGAAATCAGAGTGCATTAACTACATGAACACTTTGCAGGATATTGACGCAATTAAGAATTTTGATGGTCAGACTGATCTAACTGTCCAGTCCGGAAATGATGTGGATGCGGTCTATATTGAGGCTTACGCATGGCCGGTAGACAGCATTGAAAAGATTTATGTTCGTGTGCGGATTAAATAGAAAGTGCAGGTGAGATAAGATGGCATTTTTAAGAGCGGAAGACGCAGTGGGTGGCAAGCAGGCCAAAGCTTTTGCTACGATCAATGGTCGGGTGGAAGAGTTATTTTATGCTAAATCCATTGAGGCAACTATCGAAAAGAATAAAGCAGATGTCCCTGTTCTCGGCAGGACGAATGTGGGAAAGAAGGCTGCTGGCTGGACCGGCAGTGGGACCCTGACGATCTATTATATTACGAGCCTGTTCAGGCAGCTGATGATCGACTATGTGAAAACCGGGCGGGATTTCTATTTTGATCTTCAGATCGTCAATGAAGATCCGGCCTCGGGTGTAGGAAAGCAGACCATTGTGCTTAAGGGCTGCAATCTGGACAGCGTTACAGCAGCGTCTTTTGATATCACTTCAGACGATCCTTTGGAAGAGGAGATGCCCTTTACCTTTGAGGATATTGATATGCTGGATCAGTTCAGCCGTCCGGTGACGGGATAAAAATGTTCTGCAGCTATGGACATGGTATGGGACACATCCCCAACTTGTCTTGAAGGAGAGTTTTAAAGGAGATCAGCAGTATTCTGGTCTCCTTCTCTTGCTTGCGTTAATAAGCGCTTTAAGTCTTTGGGAGTTTAGGAGGATTAAGAATTATGAGTGATTTGCAGGATTTCTTAATGGACAACTTTGAAGAGGCTGAACCGATTGAACGGAGAGTAAGTCTTGGCGGGAAGGAAAAGATTATGAAGTTTAAGCCTATTTCAGCCGCCACAGGTGACGAGATCAGGAGGAGCTGCCGCAAAACAACCTTCCATAAAGGTCAGCGGCTTGTTGAAACGGATCAGGATGCCTTTGTGGCTAAGTTAATTATTGAAACAACAACAGTTCCTGATTTCAAATCTCAGGAGCTTCAGCAAAGCTGGGGTGTGCTGGGGGCTGAAAATCTGTTGAAAGCTATGAAAACGAAAATGAAGGATGGCGAATATGCCACTTTTTCCAATATTGTCAGTGAAGTCAATGGTTATGACAAGAGCATGAACGATTTGGTCGAAGAAGCAAAAAACTAATTGAGGAGGGCGATGGTGAGGCGAATTACGCTTACTACGCCCTCCACGAGCTTCATATTTTACCCGGGGCATTGGTAAGATTACCCCGTAAGGAAAAGGCGGTTGTTTATGCCATGATTGATATCAGGATTAAAAAGGAGAAAGACGAGGCGGCCAGGGCTAAAAGGAAAAGAAGATAATATCTAATACACCATACTAGCCGAAACCTTGTTTTCGCCAGGAAACCCAAAAGGAGGTGGCAATGTGGCAACGATCGATTCGGCGTTAAAAATGTTCGGTAAAATGTCCGATGTTGCAGACCGCTTAATAGAGGCAGCTAAAGTAATCGGTGAGCCAACAATTGGTGCTGCAATGGAGCAACAGCAGATCATGGATACTTTCAGTGTAAAAACCGGGAGCGAGCCTTTAGGTGCGGTGATTTATGACCGGATTACAAAGCAGGCCTTGGGATGGGGAGAAGATGTAAATGCCTCCCTTTCGGGAGCAATGTCCTTTATGTCCACTACCATGGATCCTGATAAGTTAACTCAACTTAATGCTTTAGCGGCGCGGCTCTCAAAACTGAATCCTGCAGAAGGATTAGAGGGGGCAGCTCTTTCCATGAAGGAACTTATGTCCGGCGACTACACATCAATTGCCGAAGGCTTTAATATGAGCGGAACAATGCTCCAGGGCAGTGCGGCATACCAAGCCGGGCTGCAAGGGGATGTGGATGGATTCATTAAAGGAATGGATGAGTTATTAAATCAACAAAATATGACGGAAGCAGCTTTTGAAAAGATGCTGGATAGGCCGGCTGCAAAGTGGCAGAGGATCATTCAGACATTCAATTTTAGCCTGGCTAAAGCGGGTGAGGAGGCAGCAAAGGCATTATCCCCTCTCTTCGACATGATTATCAAGGGCTTTGAGTCTGAGGGAGCAAAAGTTTTTTTAAACATTTTAAGCATTGGACTAACTTCGGTAGTTACTGGAATCCAATGGATGCTGACAATGCTTCAAGATGGATGGCCGGCTATCCAGCAGATATTATTGGGTATAGGAACCTTAATATATAATCTGGGTGTAATTCTCTTGGGGTTGATACCTATCATCATGGGGGTTGTTGCAGCTTGGGTGGCGTACAATGCAGTTGGCCTTATAGCGAATGGGATTACCTTTATAACCGGAACCCTGATACCTATTGTTAGAGGTCTAATGGCAAAGTGGAATATCGTAACATTAATGTTGGCGAGCGGCATTTCATTATTAGCTTTAAAACAAAGGCTGCTACATTACGTTATGAATATAAACCCTATCGGCTTGGTTATTGGTCTTGTAATAGGGCTTATCACTGTTTTGGGAGCACTTAGCGTCGTAACGAACGGAGTCAAGAAAGTGTTCTCTGATGCCTTTGGGTTTATTGTTGATGTTGCTGAAGGTGCAATTAATGCAGTTTTGAGAATACTCAATGGAGCAATAAGGGGAATAAATGAGGTATCTGGATTCTTTGCTAATCTTTTAGGCATTGAGGCAAAACAAATAAAAGAGATCCAATTTAAAGCTGATTTTTCAGAGTTTAAAAAGGCTGGACAAGAAGCCATAGAGAATTTTTCAATGGATGCACTAAAGGAAAAGTTAGGATTTGATAATAAGTTTCAGATGCAAGAAGATTATGGCTGGGATGGCTCCATCCCTAATATAGATGATGCCCTCTCCAGCATAGACCATGTGGGCGAAGTCGGTAAAATCGGAGACACCGTAGATATCTCCAGTGAAGATCTGAAGATTATGCGGGAGCTGGCGGAAATGAAGAACATCCAGAACTTTGTAACCTTGACACCGACCGTATCCGTGACTACAGGAGACATCCGCAACGGAAGCGATGCGGATACTATTGTGGCAAAGATTAAGATGATGCTGGAGAAAGATATTGCATCGTCGGCATCAGCAGTGTATGGGTAAACACTACCCTTGAAAGGCAGGTGATTCCAATGTCTTATAGCATTGAACTCAGCTTCAACAACCGGGACGAATCCTTCGAGCTTCCCGTCATGCCGGGAAGCCTTGACGCCAGTAAGTCCGGCAACAACAAAACTTATGACATCATCGCCCTGGGTGAGATCAACATTATTAAGAATCCCCAGCGCATTGAATACGGATTCAGCAGCATCTTTCCAGCCCAGCGCTATCCCTTTGTGACAGTTCAAACACTCTTGCAGCCTATCGAATATGTCCAGCTTATCATCAGGTGGATGGAGTCTAAACAACCCATCCGCTTTATTTTTACCTCCGACCGATTTGAGATCAACACTTTGGCTAGTATTGAGAGCTTTGACTGGGAAGAGGTTGCCGGTGGTTCAGGGGATCTTGAATACTCCCTTAAGCTCAAAAGTTACGTCCCCTATGCGGCACAAAAGGTGCCTATAGAAGATCTTATTGATAAATCAGCGTCCACAGTGGCAGTGCCGCCTCCGGCACCGGTCAGGCCCAATGAAACCAAGCCCCCTAAGACCTATACACTGGTGGCTGGGGATACCCTGTGGGCGGTGGCTCAGAAGCATTTGGGCAATGGTGCCCGCTGGCCGGAAATACAAAAGCTAAATGACATCACGGACGCGGAAATTAGGCGGCTGCAGATCGGCCGGGTGTTGAAACTGCCATAATAGGTCCAGATGAAGGGAGGGAATAAAAGATGCTGAAAATCGTGATCGACAATAAAGACGGAAACGTATGGGACATCTCTCAGATCGTCGCTGATGTGAATTGGAAAACAAGCCGGATCGGCAAGGCTGGTAGCTTAGATTTTACGCTCATCAAAAATGCACCCGCTCAGGAACTGGCCTTTAAGTACGCCAATGGGAACATTGTCCATGTCCAGATGGAAGATGGTACTAATGTCTTTTATGGTTATATCTTTAGTATAGACGGAGGTAAGGATGAGGCGGTGAAGATTACTTGCTATGATCAGCTGCGCTATCTTATGGCCAGTGATACTAGTATTTATACGAATATTACAGTCTCGGAGCTGGTCAGGGAAATAGCTGCCCGGTTCCAACTTGAGACAGGTCGCATTGATGATACAAAGTATAGGATACCGACTTTCTCCGAAGACAATCAGAAGATGATGGATATGATCTGTAAGGCGCTGGACCTGACGCTCATTAATACAGGCAAGAACTATGTCTTCTTTGATGATTTTGGCGCACTGACCATTCGGAATGTTGAGGATTTTCTCCTGGATTTTATCATTGGTGATCATAGCCTGATGACAGACTTCAGTCATAAGGTTTCTATTGATTCTGATACGTATAATGTCATCAATTTATATAAGGACAATAAAGAAACCGGTAAACGGGAACCCTACGAAAAGCCCTGCAGTGCCAATATAGCCAAATGGGGAGTGCTGCAGCTTTGTCAATCTATAGATGAAGAGATGAACGAGGCCCAAATTAGTGAAATGCTTAAAAATCTACTCACTCTTAAGAATCGGGAGACGAAATCCCTTAAAATTGAAGCATTAGGCGATATCCGGGTCCGAGGCGGTTGCTATGTACGCATTCAAATTGCCGAGTATGGAATCAATCAGCCTTTTCTGGTCGATGAATGCACCCACCGCTTCGATGGGGTGAATCATACGATGAGTCTGGAGTTAAGGGTTATTTGATAAATAAAACAAGCCTGGGAAGGTGATAGAATGTCTAGTTTATTGGACCTAATCAAAGCGGCTGGGGCGGATGCCGTTAACGCATCCAACCCTGTGAATATTCTTTTTGGCGAGATCTTAACAGTGCATCCGCTCAGTGTCAAAGTCGATCAACGCTTTATACTGCCAGCGGATTTTTTAATGGTGCCGGAGAGAATGACAAAATACGAAGTGGATTTGCAGCATACGCATCAATACACCGATGATGGTTCTACGAGTGACACGTCGGAAGCTTTAACCCAAAGAATCGTGATTCGCTCCGGACTTGCCCCGGGGGATAGGGTTTTGATGCTTAGAGTCCAGGGTGGGCAGCGTTATGTCATTTTAGATAAGGTGGTGGTGTCTTTATGATCCCCACAGGTGGAAGCATTACCCATGGGGTGATTCAGTATGCCCAACGGCCTTCCCTTACCTGGAGGCTTGACCCGGCCAAAGGGCGCATCACTGGGAGGCTGGACGGATTGGAATCTGTGCAACAAGCCGCGGCCAAGATTCTGCAGACCCAGCGGTTTCGCCATTTGATCTATACCCCGAATTACGGTAGTGAGTTGGGTCAATTGATAGGCATGAATCGGGCTTTTGTGAAATCTGAAGCTGTTAGGATGCTTGAAGAGGCATTGACTCAAGATGACCGGATCACAGGAGTCGAAAATGTGCAGACCACAGCTGCGGGAGATAGCCTGCTGATTGAGTTTACCGTGATCAGCACCTATGGGAGATTCAATATGACTCAGGAGGTGGGCGATTAATGTATGAACATCAGACTTATGAGGCGATTCTGGTCAGGATGCTCGCCAGGGTGCCGGAGACCATCGACAAGCGGGAGGGCAGTCTGATTTACGATGCCCTGGCCCCGGGAGCGGCGGAGCTGGCTCAGGCATATGCCGAGTTAGTGGTTAACAATAATCTTTCTTTCGCGGATACGGCCAGCGGAGAATTTTTAACCCGCCGGGCCGCTGAGTTTGGAATCAAGCGGAAGGTGGCTACAAAAGCCTGGCGGCGTGGCGGATTTCTGGATAGTAATAATGCCCTTCTTAACATTCCGCTAGGCAGCCGCTACAGCATCGGTGGGCTGAATTATACCGCTATCGAACAGATCAGTACCGGCGCGTATGTCCTTGAATGTGAAACGGCCGGCACAGCAGGCAATCAGCAATTTGGGGATTTGCTCCCTATCGCCTATGTCAATAGTTTGGCCAGGGCGGAACTCACCGAGGTGCTGGTTCCAGGTGAGGATGAGGAGACAGACGAAGCCCTGCTCTCCCGATACTATGAGACGGTAAACGAACCGGCTTTTGGCGGGAATATGGCAGATTATCGGCAAAAAGTCAATGCTATCAATGGTGTAGGAGGAACCAAAGTCTTTCCCACTTGGGCTGGGGGTGGCACTGTGAAATGCACGATTATTGCCTCTGACTGGGCTAAGCCATCTCCTGAATTAGTGAATGAGGTTCAATCCACTATGGATCCGGAAGAGAATCAGGGGATGGGACTGGGGCAGGCACCGATCGGCCATGCCGTGACGATAGCCGGGGTGGATAAGGTTACGGTGGATGTGGAAACGACACTCACGCTTGCGCCAGGTGTAACTCCCGGGCAGGTTCAATCCGATGTGGAAGCGATCTTAGATGCCTATCTTTTAGAACAAAGAAAAACCTGGGCTGCGCAAACCCAGATCATCATCCGTATGGCACAAATTGATGCCCGGATGCTTACTGTCCAAGGCGTCGAAGATGTGACTGGAACAAAGCTTAATGGGACGGAGGCCAATTTCTTGCTTGATGAGGAAGAAATTCCAATCTTGGGGACGGTGATTATCAATGAGTAAGTCTATTAGAGAATATTGGCCCCAATTGTTTGATAACATTTTAGACTTTCAGCTTCTAGCTGATGCAGTGGATACCGAAATACAGTCTCTAGGTGAGACAGTGGATCAGCAACTCGCTGACCAATTTGTTCTCACTTCAGGCTATGAGGCGGTAAAACGCCGGGAAAGGATGCTGGGCATCCAGGCTGATCCCACGAATGAAACGCTGGACTTCCGGAAAAAACGGATTATTAACCGTTATTCAACGAAGCCGCCGTTCACTATTCGTTATCTTCAAGACCGCTTGGATTTTCTGGTGGGTGAGGAGAAAGCAATTGTGAGTGCGGATGGTCAAGACTTTTTACTTTTCGTGGAGACCGCCATTGAAAATGCGGCGCTCTTTAAAGAGGTCGAGCGGACAATAAAAACCATCAAACCGGCAAACTTGATCTATAACCAGCAAACCGCTTTAGGTGATCATATCTCCATGGAAGAGCATATACGTTTCCGTACATTAGAGAGGCAAACCCGGCTGGGTTCAACATGGAGGGTAGGAATGACACCTTTTGCCGTAGCAGATTTGGAGGTGAGCGTTAAGTGATATCAACAGAGTTTTTATCCAATGTGGCAGACCATGTAGATGGTCAAGTAGCTAAGGTCGTATTAAATGAGAGCTACGAAATCACCGACTTTAGTATTAAAGAGACAGAGCAAGGCTTGGTTCATATGCAATATATTGTTCCTAGTGGCGTGGTGCCGACAGTAGTTTTAATCGAGCTTAAGGATGTTTCTGATAATGTCATCAGCTCAAATGAAGTTTATGTCCCGATTACCGCAGATACGATTATAACGCAGACCATTCGAGTTAAGGAGGGGTGAGAATGGCAAAGACAAACTGGCAATATGGTGAAATTGTTACCGAGGAAGATTTTAACCAGTTGGGGCAAGAAGTGAATGAAGCCACAGCTGGATTAGCTGTTCTGGAAGAGCAGCTTGGGGAAGCCGAACAAAGCAGCAAAGCCTATACCGATCAGCAAATTCAGCTGGTTACAGCCACCGGCATCCCTAAACTGGTAACCTACTCATATGCATTGATGGCTGATCAGCAGGGTCAAACTGATTTTGAAATACCTTTGGAAACCTTCGTTAAGGAAACAGATACGGTGACCGTTGCCCGGAATAGTACGGTGCTGAGCACGGAGCGATACAGTGTTGTTGACCCGAAAATAGTTCGGTTGGCGGAAGGCGTAAATATAGGAACAGAAATATTTGTTCAGGTATGGAAGAATGTGCCCATCGGTCCGGATGGAGCGATATCAGCGTCAGTGCTGGCTAATGATACTGTGACAGAGTCGAAGATGGCTGATGAGATGAAAAAGGATGTGCCCGGAGGAGTGGCGGGGTATGATTCGTTTGCTATGCATTTGGCGGATTTTACGCAACAGATACCTTATGCGGTGACGGCGGGAAGTGCTAATGCTTATACAGCATCTACAACCCCGCCTTTGCCTGCTCTGGTGGCTGGAGTGGCCATTACGGTTAAGTTCCATGCTGAAAACACAGGTGTGGCCACCCTGAACTGGAACGGCAAGGGTGCAAAGGCAATAAAAAAAGCAAACGGGAGTGATGTTAGCTCAGGGAATTTAAAGCTGAATGGAGTCTATACCCTTCGTTACGACGGAACAAATTTTATATTGCAGGGTGAAGGGGGGATAGAAAACGATGCAACAGCCGTAGCTGCAGATATCTTAACCTCAAAGACAGCGTATGTGGGAGATGGGGTAAAAATTACAGGAACGATGCCCAACACTCCCTCCCAAACCGCAACACTGCAAATCACAGGAAGCGCAAAGCCGACCAAGGTAGTCCCAGCGGGTTACACTCCTGGCGGGACGGTTACAGCAGAGTTGGCGGCAGCGTTAGCAAACAGAATTTTAGCTGGAAATACAATAGGTGGTGTGGCTGGTACTGCTGTAGATGGGGCAGAGATGAAGAAATTTGCCATTGGGTCTGCAAGATCATCGACCAGCCAGAAGTCATTTCCAACTTCTAGGGGCGGTACATCAAATCAATATTATATAAATATCTCGGGTTTATCATTTGTGCCAAGTATAGTTATCGCAAGTTTGTCGTATACCTATGGTAGTTCTTATCAAGGAACTGTATTTAGGAGAGGTTATAGTAGTGGCTATGACGGCCAATATGGCGGAGATACGGAACTTGGTGGAGCGATACTAAACTTGGCATCGAGCATTGGGACATCATTTGATTTTCCTATTTCACCATCAGACAACAACATTAGCTGGATAGCAATTTCCTAACAAGGAGGACTGTAGCGTGATTCAATATGGTAAACGTATTATTTTTGATCTTAGCAATGGAAGAGTATTAAACGGGACATTTGATGAAATGACTGGGGATTTACAAGAGGGGCTAAGGCCCCCCTGAAATTGATTTTATAGACCTACCTTATGGTGATATAACTTTTCAAGATGCTTTAGAATACCATGTAGACGTTGATACTAGGACTATTGTTGTCGATTCTTACAGAGAACATATTCCTTCATATGAAGAGTTGCAACAGCAACTCCTCATTAGTCAGGGGGTTATTTAATATGGTTAACGGGATGTATGTCAATTGGCTTGTTAGTTGGGTTAAAAAAGAAACAATTAATATTCAAACAGGCTTGCCGTTTGTCTTGAATGATATAATAATACCTGAGTATCGGGGGGAAGTGGAAGATTTACTTAATGCGCAATAGACCTTAATACGATGTAAAAAGGTATAAATGATTCTTACAAGGAGAGTGAAATAGTGGCTGGAAAAATAACAAAAGAAGAATTACATCCATTGCTGTCACAGAAAATAGATGATTTTGCTGCGCATGAGGCGGATAAAGTGCAACATATACCATATGCTGTAGCCACAGGCGCGGCAAATGCCTATGCAGTAACATTAAACCCTGCTCCTACATCATATGTGGATGGTATGGCTATTTCAGTAAAAATAAACGTGACTAACACAGGGTCATCTACTTTAAACATCAATGGATTAGGGGCAAAAAATATACTTAAAGCTGATTTGAACTTAATTACATCTGGAAAATTGAAAGCTGGCGGTATTTATACTTTTAGATATAATGCCGAAGGACCGGTTTTCATCTTACAGGGTGAAGGGGGTGAATACGGAACAGCAGGAGCAGGGCAAGTATTGGCTGGGTATACGGTAGGAACAGAAGGCGGGTTGGTAAACGGTTCTATACCAAATTTCACAGATAATACTCAGTGGGCAACAGGAGCTACCGGTGTATATGTTGAAAATGAGATTTGGCTTAGACCGCCTGCTGGATACTATGATGGGTCTGTTGCTTATGTTCGTGTCTATGACCCGAATTGGGCAGCTGCAAATATCTTGGCTGGTAAAAGCATTTTGGGGTTGGCTGGAACAGCTATAAATGGGGCGGGGATGAAAAAGGTAGCTACTGGAACTGTAGCAGCAACAGGCAACGATCAGACAATAAGCGGCTTAGACTTTACCCCTCACTGGATACTTATGCGCGATGTGGGTAATAACTCGAAAGTATACTGGATTTCATTTGCCCAAGGAGTAAATGCAACCTATATAAACACAGGCAATATTTTAAGCGTAGGAAATGGTTACTTCGTTTTTAACTCGTATAATGCAAAAACCATGAATTGGATTGCAATTGAATAATATCGAGGTGTTAAATATGGAATATGGTAAAAGAATTATCTTTGACCCGAGCAATGGCAGGGTTTTGAATTACTGCTTGGAGGAAATGTCTGGTAATCTCCAAGAAGGATTAAGGCCAGAATCTATTGATTTTATAGATTTACCTTATGGAGACACTACTTTAAGGGACGTAGACGCATATCATGTTGATGTCCAAACTAGGACAGTAGTTGTTGACTCTTACAGAGAGCACACGCTGACATACGAAGAGCTACAACAACAATTGTTAATTGCACAGGGGGTAATTTAACATGGTTGAGTTATATGTGAAGTGGCTTGCAGACTGGATTAAGAACGGAGCAGTCAATATTCAGACTGGTCTGCCTTTTGTTTTAACTGACATTAAAATTCCTGAGTATCGGGAAGCTGCAGAAGAGTTGCTTACTGCGCAATAGCCCCTTAATGTGCAACACCAACACTAACGCCACACAGGGCGTATTTTTTATGCTCTAAAATAGGTCAGTCACAATACTGATGCGAAATTCATATAATGTACAGGCTTGAAAGAGGTGATGCTTTTGGACTTTACACTTATTACAGCACTAATTGGGATTGCGGCAACTTTGTCTGGAATCATCTTGGGCTGGTCGGCAAGGGCAAAGGAAGCTAAAAACGAAGTAAGAAAAGATGCAGAAATAGATACAGTAATCCGGACGGACATGGAATATTTAAAACGTGGGGTAGACGATATCCGGATAGAGCAGCGGGCACAAGGGCAACGCATGGATACCATGGGCGAACGCCTTAGCCGAGTTGAAGAGTCATCCAAACAAGCTCACAAGAGGATTGACCGCATCGAGCAGAAAGGAGAGTAAGTTAAACGCCACAAATTGAACGGGTAGGTACACCGAACTTTAGAGCCGGGCGCAATGGCCGCAAGCCGCTGGCCATTGTGGCCCATACCACTGCCGGTTATTATCCTGGCTGCTTAAGCTGGATGCAGAACCCAAAATCCCAAGTAAGTGCTCATTACCTGGTTCTAAGAAACGGTCGTATATTACAGATGGTCAAAGATGAGGATACTGGACATAAATCATATAATCGGCCATTATCGCATTGACAGTGTCAATAGGCCGAATTGCCCAGGAACTAAATTTCCGTGGGTAAGGTTATTTGCGGATTTGAAAAGAGAGAATGAGGTGGATAATCTTGTGGTTTATGCCGACGGAGATGTAGGGACCGCGCTTTTGCTCAGCTTTAAATTGAAATGTCCGATGATCCATAAGGCCTTTGCCGATGAAGTTCATGCCAAAAATAAGCACTGGATTGGGGTACTGGGGATAAACGGTAACGGGAATTACTACTATGCCGGCAGTGATCGAATCGAGACGGCGAAGTTAGGATTATAAGGGGGGAATGGCCTATGGAAACTGCATTAGGTTATGTCCAGGATTTTTGGGGGCTGCTGCTTGTTGTGGCAGCCTTTATTATTTATCTGGTCAGCCAGGGAAGGGCGAAAGCGGGAAAGATATTACTCTCGCTGATGTTGAGATTGGAAAAGCAAGCAGAAGAGTATGCATTGCAGACGGGTGAAGAGAAGTTTAGATTTGTGGTCGAGAGAGGGTACCAACTGCTGCCTAAGTATATAAAGATGTTTATCACCTATAAGATGTTTGTTGAGCTGGCCTATGAATTATATGAGGAAGCAAAAAGTTATTTGATGAGCCTGGACAAAAAGTCTATCCCGGTACAAATTAAGAATCATAAGGAAATAGATCATGGATAAGACTTAAAATCATCTCTTAATAGAGATATTTTTCGCTTTTTCGACAAACATCAGGAAATTCCGTCTATAGACATACATTAAAATTACAGAAGATCTTGGCAGCTGGTGAAAACTGAACGTAGAGGATTTTCGACAAATTACCCCTTGAACAATATCAGAACATATGTTCTAATATATAAGAAATATATGTTCTTAAAGGGTAGTAATATTGGGATGAAGCAATAGGATTTATGCTGAGCAGGATTACGATTAAAGGTATGGCTATGAGTCGGAATGAAATGCGCGTTTTGGAAGGATGATGGACTAGAAAGTTAAATCTCTGAAGGCGAAGAAAACAAAATCAGATCAAAGAAATTAAAGGATCAAAAAAACAAAGAAACCCAAAAATCAAAAAACAAAAAAATAATAAGAAGCCAGCTACCCTCCCCAGAGCATTTGGCTTCTTATAGAATTACCCTAAAGGGTAATGCCCAACTGAATTATACCTATTTATGCCAATGAAGGCAACAAGAAATGACTGTATAAGTGAGGTAATTAATTTTATGAAGGAATTCGAGGTTTATTATTATGATAAAATATATACACGCTTAGAAAATTGTTTGTTTGTGTTTAATGAAAGAATCAGGCTGCTCAATGAGGAAGATAGAAGCGTTAATTATAATGGTTTTGTGGATGCGTGTGAGCAAATGAGAAAAGGACTTGATGACTTTAAAACACTTAATGATTTAACAGTACGTGAGAAGTAACATAAGGGTAACGCAGACATGAAAATCATTATAAACATAAATTAATAATAGGCTTTATTTTGCCGACTGGGCGGCATGTTCCAGTGCACTAAAACCACACTAACACCCATGGAACCTTACTTCCTTTTGGAACATATAATTTATACGGCAAACCAGACCAGACCTCACAGGGTTCAGAAAGAACTTCTTGTGGGGTCTTTTTTCTCAAATAGGTAAAGTCCGCTTGTGCAATAATTGTGGCTCTAATAAAAGCTTTTGTGACAAGAGTAATAAGAGGGAGATAGAGAAATAAGAGCAAGCAAGTATCTCTAATAAAGAATAAATACTTTAAAAATGTACATTAATAGCTATGTGAAGTTATTTCAAGGAGGTGGCTCTATGACCATAATGGATAAAGTTCAATCCGCTACACGGGCGACAGTGCAAGGTATTGTCGACCGGGAACCTGTTAACTATCTTGAAGGCGGGGGTATTTATGGTATAATCTCTCAAGGACGACATAATTTATGTACTTTGGAGATTATGTATAACCATGCCCAGGATTCTGAACTGAAAGAACGTATCGAAGAAGCCATGGAAAAGCTTACACGCCCTTTAATTGAAGAGTGTGAAGGACTTTTGAAAGAAAGCAATGCCCAGGTTCCTCAATTCCATTTCACCAATCATAAAATGCATAAGGAGAAGTTGAATATTCCTGAAGATGCTCGAATGACGGATATGGAAATTGCGGCTGCCGTTGGAACAATGGCTAAGGCGGCTCAGGTTAATATCCTGGCTGCTTTGCAAAACTCCTATCAATTGCATATTGGAATTATGTTCCGCAAATTCCTGGATGAAAGCCTGGATTGGAACTACCGTCTCCTGCAATTGATGATCAATCGCGGCTGGCTGCCTCACGTTGCTAAAATTACACATTAAACCTAAAAAAGTGCTGAGGATCACGTATTTCGTGATTCTCAGTTTTTTTATAGAAAAAAGATTGGCCCACATGTGTATCTAATCTACACGTGTGTGTCCAATCTTTCAAATGGTCAAGAGATGCAGTGGCAATTGCAGTTTCTCACTACGCACGGCCATCTTTGAATACATCCTTCCTTGACGAAGCTAATGTCTGAGACGGGAATCCGAATACTGTGCTTAGTTCCAATAATCGGTTTGAACGAATCGGAGAGGAGCTGTGCTTCTGTTAAAGTGATTATGCAGTTCGAAACCCCGGAAAAGTTGCCCCTCCATATGCGATCTCCAGCTCTCACATCTAGCTTGGTCCCCAAAGGAAGGCTGCAGAATAAAGCCATGATAGACGTATTATTTTGGCGTAATGGTACATTACCTTGGCAAAAGCGAGGACTGTTTTTACGCAATCGCACATCACCTTGACGAGACTGAGGAGTGTTATTAGGCAATTGCACATCACCTTGACATAACTGAGGACTGTTATTAGGCAATTGCACATTATCCTGGCAAAGCCAAGAGTTTCTTTTACGGAATAACATAAAGATTGATCCCCTTTCGAGTTCTTGCCACGCTGCAGTGGCTTCATAAGAGTGAGAAACAGGGGAGATTTTTTGTTATTCCTTGATTTAATATATGTACATGGATGACAAGAGGTTACGGCTTGTCGAGAGATTATTATTGCCGCCCTGTAAAATTTACCATGGAATAAGGCAACCTGAAAATACATAGAGTGTGATAAGAACTCCGCCAGGGGGGCCAGCATATGAAGAAAAGAGGCATACTGTTACTCATCTTAATCAGTACCGTGTTACTAGGGGGAATTGCGGGGAAACTTTTATGGAAACCCGACCCCATAGAGTTGCTTACACACGGCCTAGAAGAATTGACCCAGGCGACCTCTTTTCGCTACACTATGATCCAACATCAAACGGTAGAAGGAAAGGATCGCATACTCAATCAGATTTTAGGAGAAAAGGACGGTGGGAACACTCGAATCTCAGGGGAGGTTGTGGGCACAAAAACGGAAATGATTCTCACTAGTGAAGGTCTCTACATGCAAGACCCATTTACAAAACGGTGGATTCGGTATCCCAGTGTCCCGGCTGCCCATGAAGCCTTTCTGGCGGAGCTCAATCCATTATCATCTCTGCAATTTAAAGAGTATGGTGAGGTGGTGCTTCAGGGACAAGAGAAGCTGGATAAGGTAAATACTTGGGTATTGAAATTTAACCCGACGATTCAAAATCAAATCATGGAAAATGGTTGGACCGATTTCGCCTATATTATGTTCATTGGAAAACGAGATAAACTGATTCACCGCGTCATTATCGAAGCTAAGAGCAAGACCGATGGTCAAATGATGTCCTTGATGATGGAGTTTAAAGATTACGGTGAAACGATGAATATTTCTGTACCCATTAATAATTAACGATGGATAATTTGCTGAGAAAATCAGATGAGAAAGGTTTAATTTGTGTCAGCGGAAAGAGGCTTCTGAGAATTTGGAAGGCCTCTTTCTTTTAACTTTCTCTCCCCGGACTTTGGGGTTTAGATTCCGCAAATCGTTCGCTTTTCGTTTGACTGGATGGAAGGCCTCTGTTATAATTTTATTTCTAGAATGACTTTTAGTTGGCGGAGGTGTTATTAGGGTGGAAGAAAAGATTGGCAAAGTATTGCTCAGCCGTGAAGAAATTCAAAAACGTGTCGCGGAGCTGGGTGAGGAAATCACCCGTGATTATAAAGACCAGAATTTATTAGTTCTAGCAATTCTTAAAGGGGCAGTTCCCTTCATGGCGGATTTGATCAGGGAGATTAGAATTCCTTTAAAGTATGACTTTATGGCTGTTTCCAGTTACGGCGCTTCTACACATTCTTCCGGTGTAGTAAGGATTCTCAAGGATTTGGAGCGAAGTGTAGAAGATCACCATATATTGATTGTGGAAGATATCATTGATACAGGCTTAACTCTGAAGTACTTAAAAGAGAATCTGGCTGCCCGGAATCCGCTCAGTATTAAGGTGGTTACTTTGCTGGACAAGCCGGATCGCCGTAAAGCTGAGGTAGTGCCGGATTATAATGGGTTTACGATTCCTGATGAATTTGTGGTAGGATATGGACTTGATTTTGATGAGCACTATCGCAATTTGCCCTATGTTGGTATTCTAAAGCCGGAAGCTTATAGCTCAGAAGGCTAAAAGAAGAAGTTGAAGCATGAACAAGAATAGAGCTTCGGCAGATTTGCCGAGCTCTTTTAAGCATACTGTTTGTTTTTGTGAATTTTTGATAAAAAGGATGGAGGTACAAAGATGGCTCAAGAACTCGTGTTGGTTCTGGATTTTGGTGGCCAATATAATCAGCTGATTGCTCGGCGTGTCAGAGAAGCTCATGTGTACTCGGAGATGATATCATATAAAACACCTGTGGAGGAGATTAAAGCAAGAAACCCCAAAGGAATTATTTTTTCCGGCGGACCAGCCAGTGTCAATCAAGAAGGGGCACCCAAGGTGGATGAGGCCATTTATGAATTAGGCATTCCTATTTTCGGTATTTGTTATGGTATGCAGTTGATGACGGTTCAGCTAGGTGGAAAGGTAATGCATCCCGAAGTTCGGGAATATGGCAAAGCCATGCTCCATGTAGATCAGGCCAAGGGCCTGTGGAAAGGCCTGGGGGGAGAACGCCAATGTTGGATGAGCCACGGGGACTCAGTCACTGAGCTTCCTGAAGGCTTCGTTATCGCCGCTCATACAGACCATACCCCGGTAGCTGCTATGATGGACGAAACACGTCATTTTTACGGAGTACAGTTCCATCCGGAAGTAAAGCATACTCCAGACGGGCAGGCCATGCTTAAGCATTTTTTGTTTGATATCTGCGGATGTCATGGGGAGTGGACGATGGAGTCCTTTATCGACGCCCAAGTCAAAGCTATTCGGGAGAAAGTGGGAGATCGGCAGGTCCTTTGCGCCCTCAGCGGCGGTGTGGACTCCTCTGTAGCAGCCGTTCTTGTTCATAAGGCCATCGGCGACCAACTGACCTGCGTCTTTGTGGATCATGGCTTTATGCGTAAAAATGAACCGGAACAGGTCAAGAAGATTTTTACGGAGCAGTTCCATCTTAAGCTGATTTTTGTGGATGCCCGGGAGCGTTTTATGGCCAAGATCGGCGGAGTATCCGATCCTGAGACCAAACGGATCGGTATCGGCAATGAGTTCATCCGCCTTTTTGAAGATGAAGCCCGCAAATTAGGGCAGATTGATTTCTTGGTTCAAGGCACTCTCTATCCGGATATTGTGGAGAGTGGTACGGATACCGCCGAAACCATCAAGAGCCATCATAATGTGGGCGGACTTCCTGAAGATATGCAGTTTGAGCTGATTGAGCCGTTGGATATGCTTTTTAAGGATGAGGTTCGTGAAGTAGGTGCTGAATTAGGTATCCCCGACGAGATCGTCTGGCGGCAGCCTTTCCCCGGACCGGGACTGGCGATTCGCATTATCGGCGAGGTTACGGAAGAAAAGCTGGACATCCTTCGGGAGGCTGATGCCGTCATCGTGGAAGAAATCCGTAATGCAGGACTCTACAAAGAGGTATGGCAATCCTTCGCTGTACTTCCTACCATAAAAAGCGTTGGCGTCATGGGAGATGGCCGGACTTACGCCTATCCCATCGTTGTCCGCGCCGTGACCAGCGAGGATGCCATGACGGCGGACTGGGCAAGACTTCCCTATGACCTGATGGAGAAAATCTCCACCCGCATCGTCAACGAAGTGAAGGGTGTCAATAGGGTAGTGTATGACATTACCTCAAAACCTCCTGGGACCATCGAGTGGGAGTAAGGCAATAAGGCTGTAAACACAGGGTTTTCAAGGAATTAAAGAAGTTTTAAGTATTTGATGGTGGTTATGATTTCAGCCTGTTTTTGGCGTTATCATAACCACTTGTTTTTTGTCGTTATCGGCTTACTAATTTAAGGTTAGGAGTTGTTACGATGCAAACGAAAAAAGGTCTAGAGAAGATGATCATGAGTAAAGGAGAGGATATTACTTTTACAGAATTACAAAAACGATATCTAAAAAAATGCTTGGTCAATAATTTATCGGAGTATACCCTCAGATTTTATGAGGTAAGTTGTAATACATTTAATAAGTTCATCGACCTATCTCAACTTATGGCCTCAGAAGTTAATCGAGATTTGATAGACAATTATATCTTGTATTTAAGGAATACAGGAGTAAAGGCAGTGACAATTAATACCTATATCCATGGGATATCTCCAATCATTAAGTACGGTATGAGTTTGGGGTTAATCGAAAAGTTTGGCTTTAACGAAATAAAAACCACTGAGGAAATCAAGCAAATATATACACCTCATGAACTTCAGATTCTCCTAAAAAAGCCCAACATGAAATCATTTGCGGAATATCGTAATTGGGTCATTATTAATTTTTTACTTGGTACAGGTGTTAGGGCTTTGGAACTTAGAAGTATAAGGATTAAAGATATTGATTTAAAAATGAGTATGCTTATAGTTCCCAGAACAAAAAATGGAAAGCAAAGATATATACCCATTAGTAAGAGTTTGAATAAGATTTTGACGGATTATCTAGACTATCGAAAGGCAGAAAGCGAAGAAGATTTTTTGTTTTGTAATGAGTTCGGTCAATATTTACCAAGGACAACTTTGCAAATCGGAATAACAAAGTATTGTAAAAAAAGAGGAGTAAACAAATACTCATTGCATCTATTTAGGCATACCTTTGCCAATATGTGGATAGTCAATAATGGGAGTCTTTTCATTCTCCAAAAAATATTGGGTCACGCAAGTTTAAAGCAAGTCAATCATTATGCCAATTTAGCAATGGGTGATTTAAAGCAAAACTTTGATAGCTTTTGTGCTTTAGAAAGTGTAGCTGTCCAGGATAAGAATCGAATAAAAATGTAAGATTAAATCTGAAGAAGTGTCCATTCACAAAAAGAGTGGCCGCTTCTTTTTATTTAAAGAATCAAAAAGAGTCAATACATTGCTATCTGCTAGCATCCATGATATATTATTGCTAGCAGATAGCAAAGGAGAATTGAAAATGAGTTCTTGGAAAACAATTCGATCATTTCACCTAGATCAGCCAATAACAATTAAAGACAAACCTATACCCTCTAAGGCCCTGTATTGTCTCAAACAAACCCCTAAAGGTGTTGAGTATTGGCAAGTGTTTTGGCGAGAAGAGGGAAAAATGAAATCCGTTCATATCGGTAAAGAGTTACCCTTTGATGAGCCGGTACCTACTCCTAGTGTTGATGATTTGTTGCTAGCAATTAGCAAATTAGAGGAAGAAAACAAACGACTCAGGGATAAAATCAAAGTGCTAGAAGAAAACCAACAAAGCAATACATCTTTGCTATCTGATAGCATCGAAAATAATACTGAATCAAATACTGGAGAGTCAATCAACATTAAAACCTTTTTAGGTATGGACAACAAACTCAGAGCTGAAGCAGCCATTTTAACCATGGAATATCAAGGCAAGGTTATTCGTATACGCTTATATCCCGATAAATCTTTTACAATCCAATACAGACCAGGGAAAAAGCTGTGGAAATCAATTGAGCAGGGAGAAGCTAAAAAAATCGTAAGCAAGTGGGACAAAGAGAAAATTGTTTATGTCTTCGGCAAAAGTGAAAATCCAGAATGTGTTGTTAAAGGAGAATTTAACTGCAACATTTACAATAGTGGATTGCAAGGCGATAATCATAGGGTAACTTAATTGAGATATTTGACATATTCTGCATATTTGCAATAATCTCCTTAAATCAATTTAAACGGTCTAAACAAGCGACATAGACAAGGGACAGGGGAATTTGCCTGATTCGATTTAAAACCTTTCAGAAGGTCATTAAAACGCTCTAAGCTCATGTTTTTGATTGAGTTCTTATTCCATCATAGACCCTATGCTTAAGAAATAAAAAAGAACTAATTCATTCTTTTTTAGTGGCAATTAGAACGAATTAGTTATATAATATAAAAGGAAGGGGGAATACTAAAAGGTGTTCAAAGTAATAATTTACGAGGATAAAAATGGTAAATCCTCGATTGCTGATTATATTGCAGAGCTGGATGAAAAGGCTAACACCAGTAAAGATAGTCGGGTAAGGCTGAAAAAAATATATCAGTATTTTGAACTGTTAAAAATATATGGTACTCGTGCAGGGTTACCATCTTCAAAATATATTGAGGAGGATATTTGGGAGCTTCGACCTACTAATGATCGATTTTTCTATGTGTACTGGAAGAACGATACATTTGTTATTCTTCATCACTACATAAAGAAGACTCAAAAAGCGCCTCGACAGGAAATTGAACTAGCAAAGAGGAACTTAAAAGACTTCTTGGAAAGGAGTAAATAAATATGGCAATTGGTAGAGATTGGGACGATATTAAAAAAAATCTGTCTTCTTTAACACAGGAGGATAAAGACGAGATTGATTTTCAAGTAAAATTGATTGGCGAGATTTTAGCAGCTAGGAAAGAAAAAGGAATAACTCAAGCAGAACTTGATTCTCTTTGTGGAGTGAAGCAAACTCATATAGCCCGAATAGAAAATAATAACACGGATCCACAACTTTCTACTATTTTTAAAATCTTGCGCCCACTTGGAAAAACTCTGGCTGTAGTGGATATACCAGAGACGTTAGATCATGCTTCTGATGCACATTTCTAAAAAAGTCTCCACCTACACCCTTCCCTTAGAAACCAAAGATGAAGTCATTGACTGGATGTTGAAAAACCAACTGGACAAAAGAAATCTAACGGATACCCAGATTGCATATTTTAGGGGCTTGCAATATGAGAGGGAGAAAGCTAAACATGGAGGAGATAGAAAAAGTGACAATACAAAATCAAGTGGCGAAAGTTGCCACTTGGTAAAAACAGCCGAAAAACTAGCCACTCAACATAAAGTATCAGAGAGAACAATTCGTGATGATGGCTCCTTTGCCAAAGCCGTAGACAAAATCGCCTCAAATTTTGGACAGGAAATAAAAAATAAAATTCTCACCAAAGAAGTTCAGATTTCTAAGGATGATGTCAGGGTTTTGAGTAATTTGCCAGTGGAGGAGCAAGAAGGTGGGTGGTGAAACACCTAGTATCTCATCCCCTCAATAATCCGTGAAGAACTCATCAATGAAGATCTAAAACTTCGCCAACTCATTGCCGCTAACTTTGGAAGATTAAGCAATAATCCAGCTAAAATGCGGAAGGCGATTAAGGAATATGTAGATTTGGTTGGGGTTAAGAATGGTGGAGATAGAAAATCAGAATGCAAACCTTGCGGACTGACCCAAGAAGAAATAGCCAAAGAACTTGGAGTATCTGTCCGTGAATTACAAAACATCCTCTCTGACCTTTTCTCGATAAAACGGACATTCTAGAGTTAGGGATTCTCCCAGAATCGCAGGATTGCTTCTTTTTTCATCTTAAGTAAATGCTCCAAGCTGCTCTCTCAGGGGCCAGCCCCTGAAACCCCGCCCTCGCCGGGTGGCAGCAGAACAGTCTTTAAACTGTTCTGAGACATAAGGGTCTTAGCTAGTTGGCCTATCAAGGGCAAGGACTTCGTCTCGGCTGACACCGCCCCTTGACAGGCGCCTACCAAGTTGACCCTAAGCAGCCTTTTGGGTCTCACAGTGCTTCTTTAAAAAAGCTGCCGGTGTCAGATTCCCTAACGCTTGATGCCTCCGTTGTCGATTATAAAAACATTCGATGTACCAAAAGATATCCCGCCTTGCTTCCTCGATGTCTTTGTATGTTTTGTGATGGAGCCTTTCTGATTTAATGGTGCTGAAAAAAGACTCTGCGCAGGCATTATCAAAGGGGTTGCCCTTTCTGCTCATACTTCGTATCATTCCCCAGTGCTTTAATTCTTCGACATAGACGGTGCTGCAGTATTGCCGCCCTTGATCCGAATGATGAATCAACCCTTTGAGCGGTCTATGACGCTTGACAGCGTTCCTTAAGGCTTCCAAACAGAGCTCAGTCCTCATGTGTTCAGCCAAAGCCCAACCCACAATTTCTTTATGAAATAAGTCCTTGATGGCAGCCAGATACAGCTTGCTTCCTTTAGCTGTTTTAAATTCTGTGATATCCGTGACCCAGACTTTATTCGGGTGCTCAACCTTAAATTTTTGGTTTAAGAGATTCGGGGCTTTGGGCAAATCATGATTCGAGTCGGTGAGACAGACGCGATAGGGCTTCTTTCGAACACTGTATAGTCCATGTTGCTTTTGTAATCGGTAAACCCGGTTTCTACCGCATTGAAACCCTGCCTCTTTGACATCGCTCCAAAGTTTATCCAGACCAATCATTGCCTGAGCCTTGGTATGGCTTTCCTTCATCACCTTAAGAATCGTTTCGTTCTCTTTTTGACGCTTGCTGGGTTCACGCCTATCCCAATCATAATAACCGCTCCGAGATACCTCTAAGGTTTCGCACATCTTCTCAACCGGGCAGCTGGAGCTGCTGGCTTTTTTAATCATCTGATAGATTATTTCCGGTTGCTTTGGGCGAAGATGGCGGTAGCCTTTTTTAAGATATCTATCGTTAACTCCTGATCGGCAATCTTTTTATCCCTTGCTTTAAGCTCAGCTTCAAGCTCGGCTATCTTGGTCTTGATAGGATCTTGCCTCTCTTTGGTTTGCTTAAGCCAGTTGCGCACAGTTTGCTCATTGACCCCAAAATCTTGAACCACACTTGAAACTGAACGGTTTTCTTCAGTGATTAAGCGTATAATGTCATGTTTGAATTCTTGATTATACCGTTTCCCGTTTTTTGACACGTTTATCATCCTCCACAGGTCTTATTTTACCCTAACTCTCCTGTGTCCGACAAACCGGGTATGGGTCACGGATCGGGGAGGAGAAGAGTTATGGAAGTTATTGATTCGAAAGAAAAGCCGAAGAAGACAAGGCCGTCAACAGAGGACAAGTTAAAGGTACTGTTGGATGAGCAATTTAATAGGATCGAAGAAATGGTTGATGCCAAATTGGAAAAGACGCAATACAGGATTTATAAAAGTTTTATGATTGAATTGAATAGAGCGATATTGAGGAGATAAGGAATTGGAAAAGATATTAAAATCAGAAATGGATCTACTAATAGAAAAAGGTGTTTTGAAATGTGTCAAGGGAAGATACCCTGGACTCATTTCCGGCAGCAAGCAAAGCATGGGAAAAATAAAAGTAGATGGGTTGAGGAACCTATTTATAATCAGTTATTGAGATTGAAAAGAGAAGGATAGGAAGGGTAAAAGGGTATCACAAAAAAGAGCAGCCCTAGCGGCTGCTTAAGGTTGTATTCTGGATTCATTGATTCCAAGGGCGTCTTTAATTGATGTTTGAAGGAGCTGCGAGAAATTTAGACCTGCTTCCTCCCCGGCATCCCGTAACCATTTAGGTAAAGTGCAGTTTTAGTCACAGATTTATTTTGTGTCTTTTGGAAATAAGTGCTCATCGGTGCTATTACCTATTAATGCTTGATCGCTTCTTATTTTAAGCAGTTCCCATTTGTGGGAAATATAGAAAACTCCATCTTTATAAGCTACGACATGACCAGTATATTTCTCGTCATTTATTAGGATAGCCTCAGATACCTCAGACTCGAGTTTGACAGTAACGCCTTAAAATTTGTTATTGTTAAATTGTAATTATGGCTCCCCATGCGGATTTGAAATGTACAAATGAGTAAAATACCTATTCGAAAACCAAAATGTAGTGCCGCACAATATGAATATTTTTATTGAAGAATATAGATTGATTTGGTATAATTGTAGTGATATGTTTGCGCGAATTAAAACGGCCTACAACCGGGACGGCTCACCACGCCGTTACCTTCAACTTGTTGAGAGTCGCCGCGAAGAGGGTAAAGTTCGTCAGAAAGTCCTTTGTAACTTGGGGAGAGTGGAGGATCTCCAAAATGGGAAACTTGACGACCTTATTCGCTCTCTAGCGAAGTTCTCAGATACGCTCGCAGTGGTTGATGCTGCGGAAGATCTTTTTGCGGATTGGAGCAAAGAGTTTGGTCCTTCTATGGTCTTTCGTCGGCTTTGGGAAAACCTTGGCCTCCATACAATTCTCGATGGACTCTTTAACGAGAGAGACTTGAGCATCGATGTTCAAGAGGCTATTTTTTGTATGGTCTTAAATCGTTTGACAGAGCCTACCAGTAAATTGGGGGTTAGCGATTGGAAAGATTCCGTCTATCGCCCTGAATTTGAAAGCTTAAAGCTTCACCACTTCTATAAAGCCATTGACTTTCTCGATGAAAACAAAGACACCCTCGAAGAACAGTTATTTTTTCATCATACCAATTTATTCACACAACAGCTGGATTTGGTGTTCTTTGATACCACCTCCACCTATGTCGAAGGAGATGCCGGAGCCTTTGACCTCTTGGAATACGGTCATTCTAAGGATCATCGTCCCGACCGCCTTCAGGTCATGATTGGCCTATTGATGTCCAGAGACGGGATTCCCATAGCTCATCATGTGTTCCCAGGAAACACATCGGATACCGATGCCTTTATTGAAGCGGTGAGTGATTTGAAAAAGCGCTTTACTATCCAGCGAGTCATTGTTGTTGGGGATCGGGGCATGATGGGAAAACGAACGTTGGAACTGCTCGAAGAATTACAACTTCACTACATCCTTGGGGTTCGTATGCGCAATGTAAAGGCCGGCCCAGAACTCGCAACCTCTCCGGAACCTTATGTCTTCACGAAGGATAACCTAAAGGTTAAAGAAGTCCTCCATCAGGGTAAACGCTATATCGTGTGTTTAAACGAAGAAGAAGCCAAACGCGATCAGTGGGTCCGAGAGCAAATCGAAGTGAAACTGAGAAGCAAGCTGGAGCATGGAAGTATTAAGGATTTAATCGGCCATAGTGAATACAAAAAATATCTTAACGTGTCTGCCGAAGCAGCCACGATTAATACCGATAAATTGAAGCAAGCGGCCGTTTTTGATGGACTCTATATCCTCCAAACCAATACAGAGCTCCCAACGGAAGAGGTAGCCACAGCGTATCGTGACCTATGGCAAATAGAACGGGCCTTCCGGAATCTTAAGAGTACTCTCGACTTACGCCCTGTTTACCACTGGAAAGAAAGGCGAATCTCTGGTCACATCATGCTTTGCTTTTTAGCCCTAGTGGTCCAGATCAGGTTCCAGAAACTCCTGGAAAACTGCGCAAGCGAGTATGGCTATACGGAGGTAATAAGAGCTTTAAGAAAAGTTCATGCCGTTAAGCTTAAACTAAAGGACCAGGATCATTTAGTCAGAACGGAAATCCATGGAGCAGCAGCTATGGCTTTTAGGGCAGTGGGGCTTCGGGTTCCTGAACGAGTACAGAAGATGCAAGATAATTACCATAAATAGTTAATTGTAGTGGCACGCCCAAAAATGAACCTTTCAAACCCTTGAAATTCAATAGTTTCAGTTTTTGAGGTGTCAAACTCGAGTCAGATTCAATAAAAAAACGAACATATTTACCTGATTGGAGAGCAGAGAACGGTATAAGTATTAAAAATATGAAAAATACACTAACACCAGACAATAATAAAAATGAACCTAAATTTAGAGGTTTTGTTTTGGTGTCTAGTATGATTTCTTCATCTTGTTTGGGTGAATTGATTTTTTCATCAATTTTTTTTCTGATTATCTTTAAAATAAAAAATGCAGGAAAAAACAATATAATATAGCTTGAGATCAAGATGATAAGCTCATAGCCTGAGCATTTATCTAATTTTTTAAGTATCAAAATGATTAAAACAGGTATTAAAGGATTAATGCATATTGGATATAAGAAATCATCTTTAATTTTTTTGAGTCCGTAAAGAAAAATCGAAAAAACTGGTATGAAAATTCCTATTATTACTATAAGCATTATATTATATAATAACTCAGCACATTGAAGCTTAAGTAAATTAAAAATTAATGCAGAAATGAGAAGAAGTAGTAGGCCATTACTTGTTGCTCCAAACAAAACTAAAGGTTTCTTTATTGTTTTTGCTCCTGAAAAAAGCCAGAGAACAATGAAAAAAGGACCAAACCATAACGAAGATATTTTTATAGAGACTCTGCCTATAAAAGAAAAAGAAAGAAAAGCTGATACTGTAAATAATAAACATAATCCAAGAATTAGATGTATATAAAATTCCATTTTAGGTTTCTGATTCCATTTAAAATATAATTGTACCAACCAAACACTTATAATCAAAACAGTTATAAGATATAAAAAGCCGACCAAGGTTACACTC
The DNA here is from genome assembly GCF_000021925.1 of Desulfitobacterium hafniense DCB-2. NCBI lineage: Bacteria > Bacillati > Bacillota > Clostridia > Eubacteriales > Desulfitobacteriaceae > Desulfitobacterium > Desulfitobacterium hafniense. The sequence goes on from NC_011830.1 coordinate 1,544,660, forward strand.
GAATGGTTAAATGGGACAAATTTTACCAAGATTTTTAAAAAGGAAGGGTCTACTGATAGCTCCTCACCTCCAAAGTAATATCCGTATAAAAACAGATATCCCAGGGTATAGAAAAAAACCCCAATTACCGACATAACTGTACCAATTGGTATAAGAGGGTTTTTTTCAAAATGCATAAGCCATTTTTCGGGTATTTTTCTTTTAAATTTGTCGATATACGCTTTTAATAGTTCTAATAATTCCATCTTTAACCTCCTTTAAAATATTTATAAACATTGATTCTTGATAAATGAGTAATTTCCTTCTAATTGAATAAATTATGCCGAATAGGTTTTAATTCATGAGTTAATGTAACCACTAATTATTCAGAGCCTTGTTTAGATGATATCCTAGATAAGATCAGAAGAAGTACGAAGGGAGTTAGCTTGGGACAAATTTTGTGTCTTTGCTGAGGTTAAAGTTAATTGAGTTGGAAAGCAGATAACTAATTTATAGTTCAAAATTATTTTAGAGAGCCGATTATGGCTCTTTTTCTATGGTGATAGGAAAAGAAAAAGCAGCCCTTAGGACTGCTTTACTGAATACCAAGATAATTTTTAAGAGCATCTTGTAAAACTCTTGAAAAGTTAACCTGTTTTTCTTCCGCAATATCATTAAGCCATTTGGGAATAGTTAAGGTTTTTTTGATTGCCTTGTTTTCCATTTTGTCACGGAAGGATGGCATCCAAGCTTCAACAAGCACGATAGCTTGATTAGCTTCAGGACGTAATTGCGTTACCGGAGTTGAAGCAGGAATATCGTCTTTATCGAGTTCCATATTATATAGATGCAGAGCCATGGCTTCTTGAGCATTTTTCACAGCTTCTTCGTCAGAGTGAGCGCAGGGTAAGCAACCAGGTAAATCAGGAAACTCAATTGATATTCCGTCTTCGGCATAGTCAAAAATAGCTGGATAGATATAGCGGTCTTTTTTCAAAGCTCATCATCCTTTTGATTTATTTTTAGGGGGAATAGCGGGGACTATTGGAGTGTAATCCCCGCTTGCTTCAATATGGATTTTACGGTTCTAATGGGGATATCTTTTACTGGGTGTGTGACGGTTACCTTACCCCTTTTTGTTGGGTGTTTATAATGATGATGATCACCTTCGGTATTGATGTGATACCAGCCATCTGCAGTTAGGATTTGAAGTATCTCTCTTGAGGAGTAGCTCTTCATCTGTTTTCCCCCTTCGTCAATTATATTATAACACGTATTATAGTACGTGTAAATAGCTTTGATAAGAAAATAACATTTATATGTGTAAAGGAGAAATGAATAATGGATAATCAAAAATTTAAAACAAGTGATTTTAATCTTGCCGCCTATCTGATGACCAATGGGGCAGAATGTTATGGTCCAATAGATGAGAATGGCAAGTGTTTCTTTGTGTTCGCTAAAGACGAAAAAACATCAGAGGCATTTATGAATTTTAAACAGGATGACTGGTTGAGAAATTACAATGCCAATAAGAAATATTGCTTGAACAAAATGTACGAGATGAGAAGTGAGGCAAGGAATAGGAATAAGGAATCTGTGGTCACGGCAGTGGAATAAATATGGCATTAAAAAAATTATGTGGAAGAAGTGGCTGTAGTCAGATTATTGACTATAGCCTTACTTATTGTGATAAGCACCAAAGGGAGTTTGAGGAGAAACAGAAACAAAGGCATAAGGAATATAAGCAGAGAAGGGATGATAAAAAGGAGCAAGCTTTTTACTCTTCGGATGAGTGGGTGAGGACAAGGGATTATGTCAAAGCAAAGTATCATGGACTGTGTCTGTGGAGTTACTATGTTGACAGGGAGATTGTTTTCTGTGAGTCAGTTCACCATATTGAGGAATTGAAAGAGGCCTGGGAGAAGAGATTAGAGGTGGATAACCTGATACCTTTGAGTGAGACAGTTCATCAGAAGGTACATAGGTTGATGAGAGAAAATGGGAAAAATGAAAAAGTGAAAATGGTATTGAGGGAATTGAAAAGGAAATGGGAAGAGGCGTTTGTGGAAGATAATGGATTGAGTGGATAATACCTATGGGGGGTATATGCAAAAAACTGTTGGGAGAGAAGGAAAGTCGCAGGTGCCCCTTTTCTTTTCACAAAACTCCTTTTTTGATAGTTGAGGGGGTAAGGGTAAGATAGAAAGAGGGTGGTGTTGATGAGTGGACGCAAAAGAAAATCAGTGGATTTATTAATCGCTGAAGGTAAAACACATTTGACCAAAGACGATATTGAAAAAAGAAGAGAAGCGGAAAGCCAGCTTAAGCCAAAGGATGATAAAATAAAATGCCCATCTTGGTTAAAGGACAAGGTTGCTAAAAGTGAGTTTAGAAAAATCAGTCATGAGTTGCAAGAATTAAAGCTGCTTACTAATTTAGACGTCAATACTTTAGCAAGTTATTGTGTAGCATATGCCCAATATCTCAAGGCTACATCAGAGCTTGCAGATCAGGATTTAGTGATAACTCAGACCAATAAAGCTGGCTTTACAAATATGGTAGAAAACCCCTTAATCCGCATCCAATTAAAATATTCTAATGAAATGAAAAAACATGCCGCTGAAATGGGATTAACCATTAACTCACGGCTAAAATTGGTCATTCCTAAAAAGGAAGCGAAACGAGATCCCATTGAAGAGGATTTCGGTGATATCTAGTGACCATGTTACAGGAGTTAATCAAATACAGTGATGATATCATCACTGGAAAAATAAACGCTTGCAAGAAGCACAAATCAGCTTGCAAGCGTTTTTTATTGGATATAGAACGAGAAGGCACGGATGCATTTCCCTATGTATGGAACGAGGAAAAAGCCCTTAAAATCGTTAAGTGGTTTTCTTACTTGCGACATAGCAAAGGGATATTGGCGAAGCAGCCCATTATATTGACCACTTGGCAAAAGTTCATTCTTTGTAATATTTATGGCTGGTATCACAAAGACACTGGTTATAGGAGATTTAAAAAAGCTTTTATCGAAGTGGCCCGTAAGAATGCAAAGTCGCAAATTATGGCTGGAGTTGCCTTATATGAAATTAGTGCCTTTGGTGTTAATGCCTCTGAGGCTTATTGTCTTGGAACAAAGATGAAACAAAGTAAGATTGTTTTCAATGAAGCTAAGTTGATGCTTAAGAGCAGCCCGCTTCAAAAGAAGTTTAAAATTACCAGGGATGAAATCAGGCATGTTAAAAGTGACAGTTTTATTAGACCACTAAGCAAGGAAGATGGCAAAACCGGAGATGGTGAAAATCCACAATTCGCCTGTATAGATGAATACCATCAACACCCTACGGATGAGATGTATTCGGTCATGGCTACAGGGATGAAAGCAAGGCCGGAGCCATTGTTGATGATTATTACAACCGCAGGAAAAGATCTCACTTATCCAGCCTATACCCAGGAATATCAATACTGCTCTAATGTTTTGAATGGCAGTATCGAAAACAATACATATTTTGTAATGATCTGCGAATTGGACAAAGAAGATGAAGAAGACTTATCCAATGAAGAAAACTGGAAAAAAGCCAATCCAATCGTAATGTACAACCCTATTGGTATCCAGTCTATGCGGGATGATTATAAGATTGCCTGTGATATTTCAGAAAAAATGACCGATTTTATGACCAAGAATCTGAATATATGGGTGCAAAAAACGAATACCGGCTATATGGACATGGAAAAATGGAAGCTTTGCGAAGTTGATCAACTTCCATTTGATTTGTCTGGTAGAGATGTTTATGTGGGTGTGGACTTGAGTGCAAAAATCGATCTCTCAAGTGTGGCATTTTTATTTCCAATTGATGATGAGGAGGAAGAAAGAAAGTATGTCTTATTGAGCCATTCTTTTATTCCAAGGGGTAGATTGCAAGAAAGAATCAGGGTGGATAAGCAGCCTTATGATTTATGGCAAAGGCAAAAATTCCTCACTGTAACGGATAGTGAGATTGTAAACCAGAAAGATATTATCAAATATATTGTTGATACCTGTGAAGAAAACAACTGGAATATTAATATGATTTGTGTCGATCCGAATAATGCCAGTTTATTTATGCAGGAAATGAGCGATAAGGGATATATCGTAGTGGATGTATGGCAAAGTGCTAAGTCTTTAAATGATGCCACAACTGGATTCAGAGAACAGGTTTATTTGAAGAATGTAGTCTATTTAAAAAATCCATTACTTACCTTTGCTATGGCTAATACCAGGATTAGGAAAAACAATGGATTGATAAAAATTGATAAGGACGCGCAAAAACAAAGAATTGATCCGATAGATGCTACTTTATGCGCTTACAAGCTGGCAATGTTTCATAAAAGTAGTGTTGATTTGAGTGATTTGATCACCGAAGAATATTTGTCAAAATTAGGTTGGGGGTGATAAAAATGAATAGAATTAAAATGTTCCTCCGGGATTACCTGGAGGATATCTTTGTGTTTTTAGGGTTACTCTTAATTATTTTAGCTAGTCTCATGATTAATATTATTCTAGGGATATATGCCGCAGGGGTGATCCTATTTTTGTTAGGGGTTTACTTTATAAGGTTCCCCATAAGAAAAGGCAGGTGAATTAGTTGGGATTATTTAGAGATTCGTATGAAACCAGAAATATAAATGGTTATAGCAATGATGAGTTTATGCGTTTGCTTGGGATCAATAATTTGTCTGTTAATAAAGACAAGTTAAGCGAAATTACATATTTTATCTGTATTAAAACCCTATCTGAGGCTGTAGCCAAATTACCTTTAAAGTTATTCCGCGAAACGCAGAAAGGCACTGAAAAAGCTGTAGGACATTATCTTTATTCACTTTTGAAGCTAAGGCCGAATCCGTACATGTCGGCCTGGAACTTCTGGACAACAATAGAGTTTCAGAAAAACCACTTCGGAAACTCTATTTGTTATATTGATATGGTTAAAAGTGGAAGAGATTCCGGTAAGGTTAAAGGGCTATATATATTAGACCATAAAAATGTTCAAATCTGGGTAGATGATGCGGGATTAATCAGCAAGGATAATGCAGTTTGGTACATCTATACGGATAATAACGGCAAGGAATATAAATTATGCCATGATCAAATTTTACATTTTCGATCGGCAATTAGTCTTGATGGTATAACAGGGCTGGCAATTCAAGATATACTCAAAATGTCTATTGAAAATGCTCAAAATGGTCAAAAGTTTATTAACACGTACTGGAAACAAGGGATGTTTTCCAAAGGACTTTTACAATACACCGGAGACATAGGCGAAAAAGCCATGAAGACGATGCAATCAAAGTTTGAGTCAATGGCAAACGGAATTAGTAACGCAGGACGGATATTGCCGGTTCCACTGGGGTTTAACTTTACGACACTGGATAATAAACTTGTTGATAGCCAATTTTTAGAATTGAGCATGTGGTCAGCCAGACAAATATCTGCCGCATTTGGGATCAAGCCCAATCAATTGAACATGGAACAAAAATACAGCAATATGGAACTTAACCAAAGGGAATTTTATTTAGATACACTATTGCCGGTGATTACAGCTTATGAAAGTGAGCTTACCTGGAAACTCCTCACGGAACAAGAGCGAAACGAAGGAATGTTCTTCAAATTTAATGTGGATGCTATTTTGAGGGCAGATTTTGAAACTAGAATGAAGGGTTACGGTATAGCCATTGATAAAGGCTTCATGACTCCAAATGAGGTTAGAGAAAAGGAAGATTTGCCAACAGATCCTGATGGAGATAAATTGCTGGTGAATGGGACGTATATTCCGTTAAGTATGGTCGGCCAGCAATATACTAATGCTCCCTTGAAGGGAGGTGAAAATATTGAAGAATAAGGAAATTGAACAAAGGGCATTAACAACTAACTTTGAAATCAGAAGCAACGAAGATGGACAAGAGTATTTTGAAGGGTACGCCTTGAAATTTGAGCAATGGTCTGAGGTCATGGGTGACTTCCAGGAGATTATTGATAAAGATGCGCTGAAAAATACTGATTTATCAGATGTCAGAGCGTTGATAAACCACGACAATAATTATATCCTTGCCCGTACTTCTGCCGATAATCTTGAATTGGAAGTTGATGGGATTGGGTTAAAATTTAAAGCCTATCCCTCTGATACGAGTTATTCAAGGGATTTAAAGGAGAATATGAGAGCAGGAAATTTGAGTAAATGTTCCTTCGCTTTCCGTTTAAATTGGGACAATCCAGACTGTGAAAAATGGGAATATAATGAGGAAAGTAAACTCTACCAGAGAAGGATCAAAGATATTGCCAAGATTGTGGATGTGAGTATTGTGACTAACCCGTCATATCAGCAAACAGAGGCCGTCATTACAAGAGCGTTAGATGATTTTAAGGAGAAACAAAGGAAGGAATTGCTCAAACGAAAATTACAGCTTGAATTAGAACTTCTTTAAATTAGGAAGTTCTTTTTTATATTCAAAAAACAAGGAAATAAAGGAAGAGAAGGGATGATTATAAATGAAAAAGATTGATGAATTACGCCAAGAATTAAGCACCAAAAAGGAAGAGGTAAGAGGTCTCTTAGAAAATGACAAGGTGAATGAGGCTGAAGCAAAAATGCCAGAGGTTAGAACCTTGGAAACCAAGATCAAACTTCAGAGTGAGCTTGATGAAGCTGAAGAAAGAGAAGTTCAGAATAAACTTGAAAATAGGAAGGATGATTCAAAAATGGAAAAAAGAACAGTAGATCAAGATATGGAATATAGAGCAATTGGGAAATTTCTATTGGGTAGTGAAATGACTGCGGAAGAAAGAGCAAGTGTTAACATTGGCAATTCCGGCGCGATTTTGCCTCAAGGTTTTGTTAATCAGGTGCAAGTGCTTACAGATGGTTTTCCTTCTCTGAAGAAGTACTGCCATGTGATTCCAACAACAACGACCAGTGGCAAGATGCCTATTAGCTCAGGTTCTACATCAAAAAAACTTGCCAAATTAGCAACTGATAACGAAATGGTTAAGGAAATGATCACAACCAAACCTGTAGAATATGCCACAGAAGACTATGGCAAAATTATTCCGGTGGAAAATTCAGTCCTTGAAGATACGACCGTTGATTTCTTCAATTCTCTGATCGCTCCTGATTTTGCTGAATGTGCTGTGAATAGTGAAAACGAGGAGATTATTAATATCGTTGAAGCCAATTCGGTAGAATTTGAAGCAACGGATTATAAGGGTATTGTTAAATGCTTGAATACGAAGGTCAAACCTTCTTTACTCAAAAATACTATTATTTTAACAAACCAGAGTGGTTATGATTATTTAGATAATCTCACTGATGCTAAAGGGAGACCGTTGCTTAATGATTCCTTAGCGGTAGAAGGTGGCAAGACCTTCAAGGGAAGGGAAATTGTTGTATTAGACGATACGGAACTTCCGGCAGCTACAGACAAGAAAGTGTTCTATATTGTCAACCTCTATGCCTTGATCAAGTTCTTTGACAGAAAAGGATATGAGATTGCTGTAAGTAAGGAAGCGGGCTTTACATATAATCAAACTTTTGTTCGTGTGATTGAACGATTTGATACTGTCAAAGGTGACAGCCGAGCAGCATTCAAAATTGAGTTTTAAGGAGAGGTAAGAGGAAGGGAGAGCTAATTTACTCTCCCTTTCTTCTATGATATAGGTAGAAAGTGAGGAAATATGATCTTAGATTTAACTACAGTGAAAGATTTCTTAAAAATAGAACAGGATTTCCATGAAGAAGATTCCATTATTCAACTCTTAATTGATGCTGCAGAAATCTACCTCCACAATGCTACAGGCATTAAGTTTGATGAGCAAAACAATATGGCAAAGTTATTTTGCCTTATATTGGTTTCAGATTGGTTTGACAGTCGGCAAATGGTAGGAAAAATTTCTGAAAAGGTCAGATTTACCGTTGAATCTATGATCACTCAACTCAAATACTGCTATGGCGGTGATGCACCATGAATGCGGGAGATTTGAGGAAAAGGATTACCCTTCAGGTTTTATCTGACAAAACAACAAATGAAAATGGATTTCCATTGCCGGAAGATGAAAGATATCAGGATCATGTGACTATTTGGGCCGCAGTATACCCATTGAAGGGATCGGAATTCTGGACTGCTAAAACTACCTACAATAAAAATGTAGTCAAGTTTATCTGCCGATATATTCCCGGAGTTAATGCCGATATGCAGATCAAATATAATAACAGGATCTTTGATATTATCGGCGTTATTGATGTGGATGAGCGTCATAAATGGCTGCAAATTATGGGGGAGGAGGTAGTTTAAATGGCCTACATTGATATAAATGGGTTTGAGGATCTTGAGCAGATTTTACAGGATATGACGATCACAGATGCCCAGGAAAAGAAGGCTATGAAAAAAGCCCTTGAGCCAATTTATGAAGAAGTTATGAAAAATGCCCCTGAGAGTACAGGGAATCTTAAACGGCAAATCAAAACATCAGTGAAAAAAGAGGATTTTGCCACTGTCGGAAGAGTAAAACTGGGCGCGTGGTATTCGAAATTTAATGAGTTCGGAACCAGTCGAAATAAAAGCCATATCGGGTTCTTCGAACGTTCTGTAAACAGCACAAAAGATAAAGCAATCAAAATCTTAACGGAGGAATTATTGAAACTAAAATAGGTGGGAAAGTATGGCAACAAATATAAAACAGTTATTAAATCAGGTGTTATCAAGCCCGGAGATCGTTAATCTCTTACCTAATAAAAGGGTTTATTTTCTTCATGCGGAGGCTCCTGAAAAACCGTACTTAGAATATGAAATCATTGATGAGTTTGGGGAAGCATGGGCAGAGAACAGGGAGATAGCAACTAACTATTATATTCAGGTGGATATATTTTCAATGGGAGATTATACGGCAATAGAGAATGCAGTCAAAGACACAATGATCAGCTATGGTTTTAAAAGGTCAATGTCGGTTGATTTGTACGAAAATGACATAAAACTCTACCATAAGGTGATGAGATTTGTGATCACATTGAAAAATAAATAAAAGAAAGAGGGATGTTAAAAAATGGCTATTGTGGGACTAGAAAAGCTATATTATGCTAAGTTGACAGCGGATGGTGTTTCAGGAGTGACATATGATACCCCTATTTACCTAGAGGGGGTTAAAGAAATTAGCATATCGCCAAAAGTGAGTACAGTTAAAGCTTATGCCGAGAATAGAGCTTGGGCACAAATTACCTCCTTTGATGATGTTGAGGTGTCTATCGACCTTATTGATTTGACTAATGCTCAGCGTGCTGACTTGTTGGGAAGTGATTTGGCCGAAGAAGGAGGAGTTATTTCTAGAGTCGGTGATACAGCCCCTTATATTGCTCTGCTCTATGTGGCTAACACTTCTGACGGCGGTAAACAATATGGAATTTTATTTAAAGGCAAAATGGAATTGCCAGAGGACTCAGCCAAGGGACAGGAGGGCACAGTTAGTTTTCAGAGTTTTTCCATGAAGGCAAGTTTTATGCCTTTGCGTTATAATGGCATGTGGAAATACCAAGTCAGCGACAAAGATCCAGATTGTCCCGCAGATATTCAAACTAAGTTTTTTGAGCAAGTCATTATTCCAACTCAAAAAATTGTTGAGAATGGAGAACAAGAGCAAGGGTAAAAGTAATAGAATTTTGGGGAGTGTCTAATATTGGGCACTCCTTTTCATTTGAAAAATATGGAATATTATAGGGAGATGAAGATTATGAGTAAAATCAATGTTGCGGTGAACGAGTTTAAAATTGTATTGGGTGGAGTGGAGTATACCTTTAGGTTAGACTTTAGGGCATTGTTAAAATTCACCAAGCGTTATGATGATGCCCTGGTTATTTTTAACGAGTTTTTAGCTGGTAAAGATATTTATAACTGTATCATCAAAATTTTGAGTTGCGCTTGCCCGGAGAAAGAGTTTACGGAAGATGAGTTGGCAGAGCAATTAAGCTTTGATTACAATACGATGAAGTTAATGGATCAAATTACTTTTGCGTTGATCGAAGGGGTTTTATCTGACCAAAATGATAAAAATGAGAAGGGGAATAAAACCCCAAAAAACTAGATAACCAGTCAGAATCTGAGGAATGGCTAGATTTTGACTGGTTTTACTATGTCTCTACAGTTTTGTTAAAAATGAACGAAGAAGAATTTTGGACATCAACGCCTAGAAAGATAGGGGCACTTTGGGAAATCCATGCTAAATTTAATGGATTTGATATTGGTGAAGAGAAATCAGCCAAAGAAGAGCGGGTGTTTATAGATCAAGTCTTATTTTAATAGGGAAGGAGGGAAAATATGGCAGATGATTTGGAAAAACGAATAACAGCTAAAATGGTACTTGATAGCTCAGGTTTTAATAGTAGCATCCAAGGTGTAAATCAGCAGTTAAGGCTTGCTCAATCAGAACTTAAGGCCAGTTCTGAGCAGCTAGGAGTATTCGGAACAAATACTGAGCGATTAAAAGCGACTACGGAAGGTTTAAGCAGACAGATTGATTTGCAAAGGCAAAAGGTAGATATTTATCAATCCAGCATTCAGAAGACCACTGAGAAGCTACAGAACAATATCAAGGCCAGAGATGAGCTTAAAAAGAAACTTGAAGAGGCCACAGCGAAATACAATGAAAGCATAAAATTGTACGGCAAAGAATCTGAAGAAGCTAATAAGGCTAAAGAGTCTGTTGATAAGCTAACTGAGGAATATAAGCAAAAACAGAAACAAGTAGAGAATAATTCTAAAACCATCAATAACTATACTGTCAAAATGAATCAGGCCGAAGAAGGCTTAGCCAAAATGCAAGGCGAACTTCAAAAAACCAATGATGAGTTGGCAAAAAGTGAAAACAAGTGGCTCAATGCTGGAAAAGCTTTGGAGGAAACATCCCAGAAGTTAAAAACAACAGGTGAGAGCGTTGGTAATGTTGGGGGAGTAATTCTCAAGGCTACGGCTCCATTAGTAGGATTGGGAGCGGCATCATTAAAATTTGGGATAGAATTTGAGTCTGCTTTTGCCGGAGTCAAAAAGACAGTGACTGCGACAGAGGAACAATTAGCTGGATTAAGTCAAGGTATTCGAGACTTATCAAAGCAGATGCCACAAACGGCCAGTGAAATAGCAGGAGTGGCAGAAGCAGCAGGACAGTTAGGGATTAAAACCGAGAGTATCCTTGGATTTACTAAAACTATGGTGATGCTTGGTGATACAACCAATCTTACATCTGAGCAAGCAGCCACTGATTTGGCAAGATTAGCTAATATTACCCAAATGCCGCAAACTCAATTTGATAGGCTAGGGTCAAGCATTGTCGCACTTGGGAACACAATGGCAACCACTGAATCTGAGATTGTGTCTATGTCTTTGAGATTAGCGGCACAGGGTAAACAAGTTGGAATGTCAGAAGCTGAAATAGCTGCATTAGCTGGAACTATGTCCAGTTTAGGTATAGAGGCAGAAGCTGGTGGTACAGCCATGACCACAACACTCAAAAAGATACAGACAGCCGTTGCTGAAGGTGGAAGCGATCTGAAAGCCTTTGCAGATGTAGCAAGGATGTCTAGTCAAGATTTTGCTAATTTGTTTAATGAAGATGCGGTTTCCGCTTTAGATGCTTTTGTCAAAGGTCTGGCTGGCTCAAGTGCAGAAGGCAAAAACTTAACAACAATCTTATCTGATTTGGGTATTACTGGAATTCGCGAATCGGATACTTTACTTCGTATGGCTGGAGCGTCGGAGTTGTTATCTTCTGCAGTAGAAACCTCTACTCAAGCATGGGAAGAAAATGTTGCCTTAAGCAATGAAGCAGAGCAAAGATATCAGACCACAGGGTCCAGGCTTCTAATGCTTAAGAACCAGTTTATTGATGTAGGAATTAAATTAGGAGAAGTTCTAATTCCTTATGTTGAGACAGCTGCCTTAAAGGTTGGAGAATTTGCCGATTGGTTAGGTCAATTAGATAAAAGTACACTGGACACAACAACTAAAATTGTTGGCTTAACAGTTGCCTTTGGGGGCATTCTCAAAATCGGTGGTGGAGCCATTAGTACAGTCGGAAGTATTGCAGGGGGCTTAGGCAAATTAAGTACAGCTCTTGGTGGAGCAAAACTTGCTACTGCCGGTATAGGTACGGCTGCAAGTGTAGCTGGTGGGGTAAGTGGCTTAGGGGCTTTAACGGCTGGTTTAGGTAGTGCAGCAGTTGCAGTGGCCCCTTTTGTGTTGGCTGCTGGTGGCATTGCTGCAGTGGGTTATGGCATAAATAAGAGTATGTCACAAGAGGCAGTTCCAGCAGTTGATCTTTTTGCAGATCATGTGGAAATGACTGCTGAACAAGTTGAATTAGCAAGTCAAAGCATGGGTGCTGTAGTGGAGACCACAACAACCCAAATCACTGAGGGAACCAAGGAAGCGGTAGGAGCCTATTTAGAATTAGATAATCAGGCCACTGAGACCCTATCTAATCTATATATCAATAGCACAACCATAACTTCACAAATTGCTGATGACATGGTTGGTCAATACAGTTCGATGACATCTCAGATCAAGGTTGGGTTAGATAAACACCATCAACAGCTTCTTTCTGACATGGAACTATTTTTCACTAATTCGCGCACTTTGAGTGATGCTGAAGAAAAAGAGGTTCTTGCTAAATTACAAAATGACAATAACGCTAAAAAAGCTGAGATAGACAATTACACCAAACAAATTCAAGAAATTCTCATTAAAGCCAGTGAGGATAAAAGAGCTTTGACTTTAGAAGAGCAGCAAGAGATCAATGAAATTCAAGAGAAAATGAGAGTCAATGCCGTTAAATCTCTATCTGATAGTGAGGTAGAGTCAAAGGTTATCTTGGAACGGTTAAAGGAGTATAGTACAAGAATCACAGCTGAACAAGCATCTGAAGTTATTGCTAATGCTGAACGGCAGAGAAAAGAGGCGGTAGATAAGGCTGAGCAGCAGTATCAGGAAACTGTTAAAAATATTATCAGGATGAGAGACGAGACAGGGGTAATTAGTGCAGATCAAGCGGATAGGCTTATTAAGGATGCAACAAGGCAAAAAAATGAGGGTATTGTTAAGGCCCAGGAATTAAAAGATGGTGTGGTTGAAAAGATTCGTTCAATGAATAGAGATATTTTAAATGATATTAATATTACAGATGGCTCTATCAAAAATGGTTGGAATAAGCTAAAAGACTGGTTTGGTAATAATCCTATTACTCGTTGGGTTAGGACACAGATGTCAGGAGAAGATAACCTTGATATTGGGCAGAATTGGGCTGGAACAAGCAGTTGGCGTGGGGGTTTAACGACGTTACATGAGCGGGGCTGGGAAATTTTTGACCTCCCGAAAGGGACAAGGGTTTATCCTCATGAAGCCAGTGTAGAGTTAGTTAATAAAATGGCTCAGAGTTTTGCTAGTCAAAGTAGGGGAGGGTTCGGTTTAGGTAAAGTTGAGGTAAATCTAAATGTTCATGGTAATCTTGATAAGAGCATTTTGCCACAAGTTGAGAGAGTTTTAGAAAGTTCATCTCAAAAGATAGTAAAAGAACTTAATAAAATGGGAGTTCGCATAAGATAACTTCGTTAAGGGAGTAGGATAAATAGATTTCTGCTCCCTTTATATTAAAGGCGGTGACAAAGAGCGGAAGGGATGTATAGTCTTTTTTTGCAATTATTATTGATTCCATTGGAGGAAATAGCTTGCTTACTCAATTGAGTTGAGCATCAAAATATGGTAACATGAGTACAGTAAAAAGATAACTTCAAAACCGTCAAATACAAAACTTCTTGACCACCTGCTATGACGGCGGACTGGGTAAGACTTCCCTACGATCTGATGGAGAAGATCTCCACCCGCATTGTCAACGAAGTGAAGGGTGTCAATAGGGTAGTGTATGACATTACCTCAAAACCCCCTGGGACCATTGAGTGGGAGTAAGAATGGAAAAGCCGGAAACCCGTATGAATAAAGGGTTGCCGGCTCTTTTTTTGTCCTTGGCTCTACTTGGCTCTATAGGGCTTAAGCCTTTAAATCATGGAAAATACGCTTGGCCTGCAGGCTCTCGGCGAGCGTTTGGATATGGGGAATCCGCTATTATACTATGAGGGTAAATGAATAGGATAGAGCGATAGTGCAAAGCAGCCCTGTATTCTGGACGGAGAAGGCACGGTATTCGACCAGGGGAAGGTATGGTCACTCAGGCGAAGGAAGAGATTGACTAATAAATAAAATAATAATAAGATTTGTCACATTTGAGACCTTGGCCTCATATCCTATGAGTAAGTCACCTAAAAGGATGAGCGGCCATGACCATGAACTGCGTTTTCCTGATTAAGGCAGGAACCGTGGCGGAGGATAGGATGAAACCGATTGCCGTCTGGTGGAGGCCAGAGGTCTGATTCCTTATGGAAAATGGTTCCCACTGCCAGTCTCGGCAGATTGGCAAGCGCTTGCCAATCTGAAGATAAAGAAATTGGTTTAGCTAAGACAAAATACAGCTTAACACCCTCTTATCCCATCTGCTTTTGATCGATATTAGTCGATATCATGATCAAAAGCTTGTAATGGTTTCTTGTAATGGTTTGTTGAAGGGTATCAGTTTGTGATTCAGCCGGTGTTGGTTTTTTGTAAGAGTCTTTAGCCGGTTCATGGCACTGATCCCAGGTTTGAACAGATCCGATACAAGGATGAGACGATTGGGATTTTTGGGGAACTACTACGAAAATTGAACTTATAGACCCGAATGAAAAAGCGGTTAGGACTTCATGCTAATGAAATCTTAACCGCTTAAATTTTTGTAATTATCATGTAATTATTTGAGGTACAGAACCGGAGAAGGCATCAGGAAGAAGTAGTCCTCAGGACGACTTAGATCAATCTGTATGTTATTGGATACGGCATTGCCGCTTTGGTCCATAACAATAAGCTTGACCAGGATGTCCTCAATACGGTCCTCCCTTAATTGTCTTCTGCTGAGTGAGGATTTATAACAATTGTTTTCCTTGGTGATACTCATCAGATATTTGACGGTAGAATCTTCAGTAGGGTGAGTTACCCCCACCATAGAGTAAATGAGAGGTTCCCTGGAATCATCTGTGGCTTCATCCCATTGGAAAAAGAGTCCTTCGGAAGTTACCTCGGTGAGTTGAAGCAAGGGCATACTGGGGGCATCCCGATCTTCTTTACCCTTAAGTCCGGAAAGATTAACAAAATAATCATAGAGCCCGGGAACTTCCCAGGCCAGGGGCAGATGAGCGTTTTCCTGGGGGGTATACTGATAGGAACGGATCCGGGTTAAATTTGGACTGCCAAAAAGTTGTACATAGTCTTCGGCAGCAATTTCCACGGCTGACCAGCAGTGGTCACCGTTGTCGATTTCTGTATAGTGGTTGAGATTGCGGATTTTTGCGTATTCAGAATCAAGATAATTATTGGATATGCCTTCTTTTTTATTCAGATAATAATAGAGAAAATGGTGCCCGTATTCATGAGAGAGGGTATTGAGGACATAGGGATTATCATCCCCCACGCCAAAAAGATCAATATAGCGCCCTGGAGCAATCTGGTCTCTAAACCACTCCCCGTGCCACATGCCTACGGTATTCGTCCCTCTGGGATAATCAGGGTAGAGATTGATGTGGGATAAATAAGCGATTTCCTCCCCTATGGTATTCTTCGCAAATTCATCATAGATTTCTTTGAGCTTGTCCAGGTCATAACCGGGTACGTAGCTGCGAATCTCCACACCATGGGTGCCTTTATAGGTTAGGAGAGGGGCCTCGGAATTAGCCTGGAGAGCGGAGGCACTGACTGCAAAGTGGTTTCCTCCCAGCAAAGTGATGCATACCAAGAAAAGTGTAATGACTAAGGTTCTGCTTTTTTTGTTCAAGTGAATCATCCTCTCTAGTTAATATATTCACAATAAATGAAGAGAATCCTCTTTCTTATACAGAATCTTAGAAGTTTTTTATCTTTTATGAAGGTAAAATTATTCTGGGAGAGTAATTTGAGGGCACTTGGCGAAAAATGAATTTTTTGGAAGGGCATTTTGTTGTGCTTTTGTAGGTTTTCCTTAGAAAGATTGCATAGAATGGAGCAGAGTGACAAAAGAAGAGACAGTATTATGACAAATAGGAGCGAGGCTATGGATGAACTAATCCGCATGGAGAAGGAGAAAAGCCAAATCAGAAAACTTCGGGAGAAATACCAAGGAATAGAGAGGCCCGGGGTGTCCATCATCTTACCCACTTCTAAGCCAAAGTATTTACAGAATATCTATGCTAACCTTCAGCGCATACACTATCCGAAGGTCGAATACATCGTGATTATCAACACCTCCCGCGCCCGGCCTGAGATCTATTATGAGAAGTTAAAGGATTTGGCAGAGATCCGGTTTTTAGTTTTAAACGAGAGCTACACTCTGGGGGATTGTCTTAATTATGGTATCGACATGGCCAAGTATGATTATATCGGGAAAATGGATGACGATGACTATTATGGAGCCTTTTTCTTAGAGGATCTGATGCTGGCTTTCCAATATACCAATGCACAGATTGTGGGTAAAGGGGTCCATTTTGTTTATTTTGAGTCCAATTTTGCCTTAGGGATCCGCTTGCCTACCGCCGTTCCCTACTCCCTTGAGGAAGGAGTGTTTTTTGAAAACCGTTATACAAGGGGACCGTCCTTGTCGGGGGGGACCTTTATGATCAAGAGAGAGGTTTTCGGGAAGGTGAGGTTTCCCTCCGTCAACTTAGGGGAGGATGTGAAATTTCTTCAGGAGTGCACGAGACGGAATATCTTGATCTATGGAGCGGATCGCTATAATTATGTTTACATGCGTCATGGGGATCGCATGGATCATACCTGGAGTGTAAACTCTGACTTTGTTTACCGGCAAGCTCATATTTTACAGCAGGGGGGAGATTTTCTACCGATGATTACAGTATGAACGAGGAAATTTTAGGGCTCCTTAACACGGATTGTGTAAGGAGCCCTTTGGTTTATTCTGTGGGGTGGATCTGCTGCATGGCCACAAGCTGGGTCCGGATAATGAGGTCCAGGGAGTTGGGGGTGGGAACGGACTTGCCAATGACTTCGGATTGAGTAAAGATCCTTAAGTTGAAATTCTGTTTGATTCGAGATGGAGTAAGATGGGTTTCTACAGCAGAGAGCACATGGTGGATAGCATCCTTTAGCTCGTGAAGCTGGTTTTGCTCATCTCGATAAATAATTTTATAAGGAATCCGCAGGGAAAAGGTGAGATGATGATAATTAGGCCGAAGTGGAATGGGGAGGATACTGATGGAATGATGTTTGACTTCGGCCTCCTCAAAGATTAATCCTTCGGCAATAGCTGCGGGTATGGGGAACTGGTGATGAATGGTAAGGTCAAAGGGCTTAGGCGGTTTAAAATAGAGCTTTTCCGTGACAAAGGAATAGGGCCTTTGAGTGTTGCAGGGGAGGACCTCAGATAGAAGCAATTGACGATGGCTCTCACTTATGGCAACCCCTTGACGGGTTTGGACTGAGAGCGGGGCATAGAGAGTGCTGATGATTGCCTTGGTTTCAGTATCGATCAGAGTAAGCTGGCAACCATTGGTTACCCAGAGTTGGGAACCCTCCGGAGTCAGGGTAAGCTCACGAGGAGCAGATAGTGACGGTATGGTTGCAAGTACCTGATGTTCGTAGGTGGAGATAATGCTGATGGAATCGGAATCATGGTTCGTAACGTAAGCGAGGGGCCGACTGGGATGGAGCGCAATCCGCTGGGGATTCCGGCCTACCGGGATTGAGGCGACTTCCCCCCGCAGGCCAAGGTCGACTACGGAAACCCGATTTTCAGGGGATAGAATGAGGTAGAGGAGGGTACCGTCAGGAGATAAGGCCAGGCCTACGGGGGATAAAGCTAGGTCTGGGGAAGATAAAGGAGAATTCTTTGGGTAATCCTTGAGATGAAAAGTGTCCGCAGCTTGATGATGCTCTGTGTCGATGATGGAAATGGAACAGCCAGCCTGGTGGGATACATAAAGCTTTTTGCCATCACGGGATAGAGCAAGGCCGCTGGGGTATAAATTTAAGGGAATGGTATTTATCACTTCATCTTTATGCAGATCGATAACCGAGATGATCTGCTCTTCAGTGCCGGCAACATACCCCTTGGCACCCGCAGAATCGATTACCAGAGCTTGAGGGTTTTTTCCGACGGGGATGGTCCTTTTTACAATGAAGGAGTCACAATCAATTACGGAAAGGGTAGCACTTCCGCGATTGGGGACATAAAGTTTTTTACCTTCCGGAAAGCAGGTTAAGTATCCGGGGCCGATCCCCACGGGAATCATCCCGAGGAGCTTTTCTGATTCCATATGATAGACAGCAATATCACCCGGCAACGAGGAGTCAATTGCCGGCATACTCACCCAAGCGAGCAAACTGTGAGTCAAATTTTTCGGCCTCCTTTAACACTGTGGTTCAATTTTAGGCACTCTAACTTTTTAAGGATTCCTTTCTCAAGGTTCTTTTTCTCAGGATTCCAATAAGGCTCCGGTTGATCCTGTAGTATTCTATTCTTAAGATTTTAAGAAGCTACAGATCGAAGAGGATATTTACAGGCGGAAAGGGCAGGGAGTTCCTGTAAAAAAGTCGAACGATTTTGTTTAAAAACAATAAAATGTTCGAAAAAGTGTTGACCGATGAATTAAGAAACGGTACAATTATTCCAGAAGATAGCTACTGCAAAGCAAACAAAAAATTTAAATAGGGCGTTCATATAATCGCGGAGATAGGGTCCGCAAGTTTCTACCGGGCTGCCGTAAATGGCCTGACTATGAGCGAAACTGTGCCCAGGGTATTGCCCGAGGGCACAGGTCTGACGGTTGCCTGCTAAGGTGGATTCTTTAAGGAATGGACCTTGGTCTGCTGTCGGATCACACCCATGGGACAAAGGAAGCATATTTCCTATGTCCAGGACGTTTCGTCACTTGCACCCGCTCAAGAGTGGAGCCTGGTGGCGGATAGTCGTGGAGACAAGCCCAGGCGGGTAGGTTTCACTCTTTTTAAGCAAGGTGGAATCTACCTGTCTTTTTTTCACTAATGATTGTTTCATTGGTTAGTGGGTAATAGCTAAGAAGACATTGAACAGGGAGGGTATCATGGAACTGCAAAGCGTAAAGCGTATTTATGTGGAGAAGAAGCCTGGTTTTAATATCGAAGCCCAGGGGCTGCTGCAGGATATTCAGGAAAACCTGGGCATCAAAAACTTGGAAGATTTAAGGATCATCAACCGCTATGATGTGGCAGGTATTACATCTGAAGAATACGCTCAGGCCAGAAGGATCATTTTTTCCGAACCGACCGTGGATTGGGTTTATGATGAAGAACTTAAGCTTGCTCCCCAAGACCGTGTATTTGCCATGGAGTACCTTCCCGGTCAATATGATCAACGGGCGGATTCAGCAAGGCAATGCATTCAGATTCTTACCCAAAAGGAGCGTCCGGAGATTGCTGCTGCGAAAGTGATGGTTCTTAAGGGGCAGATCACAGAAGCTGAACTGGAGCGCATCAAGCAGTATTGCATTAATCCGGTGGAATCCCGGGAGGCCGGTTTGGAGAAACCTGAAAACCTGGCCTTTGTTCCTGAACTGCCTGAGGATGTGGAAACCATTGAGGGTTTCACAGGGATGGCGCAAACAGAGCTGGAACAGTTCTATCAAGGAGCAGGCCTGGCCATGAGCCTGGAGGATTTGGCTTTCTGTCAGGGGTATTTCCGGGATGAAGAGAAACGGGATCCCACCATTACGGAGATTCGGGTTATCGATACCTATTGGTCGGATCATTGCCGCCATACTACCTTTTTTACCCAATTGCAAAATATCGTCATCGCGGAAGGGGAGTTTGCGGAGCCTATTCGCAAAGCCTATGAGGAATATCAGGAGTCCCGGGGGTTGGTTTATGGGGAAAAGGCTGAGAGCCGGGATGTCTGTCTGATGGATTTGGCTGTGATCGGCATGAAGGAGCTGAAAAAGAAGGGACTTCTTCAGGATCTTGACGAGTCTGATGAAATTAATGCTTGCAGCATTGTTGTCAATGTGGATGTAGATGGCCGGAGTGAAGAATGGCTTGTCATGTTTAAAAATGAAACCCATAACCATCCTACGGAAATCGAGCCTTTTGGAGGCGCGGCCACCTGTCTGGGCGGGGCCATCCGGGATCCTTTATCCGGGCGGACTTATGTCTATCAGGCCATGCGGGTTACCGGCAGCGGCGATCCCCGGGCCAAAGTAGAGGAAACCTTGCCTGGAAAGCTGCCGCAACGAAAGATTACTACAGTTGCTGCAGCCGGCTATAGTTCTTACGGCAACCAAATCGGCTTAGCCACCGGACAAGTTGCCGAAGTTTATGACGAAGGTTTTATCGCCAAGCGGATGGAGATCGGCGCGGTTATCGCCGCGGCACCCAGGGAAAATGTGGTGCGGGAAGCGCCTAAACCCGGGGATGTGGTGGTTTTAGTGGGAGGACGTACCGGCCGGGATGGTTGCGGAGGGGCTACGGGCTCGTCCAAAGAGCATACTACGGAATCTTTGGCCACTTGTGGAGCAGAAGTGCAAAAGGGGAATCCCCCCACGGAGAGAAAAATACAACGCCTCTTCCGCAACCCTAAAGTCAGCAGGATGATTAAGAAATGCAATGACTTTGGGGCAGGTGGGGTGTCGGTAGCTATTGGTGAATTAACCGATGGTTTAGAGATCGATCTGGACGTAGTTCCCAAGAAATATGAGGGCCTGGATGGTACGGAGCTGGCTATCTCTGAATCACAGGAGCGGATGGCGGTGGTCATCGCCGCGGAAAACCTGGAAGCTTTCGTCGGCTATGCGGATGAGGAAAACCTGGAGGCCACTTTAGTGGCTAAGGTCAGTGAGCATCCCCGGCTGAATATGACCTGGCGGGGCCAAACCATTGTGGATATCAGCCGGGAGTTTCTGAACACGAACGGCGTGAAGCAAAAGACGGATGTATCTGTGCTGCTTCCGGAAAGCAGCGAGAATTATTTCCGACAGCTTCCCCAAGGGGGCAGAAGCGGAGAGACCGCTTCAGGTGCTGCCGCCGACAGCTCATCAGGGGCAGCGGCAGGTGATATGAGTTTAGCAGGAATGGCCTTAGAGGATGCCTGGTTAGCCAATCTGCAGGATCTGAATGTCTGCAGTCAAAAAGGCCTGGTGGAACGCTTCGATAGTACCATTGGCGCGAATACAGTGCTGATGCCCTTTGGCGGAAAATATCAAGCCACCCCGGCCGAAGGAATGGTGGCCAAGATTCCTGTGGAGTCCGGAGATACTCGCACGGCGACGGCGATGACCTACGGATATAATCCCCAATGTGCCCAATGGAGTCCTTTCCACGGTGCCCTCTATGCCGTGGTGGAGGCGGTTACGAAAATGGTGGCCCTGGGAGCCGATTATCGAAGCATTCACTTAACCCTGCAGGAGTATTTTGAAAAGCTGGGCAAGGATCCTCAGAAATGGGGCAAACCTTTCTCTGCTCTTTTAGGAGCCTTCTATGCCCAAAAGAAGCTGGGAATTCCCGCTATTGGCGGTAAGGACAGCATGTCCGGAACCTTCATGGATCTGCACGTGCCTCCCACTTTAGTGGCTTTCGCAGTAGGGGTATTAAATACAGATAGAGTTATTTCTCAGGAGTTTAAACAGGCAGGCAGCCAGGTGGTCCTGGTTCCGGCAAAGCGGGATAGGGATGAAGTGATAGATTTTGAACATCTCGCCGGGAATTATGATAAAGTTCATGAACTGATTCATGGAGGTAAAGTCCTGTCTTCCCACACTGTAAAAATGGGGGGGCTGGCTGCTGCTCTTACGAAGATGGCCTTTGGCAACAGGATCGGCATGAAGTTCAGCTCACCTATGGCCGGGGCGGATTTGTTCCGAGCGGATTATGGCTCCATTATTTTGGAAATTCCCGCAGCAGTTGAGCTTAGGGATGCCCTTGGCGAAGTCAGGTACATGGTTCTGGGCAGCACTCAGGAAAAGCCTGCCATCGAACTGAATGAAGCGGAAATCTTCCTGGATAAAGCCTTGGCAATTTGGGAAAAACCCTTGGAGAGAATCTTCCCCACCAAAACTGCAACCGTAGATCAGCCGCAAAAGATTTCTTTTAGTGAACGAAATTCACAACGGCCAGCCATTAAACTGGCCAAGCCCCGGGTGTTTATCCCTGTTTTTCCGGGGACGAATTGTGAGTATGATTCAGAACGGGCTTTCACCAAAGCCGGGGCTGTGGTGGAGACCTTAGTGATTCGCAATCTGACCCCTGACCATGTGGAAGAGTCTATTGCCGGGATTGTCAAAGGGATAGAAAGAGCACAAATGGTTATGCTCCCCGGCGGTTTCAGTGCCGGGGATGAGCCGGACGGTTCCGGTAAATTTATCGCCACGATGTTCCGCAATCCCCGCATCAAAGAAGCGGTCATGAAACTGCTTAAGCAAAGAGATGGCTTAATGCTGGGAATCTGCAACGGGTTCCAGGCTTTGATCAAATTAGGTTTAGTGCCCTATGGGGAAATCATGGATCTGGATGAAGAGGCGCCAACCTTAACCTATAATAAAATCGGACGCCATGTTTCCTGTATGGTGCAGACCAAAGTGGTCTCCACCTTATCTCCCTGGTTCAGTGGGATGGAGTTGGGAGATATTCATACCATCCCTGTATCCCATGGGGAAGGCCGGTTTGTGGCCAGCCCGGATGTGGTCAGGAAGCTGATGGAGAGGGGACAAGTGGCCACTCAATATGTGGATCACCAAGGATGTCCCAGCAACGAAGTTCTTTACAATCCCAACGGCTCCTATGAAGCCATTGAGGGGATCACCAGTCCGGATGGCCGTGTCCTGGGCAAGATGGGGCACTCCGAGCGTGTGGGTGAAGGTGTGGCCATCAATATCAGCGGGAATAAATATCAGCCGATCTTTGCAGGCGGCGTGAATTATTTTAGAGGATAATCGTATTACCGATTAATGAAACAAGGGACAAAGCAAAGGGAGGAAGCAATATGAATTTGGTTGGTATCGTCATGGGCAGTGATTCGGATTTTAACGTGATGGAGGATGCTATCAAAGTCCTGAAGGAATTCGGGGTAAGTTTTGAGGTCAAGGTGTCCTCTGCTCATCGAACTCTGGAAAGAACCTTGAATTGGGTTAAGGAATTTGAAGGACAGGGGGGCAAGGTGATTATTGCGGGGGCAGGAATGGCTGCCCACTTGCCCGGTGTCGTGGCCGGAGCGACGACTCTGCCGGTGATCGGGGTGCCTATTCGCAGCGGCGCCTTGGAGGGTGTGGACGCCCTCTATGCCATCGTCCAGATGCCTCCCGGCATTCCTGTGGCAACTGTAGGGATCAACGCGGCTAAGAATGCCGGACTCTTAGGGGTTCAGATGCTGGCCAATGCTGATGATCAGTTGAAAGAAGCTTTGCATAACTACCGGGTCAAGATGGCGCAAGGGGTGGAAGAGAAGGATAAAGCTCTGCAGGAGAAACTTCAAAAGTAATCCGGTTTTTATGAACAGCGACTTCGCCTCATTTGCAAGTATGCGTTTAGGGCAAACAAGTGGGTCGACAGTGTCTTCGGGCGAAGCAACAGGTGTGAAAGCAGTGCTTTCAGGGTTTTCTTTATTCTAAATAACCGATAAAGGGGTTTGCAGATGATTGAACGGTATACCCTTCCTGAGATGGGGAGGATCTGGACGGATGAACATCGGCTGGAGCTTTGGCTCAAGATTGAGATAGCAGCCTGTGAAGGCTGGGCAAAGCTGGGCAGGATTCCGGAAGATGCAGTTAAGGTGATCCGTGAGCGGGCGGCGTTTTCCTGGGAAAGAGTCAAGGAAATTGAAGAGATCACCCACCATGATGTGCTGGCTTTTACCACCAATGTAGCGGAATATGTAGGTGAGGAAGCTAAATACATTCACCTGGGTCTCACTTCTTCAGATGTTCTGGATACGGCTTTATCCCTGCAGATGGTGGAAGCTGCGGACATCTTGCTGGCGAAGCTGGTACGGCTGGAAGAAGTGCTGAAAGAGAGAGCTCTTGAGCATAAAGATACCTTGATGATGGGGAGAACCCATGGCATCCATGCGGAACCCATCACCATGGGGCTGAAATTTGCCTTGTGGTACGAGGAGATTAAACGCCAAATCAGCCGCCTGCAGTTTGCCCGGGAGGAGATTCGGGTGGGAAAAATCTCCGGGGCAGTGGGAACTTTTGCTAATGTTGAGCCTTTTGTGGAAGAATGGGTCTGTGAGTCCCTGGGATTAAAGGCGGATCCCATCTCCACCCAGGTCGTGCAGCGTGACCGCCACGCCTTTTACGTGACTGCTCTGGCCGGGGTAGCCAGCAGCTTGGACAGAATAGCCACAGAACTGCGCAATCTTCAGCGCACCGATGTTCATGAGGTGGAGGAACCATTTGCCAAAGGACAAAAGGGCTCTTCGGCAATGCCCCATAAGAAAAACCCTATCACCGGAGAAAGAATCTGCGGTATGGCCAGGGTTATCCGCAGCAATGCCCAGACTGCTTTAGAGAATGTGGCTCTTTGGCATGAGCGGGATATCTCCCATTCCTCGGCTGAGCGGATTATTCTGCCTGACAGCACCATTGCCTTGGATTATATGCTGGATAAAATGATTAAGCTGATCCAGGGATTGCGGGTTTACCCGGAAACCATGCAGGAAAATATCAATAAAGTAGTTGGCCTGATCTTCTCCCAAAGGGTTATGCTGAGCCTGGTGGAAAAAGGACTGAGCAGAGAAGACGCTTATGCCTGGACCCAAAGGAATGCTATGCAGGCTTGGGAGACTAAGGAGGCTTTCCAATCCTTGGTGCTTAAGGATCAGGATATTCGGAAGTATTTAGGCGAAGAGGAAATTGCCGAACTTTTCGATTACAGCTACCATACGAAGCATGTGGATACCATTTTCAAGAGAGTCGGGCTTCTTTAAATTTCTTTGGGAAACCAGCGTAGCTGAGGTGATGTACAGGCTGAAGCTGGTGGCAATTACTGTAGTGATTGGCATGAAACGATTTACATGAAGCAATTTATATGAGGAGAGTGTGCTATGGAAAAAGGCCAAATGTTATATGAAGGAAAAGCCAAGAAGGTTTATACAACCGATCAGGAAGGGATCTATTGGGTAGAGTATAAGGATGATGCCACTGCTTTTAACGGGGAGAAGAAAGGGACCATTGGGGATAAGGGAATAGTTAACAATCGTCTCTCCGCCCTCCTTTTCGAAGTTTTAGAAAAGACCGGGATCCCCACTCATTTTATAGAGCTGCTCAACGATCGGGAAATGCTGGTGCGCAAGCTGGAGATGATTCCCCTGGAAGTGGTGGTGCGCAATATTGCCGCCGGCAGCCTGGCCAAGCGTCTGGGAGTGGCAGAGGGGCTGAATTTATCACGGCCTGTGGTGGAACTGTACTACAAAGATGATGCTCTGGGAGATCCCTTTGTCAATGAGTCCCATTCCTTAGCGATGGGTTGGGCTGAACAATCAGACCTTAAAGAGATTCAGGAGCTGGGACTGAAAATCAATGGAGAGCTGCAAAAGATTTTGGACCAGGCCGGCATCATCTTGGTAGACTTTAAGCTGGAATTCGGCAAAGCGGAGGGTAAAGTCTATTTGGGAGATGAGATTTCACCCGATACCTGCCGCTTTTGGGATAAAGAAACTCAGGAAAAGCTGGATAAGGATCGTTTTCGCCGTGATCTGGGCAAGGTTGAAGAAGCCTATGCGGAAGTGTATCGACGTGTTAAAGAAGTCCTTAAGGATTAAAATTAGGAGGGCATCGCTTTGAGAGAACCCTGGGATGATAAACCCCATGAGGAATGCGGAGTATTCGGTATTTATGCGCCTGAGCAGGAGGTGGCCCGTCTCACCTATTTCGGGCTCTATGCCTTACAGCATCGGGGACAGGAAAGTGCAGGGATTGCTGTATCCAATGGCCGGGATATCCAAGTCCATAAAGGAATGGGACTGGTGGCGGAGGTCTTTTCGGAAAGAATTCTTAAGGAACTTGAACAGGACGGTAAAATGGCCATCGGCCATGTCCGTTATTCAACCACAGGTTCCAGTCTCCTGACCAATGCCCAACCCTTAGTGGTTCATTACCAAAAGGGTATGATGGCTCTGGCTCATAATGGCAACTTGACCAATGCGGGAGAATTGCGGGAGGAATTGGCTAAAGAAGGGGCAGTCTTTCAGACCACTGTTGACTCAGAGGTGATTGTCCAGCTGATCGCCCGCTACGGCCGGGGGAGCTTAGAGGATGCCCTCGTCAAAACCATGCTGGATTTGCAGGGAGCCTATGCTTTAGTAGTGGCTGCAGAAGACAAGATTCTGGGGATGCGCGACCCCCATGGCGTCCGCCCTTTATGTATTGGTCAGCTGGAAGGACGGTATGTTCTGGCTTCGGAAAGCTGTGGCCTGGATACTATCGGAGCGGAATTCGTGCGCGATGTTCAGCCTGGAGAGATTGTTACCATCGATGAGGAAGGGCTTCATTCCCGGCAGGGGTTTCCCGCCCAGAAAACAGCGGTCTGCGCCTTCGAATACATTTATTTTGCCCGTCCCGACAGTACCATGGATCAATTGAATGTGACCGAGAGCCGGAGGAGAATGGGTGTTGAGCTGGCCCGGGAATATCCTGTCGATGCCGATATTGTCATACCGGTACCTGATTCGGGGATGACCGCCGCTCTTGGCTATGCTGAGGAATCCGGCATCCCCTTTGCCCAGGGATTGCTGAAGAACCGATATGTGGGAAGAACCTTTATTCAACCCACCCAGGAAATGCGGGAAGTAGCGGTCCGCCTGAAGCTCAATGCCAATGCCCAAGTGATTAAGGGCAAGCGGGTCATTATGATCGATGACTCCATCGTGAGAGGAACCACCAGTTCCCGCATCGTCGAATTGCTGAGAAAGGTGGGAGCCAAGGAGGTCCATCTCCTCATCTGCTCGCCGCCGGTTCTTTATCCCTGTTACTATGGCATCGATACGGCGGAACGGGAGAAGCTGATTGCTACTCAGCTGGATCGGGAGGGGATACGTGACTATGTAGGAGCGGATTCTCTGCATTATCTATCGGAAGAGGGCGTTCAGCGGGCTTTAGGCGAGTTGTCAGTCTGTCTGGCCTGCTTTAATGGGGATTACCCTGCAGGGATACCTGCGGGAACCAGAGAGAAATGGGCAGAATTTAAAAGCAAGTGCTAAGAGATAACGCTGAGTGGGTTGCATAGAAAGGTGGTTCTGTAATGGGATATTCTTATCGGCAGGCCGGGGTGGACATTGATGCAGGAAACCAGGCGGTGGAACTGATGAAGCCGGCGGTAAAACGGACTGTTCGACCGGAGGTCATGGGCGGACTGGGTGGATTTGGCGGGCTGTTTGCCCTGGATCTTAAAAAATATCCGGAACCGGTTCTGGTCTCGGGAACGGACGGTGTGGGAACGAAGCTTAAGCTGGCGTTTCAGATGAACCGTCATGATACCATTGGCCAGGATGCAGTGGCTATGTGTGTCAATGATATATTAGTTCAAGGTGCGGAGCCTTTGTTCTTTCTCGATTATCTGGCCGTAGGAAAGCTGGTTCCGGAACGGGTAGCCCAGGTGGTCGGCGGAATCGCCAAGGGCTGTGAATTGGCGGGCTGTGCCCTGATTGGGGGAGAGACGGCAGAGATGCCGGGCTTTTATGACGAAGGGGAATACGATATTGCCGGTTTTGCTGTGGGGGCTGTGAATCGGCCTGACCTGATTGACGGTTCACAAATCCAGGCAGGGGATGTTCTGATCGGACTTCCTTCTTCAGGATTTCATAGCAATGGCTATTCCTTGGTTCGTAAAATTTTTACTCCTGACCTATGGGAGAAAAACTATCCGGAGCTGGGAGAAACCTTGGGTGAAGCTTTAATTAGGCCCACCCGGATTTATGTCAAGACTGTCCTGCCTCTGATCGAAAGCCGCAAAGTTCTTGGTATGGCCCATATTACCGGGGGAGGTCTTACGGAAAATATTCCCCGGATTCTCCCTGAAGGATTGGGAATAAAAATCGCTCGTTCGGCTTGGCAGGTCCCGGCCCTCTTCACCCTTTTGCAAAGGCTGGGTGAGGTGGAGGAAGCAGAAATGCTGCGCACCTTTAATATGGGTATTGGCTTTGTGCTGATCGTCCATCCTGAAGATGTCGATTTTATTCAGACTCAGCTTCAGGCAGCCGGTGAAAAGTGCTTTGTCTTAGGAGAGGTAAGCGGGCAAAGCGAAGGAGTGAGTTATCTTTGATGCGGATCGGAGTGCTTGCGTCAGGGCGCGGGAGTAATTTGCAAGCCTTGATTGAAGCCTGGAAGCTTGGCGAATTAAACGGGGAACTGGTGGCTGTGGGTTCGGATCATGAAGAGGCCCTGGCTCTCAAAAGAGCGGAAGAGGCTGGAATACCCCATGGTGCCTTTCCCTTGAGCCGGTTTTCTTCCCGCCAGGAGCAGGAGAAAGCGATCCTGACCTGGCTGCGGGAACAAAAGGTGGAGATTTTGGTCTTAGCCGGATTTATGAGGGTTTTAAGCAAGGAGTTTCTCCAGGATATTCAGATTCCTGTACTCAATATCCACCCCTCCCTTTTGCCCTCTTTCCAAGGATTGCATGCTCAAAGGCAAGCCCTTGACTACGGGGTCAAAATCTCCGGATGCACAGTTCATTTTGTGGATGAAGGTCTGGACAGCGGCCCCATTATTGCCCAAGAAGCGGTGCCGGTTTTGCCGGGGGATACGGAAGATTCCTTGTCTGCCCGTATCTTGGAAGCCGAGCACCGTCTTTATCCGGAAGCGGTAGGATGGGTGGTCGGTGGACGGATCAAAAGAAATGGGCGCATCGTAGTTAAGCTATAGGCATAGTAAAATAAAATGAGCAGTTGTAAAGGAATTGGATGGGGGTTTTTTGATGAATCGTCGAGCTGTGCTCAGTGTCTCCAATAAAACAGGTCTTGTGGAGCTTGCCCGAGGACTTGTGGAATTGGGCTTTGACTTGATTTCTACCGGCGGCACCTTTAAAACGTTGACCGAAGCGGGGCTGCCTGTTCGCTATGTTACCGAGGTCACGGGATTTCCGGAGATTCTGGATGGGCGGGTCAAGACCCTTCATCCCAGGATTCATGGGGGTATTTTGGCCAGGGCTACGGCAGAGCATTTGCAGCAGCTGGAGGACAATGGCATCGGGTTGATCGATCTTGTGGTGGTCAATCTCTATCCCTTTAAGGAGACCATTGCCAGGCCGGGGGTTTCGTTCCAGGAGGCTATTGAAAATATCGATATTGGCGGTCCTTCCATGGTTCGTGCGGCGGCAAAGAATCAGGAGCGGGTGAGTATCGTCGTCAATCCGGAGCGGTACCCGGAGGTGCTTCAGGCCCTGCGTGAGCAAGGGGAAATCTCTTATGATATGCGTAAACGTTTGGCGGCAGAGGCCTTTGCCCATACAGCCGAATATGATCAATGCATTGCCGGGTATTTGACTGCCGCACTTGCTGAGGAATCCGTTTCCTCTTCTTCTTCACCTTTCCCTGCAACCATAACACTTGGGGGCCAAAAGGCTCAGGATCTTCGCTATGGGGAAAACCCTGCTCAGAAGGCGGCCTTTTACCGGGGGGCGGATGCAGCGGGCACCTTGGCCTATGGTGAACAGATTCAGGGTAAAGAATTATCCTATAACAATTGGATGGATATGGACGCGGCCTGGGGGATTGTTCAGGATTTCAGTGAGCCGGCCTGTGCTATTATTAAGCATACCAATCCCTGCGGTACAGCCTTGGGGAAAACTGCTTTGGAAGCTTATGAAAAGGCCCTGGCAGCGGACCCGGTCTCGGCCTTTGGCGGAATTATTGCCTTTAACCGGACCGTCGATGCTGAATGTGCCGCCTCACTTAAGGCTCACTTCTATGAAGTTATCGTTGCCCATGAGTTCAGCTCTGACGCCAGGGCAATACTACAGGAAAAGAAAAACCTTCGTCTCGTCAAAGTAGCACAGGACGGGAAGCCAGCCCATACGCCCTGGAAAGTTCGTTCCATTCAAGGAGGATTTCTAATTCAGGAAGAGGATGAGGGGACTACGCCGATCTCCGCATGGGAAGTCGTCAGCAAGCGCCAACCTGAACCTGAAGAACTTCGTGAACTGGACTTTGCCTGGCGGGTGGTAAAGCATGTTAAATCCAATGCCATTGTACTGGCCAAAGCCGGTCAAACCCTTGGCGTGGGAGCGGGACAGATGAATCGGGTTGGCTCAGTTAAGATTGCTTTAGAACAGGCGGGGGATAAAGCCCAAGGGGCTTATCTGGCCTCCGATGCTTTTTTCCCATTCCCCGATTCCCTGGAGGAGGCGGCTAAGGCAGGAGTGCGGGCTGTGGTTCAACCGGGGGGCTCCGTCAGAGATGCTGAGGTTATCGAAGCGGCTGACCGTTTGAATTTGATTATGGTGTTTACGAACCGCCGTCACTTTAAGCACTGAGTATAGCTGTCATGTCGCTGTGCGGTTTTGGCAGAGAGTGAAAAGGCTCCTGCCTGGGTCGCGTAGCTTTACGCTCAACGCGTACTCCATAGCTCCGGGGCTGGTCTACTCGCTTTCTTAACAGCTACACCAAACCTCAGGGTAATACCTGATGTGAACCATGGCTTCGCTACGTTAAGAAAGCTTCGCTGACCCGACCGCCCCTCCGCTAAATCCGTACGCTTTTGTACGTAAAGCTACGTCTTGCGGGTCTCTTTTAGCTTTTCCTTAAGGACCTGGTTCCCGAGACTTTTTGTGAGGATTTCTTGGGTTGCCTTCAAAGCCTTTCCTAAGGTAGCCGACCTTGCCGCCCCAAGCGGCGTCGGCAAAGACGGAAAAAGCGACTTAAGCCGGGAGTCAGGCGACTTACTCCACCTTTCCCGCAACGCCCTGCCCGCTCAAACTCCAAAAACAGCCCAAGGATTTTGCTTTACGGTAGGAAGCGAATTTAAGCGAGCGGAAACAAAACTTCGCGAAAAGCACGCAGCGGAGAAAGGTTGGAAACAGGACGTTTCCAACCCGCCATTGAGCAGGAGCGATTTGGCGGGACGAAACCCGGACGAGGGTTTCGCCCAAGCCGCGACGCCACAGAGAATGACTCAGCGGCGCAGGTCCTTTCGGAGCGGAGGGCTTTGCGCGTTAGTTTTGTCCGCGCAGCTTATGGAGCGACCGGTGTAAAGCAAAATCCTGGAGAATCAGCTTTAGAGTTTTCCTGAAGCAGTCTAAATCAAATAGTAAAGAAGGTGCCCCATGGCTAAGAAAGTCTTAATAGTAGGCAATGGCGGCAGGGAGCACGCCCTTGCCTGGAAAATAGCCCAAAGCCCGGAGGTCGGGAAATTGTACGTTGCTCCGGGAAACGCCGGAACTCAGGAATGGAATGTGGCGATTGCGGCTACAGATATCCCCGGGTTGCTTGAATTTGCCCAAAAAGAAGGCATTGATTTGACAATTGTGGGCCCTGAGGCACCTTTGACTTTAGGGATTGTAGACGCTTTCCAAAAAGAAGGACTGAGGATTTTCGGACCCACTCAAGAAGCCGCCCGGCTGGAGGGCAGCAAATCTTTTGCTAAGGAAATCATGGAGGCGGCGGGGGTTCCCACAGCTCAAAGCCGGGTATTCTCTGAACCGGAGCAGGCTAAGGAATATATCAAACAGATGGGAGCACCGATCGTCTTAAAGGCCGATGGCTTAGCAGCCGGCAAAGGTGTGATTGTGGCCATGGATTTGGACACAGCTTTGACGGCTGTGGATGAGTTAATGGACGGCTCTTTAGGCGAATCGGGAAAATTGCTTCTGGTTGAAGAATATCTGGAAGGGCAGGAAGTGAGCTTGCTCTGTCTCTGTGATGGTGAGCATGCGGTTGCCTTAGTCCCTGTTCAGGACCATAAACGGGCTTTGGATGGGGATCTGGGCTTGAATACCGGCGGCATGGGTACCTATAGCCCCCCGCCTTTCTGGAATCCAGAGTTGGAAGAGGAGGCACTAAGAACCATCGTGCAGCCCACCTTACAAGTCATGAAGGATAAAGGGATGCCCTTTCAAGGAGTTCTTTTTGCCGGGCTGATGCTGACCAAGGACGGTCCGAAAACCTTGGAATTTAATGTCCGCTTCGGTGATCCGGAAACCCAAGTGGTGATGGCCCGTATGGAATCGGATTTATTCAAGGTTCTGTGGGCCTGTACGGAAGGACAGATCGAGAATCTAAAGCTGGCTTGGAAAAAAGAAACCGCACTCTGTATCGTTATGGCCGCACCGGGCTATCCCCTGGCCTATGCCAAAGGCATTCCGATCACTTTGCCTGAAGTCCCTGCTCAAGAGAGCGTGATTTTTCATGCCGGGACTGCCCTTTCCCAGGGGGGAGAACTGCAAAGCTCCGGCGGAAGGGTCTTGGGGGTAACGGCTTGGGGAGATGATCTTAACCAGGCCCGTCAATTGGGATATGCTTTAGTAGAAAAAATAAATTTCCCCGGCGCTCATTATCGGAAAGATATTGGGGTAAAAGGTCTTTAGTTCGGCTTTTCCTCCTGTGACCTTAGGTTGTCCTATCTTCATATAATGAAGGCAGGACGACGTTCAAGGGGGGAAGGGTGTGTACATCTATCGAAAAAGGTTCTTTTATCCAATCCATGTGGAAAGGCCCGATCCGGTCCTGGCTAAAGAATTGCTGGAGCATTATGGTGGAAGGGATGGAGAACTCACCCAGGCAGTTCAGTACTTAAATCATCAGGTTAATATAGACAACCGTTTTTTGCGTGAACTTTTGGGACTCATCATGGCGGAAGAACTTGCTCATTTAGAGACTTTATCGGCAATGATTACCAAGCTGGGCGGGGAGGTTACTCGCTTAAGTGATCATGAGGATACTCCCTGGTCTCTTTCCTA
Source organism: Desulfitobacterium hafniense DCB-2 (assembly GCF_000021925.1). Taxonomy (NCBI): domain Bacteria; kingdom Bacillati; phylum Bacillota; class Clostridia; order Eubacteriales; family Desulfitobacteriaceae; genus Desulfitobacterium; species Desulfitobacterium hafniense. The sequence goes on from NC_011830.1 coordinate 1,577,639, forward strand.
TGTAAACCAGTACTCTGAACCGGATAAACTTTTGAAAGCAAACGCTGCTTTGGAAAAGAGAGCACGCCTTTTGTATGAGAAGCATGCAGCCATGACCCAGGATCCTGGGGTGAAACGTCTGCTTACTTTTTTAGCCCGGCGTGAAGGGGTTCATCAGAGGCTTCTCTATCGATGTTATAAGGTTCTGACTGAAGGGGGGACGTCAGAGCAGTATATGGAGATTATCTATGAGTATAAAATGAGCCTCCAGGTATTAGAGTAAGAAAGATAGTTCAGCTCCTTTTAATAAGTGATAGATCATGAAAGCAGGAAATTTGAAAATGCAAAAAGAAGCTTATCCCCAAGCTTCTTTATTTTTTTACTAAAATTTGCTAAACTATATAAAATTATCAGCAATTTGCCTAATAAAAATATCAGCTATTTGCACAGGAGGATAAAGATGAGTATATCACAACGAATAGAAAAATTACCGGTTAAGAGATTTCACTATATACTCCTTATCTCTGCAGGTTTGGGATGGATGTTCGATTCCATGGATACGGGCATTATTTCCTTTGTCCTGCCGGTGTTGATGAAGACTTGGGGGTTAACACCGGAACAGGTGGGAAATATCGGGAGTGTCGGCCTGTTAGGAATGGCTTTGGGAGCTATTCTGTCCGGGAGTGTGGCGGATCGAATCGGCAGAAAAAAGGTCTTTGCCTTTACCTTGGTGGTGTATTCTTTGGCTACCGGATTATGCGGCCTGGCCTGGAGCTATGCCTCCCTTTTGTTCTTTCGCTTTCTGGTGGGGTTTGGTTTGGGAGGGCAATTGCCGGTTGCGGTAACCTTGGTGAGTGAGTTCACTCCTGCTAAACACCGGGGAAAATTTCTGGTCCTTTTGGAGAGCTTCTGGGCTATAGGGTGGCTCCTGGCCTCCGTTATATCCTATCTGATCATTCCCAACTATGGTTGGCATATTGCTTTCTTCATTGGTGCCATTCCGGCTCTTTACGTTTTTTATCTCTGGAAGTACATCCCGGAGTCACCGCGGTTTCTTGAGGAACAGGGAAGAATCCAGGAGGCTGAGGCAGTGTACCGCCTGGTCGCCGGGGAGGCAGGACCTGACGTAAAGGCGGGCAGAACTGCTGAGGAGGCAAAACGTGAACACAGGCAGCCCCAGAAGGGGACGGCCAAGACTAAGGTGCTGAAGCGAGTCACGGTAGCGGAATTGTTTTCCCGGAAGTTCCTGCGCAGAACGGTGTTTCTCTGGCTGCTTTGGTTTGGAATCGTATATTCTTACTATGGAATTTTTACCTGGCTGCCCTCTATTCTTGCCTTAAAGGGTTTTTCCCTGACCAAGAGCTTCAGCTATGTTATTATTATGACCTTGGCGCAGATTCCCGGCTATTTCAGCGCGGCATTTCTGGTCGATCGCATTGGGCGCAAGCCTACCTTGGCCGCTTTCGTTTTAGGGACAGCGATCAGCGCTTATTTCTTTGGACTGGGCAACAGTGTAATGATGATTCTGGTCTTTGGTTCCCTCATGTCTTTCTTTAACCTTGGCGCCTGGGGAATTCTCTACACCTATACTCCTGAGCTTTATCCTACCAGAGCCCGGGGCACCGGTGCCGGTTGGGCCGCCGGGTTTGGCCGCATCGGCGGCATCTTAGCACCTATGGTGGTAGGCCGTATGCTGGGAGCGGAAATGCCTACGGAAACGGTTTTCCTGATGTTTGCCGGAGTGCTCATCCTCGTTGTGTTTAATGTCCTCATTCTTGGCGAAGAGACGAAAGGCCGGCCCATGGATGAACTATAGAATCTCCTTGGTGCGGTAATCCCAGAAGCGGTTGGATACCAGGCGGAGGCAGAAGGGATGTTTGCTCCAGTTTTCAATGTTGTCCAGGGAGAGCAGCAAAGCATAGGCTTGCCGGCAAGTACCCAGCAAAGGATAATTTTTGCATAGATAAGCAAGGTTGGCGAGAATGGCTTCCTGACGTTCCTGGTGGAAAAGGTTCTGCACATAGCGGCGGCTTAAAGGGCTTAGCCTGTATTGCGCCAGTTCGGAGGCTAAGGGTCTCAGCTCATCCCTGCTGAAGTTAATGACCGTCAGTTGAGGCAAATCTGCGATCAGATCCGCACCTTCTAAAAAGTTAAGGAGATGTTCCTGAATGATGAAGGGAGAGAAAGGGAATACTCCCGGAGTTTCGGCAAGAATGCGGATGCGCAACAGGTTTGCCCGCAGAAAATCGGATTCCTGGGAAACCGGACTGATGGGGGTCTTTTCCAGGTTGCGAATAATTTGCCCTAAATGGGCATTGCCTTCGCAGGCCAGGTATTCCCATTGAGGAAGCAGGGAAAGCAGGAGTTGGCCGAGATAGGCTCCCTTGGATTCAAATAGTTTATAGCGGGTCAAGGTCGTGAGGGTCTCCTCATTGGGCTCGGTTAGAATGTGGCGCAGCATTTCCGGGTGCATGCGCAAGCGGGTCTGAATTTTCTTATCGAAGGAATTCATAGAGATGTTCTCCTCATGTTCCAGAATGTTGATTAGTTCTTCATCCTGGGTAATTTGTCTATAGTGTGTGAGGAGTGACCCGTTCTATGCCATCAAAAATATGGTAATCATGGCAGGGGTAAGTACAGGCATTAAAGAAACTTATCCTTGGGTTAATTTAGGGGATATGATATAATTATTCCATTCCTAGGAATAAGGAAGTGGATTCATGGATAATGAGAAATTTCAGGATTTGATGCTGGAGCATTTTGGAAAAGTACTTAATGAATTAACTGGCATGAAGACGGAGCTGACTGAGGTAAAGCAAGATGTAGCAGGGATAAAGGCAGAGCTAACTGAAGTAAAGCAAGATGTAACCGGGTTGAAGGAATCTCAAACCAGGATGGAGACGGATCTAGTTGTCCTTAGGCAATCTCAGGTCAGGATGGAGCAAGACTTTGGTAGGAAGCTGGATATTCTTTTTTATGATTGGCGGGAGACTCAGAAACAGTTTAATGAGGAAGTCAAAAGTGAAATTAAGATTTTAGGTACTAAGGTTGAGGCTTTACAAATGGAATCCAGTAAACATGACCGAGAAATTAAGGATTTATACCTAGTGAATCTAGCCAAGGGTAAGAGCAAAGATTAAATCGTTAAGATTAAAATAGATATAGAATGCATAGCAATGAGAAAAGCCGCCCTCAGCTGAGGAACGGCTCTTTCTTTATGAGTTGAAGTAATAATTCTTAGAAGGCAGGAACGACAGCACCTTTGTAGGTATCTTCGATAAACTTCTTAACTTCTGGGGTGTTCAAAGCTTCCACTAATTTTTTGAGGTTGGGATCGTCTTTGCGATCTTCTTTAGCTACGACGATGTTGGCATAAGGAGAATCTTTGCCTTCAAGGACGATGGCATCCTCAGTGGGATTGAGGCCGGCTTCTAAAGCGTAGTTGGTGTTGATGACAGCTCCGGCAATTTTGGGGTCGGTAAGAGCATGGGGGAGCTGAGCAGCCTCAATAGCTTGAATTTTTAGCTTTTTCGGGTTCTCAGCGATATCCAATTCTGTTGCGGTAACACCGGCACCGTCTTTAAGTTTAATCAATCCGGCTTGTTCTAAGACGGCTAAAGCGCGGCCGCCATTGGAGGGATCGTTAGGGATAGCAATAGCATCACCGTCTTTGAGCTCATCGATTTTGGTTACTTTTTCAGAGTAGAAGCCCATGGGCTCAATATGCACAGTGCCGATGATCGCCAGCTTCATGCCTTGAGCAAGGTAGGTATCCAGGTAAGGAGTGTGTTGAAAGTAGTTGGCGTCGAGTAATCCGTCGTTAACGGCTGGGTTGGGAAGAGCATAATCCGTAAAATCAACAATTTCCAGATTGATGCCTTGTTCTGCTAATTTGGGTTTGACGAATTCAAGCACTTCGGCATGGGGAACGGGGGTAGCGCCTACTTTGATCGTCACAGGCTCATTGGCATTACCGGAGGCGGGTGGGGTATCGGTTTTCTGAGGGGTGCTTCCGCACCCGGTAAGTACCAAGGATAGGGCTACTACGGAGCCGATAATTAAAGTCGAGAGTTTACGTTTCATTCTTATTTCCTCCTTAAATTCTTCTTTCTTTTCCTCTGAAGATACACATGAAGACATTTTTTGTGAGATACCCTTCATTGTGAGATACCCTTGAGAAGATATATGCTCAAGCCTCCTCCCCAAAGAACTTGACAGGAGTACCGGTATCGCCCGCCATGAATTTGAGTGAGCGCTTGGAACATGCTTAGTGGTTACTAATCCGGCGAGCCAGTTTGGTGCCAAAGAGTTGAACCAATTGGACGATAATCACGAGAATGATGACGGTCATAATCATCACGTCGGTCCGAAAACGTTGATGCCCGTAGCGGATAGCCACGTCTCCTAAGCCACCGGCTCCTATGGTCCCCGCCATGGCGGTATAGCCGACGACGCTGATCGTGGTGATGGCGGCGCCTAAGATGAGAGAGGCCTTGGCTTCAGGCAAAAGAACTTTACGGATAATCTGCCAAGGGGAAGAGCCCATGGATAGGGCCGCTTCAATGACTCCGTAAGGAATTTCTTTAAGCGAACTCTCCACCATGCGGGCCACGAAAGGTGCTGTGGCAAAGACCAGAGGGATTATTGCAGCGTCGGTACCGATGTATGTGCCCATGATGGCTTGAGTGACAGGAATCAAAGCCAGAAGCAAAACGATAAAAGGTGCCGAGCGAAAGATGTTGATCACTGTGCCGAGGGTGCGTTCTATCCAAGGATTCGGCGAGATATGATCGGGAGAAGAGATGACCAGAATGACCCCCAGAGGAACACCAAGAAGATAAGCCAGCAGAGTAGAGGCCATAACCATGTATAGGGTCTCTCCTGTAGCAGGGACCAGAAGTTGATAGATGGTTTCCCAGTATTGAGGGTTGGTAAAATCAAACATTTTGGATCACCTCCACTTTGAGTTCGCGCTGGGCTAGATATTGATGAGCTAAAGCCAGTTGTCCGGGATCTCCCTGCAGCTCCAAGGTTAAGGTGCCAAAGAGAGTGGAGCGGAGGTGGTCGATGCTTCCATAAAGGATATTGGCCCGAACCTCGCATTCTTTCATAAGGTCGGCAATGATGGGGTCCGATGCCCGTGAACCCAGGAATTGGATGCGCACAATCTGAGAATTGGGATGAGTGGCCAGTTCACGAAGCAAATCTTCAGGGAGTTCATTGGGAAATACAGTGGAGATGAATTCCTTGGCGACGCTGGACTGGGGTTGAATAAAGACGGATTCCACAGGCCCTTGTTCAGCGATTTTTGACTCATGGATGACGGCCACATCGGTGCAGATCTCTTTAACCACTTTCATTTCGTGAGTAATCATAATAATGGTTAAGCCGAAACGCTGATTGATATCCTTTAAGAGATTCAAGATAGATAAAGTGGTTTGGGGGTCAAGGGCGGAAGTGGCCTCATCGCAAAGGAGCACTTTAGGGTTGGTGGCCAGCGCACGGGCAATCCCCACTCTTTGCTTTTGACCGCCGCTGAGCTGGGAAGGGTAGACATGGGCCTTATCCTCCAAGCCTACTAGGGGAAGCAGCTCCTTAACCCTCTCTGCTATCTCTGGTTTTTTAAAACCGGCAATTTCTAAAGGAAAAGCAATATTATCAAAAACGGTGCGGGACTGGAGCAGATGGAAGTGCTGAAAGATCATGCCGATCTTTTGGCGGGCTTGCCGGAGCTCTGCCGCGGACATGGCTGTTAAATTCTGACCATCGATGATGATTTTACCCCCGGTGGGCTCTTCCAAGCGATTGATGCAACGGACCAGGGTGCTTTTACCGGCACCGCTTAAACCGATGATGCCGTAAATCGCTCCTTTGGGAATATGCAGGGAGATATCTTCAATGGCTGTAACTTGCTCTTTGCGGGAGGTGTAAACCTTTGTTAAGTTCTCAATTCTAATCAACGCTGTTCCCCCTCGTTAGGTTCTAACTGAATATAACAAAAAACTCCACGAGGAAATCCGCAGAGTTATAGTCGGGTTTCCTCTCATCTCCCAGTATTTCCTGCAGGATTTAGCACCGTGCATTTTCATGTCGGTTGCCGGGTTTCATCGGGCCAGTCCCTCCACCTACTCTGGATAAGAGTGTTTATTAACTTTGTACCAAGTTTCAGTCGAAATCTTGATAGACACTATATTAACATAAAGCATAGAGTCTTGGCAAGTAATTTTTTCAATAGAAAGTTCTGGAAGGTTAAACAAATTTTCTGAAGAGAGGCTATGAATATTGACAAGGGCCCTATACTTTAATAAATTAAAGTATAGAAGTATAAGGAGATGATCGATGATGGATGAATATAAAGACGATGATTTCAAGGGAATTGATCAGCGCCTGCGTGATTCCTCAACGGATGCGCTTTTTGACGCTATTTTATTATTAAAGGATCGGGAAGAGTGCTATAGGTTCTTTCAGGATATCGCTACGGTGGCGGAGATTAAGTCTTTGGCTCAGCGTCTGGAAGTGGCCAAACTTCTGGAGAAGAATGTGACCTATACCACCATCGCCCAATCCACAGGTGCCAGTACGGCGACTATCAGCCGGGTTAAGCGGTGCCTGTACTTTGGGGCCGACGGTTATCAGATGGTCCTGAAGCGTCTGGAGGAGAAGGAAAAGGGGGGGGATTAATATGCTGCGAAGTTCTCTGGGCTTAAGAATCCCGGAAGGGATGCATGATCTTCTTCCTGATGAGTTAGCCTTACAAGAGCGGGCAGAGGCCTCTGCGCTGGATTTATTCAAAGCATGGGCTTATCAGAAGGTTGTCACTCCGACCTTGGAGTATGGGGCATGCATCCAGCCGGTCGAAGAGGAAGAGGATAGTTTTTTTAAGCTCTTTGATCGTCAGGGCCATGTCCTGGTGCTGCGTCCGGAGTTAACCACTCCCATCGCCCGGATGGTCAGCACCCGGATGCGGGGGACTACCTTTCCTTTGCGCTTATGTTACGCAGCAGATGTCTTCCGCTATTCTAAATCTCATAAACAAGAATTCAGGCAGGTGGGAGTGGAGCTGATTGGCTCGGCCTCTCCTGCGGCGGATGCCGAAGTGGTCGCCTTAGCGATTGAAGCTCTCCGCCAAATCGGCGGCATGGACTTTCAAATCAATTTGGGACATATGGGGATCTTTACCGGTATTATGGCCGAGTTGGGGGTTCCTCAGGAATTCCAGCTCCATTATCAGGAGAAGCTGGCCCGCAAGGATTTTGTGGGGATTGAGCGGTTGGTTAAGGACTACGGTTTTGAATTAAAGGTTCAGGACGTTCTTTTAAAGCTTCCCCATCTTCACGGCCAAGAGGATATGCTGGATCAGGTTCTGGAGTGGAGCCGGCGGCCTTCCCTGCTGGAAGCGGTGGCTGCCCTGAGGCAGGTCTATCGGTACTTAAAGGATTTCGGAGTCCAGGATTATGTGTCTCTGGATTTGGGTATTCTGCGCGGCTTCAGCTATTATACGGGGGCGGTCTTTGAAGGCTATGTTCCCGGAGTGGGTTTCCCCGTTGTTGAGGGAGGGCGCTATGACGCTCTGTACGGTGAATTTGGGGAGGATGTCCCGGCCACTGGTTTTGCGATCAATCTCAAGGCGATCATCGAACAAATGGCCTGCTCCAATGCTGAAAGCCCGGAGGTTTTTGTCTGCGGCAGTGATGTTTCCCAAGTGATCGCCGAAGCTCGGAAACTCCGCCAAACGGGGAAACGAGTGGAGATGTGTCTGGAACCTCTGACTCGGGAACAAGCTGTAGCATCAGCCGACCGTAAAGGAATTAAGGAAATAGTGTGCGTAAGGTGATTAAAGACATGCTTCCGGTTGATTGGAGTTAGGTTAGGATTTAGCAGATAATGAAGCATAACAGACCTCGCATGCGTTTTTTAATTTCCCCTACCAAGCTAGTTCAGCCGATTTGGAATCGAATGCGTAAATAACTGTGCAGAAAGTAGTTTTTTCGCGAAGTGTAACTTAAGTTTTTGAGACCAAATATATGTTTAGTAGTTGATCTGAACATATGTTTGGTCTTAGTTATATTATGACAATAGTTTACATGTTTTTGGAGGTATTGCTGTGATGGATAATAAAAAAAAGCGTCAGGATAAATTACAAATCAGAAACAGTACAGCAGAATTTCTAATATTCTCTTCGCAAGCAAATGAAAATACAATAGAAGTTCGAGTTGAAGATGAGACAGTTTGGTTAACTCAAAAATTGATTGCCCAGCTTTTTGATAAAAGCAGAAATACAATTACTGAGCATTTACAGAATATTTTCAACGAGGGAGAGCTTGACGAAAATTCAGTATGTCGGGAATTCCGACATACTGGAACTGATGGGAAAGAGTATAATACAAAGTTCTATAACCTTGATGCCATCATTTCGGTCGGCTATCGAGTAAACTCAATCAGAGCAACTCAATTCAGACAGTGGGCAACCGGTGTATTACGTACTTTTGCCATCAAGGGCTATGTTTTGGACAAAGAAAGATTAAAAAACGGGACCTTCTTGAATGAAGACTATTTTGAGCATTTGCTGGAAGAAATCAGAGAAATCAGAGCCAGTGAAAGAAGGTTCTATCAAAAAATTACGGATATTTATGCTACTGCTGTAGATTATAATCTTCACACCAAATTGACAAAGGATTTCTTTAAGACCGTTCAAAACAAACTGCATTATGCGATTCATGGCTGCACGGCGGCAGAAGTCATTTATAACAGAGCGGACAGCATAAAAGCCCATATGGGTCTGACTACATGGAAAAACGCGCCACATGGCAAAATCGTAAAAAGCGATGTTTCTGTCGCCAAGAACTACCTTTCGGAAAAAGAAATCAGATCATTGGACCGTTTCGTTACCATGTATCTTGATTACGCTGAAAGCCAGGCGGAGAAGAATATTCCAATGACAATGGAAGACTGGGCCAAAAGGCTCAATGCTTTTCTGCAGTTCAATGAAAAGGATATATTAGAAAATGCGGGAAAAGTGACCACTGCAATTGCTAAGGAATTTGCGGAGGGTGAGTTTGAAAAATATCGTGTCATTCAGGACAGGCTTTTTATGTCAGATTTCGATAGGTTGATAGACAGTATTGGCAATGATCAAGAGTGAAGAAATGTTCGGAAGCTAAAGGGAGTGCGTTGAATAAATGCCAAATTATGATTTTCATAATTGTCTTTCTCCCCGGGAATGATGTATTGGCAACAGTGGAAAAAGCGGTAGCTGCCAGTTATAATAACCGTCTTGATCGTTACCCGTACGACCCAGAAGCTCGTATATTTGCTTGTGAAAAGTAATAAGAGGAAAAGGAGATCTTATTACTGGTCACAAGGATAAGATTAAACATGTAGAAAAAGTATGGCGAACAAAGATGCGGCAAGCATTTGAACAGATTCTTCAGCATGAGCCGATCTTACAAAAGATCAAGCGAAAAAATGATCTGCCGAGTTTCTGCGGTATTGATTTTAGCATGTCCCAGAACACGACAACGTTGTCGCGTTCTGGGACATGTTGTTACTCTTACAGGCAGTCCTGAAGCTATGGGTAGAAGAGGCAGGAAATTCACCGGAAGTCATTAAATATTAAAAAACTATTGCCAGGGAAAAATGAGGTTGTTATAATAACCATAATACGCTAATGCTTTAACTAGTTAAAGTGATAAAATAAAGGTCAAGGAGTTGAGAGAGGTTGGCTCGGAATTTCTTAACCATCGCTCTTCCTAAAGGAAAATTATTGACAGACTCCCTGGAGGTTTTGACGAAGATAGGAATTGAATGCCAAGAGGTCAGTGAAGAGTCGAGGAAATTAGTCTTTCCTCTGGAAAAGGCTCAAGCTCAGATCATCATCTGCCGCCCCACGGATATTCCCACCTTTGTGGAATATGGGGCGGCGGATATAGGCTTTGTCGGTAAGGATACCCTGCTGGAAGAAAACAAAGACGTGGTGGAGCTTTTGGATCTTGGTTTCGGCTATTGCCGTTTTGTCGTAGCTATGCCGGAAGAAAAGGTGCCTCCCCGCCTGCCGGACGGCAAATTTGATCTGAGCGGGTTAAATCATCAGCGGGTGGCCACCAAGTTTCCCCGGGTAGCGGAAGACTTTTTCCGGGAGCAGGGGATGCAGGTTCTGCCCATTAAGCTGCATGGCAATATCGAGCTGGCCCCCCGGGTAGGGCTGGCGGAGATGATTGTGGATATCGTGTCCACCGGCACTACATTGCGGCAAAATAAACTGGTAGAAATTGCTCCCATTCTCGAAGCGACGACAAGATTGATTGCCAACCGTGTCGCTTATCGGATGAAGCATGAACGCATTAATGAGCTGACTGAGAGGCTGCGTCAGCTTCTCGGCAGAGCTCCTTAAGCTCGGGAGAGTTGGCTAAGATGGAGGGAACAGCTATGGAGATTAAGACCCTTGAGGAATTGGATTTGACTATGCTTACGCGCAAATCCTATGGCGATGATCAATTGCTGGAACATAAGGTAGCGGAAATTCTTTCTGAGATTAAGAAAGAAGGGGATTCAGCCCTCTATGCCTTAACGGAAAAATTTGATGGAGTGGATCTCCGCCCATCCGGGCTGCGCGTTCGAGCAGAAGAACTAGTGAAGGCATACTCTCAGGTGGATGAAGAATTCCTGGCAGCTCTGCGGCTTGCTAAGGAGAAGATCACCTCTTACCACGAAAAGCAAAAACGCACCTCATGGTTGGATGCCCAGGAAGACGGCAGTATTCTGGGGCAGCTGTTGCTACCCCTTAAACGGGTTGGCATCTATGTACCGGGGGGAACCGCTGCTTATCCTTCTTCAGTGCTGATGAATGCAGTCCCCGCTGTAGTAGCAGGGGTCGAAGAGATCGTGATGGTCAGTCCGCCGCGCAAGGATGGCAGCTTGCTGCCGGAGGTCCTGGTAGCCGCCGCGGAAGCCGGAGTCACGGAAATCTATAAGGTAGGAGGGGCTCAGGCCATTGCCGCCTTAGCCTTTGGCACAGGGGAAATCTCTCCTGTGGATAAAATCACCGGACCGGGGAACATTTATGTCACCCTGGCCAAAAAACAGGTCTTTGGCACCGTGGATATTGATATGCTGGCCGGTCCCAGTGAGATACTCATTTTAGCCGATGAGTCCGCGCAGCCGGAAGAGCTTGCCGCCGATCTGCTTTCCCAGGCTGAGCATGATCCCTTGGCTTCCTCCATTTTGGTCTCTCCTGATCGGAAAGTGCTGGAGGAGACGGTGGCGGAAGTGGAGCGTCAATTAAAGCTGCTGCCACGGCAGGATATCGCCCGAGCCTCATGGGAGACCTATGGGGCGGCGATTTTGGTTAAGGATCTGGCTGAGGGCATGAATTTAGTCAACCAGATAGCTCCCGAACATTTTGAACTGGTGATTAAGGAACCCTATAGCTGGCTGGGCCGGGTAAGAAATGCCGGAGCTGTCTTTTTGGGCCGTTTCTCACCGGAACCTGTAGGCGATTATTTTGCCGGCCCCAATCATGTATTGCCTACGGGAGGTACGGCCCGCTTTTATTCTCCGTTAAATGTGGATACCTTTATGAAGAAAGTCAGTGTGATCAGTTATTCGGAAAAGGCCCTGCAGCGGGACGGCAAGCACATCGCTCATTTAGCCCGGAAAGAGGGACTCGAAGCCCATGCCCGGGCTGTGGAGGCCAGGAAGCTATGGTAGATAAAATGAACCTTGAAGAATGGATGCGACCATCCATACGAACATTAAAAGCCTATGAAAGCAAGTCCATCCCGGACTGTGTACGCTTGGATGCCAATGAAAATCCTCTGCCTTGGCCCCCAGGAATGATTGAGCAATTATTGGGTTCAGCCATTGCTTTTAACCGTTATCCTGATGGTGGGGCTCAAGAACTTAAGGAGGCCCTCTCCCGCTATACAGGAGTGCCCGCTGAGGGGATTTTAACAGGAAACGGCTCTGATGAGCTGATCCAGCTGCTCATGACGACCTTTGGCGGCGAGAAGGGAGCTGTGGTTATTCATCCGCCCACCTTCAGTATGTATGAAGCTGCGGCCAGGGTGACCGGCACGGAGGTTCTGGAAGTTCCGCTTCTTCTCACCGAAACCAGCAGGGACTTCCGCCTGGATGTGGAAGGGATACTTAAGGCAGCGGCCCAACCTCAGGTCCATATGATTGTCCTCTGCAATCCCAATAACCCTACGGGAACCCTGTTCCCTCGGGAAGAGATACTGAGAATCGTGGCAGAGTCGGGCAAGATCGTCATTGTGGATGAAGCCTACGGAGAGTTTTCCGGGGAGAGTGTTGTGGATCAGATTCCATACTGCCCCAATCTCTTAGTGATGAAGACCTTTTCCAAGCTGTTTGCCATGGCTGCTCTCAGGCTTGGCTATCTTCTGGGACAACCCTCCATCATCGGAGCCTTGAACCGGGCCCGGCAGCCTTTCAATGTGAACAGCTTCAGCCAAAAAGCGGGAGTGATCGCACTGAATTATGGGGAGGAATATGCTGAACAAGGTCGGATTCTGATCGCTGAACTGGCCAGGATCGCTGAGGCTCTGACCGCTTTTGCTTCGGTAAAGGTTTTTGCAACCCGGGCTAATTTCCTTCTTTTTCAGCCCGAGGATCCGGACCGGGTCTATCAGGAATTGATCGGGAAGGGTTTCTTGATCCGCACTATGGGGAATCTGCCGCTGGTGGGCAAGGCTCTGCGGCTTAGCACCGGTTTGCCTGAAGAGAATGAGAGACTTATCAAAGCACTTGGGGAGATTCTAAAATAGCTCAGTCATTTCAGTCATAGGATAACACCTTGTAAGTGAGGTTTTGGAAATGCGTGAAGCACACATTGAACGTCAAACCAAAGAGACCAGGATTCGGGTTAAGCTGAATCTTGACGGAGCCGGTACGGCTCAGGTCGATACGGGTATCGGCTTCTTTGATCATATGCTGGAAGCCTTGGCCCGGTTTGGTTATCTTGATCTGGAAGTAGCCGCTGAAGGGGATTTGCAGGTGGACCCTCATCACACCATCGAAGACTGCGGCATTGTTTTCGGGCAGGCTATCAGGGAAGCCTTGGGGGAGCGTCGTGGCATTGAGCGGGTAGGCGATACTCTTCTTCCCATGGATGAAGCCTTGGTGCAGGTTGCTTTGGATCTCTCCAATCGTCCCTATCTGGTTTGGGATGTGGAGTGTCCCGAGGGGATGGTAGGAGGATTCCCTGTGGAAATGGCGGAGGAGTTTTTCCGGGCGGTATCCGTTCAGGCGGGCATAACCTTGCATATGCGGTTATTCTCCGGCAAGAACCGCCATCATATTCTGGAGGCGATCTTCAAAGGTTTTGGCCGGGCCTTGGGCTTGGCTCTCCGCGAGAATCCTCGTTTTCAAGGAGTTTTGTCGACAAAGGGAGTACTTTAAGGAGGTCTTTTTCGCTATGATAGGAATCATCGATTATGGTCGCGGAAATTTGCGCAGTGTGGAAAAAGCCCTCTGGAAATTAGGATATCCGGCTAAGGTTCTGGAATCTCCCGCTGAACTGATGGCTGTGAAGGGCATCATTTTGCCGGGAGTGGGAGCATTCGCCGATGCTATGGCAGCTCTTGAAGAAAAGGGATGGATTCAGCCCTTAATCCACTACGCCCATTCAGGAAAGCCTTTCTTAGGGATTTGCCTCGGCATGCAGGTGCTCTTTGAAGTCGGGGAGGAGCATGGTGAGCATAAGGGATTGGGACTGCTCCCCGGGAGAGTGGTCAGGTTCCCGGCCGGCCGCAAGATTCCTCATATGGGCTGGAATACCCTTCATCAGGAAAAGCCTTGCCGGCTTCTTGAGGGGATTCCCGATGAAGCTTATTTTTATTTTGTTCACTCCTATTATGTGGCCAGTGAGGAGCAGGAGATTCTTGCTGGAATGAGCGACTATGGAGTGCCTTTTCCGGCTTTGGTGGGAAGGGATAATGTTTGGGGAGCACAATTCCACCCTGAGAAGTCCAGTCCTTGGGGTCTTAAGCTATTGGAGAACTTTGGAAAGTGGGTGAATGAGGATGCGACTGTTTCCAGCCATCGATCTTAAAGAGGGAAAAGCCGTCCGCCTGCTTCAGGGAAGAATGGAAGATGCTACCGTTTATGGGGAGCAGCCGGTAGAAGTAGCCCGGAAGTTTAAGGAACAAGGAGCGGACTCCCTCCATGTGGTGGATTTGGACGGCGCCTTTGCCGGTAAGCCGGTCAATGATGCCGTGATACTTAAGCTTATTCAATCCTCCGGGCTGCGGGTGCAGGTTGGCGGAGGGATTCGGACTCTGGAGAGAATAGAGGAGCTCCTGAAATTAGGAGTTGAAAGGGTTATCCTCGGTACAGTAGCTGTGCGCAACCCTGAGTTGGTGGAAAAAGCAGTCCAGCGCTTTGAGGAAGCCGTCGTGATAGGAATTGATGCTAAGGATGGCCTGGTAGCGGTGCAGGGCTGGGCGGAGAAGACTGAGATTAAGGCTCTGGATTTGGCTTTGCGCATGAAGAAGGTGGGCGTTAAGCATCTGGTCTTTACGGATATTTCCCGGGACGGTATGCTTCAGGGTCCCAATATTCAAAGCACCGTTGAATTGGCCCGCTTAAGCGGTCTGCAGGTAGTGGCCTCAGGCGGGGTTTCCCGGCTGGAAGATCTCAGGCTGCTCCAGGAAGAAGCGAATAGAGGTGTGTCCCTTGAGGGGGCCATTGTGGGCAAGGCTCTTTACGCCGGTGCCTTCTCGCTGGCAGAGGCCCTGAGGGTTGTTGGTCAGCGTAGTGAAGGCAAATAAGAACGGCAAGGGGGAAGATTGATGTTAGCGAAACGGATTATACCTTGTCTGGATGTTCATGAAGGTCGCGTAGTCAAAGGAACAAATTTCGTCAATCTCCGTGATGCCGGAGATCCGGTGGAATTGGCGGCTCTCTATGATCGAGAAGGGGCAGATGAATTGGTTTTTCTCGATATATCGGCATCGGCTGAAGGACGGGAGACCATGGTCGAGGTGGTGCGCAGAACGGCGGAACAAGTGTTTATTCCTTTTACCATTGGCGGGGGGCTGCGCAGGGTGGAAGATATTCGCAAGATGCTCAGAGCCGGAGCGGATAAAGTATCCTTGAATACATCGGCTGTCCAGACTCCCGGACTGATCGAGGAAGGGGCTCATGCTTTTGGCAGCCAATGTATCGTCGTAGCCATCGATGCCCGGCAGACCCGTCCGGGAGCCTGGGAAGTCTATATCCATGGCGGGCGGACTCCCACCGGGAAGGATGTTTTGCAGTGGGCCGAGGAAGTGGAGCGCTTAGGTGCCGGTGAGATCCTGCTGACTTCCATGAATCGGGACGGGACGAAAAATGGCTATGATTTGGAGCTGACCCGGGCTGTAAGCAGAGCAGTCTCTTTGCCGGTCATTGCCAGCGGCGGGGTGGGAACTCTGGAGCATCTGGCAGAAGGGCTGACCATAGGGGAGGCGGATGCGGTGTTGGCCGCTTCGATTTTTCATTATCAGGAATACAGCATTGGGGAAGCGAAAGCTTATCTGGAGGAGCGGGGGATTCCGGTGAGGAAGGGTTAGATGGGTTCTCCCGCAGCAAAACCAAACTAAATCATAGGCAAAGAGGCGAAGATTTGATGAATACATCTAACTCTAAAGAATCACAGACCCAGCTCCCCCAAGGGATACGCTGGAATGCTGATGGTTTAATTCCTGTCGTGGTGCAGGATGTGGATACGCGAGAGGTCCTGATGCTGGCTTATATGAACGAAGAAGCACTCAGGCGCACCCTTCAGGAGGGAAGGGCCTGGTATTACAGCCGCAGCCGTCAATCTCTGTGGCTGAAAGGAGAAACGTCAGGCCATACCCAGGAAGTTGTGGATCTCCGCTTTGATTGTGACCGGGACACGATTCTGCTGACGGTCAGGCAAAAGGGTGTGGCTTGTCATGAAGAGTTTTACTCCTGCTTTCATTATGGAGTCCAGGGAGAAGGCTATGTAACTCTGGGAGCGCCTGAAGAAGTTCCGGCAATACCCTTGGGCAGGACCATGGAGCTGCTGGCGGAAGTGATTCATTCACGAAATATGGAACGTCCGGAAGGAGCCTATACAACCTATCTGTTTGATAAAGGGCTTGATAAGATCCTCAAAAAAGTTGGGGAGGAATGCGCGGAGACCATCATTGCTGCAAAAAACAGTTCGGCTGAGGAAATTCGCTACGAAGTCTCAGAC
The DNA here is from genome assembly GCF_000021925.1 of Desulfitobacterium hafniense DCB-2. Classification (NCBI taxonomy): domain Bacteria; kingdom Bacillati; phylum Bacillota; class Clostridia; order Eubacteriales; family Desulfitobacteriaceae; genus Desulfitobacterium; species Desulfitobacterium hafniense. The sequence continues at coordinate 1,593,837 of NC_011830.1, forward strand.
CTCATTTATCATGTTTTGGTCCTGTTGGAAGAACGGGGGGTAAGCCTGGAGGCTATTTCCCAGGAGCTGCTGTCACGAAGAAAATAGTCAGGCACACAAAGAATCCTTGCAAAGGGGAGCGCGAAGGCACCCTTGCAGGGATTTTTTTGTAGGGTTGTATCATGGCAATATAGAGTGCTGAGAAAGCAGTTGTGTAAGATCTGTGATTAAAGGATAAGCTATTTTAATCTCAAGATTCGTATGGTATTATTTGTAGAGAATTAAGGTAAATCGGGTTAAGCTAATTCTAGTACTTTCTAACACTTAAAACTCGCCGTGCCCGGCGAGGGAAATTTGCGCAGGACAAGGCGGAAGAATGAGGAATTAGGTGTTACAGAGTGCTAGGCTGGTCACTATAAGCAATAAAGAGGGTTTAGAGATAAAGGAGCTGGAGTTGTTGTTTGACAAGAAAAAGTGCGGAAGAAAAAAACTATCGTTTGTAGCAGTTGCCTTGATAACACTGGGACTACTGACTGCATGCAATGGGAAACCTGTACAACAGGAAGAAGTTAAGAAGTTTGAAAGCACGGATATTGCCATGGGTACGGTAATATCGCAAAGAGTCTTTGGCGATAATGGACAGGCTGCCATCGACGCAGCACTGGAGAAGATAAAGAGTTTGGAAGCACTTTTGACCTTCAATGCTCCAGGAGGAGACGTTAATAAACTCAATGATTATGCCGGGAAGCAAAGTGTAGAACTCCAGCCGGAGACCTTGCTTGTCTTGAAAGAATCTCAGGAAGTAGCTGAACTCAGCGGCGGAGCCTTTGACGTGACTGTGGGTCCCATCGTGAAAAGCTGGGGGATTGGTACGGACAATGCCCGGATTCCTTCTGAGACAGAATTGAAAGAGCTGCTGCCTCTTGTTAATTATAAAAATCTGCTTATTGAGGGAAACACAGCCTATCTTAAACAAGCAGGCCAGATGGTGGACCTGGGTGGTATTGCCAAAGGGTACGCCGGAGATGCGGCTATTGAAGTCTATAAAAAGCAAGGCATCACCTCAGCTTTTATCAACCTCGGCGGTAATGTGGTGACCTTGGGGACTAAGCCGGATGGCAGCTCCTGGACCGTAGGGGTGCGTAACCCTCGTCCTGCCGGTGAAGAGGATCAGATCGTGGGTATGATTACTGTGGCGGATAAAGCGGTTGTGACGGCCGGTGATGATCAGCGCTATTTTGAAGTAGACGGGGTGCGCTACCACCATATTCTCAATCCTCACACAGGCTATCCGGCCCAATCGGATTTGATGAGCGTCACCTTGGTGACGGATTCCTCTTTGCTGGCTGATGCTCTGGATACGGCAGTATATATTCTCGGTTTGGAAAAAGGCCGGGAGATGCTCGAAAACTATGGCGGGGTGGAAGCGGTTTTTATCACCAGAGATAAAAAGATCTATGTCACAGATGGGTTAAAGGACAGCTTTGAATTTTTTGACGAAAGCAAAGAGTACGAATTCGTCAAAGATTGAACTTACTAATTGCCGGATATAGGGGACTGGAGAGAACTATGCAAGCAGAAGGTAAAAGAAAAAAAGGTGATTTGCTCATTATTCTGGTTGTGCTGATCATCGGAGTTGGAGCGGCGGTGCCCTGGCTCTGGAATCAGCTTAATCCAGGTGGGGGGAATGGGGAACACGAACGCATTGCAGTGATTACCCGGGACGGCAAGGAAGTGGCCAGGATCAATCTGGATAAAGTCACTGAGCCTCAGCATTTCCATTATGAAGGCGGCATTGCCTTGACGATCGTTGCTGAGAATGGCAAGATTAGATTTTTAGAATCCCAATGCCCCGATCAAATCTGTGTAAAAACCGGATCTTTGAGCAAGCCCGGTGATTTCGCGGCCTGCCTGCCTGCGGGAACTATCGTGACTATTGAGGGTGATGAATATGAATAGAAATAAGCGTTTTGCCATAATTATCATCTTAGTTACCAATGCGATTATCATATCTTTTCTGGAATCCTTTATTCCTGTGCCCATTCCCGTGCCGGGGATTAAGCTGGGCCTGGGCAATATTATCACGATGATTGCCATTGCTTTTTTAGGGTTGAAGGATGTCTTATTTATCGTGGTAGTCCGGTGCTTCGTGGTGGCTATACTGACCCGGGGTGTGATGATGCTGGCCTTCAGCTTGACGGGCGGTCTCTTAAGTGCCTTGGTCATGTGGCTGCTTTATAAAAAACTTTCCAGATTTTTCAGCATTAAAGGAGTCAGCATTGTCGGGGCCATCGTTCACAATACGACCCAGATCACTGTAGCGTCCTTCATCCTTGGTCAAGTGGTGGTGTTCTACTATTTGCCGATCCTTCTTATATCCGCGGTGGTTACTGGCTTGATCACCGGGAGCATAGGCGAATTGGCCATTAATGAAGTGAGTAAAAAGGACATTTTTGCTAAGACCGCCGAACCTGATGTGAATGAGGAAGAACAGATCCCTTTCAAGAGTGAAGAGGACGAGGACCTTCCCCGTGCTGAGATTAAAACCGGGATGATAGAGCGGAGGGAAGAATAGGAAACAATAGAAAAGAATAGGATAGAATTTCATGGCAAAGGGAAGCAAGATGAAATACTGGAGAAGAGATTGAGTGGTTTATGGCGAAGGATTTAACGGTAATGAATTCTGATGAGGAAAATAAGGGGTTAAATAAAGCAGAATGCTTCAGGATGGATGGACTGATCAAGTTGATCCTGGCGATTCTGCTTATGGTTATGCCCTTTTGGTTCCGAAGCTCCTTAAGCTTTGGCCTTTTAAGTGCTTATTTAATCCTGGTTGCCTGGATTTTTAAGATTAATTTGCGCACCTTAATGATCAGCGGGGCTTCCTTTGGGATTATCGTACTCATTCCCTATTTTTTTGGCCTGATGATGAATGCTGTCTTTTTTCATTTTTCCCAGAACCCAATGTTTGCTTTCCAAGGATTTGGGGCGGTTTTGCTAAGGCTTTTCAAGCTTTTTGTGATTTGGTATATCAGCATCCTGTATTTCCATACCACCCCAATGAGGACTTTTATAGGAATGCTGGATAAATTTTTCCTGCCGTTAAACAAGCTGGGGCTGCCGGTTCAGGACTATTTGAAAATCATCATGTGTATCGTAGCCCAGCTGAAAGATACAGGCTCTGAAGTGAAGAAGAGCTTGGGAGATAAGATGCGTACAGTGGTTGGGGAAGGAAAGCGTAAGTTTAAAATCAATGTAAAAGGGATTTCCCAGGTTATCGTCAATCTTATCGTTGATTCCTTCGATAAAATTGATAAGATTCAGGAGTATGTTGACAAAGTGAGTCCTGAGGAGTTGTATCATTATCACTTTAAGTTTTCCCTGAAGGATGGGGTAGCTCTGGCCAGCTTCCTTGCCTTGGCAGTGATGATTTGGCTGATAGAAAACGGCATAATACTATAGAGCTGGAAAACTTGAAAACAATTAAAAAGTAATCGAAAAACAGCGGGTAAGGGTTCCCAAGGGGATTCCTGCCCGCTGTTTTTTAATTGTGTCCTGGCGGCTGATTTTTCAGACAATTGTTTATCTAATAATTATTTAAAAGAGTTCTGAATTATGTATTGACAGCAAAACCTCTTTTTGATAAAGTCTACTTGAGAAAAGCTTGTTGTGACAAATATTGCAATTACATATGTTGCTGAGACATCTATTGCAAATGCATCTATTGAATATGCAAGCTTGTGGTAATCTTCATTTTCTCCACGAGAGCTTTCTCAGAATTGTTTCATAGAGACTAAGGGAAGGAGGACAGGGAGAGGGGCTGTTCTAAATAACTTAATTCTTTAATGAAAAGTGTATAAAGGTAGTTTCACAAGGAGGAGGAAGGAAATGAAAAAGATTAAATCATTAGCGTCAGTTATTGCCTTAGGGACTGTTCTTGTTTTAAGTGGATGCTCAGGTGGTCAAACTACACCGGCTACTGCGGTTAAAGATCCGGCTCCTGCCCAAGAGGCAAAGTATAAAGAGGGGATTTATTTTGCACAATCCGACTTTGATGGCGGTTGGAAATATACCGCCACCATCGAAGTGAAAGATGGTAAAATTGTTACTGCCGACTGGAATGGCGCCAATGAAAAAGGTGGACCCGATAAGGATACCTTCTCGGCATCCGGTCAATACGGTCTGGTAGCCAAAGGAAAAGCTCAGGCTGAGTGGCATGAGCAAGCTCAAAAAGCCGAGGCTTATCTGATTGAAACCCAAGATCCCACTAAGATTACCTTTAAAGATAATGAAGGGCACACGGATGATATAGCCGGTGTATCCATTCATGTCAATGAGTTTTTTGATTTAGCCAAGCAAGCTCTGGATGCCGGCCCTGTAGGCAAAGGCCCATATCAAGACGGTGCTTACTATGCTGAGGATGCTATGTATGGCAGCGGCGGCTGGAAATACTTTGCCAGCCTGACGGTTATCAACGGCAACATCGTGGCTGCTGATTGGAACGGCTTAAATGTTAACGGCGGCAAAGATAAGGACACCTTATCTGCTGACGGGGAATATGGTCTGGTAGAAAAAGGTAAAGCTCAGGCGGAATGGCATGAACAAGCCAAAAAAGCTGAAGCCTATCTCTTAAAAACCCAGGATCCTACCAAGATCACCTATAAAGATGATGCCGGTCATACCGACGATATCGCCGGTGTATCCATTCATGTTGTTGAGTTCTTTGACCTGGCTAAAGCTGCCTTAGACAAAGGACCCATTGCCCAAGGTTCTTATAAAGACGGCATCTACTATGCTGCCGAAGAGGCTTTCAAAGGCGGCTGGAAGTATATGACCAGTATCGTCGTTAAGAACGGAACGATTGTCGGTGTGGATTGGAATGGTATCCCCGAAGATGCTACCAAGCCGAATAAAGACGTTCAATCCACTGAGGGCGATTACAAACTCGCTCCTGGAAACCAGGGTGAATGGGCTGTGCAAGCTCAAAAAGCCGAAGCTTATCTCTTAAAGACCCAAGATCCGACCAAGATCAACTATAAGGATGATGCCGGTCATTCCGATGATATCGCTGGAGTATCCGTAACAGTTGGTGAGTTCTTCAAACTGGCGCAAAAGGCCCTCGAAGGTGCCAAATAATAGGGTTTAGGCAAGAATACTAAGACCATGAAGAAGCGGTTTCGGCTGCTTCTTCATTTCTTTCTTCTATAAAAAAACACTGTTTCATACTATAATAAGGCTTGGGACAAGATGATTACTCGCAAAGATGGAGGTTTTCTTCTACTATGCAAAATCTAAGACCGTCATCCTTCAAATCTCGGCTGCTTGTGATGTTAATTTGTGTATGTTTAAGCTTTTCCCTGGTGGGATGCTTGTCTGCAGAGACCAAGGTGAAGGAATTTGAACCTGTCGTCGAAACAACTTTTTTGATGGGAACAGTGGCCAAGATTACCATCTACGATGAGATAAAAGATAACGAAATCTTTCAGAGGGTTTTTGATCGTCTCACCGATATTGAGCAAAGAATGACGATTAATGATGACTATCCGAACAGTGAGATAATCCAGTTGAATAAAGCTTCCGGTAAGGAGTTTGTGAAAATAAACCCCGATACATTTTATGTTTTAGAGAAAGCAAAATATCTCGCTGAGCTTTCGCAAGGAAAATTCGATATCACTGTCGGTCCCATTGTCAAGCTTTGGAATATCGGCTCGGATAATGCCCGGGTTCCTGGTATTGATGAAATAAATAAAAAGCTGCCTTTGGTGGATTATCATAATCTTATTCTCGATAAAGACAATTCCAGTGCTAAGCTGAACCAAGAGGGTATGGTGGTGGATTTAGGAGCTATCGCTAAAGGGTATGCTGCGGATGAGGCGGTAAAGATCCTCAAAGAGGCCGGGATCGAACACGCCATTGTTAATCTTGGCGGCAATATTGTGGCGATGAATACTAAACTCGATGGCTCCCTTTGGCGGCTTGGTTTGCAGGATCCTTATGAAATCAGGGGTAAATCCATGGGCGTGGTTCTGCTCAATGACCAGACCATGGTCTCATCCGGGACCTATGAACGGTACTTCGAAGAAGGTGGTAAAGTTTATCATCACCTGATTGATCCGGATACAGGCTATCCTGGGGAAAATGGGTTGATCAGTGTTTCCATCATTACGAAAGAATCTATTAATGCTGATGGCTTATCCACCGGAACCTTCCTGCTGGGCCTTGAGGAAGGTATGAAAATGATTGAAAAGATTCCTGATACGGAAGCGATATTCATCACCGCCGATAAGAAGGTATATGTAACGTCAGGCATCAACAGCTCCAACTTTGAAATCACCAACCCTGATTATCATCTGCAGACGACACCTTCCCCAGAAAGCAAATGACAACAAGAGGGCATCTCAATAATTGGAGAGCCCTCTTGTTCTTTAAGGGAAATGACCGTTATGGAACTATTGATGTTTGATCTATAAAACTATTGATGCTTGATCCTTTGGGTATCGGGATCGATTATGTCTTCGTCGGCGCAGCAGGGGTAAGGGTTGAAATCTTTTTTGTAGTCATCCAAGGCTTGATTGGGATCAAAGCCCTGGACAGAGTAAGTGGTATAGCCGCCGGTGAGATTTAAGACCCGATAGCCCTTTTGGGTAAGAATCCGCTCGGCGAAGTAGCCTCTTAATCCCACTTCGCAATAGACAACAATGAGTTTTCCAGGATCCAGCTCTTGGATTCGTTGGCGAAGGTCATCCACGGGAATATTTATAGCACCTTCTACATGACCCTTGGCAAATTCAATTTTAGTCCGAACATCAACAAAAGTATATTCTTCGTCGATCTTATTCAGATCATCCCATACCAGCATATGAGCTTGGCCGGTTAAGACATTTTGAGCCACATACCCGGCCATATTCACAGGGTCTTTAGCTGAAGAGAAGGGCGGTGCGTAGGCCAATTCCAGCTCGGTCAGGTCCTCGACAGTACCCCCCAGGCGGATGACTGTGGAGATGACATCAATACGCTTATCGACGCCATCCCTGCCGATGCCCTGGGCGCCGAAAATCCTCCCATCGGCACCAAAGATAAGTTTCAGGGTCATCGGGTAAGCGTTGGGATAATAGGAAGCATGAGAAACAGGATGAATATGGATGACGTGATAAGGCAGATTAGCCCGTTGCAGTGTTCTCTCATTAGCACCGGTACTGGCGGCAGTGAGTTCAAAAATCTTGATGATGGAAGTCCCCTGAGTGCCCTTGTAGGTTGAATTTAAGCCGGCGATATTATCCGCTGCAATGCGGCCTTGCTTGTTGGCCGGGCCGGCCAGAGGAATGGCCGTTTTCGTCTTGGTTATATAGTCCAGAACCTCCACAGCATCCCCTGCGGCATAGACATGGGGAAGATTCGTTGCCATACGTTCATTGACGATCAGATGACCTTTGGGCCCCAGCTCTAAACCGCTTTCTTTGAGGAATCCTGTATCAGGAATGACGCCGATGGCCAGGATGATCAGATCTCCCTGGAGTTTCCTATTGCTGGCCAGGGTCACTTCAACCTGGTTCTCCAGATCTTGAAAAGATTTCACACCATCGTTCAGGATAAGGCGAATTCCGTGGGCCACCAGTTTTTTCTCGGCAAGGACCACCATATCCGTATCAAAGGGGGCGAGGATATGAGGAGCGGCTTCCACGAGAGTGACATTCAATCCCTGTTCCCTGAGGTTTTCAGCCATTTCAACTCCGACAAAACCACCGCCAATGATAATGGCGCTCTGCACGCCTTTCTGATCCACCAGGCCCTTGATAGCATCCGTATCGGGGATATTGCGGAGAGTGAGGATTCTCTCGCTGTCGATGCCGGGAATATTAGGCCGCAAAGCCTTAGCGCCGGGGGAGAGGATGAGGGCATCGTAGCTCTCTTCATAGGTTCCTCTGGACTGACTTCTGACGAGAACTTTCTTGTTAGCGGCATCAAGCCGGATGACTTCACTGCGAATCCGCACATCAATGTTGAAGCGGGCCTGCATATCTTCCGGGGTCTGAACCATTAATCGCTCCCGTTTCGTAATCGTTCCTCCGATATAGTAGGGTAATCCGCAATTGGCAAAAGATATGTAGTCATCACGTTCAAAGAGGATAATCTCCGCATCTTCATCCAGACGTCTTAGTCGCGCCGCTGCGGAGGCTCCCCCGGCCACTCCGCCGACAATGAGCACTTTTTTCTTCATGTTGGCCAATCCTTTCTTTCACACTTCTTGAAGGACATCGCTGACAAGTTGGCTGATTTTTTTGTTCTTTATTTTGTAGTAGATCTCCAGACCGTTTCTGCGGTATTCCACGATGCCGGCGGAACGCAATTTCTGCAGATGCTGGGATATGGTGGACTGAGGAGCATTGAGACAAGTATGCATGGTGGTTACATTGCATTCCCCCATTTCCAGCAACCTGCTCACAATACAAAGTCTTACCGGATGAGCTAAAACTTTAAGCAATTCAGCGACCTCATTGTATTTTGCGTAACCATGATCCAAAGAGATACCGCCTTTCTGTATGATAGGACTTTTTAATTTTTTTGTATCATTATATTCATATAATACGATATAATGAAAAGCAAGTCATTGTCAATTGCTTTTAAAGAATTGTTTTAAAAGGGAAATCCTTGCTCAGTGTCGAATAGGCAACAGCAAGAGCAAGTAAATTGAGGAGGGTGATAAATGAGAGGTAAAACTAAAGGTATCGTTGAGGAATTAATCGAAACCTTCAGCTTTGCTCAAGAGTTATCCTATAAGCAGATTGAGGCCTTGGTGGAACATTCAAATATTCAAGAAGTCCCTGCCGGTACCATCATTGCGGAAAAGGGTTCCTATTGCCACGGCTTGGCTTTACTTTTGTCCGGAGAGCTGAGGGTGGCTATGAATTCGGAGGACGGGCGGGAAGTAACCATTTATCATATTTTTAAAGGCAGGATTTGTCCTCTGTCGGCGGCCTGTGTGTTAGGTGATTTTAAATGCAACACGGTCACGGTTACAGCTGAGACCGACGTTAAGGTCATTTGGGTATCCCGCAGGTTTTTCGCACGGTCTTTTGCCGAATCGGAACCCTTTTATCGGTTTGTGATCAACGATATATCCAATCGGCTTTTCGAGGCGACGGAGGTGGTGGACAGTATTGCCTTTGTTCCGGTAAGAAAACGGCTGGCTCAGCTTTTGTTCGCCAGCAGTAATGGTGGACGCTCTCCCGTTTATATGACCCATGAGGGCTTTGCCCGGGAGCTGGGTACAGCACGGGAAGTTATCAGCCGGGAGTTGAAAGGGTTTGAGCGGCTGGGTATTTTAACCTTATCACGGGGACGTCTGGATATTAAAGATCCTAAGGAATTAGAAAAGCTCGTTCAATAGCAGCTGGCATAGTTTTAATAAAGCTTAGAAAAGGTGAAGGCAGGCATAGCTTGCGCTTCACCTTTTTTTAAATCAGCTGCCCTGTGGTCTTGCCAATAAGCCTGAGGAAGGATGCTTTTCACATTTTCTTCACAATTGTACTTTAGTCACAGATGAAGTAAAGGGAGTTATGTTAGGATAAGGATGAGAGTTGTGATAAATGTTACATAAAGAGCAGGGAATGAACAAGTCAGAGATCCATCTGTATCTCAGCAGTTCTGTATCCTGGCATTAAATGAACCAAAGGTACTGCTCGTTTTATGAATGTGAGTATTATCACAAGATATGAGGACATTAAAAAGGAGGGGGAGCCAATGAAACATCGGATTCGATTCCAGACTCTGCTGGGAGTGTCGTTGCTTGGATTTGCTTTGGCAGGGTGTGCCAATACAAGCCCGGCGACTGTGGTTGATCCGGGCATTAGTGAAGCGCCCTTGGTGGAGCAGTTTGAATCCGTCAGGCAAGTGGTGGACGAATTTCTGGCCGGGGATAAAGTCACCGCCATGACGCCTGAAGAGCTTTATCAAATCGTCCGGGAGTGTAACGGTCATTACTTCTTAGTGGACATAAGAGCTAATCAGGATTTCGTCAGCAGCAATATCCCAGGTTCGGTCAGCATACCTTACGCCCAAACTTCTAACCCGGAAAGGCTGGAAAGTTTGCCTAAAGACAAAACCTTGGTGGTTATTGACTATAACGGCCATCTGGCGGCACAAACGGCAGCCACCTGGAATCAGTTGGGATATCAGGCGGTACCGCTTCTCTATGGCATGCAAAGCTGGACCAAGGAAGCATCACCCACCGGTTATGAGGCATTTCCTGCCCAACCGCTCAATAACACCCTGGTTACAGACATGACAACAGCAACCCTTGGAGAGAATGCCCTTCCGGAAATTAAGTACCCTGAGGGGAAAACCCAGGAGTATATCGTTCACACCACCAGAACCTATCTGGATCGGAATTATAAAGGAGTCATTACTGCGGAGGAACTTGATAGTGAGCTGCAGCAAGGGCCTGCAGAGCACTATCTTTTGGTGGACATTCGTGAACCGAAGCATTACCGGCAGGGGCATCTTGATGGAGCCGTCAATATTCCGCTGGACCAACTGGCCGCTTCGGATCAGGTTAAGAACTACTCACCGGATCAACGGATTGTTTTAATCGGCTATGACGGTATGGATGCCAGCCAGGGCGCCCGGAGCCTGGTCACCTTGGGATATGATTGCGTGGCTCTGAAGTATGGCATGAGTTATTGGAGTGCTCAGGAAGCCGCCACGGGGGCGGTTCCGGTGCACAGCCTTGTTAAGGAATATTACCCATTAACTCCGTTGAACTATCTCCCACCGAGTACAGGTGCGGCAGGTTGTGGTTGATGAATTACGGACAAGGAGGGAAGGTTATGCAGCCAATATCACGTCGGTCGTTTCTAAAACTTGCTGCTGCGACCACGACAGCCGTTGCTCTGCCCCAAGCATTGAAGATGGATTTCCAAGCTTTTGCCGAAGAGGCTAAGCATGCAGAGGTCACACGGGTTCCATCCCTTTGCAATGGCTGTTCCAGCTACTGTGGAGTGTGGGCCTATGTGAAAAACGGCAGATTGTGGAAAATTGAAGGCAACGACATTCATATGAAATCCAGAGGGCATATCTGTGCCCGGGGGCATGGAATTGCTCAGAATGTGTATAACCCTGGACGGGTAACTCAGCCTATGAAGCGTGTGGATAACAAAAACAATTTCCAACCCATCACCTGGGAGGAGGCCTTCCAGGAGGTGGGTGCGAAGATGAAAGCCATCGTTGAAGAACATGGCGGCGACAAGATGGTCTGGGCCTGCCATGGGGGCAAGGAAAGTTATGCCCAGCAATTCATGGATATCATCGGTTCTTCTACCTATATAACTCATTATGCGACCTGCTTTTCAGCAAAAACCAACATCTGGCAAAACATGGTGGGCGGTATGTTTAATCCGGACTTCGATCAGGCCAAAACCATGCTCTTTGTAGGCAGAAACTATGCCGGGGGAATTATTCCCGCTGCTATGAAACGGATCACGGAAGCCAAAGCCAAAGGGGGAAAAATCATCGTTGTCGATCCCCGCTTCTGTGAATTGGCGACCATCGCCGACGAATGGATTCCCATTCGGCCCGGCACAGACCTGGCTTTCTTTTTAGGAATCGCCCACACCTTGATTACGGAAAACCTTTATAATCAGAGTTTTGTGGAGCAATATGTTTATGGCTTTGACGAATTCTGGATGCATAATAAGGACTTCAGTGCCGATCAGGCAGCCACGATTTGCGGCATCGCCGCCGATAAGATTCGTGAAGTGGCCAGGGAATTGGCCGGAAGTGCTCCCCATGCTTTCCTGGATCCCGGCTATCACGGATTGGCCGCCCATTACCAAAACTCCAATGAGACCATGATGCTCAATATTATTATCAATGCTCTGCTGGGCAACTTCTGGAAAGCCGGCGGATTGTTCCCCGCCGCCAGTACCACCTTTGGTCATCCTGAGGCCACCTATTACGGACCTGTCGCCGCTAAAGGAATCCGAGCCGACGGAGCCGGTGAGGTAGGAGAATATCCCTTAGTGGAACCTTCCCGGGGTATTCCGCAAAGAATCCCCGACATGATCGAAAAAGGCAGAGCCAGAATGGTGTTCTTCTACTCCTACAACCCTTTGCGCTCAGCTCCTGAGCCGGAATACCAAAAGAAGATTAAGAATGCGGATTTAGTGGTAAGCATTCCCTATGACTGGAATGAGACCTCTCTCTACACCGCCCATTATATTTTGCCTGAGAACCACTATCTGGAGCGGACGGAACATCCCAAGGTCATCAATGGCAATATCTATTGGCCGGCTACTCAAGTGGCTACCCGCTTTAAAGCTCTGGAGAGCACCACTTCAAGCCTCGATCTGTTGGATATTATGAAAGGCTTGACCAAGGCTTATGGAATCGAAAACCTCTACGGCTATACCGTGGAGGAAGAATTGGAGGTGGCTCTGGGTCCCATTGGGGTCAGTGTGGATGAGCTGCGGGAAAAGGGCTGCATCGAGCTGATGCCCTCAGTGCTGCCTAAAGAGGAAGGCTTAACCTTCGGCACCTTTACCGGAAAAATAGAGTTCTCTATAGGAGCCTGGAGAAAAGAAGGATACCTGGGTGTACCCACTTGGGTGCCCCCTCTAGTGGAGCCGGCGGAAGTCAACCAATTTCGTCTGATTCATGGCAAGCAACCCTGGCATTCCCACATCATGACCACCAACAACCCCTATTTAATGGCCATTACCGAAGAGAAAAAGGGAACCTATATGTGGATGAACAGTTCCCGGGCCGGTGAGTTAGGTATCCAGGAGGGGGATTGGGTTACAGTGTCCAGTGATATAACCTCCAAACAGGTGCAGGTCCATATAACGGAAGGCCTTCACCCGGAATGTGTTTGGCTGCCCTCAACCTACGGGACCTTTTCTGAAAAACTGGAACTTGGCTATGGCCAGGGTGTGAATTACAACGATTTTATTCCTGCCCGTATCGATAAGAAGACCGGTCATGTGATGGGACAGGAATGCATCGTGACCATTACAAAGGGGGGGAAATGATGGCTGACTATGTAATGTTCATTGACCCCAACCGCTGCACAGGCTGCAATGCCTGCCGAATCGCCTGCCAGACCCAGTGGGGGTTAGCGCCAACTCTGAAGTTTAACAGCCTCATCGAACAGGAGACAGGGAAATATCCCAAGGTGCAGCGGCTGATTACCCCCGTTCAATGTCAGCATTGTGACGACGCTCCTTGTCAAAAGGTTTGCCCAACGGGGGCGACTTACAAGCGGGAAGATGGAATTGTTTTAATTGACGCCCAGAAGTGCATTGGTTGTAAATATTGTATGGTAGCCTGCCCCTATAATGCCCGGGTCATCAATGAGCACGGAGTGCCGGAGAAATGCCGCTTCTGTGCCGAGTATGTGGTCAATGGGGAAACACCAGCCTGCGTATCCACTTGTATGAACGATGTGCGCGTTTTTGGCGACCTGGACGACCCCGGCAGCCCTCTTCATGAACTGCTCAAGAACCAAGACCTTATCCAACTCCGGGCTGATCTCCAGACCAAGCCGAGAATCTACTATGCCAAGAGTAAACGTATTTAAGGAGGTGAGCCCATGGAAAAAAGAAAGTATCGGCGAAGTATTTGGACCTATGTGTCTCTTCTTTTGTTGGCCTTTGCCGTGGCGGGAGCCATCAATAAGTACCTGATCAGCGGGGAACATGCCTTTGGCGTCAGCCCGGACGTTCCCTGGGGAGCCTTGATTTCCGGCTATGTCTTCTTTGCCGTGGCCGCTACCGGGACAGGGCTGGTGGGTTCCTTAGGCCATGTCTTCCGCATCAGGAAATTCGAAGTTCTCTCCAAGCGCGCTCTGCTGGCCTCCATACTCCTGCTGCTTGCCGCTTTCATCGTGCTGGCCGTGGAGCTGTCCAATCCCTTTAAGATGGTATACCTCCTGCTTTCGCCTAATTTGTCCAGCCCAATCCTTTGGATGGGAGTCTTTTATGGGTTCTATCTGGTGCTGCTGTTCGGTGAGTTCTTTTTCACCATGAAAAACAATCACAAAGCCGCTACCGGAATTGCTTATGTGTCCTTGATCGTTAAATTATCCGCCATCATCAATTTAGGCAGAGTGTTTGGTTTCACTACCACCCGCAGCTTTTGGGACGGGTATTATTATCCGGCGTATATGGTGGTTTCGGCAGTGGTTTCCGGTGCTGCGGTGCTGACCATGATTCATTATCTATCCGGAAAAGAATCCCCGGGGTCCTTCTCACAAAACCCTCAGGGCAAAGACCTTGCCCGCACACTCAGTCAGATCTTAGCCGGTGGGTTGCTTGTCTTTGCGCTCTTCCAGGCCATCAAGGTAGGCACATCCCTGGGCAGCGGCAATCAGGCAGTGGCTCAGGCCGCTCAAGCCTTGATATCCGGTCCGATGGCAGTACCTTTCTGGCTGATGGAAGTCTTGGTAGGAATTGTGGCTCCCTTGCTGATTCTCTATCGATCTAAATTCTCATCACCGGGGCTATCCTTCTGGGCCGGAATCCTGACCATGCTTGGCCTGCTCTTTTCCAGACTGGACTTTGTCTACGCCGGCCAAGTGGTGCCCTTGCAATTGACCGACGCGGCGGCCAAGGCTGTGCATGTGTTCAATGCTTATGCACCGACCTGGAGTGAATGGTCTCTGATTATAGGGGCTGTAGGCTTGATTATCCTGGTGTTCGATTATGCCGAAAGCAAACTTTCTCTGGATTCTCATCATTAAACGAAAATGAAGGTGTAACTATGAATAACACCTGTGCCTCCCGGCAGGCCTTACAGAATTTGCTGCAGCTTTTGGCAGAGTTTTTCACTTTCCCTGATGAGGAGTTCTGTGCAGCGGTCCGCAAGGGGCTTGTCGATCTGCAGGTAAAAGAACTAAGTCAAGGAGCAGGGCTGCCCAGAGAAAGCGAATTTAAGCAGGATGCCCTGACCTATGAGGAGTGGGTGACTGCCTATAATCACTGCTTCTTAGGAGTCCAGAAGCCCTTTGCCCCGCCCATTGAATCGATCTACAAGCCCTGGACCGGGGATGAAAGCTTTCAAGTGTCCTTTAAAGCTCAAAAAGGGTACCTGATGGGGGATTCCGCACACCATGTTCAGCATATTCTTAAATCCTTTGGCCTGGAAATCCCGCCTGAATACACGATGATGCCGGACCACCTGATCATTCTTTTGGAATTGCTGGCCTTTTTGGTGGGGGGCGGTTTTGAAAAAGAGGCTAAGCAGTTTTGCCGGGACCATTTCGACTGGCTGCCGGATCTGCAAAAGGCTATTGAAGCTCTTCCCGTCAATGGACGCCTTTTCATGGCGGCTCTTGCTGAATTAGAAGGCCTTCTCCAAGCTTTCCTGAATCAGGATCAGAAGCATGGACCTTTGCAGGAAATGATTGAACCGGCCAGGTTTCTGAATTAAATTGGCTCATTACGAGTCAGTTTAAATAAAAAAGGGGGAAAAAGAATGTTAAAACATCTAAAACAATCAAAAGCCTTAACACTGGTCATCTCTCTGCTGCTTGTTCTCAGTCTCGTTACCGGCTGCGGCTCTGCACCCGCATCCACCACGCCTGCCCAACCGCCGGCAAGTCAGGAACCTGCTAAACCGGAAACCCCGGCGCAGCCTGAACAACCGGCGGCAACTGCTCCTACCGTAGAGTCCAACACCTTAGGCTGGGATGATTGGTCAGCCAAAATGAAAGGGACCATTAACAAGGATTACTACATCGTCGACTTAAGAACTCCTGATGAAATCAAGCTGGAAAAAGCCCTGGAAGGCTCCATCAACATCGATGCCAATGCCACCCTTGGCACCGGCAATACCGATGTTATCGACGAAAAACTGCAAGGTGTAGCTAAAGACGCCGTCGTCCTCGTTCATTGCAAATCCGGGGGCAGAGCGAAAAAGAATCTTCAAGCTTTCTTAGACAAAGGCTATGTCAATGCTTTTGCCCTTGACGGCTGGACTGCTTTTGATGCCAAAGGCTATTTTGGCGCCACGAAAATTACTGCCAGCTCCGAGCAGCTTAAGCCGGATGCCTGGGTAGCAAAAATGCAAGGAACGATTGGTAAAGAATATTATGTCCTCGATGCCCGTGACAAGAGTGAATATGATGCCGGACATATTGAAGGCGCTTTGAATTTCGGTGTCAGAGATCAATTCACTGTGGATCATGCCGCCACCATCGCCAAAGTGAAGGAAGCCATTCCCAACAAAGATGCTTTAGTCCTGGTTCATTGCGCGGTAGGCGCCCGTGCGAAAGTAGCTCAGGCTCATCTGAAGGCTGAAGGCTATACTAATGTAATAACCCTGGACAATAAGATTACCATTGATGCCAGCGGCAACTATAAGTTTGAATAAATAACCTAAGTAAAAATTATCATGGTAATAATTATGATTTTGCCAGCGTTGCTCATGGGGATATCATTTTTATCATCCCTCTGGACGATGACGATGTAACATTTATGGCTTAAACAGGCCGCCGTTCAACTACGGCGGCCTGTTTCATGTTAAGCTGAAAGGAAATCTCCAGGAAAGTCTTAAATAAGCTCCCCATCCTATGATATAATAATAAGTCGAATAGTGAGGTGGAGTGAGATGTATCGTTTAGAGGATTTGAACCCGGTTCAGCGCCAAGCGGTAGAGCATCGGGAAGGTCCCCTATTAATATTAGCAGGGGCAGGCTCCGGGAAAACACGGGTTTTAACTTACCGTATCGCCCATTTAATCGCCCAAGGCGTTGAGCCCTGGCACATTCTGGCCATTACCTTTACCAATAAAGCAGCCCAGGAAATGCGTGACCGGGTCTACAGCCTGGTAGGCAGTGAAGGGAGAGGGCTTTGGGTAGCAACCTTTCACTCTGCTTGTGTGCGGATTTTAAGAAGCGAGATCGGCTATTTGCCCGGATATTCGCGGAGTTTTGTCATTTATGACAGTGGGGATCAGCTGGCATTGATCAAATCCTGCATGAAAGAACTGAACCTGGATGAGAAGAAATTTGCACCCCGGGCTATCGAAGCGGTGATCAGTGATGCCAAGAATAAGCTGCTGACACCGGAGGATTTTTCCCGCCGGGCCAAGGATTATTTTGAGCAAAAGGCAGAACGGGTCTACGAACTGTATCTAAAGAAGCTCCTGGCCAATAATGCTCTGGATTTCGATGACATCATCATGCTGACGGTCCGGCTGTTCCGGGAGAACCCTGAAGTATTGTCCCAGTATCAGGATAAATTCCGCTACATTCTTGTGGATGAGTATCAGGATACCAACCATGCCCAATACGCTTTGGTCAATCTTCTGGCTAAGAAATACCGCAACCTCTGTGTGGTGGGGGATGACGACCAATCCATCTATATGTTTCGCGGGGCCGATGTGCAGAATATCCTGGATTTTGAACGGGATTATCCCGAAGCCAAAACCTTGAAGCTGGAGCAGAATTACCGTTCAACCAAATCTATTCTCCAGGCCGCCAATTCAGTGGTTCAGAACAATACGGAGAGAAAAGAAAAATCCCTATGGACGGAAAATGAGGACGGGCAGCCTATTGTCTATTACGTGGCAGACAATGAGCATGATGAAGCCCGTTATATGGGTGAGCGCATTCAACGCCTGCTCAATGTGGAAGGTCGCAAATTTAATGAGTTTGCCGTACTTTACCGCACCAATGCTCAATCCCGGGTTATTGAAGAACGCTTTATGAAGGAAGGAATCCCATATCGGATTTTTTCGGGACTTAAGTTCTACGAACGGATGGAAATCAAGGATATCCTGGCTTATCTGCGCATTCTTCATAACCCGGCGGATCAAGTGAGCTTTTCCCGGGTTTTGAATGTTCCCAAGCGGGGCTTGGGAGAGAGCACTTTAGAAAAGATTCTCGATTATGCCAATGAACAGGAGATGCCTGTTCTGGATGCGATCATGGAGGCCGACTATATACCTGAGCTGCAGTCACGGGCCAAGAAACCTTTGCTGGCTTTTGCCCACCTGATGCAAGAGCTCAGGGCCTTAGCCGCCGCGGAGAGCTCAGTAACCAAATTGGTTGAAGAAGTATTAAAACGGACCGGATATTGGGATAATCTGGTTAGTGATAAATCGCCGGAAGCGGAAGCCCGGCTGGAAAACCTGCGGGAGTTTTTATCCGTGACCGCTGAATATGACGAGAAAGCGGATAACTACGAAACCGCGGTGGTCCAGGAGGGGATTGAGGATGCCCTGGTTCCCGGACTGACAGGGTTTTTGGAGCAAGTGTCCTTAGTAGCTCAGATCGACTCTTTGGATCAGGCAGATGATGCTGTGGTGATGATGACCATCCACAGTGCCAAAGGGCTGGAATTCCCGGTGGTTTTCCTGGGCGGGATGGAGGAAGGAATCTTCCCCAGCAGCCGCTCCATGCTTGATCCGGTGCTTTTGGCGGAAGAGCGGAGACTTTGCTACGTGGCCATAACCCGTGCCCGGGAGCGTCTCTATCTGGCCTATGCCCAGCAGCGGATGCTTTACGGAAGAACTCAATACAACCGCCCTTCCGAGTTCTTTCAGGAAATTCCCACCCATGTCCTGGTGGACCGGGATCCTATTGATCCCCCGCCCACCCGGGCCCAGAAGGCCCATTCAGCTGCGGCAAGGCCGGCAGCGACGCCCTCGGGAGGCCCATCACCCTGGAGAACCGGGGAGAGAACTATTGGCAATCCCGTCCAGGATGCCCCCGGGGTGGACTATAAAGTGGGAGAAAAAGTGGAACATGCCAAATTTGGCAAAGGTGTGATTGTAGCTATCAAAGGCGAGGGGAGTTCGGCTGAACTTTCCGTGGTCTTTGGGGGCGAGATCAAGAAGCTTATGGCGGAATATGCCAGGCTTGTTAAGCTTTGATTGGGAATGCTTGGTTTGATTGAGAACCTTTAGTCTGATATATTCATGTCGTTATGGGAAAGGACAGAACAACGTGTCAAAAAAAATCCATGTCGTAGGTCATAGAAACCCGGATACCGATTCTATTTGCGCAGCCATTGCCTATGCCCGCTTAAAACAGCGCCTGGGCATGGACCATGTTATCCCTTACCGGGCCGGAAAAATCAACCGTGAGACGGAATTCGTCTTAAATGCTTTCGGAGTGGAAGCTCCGGAGCTCTTAAAGGATCTTCATCTTCGCGTCAAGGATATGCTCAATGGTCCTATTCCTGCGGTTAAACCAAGAACCTCTCTTCTGGAAGCCTGGAAGATTATGAAAGAGAGTAACCAAAAGACCCTGCCTGTGGTGGATCATACCGAGCAAATGATCGGGATGATCACGGTAGGTGATTTATCCGGTTCTTACATTGAGAGCATGGCGGATCATGAGTTGGAATCCCTGCATATTCCGGTGGAAAACGTGATCAGAACACTGAACGGACGCTTATTGGTAGGCAGTGCAGAGCAGGATCTTAAAGGGAATGTCTATGTGGGGGCCATGCGCCATGAGACTCTGGAAGCTTATGTAGGCAATGGCAATATTGTCCTGATGGGAGATCGGCAGACCGCCCAGGAAAGCGTTCTCCGCCAAGGGGTATCGGCCCTGATTCTTACGGGGGGTGCGACCTTAGCGCCGGAGCTGGAAGACTTAGCCCGTCAGCAGAATTGCGTGGTCATCTCTGTGCCCTATGATACTTTTACGGCGGCCCGGCTCCTGCCCATGACTGCCCCGGTGCAAAATGCCATGAAAACAGAGGGTATCGTCGCTTTTAATGAAGATGATCTGATCTCTGAAGTCAAAGAGAAGATGTTGGAAACCCGTTTCCGCAATTATCCTGTCCTGGATGAACAGGGCAAGGTCGTCGGCTTGATCAGCCGCTATCACCTTCTGAGCCTGAGCCGGAAACAAGTGATCCTCGTGGATCACAATGAATTTGGCCAAGCCGTCGTGGGCACGGATCAAGCCCAGATTCTTGAGGTGGTCGATCACCATCGGGTAGGCGGGATCCAAACCGGAGAGCCAATCCTCTTCCGCAATGAGCCTGTGGGCTCCACCTGCACCATCGTGGCCAAATGCTATCGGGATTGGGATGTTGTTCCGGAAAAAGCTATCGCAGGAATCATGCTGGGAGCTATTTTATCCGATACGGTTATTTTTAAATCTCCCACCTGCACCGAGATCGATAGAGAGAATGCCACTTACCTGGCCAGCATCGCCGGAGTAGATCCCAAGGAATTTGGGGTGCAAATGTTCAAGGCAGCTTCCAATCTTGGGGAGCGGCAAGTGGATGAGCTGATCGAAGAAGATCTCAAAGAATTTACTATGGGAGAGCTCCGGGTTGGCATCGGTCAATTCAGTGTCATGGGGCTGGAAGGTCTGGATCAATTGCGGGCCGAATTATCCCAAAGGCTGGAAGAGATTCGCGGCCAGCGGGCTATGAATTACCTGATGCTGATGGTGACCGACCTCTTGGAGGAAAACACGGAATTGTTCATCAGCGGCGCCAAGCCTGAGGAGATAGCCAAGGCTTTTGATAAACCCCTGGACAAGGAGAGCATTTTCCTTCCTGGGGTGCTGTCCCGGAAGAAGCAGGTGGTTCCCCCCTTGTCGAAATATTTCCTTCAATAAATAGCTCCCGGAGAATTGAGTTCCTTTAACGGGTTAGACTATAGATGGCGTTGTGAGGGTGACCCGCAGCGCCTCTCCTGTACAATACAAAGCTGAATGCCTGCTTTGAAAGGCATGAAAGCTAGGTCTCCAGGATTTTGCTTTACACCGGTCGCTCCATAAGCTGCGCGGACAAAACTAACGCTCAAGCTCTCCGCTCCGTCGGGTGCCCGCCCAAATCGCTCCTCGAAAGCACTGCTTTCGCACTTGTTCTCAGTGGGCGGTTGGAAACGTCCTGTTTCCAACCCGACTCCGCTGCGTGCTTTTCGCGAAGTTTTGTTTCCGCTTGCTTAAATTCGCTCCCTAGTGTAAAGCAAAATGCTTGGGCAGCTTTGCGGGTCTGAGTGAGCAGGGCTTTGTGGGGAAGATGGGGCAGGTTGTTGACCCGGGCCGCTTTTTCCGTCTTTACCGACGCCGCTTGAGGCGGCAAGGTCGGCTATCCTGGGAAAGGTTTAAGGGGTGGCTATAGAAAAGGCTCCAGAAAGGGTCCCAGAAAAGACTCCAGAAAAGACTCGCAAAAGTCTCAAAAGAAGTGCTAAAGTCCCGCAAGACGTAGCTTTAGGCACAAAAGGGAACGGATTTAGCGGAGGGGCGGTCGGGTGAACGAGGCTTTCTTAACGAAGCGGAGTCACGGTTAACATGCAGATAGCAGCGGGGTTTGGCGACGAAAGTGTCCGGTGGACAGTTTCGCTCAAGGCGGCACACCCCAAAGCATACTCATCCGCCGCAGATGCTGTTAAGAAAGCGAGTGAACCAGCCCTGGAGCTATGGAGTGACCGTTGTGCCTAAAGCTACGCGACCCGAGCAAAGATGGCCTGTGAGCAAAGCGCTCCAACCTGAATATTTTTAATCAATGCAAGGAGGGAATATTTATGTCCGATGTGTCACAAAGAATCGAGGCCTTACGTGAACAAATCGAGGAAGCCAATTATCAATATTATGGCTTGGATCAGCCGACCTTAAGTGATGCAGAGTATGACGCACTCCTGCAGGAATTGATTCGCCTGGAGAAAGAACATCCGGAATTCCTGACTCCCGATTCCCCGTCCCAACGGGTCGGCGGCTATATCGCCAAGGAATTCCCTAAAGTTCGTCATGCTGAAGCCCTCCTTAGTTTGGATAATGCTTTTGATGCCGGAGATCTTCTGGAATTTGACCGCCGGGTCCGTTCGATGGTTGCCGAAGTGGAGTATGTGGTGGAGCTTAAGATCGACGGCTTAACCGTTGCTTTAACTTATGAAGATGGAGCGCTGGTGCGCGGCGCTACTCGTGGCGACGGTGAAGTGGGTGAAGAAATTACCGCCAATCTGAAGACCATACCCGCTATTCCCTTGCGGCTGCGTAAGCAGGCCGACCGCCTGGATGTGCGGGGAGAAGGTTATATGCCTAAAGGTTCCTTTTTGCGCCTGAATCAGGAACGGGAAGAGGCTGGACAGCCTCTCTTTGCCAATCCCCGGAATGCGGCGGCCGGTTCTTTGCGCCAGCTTGACTCCAGGATTACGGCCCAGCGCAAATTAGGGTATTTTGCTTATCAGGTCCTGACTCCTGAAGAGGGAGAGCTGGCTTCCCAGACTGCCGTACTGGATTATCTTAAGGAGCAGGGGTTCTCGGTTAACCCTGAATATCGGGTCTTTTCCGCCATAGAAGAGGTTATTGCTTATTGCGGGGAAATGGTAGAGAAACGCCATAACTATCCTTATGATATTGACGGACTGGTGATTAAGGTCAATGATATCGCTCAGCAGCGGGAACTGGGCTTTACGGCCAAAAGTCCTCGTTGGGCCATCGCTTATAAATTTCCGGCGGAGCAGGTGGAAACTGTTGTGGAGGACATTGTGATTCGGGTAGGGCGGACAGGAGTGCTGACTCCCACAGCTTATTTGACTCCGGTCTTTGTGGCCGGCTCCACCGTGGGCCGGGCTACTCTTCATAACCTGGATAATATCCGCGCCAAGGATGTTCGCATCGGGGATCATGTTTTGATCCAAAAGGCTGGAGATGTCATCCCTGAAGTAGTGAAAATCCTGCCGGAGAAAAGGACAGGTGGGGAGCGGATCTTTGAGATGCCCGAGCTCTGCCCTGAGTGCCAGAGTCCGGTCATCCGGGAAGAAGGGGAAGCAGCCCACCGCTGTACCAGCATCACCTGTCCGGCCCGGCAGCGGGAAGCCATTATTCATTTTGTGTCCCGGAATGCCATGAATATTGATGGACTGGGACCGGCGGTTATTTATCAGCTTTTGGAAGCCGGACTGATTAAGGATGCCGCCGATCTCTATGCTTTGGAATATGATGCCCTGGTTCCATTGGAGCGGCTGGGTAAAAAATCTGCCGAGAATCTGCTCAAAGCTATCGAAGACAGCAAGGAACGAGGATTGGCTCCGCTTATCTTTGGTCTGGGAATCCGCCATGTGGGAGAAAAAGCCGGCAAGATCCTAGCCCAAAAATACGGAACCATGGAAGACCTGGAGAAAGCTCAGGTGGAGGAATTGCAGGAGATCCCGGATGTGGGCCCCGCTATGGCCCAAAGTGTCGCTCAGTTCTTCCAGCAGGAAAGCACCCACCACTTTCTGAATAAACTGCGCCAGGCAGGAGTAGTGATGAGTGCGCAGCATTCTGCCAAACCTCAGATTTTTGCGGGGAAAAGCATTGTGGTGACAGGATCTTTGCAACGCTGGGATCGCCACTATGTAGAGACCATGATCGAAGAGTTTGGGGGCAAGGCTGCCAGCAGCGTCAGCAAGAAAACCGCCTTTGTGGTCGCCGGGGAGAAGGCCGGTTCCAAGCTCGCCAAGGCTAAGGAACTGGGAATTCCGGTTTTAAGCGAAGAGGAATTTGCGGAACTTTTGCCCTGAAAACTTGATTTTTGTTCCAGAAAAATGTATATTTACCCATAAAATTGTTGTAATATACATTTTGGGGTTATAGTATTAAACTCTAGCCCTTATTTTGTACAAAGGGATGGTGAATGAAGTGAAAATCTCTCGCGAAGAAGTAGAACATGTGGCCTTTCTGGCCCGCTTGGAATTGACGGAAGAAGAATTGGTGACCAATACAGAACAGTTGAACTCCATTCTGGACTATGCCGCCATGCTGGAAAAGCTGAATACGGACGATATAAAACCTACAGCCCATGCAGTTCCCTTACATAATGTGCTGCGGGAAGATCAGGTTAAGCCCTCCATGGCCCGGGAAAAGGTGCTGGCTAATGCGCCTGATGCCCAGGATGGTTTCTTTAAAGTACCGCGGATTGTTTAACTTCTATAATAAATACCTTCTTAAATAAAGTGCCTTTTTAAATGCTTTCGCTTGTTTATTCGGAAAGGAGAAAAGATCTTCATGGAGATGACAGCACTGACCATTGGTGAGCTGCATGAGTTATTGGCGGGCAAGACGCTCAGTGCCACAGAGCTTACCCAAGGGTTTTTGGATAGAATTGAAGCCGTAGATCCCGATATCAGAGCCTTTATTACAGTTACTAAGCAAGAAGCCCTTGCCCAAGCCAAGGCTGTGGATGAAAAACTAGGGCGGGGAGAGAAGCTGGGGATGTTAGAGGGGATTCCCATGGCCCTGAAAGATAATCTTTGCACAGAAGGAATCCGCACTACCTGTTCCTCTAAAATTCTTGAGAATTTTATTCCCCCTTATCAGGCTACGGTGGCGGAGAAGTTACATGACTCAGGCGCCGTTCTGTTAGGCAAGCTCAATATGGATGAATTCGCTATGGGCTCTTCTACGGAGAACTCCGGATTTTTCGCCACCCGCAATCCCTGGGATCCGGAACGGGTACCGGGAGGATCTTCCGGAGGCTCAGTAGCTTCGGTAGCCGCCGACCAAGCGGTATATGCCCTGGGTTCCGACACAGGGGGATCGATTCGCCAGCCGGCAGCTTTCTGCGGTGTGGTGGGTCTAAAGCCTACCTACGGTGTCGTGTCCCGCTATGGCCTGATCGCCTACGCCTCTTCCCTGGATCAGATCGGGCCGGTGACGAAAACTGTAAGAGATAATGCCCTGGTCCTTAATGCTATCGCCGGACATGATGCGAAGGATTCCACCTCGGCGGTCTTTGAAAAACCGGATTATACCCAATTCTTAACCGAGGATATCCGGGGCTTACGAATCGGTGTACCTAAGGAGTACTTTGGACAAGGGCTGGATCCCCATGTGGAAGGGGTCCTTCAGGAAGCCCTGCGTACTTATGAAAGTCTGGGAGCGATCGTTGAAGAATGCTCCCTGCCCCATACGGAATATGCTATGCCGGCTTATTATTTGATTGCCACGGCAGAAGCCAGCTCCAACCTGGCCCGTTATGACGGGGTTCGCTATGGCCGGCGGGCCGAAGGGGCTGAAGATGTGATCGGGATGTTCTGCCAAACCCGGGCTGAAGGTTTCGGCCCAGAGGTTAAACGCCGGATTATGCTGGGCACCTATGCTTTGAGTGCCGGTTATTATGATGCCTATTATTTGAAAGCCCAAAAAGTGAGGACCTTAATCGTCCGGGACTTCGAAGAGGCTTTGGCGAAATTTGATGTGCTCCTTTCCCCGACAACACCCACCACCGCTTTCCGCATCGGGGAGAAATCCGGAGATCCTCTTACCATGTATCTGTCCGATGTCTGCACGGTTCCTATTAATCTGGCCGGAATTCCTGCTCTATCCATTCCAGCGGGCTTTGCGGACGGACTGCCCGTGGGCATGCAGCTGATGGGGAAACATTTTGCCGAAGGAACCCTCTATAAAGCGGCCTACGCCTTCGAGAAAAATACCCCCTTCCATACCATGAAACCGGGTTTAGGCAAAGGAGGTGCGCGGTAATGAGCATTTTTGAACGTTATGAAATGGTCTGCGGCGTGGAAGTTCATGTGGAGCTGGCCACCAAGACCAAGATTTTCTGCAATTGCTCCACTGAGTTTGGGGGAGAGCAGAATACCCATGTCTGCCCCGTTTGCCTGGGGCTGCCCGGAGTATTGCCGGTCCTCAACCGTGAAGTGGTCAATCTGGCCATTAAAGCAGGTCTGGCTTTAAATTGCGACATTGCCGACTTCTCTAAATTCGATCGTAAGAATTACTTTTATCCCGATGCCCCCAAGAACTTTCAGACATCCCAATATGATCTGCCCATCTGCAAAAACGGCTGGTTGGAATTTGCAGTGGACGGAGAAAAGAAGCGGGTGGGCATAACCCGGGCCCATATGGAAGATGATGCCGGAAAATTGGTGCATAGCGGTGCCACCATCTCCACCTCGGAGGAGTCTTTTGTGGATTACAACCGGACCGGAGTGCCGCTCCTGGAGATTGTCTCAGAACCGGATATGAGGTCTATTGCCGAAGTGGTAAGCTTTTTAGAAGAAATGGTGCGGACCATTCAGTACACGGAAGTCTCCGATTGCCGGATGGAACAAGGCTCGGTCCGCTTTGATATCAATGTGTCCCTGCGCCCCCACGGACAGAAGGAGTTTGGTACCCGGACCGAAACGAAGAATCTCAATTCCTTCAGCTCGGTACGGCGCTGCCTGGAATATGAAATTGAGCGGCAAGCCCGGCTTTTGGATGATGGGGAAAAAGTTATTCAGGAAACCCGGACCTGGGATGAGGGGAAGGGAGTCACCCTTTCCTTGCGTTCTAAAGAGGAGGCCCATGATTACCGCTATTTTCCTGAGCCGGATCTGGTGCCCCTGGTCATCGCCAGGGAGTGGGTGGAAGAAATTCGTCAAACCCTTCCGGAAATGCCCGGGGCTCGCCGGGAACGCTATCAGTCCCTGGGACTGACGGAATATGACGCAGGAGTGCTTACCGCGGCGAAAGCGCTGTCGGATTTTTTTGATGAAGCGCTGCAGAGCTATAGCGATGCCAAGGCCCTGGCCAATTGGGTGATGGGGGAATTCACCCGTCTCCTCAATGCCAAACAAATCAGTGTGGAAGAATCCCCGGTTCGGCCCTCTCAGCTGGCTGAACTCCTGACTTTGATCGAAAAAGGTGCCATCAGCGGTAAGATCGGCAAAACGGTTATCGAAGCAATGTTTGAATCCGGGAAGGATCCGGAAGTTATCATCAAGGAGAAGGGCTTAGCCCAAATCAGCGATACGGCTGCCTTGTTGAAGCTGGTGGATGAAGTGATTGCCGCTCATCCCCAATCGGTGGAAGATTATAAGGCCGGCAAAGACCGGGCCATCGGTTTCCTGGTCGGCCAGATTATGAAGGCCACTAAAGGCCAGGCGAACCCTGGCGTGGTCAACGACTTGCTGAAGGAGCAGCTGGCGAAATTTTAAGCCTGAAGTTCATAAAGCTCAGAAGATTTGCTTGAAAAGCTTCCTTTCCGGACATGGTCTTGGAAGGGAAGCTTTATTAGCGAGATGTGTATGAGATAGGCAAAGGATAATTATTTTGCTGAAAAGAATTGACGTGGAATCAGGAACGTTTATGCAATTATGTAAAAAATTATTAGAAATGATTGTCGATATTGAACAAAGACGATTATACCTAAATATGTTACGCTATCCACATATAGCATAGATGTGCAGATATAGTGAAAATATGTCCGGCTTCATGTGCATCATAGCACAAGAAAAGAGATGAAAGCGTATGCTCTGGTAAGGCATCGACTCTGGTAACAGCATCAACGTTTTATAATTGGAAATTTCAAAATAATTATTCACAAGATTGTTTCCCTTGAAAAACCATAGTAAAATGATGGTGAATCCCAAGTTTCGTTCAATTGCGAAGTCTGGAGGAAAGAAGATGGAAGTATTGAAAGGGCAGGAAGCGTTGCAGGCTCTGGTTGGTGTTTTGCCTCATATCGTTAAGTCTCTGCCTGAAGATATGGCACTCTATGTAACTGATGGCGAAAAATACTTACAAGCTGTGGAAGGTTCCGATTTACCGATTGGCATCACTGTGGGAAGCAAGGTATGGGGAAAAGCCACGGAAAAGTGTATGGTGGAAAAAAGAAAAACAACGTTTAATGTCCGTGACGGCATGCCATTTAAAGGGGTTAACATTCCGATCCTCGATGAAAATAACAATTCCGTAGGTACCATAATCTGTGCTACAGGCCGAAAAAAACAGCAGGATGTCAATCAGGTTGCTGAGCAATTAGCTGATACGCTGGACCAAATGGCCGGGGCGATGAATGAGATTGCTTCTGGAGCGGCAAGGCTGGCGGAAGTCGGGCAAGCACTTACCGAGAAGGCCCAATTGTCCGATAAGAAAATTGCTGAAACGGAAGTCATCATCAATTCCATCAAGTCCATATCCAATCAGACCAATCTGCTTGGCTTAAATGCAGCCATCGAGTCCGCCAGGGCTGGAGAATATGGGCGGGGGTTTGGTGTCGTCGCTCAGGAAATCCGAAAATTGGCCGATGAAAGCAAACATTCCACAGAGCAGGTAAAGGTCATCATTGAGGCGATTTCTTCGGCGGTCAAGACTATGATCCTTTCAGCGGAGGAATCAGGAGCGATCTCCCAGCAGCAAGCAGCCGCCATTCAGGAGAATACTGCAACTATCGATGAATTGCGCAATGTAGGGTTAAAATTGAAGGACTTCGCGGCAAAGCTATAAGCAATGGGGCTTCTTTTCTGGAGTATAATCCGACAGAAAGGAAGTCTTGTTTTTGCACTATCAGAAAGTATAAGCTTGCGCTGTATACTTTCTAAGCATAAGGGCAACCAGCGACTTCGCCTCATCTGTAAGTATGCGTTTAAGGCACGGCGAAGCCGGGTTTTCTTTATTATTCGCAAAGTATACAGTATTTGTTGGCGTATAATAGTTCACAAATTTCTAGATTGTGTTAGTATTAAGGTCGATGAATAATTGCCAAAAATGCTAAGGAGCTGAAATCGTCGTGGAGGAAAGAAAATTAACCATCGTGGACACGACATTGCGGGATGGAGAACAGACCGCAGGAGTAGTATTTTCTAATCAGGAGAAGCTGATGATTGCCCGGATGCTGGATGATCTCGGTGTCCATCAGATTGAAGCCGGGGTTCCGGTCATGGGCGGCGATGAGCAGAAGGCAATCCGTGATATTGTTAAAATGGGTTTGAAAGCCAGTATTATGGGATGGAACCGGGCGGTCATAGCCGATATTGAAAAATCCATTGAATGTGGATGCGATGCGGTGGCTATATCCATTTCCACCTCAGATATTCATATCGAACATAAACTGATGACCACACGGGAAGACGTTTTGGCCAGAATGGTCAAGGCTGCTGAATTTGCCAAGAGAAACGGGCTTTACATATCCGTGAATGCGGAGGATGCCTCCCGTTCCGATCTGGATTTTCTCCTGGAATTTGCTCGTCAGGCCAAAGAGGCGGGGGCAGACCGGCTTCGCTATTGCGATACGGTGGGGATCCTTGAGCCTTTCACGACCTTTGAGCGAATCACGAAGCTCAAAGAAACCATCGATATCGATGTGGAGATGCATACTCATAATGACTTTGGTATGGCAACGGCCAATGCCTTAGCCGGTGTGAAAGCGGGAGCCAGCCATATTGGGGTAACGGTCAACGGCTTGGGCGAGCGGGCCGGTAATGCAGCTTTAGAGGAAATTGTCATGGCCCTGAAGTATTTGGCCGGAGTCGATCTGAAATTTGCCACAGAGCGTTTTGTCGAGGTTTCAGAGTTTGTAGCGAGAGCGTCAGGACGTTCTGTTCCTGCCTGGAAGGCTATCGTGGGCAGCAATATGTTTGCCCATGAGTCGGGGATTCACGCTGATGGGGCTTTGAAAAATCCCCTCACTTACGAAGTGTTTAAACCGGAGGAAGTGGGCCTGGAGCGTCAGATTGTGATTGGCAAGCACTCGGGAACTGCGGCCATCAAAGCTAAGTTCCGCAATGAATACGGCAAAGAGATTTCCGAGGAAGAAGCCAATGAGCTGCTGGCCCGGGTAAGAGCTTTTGCTGTGGATATGAAGCGCTCCCTTTTTGATAAGGAGCTCATGTATATTTACGAAGATTTGCATAGGGAAGCGGAAAATCGTCAACCTAACCCAAAGTGGTTTTAATATAAGGAGGAAGCTATGACTAAAATTCAAATGAATGTCCCCCTGGTGGAAATGGACGGAGATGAAATGACCCGGATTATCTGGGACTATATCAAGGAAATCCTGCTTTATCCCTATATTGAATTGAAGACCGAGTATTATGATCTGGGTCTGCAGAAACGGGATGAAACCGATGACCAGATCACCGTTGATGCAGCCTTGGCCACCAAAAAATATGGGGTAGCGGTTAAATGTGCGACGATTACACCCAATGCCCAGCGTGTTGAGGAATACAATCTGAAGCAAATGTGGAAAAGCCCCAATGGAACGATTCGGGCCTTGCTCGACGGAACGGTCTTTCGCGCTCCCGTCTTGGTAGAAGGGATCAAGCCTTTGGTCACCACCTGGAAGAAACCGATTACCATCGCTCGTCATGCCTATGGCGATATCTATAAAAATGTGGAGTATCGGGTGGGTGGTCCCGGCAAGGCGGAGCTGGTTTTCTCAGGTGAACATGGGGAGGAATCCCGTCAAACCATCTGTAACTTTGAAGGCAAGGGAATTCTCATGGGCATGCATAACCTTGATAGCTCCATCGAGAGCTTTGCCCGAGCGTGCTTTAATTATGCCCTCGATGTAAAACAAGACGTGTGGTTTGCTACCAAGGACACGGTCTCCAAGCAATATGATCATACCTTTAAAGATATTTTCCAGGAAGTTTATGACAAGGAATATAAGGAACGCTTTGCAGCGGCTCAGCTTGAATACTTCTATACTCTTATTGACGATGCTGTGGCTCGGGTTATTCGCTCTGAAGGAGGCTATATCTGGGCTTGTAAGAACTATGACGGGGATGTCATGTCGGACATGGTAGCGACTGCTTTCGGAAGCTTGGCGATGATGACTTCGGTATTGGTTTCGCCCGAAGGGAATTTCGAATATGAGGCGGCCCATGGTACGGTAACCCGTCACTATTATCAACATCTTAAGGGTGAAGAGACATCCACCAACCCCATTGCGACGATTTTTGCCTGGACAGGCGCCCTTAAGAAACGGGGAGAGCTGGATGGTTTGCCGGATTTAGCCGACTTTGCCGCTCAGTTGGAGGAAGCCTCATTAAAGACCATCGAAGCCGGAATTATGACCAAGGATCTGGCTTTGATCTCGGAACTGCCCAATATCAAAACCGTCAACACCAAGGATTTCCTCGAAGAAATTAAGAAAACTCTCGATACGCTCCGCCCATAGGCCAAGAGGAAAGGTTCCCCTATCTCTGCCTGAGATAAGGGGCCTTTCCCTTATCTTAGGATGATTCAGTGCTCAATGACAGGGTGCAAAGGAATCTGAGACTTTGAGAAGGAGGGAAAATGTGTGAAGAAGGAATATCAGTTCAAATATGGTGAAGGTTATCAGAGTTTTCTGCTCAATCCGCAATATGTTATTCAAGAGCTCCATGCCAAAGCGATTCAACCTGTAGAGGATGTGGTTAAGGAAATCGGGAGAATTCTTGATGACCCCATCGCTTCTGCGCCTTTCAATACCCTTTTTAAAGCAGGGGATAAGGTGACGATTGTGGTCAGTGATATCACACGTCTGTTAAAGCTCCCTGACTATCTGCCCACGATTGTGAATCGCTTGAATGGTTTAGGCATCCCGGATGAGGATATGCTGATCCTGACGGCTACCGGAACTCACCGGGGACAAACTCCTGAGGAGAAAAAGAAGATTGTCGGAGAGGAGGTGTATGCTCGAATTGAGGTGGTGGATCATGACTGCGATCATTCGGAGATGGTGTATGTGGGAACAACCCCGCGGGGAACGGAAGTCGTTGTTAACCGCTTAGTTGTGGACCGGAAGGTTATTCTCACCGGAGGAATCGTTCATCACCTGATGGCAGGCTTCGGTGGCGGGCGCAAGTCCATTATCCCCGGAGTAGCAAGCCGGAAGACCATTGCTCAGAACCATCTCCATTCCTTAGACCCCAACGCTGAGCAGTCTAATCCACTGATTGGGGTAGGAGCACTTATCAATAACCCTTTACATGAAGATATGGTGGATGGGACAGGTCTTGTGAATCCTGATTTTCTCATTAATACCATTATGCATACTGATGGCCGGATTGCTAAATTTGTGGCCGGACACTGGCTAAAGGCTTGGGAAGAGGGCTGCGCATGGGCTGATGAGAACTATGGCGTGCCGATTGATAAGCAGGCCGACCTCGTCATTGCCAGCTGCGGAGGCTTCCCTAAGGATATCTCCCTCTATCAGAGTACCAAGACCTTATTTAATGCGGCACTTGCCGTCAAACCCGGCGGTACGATTCTTCTTCTGGCTGAGTGCCGGGAAGGCGCCGGAGCGGATGAGTTTTTCGGATGGAGTGAACCCCTTAAAGAGAAAACCCTTGATCCGGAGCTGCGTAAAAATTTTACCATTCCCGGCTACATCTTCTATGCTGCCGTGGAATCGGCCGCTAAGGCAAAAGTCATTCTCTACTCGGAGATAGAGTCTGAATTGGTCAAACCTATGGGAATGATCGGGGCCAACTCCTTCGCAGAGGCGATAGAATTGGCTGGGGTTGATCAGGAAAATCAGGATGTGATTTTAATGCCCTATGGGGGAGCAACCATACCGCTGTATCAAAAGAGATAAGGGAAAAGTAATGTGTAGTTATAAAAGGTGAAGTACAGAAGTTCAGTAGGAAACTTATGAAAATTTAATAGGGTGATTTTTAATAATTTAGTAGGATGGTGGCGGAAATGTTCAATATTCCTTTGCTGATTGTGATTCTTTATATTTTTGCCTTATTTGGAATAAGCTTTTATGCCTCAAAACGGGCCAAGGGAACGGAAGGGTTCCTCCTTGCCGGCCGTCAGATGACGACTCCCCTCATTGCCGTGTTGATTACAGGTTTAGCTATCGGCGGAGCTTCCACCATCGGTGTGGCGGAACAGGCCTATAATGTAGGTCTTGCTGCCGGCTGGTATAATGTGGCCTGGGGGGCAGGGGCAATTTGTATGGGAATTTTGGCGGCCGCCAAATACCGTAGTATGAATATCACTACAGTTCCCGAAATGTTTGAGAAGTTCTATGATGTCAAGGGCCGGGTGATCTGTGTACTGAGTCAAATTACCATTCAACTGGTCATAACATCCCTGCAATACCTGGCAGGGGGAGCGATCCTGGCTTCCTTGCTCCCTTCCGTGTTTACTCTGCAGTCGGGAATTATTACCAGTGCCATCGTTTTCATTGGCATTACTTTTGTCGGAGGAATGTGGTCTGCCGGCATTTCGAATATCCTGAATGTGGTTTTAATCTATCTGGGCATAGCCATAGCGACCATTGCTACCCTCATCAATCAGGGAGGGATAGCCCAAATCGCCGTCAAGCTTCCCCAGGAGGTGCCTTATTTTCATTGGGTGGGTGGTCTGGGGTGGATTGCCATTGCCAGCTGGTTTGCGGTGATGATGACCCAAACCATGTCCCTGCAGGGTACAGTGCAGATTTCCTTAAGTGCTAAGGATGCCAAAACTGCACGGAATGGGTTTG
The DNA here is from genome assembly GCF_000021925.1 of Desulfitobacterium hafniense DCB-2. Lineage (NCBI taxonomy): Bacteria > Bacillati > Bacillota > Clostridia > Eubacteriales > Desulfitobacteriaceae > Desulfitobacterium > Desulfitobacterium hafniense. Next base: position 1,626,962 of record NC_011830.1, read on the forward strand.
TCATTGGGGGACTCCTGATGCTGCCCATCGGTTTCCTGGCCGCCTTGATGGGGATTGCCGCCAAGGGAATGTATCCGGATATGAGCGCGACTTTGGCGCTGCCCCAGATGATTATGTCCTTGCCGCCGGTTCTGGCCGGAATTACTCTGGCTGCTCTTTGGGCAGCGGACGTTTCCACAGCGGGAAGCTTATTGTTAGGCTCTGCGACACTGTTCTCACAAGATATCTATAAGCGCTTTTTACGCCCGGGCAGCGATGAGAAACATTTAATGTGGGTGACGAAGTTTTCGGTGATCGCTTTAGGTGCTCTGACCTTTATCTTAGCTTTAACGGTCAGTGGAATTTTGAAGACGATTATGATCGGGCTCAGTCTGACCACGGCCTTTACCATCGTGTTTTTATTCACGGTTTTTGCCCCGGGGCTTGCCCGAAGGAACTCCGCTTTTTATACGAATCTCGTGGGGATTGCCGTCATTGTTTTGTGGCAGTTTATCCCGGCGGTACGGGTGTTCCCTCATGTGATTTATTTGGAGTGGATTGCTTGTTTAGTGACGTTTTTACTCGTGCCTATCTTTGACAGACAGCCTATTCGACTTGGAAATAAGGAAGATTCGCTAATAAGTCAGGTTGCCAAGTAGGGCTGGAGTGTTGTATGTGTATAAAACCGAGGCTGGGCCTCGGTTTTTTGGTTGTCGGGAAGCAGCATTCCGGAAGCCATTGAGCGTACTATACTAGTGACAAAAGAGAGCTATGGGATTAAAATAAACTTCTAGGACTCTGTGACTCTTGAAATTCCCAGTCCTGCGGAAAATTTAACCGCCGGAAATGTGAAGAACTAGGTGTTAAAGAGTACTGGGCATTAACGGATTAATAAGTCCGGAGGGAGGGGATTCAGATAAGTTTTCAAGGTGTGATCATCGGGGCAATGGCTTTTATCATCATCGGCGTGTTTCATCCCATTGTCATCAAAGGTGAATACTATTTCGGAAAAAGGATCTGGCCATTATTCTTGGTTGCCGGGATAGTCTTGATAGGCGCCTCTCTGTTTATCGCGAATAATATGCTTTCCGCCATCGTCAGCGTGACAGGCTTTTCCTGCCTCTGGAGCATCCATGAAATTTTTGAGCAGGAAAAACGGGTGAAAAAAGGTTGGTTTCCGGGTAATCCGAACAGAAGGTAAGTGGAAAGCCTGCCTTTGCATTTCTGCTTGGCTGCAGACCCGACTACAGGTCAAATGTTGCAGCGCTGCATCATTTGGCTTATATTCAACGGCTGGGCTCAAATTGGGGTGAATTGACTGTAGATTCTCAAAGTTTTAGGTGTTTACCCCATCTATACTATGCTATAATGGCCGTAAAACTGAATCAAGTCAAAACAGGTTTCGGAAGATGGAGCCATCTTCTGATTAAAGGGGAAGCCGGGTGCAAGGCCCGCACGGTCCCGCCGCTGTAAGAGAGGAGTCTTTTCCTGCTCAAGTCAGAAGACCTGCCTGTTTTATGCCTATGACTCTCTACGAGCGATAGAGGGTATTGAACCGGGTTTAGGGACATAGTAAAGAAATAAAGCAAAAGCTGGCAGCCGCGAAGAACGTGGCAGCCGGCTTTTTTGCAGAAAGGGGCAAAAATATAAAGATCCTTTTTGATTTTTATAAAGTTTTTATAATTGAGTTAGTTTCATAACTCGAAACCCTTAATATTTCAGCTTTTTTTGACAAATTAAAAAGGAGTACCTCCCCAACATCTCGAAATTGTAGTCGTCCAAAACCAAACACCGAGAGGTAGGAAAGGAGTACTCCCTGATGTTTAATATTCGCCAAGAACGTCTATTTTCCTTGGAGGAAATACTAGAAACTTCTCCAAGAGAATCATATGCTCTAATTCTTGGGCCTTTGGACATTAACCCTTTACTTGAGGCGGTTTCAAAAAAGGCAATCTTCGGAGCTCCAACTCAACTAAACTACACCGCTATGATCTACTCTTTGATCATTCGAGTCATTGAAAGAATCCCTACAATTAAGGACTTGCGTAAGCGTTTGAAAAACAGCCTGGAATTTCGTTTCGACTGTGGATTTACGCTTGCTGACTCGGTTCCTAGCGAAGCATCTTATTGCCGAATGATCAAAAAGATAGATGACTCCTCTGTTTTGGCTAACTCTCAGGATGATTTGGTGCTTCAGGCATTTAAAGAAGGGTTTATTGATCCAGAATGTGTTGTGGCAATAGATGCTACTCATATCGAAGCGAGAGATCGCAAGCCTGAAAAAAAGCAAGAAGAAACTCCGGTTGAAAAGACTCCTAAAAAGCGTGGACGGAAGCCCAAATCAGAAAGAGAGGCATGGCTTAAGGAACAAGAGGAGCTAGAAAAGAATCGCCCCATATTTGAGAAGAAGATTGAAGATCAACTTTCCTGCACCTTCACAGAATTAGCACAACACATTCCTCTTGATCCTCAATGGGGGATTAAAAAGAATTCAGAAGGAAAAAACGTGTTCTGGTATGGCTTCAAAGGGCACCTCCTTGTTGATTGTAAGGGTCAGTACGTTTTAAGTTCTTTACTATCTTCAGGGAACATAAATGATGGGAAAATGGCTATTCCTTTGCTTAAAGCGCTGAGTGAAAAACATCCTTACTTGAACCCCTCCTATATCCTCGCAGATGCTGGATATGACTATATCCCCATATACCAGCAAGCGAGATGTATAGGAGCACGGGCACTCATTGATTACAATAAGCGAAACGAGCAACTTCCAGAAGACAATGATAAATATTTTCGTCCAATATGCCAGAAGGGTTATTCGTACCGCTACGATAGCCATGATCCGCGTTATGATACTTTGAAATACACTCGACCCAAGGAATGCCAGGAGTGTCCCCTCAAAGATAGTGATACCTGCCAAAAGGTATTTAAGATTAAGACTTTGTCAGATCCCAGAAAGTACACAGTACCAGCTAGGGGAAGCGACCGTTACTTTGAGCTTTACAAACAACGAACCGCTGTAGAGCGAGTCAATGCGTATCTAAAGGAGTATTTCCAGCTCAACAATATCCGTCATCGCGGAAAAAGTGCCCAAGTAGATTTTCAGTTTTCAATCCTTGCTTATACCCTCTGCAAATTAGCAGTTGACCGACTAAACAAGTCCATGAGAATTGCCGCTTAATTTTTAAAAACGTATGCTCCGAAATTCTGTTAGTCTATTCTATTTTCAGACTAACATTATGAAATTAACTCAATTGGTTTATAAGATATTTAAAATAATAAAGTAAAATTAAAACAGGTGGATTGATGTTAAGGGTTATTTTAGGTAGATGTTTCAGGAAGAGGGTGATGGCTTGAGACCAGATGGATTGAGACCAGATGGATTGAGACCAGATAGAAAGTTTCATAAATTGTATCATGAGGAGTTTCATAAGGGCAGGCAGCACGGGGAATTTCGGGAATTGCGCAGGTCCATGAAGTTTCTGCGCCCGGTCGGAGTCCTTTTGAATTTGCTTCTTTTATACCTGCTCTTTCAATGGATCGGGCTCAAAGCCATTGCTGTATTTTTTGCCTTGATCCTCATCACCCGGGAAATACTCCAGCTCGGTTTTTTCCGGCGTCTGGAGAAGAGGGTCTTTAAACCGATGGAACAATTGAAGCAGGGCTTTGATGAAATCGCCAAAGGAAATTATCAGGTGTCAATTGAGCCGGAAGTCGAAAATGAATTCACGCAGCTGATTTACGCTTTTAATGAAATGGCTTTTAAACTGCAGGAAAGCGAAAGAAGCAATCAGGAGTATGAGAAAAACAGAAAGACTCTGGTGGCCAACATCTCCCATGATCTAAAAACGCCGATTACCTCGATCCAGGGCTATCTGGAAGTAATTCTTGAGGGGTGCGTCGGCGAACCGGAAAAAATAAAGCGTTACCTGGAGACGATTTACAGCAATACTGCCTATATGAATAAGCTGATTGACGATCTGTTTTTATTTTCCAAGCTGGATCTGGACAAAGTGGCGATGAATTATGAAGTCCTGAGCATAGGCGCTTATCTGGACGATTTGGCCACCGAGTTAAAATTTGAGTTTGAAGAAAGGCAATTCAAGTTTTTCTATCAGAACAGAACGGACCGGGACTATGCGGTCACTATTGATGGGAAACGGGTGTATCAAGGGATCCGCAATATCATCGATAATGCCATGAAGTATGGGCCGGAGCAGGATTTAAAGGTGACAATGGAGCTATATGTTCAGGAAGATGATATCTGCATCGACATTGCCGACAATGGCCCGGGAATTCCGGAAGAGCAGCTGCCCCATATTTTTAACCGCTTTTACCGGCTTGACACGGAACGCTCCAAAGATTTCACAAGTACGGGACTGGGTTTGGCCATAGCCAAAGAGTTGATTGAAGCCCAGGGGGGCACGATCTCAGCTGCCAGTACAGACAGGGCCGGCTCCCGCTTTACCATAAAGCTGCCTATTAGTAAATCATCTTAATAAATCCTCTCAATACTTTGCTCCGCGCGAAATAGTGTAGTTCAATCATGACAATAGGATGGAGGGCCTATGGCAATGAAAAATATCCTGATCATCGAAGATGATGTCAATATTGCCGAACTGGAACGGGATTACCTGCAGCTTAACGGCTACCAGGTCGATATCGTCCTGGATGGAGCAACGGGGCTGAAGAAAGCTGTCTCCGGGACTTATGATATTCTGATCGTCGATTTAATGCTGCCCCAGCTGGACGGGTTTGAGATCATTAAAGAAGTCCGCAAGAAGTTGGAGATTCCCATTATCGTCCTGTCGGCCCGCAGTGAAGATATTGATAAAATCAGGGGACTGGATTACGGTGCCGACGATTATTTGACGAAACCTTTCAGCCCCGCGGAGCTCATGGCCCGCATCCGATCCCATTTGAAACGATACGAACGTCTGACAGGTAAGCACCAGGGCATAGAGGTGATTAATCACCGTGGGCTGGAAATCAATACCGCCTCCCATAAAGTCTATGTCAATGGCAAAGAAGTTCAGTTCACCGCCAAGGAATACGAACTCCTGCTCTTCTTTGCTTCCAACCCGAATATACTTTTCAGCAAGGAGCGCATCTTTGATCTGCTTTGGGGGGCGGAGTACTACGGGGATCTGGCAACCGTCCCGGTTCATATTCAAAAGATCAGGAAGAAAATCGAAAGAGACCCGGCCAACCCGGAATATATAGAGACCGTCTGGGGAACCGGCTATCGGTTTAATCCGTAAAATTTAATTTAGGGGAGTGTTGGTTTATGAGTGTAAGCATTAATTTAAATCGGTGTGATGGCTGTGGGTTATGTATCAGCCAATGTCCGGCTAAGGTATTGGAATTAAAAGAGGTTAAGCAGGCCGATTATAATCAGCTTAATATGATGGGAAAATTAAAGATCAGAGTCAAGGGTAATTCGAGAGCCTATGTCAGCAATGAATCCGCCTGTACAAGGTGTAAACTGTGTCAAAATAACTGCCATGAGAGGGCGATTAAAGTCGGTTAAGGGGTTAATGCCATTTGAAATTCCCAAACGTTTGGGAATTTCGGAGCTTTAGAGGTGAGCTAGTCCTAAGCAGGAGAACGAAACCATGTGAAATGCCCCAAATTTCCAAGCGCTTGGAAACTTGGGGCAAGATATTTATCAGAAGGGTTATAGCAGAGGAGATGGCTAAAAGCGGACACGAATCCGATTTTAAAGATTCAAATAATATTCGCATAAGTGATTGTATTTAGAACGTATGTTTGGTATAATTTTATTGAGGGAATAAAAGGTAATTATTCTAAAATCCAGGTATTAATTACTCTATAACCTCAAACTATGATATATTAATATTAAGTAAGAAGGGGAAGAATATGAGTCTTATTCACAATCCCCACGATAAATTTTTTAAAGAAACCTTTGGTGATGTCGGCACGGCCAGGAGTTTTCTTGAGAACTATCTTCCGCAGGAGGTTCGGGCACTGGTTGATCTGAAAACCGTCCTGCCGCAAAAGGACAGCTATATCGATCAGGAGCTGCAGGAAAGCTTTTCCGACCTCCTGTTTCAAGTGAAGATTCGTGAGAATGAAGGGTACTTCTATTTCCTGTTTGAGCATAAAGTGCGCCCATACGCAGACAGGCGAAAAAAAATGTCTACAAGGCTAGCTGACGATTCTGTCTTGAGCAAGCAGAGGGAAATGTTCATGCAATCCGTAAATCACGGAAAGCCCCCCTACATTTCGCGATTTATCCGAAAGGGAAACCGGACGGGGAGTGCAGCATGTCGCTGCTCCAACGGAGCGAGAGCTACCGCGCCCCAATCTCTTAAAGGGCACGATGCTCAGGAATGTAAATTCGTGTATGAGGTTAAAAGCTAAACTGCCTAAATGATAGTCAGAGCTGGGTTAATCGAGCCCACGCACGAAAAGAGATGATACGTGCGATGCCATAGGTGAATGCGGTCTTTTGTGGCGCAAACACGGATACTCAATGGCAAGCGACCGCAAGACAGCGGCAAATGGCGAACGTCATAACCGACAACACGGAAAGCTCATCGCGTCTAGCTAAATGGGGATTGCCTAAACCCATAAACGTGGGCAAGGCAACACAGCTCCCGTAGTAGTCTGAGAACCCTGAACCAACAGGGATAGCCGTAAAAAGGAAGCGGGAAAGCCGCTCACATGTGGCAGAGTCTGCACAACAGACCGACGTCACAGCACGCCAAATAGCGTGCGGCGAAGGGGAGCAGTTTACCACAATAATACTTCAGGAGAGGATGGCGCGTGAGGCGCTATGCGAAGTCCAATCACAGTATTAAAAAGTTTGACTGAAAAATCCAAGGATGAATCGTACAAATTCCAGCGGCTATACCGGAACTTGTACAACCCCGAATTTTACTGGCTGGCCTACCAGAACATCTATGCTAATAAAGGCAGTATGACGCCGGGGATGGACGGTACAACCATAAGTGGAATTAACGAAGAACGCATCAGGCAAATCATCGCATCCCTAAAAGACCAAAGCTATCAACCGCACCCAGCGCGAAGAGTGTACATCGAGAAAAAGAACAGCCAAAAGAAAAGGCCCCTCGGCATATCCACCGCCAATGACAAACTTGTGCAAGAAGTTGTCCGAATGATTCTTGAGAGCATTTTTGAGCCAACGTTCTCGGATAAATCGCACGGATTCCGACCGGTACGGAGCTGCCAAACGGCGCTGCTGCAGATACAAGGGAACTTCACGGGTGTAAACTGGTTCGTTGAGGGCGACATCGAAGCCTGCTTCGACAGCTTTGACCACCACGTATTAATTGAGCTTCTCCAACGGCGTATTGACGATGCATCATTCATATCGCTAATGTGGAAGTTCCTCAAAGCAGGGTACATGGAACAATGGGAATACAACATGACTTACGACGGTGTCCCCCAAGGGTCGGGCATCAGCCCCATCTTGTCAAACATATATCTCAGCGAACTGGATACGTTTATGAGTGAGTACAAAGCCGCCTTTGACATCCGAAAAACGCACGGACGAAAACCAAGTAGCAATTACTGCCACGCCCGGTACATGGCCAGCAAATACCGTAAAGAATCACGGGCAATCTGGGGCAACCTGACCCCCAGCGAGAAAAAGAGCCGCATGAAAGAACAAAGGGCGCTGTCAGTGAAACAACGTGAAACGCCAGCACACGATGTATTCGATGATACATTCAAAATTATTCAATACGCACGTTATGCTGACGGCGTGCGCCCGTAAGACATGCTGAAAAGCATGGCGCGGGTCAGTCTGAAATCCGCCCCGGCAAGGCGGTGGGCTAGATATGGAATCGCCTATCATCACCCGGCTCACCCTGAAGGGAAACCAGACGGGGAGCATAGCATGCCGGGAAAGGCGCAAGTCAGCCAACCATCAGGCTGCGACTGAGCGTCGAGATGAAAAGTCCTGCATGAGGATAAAAGTTGGATTACCTGAACGACAGCCAGAGGAGTGCTAGCGTAGACCACGGCGGAAGATGGTTACAAACGCCGTGTGGCAGCGGGGGTGCGCATAAAGTCGTCATGTGCATGCCGCCATATCCCCTGCCTTCCAGCCGCAATCAGCGGAAAATGGCGAAAATCGTATCCGACAGCAGGACATGCCTGTTCAGACTGGCCTAAATGGGGATAGCCTAAGCCGGAGTGCTGTAACAATCAGCTATGGAGTACTGTCCTGAAAATCCGGCACGGCTACGGAGCCCTCGTAGTAGTCCGAGACGGGGAAAGCCCGTCACATGGCAAAGGAGGGCAGTTTATTCTCCAGTACAACAAAGGAAGGATGCGTGAGGCATTATGAGAAGTCCCCAAATTGTATTGGAAAATCTACAGAGGCAATCCCAAAAGCAAGACTACCGGTTTGAGCGTTTGTATCGGAATCTCTACAACCCAGACTTCTACCTGTTAGCGTATCAGAAGCTGTACGCCAACAATGGAGCCATGACCCCGGGAGTGGATAGAACAACGCTGGACGGTACCGGTATGGAGCGCATTGAATCCCTGATTCAATCGCTTAAGAACCGCAGCTACCAGCCACAACCAGCGCGCCGGCGCTACATCCCCAAGAAAAGTGGGAAAGGACAACGGCCACTGGGGATTCAGGCGGCAAATGACAAGCTGGTGCAAGAAGTCGTGCGCATGCTGCTTGAGAGTATCTACGAGCCAACTTTTCTGGACTCTTCCCACGGGTTTCGACCGAACAGAAGCTGCCATACGGCGCTCGCCCGGATGCAGCGCAGCTTCAATGGGGTCAAGTGGTTTGTCGAGGGTGACATCAAAGCCTATTTCGATACTATCGACCACCACATGCTGGTGAACATCCTGCGCAGGCGCATCCAGGACGAGAACTTTATCTCTCTGATCTGGAAGTTCCTCAGGGCTGGATACCTGGAAGACTGGCAGTACAATGCCACCTACAGCGGGTCTCCGCAGGGGTCAGGTGCCAGTCCCCTTCTTGCCAATCTGTACCTCCATGAGCTGGATTTGTATATGGAAGAGTATAAACAGCGGTTCGACAAAGGCAATCGCCGCCAGGCAGGCAAGGACTACGGACGCGCCCAGCGAACCCACCAGTATCGGAAAGTAAAGTACGACCGCCTGTGGTTAACCCTGACGGATGAGGAAAAGAAAGCGGCGCAAAGAGAAATCAGAGCCCTGCGCAAGCGGATGCTAGAATGCCCCGCCAATGACCCGATGGATGGCACCTACCGCAGAATCCAATACGTGCGCTATTGTGACGACTTTCTCGTGGGAATCATCGGCAGCAAGACGGATGCAGAGAAAGTCAAAGCTGACATTTGTCGGTTTCTCTCGGACAAGCTGAAGTTGACCCTCTCCCCGGAAAAGACTCTGATTACGCACGGACAGGATAAGGCGCGCTTCCTGGGATACGATATCGCGGTATGCCAGGACAACACCACCAGAAGGACATCCAGAGGTCAGAGCCGGGTGCACTCCGGAAAGGTCAAGCTGTATGTCCCGAAAGACAAATGGGTTGGTAAGTTGCGGGAATACGGTGTGCTCAAAGTAGCCTCGGACGGTAACGGCAAGGAAAAATGGACACCGCAGCCAAGAACCGACTTCATGGGACTGGAGCCGCGCGAAATCGTCAACATGTATAATGCCCAGCTTCGGGGTATCTACAACTATTTTCGGATGGCCAACAACGCCTCGGTACTAAACAAGTTTCATTACGTCATGAAGTACAGCTTGTACAAGACTCTGGCGGGTAAGTTCAGAACCACGGTTTCAAAGATTAATGCCAAATATAGCCGTGATGGCGCATTTATCGTGGAGTACATGACTAAGTCAGGAATCCGGAGGGTCACGTTTTATCAAGATGGATTCCCTCGCATAGTTGCCCCCCTGCCAGCAAATGTGGACTACCAACCGGAATACGTGGTCAACTACGAACCCAAGGAACTGTTCTACCGCATGAAGGCCGCCAGGTGTGAGTTGTGCGGCAAGGAACATGTTCTGGTCAGCTCCCATCAGGTGAAGCGCCTGAAAGACCTGACCGGCAGCCACCCATGGGAACGGGTCATGCTGAAAATGCGCCGAAAGACGCTAATTGTGTGCAACGAGTGCCACAGGGCAATACACTCTGTAGATTCTGAGTAAATGGAGAGCCGTATACCCCGAGAGGGGTAAGTACGGTTCGGGGGCGAGCATCCGGAAACCTGCCGCAGCAATGCGGCAAGGCGCTGGGTGCTTAGCCTACTTCATCGTCGGAGTTATCGGCAGCAAAACCGACGCCGAACGCGTCAAAACAGACATCAAACAGTTCTTAGCAGGAGAGCTTAAACTCAAAATGTCGGACGCCAAGACAAAGATTACACATTCAGGGGATAAAGCCCGCTTTCTCGGATATGATATTTACGTCTCACGGGAGCAGTGCGCAAAGAGACGAAAAGATGGAGCCATTATGCGTTCGCAAACAGGTTCCATCAAACTGCTGGTCCCGCACGAAAAATGGGTGGGCAAACTCCGCGAGTACAAGGCGTTCAAGACAGTTCTGACTTCAGATGGCAAGGAGTCCTACAAGGCATTGCACCGGGGCAAGCTTGTTAACCGGTCTGACATCGACATTTTAACAGCATACAACCAAGAGATAAGAGGGATTCGCAATTACTATAGGGTTGCGAACAACTCCATCAAAATAGGCCGATTACAGTATGCTGAAAACGTTCGCTAGAAAATACAGGACATCAGTTTCAAGAATAAAAGCCCGTTACGTGATGAAAAAGACGTTTATGGTGGAGTACACAATAAAAAGTGGCAAAAGAGTGGCAACGTTTTATAACGGCGGCTTTCATCGAGAGAGACTGGCAATAAATGATGCACGGGTGTCACTCCTCCCACAATACACAAGATATGAGAAAAGGAACAGTTTCACCAATCGTATACGTCTGCATAAGTGTGAACTCTGCGAAAAAACGAGTGGGCAATTAACTTTCCACCAAGTCAAGAAACTGAAGGAACTGAAAGGCGAGCGTGCATGGGAACGCGTAATGATTGAACGCAGGCGCAAGACGCTAGTCGTATGTCCTGATTGCTATCAACAAATTCATACCTGAGATTAGTTCGGCAATCGAAGGTAAATGGCGAGCCGGATACATCGAGAGATGTCCGTCCGGTTCTGGAGGGAGCGCGGCGGTAGCTTATGCTATCGCCAACCTTACCTCATAGCTACCCATCCCAAAGCATAGCCCTGCAGCTGCTGAAATATATGGTCAGGATATGGGAAAGTAAGCTAAAGGAATCTCCGACAGATAGACTACCGGTCATCATTCCGCTGGTAATCTATCACGGTCAGGAGCAATGGGACGGTCCGCTGAAACTATCTGGGATGATCGACCATTATGAACAGCTGCCTGATACGGTAACCCAATATATCCCGGAGTACAGATACATCCTCTACAACCTCTCCACATACACTGATCAAGAACTGGTCGGCAATATGTTGCTCCTGATTGTATTGAGGGCGATGCGGGCAATCTTTATCAAAGATGAAAAAATTTCTATACCATCCTGCATGAATTAGTTTTCAATTTGGAGAAGGTGGAAGACAAGGAAAAGGCGAAGCGATTCTTTGAAACCTTGATCATATACATCTTAAGTACCCGGCAGGACCTGGAGTTGAAAAGGATTTATGCTAATTATCAATGCAATAGTCCAGAAACATTCTCTAAATCTGCATATAAATCACCAAGGGCCACCTTTGCAAACAGGGTGTCTACATTATCAAAAAGGACTGTTCGCCGGAGGCAATTTTCGCTTTCGTATCATTGATTTCTTCCCGAAGTTCATCCTTTCTTACCAATAATATATGCTGCTCTTTGCTGTAGGCAAAATATTCTGTTGACTTACAGTGATACTTGATATAATGTTGGTTATAAGGAAAAGTTTAGGAAAAAACTGAATATCAGGCGGAATAGGGTTGCTTAAATGCATTAATAGGGAACTCCGGTGTGAAGCCGGGACAGCCCCGCTACTGTAAGAAGGACGAGTCCCTTAGAGGATCCACTGGTGAAAACCGGGAAGGTAAGGGATGAGGATGAGTTCAAGTCAGGATACCTGCCCCATTCCGGAAACACAAGTTTTCGGGGGAGAATAAGTGTAGCAAATTTATGGGTAGGATGATCGCTCATCTTTACTTATTACATGACGTCTGCCAGAGCCGAATACACCGGCTCTTTTTTATTATCGGAGTATATGCTGGAAGGTAGAGTATATATTGGAAGGTGATGAGATGCGTTATTATTGTTTGGAAATTGATGAAGGAGAAAAAGAGCCCTACGCCTATGGAGCAAGTGTAGGCGAATGGCCAAGAAAAGAGATCCATTGTCCCCTATGCCAAAGAGAATGGAAAAAAAGCACAATGTATGACTGGGGAACCGATAACCCTATTGTTTTGTCTAATGATAATTATCCTGATTTTCTCTGGTTTTATATCAACCATATCTCAGGGAAGGCCAAAGACGTTCTGGAAAGAGAAAAGATTACGGGTTACAGCTTAGAGAAAGCTCATGTACTATCCGTCCGTGATCTATCGGATCTGCAACTAAAGGAGCTCCGGCGCCAGGGGATCAGAATCCATAAGATACCCACGGAACCGCCGGTCTATCACAAGCTTCATGTCGCTGTGAGTGCCGAATTTTATAAAAAATCAAATGTTATTCTGCTCGATCGTTGTCCGGAATGCGGCTACGAAACCTATAGTGCCGAGAACAAGGAGCGGGTTGAAGCGCGGGATTACCTTTATTTAAGAGAAGAATCCCTCAAAGGAGCGGATCTGTTCAGAGCCAAGGGCTACGGTGTTACCGTTTATTGCTCCGAGCGATTTGTGGAAGTCTATAAAAGACACGAGCTCACAGGGCTGACATTTACCGAGATTGAAGTGCTTTGATATCAGGCACTTCTTTTTTGAGCATAAACATAGCTTTGTATACCCCAATTTTATAACTATATAAACCTATATAACCTAATTTAGTGTAAAATAAAATCAGGATATTTATTTTTATGTTTATTTATGTTATGTTATGTTTATGGATAAACAACGAAATTGAATAGTTTTCCGAGCTCCTTTGTCTAAAAGACTATCTCATGACGGAGGAGCCTGAGCAAACCGCTCACGGGGTCAGTCAGGAAACCAGCTGGCCTTCACTGATGAAAAGGAAGCAGAAAATACAGGATTGACAGATCGGATGCTGGCTTTTGCTGTTTTCGTCATCAGGCGGTTTTGCTTTAGAAAGGCAGGCCGCTTTTTCTGTTGGTATTGTTTTTATAAGGAGAAACACCATGGCAAATAATCAGCATGATCACATCAGCTGCCCCTCCTCATCCTGCATCGGTTGTGCCACACGCTGTCATCGGCAGCAGAATGATCCGTTCTCCCGGGATGAGGCTTTGGCGATCCTTTTCGACCAGGCCAAATTTGAACTGGCCAAGGAATTCGTACCACTGAATGAAGCTTTGGGCCGGGTGACTTCGGAACCGACCTATGCGGCCTTCTCGGTGCCTTCGGCAGATACCGCCCAGCATGACGGAATTATGGTGAACTGGGAACAGGCTAAAAAGCTGCTTGAGAGCGGCAGCCGGGTGCTGGCTGAACATGAATTTTGTCTCCGGGCCATGGGCGCGGTGATTGAACCGCCTTTTGATACAGTGATTCCGTTGGAACAGGTAAAGCATTGGACAGATGGAAGAGTGGAAATCAAGGCCCTGCCCGCACCGGGGCAGGGAATCAAGGGGGCAGGCAGCAGCATCAGGGGGGGTGAGCGGCTTGTTCCGGCCAATTACCGACTAAACCCGGCTCATCTCTCGATCCTGCGTTTTGCCGGAGTGGAAACGATAACCGTATGGAAAAAGCCCAAAGCTGCCATCATTCCGGTGGGGGACGACCTGGTGGCACCCGGCCGCCGGCCCGGCCCCGGACAGGTAGTGGAGTCGGATAGCATTCTCTTGGCAGGGATCCTTCAGGAATGCGGCGGGGAGGCCTGGACAGAACCGGTGGCAGGGGATGGGGTAGACCTGATCTGCCAGGCTATTCTGCAGGTTATCTCCCGCTGTGATGTTCTGATCCTGATCGGGGGCTTAGGCCGCAGCGGAGCCCGGTATGGGGATTATACCGTCCAGGCTGTCGAAAAACTGGGCAGAGTACTGGTCCAGGGCATGGGGTTCAACCCCGGTGGGAAAGCCATGCTGCTGGCAGAAATCCAGGGGAAATGTGTCGTGGGAATTCCTGCGCCTCCTCATGCGGCTCTGACTCAGGCTGAGCAGTACCTGCCGGCGATTATGGAACGCTTTCTGGGGTGTCCGTGTTATGAGCGGCCGGAGATCAAAGCCCGGCTGCATGAGGATTACCAAAGCGGAATCCGCTCCGGCCGTCATGCTCATGTAGGTCTCCGTTGGACCGGGGAGGATTATGAGATTGTTCCTATCCGGATGGGAGACACAGTGGATTGTTTTGTCAATGCCACGGGGATTTTGATGGAGGAAGCTGAGGACCGTTTGCTAAAAAAGGGGGAACCAGCTGCAGTGCGGCTGCTTTGCGGCGAAAAGACGCTCAGGCAGCGCAGTCAAACTGGGCAGGACAATCCCACCGGGTAAGGAGTGCATAAACCATGATTAGAGCAGCTATTTACGGTAAGGGAGGGATTGGCAAGTCCACCACCACCTCCAATTTGGCAGTCGCCTTGAGCGGGATGGGCTATAAAGTGATGCAGATCGGCTGCGATCCCAAGGCGGATTCCACGCGGATGCTGACCGGGGGCCGAGCCATTCCCACCGTTTTGGAGCTGGTGCGGAGCAGACGGGATGACCTGCAGGTGAGCGACTTTGTGCAGGAGGGATATAACGGAGTGCTTTGTGTGGAAGCAGGGGGTCCTATGCCCGGCATCGGCTGTGCGGGACGGGGAATTATCACCGCTTTTGATACCTTGGCGGAAATGAAGGCTTATGAAGTCTACCAGCCGGATATTGTGCTTTACGATGTGCTGGGAGATGTGGTCTGCGGCGGCTTTGCCATGCCTCTGCGGGGGGAGTATACGGATGTGGTCTTTATCGTTACCTCGGGAGAGATGATGTCCATGTATGCAGCTTCCAATATCGCCGCAGCTTTGGCCAATTTCCGCAGCCGGGACTATGCCCGTTACGGAGGGCTGATCCTGAACCGGCGCAATGTGGACAAGGAGCTGGAGTTGGTGCAGCAGCTGGCGGCGGAAACTCAGGGCGAGCTTATTGCCGTGATTCCCCGGGCGGCCGAGATCCAGAAGGGGGAAGAGCAGGGCAAGACGGTTATGGAGATTTTTCCGGAAACGGAGATTGCCCAATGCTACCGCACTCTGGCCCGGCGTTTCCTCCACACAGTGGATAAGTCAACTAAGCCTCAGGTGGAGTTTTAAACTCCACCTGAAGCAAGTTTCCTATATTGAGGTGTGCGAACATGAGTAAAAGGGTTCAAAATAATCTTCTCTATTATATTCCCAACCGGAGCCGGTCAAAAACGATTCTGCGCATCCCGGAAAGCCACAGTCTCCATATCTGCCCCACGGCCTGCGGCCGCCGCAACGCTATCCGCGCTTTGCAAAACGGGGAAAAGGAGTTTCTCTCCTTTCTATATATTGGGGAAGAGGATGCGGTTTCCGGGCAATATGTTGAGAATATCGGCGATGCGGTGGAGGAGCTCCTGGAAGTGCTGGAGCCGGTGCCCAAGGCCTTTGTGCTGTACTTCAATTGTATCGATGATTTTCTGGGTACTGATGAAAAAGCTCTTTTGCGGGAGCTGAAAAGCCGTTTTCCCGGGCTTTATTTCACAGTTTGTCATATTAATCCCGTGGCGGCTGATGAAAAAATATCCCAGGGTATGCGCAAGCACAACCAGATGTATGGGCTGCTGGAATATACGGAGCAAAAGGAAAATAGCCTCAATTTCATCGGCCATTATGTTTCCCTCGACCCGGAGAGCGAGTTGTTTACTGTCCTGAAGGAGTGGGGAATTGTCACCATACGGGAGCTTTTCACCTGTGAGACCTTTGCGGACTATCAGAAGATGGCCTCCAGCCGGTTAAACCTGGTCTTAATGCCGATGGGTCAGGTTGCCGCTCAAAACATGGCGGCAAAGCTGGACATTCCTTATTATGACAACCCGGTTTCCTATGATCTAAAGGAAGTTCTGCAGCATTATCAAGATCTCGCCGGCCTGTTGGGCAAGTCCTGCCCGGATTTTGGCGGGGAGATCCGGCAGACCCTGCTGGACATCATAGTCACCAGGGAAATGGTGGGAGATATCCCGATTGTTGTGGATTCTTCCGCCTCTATGCGGCCCTTTGCTTTGGCCAAGGCTCTCCTGGGCTACGGCTTTCAAGTGAAGGCGGTCTTTGCCCCCCATTCTCCCCGGGAGGATGCTGAGGAGGGGCAATGGCTGGCCGATCATCACCCCCAGGTCACCGTGATCAACCGGGAGGGTGTCAAAGCCGTTGCCGGTTATGGCCTGGACAGGGAATGCCTGGCAATCGGCTATGACTGCGCTTTTTTGCTGAAGGCCAGGCATTTTGTGAATATGTTCAATGACGAATCCTTTTATGGGTTCCACGGTATTCGCAAGCTGATGGGGCTGATGGGCAAAGCTGCCGCCAGGTCAGCGGACTGGGAACACCTGAACGAGAAAAAGGATGAGGGGAAGTGAGCATCATGGAACGGCTAGCTGTCTATCTCCCGCCTTTTGCCAGCGATTACTCCGGAGTCTGCTCTGCGCTGTATGAATTGAATTGTCTGATCATTATCGATGATGCCTCATGCTGTACCCGCAATTATGTCACCTATGACGAACCCCGCTGGACGGAAAGCACGCGCAGCACCTTTGGTTCCAATCTAAGAACCATTGAAGCAGTGCTGGGGGATGAAGAACGGCTGATCAGCCAGACGATTGAAGCGGCAGAGAAGCTCAAGCCGGAATTCATTGCTCTGCTGGGCAGCCCTGTGCCGGCGATCATCGGCAGGGATATGAAGGGTATTGCCCGGGAGATTGAGGCGCGCAGCGGTTTTGCGGCCTTAGGATTTGCTACGACCGGATTTTCTTATTACAACAAAGGAATTTCGGCCGCCCACCTGCGGCTGCTCCAGCGATTCGCTGTCCCCGGAATCCCAACGGCTGCCGGACATGTGAATATTTTAGGCCTGACTCCCCTGGATTTCTCGGCCAATGATAACAGCAGAGATCTAATTCGTCTGCTGGAAGATAACGGCTTCCGGGTTAACGTAAGCTTTTGGATGGGGACGGAACTGGATCAACTGCGGCGGGCTCCCGCCGCGGAGGTCAATCTGGTGGTATCCCAGTCCGGTTGGGCGGCTGCCCAATACCTCTATAAAAATTACGGTATTCCCTATGTGGCGGCGGCTCCTTTAGGGATAAGGCACAGCAGGATGGTGCTGGAGGCTTTAGGGCAGACCATGGCGGATAAGCAAAATCGGATCATTAAGGATGCCAAGACGGGAACTGGTGCTGCTTGGCTGGCCGCCGGAGAAGATGGAGCTTGGCCGGCGGCAGGGACAGGGGCTTTGCTGATAATCGGCGATCAGGTAATGGCCAATTCTTTGCGGGCCGCTCTCCGGCAAGCCGATTGCAGGCAGGACATCACCGTGGCCAGCTTCTTTGACCTGGAACCGGAATTGGCTTTACCCGGCGATCTGCTGCTGAAAAGCGAAAAGCAGCTGATTAAGCTTTTGCGCAGCGGCGCTTATACAAGGCTTATGGCCGATCCGCTGATCCTCAGTATTCCCGCCGCAGCCGGGCTTAAGGGCCATAGCCTCCCGCACCCGGCCATATCCAGCCTGCTGCACTGGCAGGATGTGCCTCTTTTCCTCGGCGAGGAATTTGAAAAGCTCATTTTGAGCTGGAGTGACGGCAATTAAAGAATAATTTAACAAAGCAAAGGAGAAACAACATGAGTGAAGATACGAATTTGTTTATCACCAGAGGGGAGGCTTTGGAGCTGCTGTCCAGCTCCTGGAATCCGGAACAGGAAAGGGAATGGGTCTCCTTAAAAGACGCTTTAGGGCGGGTTACGGCAAAACCCCTCTACTCTCAAAATACCATGCCGGTTTACCGCATCTCCCAGTTGGATGGCATTGCCGTCCGCTCCAGTGATTTTATGAATGGCATCCCCGATACTTCAGGCTGGGTGAAAGGTGTGGACTATGTTCAGGCCGATACCGGGGATGACTTCCCCGATGAGTTCGATACGGTTATTCCCGTCGAGGATACTCATTACGACAGCGACGGCCGGCTTAGTTTGGCCAAGGGCCTTACTCTGAAAGCAGGAGACTGTGTAGGAGCGGCAGGAACAGCAGTGCGCCAGGGGGATCTGATCGCCGACGCTCAGGTCAGGCTGACTCCTTTGCACCTCAGCATGCTGGCCCTGAGCGGCATTTATCATTTGGAAGTGCTCCGGAAGCCCAGAGTCATTTATATCCCCACCGGAAGCGAATTGATTACAGCCGGAATCAGACCGGAGCGGGGTCAAACCATCGAGAGCAACAGCTTAATGGTAACCGCTTTGCTGGAGCAATGGGGAGCGGATGTGACCTGCTATCCCATTATCAAGGACAAGCCTGAGGAACTGGCGGAAGCTTTGGATAAAGCCCTGCAGGCCGCTGATCTTGTTTTGATCAACGGTGGCTCCTCCAAGGGCGCTGAGGATTTCAACACCGCTCTCCTGAGAAAAAGGGCCGATCTTTTCCGGCACGGAGTCAGGGCTATTCCCGGCCGACCGGTGGGTATGGCCATCATCGCTGGTAAACCGGTGATCAATATGCCCGGACCTACTTTTGCCACATTTTTGGCCATGGATTGGTGTGTCTCCGGTCTGGTCCATCATTATTACGGACTGCCGGCACCCCAGCGGCCGAAAGTCAAGGTCAGCTTAACCAAAGCTCTTGAGAAGCGGCCTGATTACGAATTCTATTTCAGGCTGATGGTGACCGGGAAGGACGGGGGCTATGAAGCCACTCCCCTGGGCTGGGATCGGAATCTGCCCGATTCCCTATTGAAAATGGACGCAATTTTGATCGTGCCCATCGGTGTTGCCGGGTATCAAGCAGGAGAAGAGGTTGAAGTGGAGCTCATGTGCGGGCCTGAATATCTTTGAACAACACTTCATTCAGTAATAAAGGGGAGTCAAGATTGAAGATCAGAAACAGTGAATATTTTGGTGTCAAGATCCTGCTCCTGGTAGCTTTAACAGTGGCATTGTTTTTCGGCTCCTTTCTGGTGGGACGCTATCCGATTCCCCCCCAGACGGTCATGGATATCATCCTCTCCCAATTTTTACCCATCCCCCAATACTGGGATTCTACCCTGGAAACGGTGGTTATGCAGGTACGCTTGCCCAGGATTGCCCTCGGTATTCTGGTGGGAGGGGCCCTGTCCGTTTCCGGTGCTTCTTACCAGACCCTGTTTAAGAACCCTATGGTCTCGCCGGATCTGCTGGGCGTGTCGGCGGGGGCGGGCTTCGGAGCGGCTCTGGCCATGATCAATGATGGTTCATGGTGGCAGATCCAGACCACGGCCTTTACTTTTGGCATGATCGCCGTTATAGCCGCCTATATCATCGCTTATGTCTTCGGGAGGCAGACGATTACGATCCTGATTCTGGGCGGGGTTGTGGTTTCCAGCTTGTTTCAGTCTTTGATTTCTATTATCAAGACCTTAGCCGATACGGAAAACCAATTGCCGGCCATTACCTTTTGGCTGATGGGGGGCTTGGGCAAAGGGGCCAATCAGGATGTGATGCTGATGCTGCCGGCCATGGTGCTTTCCCTGGCGCTGCTCTTCCTGTTTCGCAATCAAATCAATGCTCTGGCTGCCGGGGAGGATGAGGCGGCCACCATGGGGGTCAATGTGCCCCTGGTCAAGCTGATAGTCATCTGCAGCTCCACCCTGATGACGGTTTGCTCCGTCAGTATCTGCGGTATTATCGGCTGGGTGGGCATGGTCGTCCCCCATATTGCCCGGATGCTTACCGGTGCCAATTACTCTAAGTTGGTGGCCACATCCTTCTTTATCGGCGGGGTTTTTCTGCTCCTGATCGATAATATCATCCGCGGTGTGGAAGGGGTTGAACTCCCCCTCGGCGTACTGACAGCTTTGGTGGGTACTCCCGTCTTTGTCCTCCTGCTGTCCAGAGTGAAAAAGGGGTGGTCCTGATGCTGAGTGTTAAAAGCTTAAGTTTCCACTACCAACCGGAACGAATCATCCTCAAAGATATTTCCTTTGATCTGGACAGCCATGAGATTCTTTGCCTGCTGGGGCCCAACGGGACCGGTAAAACCACTCTGCTCAGATGCATCCTTTCCCTCAATAAAATGAAAAGCGGCCGGATTACCCTGAATGGTTTGGAGTTAAGCAAAATTTCCCCCAAAAGGCGGGCGGAGATGATGGCTTATGTCCCTCAGGCTACCACGGTGGCTTTCCCTTACGAAGCCGCGGAGATCGTACAGATGGGGCGGGTCGTCAATCTGTCCCTGGGAGCCCGGCCCTCGGCACGGGATCGGAAGCTGGCTGAAGAAGCCATGGAGAAGATGGGAATTCTGCACATGAGCAGCTATCCCTTTAATGAGATGAGCGGCGGAGAAAAGCAGATGGTGCTGATCGCCAGAGCCATTGCCCAACAGGCCAAAATTCTGGTCATGGATGAGCCTACCGCCAATCTGGATTATTATAACCAAGTAAAAATGCTCAAGGTGATCAAAGCCTTGGCTGAGCAGGGGTACGCCATCTTAATGACGTCCCATTTTCCGGATCACGCCTTTCTGGCCTGCAGCAAAGCGGTGCTCATGCGGGACGGCGTGATCATGGCCCAAGGACACCCTGATGAGGTCGTAACCACCGAGAATCTGACCAGGCTTTATTCTACCCCTGTCTGTGTAGCTGAAGCCAGATTGGATGCTATGGATACCGCTATGAAAGTGTGTATCCCGGTTATGAATAATTAAAAAACAAAACAAAAGGAGAGGTATCATGAAACTGAAAAGAAAAATTCTTGCCCTGCTTATGGCGGCTCTGCTTGCTGTGAGCCTGGCCGGCTGCGGACAAACCAGCCAGGCCCCTGCCAATCCACCGGCTGCACCAGAGGCCAGCACTCCAACTGAACGCACAGTCACCGATATGGCCGGACGCACAGTGACTCTGCCTGCTGAAGTTAAAACTGTAGGAACCTTCGGCTCCATCGGCGTTCTTAACGCCTTTGTGGAAACCCTGAGCGCAGGGGAAAGACTCGCCAACGAAGGCTCCCCATCCTTTGTCAAAAGCCCCACCTGGGAAAAATATCAGTACCAATTCACACCTCATATCAAGAATCTGAAACCTTTCCAAGGTGCGGACAACGAACTGCTGATGGAAAATATCCTGGCCGCCAAACCGGATGTTTGCCTGACCATGAGTACCGACCTGACCGAACAGCTGGAAAAGCAAGGACTCAATGTGGTTCAGCTTTCCTGGACGAAGACCGAAGATGTCAAAGAATGCATCACTCTCCTGGGCGAAGTGCTCAACCAGCAGGAAGTTGCCGCCGATTATCTGAAATACTTCGATGATATGTTGGCCAAAACGGCAGACCTGACCAAAGATATTAAGGATGCCGATAAGAAAACCGTGGTTTATGGCAACGTGAGCAAATTCTCCCAACCCCATGTGATCGCCGAATGGTGGATTGATAAAGCCGGCGGCATCAGCGTGACCAGCGAGGCTATGACGAAAGCGAATAAAGAATCCCTGACCTATACTCTGGAGGATTTGCTGAAGTGGAATCCGGATGTGATGTTCGTAGCCAGCGCCGCCGAGAAGAAAGACGTCCTGGCAGACGCCCGTTTGGGTGAGATTACCGCTGTCAAGAACGGCGCCATCTATATCGTCCCCCGCATTGCTCATGTCTGGGGCAACCGCACCACCGAACAGCCCCTGACCATTATGTGGGCTATGAACAAACTCTATCCCGAGATCGTAACGGACAGCCAGCTGGCGGAAGATATCTCCTACTTCTACAGCCACTTCTTCAAATACGATTTCAATGCTGACCAGCTTAAGGAGATTATGGGCCAATAATGATTGTGGCCGGCTGAGCAGCCGTTGCAACCCAGTAGCTCTGCGTTGACGCTGTACGTTTACGCAGAGCTACAATTCAATACAGCGGGACAATTCTACAGCGGATAATCCTATGGAAAAGAGGGAGTGACATGTATCCGAATTTAACCAGTGAGCAGGCTTTGCTCATTTTGCAAAGTGCCCGGAATCCGGATAAAGCCTATGATTTATTTGCCCAGGCGGCAGAAGTCAGAGACAAAGTTTTTGGTAAACGCTTATGGTGGTCTTCAGGCTCAGGCGGTATTTTCCCTTGCCTGGTCAAGCCCCGTTGCTCCTATTGCACTTATTATACAGAAAAGCTGTTTCCCACCGATGTTTTGCTGACAGGTCTGGAACTCATTGAAAGTTTGGGGATTCAGCAGTTCCATATCAGCGGCGGAACGGATCTGGACGAAGGGTATGACGAACAGCTGCTGGAGCTTGTGCAAGCCATTAAAACCCGTTCAGGCTTAAAGCTGGAAATCAATCTGGGACCGTCTTTTCGGCAAGAAACCGTTCTGGAGTTAAAGAAACTGGGCATCGACAGCGTTACCAGCTCCCTGGAGTGCAACACGCCGGCGATCTTTGCCAGGGCCAAGCCCGGTGATAGTCTGGAACGGCGCCGTGAATTGCTGCACCATTGTGAAGAGGCGGATATGCCCAGCCGCTCCATGATGCTCCTGGGACTGGGGGAAACCGATCAGGAGAGAATTGAGCATTTGTTCTATTTGCAGCAGTTTAAAAAACTCTATCAGCTGCGTTTATCCCGTTTTATGCCTTTTCCGGGAACTCTTTATAAGGACAGGTCCCGCTGCTCACCCTGGGATACTGCTCTGATCACGGCGATGGCCCGCCTGATTCTGCCCAATCTGGAGATCAGTTTGGCGGCAGGCAACAGCAATGATGATATACCCCTGTGGTATCTGGCGGGAGGGGGCAGCCAACTGCTCGGCGTATCCATCACCAGAAAGGAACCCCCGGCGACTCCGGATGTGGATGTCTATGCCATCGGGGAAGGAGCCTATGTGGTCGATAAGCGCCAACAGGTGGCCAGGGTCCTGGAGGGCATGAATCTGGAGGTTACTTGTGAGATGCCGGATTACCGGGCCCTTCAGTCACAATTTTAACAAAACATTTTTTACCGATTTTCAAGACATCTCCATCGGCTAAGACCCGGTCCAGATCACTGATTTTCTGCTGATTGAGCTGGACGCCCCCTTGTTGAACCAGACGTCTGAATTCCCCATTGCTGGCGGTAAAGCCACTTTGGACGAGGAGGGGAACAAGCTCAATCAGCCGGCTTCGGGCCTTGACGGGCAGCACGGGGAGCTGAGCGGGGATGGCCTTCTTGCTGAAGGCGGCCTCATAATATGCTTTGGCAGTCATGACATCCTGTTCTGTGTGATACAGCCGGGTGATGATCTCGGCCAAAGCATATTTGACATCCCGGGGATTTTTACCCTGGGCCAGCTCTACCCGGAAGGCTTCGATGCGGTCCGGGTGTTCATCAGTGGCCAGTTCAAAGTATTTCAGAATCAAGGGATCGGGGACTTCCATGACCTTTTTAAACATCACCGGGGCAGGCTCATAGACTCCGATATAGTTCCCCAGGCTCTTGCTCATTTTTTCCACGCCGTCCAGCCCTTCTAAAAGCGGCATAAACATGGCGATCTGTTGGGGCTGCCCCATGGCCTTTTGCAACGTCCTGCCCATGAGGATGTTAAAGGTCTGGTCGGTGCCGCCCAGCTCTATATCTGTTTGCAGAGCGACTGAATCATAGGCCTGCATTAAAGGGTAGAAGAACTCATGGATGCCGATGGGGACATTGCCGCTGAACCGCTTTTGGAAATCGTCCCGTTCCAGCATCCGGGCCACCGTAGTGGTGGCGGCAAGCTTGAGAACATCCTCGAAATTCAGTTTGCTGAGCCATTCACTATTATAACGGACCGTGGTTTTTTCCTTATCCAGCACCTTGAAGATCTGCTCGAAATAGGTGCGGGCATTTTCCTTAACCTGTTCATCGGAAAGGGCTGTGCGGCCCTTGGCTTTGCCGGATGGATCACCGATCTTGCCGGTAAAATCGCCGATCACGATCACCGCTTCGTGACCCAGATCCTGCAGCTGCTTAATTTTGCGCAGCACTACGGCATGGCCCAGATGAATATCCGGTGCGCTGGGATCAAGCCCCAGCTTGATGACCAGAGGGCGGCGGTTTTTATGGGATTCCGCCAGTTTGTTTTTCAGTTCCTCAGCATTGACCAGCATACTGACTCCTTTGGTAATGATCTGAAATTGTTCTGCTATTGTTTGCATAGTGACTCCTCCTTGATTAAAATAAAAACAAAAAACTCCCGTCCTTCATTGCCAGAAGGACGAGAGTATGCTCCCGTGTTACCACCTTACCTTTACGAACAATTCCCATTGCCCGCCTCTTCGAGTACGCCATGGATATGGGTATACTCTAGCACTATAACGTGTGCAGGAAACCGTCACAGCCTACTGAAAGATGTTCGGTGTGAAGCTCAAAGAGGTATTCATAACCAGCCTGCCAAGCGCCTCTCATCAGCCGGCAACTTTCTGTTTGCGGTACGGGTTATTACTTGTTCTTATCACAGCTTTTGTTTTGCTACTCCGAAATGCAGAAAGCTCTGCAAATCTTGATTGGAGATATTAAATTAGGGTCTATTGTAGTAAAGTAAGGGAGAGTTGTCAAGTGTCAACTCATGCACCAATTCAAAGGTCGGTTCGCTCAAGCGTCTGAGAAAGTTGCTCAGAAGGCAGGAGAGTGTTATGCTAGGCTGAAAAGGGTTAAACTGAAATAGGGGACCCGCTTCAGGGCGGGGGAAGTGGAATAAAGATTTTAATAGAGCGTAAAAATACTAAAGGCCAGCGTTTGCTGGCCTTTAGCGGCAGTTATTTATCGTTTGCCAAAGCTTTCAAATGTACGACGAACCATTTCTCCACCAACGGAACCGTTTTGACGGGAAGTGGCATCCGGACCTAAGGTGACGTTAAATTGGGTTGCTACCGTGTTTTTGTCTACAGGTAAATTGTACTTTGCCATGATTGATTACCTCCCAAGATGTTTAGTAGTTTAGGTTTTTTGAGGCTGAATCACTGATTCTAATTTACCCGATTTCAGGACAAATAATCAGGAAATTTATGGACTGTGAAGAGGAATGACATTGAAAAACCCGGTGGGAAGGCCTTGCATTATCATTGAAAGGATTTTGCGTATGGAGAAGCTTATTCATTTGCTTGAAGCTCATGGACCCCTGACAGGTAAAGAAATCCACGAAAAAACCGCCCTGAATCTTTTTGATCTTTGGGAGGAGTGCAATCAATGTGCTGATATTGTCACGACAGCCATTGGCACCAAGTATCTCAGGCTGGACAAACAGGTGGAAGGATTTGCCCGGCTTTCTCCTTCGATCATCAGAGAATTTTACAATTACACGGTGCTTAGTTTGCAGGAACAGTCTGAGGAAGCTCGGATCAAGGCGGAACAGCTCCATCAATCCATCATCAGGATCAGTAAAGATAAATTGGCGCTGGCCAAGGATATTATGGAAAAAATCATAGCAGCTCAGCCGGATCCGCAAGGTATTCAAGAAAAAACCTGCTTTATTATAGCAGGCGATGTGGCCTATGACATGGCTCATCTTGAACCAAGGCCTGAGTTTTCCACAGGTAAATTGGTCAATGGCTCTGATCTGGATATCGTGGTTATTTATCAAGGCTTGTCTGAAGAGATGATCAAAGAGCTGGACTCCGCCATCTATGAGTGGAAATTTTATTTACTTAAACATCCCGGTTATAAAGAGGAAATCGATTATGTGATCAAGGATCTTGCCACAGTGGAGAGGCAATTGGAATTTGTCGGATTTGAATCCATGGTGGCGGCTAAGGTTCTGGAGGAAGGGCAATTTTTGTGCGGAAACCAGGCCCTGTTTGCCGAGGTTAAAAGAAGGCTGGTCCAGGGCGGGATACCTGAGGTGTTAGAGGATCTAAAAGCCAGAGCTTCCCTGGAAAGAGAACAGGCCAGGAAACGGCTCCTGGCCTGTAGGGATTCAATTAACGATCAAGAAATGAGGCAGCTTTTTTATACCACCGATGAAAGAGAAGAGTTCTTTTGAAACTTAAAATTTTCACAACCCATACGCACATTTAATGTTTTCGGTATGTCTGTAATGAGCAGAGTTTGTTAATTGGGAAGCTGCTCCTTCATCAAGCACTACGGTGATTTCGCCGCTGTGCAGCTGGATAGCCGATGCGGTAACCTGAGAGGTCACGGGACCTTCTAAGCATTGGGCGACCATGCCGGCTTTTTTAGGGCCATTGACGATCATTAAAATATTCCTGGCTTCCAGGATGGTTCCGATGCCCATAGTGATGGCAAAATGAGGCATCTGGCTGCGCTCGATGCCGGCTTTCTTGTAGAAGGCTTCATAGTTATCATCCAGGGTCTGCTGAGTCAAGACCACAACCCGGGTTCTGGAACCGAGAGATGAACCGGGTTCATTGAAACCCCAATGACCGTCGCCGCCAAGTCCTAAAAGCTGCAGATCGATACCCCCGGCCTTTTTGATTTCGTCCTCATACCACTGGCAGAACTTTTTTGGTTCTTTGCTTAAGCCATCAGGTATGTGGATATTTTCTTTTTTGATATTAATATGTTTTAACAGCTCTTCGTGCATGAAGCGGGCATAGCTTTGATCCAGTGGATAAGGCTTCGCCAAATCCATTCCGGCTCCCAGGTATTCATCCAGATTAAAGGTCTTGACTTGGGAAAAGTCAAGGCCTTCTTCCTTATGTTTTCTGATCAGCTCCCGGTAAGTGCCGATGGGAGTGCTTCCCGTGGCCAGTCCCAGCACACAATCCGGCTTGGACCGAACATAACCGGCAATGATGTCTGCGGCATATAGACTCATATGTTCATAATTTTCTTTGATAATAATATCCATGTTTTTCTCCCAGCTCATTCTAATAATTAGGATTGAAGATACAATTAAAGATACTTATCTATTTTACTAAAAGTCTATGCAAAGATAAATACTCTTGGTATTAAAATCAATTTTAAAAAAAGGCAAAAGTCTTAGCAGATCATCAGGAAAATCATAGTTTTTATGGAAAAATTAATAGTTTCTTTATAAGTTTGCTGGGAAATTACTGTTATAATGAACCTATTGATATCTTGGTAATTTATGCAAAGAAATTATTTTATCTATCAGGAGGAGATTATGCAACCAGATGCCAGTATTGCAAACAATGTTCATGGAAGGGGTTCATTTTTGCGGAGACACCGCAAAAAACTAATCGTCGTCTTTATTTTGCTCGTCGGGGTGCTGATTGCTTCCCAGGTTTTGAGCCGGCAGGCCGGCTTGATCCCTGTAAGTGCGGCGGAAGTGGTTCAGGACGACTTCGAACAAAATGTCTTTGCCAGCGGTAAATTAGAAGTTAAAGACCTGGCTGAATTTAAGGCGGATACCAAGACCACGGTCCAGGAGATTCCGGTCAAGGCTGGAGATAAAGTAAGCAAAGGCCAGATTATCCTGGTGATGGATACCAGCAGCTTGAGTGTGGAAGCATCCCAAAAGGATCTGGAATGCAAGGAACTCCGGGTCAAAATCATCAACAGTGAATCAAACATCAGACTTTTTCAACAAGCCTATGACACGGCCCAAAAGGATTATAACAATACAAAAGTCCTGATGGAAAGCGGTGCGGCCAGCCTTAAGGAGTTGGAGCAGGCCGGGCAAAAGGTGACTGAGGCCCAGGAAAACTTAGTGGTAGAACAAGAGGCTAATTTACCTTTGCTTAAAGCTCAGCTGAAGCAAGCCGAAGTGCTCTACCAGAAAGCCCAGGAAAAATTGCAGAAAGCCACGATACATAGCCCTTATGATGGGACCGTCCTGAATTTGGCGGTCAAGGCCGGTCAGGAAGTGGAGAATGGAACCCTCCTGGCGCAAATCGGTAATCCGGCTCAGCTTTTGATTGAAACAGGGATCAATGAAGTGGACGCCGCCCTGCTTAAGGTAGGAGATCAGGTGGAAATAACCAACAGCGCCCTGCTTAAGGAACCCCTGCTTGGCAGTATTGAAACCATTGCTCCTACAGCCGAGGTGGTGGCAACCTCTCAAGGTGAGCAAACCCAAGTGAAAATCAGGATTAGTGTGCCGGCTACAGAAGGAGAATCTCCCTTAAAACCCGGTTTTAATGTTAATCTTAAAGTCATCCTCCAGCAAAAAGAGCAAGCATTGTTAGTTCCCTTGGAAGCAGTTATTGAGGGTGAAGGTCAGAAACTGGTCTATGTCGTGGGGCAGGATGGGATAGTGAGCGAAAAAGAAGTGCAGACAGGCTTAAGCAATGAGCTGTTCATGGAAATTGTCGCGGGTCTTCAAGTGGGAGAAAAGGTCATTCTGAACCCCGATGGACAAATCAAGGACGGAGTGCAGGTGATCGTTAATGCTCAAAGCAACTGACTTAGTTAAGGTCTACCATACGGAGAAAATTGCCGTTACGGCCTTGAAAGGGGTTACCTTCCATATCGCGGCCGGCAGTTTTGTGGCGATTATGGGCCCTTCAGGTTCAGGGAAATCCACATTGATGAATATTTTAGGGTGCCTGGACACGCCCACCGCCGGGCAGTATATCCTGGATGGACTGGATGTTTCCCATATGGAGGAGCAAGATCTGGCCAAGGTCCGCAACCTTAAAATCGGCTTTGTCTTCCAGACCTTTAATCTCTTGCCGAGAATATCCTGCTTGCGCAATGTTGAGCTGCCGATGATCTATGCCGGAATTGCGGAAAAGGAAAGAAAAGAGAAAGCTTACAATGCCCTGGAAAAAGTGGGGCTGCTGAAGTGGGCGGCTCATCGCCCCACAGAAATATCGGGGGGGCAGAGACAGCGGGTAGCCATTGCCCGGGCTTTGGTCAATAATCCGGCCATCATCATGGCCGATGAACCCACCGGCAATCTCGACACCCGCTCGGGAGAAGAAGTGATGGCGATCTTTCAGGAGCTTCATCAGCAAGGGGCTACCATCGTCCTGGTCACCCATGAACCGGAAATCGCCCGGCATACCCAGAGAATCCTTAAATTCCGGGATGGTCTGCTCAGGGAAGATGAAGGGGTGCAAGAGCCGGTTCAGGCCAGAGACATTCTGGCCGGACTCCCTGCTGAGGAGGAGCCGGTATGAATTTAAAAGAATGCATTCAGGTTGCTTTCGAAGGGATCAGAGCCAACAAAATGCGCTCGGCCCTGACCATGCTCGGCATTATTATCGGGGTAGCGGCCGTCATTACCGTAGTGGCCATCGGGCAGGTGGGCCAGGCGGCGATTATGTCTTCTCTGGAGAAGATGGGCACCAATTTGTTTTGTGTCTATCCCCGCAGTGATGAACAATCTTCTCTTACCGAAGCTGATATGATGACCGTTCAGGATTTAGAGGTCATCCGCAATGTAGCCACCGATATTCAATACATTTCCCCGGCTGATTCATGGTCTTTTTCTGCCCAATATGAAAGAAAGAGCAAACAGGTCTATGCTTATGGGGTTTGGCCTGAGTACAAGCAGATCAGAAATATTCAGCTGGAAAAAGGCCGGTTCCTGTCCGAAGAAGATGAAAAGGGAGGCCGGAGGGTAGCGGTCATCGACAGCAAGCTGGCAGAAGACCTGTTCGGCCGGGGAGAAGCTCTGAAAAAGCAAATCACGATCTTTGGCGCCTCCTATACGGTCATTGGCATAACCCAGCGGGATGACAGTTTCCTGATGGGCGGGCCGAATCAGCGTTCATCCCTGTATATTCCCTACTCCGCTTTGCGGACCATGGTTAATATCGATTATGTTCCTTATGTGGAAGGCAGTGCCGTGAGCAAGGATAAAACCGACAGCGCTATGAACCAGGCCAAAAAGATCCTGAACAGCCGTCATCATGCGGAGGATCGGTATTATGCCTATAGCCTGCAGCAGGATGTGGAACAGATTGACACCATTATGACCATCTTGCAGCTGGTAATCGGCTCTGTCGCTGCGATCTCCCTCTTGGTAGGGGGGATCGGGGTCATGAATATCATGCTGGTCTCAGTGACTGAGCGGACAAGGGAGATCGGCATCCGCAAGGCTTTAGGAGCCAGATATAAGGATATTATGATCCAATTTCTCATTGAGGCAGTGGTCATCTGTTCCATAGGCGGGGCCATCGGTGCTTTGCTTGGCATCGGCGGCGGTGTCCTGGCCGCGGGCTTGGCGAAGATTCCGCCGGCCATCTCCCCCCTCACGATTGTGATTGCTTTTGGCTTTTCCACGACCATCGGGCTTTTCTTCGGCCTTTACCCGGCCCGCAAAGCCGCTAAGATGAGTCCTGTTGAAGCTTTGCGTTATGAGTAATGTGTTAATGCAGATATAGAATAAGCAGTAAAATCCCCTGCGGAGATTAAACCGGCAGGGGATTTCTCACTATGTAAAAAGTAAAAAACTTGCACACTATACTTTCTAAGCATAAGGGCAGCTAGGCAGCCGCTTTCCCCAGCGGCTCAGCTACAGCCGGGCTTTCTTTAATAATAAAAGGGGAATGATTAAGAAAGAATAGAATGGAGGGGGTTGAGCATAATGGCTGTTGATATTAATAAGAAGATGATTACGGTGCAGGGCATAAACATACAATGCTTTGATGCCGGAAATGGCGTGGCAACGATTGTCCTGTTACATGGCGCCGGAGTGGATTCAGCCATGATGTCCTGGGCTGAGGTTATACGGCTCTTGGGAGAAAACTATAGGGTGATTGCTCCCGATTTGCCCGGTTATGGCGGCAGCGACTCCATTGACGGTGAATACACCCTTGAGTTCTACACTGAAACAGTGAAAGGGATTATCGAAGCATTCCAATGCCCGCCGGTGGTGCTGGTGGGGCTTTCCCTGGGCGGTGGCATTAGTTTGAATATGGCCCTTAATTATCCCGGGCTGATCCGATTATTGGTGCCTGTCGACGCCTGGGGGCTGTTTCCCAAGCTTCCCTATCACCGTTTGACTCATTGGTACACCCGCTCGAAATTAAACGACAATTTATACCAATGGACCGGCAAGTACCCCGCTATTGTTCGTTGGTCCCTGGCCTACAACTTATTCGGAGATAAGTCAAAGGTCACCGAGGCTTTGGTGGAAGAGGTCCGGGATGGGATGCTGGAGCCTGAGGCCGGGAAACCCTTTATCTCCTTTCAAAGAAGCGAAATCACCAGGACCGGTTTGCACACGGATTTGTATAGCCGCCTCGGGGAAATAGCCATGCCAACCCTTCTGATCCATGGCAGCAAGGATAAGGCGGTGCCCCTCAAAGACGCTTTGGCGGCCAGCAAGCTGATCCCCAATTGCCAACTGCATATTATGGAAGGCTGCCGGCACTGGCCCCAGAAAGAGCGCCCCGAGGAGTTTGCCAGAGTAGTGGGGGATTTCATCGCCGGACAAAACCTGTGAACAACTGTTTGTATGACAAATAGTGTTGTGGTACACTTTGAGAAGGACTTAAAGAAGCATAGAAAGGTGAGCACCACATGACCGATCGTTTTTTAGTTCAAAATCTCTTTGGTATTGAAGGTTTGAACATTGCCTGGTATGGGGCAATTATTGCCTTCGGCATTATCCTGGGAGTATGGTTAGCCAGTCGGGAAGCAGAGCGGCAGGGATTAAAAGGGGATATGATCTTCGATTTTTTAATCATCGTTCTGCCCTTGGCAATCATCGGGGCCAGGGCTTATTATGTCATCTTTGAATGGGCCAACTACGCCGATGATCCCATGCGCATCTTTGCCATCCGCGAAGGCGGCTTGGCTATTTACGGCGGTGTGATCGGCGGCTTTATCGGGGCGTTGATCTTTGCCAAAAGAAATGGCTTTCCTTTGTTTAGGCTGATCGATATGGTGGTGCCCAGTTTAATTTTAGGACAAGCCATTGGCCGTTGGGGGAATTTTATGAACCAGGAGGCTTTCGGCAACCTGGTCACCAATCCTAACCTGCAGTTTTTTCCCTATGCTGTGTTGATCGACCGGTTAGGGGAATGGCACCAAGCCACTTTTTTCTATGAAAGCATGTGGAATCTGGCTGTTTTTGCTGTGCTCATCTATTTTCGCAAGAGAACGAAATTTACCGGGCAGCTGTTGGCCACCTATTTCATCGGGTATGGGCTGGGACGGTTTTGGATTGAAGGGCTGCGCACGGACAGTCTTTACCTGATTCCCGGGTTGCGGGTATCCCAAGCTTTATCCTTAATCCTGATTACTGTGGGCATTCTGATGTTCGTTTTCCGCAAAAGATTGTTTAAAGAGCATTTGGACTATGAAGGGAAATATCTGATGGACAGCAATGGATAATTCTTGTTGATAAACTCTTCGACATTCATTATAATCATCTTTGTGAATTTATTTGAAATGGGAGGTCTTAACATGGGAAAAGCCTTGATTATTGGGGCCGGCGGTGTGGCCAATGTGGTCGCCCACAAATGCTGTCAAGTTCCTGAGGTGTTTGAGGAAATTTGCATTGCGAGCCGGACGCTGAAAAAATGCGAGGATATTCGAGATAAATTAACCGGCAGCCGGACTAAAGTCAGGGTCGCTCAGGTTGATGCCGATCAGACAGAAGAAGTCATCCAACTCATTAAGGAGTTTCAACCGGAGCTGGTGATCAACGTGGCCCTTCCTTATCAGGACCTGACCATTATGGAGGCCTGTCTGGCCACCGGCGTTCATTATGTGGACACTGCCAACTATGAACCCCCCAATGTGCCGAAATTTGAATACAAATGGCAATGGGCCTACCGGGAAAAATTTGCCCAAGCCGGATTAACGGCTTTATTGGGAAGCGGTTTTGATCCCGGGGTAACCGGTGTTTTCTGCGCCTATGCCCAAAAGCACTATTTTGATGAGATTCATACCATCGATATTGTCGATGCCAATGGCGGGGATCATGGTTATCCTTTCGCCACTAATTTCAACCCGGAGATCAATATTCGGGAAATCACTGCCAAGGGTCGTTATTATAAAGAGGGAGAGTGGATTGAAACCGATCCCCTGTCCGTGAAGAAGGTCTATGATCTTGAGGAGATTGGGCCCAAGAATATCTACCTGCTCTATCATGAAGAGCTGGAATCTTTAGCACAGAATATTAAGGGAATCAAACAGATCCGTTTCTGGATGACCTTCTCCGATAATTATCTCAACCATTTAAAGGTTCTGGAAAATGTGGGCATGACTTCCATCGAACCTATTGAGTTTGAGGGTCAGCAAATCATTCCCCTCCATTTCCTCAAGGCTGTCCTGCCTGATCCGGCCTCCCTGGGACCGCGAACCAAGGGCAAAACCAATATCGGCTGCATTATCCAAGGAGTCAAGGATGGTCAGCCCCGCACCTATTATGTCTACAATATCTGCGATCACCAGGAATGCTATGCTGAAGTGGGCTCTCAGGCTATCTCCTATACCACCGGGGTACCGGCCATGATCGGCGCTAAGTTGATTATGGAAGGAAAATGGCAGAAGCCCGGCGTTTATAATGTTGAAGAGTTTGATCCCGATCCCTTTATGGCAGACCTGAATAAGTACGGATTGCCTTGGCGGGAAGATTTTGCCCCCACATTATTGGATGAGGAATAAAGTCATGAATATAAAAGAACTGCCCACACCCAGTTATGTGGTGGATGAAAACCTGCTCAGGAGAAATCTGGAGATTTTGCAATCCGTTCAAGAGCGGACAGGGTGCAAGATCCTGCTGGCCTTGAAAGGATTTTCCATGCATGCTGTGTTTCCTTTGGTGGGCCAATACCTGAAGGGTATCGCCGCCAGCTCCTTGTTTGAGGCGCGACTTGGCGTTGCAGAGATGGGCAAGGAAGTTCATGTCTACTCACCGGCCTATATCGAAGAGGAGTTTGACGAGCTGCTGGGGTATTGTGATCATATGGTGTTTAACTCCTTTGATCAGTGGCGCAAATTCAAAGATAAGGTGAAAAACCATCCTGGCCACATTGAATGTGGAATTCGGGTTAATCCTGAGTATTCGGAGATTGCCACGGATATCTATAACCCCTGCTATCAGAATTCCCGGCTGGGAGTGACCCTGGCCAATTTCAGGCCTGAAGAACTTGAGGGAATCGCTGGGCTGCATTTCCATACCCTATGCGAACAGAATTCGGATACCCTGGAACGCACCCTTAAAGTGGTGGAAGAGAAATTCGGTGAACATCTCCGGAAGATGAAATGGCTGAATCTGGGCGGCGGCCATCATATTACCCGCCCTGATTATGATATTGAGACCCTGGTCCGCTGTATTCTTCATTTGCAGGAAAAATACGGAGTGGAGATCTATCTGGAGCCCGGAGAGGCCATCGCCTTAAATACAGGGTTCCTAGTCACCAAGGTGCTGGA
Organism: Desulfitobacterium hafniense DCB-2; assembly: GCF_000021925.1. NCBI lineage: Bacteria > Bacillati > Bacillota > Clostridia > Eubacteriales > Desulfitobacteriaceae > Desulfitobacterium > Desulfitobacterium hafniense. Next base: position 1,661,509 of record NC_011830.1, read on the forward strand.
TATCGTGGATAATGGAATGAAGATCGCCTTACTTGACGCTTCGGCGGCCTGCCATATGCCCGATGTCCTGGAGATGCCCTATCGTCCGGCGATTATCAATGGAGGGGAGCCGGGGGAACATCCCTACACCTATCGGTTGGGCGGCAATACCTGTCTGGCCGGGGATGTGATCGGCGACTATTCCTTTGCCGAACCCTTAAAGCCGGGGGACAAGCTTATCTTCTGCGATATGGCTCATTACACCATGGTCAAGAATAATATGTTCAACGGGGTAAACCTGCCCAATATTATGCTCTACAATGAAAAAGAAGGCTTTAAGCTGATTCGCCGTTTTGGCTATGAGGATTTCAAAAACCGATTATCTTAGCTGGAGCAGAAGGGCCTGTCACCAAACGTTTGCAAACGTGGGGCGGCAGGCCTTTTGCTATTCTTTTAGGCGGCACTGGTAGAGGATGAAAAACGCGAATCAGCTTTCGGCCCTTTTTCTGAGTAGTATTGAATGAGAAGGAGAGACGCTAAGGTGAGTCGAATTAAAGAGGGGCAGAGTTTACAAACGTAACAATGGAGGTAAGTAATGAAAAAAAACATAGTCCCGATTATAATTTCCATACTCATCCTTTTACAGGTGGTGACCCTGGTCCGGATCGGAGGTCTGCAGGATGAACTCCAAAATACACGGAATCAACTTATGGATATGACATCTGCCCAGTCAAGCCAGATCAACAGTATTTACGCCAATATCGATTCGATGCTGAAACGCCAGGCAAGCATTATCGATAGCTATGATTATGCATTGGGCACTTTTGACCGAGACAGTCTCACTGTCCCCGTAACCTTTAACATCTCACCTAAGGAAACGAAGGCGGAGACTCTTGCCACTTTATATGTATCAGGTCAAAGTACGGAAATGGCCAGAAGCGGAACCAGCTTTTCCGGCACCCTCCCGGTAAATATTTTTGATACCATTGATGCTAAGGTGGTCATAGCAGATGACGGCACGGAGAGAACCGAAAAATTGGAGGTATGGGAGGACCTGCGCGCCAGGGTGCTGCCGGCTGTCCAGGCAAGATTTGAGCGTGAAAGCGGAACGATCTATAGAAAGACACCTGCTGAATCATCCGGTGAGTATCGCAGCAAAGGGAACTTGAGCATGGTGGTAACGCCGGTACAAAATAATACCATAGAGAAAGCACGCTTTGTTGTGGATGTGGATGGCAGTATTGTTTCCGAAAAGGCTTTGAATTCTGGTGGTCTAGGGACTGAGATTGACGAAAAAATTACCCTTTCCGCAGGCCAAACCTTAACCCTTTCAGCCCTGGCAACAGATAGCTTTGGCTTGATTCATAAGGTGATTTTAGATAAATTCACTTTGGATGAACATGCTGAACCTGTTCGCGGCGATGAATGGATGTGGATGGGTGAGGTTATTATTATGGACAATGAGGGAAAGATTCTCTATGCGCCTCAGTATGATAAGGTGAACTAGGATGTGAAAAAAACATTGACAAATGGTCACCCATAGTATATTGTGATCTTACAAGTTAGCTGTTGCTAACTTGCGGCTGCTCAAAAATTTCCGTCAAGTGCTTAGCTGAAGAAGAAAAAGAAAGATCAATTAATTTTTTATGAGGAATGATGCCGGCATCATTCCTCATACCAGTTAAGGGATGTCTCCTGTGTGCTTAGTTTTAAAGAGCGGGAGTGATGAAGGTGATCAAAAAATATATGTGTATAGGCTTGGGATTGCTGTGTTTCGGACTGGGTGCTGTCGGTGTCCTTTTGCCTCTGCTGCCAACCACACCCTTTCTCCTGGCCGCAGCCTTTTTCTTTGCCAGGGGTTCAGAAAAATTCAACACTTGGTTTTTAGGAACAGAGTTGTATAAAAACCATCTGGAGAGTTTTGTCAGCACCCGCGCCATGACCTTTAAAACGAAAGCAAGCATACTGGCCTTCGCGTCAGCCATGCTTCTCCTCGCTTTTGTTTTCACTAACAGTATTTTGGCCAGAGTTCTGATCGCCGGCATGTTTATCTTTAAATACTATTATTTTACTTTTCATATCACTACATTAAAAAAAGATGAAAGAGCCAATGAATAAAATTAATCATTTTTTAAGATTTTCTTTAGGAGTTCTTTAATTCTCTGTGTCATAATTAAGCATGTCATTTAATTTAAATTCATGGAGGAAGAACTCATTATGCAAACATATTATTTATATATCGTATTGACCCGCACCACTACCGTTCTGTCCAGGCTTATTCATCTGTTGAAGAAAGACGACTATACCCATGCGGCGCTGTCCCTGGACAGCGATCTGAATCATATGTACAGTTTTGGCAGAAGGAATCCTTATAACCCTTTTATCGGGCGGTTCAGAAGGGAAGATATCCATGAAGGGGTTTATGGCTTCTGTGAGAATTTACCCGGCGCTATTGTTGAAGTCGAGGTAACCAAGCAGCAGTATGACAAAGTGAAAGAAGTGTTGGATCACTTTATTGCGCATAGTGATCGTTATAAATATAATTACCGGGGCCTTTGGGATAGTATATGGGATAAGCCCTTGTCCAGTGAGGATCGCTTTATGTGTTCGGAATTTGTGTACTATGTCTTAAAAGAAAGCGGTGTTATGGATTTACAGATACCCAGAAACCTGGTAAGGCCGCAAAACCTGCTCCATGCCGAAGGCCGGATCATCTATCAAGGTGACCTGAAAGCAGTGAAACCCCGGACAACCATCGATCTGTATGCCAATGAGGTGGGGAGAAGAGGGCTTAAGATTAATGCATTATGATCGTATTTGTGCTATACTCTTATGATGTATGCAAATACAAAAATAAAGATCATAAAGGCGGGCATAAATTGATTAGTGTTAATAACGTGAGCTTAAGATATGGCGGGCGGAAGCTCTTTGAAGATGTCTCTTTGAAATTCACTCCAGGTAATTGTTATGGCGTGATTGGCGCTAACGGTGCCGGAAAAAGCACTTTTCTCAAAATTCTTTCGGGAGAAGTTGAGCCGAACTCCGGGGATGTGACCATCGCGCCGGGAGTCCGGCTATCGATGCTCAAGCAGGATCATTACCAGTATGATCAGTATACGGTTTTAGATACGGTCATTATGGGCAACCAGCGGCTTTATGCCATCATGAAGGAGAAGGAAGTCCTCTACGGGAAAGCTGATTTTACCGATGAGGACGGAATCAAGGCTGCGGAGCTGGAGCATGAATTCGGAGAGATGAACGGCTGGGAAGCGGAGTCCGAAGCCTCGACTCTTTTACAAGGTTTAGGCATCGGCACAGAATTGCATGAGAAGGCTATGTCTGAACTGACCGGTGTGGAAAAGATTAAGGTGCTTCTGGCTCAGGCTCTTTTCGGCAATCCCGGCATCCTCATTTTGGACGAGCCCACCAACCATTTGGATATCCAATCCATCCGCTGGCTGGAGGAGTTTTTGATTGGATTTGAGGGAACGGTCATCGTCGTTTCCCATGACAGGCATTTTCTCAATAAGATTTGTACCCATATGGCGGATGTGGACTTTGGCAAGATCAAGCTTTATGTGGGCAATTATGATTTCTGGTATGAATCCAGTCAGTTAGCCCTGCAAATGACCCGGGATCTTAACAAAAAGAAAGAAGAAAAGGCCAAACAGCTTAAGGAGTTTATCGCCCGCTTCAGCGCCAATGCCTCCAAATCCAAACAGGCCACTTCCCGGAAAAAGATGCTGGATAAGCTGAATATCGAAGATATTGAACCTTCCAACCGCAAATATCCCTATGTAGGCTTTAAACCGGAGCGGGAAGTGGGCAATGATATCCTGACGGTAGAAGGTTTGACCAAAACCATCGATGGAGTTAAGGTCTTGGATAATGTCAGCTTTATTCTGAGCAAAGGGGATAAAGTTGCCTTGGTAGGCACCAATGAAGGGGCCTATACCGCTCTGCTCCAGATATTGGCCGGAGAAATGGAGCCGGACAGCGGCAGCTATAAATGGGGCGTCACCATTACCAAGGCCTATTTCCCCAAGGATAACACAGAGTATTTTCAGGATGTGGACTTGAGCCTGGTGGATTGGCTGCGGCAGTTTTCCGCGGATAAAACCGACACCTATGTCCGTGGTTTTCTGGGCAAGATGCTCTTTTCCGGGGAAGAAGCCCTGAAATCCCTTAAAGTCCTTTCCGGCGGCGAGCGGGTCAGGTGCATGCTGGCTAAAATGATGCTGAGTCAGGCCAATGTGCTTCTTTTGGACCAGCCCACCAATCACTTGGATCTGGAATCCATCACAGCCCTGAACAATGGGCTGACGGATTATAAAAGCAATATTATCTTTACCTCCCATGACCATCAATTCATCCAGACCATTGCCAACCGCATTATTCAGATCACTCCTGAAGAGATGCTGGATGTTCGGTTGAGCTATGATGAGTTTCTGGATAACCTGGCGATTGGATAATGAAGGGGATAAAGACAGTTTAGGAATGCCGGCGGCATTCCTTTTTGCTTCCTCAATGCCAGCCAGCCCAACTTCACCGGGGAAAATTAATGTTGTTCTTGGAAATCGAGAGGTGATTCCTGAAATATAGCGAATTATCAAGTTACTGGGATTTGATAGGTTTTTATTGGTTCATGAGGGCTCGATAGGAGATGCGTAGTGTGGAAGACGTTGATATGAAAAATTTTCTGGAAACGATTGAGGATATGATCCTCATTATTAATCGGGAAGGAAGATTATTATATGCAAATACTGCCGTGCCTAAGAAGCTGGGCTATCCTCATGAAGGATTAATGAACATGCATATCCTGACCATTACCAGCGCCGGTAAGATGGCTGAAGGTGAAAAGATCTTAGCTGAGCTGTTTGCGGGCAAAAAAGAAAGTCTCCCTTTGTCCCTGGAAAAAAAGGAGGGAACCTCCATCCCTGCAAAAGCGCGTATCTGGCAGGGGAAGTGGCATAATGAGCCTTGTCTTTTTGCCATCATTAAGGATTTGTCAAAAGAAGAAAGAGCTTCTTCAACCCCATTCCTGGAGCCTGATGAGATTCATACAGGGATCAGCGGGGCGGCTTGGTGCGAAAAGCCTGATTTCGCCAGCGATATATCCTGTGAGCTAAAAGATGAAGAACCCTCCAAACCCAGAGTGTTAATCGTGGATGATCAGCTTTTTAATTTAAAGCTTTTAGAAAGTGCTCTTAAAGAAGATTACATCGTGATGACCGCCGACAACGGGATTGAGGCCTTAGAGCTGGCCACGGGAAAAAGCCAGCCCGATATTATCCTGCTGGATATTATTATGCCGGTGATGGATGGCTATGAGGTATGCATTCGTCTGCGGGAAATGCCGGAGACGCGGGATATTCCGGTAATTTTCCTTAGCGCCCTCAAAAACGAAAAGAATGAGGAGTATGCTCTGCAATTGGGGGTAGTGGATTATATCACGAAGCCTTTCAGCTTGCCCATCATCAAAGGCCGGCTCCGAAACCATGTGGAGCAAAAGAAATACAGGGATCGGCAAAAAGAAAATAGCTATATTGATGAATTGACGCAAATCGCCAATCGCCGGAAATTCAATGAAACGGTGACTATAGAGTGGAATCGGGCCAGGCGTAACGGGAATAGCTTATCCGTATTGATGATCGATGTGGATTGTTTTAAAAAGTACAATGATTTTTACGGTCACTTGGAGGGGGATAAATGCCTCTATAAAATTGCCCAAACCTTAAAGTCAAATGTAAAGCGCTCTTCAGATTTGGTAGCCAGATGGGGCGGGGAAGAGTTTGCCTGCGTTCTTACGGATACGGATCGGATTGGCGCTATGCTGGTGGGTGAACGTTTGCGCAGGGCTGTCGTCAAGCTGAATATCCCATCCGAAATTTCCGATGTGGATAGAGTGGTCACGGCCAGCATCGGTGTAGCCACGGCGTTGCCTTCCGTGGATAACTCCTTGGAGGAACTGCTGCATAAAGCTGATATGGCTCTATATAAAGCCAAGAAAACCGGAAGAAATTGTGTATGCACGCCATAACCCCAACAGCCATGCCATGTAGACACGTTTAGCCCTTTCGTTTACAATATAGAATGAGATTTGCCTGACATAATGGCTTTACATAGAGAAAGTTGGGAAGAAATTATCCATGGACAATAAATCATACCGAAAAGTGCCCAAAGGTAATAAGAAAGATAAGTATAAAGATAAGGATAAAAATAAAGATAAAATTCAAGATAAAAATAAAAAAGAAACGGTAAATAAAGAGGATAGCAGAATCCCTCCCCGTCATCCGGTATGGAATGTTTGGCAAGGGCTTTTTCTGCTGCTCATTATCTATGGAATTGAATTCTTTCTCGGTTGGCTTAGAACTCCTAAGGATTTAGATCAATTAGAGGGGTTCTTTCGCTTTTTGACCGTGGGAATGGGTGAGGCTCTGCTTTACCTTATCATCATTTTATGTTTTTTTAAGCTCATCCGCCGTCCTCTCAGAGAGTTAGGCCTGGTCAGACCTCATGTTCGCTATATTCTACTGGGGCTGATGATGGGAGTTTTTCTCCTGGTGGTCGTAGGGCTGATCGGGAATTTCCTGGCCAACAAATTAGGAACACCTGCGCCCCAAAGCTTCACCCTCGTGCTTATGGGTGCTCAATACGATTGGCAGCTGATGCTGCTTATTATCCTGGGCGGCATGATTGCTCCGATCAAGGAAGAGGTTTTTTTTCGGGGAATTTTTTATCCACCCTTTCGCCAAGGCTATGGCAGGGGTAAAGGGATTCTTTTTACGGCGGGGCTTTTCGCTTTGCTGCATTTTGATGTTCTGCGCTTTATTCCCTTACTGGTGGGGGGAGTCGTTTTAACCTGGCTCTACGAAAAGACCGGCAGCCTCTGGCCTTCGATTATCGCCCATGGCACCTGGAATACGCTCATGGCTTTAATGGTGTGGATACAACGGTAGACAAGGGTAATTTTAGAGTCGATATTTGTAGAAAATCGAAGAAAAATATGGTAACTATTTTCTTGCCAGTGAGATTATTAGTGCTATAATTAAATTAAAAAATTGTAGACAATCTACAATTTAAAAAGGAAATTTGCGAGAAGATAGGGATGAGGATCCATATGGAGAGAGCTAAGGCTGGGTTTGAAGCATTAGTATCAGAATTCAAAGAGACTGTTTTGGTTGATTTTCTGGGAGTTATGGCCATCTATAGAAATGGTGAAAAAGTCGAAGCAGTGGTAAAAGCAGAAGCAGCTCCTGAAAAAATTGAGGAAATGATCAGGGGGTATAATACCAAGAGGTGGGCGCATGCTGAATAATGCTTATGATCGATTAAATCATATGATCACCTATTCAAAAGCAAATCTAAGTGAGACCGTGGTCTCCTATGTGAAGAATAAGATTCTCACCGGGGAATTGAAGAGCGGGGATCGGCTGGTTGAAACGGATATATCAGAAGAGCTGGGGATAAGCAGAGCCCCTATACGCGAGGCCTTAAGAGAGTTGAATATGCGGGGAATCCTGATATTTTTGCCCAAGAAGGGCAGTCAGGTGCTTAATTTAGGTTATAAAGACATTGAAGAAATCCTGTCCATAAGAATTCCGCTGGAGATGCAGGTGCTGACCCTTATTTTTAAAAAATCCCTTTTACAGGAACAGGAATTAGATTATCTGGAGAAGCTGAATCAGGAGATGATCAGGGCAGACAAGGAAACGGCCATGGATGTCAGGGAGAAAAACTATATTTTTAATACCTGTGACTTGGCTTTTCATGAATTTTTCTGGAAACGATCAGAAAGCCTGCGCAGGGTGGAGATTTTAGAAAACCAATACTTCCAATTGCTGGCGGCGATGAACAGGGATATATCAACATTAGGCTCAGTTATGGAAAAACATGATGAACATAAAAGGATCATCGAGGCCTGCCGTACAGGGGTGCTTGATCAGGTGTTAGCCGCCTTTCAGGCACATATGGCTCCGTATCTAAAAGCGATTATAAAACTTGAAAACCAGACCGGCAAGTAAGAGTCATAAACAGGTTACTTTGTTGCTTAAATGTGCTATAATGTAAAAAGAGATATCCAAAGGCGGCGACCTTGGATATCTTTTTTAGATCTTAGGGATATAGAATTAATTGCGGACAGAAAAAGTGCCCTGCCTTTACAGGAGGGGGGTGCTTTTTTCTTTGGGCGGTTTTTTCTATAGCTGTAAAAACAGGAGGAGATTAGTATGTTATTAATTAAAAATGGAACGCTGCTTACGATGACAGGTGAACCGATTGAGAATGGCCAACTGCTCGTGGATAAGGGCAGAATCATTGCCGTGGGCAAGGATTTGAGCATTCCCGAACATTGTCCGACCCTTGATGCTGAAGGCGGTTTTATCATGCCTGGTATGATTGACGCTCACTGCCATGCAGGTATGTGGGAGGACGGGCTGGATTTTGAGGGAGCGGACGGCAATGAAGGTACTGACCCGGCGACACCCCACCTTAGGGCCATCGATGCTATTAATCCGAGGGACAGAGCTTTGACGGAAGCCTATGAACATGGCGTGACCTGCATCTGCACCGGTCCCGGCAGTGCCAATGTGATAGGTGGGCAATTTGCCACGATTAAAACCAAAGGGACAAGAATCGATAAGATGATTCTCCAGGAAACGGCGGCGATGAAGGTTGCTTTCGGTGAAAATCCGAAGAAAAGATACAGTGCCAAGCAACAAAGCCCTTCGACAAGAATGGCCACCGCAGCGATCTGGAGAGAGTATCTGTTTAAAACCAAAAATTATCTGGAGAATAAAGAGAAAGGTTCAGGGTTTGACCTGAAGCTGGAAAGCTTGATCCCGGTGGTGAAAGGTGAGCTGAATGTCAAAGCTCATGTGCACAGAGCCGATGATATTTTCACGGCAATTCGCATTGCCAAAGAGTTTGGCCTTAAGATGACCCTGGAGCACTGCACTGAAGGGCATTTAATCGCTGATGAGCTGGCGGAAGAAGGCTTTTCCGTCATCGCAGGGCCCTTCATCGGCCCCAGGGGAAAAGTGGAGTTAAAAGAACTGACCTTTGCTACCCCGGCGATCCTGCATAAAGCCGGGCTGAAAATAGCCTTGATGACCGACCATCCGGTTGTTCCCGTACATTATCTGCCGGTGTGCGCGGCCTTGGCGGTCAAAGCGGGACTGGCTGAAGAGACGGCCCTTAAGGCCATAACCCTGAATCCTGCTGAAATCCTGGGGATTTCGGAGCGGGTAGGTTCCCTGGAGGCGGGTAAAGACGCAGATATTGCGGTCTTTGACCGGCATCCCTTGGATGTTCAGGCGCAAACCACCTGGGTGCTGATCGATGGCGAGGTTGTCTTTAAGCGGGGATACTTTGGCGATAGTCAGCGATAAGCAGAGATGGTTAGTGAGGTAAGAAGAATAGAATAGCTGAAAATAACCGATTCTAAATTCGAATCACCTTCTTCAAAGGCCAAAACAACAAATATCATCTAAGGAAAGGGGTTCGAAATATGGCGGAAAGAAATATCCTTGCGTATTTCAACACGGTGGAACAAGCTGAAGTTATCGCCAACCGCATCAAAGACTTAGGAATAACGGATGTACAGATTGATCGAATTCATAAGTTCTCTGAAGCGACCGCCGATCATCTCATGAATCCACTCACCGGTCAGATGGGCAGCTTAGCGGATTTAACCCTGGGCAGTGGCGGCGGGGGTGCAGGTCCTTTAATGGCAGCCGATACTTCAGCCAGCGGAATGAGTGATGGGGGCGGAACAGCCGCCTCTGGCCGGGATATCTTACTGGCGGCGATTGTCGATGAGTCCCAATTCGAGCAGCTGCGCCAGGAAATTCGTGCTCAAGACGGCCTCATCTGATCACCCAAAAAGCTTCCGGTCTCAGGGCAATCTGTGGCCGGACTTTTTCATGTACTGAAGACAAGTTGAATAGAGCTGCCGTCATAGCAGTGTTTTGTTATTTAATGGCTATCCGATGGAGAGCTTTTATGGCATAATGAAGAATATTTGGATCATATTCATTTCCAAAAAACTGATATGATGGATATGGAGTCGATCATTGGATGAGAAAAATGCTGATGGCGCTTGTTGCAGTGAGTTTCGGGTGTTTTCTTCTGCTTTTTGGCCTGTTGGAGACCACGGATAATAAAGTCCTCAAATCAGAACTATCTCAGCAAGGGGTTCTGGATTTGCGGGATTGGGATGCTGCTTCCGATCAGGTTGTTCCCTTGGACGGACAATGGGAATTTTATTGGCATCAGCTGCTGGAACCGGGTGGAGAACCTGATTCCGCGGCAAATGTTATTCAAGTTCCGGGTTTTTGGCGAAATGATATGGCAACCAGGATTGACCATGCCAGGGGAGCCGCTACCTATCGCCTGACGATCAAACTGAAGCCTTCGGATACGGTTTATGGGCTGAGGATTTCCAACATCCGGATGGCCAGCGCGATCTATGTGAATGGAAATCAGGCGGGGGGGAGCGGTAAGCCCGCTTTAACCCAGGATGAGTATCAATACGAGAATAAGCCGTATAATGTATTTTTTCCCGTGCAGGGGGATACGGCGGAAATTTTGATTCATGTGGCCAACTATGAAAATAATCAGGGAGGGATTCCCTATCGTCTATATTTCGGCAGTGCCCAAGGCATTCATACCTTAAATACCAATACGACGCTGCTTAATGTGAGCCTGATTGTGTCCCTGCTCATGCTGGGGTGCTATCAGCTGAGTGTCTTTATTATCCGCAGAGAGGAAAAAGGTCCCCTCTATTTTGGCTTAAGCTGCGTCGTGATTGCCTGGTCCTATGCCTCCACCGGGGACAGGCTCCTGATTGAGTACTTTAACCTGCCCACGGAAATCTATTATAAGATCCAGGCCATCTCTTTGTACTCTTCCCTGATTCCCATGGCCATGTTCATCAAAACCATGTGCAAAGGACTGATCCCCCGCTGGCTGACCAAGGGTATTATCTATGGGATGGGTTTGTATAGCGGTGTTGTCCTTGTCACGCCCTTCCAATGGTATTCCCCCTTCAATTTATTGTTCAGCTTTATTCAAATGGCGGCTAACATCATCATCGTGGGGCTGTTGCTCTATTCTTTCCGGCAGGGAAGATACGGCGAATTCAACCGGAAAAGCCTGGGACTCTTTATCCTGGCCTTGGGCTGCTATCTTCTGGGTTTAATCGACTATGGGCTCTATCTGAGCAGTGTGGTTCTTGATTATAAACTAGGATATTATGCGATTTTGAGCTTTTGTTTTCTGGCTTCGTTCATCATGTCGTACCAATTTTCCGAAGCCTATAAGACCATTGAAAGCATGGCTGCAGAGCTTCAGCAAGCCGACAAGCAAAAAGACGAGTTTTTGCTCCATACCTCCCATGAGTTTCAAACTCCTCTCCACGGCATCATCAATTTATCCCAAGCCATGCTGGAGACCGAGGGGGAACTGAGCGAAAATCATCTGCAGAATCTGGCTGTGATCAGGGACACCTCCCGAAAGCTGTCCGCTTTGGTCCGTGACATTCTGGACCTGGATAAAATCAAGCGCAATGAATTGACGGTTCATCCGGCTGAGGTCGATGTCCGGGTGACCGTTTCCCTGGTCTTTGATTTACTTAAGCACTTGATTACAGCGAAAAAAATCAGGCTGATCAATAGGGTTCCTGAGGATTTGCCTTTTGTTTATGCGGATGAGAACCGGCTGCGGCAGATTATCCATAACCTGGTCGGCAATGCCATGAAGTTTACCAGTGCGGGAACGATTGCCATTTCCGCCCAGGTCCTGGAGAACCATGTGAAAATTATGGTTGAGGATACCGGAGTGGGAATTGCCCCATCCGACTGGGATACGGTTTTTCAACTTTTCGAGCAGGCCCACTCTCCCAATGAGTATGGCGGGACAGGCTTAGGGCTTTTTATTTGCCGGAAATTGGTGCAGATGATGGACGGGGAAATTTATATCGATTGGTCCGAGCCGGAGCGGGGAACCCGGATAGCCTTTACTCTGCCGCTGGCGGCAAAAGATTCGTGCTCTGCCCCGGCGTCCGTCCGGCCCCCGGAAAAATACCCAATGGATGAACCCTGGGGCAGGACGGAGCTGCCCCAAGGGGGCACGGGCAAGTTCACGCTGCTGGCTGTGGATGATGATTCGGCCAACCTACAGGTCTTAGCCCGCTTATTCGCTAATGAACCGTATAACGTGCTTTGGGCGACCAATGGGCTGGAAGCTTTGGAGCTGTTAAAAAGCCGTTCGGATATCGATTTGGTTCTGCTGGATGTGATGATGCCCAGAATGTCAGGCTATGAGGTGTGCCGGGAGATCAGGCGGCAGTTTTCCCTGTTTGAATTGCCGGTTATCTTATTGACAGTGCGTCATTCTCCGGGCGATATCGCGGCGGGCTTTAAGGCCGGGGCTAATGATTTTATGATCAAGCCTTTCGACGCCCTGGAGGTACGGGCCAGGACCGAAACCCTCCTGCAGCTGAAACAGTCGGTTGCAGCCGCCTTGAAGGCCGAAATGGATTTTCTCCAATCACAGATTAAGCCCCACTTCCTGTTCAACGCGCTAAACGCCATTATCACCTTATGCGGGACGGATGGGCTGCGGGCGGAGCAGCTGATAACCCATTTGAGCTATTACTTAAGGCGATGCTTTGAGCCCCGGACGGATAGTTTCTTGCTTTTGCAGGATGAACTCCGGCTGGTGGAAGCCTATGTGGAAATTGAAAAGGCCAGATTTGAGGACCGCCTTACTGTGTTGTATGAGGTTGATCCGGGCGCTTTGCTGAAGAGGATCCTGCCTCTCACCATCCAGCCTTTGGTGGAGAATGCCATCCGCCACGGGGTGATGAAGCGTGAGGAGGGGGGAACCATCCGTCTGACCATCCAATTGGCAGGGGATAGGGTTCACGTTGAAGTGTGGGACAATGGGGTGGGAATAAGAGAAGAGCAATTAAAGAATTTGTGGCTGAGCGATAACTCCTCTTCCGAGAGGCGGGGAGTGGGGCTGGCCAATATCCAGCGACGGTTGAAGCACTTCTGCGGGGAAGAATTGCATGTAACCAGTCGGGAAGGAGAATGGACCAAGGTTCAGTTTTGTTTCCGAGGGTGACCTGCTTCACTGGCAGCAGCGGCGTGGGATGCCCGCCTGCGTGGGAGCGGTGGGAATACATAGTGAAACTGGAAATGGGGAGACACACAATCATGATACGGATTGCTGCAGTGGATGATGAGAGGCATGCGTTGGAACGATTTGAGAGAATGGTGTCGGAAGTTAAGGAGCTTGAGTTGTGCGGACTGTTTAATACAGGGAAACAGCTATTAGCCTATATTAAAGAGCATCCCTTGGATGTCGTTTTTCTGGATATTGAGATGCCAGGTATTAATGGGCTTCAGCTTTCCGGGCAGATCCTGGACCTGAATGAAACTATTGATATCGTTTTTGTGACTGCCTTTAACCAATATGCCGTCGAGGCCTTTGAATTGCAGGCGATGGACTATCTTATGAAGCCTTTAAGCAAAGACAGGCTGGGAAAAACAGTAAAACGGTTATTGAAAACCAAAGGTTCAACGGATCGGCCCGGGAAACCCTTTATTCAATGTTTTGGGGGTTTTGAAGTTTTTCTGGATGGAAAAGCGCTGGCCTGGAAAAACTCCAAAGCCAAGGAGGTATTGGCTTTTTTGGTTCACAAAGAGGGGGTGCCGGTCAGCTGGGAAAAAATAAGTGATGCGGTTTGGCCTGATTACAATTCAGAAAAAGCCCAAACCAATTTTCATGCCACCACCTATTTGCTGCGGAAGAGATTGGCGGAAGCAGGCCTGGCTCGGATTCTGGAAAACGGACGGGGGAATTACCGAATCATCAAAGACCAGGTTCATTGTGACCTCTATCAACTGGAAGAGTTGATCAAGGGTGAGCGGATTATGGGCAAGGAAGAGGTCCGCTTGCTTGAGCAGTTGGAGCAAAGAGGTTATATGGAAGGGAGCGGGTATGTCTGGGCCTATGCCAAGGCCGCTGAACTTGATGGCGTATGCAAGAGAGTACTTAAGGATTTGGAAAAGAGAAAATAATTTTTTTGCGCATAATCTACATGTTTAGACAATGAAAAGATGAAAATCATTGATAAATAAGGGTTTAAGTTAATTACCCCATAGGACATAAGTCCTGTGGGGTAATTTCCATTTAGGGTTCATTTAGGGTTTGTTTAGGGTCCATTTAGGTTGAGTGTTTTATGATATTAACTAAAGAGATTGAGGAGCAGCTCAGGTCCTGGATTGGGAAATGATCTCTTGATAGCTAGAAAGAAAGGAAGAAAAGCAACAAGGCTTTTGAAATAAGCACGGCTTTTTTATCTACTTTGGAAAAGGAAAAAATTAAAAACCTTATGGTACCGCCATCACCTAATAATCGGGGTGGCGGTTTTTCTTATGCGGACAGCAGCAATTTTTCAGCGGAACCAATTCGTGGTTAGACATAGAAAATGCTCTTTCATATGATAATAGTGTGCCTAGCCAGGGTAGATAAAACTATTCAGACAGGAGGAATGAAGCCGCAAAGCGTCGAAATGGGTTACGAAGCTGGAATAATAAAGATTTTTCCAGCATGCTCAACGGCAGACAGCTCAGCCCCGCGGACATGGGCTGCCGATCGATTTTGACCTGGGGATTTTCCAAATCCCCACAGGGCATGATCTGGCGGGGAACGGTGGAGGTAAGCGGAATAGGTGAGATGAAGACATTGATAACATAAAGAGGAGGAACGCAGGTGGATCAGGTCAATGCTTATAGGAATTCGGCGCACCTTTATGATTTGGATCAGCGGGAGCTTGTCACGGCGGACATCCCTTTTTATCTTGAGTATGCCGGTAGTTTTGGGGGCGGAATCCTTGAGCTGGGCTGCGGAACAGGCCGGATCGCTATTCCTCTTGCTGAGGCAGGGCACGATATTACCGCTCTTGATCTCTCAGAAAATATGCTTGCTGCCTTTTCAGCGAAGCTCACCAATGTAGCTGCCGGAACGAAGAAAAAGCTGGCCCTTGTGCAGGGAAATATGGCAGACTTTTCCCTCCGGAAAACTTTTGACATGATAATCGCCCCATTTCGGGCTTTTCAGGCGCTGACCAGGGCTGAAGATATAAACGGATGTTTGGCTTGCATGCGCGAGCATTTGAATGATGGCGGTATCGTCATTATCAATGTTTTTCGCCCTTTTGGGACACTTGATGAAAGTTGGTGTTATCCTGAAACGGTCCAATGGGAGCGCTGGGATGATGCAACAGGCAGCAAAGTAGTCAAGAAACATTGGGGTCAGCGGATCGATGTTGAGAATCAGATAATATATCCTGGCTTTGCCTATGAAGTTATGGCGAGCAACGGGGTGGTTGAACGATTCGCCGATAATCTGGCACTCAAATATTATTACTATGAACAGCTGACAACGCTTTTGCAGGATGCTGGCTTCCGCATCAAAGAAGAATATGGATGGTACGATAAATCACCTATTGAAAATGGGAGAGAATTAATATTTGTTTGCACACGTTAGATACAGCGCAAGAAGAGACGGGATTGCTTTTCCTGATGGTCTTCGGAGGTGGGGGTGAAACAAAAGTGAAAAATATCTTGAATTACCAAAAGCCGGCTTCATGGATTAGGGTTGTGGCTTTGATTTTCTGTATTGGAGTTGCCTTATGCTTTCTGACCAATCCCAAAAACAGCCCAACCCCCGAAGCGGCTATCGCCCGGGCATTGGGGCTGGCGGAAAACGAGATTACAGTGTTCGGTACTTACGAAACCTGGGAGGAGGGGTGGTATATCCTGGGGTTTCTTGCCGACCGCAGCGAAGCGAGATCCGATCTGGGCGCAGCGCTGTTTCGGCAGGAAGGTGATCAATACAGCCTGGAGAGCTATTATCGGTGTAAAGACGGAGCCATTTCCCAAGACAAAATAGTTGTCTGCTCTTTCAGCAAAACACCTTCGAAGTATGATGTAATCCTCAGCAATAATGAAAATCTGGCCCGCATCCAACGCACGATCAACGGTGTGGCCGATTCCAGCTATGTGGGCGGCACTATTCCCGGTATGACCGTTCTAAGGTGCCCGGATGACCAGTATTCCTCGGCCGAGTTTCAGTTTTATGATCAATCCGGCCGGCAAATCGACGACTATGTTGCCAGCAATACAGTGCTGAACAGGGGAGAATATGAACCGAAGGGAATCGTCTCCCTTGCCCTTTGGAGTTCAGCCACGCCGGGATATTTCCTGGAAAGTGCCGTGGGTACAACCTTCGGCATTTATCCGGAGCGGTTCCAGGTGAGCATTACCGACGCTACAAGAGCTGCCTTTGTCGGAAATGTTCTCTATGAAGGCCCCCAATATATCACAGCGGATGTGGGGGACAGGATTGAGATCATGAGTTCAAGGGGAGAAAATGGCCCCGAGCCTCTGACCATGGACGTATCCTCCTATTCCCCCAGGCTATGCTACCAGGTGTTCACTGCGGACGGTACGGATACCGGCTACCGGATCTTCCGTATGGGCGGCGAAACATGGATCGGTCATTGGGGCTTATACGGCACAGCACAAAACAGCTGGTGGTGCGAGTATATTTTCAGGGTTAACCCATCCGGAGCCGGGTCACCCGGTTCGGCTATTTTAAAATTCGCCGTTTCGGGGATGGACTCATCTAGATGACTTTTTTAAAAACAGGCGAATTTTTAAGGAGAGTGGAGGACCCAACCCTAAAACGGTGATTTAACAAGGTTAAATATGAGAAAACTATGATTGGGATTTCAGAGACTGAGGAAAAATTGAGCCATGAATACGGTTAAAGTTTGAGAGGAAAGCTGACCGCCAGACCGAAATAATTCAGGAGCGCTTCCCTGAGCTTGTCTTCCGTGTCGAGCAGGGTTTCTTCCACCTGCCCGCCCTGATGGAGTCTCAGAACATTGTTGTTGATCGCGGCACTGCCGCCTTCCCGGGCGATATTGATCATACGCATTTGTTTAAAGCCGGATTGTTTATTCTGGGATAAATATTCGTTGGGGGCAAGGAAATCCACATTCTGGCAGGGGCGATCGTTAAATTTGAGGAGTTGCTCCCTGCCACCATCCACTGTCCTGTAAATGATAAAGTCGCCATCAGGGGCTTGAGCAAAAACAAAGCGGTTCGCTCCCGATTGCTGCTCCCCGGGGTCATCCAGCCTCAGCGCGCTGCAGGGGGCCGGGCCGCCGAAACCCACATCACAGAAGTACCGTGTTCCCTCAATAGTGACAATTCCGGCACAGTGCGAAATAGGCATATAGCCCGTCGCCATCCAGACTACCCGCACCATAACGGGATAACAATCGAAGCCAATATCCTGCAAAAGGCTCATGAAAAGCCCGTTGAGTTCAAAGCAATAGCCGCCTCTGCCCTGAACGACAATTTTGTCAAAAAGGGATTCGGTGTCCAGGAGAATATCCCGGCCAACATCATAAACGTCGAGATTTTCAAAGGGAACAGTGTGCAGCTGGGCCAGGATAAGTCGATTGAGCGTGTCCAGGTTGGGCCTCAGTTCGCCGGTAAAGCCGATTCTTTCCAGATACCGCTTTTTATCCGGCAGGGGTGCGGATAATTCTTCGTACATAATAGCTTCATCTCCTCGCTTAACAATGCTGGACTGGGAAAACGAGCAATATTCGATATTTTCAATAATCAAATTAACCATATCATATAACAACAAGCTTGTCTGCCATATTCTTTTTGGCAGACTTATGAAACCTTGAAGCGTTTCACCATTGTACCTGCAAAGGGCTTAAGGCTCTTGAATGCCCAGTAATGAAGCACTAATGTAAAAAGGTTTTGACATTTCCCAACTCCCTGCTATACTAAAAATGTAAAGAACATTTGACATTAAAGGGGGAGTTTTGATGGGTTCAAATTTAGCCGGGGCCCAAACCTGGCAAATAGTCGCTGTCTACGCGGCTTATGCTTTTCTGATTTTAGGGGCTGTTTGCCTGATCTTTATGCTGGCAGCGGTTTTCCGACAAGGTGATGAGCGCCGAAGCTATATTTTAACCAAAACCTGCACACATACCTTTTTAATTTACACCGCAGTAGTGTTTGTTATGGGGATGTATGCCCTATTCTTTCAAAAATACCACAATTTCAGCATGGAAAGTACACCGGTTGCTTCTTTAGGCTTAATTGCAATTTTGTTCACCGGCAGTCTTTTTCTGAATAAAAGAAAATACGGCAATTAAAATGAACAATAACATCAGGCAATACAGAAAAGAAAAGAATATCTCTCAAGAGGATTTGGCCAAAAGGTGTAATGTGTCAAGGCAAACGATCAATGCCATTGAAAACAACAAATATGACCCTACCCTTTCTTTAGCCTTTAAGCTGGCAGAGGTACTGCAGGTCACCGTAGATGAATTGTTCAAGTCAAAGTGAATCAAAATACCCGGACGGCAATAGTGAGCCGTAAGGGGAAGAAGAAATCAAGAGATAGCAGGAGATGCCCATGTCCGAACCTTCACTGGAAATCTTTAATAAGCTGACGGAGCGCTGGTTTACCAACGCCCTCGGTGCGCCCACGGCAGTTCAGGAGCAAGCCTGGCCGGTGATTGCCGCCGGCCGGCATACGCTGGTATCCGCCCCTACCGGTACCGGTAAGACCCTGACGGCATTTCTGGTCTTTATCGACAGATTGCTGGAACAGGCTGCAAGGGGGGCTTTAAAGCAAGAGATGCAACTCATCTATATCTCTCCTCTGAAATCCCTGGCCGGTGATATCCGGGAGAATCTGCGCCGCCCCCTGGAGGGAATTCTGGCGGAAAGGTCAAAAGCAGGTGCCCCGGCCGGTCCGGAGCTGCACATCGGCATGCGCACCGGCGATACCCCGCAAAAAGAGCGGAACCGGATGATTAAAACGCCGCCCCATATTCTGATCACCACCCCCGAATCCCTTTACCTGATGCTGACCAGCCAATCCGGGCAGAAAATCCTGCGCACCGCCCAGGCGATCGTCATCGATGAACTGCATGCCCTGATCGATTCCAAGCGGGGGGCGCACCTGATGCTGTCCGTGGCTAGACTGGACAGGTTGTGCGGCCGGCCGCTGCAGCGGATTGGCTTATCGGCCACCATCGAGCCTTTAGATATCGCCGCCCGTTATCTTTCTCCCGATCCGGTGACGGTGATTGCCCCTCGGATGGAAAAGCAGATCCGCATTGAAGTGACCAGCCCCTTATCCGATCAGCGGGTGGCCTTAAAGGATACGGTCTGGAAAGAGCTGGCCAAAACGGTCTATGCCTATTGCGGCGGTGCCGGCAGTGCCATTGCCTTTGTGGAAGGTCGGGCTTACGCGGAAAAGCTGGCCTATTTTATCAATCAGCTCGGGGGAGAGGGCTTTGCCCGCACCCATCATGGCAGCTTAGCTAAGGAACAGCGTTTTGAAGTGGAGCAGGCTCTGCGCAGTGGGAGTCTGAGGCTCTTGTGTGCCACTTCCTCCATGGAGCTGGGCATCGACGTGGGGGAGATCGATCAGGTCTTCCAGATCGGCTGTCCCCGTTCCATCTCCAGCACCATGCAGCGCCTGGGCCGGGCCGGACACAATCCCAACCGGACCAGCGTCATGCACATGTTTCCCAGGGAAGGGGTGGAAGGCCTCTATTGCGGACTGACTGCGGAAGTGGCCCGCCAGGGGGGAATCGAGTACTCCCGGCCGCCCCGGCTTTGCCTGGACATTCTGGCCCAGCATCTGGTATCCATGGCCTGCGGCGACGGTTATACGGTGGAGGATGTGTTGGCCCTGCTGCCCCGGGCTTATCCCTTCCGGGAGGTAAGGGAGGAGGATGTACGGGCAATCCTGGGCATGCTGGCGGGGGATTACGAACATGAGCGGGATATCCCTGTCCGCCCCAGAATCATCTATGACCGGCTCCATGGCCAGGTCCGGGGGGATGCCTACAGCCGGATGCTGGCCGTCAGCGCGGGAGGAACCATCCCGGACCGGGGGTTATACGCCTGCCGGACGGAAAGCGGAGTTAAGCTGGGGGAGCTGGACGAGGAATTTGTCTTTGAATCGAGGCTCGGGGACCGGTTTTTGCTGGGCACTTTTGCCTGGCAGATTGCCGGCATCTCCAAGGACACTGTGACTGTAACCCCGGCCACTACAGCCGGGGCCAGACTGCCCTTTTGGCACGGGGATCTGAAAGGACGGAGGCTGCGCACCGGCCTGGCCTTTGGTGAGATTTTCCGCCGGCTGACCCAGGCGGCTCAATCAGGGACCTTGCTCAAAGAGCTGAAAAAGCTGGGGCTGGATGAGGCTGCCGCCCAAAGCGCTCTGGGCTTTCTCCAACGCCAACTCCAGAGTACCGGCAGCCTGCCCGATGACAAAACCATGATCATCGAGCATTTTAAGGATGAAAGCGGCAACCATCAGCTGATGGTCCATTCCGTCTTTGGCCGCCCGGTGAATGAGCCTCTGTCCCTATTGGTCAGGGAAGTGGCCGCCCGCCATATGGAGACCACCATCAATGCAGTGGCCGATGATGACGGCTTTCTGCTCTTTCCTTATGACGGCAGTCCCCTGCCCCAGGGCCTGCTCCAAGAGGTGGTGCCGGCTACCGCCCGGCGGATTGCAGCCGCTTTGCTGCCGGCCACCCCCCTCTATAATATGAATTTCCGCTATAACACGGCCCGGGCTCTTTTGATGGGAGTAAAAGGCAATCAGCGCCAGCCCTTGTGGATTCAGCGCATGCGCAGTGCGGAACTCCTCGCTTCTCTGGTGGAGCAGGAACAGCATCCGCTGATCCGGGAAACCAGGCGGGAATGCCTGGAGGACTACTGGGACTTGGACGGAGTCGAATATCTCCTGGAGGGCATCCGGGCAGGAGATATCCAGGTTCGGGAGCTGTATCTTGATGTCCCTTCACCTATGTCCCTGACCCTGAGGCGGCAGACGGAAGCCGCCATGATGTACGATTATGCGCCCACGCCCCAGCCTATTCATCAGGCCATAGAGTCAGCTTTAAAGAAAGGGGAGGGGATTGAGCCGGCTCCGGAGCAGCTGGCCCGCGTATCCGAGCGGACCAGACTTCCCCAGGATGCGGACCAGCTCCATGCCTTGCTGATGATGGAAGGGGATCTGACGGCGGGAGAACTGGAGGTCCCCATTGAATGGCTGGAAGCTTTGGCGGCCGAGGGGCGGGTTCAGTACATCGAGCCCGGCCTGTGGATTGCCGCCGAGCAGGCCCAGGACTATGAGGAGGCTTTATCCGGCCGGGATTTACAGGCCGGCCAACGGCTGGTCCGCAGGCTGCTGCGCTACCGGGGAGCCCAATCAGCCGAGCAGGTGGGGGAACGTTACCTGTGGCCTGTGGGGAGGGCCCTTGAGCTTCTGGCCTTGCTTTGTGCCGAAGGAAAAGCGGTGGAGCAGGAAGGGCTGTATTACCATGGGGAGCTTTATGACCGGGCCAGAAAGGCCACGCTTAAAAGCCGCCGTCAGGTAACCACTTTGCCGGCCGAGCGCTATGCCGCCCTGGTGACCAGCCGGATGCAGATTTCAGCCCCCGCCGCCGAACAGCTGGAGACCGCGCTGAAAACCCTCAGGGATCAGCCCTTTCCGGCGGAAGCCTGGGAAACTATTCTGCTGCCTGCCCGGGTGGGAAATTACCGTCCGGAGCTGATGGATGCCTGTCTGGCCGGCGGCACCTTGTTCTGGCGGCTCAGTCCCGATGGGGGACTCAGCTATCACCTGACTGCTGACATTGACTGGGAGGCGGATCTGTCCGGGACCCTGGAAACCTTAACAGGCAAGGAAAAGGTGATCTATCAGGCTTTGTTGAATTATGGAGCCAGCTTTATGCAACGGCTGAACGGACTGGTGGAAGGCTCCCCCTATGATACCCTGATCCAACTGGCAGCCCGAGGGCTGGTGAGCGCGGACAGCTTTATTCCCGTTCGCCAGTGGCTGGACCGGGATAAGCTGCAAAAGAATACGGCAAGACAGGCTCGGCAGCGGGTGAACGCCCGGATGAGAATTCTGGCCACCGGGCGCTGGGAAGTGATCCGCCCGCCTAAGGCCCTGAGCGTGGAAGAGCAGCTTGAGCGCAATTTTGACCGGGCAGTGATCCTTTGCCGGGAAACCATCCAGGGAATGGGCTGGAGCACGGCCCTGGCAACCCTGCGCATCTGGGAATATACCGGCCGGGTGCGCCGGGGCTACTTTATTGAGGGGCTGTCGGGAATCCAGTTTATCCGGGAGAAGGATTATGCCGGTACCATGCTTACCCTAACCCAGCCTCGGGATCAGATCCTCTGGCTGAACGCCGGCGATCCGGCCCAGCCCTGGGGCAGAAGCCTGCCTCACCAGCCGGACAGGAAATTTCACAATCTGCCCGGAACGGTAGTGGCCTTGCGCACCGGTGTGCCTGTGGCCGTGCTGGAACGGCAGGGCAGGAATCTGCGGATTTTTGCGCCCGAGCATCTGGCTTCAGCCCTGGAGGCTTTCGTCCAGGATTATGCCGGACGCCGGGTCTTCCCGGCCCAGACCCGGATTGTCGTCAAGGACTATCCGCCGGAAGCTGCCGCAGCCCTCAGTGCTGCCGGCTTCAGCCGTGAGTTGCTGGACTATGTGTTCTACCGGCCTTATCGGTGAGTGGGAATGCAAACGGAATAAATAGTAACATAAGTGTCTTTTGGTTTCCCAACGAAACTGAAGGGCGCTTTTTATTTCCCGAAGGAGATGATAAAATGTCAGCAAAAGCGTTAAGGATAACGCTGATGAGAGTTGGGCAAGGTTCAGGCGTTGGGGAGGTTTACTATGGAAATCAAGCATTTGGAGTATTTTGTTGAAGTAGCTCGTCAGAAGAGTTTCAGTAAAGCCGCGGAAAAATGTCACGTTACCCAATCAACCATCAGCAAATTGATCAAGGATCTGGAAGGGGAACTGGGTACTTCCTTGTTCAACCGGACATCCAAATATGTGCAGTTGACGGATACAGGGGCTATATTTCTCGATCAAGCCTTGGAGATCGTAACCAAGTTCGAAAATTTAACCCATGAATTTCAAAACCGCATTAAACTGGAACGAGGAAAGATCGCCATTGGCCTGCTGCCCATTACCGGAACCACCTTATTTGCCGAATTGCTGGGAGAATTTAAAAAGAAGTACCCGCAAATAGAGATCAGCCTTTCTGAGCGCGGGTCGAAGAAAGTGATCATGGATATTTTAGACGGAACCTTAGATGTGGGAGTGGTCTGCAGCGTGCCGGACAGTCAGTATTTTGAATCCTTTGCCTTTGCTGAAGATCCCTTATATGTTATCGTTTCCGTTCGCAATCCCATCAGCAAATTGGCATCCATCGATCTCAAATCATTAGCAGATGAGCCCTTTGTTTTATATTCCAGCGAATTCAGCTTGCATGACGAGATCATCAGCAAATGTAAAAATGAGGGCTTTGCACCGAACATTATTTTTGAGACCTCTCAGTTTGAACTGATGACCCAGATGGTTGCCGCCGATTTGGGAATCGCTTTCCTGCCGGGGGCCGCTTGCCGGGAGATGGACCCGCGGCGTTTTGCCGTTATACCGGTGACCAATCCCCAGATTATTCACCAGATGTTTATCATTTGGAAACGAGGACGCTCCATGTCCCATGCGGCTAATTTATGGCTGCAGTTTGCCGCCAGGTTCTTTGTCAAAAATTGATTGGCTTGGGGAAATATGTGTAGTTAAAGGCTTTTACCTATCTTAGGGAGGAAAAGTCTTTTTTATTTTTCAGGGAATAATAGTGCAGATTCCTGACTTTATCTATCTATTAAATAGATAGATTTGATGACAACTATCTATTTTACAAATGAAAAGAATGACTCTATAATCGTATATAGAAAGAGAAAGAGGTGAGAGTTCATGGCTCAGGGGTTGCGTTTTATCCTGCAGATTGCTTTGCTTTGGGTAATCTATCAATTGGGAAATTGGGTAGCGGCAAAAAGCCATCTTCCCATTCCGGGAAATGTTTTGGGTATGATTATCTTATTTTTGTTATTGCTGGCGGGAATTGTTAGAATGGAATGGATCGAAGAAGGAGCAGATTTGCTGCTTAAACATCTAGCTTTTTTCTTTATTCCCATTGCCGTAGGATTGATGCAATGGATTGGCCTGTTCCAGTTAAGCGGCGTCCAGCTTTTAGTGTCCATTGTTTTGGGCACGGCAGTATGTGTTATGGTTATGAACTCAGTGACCGCCTTGCTGGTCCGGTTTTGTTCACCTAAAGGAGGAGTTTAAATGAACCTGTTGTTTGTATTGATGATGATGGCTATTACGGTAGGCGCCTATGCCTTCAGCCGTTTCTTAAGTAAGCGTTATCCCAGTCCATTGGTCAATGTGGTCTTCCTGAGCACCGCCTTAATCATCGCCGTTTTTTGGATTTCCGGCATCACAGTGAGCCAGTACCAGGATACCAAGGCTATTTTGACTTACCTGCTGGGGCCGGCCACAGTGGCTTTGGCCATTCCCCTCTACCGGAGCCGGGAGGTATTAAGAAAAAATATCCTGCCGGTGGTGGGCGGGATCGTGGTGGGAACGACGGTCAATATCGTTACGACGGTTTTGGTGGCTGAATGGTTAGGGCTGGATAAGCTCATTGTGACCTCCTTAGTGCCCAAATCCGTGACCGTGCCCATTGCCGTCAGCGTCTCCGGTATCTTAAGCGGCGATCCGACCCTCACTTCGGTTTTTGTCATTGCTACCGGCATCATTGGGTCCTTTATGACCCCCGTTTTATTAAATCTGTTCAAAGTGACCAATCCTCTGGTGCGCGGATTAGCCTATGGAACGACGGCCCATGGTCAGGGCACAGCTTCGGCTCTGGCTGAGGGAACGCTTCAGGGTTCCATGTCCGGGGTGGCCATGGGAATCGCCGCCATTTATATGTCGGTGGCTGCTCCGTTTTTAGTCCATAATTTATTAAGTTTGTAAAGGTCTGCAAATGTTGCACCGGTGCACCATTTGAAAACCATCGGCAAGTGAATCTGAAAAAGTAATTTGAAAAAATGATATACTATAGAAAACACAATAAAAAGAAAGGTAAGGAAAGGAAGCTGGTTCTTCATGAGCAGGGCCTTTGTAAGTGAAAACGATGGTTGGTACAGGTGTGCCAAGCATAGGGAACATTGCATGATGGCTGACGAAAAAGGGCATTGCCTTCTTGACCATTGCCAACACTACCCGGAAAAAGACAGGAAAGAGGAAAACAAATTTCCTGAGCAAAACAAATGAATTGAGGGCGGCAGCCATGACTTAACCTAATAGCCAGCCAATCTCCAGTAAGCAAAAACACCTCTATCCAATACTACGGATAGGGGTATTTTCAATGGTCCGGAGCATCATTCATCTCCTCAAGCCTTTACTTGACAAAAGAGACAAGATTCTTTATAAATATACTATAAACCAATCATCCTACGTTTGGAAAGGAGGAGCTTCGGTGTCCATTCAGAAAGCGAGCAGATCCACATTAGTGGGGCAGGTAACTGCCCAACTGGAGCATATGATCGAAAGCGGACAATGGCAGATTGGTGAAAAAATACCTGCGGAGCCGGAATTGATGGATAGGTTTGATGTAAGCAGAAATACCCTAAGAGAAGGAATCCAAGCCCTGGTTCATGTCGGGTTGCTGGAGACCCGTCAAGGCATCGGGACTACGGTAAAAGCCAACAGTAACTTTGCCCTGGCCTTGGCAAAGAAAGTTCAAAAAAGCAATCTTTATGAAACCTTAGAGGTTCGCTTAGGATTGGAGAGAGAAGCCGCTCAGCTGGCCGCCGGGAAAAGAACGGCAGAGGATTTGCAACACATTGAAGCTTGCCTTGAACTTTGCAAAGAAGCGGCCCAAAGCCATGAATTGGGCCGATTTATAGAGGCGGATACGGCTTTTCATAAATCTGTGGTAAAAGCCACCCATAATACAATGTTTATTGAAATGTACGAGCACATTACCGATGCTTTACAGCGTTCGGTGGATGAGGTTTTGCGAATCAGAAATCCTATCAATTATGAAAACGAAATCCATACCAATCTCTTTCAAGCAATTCAAGCCGGCGACTCCCAGCTGGCGTTAGATAGCGTCAATCATTATCTGGAGGATGCTAAGAAGTCTCTGAGTCATTTGATCAATGAATAAAAGGAAAGTATGTCATTTAAGGAGAAAATAGAACAATGAATCAGTTAAGCACTAAACCAACACAGCATTCATCTTCGCCAAATAGAACAGTCCTGATCTTGATGCTGGGAATCGCCCTGCTCGCAGCCAATCTGCGGGCACCTTTGACTTCAGTTGGACCTTTGGTCAGTTTAATGCGCGACAGCCTGCATATTTCCAACACCTTAGCGGGTATGATGACTACCTTGCCCCTGTTTGCCTTCGCTTTGTTTTCTCCCCTTGTTCCCGGATTGGCCCGCAGATTTGGGATGGAACGGGTGTTGTTTGGCTCCGTTGTCATTCTTGCCGCTGGAATTTTACTGCGTTCCTGGTCGGGAAGTTTCGGCTTGTTTCTGGGAACGGCAATTCTGGGGCTTTCCATCTCAGTGGGCAATGTATTAATACCAAGTCTGATAAAAAGAGAGTTTCCCAGACAGGTCGGAGTGATGACAGGTGTCTACACCGTTTCCATGAATACCTTTGCGGCACTGGCCTCCGGTATCAGTATTCCCTTAGCGGTGGGCTTGGGCTTAGGATGGACCGGGGCGTTAAGGATTTGGGCGGTACTTAGCCTGATCGCCATGTTCTGCTGGATTCCCCAGTTAAGGCGGAACAGCCAAGGAAGCTCAGCTGCCGGAGAATCCATCACTAGGGAGGCCAAAGCAGAAACCTATAGACGCTCTGAAGAAGTTAAGCATAGGAATAGGGCGCAGGGAGCGGACGCCAAAAGCATAAACATGTGGAAATCGTCTTTGGCCTGGCAGGTCACCTTGTACATGGGGCTGCAATCCATGGTGTTTTACTGCATGGTTGCCTGGCTGCCGGACATTTTAATTCAGGCGGGGATGAATTCAGGCCAAGCAGGCTGGATGCTTTCCCTTATGCAGCTGGCACTGATCCCCATGACCTTTGTGGGCTCTGTTCTGGCCGGGCGCAAGGCCAGTCAGCATTCATTGGTGACTTTCGGTTCGGTGTGCGTGATCATAGGGCTTGCGGGGCTGCTCCTTTGGGGCGGGTCAGGGCTGACCTTATTATGGATTATCATATTGGGAATTGGGGGAGGATTTACCTTCAGTCTGGCGATGATGCTCTTCAGCCTGCGCACGGAAAATGCCGACGAAGCGGCCAGGCTCTCCGGGATGGCCCAATCGATTGGCTATCTCCTGGCTGCCTTCGGGCCTATGTTTTTTGGGTATCTGCACGATCTAACCGCTAACTGGACGATGCCGCTGATCATTCTGATCGCCGTCGCTGTTCTCTGCTGGCTTACCGGTTTTTGTGCATCAGGTGATCGGTATATCAGTGCAACTGTGAAAAATAGAGGGGGGCGATTATGAAGATACTGGTAAGCTCCTGCCTGCTGGGACACAACTGCAAATATAACGGCGGCAATAATTTAAACCCCAAAGTAGTCAATTATCTAAAGGACAAAGAAATTATGGAAATCTGCCCGGAGATAATGGCGGGAATGGGAACCCCCAGGGCCTGTGCAGAGATGGTGGCGGGGAAAATAAGAGACGAAAATGGAGCCGATGTGGACGCGTTATATCGCAAAGGAGTGGCATTGGCCTTAAGGGCTATTAAGGATGAAGAAATAGACTTCGCCATCCTGCAATCACGAAGCCCGACTTGTGGGGTAAGGACAATATATGATGGGAGCTTTACCGGGAAGCTCATTGCAGGTCAGGGACTATTTGCTCAGGCATTAAGGGATGCGGGATATCGGGTGATGGATGCCGGGGACTTCTGAATAATTAAAAGCCCCGATTTTTCAAGACAGAAAATCGGGACTCTAGTGTTTCTGTTCTATAAATATTTATGCAACACGATAAATTGGGACAATCTCTTTTGCTAGTAATGACCTGGAACTGAAAAAATGAGGGGTGTAAAATGACAAAACTGACCTTTACTATGGAAAATTATTTGGAGGCAGTCTACGAACTTTCAGAGAAAGGAAGCGGTGCCAGGCTATCCGACATAGCCGAGCGGCTCAGCGTTACCAAAGCCAGCACCAACAGAGCCATGGCAACCCTCTCTGAAAAGGGCCTGATTACCAATGAAAAGTATGGGGAGATCTTTTTAACTCCGGAAGGACGAAAACTGGCCAAGCTTACCTCCAATAAGCATCGCATACTGGAAAAGTTTTTTACTCAGGTTCTGAAGCTGAACGCCGATACGGCCGGCGTGGATGCCTGTGCTATCGAACATGTGATCAGCAACGACTCCATACAAGCCATGGAGAAATTTCTGCGTAATTATAAGGAATAGGCTATACTTTCCGGCTTATCGGAGCGGGCTTTTTGCCGCAGCTGGGAAAACTCTTTGCGCACCATGAACAGGGTCCAGAGGATGATGACGGCGTCAATGGCCAGTGAGCCGTAATAAACCCCGGCAACGCCGATTGCTTTGGGCAAAAAGATCATGACCGGAACGTAAAATACCAACTGCCGGGCGATACCGATCATGGCCGCCGGCTTGCCTTTATCCACAGATGGGAAGAGGGTCATGGCCATAAAGATAAAGGACAGCACCGGCAAAATGGCCATATACACTCTGAAGTACAGGAGATCTGCACCGCTGAAGGCTGCATCCTTCATCATCAGGCCCAGAATGGGACCGGGGATGGCGATGGATAAAAACCAGAAAGGCAGCGTCAATACCAGAGCAGTTACGGCGAAGATCTTGTAGGAACTGATCACCCGCTCATATTGCCGGGCACCGTAATTGATGCCGATCACCGGCTGCAAAGCTCGCATCAGGCCAAAAATAGGGGTCAGCAGGAAAGTGAAGATGCGGTAGACCACACCGTAGAAGGCCACATCCCACGTTGTGCCGTATTTGGATAAGGCGTTGAAGACGAATATAGCCTGAACCAGGCTCATGACACTCATAATCAGGGATGAAGCCCCCAGCCGCAGCACGGAAGTTCCGATTTTTTGATCCCAGCGAAGGGAAGCCAGCTTGGAGTGAAAGGTTGCCCAGCCTTTGCTGAAATAAAGCCAGCTGACCAGGGTGTAGACCAACATGCCGATATTGGTTGCCCAGGCCGCCCCTTCAACGCCCCATTGGAATACCACAATGAACAAATACTTAAAGATTACGTCCACGGCCAAGCCGAAGCCCATCATCACAGCGGCTGTTTTCATTTTACCTTCCGCCCGGATGATCATATTGCCGGCCAATCCGTATACCCAGAAGAAGGCGCCGTAAATCGTAATGCGGAAGTATTGATCCCCCAGTATGAGAGCTTCACCCCTGCCGCCCATCATAGCGATCAGCTGGGTGGAGAAGGCCAGGCCCAGAAGCATGTATACAGCGGTGACGATGATCGAAAGTAAATTGACATTGCCCAGCAAATGTTCCTGGGTCTTTCTGTCTTTGGCACCCAGGGCGATGCTCAAAACCGAGCCGGCACCGACTCCGATCAGAGAGCCGAAAGCGACGCTGATCTGTGACAGAGGATAAGCCACAGAAACCCCGGCCAGAGCGGCTTCGCCCACGTACCGACCGACGAAGAAGGCATCCATCACGGAATTCATACCGTATAACACCATGGCCACAATCGCCGGCCAGGATAAATCAGCCATAACCTTCCAGAGGTTTCCGGATAAAATAAAATGCTTTTGCTTTTCTTTTTCCTCCACTAATGTAGTATCCATTTTTAAATTCTCCCTTCTCCATCTAAAATGAAACCCGCTTCTGTGAAAGCGCAGCGGGGGTTCTCCTTAGTTAGATTGATCTAACTTCGGGGGTAAAAAATTTTTGTACCCTCCTTCCTGCAATCTGATTTATGCTGCCCGGTTGCTCAGTCATTGCGCCTTGTTTCGCTATTGCGTCCCTGTTGTCAGTAGAGAATGATAACATTGCTACATAACGATGTTATATAACAATGTTATGATAACGCTGTTATCTTTCTTTGTCAACAGAAAAATGAGGATCATTCTCACATCTCTAATTGGACAGAGGGGTTTCTTTTGGTTTACAATGAACTGGAAATAGTGTGGGGGAGGCAACTCTGTGAGCAAAAACTCAATGGATACAAAACCTATGGTTAAGAAATCGGCCGATACCCATCGTCCGATTACTATAGAATGTCTGCGCCTTTCTTCAGATGGCTCCGGGGTGGGATATCATGAAGGAAAAGCTACCTTCGTTTCCGGATTACTGCCGGGGGAGACAGGGCAGATTCGCATCGTGGAAGAGAAAAAGAACTGGCAAAGAGGTCAACTGCTGAGCCTCTGCAAAACCTCGGCAGAGCGAATCGAACCACCCTGTTCGGTGTTCGGCCGATGCGGCGGTTGTCAGCTGCAGCACCTCAATTATGCCCAGACCCTGCTCTGGAAAAAGCGCTGGGTAGAAGATGCTCTGACCAGGATTGGCAAAATCCCTCTGGAAAAAGTCAAAGTCCATCCAACCTTGGGTATGGATGAACCCTGGCGTTACCGGAACAAAGCGCGGCTTCATCGCGGAGAGGGGAATACGCTTGGCTATTATCAGGAAAAAAGCAAAGCGACAGTTCCCTTCACCGATTGCCTTCTGATCAGTGAATCGATGAACCGGTGGGTCCGGGAAGCCGAGGCAATTCTTGGCCAACAGGATAAAAATCTCTTTCCTGACCTGAACGCGCTGACCTTCCGGGAAAATTCCCAGGGGGAAGGGATGTTGATTCTGGACTCTTTGAAGGATGTCCGACAGGCTGATGTATGGTCAGAGATGGGCGGGGGAACCCACTCGGTTTGGGGTATCAACAGTTCGGGTGAGCCGGAGCGAATCGCTGGTCAAAAAGAATTTACCGAGGATGTGCTGGGGGCTAGGTTTAAGATCTCCCCGCTGGCCTTCCTGCAGGTGAACCCGGTTCAAACCCGTAAACTTTACAACAAAGTGCTGGACTGGGCGGAACTTTCCACCGAGAAAGTGGTCTGGGATCTTTACTGCGGAATCGGAACCATTACCCTGGCTTTAGCTGCCAAGGCCAAAAAGGTCTGGGGAATTGAAGAAAACCCCTATGCCGTGGAAGATGCCAGGGAAAATGCCAAGCGCAACAGAGTGAATAATGTGGAGTTTATGGTCGGCAAAGCGGAGGACACCTTTCAGCAGATCGGAGACTATCCCCATATCGTAGTCCTTGATCCGCCCCGGGCCGGAGCCCACCGGAAAGTGCTGGAGGGATTGCTGGAGCTAAAGCCAGAGCAGATCATTTATGTTTCCTGTGATGCGGGGACTTTGGCCCGGGATCTGGGGATACTGCAGAACGGTGGGTATAGGGTGGTAGAGGTACAGCCGGTGGATATGTTTCCCTGGACAGTGAGTGTGGAGAGCATAATAGTGATGACGTATAGTGGTCAAAAGGGCAAATAAGACGGTTCAGATACCATATATAGCGTTTTGGGCCTATTCTATAGATGACATAGCCCCATCTCGCAAACAACTGAATATAGAAACACAACAAAAGGAGCGGGCATGTTTTCACAATGAAGATATGCCTTTTTTACGTATCACAAAGTATAAGTTTTTTGGGGATCCTCCTTTACTTGAATACGTGGAAACCGCCCGCATGATGGCATAGTCAATTCTTCCTTTTGCTAAATGGGCAAATCTTTTTTGCAAATATTGCGATTGCGGATGAGAATAAGATAATGGCGCCTACGAAAAGAACAGCTATGCCCCAAATCGCCGCTGATTCCCCCGCAATGATCCCATCCGGATTGAACAGGTGAAGAATGTGGCATACTTTGCGTTTTCCAGCTCTTTTCCGGTATTGGCCATCATCTGTATGATGAACGCCAATGCCGGAATACCTCACCCTGGCTAACTGAGAAGGACAGATCGAATACCCCCCGGCCTTTGCTGTAATCTCTGGTTAAAATCTTAATTTCCAATTTGCTCATTACAAATATTCTTTCCTATTAAGATTCCTTTTTCAGTAAATCTATCATTTTTGATCTTATAACCATTTTTTTCAAAGCAGGAATAAGCGGCGTTTATACAAAATTAACACAAACCGGAAGCATATTTGCACTATGTTTATGTCCGGTTCGTTATACTATTGTCATAAGGGAGGTGTCTGCATGATTGTCCTCCTTATAGTTGTTTCAGTTGGCATAATACGGTAATACTAAAAAATGGTTTTTCTGTAAACCAGATACTCGCTTGCCTGAGAGGTTGATAATAACATTATGATGTTTTTAGGGAAATTCAGAGCCAATTCCATACAGATGATCGCGCTTGGTTTTGCCGGTATCATATTGATAGGAACGCTTCTTCTATCGCTCCCCGCCGCCAGCAGGGACGGAGCTTCTCTCCCGTTTATCGATGCTTTGTTTACTTCCGCTTCCGCCACCTGCGTGACAGGGTTGGTTGTGCATGATACATATACGCAATTCAGCCTGTTCGGCCAGATCGTGATCTTATGCCTGATTCAAATCGGCGGATTGGGTTTTATGACGGTGGCTACTCTCTTTTTGATGATGGCCCGGCGCAAGATCGGTCTTGCGGAACGGGGTGTTTTGACGGAGTCGGTCAGCGCTTTTCAAATAGGCGGTATTGTGCGATTGATTCGACGCATAATCATCTGTACTGCGATAGTTGAGGGCATGGGTGCGATATTGTTGGCTATTCGCTTTTGTCCTCAGATGGGTGTAGCGACAGGCGTTTATTATGCCGTATTCCATTCGATATCCGCCTTTTGCAATGCGGGCTTTGACCTGATGGGAAGATTTGCCCCATACACATCTCTGATACCTTATCAGAGCGATGTGCTGGTCAATCTGACGATTATGACGCTGATCGTCATCGGCGGACTTGGGTTTGTGGTCTGGGATGATATCATGGAGCACAAGCTGCGTTACGTACGCTATAAGCTTCATACCAAGATTGTTCTGCTGTCGACGGCGTTTTTAATTATCGGCGGCGCAATTCTGTTCTATGCCATGGAACAGGGCAACGTGCTCGCGGCGATGCACCCGATCGATAAGCTGCTGGCCTCGCTCTTCCAATCGATCACGCCAAGAACAGCCGGTTTTAACACGGTGGATACTGCTGCGTTAACTGAAGGCGGCACGGTTTTGTCCATGCTGCTGATGTTAATCGGAGCATCTCCCGGTTCTACAGGCGGCGGTATCAAGACGACCACCATCATGGTCATCTTGCTGGCGACGATATCCTACATCAGGAATACGGACGACATCAATATTTTCCACAGGAGATTGGAGAACAATACGATCAAACGGGCCTATTGCAGTACGACAATATACATTATGTTATCGATTTTGGGCATATTTTTGCTCATTACTACGCAGGGATTGCCTGTGAAAGATGCGGCTTTTGAAACGCTGTCGGCCCTTGGCACGGTAGGGCTGTCCACAGGGATCACACGAGAATTGGATACGCTGTCACGCATGGTCATCATACTGCTCATGTACAGCGGGCGCGTAGGCAGCCTGACATTGTTAATGGCTGTAATGATGGGAACGAAATCGAAGCTTAGAAATCCGGAAGAAAAGATTATCATCGGCTAGGGAGGAAGAACATGAAAACAGTATTGATCATCGGCATTGGCAGGTTTGGAAAGCATTTGGCCACAAGGATGACGGAGCTTGGCAATGAAGTCATGATCGTCGATAAGGAAGAGGAAAAGATAAACGACCTGCTGCCCTGCGTCACGCGTGCCCATATCGGCGATTGTATGGATGAAAAGCTGCTGCGTTCTTTGGGCGTAAGCAACTTTGACATATGCTTTGTATGCATCGGCGATAATTTTCAAGCGTCTTTGGAAATCACATCGTTGCTGAAGGAGTTTGGAGCAAAGTATGTGGTATCAAAAGCAGACAGAACGATTCATGAAAAGTTCCTGCTGCGCAACGGAGCCAACGAGGTCATTCATCCCGAGCGGGACGTGGCGCTGAAGGCCGCACGGAAATATAGCGCGCGCAATGTCCTTGACTATTTTGAATTGGCAGAGGATTTTTCGATCTTTGAGATCGAGGTGCCGGATAACTGGGTAGATAAAAGCATTAAACAGGTAAATGTCCGTTCCAGATATAATATCAATATCATCGCTATAAAGAAAAACGGGAAAATAATCCCCGTTACCAGCGCCGAGCATGTTTTTATGAAGAACCAGCACCTGATCATCGCAGGAAATACGAAAGACTGCTCCCGTATACTGGATATGAAATAACGTTAATTATGTACTCTGGCGAAGGGAGGTTATGGACTCGTGACGATAAACAGGAAAAACAGAGAAATCTCCCGTTCGGTAATGAAGGTGCTGGTTGTACTGACGTTATCCCTGTTAGGTTCGCTCCTGATCGCCAGACTTGGCGCAGGCAGAGAAAGCATACTCATGATGTTTCTGCTTGGCGTTCTGTTTGTAACGATACTGACCAATGGATATATTTATGGCATTGCTGCATCCGTGGCCGGCGTGGTATTGTTCGATTTTTTCTTTACGGAGCCACGTTATGCCTTTTTGATCTACAGTGCGGTAGACGTGATGCTGTTGCTGTTCTTTCTTGTAACCGCCGTTGTTTCGGGCACGATCACCTCCCGCCTGCAAAAGCAAATAAGCATTTCCCATCAGAGCGAGCTGACGGCGAGGTTGCTCTATAAAGTGGCCGAAGATTTCCTGCATATCACAGGAAAACGCAATATCATTCTGCGGGGAATTAAGTACATCTATGATCATACAGGATATGCAAGCCGCGTTATCCTGGACGGGGATGATCAGGAATATTTCAGCGAACAGTATGCCCAATCAG
Organism: Desulfitobacterium hafniense DCB-2; assembly: GCF_000021925.1. Classification (NCBI taxonomy): domain Bacteria; kingdom Bacillati; phylum Bacillota; class Clostridia; order Eubacteriales; family Desulfitobacteriaceae; genus Desulfitobacterium; species Desulfitobacterium hafniense. Next base: position 1,696,444 of record NC_011830.1, read on the forward strand.
ATATGGAAGGGCTCACAATTCCCATACAAGGCGTTGCAAAGCAAATGGGATCGCTCACCTTATATTGCGGAAGGGATGAGTTGACCTTCCAGCAGGAACTGGTAGTAAAAACCGTGGCGACACAGCTTGGGGCCGCGTTGGACAGAGAGTACAGCTATCGTGAACGGGAAGAAATACGGGTCGCTATGGAGCGGGAGCGCTTGCGCAGTACGCTGCTGCGTTCGGTGGCCCATGATTTGCGTACCCCGCTCACGGCGCTCACCGGTGCAAGCTCGCTGCTAACGGACAAATTTGAGCAATTATCGCTTGAAGAGCAAAAAAAGCTGGCCGCCGACATTAGCGAAGAAATGATCTGGCTGGCCAATTTTGTAGAGAACATATTGAATATGACGCGTATAGGAGAAGGCCAGCTTTTTTTGCACAAAGAGGACGAGGTTGTGGATGATGTTGTGAACGAAGCGACTTCTCATATGTCTCGAATTCTGCAAAACAGACATTTAGAGGTTTCGTTGCCCAATGAGGTGATTTCATTACCCATGGACGGCAAGCTTGTCGTGCAGGTTCTTGTAAATTTACTGGACAACGCCGTCAAGCATACACCCCTTGACAGCTGTATTGATCTTAAAGTAGGTATATTGGGAAATGACGTGGTATTTGAAGTCTGTGATAATGGAAATGGCATTGCCGAAGATATCATGAACAGGCTGTTTGATGGGTTTACAACCCCAAAAAACAATATTATTGATGGAAAACGCGGAATGGGGCTGGGTCTTGCAATTTGCAAGGCTATTGTAGAAGCTCATGGCGGAGCGATCCGGGCGGAAAATCAGCCGGCCGGAGGCGCCCGTTTTGTGTTCTCCCTTCCAAATGGAGGTGAATAAAAAATGACGGATGAACTCACTGTGTTGCTGATTGAGGATGATAGGTATATTTCAAACTTCGTCGCGGTTTCCCTCAAAAAGGAGGGCTATAAGGTCACGGTTGCCGAAAGCGCGGATGAAGGGCTGTTTTTATTTACATCCAATCATCCGGATATGGTATTACTGGATCTCGGACTGCCGGATAAGGACGGGCTGGTGGTCATCAGAGAAATTCGCGGCTTTTCCGGTACGCCAATACTTGTGGTATCGGCAAGAGAGCAGGAAAAAGAAAAGATCGAAGCATTGGACTTGGGAGCGGACGATTATATTACGAAACCTTTCCATATGGGCGAGCTGCTGGCGAGAATCCGCGCGGTTAAGAGAAGGCTCCAGCAACAATTGGCGCCTCCATCCCTATCCGTTTTTTCCTGTGATTACTTAACGGTGGATTATGAAAAACGCAAAGTCCTCGTTGATGGGAATGAGGTCCATTTAACTCCGATGGAATACAAATTGCTGCAGCTCATGATTGCCAACAAGGGGAAGGTTCTGACCCACAACTATATCGTTAAGGAAGTATGGGGCTATAGTGAAACAGGCGATACGAAAACTATCCGGGTTTTTATGGCCAATCTGCGGCGTAAAATAGAGAAGAACATTGCAAAGCCGCGATTTATACTGACTGAAATCGGGGTCGGCTATCGTTTTGTCGACGAATAGCGCCGCCGATGAGGCCCGCTTCGGCGCAGCGCTTAACCACGGTATTGAAAGTCGCCCGAAACACTTCCGTATCCTTGAAGCGGCGTCTGCGTTTTTGAGAGAAGACGGAGTGATCCGGAACCTTATCTTCTTTGGCATTCTCAAGGCATGATAAACAAAAAAGGAGAGGCAGTTGATTTGGAATGACGCACTTTTTCCAAAAACGTCGGAAAACACATCATCCAATTTGATATTGGAAACCGTCAGGCAGTTTTGAGCACGGTTCTTTTCTCCGGTGGAAAAGTTGGTCAGTTTGTTCCGATAGCGCATCAAATCCCGAAACTGGCGAATCTCTGCCGGAGGGATAAAGCTGCCGGACACCAAATCGTGCTCTATCGGTTTTTTTGCCGCGAATGGCCTTGACATACTTGGGTGGGCGAGGACGATTTTGCAGTCGGTTTCGAGGATATTGTAAACGGGAGTCCAATAGTTTTCGGCCGATTCCATACAAACATCCTTGCAGTTGTTTGCCAAAAGCCACTGGTTTATCCCATAAGGGTACAATGATGGAAGGATTGGATAGTGTCTATCGGTGGTAATTGTAGAAGGATTCTTATGAAACTATTTTGTGAGTGTAACTTAAGTTTTGAGACCAAATATATGTTATCAGGTTGACCTGAACATATGTTTGGTCTTATTATTATATTATGACAATAGTTTACAATATTTTAAAGGTACAAATGCCGAATTATGTTTTTCATAACTGTTTTTCGCCCCGGGAGTTTGAGGAATTTGTTCGTGATGTTTTAGAAGTGGAGCTTAGCCTGGACGATTAAATTTCAGGTCAAGGGAGTAATTGACTATGCGCAACAACAAAAAATTTTGGGACCGGTATTCCGGGCTGTATGACTTCGAGATTAATCGGTTTAACAAAGCGGCATACGAAGAAATGTACAGTCTGATGTCGGAAGTGCTGAGAGCCGATATGCGGGTTTTGGAAGTCGCCACCGGAACCGGTTTGATGGCCCTTGGCATAGCCAAATTTGTCCGGCAAGTTGAGGCGACGGACTTCTCCCCCAAGATGATTGAAACCGCAAAAAAGAAAATTGCTCCGGCAAATGTTAGATTTTCCCTCGAAGACGCTACGGCGTTATCCTTTGCGAATGACTCGTTTGATGCGGTCATCATTTCCAATGCCTTGCATATTATGCCAGACCCCGAAGCAACCCTTGCGAGTATCCGCAGGGTACTGAAACCTGACGGATTACTGATCGCGCCGACCTTTGCCCATGGGCACCTGAAAAACTCTACCTGGAATCTGAACGCCAGAATACTGAAACTTATCGGGTTTGAAACTTACTCGAAGTGGACACCGGAGGAATATACCGGGTTTATTGAGAAAAATGGTTTTTCTGTTGGCCGGCGGAAAGTATTAAGAGCCGCCTTTCCGCTTGTCTATCTTGAGGCGACTAAAGTCAGTCAATCTTTATAAAATTAGAGCAAATGAAAAGCTCGGATCTAAAAGTACAGCAGAAAATTAACTGGATGATAAACGTTGTTGAGATCCGGCTGAAAAAGATTGCTCGTTAGAAATATTGGGAAAGAATAAGAGGATGAGACTCTGTTTCGCAGTTACTACCTGATTAAGCCAAAGGCAAAACAAAGGAGAGGAAACCATGATTACACCTTACCTTACATTCAACGGGAACTGCAAAGATGCGCTGAATTTCTACCGCGCCGTCTTCAATTGTGACGAACCAAAAATTCTGCCCTACGGTGACTATATGCCGGAGGGCTCAAAGACGCCGCCTGAATTGCTGAGTACTTGGGTCATGCACGCTGAGATGATCGTCTGTGGTACGAACGTCTGGTTTGCCGATGAAGCTGCACCACCCAAGAACGGTGATAACATCAAGCTAACCGCCACGGTACCTACGGGCAAGGAAGCGACGGCTATCTTCGACGTGCTTTGCGTGGGTGGCGAGGTGACGCTCCCGCCGACCGAGACCTTCTACAGTGTGTTCCATGCCGCAGTAAGAGACAAATTTGGCGTGAACTGGAACGTCGTCGCTGAGGAAGGACCAAAGCAAGTGAAGGGATGAAGAATGAATAACGAGGAACTAAAACATAAGATACACTCTATGGCAAGCAGTACACTAACGGAGGAGATTTACATATCTCCTGTAGGGCTGCTGATGAAAATCGGAGTATTATCTGCCAAAGATTATGAAGATTGGCGGTGCGGCCGTGTACCGTACCTTGAAAAGGTATGTAAGGCCAACTTGAGGAAGTTGTCATTTATTATGAAAGAACTGAGGGCATATGCTCTGGAGAATCAGTTAAAGCCTTCATGGACAGCATATAACCGGTGGGGTGTAAAAGGCAAAAAAATCCCCTTGCGTTTTAGTAAATCCGGAGATGCCCTTATAGAAAAAGCCTATGCTACACATTATGTTGCCAATACTGCTAATAATGTGAGATGAAACAGAAGATATGCTGAAACCGAGTGAAGTTAAAAAAGCGGCAAAGATGATAGAGGCTGACAATTTCAGATTTCGTTCCTTCCTGAAGAATCGTGCCGATGAAGAGGAACTGGAAAAAGCAGCGGGATACATGAAGCTAACAGCTGATCAGTTCAAAGAGTTCTTTCTGGATTCGACGAAGTAGGGTATAATTATCAAACCAAGCACCGGCCCTGTGATTTTCTGGCTGAAGATGGGGAATGTAAACTAGGTGATGTGAAACCTGAAAGCTGCAAGACGTATCCGTATACAAACCAGCCGGAAAGGTTAGAGAGTCTTTACAGTGTGTTGAATGTGGTTGAAGTGTGTCCGGTAGCTTTTGAGATATTGGCAAGATCCGGTCAGCCACTGGCGCTATACGTGGCGGAGCTCTCCGAGGCCATCTTGAAAATCCGCCCTTTTTAAAAATCAGGAAGCAGGCTTCGCGATTTTCCAAACTGCCGAATTTTAAGGAAGGAAACAGCCGGGATGTATTATGCGTCAGTGGTAGTCAACACTTTGACCATTATGGCCCGGCACCCCATCGATTCTGAAGAGCAGGAGATTCCAGCAAGGAGGAAACATGAAAAAGATAGTACCGTCATTATGGTTCGGTGACAATAATTGTGAAGAGGCAATAAATTACTACGTCAATGTATTCCCCAATTCTGAAATACAGAAAATTGTAAGGTATCCCAATGAAGCTCTTGATGAACATTTTAAAGGTATGTCTGGTAAAATAATAACTGCTGAATTTACATTAAACGGACAAAAGTATCTTGCGCTGGACGGTGGCCCATACTTCCATTTTAACGAAGCCATATCAATGACGATCGAGTGTGAAGACCAGGATGAGATCGATTACTTTTGGGATAAGCTGTCTCATGTCAAAGAGGCGGAGCAATGTGGTTGGGCTAAGGATAAGTTTGGTCTGTCCTGGCAGATCGTACCCTATAACATGAGAGCCTTAACCGGCACGGACGCTCAAATACAGGCGATGATGAAAATGCAAAAGATCATCATCAGGGAACTTGAGGAAGCCGGGTCTCTTTAACTTTGATAATCATAAAAACAAGTCTCTTATGCAAAAGAAGTTATTGAGGTAAGGTGTGATACTGTGAAAATATATATTTCAGCCGATATTGAAGGAATAAGCGGAATTGTTGCTGTTAATCAGGTATTGCCTGGGGAGCGGGATTACCAGAGATCAAGAGAACTTATGACCCAAGAGGTGAATGCAGCCATCGAAGGAGCTGTTGAGGTTGGTGCAACAGAAATCGTGGTTAATGATTTTCATGGTGCAGGAACTAATATACTTATAGAATCTTTAAACAATAAGGCTCAATTAATTACTGGTTCGTCGCGTAAGGGTGCTATGATGGAAGGATTAGATGCATCGTTTGATGCAGTCATATTTATAGGCTATCATTCCAGAATGAATGTAAGCGGGGTTTTGAGTCACTCTTTCCATGGCGGTGTGGTTTCAAACACTAATATAAATGATAAAGATGTTGGCGAGTTTTATATGAATGCATGTGTTGCCGGTTATTTTAATGTTCCAGTTGTTTTGGTATCAGGTGATAACATTCTGGAGGAGGAAGTAAAAGACGTGCATGCTACCATTGAAACAGTTGTAGTTAAAACGTCATATGGAAGGTATGCAGCAAAATGTTTAACACCCTCTGTAGTATTTGAAAAAATAAAAGAAAAAAGTAAAGCTGCCTTAATCAAGGCAAGGAATATTGCTCCTGTAAAAATACGAGGGCCACTTGAAATGAAAATTACTTTCTTGAACAGCGGTCAAGCAGAATGGGCATCAATAATGCCTGGGGCAGAGCTTGTTGGCTCTAATATTGTATCGTATAATGGAAAAACAATTATGGATAGTTATAGAGCATTAACAGCTATGATAAAGATCGCAAATAGTAATTAATATAGTTAAATATAGCTACCTATTAACAACATTATTATATGGCACATAGGTGACATACTCTTGATACCGTGATAATCAGACAAGGAGACTTCTTTATAATGACACAAAGTGTAAGAAAAAAACGACCAATTTTATCAATATTAAAGGATTAAAGGTGAAACAAGTGTTATTAAACGAACTAAAGATAATCAATCCGATTCAAAAGGCGCTGGCAGCGCAAGGATATTCAGAGGCAACCCCTATCCAGGCTGAGGCGATTCCGCACCTGCTTGAGGGGCTGGATTTGTTGGGATGTGCCCAAACAGGCACGGGCAAGACCGCCGCTTTTGCAATTCCGATCTTGCAAAGCCTTGCCATGGGGCAGGGTTTGCTAAAAGGCAAAAGACAGATCAGAGCCTTAGTTCTCGCACCGACCCGGGAACTGGCGACTCAAATCGCAGAGTCCTTCACTGCTTACGGAGTCAACCTGCCCCTAAGGACGCTGGTCATTTTTGGCGGTGTAGGGCAGGCCCCGCAAACAAGGAAACTGGAAAAGGGAATTGATATCCTGGTGGCAACCCCGGGCAGACTGCTTGACTTAATCAACCAAGGATTTATCGATTTAAGCCATGTGGAACATTTTGTGCTTGATGAGACTGATCAAATGCTGGATATGGGTATGCTTCACGACGTAAAAAGGATTATCACTTACCTGCCCAGGGAAAGGCAGAACATGTTGTTTTCAGCAACTATGCCGGTTGAAATAGAAAAGCTCGCGGATACCATCTTAAAAGGACCTGTGAAGATTGCAATGACGCCGGAATTTTCTCCGCTTGATATCATTGAACAGGAAGTTTATTTTGTGGATAAGGCCAACAAGGCGGCTCTGTTGACTTATTGGCTGAAAAACAACGAATATGATTCTGTGCTCGTATTTTCGCGGACAAAACATGGTGCAGATAAAATAGTAAAAGAACTGAATAAAAAGGGATTTACAGCAGTAGCAATTCACGGAAACAAATCTCAAGCCAACAGGGAGCAGGCTTTGCATGCTTTTAAAAAACGGAAAACAAGAATTCTTGTTGCAACAGATATTGCTGCCCGCGGGCTGGATATCCAAGAACTTTCTCATGTCATCAATTACAACCTGCCGGAGGTTCCTGAAACCTATATTCACAGGATTGGTCGTACAGGCAGAGCCGGCCTCGGCGGCAAGGCAATTACGTTTTGTGACTTTGAAGAAAAGCCCTTATTGCGCGACATTCAAAAACGAATCGGTAAAACATTACCCGAAGTGAAGGAGCATCCCTATCCATTGGTCAACACCGTTATCGTGCCAAAAGCAAAGACATCTCAGCAAGCAGCTGCGGCAAGGCCTCAAAAGCCCGCCACAGCCAAGACGGCAGCCTATTCCCAACAAGGTGCACATAGAGCAAAGCCAAATCCCCGGAAGATCTTATAGATAAGCTCTGCACCTACCTGGACGTCGGAGTGGGGGAGCTGCTCACGCACGAAAAAAGCACCGAAAACTAATCGGTGCCTGTCACATCTATGGCGTTAGGGACATATAGTATAGTGTGAAAGATACTCTTCTTGTAAGCAGAAACCCGGTGCAAAGTTGATGCGCTGGGCTTCTGCTTTTTGTAACACATTTTAGGTCAGCACCATACTATGTATAGAGTATCAATGACCTTGATGTCACTGATTCCCAGCAGAGCACCGCTGAAAGCAGAAATCCTGGAAGCTGCAGCCAGGGTTTTTCTGCTTTTTTATTGTCAGGTATGCTAAAAAGCAATTAGGGATTGCTTTGTTAGTCACCGATTTGTGACATCTTCTGCTGGTATTCTTCAAAAGAAATCTTTCCACCAAAAAAGAGTACGTTGATCATCTGTGCTTTTTCGGCCTTGGTATGTGGTCTATCGTTATCTATCTCATTCGCGCTGTTTTCATTTCTAACAGGCCCAAGAATATGACATTTTTGGTCATAAGCTTCATAGTAGCGCAGACCAAAAATCCTTTGAGATACAGCGTTCAAATGAATACCGTCCGGATTACAAGTCAATCCCTCAGCTGTGACATAGTAACAGTTGTTATGACTGTGGGCAAACCTTTTAAGTTCTTCATTGACTTGGCTGTATTCATTAAAATACCCTCCCATTATGCCGTGGCCAAGATAGTCACCAAGACCGCCAATGATCAGAGGAATTTCCGGAACATCAAGTACTTGGCGCAGTCTTTCAATAATTACAAAGAACTTATCGTAATAGTCACGATACTTTCCCGAATGAGACTCAGCTTCTCCTTGGTGCCAGATTATTCCGTCCAATGTGCTAATACGCTGAGCAAGCTTTGTCTGTGCTATGGCATTGGCAAAGAGTGCATCGTCCACTGACCAATCATCAAGACTGCTGCCTCCCTCGGCGCAGGGAATAAGACCTATTTCATCCCGCTTGTTTTTCTTACACCATGCAGCGGCAAAAGATGCCGCAAGACCAACACCGGCAATTGAGCGATCATAATTTATGGGCTCCTCCATAAATTGAAAAAGCCCATTTCGGAGCATCTTGATGCGTTCATTATAAATAGGTGGAACATCGTTTAAAAAGCCCCGGCCAGCCATATTTGACTGTCCGATCATTAAAAAAGAATGAATCATTGTGAAGTAAACTCCTTTTTATCTATATTTCTTAGGTAATTCTGAACGTAACAACATTTATATTATATCAAATAATAAATGGAGATATTTCCGTTTCTTTTCGAAAGCATAGTTATTCACAACAGTGCCCATATACCTGAGAAAATGATAGTGTGCCGCCAAGGGGGTACCAGAGGGAAATGACATCTTTCCAGAGTTGAAAAATACGACTCTTATCACCGGGAAGTGGAGATGAGGGTCGTATTTTTTATTATGTACTCGTGGACTTACGCCCAATATTGTGCAGAAGGGAACAAGGATCGCTGTTAAGATAGGAGCAAGTACTCATAATATTATTCACTAATTGGAAGGAGGATTTTAATGAAAAAAGTTTCAATGGGTTTATCCTTTAAAGGCCCCAAGATTACCCGGCGGATGTTCCTCAAAGGGGTAGGGGCAGTTACAGTGACGAGCTCCCTGGGCATAGCCGGTGCTTTGAGCTCCGGCTCGCCGGCATTGAAGGCCGCGGATGAGGCAACGGTCAAATACGTTCACAGCTGCTGCACTGTTAACTGTACCTCACGCTGTCATCTGAAGGGACATGTGCAAGGCGGCAAAATCGTCGCCGTCACCCCTGGGCTCTTGCCGGGGCGGGATGATTATCCCAATGCCTGTCTGCGTGGAATGAGTTATGCCCAACGCCTGCAGGACCCTAAGGAGCGTGTACTCTATCCCATGAAAAGAGTGGGAGAGCGGGGAGAAGGGAAGTTCGAACAGATTACCTGGGATGAGGCTTATGATATCATCGCTGAAAAGCTTACCGAGACCAAAGAAAACTATGGAACACAAGCGGCATCCTTTTTTACCATGTCAGGGAATCTGGCCAAGCTGGCCTGGGAATCCACCACCCGTTTAGGTGCATGTTTCGGCGGCACGACGTACATCACAGAAGGGCTGATGGGGGACCACGGCGCCAGTATGGGCATGAGGCTGGTCTTCGGTCAGGAGCGTGGCGGCCATGATACCCGGGACTATCTGAACTCCAAACTGGTGATCATCTGGGGCCGCAATCTTGCCGATACCCATACCAGCGAATTGCGTTACATCATTAAGGCCAGGGAAAACGGCGCCAAAATCATCGTTATCGATCCCCGCCAATCCAGCACTGCAGCGGTCGCCGACCAATGGGTCCCCATCCGGCCTCAGACTGATCCGGCCCTGGCTCTGGGCATGATCAACTACCTCATCTCCCACAATCTGCATGACACAGCCTGGCTTAAAGCCAATAGCTGCGCCCCTTTGCTTGTGCGCAACGACAATGGCCAATATCTGCGCCTGGGTGAGCAATATGCTGTTTGGGACGAAAACTCCCGGACCATTGTCCCTGCGGATACCCCCAATATAAATCCTGCCCTTGCCGGGGAATATACCTCTGCCGAGGGCCTGAAATGCCATCCCTCCTTTGTCGATTTGGTTGACGAAGCTGCCAAGTATACCATTAAAGCCACGGCTGAAATCTGCGGGCTGGAAGAAGCGGTTGTGGAGCAACTGGCCCATGAGTACGCGACCATGAAGCCGGCCGGTATCCGCATGGGTCAAGGGATGCAGCGGGTGTATCATTCTTTTTCACCCTTCCGGACAGTGGCCACTTTGGCAGCCGTAGCCGGTTATATCGGTGTTTCCGGGGGCGGAGCTTCCCATATGGGCGGAACCTCTTCCATCAACCCTATTCCCGGTGTTACCGTACCTGATTTCAATTTTAAGGAATGGACCGATATTGGCGGCAAACCGATTACCGAGAGAAAAAGTGCCCATATCTATGATATGGCTGAAAAAGGGGAAATCAAATTCCTTTGGATTGGGGTCTCCAACTTTGTCAATCAATCTCCGGATGCCAATCGCGTGATCAATAAGGTTCTGCCGAACATTCCCTTTATCGTTCATGTGGATCCCTTCTGGACCTGGACAGGCAAATATGCCGATCTGGTTCTGCCGGGCAAAACCCATTGGGAAGTTTGGGACATTCTAGTGCGCTCTCCCTGGGTTATGCTCGATCAGCCCGCTATCCCCACCATGGGCGAGAGCAAATCCGATTGCGAAATTGCTTCCGGTGTCGCCGAAAGACTGGGTTTCGGGCATCTCTGGAATAAAACCGATGAGGAATGGGTGCGTACTTTTATGACTTCCGAGCATCCTGCCTTCGCTTCCTTTAATTGGGATAAATTCGTGGGAGAAGGGATTTTCACCCGCTCTGACGGTATCTTTGACCCTGTCTATTCCTTCAAGGATCAAAAGTATAAGACCCCAACCGGCAAATTCGAATTTTACACGGAAAGACTCAAAGAGCTGGGTGAGCATGTTCCGACCTATAAGCCCATGCTGGAGAATCCCCGGGGAGAACTTGGCAAAAAGTTCCCCTTGGTGTGTATCAATTATCATGACCGCCTGAATGTCCACACTCAGCACATGCTTTACCCCGCCTTGCGCATCGTGCAATCAGAGCCGGAAATTCAGATCAATCCGGTGGATGCCGCAGCCAGGGGCATCACCCATGGGGATAAGGTCAAAGTCTTCAACGATCGGGGCCATTGCGTGGTCAAAGCCTTTGTGACGGAAGGCATTGTGCCCGGAGTTACTGCCATAGCCAGCGGTTGGTCGCCGGATTACTATATTGAAGGGAATCTGCAAAACTTAACCCACTTAACCCTTAATCCGGTTGAAGAAGCCATCAGTCAGACCAATTCAGCTTTTTATGATGTTCTGGTGGAAGTGCAAAAAGTATAAATTACAAAGGGGGTTGACCCATGTCCAATAAACAATACGGAATGTTGATTGACACCACAAGATGCGTAGGCTGCCAAACTTGTGTCATCGGCTGTAAAATCAATCATAAAGTCCCGGGAGACGCTCATTGGAGCAGTGTGGAGATGATCGGCAGCCGGATCATGTATCAGCCGGCCGGAAACTATCCGAATCCGGTGCTGGCCTTCCGGCCCCGGCTGTGCAATCATTGTGCAGATCCGGCCTGCGTTAAGAATTGTCCGACAGGAGCGATGCACAAGGACGATAACGGGCTGGTTTCAGTCAATCAGGATGTCTGCATCGGCTGTAAATATTGTGTCTGGACTTGTCCCTACGATGCCCCGGAATTTGATACAGAGAAAAAAGTGATGAGCAAATGCACCTTTTGCATGGAACTCATTGCCAAGGGTGAAAAACCCTATTGTGTGGAATCCTGTCCCGGGGAGGCGCGGATCTTCGGGGTGATCAGCGATCCGGACAGTGAGATTTCCCGTCTTATCGCCGCCAAACACGCCCAGCCCTTTTTGCCCAAATTCGGAACCGGGCCGTCCGTTTATTATGTGTAGGAGGTGGAACTATGGCAGAACTTAATTTATCCTTGGTCGTTTTCACGTTGTTGATGGGTTTATGCACAGGAACCTTCCTGTCCTATACACTCTGGCAGGCCAGCGGCATTCCCTCTGCAGAGGTCCGGAAAAAAACAGCGCGTCAGGCTATGCCTCTTCTTTTGGTTCTTGCAGGCATCGCTATGCTGGCCTCGGCGACCCACCTGGGCAGGCCTTTCCGTTTTCTCAACGCCTTTCATAATCTGGGTTCTATGATCGCCCAGGAAGGGCTTTGGTCTCTGGTTTTCGGGATCATTCTCCTGGTTGCCGCCTTTTTGGTATACAAAGATAAAAAGATACCTACAGCGCTTTATATCATCGGCAGCGTGGTGTCCTGTGGATTGCTTCTGGTTTGTTCCTTGGTCTATGTGAGAGCCAATGGCATCCCGGCCTGGAACGGCGGCCTGACGGTGGTTTATTATTTCAGCAGTGCATTCCTGCTTGGAGCAGCGGTGATCTATACTCTTCATATGCAGTATCATGAGGAAAAAGCCGGCAAGGAAATGACCGTTGTGGCTTTAAGCGCAGTGGCGGTGCAGATTATCGTGTCTCTAGCGTTTCTGCTGCAGCTGCGCCTTCAGACCATGGATGTGGTACTCCCCTCAACAGTGGGTTTGGATATGGTACGCTGGGGAATTGGGCTGGTGGCGCCGGCCGTTAGCGCTTATCTGGCTCTGAAGGGCAAGCTAGGCAGTAAAAATGCCGCCCGCTTCTTTTTGGGATGTGTCATCCTTGGTGAAATCTTCTCGCGTCTGATCTTCTTTATGCAGGGAGTTCATCTCTAAATGAGGTGAGGGCGGGAGCAGGAGGGATGGCCTTTCTGCTTCCGCCTGCGGTCACAGCTTCAGCAAGGGCAGCCAAACTAATGGCCGTTTATGAGGAAGAAATGTAGTATAATGGGATTAAGTTGTAATGTCTGAATGGGACAAAAACAGATGGAAAGAAGGAAGAAGCAGCGAGTATACCTGGAAAGGAGTCGTTTTCATGGCGAAAATTATGAAACAGTTTTTAAAAGGAAACGATTTATCGCTCAGCATCCAAGAAATATTTAAAAATGAACTTATACCCTGCACGGTAAGGCATTTGCCAAAGGGTGAAATCCTTTGGCATGACAAAGAGCCCCACCCTTACAGTTATTTTATTATCAATGGCATCATCAAACTTCACGTGGTTACGAAAGAAGGCCGGGAAAAAGCCTTGTTTTACTATACGAACGGCTCTCTTTTAGGATTTCAGAATTTAGCTAAAGAAAAAAGGACGATTACCACGGCCACGGCCATTTTACCAACTTCACTTTACGCTTGTGAGTTCTCCCTGCTCTACACCTTTGTTATGAACAACCCTCAATATTTTGCTGCTTTCACAAGTTACATTTTTCACCATATGGCGGTGGAAGCAGAAGAAATCGTCAATATATCCTTATACAATACGGCGGAACGACTGGCTGCCCTTCTCGTTCTTCTGGCGGAAGAATTTCCTCAGAATGAGCAGGGCTATATTGAGATTCCTTTTAATAACGAGGAACTGGCGACGATGGTCGGTGCTTGCCGTAACAGCGTCTTTAATGCTTTATCCGTATTTCAAAAGCAGAAGCTGATTCATAAGGGCAGAGGAAGATTGGTTATTGCTGATTTACCCCGCTTAAAGGAGTACGTATAATCATTGGCAAGAAGGAAGTGAGCGGCATGTGTTCCGAACAACCGGCCAGGGAGTGCCGGGATTTCCTGATTCTCCTGATTTCCGCTTTTTTTATCTATACCTACAACAATATCTTTATGGTGGTAACACCGGTACTGCTGGTCAGGATGGGCGGTACGGATATGATCGTGGGCTTGCAGTCAACCCTCTTTCTGGCTGCGGCTGTAATCCTGCGTTTCTTTTTCGGACCCCTGGCCGATGTGCGGGGCAGGCGCTTTGTCATGCTCCTGGGCAGCGCCTCTTTTTTGCTTGCCTCGGTTATGCTCTGTTATGCCGGAACAGTTTGGCAGGTTGTCCTGCTGCGCCTGCTGCAGGCAGTAGGGTTGGCTTCATATTTTCCGGCCGCTTCGGCAACGGCCGCCACTTGCGGGGGCAGTGGCCAAAAAGGTCAATATATCGGCATCTTGCGGATGGTGGCGTCATTATCTTTGATGGTTGGCCCTGTTGGTGCTCTTTATATCATTCAAAATTACAGGTATCCTTTGTTTTTTCAGGGGACGGCTTGGTTGGCTTTGTTAGGGATGCTGCCCATCTTCTTGATTTCTTTAAAGAAAGCCGGGCCTCCTCAGGAAACAAACCCAAGGGAAATGAATTTGCGGCAAAGGCTCAATTTATGGATATTTCTACAAAAGTGTCCCTTGATTATAAGCAATACTTTTGCCGCCGCCTTGATTTACGGGATCCTGATCTCTTTTGCGGTTTTATTTCTTAAAGATGAAACCAAGATTAGCAATCCGGGTTATTTTTTTACCCTTTTCTCCCTGGGAGGAATCCTGGGCAATCTTGGTTTCGGCTGGCTTTCCGATCGTTGGGGCCGCTTGCCCATCAACAGCTGGTCCTTTTTATTATTGGGCGGCGGGATCATTCTTTTCTCAATCATCCCGCAAGTGCCTCTTTGTTTTTATCCCGCCGGATTATTTTCCGGGGCCGGTTATTTTGGCAGCATCGCCGTATTAATGGCCTGGATGACCGAAAAAGCTGAATTGAACGAACGCACGACCGCCCTTTCTTTGCAGCAGAACGCCTTGGACATGGGGATTGCGGCGGGCAGCGGCATGTTCGGGATGCTGCTGGCCGCAGTCGGCAACGCTGCTTGGCTCTATGGAACTTTAGGAATGGTGTGGGTTGGCTATGCTTTTATAGTTTCAAGATATAGCGGGTTTAGGGGCTAAACGCTGACGGGGGAATTCAGCTTCCGTGAGATCGGGGAGATTTTGGATAAAGATGAAACCTGGGCCCGGGTCACGTTTTACAGGGGAAAACAAAAAATCATGAAGGGGAGAAGGGTATGAAATGCGATATTATCCGGGACCTGTTGCCCACCTATATTGAAGGCCTGGCCAGCGCAGCCAGTAACGAAGAAATCGAAAAACACCTGGCCGGCTGCGAAGAATGCCGGACCTTTCACAGCGAGATGGCAGGTGAGATCAGGGAAGAGGTCCCCATTGCCGGAGATAAGGAAGTTGACTGCCTGAAAAAAGTGCGGATCAGTTATATCCGCAGGGCCGCTGTCGCGGTGGGGAGTGCGGTGGTATGTCTGCTTGTTCTCATTAGTCTGTTTGCCGTGGGCTTTTCCGTCTCTTCTCAGGACATGGACATGACCTATGAGGTTAAGGATAATCACCTGGAAATTCATTTTCAGCTGAAAAACGGACATGACCTGCTCGGCTCCTACACACCGGAGATAACCTATGACGAAAATCATCAGGTTATCGGTACGGGACAGCGCTACCGTCCCACATGGGTATTTCATAATCCCTTTGACGACGTCGGTTCCACGTTTACTATGGGGAGCGAGCTGCCGGGGCCGAATTCCCCGGCTGGGGTTACCCATACCGTTACGATTGAATTTGCCGATAAAACTGTTCAGTTTATCGACGGCAGGCTGGTGGAATAACCATCAATCACTAAATCGGAGGCACTCTACGTTAAATTCCGTAGAGTGCCTTGCTTATTATGCCGTCAAGGGTGGATCAACAGATAGGACAAGGGCGAAACAATAAAGTCAGAAAATAACGACAAAAACGATTGACCAATCCGGATAGCCCAACTATAATTAAGTTGATAATACTTGTATTAATAAGTTGAAAATCTATAAATAATCTGAGTGAAATATTGCTTGAAAAAAATATACGCAGCAAACTGCCAAATCCAAAAGGCAGCTATTTTTAAACCACAACTTATTAATACAAGTTAATATCGGGTTGAGAGATGAGGAGGTGTTGTCTTATCTTTTTAACACGAAATGTTTGTGTTCAGTTTGGATTTAACCGGTTGGAAAGATTGATTCAGGGAGGATGTAAAGATGGATTTAAAGGCATTGACGCAGGCCTTAGGTAATCTCGACGGAGAATCAATGGAAAAAATGCTGAATGAATTTGTTACCTCAGAGCCCGGTGAAGCCGAGGTCAATAGTGTGGTTGGAGCGTGCCAGCAGGGTATGGCTATTGTTGGTGATTTATTTGGGAAAAACGAATATTTTGTTGGCGATCTGATCTATGCCGGCGAGCTGCTGAACAACGCACTGGGCATTTTAAAACCGGTGATTGGAGAGGCAAGCACGGAAAAAATCGGCAAAATGGTTTTAGGTACTGTTGAAGGTGACTTGCATGATATCGGCAAAAATATCTTCAGAGGCATGATGGAAGCAGCCGGTTTTGAAGTTTATGATTTGGGCATTGATATTCCCGCCGGCGTATTTGTAGAAAAAGTAAAAGAAATAAAGCCGCAGATCGTAGGGATGAGCGGTCTTTTGACCCTGACGCTCGGCGCCATGAAAGCTACGGTGGATGCCTTAACAGCCGCCGGCGTGCGTGACGGGATTAAAATCATTTTGGGAGGCAGCCCGGTAACGGAAGATGCCTGCAGGCATATTGGGGCGGATGCCTTCACGGTAAATGCCGCTGAAGGGGTAAAGATCTGCCAGGAATGGGTTAAATAACGATTCCGGTACATAAAGCGTGGAGGTGTTTGGTGTGAATAAATCACCTGAACAATTATATGAAGAGAGACTTAAAAGAGTAAATGATGCCATTCAGCTTAAAGTCCCTGACCGGGTGCCCCTTATTCCTATTTTTCAGGCTTTCCCATTTTACCATTATGGGGTAACCCTCGAAGAGGCCATGAACGATTATGCTAAAGCAGCTGAGGCCCATGACAAGCTTTATGCGGATTTTGACCCGGATTTGGCCTGGGACAACGTTTTGCTGTATCCGGCCAAAGTTATGGAATTGCTGGACCTTAAATGGTTCAGATGGCCTGGGCATGGGGTTAGAGCAAACAGCATGTATCAATTCCTCGAAGGGGAATACATGAAAGCCAACGAATATGAAGAGTTGATTTCCGATCCTACCAACTTTATTATGAGCAAGTGGATCCCCAGGTCTTTCGGTGCCCTCGAAGCATTCAGCAATTTGTCTTCCATGAGGGATTCCCTTTGGCTGGGCTGGTTCTCTTCCTTTTACCCTTTCTCCCTGCCGGAAGTGCAGAAATCCTTGAATACCCTGATGCAAGCCAGTGAAGAACTGGCACGCTGGTTTGGCTCGATCTTTGAGTATCGTCAGAAACTGAAGGAAAAAGGCTTTCCGGCCGCCTGGGGCGCTTTTGCCTTTGCCCCCTTTGATATGGTGGCGGATACCCTGCGCGGTACAGTCCCGGCTCTGATGGATATGCGCAAACATCCGGAGGAATTGTTGAGGGCCGTTGAGGCCATGGTCCCGATTGCTATCGAATCAGGCATTAATTCGGCCAAAACCATGGGCAACCCCTTTGTTTGGATCTGGCTGCATAAAGGGGTCGATGATTTCATGTCTGATGAGCAATATAAAACCTTTTACTGGCCTAGCCTGAGAAAATTGCTGATGGGGCTGATTGATGCCGGACTTACCCCAATGGTTTACGGTGAAGGCAGTATGAACACGCGCCTGGAGGTTTTAAGAGACGTACCTAAAGGCAAAGTCTTATACCACTTTGAACATGTGGATATGTTCAGAGCCAAAGAAATACTGGGCGATGTGGCCTGCATCTCCGGCAATGTGCCTAATTCGTTACTATACTTCGGGACTCCCCAGGAGGTCAAAGATTATTGTAAGAAACTGATTGATGTTTGCGGCAAAGACGGCGGCTTCATGATGGACAGTGGGGCGCTGATTGACGAAGCAAAACCTGAAAACGTCAAAGCAATGTTCGAATTTACCAAAGAATACGGAGTTTACAGATAGGCGTAAAAACAGCCTGAAACAAGCAAAACTGTCACAAACAGTATGGGGGGCCTTTGGCCCCTTATCTTTATTTCCCGTGCGCCTGGGTTATGCTGAGAACTTGACCATATAAATTGGGAAAGTTATAATAAAATACAAATATTAACAAGTTATTGAGCGGAAATTAATTGATTTAATCGATCGGCAGTGAGAAAGTGGGTGAGCGGAATGGATGACAAATTGATTAAGGCAATGGCAGAATTAGATGAGAAAGCCGTTTTGAAGCTGGTAAAAGAGGAGCTTAGCCAGGGCTTGGAGCCTTTATCTATTCTGAAGCAGATCCAGACCGGGATAGAAAAGGTAGGGGAGCTTTACGAAAAAGGCGAATATTTCATTGCCGATCTGATCATGTCCGGCATCATCTTCAACAATGTGCTGAAGATTGAAGAAATGAATCTCTATACCACTGAAAGCAAAAAATGCAAGATTGGCAAAGTTTTGTTGGGGACTGCCAAAAGCGATTTGCACGATATTGGCAAAAATGTTTTCGGCAGCATGATGAAAATGGCTGGATTTGAAGTTCTGGATTTAGGGGTTGATGTTGCCCCGGAAACCTTTGTCGCACGTATCAAGGAGTTTAGGCCCCAGATTGTGGGGATAAGCGGCGTCCTGATTGTTGCGCTGGAGGGCATGAAAGAGACAGTGGAATTAATAACTGCCGCCGGTTTAAGGGATTCGGTCAAGATTATTCTCGGGGGGACAATTGTCAAAAACGGCGTCGATTTTATCGGAGCCGATGCCTATACGGTCGACCCCTCAGAAGGGGTGAAACTATGTTTGGATTGGTTCGAAGCATAATAAATGCTCGTCCCGGCAAATGTGTTGTTTGAGGAGCTGGCAATGAAAGAACTTTTGTACATTCAATTAGTGGACCAACTAAGAAAAAAGATTCAGCTGGGCGTATTAAAACCTGGCGATATGCTCCCCTCTGAAAATGAGTTGTCCCAAGAGTACCAGATCAGCAGAGTGACGGTAAGAAAAAGCCTGTCCTTATTGGAACAGGAAGGCTATACTTATTCTGCGCCCGGAAAAGGATATTTTGTCCGCGAACCGGTAACAGACAAATATATTTTAAACTTTAATGAAATGAATAATGCCGGCGGATCTGCCGCCTCCAGCAAATTATTGGAAGTGAATGTCGTTCCTCCCAGCACCAAAATGATGTATGAGTTGCAGATTCCTGACGACCGCTATGTTATTGTCATCAAGAGACTTCTCTTGGCGGAGGGTGCCCCGATTGCGTACGATGTTAAGTATTTGCCTTACAACCGTGGCCTGCCTTTGGTCGAAAGGGAAATTAAGTATGCTACGTTCCCTGAGTTAGCCGGAAAAAAAACATCCTTGTTTTCGATTAAGAAGGATTTGAAAATCTGCGCTAAAAATGCTTCCGGAGGAGTATGCCCCTTGTTAAATGTTGAAGAAGGCCATCCCCTGCTGGTCATTAGTCAGAAGCTTTATACTGCTGAAAATAAGGTAATTGGCTGGGGAGAAATATATTATATCGCTGAATTTTGTGAACTGAATGCCATGTGGAGCTTTGGGCAAAGGCTGTATGATAACGGGTAATCTGCTGTTCAAAATAAAAAATAGGAAAAGACATTAGCGTGAGTTGATACCGGGAGGTAAAGATGCGCTAATGTCTTTTCTTTTTATAAAGCTGACAACTTGTTGCAGATAACTTGTTACAGATAACAGTTCAGCTATTTCGCTTATGCTGAGATGCGTAATGAACGTGGTACGATAATTATTCATTATTGTGCTGATCCAGTTGACTTTGTTTTAGATGGTTTATTCCCCAACTATTCATTGCATCCAAAATCGGTTTTAAAGAGTTTCCAAGCGCCGTAAGAGAGTATTCGACCTTTGGTGGTACCTCCGGATAAACTTTTCGATAAATTATCCCATCTGCCTCCAGCTGCCGAAGCTGTTGTGTCAGCATCTTCTGGCTTATTTTGCTGATTCCTTTACTGAGGTCACTGAACCTTTGTGTACCATTATTGAATAGATTTCTTAGAATAAGCACCTTCCATTTGTGCCCGATCAAGTTGACTGTATGCTCAATAGGGCATGATTTATCACAGGGCATTATAATCACTCCTGCCGGTTAATACTCAATACTTACTATTTGGTTAGTATAGCACAAAATAGTGCCTTCTTGCGAATAGTTTGTAACACTATTATAGTGAGTATACAGCATTAACGTTTAAGCTTGATTTGGATTTAAATTGTTAATAATAGCTGAAAGCAACTTTAAATTTCAAAAAGATAGGAGCAATAAAGTGATGAATAAAATTAATATTGGGGATATTCTTGATTTGGCAACTGAAAAAAGCGCTCGCAAGACCATATTCAAAGAAGGCAGGCTGGATACAGGACTTTTGCTTTATGCCCCTGGGCAAACAACACCTGACCATAAGCACTCTGACATCGATGAAGTCTTTTATGTAATTTCTGGTGAAGGTACCATCACAATCAACAATGCGGAAATGCCTCTGAAAGAAAAGGATATAATTTTCTCCCCTCATGGTGAGACCCATGGATTCAATAATACCAGTTCTGCCAATTGGGTTGTGTTGCAAATTAAAATTCGAGATTGAGTACAGGAGATATTGAGTAATGTTTATACGAATTGACCATGTTGCATTTTCTGTAAAAGACAGACAAAAGTCGATTGACTTTTATGAAAAAAACTTTGGGTTCAAAAAGTATTTTGAACACGATGTTCCCGGGGTACCGAACCTCGAGAAAAGGTTGTTTACCTTAAGTTGGGCGATACTGTGCTAGAGTTTGAACAATGGACACAGGAAAGGGAGAATAGGGGGTATCATTTCTGTCTCATTAGCGATGATTTTGATGCAGATTACCAAAAGCTTAAAAACGCAGGGATTCCAGTCGCAACTGAGCCACATATTCCCGAGCCCAGAACACCTCAGGAAACAGGTTGGAAAAGAGTTGTTTTTCAAGGCCCTGACGGTGAATTAATTGAGTTCCGAGGATAGAAAAATGAGTGTAAAGGCACCCTACGCTGAATGAAGCGTAGGGTGCCTGATTTGTTTTCGGCCTAGACGCTGAACTTGCTCACAGCAAGCTGAAGATCCTGGGCCATTTTCGCTAAGGCCTGGCTGGAAGAAGAGATCTGTTCCACGGAAGCGCTTTGTTCTTCGGTGGCCGCTGAAACGGTCTGGCTTTGGCTGAGATTTTGTTTGCTGATCGTGTCGATCTGGTTGATGGCATTAACGATCTGTTGACTTCCACCGGCCATTTCCTCGACACTGGCGGATACTTCCTGGATGCTGTTGACGGATTGGTTGATTGAGCCGGCAATTTGCTCAAAGGTCGCGCCGACAGAAGATACCATTTCGATGCCCTGCTGCACATCCTGGTTTCCAGTCTGCATGGCGGTTACGGCGTTATTGATATTGAGTTGATTTTCGTTGATTAACTCCGCAATTTGGTTGGCTGCCTTGGAGGATTGTTCGGCCAGTTTCCTCACTTCTTCAGCAACCACTGCAAAACCGCGGCCCTGCTCGCCGGCCCGGGCGGCCTCAATTGCAGCATTAAGGGCCAGTAAATTAGTCTGGGAGGCAATGTCGGAGATCACATCCGTTATCTCGCCAATCATTCTGGAGCCCTGGGCCAGTTTGTCAACGGCTCCTTGGGTGACGTCTGTAGCATGACCGATCCTATTCATTTGTTTGATAGCCTGGTCGATGACTTTTTGACCATCCTGGGCCGCCAGGGAAGTATTGCTGGCTTGTTCGGCCACCTCGCTGCTGGTGGCGGCTACTTGCTGAATCGCTGCAGATATCTGTTCAATGGCCATGGACGTATCATCAATGGCCATGGATTGTTTTTCCGTTCCGGCGGCTACATCAGCAATGGCTGTGGCGACCTGGCTTGTGGCAAGTGCCTGCTGCTCAGAGCTTGCCGAGAGCTCTTCTGAGGAAGAAGCCACTTGTTCCGCCGAGACACTGACATGTTTGATCAGGTCTTTAAGATTGGCAGCCATTTGGTTGACCGCTTGGGCCAGGATCCCGATTTCATCTTTCGTATCCAGCTTGACCGCTTCAACGGTAAGATTGCCCCGGGCAATCTCATTGACATTGGTCACGACTTTATTTAACGGTACTGAAATAAGTCTGCCTATGAACGTGCCCACGGCGATTGCCAACACCACTGCTGCGGCCAAGACGATGATGATGACCCGAGTAGAGCTTTTAAAATCTTCATTGGCCTGATCCATCATTTCTTTGGATGTCCGATCGTTGTAATCGGATATTTCCAGGAGGATGGAGTTAAGCTTCTCCATGTGGGGGGTAACTTCCCTTGTAAAATACCGGAACCCCTCCTCCTCATTCCCTGCTGAGGCAATGGCCAGGGCCTCTTCGCGCTCGGTCCGATATTGTTCCAACTCTGACTCAAAGGTTGGGAACATATCCTGTTCATAAGTATCTGGATTGGTCTGTTTATAATTGGTCCAGATTTCATTGAATTGAGTGATTAAAGCATCCATCTCGTTTTTCAGTTCAAGATATTCAGTTTGAGTGAGAGGGGCTGTCAGTAACCGGTAAGAGATGCCTTGAATGTTGCGGTTAGCTGCCCGGGCTTCTTTAAGCAAAGATATGGATCTAAGCTTGTCGGTGTACAAGGTATTGATAATATCATTGGACTTCAGATTATTGTAATAGCCTGTGTAACCCACAACGGAAAGAAAGACGGCCATTAACATCACAAGAGCGATTATTTTGGTTCCTACTCTGAGATTCTGTAAAGCTTTCATTATGTTTCTCCCTTCTGAAATTCAACTAAAGGTGATGCTGTGTTCAATACGGGGTGAGATGAGTCAAGATATCAAGCCTCAGGCACTTTGAGATATTCCACCGAGAATCTCCTCAGGCTTCAAAAGAATAAGCAACCGATCGTCCAGCATTCCAATGCCATGAATGAATTTTTCAAGGACCAGCGGTTCATCACCAGGGGCTAGTATATCTTCATCCTTGAACATTAAGACTTCGGAAACGCTATCGACGATAACCCCAACCGTACTTTCGAAAATATTAAGAATAATGATTCGGGAATGCTCGGTAGTGGGCTTCTCCTTAAAGCCAAATCTCTCTGCTAAGTTAATAATCGGTGTAACCATTCCTCTGAGATTGATAATTCCCTGGACAGACTCCTGAGCATTGGGAACATGGGTTATGGCTGTAATTTTGATGATTTCTTTTACCGATTGGATGTGGAAAGCGAACTCCTGATCATTGAGCTTAAATACGACGACCTGCATGTGTGGTATCCCTCCTTTGCTATTAAAATCATATTTTGAAGCGATTGGGCATTGCTTGCTTTTCTTTAAAAAGTCTCACGCAATGCTCAACAACTTCAGAATCATATTTTTCACCCTTATAATTGCAGATTTCCTCAAGGGCAGCCTCTATCCCGAGGGCCGGCCTGTAAGGGCGGTGTGAATTCATAGCGTCGACAACATCTGCCACGGCGAGGATTTTACTTTCAAGGAAGATCTGTGAGGCGGTCAGGCCCTTGGGATAGCCTGAGCCATCCAACCGCTCGTGGTGCTGGCTGATGATTTCCGGGATCTGCCAAGGAAGCTGGAAATCTTTAATAATTTCATAACCAACTTCCACATGGGTTTGGAGCATCTGATACTCAAGTTGGGTCAGCTTTCCTGGTTTGTTCAAAATATCGGAGCTAATATATATTTTTCCCACATCATGAATCGCAGCAGCCATAGAAACATGATGGATCGCCTCCCCTGAAAGCTTCATCTCTGAGGCAATGGCACAGGCCAGTTTTTGCGTCCTTTTTTGGTGCCCTGAAGTATAGGGGTCCCGAAATTCGCTGATTTTGGAGATGAGGCTGATGGTTTGGGTCAGCATTTCTTCAAGGGTAAAGTTGCCGTTCTCAGATTGTTCCTGAAAAACCATAAGGCGCATCATTTTTTCCTTATGCACTAAATCAGTGGCTGAAACCATCCCGGATTTTAAAGAGCCATTTTTGGTTTTAACCCATAGGGGCTGGCGGGGCTGGCTGTCTTCTTCTGGCAATAATCCCAGATCAAAGGTTGTTTTGACCATGACTTCATCCTTGGCATAACCCAGCAGAGCCAGAAAGGCTTGATTGACATCGAAGATCCTTCCTGTATTGGGATCGGCAAATAACATGGGTTCCGATGATTTGTTGAAAGCAAAGTAATACATTTCGTACAGTTCCATCACCTTTCCGGAAAAAATGCACAGCTTTCGCTCAAGTTTCAAAATCAACAATAAACTTGCATATATTTGCATTAATAGACAATAAACGGTCTTTTTCGTAAAATAATACTATAGGAATCTGACAGAATTCTGACAACCCGCTTGCTATGGTCTTAGTAAAAGCGAAGCCATGAGTCATTAATTGCTCATGGCTATGCAAAACCAAAGGGTGATGCTACGATAACGTCAGACTGATTTGAGTGATGAATTCCAAAGTTAGATTAGGGGTTTGTTCAGTGAAGTTTCATCAGCAATTAACCTTGCTTTTTGCGATCTTTTCATTAGGGTTGGTTATCTGTGGGTATAGGGTGCAAGATGTGGGAATCGCCGGTGTATTTTCTTTGCCTATACAGGTAAGGGCTGTTTTGGCCGTAGAATCTGTGCTTGACATTGCCCAAAAGAATAAAATGCTGCCTGCGGTGTCTATTGCAGGCATGGGTATTTTTTTAGGTATATCCAGGTATCGTTTCTTGCCATGGCTGCCCCTGGCAAGAGCGGCAGCCATCGATGCGATTCAGGAAGGGATGATCATCGTCGACGAACAGGGCGGAGTCGTTGATCATAATGTTGCCGTAGACAGGTTTATCTACGACATTATCGGGGTGAAGCGCAATGTCATCGGCAAGAATATTGAGTCGGTGCTCTCTGCCTGGCCCCAATGGCAATCGGCCTGTAAGAATGGGCATGAAGATGAGTTTGAGATCGATGTTTCAGCTTGGGGAAAGGCCAGATTCTTCCGGGTAAAAGTGTATCCTCTTCAAGAATATAATTTCCGGAAAAGGGGAACGGTTTCGGTGCTTACGGATATTACGGAGGACAGAATCCGGGGACAGAAGACCTCGGATTCAGAATGCAGCGGAGAGCTGGTTCAAAAAGAGTTAACCCTGCTGAAACGGCAAATGGAGATGGTTTTCAGCACCATATCGGACCGGGCGTTGTTATCCATTGTGGATCGCAACGGTAATTACTTGTTTTATACCGAGGCCGTCAAAACCCAATTTGTCGAAGCTGCCGCCGATCTTACGATTGGCTCGGCCTTCCGCAAAGGATTGTATTTTTATGCCGGCGGAACAGAAATGGACTATTGTGATATCCCGGAGATCAAAGTGCTCAGTGGAGAAAAAGTATCTCAATATCACTTTATGATGAAGGGGATAACCGGTGAGACCCATTTGCTGTTTAACGGAACGCCTATTTATGATGAAGAAGGAAATGTGACCTATGCTGTATTCTTTACCCAGGACATAACGGATCAAATTCTTCACAAAAGACAGGCTCAGTTGACGCAGAAGCTGACTGAGCTCAATATGACAAAAGATCAGCTCATTCAGGCAATTACCCATGATATCCGCAACCCTATCGCAACCCTGGTCAGTCTGATGGAACTGCTGGAGGGAAAGGAACGTGACCCAGTCTATCATGACCCAGACTATCACAACCTTTTAACGACAGTGTCAGATCAGGTCAAATATACCTATGCTATGATGGAAAACGTCTTGAAGTGGTTTCAAAAACAGAAAGAGAAAGTAAGTCTAAACCCTTCCCAAATCAACTTGTATCTAAACACTCAAAAAACCCTCAGGATTTATGCCAGGCAAGCGGAAGGGAAAGGGATAGAGGTCAAAAACAGGATCACAGCCAATCTGCATGTCTATGCAGACAGGGAGTTAGTGGAATTTGTTCTGCGCAATCTCCTGGACAACGCCATAAAATTTACGGCCAAAGGCGGAACAATCGCCATTCAGGCACACTCATCCTCCACCAACGTGATTGTTTCAGTTACGGATACCGGAATCGGGATGGACCCGGCGAGGTTAAGAACCCTGTTCGAGGATGCCACTCCAGGGACCCGGGGAACTGAAGGAGAAAAGGGCTTAGGGCTGGGGCTTAGGCTCTGTAAAGAATTCCTGCATAGTCACGGCGGGGAGATATGGGTGGAAAGTGAACTGGGAAAAGGAAGCACCTTCAGTTTTTCTCTCTCAACATCCGGTAAATCAATTTTTGCAGGGGGAGAAGCATGAAGGCAATTCTTATCGATGATGATCAACCGACCTTATTTATTCTGAACAAAATGCTGGCCAAGATCCCCAGGGTGGAAATCGTCGGCGAATTCTTGAACGCCGGAGATGCGTATCATTTTCTTAAGCATAACCCTGTGGAGCTGGCCTTTGTGGACATTAAAATGCCAGGGGAAAGCGGACTTGATTTTGCATGGAGAAGCTTGGCGGAATTCCCGGATCTCTATGTGGTTTTTTTAACCGCCTATAAAGATTATGCCGTGGAGGCCTTTGAAGTTCAGGCATTTGACTATATCGTCAAGCCGATCCAACAGGAAAGGCTGGAAAGGACGGTAAGCCGTGTCCTGCAACGCAAGGCTGCCGGGATTTCCTCACGGAACACGGTTGAACAGGCCAAGGTCTTATTCGTCTATTGTTTAGGCGGACTGGATCTTAGAAATACCAACGACGACTTTGTGATGATTAGCTCATCCAAAGGGCAGGAGTTATTTGCCTATCTATTAGTCCATCGGGAAAGACTGACTTCCAAATGGAGAATCATGGAGGATGTTTTTCAGGGCATGTCTCCCCAGAATGCGGAAACCTATCTGAATACAACCGTCTATAAATTACGAAAAGTATTAGAGCAATATGGAAAACGCTCGGCCATTGTGGTCGCCAGTGAGAGCTATGTCATGGAAATAAAGGATTTCTATATTGATTTCATCGAGTTTGAAAATAAAGTCCGTACCTTGCCGAGCATCACCGAGGCTAATCTCCAGGAAGCAATCCAGACGTTTCATTTATTTGCCGGGGAACTTTTTGGGGATAAGGATTACCAATGGTCCTTAGCTGAAAAGGAGAGATTAGGGGATATCTATTGCAGCTTTGCTAAAAAGCTGGGCCGGTACCTTTTGGAGAATCAGAATTCAGCCTTAGCGCTGCAGGTCTTTAAGAAACTTGTGGCCATAAATGAACTGGATGAAGAGTCCCATTGCTTTTTGCTGCAAGTTTATGCGGCGCAGAACGACCTGCCCTCCCTTATTCGGCATTATGATCGTTATGTCCAACTCCTGCAGCGGGAGCTGGCCATCTCACCAAGCAATCGGACGGCACAATTGTTTCTGAGTTTAAAGAAATCCCTTCTGTAATGTATTGCATACTTCGAGGGTTGTTGAAGTATTAAGCGGCTATAATGATTCTAATGAGCAAAGCATGAGAAGGAGATGGGAAAATGAGTGCTTCCAGATTTACGCTTTTGATAGTGGTGACGACATTTCTGATGGGGTCCTCTTTCGCAGTCGTCAAAATCGGTCTGATTTATTCATCCCCGTTGTTGTTGGCGGCACTGCGCTTCATCCTTGCCGGGGGCATCATGGGAATCATTGTAGGCGTATTAAAAAGAACCCATCCAACCACAAAAGACCAATGGGTTAAACTATTGATCATTGGAGCTTTCCAGACTGCAGGAGTGATGGGGTGTATTTTCTTAAGTTTAAGGACAATTACAGCCAGTGAATCGGCCATTCTCACGTTTACGAATCCATTGCTGGTGGTTTTATTCAGCACTGTCTTTCTAAAAATGCGCTACCGGCTTTATCAATGGATAGGTGTCATTTTAGGTTTGGTTGGAGTGAGTATTACCATGGGGGCGCAAATTGAATTTAGGATAGGGGTATTCTTCGGTATTCTCTCAGCCGTTTTTTGGGCAATTGCTACATTATTAACGAAAAGGTGGGGCGGCTTAACGGATATATGGGTTTTATCGGCTTATCAAATGCTTTTCGGCGGACTGATCCTTTGGGTTGGCAGCTTTATACTGGAAACCCCATTCTTTACTGTAAACGGAACTGCATTGCTTATTCTGTTATGGCTAAGCCTCATATCTTCGATTGTTCAATTTGCCCTTTGGTATTACCTGTTGCAAAAGGGAGAACCGGGAAAAACCAGTGCTTTTTTGTTTTTAGCCCCGTTTTTTGGGGTGCTGACCGGTTGGCTGCTTTTAGGCGATCCATTATATCCTTCCCTGTTAGCCGGCGGGTTGCTGATCATTATAGGTATTTTCCTTGTCAATAAAGATTTCAATCACAAAAGGGTCTCAGCAAATTGAACGAGGCAGCGAGGGAGTAATTACAGGGATATATTGAAGTATTGTTTAAAGCCTGCTTTTCCTTGATCGGTCACCTTGACAGCCCGGATGCCCGGCAGGGGTGTAATCCATCCCAAGTCAAAAAAATGTTGCATAAGTTGATTTCCTAAAGCACCGGCAAGATGATAGCTGCGCTCACTCCAGTCCAAGCAGGCATGAGATAAGGAGCGTCGCTTTTTCTTGATGCTTTCCAAATCAAGTCCGAAATTAATTACAAACTGTACTCCTGCTTCGGTGAGGACGAATTCTTTGCCGTCCTTTTTCAAATAACCGGAATCCAGCATGGAATCAGTAATCCCTACACCTAGTTTCCCAGCCAAATGATCATAACAAGTTCGGGCCTTTTGCAGCATGACCATTTGAGCGGATTGTTTTAAAGACTTGACCTCAGGTTGGGGAGAAATAACCAGAAAGGATTCCAAAAGGCTGGCAACTTCGCCGTTTGCCAGCTGATAATAGCGATGACGGCCGTGTTTTTCAACGCTGACGAGCCCTCCTTCTGCCAACTTGCCAAGATGGAAGCTGGCGGTTTGAGGGGTTATCCCTGCTCGATAAGCCAGATCACTGGCGGTATGCAGACGGCCATCCAGTAAGCTTGTCAGTATCGCTGCACGGGATGTTTCCCCAAAGAGAGCAGCTATTTCAGCAATGTTTGGGTTTGGGCTTATACTCATGTCAACCAAATCCTTTCTCCTCAATAGTTTTCTCTTAAATGTCTGAAGTCTTAGAGTGCTCAGCATGGAAGCTTAAACATTTTACTTGGCTGATTATTATGTTACCAGCAATTATGCTGGGTGCAATAGCTATGTTTATGCATGGCCTGGTGCTTAACCAGTTGGAATTGCTTGCAAGCCATTATCTGCGGCATATATATGCTACCAAAAGGGACAGCCTAATATTTACGGCACGAAATCCTCCTAAGCCTAATTGATGAAGTTCAAGGGAACTGTCCGAGAAGAATGTCAATCCTGTATCATGGTTACAGGTCAATTGAATAAGGTTGCTTCTGATGTACACACACCTGTCTGGAGGCCGGCATATTCTATAACGTAGTATGAAAAAGACATGCCGGATAAGGATGGGTCATAATATGAGTGATATACTATCTGCCCGGACGCCTGGGCAAATCGCGTCCGAGATTAACCTTATTAAGGAACAAAGCGGTCAAATGCTGCTGGTCAACGCCGTCGAGATTGGGCGGCGGCTGACGGAGGCCAAGGAACTGGTACCTCATGGGGAGTGGATCAACTGGCTTAAGGAGTCAGTCAGTTATTCCCGCAGCACGGCGGCCAGACTGATGAAAACCTACCGGGAATACGGTCACCAACTCGCCTCACCCGATGGGGAAAAGAGTGCAAATGTTGCAGCGCTGCATCATTTGGGCTATATGCAGGGACTTATCCTCTTTGGCGTCCCGGATGAAGAGCGGGAGCAATTTATGGCAGACACGAGGTGGAAACCATGTCTGTCCGCGAATTGGAGCAGACCGTCAAGGAAAGGAAGCAGACGCCAGAGGAAAATGACCAAAACAGCGAAGCCAGGCAACAAGAGTTGGCAAGGACCGCCGAACCAATTCCAGTCGTAACGAGAGTCATCAAGCCGAAACCGGTGCGGCCTGCCGAAAGTGTTCATCCCGACAGCGAGAGGTATGATGCCCAATACGCCACGCACCGTGATAACATGCTCAACGATTACGGAGAGCTGCTGAAAGCCCTCGTCGCCCTGGACAGAATAGATCCGGTGAAGAAGGAAAAAAACAGAAAAGAGGCCTTGAAGATCGCCACCAACATGGCAACGACGCTGAAGGAGTATCCGCCCAGGATTAAAACGAATTTGAAGATTCATGGGAACACGACGCTTCCTTAATGCAAAACAGTTCGAGTCCCATTATCTCCACAGTAAAGGAACGACGGTATGAGACCTGAACATTTCATCAAAATGTTCAGGTCTCATACCGTCGTTTTATGCTCAAACCGAGAACATGCTTAAAAATCCACTAATGAGCCGCTAATCGCTTATTTAATTCTTCAGCTATTTCAAATTCGACTAAATCCATATTTGTTTTACCAATATAACCGGCCGGAATATCATTGGCTCTTACGAAATCGACGGTTTTATAATAGGTTTTGTGACTCATATAGCTTGAATAGAAGAGAACAAAATCCACCTCTCCATAACTTCTCAGTTCAATCTTGTCATTAAAGCCATCTGCCGTAAGGATGGTGGGGAATTTAGCCTCCAAACGTTTCCGCCAACTTGGGGTCCCGCCGATGATTAAGAGCTTCTTGTTGGCGATAAACCTCGATAGATCCAAGGAGGTATCTGTAGGTGAATAGTCGTTTTTAAGATCGATGAAAAACTCCCGAAGCTGAAAAAGTTCCTCTCTATTTTTCATTTCCGCATCCAGGTTTATTTTAAGTCTATCGATCTCCTTATTTAACTCATTGATTTGTGCTTCATAAAATCTGCTTTGCTCTGATAAGGCATTTTTCAGTTTAAGCTCATGCGTTTCAATCTCGCTTTTCAGTTGGTGCGCCTGGATTTCAACAGTGTCCTTTGCCAATGATGCAGTATCCAGCTTTTCCTTAAGAGCTTTTAATTCGGAATAGAGGGCATCTTCATCACTATAAGTAAGATAAAGCTCCCTCGCTCTTAAGTATTCATTAAGCAGCATTTTCATAATATATCCGGCACCGAAGGATTGCACAACTTGAGTTTCATCAAATTCCGCTTTTCCTGTTGTTTTTATAAAGGCCAGCATAACTTTATCCAAATCATCCTGGTTAACCTTGGGTGCAATGAAATCAAGATCTAATTTGTCGATGATCAGGAGATTGCGCAAACAACTTACCATAGTTTTTAAATCTTTATGGTTACTATAAAGAATATCTGAAGAGTTTTTTATTGTTCCAAGTTCATCCTTGACGATCTGTTTTACCTGGGCTAATCGGGTTTCTCTTTTTAATTCATTTTGAATATCCGTATTGATAGGGTTAATGTTAATAAACAAACTCGCCGCATTAAAGGCATTTTCGACTACTTGCAGGTTGATTATATTTTCATTTAATTGTTTCATAGTGTAAAAAAATAAAACAATCAGGGTTTCTGTTACCTTGAGGTTTTTGCTGGTGTCTTCTATGGCTGATAATTTCTTTCTAAATCCATCGTAATTATTATTTTGAGCGTAAACATAGATATCTTTGTAATGCTTCTTGATCAGCCGTAAGATCTTCACTTTGATCAGCTCGGACTGTTCAGCGCTTAGCAAAATACCTAAAGTTTTTTTAGCATAAATTTCTTGTTCCAGGTCGCCGCTGCTCAGCAAAACATGATTATATCCTGAAAATTCTTTAGTGCTTTCAAAAAACATTAATTTGTTCTGATTATAGATTGCAGCTACATCTTTTCGCATTTCCTTATTTAAAGACAATCCGACAGAAACAATGGCCATGAAATATTCTTCAGCATCATTGAGGTTTATATCATAGTTCTCCGCAAAAAATTCCATGACTTGTTTCATTTTTATACTTGCCAATGAAATTCACCACCTAACAGTTTTAAAATTTAAAAAAATAATGGCTCCGCCAATAGAAAGCGGAGCCATAACTGATTTCATACACAGTTGGCTTTAATCCACCTCCTTTTCAAACGTGAAGGCATACCCGTTTCCAAGTATACCCCGAGGGCCTGGGCCCTGTCCGGTGTCCATAGAATTGCTCTTTAGGTTCATTCCGGCTCGGAGATCTTTTTCAGTTTTTAATCTAAATTTACTGTCACAACCAGCACGATTGACTGGTATCCGATTAGCTCGGGAACATGCAGCTTAATGGTGATGTTTGTTTTATTTGCTTGTGTTAGTGTTGGTGAGAGGATGAAGTTTGTGAACGTCGCTATTGAACTGACATAAACATGATTTACATTCTTCCAATGATATTATACTGCATAACGTTTATATTTATCAATGGTTTTGTTTGGTTTTGGGAGAAAACGGTTTATTTTTTCCTAATAACACCATGCATCGATGCAAGCTGACGAAGCAAATTTCATGCGTAATGGGTGGCAAAAGTGCAGGGAAGGAAATGGGTATGGGTAATGAGTGATAGGTAATATGTAATGGGTGGTAATGCGATCATGAAATATATCGCAAATTATGGACAATATAACCATTAAAGCGATAGCTAAATAGTTGGTCCTAATAATCCCAGCAGGGTTAGGAGAGTTAATATGGATTCGTGTTTTGAACCGGTGATTTGGCCGGAAGATAAATTGCCCAAAGAAGCCGTCGCTTATAGGGAATGTGAAGTCTGCACGGAAAAAGCGCGGATCATTTGGGGAGAGGGTAATCCCAAGGCGCCTGTTGTTATAATTTTAGATAATCCAGGCGCCCGTGAAGACAAAGATGGCCATGAATATGTCTGCGGCACAAGGCAAACGTTGCAGACAGCTTTGCATCAAGCTGATTTGGCGCCGGATGACATTTATATAACGTATCTTTTAAAATGCCGGCCCCTTCGCCGATACAATAAAGAAGAAGCCAGGACCTTCAGTAAACCCTTTCTGATCCAACAAATAAAAACCATACAGCCGCAATTGCTGGTTTGTCTGGGAGATACCGTTGTTCAGGCGATGTTTGATGACCAGGAGGCCCACGTAAAGAATCTGAGAGGATCATGGCATGTTATACTGGGATACCCCTGCATCGTCTCCTACCATCCCTTGGCAGTAAGGAGGCGGCCTAATCTGGCACGTCAGTTTAGAGAGGATTGGGATATGCTGAGGCAGCGCTTATTAGATTGTTGAAGATGCGAAATCAATCATACCTTGCTATCCACTCTGCGATATCCGCTAAAACCTCTGCAGACACTTTTTGGGGGACTTTGTACTCTTTTTTGAAATCCTTGACCCTGCCGTAAACCGACTTCATAAACAGGTGGTTCAGTCCGGGGTAGAGCTTGAAAGAGACATTGGGCTTACCGATGCAGATTTGCTGATAGAGAGCGAAATCCTTTTCTGCGGTGACTTGAAAATCCTTGTCGCCCTGCAAAATCAGAACGGGCTTTTCCGTCCTGGCAAGGTAATCGGCAGCTGGATGGGCGTCCATCTCCTTGAAATACCATGCGTAGGTTTTGCCAAAAACCTTCACCTGCTTGGCTTCTTCTTCACTCATGCCGGCGATGGCGGTGAATTTGGCTTTGAGCTTTGCGATTTGCTTATTGGCGATCCAGTGCAGCAACTTTGGCAGTTGGCCCAGCATATCCTCGTTTTGACTCAATAAAATGTCGCTAAAAAGGCGCGGTGAGCCTGCGCAGATGATCATGCCCGCGAAATCGCCGCCCTCCGCGTCAATACGCGGCGCGAGCATCCCGCCGAGGCTGTGACCCAAAATATATACCTGGTCAGGGTCAATTCTGTCATCATTTTTAAGCAGTTTGGCGGCGAGGATGGCGTCCTCGATGGTCTCGCTTTTCACAGTTACAGCGCTGGGGCCTGCTTTCAGCAGCTGTTTTCCGTAAACCTTTGTGCGCTTGTCATAGCGAAGTACGGCGATTCCTTTATTTGACAGCCCTTCGGCAATATCGCGGAACGGCTTATTGGCGCCGATGCTTTCATCCCTATCCGCAGGGCCGGAGCCGTGCACCAGAACCACAGCCGGAACTCTTGCCGAACAATGATCCGGCAAGGACAAAATTCCCTGCAAAGGGTATGGTGTTCCTTCGCCAATGATTATTTTTTCATCCATGTCCATAACCTCCATGTTACCTGCCTATAAATCTCTCCATTTTTTGGACGAGCCGCCGGTAGCCAGGGTCATCCTGCAGCGAAGCG
The DNA here is from genome assembly GCF_000021925.1 of Desulfitobacterium hafniense DCB-2. Taxonomy (NCBI): domain Bacteria; kingdom Bacillati; phylum Bacillota; class Clostridia; order Eubacteriales; family Desulfitobacteriaceae; genus Desulfitobacterium; species Desulfitobacterium hafniense. The sequence continues at coordinate 1,730,656 of NC_011830.1, forward strand.
AAGGCTGGATTCATCAGTACATCCCGCAGCATGCTTTCCTTGATCACCTGCTCACTACGGGGGGCGGCTGCACCGCAATCCTTCAGCCACGGGTCAATCAGATCAAAGAAGGCATCCCCATGGAGCTCGAAGGGAAAGAATCCTCCCACACAGGTATCCACATAGTTGCCAAGCAGTTCAATAGCTTTGGCGTGGGAATTGTTCGCACAATACATACGGGCGCCCAGTGCGTAAAGCAGGATGACATTGTTGGGGTTCAGCTGTTTCATATTAAAAATTTGTGCCAGATCTGAGGCCCTCAAAAAGGCTTCTTCCGCTTTTTCAAAATGGTCCGTAGCCATTTGCAGGACGTTCAGCAGCCCTTGAAAGGCCACCATTACATACTGATATAGCTCTGTCTGCAAGGTTTCTTTGGCTTTGCCGATGTTGCCCATAACCTGATAGGCTTGTGCGATTAACATACCCTCCGGCAGCATGGGGCGGATTCCTTCCCCAAGTAAATCCAGAACCTGCTGTGGCCTTTGCAGAGCCAGAGAGCAAAGGGCCTGATATGAAACCGCTTCTTTGGCCAGCTGAACATCGCCGCTTTCTGCCTGAATCCGCTCACATAGCGTCACGGTTTCGTTCAGGAGGGCCTCTTGGCGCTCCTGTGTTCCCGCCAGCATGAAGTGATTTGTGTACAGCTTGACCAGTTGCACAAGGAGCGGGAAACAGGAGTAATATTTTTTGATGAGGGCAGCACACTCCGCGATCACATCTTCAAAAGGCCGACTAGCAAAATCGGCGGCTAACCGGGTGTAGAGCTTGGCGATGTCCGAGCGCTCCATTTGCGGAGAATAGCTCATCAACTCGTCGATGCTGATGTTAAAATAGGCAGCAAGCAGTGGGAGGAATGTGATGTCGGGATAGCTTTGCCCTGTTTCCCACTTAGAAACAGATGCTTTGGAAACACCGATATAGGCTGCAAGTTCATCCTGGGTGATTCCTTTTTCCCTGCGTTTGGCCACAAGGACCGACGCCAGATTGATTTCTTTCATCAATGTCACCTCCACTTATAGTATAAAGTTTACAAAGTCAACCTTAAAGCAACTTGTAGTTGACTTTTCAGGGAAAAATCAACTACAGGGAAACAGTATACTATTTTAAAACACAGTTCTCCATGTAGGATGAACTGTGTTTTAAAATAGTATACTGGGATTCAAAAATACAATGTATCAAGGAAAATAGTTAGGTGCTCATGGATCATCACTGCTATGACTCGGGATAGACGGCACCTTTTTTACCATCCACCGTGATGGTTTGTCCATCCCTGAAGATTTTGGTGGCGTTCCTCACCCCCAGCACCGCAGGTATGCCGTATTCCCTGGCGACGATTGCTCCATGGCTCAGGAGGCCGCCATGTTCAGTGACTACCGCGCTGGCGATAGAGAACAAGGGAGTCCAGGCCGGATCGGTATTTTCCGCAACCAGGATATCTCCGGCCTGAAATCGTGAGAAATCGGCGGGAGAACAAATGATTTTGACCTGGCCGTGCACCTGCCCCGGACTCCCGGCCACACCTTGAAGAGCTGATTCCTGCCCGCTGTTTGCTGAGGGGACAGAAGATGCTTGCCTGGCTGTTGCTGCATCCCCGCTTAATTTAGGCCAGCCCTTAAATAAGGATGGCAGATCATCAAGGGCAACCCGGGGGGCCGATTTCCTTCTGTTGATCTTCTCATAGCCCTGGCTCCAGGTCAGCTGGTGGGACAGCAATCCTTCGATCTCTGCCAAGGTCAAATAGTAGATATCCCGCGGGTCAAGCAAATATCCTTGTGCTGTAAGCCTTTCCCCAAGGGTGACCACAGCTTTTTTGATTAAGGAGAAGGGCATGGTGACGTAAAAATGGCGGTTGTCTCGCAGAAGCATATAGGACTGGGTGGATTTAAGCAGTTTAGCAAAGATTGCTCTCTGTACAAAGTTCAGTTTGCTGCGGACCAAGACTTCAGTTTCTTCCCGTTCTTGTTGCTTTTGCTGCTCCCTTTCTTCCGGATTAATCCGTTTGTCGGCGGTAAGGCTGCCTTTCACCATGGCTAATACGATCCCCGGGTTCTCCCACCAGAAGTCTTCGGCGATATCCATGTTGACATTGAGATGCCCATAGTCCCCCAGAAAATCAGTCAATTGGGCTTGAAAAGCTTTCCCCTCTGCAGAATCAGCCAACCTGCTTAAAAATTCGGGAATAGTGCTCTGTGCCAATAATTCCCGCAAATAGGGCGATGAGGCAATGGTCTCAGTCAACTCCCATAGTTTGTTGTTGGTCCGGACGGTCAGATTATCGGGCAGGCCTGAGACCAGCTTGGAGCTTAAGGTCAAATCCTTGTCTCCCAGCCACTTTTTCATGAAACCGGTCAGCATGTTGTAGAGAGCCTCGGTCACCGATAAGCTGGGCAGCTGAAGCTGAAAGAACTGTTTGGCCAGCTCCAGGTTGTTTTTTATATAATCCAGAAGTTCCGGCGTAGTCAGACCAGTGACATCGGTCTTTTTATACTTGTCTATCTTATCCAGATAACCGGGCAGCATGGCATAAAAGTCTTTGGCCAAAGATTTGATAAGTTTGTTCCCGGCTTTTATGGACCCGATGGTGAGGGTAAGCTCCTGGAACCAGGCCCGCTTGGGTGCGAACTGCTGCCAATCCGGGACAGCAGCATAGGGCTCAAGCATTTTCAGCGGTTGAAGGGACTTGAGGCTGGTAAAGTTGAGATATAAGTAACCATAAATATTGGCAGCAAATAGGGGGGAGGGAAGCTCCTTCTTGCTGATTGAGCGGTAAGCATACAGCCCGCCTTCGGTGTCACAGGGTTCGAGAATGGACCAGCCCAGGACCGAAGAGGGTTTATTGTAGCGCTCCTTGACTCCGCCGAGATTTGTCCACTCAAGCTCCGGATCAAAGTTGAAGAATTCACTCTCACCTATAGACTCATCAACTTGAACTGGGGCTTTATCCAGGGTAGTGATCGGGCGCGCTTGCAGAATGTAATAGCGGTTGCCTGTTTTTGCCCATTCAATATCCTGAGGGAGCTGGTAATGTTCCTCTATGCGTTTAATCAGCTCCGTAAGCTCCAGAATATCCTTTTGGCTCAAAGAACTCCTTTGCCGCTGAGCCTCGGCAACCTCAGCAAAAAGTGTACCCGATCCGTGCAAAGGGCGCACTGCCATTTTCTCTTTGTCGGCGATGACGTAACGGATGAGCGGGTCATTTTGTTTATTAATCACATAGTGGTCCGGGGTTACCTTGCCCGAAACGATACCTTCCCCAAGCCCCCAGACCGATTCGATGACCATCTCATTTTCCTTGGCATTCATGGGATTGACACTAAAGGCCACTCCGGAAACTTCCGAGTCCACCATCTGCTGTACAACGACAGCCAAATAAACCTGACGCTGGTCAAAGCCGTTATTGATGCGGTAATGAATGGCCCTCTCCGTCCAAAGGGAAGCCCAGCACTGCTTAATATGATTGAGCAGCTCAGACCGGGGGATATTGAGATAGGATTCCTGCTGCCCGGCAAAGGAGGCCTCAGGCAGGTCTTCCGCTGTGGCCGAGGAACGGACCGCAGCCAGAGAGCCGTGACCGATTATTTGGGTAAAGGCCTGAACAATCTCCTGCTCCAATTCTTCCGGGAGGGGAGTTTCCAGAATGCGTTGGGAAATCTCCTGGGCAAGGAGAGTAATATCCTCATTCTTCATAGTCGAGGGCTCGGCAAACTGAGCCAAGAGCTCAGCTAAGCCCGCCCGGCTCACAAATTGGCGGTAAGCCCCGGCGGTGATGCAATAGCCCGGTGGAACGGGCAGTCCGGCCCGAGTCATTTCACCTAAGCTAGCCCCCTTGCCGCCGACTTCCTGAATGCTGTTGATATCGATTTGCCCGAATTCTTTAATAAACATCATGGGTTGCTCCCTTACTTTGGTGTGCAGTTTTCTAAGCCAAGACCTTTGCTGTGATAAGTATAAAGGGTATCGATCATTTCTTCCGGGGATGTCTCAAGCTGAAAAACATTCCAGTAACGGACGCTCTGGTAGGTGCCGTAAATAAAGCTTACCGCAGCCAGTTCCGTATTTTGAGGATTGAATTCCCCATTTTCAACAGCCTCATCAAGTATGGCCTTAAACCAGCGGGCGAACTTTTGCAGGGAATCATCACGCTTGATTTTGAGATTGCTCATGGTTCGGTTGGCAAGAAAAAACTGTGCTTCGGTACGGTCGGGCAGAGCAGACAATACGATGGTTTCGATTACTTTCCGGATGATTTCCTCAAGATTTGCGGCACCAGCGACAGCCCGTTCCAAGTGCTGGAGAGATTGATTGTTGATGCGGGAGTATACTTCCTCATAAATGTCTTCTTTGCTGGGGAAATAAAAGTACATTGACCCCACAGATACCTCCGCTGCCTGGCAAATGTCCTGAATCGAGGTGTTCTCAAAGCCCTTTAGTGCAAATAATTTTAAAGCGGTATCGAGAATATGATGTTTCTTGGCATCCTTTTTCTCTTGAACATGTTTGGGGGTTTTATATGCCATTTGATCAGCTCCAAGCGTAGAATAATATTCTATACTTCAAAGATAGCACTTTTTTAGGATTAGGTAAAGGGTAAAAATATCCCGCAGCACGGCGGCCAGGCTGATGAAAACCTACCGGGAATACGGTCCCCAACTCGCCTCTCCCATGGGGAAGACAGTTCAAATGTTGCAGCGCTGCATCATTTGAGCTGCATGCAGTAAAGATACAAAATTCTTGCCGCCCCTGGCAAAAGGTCTATTCTTTGTATTTATCTGAAAAAATATCTATTAAAATTTATAATTCACTAATATACAACAATATTTCCATACTAAAATGTCAAACACTTTAAAACACTGAGAAATAATTAAAAGAAAAGAAAAATAAAGTGAAAATTTGTTTCTTGACGCTTGATTCTTAAAGAATTACTATGCAAATGTGAGATATCATTTCGCTATCTGAACTTTCTCAACACCCTTGACAGCAGTGGCAGGCCTGAGATTGTGAAAGGGATATCTATCTCGTTTGTGTGGAAAGTGTAAGGAAAAGGAAGGGATTGAAAATGTCTGACACCAAGAAAGAAAGGGAGAACAAGAGATTTTCCAGGAGAGATTTTATCAGAAACACCGGACTTTTGGCCGGAAGTGCCGCCCTTGGAGCCACCTTCTTGACGGGTTGCAACTCTGAGCCCGCCTCGGCCGGCAATAATGGCACCGCTTTGCAATCCTGGGATCATGAGACAGATGTGGTCGTTATCGGTTTCGGTGCAGGGGGAGCAGCTACCGCCATCACTGCGGCCGATGCAGGTGCTAAGGTCCTTCTGATTGAAAAGGCAGCCAAAGGCGAGGAAGGGGGAAATACCAAGTATTCCGGCCAAGGTATCATGGGCACGGACAATGCCGATGAGCTGTTTAAGTATGTGAAAGCCATGAGCGGCTTGTTCACCCACACCATTTCCGATGAGATCATTCGGGCTTTCGCCGATGGAGCTAAGGAAAATCGTGAGTGGCTGATCAGCCTTGGGGCAAATGCTGATGTACTCGATGAAGGAATGGGCGGATCAGGCAAGCCGTGGATTTGGAATGAATACCCGGAATTGCCCGGCAGCGACCATTGCATCTGCTGGCTGGTCAGCGGCAAAAATTTCGACGGTGCCTTCTATCAACTGCTCCATGATAATGTGGAAAAGCGGGCTGACAAGATCGAGGTCTGGTATGATTCACCCGGCTCTCATTTGATTCAGGACCCTGAGACCAGGGCAATCCTGGGCGTGCAGGTTGTTAAAAGCGGCAAAGTCCTTAATGTACGGGCAAACAATGGTGTGGTGCTGGCGTGCGGCGGTTTTGAGAATAATGAAGAGATGCTGGCCAACTTTACTCAGCAACCCTACTTTTACCCTTATGGAGCTCTCTATAATACTGGGGATGGGATAAAAATGGCCCAGGAGGTTAAAGCCAAGCTTTGGCATATGAGCAACTGCGCCGGCTGGTTGTGGGGATTCATGCCCCCCGATGCCAAGCGCTGCAAAACGGTAACACCCCAGAAAGGCATCATGGTCGGACCCAATGCCAGACGTTTTATGAATGAAGCTCAGACCAACCGCCACGGCAGGATCAACTTTGGCGGACGTTGGGTGAACATGCCGGTTCCCCTGCCTACCTGGTATATTGTGGACAGCACCCAGGTTGCCGCCAACAAACTGGTCAGTTCATTCAGTGCCGGCAATGCAGAAGAAATTGCCAAAGGCTGGATTATCAAGGCCGACACGGTGGAAGAGCTGGCCAAGGCCTGTGAACTGGATGCCAAAACCCTTCAAGAGACCTTGGATGAATGGAATGCCAGCTGCACCCAAGGAGCCGATGCACTGTTCGGCCGCAGCGGAGCCTCACTGCTTCCGGTGGCCACCGCTCCTTATTATGCTATGAAGCTGGGTCCCACCATGTATAATACTCAGGGCGGACCGGAAAGAAACAGCAAAGCAGAAGTCCTTGATCTGGATGGAAACCCCATCCCACACCTGTATAGCTGCGGTGAGTGCGGTGCCATGTGGCCCGATATGTACAATGGCGGAGGCAATTTAGGTGAAGCGGCCGTCTTTGGCAGGATTGCCGGCAAAAACATAGCAGCCCTTCAATAACCATCCGTTATCTTCAAGACCTGCCCGCCTTATCAAACAATGGTTTGGATATATTGCAGATACTTGATGCAGGAACTCGTGAAAAGGATGATATGGGAACCTATCCTGATCAAAACCAGATCCTTATAAGGAATAAAGATCTGGTTTTCAATATTAATGATTGGTTATATTAATCATCTTTCCCCAAGTTTAATACCTGTAAGGCAATATAGACATTGACCATATGATCAACCCGGCGCAGGTCGAAGCCTGTTACTTGTTCGATTTTTTTAATGCGGTTGCGCAGGGTATTTTCATGAACGTAGAGAGCTTTAGAACATTCGGCAATCTGACATTTATACTCGATAAATACCCTGAGGCTGTCCAGCAATCCTGTATTTTCAGCCTGGTCGTATTCAAGCAGAGGACCGAGAACCCGTTGGCTGAATTCCTCCAGCTCCCTGGCCGGCTGGGTAAAGATAAATTTAAGAAACCCCATCTCTTCAAAGTAGCAAACGCTTTTATGATCAAAGACTTTTCCTAATTCCCAGGCGACCTTGGCTTCCTGATAGCTTTTATATAAATCAGTGATGGAAGGGACTCCTGAGCCTATTCCTATACCGATGGAGGAACGGTCTTTTCCGTGGTCAGCGAGCCGATCGAGAAAGCTGTTAATAAAATTATTCAAGGCAGTCTTAAGCTTTACCTTTTTTAACCCGTTAATATTGAGGATAATCACCAATTGCAGGTTGATATAAGCGCTAATCGGTGAGGAGTGGTTAAATAAGCGGGGCAATATTTCCCGGGCCGTTTTGAAATCTCGATCCGGCAAGTCAATAACCAGGGCAAGCAGGGAGCCTTGTAAATTCCACCCCCAGGATTTTGCTTTTTCATGGATGGCTGCTTTCGAATCATAATTGTTGTAAAGGATATCGCGAATGAAATCGTCCCGGTATTGTTCTTGCCTTAAGCTGACTTCACTGCTGTTTTTCAGGCAGAGCAGCAAGGGCATGGAGGCCTCGAAGATAGTTTCCTTGTCTTCTGCAGACAGGGATTTTGGCTTTAGTGAATCGGCAAGGGGGTAGGTTTCCAGAACAAAAATATAGCCCAAGCAATAGTCTCCGGCCAGCAAGGGCAAATAAACAAAGGGGAAAACCTGACCATTTAAAGTAAGCTGACCATGATGCAAACTATGTTCAGAGCGGTTTAGAAAATCCGCTTCATCGAGTTTTACAGGGGGAACATATAAGAACTCATCTAAATCAAGATTGAGATGATGGGGATCATGGAAGACCAGGACGCGGTGGACTGAATTGGTAAGCAGCACCGGCCGGTTAAGGATTTGAGATAAGCGCCAGATTAAATGAGGCAACCCTTTACCTTGAGCAAGATCTTGAATGAGCTGATAGAATAGTCCGTCAGGATGAGTCATTATTGCCACCTTCCTTCATCATAGTATGGTTGGGGAGCTGTAAGCCGACTTGCTTCCCTATTTTGAGCGGGTGGTAGCGGGCAGCCGGCCGGGTAACCTGAATCCGGGGGATTCCGGGGAGGATCTTAAGCAAAAGGTGCTCATGATGCTCCGAGGGATCAAAGAGCTTTAAAGCTTCCACTGGACAGGCCGCTATACAGAAAGGCTCCTCACCTTCTTCCAATTTAGCAAAGCATAAATCGCATTTGATGACTTTGCCGGTATCAGGGAGGAGTACGGGAGCTTCGAAAGGACAGCTGCGTATACAAGTGCCGCAGCCCTTGCATTTTCCTTCGTCAAATACGACAATGCCGTCTCGCCGCTTGCGGTAGGCGTGATTAGGGCATAAACGAAAACATTCAGGATTGAGACAATGATTGCAGGATGAAGAAAGATAGTATTTGAGGAGATGCCCGTCCATGGCCAATTCAATGGCAGTTACTTTGCGCAGAGTAATACCTGGCGGCAGGTTATGGTTGACAGAGCATGCCGTCTGACAGGAACGGCATCCGAGACAACGGTTTGGATCGAAAACAAAACCTTTTTGCTTCATTTTGCTACCCCATCTTGACCAAATTGACGAAACAATTGTTATAAGCAATGCCAGGGCTTCCTGAGAAGATTTGTCCCAGATCGGTACTCTCAAAACTAAGCAGGGTATTGATTAGTGTGTTATGGATATCTTCTGTCCCCATATAAGTGAGCACGATATCAGGTGGGAGGCTGAGGGAGAAGGAAACGGGCAATTCCAGTTCACCCATTTCATTATATACTTTCGCCAGATCCCCTTCCGCCAGGTTCTTTTGCTTGCCGGTATCAGGATGAATGAGGAGTAAAGGGAGGTTTTCCAAACGCCGCAATAAATCGATAGTGTAAAACTGAGAGTTTAGAGTGATGGGGGAGCGGGAAACCATTAAACGGAATGGATAAGAACGTGATGAGACAGGCTGGTCAACAGGAATGGGCAGGGGAGGGGTTTGATGGAAGGCGGCTGTAAAGGAGTAAAATTCATAGAGTCCGGAGGCCGTAGGAAATTGACGATCCTGCCAGGGGACAGCCGGCAGGTTCACTCGGGCAGGGTTATGGGCCAGTTCGCGGTAGTCGGTGATGCCCAGAAAATCATTGAGTGAAGTAAATTCCTGGGTCAGCCATGTCCGGGGATCTCCGTGCAAGGGAAAAGAGCTTAAACCCGGCTTGAGCTGATGAAGCACGGAGGCCAGCCCGTGCATTATGGCAAAATCCGACTTGCTTTCTCCTAAAGGGGGAATGGCTTGCTGATTAATCGCCGCACCATAATGCCAAAATGATATCACCACATCTTCAAATTCAAAAGGAGAAGAAACAGGCAGTACATAATCAGCCATCTGGGCGGTGGCCGAGAGAGTTTGCTCAGCGACAACCACAGTATCAATCGTTTTCAAGGCCTGGATAAGTTGTGCCGGGTCGGGGTCCTGGGCCACCGGGTTGCGTCCGGCAACCCACAGGAATTTTAAAGGCGGATCAAGGGTATCCAAATGCGTATACCAATCGGTCCCCAGAATCCGATGGCCGGTGTTACCTTCATTGTTTTCAGATAAACCCTGCCTTATTCCGTAAGGCAAACGAAGCTGACCGTACTTACCGGCATGGAGTAACTGTTCATAGGAAGTATAATGCACATTGCCGCCGGAAATACCGATGTTGCCGGTTAAGGCGGCCAGGCAGTCAATGATTCTGGCGTTTTGTCCGCCGGAGGGACCCCGTTGAATGCCAGGGCCCAACCTGATCGTAGCGGGTTTGATGGTACCATACAAACGTGCCAACTCGTACAGTTCGGCGAGGGGAATACCCGTAGAAGATGAAACCTGGTTGAGATCGACGGTTTCCAAATAATCACGGTATTCAGGCCAGCCAAAGGTGAAGTTATCTAAAAATTCATGGTCGATGAGATTTTCCTCAACCAGGATCTTGGCAAGCCCCAAAGCCAGATCGCCATCTGCTCCCGGGCGTATCCGATAATAAATATCACTGCGGGCAGCGGTAGAGGTGAAGATGGGATCGATCACAACAACGATGGCTCCTTGGTCCTGAGCCTCAAAAATATAACGCATCTGGTGGATGGCCGTCCAGGCCGGATTCGCCCCCCAAATGAGAATGAGCCGGGAGTTCTTCATATCTTCAGGAAGGGGTTTTTTTAGAGCACCATAATTCAGAATAAAAGCGTCGGTTCCGGCAGATACACAGGGGTTGCCCATAAGGGCGGTGATCGGACCCAAGGAACTGAAAAAACCTTCTACACTCTGGCTTAAAAGACCGGTAGTTCCCAAGAATTTATTCATACTGACCGGCAATAGACTGCCATACTCTTGTGCTATGCCCACCAGTTTGTTCCCGATTTCCAGGAAAGCCTGTTCCCAGGAAATCCTCTGCCAATTTCCACTCCCTTTTCCTTGCTGTTTAAGGGGATAAAGAACCCGGTCGGGAGAGTAGACCAGCTCTTTCAGTGCATAGCCCTTGGCGCAGATTTTCCCCCGGGTATAAGGATCCCGGGGATCACCTTTTATGCCGATAATCCGGCTGTCGGCGACATCGGTCAGGAGGCGGCATGAGGCGGGACAATCGGCAGTGCAGACATTGCAGTAGGTCTGAGCCATCTTATTGATACCTCCATTTATTGGGGGAAGATATTAAAAATTCACCTCATTTTATCAGAATTTGCCGGCGAATTCACCCTTTCAGGAACCAAGAAAGTGATAATGTGGTTTATCACAATCCAGATACTTTTAAAATGTCATTTTCCACACAGGTTGTAATGAGGGGGGAATTAACAAGGGAGCTACTGTGTTTTTTACAAATAAAAGAGGCAATTCATGGATTTTCCTACAGAAGAGAAAGAAAGTATAAAAACGAAATAGCTTTAGCGAAAGTTTTAATACTTAATACCAAAAAGAAAGGAAAATCATGATGAACATTTCGAGACGTAACTTCATTAAGGGTGGTGTGGCTGGAACAGCAACACTGGGATTGTCCGGCAGCTTGCTCTTTGCCGACAGATGGTTGCGCCCCGCCACCGCGGCAAGCGATTCTGAAGAAAGGATAGCCTATACGTATCACCCCCCGGGCTGTGGTGGCCGCTGTGCGTATAAATGCACAGTGCGGGACGGTAAGCTGGTAAAGATTGAACCGAATGATTGGCCGGATCACCGGTATTCCGTGCTCTGCACAAGAGGGCTGAGCGAACTGCAGCGGGTGTACAGCCCTGACCGTCTCCAAACTCCTTTGAAAAGAGTAGGGGAAAGGGGGGAAGGCAAATTTGTTCCGATCTCCTGGGATGAGGCGATTACAACGGTTGCGGACAAATTTAAAGAATTGCACAGCCAATATGGCGGCAAATCCATTTTGAAGATGATTTCGGCAAATCAGGAATATACGATGCCCCTTTTGTCATCCTTGTTAGGAATTCCCGTTGCCCTGGAAACGTCCATCGATACCGGAATTGCCAGCGGGGTTGAAGAAGTAACCGGGGATGCTCCTTTTGGTTATGCCATGCATGAGATTACAGACTGGGTCAATGCCAAGACCATCATCCTGATCGCCTGCAATATTCTTGAAACGACAGTCGCCGACTCCCAATTCTTTTTTGACGCTCAGGAGGCAGGTGCCAAAATTATTGTCATCGACCCCAACTACAGTACGACGGCGACGAAAGCCGACCAATGGATTCCGATCAGACCAGGTTCCGACCCGGCTCTGCTCTTAGGGATGATTAACCACATCCTTGCCAATGACTGGTATAATCACGACTTCATGCAGAAGAATACCTCCGCGCCCTTTTTAATCAGAGAGGATAATCAGCACTTGCTCCGGCAAAATGACTCTGCCGACGGGCCTGCCCAGAATCCGTTTATGGTATGGGACGCACTCAGCAATTCGGCGCAGCCTTATAACGCTACTGGAGTTCAGCCTGAATTAGAAGGAGAATTCACGGTCAACGGGGTAAAGGTCAAAACCGTCATGTCGGCATTAAAGGAACAAATGAAGCACTATACGCCGGCCTGGGCCGCTGAGATGACAGAAATACCGGAACAGATCATCATCGACTTAACCCGGCAATATGCTCAGGGCGGCCCGGGCTATCTGGGCTGGGGGTTTGGCGGAGCGGAGAAGATTTCCAACAGCGATATCTTTGGGCATGCCGCAGCCATCCTCGGTTCGCTGACCGGTAATTTCGGGCGGGTCGGGGGAGGCGTGGGCAATGCGCTGTTTCATAAGTACAATTGGGGCTTGGTTACAAAACTTGGCGCCTGGTCTTTGCCGCCTCAGTTTAAGATCCCGCCCATGGAAATCCCTACGACCCTTATGGGGACTCAGCCGAATTCTGTCAAAGCCGTTCTCAACCTTGGCAACAGCTTCCAGCAGCATTTTGCTAATTTTCATCATGCTGAGGCATGGTTAAAGCAATTGGAATTTGTGGTTACGGTGGACATATTTGACAATGCCAGTGTCGCCTACTCCGATATTGTCCTTCCCATCGGCAGCTGTTTTGAGAGCAACTATGAGATCACCCGCTTCCAAGTGAACAGAAACCATGCTCTTCTTTCTGAAAAAGTCATTGAACCCCTCTTTGAAAGCAAAAGCGATTTTGAGATCGAAAAACTATTGGCCGCCCGATTTGGACTTGAAGAATACATGCCCAAAACTCCGGAGGATTATATACGAGCCCAGTTGAATTCCCCCGATCCTTTTTTGAAGGGAATCACAGTGGAAGCCCTTAAAGCCAATAAGTTCATTATGCGTTTGAATTGCCCGACGGAACCTTGCATAGGCCACTTGGATCAGAAGTACAAGACGCCATCCGGGAAACTGGAGATCTATAATGAAGCCATGATCGAGTTCGCGCAAGCTTTACCGGCCTATGAAGAACCGGTGGAATTGAGTTCGGAGTTAAAGCAAAAGTATCCGCTGCAATTTGCTCAGTACCGTTCCCGGTTCCATGTTCATTCCCAGTTCATGAGAGTTTCCTGGATTCGGCAGTTTTGCCCCGAACCAAGGCTGGAGCTCAACCCCCTTGACGCCAAGAGCAGAGGATTGGCCAATGGGGATCTGGTTGAGGTGTTCAATGACCGGGGCAAACTGAAGGCCCGCTGCAAGTTTATGGACTCCCTCCGACCCGGGTCGGTCAGGATGGAAGAAGGCTGGTGGTCGAAAGATATGCCTGAGGGAGATATCAACTATTTAACCAATGACACTTTTAATCCCCGTGGATTTAAGCGGAAATACGGTCCGATCCTTCCTTTTTATGACACTTTGGTTGAAGTGAAGAAAGCTTAAGGGGTGAAGAAAGATGTCCAAGAAATTAGGAATGGTGATTGATTTAAAGCGTTGTACAGGATGCACCACGTGCGCCAATGCGTGCAAGATGCAGAATAATGTCCCCATGGGCATGTTATGGAACCGTGTGCTCACGGAAGGCGGGGAAGAGTATGATACGGCCGCAGGGGTCTACCCCCATGTGCAAAGGCGTTTCCTGCCGGTTGCCTGCCAGCATTGCGAAAATGCCGCCTGTGTTAAGGTCTGCCCGGTAGGTGCTACCTATAAAGATGAGTCGGGCAGGGTAGTGATTAATTACGACAGATGCATTGGCTGCCGCTTCTGCATGGCCGCCTGCCCCTATAATGCCCGGGTATTTAACTGGGAGGAACCGGTGCGTGATCCTGGCTTTAACTATGGGGATAAAGATGTGCCCCTTCGCAAAGTGGGTGTCGTGGAAAAATGCTCAATGTGCAAGGAGCGCACCGACACTGACTTAGAACCGATGTGTGTAAAGTGTTGCCCGGCCAAAGCCCGGAAATTCGGTGATTTGAATGATCCGGATAGTGAAGTTTCCCGCTTGATTCGGGAGAGGCATGGCGAGCAGCTTTTAGCGGAAAAAGGGACGAAGCCGCAAGTATATTATTTGGATTAGAAGGAAGGTATCGTTGGATGGATAAGAAGGGAAACCTAACTATGGGAAGGGTAGTGTTGGGGCTGTTAACTCTAATGGGCATAGGAGCCTGGGCTTTCCAGCTGGTCAATGGACTTGGGGTAACAGGAATGAATAATGTCGTTACCTGGGGATCCTATATCGCCATGTTCATGCTCTTTGTGGGTCTTTCCGCCGGGGGGCTGATTGTATCTTCTTCGGCGACGGTATTCAATATCCCGTCCTTTAAAGTTGTAGCGAAGCCTGCAGTCATTCTTTCTACGGTCTGTATTATGATCGCCGGGATATTCATTATTGTGGATATTGGCAGCCCGTGGCGGATTTGCAATTTAATCCTGCATCCTCAATTTCGTTCGCCTTTGATGTGGGATGTGGTGGTCATTACCTTGTACCTGGCGTTGAATCTGGTCTACCTCTATTTCATGAGCCGATCGGAGCCCGATGAAAGGAAGTTAAAGATTATTTCCAGAATCGCCCTGCCGACGGCAGTCTTGGTCCACTCCGTCACAGCTTGGATTTTTGGTTTGCAGATAGCCCGCGCAGGCTGGCACAGTGCTCTGATGGCACCTCTATTCGTTGCCTCGGCCTTGGATTCAGGACTGGCGTTATTGATTATCGCCTTGTTGGCCTTGAACAGATTGAAACTATTTGCAGTGGAGAAAAAACTGATTGGGACTTTAGCCGGCCTTCTCGTTACCTGTGTTGCCGTTGATGCTTTTTTCGTCTTCTCAGAAGTTCTGACGATGCTTTATCCGGGAGAAGAGTCGACCATGGCTGTATTAAGGGAAATGACCGGCGGGTTTGCTGCTCCGTTTTTCTGGGGGGAAATCATCCTTGGCTTTATCCTGCCCTTTATGATTCTGGTATTTAAGAAGAACAGAGAGAATACGAATTATGTTATTTTTGCTTCGGCAATCGTGATTTTAGGAGTATTTTGCAAACGCTTCTGGTTGCTGTTTTCCTCGTTTATCCATCCTAATGTTCAAGGGGCTCCCGGTGTTACCTATGGAAAATTTACTGAAAACATTGGAGATATGTGGTCCCTTCATGGCAGTTATGCGCCAACCTGGGTTGAATTGGCCATCATCATCGGCATGCTGTCCATGGGTGCCTTGCTCTTCTCGTACCTCAGCAGCCGGTTTCTTTTAGGAAGAGCCGACTTCATACCAACGGTGAAGCAAGGACAAGCAGCGGAGAACAAATAACCTGCTGAAGGGAAAATGGTCAGAAAGGAGGTGGGATGGTCATGATGTATTCCTGGACTGAGGTTTGGAAGTTGCGAACCGAGCTGTATAAGTTTCTGGGCAATTGCTTGTTGGAGCCCCTCGCGGCATCAACGGCAAACACCTTGGACGGAGAAATACGGGAAAACTTCCCTTTAGAGCCGGCTAACCGGCAGATGGAGTCCGGGCTGGAGCAGCTAAGAAAATGTACGGCAGATCTTAAGACTATACCGCCAAATGAAGCCCGGCAAGAAGTTATGGTGGAGTACACCATCCTCTTTTTGGGGCCTGGCCGGCCTAAAGCCCCGCCGTGGGAGTCCGTGTATCGGACGGAAGGGCAGCTGCTGTTTTCAAGAGCAACGTATGAAGTCAGGAAAATCCTTGCGGACAACGGCTTGGAAATGGTAGAGAAAAACCACCAGCCTGAAGATCATATTGGGATTGAATTGCTTGCATTAGCTCTTATGAGTGAGAATGTGCAGGATGTACAGGAACGGAAGGAGCAAAAGACGAGGATTGGCCGGCAGGCCTCCTTTATAGATGAACACTTGCTTTCCTGGATTCCCGGCCTTGCCCAGGATGCGAAACAACATGGCAGCCTAGGCTACTATGGGGGATTGATCGAACTGATTTGGGGAATTCTCCTCTGGGATCGTGAACTCTTGCAGGAGTTTTTGACTCAGGACGAGGACTTAGCTGACATTTTAGTATAGGCATCTGAATTAATGGGGCATAGAGCGGAGCAATGGTTTCGCTCTATGCCCCGATCTCAAGTCATTCAAGGGATAATGTGTATTTTCACAACGGATCTCCCCGATATTTGGAGTTAGCAACATAGGCTATTGTTAAGAAAATAACGAATTAATGAGTCGAATAAAGATCAAAGTTGTTTTGTTAAAAAGGAGGTACTTAAATGACTGATGCAAAGGGTAGCAAAGGATTTAGCCGCCGCAGTTTCTTAAAGGGTTCAACAGCTTTGGGTTTAAGTATGGGGTTATTTGGCCTGACAGCATGTACGGACAAAAATTCAGGCAGCAAAAGTGTAATAGGTGTTCAGACCGGAGAAAAAACCTTCACCACTCATACCTGCCCCCGCAATTGCTATGATACCTGTTCTTTGATTGGGGAGAAGGTTGATGGGCGGATCGTCAGGATTGTCGGCGACCCTAAGAATCCCATAACCGCAGGGACGCCTTGTGTCAAGGGGCAAACCCACATCAATGTGCTTTACCATCCTGATCGTATTTTACATCCCCTTAAGCGTGTCGGTAAAAAAGGGGAAGGAAAATGGGAAAAGATTACCTGGGATGAAGCCTATGCTACGATCGTCCAAAAACTTAAGGAAGCCATCGACCAATACGGTTCAGAATCGATCATGCCCTATAATTTTTCGGGGACCATCGGGTTTGTTCATCAGCATGGTGTTCCCTGGCGGTTTTTCAATAAGATCGGAGCGACCAATATTACCAGAACGGTATGCAATACCGGTGGCAAGGCGGCGCTGCCCTACACTTATGGCGATTTCTCATCCATCGATCCGGAAACCTTTGCGAAAACAAAGTGTTATGTTACCTGGGGAACCAATGAATCCTATACCAATGTCCATTCTGTGAAATTCATTCAACAAGCGCGGGATAATGGGGCCAAACTCATTGTGGTTAATCCCCATCGCCATCCCCTGGCCTCACAAGCGGATTTATTTATTCAGCTTAAACCGGGAACCGATGCCGCCTTTGCCCTGGGCGTCCAACATATTATCATCAATGAGAACCTTTATGACAAGGACTTTGTCGAAAACTACACGATGGGCTTCGAGGAGCTTAAAAAACAAGTCCAGAACTATCCGCCCAGTAAGGTGGCTCAATTATGTGAAGTTACCGAAGAAGAAATAAGGGAATTTGTGAAGATGTATACCCAGGCTAAGCCCTCGATCATTAGAATGGGCTTTGGTTTTGAAAGACGGACCCATGGCGGGGGGATGGTCAGAGCTATTTCATTTCTCCCCGCCTTGATGGGAGTTGTCGGTGTCGAAGGTGGGGGATTCAGCTATGTTAACTACAATCACTATCCTTTTGACAACAGTTATACGAAACGACCGGATTTAGCCCCCCGCAAGATGCGGACCATTAATATGAATGAATTAGGCAAGGCGATTGCCGGAGAGCTTCCCACCACGAAGGAGAATCCGGTGAAAGTATTGATCTGCTTCGGCGGCAATCCGATTCCTTCGGCTCCCAATGTGAACTTGATCAAGAAAGGATTGGCGAGAGAAGATTTATTCACAGTGGTTCACGAAGTATTTATGACGGATACGGCGGACTATGCCGATATTATCCTCCCCGCTGCTCATTTTATTGAATTTGAAGATGTCATTGCCGATTATCTCGGTTGGTATGTCCGCTACAGCGAACAAGGGCTGGAGCCCATGGGAGAATCCAAATCCAATGTGCAGTTGTTTAATGAGCTGGCCAAACAAATGGGGTTCACTGATGAATGTTTCAATGAAACATCCACCGATATCATTAAGAAGGGGATTCTGAATAAGCCCATCTTTAAAGACATCACTTATGAGAATCTGAGGAGAAATCACTGGATCAAGGTGGATTTCGGAAATGTTTTCAGTGACCACAAATTTAATACGCCCTCGGGGAAAATCGAATTTTATTCTGAGAATATCACCAAAGCAGGACTGCATCCGGTGGCGGAGTATCTGCCGGAAGAAGAGAGTCAGGACGGTTCTCCGGACTTATTTGCAAAATACACCATTAACCTCCTGACCCCGGCTTCACCCCAATTGCTGAGCTCACAATGGCATAATGTCCCCTATATCCAGGAAAACCTGGGTGAGCCCTTTGTCACCATTAATGCCAAGGACGCAGAGGACAGGGGAATTAAAGATGGAGATTATTGTCTGATTCAAAATGACAGGGGGCAGGTCAAGCTGAAAGCAAAGGTCAGCAATAGTGCAGTTAAAGCAGGCGTGGCGGTGAGCTTCAAGAGCTATTGGAACAAGTATACAGACGGGAATACGATCAATAGCTTAGCTCCCGACGCGATTGGTGATTTAGACGGAATCTCCACCTATAATACAAATTTAGTGCAAATCACGAAAGCTTGATTGATGTGAAAGGAGTCCTGAACGATGGCTGGTCAGAAAGCATTTCTTTACAATCAGAATTATTGCGTAGGATGCCATTCCTGTGAAACGGCATGTATGGTCAAGAACCAAGTGGATGTAGGTGTAAGCTGGAGGACCCTGGATAGCTTTGAGGTTGAGATCAACGGCAGAATGGTGGAGCGTTATCTTTCCCATTCCTGTATGCATTGTGCGGAACCTCAATGTGCTTCAGTATGTCCTACCAAAGCCTATACCAAACGGGAAGATGGGCTGGTGATTCAGGACCACGATAAATGCGTGGGGTGCGGATATTGCATCTATGCTTGCCCGTATCAGGCACCGAAGATGAATCCCCATACTAAAAAGGTGGAAAAATGCACAGGCTGTTATGACTTGATTGACGCAGGGGAACAACCCATGTGTGTCCGGGGGTGTCCGGTTCAAGTCTTAAAAATAGAGGATATCGATAAGCTCGATGCTGAGGGAGCGGTTAAGGAAGCCATCGGTTTCCAGGCCTTTGCCACCAATCCATCCATGCGTTTTGTGAAGATGAAGCAGTAGAGTGCGCTTAAGATTTAGACGCGAAGGGATGGGACGTTTTGAGTAGTCTGGGTAATAACGAAATGCAGGAAATATTGGCTTATCGATGTGTTGTGTTCGATCTATTGCGAAGTCTGTTTATGTGGGAATGCCCGGAAGAGCTTTTCGCAGACATGATCTCCTGGTCAGAGTTGGAACGTGGTGAAGCAATGGCCCCAGACTGTGCAGAAGCTCGACTCAGAAAAGGTCTGTCACCGCTATCTGCTGAAGAGCTACAAAAGATCTATCATGAAGCAACGATAGAGTTTACCAGACTCTTTGTGGGACCTTATCACTTGGAAGCTCCTCCTTATGAATCGGTATACCGCAACGCCAACCGGCTCATGATGCAGGATGTTACCATGAATGTCAAAAGGTTTTACAGAGAGAATGGTTATGAAAGAAGCGAGGTCTATAAGGAGCCTGATGATCAGATCGGGGTAGAGCTGGAGTTTATGTATGCCCTGAGTGAAGATGCTTTGCAGGCTTTTCGGGAGGGGAATTTCGAAAGTTTAAAGAGGATTTTATCCGCTCAGGAACAATTCATGGATCTTCACCTGCTAAAGTGGTTACCCCAATTCTGTCAGGATATCCTGAAATCGTCTCAGAACGAATTCTGGAGAAGTATTGCTGTCTTTACTGAGAACTATATTGAAGAAGACAAGGAACAGATCCAGCGGATTCAACAGGAACTCAATTTATATTGCCAAAGCTAAGCGGCGGAATGGAGGATAAGGATCATATGTATCATTGGGGCTGGAAAATTATCATTTACTTGTTTTTAGGCGGATTAGGAGCAGGGGCTTATTTAACGTCTTTTGCAGCTCAAAAAGGCTGGTTGGGGGAAAACAGCAAACTGGGCAGAGCGGGCTACTTTTTGTCCGGACCTTGTATCGTCATCGGAAGTTTGTTGTTGTTTCTGGATCTGGGTATAGCTTTTTCTGATCCGCTCGGTGTTTTAAGAATGTTCGCCAATATTACTTCGGTTATGACCTGGGGGATTTATATATTATCGCTGTTCATTCTGGTTGGATTTCTTTCTGCTTATTATACAGGGAAGAACAGAGAAGTGCCTGCAATGCTATCTCTTCTAGGAGCAATTCTTGCATTAGGAACCGGAGCCTATACCGGGGTTTTACTGGCTGTGGTTACCTCTGTACCGTTCTGGAACACCTTGCTTCTTCCCTTCTTATTTGTTGTTTCCGCTTTATCGACAGGTCTCGCCGCTACCGCATTGTGCGCGCATTTCCTGGAAAAGAAAGGGGAGCAGGGAGGGGATCGGTCAAGTGAAGCAAAGACGAACAAGGTTCATCTGGTGTTGCTTGGCTTAGAATCGATTCTGATCATGATGCTTCTGGCATTAGCCTTAACAGGCGCAAAAGGGGCCGGTGCTGCTGCTTCTGCACACATGCTTACCAGTGGTTCCTTAGCCCTGCCATTCTGGCTGTTGGTGGTGGCCATCGGTTTAGTTTTTCCTTTGGTCTACTATATTGTCTCAGCCAAAGAACGGCAAAGAAAGCTGGCTTCATTCTTTAATGGTCTATCAACTGACTTTGCCGTGCTCATCGGAGGGCTGACTCTGAGGGCCACCATAGTCTTATGCGCCGTGAGGGTTTTTTAAGATAGGAGGGAAATCAGTGGGAAATTGGGGCTGGCTTATTATTGGCTTCCTGTTCTTTGGCGGTCTTGGCTCGGGTGCTTATCTGACATCTTTTGCAGCGGAAAAAGGTTTGTTTGGCAAAGAGAGTAATTTGGTGCGGGCCGGTTATTTTATTTCAGGTCCTTGCCTGGCCGTGGGGCTGTTTCTTTTTTCCCTGAATCTGGGTGTCAGCATCACTGGAATTTTAACCATGATCGGTAATCCTACGTCGGTGATGACTTGGGGGGTCTATCTCTTAATCATGTTTATGGTCCTGGCCTTTTGGAGTGCCTATCATAAACGTGAAAACAAGCAAGTTCCGGCAATGATCTCAGGAGCGGGAGCATTACTGGCAGTGGTAACAGCCATATACACCGGGGGGCAGCTTTCCGTTCTTTTTGCTCAACCCTTCTGGAACACGATCCTTGTACCGGGATTATTTGTAGTGTCGGCACTGATCATGGGATTGGCTTCTTCATCCCTGCTGGCCCGCATCATCGAAAAACCCGTTCAGCAAGGGGGGGCTGCGGTAACCAGGATAAACATCAGCCTCCTCTTGGTGGAATGGGTGCTCTTAGCGGCTTTGCTTCTGCTCTCTTTTTCAGGGGCTAAAGGTCCGGTTGCTGCTGATTCTGCCCAAATAGTTGTCACCGGAAGACTAGCCGCCTATTTTTGGATTTTGTTAATTGCTGTCGGATTGGTTTTGCCGCTTTTCAACAACGTCTATCCCAAGAAAAAGCAAAACGAAAAGAGTGGCAAGATCTTCGGTTTGTTAAGCGAGGTGGCCACACTGATCGGAGGGGCAACCCTGCGGGCCGTTATCGTATTGTCGGCATTGCCTATCTGGAGTATATAATCGACCCGACCGGGAGTGACTGCTAAGGGTATGAAAATAGAGATGAAAAAAGCGCTTATCATGACTTTATCTTTAATATTGGCTGTTTTTATAGGCTTAAGCTGGGTCAAGCCAGGAGAGGCTGTGCTGTTGCAAGCTGAAGAGGTCCTGCCTGAGGCGCAGTCTTTCCTGAAGATTGCGTCTGCCCCCCTTACTTTAAAGGGGATAAGTCAGGGCCCCCATGGTGAAGAAGAGGTCAAAGGCTATGTTGTCATCGCAAAGGGGAGTTCCTATGGCGGACCCATGGTCATCGCCACAGGAATTGACCCCCATGGGGTTATTGTTGGCACAGCTATTATTGAACACAAGGATACACCTTCATATATTAGAGTTATTAAGAAATATGATTTTCTCAAGCAGTTCGAAGCTAGAAAAATAACCGATCCCCTATCGATCAAACAGGACATCAATGCCATATCGGGAGCAACGTATAGCTCCCGAGGCATTGCCGAAGCGATTTCGATCGGCAGTCATGAGGTGGCCAGAAATCAATTGGGGCTGGACGTAGAAGATGAAGAAGCGGCATGGGTTTTTGGAGTGAGAGAAGGTTCTGTTATGGCCTTGGTTATCCTGATGCTTGTGGGGATAGCGCTGAAAAGTGATAGAATCCGCTGGCTAACCATGGCAGGAAGTCTGGTGTTGATTGGTTTCCAATACAACACACCTATCTCACTTTCAAATCTGGCCTCCTTGTTAATGGGGTATCTTCCTTCAATTCAGCAGAACCTGGTTTGGTATATATTTTTAATGGTTATTCCGATATTAACTTTTCTGATTGGTAAGAACCTATACTGCTTCTGGCTTTGTCCCTTTGGAGCCCTGCAAGAGTTATTGGCCAAAGTATTTGTAGGCAAAGAGGTTATTTGCTGCAGCCGGGGGGTAGAAGAAAAGGCTACCCTGGTCAGGTATGCTTTGGTATATATTGCCTTATTGGGCGCTGTAATCTATCAGTCGCCGGGAGTGGCCGGTTATGAACCGTTTGCCACCCTATTCGGAATGCAGGGAAATATCACCGAGTGGCTGGTGTTAGTGGTTGTCTTATTTTCCTCATTATTGATGCGGAGATTCTGGTGCCGCTTTTTTTGTCCGGGAATGATTGTCAATAGAATTATTTTGAGATTAAGGCATCATTTGATTGATTTTAAGAGGAAATTGGGAGCAAAATCAAACCAAGGGTGTTCAGCACAAAATTCAGTGGATCAATGAGGTGCGACGATGAATTCCAGCGAAAATAAACAGGATAAGCTATTTCTACTCCTCATTGGTTCAACTGTTTTGTTGATTAGTATCAACTTTTTGTCCCGCTTTATTTAAGGAAGAGATAGGGAGGTGATGAGAAAAAAGACCTTAGTAAGATCGGTTCGGATACATTATGTAATTAAGAAATGGAGAGGAGCAATTATTATGCCCTATGTAAACATCAGAATCACGAATGAAAACGTCACTCCGGAAAAGAAAGCATTGCTTATCAAGGGAGCTACCCAATTGCTTGTGGATGTGTTGGGCAAAAATCCTAATACAACGGTTGTGGTAATCGATGAGGTCAATACTGATAATTGGGGTATTGGCGGGGAAACTATTACAGCTCGCAGAAAAGACGGCCGCTGACATTTGAAAGGAATCCGGGTTTTATTGAATAAATAGAACCCGGATTATTGTGAATCAGCATGGAAAAATTATTATTTGGTATTTCCGGTTTGCCCCTGGGTGATGGGACGAAACGGTTTAATTATGCAACCGGCATACATTATTTAAAGTCTATAGGGCTGGATGCCATGGAACTGCTGTTTGTCCACAGTGTCAATGTGACGGATAACAACAAGGGGGCTATCCTGGAGGCAAAGCAAAAGGAAGGCTTTTATCTCTCAGCCCACGCATCTCATTATATCAACCTAAATTCCAATGATATTGCTAAACAAAATCAATCAATCACCAGAATAATTGATGCGGCAAAAGGGTTAGCAAAGGTTGGAGGAAGGAGCTTGGTATTCCATCCGGGATTCTACATGAGTGACGCCAAGGAAGCTGCTTACGCTACAATTAAAAGCAATTTGATGAGGCTTTCGAGTTGTGGCATAGATTACAGGCTTGAGACAACCGGAAAAGGGTCTCAGTTCGGAACACTGGAAGAGCTGGTTGCTCTTTGTCAAGAGGTGCCCTTATGTAAGCTTTGCCTTGATTTTGCTCATATTCACGCGAGATCAAACGGCGGCCTTAAGAATTATGATGATTTTGCCGGTGTTCTTAAGTACGTCCTTGATCATTTAGGCAGAACGGCCCTGGAGGATTTACACATCCATATGGGTGGAATAAGATACACAGTGAAAGGGGAAAGAAGTCATGCTCCATTACTGGAAAGTGACTTTAATTATCAGGAATGTCTAAGGGCTATAAAAGATTATGATGTCCGGGGATGCATCATAGCTGAAGGGCCTCTTTTAGAAAGAGATGCTTTGCTTTTAAAAGAAACCTATGAAAAGCTGCAATAGGCTGGAAATAATTCTATCTATGATAGGGCTTCTTGGAACTTGCGGAGAAGATAAAAAAGTGATAAATTTTTAAGTAGCAGTAGCCATATTTAATGCTTTTATTGAATATAAAAGTTACACAGGAAACAGCAAAATAAAAAAAGAATGATTAATAAAATAAATTTATCGCAAAAATATTCTTTGTTTTAAAGAATATCTGACCATTAAGGTATTGAAGGACGTTAACAATAGAGAATTGAACAAGGTGATGTTGAATACTATGATATCCGTTGATAAATATACCCGTGGATCTTTTGACTATAAGGCCAATAAGTCGGCACTCCTGATCACCCGGCAGCTAGCCAGGAATTTTAAAGATCAAGATATTGTGATCAGTACGGAACAGTGGAAGATTCTTCTTTACCTGTATCGTGAGGATGGCCAGACCCAGTGCAGCCTATCTGAGGCCACTGGAAAAGATGAGCCCAGCATTTCGCGGATCATTAATACGATGGAAAAAAACAATCTGGTGCTCCGAACCCCTCATCCCAACGATCGCCGTACTAATCTAATTCATCTGACAGAAAGCGGCAGAAATATGAAGGAAATGCTTATGTTTTTGGGCCAAAAAACAAATGAAGAAGTGACACGGGGCATTACCCGGGAAGAAATTGAAACCTGTATTAACGTTCTCGATAAGATTATTGGCAACCTTTCCTGATAGCAGGGGGTATTCCAATCGGGTCATTTTGAGAGTAAAGAAAAGGCGTTTGAGTTCATGAGATGATTCAAGGCAGTAAGGCTAGTAACAATAAGATTGATTTATAAGATATTGTCTATCCAGGAGAGCTTACAATCAGTAGGTTCTTTTTTATTATTGCGCGCATGTATCGGACTTAACCCCATTGGCCACCGTTGTTGAAATGCAATTCCGGTATTGATAAACAATATAACTAAACT
This sequence comes from Desulfitobacterium hafniense DCB-2, assembly GCF_000021925.1. NCBI lineage: Bacteria > Bacillati > Bacillota > Clostridia > Eubacteriales > Desulfitobacteriaceae > Desulfitobacterium > Desulfitobacterium hafniense. The sequence continues at coordinate 1,755,620 of NC_011830.1, forward strand.
TTCCTCAGTTTAAGCTATTAAAAAGATATATAGACACCCTCCTTTATGGTAAAATATTCATAATCAGATGCAAAGCGACCTTGGTAAACTGCCCGAATCATGGGACGTTTTGATTTGAAATAAACGTTATCAAGGGAGAGGCAATGGGTATGACTGCGGTAAAAAAATGGAATAGCATTAAAAATAAGAAAAGCAAAGTGTGGTGTGGGTGTGCGTCCTTGCTGATCGTCATGCTTCTGTCCGCCTGCACAAACCCGGCTCTGTCCGGTGATCAGACGGACAACACTCCTCCACCTTCCGAACCGCCTGGTGTTTCAGCACCGGCACAGGATACCCCTGTGTCTAACGGGACAGAACACGAGGCAACGCAGCCGACAGCCCCTGCTGTACAGAAATACTACAACTACTTTGTGGATCACCACACCCTGGTGGATAACAGAGTATTTACCATCAATGAAAATACGCTGCAGGACGATGTGATCTACTTTGCCTTCATGAATACGGAGCCGGCGGAGGGAACGTCGGCTAATATCCGCACGCAGAAGCAGGTCGATGATGTCCTGATGAAGTATTTCGGGATCAAGCCGAAAAGATACAGCACAGGGATCTCCAGTATGACGGCCAGCGGAGATGTTCAGATGGGCAGTGTGATTGAGGATGTGATCCGGGTGCACCGGCTGCTTTTAAAGCAGCTTACCGATAACGGCAACGGCAGTTACAGTGCGGTTTTTAAACTGTATCAAATCCAGACGGATCGCGTGCTGCCCGACTTAGATCGCAGGATTCTTGAGGGGGATCCGGGAATGGAGGTCTACCATACGCAGGATGTGAAGGCGACTTTCACCGAAATCCCGGAGGGAGAGTCGTATTATTTAAAGTTCAGCGAATTTACCCTGATACCCCGTGAAGGACCATTTGCCTCACCGCCCCAGGAGACGGACTACTTAAAAAAGGTAAGCCGCGATGAACTAAAATCCTTTCACGGGCTTGCCATCGGCATGACCCTGGATGAGGCGAAAAAGCTGCTTAAGCTGCCCGAAGGGGCCTATGAGTATCGTGAAGACAGCTATGCTGATTATACCCTGGTCAATGCCGACGGCTGGAGCTATACCTTCCGCACTCTCCCCAAGGAAAAGAGCGATGACAAAAACCAATATCTTATGGCGATCAACATCCGCGACTATCTCGATGTGATTTTCCGTGACATCAAGCTGGGGGACGCTTATGAAGACGTGATCAAAAAATTCCCTTCAGGCCAGGAAGAAGGCCAGCTACCTGGCTCGCCGGACAGCTATTTTACCCGCGACTACCGATTTGCCTCCACCCTGCATAATGTGGATATTTTTACCGGCGATGTACACATCGCCATGCTGTTCGGGCGGTATGACACACTGGCGTGGGCGGATATCTACTCCACCGATTACTGAAGCGGTTTGCCTGGGAAAACGAGGTCATGGTATGAAGCAAACGCGATACAATACGGGTAAAAAATGGAGGGCCCTGCATGAAGAGAATATTAAACATTGATAACATGCCCAGGGAGCATATCGATGATCCGGATTTTCAATCAAAAATGCAAACCTTATTAATAGGTAACGCTTTGGGATGTGAAAAAATCTATGTCAACATAGATTATGTAAAACCAGGCGGCAAGAGCGTAAAATACCATTCCCATTCGAAGCAAGAGGAGTTTTTTCTCATCATGCAGGGGAGTGGTCTATTGAGGATGAATGGTGAAGAGGTATCCATTAAAACGGGTGATGTCATTTCCAAACCTGCCGGTCAGGAGATCGCCCATCAATTCATTAACAATGGTTCGGAGATCCTGCAGATACTTGATGCAGGTACTCGTGAAAAGGATGATATTGCGACATATCCTGATGAAAACGTAGTCTTTATAAGGAACAAAGGTTTGGTTTTTGATATTAAAGATTGTATGAAAGGCTGGACCTCCGATCCGAATTCATAATACTGAAAGGCTCATCTTCCTTAGCGCTATATAACAGATTCTTTTTTAATATGAGTAAATGCTCAAAACGAAACGGTTTTCAAGCAGCAGATAAAAGTGTGGGATAGTGTTTGTTAAACCTGCTGGTACATCTCTCTGAAAATCTGGAGATGGTACATCTCGTCCTGGATGATGCGGCGTAAGATGGCTACAATATTCATATCGCAGATGGTATCCGCCTGATGGGAATATTTGCGGATGGCTGCTTCCTCTGCTTGGATTGATTCGGCGATCAGAGGGCGCACCCCGTGGGGATAACCGATATAGGAAGGGGACCACCATTGCATACAATCCCGGCAGCTCCAAAGCCGCGGGTCCGCTCCCAGCAGCAGGGCGAGCTCGGCGAATATATTGAGATGGTGCATTTCAACGATGCTGATATCGCGAAAGCAGGCTGAGATCCAACTATACTGGGGTTTCGTCACAACGGAGATATAGAAATACCGAGTAACATCGCTCATTTCGGAAACGGCGTCCCCCATGTTGCCAAGCATCTCACAGGCATAAACGGGATTGGGGCCGACCACCCGCACCGGCGGATACGGCACATCCACCCTGTACCGACATGTGTTGATGTTGTTATCATTCATCGCCATGCTCCCTTTCCCATTTTGATTATGATACAATTTATTCGGGCGAAGAGGAGATTATAACAGTGCCGTTAACTTGGGCGGATTGACATGCCGCGGGGAACGGAGCAAAAAATAAGGGACCGCAGCGTCTTCAGATTGTCTTATCTGATAGAGCGCTGGGGTCCCTTTTGGATTATTTTAGTGGACATTCCGCTCGAAATGGCGGCCTGTTGTGAGAGCTGCCAGGAAGTTGTTGGCATAGATTTCCATGTTTCCGGCCGACTCGCAGACGATACCTGGCGCCGGCTTTTGTCCGGAAGGCAACAGGCCCAGCAGGGCCGACGCCTCACCGCTTAGCCCAATGGTCTTATAATGGTTAAAGGTGTCCAGGAGGAAACCCTTTACATCCGCCGAGCCTTTGAGGGCCTCAGTGTGGGAACCGCCGGGGATATAAACGGCATCGTAAAAGACCGAAGCTGTGGTAGCGTAGGTTTGGTTGCCTTCTACCCTGCCGTTATCACCGGCAGTAACCGGTCCCAGCTTACAGGACACCACATCAAAACAAGCGCCGGCAGCAATAAGGGTAGCGGTAAGAGCATCAAACTGAGCTTTATCGAAACCGCTTTCAAGCAGGACAGCCACTTTTCTGGTTTTCGGGCTCTTGGCGGTATTGGCCATACTGAGAGCGGGAGAAGAAGCCGTGGTGGGATTGGCCCCGTTGGCCGGAGGTGTGGCCCCTAAGCCCTCCGCCACCTTTTGGGCCAGCTCCGGATCCACGTTGCCCAGCATATCCACAAGCTTTTGGTGGGTATGCTTATGCTTGCATTTGCCCAGCTCGAATCGGAAAGCATCGATGATGTGTTGTCTTTCCCAGTCGGACATACTGTTCCAAAACATAGCCGGTTGGGTGTAGTGATCCCGGAAGCTCTCGCTGCGCTCCCGGATAACATGGCCATCCACTTTTTCCTGATAGTGTTCGAAGTGACTTTCCCCAGCGCGGGCGGCGTGAGGCTCACCCTTATTCAAGGAGTTGGGATAGTAGCTGGTCTGTCCCTCGTCAATGGTCATGCGGTGCATGCCGTCCCGTTGGTTGTTGTTTACCTTGGGCAGGGGACGGTTAATGGGAAGCTGGTGGAAGTTGGGACCTCCCAGACGAGAGAGCTGAGTGTCCAGATAGGAGAACAGCCGGCCCTGGAGCAAAGGATCATTGCTGAAATCAATACCGGGCACTACATTGGCCGGACAAAAAGCCACCTGTTCCGTTTCGGCGAAGAAATTGTCCGGGTTCTGGTTCAGTGTCATCTTGCCGATTTTCTGAACGGGGATTAATTCCTCAGGCCAAAGCTTGGTAGGGTCCAGAATATCGAAATCAAACCTGAACTCATCCTCCGGCTTCAGCACCTGAATGCCAAGTTCAAATTCGACGGCCTGGCCATGCTCAATAGTTTCCCAAAGGTCCCTGCGGTTGAAGTCAGGATCCTTGCCGGCCACCTTCTGAGCTTCATCCCAGACCAGGGAATGGACACCCAGAACAGGCTTCCAGTGAAATTTTACAAATTTAAATTCACCTTTGGCGTTGACCAGACGGAAGGTATTGATGCCAAAGCCTTCCATCATGCGAAAGCTTTTGGGAACAGCGCGGGGAGACATCAGCCACATGACATTGTGCATGGTCTCCGGAGTATTCACCACAAAGTCCCAGAAGGTGTCGTGGGCTGAGGCCGCCTGGGGCATCTCATTGTTGGGCTCAGGTTTTAGGGAATGGATGAGATCGGGGAACTTAATAGCATCCTGAATAAAGAATACCGGCATGTTGTTGCCCACGATATCATAATTGCCTTCCTGTGTGTAGAATTTAACCGCAAACCCCCGGACATCCCGCACCGTATCCGAAGAGCCGCGAAACCCGGCAACGGTGGAAAAACGGACGAAGACCGGCGTAATCAGATTGGGATCGCTGAGAAAATGAGCCTTGGTCAGATGAGACAGGTTCTCGTAAACCTGGAAGTAACCATGGGCACCTGAGCCCCGGGCGTGAACAACCCGCTCGGGAATCCGTTCATGGTCAAAATGGGTAACCTTTTCCCGAAAGATAAAATCCTCCATGAGGGTAGGGCCCCGTTTGCCTGCTTTGAGAGAGTCATCCGTATTGCTAACCCCGACCCCCTGGTTGGTAGTGAGATACCCCTTGTTATGACTGACCCGAGCGGCATCAAGATCTAAGGATTTCTGGTTTGTTTGCTGATTCTCCATAGTGTACCTCCCTGTAGAAATTGCCATATAGCCATAGTGTCCCCCAAAAGAGTGAATTCATGTGAACAGTGCTGAAAAGGCAGCGAATCCGCTGCCTTTAAACACTATCCTTAAAAGAGATCCCTGTCCCGGTATCTTCCGGCTGTCATTTTCCGCTCAATGCTTCGATGTCTTCTTAGATAGGATACTCTCCTATATACCATATAGAGAAAAAATAACAAGATTGAGATAATTGGCGCAGCCCAATTGAAGGATTTTTTACTGGGCGGCTGGGGGGGTATGGGGGGGATAACACTGCTGTCGGCCATTAAGGCAAAGGAATTAAGAACCCTATCCTCCTCTACCGTTTGGACGCTGGTTAGAACCTGATCTTTCCTTATTTCTTTGAGCTCGGAAGCAATCGGCAGTACATGAAGCGATATATCCGGGGGGGCGGTACTGCCAATTTCTCTGGTATGGATTATCTCGTCGGTAAGAATGAGATTAACGGGGGTATCACTCACCATTAGACTGGAAAGCGCCGTGCCTTTGGGCTTATAGACTACATTTTCAAAGTTGGTAAAACCATATTCGAAAAGGTTTCTCATATCCGTATAGATGCTTGTCTTGCTTGGCGACTTTAAAACAACGCCAAGTAAGGCGCGTCCGTCTCTCTCAGCAGTAGCGACGTAGGTATTACCGGCTGAAGTGGTATAACCGGTTTTCATACCGGTTACGGTAGGCTCGGTCCAGATAAACTCATTGATGTTATACATTTCCGTGGGAATATTTTCTCTGTTTCTGGGGATAATCTTCGTCTTCGTCTTGACGTAATCTCTCAAGACAGGATTTTGATAAGCAAAACGGGCAATCATTGCCAGATCCCGGGCTGTAGTTAGATGACCGTCCTCGCTTAAGCCGCTGGGGTTCTTAAAAGAGGTGTTTAATGCTCCGATTTCCTTGGCCTTAGCATTCATCAAATCTGTGAAGCCTTGAACATCGCCGCCAATATGCTCTGCAATGGCCACCGCTGCGTCGTTAGCAGAGTTAAGCAGCAAAGCATATAGCAGATTTTCCAGGGTCACTTGCTCACCTGGTTCCAGATAGATACGTGTTCCCTGGGTTAATTCCTGATCCAGCACGGAGGGACCGGCGGTTACCAGATCATTTAGATTTCCTTTTTCCAGAGCAATGAGAGCGCTCATAATTTTGGTAGTGCTGGCCGGTTCAAAAGGATGATCGGGATTTTTGGCAAAGAGGGTCTGGCCTGTGGTAATATCAATTAAAATGGCGCCTTCGCTGCTTAGTTCCGGAACCGGTACTTTATCTGGAGAGCCGAAGACAGGTACTGCGAAGTTTAGTAGCATAGCCAGGGCTGTGAATAGTACTGCAATTAATCTCAAAACTAAAACCTCCAAGGAACAAAATAATAATCGATAAGCGTTACCTAAAAAGCTTATCAAAAATTGATAAAATAATCTATCTTACCGTGGGAAAAACATTGAAGTCGTTTCTAATGTTAGCAAAGGGTCTCCATTCTCTAAATTTCTCAATTGTCTTTTCTATCTACTTGACGGGGAGCACACCAAGATCATGGGCATGAAAGATCAGCAATCTGAAAAAAATACGAACCATAGTACGTAATTAGAGAATGAGATGAAGATGGAGGGATAGCAGTGACAAACAGCGAATTAATCGGACTATTAAAGAAACGCTTTGAGGAAAATATGAACCGGCATAAAGGTCTTGAATGGGCTGAGGTGCAGGCAAGGTTGGAAGAGAGTGGGGAAAAACTTTGGTCACTCAGTGAAATGGAAAGAACCGGCGGTGAACCCGATGTTGTTGCTCAGGATGAAGTGACGGGTGAATACATTTTTTACGATTGTTCACCGGAAACGCCAAGCGGGCGCAGGAATATTTGCTATGACGGTAAAGGCCAGGAAGAGAGAAACAAGAAAGGAATATTTCCGGAGGGCAATGCAGTTGAGATGGCAGCGGCCATGGGCATTGAGCTTCTAGCGGAGGAACAATACAAAGAGTTGCAGAGACTTGGTAATTTCGATCTCAAGACGTCCAGCTGGCTGAAGACACCTTCCGACATTAGAAAGCTCGGCGGAGCCATCTTTGCTGACCGTCGCTACGACCATGTCTTCGTTTATCATAACAGCGCACCCTCCTTCTATAGCAGCAGGGCATTTCGTGGTTGCCTGAGGGTTTGAATGTTTCAAAGGGCTGGTTTTAATATTGCAACAACAGTTTGCCAAAGTAGATTGGAGAGGTGATCATGGGGAATACGGATAAATTTGAAATGATAGCTGATAGATATGACACACCTGAAAGAGTGGAAATTGCCAAGGAATCAGCAGCTGCTATTCGCGAATATTTAGTTGAGGCTAAAAGCAAGAGTGCTATTGATTTTGGGTGTGGAACCGGCCTTGTGGGCATGAACTTATTGAATGAGTTTGATTCGATGCTTTTTCTGGATACATCACAAGGCATGATTGAGCAAATTAAGCAGAAAATAGCCGGTTCCAATCTACAGAAAGCAACCACATTATGCTTTGACTTTGAAAAAGACAGCCTTGCGGGCTTGCATGCCGACTATATTTTTATGGCTCAGGTATTGCTTCATATCCCTGATGTTGGACTGGTTTTATCAAGATTGTATGAGGTACTAAAAGAAGGCGGACATTTATTGATCGTGGATTTTGATAAAAATGAAAAAGTAGTTTCAGATCAGGTTCATAACGGATTTGAACAAACAGAGCTGGTTGAGCTCATGACTGAAATAGGCTACAGAAAGATTCAAACCAGGACTTTTTATACCGGAGCTAAATTCATGGGGCAGGACGCATCTTTGTTTATCCTTGATTCCCAGAAACTCTAAATCCTCTCGATAAGGGATGGATTGCTCCGGGCAAATCCGGCAAAAAAGAGGAAGATATGATAAAGGTCCTGAAATGTGGAAAGGAATACAGCAATAAAATGAAACGATTAGGCAGAGAATTTTATAATAGAGATTCATTAATCGTCGCCAGAGAACTGCTGGGGAAGGTCCTCGTACACGAAATAGAAGGGCAGAAAGTTTCGGCAAGAATTGTTGAGACAGAAGCCTATAGGGGTATTGAAGACAAAGCTGCCCATTCTTATGGCGGAAAAAGAACGCCCAGAGTAGAAGTGATGTATGGAGGGCCAGGGTTTTCTTATGTATTTATGATCTACGGTATGCACTATTGCTTTAATGTGGTTACCAGAGAAGAAGGAAACCCGCAGGCTGTATTGATCAGGGCGGCTGAACCAAGGGAAGGCTCTGAGCTGATGGCCCAAAATCGGTTTAAAAAATCATATCATCAGTTAAACAAGAGCCAAATACTTGGGCTGACCAATGGACCGGGGAAGTTATGCAGGGCTTTATCAATTGATAAAAGCTTAAATGGAGAAGATTTGTGCGGCGGCAAACTCTATGTGGCAGAGGAAAGCCAGGAAAGCTTGAGCATAGTAACTGCTAAACGGGTGGGAATTGATTATGCTGAGGAAGCTAAAGATTATCCTTGGCGATTTTATCTAGAAGATAGCCAGTATGTTTCAGTAAAGTAAAAGATATAACCTTCATCTCCGGAATCCTCGATGGGATGGAAAAACATGATCTGGCATTCCCAACCCGACCCATTAAAAGTTAATCAATATAATTGTCTTGACAATTATATTGGGGAGGTGTAATAATGACTTCCGGACCTGATAATTCATTGGGATTTGTTTTAAATCGGACTAATAACAAACTTAAAAATGCCTTGATTCAAATTTTGAAACCATATGATATCACACCAGAGCAATGGGGGACACTAAAGCGCTTATGGCAACAAGATGGGATTTCACCTAAATGCATAGCGGAATTGACATTCAAGGACCAGCCCACAACTGTAAGAATATTAAAAAAGCTGGAGAAAAAAGGGCTGATATTCAGAGAGGTGAATTTAGCGGATAATCGCTCCTATTTAATATATCTTACAGATAGAGGAAAAGAATTAAAAGATATCCTGATACCCCTGACTGAAAAAAAGTTAAAGGAAGTTTTGAAAGGCATCGATCAACAGGAAGTACAAAAATTGCTTGAAATACTTAATAGAATATATGAAAATTTATAGATATTTTTTAGAATAATAAAAAGAGTTTAGAGGGGACAGATAATGAATAGGAATTTAGAAATGCGTGATGAGAAAATCGACAAACTTCTTTGGAAGTTCTCCTTGCCGGCAATTATCGGCATGCTGGTCAATGCTTTATACAATATCGTGGACCGAATCTTTGTCGGACAGGGCGTCGGCTATATTGGAATTGCCGCAACCACGGTGGCTTTCCCGATTATGATTATCAATATGGCTACTTCGATGCTGATCGCTATTGGCGCCACGGCCTTGATCTCCATTCGTCTGGGTGAACAGAAAAAAGAAGAAGCAGAAAAAATTGCCGGCAATGCTACCGGACTGCTTATTCTGCTGCCCTTGCTGCTCACCATTGTTTATCTCATATTTACCGACCCGATTCTGAAATTGTTCGGTGCCAGTGCGGAAGTTCTGCCGTATGCCAGGGATTTTACCCATATTATTATGCTGGGTTCAGTCTCCGGTTCCATTGCCTTTGGCATGAACAACTTTATCCGTGCTGAAGGAAATCCCCGTTATGCCATGCTCACTCAGATCATCGGTGCAGTCTTGAATGTCATTTTGAATTATACTTTCATTTTCAAACTGGGCTTGGGGATCAAAGGCTCAGCCCTGGCTTCCATCTGCAGTCAAACCGTCTCAGCGCTTTTTGTCCTGGGGTACTACTTCACCAACCGGAGCACGATTAAAATTCACCTCAGAAACCTTAAACCCCAACCATCTATCGTTTTCAGCATTCTGGTGATCGGCTTTGCTCCCTTCGCTATGCAAATTGCCAACAGTATTCAGCAAACGATTTTAAATAAGACCCTGATGGTCTATGGTGGTGATATAGCCCTTTCGGCCGTAGGCATCATCATGAGCATCTCCACGATCATCTTTATGCCCATCGTCGGCATCAGCCAGGGCGCTCAGCCGCTTATCGGCTTTAACTACGGGGCCAAGCAGTATGACCGGATCAAAGAAACCTTGAAGAAATCCGTTCTTTTCAGCACCATCCTGGCCGTCGTCGGCTATGTGGTGATCCGGATCTGGCCTTATCAAATTATCGGTCTTTTCAGCAAAGATGATGTGGCTCTTACCCAACTTACCGTTCATGCCATGTTGGTCTTCTTTGCGCTTTTGCCCCTGATCGGAATTCAAATTCTCTGCTCCAGTTATTTTCAGGCTGTGGGCAAGCCGCTTCAATCCACCTTGCTCAACTTATCCCGGCAGGTGCTGCTCTTCATTCCGCTGCTTCTGATTCTGCCGAATTTTTGGGGAATCGAAGGGGTATGGAGAACAGCTCCTATCGCCGATAGTTTAGCGGTCCTGATTACCTCCACCGTTATCCTTTTCGAGATGAAAAAGCTTCCTAAAAGCGTGCCGATTCCCCAGGAAAGCGTCTAAGCGAAAATCTCCACTACATTAAAGCAGTGGAGATTTTTTCATTTTATTAAGTCTCTGGAAATACTCATAAATGATCGAGATGCCAATATATTGTTTAAGGGTGGTTGATATTCGTATTAGCTTAAAAGAAGCCATTTATCTTCTTACAGGGTGGTTTACCTTATTTATCATTGGTACTGATTTGTTTGTGATATCTCCCTTGTTACCCTTTATTGCTCAAGAATACGCAATAACTCCTGCTGTTGCAGGGTGGCTGGTTACTGTATTTTCACTGATGTATGCCATCAGTGCCCCGCTTTTTGGATGGCTTTCAGACCGTAAAGGCCGCCGCCTTCTGATTGTTTGCGGTTTATTCTCGTTTGGCATAGCCAATTTTTTGACAGCCATTTCCCAATCATTTGCAATGTTAATAACCAGCCGTATTTTTGCCGGTTTATCTGTTGCGTCAATAACCCCTTTAGTCTATGCAATTATTGGCGATACAGCATTGCCTGAACGTAGGGGAGTATGGCTTTCTATTGTAGTATCAGGACATCTTACGGCTTTATGGGCAGGAGCGCCGCTGGGAACTTTGTTGGAACAATTTCTGGGGTGGCGTTCTGTTTTTATTAGTTTAGCTGTCATTGCTGCTTTACTGTCAATTTTAAACTTCAGGGTTTGGGCATCAACAAATCAAGCACATCCAGCAGAAGCACAGGTGAAAGGAAGCGCCCTGAAAATTATTTCTGCAGTGAGTGTCACTGCTTTTTGGGCAATTGCCATGTATGCTCTTTATGTATTTCTCGGCACAGGATTGGTTTTAGATAACCATTTTTCTTCAAGTGAACTTGCGGCTTCAATCACTGCCTATGGTATAGGAGCTGTGGCTGGCAGTCTGTTCAGTGGAAGAGTTACAGATAAAATTGGTGCAAGAAAGGTTTCCATATTCAGTACAGTCATGCTTGTCGGCATACTTGCCTTATTAGGTTTTTTCCTTTCAGCGGGAACTTGGGTTTATTTTTTGTTGTTTTTGTGGGCACTGATTGGATATGCTTCCTTTACTTCATATCAAGCCCGTTTGGCGGAAGAATTTCCAGAAACTCGTGGTATGGCCCTTGCCTTAAATAACACAGCCTTATATATTGGGATTACCCTTGGTTCCATGATGGGCGGTTTTATTATTACCAAATGGGGGTTCTTCACTTTGCCATTGATCTGCAGTGGAGCAGCCTTAATAAGCAGCTTAATAAGCGCCAAAAGGAAAATGTGAAGAAAATAAGCAAAAACAAGGCCGAAGAAGTGCAGATTTTGGCCTTGTTTTTTATCTGATTCCTGGATGACATCGGGAATTTTAGAGGACGTCCTATTTTTAGGTGGTGTCACTGTTCATTTTATTTGTAAAGACCAATATGGCAATCGCCATAATCACAGCGGCATAACAGATGACCCACCATAAGTCCGGGAATATGGCTGAATAATCTCCGGCAAGCGCGGCTCTTCCCGCTTCAACAGCATGAACGAATGGCAGAGCCTCGGCAATGCTTTTAAATGCACCACCGACCAAATCGAGATCAAACCAAATGTCGGAAAGCCACGCAGTTAAATTGGCTAATAATGCTCCGCATAACAGACCGATGGCAATAAATAAAACTGCTGCCAGAATCAACACCACAATGGTGAGCAAGGCATTTATATTAATAGCCAACCCAAGAATAAAGGCCACCGCAAAGCATACGGCAATCTGCAACACGGCCATAGGGAACAGAGGAAGGGTATACCCGAAGATAAAATGACTTGAGGTTAAGGGGGAGGTAAATAAGCGCAGCATAAATGAGCTGGTTTTGTCTTTGGCAATCAGCATGCCCGAAAAAAACAGCAAGCGTTGCGGATACCTTGACTGCGCAAGATAATCGATTTATAATAAGGATACCATTCATACTTTTCATACTCAAGACACAAATTATACTATAAGGATGTGAGATAATTCTATGGCTTCTCCCGAAGGAAAATATGCCTGGACTGTCAAGGTGGGCGAAAAAGGACAATTTGTTATTCCCAAGGAAGCGAGAGAGATTTTTAATATCAAGCCGGGTGACACACTGATTGTTTTAGCCGATGAAAAGCAGGGTATTGCCATCCCCCCGAAGGATATGTTTGCCCAACTGGCAAAGGCGATCTTCTCCCAGAACAGGCCTCCGGAGAACGACGGAAGGGAGGAGGAGGAATAATGTCCGGTAATATCGCTCCGCCAAGGAAAAAGTACTTTGATAATATCCGTTCCGCGACAATTGTACTTGTACTCATGTATCATGTGGTTTATATTTTTAACAGCGCGGGGGTTGTCAGCAATATTCCTATACAGGGAATTCCGGCGCTGGACAGCATCTGTTATTTTCTTTACCCCTGGTTTATGTGCCTGTTGTTTGTGGTTGCCGGCATCAGCGCCAGGTATTCCCTGCAGACACGCAGCGCCGGGCAATTCGCCCGGGAAAGGGTGCACAAACTGATCGTCCCATATTTGGGCGGCGCGTTTTTACTGGGCTGGCTCAACGGGTGGGTTACCGCCCATTATGTGGATATGTTCGGCGGGCAGGCGGTTCCGGGTTTTGTAAAATATCTGGTGTATACTCTGAATATAGGACCGCTGTGGTTTTTGTTGGAGCTGTTTGTGATTTCCATGCTTCTGCTGCTGATTCGTAAGCTTGATCGCCGGGACAGACTTTGGACATTGGCGGGGAAGGCCAGCCTGCCGCTGATGGTTTTGCTCTTCCTGCCGGTATGGGGTTCTTCCTTTGTGCTCAATCTGCCTGTTGTCGTTGTCTTCCGCAACGGGATTTATTGGCTGATGTTCCTGCTCGGCTACTATGTATTTTCCCATGACACCGTTTTGGCAAAGCTTAAGCAACATGCTGTCCTGTTCTCCATCATTGCCGTCGGGTTGGGGGTCGCTGAAGTTTTGTATTTTTTCGGCCAGAACTATGCGTCCGACGCCTGCCTGCAGCACCCGCTCACGAACCTATACCTTTGGATGATGATTCTCGCTATTCTGGGATGTGCGCAGAGATGGCTTGATTTCAGCAATTCCTTAACGAAGTATCTGCAAAAACGCAGTTTCGCGCTTTATGTGTTCCATTATCCTCTTCTGGTCACGGCGGCGTATTGGCTCACGACTTATACCGAGCTGCCCATGGCGGCGGTTTATCTGATTCTGCTGCCGTTCACTTTCGCCGCACCCATACTTTTCTATGAAATCGTTAGCAGAATACCGGTCATCCGCTATCTTTTATTGGGGAAATGAGGAATCGTTGACAAAAGGCATCGGAACCTAAAAAGTTCTGATGCCTTAGTTGTTTTTCCTATTATAAGGGGGGATTCAATGAGAATCTAAAGTTCTCCCTGAACAGGGATGTATATTTCAATATAGGAGATGCGCCGCCCATTTTTTATCGACGTAAAGATCAACTTGCCGACAATGTCTCCCATAATGGCATAGGGCTGTTCATTGATCTGATTCATGATCAAGGCTCTTGAATTACTTAGGAAATATTCACGATTCGTGCTGGATAATACCGTAGATAAGTAAGTCTGTGGGGGTATATATTCAATATCCTCAGTAATTTTCAGATCAACATATTCTAATTCATTTTCCCAAATAGCCTGTCCCCAGTCATAGTCATAAATCTCCAGTCCGGATAAAAATTCTTCCGTCTTAATTCGGAAACAAGAAAATGTATAGGGTAAAGCATTCATCCAGCTGCTGACGGCATTTTCGATGGAACTATTTTTTAACAAATGATCTTTATCTGTATGCTGCAGGCGATACAGCCCAGGCAGGGATTTAATTTTAAATTTATGCAGCGATGAGTTAATCGCGATTATTTCATCCTGAACTTCTGTCATTTTATTCAGAAGCAGGGTGTTTTTATGAATTTGCTCCTTTAAGGCCTGTTTTGATTCTTCCATTATCTCAACAACATCTGTTGTCGAATCACTTGCCATGAGTTTTGCCACATCGTCTAAAGGCAAGTTCAGGCTTCTCAGAGTTCTGCTCTTAATAATGGTTCTGGCATCATAGTCGTCAAAGTAACGATAATTGTTTTTCTCATCCTTAAGCGGTTCGATGATTTGCAATGATTCGTAATGTTTCAGCGTATCCACTGTAACCCCCAGCAGCTTAGAAAATTCGCCTATACGATATTTCATGACTGTTCTCTCCTTGCTTAAGAATCTAAGGGGTATACACTTTCAATCATACAATATTGTTAAAAAAAGTACAATTAAATAAAAATACTTTCACAAATAGTGTTGACTCCGGTGTAACCCCCAAGTTTATGATTAATGTATCTTTTTTATAAAGTTCCGATTAACAAGTCGGCAAGGAGAAGAAAGGAAGGAAAGGGAGAATGAAAGGAATGAAAAAGCATTGCGGCACACTCTTGCTCTGCCTGCTGGCACTGAGTCTGGTACTGACCGGCTGCTCCGGCTCCGGAGTTAAAACAGGAACGAAAGCAGGAATTTATACCCCTGGCACCTATACTGCCCAGGCAGCGGGATTCGGTGGCAAGGTCTCCGTCACCATGACCTTTGATGCTAATGCCATCACCGACGTGAAGATTGAGGGAGCTGACGAGACTCCCGCCGTCGGCGGCAAAGCCATCGAAGGGTTTCCCGGAATGCTCATGGAGGCGCAGTCTGCCGACATCGACGGCATAAGCGGCGCCAGCTACACAAGCAAAGCGGTCCTGACCGCCGCCGCGAACTGCGTGGCCCAGGCCAAAGGGGAGGATACCGACCAGAAGACCCCTGTAGCCGACGGTACTTACAGCGGTCAGGCTCCCGGCTTCAGCTGGACCGGAATGATTAAGGCGGATGTGACGTTCAAGGATAATACCATCACGGACATCAACATCGTGGAGGAGCAAGAGACTTACACCGGCGAGATTTTCTATACCGTTCTTGACAATTATATTCCCCGGATCCTGGAGGCCCAATCTCTGGCGGTGGACGGCATCAGTGGAGCCACCCTCTCCTCCAATGGTGTGCGCGGCTGCGTGGAGCAGGCCATTGAGGCCGCCGGCGGTAGGAGCTCTGAGTGGTATGGCGAGGTAGCTAGGTCCACCAAGATTGTGAAAAAGGAGGGCTACGATGTCATTATCGTAGGCATGGGCGGCTCCGGCATCACCTCCTTCCTGTCCGCTGCCCAGGCGGGGGCCAAGGTTTTCGGCATTGAGACCACGGCTAAGCTGGGCGGACAGAGCGCCACCACCAGCGGTCCCATGGCCGCAAACTCCCAGGTTAAGATGGATGAGGAGTTCGGCGGCAAAGAGTACATCGACGCCGACGCCCTTTACAAGGCCTGGAAGGACTATTGCGGCGCCGACGCCAAGCCGGAGATGATCCGTATGGCCATCGACGAGTCTGGTGAGACCCTGGATTGGATGATCAAGGACTGGGGATTCCAGTTCTCCCCCATGAGCAGCTTTATCCTCAGCCCCTACCCTGACTGGAAGATTTGGTGCTACTATGGCGGTGAAACCAAGAACCGTTTCGGCACCAACAAGACCTATATGTTCGAAAACGCGGTCAAAAAGGCCCAGGCTCAGAACCCTGCCGCCGAATATATGCTGGAGCTCACTGCTCAGGAACTGCTGATGGACGGCGACAAGGTGGCCGGGGTGAAAGCCGTCTACCACGACGGCACCATTTATGAGATCTATGGCAAGACCGTCATTCTGGCCACCGGCGGCTTTATTGGCAATGCTGACATGATGAAGGAATACCTGGACGGCCCGGCCAACACTGTCGCCATGACGGTGGACGACGGCGACGGCATCAAGCTCGGCCTCTCTGCCGGCGGTGCGCTTATGAATCCCGATATTCCCCCTATGGTGCACATCAACCAGGTGGCCAATCTTATCAAGAACAACGATCTGGATGCCGACGGCAAGCAGGTCCTCACCTCTCTGGCTATCGCCACTGACGCTCTGGCTGTGGATGGGAACGGGAAGCTGTGGAACACGAGAGAGGAGATCTGCCTGGCCCCTCAATACCGGTACTATAATATCTACACTGCTGCTCAGATCGAGGCGATCAAGACCAAAGGCCTGGCCAAGGTCAATAAGTCCATGTTCATGGATCAGGGTGGAACCGTGGAGGCAGGCAAGCCCATCGCCAATATCGATGAAATCCTCAAGGTGGGAGCCGGCTATAAGAACGTCCTCACTGCTGAAAGCGCCGAGGATCTGGCCAAAGCCATCGGCTGCGACGCAGCGACTCTTAAGGATAGCCTGAACGGCGCTCAGGGACCCTACTACGCAGTGATCTGCTCAGGCTACGCCTATGCTACCTGCGGCGGCTTGAACGTGGACGACGCCATGAACGTGCTGCGGGCCGACGGTTCTCCCATCGGGAATCTCTACGCCGTGGGCCAGGACTCCATGGGTGTTCTGTTCTCCAGTGATGTTCCTTACACCCCATACGGCGGTCAGGCCCAAAGCTGGGCGTTAACCTCCGGCCGGCTGGCCGGTGCCAACGCGGCTAAGTACGCTATGGGCAAATAATTTCAAATCTATCGGCGTGGGAGAAGCCATCTTAGAAGGGAGAAGGAGTTATGAGTTTATCAAGACGTCAATTTCTCAAAGGTGTCGGAGCGGCCGGGGTGGTTGCCGCGGGAGCGGGACTTAGCGGGTGCTCGCCCGCCGCGCCGGCAGGCAGCGGTTCCGGCTCCGGCAGCCCCGCGGAAGGTGCCCCAGGAGGCGCGGCCGGAGCGGCAGCTGCAGGTGAACTGATCGCGGCGGCCTATCTTAATCCGCAGGATTACGACTACCGTCAAAACACTACCGACTTCAAGACCCTGTTTTCGCCTCTGCAGATCGGCCCCCTCAACCTCAGCCACCGCATGGTCAAGTCCGCCGCCGGATCGGCCACTTACCTCGCCGGGCTTACCGATGAGCTCCTCCAGTACTACGTACAGTTTGCCAAGGGCGGCGTTGAGCTGATCTGGGTGGAAATGGTCGCCGCGCTGGAGCCGCCTTCCGACGGCAGCCCGGCATCTGGGGCAGCGCTGGAATTCGGCAGGAAGCTCGTCGCCGAGTGCGGCAAATACGGCGCCAAGCTGGGTTATCAGACGTACGGGTTTCCGCTGAAGCCGGTTAACGACATGACGAAAGAAGACATTGCTGCGTTCCAGGCCCGCTATGTGAACACTGCTCAGCAGATCAAGCAAATGGGCTTTGCCGCGTTCGAGATCAACGCCGCCGGCTTTAACCTGGGCGAGCATTTCCTTTCCCGTTTCCACAACGCCCGCACGGATGAATACGGCCCAGGCAGTCTGGAAAACCGGGCGCGCTTCGTGACCGAATGCATCCAAAAAATCAAACAAGCCTGCGGCAGCGACTTTGTCGTTCAAGTCTTGATCGACTGCATTGAGGAAAACGACAACCTTACCAACAACGCCACCCTGGCGACGTTAGACAATGCGGTGACTGCGCCCCACAATAAAGTAACGACGATTGAAGAGGGCATCGGCCTGGCCAGGTTGATCGAGGCCGCCGGCTGCGATGCCATGCACCTGCGCTTAGGCCCCCTCGACAATCACCCTTGTCAATTCGGCAGCGACCTTTACTTTATCTTAAACGGGATTGAGGGCGCCACCGGATACGGCACCCAGTGGGATTTCTCCAGGCATTGGCAAGGCCAGCTGATCGCCAACCACAGCGGCGCCGGCATGCTGATCGATATTGTCGGGCGTTACAAAGAAGCGCTTAAGATCCCTTGCGGCACCGTCACCTACATGGATCCGGCCCATGCCCCGGATTACTTTGAGAAGGCACTGGCCGAGGGCAAAGTCGACTTCTATCTTATGAACCGCCCCCTTACCGTTGATACTGAATACGTCAACAAACTGAAGGAGGGACGCGGCGACGAAATCGCCCCCTGCACCCGCTGCCTCCACTGCCACATCGGCTCCAACGAGATGAACCGTGAGATGGGGTATTGCCGTGTTAACGCCCTGACGCAACGGGTAATGACCGACAAAGGTCCGAAGACTTATGAGCTTCAACCGGCTGCAGCGGCGAAGAAGGTTATGGTCATCGGCGGCGGTCCTGCCGGTATGGAAGCCGCCCGCATCGCCGCCGCCCGCGGCCACAAAGTCACCCTCTATGAAAAGACCGGTGCCCTCGGCGGCAAGCTCACTTTTGCCGGCATGGTCAAAGGACCTCACGAAAACCTCGGCGACCTTAAGGATTACCTGGCCAGGCAGTTGGAGGTTACCGGCGTGACCGTCGTTTTGAGCAAGGAAGTGGACGCCGCCCTGATCGCCGGCGAAGCCCCCGATGCCGTAATCCTTGCCACCGGCTCTTTGCCGGGGGAGGTGGGCGTAAGCGGCGGCAATGTACCGATTATCGACTATGACCGGTTCATGGGCAACAACACCGGCGAAAACGTGGTGGTATTCGGTTCCAATGCTCAGGCCTTCGATGCCGCTTTATGGCTGACGGTGCGCAAGAAGAAGGTCACTATTGTGACACCGAATCCCAACGAGGATCTGGATAAGCAACAGTCTCATCATGCCCAGCGTTTTATGACGACAGCCCTCTATGCTCTGGGTGTCAAAGCCTATCCGGGAGCCACGATCAAGGAAATCGGCGACGGCAAGATTACCATTGCCTCGGATTACGGAGTGGAAACCGTGATCCCCGCCGACTCGATCATCAATGCCGCCGACTTGCTGCCCAACAAGTCTTTGCTTGAGGGTATTGGGGTGAAGGAGAAATACGCCATTGGGGACTGCCATGAGCCTTATAATATCGCTTTGGCGATCCGGGCCGGAAACGATGTGGGCCGGGCTGTGTAGTTAAGCCAGTGGGCGCTCCGCTTTACAAGTAATTTAGAAACTAAAGACTGCCGCCAAAGCCCATCAAGGCTTAGGCGGCAGTCTTTGTGTCCTTAAAGAAATGGTATTTGTTTAGCTCAGGCTTCGGCATAAGGTATAAGGCATAAAGTGCTATAAACCGGCCAGGTTGGCTCTTTCGGAAGTTTTCACCGCAGACTTAGGGTCATTAGGCATCCGCGATAACTGCAGCACCACCAGCCAGACGATGGCAAAGCCCAGCCATTGCCCTAAATCGATGGTTTGGTGGAGGATCAGCCAGTTTACAAGCAGGCCGGTGGCCGGGAAAGCCAGTTCGGCAATGGTGGCATGGGAAGCCCGGACGCCGTTCAGGCCGCGGTAATAGAGCAAGAGGCTTAAAAGGCTGGGCACCAGGGTCTGGTACAACAGGTTGGCCCAGACCGGAGCCAGATGGAGACTTTGACCGAGGTCGGCCCAGTTGGGCTGCTGTACCAGGACAATGATGGTTAAGAGCGGCAGCGCGACAGCAAATCTCAGGGCAGTCAAGGTGGTGAAGGATAATTTTCCGATCAAACGCTTGCCCATGACGGTGGATCCACCCCAGAGGGCGGCTGCTCCGATGGCACATAAGGAACCGAGCAGCTGTGCCAAGCTGACTCCGGAAGTTGGCAGGTGCAGGCCGAAAGTAAGCAGGTAGGCGCCGATCAGGGCCACAACAAACAGGGCATAGAAATCTTTTCTCATCCGTTCCTTAAGCATCCAGGAGGCGAGAAGAATAACAAAAATGGGCTGAACTTTCTGCAGGAGAAGGACCACATTGGGATTGCCATAAGTAAATCCGGCGGTGAACAGAATGGAGGCCAAAGCTGAGCCGCCCCAGCCGATAAATAAGACAGCCAGCCAGTCTCCGCCATTGAGTTGTTTCAGCTCCTGACGCTTCCAGATGAGCACAGGTGCGGCAAATAAGAACAGTAACAGGTGCTCTAACCAGACGATTTGTGAAGATGACACATGTTGCAATAAGGATACGATGAAGACCCCGTCCAGGCCCCACATGGCCGCCCCCAGTGCGATGAGCCAGATACTCCGATTGGATGCTTGCTTTGATTGTTGCATTGATAAATCCCCCAATAGTAAATGTGTAGAGAATAAAACCCTCAGATCAGAAAGAACAAAAATGCCTCGAGGAAATGGTGTTCCTCGAGGCATAAACATACAAACATAACAAACATAAGGCCACTTGGCCTAAGCTGGTTTGTACCTTCTCCCATCCGGACTATACCGTCGGCCTTGGAGTCTCACCAAGTCAGTCGGTGCAGCACTGGCGCTACACTGAGTTGCGGGCTGAATTGCACGGGCAATCATTACCGCCGGTCGGGAATTTCACCCTACCTCGAAGGTTCGTATTCATCTAAAAAGAGTATAGCACATTGTTGACTTCAGTGGTAGATGCCTTAATAAACCCTTAAGATAGGGTGATTTTCTCCTTAATCTGAATCTCCGGATATGGAAATAAGGAAATCTTAAGAAATCCATAAGTTAAAATTCCAACATCGCCTGCCTGATTTCGCTAAGATGAAAATGTCGAATCGGACAGGTTTTTATATTCCTGGAAGGGGGTCTCGGATAAAAGCAAAGAAAAATGTCAATATGAAAGGATGAATCGTGTCGTTGAAAGGAGAAAGACCATGAAAAGTGATTTTGTCTTTGTGGACGAGTTGGTATCAGGAATACGTTGGGATGCTAAATACGCCACCTGGGATAATTTTACCGGCAAACCGGTGGACGGCTATGCAGCCAATCGAATTGTCGGTACGAGAGCGTTGTGCGCGGCCTTGGAAAAAGCACGGGAAAACGCCGCATCCTTGGGCTTTGGCTTGCTTCTTTGGGATGGTTACCGCCCTCAATGCGCCGTAGATTGCTTTCTGCGCTGGTCTAAACAGCCGGAAGATGGCCGGACGAAACAGAAACACTATCCGAATATTGACCGATCCGAGATCATCGAAAAAGGATATGTGGCTGCCAAGTCGGGCCACAGCCGGGGCAGCGCCATTGATTTAACCCTTTATCATTTAGCTTCCGGAACACTTGTGCCCATGGGCGGTGATTTTGATTTGATGGATTCAGTCTCACATCATGGCGCACATGGAATCAGCCAAGCCGAAGCGAGAAACCGTCAATATCTTTGTTCGATCATGGAGGCCAGCGGTTTTGTTTCCTACGCTTGCGAGTGGTGGCATTACAGCCTGAAACACGAACCTTATCCCAACACTTACTTTGATTTTCTCATCGCCTAGCTGAGCCGGAGCTCAGCGTGCGGCGGCATCTGGGAATGCCGGCGGAAGTGAGCATAAGACCTGGCGGAATACATACAGTGTAAAACATGCTGTTCCGCTAGTGCAAAACCGGAAATAGCAATCTTGACGACGAGAGCTGTGAGGTGCTTTTTGCAATGGAAATGACAGTACGCGAAATCGTTGCCGCCTGCGGCGGAAAATTACTCTGCGGGGACCCGGATACGATGGTGACCTCGGTGGTGACCGACAGCCGGAAAGTGACCGACGGTTCCCTGTTTGTCCCCCTCAAAGGCGAAAAGGCGGACGCCCACACCTTTCTGCACGCCGCATTCGCCTCGGGTGCAGCCGCGGCACTGACCCAGGAGCATATGCGGATGGAGGCGGAAGAAGCCTGGATCGCGGTGGATTCGACTCAGCTGGCGCTCCAGCAGATTGCCGCCGCCTATCGGCAGAGATTTTCCATCCCTGTCGTCGGGATCACAGGGAGCGCCGGGAAGACGACGACGAAAGAAATGACCGCACTGGCACTTTCCGCAGGATACAAGGTGATGAAGACGGGAGGAAACCATAACAGCCAGATCGGACTGCCCCTGATGATGTTTCAGTTTTCCTGGGAACACGAAGCGGCGGTGGTGGAGATGGGGATAAGCGATTTCGGCGAAATGGCGCGCCTGGCTCAGGTCGCCGAGCCGAAGTACGCCGTCATGACCAACCTCGGCATTACTCACATCGGCCAGCTCAAAACCCAGGGGAACATCCTGCGGGAGAAGCTGCACATCACCGACCGGTTCACTCAGGGTTCCGTTCTGTTTTTAAACGGGGACGATCCGATGCTGGCCGGACTCCGCGGCAAGACAGGGTATGAGACCGTTTTTTATGGCAGGTTGCCTTGGTGTGATTTTCGCGCGGAGGGGATTACGGTTCAAGAGGAAACCACCGCTTTCCGCTGCCTTGCTCCGGGGAGCGAGAGCGTGGAGGTGACCCTGCCGGTACTGGGAATGCACCATGTTCTGGATGCCCTGGCCGCTCTGGCCGTGGCGGAGCGGCTGGGCGTGCCTCTGAAACGGGCCGCCGCCGCACTCAGGGATTACCGCCCCCTGGCCATGCGCCAGCAGATTTACCATGTCAATGAGGTTGCCGTCATTGATGATTCCTACAACTCCAGTCCCGGCGCGGCCAAAAGCAGCCTGAGTGTTCTTGCGGGGTTCCGGGCCGGCCGCAGAGTAGCCGTGCTGGCGGATATGCTGGAACTGGGGGAGTATTCCCGGCAGGCGCATTTTGAAGTCGGCGTCTGCGCTGCGGAAAACGGAGTGGATATTTTACTCACCGTCGGTCAGGAGGCGAAAGCCGTGGCCGAGGGTGCCCGCTCCGTCCGGGCCGGGATCGACTGCCGCGTTTTGGACAATAACTATCAGGCCGCTGAGGAGTTGAAATCCTTTCTGTCTCCCGGTGACGCAGTTCTGGTCAAAGGCTCCCGCGGCATGCATACGGAGGAGATCGTCCGCGCCCTGCTTTAGCTTCCCGTTAACCGGGCTTTCCAGCTGTACTTAAAACGGCGGTAGGGTGGTGAAACCATATTCCTGAAAGGGGTCTCGACATGAAAAGAAAAAGATTGACTCAGTTATTCCCATTCCTGCTGCCGGTCCGCAGGATACAACGGAAATTATGCTTCTATACCAAGATGTACCTTGACCGGAACCACTATGCCAAAGCAAAGGCTCCAGAGTTTTTGCCTTTTTGCATTTATGAAACCAAGTCGAAGCTTCTCAATGAAAATACCGGCATGGATATAAAATACCAGGAGAACAAGGTGTTTAATCTGCGCCTTGCTGCGGAGCCCGTCAATGGCCTATTGATCCGCCCTGGCGAAACATTTTCATTTTGGCAGCGGGTGAGATATGCCGAGAAAAATGAGCGGTATAAGGACGGTCTATGCGTGGTCAATGACGAATTGGTTACGGTTCCGGGAGGCGGTTTGTGTCATCTCAGCAATTTGCTGTTTTGGCTCTTTCTGCATACTCCCCTCACGATTGTCGAACGGCATGCTCATGAGATTAAAGATTTTCCTTCTCCCGATGAGGATGAACCGGATGGTGTGGACGCGACAATCCACGAAGGGTGGTTGGATTTAAAGGTCAAAAACGATACCAATCTTACCTTCCAAATTGAACTATCCATTGATGGGCCTTACATCTATGGCCGTATTTTTATGGATCAGGCTAAAGGGTATAGTTACGAGGTTGTTAATCGTGATAAGCGCTTTCTCCAAAAAGAGGGAAAAATATTTGAGCGGGTTTCCGTTTGCCGGCAGGTGATCGACAACAAATCCAAGCAAGTTATTTCCGAAAATATGCTTTATACGGATGTATTTGAAATCGGGTATCCGCTTCCGGAAGGAACTGCTATCGCAGAGGAAAAGGAAATTTGAAAGGAGAAAGCTTATGAGTAAGTTGAAAATCGCAATTATCTTCGGAGGCTGTTCCGAAGAACATCCCGTCTCCGTTAAATCTGCTGGGGAGGTGGCCAAAAACCTGGATCTCGAAAAGTATGAACCCTTCTATATCGGGATTACGAAAGATGGGGTTTGGCAGCTTTGTCACTACCCTGAGGCCAATTGGGAAAAGGGCAGTTGCCGTCCGGCTATCCTGTCACCGGACAGAAGCGTCCAGGGATTGCTTGTTCTGGAGCAGGGGCAATACCAAAGGATCCCCTTGGATCTGGTGTTTCCCGTTCTGCATGGCAAATTTGGCGAGGATGGCGCGATACAGGGTTTGTTGGAGCTTTCCGGCATCCCCTATGTGGGCTGCGATATCCCGAGTTCGGCTCTGTGCATGGACAAATCCCTGGCTTATATCGTCGCTGGAAAGGCAGGAATTGCCACGCCAAAGTTCCGGACGGTCACTGCGAAGGAGACTATTGACGCCGAACGGCTTGCTTATCCCGTTTATGTCAAGCCGGCCCGTTCGGGTTCATCCTTCGGCGTCACTAAGGTATGCCGCCAAGAAGAATTGCTGAGTGCGGTGGAAATCGCCAGACAGTATGACTCGAAGGTGCTGATTGAAGAGGCTGTCGTCGGCAGCGAGGTAGGCTGTGCGATATTTGGAAACGATCTGGATTTGATGGCCGGTGAGGTCGATCAGATCTGTCTGTCTCATGGCTTTTTCAGAATCCATCAGGAGAATGAGCCGGAAAAGGGTTCCGAAAACTCAACACTAATCGTTCCCGCCGACATTTCCCCAGAGGCGCGCTCGCGGGTTCAGGAGACGGCAAAAGCCATCTATCGCGCTTTGGGCTGCAGGGGACTGGCGCGGGTGGATATGTTTCTGAAAGAAGATGGAACAGTAATCCTCAACGAGGTGAATACTTTGCCCGGCATGACCTCATACAGCCGTTTTCCGAGAATGATGGCGGCCGCAGGCTTGCCCTTTGCCGAAGTGATCGACCGGCTTGTCTCGTTGGCCTTTTAATTTCCCCATCACCTGATTGAGCAGGACAAGAAAATTGCCAAAGGGACAGTTTGCCGATAGGGTGGGCTGTCCCTTATCGGTATGGTGATATTCAGAAAATCTTAAGATTTTCATAAGCAAAAAGCTGCAAAATGGATTTTTGGCTTTGCGGTATAATAATATGGGGTTATATACTTAAAAGAAAGAAGTTGACGCTTTTGGCTGCCAATATTTTGATTGTTGATGATGAACAAGCTATTGCCGATTTGGTGGAAGTTTATCTGAAAAATGAGAACTATAATCTCTTTAAATTTTATAACGGCAAGGATGCCCTTGACTGTATTGCCAAGGAAAAGCTGGATCTGGCCATTTTGGATGTCATGCTCCCTGATGTAGACGGTTTTTCAATCTGTCGGCAAATCCGGGAAAAGCATAATTTTCCGGTGATCATGCTGACAGCCAAGGAAGAGGAAATCGATAAGATTACCGGGCTGACCTTAGGCGCGGACGACTATATCACCAAGCCGTTCCGCCCCTTGGAGCTGATTGCCCGCGTCAAGGCGCAGCTGCGGAGATTTACCAAATATAATTCTTCAGAGCCAAACCAAGAGGAACACGTGATTGCCTTTTCCGGCTTGGTCTTAGACATGAATACCCATGAATGTACCTTGAATGAAAAAAAACTATCCCTCACGCCTACGGAGTTTTCCATTCTTTGGGTCCTTTGCTCCAACCGCGGCCGGGTAGTCAGTTCGGAAGAATTGTTCAATGAGGTATGGGGAGACAAATATTTTACCAACAGCAATAATACGGTCATGGTTCATATCCGGCATTTAAGGGAAAAAATGCAGGACAGCACGGAACATCCTAAATATATCAAAACGGTATGGGGGGTTGGCTATAAAATTGAAAAGTGAGCGGGATAAAAGAAGGAATGATTATACAAAGTTAAAAAGGGAATTATTTCTTCGCATGCTCTTGATTGTTTTTGCCACGGCTGCAACAGTTATCTTCCTGCGTTTTGTCATTCAAAAAAACTTCAGTGTGGGCGATAGCATAGTCCGCTTTTTAATGACTGCGTTTGATTTGCGCGAAAACGTTGCGGTATTAATTTATCGGTCTGTATTTTACAGTAATATAGAAATTATTACCTTTATTGTGATTCTTGTCTTCGTAGTTATTTTGCTTAACTTATCGACTTCCTGGTTTACTAAATATTTTGATGAAGTCAGTGCCGGAATGGATAAACTTGTTGAGGAATCCGCCGCTGAAATAGCCTTATCACCGGAATTGGATTTTATGGAAAATAAGCTGAATCAGATCAAAAACAATCTGGAAAAACAAAAGAAAGCCGCCCTGGAGGCCGAGCAGCGCAAAAATGATTTAGTCGTTTATTTGGCTCATGATATCAAGACACCTCTGACCTCCGTAATCGGCTACTTAAGTCTTCTCGATGAAGCACCTGATATGCCTCCGGAACAAAAGGCAAAATATGTGGGTATTACCTTGGAAAAGGCTTATCGATTAGAAGAATTGATCAATGAGTTTTTTGAGATCACCAGATTTAATTTGCAAACGATTGTCTTGAATAAAGAAAAAATCAATTTACAGTTCATGCTCCAGCAGCTGGCCGATGAATTCTATCCCATGCTGGCTCCCCAGGCCAAGCAGGTGTCCGTCAATGTGCCTGACGGCCTCACTCTATGGGGAGATGCCGACAAACTGGCCCGTGTATTCAATAACATTCTGAAAAACGCCATCGCTTACAGCTATGAAAACAGCGTCATTGACATTGCTGCCGGGCAGCAGGACAAGACTATGGTGATAACGTTTACGAATCAGGGAGACCCCATCCCGCAGAAAAAGCTGGAAACTATTTTTGAGAAATTTTACCGCTTAGATTCCGCACGTTCCACAAACACCGGCGGAGCAGGACTGGGTTTAGCTATTGCCCAAGAAATTGTCAAGGCTCACGACGGCACGATCTCTGTGGAAAGCAACCCGGAAAATACGACATTTACAGTAAAAATTCCATTATAACAATAAGAAAACCTTAAGAAGTCCATAAGCTGGAAGTCCTATAGCTCCTTGTTCTGTGGTTAAGTACAGAATGAGGAGCTGTTTTATATGTCCGAGCAGTACAATATTACCGACGCGTTGGCAGTGTATGACAGCTTAAGAAAAGAATAAGTACTTCATAAGCACTTCTTAAGATTTTGCTAAGTTAAAATTCCAACATCGTCTGCCTGATCTCGGTAAGATGAACTTGCCCAATCGAACGGGCTTTGATATTCAGGAAAGGGGTCTCGGATATGGAAAGAAAAAGAATGACTCAGCTGGTTTAGGGTGGTCAGGATGAAAACTGGAAAATTAAAAACGAATAACGGCGGTCTGGCCTGGTTTTTCCTGGGGCCCAGCCTGCTGGGCTTTGCTCTTTTTTATTTGCTCCCCTTTGTCACCGGCTTTTACTATTCCCTGGTAGACAGTCCCCTTAACGGTACGTTTGTCGGACTACATAATTACGGCGCTTTGTTAAAAAAACCAAGCTTCTTAGCAGCTCTGGCCAATACAGCCAAGTTTACTTTAATCTGTGTACCCCTTAATCTGATGCTCTCCCTGGGAGCGGCCATGTTATTGAACCAAAAATTACCGGGCCGGAACCTGTTCCGCACCATTATGATCACGCCTTTGGTGGTACCCGTGGCCTCGGTGGTTTTGGTGTGGCAGGCATTCTTTGATTTGAACGGCGTTTTAAATTCTCTGATCCATGCCCTGGGTCACCCGTCTGTGGACTGGATGAAAACCAACTGGTCCAGAGTGGTGGTCCTGGTGATTTATCTATGGAAAAACATCGGTTACAGCGTCATTCTGTTTCTGGCCGGATTGCAGAATATACCGGCTGAATACTACGAAGCGGCCAGGATCGACGGGGCCAGCCGCTATCAGGAGTTTTTTCGCATAACCCTGGTCTATTTGACCCCCACGACTTTTTTTGTTTTTGTCATCTCGATGATCAATTCCTTTAAAGTGTTCCGGGAGACGTATCTTATCTCCGGAGATTATCCCCATAACAGCATCTATATGCTGCAGCACTACATGAACAATATGTTTATGGCTTTGGATTATCAGAAATTGACTTCTGCGGCCTTTATTATGGCTGCCTTTATCGTGGCCGTCGTTTTATTGCTTTTTATCGTGGAGAGAAAGATCACCAATATGATTAATTAGACCCGGCGAGAGGGGGGTGTGTGTTTGAAGGGTAACCACCGGATCAGAAATCTGATCCATTTTGCAATTTTGCTGGTACTGGCTGTCCTGCTGATGTTTCCCCTGGCTGTAACCGTCACCAATTCCTTGATGAGTGAACAGGAAATCGCCGCTCATTATAACCCGGTGACGGACAAAAATTTAAGCAGCTATCAGGAGGACAGCGGGGATCACTTTGCCCGGTTCCAGCTGATCCCCGAGGTGGTGGTGCTGAAGCAGTATTATAACGTACTCATCAAAAAGACCCAGTTTCTGTTCATGTTCTGGAATTCTGTGCTGCTCACCTTCCCCATTGTCATCGGGCAAACGATGGTGGCAACCCTGGCGGCCTATGCCTTTGCCAAACTGAAGTTCAGGGGCAGGAATTTCCTGTTTTTTTTGTATATCATCGTGATGCTGATGCCCTTCCAGGTCACGCTTGTGCCCAATTATTTAATGGCCGGCCAGCTGGGCCTGCTTAACAGCCATTGGTCCATTATCCTGCCCGGCATCTTCAGCACTTTTGGCGTATTTCTCTTAAAACAGTATATGGAGCAAATACCGGACTCCTATCTTGAAGCGGCCCGGGTGGACGGAGCCAGCCAGTTCCAGATTTTTCTCAAAATCATTCTGCCCATGTCCAGGGGCGGTATAGCAGCCATGGCCATCCTTGTGTTTATCGATAACTGGAACATGGTGGAGCAGCCCTTGATTTTTTTACAGGATGCGGCCAAACAGCCTCTTTCCCTCTATCTTTCCAGAATCATCGACGGTGAAAAAGGATTGGCCTTTGCCGCGTCCGTTTTATATATGCTGCCGGCGCTGCTGAACTTCCTTTATGCCGAAAAATACTTGCTGGAAGGAATCCGGCTCTCCGGAATCAAAGGCTGAGCAAGGAAGGCCTTGCTATATAAATTCTTGCACACTTACTCTACAAGGGCTATTGTGTTGCCGCTGCACTAGTCCAGGAAGGGAGACAGGAAATTGGGGAATGAAGCAATCGCAGGTGATGGGCAAAGAAAAAAGTTGATCGGAAAGCTGAGCCTGCTCTTCCTAATGACAATGATCGGGTTAACATTCTTCTCCAATACCATCAATAACTTTGCTCTGCCCAGGGTCCAGACGGTCCGGCCCACCAACGGGGCGTTAATCAAAGAAATATTCGGGGAAGGGACGGTGGAGGTCAAATCAACCCGGGAGGAATATGCAGATGCCAATTTGCGGGTCAAGGAGGTCAGGGTGGAGCAGGGGGACAGGGTCAGCAAAGGCCGGACCATCATCATCCTGGACGTGGACGGTCTGAAGTCGGATTATCAGGATGAACAGGCCCGCTACCGGCAGCTCCAGCTGTCCCTGGCCGGAGCCCAGGCAGAGCAGGCGCAAAAACAAAGAGATTACGATAATCTGAAGGTCCTGTTTGATCATGAAGCCGAAACGGCGGTAAACCTGGAAAATGCCGCCAGGAACCTGGCGGACGCGCAAAGGCACTGTGAGGATATTCAGCTTAATCTGGAAATACAGGCCAGAAAGGTGGCTGCTCTGGCCCAACAGGTGGCCAACAACGGCGTGTATACAGCGCCTGTGGACGGCCTGATCACAGAACTGAATTTCCCTGCAGGGTCGATGACCAATAGCTCCCTGCCTCTGTTTAAATTGGCTGACCTGGGGCAGGGGTTCCGGCTGATCGTGCCCATTGACAAGGATTTGCTTGATTATGTCAAACCCGGAGATACGGTGAGTGTGAATATGCTCTCCCTGGGGGATCAGAAAACCGAGGGGACAATCGACAGGATCGTGGAAAACAGCCGTCATAACGGCGAGGAGAAGGATCTGTGGATCGACGTCTCTCTGGAAGGCCTGAGCGGCGGCGAAAAGGGAGAAATCTATTTAAGCAAAAAAACCAAGCCTTACGATACCCTCGTACCGAACAGCGCGGTTTATGACGACAGCAGCGGCTCCTATGTCTTCGTTCTGGAATCAAGAAAAGGGCCTTTAGGGACGGAGAACTATCTGCAAAAAGTAAACGTCAATGTGGAAGACAGGGATCGTGAAATGTCTGCGCTTACAGATATGGTGATGGGTGAAGTGGTGTGGCAAAGCAATAAACCGGTGGAGGACGGGGACAGGGTTCTAAAGGAGGGGGCAAATTGAAACCGGCTCAATTGAAACAGGATAAATCAGCCTACCCGGCCTATCTTGTTCTGGCCCTGGGTCTATTGGTCTTAACCTGGAGCACTCTTCTGGGGTCATCCCTGCCTGCTCAATTGGCGGATCTTGGCGGCCTGCACAAAACCGGCAAAATCACCGCCACTTGGCTGGGCGGCTCCCATCAGCCGGAAGAAGGGTCCTTTTCCCTGCAAGATCTGAGGCAGCTTAGCCAATACAGCCTCCGGGACTACGATCTGGCTTACGCCATGGAAGCTTCAACTTCTGCCGCTTATCAAAAGAATCAGAGCCCGGCCCAGGTGCTGGGGGTGAATGACCGGTATGCTCAATTCCAGCAAATCAACATGCGTTCAGGCAATTTTTTAACCTTCGAACAGGAAAACCAGCAGGTGGCCGTCATTGATGAAGAGCTGGCCCAGGCACTTTTTCAGAACGGCAATGTGGTGGGCCTGGAGATAGAACTGTATGGCCGGGAATTTAAGATAGTCGGGGTGGCCGGGAATGACCGTTTTCTGATCGGGACTCTGACGGACCGGGGCTACGGCACTTTGTACATACCGGCGAAAAAACTGTTGGAACTGGAAGCGGATGCCCGCATAACCTCATTGGCAGTGGCAACCAAGGATGCCGGTACCACAGGCCGCAATACCGCCGTTTTGGCCTCGGCCCTGGCCTCCATCGGCCAGGACACGGCCAACTACAAAATCATCGATTATAATCTGGCGGGTCTCCTGATGGAACAAGGGAATCAGCTGCGCCATTTTGGGGCGGGGACGGTGGCCATGGTGATGCTTTTCAGCTTGCTCAGGCGAAAAATAAAGGGTATTGATCATTTCTGCCGCCTGAGACTCCGGGATAACTATTGGTGGGAGATGATCAAGGGGGACGCCGTCAGGCTTGTGTTTGGTATAGCGGCGGTATCGGCCCTTGCTGCCGTGCTGCTGCTGGTCTGGAAATCAATCAGCTTTAGCTTATATATTCCGCCGCAGAACATTCCCAATGAACTGATTGATGTTTCATTTTGGGCCGACCTCATTAAGAAGGGGATTGAAACCAGGCAGCAAAGCGCCGGCTATGCAGCGCCGCCCGGAGAAGTTCAGCTGAATGTCCTTAATACCATCCAGAACTGGAACTTGTTTTTAAACATCTTTCTGGGTTGGCCGCTGTTCTTGCTGGGACTCTACCAGACCCAGCTGTTGCAGGAAAAGCTGCTCAAAGTGGAAGTGTTCTGCAGTATTTTCCTGCTGGCCGCCTTAAGCCTGGGTACTGCCTTGCTATGGCTCATCAAAATGCCCCTTGTCATGGAGACCGGGGAGGTGTTGCTGGTATTCAGCTCTGTATTTTTAACCGTGGTTACTTTTATTGATAGGAGGGCAGCAGATGGCGGGTTTACATCTGAAAAATTTAGCTAAGACCTACCCCGGCGGGGTTGCGGCAGTCAGGGATTTCTCTCTGGAAATCAAGGATCAGGAATTTTTAATCCTGGTAGGTCCCTCCGGCTGTGGCAAAACAACCGTTTTAAGGATGATAGCCGGGCTGGAGGAGATTTCAGCCGGTGAATTATATATTGACGACCGGCTGGTTAATGAGGTGGCCGCCAAGGACCGGGATATCGCCATGGTTTTTCAAAATTACGCTCTTTATCCCCATCTGTCGGTCTATGACAATATGGCTTTTGGACTTAAGTTGAGAAAACTGCCCAAGGTCGAGATCAGGAAAAATGTAGAGGAAGCGGCCAGGATTCTGGGACTTGAAGCTCTGCTTCAGCGCAAACCCAAGGAACTTTCCGGCGGGCAAAGGCAAAGGGTGGCCCTGGGGCGGGCCATTGTCAGGAAACCCAAGGTTTTCTTGATGGATGAGCCGTTGTCCAACCTGGATGCCCAGCTGAGAACCCAGATGAGAATAGAAATTGCCAAACTTCACAAAAATCTGCAGACAACCTTTGTTTATGTAACCCATGATCAAACCGAAGCCATGACCATGGGCACCAGAATCGTGGTGATGAAGGACGGCCTGATCCAGCAAATCGACAGCCCCCAAGCCATCTATGACCATCCGGTCAATATGTTTGTGGCCGGTTTTCTAGGCAGCCCGGGGATGAACTTTCTGGAAGTTTTGATGATCGAGGAAAAGGGCTGTATTTATGCCAAGCTGGCCGACGCCCTGCTGCCTGTTCCTGCTGCCGGGGGACAAAGATTAAAAGAGCAGGGGTATCTGGACCGGAAAGTGGTCCTGGGGATCAGAGCGGAACATCTCTGGGGCAGCGGAGATTTTGGGGACCGTCATTCCGAGTGGGCATTGGAGGGAAGGCTGGAGTTCAGCGAATTGAGAGGGGCTGAGACTTACCATTATGTAAGGATCGCCGGCAGGGAGGTGGTTGTCAGGGTGAGTCCGGAGCTGCGCGCCGCAACCGGACAGGAAGTCAGGGTAGGTTTTAATATGGCCAAGGCCCATTTTTTCGATCAGGAAAATGGGGTGAATATCTGTATTCTGAATAATTAAAGGAAAAGGGGTGTTTTAATGATCAAAAATAAATGCGGAGTTATTCTAAGCCTGGTTCTGATCCTGGGCATAGGGGTATTTACTGTCGGCTGCGGCAATACTCAGGCTGCCGGGGGAGCAAATGATCCTAATTCCCTGACCATTGCGGTGGTGAGCAAAGATACGTACCTGGATACGGCGGTAAAAAAGTTTGCAGAACTTCATCCCGGCGTTAGGGTGGAAGTGAAAGAATACACTTCCAGTACTTCGGAAAAAGGTGAAGGTGTCAGGGCGGCGGAGTCCGGGGATATTGAAAAATATGTCACGGCTATGAATACCCAGCTCATGTCCGGCCAGGGCAGCGATATTATTTTATTGAACAACCTGCCCTATCAGACCTATGCGGATAAGAATCTTTTAGTTGATTTGGGCGGGCTGATGCAGTCGGATCAAAGCTTCGACAGGGGCAAGTACTACCAGAATATTTTCAAGGCTTTAGAGTACAAAGATAAACTCTATGGGCTGCCGGTTAATATCAGCATCGATATGATTGCCGCCGATCAAACCTTACTGGCTGATTCCCAGGTGTCAATCGACGACAGCAACTGGGATTGGCAGGATTTTGTCAGGACGGCGGAAAAGATCATGAACGACAAGCAAAACGGGGAAACCCAGGGGATGTATGCCTTGGCCGGGATGGATGAAAAAAGACTGATTGGGACGCTGGTTAAAGAAAACTATGATAAACTGGTCGATCCGGAGAAGAAGACTGCCAATTTTACCGGTCAGGAATTTCTTGATTTACTTTCCTTAAGTAAATATCTGATTGACCACAAACTGGTGAATACGGATACGGCCCAGACCAACATTATGGACATGGCCGCCCGGGGTAAACTTGTTTTTAATTTCACTTCTCTGCAAGGGTTTTGGGCTTTGCAAACGACCAAGGCGATTTTCAGCGAGGGTGTTCAGCTTTTAAAGCCCCCCGGAAACGTGTCCTTTGCCACGGATTCCCTGTATGGGATCAGCAGTCAATCGGCCCATCAGGTACTGGCCTGGGAATTTTTGAAATTTTTGGTCTCTGATGAGATGATGACTCAGGGAGGACTGCCGATTAATAAGAGTGTGCTTCCCCAGGTTGCCCAGAATTTCACCCAGGCTATCCAAACAAGAGGTGGGAAAATGATGATCAAGGACGACGGCATTCCCGGTCAATCAATAACACTGCAACCCCCCACCCAGGAGGATGTGGATTATCTGGAAAACCTGCTCAGTCAAGCGAAGGTCTACATCGGAACGGACCAGAAGATTATTGCCATTGTTCAGGAAGAAACCGCGGCCTTCTTTACAGGACAGAAGACAGCGGAGGTGACTGCCCAATTGATTCAGGACAGGGTGAGCACCTACTTAAATGAATGAACGCCAAAGAGCACCGAGCAGTTCGGTGCTCTTAGTTTAAAAGGCGAGTTTATCAAATTTTCATAAATTCCATAGCAATTTTTCACTTTTGCCAAGGTGGCAGTTTATTTCTGGCTGTAATAATTAAGAATGTAAATTCTGCAGCTCGATTACGTCTTTTTGCCTGTTTGTCGCGAGCTTGTTCTATTTTAGAAAAAAGGACATGCTAACCTAAGGGAGGGGTGTCTGGATGACAAAAGAAAAAATTCTGATCGCCGACGATGAGGTGGAGCTTGCGGAACTGGTCAAAGACTTTTTAAGCGACGAACAGTATGAGGCTTTGGTCGCCAGGGATGGTCATGAGGCCCTGGAGCTGTTCAGGATGAACCAGCCCCAGCTGGTGATTCTGGATATCATGATGCCCGGCCTTGATGGGATGGAGGTCTGCCGGAGGATCCGCGCCGAATCCAATGTCCCCATCATCATGTTAAGCGCGAAAAAGGCCGAGGTGGATAAAATCCTCGGCTTGGGACTGGGGGCGGACGACTATATTGTCAAGCCCTTCAGCCCCGGTGAAGTGGTGGCCAGGGTGAAGGCTCAATTGCGCAGATTCAAGATGAGCGCTGTTCCCGAGCCCAAAACCCGGCTCTTGTCATACAGCGGTCTGGAAATTGATGTGCAGGGGTATGAGGCGGCCTTGGCCGGCCGTCCTCTGGAGCTGACCACCAAAGAATTCGAATTGCTGCGGTTTCTGGCCCTGCACCCCAATCAGGTCTTGACCCGGGAGCAAATTTTTGCCAATGTTTGGGGGTTTAATGAAAGCGGTGATTTAAATACCGTGACCGTCCACATTAAGAAACTGAGAGAAAAAATCGAATCGGACCTCGCCAATCCCACATTTATCAAAACCGTTTGGGGCGTGGGCTACAAGTTCAGTGGAGGGGCAAAATGAAGCTGGATATCCGGGTGAAATTCATCCTGTCCTTTTTTGTTATCCTCTTGATTCCGGTGTTAATGACTCCGGCGGCAGTTGGCAGTAATTTGGATGCCGGCGGGCAAGATATATCTTTACGAATTGTCATAATAGGGATACCCTTTGTGGGTTACTTTGCAGTCTTATCCTGGTATCTGACCAGGAATTATCTGCTCCCGCTGCAACAATTGCTGGAAGCTACCCAAAAGATTGCCGAGGGGAATCTGGATTTTTCTATCTCTTATCAAAAAGAAAATGAAATGGGTGCCTTATGTGAGGCTTTTGACCTGATGCGGCAGAACTTAAAGGCTTCCCTGGAACAGCAAAATCATTTGAATCATTCCCGCCAAGAGCTGATTGCCAGCATTTCTCATGATTTGAGGACTCCGCTGTCCTCCATCAGGGGCTATGTGGAAGGTTTGCCGAAAGCGGTCCATGATCCAGAGAAGCTGAACCGCTATCTGAGTGTGCTTAAAAATAAAACCGCGTTGCTGGATACTTTGATTGAAAGGCTCTTTGAGTATTCCCAGCTGGACATGGACGATTCCCAAGGGGCCTTCTGCCTCTGGGATGCCAAGGAAATGCTGGAATCCATCCTTGCCCCTGTGGAACTGGAATTTGCGGATCAGCTGGTTCAACTGCTGCTGGCCAGACCGTTTCCCTCGGTGCCCATTGAGGCCAATCCGGACCAGATCGCCCAGGTGTTTGATAATTTAATCAGCAACGCCAGGCGATATCTGGGGGAAAAAGGAACCATAGCCATTGCAGCCAAGGTGGAGGGGGCTGATTTGCATATTTCCGTAACGGATGATGGGACAGGCATAGCACCGGAAGATTTGCCCCATGTGTTTGACCAATTTTACCGGGCGGAAAAATCCCGCTCCAGGAGCTTCGGGGGAGCGGGGCTGGGCCTGGCCATCTGCCAAAAGATCATCGAAAACCATGGAGGGGAAATATGGGCGGAAAGCGAAGTGGGGGTTGGGACCCGCTTCAGCCTCAGGCTGCCTGTTCTCACCCAGAATGATTGTGACTAAAAACGACTTTGGAGCAGCAGCTTCTAAAATGAGGTGACTAACATGGAAAACGCAAAAAATCTCAAACCCGCCGGCAAAAGCACGGCCCGCAGCATCCTGGAATGGGTCGGGGTTATAGTTATCGCTTTTGCTTTATCCTGGCTGATTCGCACCTTTGTCATCGAACCCCGTTATGTTCCCAGCGGCTCCATGCTGCCGACGATTCAGCTTCAGGACCGGCTTATCGTGGATAAGTTCTTTTTCAAGTATTTCGATGAGCTTCATCCGGGAGATGTCATTGTCTTCCACCCGCCAAGCGAAGCCCATGCTTCCGATGATTTTATCAAGCGCCTGATCGCTCTGCCCGGGAATGGGGATTTTTGCCCATCGACAGCATCACGGGCAGAACCCTTTTCCGCTATTGGCCTTTTGAACGTTTCGGGACTCTGGCCCGCTAAGTGAGTGACCATTGATTTGAATGCCCGGGAGGTCATAAAAGGCCGACACTTATTGAGCTGACCAGCAAAGAGTTTGAATTGTAAATACAAGTGATCTAAAATAAAAATGTATCGCTCCGGCGCGGCTGGTTGTATGAGAAGGTATGGGAAAATGCCTAGAAAAGCCGTCACGGAAAATAAATACGTCATTTATTATGGGGTATGAAAGGAGAACGTTATGTTAGGAGCAGATTGGCTGAATATAGGGAGCTTGGTGTTTGGACTGATTGCCTGGGCGCTACCGGTGGTTATTCTCGCTCAGGGCAATAAGGCCAAGGCAAGGAATCGGGTTGCATTTTGCGCCGCAGCAAGCCTCAGTGCCTGTGCTATCGCCTTGTGGATGCAAATTCTCTATACCGATCATCTGGTAAAAATAGAGGATTGGTCGGCACTTATGGATACTTCCTCCGCAGTGGCTTTGGTTGCAGGCTTACTTCTCACAGTTGCAATTGCACTTAATGCCATTACTTTTATTGTATATCGTGGAAAACAATTAAAAGACTGAGTAACGCCGATTACCGGTTAAAGTATGCAGGGCAAGGCTACTACTTCAACCACATTAAACGAGGGGATGTTGTTGTTTCCAGGCGTTCGGTCATAAGGAGCTAGCGGGCGATTGGATCCATTCCCAATACTTCTTCAGTGGCCTTATCGACATAAACAGCTATTGCGATACTTCCCCAGATATCATCTTCCATTTCAAAGACAACTTTAAGCGTATCCATTCCTTTAATATTTATTATCTCATCCGCTTTATAAACGTTATGATCATCGGTGTACTTGGTCTCGATTACTTGGGCGGTTTCCCATTCTTTGACTTTGGCTTCTTGATTTTTTAGCCATTGAAAGGCTGTATTTCTGATTTTTGTTTTGTCGATCTGATCCTGATCTGAGGCTGTTGGATTCTGGCTTGCATCGGCTTGACTCTGGATTGCTGGATCAACAGTACTATTTTTGGCCGGTGTACACCCTGTGATTCCGGTGAAAACAAGCAATCCTGTCAGAGCGAGTACGAAA
Source organism: Desulfitobacterium hafniense DCB-2 (assembly GCF_000021925.1). Lineage (NCBI taxonomy): Bacteria > Bacillati > Bacillota > Clostridia > Eubacteriales > Desulfitobacteriaceae > Desulfitobacterium > Desulfitobacterium hafniense. The sequence continues at coordinate 1,793,351 of NC_011830.1, forward strand.
ATTAATTTCATTGGAGCACCTTCCTTACTTTAGTTATTAGATTAGACGGACATTACTAAAAGGATCTCTCTTGATAATAGCTGGTAAATAAATCCTGGAATAGAAACAGGGATAAGGTATATTCCAGAAGATTTATGGGATAGATTGCTATCGACATATTGTATGGATTCCAGCTTTGGAGGCACTGCTTTTAATATCTTGACAATATCGATATTCGATGTTATCCTGTTGGTAAACTATATCGATATTCGATATTTATGAAGGAATGATGACATGGCCAGAGAAAAATATCAGACATTAACAGAGCAAATGTTTTATATCCTTATTTGCCTGAAAAATGAGGCCTGTGGTGTCGATATTATGAAAATGGCCGCAGAGCTTACCGACGGCAGAGTGCTCATTGGCCCTGGAACCCTATACAGCTTATTGGATAACTTTGTCAAGGAAAAAATGATTATAGAGACGAAAACGGAGAATCGAAAAAAAAGCTATATCATTACTAATCTTGGTGAAGAAATGCTTGAAAAGGAATATCGCCGACTAACAAAGCAGAAAAGTGATTACGAAGCACTCGTAAAAGGTGGTGGGCAGTGATGAAAGATAAAGTGAAAAAGGTAATAAATTTTAGATTTGACCGTTATAAGGACATAGAAATTAAACTGGAGAAACTGGCTGCCAAGGGGTTATTTCTGGAGGAGTGCGGTGCCTTTTTATGGACATTTCGCAAAGGAGAGCCGAAGAGTTTAAAATACACTGTTACATATTTTTCTGAGGGGTCAGTATTTAATCCCGATATTACGGATAATCAGCAAACATATTTCGATTATGCCAAGGCCGCCGGTTGGAATTTTGTAACTCAATTCAATCAAATGCAGATCTTTTACAGCGAAGCTGACAATCCTATACCATTTGAGACGGATGAAAAAGAGAAATTTGACAATATCAAACGATGTATGAGAAAGAGCTTTCTTCCATCGATAATGATTATGATGCTGGTTTGCGTGTTTAATTTGGTTGTGCAGTTTAATTCATTTCAATTGAATCCAATCGAGTTTCTGTCGGATCCCGGTCGATTGTTTTCTGCTGCCATGATTCTGGCGGTTGTCATTTATGAAGTGTATTTCTTGCTGGATTACTTGATTTGGTGTAAACGCTCAGAGCGCTCCATCGCCGGTGGCGGAGAATGTGTTGAAAATATCAGCATGGTGCGCAGAATAGTCCATATTATCTTTATGAGTTTTTTCTTAGCTGGCTTTGGTTACTTTTTGTATTACCTCGTTTTTAAAATAAGCTGGTTCGGTGTATTCCTATGCATCATACAAATGCCCATTCTGCTCATCGTATTTCGGTTGTCAATCAACTATTTGAAAATGAAAAAGGCATCGGCTGCGATCAATAAAGTGATATCGATTACTGTGCTGATCATTGCTGATTTTGTCTATCTCGCCTTCATTGTATTGTTCACGATTAAATTGGGCTTTAATATAGGTGCTGACTCGGATTATCGCACCGTTGTTTGGCCGGTTACCGCAACAACCAGCCATGAGTACAGGCTGTATAGGGATGATATCCCCCTCACCTGTGAAGCTTTATACGGTGATCTCGATTATGACTATTATTCCTATGAAAAAGAGATAAATAGCACATTGTTTCTTACCCAAAGCAATTACCGGCAAGATTCATTGCCTGCCAAAGACGCACCTCCGCGGCTCGTATACGATATCTTAGAACCGCAATTTAAGTTTATTTATCATCTCGCCAAGAATCACCTGCTTGAGATACCCCAGTGGCGAGATGATGAAAGCTATGAGCCCATTGACAATAAAATTTTCGGCACGGTAGAAGCTTATCAGCAGTATTATGATGATACGCCAACAGGTGAATACATTTTGCTTTTTGAGAAGAAAATTATTGTGCTAAATATGGAAGAACCGCCAACCACGAAACAAATTTCCATCATTAAAGAAAAATTACGAATTTAACTTTACCTGCCAGCGGAAATTGACCCCAACCCCCGCAAAGTTGCTCTTGGGCAGATTGCTGTGTACAAAAGAAGAGTCAGGAAAGGAATTTAGTAAGGGATTTTTGAGATACGAGGGTAGAACTTTGAATCTCAAAAATCCCTTTTTTTACACTATTAGAAAGCAACTTGCGCTATATACTTTCTAAGCATAAGGGCCAACCAGGACTTCGCCTCATTTGCCAGCAGATTACATAGACAATTACGCTATTCTGTGGTACTATATACTAGTAGTAAGTGATACCGAATACAAGTGATACAGAATAGTAAGGAGAGGTTACAATGGAGAACCTTACAGAAATGCTCAAAGGCGTACTGGAAGGCTGTGTGCTTGAGATCATCAGCCACGAGGAGATCTACGGCTATGAGATCACGCGGCGGCTGAATGCCCTTGGTTTTTCGGATGTTGTGGATGGAACAGTATATACCATCTTGGTGCGGCTTGAGAAAAACAAGTTGGTGGAAATTACGAAAAAGCCATCTGATATGGGGCCGCCGCGCAAGTTTTTTACACTCAACGACGCGGGGCGCAAAGAACTACGGAAGTTCTGGGAAAAATGGGAGTTCGTATCATCAAAACTTAACGAGTTGAAGGGAGAAATATAATGAATTTTTGGGAGAAAATTACGGGCAGCGACATGACTAAAGAATGGAAAGCTTTTGAATCGCGAGTCCAAAAACTGCCGGCTGATTATCAAGCGGCTTGGGAAAAAATCAGTTTGAATCTTTGGCCGCACTCAGATTTCACCGGTCGCAACCTCATGCCGATTCTTGACGGTGTGCTTGGCCTGCTCGAAGAAACGGCGGCGGAGGGTCAGCGTGTTCAAGAGGTTTTGGGTGACGATATCAAAGGCTTCTGTGCAGCGTTGGCCGGCGAAGAAGGGGCAAAGACTTATCGCGATAAGTGGCGTGAGCAGCTCAACCATAATATCGCTAAAAAATTAGGTAAATAGGAGGATACAATGAGAATACAGGATATCATCGAAGGCAAAAAAGAGTGGCGAGGGCACATGGCCCGTGTCAAAGCGCTCCCCCGAGATTATCAGATTGTTTATAAAGAGCTTCAAAAATATCTCTTTAAGGTAGGCCCTGTTGAGCTAACCGACGGGATGGGCTTACTCTCGGGGATTATCGATCTTTTTGAAGAAGGCGCGGCCTTGGGGAAAGGCGTACTGGAAGTGACAGGCAGGGACGTAGCAGCTTTCTGCGACGATCTGATCAAAGATTCAAAAACTTATGCCGATATCTATCAAGAATCTGCTGACCAAGAAGTTTGCAAGGCCATGAAAAAGGTTACGGATAAAACAAAGTAAAAGGGGGATATCGGGGTGGAAAAAGCGATTGAAGTGAAAGGTCTGCGGAAGTCCTTCAAGGACACGGAAGTCCTGAAAGGCGTGGATTTTGAAGTCCGGCGCGGCGAGATTTTCGCCCTGCTGGGCCCCAACGGGGCGGGCAAGACCACGGTGGTCAACATCCTTTCCACACTTCTGAAATCTGAGGTCGGAACCGCCAGCATCTGCGGCTTTGACGTTGCACGTCAGCCGGGAAAGGTGCGGGAAAATATCAGTCTGACCGGGCAGTTCGCCGCTGTGGATGAGATATTGACCGGGCTGGAAAACATTATCCTGATCGCAAAGCTAAGGGGTGTTCCCAAACCAGCCCAAGTTGCCGAGGAACTGCTCAAGCGTTTTGGGCTTTCTAACGCGGCAAACAAACGGGCGGATACGTATTCCGGAGGCATGAAGCGCAGGCTGGATATAGCAATGAGCCTTGTGGGAAAGCCCAACCTCATCTTCCTCGACGAGCCGACGACGGGGCTTGACCCGGAGGGGCGGCTTGAGGTCTGGAAAACCATTAAGGAGCTTGCCGGCAGCGGCGTGACGATTCTGCTCACAACGCAGTATCTGGATGAAGCGGAACAGCTTGCCGACAAAATCGCGATTCTGAACGAGGGCAAAATTATCGCTAACGGAACCCTTGAAGAACTCAAAAAGCTGTTCCCGCCTGCCCAAAAAGAATATATCGAAAAACAACCGACACTGGAGGAGATTTTCCTCGCAATCATCGGTAAAGGAAGGCAAACAAAATGAAAAACAATACAGTCGTACTGACCGGGCGCTTAATGAAGCACATATTGCGCAGCCCGGACACGATTATCACGGTTGCGTTAACGCCGATTGCGATGATGCTGATGTTTGTCTATGTGTTCGGCGGCGCGGTAAGAATGAGCATGGGCGCTGATGTGAATTATGTTAATTACCAACTGCCCGGCATTCTGTTGATTGCTATCGCGTCCGGCATAGCTTACACTGCCTTTCGGTTGTTTATGGATATGCAGAAAGGGCTTTTCTCGCGGTTCAATTCCATGCCGATCAGTCGTTCGTCGGTGCTGTGGAGTCATGTGCTGACCTCTCTGGTGTCCAACATGCTTACCGTCGTTATTATTATCCTCGTTGCGCTGATTATGGGCTTCCGTTCAAACGCGGGCATACTTAACTGGCTCGCGGCAGCGGGAATACTCGCACTATACACGCTTGCGCTGACATGGATCGCGGTCATTCCGGGGCTCACGGCAAAATCGATGGAGGGCGCGTCCTCGTTCTCATATCTACTGCTCTTCCTGCCCTTTCTCAGTTCAGCTTTTGTGCCGACTGAAACGATGCCCAAAGTCGTCCGTGTTTTTGCAGAGAATCAGCCTGTAACGTCTATCGTGGAAACAATACGCGTTTTGCTGAATGCTGAACCCGTCGGAAACGATATCTGGATAGCCCTGGCGTGGTGTGTCGGTATCATAGTTGTTGCTTACCTATTCGCGATGAGGGCGTATCGAAGCAGGATATGAAAATCAGACTAGCGGAGCTATGGAAGCATTTGAACAGCCGGTCATAAGAGCGACTACTAAAAATGCTGTATAAAGCTAAAAATCTTTCCGGCAGATCTATCGGCCGGTCTTTTTTATTGCTGTTTTTTGTTATTAAGAAATACTTAAAGAATAAAGTGAGGGTTTCTTAAGACTTTTTTTATTAATTCTTAAATTCTATAGCTCATAATGAATCCATCGACAATATGAAAAGGTCAACAAGGAGGCTAAATGGGCTATATGAATCAGTCTAAGGATAGAATAAAATTTTGGGTTTACTTGCTGGCAGTGATTGCCGGACTCATAGGGATAGTTGTTTACTTGAAATCAAGCGGTATCTTAAATTATATGTCCACTGCTGAAGAATTTAAGAACTATATTGAGGGGTACGGAGAAAAAGCTTATTTAGCGTTCTTTATTCTTCAATTAATATCGGTTATTATTGCCCCAATACCCAGCAATGTAAGTGCTGTAGTAGGTGGAACAGTATTTGGTATGATGGGTTCATTTTTGATCAGTATGCTGGCAATCCTCATTGGTTCTTCCATAGTGTTTATGCTTGGCAAAAAATTCGGAAGAACCTTTGTGGAGAGGTTCGTAAGTCCTAAAGTTTTAGATAAGTACGAACAGTATTTTTCATCCAGGAAGGGAGAACTGCTGCTCATAGTACTATTATTTCTGCCCTTTTTCCCCGATGATGCTATGGGCTTCGTAGCCGGACTCAGCAAGATAAGTTTAGGAAGATATGTAGTCATCATGCTGCTGACAAGGCCTTGGGAAATACTGGCCGCCTCAGCCCTGGGTTCCTTTAATATAGCAATGCCCTTGTGGGGGTGGGGAGTCATGGCTTTGGTTATTATTGGTATAGCTAAAAATAGTGACAAACTGGAAAAGAGGCTGGTTGCCGCTGTTCAAGGAGTTAAAAATTCAGGCAGGTGTTAAGTAATTAAAAAACACAAAGGCATTGATAAACTCTGGAATAAGGCGTTCAGCGATACCTTTGTGTTTTTTATAGTCCGATCTCAATCTTCGCCACCCAATGGCAACCGGGTCATCAAAGCCCGCATAATATCGCCTCTGCTGATCGTACCAATGAGGATGTCGTTTTGAGTTACAGGAAGTTTGTTTATCTTACGTCTGCTGAATATCTCACAGACTTCAAGAAGCGGTGTGTCATGTGAAACGGCAATAGCATTTGGGGAAGCGATCTCCATGACATTCATGCTTAACAGCTTTCTCGCTTTGGAGTTAAGAGTGTCCGTATCGGGAATAACGGCTGAATAGAATTCGGCGACAAATCGTAGGTCTTGTTTGGTGAAATACCGCATAACATCGCCGTCCGAAACAAATCCGATTAAGTGTTTCTGCGCATCAATAATCGGCAATCCGCTTGTTTTGTAACCTATGAACTTTTCGACAACCTGCTTCAGATTATCATCACAGGAAACCGTGTAAGGGTCGGCTCTCATAGCTATATCAAGTTCGTAAACGGCTTCGGTGACGGCTGCGACGGTTTTTTTCCTGTTTTTTACCTTGACGGCTACCAAAATAAGCGCAACAAGCCCGATAACGACGCTTAACCAGTAAGTCATGCTAATACCGTACATCTGTGACTGTATTTCCCCTTTTGCGGCATATACCGAAGAGGCGAACGACATTACGGAGACCATGACTGCAGTGCAAAGGGTTGTGGCAACTTGACGAAGGGTGATTCCGACGGCGTTCCCATGGTGGAGAATTTCATCCGGCAGCTTCTTTATAGACCACATATTGATGGGGGTGTTGGCTAGCATAAGCCCGACGGAGCGCAAGGTGTAAGCGGCTGTCATAAACCCAATTGTCGTATCAAAATCAAATAATGCCATGCCTAAAGAACCGAGAAGCAGCAAAAACCCGCCGAAAAGTCCGACATATCTTGCGCCGAAGGCATCGTAGAGCTTTCCTGCAAAATAGCCAAATACAGCTCCCAAAATTGCACCCGGCATCATGACCATACCCGAAACGGTGGCGGACATTCCCCGTACGGTTTGGATGTAGATCGGCAAGGTAATGGTTGCTGCGGCGAGGGAAGCCTGGATAAGCATTAAAATTATCGTACCGTTGCGGTATTGAGCATTGCCAAGGACTTTAATCTGCAAGAAGGGTTGCGTAAGGCTTAATTGCCTGCGGACAAACAGAAACAGAATCACGACCCCAGCGAGAACTAAAGCGGAAGCGGTTAAAATCATGGATATATTCCCTAACAGGGAAAAACCGTACAATAAGGCCAATAAGCCGAGGGAAGCCATCGTGAAGGATGGTTTATCAAGGGTTGTTTGTTTTACATCACCGTAATTTTTCATGATCAGCGAGGCCAGCAATATTATCGCCCCTGCAAGCACCGCCATGACAAGGAACATAATCCGCCAACCGACTTTATCGGTAAGCACTCCTGCCAAGACAGGTCCAATGGCAGGCGCAACCATAATGACCAAGCTGTACATGCCCATAGCTGAGCCGCGTTTTTCGTGGGGGAACAAGAGAAGTATTATGGTCATGGACAGCGGCATCATGATCCCCGCGCATATGGCTTGCAGTAAACGCCCTATGAGCAAAACAGTAAAATTCACTCCCCAGGAGGCCAGCAGGCTCCCGGCGAGAAACAGGACAAAAATAGAGAGGAAGAGTTGTTTCGTCCGGAATCTATCCATTAAAAATGCGGATATGGCGATAACGATGGCGTTGACGAGGGTAAATCCTGATACGAGCCACTGGGCTGTCGTTGCTTCAATGTGGAGTTCTTCCATAATCGTCGGCAAGGCAGGATTAATGAGAGTTTGGTTAAGTACGGAAATAAATGCGCCGAGCATTAGAACTACAGCGGTTATTTTTGCTTGTTTGTTCATGTATAAAAGCGACCTTTCTACAGATATTAATTATGATATTGGCACACCAATTACACAATCTATCATTATACTCTGAATTACTCGATAGCTCAATCTGTAATTTTCAGAATATCTGCCCCGTTGCCTACCGGTTTGCCCCGGAAGGCAATGGGGTTTTTAATGTAAGCGCGTTTATCAAATTATGGGCAGGCTTAGTCATATGTAAAATCATCGAAAACCATGGAGGAGAAATATGGCCGGAAAGCGAAATGGGTGTAAGGACGCGCTTTCGAATATCGTCGTGAAGTATGCTGACAAACAATGTTCTGATGCCGATAACCGGACTGATTACAGCACAGCTTGCTTTGGCAGAACAGCTTTCAGAAATGCAATGGCTAAGCTGCCTGGTTATACTTATAGGTTAGTGATAACTAATTTGGGGATTTTTTAATAGGAGAGGAAAGGTAAATAACAGTGGATACAAAGTTAGAGGATTTTAAATTAAGATTTGCGGAAATCAATGACGCTCCGCTAATTCTGGAATTGATAAGGGAATTAGCCGACTATGAAAAAATGGCCCATGAGGTTGTAGCGACAGAAGAAGTATTAATAGAGTCTCTATTTGAACGCAAAATGGCTGAGGTTGTAATCGGTGAATACAAAAATGCACCGGTTGCTTTCGCCTTGTTCTTTCATAACTTTTCCACCTTCCTGGGCAGACCGGGTATTTATCTGGAGGATTTATATGTGAAGCCTGACATGAGAGGAAAGGGTATCGGCAAGATGATGCTTGCTTTCCTTGCTAAACTGGCTTTAGAGAGAAACTGTGGAAGGTTGGAATGGTGGTGCTTGGATTGGAATGAGCCGTCCATTCAATTTTATAAACAGTTAGGTGCGGTTCCCATGGCTGAATGGACAGTGTATCGGGTACACGATGAGGCCTTAGCTGAATTGGCAGTGAAATTTGATGGATAAGATGGATTATGTTCTACATATGCTGGACCTGACCGGGATACAAGGCATGGTCGTGATGTTAACGGCCTTTTTAGTTGGCTTTTCCAAGACAGGTGTCAGCGGTGTGCTCATGCTTGTGATACCTGTTCTGGCTACTGTTTTTGGCGGGAAAGATTCGACAGGGGTTCTGCTCCCTCTATTGTTAGTGGGAGATATTTTTGCTGTCTGGTCTTATCGCAGGAGTATTGATTGGAAAAAGGTTTTGGCACCTCTGCCCTGGGCCTTGATCGGTCTGTTCCTTGGTGCTGTCGTTGGCAGAGTCATCGCTGATCAGGTGTTTGTCATCTTGATCGGAACGATTATTTTATTCTGTCTGGGTATTTTAGTGTACACAGAAAAAATGGGAAAGAATTTTACCGTGCCTACCGGGACATGGTTTTATATTACGGCGGGAATTTTAAGCGGGTTCGCTACCATGATCGGCAACGCGGCCGGTCCGATTTTCAGCGTCTATCTATTGGCCCTGGGACTACACAAGAATGATTTTATGGGGACCAATGCCTTGTTCTTTTTCATTATTAATTCTATCAAGGTGCCCGTTCAGGTATTTGCCTGGCATAATATGGAGCTGCAGTCCTTCATACTGGCAGGGGTGATGGTACCGATGGTCGCTTTAGGAGCGGCTTTGGGGCTTTGGGTCATTAAAAAAATCAATGAGAGGTTTTTCCGGTATCTGATTATCTGCATGACGGCACTGTCAGCCTTACGGCTGTTGATATGAACAGCGCTTTATCACAGCGCTGCAGTATGTGATCGACAAAATAGCCGTTCTAAGATATAATATGACTATATAATATATGGAAAAAGAAGGTGAGCGTATGAGGGAAGTAATTCGGCCATCTGCAGATTTAAGAAATCATTATAGTGAGATATCCAAGCAGTGTAAAGAAACAAGGGAGGCCGTTATTATTACGGTAAACGGGCGTGGGGATACGGCGGTTCTTGGGCTGCAGGACTACTATCAGATGAAATCAGAATTGGAGCTGCTGAGAACGTTGGCAGAGGCGGAAGATGATGTGAGAGCCGGCCGTGTAGCGTTGATGAAGGATTCATTCGATGAACTTCGTGCCTCTTTGTTAGAGAGGAAGAATGTATGAAGTATCAAATCCTACGGACGGATAAGGCGGAAGAGCAGCTCCGTAATATCATATTCTATATAGCAGATGATTCAGGAGATGTGGATGTGGCACTCAAATATCTGGATAAAATAGAAGCAGCAATCAATCGGCTGCAAGATTTTCCGGAATCGGGAAGTGTGCCAAGATATTCGGCTTTGAGGAAGCAGGGTTATAGAGTAATAATAGTTGAAAAACATCTTGTGTTTTACAAAATAGATCAGGAAGAAAAAGCAGTAATTATATACGCCATTGTTGATGGAAGAAGAGAATACCATAATTTATTATAGAAATTATAGTCTGCCGCCAGGCCCTTCAGGCCCGAGTTGATCAGGACCCTTTGCGGCATTAACGCTGTGCTGTGGTTGGGAATCAGAAAATGCCGCCAAAGCTTCGTCAGGCTTAGGCGGCTTTTTTTGCATTTTCAAGGCGCACAGAAATGGTTTGCTGCATGCGGAAGTATCTTGACCCAAGTGGTCATTTTGCAGTATTATAAAAATGACCACTTGGGTCATTGTGATTTATCTCAATATAGAACTAGATAGAAATGAGGTGGCTGTCATTTATCCAAAATTCTATAGCTTAGAAGCGGAGAAAAGGGAACGTATCATTAATGCGGCCCTTAAAGAATTTGCCCGCAATGGTTATGAAAAGGCATCGACCAATGAGATGACCAAAGAAGCAGACATCTCCAAAGGCTCATTGTTCAGCTATTTTAACACGAAAAAGGAGCTGTATTTGTTTCTGCTGGACTATGTGGTAGAGGTCATCGAAAGCATTTATGATGAGGTGGATTGGCAGGAAACCGATCTTTTTGAAAGAATGAGGAAAATCGGCCTGATTAAATTCAAGATTTACAAAAAGTTTCCCCATGCCATTAATTTTCTCAAAGTCGCAGCCCATGAGGATGCAGGGGAAGTGAAAGCGGAAATCGCTGAAACGGGCAGGCATCTCATTGCCGACGGTCTGGGCAGAGGGTATGAAAATATTGATTGGACAAAATTTCGTGAAGATATGGAGCGGGAAAAAATGCTCAATATTATTACCTGGACTATCTTAAGTTTTGCCGAACAGCAAAGGGACCGGGTCGAGTCCTTTGAAGATCTGAGCCTTGACCTGCTTCGGGAGTGGGATGGGTATTTCGATATATTGAAGCGCTGTTTCTATAAGTAAGAAGGAGGAGCAGGAGCATGTTGATTGAGGTTGCGAATCTAAAGAAAAGCTACGCATCCGGCGCCATGACCAATGAAGTTTTGAAAGGAATCGGGATGAAGCTGGGAAAGGGGGAGATCGGTGTCATCCTCGGACCCTCAGGCTCAGGCAAATCGACCTTGATGAATATCATTGGCGGTGTGGATCGCGGCGACAGCGGGGAGGTCATGGTTGGCGGGGTTGAGATCAACCATTTGAACGATGACCAACTGACCGATTACAGGCGTCAAGACATCGGTTTTGTCTTCCAGTTCTATAATTTGGTCCCCAACCTTACCGTGGGGGAAAACATTGAAGTCGTTGCCAACATCAGCAAAGCGCCCTTGAACGTTGACGAGGTCTTGGCGGCGGTGGAAATGACCGATAAAAAGCGGCGGTTTCCCAGAGAACTAAGCGGTGGTGAACAGCAGAGAGTCTCTATTGCCAGAGCTATTGTCAAGAATCCGCAGCTCCTGCTATGCGACGAGCCGACCGGCGCTCTGGATTATCAGACCTCCCGCAGCATTCTGCAGCTTTTGGAACGGGTGAACAGAGAATACGGAACTACCATTTTGATGATCACTCATAATGAAGCGATTGCCGCCATGGCCAACCGGGTGTTTAAACTGAGATCCGGGGAAATCGTGGAAGCAGCAGTCAACCAGGTAATTATTCCGGCGGAAAGGATTGAGTGGTAATGGCGCTGAACAAGAGAGTTTGGCGGATCTTGAAAGAAAACCCACTGCGCTACCTAGGCGTTCTTATGCTCATTGTTCTTGGCAGTTATACCTTTGTTGTGGCGGCAGGCATAGCCCAGAACCTTGATACGCTGATCACCACCTTTACAGAGGGACATCAGCAGGAGGATCTGTCCTTTGCAACGGACAAAGCCATTCCCGACAGCGGGGAATTGGAGAGAGCGGTTCATGCCGTCATTGAGGAGTACAGGAGTTTTGACGCTGCCCTCTCGGATTCGCTGACCCTGCGGCTCTTAAGTAAAACAAAAAAGCTGAACATCCCGGCGGTCATCGAGGGGCGGGGGCTTGCCGGCCCGGGAGAAATCCTGCTTGACCCCGCTTTTGCCAAAGCCAACGGCTATTCACTGGGAAACAGTATCAAGGCAGCCGGTAAAAACTTTACGGTGGTGGGCTATGTATCCCTGCCTCACTATATCTATCCCTTAAAAAATGTCTACGATATCATGGTATCCCCCAGTAATTTCGGTGTGGGCGTTATCGACCCTGCGGAATTTGCGGATATCGGCAACGGGTCCCTCTTTTATTCTGTCAGGTTTCAGGACAGAACCCAGAGCCTGAACCAGCAGGCAGTGCAATTCCGGGAGCGTTTGCATGCCGAAGGCGTCACAGAATCTGAATGGGTTGACATTATGAACAATAAACGGGCCAGGATGGCCTGGGCGTCGATCACCGGTTTGAAAACCATGAGCATTCCGGTGCCGGCGGCGATGTTTTTGCTGTGCTGCCTGATTATCGGCATTATGATCTGGCGCATGATCCGCCGGGAAGGGGTGATCATCGGAACACTTTACGCCCAGGGCTACCGGCGGCGTGAGCTGATGGGCCACTATATGACTATTCCTCTGCTGCTGGCCGTTGCGGGGGGAGCGGCAGGAAGTTTGCTGGCCCTGTTGTCCGTGGCGCCGGCGATCACAGGGATGGTTTCTTACTACAATGTTCCTGTTGCAGGTGTTGAACTGAACCTTTGGCATGCCCTCATCGGCGTACTGACTCCTGTGCTGTTTCTGGGCCTCAGCAGCTACCTGGTCATTCGCCTGGAATTGCGACGTTCTCCGGCGGAGTTGATGAAAGGGAGTGAACAAAAAACCAAAGTGAACGCTCTGGAGCGGGCCTTTAAGCTGGAGAGATTCACCTTCGGCACCAAATTCAAGCTGCGGGAGCAGCTGAGAAGCATTTCCCGTCTTTTGTTCCTTTTTTTGGGGGTCATCAGCGCTTCGGTCCTTATGCTCTTGGGTTTTACGATCATGAATTCCATGGGTTATGTGTTCAAAAGCAGTACCGAAGGCACTTACCGGTTCGAATATGAATACGCTTTTAAGGACCTGCACTACGGGCAAGCGCCGGCAGGGGCGGAAGTTTTCAACGCCGGGAGGTTTTATCCTGAAGACGAGGAAGAAATAGAATTTTATGTGACCGGTGTAGAGCCGGATTCCGCGTTCTTAACGCTGACCGACAGCAAGGGGCAGCCCCTTCCCAATGATCAGATCAACGTAACCAAGCCTTTGGCGGAAAAGCTGGGAATCAAGGCGGGGGACAGGGTAAGCTTGATCAGCAAGCAGGATGGGCAGCCCTATGTTTTCTCTATTGACGCGGTGGCCGATTCCTACGCGGGGCAGTTTATCTTTATGCCCGTTGAGGCATTGAACAGGCAGCTCGGATTGCCCGCCAACAGCTATACGGGACTCTGGAGCACTGAAAAATTAGCTGTTCCTGATGAACAGCTGGCAGGAACAAAATCTTTAAGTGAGACTGCGGCCGCTATGGATGAGCTGCTGGGGCCAATGCTTTCCATGGTAGGGATGATGACTCTGATCGCCTGTATGGTGAGCTTGATTATCATCTATCTGGTAACCTCCCTCATGATTGAGGAGAATAAGAATACCATCTCGTTGTTTAAGATTTTTGGCTACCGGCGCCGCGAGATCAATGCTCTGATCCTGAACAGTTCGACCTTGGTGATCGTGGCCGGATTTCTGATCGGCATTCCGGTCATGGCGGCTTCCATGGGTGCCATCTACGGCTATGTGGGCGGGATGATCAATCTGGTGCTGCCGACGGTTATTAATCCGCTGTATGTGGTTGTTTGCTTTGGGGCGATCATGCTGACTTATCAGCTTAGCAAACTGCTGTGTGCCAGGAAGGTACACGCGGTTTCCATGAGTGAGGCTTTAAAAGCGGGAACAGAATAGTGGAGGAAAAAGAGCGCCGGGGAAGTCCGGCGCTCTTTTTAAAGGGGAACTACTGGATATCAATTTTTTTGCCTTTGGGCGCAGTCTTTTCATGCTTAGGCAAGGTAACGGTAAGCAGGCCGTTTTCATATTTAGCCGTTATTTCCTCATGTCTGATATTGGCTATGGCAAATGACCTGGCCATGGAGCTGGCTTTTCTTTCTTTCCTGATATAGTTATCCTTCTGTTCTTCCGTACTTTCGGTCTTCTGGACGGTTATAGTAAGCCTATCCTCAGTGCAGTCAATCTGGATTTCCTCTTTGTTCACACCGGGAAGTTCGGCTTCGACAATGAATTCCTTCTCATTTTCCCTGACGTCCACCCGCATTTGACCGCTTTGGTTGTAAAAGGCTGGGAATAGAGTATCATTAAAAAAGTTTTCGAAAATGCTGTCAATGTCAAAGAGATTGCGGGATTTCCTTGGCAAACCTGAATTTCTTCCTTCAAAGGGGACTAAATCAAACATAAACAACACCTCCGTCTGTACTTTTACTTGAATTTAAGCAATGGTAAGGGTAAGCAAGGCTCCAAAGCCTTATAATTTAACTAAAACATACAGCGCCACCTCCTTGAGTTCGCTTATGTTGACTGACCAAAACTGACCTTTACAATTTATTTATATAACTTTTCTGCAGGAGGTTCAAGGCGGGGTTTTGACCTTCTTTGACTATATTTTTTTATCTTGCCCTTTTAGCCTGAAATAGTTTTATCGATCACAGAAAATCGCTGCTTTTTTAAAACTTTCAACCATTTTTAGGAGCTCAAATGGATAAGTTGAATTCATATCATGGCACCTTCTTCTTTGCCAGGAGCGAGAAGAATCGGTGAAATGGGGAAGGGAGTTCAAATGGTGCATTGACGCACCATTTGAGGGCATGCGAAAGTGTTGTTCAGTAAAAGGAAAGAGCCCTCTTTTTTTGCAATACACCATAGGGAAGTTGGGAGAGGGTAGGCAGATATGTTTGTTTTTGTGTGACGCTCTAAACGTAAATGCACTGCTGGAGGATTACAATAAAGAGCCTCTCATCGTAGTCTAATTCTGCGATGAGGGGCTCTTTTTAAAATCTGCTTTGATGGTGTTATCTTGGGGTAGATGTAGATAAGTCTAGGCAATCCCTACCCCGCCCTGTCCGGCAGTAGCGGCGCCGGTCTCATCGGTAGTGAAGATAATCGCTTTATCCCTTCCCAGCAGCTTCTGATTGCCCCCCTGCAGGTTTTCGGAAATGGTCAGGATATAAAGAGTATTTGCCAGTAGGTGCTGTTGGGGACGGATCACAATCTCCTTTTTCTTATCGGAATTATCATCGGGGTCCCCCATGATGACATCGATCTCTACAATCTGGTTTTTGCTGCTGCGCAAAGAAAAGCAATGCAGGTTATTATCGCGCACTGCTTTCGTAATCACATTATTGGAAAAAGTCAGTCTGATTTCGGTATTAACCGGGATATTTTCGTCACCGGAATTGATATTGCTTTTCTCCAGGGCCAAGGAAAGATAAGGGCTGCATAGCTTCTTATTATATGGAGTGATATCGACAATCTCCCGTGTCGTAAACAATATGGTGTGGTTTTCTTTCAAGTACTTATAATTATTAGCCTGCAGCAGCTTAGATATGGTTAGCTTATAAAATCTTCCGTCCGTAAGCCGGATTTTGGGTTTGATCACGAAGATTCTTTCCGCCCTTTGCCCCAGCATTTTCTTGCTTCCCGAAATAATTTCAATCGGAATCTCCTTCATCTCACCGTCATAGAGATGGAATCCTGCCATATTTCGGTTTGTGCCGTCAGGGATTCTATGCTCCATAATAGCCGAGACATTGGAAGAAAAGACTACCTCCATTTCAAAGCCGTCCCCGGCAGAATTTTTGAGATTAATGGCCTGTACTGTCAGCGGGTTTTCCCCCACGGCGTAACTGGAAGAAAGGGAAGCCAAAAATAAATCAAGGGCATCCACCTGCTCAACGGGGAGTTTTCGTATATTACCGATAATCCGGCTGATTTTTGGTGATTGAGGCTCGCTCAGCATTTCCTCACCGAGCAGCTCTCCCAGGCTGATGCCCAACCCTTGGGCCAACTTGCGCAGGGTTTCCAGGGTCGGTTGTTTTTCTCCAGACTCGATCCTGAAGATAAAGGATTGGCTTAAGCCGGATAGCTTAGATAACCTGGAGGTTGAAAGCATATGATTCTCTCTTAGTTGTCTTAAGTGACTGCCAAAATCCACTTGGTGGCTCACCTCCTATGGGATATTATGCCATGAATTGCAGCAATCATCAAGGCTTGAGCTCCTGAAAAGAAATATCGCTCCCATCAAAATGAACCAGAACTTGTAATAGAAATAGTGCACAACAGCTGTTTTGAAAGCCGGTGCTATAGCAAATAATGCCTAAAGTCATATTGTATTTATGCCAACATGACAAGTAAAAAACTCTTTTTCTATTGTTTTAGGAAAAGAAAGGGGATAAAAATCTACATAAACTAATATAAACCATCTTGAAAGCTAATAAAAAGTACTTTCAATTTGGTTATATTGTGTTATAATGATTTTGACTAAAGGCATATATAATATATGCCTAATACATAAGGTTCAGGCACCAATATAATATATCTCCAAGCTGGTGAGACCTAAGGGAATTCTACGGTTGCCGGCCAGGACGAAAGTCCTCAGGGTGTGTCTGGAAACGGATAGGCCTTCACGTTTGAAAAGGAGGGAAGAAAAGTGCTTTGCAATCAAGGTGAAGCAGGAAGAAGAGTAAGATTGGTGTTTGATAATGACGGGGATAAGCCTATCAGTAGGACCCGGTGGAGTGCTCCTGCTCTGATTTTAAAGGAGGGTAAATTATGATGAAAGAATTCTTAAGCCGTAAAAGAACGCAGTTTTTTTCAGTTCTCATGGTGGCGGTTTTGATGATCGCTTCCTTTGTTCCTTCAGCCTTCGCGCTGAATTACAACGGCACAGGCTCCGGTACGGGCAATAAGTCCTTGGATTTTAACGGGTATGAATATACCAAAACCGGCGGTACGGCAACCTTGAATCTCTATTTCAATAAATCCTTAGCCTCCAGCCAGGTGACAGGGGGACAGTTTCAGGTTAAGCTGCACAACTCTCCTTATACGCCGGCTTCTTTCACTTACACCAATTTACAGGTGGGCAGTAATGCAAGCGGTGTGACCGATTCGGGTCTGACCAATGGCAGCACGGTTACCCTGAGCTTCGCTTCCGCTTTGGCAGACGATACCTTGTATGATGTGGTCATCAATGCCGCCACTTTGGCTGATGCCCAAGGTGCCGGCGGTGGCGGCTCAGGAAGCGGCCCCGGAAAAACCCTGGGCAACTATACCGACAGGGTGGGCTTTACCTTCACCTTCAGAACACCTGACTCACTTGGAGGTTACAGCAATGTGGCTCCCGTCGTGACCTTCTTCGGCGGTCCGGCTGCTGGGACGGACTGGAGCTATGAATCCAATCTGGGGGTTGTTTTTGACAGGCCTATCGACTCTTCGTCACTTTCAACATTCCTGTCTGACCTGAGCAGCAACTATGTCCGGACGGATCTTATGGGCAGTCCTGCCGTGGTCCAGGATCCAACGATTAACGGGTCGGCAACCGCCAATGCGGAATGTTATACCCCTCATGCCAATGCAGCCCAAACTACGTTTTTCTTTCCTGAGACGGTGAACGGCAACACCAATCCTGTCTATAACCGGGCCGATGATGCCAGCCACAGCTACAGCCTGACGTTGCCCAGCTTTACCGATGTGAGCAGCAATACCTTCAGTACCCCAGGATCGCTTTCTTTTACTACAGTGAGCGATGATCTGCCAGGGTGGCTGGATAATATCCCGACAGCTGTGGCAGGTACATCTTCTGGGGAACTGGATGTTGCCTGGGATTATAGCAACATTACTCCGTATACCGATACTTTTGATGTGTATATTGCCGATTCAACAGTTTATGCTGACCCGCTGACGGCAGTGTACAGCTTAGCAGATAGCGGTGTTATCGGTGATTCGACAACTTTAACCGGCCTTGTTTCCAACAGAACCTATTATGTGCGTGTTGTGCCGGTCAATGCTGCGGGTTCAGTAGGATTCTCCTGGGCCGGATCAGGAGCGGCCAAATAACTAATTTCTCTCCGTAAGGTGGCCAAAAAACTGGAAAGTTTCCTCGGTTAACTTCGGGGAAACTTTCCTTTTAAGCAGATTAGGACAGGCCAGAGTAGCTATAAACAAAGTGGATGATGATTGATATTTAGAAATAAGGGGATAAAAGAGATGAATTCAAAGTGGTCTCCAGCAAAAGTCTATAAGCGGAAAGCTGTTGCCTGGTTTACTTTATTGATTATGGTATTCAGCCTTTGGGGCACATTTCCTTCGGCAAGGGTGTATGCGGCAGCTGCGCAGCCGGCTCCTTTATTGAGTTTCCCTGGAATTGGCGTGGGAGAAATCGCTACTGTAGCGGGGACCAAAAAAGCGACAGGGGAATTAGGGGATAATGGCCCTGCCAAAGATGCCACAATTAGAATCCCCAATGGCGGCCTCAATTTTGATGATGCCGGGAATCTGTATATTCCAACTGACAACCGGATCAGGGTGATTCCGGCTCAGGACGGTACCTTGTACGGTATCGATGTTAAGAAAAACTATATTCATACTGTGGTGGGAAATGGAACGGCTTCTTCCAGCGGTGACGGTGGACCGGCGGGCGCCGCTACCATAAATGGGACTGTCAAAACCATGTTTGACCCGGCGGGCAATTTATACCTTGCGGATAAAAACAGCGTGCGCATCATACCGGCTCAGCATGGTCCATTATGGGGAATAGAACATGGTGCGGATCTGGTGGCGGGGAATATCTATACCCTTGCCGGGACCGGGTCATCCACATCATCTAATTGGGATGATGGTGCCGACCTCAATGCGGTAAGTATACAACCCAAAGATATTGCCATGGACAACGCGGGCAATCTCTATATTATCAATGGTGCTAGAATTGGGATAATTCCGGCAAGAGATTATGGGGCGGAAGAGGCTTTGTATGGAATTGCCACTGCAATGGAAGCCAATAAGCTCTATACGGTGGCGGGAACTTCAACAGGCTATTCAGGTGACGGCGGTCCGGCAACTGCGGCACAGCTTAAGACACCAAACGCTCTTGCTTTTGATGGCGCAGGGAATATGTATATCAGTGATAGTGGGAATAGGCGGATACGCAAGGTCGATCCGCAAGGGATTATTACCACCATTGCCGGAAAGGAAACCAATGGCGATCCTACTCCCGGACCAGCTGAAGACTCTAAGATTCCAGGCACACACTGGCTGGGCTTTCATGCTGGGACTCTCTATTTATGCGGCAGCGGTTATATCTATACAATCGACAGTTCCGGTCAATTGGCCATAGTTGCCGATAAAAACACTCCTACAGCGCCTGCTAATGACAGCCTTAAATCCTCTGTATTTACAGCGCATGGATTGGCCTGGGATGATAGGGGCAATCTTTATATCGCTGATGGCAACAGCCGGATTCTCTATATGCGTCTTGACCCCACACCGGAACTGAAAACCCTTACCATAAGCGGTGCTCCTGCCCTGAACTACAGTGGAATTCCCGTAACCTATGATCTTAATGATCTGACCATCGCGGGGGTGGGGGAGGATGATCAGCCTTTTGATGTGACAGGACTGGATGCGGAATGGTCCATTACCAATACAGCCAATGCTTACATCAGTGATCATACCCTGACTGTTTCCAATGCAGGAGATATTGAAGTTCAGGTCAGTGTAAACAATGTTACAAGCAATAAGCTCACGTTGCCTGTGACCGGGGTGGCGGTTACACCGCTTCAGATCACAAGCACTGTTACAGATAGAATTGGCAAGAACATCGTGCTTGAATTCGATGGGCCGGTGGAGGACGTCTCAGGACTAGCGGCTCAGTTCCGGGCTAAGGTTAATGGGGTGGAGGCCGCTATAGCTGCTGTCAATCTTGGTGACACTCCAAATCAAATCATCTTGACTCTATCTCAATGGAATGCGCTGGCAAATACCATGAGCACTCCCCAAGATGTTACTCTGAGTTATACCATTGGCGGTCAGGAACAAGTGCGTTCTACTGACGGCAGAGTTTTGGAGAACTTTATAGATCAGCCGGTGGACAATAAACTTGTCCAGATTAGCAACGGTGTGGTGGATTTTGCGCCGGTAGCTAACGAGATCACCTATGATTCAGCAGCGATGACGATGAAATATCGGTTTGTAGAGCCGGTAGACTATGACGATGTCCATCTCATCTTATATCTGACCAATGGTTTCTTTAGAAGCTTTGATAAAAACCTGAATGGTACCGGGGCAGATGGAAGCGGTAAAGTAAAGCTTCTTGAAAAAGACACGCTCAAAGAGGTTGAGCTGCCCAATATCGGGACAGTTGTCCATTCTGGCGGGACTGGTTGGCTGGAAATGACGGACTGGTATTTTGAGCAGATCGGAGGACACTCTCCACTGGGTCTCAAACTCCAGAGTTTGGCATTGAAGCCATCTACCACCTATGTGATAGAAATCGCCAAAGGGTTTGAATTCAACAACGGCAGCCTGACGGATATTGCATATATCTTTGAATTTACCACCGCAGCGGAGTCTTTGACGAAGCCTTACTGGAACGCTGGTGCCGCTCTGTCCTACGACCTGGGGACGATGCAGGCAGGTGCTGCATCGGTTCAGCCCTTCGGTCTGATGCCGGTGACCACAGGTTCGGCTTTGTCTTTCGATCCGGCACCGGTGACCACGGGTTCCGCTCTGTCCTTCGGTCTGATGGCGGCGACTCCGGGTGCTGCCCTGACCTTAAGCTGGCCGGATGCCCAGGATAATCATGGTACAGCCTATAATAATCTGCGCTATAATATTTATCAGAATGGACTGCTTCTTGCTACAGTGGGCGGCACGGAGACCACTTATGAAGTCAGCGGGCTTTCCCCCGGAACAAGTTATTATTTCAGCGTGGAGGCAGAGGATTTTGCCGGCAATAAGAGTGAGGTCAACCTCCATGCCACGGTGACCACTCCGCCGGATGAGACACAGCAGCCGGCGCCTGGGCTGACACCGGACAGTGAGGATAAACTGCCCGGACAGGCGGTTGATATTCGTTTCACGGATAATGCGGCCTGGCGGCAGGCAGTGACCCATGTTCTGCTCGACGGCGTATCGTTGACTTCTGCTCAGTACACACTTAGCCCAGGAGTTCTCCATATTCGGGAAGGTGTTATTGACAGCAGCGGCTCCCATTCCATTGTGATTAAAGCGACGGGATATGTTGATACATCCGTTACCCAGCTGACTGCCGGCTCGGGAACCGGAACACCCGGCGGGGGTGCGGATATCTTTCCCCCTACCTGGCCGGTGGGTGCTTCCCTGACCGGAGACAAGGATAAGCAGGTCAATGCCAATTTGAAATGGACGGCGGCCCGGGATAATGTGGGTGTGACAGAGTATCGGATTTATCTCGCCGGTGAGGATACCCCGATTAAAGTTGTGGCAGGAACCGTGACCAGCGCTTATATTACTGATATTGGTTCCGGCCAGGTTACTGTCCAGGTTAAGGCAGTGGATGCGGCGGGTAATGAAAGTACGGCTCTGTCCTGCATCGTCGGCGGGCAGAACGTGGGCTCGTTCACTGTAACAATCACAGCACTGAACACAGACCCGAACAACGCGGTCATCCAGTTTGATTTCACCGCCGGTTTTATGAGTCCGGACAATATTGCCAATCGTTTAAGCGATGCCCATTATCTTGCCAACCTTTCCCAAATCAAGCTTTATAAAAAAGACACAACGACTCCTATTGCTTACGCGACCGAGAATTATCACCACTACGGAGACAGCGGTGTTTCGGCGGACAAGCGGCTGCGCCGGCTGACCCTGACCTACCGCGGCCTGGAAAAGGATGCCGTCTATGTGGTGGAAGCCGGAGCAGGTATTACGGCCAATAACGGCAGCACTTTAGGCATGGATTATACCTACGAGTTTACAGCCGGAGGAACTCCGGCAGTGGTTCCCAACAACCCACCGGCAAATCAGGGCACAGCCACTAACGCTCCCGATAATTCGGAAGCCAACAAGAAGATTCTGGAGAATCTGGCCAAGGTGACGGAAGAGCAGAGACAGGCGGCCCGTCTCACAGAAGGTCATGCCGAGGCCGGAATTGGGGAAACGTCTCAGCAGACCTTGCAGACAAACGATGGGGTCAGGCTGGTGATTCCGCCCGGAGCTTTGCAAGGACTGGCAGGATTAGAACAAGGTGCCGGTCCGGTCCGCTTCAAAGTAGAGATCGGTTCGGTGACCGAAGTTCCCAAGGCTGAGTCCGCCTCACTGATGCTCGATCCGGTAAAATTCCAACGGGAGTTCAGCATTGAGGGGATCAATGAGGGAGAGGCTCAGTTTGATGTTCCCATTACCGTAAGCTTCCCGGTCACCTCCGCAGATCTGCCCGGCGGAACCCAATTCGAGCAACTGGCCATCTATTGGTGGAATCCGGATAAAAAAGATTGGGTCAAGTTAGGCGGAGTCTATGATGCCGCTGCGGGAACGATTTCTATAACGACCTATCACTTCTCTACCTATGCCGTGATGGCCGATCCGGTGGATAGGCCTTTGCGGCTGGCCGGAAGCACACGATTTGATACCGCCAATCAGGTGGCAGATTACGGTTGGAAAGGCAGGGCCGATCAAGCGGTTCTGGTCAATGCCTATGCTTATGCCGATGCCTTGGCTGCCGTTCCTTTGGCCTATAAGCTCAATGCCCCGATCCTGTTTACCGAAAAAGACCGCATCACCCCGGAAACCCTTGCCCAACTGCAAAGGTTGGGTGTCCAAAAAGTTGTCCTGGCAGGGGGAACCGGTGTGATCTCCGAAGCGGCGGAAGCCGAGCTGACCGGGCTGTACGGTGAAGCCAATGTCACACGTTACGGCGGTCAGGAAAGATACGAGACGGCAGCTCTGCTGGCTGGGGCTTTGGGAAGCACAGGTCAGGCGATCATCGTGAACACCGAGCAGGGACGCTATACGGATACTTTGGCCATATCAGGCTATGCGGGATATTACGGAGTTCCTATTCTCTTTACCCGCAGTGACGGCTTACCGGCGGCCACCGCTAAGGCCCTGGACGATGGGAAAGTATCCCGGACCATTGTGGTAGGCGGGACCGGAGTAATCCCCCAGGCCCTGGCGGATCGTCTGCCGGAAGCCACCCGCTATGGCGGTAAGAATGCCTATGAAACCTCTGTTTTGGTGGCTGAAGGACTGGGATTGAGTACAAGCCAGGTTTATGTGGTTACTGCTCTGAATTTTGCCGATGCTTTGGTGGCAGGCAACTTATCCGCCCGCACCTTGTCCCCCATCATTTTGGTGGATAAGGAAATCCCGCGCCCCACAGCTGATTTCTTGCTGAATCATAAAGGCAAAATCACCAACCTGATCATGGTGGGTGGTGACGGTGCTGTCAGCAGCATCCAGGAAAGTGCTATGCGCTCCGCCATACTGGCCGGCGCCGGCAGCGGTGCAGGAGATGGTACGGGGGATGGCTCAGGAGCCAACAGCCGTCCGGCGGAAATGTTCGATGACTTTGTACCGGAAGCGACGGTGCTTAAGGACAGTGAGGACAGGATCCAGTATCGTTACAATAACCTCATTCCTTATAACCGGGTTGAGCTGGTCTGGTACTTCTCCTTTGGCTTCTTCAGCACCTTTGAGTCCAATCTGCAGAATTATGTCAAGTTCTATGAAAAGGAGACCAAAACAGCGGTTGATCTCCCTAATGTGGTAACGATACCTATCACCGGTGAAGGGCATATGGAGATCACAGACTGGTGGTTCGACCGGATTGGCGGTCATGCGCCTCTGGGGCTGACCCTGAAGAGCCGGGAACTGAAGCCTGACACGACCTATGTGATTGAGATTCTGGCCGGATTTACCTTCAATAACGGCAATAAAACGAGTAAAACCTATTCCTTCGAATTCACGACCACCAGTAATTGAATGAGACTTCTTTCAGTGGGGGATTCCTTCTCCCACTGAGAGTCACTCCAGTGATAGCATCCAGGCGGAAAATCAGCTGCGGAAAGAAGAGGGAGTCCATGATTGAACTGATCGGTGCAGGCAAGGATTACCCCACCCCTCAGGGTGGTGCGGTCCCGGCCATTAAAAACATCAACCTGCAAATCCGGGAGGGAGAATTCCTGGGGATTGCCGGCAAAAACGCTTCCGGCAAGACCACCCTGGCCAGACTGTTGAACGGACTGCTTCTTCCTACCCGGGGCCGGGTTATGGTGAGCGGGATGGATACCAGAAGACGTCAATACCGGATGGAAATCAGGCGAAAAGTGGCCATGGTTTTTCAGAATCCGGAAAATCAGATTGTCAATCCGGTAGTCGAGGAAGAGATTGCCTTTGGGCCGGAAAACCTGAATCTGCCGGCAGGCGAGGTTCGCCGCAGGGTGGATGAGGTTCTGGAACTGCTCCAGTTAACCGAGTTCAGGAAGCATGCCCCTCATCTTCTTTCCGGCGGACAAAAGCAGCGGGTGGCCATCGCTTCCGCTCTGGCCATGCAGCCGGATGTGCTGGTCCTGGATGAACCCACTTCCATGCTGGATGCCTGGTGCCGCAAGGATCTGATGACCTATCTGCTGACTTTGAACCGCCGCCGGGGTATGACGACGGTGCTCATCACTCACAACATGGAAGATTTGGCGGAAGCGGATCGTCTGGTCGTCATGGACGAAGGAAAGATCATATCCGATACTCCGCCTTGGGAGGTTTTCGGCCGGGACAGCCTGCCCGGTATGCTGCGTCCGCCGGATATTTCCCGGTTGGTCCGGCAGTTGAATGAAAGGGGCGGAAGCCTTGATCCCCGGATCACGGTGCGCCGGGAATTGGTGGATGCGCTATGCTGGTGATCGAGGCACGGGAAATAAGCTATACCTATCATCCGGGAACTTCTCATGCCAAGAAAGCCCTGGACGGAATCACTCTTACTGTGGAGCGGGGTGAATTCCTAAGCCTGGTCGGTGCCAACGGTTCAGGAAAATCCACCCTTATCCAGCAGTTGAACGGTTTGCTTTTACCGGAGGCGGGTGAACTCATGGTACTGGGAAGATCGGTGGCCGACAAGGGATACCGTGAACAGCTCTGGCAGAAGGTGGGGCTGGTGTTCCAGTTCCCCGAGCAGCAGTTGTTTGAAGGGACGGTTTATGATGAGCTGGCCTATGGACTTAAAAATATGGGCCTGGCCAAAGGGGAAATCGATCGGCGGGTACAGGAAGCGCTTCTGGGTGTAGGCATTGAGCCGGCGGGGGTCAGCGGGCAATCGCCCTTCAGCTTAAGCGGCGGGATGCGCCGGCGGGTGGCGGTAGCCAGTATTCTGGCTATGGAACCGGAGATTCTGGTTCTTGATGAGCCCACCGCCGGGCTTGACCCGGAAGGCAGCAGCCAAATCCTGGAGACCGTCAAGAGATTGCAACGGGAAAAAGGGATCACGGTGCTTCTGGTATCCCATTGCTTAAATGAGCTGATACTCTTTTCCGATCGGATCGCTGTTCTGGAGAAAGGCCGGATCAAGGCCCAGGGGAAGGTGCGGGAAGTCTTGAGCGGTACGCTGGGCGAGGCGGTAATATTGCCCGAATATTTAAATGTGCTGACGGATTTGCGGGAAAAAGGCTGGCCGGTTCATTGCGGGCAACTAACGCTGGAGGAAGCGGCCGCAGAGATCGAACGGGTCAGGAACAGGCTGGGAAACCAAGGAGGCGCATGCAGATGGCCAGAGTGAAAATTGGCAGATATGTGCCGGGAGATTCCCCGATTCACAGTCTTGACCCGCGTACCAAGCTGGTTGGCGGGTTCGTAATCATCCTGGCTATTCTGATCGACGACGGTTGGCAGGTGATGGCTTTGGGCACGCTGCTCATGATTGTGGCTATAAGTCTGTCACAGATCGGCTGGCCCTCCGTGCTGCGCAGCTTGAAATGGCTGTGGCTGGTCTTTTTTCTGAGCTTCGCCGTGCAGGTTATTGCCACCGATGGCCGGCCTATCTTAAGCGTCGGTCCCCTTACCCTGACCTGGGAAGGTGTGTACAGGGGTGTCATTACATTTTTGCGCTTATTGATTATCTATCTGAACTCCACCCTGCTGACGATGACAACATCGCCCATGCGGATGGCCGGCGGGGTGGAGGCCCTGTTCGCGCCGCTGCGGCATGTCGGACTTCCCGTCAGCCAGTTTGCCATGATGACCAGCATATCCCTGCGCTTTGTGCCGACGATTCTGGAGGAAGGGGAAATGATTATCCGCGCTCAGAAATCCAGGGGAGCCCCTTTTCATTCCACCAATAAGCTTTTGCGCATTAAAACCGGGCTGGCGGTGCTCGTGCCGCTCATTATCGGCGCGTTACAGCGGGCCACCGACCTGGCGGCCGCCATGGAAAGCCGGTGTTATAGCGGCGGCTCCAGCTTCAACCGGGCCAAGGAGCTGCGCTTTCAGCGTATTGACGGGCAGGCGGCGCTGTTTATTCTGTTCTTCTGCGTCCTGCCCCTGATTCTATTCTGGGGCAGATGAGCTTATTCCGGGCAGATAAGCTGCTCAAGCAAACTACCTAATGGTTGGACTTAGCAGTCCTTGGGCACCTGTCGCCTATAAAATCTGGGTCAAAGGCGGATTAGCTCAGTGATAAGAGAGCCAAAAGAAAGAGGGGGAGCCTATGGCTAATCGATACAGTAATGATAGGGGTTACCGCAGATTTTTCGCAGTTATTCTGCTGATCATGCTGCTGAGTGCCTGGCCTGCCGCTGTGTATGCCGCAGGAGGGGACGGCACGGGACCGCTGGTAAACGGCGTTTTCAAACCGCTGGGCTTGACATCGGCAACTCTGGAGGATGGCACCAACGCCATGGATCATCAGAACGTGCCCCTAAAGCCCAAGTTCACACTGCATTTTGATAAAAATGTGGTCTATCTGATTTATTGGAGCCGCAATAAGGAATGTTTTCACCTGTATGACGATGAGGAAAAGGAAGTCCCTATCAGTGTCACCAAAATCGATGACACTGTGGATTTTTCCAAGCGCCAATATATCTGGGTCGAGCCGGTGGAACCTTTAAAACCCGGAACCAACTACCGCCTTTATGTGGCCCCCGATCTGATCGCCAAAAATGGCGGCTCTTTGCTGGCCTCCACCACGGATGGCAAAGGTCTTACGATCCGGTTTAAAACTGCCGGGGAAAAGGCGGCGGCAGGCCCGGTCACACCTGTTCAGACTGAACCGGAGCAGGTCAACCCTGTTCAAACGGCCCCTGAGCAGGCCACTCCGACCATGCCGGAGTCCGTCGTGACAGAGCCCGCTGCCACAGAACCTGGGGCGACGGAACCGGAATCTCCCGTGACAGAGTCTGCCTCAGCAGACCCAGACACGGTAAAGCCTGCGGCGGCAGAATCTGAGCAGCCGGCCCCGGCACCGGAGACGGTACAGAAATCGGGCGATGCACATGAACCTGTTCAGGAATCGGGCTATACACCAAGCCCCCAGGCTATCTTCGCCAAGTATTTCGCCTGGGTCTGTCTGGCCATTATCGGGGCCTGGATAATCTATGAGATCCTCCGGCGCAGAAAAAATAGAGATAACCGGGGGGCGGAATAATGAAGAAACCGTCATTTGCTTTTAGAGTTGCGGCGGGCCTGATGGCGATTGCACTGATTGCCGGCGGATCCTATCTCTTTGAAGCCAAGGCTAAAGCTCAGGGCAGTATGACCGGACAGTTGGTCCCTGTGGTGCAGCAGGATGCGATAGTGGCTTATGTGGACAGCGGAGCCGTCGGCCAGCTGAGTGAACAGGAGAAGGCAGTCAAAGGGGAAGCTGCGGCGGAGCGTGATGATCAGGCTGCTTCATTGGATTTTGTGCTTAATTCGGCAGGCATTGCTGCCTACAGCCGGGTGGAGATAGGGGATATCGCGGACCCTGATAGCAGCCTGAGCCTGACCCGTCAGGAGGCCGCTAAGGTGGTTTTACGGCCCGGTACCGATGGTACCGTATCTCTGCTCGATCCGGAGCAGGGTGACAAAGTGCTGATTAAAATTGTCGGCAAGCTGTATGTTGCGGATTAAAGCAGCAGGGCAGAGAAAGGAAAGAATGCTATGAAAATTGAGGAGTCTGTGAATTCAGGCGAAATGGACATCATGGAAGAATCCTCGCCCTTTTTATTCCGGTTGGGCCTGGCGGATGTCATCAGGTTAACGATGTTCGGTACGCTGATCAGTGTCAGCCGTTTCCTGCTGCAGCTGCCGATTGGGGTGCCGGGCCATTCCAGCATCTACTGGATGGGGCTTTTGGTATTGGGAAAAGGGCTGATCCCCAAGTTCGGTTCCGGGACCATTATGGGAATCGTTTCGGGAATCCTGGCTATAGTTTTTGGACTGGGCAAAGAAGGTCCCTTGCTGGCTTTCAAGTGCATTGTGCCCGGGGTTTTGATTGATTTTCTGGCTATTTTATTCCTGCTTAAGCTGGGTTCGGTTTGGGTGGGAGCAATTATCGGGGCACTCATCAGTTTTTCCAAGCTCCTTGCCAGTATAGCCTTGGGCGTGATTCTGGACATTCCGATGGTTTTTCTGGCGATGGGCTTCAGCTATGCCGCCATCCTGCATCTGATTTTCGGAGCCATCGGCGGAGTGATTGCCTCTATCCTGATTAAACGCCTCAAGCCGCGCCTGGTCTCGTGGGGATAAGGGCTCAGGCTGATCAGACAAAAGTGCAATGGGGAAGGGAGACAGCTTGGTGCTTACATATATTGGTATCGATGATACGGACAATCTGGAGGTAGGAGCCACCGGCGAGACAGCCAATCATTTGATTGAACTGATCGAAAGCAGACATTGGGGATGCTGTCAGGCGGTGACGCGCCATCAGCTTTATCTTCATCCTGACATTCCCTATACTTCCCACAATAGCTCCATGTGTTTTGTGGCCGATATGGAAACAGGATGTATAGAAGCCTTAATGCAGGATATAAGCAGCTTCTTGAAGCGGGAGAGTGCACCTGGCTCTGATCCGGGTTTTTGTCTGGCCATAGAGGAGCAAATCCGGGAAAAAGACGCTTTGATTGATTTCGGCTATGAGGCTAAGAAAAGAGTCGTCACCAAGGCGGAGGCTTATGAGCTGGCCAAGAAAGCAAATATTCATTTATCAGAGCATGGCGGGACAGGGTTGGGCGTGATCGGGGCGCTGGCCGGGGTGGGTCTGCGCATGACCAATAACGACGGGCGGTTCCAGGGTAAACTGAAAATCAAAGAGCCGGGAATGCTGGTTAAGGTGGGGGAAATGATCGGCAGGGGGACGATGGATGTTGTGCAAAGCCTGGATGGATACATTTTGAGCGAGGATGAGGAGGTCCGGATGGGCGATAAATTAAAGACCGTTTTGCTGGACGGCAAACGTGTTTTTCTGGTCTATCGCCGCGAAGGGATACGGGAATGGGAAACCTGCCTGAATAATCATCTGGAAAAATACTGAGGAAAAGGGCTGAAAGGGATAGCGAAGAAGAGGACTGAAAAAGAATACTGAGTATAAGAGGAAAGGAATGAGGGATGGAGGCGGAATGGGCATTTGGATCATCAATGAAAAAGGACAATGGCAGTACGGCGGGGGAAAAAAGGATTGGGCCCGGGCGGCGGAAATCGCCGGCGGGTGTCCCTGCTTCGCTCCGGATCATGAAGATGAGCAGACTGCCGAAGAGGAGATTTCCTGTTATAATTGCCGGTTCAGACGCTGGACAGAAAGCTCCTTCACCTGTATGAAACGCTGAGCGGTATAGATTATGGAGAGGCAAGAGATGATGGAACGCATTATTTTTTTTATCCTGGCGGCGGTTTCGCTTGGATTTTTCACTGTTTCGATCTATGAAAAACTTCGTGTCATCCGAGCGGGACGGGCGGAGGAACGGGGTGACCGGCCGCTCAGACGCTGGCGCTATTTTTTTCAGCAAGTGGTCTTGCATCAGAAAATAAGGAAACATCCTTTGTTTGGCGTGGCGCACATTTTCATCATGTGGGGGTTTGTTTTCTTGATTTTCAGCAGTATTCATATGGTGAGCAGCCGTCTTTTTGACCGGCCTTTTCCGGCTGTGTTCAGTACACCGGGATTCGTGCTGGTCAGAGATGTTTTCCTTGTGCTGGTTATTGGGGGAGTTATCGCCAGCCTGACGCGGCGTTTGTTGGTCAAGCCCGAGTGGCTGAAAAACAATGCTGAGGCTTTTATCATTCAGGCTCTGATTTTGGTGATCGTCATCAGTGAGTGGCTTTATTACGGGAAAAGCGATGAAGTTCTCCTGAAAGGAATCAGCTGGTGGGTTCATTTTCTGGCCATATTTGCGTTCTTTTTTTTGATACCTCTTTCCAAACATCTGCACATTGTGTTTGCGCCTTTTAACACTTACTGGCATACCTTGGCACCCCAAGGAGCCTTGCCGCCCGTTCATTGCGGGGAAAACGGAAGCGGCCGTTACGGGGTCGGCAAGCCGGAGGAGTTCACCTGGAAACAGTTGTTTGACGCTTTCAGCTGTGCCAAATGCGGGCGCTGCAACGGCAGCTGCCCTGCCTATCAGTGCGGTGAGGAATTGAAGCCGAAGAGAATGAATGGGCGTCTCCGCAAATATATGGAGAAGCGCTCGGCTGTTTTCCAAGTCTCAAAGCAGGATAAAGAAAAGCAAAGCAAAAAGGGACATAAAAAAGGTCAAAACAAAGCTAAAGGTCAGGGCAGAATTGCCGGCGGAATTATTGAAGAAGGATATCTTTGGAGCTGTACAACCTGCGGAGCCTGTATGGAAGTCTGCCCGGTGTCCTGTGAGCACCTGACCAAGATCATTGATATCCGCCGTTTTTTTGTATCACGGGATAAGGAGCTCCCTCCGGAGGTGACGGAAGTTTTGGCCGGGATTGCTGAACAGGGGATTCCTTCCGGCAGCAAACGCTCTGAAGATGTGGATTATACCTGGGCCCGGGAGATGGGGATTCCGACTTGGGCAGAACATCCTGGGGCCGAGTATTTGTATTTCGTAGGGTGCGCTCCTGCCTTTGACCTCCTTGCCCGCCGGACGGCGGTTACTTTTGCCGGAATATTGCAAAGGGCCGGGGTCGATTTTGCCATTCTCGGTGCTGAGGAATGGTGCTGCGGGGAAACGGCGCGGAGGTTGGGCGATGAACGACTCTTTCAGCAAACGGTGGGGAGAAACATCACACTCTGGCGGGAGAAGGGGATTAAGAAGATAGTCACGGCCTGCCCTCATTGCTTTAATACTCTGCAGAATGAGTATGCTCAGTTCGGCGGCAGTTATGAGGTGATACCCCATACGGCTTTGCTGGCGGAATTAGTGGCGAGGGGAAAAATAAAACCGTCCCAGGGGCCGGGGCTTGTGGTTGCTTATCATGACCCGTGCTATCTGGGACGCTATAACGGCTTCTATGAGGAACAGCGGGAGCTCCTCCGGGCACTTCCCGGTATCCGCCTGATCGAGATGCCCCGGCATAAAGAGGATTCTTTCTGCTGTGGAGGGGGAGGGGGACGCTTCTGGGTGCAAAAGGACAAGGAAAATGTGATCGGTCAACATCGTTGGCAGGAAGCGCTGGATACGGGGGCGGATTTAATCGCCACAGCCTGCCCGTACTGCAGGATAACCTTTGAACGGGAGAGCGGGCGGCAAGAGGCTGAACAGAAAATGGGAATAGCCGATATTGCGGAGATTCTCAGCGCAAGAATATAGTTCTTTTCAGTTTATATAGGGGATTTTCATAATACCGCTGATGAGTGGAGAACACCATAAGGTATAATGTGAATCAATAAAAAAGTGAGAGTTAAGGAGCTTACCCCAAGGGCAGGCTCCTTTTTGCTGTCTATAGGTCAGTTGATGGCTAAAAACGACAGAGCTATTTTGGTTATCAGAGAGGCGATGTCTTCCTTTGTTTCCTGCATGCCGTTTTTAATCCATTGGTTGATAATGCTGCTGAAAATGGCTACGACAATATGTTTGAGATATTTAGAAAATAACCCATCCAATGTCAGTTGAGGAAAGATAACCTCAAAGGTTCTTTTACTGATCAGATCCCCCATCTTATTGTAAAAAGACAGATAGGTATTATCACGCACCGTTAATTGGAAGAATTCGGAGTTCTCCTGGACATAGGTAAGCAGCTTAACAATGTGGGGAAAAGGTGCTCCGGTAAGGCGGCTGGCCTGAATAGATTCTCTCGTAACGGATAAAGAAATCTCTTCAATATCCTCCAGCACTTCATCTTCCAGACTTCTCAACAGATCAAACTTATCTTTGTAGTGCAGATAAAAGGTAGACCGGTTGATCATGGCCTTGCCGGCAATATCGCTGACCGTGATCTTATCGAAGCCTTTTTCATGGACGGCTTCGTAGAAAGCCTCCTTAATCAGTTTTCTGGTTTTGATAACCCGTAAATCATCATGTTTATTCATATTATTTTTCTGTTTTTATCAACAGAAATGCTAATCTGTTGATTATAAAACAAACCTCTCTTTATTGATTATTGAGCTTTACGGCAGTTCTATTGTAATATACATATATAAAATAAGCAACACATGTTGATTATAACGTGCTGTTGGTTACAATGGGCTTCTGTAAAGCGAGGTGTTATGATTCCTTATGAATACCATAATTGGTCAAGAAGATAAAAACGAAGGCTTGAAACTTGGCATCGATATAGGGTCCACCACGGTTAAGATCGCCCTCCTCAACCCCAGGGGGGAGCTGATTTTTTCCCGCTATGAGCGTCATATGTCCAGCGTATTTGCTAAAGTCGGCGAGCTTATCGCCGATCTTGAAGGGGATTTTCCGGGACTGCAGGTCACGGCATGCATCACAGGCTCAGGGGGGTTATTGCTCTCCCGGCTTATTGATCTGCCTTTTGAGCAGGAAGTGATCGCCTGCTCAAAAGCAGTGGAGGTTTTCATCCCGAAAACCGACGTGGCCATTGAGCTGGGTGGTGAGGATGCCAAGATCACCTTCTACAAGGACGCGGTGGAGCAGCGCATGAACGGAACCTGTGCGGGGGGGACGGGAGCCTTCATCGATCAGATGGCTGTTCTTCTCAATACGGATGCGGCCGGTCTCAACCGATTCGCCAAGGAACACACGGTGATCTATCCCATCGCAGCCCGCTGCGGCGTTTTTGCCAAGACCGATATTCAGCCCCTGATCAATGAGGGGGTGCCCGTGAGCGATCTGGCGGCGTCGATCTTTCAGGCCGTTGTCAACCAAACGATCAGCGGTCTGGCCTGCGGCCGGGTCATCCGCGGCAACGTGGCATTTCTCGGCGGCCCTCTGTCTTTTTTGTCTGAACTGAGAGGGCGGTTCACAGAGACCCTCGGACTGAAGGAAGAGGAGGTTATTTTCCCTGAGCATTCTCAGTATTTTGTCGCCATAGGCGCGGCGCTGTTGTCCGAAGGCCAGAATAGAATAGGGGTTGCGGAGATACTGGACAGGATTGCCGCTGCCGGAGCTTCGGTATCCACGCAAAGCAGACACCTCCCTCCCTTGTTTGCCAGTGGGGAGGAACTGGCGGAGTTTGAGAGACGTCACAGACGGCACGCAGCGGTGAGAGGGGATATAGCCCAGGCTCACGGTCCTGTATATCTCGGCATCGACGCAGGATCCACCACCACCAAAGGGGCCCTTATCGACAAGGATAAGAAACTGCTGTATACCTTCTACAAAGGCAACGAAGGCAATCCGGTGGGTACGGTAAGAATGATGCTCAAGGAACTTTTCGCCAGCCTCCCCAGAGGGGCCTATATTGCCAATTCGGTGGTTACAGGCTACGGTGAAGGGCTTATTCAAGCCGGTTTCAGTGTGGATTACGGCGAGATTGAGACCATAGCTCATTACAAAGCTGCCGAGGAGTTTTTACCCAGCGTGGAGTTCATTCTGGATATTGGCGGACAGGATATGAAGTGCATAAGGGTGAAGGATGGGGCCATCCATCATATTATCCTTAACGAGGCCTGCTCGTCAGGCTGTGGCTCTTTCATTGAGACTTATGCCAAGTCAGTGAATATGAGTGTGGAGAAGTTTGCTGAGGAGGGCCTTTTAGCACGGTCTCCGGTGGATCTCGGCACCCGCTGCACTGTCTTTATGAATTCCAAAGTCAAGCAATCCCAAAAGGAAGGGGCGACTCTTGGCGATATAAGCGCAGGGCTTTCCTATTCGGTGATCAAGAATGCCCTTTACAAAGTCATCAAGCTGAGAGATCCCCGGGATGCGGGGGGAAAGGTTGTGGTGCAGGGAGGCACTTTCCTGAATAATGCCGTGCTGCGGAGTATCGAGAGTGTCTTAGGGCGTCAGGTGATACGGCCGGATATCGCGGGGCTTATGGGCGCCTTCGGGGCCGCTCTCATCGCTCTCGAAAAAGCTGCGCCGGAGTCCGGGTCCGGCCTGCTCTCAGAACAAATGCTGGCAGAGTTTCAAGCCGGCAGTTCCAACTCCCGGTGCAGGGGATGTCAGAATAACTGCCTGCTCACCATCAACAGCTTTGCCAATGGGCAAAAGTTCGTCACCGGGAACCGGTGCGAGAAGGGGAGCGGCGGGGTAAAACAGGGGCCCCAGGTGCCCAATCTCTATGCCCGGAAATACGCAAGGCTCTTCGCTTACCAGCCCCTACCCCGGGAGGTCGCACCCCGAGGAGTCATCGGTATCCCCAGAGTGCTCAACATGTATGAGAATTATCCCTTCTGGTTCACTTTCTTTACGGAACTGGGCTATTCTGTCCTGCTCTCCCCAGCCTCCTCAAAGACCCTCTATGAGTTGGGGATGGATACCATTACCTCGGATACGGCCTGCTATCCTGCCAAGCTTGTGCATGGGCACATCAAGTGGCTGGCCGACAAGGGCGTCCCGGTGATCTTCTACCCCGCCATCAACTATGAGAGAAGAGAAGATCCTGGGGCCAACAATCATTATAATTGCCCCATCGTCGCCACCTATCCCGAAGTCATCGGCGGTAACATGCAACCCCATTTTGCGGAGAAGGGGATCACTTTTCTGCATCCATTTCTGCCCTATGACGCGGACGAAAAACTGGCCCGGAGACTGGCTGATGAACTGGCCGGCTATGGTGTGCAGCCGGAGGAGGTCGGAGCAGCTCTCCGGGCTGCCCGGAGAGAAGATGAGCGGTTTAAAAAAGATATTGCTGAGATGGGCCGAAAGGCTCTGGCCGTCATCAAAAGAGAGGGGTTGCAAGCCGTAGTGCTGGCCGGAAGGCCTTATCATCTGGACCCTGAGATCAACCATGGTATGGATACCCTGATCACCTCCCTGGGGATGGCGGTGCTGACCGAGGACAGCGTGGCGGGCGGTGTGACGCTGTCCGGGCCGCTGCGGGTGTTGGATCAATGGATGTATCACAGCCGTTTATATAAGGCGGCGGAATTCGTTGGCCGACACGAGGATATCGAGCTGGTCCAGCTGAATTCCTTCGGCTG
This sequence comes from Desulfitobacterium hafniense DCB-2, assembly GCF_000021925.1. Classification (NCBI taxonomy): domain Bacteria; kingdom Bacillati; phylum Bacillota; class Clostridia; order Eubacteriales; family Desulfitobacteriaceae; genus Desulfitobacterium; species Desulfitobacterium hafniense. Next base: position 1,828,924 of record NC_011830.1, read on the forward strand.
CGGTCTGGATGCGGTGACCACAGACCAGGTTGAGGAGATCCTCAGCTGCAAAAATAAGCTCTATACCCTGCTGAAGATCGATGAGGGGGCCAATCTGGGCGCGGCCAGGATCAGGATCAGATCCCTGAAGGCTGCGGCAGAGGAGCGCCGGCGGGGTGGTGTGCATCCGGTGGATAAACCCTACACCTTTGAACGCCGGTATTTTACGAAGGAAATGAAGGGACGCTATACCATTCTCCTGCCCCAGATGTCCCCCATCCATTTCAATCTGGTGGAGGCCGCCATTAATTCCTTTGGCTATAATGCCAAGCTGCTTCCGGAGGCAGATAGTCACGCGGTGGATGAGGGGCTGAAATACATCAATAATGATGCCTGCTATCCGACGATCATGACCCTGGGCCAGGTGATTTCCTATTTGAAATCAGGGGAATGCAACCTGGATAAGACCGCCATCTTTATGTCCCAGACGGGAGGGGGGTGCAGGGCCAGCAATTATATCGGCATGCTGCGCAAGGCTCTTCAGAATCTGGGCATGGAACAGGTGCCGGTGATCTCCTTCAGTCATGCCGGCCTCGAAACCAACTCCGGTTTCAGAATCTCATCGGGGCTGCTGGTAAAACTGGTGCTGGGCGTTTTGCTGGGCGATGTCCTGATGCGCGTTCTCTATGCGACCAGGCCCTATGAGCGGGACAAAGGGGCGGCAGACGATCTGGCGGCCCGCTGGACCCGGCGCATGGTCGGGGCGATGCCCCGCCTGGGTGTGGGTGGTTATCGCCGCTTGGTGAAGGAGATGATCGCTGATTTTGATCGGATCGAAGTGAACCATGAGATAAAGCCCAAAGTCGGCGTGGTGGGTGAAATACTGGTCAAATACCATCCCAACGCCAACAATCAGCTTGTGGACATTATTGAAGCAGAAGGCGGCGAAGCCGTGGTGCTGGATCTTATGGATTTTTTCCTCGCCGATATGTACAGCAAGGGCTTCAATTATGAATTCCTCACCGGTACGAAGCAAGGCATGCATCTGGGCAGGCTCGGAATCCGCCTCATCGAATGGCTGAGAAAACCGGCCAGAGCAGCACTCCAAAACAGCCGCCGCTTCCGGCAGCCCCTGCCCATCGAAGAAATCGCCAGGAAGGCCGAAACCTTGGTCTCCCTGGGCAATCAATGCGGTGAGGGCTGGCTGCTGACCGGGGAGATGGTGGAGCTTGTGGACAGCGGCGTTCCCAATATTGTCTGCCTACAGCCCTTTGCCTGCCTGCCCAACCATGTTACAGGCAAAGGCATGATCGGAGCGCTGCGCAGGTCCAACCCACTGGCCAATATCGTTCCCATCGATTACGATCCCGGTGCCAGCGATGTCAACCAATTTAACCGCATTAAGCTGATGATGGCGATTGCCAGGAAAAATCTTGCTCAGGCATCGGGCTGAGCTGAACTAGGCAATTCAGAAATGGATTCGTGGTTCAGTGAGGACTATATTTTCTCACAGCATATATCACAGCAGATAATAATGAGGAATAATGTCCTCATAGCTTCCGTCTTTCATAAGAAAGCCTCCGGGAATGACCCCAAGCTGAACGAAACCCAGCTTGGCGTAGAGTTGCAGGGCTGCCGTATTTGTACTGACGACGGCGTTGAACTGCAGGATCTGAAACCCGATTTCTTTCGCTTTGGCAAGGCAGTGCTTAACCAAAATTTCACCGATGCGTTTTCCCCGTTCTTCACTCTTAACGGCATAGCTGGCATTGCAGATATGTCCGCAGCGGCCCACATTGTTGGGATGGAGGATATACAATCCCACCATGTTGCCTGTAGCTTCTTCGATGGCCACCCCGGTAAAGGATTGGCCGCCGAAGAACTCCAGGCCGGTTTTTTCATCCAGGGGTTCCATCTGGGGAAACGCAATCCCGGTAGCTACCACCTCGTTCCAAATGGGCAGCATGGCGGGAATATCTTCAGGTGTAAATTCTCTGACGGTAATGCTCATGATCCATCCTCCTGATTTCTATCATTCTTCAGGTATCTTGTCATTCATTATAACATGGACTTTCTTTCCTTGACATTTACCTTTTCACTGCTTATAATATAGAACAAAATTAGCGGCAAGCGTGATCATAACCAGAGAAAAGTCCGGGAAAAAATCGAACTGAACTGAATAATAAAATTTTTATATAAGTTCATAATGGGTTGAACGTCTCTACCAACTACCGTAAATAGTTGATTATAAAAATTTCGAACGGAATGACCGGCAGTTTTTCAATTGCCGGCTGTGTTCTATTTGAAATGTTTTATAATCTTTTTTATTGCCTTTTAAGTAGTTGATGGGATGGATACAGAATCAGAAAATAAAGGAACAGGAAGATAGATGGGGAGGTATGGTCTATGAACGATAGGAATTTAAAAAAGCTGGCGCCAAAGTCCCTGGGGCGGGAGAAGGCACAGCTTGTGCTGAAGAACGCCCAGGTCATCAATGTGTTCTCAGAGGAAATTCTGGTCAGGGATGTTGCCGTTGAAGACGGAGTGATTGTGGGTGTGGGGCAGTACCAGGGCCGGGAAGAAGTGGATCTGAGCGGGAAGTATCTCTGCCCGGGCTTCATCGACGCCCACCTCCATTTGGAGAGCACCCTGGTTGCACCGCCGGAGCTCATTCACTCCGCCCTCCAATGGGGAACCACTACGTTTATCATTGATCCCCATGAAGTAGTTAACGTGGCCGGTGAAGAGGGCCTGGATTATATGCTGGAGCAGACCGAAGGTTTGGCGGCTAATGTCTTTCTGATGCTGCCCTCCTGTGTTCCGGCGGTGCCTTTTGAAGAAAACGGTGGTGTTTTCTCAGCGGAAAAGATGGAACCCTATTTGGCTAACCCTCGTGTTCTGGGCTTGGGTGAGGTGATGGATTATGTGTCCGTTATCGAAGCAGAAGAAGGCATGGTGAAAAAACTCCGCCTTTTCCGGGAGCGCATCAAAGACGGGCACGCCCCCTATCTCCAGGACAAACAGCTGGCGGCCTATGCCCTGGCCGGTATCAAAACGGACCACGAATGCATCGACTATGCCTATGCTCTGGAGGAAGTACGCAACGGTATGCAGGTCCTGATCCGTGAGGGCTCCGGTGCCAGAAACCTGGAGGCTATTGTCCGGGGGATTCGGGACAATAGCATGGATACAGGGAACTTTTCCTTCTGTACCGATGACAAACATATCAACGATATCCAGAGGGAAGGGCATATCAGCTATAACATCAAGAAGAGCATCGCCTTGGGCATTCCGCCTCTTAAAGCCATCAAAATGGCCACCATCAATACGGCCAGATGCTACAACCTGACGAAACTGGGGGCAGTTGCCCCGGGATATCAGGCGGATTTCGTCATCCTGGACAGCCTGGAAGAGGTAGCGGTTCATGCCGTCTACCACAAAGGGAAAAAGGTGGATCGGGAAAAGAAGATTGAAATTAAGCCCTGTCCGGAGCAGCTGCGCCGGACCGTCCACCTTCCCAACCTCAGTGCCGATGATCTGAAATTAGCCGTTCCTGACTCCCCGTCCTCCCTGATTCAAATGATCGAAGGTCAAATCACTACGAAGCATGTGCGGGATGTTCTGCCCGCCCAGGATGGCTGCTTTGTTCCCAATGCCCAATACAACAAGGTGGTTGTGGTGGAGCGCCACAAAGGGACGGGACATTTCGCCGTGGCTCCCGTGCTTGGCTTTAATCTGCGGCAGGGAGCAATCGCCACCAGCGTTTCCCACGATTCGCATAATGTGGTGGCCATTGGTGACAACGATGAAAGTATCCTGCTCGCCCTGCAGGAATTGCAGAGAGTCCAGGGAGGCTATACCATGATCCGTGGGCAAAGGGTGCTGGCCACCCTGCCCCTGCCTATCATGGGTTTAATCAGCGATGCCGGATACCAGGCTGTAGAGAATACTCTGAATCAAATGATCGGCTATGCCCATGAGATGGGGGTGCCGGCCCATACCCATCCTTTTATCGCCCTGTCCTTTATTGCCCTCCCGGTGATCCCGGAGATCCGCATCACCACCCGGGGACTGTATGATGTGGTGGATCAGGAGTTTATCAGATAAGTTGACAAAAAGACTGCCGCCAAGGCCCTATTAAGGCTTAGGCGGCAGTCTTTGTATCTTAAGAAATGGTTTGCTTTTACGTCATTAGGCAGATGCTTTGGCCAGGGCATCGTTTACTGCGTCAGTGAAACCTTTTAGTGTCATAGTAGCGCCGGAGACCGCGTCAATCCCGGTGGACTGGTTGGCGATCACCGCTTCGATATACGTGGGCAATGCCACGCCGCCGATGGTTTCGGTTTCTTTCTGCTCGTCTACGGTGATGGCGGTGATCTTGCCGCCGGCGATGGTGACGCTCACCTTAATATCGTCTCCGAAGACCCCGGAGCCCTTGCCCTGATAGGTGCCGTCCTTCCAATTGCCGGAAGAACCGACAGAGCTTGCGGCAACGGTGGTGGTGCCGGACTCGGCGATCTTGCCACTGCCGCCGGAAAGGGAGGCGGCGTGCTTAGCGGCCAGACGGCCAAAGGTGAAGCAGCGCCCGATGGAGAGGCCTGTAGCATGGAAGGGATAATCCGCCGCGCCGTAGAACTGTCCGCCCAGGTTGCCGGCACAATAAAGTCCTTCGATAGGTGTCTTGTTTTCATCGAGAGTTTGTCCGTTGGCGTTTATATAGACACCGGAGCAGAGGGCCGAGACGCGCAGATGGCGCCGGATTCCATAAAAAGGAGGTTTTTTAATAGCATTCATCCACTTTTTATCCTTGCCGAAGTCTTCATCCGCACCCTTTGAGCACAACGTGTTGTAGCGCTCGATAGTGGCCAGGAACGCTTGCTTATCCTCAATGCCGAGCTTGTCGGCCAGCTCGTCGAGGCTGTCGGCACGCCAGGTGTCGATCAGGTGGGGGAAGACGCCTGTGCGGGCTGCGCCATTATGAGAGGCGGCATAGTGTTCATCGGTAATTCCCGGCATGTATTTTTCCATGACGGCAGGGGGGACTAAGGATTCGAAAGCTTCATGGCTCATGTAGTCGCTGTCGTAGATTTGGCAATACCACCCGAGAGAACCCTTCTCCGGAACGTCGTAGTTCTTGCCGCCCTTGTACATATCCTGATGGAGCATCATGTCGTTCATGTAGACAAAACCGATGAACTCATTGCAGAAGCGCTTGCCTTTCATGTTGACGGAAAGGAAGGGCTCCTCATACATGAGGCCGGCATCAAAGTCGTGGAGCATTTTGGTATGCCCGAGTTTTTCCATGACAGCCCCGGCGGTGACCGCCATGAGGTGGCCGTCGCCCGTCTTCTGGAACTGTTTCTTGTCGAAGTTCTCTACATCCGGGCACCAGTGCTTCACCATGGCAGAGTTGTTTTGATAGTCACCGGTGGCGAGGATAACGGCTTTATTAGCATTAAACTTCACATAAGTCCCGTCGGCAAGCTTGCCAACGACGCCCTTCACCCGGCCGGCATCCACAATAAGCTGAACCCCCGGAGTGCTGTAATAAATCTTCATGCGGTCGGAATATTGCTGGGCGGCCTCGTCCAGCACGTAGCTCAGGTACGTGCCGATATTATTGGGTTTCGGTCCCATCCAGGGCGCATACATATGGGCTTTAGCCGTACCGTAGTCGAACTTGCTGTAACGATGGTCGGTCCATTCTCCGGTGAAATCCTGGCTGGTGTCCAGGTAAGCGAAGAGTCCTTTGTCATTGGGCTTGCCGGCGGAAGTGCCGGTCAGGCGGGCGCGGTCGTATACCCATTGCACGGCCTCGCCGGAATGCATAACGTAGGCTTTAAGAAGCTCAGGGTCGGAGCGCCAGCTGTTCAGACTGTTGGTCTGCTGGACATAACGAAGGAGCCCCTCGGTGTCACTTTTGTCGATAATAAGACCGGAACCGCAGTTGCCTTGAGAGACGACCGTGCTCTGCTTTTGCAGCACGGCGACGGAATTGCCCTCCTCAGCGGCGGTGACTGCCGCCGGTACACCGGCCGCACCGGCGCCGACAACGACGATGTCTACTGTAACCTCGCCAACAAAACTGGCAATAGGGTCAAGCTGTACCAGTGAATCCTTAAACTCTTCAAGGGTGAAAGGGTCGGGAAGCGCGGCGGAGCCTTCCGGTGATGTGGGGTCCGCCCCGGGAGTCTCATTTACTACGGATGTGTCGCAGCCTGTCAGTCCCATGAGGCCGATGCCGGCTGCCCCTAAAGCGGCAGTCTTAAAAAAGTCCCTGCGTGAGATAGTGGTGCTCATTGTTTTTTCTCCTCCCAACGATTGATAATATAATTGCGCGATTTCATTTTACAAATCATTGCCGGAAATTTCATCGTACAGTTCCGCTATTTTGTCTATAAAGTTATTGGCTCTGGACAGATACTGAAAACTGTCCAAAGAAGGCCAAGCCAGGTTTGCTGGGATGCTATAAATGATTCACATTTTCAAAGATTTGTGATAAAATGTACATAAAATTAAATGTCCGGATGCCTCTGTAGGATAGAAGCGTCCACAACTGGAGGTGAATCTTAGTGGGGTAAGGCAGCGGGAAGGACAGATGAAGCTCTGCAGTACTCTGGAAAAAACTCTGGAAAGATTGCTTCAGACAAGGAGCCTTTCGGAGATTAAGGTAATGGATGTTTGCCGCTTGAGCGGCATACCGAGATCAACCTTTTATTCCTATTTCTGTGATATCTATTCTGTTCCGCAGTGGATATGGGACGACATGATGGAACATTCCCTTTATAAGATCGGTGACGGCCTTACTTGGGACGAGGGTCATCGTATTATGTTTGAGAACATTCTGCAGCATAAGATTCTTTTCAGCAAAATCTACTGGGAAAACGACAACAATTCGATCCTGGAATACGGCTACAGGGGAGGATATTCCGCGGTGAAGCGCAATGTTGCGGTCCGCAAACATCACCACTGGACGGAAACGGAGCTGCTTGAACTTGACTATACCATCCGGGCGCTGGCCTCCCTCACTACAAAGTGGGGAAGAGACGGCATGATTGTGCCGGTGGAGACCGTGGTGCACATCTTCAACACCCATGTGCCACCGTTTTTAAAGGAGCTGTGCGACACATAGCCCGCCACTTTTTATGGGAAAGAGCTGTCCGTTAAACCCGAAAGATTTTAGGCTGCTTTTTAAACTACCGCATTATATGTGGTAGTTTCACTGTATTAATCGCCTCATCTTGTTGATGGGAACCGTTGTACTCAGGACGCCCGGCTTTTCCTGCCCAGGGAAGGCGGGCGTCTTTTCGTGCTGCAGGGGTTCCCCTTTGCGGGGGTAGAAGCATATCATATTCCATAAATTGCCGACATCCTTATCTATGCAGGGAGATGAGTGCAGGATATGCTTTTCGAGCGTGAAGACTGGAAACTGTTCCGGAATATGGAGACACTGACCCAAAAGGCGGGAGTACCCAAAAGCAAATTGTCCATGCTGGTCTGCAAGGAACTGGCGGATAATGCCCTGGATGTGTGCGGTCATTGTGAGATCGGTTTTGAAGACGGTTTTTTTTATGTCAGGGATCAGGGACCTGGGCTGGATCCCGCACTCTTTTCCATCAACAGGCCCTTAAGATCCTCTAAATACCTGAGGCTGCCCACCCGGGGAGCGCTGGGGAACGGCCTGCGGGTGGTGGCCGGAGCGGTGGCCGCCTCAGGGGGAGAGTTGTATGTTTCCACAAGGGGCAGGCGTTACCGGATTCATTTTCAGCCCGACGGGACGGCCCGGCCCGAGAGCCTGGGCGATGCTCAGGAAATGGGGACCATGATCAGCTTCCAGCTGGGCAGACTGCCCATCAACTCAAGCTGGGCGCAGACGGCGGTTCGCTATGCCGGTGGGGAGAGCTACCGGGGAAAGACCTCCCCCTGGTGGTACACCAGCGAGAATTTCTTCGAGTTGTTCCAGGCCTTCGGCGGCACCGTCCGGGAGCTTATCCAGCAATTTGACGGCTGCACCGGGGGCAAAGGAGGGAAAATCGCTGCCCTCTATCCCAAAACTCCCGCCGGGGACCTGACCTTTGCCGAGACGGAAGGTTTGCTGGGGGAAATGAGAACAGCGGTCAAAAATGTCAGGCCGGCGAGACTGGGACGGATCGGGGAGCGGGAGGAATGGTGCAGCTACAGCAAAGGGGAGGGCGTCTTTTATGTGGAGAGTGCCAAGGGGGAACATAGAGCGGAAATCCCCTTTGCGGTCGAAGTCTACGCCGAAGCCTCTTCCAGCCCCGACATAACGGTCTTGCTCAACAAATCCCCCATCACGGGCGAAGTCAGTCTCTACGATCGGGAGAAGCATGAACTGGGACTGTTGGGCTGCGGGCTGTACCTCTCTTTTCGGAGCAAACCTGTCCGGCTTCTCGTCAATATCATAACCCCCTATATGCCGCTGGTGACGGATGGGAAGGAGCCGGATCTTTCCGTCGTGGAGGATGTCATCAGGGAGACAGCCGCCCGGGCCGTCCGCCGGGCCGGGAAAGTCCTGACGGAGCTGCCTGTGGGCAAAAAGAGATCCCATAAGGAGATCGTGGCGGATTGCCTGGAGCGGGCCATTGCCAAAGCCAGCGGCAACGGCGAGTACCGCTTCAGCCTGCGCCAGCTTTATTATGCCGTAAGGCCCTATGTAATCCGGGAGACCGGCAGAGAGCCGGATTACAACTATTTCTGCCGGGACCTGGTGGGGGGCTATGAGGCACGGCACGGCGACATCCCCCTCATGTACCGGGATGAGCGGGGAACCCTCTATCATCCCCATCGCGGCGAGGATATCTCCATCGGTACTATTGCGGTGGAGAATTACCGCAAGCCCCTCTGGACGTTCAACAAAGTTCTCTATATCGAAAAAGAGGGTTTCTTCAATGTGCTCAAGGAAAGAAAAATCCCGGAAAAATACGATATGGCCCTGCTCACCAGCAAAGGGTATGCCAGCCGGGCGGTCCGGGACCTGCTGGATGCTCTGGGGGAACATGCCGAAGAGGAGATCATCTTTTTCTGCATTCATGACGCGGACGCCTATGGCACCACTATCTATGAAACTCTGCAAAACGAAACGGGAGCCCGGCCCGGCAGAAAGGTAAAGATCATCAATCTGGGGCTGGAGCCCGAAGAAGCTGTGGCTATGGAACTGGAAGTGGAAAAGGTGGAAAAATCAGGACGCAGAAGAGGGGTGGCCAGCTATATTGAGCCTCAGTGGGAGAGCTGGCTGCAGGGGAACAGGGTGGAACTGAATGCCATGAGCACCCCCCAGTTTCTGGCCTGGCTGGAGGAAAAGCTGCAGCGTTACGACAAAGGAAAGGTGATACCGCCCGAATCCGTCCTGCGGGAGAATCTGGAACAAAGCCTGGAGGCCGGAATCAGCCGGGTCATCGCACAGGAGATCCTGGAACAGCATAACCATGGGGGCCGGGTGGCGGAAGCGGTCCGGCAGGTCAAAGCCGATTGGGAGGAGCGGCTGACCGGGCTGGAAGAGAGAGTGCGGGAGGAGCCGGTCAGCCACTGGCAGGACATCGTGGAGGATCTGTCGGAAACCATGTTGAAAATCCGCCCTTTTTAAAAATCAGGAAGCAGGCTTCGTAATTTTGCAAACTGCCGGATTTTAACGGTGGAAACCGCAGGGAACAGCCCTTACTCCGGCTTCATATACACCGGTGCCGCAAACATCCTGCCTTCCGCCGCAAAGGGGACCCCGCCGCCGTACTTTTTTCTCTGGATTTGCCCGCCAAAATCCATATAATTAGGTATAAGGCCGTTTGGGCTGAAATACCCCGGACACCTGGCGGAAAGAAGTGGGGCGCAACGTGCAGTATATTACCTTTTCCATCGTTTATGGGATTATGATATTTATTTGGACTTTTGTGTATCTGAATAAAAGCAAGGATAAAGTCAATGAGTCCTTTTTGGGCTTCTTAACCGTGGTTATCCTCTGGATGGTTCTGAGCATAAGCATCGCCGGCGACGATATTTCCACCCTGGGGCTGGTGCTGAAAACGATCTATTTTTACAGCATGCTCAACATGGCGGTTGCTTTTTTGCTGTTTATCTACCGGTTTATCGGCAGGAAGCTGGACGGGTTATTTTATATGTCGGTGACCATCAACACCCTGACCATTCTGGCCAGGTACCTGTTTCCCATCGATTATGCGGATCCGACCTTCTGGCGGCTGACCGACCCGGTCGTCGCGCCGGTCATGTCCGCCTTGTTCAGTCTGCCGGCTGTGTTCGCCCTGATTCTTATTGTGCGGCACTATAAAATGACGCAGGACGGCAAATTAAGAACCCAATTGCGATTCGTTTTGAGCGGGACCGGACTGGCCTGTCTGATCAGCATAGTTTCCGAATACATCCTGCCTGCTTACTTTGGGCTGGAGAGCAATCTTTCTCTCATGTATTTTGCCATTCTTATTTTTATTGTTTATATTTTCCGCTCCATCATCAAGTTCAAATTCCTGAATATACAGTCCGACTATGTGTACAGAAGGTTGTTTTTAAATTCCGGCGAAGGCATCCTCATCATCAACCGGCATTTAACCATCGTCAGCATCAACAACCTGGCCAAAGAAATTCTGGAGAATAAGGCCATTGAGCCGGGGGATAAGATAACGCAGCTGATCAAAACCTACGATTTTGACACGAATTATAAACAGCAGGAGATAACCATTGTGGTGGAAAGCGGAGAAAAATATCTCACAATGACTCAGCATCCCATAGACCCGGATGATCGGGATTCAACCAAGCTCCTGGTGGTCAACGATATAACCTCCGCCAAGCTGAAGCTGAAGCAGGAAAAAGAGCTGCTGATGAAACGGTCTTCCATCGATCCGCAGACCGGCTTCTTCAATAAGCAGTATATGCTGGACTATGATAAGGCAGAAAGTCCGGAATTGGGCAATACGGCTTTGCTGTTTATCGATATTGACAATTTTAAATCCATCAATGATCTTTACGGACACCTGGCCGGGGACAGTATCCTGAAATCCGTGGCGGAATGCATCAGGTGCAGCATAGGGAGCGAGGCACAGGTCATACGGTTCGGCGGGGATGAGTTCGTGGTGATCTTTGCAAATCCCGGGAAGGATGAGGCCTACCTGGCGGCGGAGGCAATCAGGACGAAGGTGAATGCTCTGATCTTGCCGGAGCACTACGGGGATTTGACCCTATCCCTCAGCATCGGCCTGGCGGAAGGCCGGGTTCCGGTCAGAGAGCTGATCACCCAAGCGGACGAGGCCATGTACAGCGCCAAAAGCCAGGGCAAGAACAGGACGATGAAAAGTCTGGTCAGGGATGTTGCCGTTGAAAAAGGAGGCCGGCAACAATCGCAGTTATTGGAACCGTAATCGTAAGGCCGATGCTTCCGGCCATAGACCTTAAGATTTCCGAAGCAATGATTTCCCGGTTGATAAGCTGATGCAAAGATATATTCTCGGCAGATAAAAGGAGCAGCATATAGATGGAACCGCCTGTATAAGCCAAGATCAAGGTATTGGCCATGGTACCAATGGTGTCTTTTCCGACATTCATACCTGCTTTGATTAATTGGAAAGAACTTAACGAATAGGTCTTTTCTTTCAATTCATTTACGGCTGAAGCAATGGACATGCTGACATCCATGACCGCGCCGAGAGAACCGATAATGATTCCGGCAAAAAACAAGCCTTGATAACTGAATATAGAATCTTGGGGAAGATATTCCAACAGATAGGAGTCCTCATCAATGGCTCCGGTAAAATGTGCTAAATCGCCGATTGTGATTGTAAGATAGGCTGCAGCGCAGAGACCGCAGAGGGTTCCGATAAGAGCGGCAAAAGTTTTCTTATTATGGCCTCCGACTAAGAGCAACGTAAAAATTGCGATAACCGAGCATAAACCGATCGTAATATAGGTTGGATCATAGCCTTGTAAAATAAGCGGAAAAAGAACGTAAATAATCGCAAAGTAGGTTGCAAGCAGGGAAAGAATAGCCCGAATGCCTTTGGATCCTCCGATTAATACGAGAAGCCCAATAAAACCCAATAAGAGGTAGGTCATATACTTATCGCGGGCAATCTCTGTAATACTCACTTTCTCCACAGCCCCATCCCCGTTAAGAAAAAGGGTAACGAACACCTCGTCGTTTTCTCTAAGAGTAATTCCGTAAAAAATACCGGTAGCATAAAAACTCGTAACAAATCTTTGCTGCTTATGCGCCCCCTCTAAGGTAATTAACTCGACAGACTGAGCGGAGTTTTGATGCTTTTGCAGATCAATGCTGATAATTCTTGCTCGGACCATTTTTTCTTGTTTCTCTGAAGGGGATGATGATATCTCGGCGGCAGCCAGGCAGATATGGCTTGAAGATATAAAGGAAAACGCTATATAAATGATCCCCAAAACGATGTATTTATAAAGATTTTTCTTCACTTCATCCTCCTTGGGCAAAGGTTGTCCCTAATATTTATGTGTATGATTCAAGATTATTCTTCTAAAAAGATTCCAATGTATCTATACGGCAAGAAAGTCTTTTCGCCGTATATGATAAAAAGTCATGACAGTGGCCTAACCACTATCATGACTTTATTTACTAAAAGGTCAATCAAAACTCCCTTTCTCGTTTTTTGAAAAAATCATAGTAGATGCGGACATTTTCCAGCTCCGTCCAGCGCTTTACAGCCACGGGGGTTTCATCCAGATTATAGATTTTGGCTCCCCTGAGGGCCAGGAGAAAAGGGGAATGGGTGGCGATTATAAACTGACATTGCCAAAACCTTGCCGAGTCCTCGATAAATTGCACTAATTCCAGCTGACGCTTTGGGGAAAGGCTGTTTTCAGGCTCATCCAGAAGATAAAGGCCCTTTTCATCTATTTTTTCCGTGAAATAGCGGAAGGCATTTTCCCCGTTGGAATACTCCCGGGCATTATCCATCAATTCATTTCTGACGAAACGGGACTGAGAGTTAAACCGGGCATGGTTTACTCTTTTCAGCTCCTCGTAATCGGCCAGGGATTTCAATTGGAACCGGGAATATTTCGCTTCCAGATAGTCGTCGAAAAGCTGTTCCCGTTTCCGGTCAATTCCTTCATTTAAGCTGCGTATGTTAAGCATATAGTCAAACACATCATCGCTGGTAATGATCCGGCTGTGTTCAGGAAGGAAGACTTTAAGCTGCATTTCGCACATGGCGACATAGTCGGGGAAGAAATTGGATTTGTTATAGATGGCATCCCGGGGGATTTCCGTTTTTTCGGCGATGATATTTAAGAGGGTCGATTTTCCCGAGCCGTTTCCTCCATATAAAATGGTGATGAGATCAAAATCAAGCCTTTCCAGCCCCCGTCCCGGCAGGACCTGAAAGGGATAATAGGAGTCGTAACAGGTTCGTTTAACCTTGTCCTGGAAGAAGATGGATTCCCTGTCTCCGTCGGGAAAGGTAAACTGTTCTAAATATATCATTTGTTACACCTCATGGTTATTTCAGTGCCCCCATGTGTTCTTAAGTTAATCTTATCACTAAGGCAATGAGTGTGGCAATCCGTATGATAACACCCCAAAACGCTGCTCATCAGGATGGGCGGCGTTTTTGCGTCCCAGGTCCCCCGGCATACATTCAGTTAATTTTCAGCTAACACTAAGTAGTCTTTAAGCATGGACCGTTATAATTATGGAGGAGCAATCTGGAAACTATTAACGAAACAGTTAGTCTGGGCAGAAACAAGGGATAGAGGAGAGAGGGTATGAAAAAAAAGTTGGTGATTACTCTGGTCCTTGGAGTTGTTGTATTGGGCGGAGGGGGTTTCTGGGCTTACCAGCATTTTCAGGAGAAACCCCAACAAACGTCTTTAATGACAACCACAGTTAAGAAGGGTGATATTATCCAGGAGATTACGGCTACAGGCACTGTGATGTATCCTGAAGAGGTTCCCCTGGCCTTCGAACAAAACGGCAAGGTGCGGGAAATCTATGTAAAAGTCGGCGATGCGGTAACAGCAGGTCAGGCTCTGGCCCAGATGGATACGGAAACCTTGCAGCAGGAGGTGACCGAGAGTATGGCCAGTCTGAAAGAAGCTGAGCTGAACTGGCAGCAACAGAAAGTGGAAGCAGAAGGGACGCTGGTTAAAGCCAGGCAAGCGCTCCGGACAGCGGAGCAAAACGCTGATCCGGCTTATTTGCAGAATCAGCTGGCCATTGCGGAACAAAGTCTGCTGATTGCCGGCAATAATCTGGCCGCCAGCCAACTAAGCGGAGATGAATCGAGTATCTTACAGGCCAAAACCGCCCTCACTCAGGCCCAGTCTGACCTGATCAATGTTCAAAATACATATAATGGCGGAGCGGAACAGGCTGTGGACTCAGCAAAAGCCGATCTGGAAATCGCCGAAGTGAAATTAGCCCGTCTTCAGGAGAGAACTTCCCTGGCCCAGGCAGAAACCGCCGTGGTGAAAGCACAGGAGAATTTGGCCAAAGCAACCTTGGTTGCGCCTTCAGATGGTGTGATTATTGAAATTCCGGTAAAAGAAGGGCAGACCTTAAGCGATACGACCACCGTGCTCAATTTAGCCACCGGAGGAGAGCTGTTGATCGTAGAATCCTATGTCTCTCAGGATGAAGTGACAAAGATTAAAACAGGTCAGAAGGCCAATATCTCCCTGGATTCTGCGCCGGAGGATTATATGAGCGCAACGGTGACCCAGGTGGCCCTAAAAGGAACAACGACTCAAAATGTAACCACTTTCCAGGTGACGATGCAAATGGATGAAGTAACAGACGCCATACGGCCGGGAATGAATGCTAATGTGGGGATTATCATAGCCGAAGCCAAAGATGTCCTCATCGTACCGAGTTCAGCCGTACAAACCCAGGGAGATCAGAAAGGGGTTCTCCTGCTCTCCAATCCGCCATCTTCAGGCAGTCCATCCCCAGAGGGGCAGATGCAGGGAAGGCCTTCCCAAAGGGAACAAGTTCCAGGGGAACAAGCAGAAGCTCAAAAGGAACAGGCTCAAGGGGAAGGCGCTCAGGCAGGAGCCGCTGAACCCAGGAATTCGGAGAGGTCCGCACCCCAGGGGACAGCACAGTTTGTTCCCGTCGAGACGGGTCTGGATGATGGGACCAATGTAGAGATTAAAAGCGGTTTAACAGAAGGGCAAAGGATTGTGGCAGGGACACGAACAAGCTCATCCGGTTCCAACACGAATGCCAATTCCAACAGGAATATGAACTCCCCCGCCGGAGTGATGCCCGGTATGGGCGGCGGCGGCGGATTTGGCGGAAGCGCACGGCCCATGAGATAGGGGGGACCAAGGGTGATCCAGCTTAAAGGAATTAAGAAAATCTATACAACCGGGGATATTCAGGTCCACGCATTGCGGGGGGTGGACTTTCACATCAAGGCCGGAGAGTTCGTATCCATCATGGGGCCCTCCGGTTCAGGGAAATCCACAACGATGAATGTCCTGGGCTGTCTGGATATTCCCACAGAAGGAGAATATCTTCTCGATGGTGTGGATGTGGCCAAGGCCACAGCCAAAGAATTAGCCAAAATCCGCAACCGCAAGATCGGTTTTGTCTTTCAGGGATTTAATCTTTTACCGCGCACCACGGCTTTGGAGAATGTGGAGCTGCCCATGCTGTATGCCGGGATCAATGCTAAAGAGCGTCATCAAAGGGCGGTGGAAGCATTAGAGTCGGTGGGTTTGGGAGACAGGGTATACCACCGGCCCAAAGAGCTGTCGGGAGGCCAGCAGCAGCGGGTAGCGATTGCCCGGTCTCTGGTGTGCCGGCCGGCCATTATTTTAGCCGACGAACCCACCGGAAACCTGGACAGCAAGGCCAGCGAGGAAGTGATGGCCATCTTTCAGCGTCTGCACCGGGAAGGGAATACCATTGTGCTGGTTACCCATGAGCCGGATATAGCGGAGTATACCCAACGCATTATCCGCTTCCGGGATGGGGAGATCGAGAAAGACGAAGCCGTCGAAAACTCCCGCGTGGCTAATGCTCCCCTTGACCGGGAGAAAGGAGGAGCGGTGTGAACTTCCTGGAATTGATGAAAGTATCTTTACGGGCTCTTTATGCCAACAAGCTCCGCTCGGCCTTGACCATGCTGGGAATTATCATCGGCGTTTTTGCCGTGATTATTATGGTGGCCATAGCCAATGGGGCGACCCAATCCGTAACCGCCAATATTCAGGGGCTGGGCTCCAATCTGCTCATTGTCTCTGCAGGGCAGTCCAGCTTTGGCGGGGTGCGGGGCGGGGCGGGGAGTGCCAACACCTTGACCATGGAGGATGTGGCGAAGGTGAGAGCTGCCGGCTCCGCGGTCAAGGCGGTGGCTCCGGTGGTGAATACCAATGCTCAGGTGGTTTATGGCACGGGCAATACCTCCACCAGTGTCATGGGGACAACTGCGGAATATGCCGATGTCCGCAGCATCAAAATAGCCCAGGGAAGGTTTATAACCGAAGAGGATATCACGAAATCCGCCCGTGTGGCGGTTGTTGGCCCTACCGTGGTTGAAAATCTTTTCGGGGATGCCAACACGGATATTATCGGCAAAAACATCAAACTGAACAATATTCCCTATCAAGTGGTTGGCGTTACGGTGAGCCAGGGCTCGTCCGGGATGACTAATAATGATGATATGATCTATGCGCCTATTTCCTCCGTACAGTCCCGTCTGGTGGGGAGCAAAAGCGTGCGCCAGATCTATATTGAAGCCGAGTCGGCTCAGCTGATGACTGAGGCTCAGGACCAGGTTACCTATGCCCTGCAGCTGGCTCATAAGATTCAAAGCGGCCAGGAAAATGATTTTACCATTACCAGCCAGGCCGAAGTTCTGGAGTCCATGGAAGAAATATCCCAGACCATGACCCTGCTCTTAGGGGGCATCGCCGGAATATCCCTGCTGGTGGGGGGAATCGGTGTGATGAATATTATGCTGGTATCCGTTACGGAGCGGACCCGGGAGATTGGCATACGCAAAGCCATCGGAGCCGGGGAAGGGGATATACTCTTCCAGTTCCTCATCGAGTCGGTGGTGCTCAGCCTGATTGGCGGGATGCTCGGTATCCTTTTGGGATGGGGAGGCTCTCTGGTCGCCAGCAGGCTTTTCGGTGTAACAACAAGTGTATCCCTATCCTCGGTGGGCATAGCCTTTGGCTTTTCCGCCCTGATCGGGATTGTGTTCGGCGTCGTTCCGGCCAAAAAGGCCGCTGCCATGAATCCGATTGAGGCCTTGCGGTATGAGTGATTTTGCGCCAGTGCTCTGTAACACCTTAACCTTGCCTTGCCCGGCGGGGAAAATTTTCGTAGGACAAGGCGGAGGAATGAGGAATTAGGTGGTTATAGAGTACTAAGAAGAGAGGAGAATCTGAGTGGTGGCCAAAAAGAAAAAGAGCCTGGCTCTTGCAGTATGCCTGTTTGTCCTGCTGGTAACCCTAATTCCCGGAACCGTCCGGGCAGCTGATGATGATGTGGATTGGAACAAAGGGGTGCTGGCCTATTTAGTCGTGGATGCAGGGGATGCGCAAACGGTGATCGGTTCTGCGGATACCATCCATTTCCGATTGTATGATTTGAACGGCGATCCCTATAGCGGCTCGGTATCCGGCTATATTACCGATCCTGATGATGAGGTGACTTATGTTTCCATAAGCGGGGGTCAGGGGAGCTATTCCATAGCCAATTTTAATTTTGATAAGCTGGGCAGCTACTCCATATTTCTGTGGGATCAATATGATAATTATGCCGGCGGGACGGTTAAAGTGGTTGAACCGGTCATCACCCTAACAGGCAAGCCGGTGGTTCATTCGGAAAGCAAGGTAAGCGTAAAGATTGCTGACCCTGATGGCAGAGTCCTTGCCCGCCAATCCCTTACTGTGGACGGGACAGAAGTCGGTGCCGGCTCGTCGAACTACACTACGTTATTTGACGGCACCTTTACTTTTACCATCACCCCCAAAAAGACGGGCACTGTCAGCATTATCTATGGCGGGCATGTGGTGGGGACTGTGGAAGTTGTGCCGGCCTACACCCCGGGCAGCCGCATCGGCGCTCAGGCTGCCGATAACATGCAGCTCTCGGTGGAAGTGGCTCAAAGCGGATGGGCAAAGGCCTCCACCGTTATTCTGACCCGGGACGATGTGGTGGCAGATGCTATGGTCGCCGTGCCCTTATCGAAAAAATATGATGCTCCCATTTTAATGACCTCTTCCCAGCGCCTGAGCAATGAAGTTCTTCATGAAATTCTCAATCTGGGGGCGGAAACAGTCTATATGATCGGGGGAACGGGTGCCATCTCCGCCGAAATTGAAAGCGAATTGCAAACCTTCGGGATAACCACCCAGCGCTTGGCAGGTGCCAACCGTTATGATACAGCTGCGCAAATAGCGGAGTTGGTCGGTCCATCAGATAGAGTCTATCTTGCTTACGGATACGGAGAGCCTGACGCTATTGCCGTAAGCTCCTTTGCGGCAGCCCAAGGAGCTTCCATCTTGCTGACGGATACCCACAGCCTGCCGGAAGAGACCCAAAACCGGTTAAAGCAAATCTCGCCTGGGGAAGTTGTGCTGCTCGGCGGGACCGGCATCATCAGTTCCGCTGTGGAAACCCAGCTTAGCGGCCAATACGCTGTGAAGCGCTGGGGCGGAGCAGATCGCTATGGAACCCAGCAGATCATCTTCCAGAATCTCCTCACCCATGAAATTCCCGTTTATATCGCTTCGAGTTTAGTTTCTCCTCAGGATGCAGTTCAGGGAAAGCCTAAGGGAGACGCTTTATTGGCTGCCGCTTTAGCCGCCAAAGCAGGGGGCTGCGTCATGAGTGTTCCCCAGGACAGCCTTCCTGCCGCTGTCAGCTATTCTCTGCTTTATAATAAGGGATATATCTCAGAGGCCACAGTGGTCGGGAACTCAGAATCGGTTCAGGCCACCTTGGAGTATCAGATTCATGAGCTGGTGAAGCATTAATCAAATGTGTTCAAATCTGGCGGTGAAGAAACGAAGCATTTCCGGTTCGTAAACAAATTTAAGCCCTTTGATGGTCTCCCTTTGCTGGTAAAGCTCAATAACCGCTCTGGCCACGATGTCCATATGAGCGTAAGTATAAACCCGGCGGGGAATCGTCAGCCTTACCAGCTCCAGTTTAGGATGGCGGTTTTCCCCTGTTTTAAGATCACGTCCGGCGGAGATGATTCCTCTTTCCATAGAGCGTACCCCGGATTCTATATATAATTGGGCGGCCAGAGCCTGTGCCGGGAAGTGGTCCTGCTCAAGGTGGGGCAAAAACCGTCTGGCATCAAGGAAGACGGCATGGCCGCCCACCGGTTCCACAATGGGAACCCCCGCCGCTAAAAGCTGATCGGCAAGATAGGCCACCTGCTCCACACGGTGTTCAATATAAGCATAATCCACCGATTCCGTAATCCCGATGGCCATGGCTTCCATGTCCCGGCCGGCCATGCCGCCGTAAGAAGGCATTCCTTCAAAGACCACCACCAGTTCTTTAGCCCTGAGGAACAATTCATCATCATTCATGGCCAGAAAACCGCCGATATTGACCATACAATCTTTTTTACCCGACATGGTGGCTCCGTCGGCATAGCTCATCATCTCCAAGAGAATTTCTTTGATGGTCTTGTCCTGGTAGTCTGCTTCCCGCTTCTTGATGAAGTAAGCGTTCTCCACACAGCGGGTAGCGTCAAAAAACACCTTGATGCCGTGTTGGTGGGCAAGCTCATGGACCGCCTTCATGTTTTCCAGAGAAACGGGCTGTCCTCCGGCCAGATTGACAGTAACGGCAAGGCAGATGTAAGGAATCTTCTCCGCGCCTACTTCATCGATTAAGGTCTGGAGTTTCCTGAGATCGATATTTCCTTTGAAAGGATGCCGGTTGGCTGAGTCATGGGCTTCATCAATGATAATATCTCTGAAGGTAGCTCCGTTGGCTTCCTGATGGTATCTTGTGGTGGTAAAATACATATTGCCGGGCACATAATCCCCGGGTTTAATCATCAGCCGGGAGAGCAGGTTTTCCGCCCCCCGTCCTTGATGAGTAGGGACCAGGTGCTTGAAGCCATAATATTCTTTAACCACCCGATCCAGGTGCAGGAAATTCCTGCTCCCGGCATAGGCTTCATCACCGATCATCATACCGGCCCATTGTTTATCGCTCATGGCAGTAGTGCCGGAATCTGTGAGCAGATCAATATAGACATCCTCACTCTTCAGCAAAAAAGTGTTGTAGCCTGCTTCTTTCATGGCCTCTTCACGCTCTGCCCGCTTCATCGACCGAACGGGTTCAACGACCTTAATCCGAAAGGGTTCTGCAGGATAGGTTTTCATGATCATCTCTCCTAACATTTCATTATCGTTTAAAAGATTGTCGACGGGATTTGGCACCCCTCTAAAAATGATTATAGGAGCTGTCTTTTATTTATTCTGTTGTCAGATTAACATCTTTTAAAGAATTTTTTATTTTTAGATAAATAGGCATGTGTTCCTGGTGGTTCCTTGTTTTATCGTTATTCTGCAGAATTCCGGAAAGAGAATAGGTGATTGCTTGGTTTTGAAAAGTATGCTATTTTAAAAGCAATTAACGGAATCAGGTGGGGGAGGGATTTTTGTGAATGATGGATCAAATGATTTCGAATTGCTGGGTTCACCTTGGATATGCGAAAATCCGCACGCTAACTGGACTGCCCCTGCTGCACATGGGATGTTTAAAAGATTCAAAAAGAAGGAAATCATTATCCATAGCGGTGATCAAATAGACTACATCTATTATTTGCATAAGGGACGGATCAAAACAGTGGCCCAGAGTCCTTCCGGCAGTCAAAAAATTCTTTGGTATATTGAAGCCGGGTCTATTTTCGGCGAGACGCCTTTTTTTAACCGCAAACCCTGTGATTACAACTTTTTTGCCGTCACGGATTGTGAAATATATATTTATCCCATGGAGGTAATTATGCAGGAGATCATCCCTAAATTTCCTGACCTCACCCTATCTATTATCAAAACCCTTTCCCGCAAGGTTCATATCCTATCCACCCAGGTGGAAGACTGCGTTTTTAATAAACCTCTTGTCCGTGTGGCTAAATTGATTTATCTTCTCCATCAAGGACGTATCCTTGAGGATAAAAGAGGAAGTTCATCCATTCCTCTTACGCAAGAGGATATAGCCAATACCCTGGGGATGCATCGGGTGACGGTCAATCAGGCCCTGAAGCATTTGAAAGAGATCCAGGCCTTAAAAGAACACACCCATCTTATCATCATCCATGATCCGGAGAAATTAAAAGAGGTTATGGAAGCCTGAGCACCCCTGAGCCGGACAATTCATGAAGGGAGTACCCCTTGGCTGCTTTTTGAGGCGGCAGGCGGTACTCCCTTTTGCTATGATTGCTCTTCGATGGAATAGGATAAGATTTTAAAAACTTAAGGATAAAAAATAAAATAAATTTTCAAGATGTTAATCCGACAACAGATTTAGAAAGATTCAGATAATATAATCGCCTTAGAAGGGTCCATGCATGGAGTTAAATTATAATTGAATGGGGGTCAGTTAATGGATAATGATGGTAGCAGAAAAAAACCAGGGCTTATGTTGGCTGTCGTAGCTTTTATCATTCCGGTACTTGTTATCCTTTGGGGGGTAGTTTTTGCCAAGCTGCCTGCGCTTCTTCCCATTATTATTGCCACAACAATTGCCTGCCTGATTGGTAAGCTTTGGGGCTATTCCTGGGATGAAATGCAAAAAGGGATGTTTGATTCTATTTACCGGGTTCATATCGCGATTTTAATATTAATAGCTGTAGGTATGCTTATTGGTGTGTGGATTCTTGCCGGTACTATTCCGACGATTATCTACTGGGGGCTAAAGCTTATTTCCCCGTCCGGTTATCTGGTGACAGCGTTCTTACTGTGTATTGTTGCTTCAACGGCAACAGGAAGCTCCTTCGGCACCATGGGAACAGTCGGTATTGCCTTACTGGGCGTTGGTCAGGCTCTTGGCTATCCCTTGCCCTTAGTAGTGGGTGCCATCGTTTCCGGAGCTTATTTTGGGGATAAGATGTCTCCGGTATCCGATTCAACCAATATTGCTTCTTCTGTTTGTGAAGTGAATTTATTCAGCCATATTGGTTCGATGATGTGGACCACTATACCTGCCGCGGTAGTAACCGCCGTCATTTACATCATCATGGGTATCAATCACAGCGGCGGCAGCGATTTGGGAGCGGATGTCACCATTCTCCTGCAATCACTGGAAACGACCTTTAATCTTTCCCTATGGACCTTGGTGCCGCCTGTGTTATTGATCCTTCTGGCTTATCGCCGGGTTCCGGCAGTCCCCTTGCTTATGGTATCGGTTGTGCTTGGGGCCATTGTGGCCGCCTTATTCCAGGGGCAGTCCATGATTGCAATTATTAACTCAACCATCAAGGGCTATGTGGGCAGCAGCGGTGTGGCCCAACTGGATTCCCTGCTTACCCGTGGGGGAATCAATAGTATTACCGGCACAGTGATGCTGTTGATCTCAGCGGTTTCCTTTGGCGGCGTGTTGGAGAAAATCGGGGTGCTGGGAGTTATTGTTGATGCCAGCTTAAAGTGGGCGACAACGACTGGACGGCTCATTGTTTCGGTCATTTTTGCCAGCTATATCATGTTGATCGGGACAGGAAGCCAGGCGATTGCCATGATTATTCCCGCCCGGGCCTATGCACCTGTATTTAAGGAAAGAGGATTGCACTTGAGGGTTCTTTCTCGAACTGTGGAAGACAGCGGCTGTATTGCCAGCCCTCTTCTGCCTTGGAGCGTGCATGCTTTTTATATCCTGGGCGTCCTCGGCGTCAGTGCTTATGAATACGCCCCCTATGCCTTTATGTGCTGGATTGTCCCCATATTCTCCATAATCTATGGCTATACGGGTTTTGCCATCTGGCGGGCGGACAACTCCCCCATACGCAAGCCTGCTCCTGAGGTGAAGGACTCAGGGAACGATTCCTTCCTTAATTAATAAGTGAAGGATAAGTGAATGATTCATAGGTGAATAAATTAGGTGAATAAATTAAGAAGCTCAGGCAAAAGGAGATTCCTGGATTTCATTAAAGGATAAGGAGTGTGGTTGAAATGGGTCAGCCTTTTGTGCATCCTACCGGAGTGACCATCTATAATCCTGAAAAATGCTTTAATGGTTATACCATTATGCAGGCCCCCGGTTTAGGCTGCGTTTTAATCGATATGAATGGAAATGTGGTCCGCGTCTTTAAGGATCTGCATGGATTTCCCAATAAATTGCTCCCCGGAGGCTATGTGATGGGCAGCCGTGGCCGTAGGAACGGCAAATTCGGCTATCAGGATCAAATTGACCTGGTTCAAGTGGACTGGGATGGCCAAGTGGTTTGGGAATTTGCTAAAAAGGAATATATTGAAGATGAAGGGGAAAAGCCCCAGTGGATGGCCCGTCAGCATCATGACTATCAAAGAGAGGGAAACCCTGTAGGGTATTATGTTCCGGGAATGGAGTGCAAGACCAACAGTGGCAACACCCTAATCCTTAGTCATCAAAATTGCTATCACAAAAAAATCTCGGATAAGCAGCTTTTGGATGATGTGATCATTGAAGTGGACTGGGATGGGAATATTGTCTGGGAATGGCATGCCGTCGATCATTTTCATGAGTATGGATTCAGTGCGGCAGCGAAATTAGCTCTTTACCGCAATCCCAACATGCATGAGGCCGGGGGCGGCATGGGGGACTGGATGCATATTAATTCCGCCAGTGTCCTGGGTCCCAATAAATGGTATGATAAAGGGGATGAGCGGTTCCATCCGGATAACATCATCTGGGATGCCCGTGAAGCCAATATTATGGCCATCATTTCCAAAGAAACCGGCAAAGTGGTCTGGAAAATGGGGCCGGATTTTGCCCAGGATAAAAAACTGAGGAAGATCGGCCAAATCATCGGGCAACACCATGTTCATATGATCCCCCAAGGTCTCCCCGGTGCCGGCAACATCCTGATCTTTGACAACGGAGGCTGGGCGGGCTATGGCGCCCCCAATAATGTCTCAAAAGATGGAACCAAAGTAGACATGGCCGATCGTTCCCGGGTCCTTGAGCTGAATCCGGTCACCATGGAAGTGGTGTGGCAGCTCAAGGCCAGCGAATTGATGGATTACGGACAGCCCGGAATTTCCGATTACCGCTTTTACAGTCCTTTAACCAGTGCGGCCCAACGCCTCCCCAATGGCAATACCTTGATTACGGAAGGGTGCGGGGGACGTTTCTTTGAGGTGACCCGGATGAAGGAAGTGGTTTGGGAGTTTATCTCGCCCTTTAATGCTAATCCGGCCACGATTTATTACCGCGCTTACCGTTATCCTTACAGCTATGTGCCGCAGCTTCCCGAACCCAAAGAAACTCCTGTGCCCATGCTGGATATCCGGAAATTCCGTGTTCCCGGAGCTGCGTCCTGCGAAGTGCAGCATGTCGTAGGCGTGGAAGGAACCATCGGCTATCCTGCCATGCAGCAAGCTTGCGTAGCTGCCGCAGATCAGGATTTGTCCTTAAAAGATGACGACGATGATGATCTTTTTTCCAGAAGCTTCTGATTCCTGACATGATTCATGTTTAAGATTGAGAGCGGACCAGGCGTATTTTCTAATGAAAATACGCCTCCTTCTGATTTTCAGAGTTGTTCAGCTTCCGAAATTAAACGGTATGAAATGATTATCATTACGGTCAATCTGTCCATCTATATTTCAAAAGTGAAATAGCTGTTGTTGAAAGATCAAACTTTTATTACGCTTTATGCCTTGGCTGGACAGCAAAAATAGAGTCATGGTAAGATGAACAAGATGGGGAGTATCCCATAATTTTCATCAGAAAGAACTATTGACCTACCTCTAAAGTCCCTTCTGGATCATAACGTGACAGAATGAGGTGATGGCATGAAGACCAGGCTCAAGGAGATCATAGCTCAATACCCATTTTTCTTCGATATACTCAATACGATTGATGCCTCAGTCTATTTGTGTGATAATAATGGCCGGTTGCTCTATGTCAACAAAGCTGCCGAGCGGCTGGATGGTTATACCAACGAAGAGCTTTACGGACGTACTGTTACTGAGATTTATGGTTTGGATGAGGAAACAAGCCCGATGCTCAGGGCCTTAACTTCCGAAAAGCCTTTGGAGGATATAAGTTTCCGCTATGATGTTAATGGCCGTGAGATTTATCAAATCTGCAATGCCCGTCCCATTTTTTTAGACGGGAAAAAGTTTGGCGCCTATACCATCCAAAAAGATGTGACCCATCTTATGGAGGTTATCGAGCGGAATATCCGCTTTCAGAAAGAGATGTTTTCACCCATAAGTGATTCTGAAGGGTTTGGCATCGACAGTCTGATCGGCGAGCATCCTCTCTTTAAGGAATGCAAGAAAATGGCCATCAGGGCTGCCAAAAGCGATTCTCCCGTGCTGCTGACCGGAGCAACGGGCAGCGGGAAAGAGCTCTTTGCCCGCTGTATTCATCAGAACAGCGACAGGAGCAAAGGGCCCTTCCTGGCCATTAACTGTGCCGCTATTCCCGAAACCCTTCTGGAAAGCATCCTTTTCGGCACCTCGAAAGGAATCTATACCGGGGCCTTGGAGCGGAAAGGCCTTTTCGAGCAAGCTGAAGGGGGTACCTTGTTTTTGGATGAAATCAATTCCATGCCCCTGGTGTCACAGTCAAAGCTGCTGCGCGTCCTGGAAGAAAAGGAGATCGCTCATCTGGGGAGCAATGAACGCATTAAAGTCGATGTGCGTATTATCAGCAGCAGCAACACTCCCCCTCAGGAGGCGATCAGCAGCAAACAGATCCGGGAGGATATTTTCTACCGCCTGGCTGTGGTCAATATTATGATCCCCAGCTTGGCTGAGCGCAAAAGTGATATTTTCCTGCTGGCCAATCATTTTATTTCCGTGTTTAACGAGCGCTTCCAAAAACATATCCTGGCCCTTGATGATGAAGTATTGGGTTTTTTTCTGAAATTCCCCTGGCCGGGCAATGTCAGGCAGCTGAAGCATTGCATCGAATCGGCCATGAACTTCGTTACCGATGAGGATCTTAGAATCAGTAAGGACCACCTGCCGGTGTATCTGTTTTCAATCGATAATGCAGCGAACCATGGAGCCCAGGGCAGCAGCTTCCCCAAAGAGCCTGTGGATAGAAACAGGGAGAGTAAACCTCCGGAACCGGAAAGCACCGGTGTATTTTCAGCCATTGTTCAGAAAGAAAAAGAGCAGATCATTAAAGCTTTAATGGAGAATCAAGGGAATGTTTCCAAAACGGCCAAGCAGTTGGGGATGCATCGTCAGTCCCTGATCTACAGGATTAAAAAATATAAAATTACATAAAACATTTTACCGGCTATGAGCGGGGGTTAGTTGAAAAAACTAACCCTTTTTTTGATGCACAATCTTTCCATAAATTCAAAACAATGCTAAACAATATTAGACAATAGTTGTTAACTCTAAACGATTTTAGTCAAAAACCTGCGCTCAGGGCCAAAGACAAGGGTATAATTCTGACTTTTTAAAATGGCATGAATTTTGCATAAAATTAGGGTGGGTCATTAAAAAATTAAAGGGAGGTTGCAGCGATGCAAAGGTATCAGATTCTGTCCCAGAATGAAATTGAACAAATCCACGAGACAAGCTTACGGATTCTGGAGGAAGTGGGTGTGATTTTTAGTTATGCTCCGGCTCGGGAAATTTTGGCCAAAGGAGGGGCCAAGGTTGATGGGCAAAAGGTCTATTTCCCCAGAGCTATGGTGGAAAGGGAAAGAAAGAAAGCGCCTTCTTCCTTCACACTTTACGCCAGGAATCCCGAGAAGAATGTTTTGATCAATACTGAGAACACAGCTTATGTGGGTCCTTATGGAGCGCCCTTTGTCATGGATATGGACAATGGCCGGCGTTTAGCTAAGCTGCAGGATTTCATTAATCTCTGCAAGCTTGAACATAAGATGAACAACATCGACATCATGAGCCATATTCCCTGCGAACCTCAGGACGTGGACCCGGAGATGCGCAGTCTGGAGATGGTTTATCAGACCCTGAAACACAGTGACAAGCCCTTGATGGCCACCGTTTTGGGCTATGAGATGACCAAAAAGAACATTGAGATGGCATCCATCGTTTTCGGCGGTTTGGAGGCCATTAAAGACAAGCCCATTGTGGTCGGCATTCCCTGCACCTTAACCCCTCTCAGCTATGATGACAAAATGGCCGGGGCTATTATCGCCTATGCGGAACACCGCCAGCCTCAGTTAGTGAACTCTCTCTGCATCGCCGGGGCCACCACTCCGGTTACAGTAGCCGGCACGGTCGCCCTTCAGAATGCGGAAGTTCTCGCCGGGATCGTTCTCTCCCAGCTGGTCAGTGAAGGAACACCGATCATCTATTCCGCATCCTCTTCCAATGCCGAGATGAGCAACGGCTCCCTGGCCATTGGCACCCCGGAAGATGCGGTATTCTCCCTTGTCAACGGTCAGTTGGCTAAATTCTATAACCTGCCCTGCCGGATCAGCGGCGCTCTTTCCGACAGCAAATGCGCCGATGTCCAGGCGGCTTACGAGTCGATGCTGACCTTGAGCATGGCCCAAATGGCCGGCGGCAATTTCATCCTGCATGGCGCCGGAATCATCGACACCTATAACACGGTTTCCCTGGAAAAGATGATGATCGATGATGAAATCATCGGCATGGTCCGCCGCATTGATCAGGGCGTGGTAGTCAATGAAGACACCCTGGCCTTCGATGTCACCAAGGAGGTCGGTCCCCAGGGCCAATTCCTCACCCATGTCCATACCTTCACCCATTTCCGCAAGGAATTCTACCGCCCGGTCCTCAGCGATCGCAATAATCCCACCCAGTGGGAAGCAGACGGTGCTCTTACGGCAGAAAAGAGAGCCAACATCCGCTGGAAGAAGCTGATCGATGACTATGTAGAACCGGTTCTGGACAAAGACGTTGATGCCGCCTTAAGAAAATATAAAGAGAAATAGGTTGAATTTGAGTCAACCCTACGAATAAGAACGTTCAATAAAAGATACACGGGAGGAATAATCATGAGCGATTTAACGAAGTTAGCGGATACCGTTTTCCGGGGGGATTTTGGCAATGCCGGGCAAATCACCAGGGAGCTTATCGATAGTGGGGTAGAGCCTTTAACCATCATCAATCAGGGGCTGATCGCCGGTATGGATATCGTGGCCCCTAAGTTTAAAGCCGGAGAAATGTTTGTGCCGGAGGTTATGATGGCGGCCAGAGCCATGGCCGTGGGCATGGAGGTGGTTAAGCCCTTGATTCAGGATGCGGATATTCCTTCCAAAGGAACGGTCCTCATCGGCACGGTGGCCGGGGATCTCCACGATATTGGCAAAAACCTGGTGATCATGATTCTGGAAAGCGGTGGCTTTAAGGTTGTGGATTTGGGTGTGGATGTCTCGGTGGAAAAATTCGTGGCAGCGGCCAAGCAATATAATCCTCAGGTCATCGGTATGTCCGCTTTGTTGACGACGACCATGACGGCGATGAAGGATACTATTGATGCCCTGACGGAAGCCGGTCTGCGGCAGAGCTTAAAGGTTATCGTGGGCGGAGCGCCTTTATCCCAGGAATTTGCCAGCCAGATCGGCGCGGATGGTTATGCGGCGGATGCCATGGCCGCCAAGGAACTGTGCGAAAAACTGGCAGGATAAAAAGCTGGCAGGATAAGGGAGGATTTTTCTATGATGGCGCTTGAAACGATGGATAGTGATTTAAAACAAATTCACGAAGCCTCGATGATTATCCTGGAACAAACAGGTATGCGGTTCAACCACCCTAAAGTAGTGGAAATGTTGAAAGAAAAGGGCATCAAAGTTGAGGGGTCAACTGCTTTCTTTACCCGCACACAGCTCATGGAATGGGTGAGCAAGGCGCCCCGTCAATTTAAGATGTATGCCAGAAATTCCAAGTATGACTTTGAAGTTGGCGGCGACCATGTAGAGCTTTTGCCTGGATATGGTTCTCCTTTCGTGTGCAGTGCAGACGGAAAAAAACGGGATGCATTAATGAGTGACTATGTTAAATTCCTTAAGCTTTTTCATCAGTCAGAGCATCATAAGGCCAATGGCGGAGTAGTGGTTCAGCCTAATGACATCGCAAAGTCTCAGATTGTGGCCATGCTTTATGCCGCGATAGTGCACTCGGACAAGGTACTTGTTGCGGGTTCGGGCAGTGCCGAAGATACAGAGAAGCTGATGGATCTGCTCGCCATTGTATTTGGCGGTAAAGAAGCTTTAATGGAGAAACCCAGATGTCTGACCATAGTCAATACAAATTCCCCCCTCCAGCTGGATACCAATATGCTGGATACCATGATGGTGTTCAACAAATATAAACAGCCCATCGTTATCGCCGCTTGTGCAATGGCGGGGACGACGGCACCGGTCACTCTTGCTTCCACCATAGCGATCACCAATGCGGAAGTATTAGCGGGCATTGCCGTGGCCCAAATGATCAATCCGGGGACCCCGGTCATTTACGGTTCCCAATCCACGACTTCCGATATGAAAACAGGAAGTATTGCCTGCGGCTCGCCGGAAGGGGCGTTGTGCTATCAGTATGCCGCCCGTTTAGCCAAGGCCTATGGTCTGCCTTGCCGGGGCGGCGGTGCCATCAGTGATGCCAAGGCCTTGTCGGTTCAGGCCGGGTATGAAAGTATGCTGACATTTTTGGCCACCTATACGGCAAAAACAAATGTCATTATTCATAGTGCCGGGATTATGGACAGCTACAACGCCATGAGTTATGAGAAGTTTATCGTTGACCTGGAAATCATCGGGATGGTCAAACGCTATGTGGCCGGCTTAGCGGTCAATGAAGAAACCCTGGCCCTGGATGTGATACAGGAGGTGGGGGTAGCCGGAGAGTTTTTAAGTTCGGTGCACACGATGCAGCATTGCCGTAAGGAGCCTTTCCTGCCTGATATCAGCTTAAGAGGCTCGGTTGCCGGTGATCCTGGTGAAAGCCTCCTCAATAATGTCCAGAAAAAAGAACATAAAATGCTGGAAAGCTACTGCAAGCCTGAAATGCCGGCAGATATAAAGGATAAGTTAACAGAGTATGTCCTTGGCTGCGGATTTAATGAACAGCTGATCAAGGAACTTCAAGCATAAGGATGGGGCAATGACGTTAAGTGCATGACAAAGCAGGCTGATTATACTTGAAACTGAAAGAAAAGCAGTGAATTTCAGTTTCTCATTTACGAGGAGGGAAGTTATGAACGAGGGACAAGGTTCCATCAAAATAGATAAAAAAATATTCTTTCCCCCGTTAGTGTTAGTTTCATTAATATGTGCCTATATTATTAAATACCCTGAAGCCGGAAGCGCTACAATCAACAAGGTGTTTGCTTTCGTTACCGGGGATTTGGGATGGGCTTACGAGCTGTTCGTCTTTGCCAACCTGGGGATCATTCTCTATTTTATCTTTGGCAAATTCGCCAATAAACGATTGGGAGATGAAAAACCGGAATTTGGTACCCTGACCTGGTTAGGCATGTTATTCAGTGCCGGAACCACGGGAACGATTTTATATTGGAGCAGCATGGAATTTTATTTCTTCCTCACGGCTCCGCCTTTTGGGGCGGAGCCACTCTCCCCGGAAGCCTGGAAGTATTCTTTGGCTTTCAGCTTCTTCGATTGGGGAATAAGCGCTTACGGTTTGTATGTGGCTGTTGGTGTGGTTTTTGGCTACTTTTTCTACGTTCTCAAAAAGGATGTCTTCAGACCAAGTACTGCCTGCGAGGGTCTTTTAGGCGAGCGCGTCCACGGTCCTTTAGGAAAAGTGATCGATATCTTCTACATGATCGGGATCATCGCCGGTGTTGCTACCTCCATTGGTTTAGGTACCCCGATCATCAGTGAAATTTTCACTAAATTATCCGGGCAACCCCGTACTCTCGCAGTGGATGCTGTGATCATCCTAATCTGGACAGTTATTATTGCCATATCCGTTTATGGTGGTCTGGAAAAAGGGATAGCCCGTTTAAGTAATTTCCGGATTTATTTAGGATATGCTATCTTGGCTTTGGTCGCCATTTTAGGCCCAACGGCTTTTATGCTTAACAATACCTTCGACGCCCTTGGCGTTTACTTGAACGATTTTTTGCGGATGAGCTTTTATACTGACGCCCATTTGGGAACGGGATTTCCTCAAAACTGGCCGATTTTCTTCTTTGCCTGGTTTTTAGCTTTTGCCCTCAGCACAGGAATTTACCTGGCCAGGATTTCCAAAGGAAGAACGGTAAGAGAATTTACTTTAGGCGCAACATTCTCAGGTGTCCTCTGCGCTTTCTTGTATTTCGCTGTCCTGGGTAACTACAGCATCGACGCTTTCGTGAACAACAAAGTTGACATTGGCAGAATTGTTGCGGAATCAGGCGGTTTCAGAGCTGCTGTAGAAATCTGGAGTACCCTGCCCTTCAGCAGTGTTTTCCTGGTAGCTATTTTGATACTTGTGTTTATTTCCACGGCTACTTCCATCAATAGCATTGCTTACACCCTGGCCATGGTTTCATCGAACAAATTAGAAAAAGGGCAAGATCCGGCGAAATGGAACCGCTTATCCTGGGCCATCATCATTGGCGGTCTTTCTCTGACCTTAATGTTCCTGGGAGGACTGACACCCCTGCAAACGGCGGCAACGGCTGGTTCTTTGCCGACGATGATCATTATGGCCATCATCTTGATCGGGTTTTTCAAAACTGCGGGGAAATCCTGGGGAGAAGAATCCGACAAACAGTAAGCCGGGTGTAATGGTAAGCTGAGTGTATCTGAAAAGATATAAAATATCATGTGTTTTGAAGGAGGAATAGTCATGAGCGATTTAACTAAGTTAGCGGATACCGTTTTCCGGGGAGATTTTGGCAGCGCCGGTCAAATCACCAAGGAGCTTATCGATAGCGGAGTAGAGCCTCTAACCATCATCAATCAGGGACTGATCGCCGGTATGGATATCGTGGCCCCTAAGTTTAAAGCCGGGGAAATGTTTGTGCCGGAGGTTATGATGGCGGCCAGAGCCATGGCCGTGGGCATGGAGGTGGTTAAGCCTTTGATTCAGGATGCGGATATTCCTTCCAAGGGAACGGTCCTCATCGGCACGGTGGCCGGGGATCTTCACGATATCGGCAAAAATCTGGTGATCATGATTCTGGAAAGCGGCGGCTTTAAGGTTGTGGATTTGGGTGTGGATGTCTCGGTGGAAAAATTCGTGGCAGCGGCCAAGCAATATAATCCTCAGGTCATTGGCATGTCCGCCTTGTTGACGACGACCATGACGGCGATGAAGGATACCATTGATGCCCTGACGGAAGCCGGTTTGCGCAAGAACTTGAAGGTTATTGTGGGCGGAGCGCCTTTATCCCAGGAATTTGCCAGCCAAATCGGTGCGGACGGCTATGCGGCGGATGCCATGGCCGCCAAGGAGCTGTGTGAGAAACTGGCGGTTTAACGCCGGTTTAACTGAGCAGGCAAGGCGAGTTTTAAGTGTTGCAGAGTACCAGCGGGATACGGTTCAGGTAGTCATACCACTACCTGAACCCTTTTGAACTTACTGTCCGGGAAAATAAAATGAAGAGAAAGTGGGTTATGAGATGCTAATTATCGGAGAACTGATCAATACCAGCAGAAAAGCGATTAAAGAAGCAGTAGAAAAGAAGGATGCCGAGTATATCAAACAAGTGGCCAGGGAGCAGTTGGCAGCCGGAGCCAATTATATTGATGTCAACTGCGGAACGATGGTGAATAACGAGGCCGAGGTCATGGAATGGCTGGTTAATACGGTCCAGGAAGCGGTGGAGGCTCCCCTCAGTATTGACAGCCCCGATCCCAAAGCCATTGAAGCGGGTTTAAGGCTTGCTAAATACGGTCAGCCCATGATCAACTCCATTTCCGACGAGAAGGAGCGTTTTGAGGCGGTCCTGCCCTCAGCGGTTAAGTACAAGGCGAAACTTGTGGCCTTATGCATGGATGATACGGGCATGCCGGAAACCGGCGAGGATCGGGTGCGTGTTGCCCAAAGCCTCTATCAGAAACTTACGGCAGCCGGTGTTTCCGACGAGAATATTTACTTTGATCCCCTGGTTAAGCCGATCAGTGCGGTGGAAAAAGCAGGTGTGGAAGTATTGGAGTCCATCAAACTGATTAAGCAGTTATACCCTAAGGTGCATTTTACCTGCGGTCTCAGCAATGTTTCCTATGGGCTGCCCAACCGCAAAGTATTAAACAGGCTGTTCGTGGTCCAGACCATGACCATGGGGATGGATGGTTATATTCTCAATCCCACCGATAAAGGGATGATGGGGGTTGTCTATGCATCCCTGGCTTTATTGGGTCAGGACTCCTATTGTATGAATTACCTGACGGCTCATCGCAAGGGCTTATACGAAGACTGATTTGCAGAGCAGAGGTTGGTTAGGGGGGATTCCTTTGCTATTAGGGATCGATACAGGCGGAACATATACCGATGGTGTGCTTTTAGACTCCAGGCAGCAGGTCATCGCCAAGGCCAAAGCCTTGACCACTCATCAGGATTTGGTCATTGGTATCCGCAATTGCCTGATTAATCTTCAGGAACATGACGGGAAGCAGGTCCATGATTGGCAGCAAATCAGGCTTGTCTCTTTATCGACGACATTAGCGACCAATGCTGTGGTGGAAGGGCGCGGGTGCGAGGCAGGGCTATTATTGATCGGAGGTGAACCTGCCGGCACCCTCCCCACCCAGCATTATGCAGTGCTGCAGGGAGGGCACGATATCTCCGGCAATCCCCAAGCCGATCTGAATCCCGGGGAAATCCGCGCAACCCTCGCTCAATGGCAGGGAAAAGTGGATGCCATAGCCATTTCAGGGTATTTAAGCGTTCGAAACCCTGAACACGAACTGCGGGTACGGGAGCTTGTGGGTGAAGTATTAGGTGTCCCGGTGGTGTGTGCCCATGAGCTTACGTCGTCTTTGGGTTTCCAGGAGCGTACCGTTACGGCGGTCTTAAATGCCAAACTGATTCCCGTCATCCAAGCATTGATGGTGTCGGTAAAAACAGTATTAAGGGAATTTAAGATTCAGGCCAGGTTGATGATCGTTAAAGGGGATGGCACCCTAATGACAGAGGAAGGGGCCATGGCGAAGCCCATTGAGACCCTTCTTTCCGGTCCCGCTTCCAGCATTGTCGGGGCGACGGCTTTAACAGGGGCTGAGCGGGCAATCATTCTGGACATGGGGGGAACAACCACAGATATCGCCGTGTTAAAAGACGGTGTTCCCAAGGTGAACCCGGCCGGGGCGACTGTGGGGGGATGGCTGACCCGGGTCCGGGCCGCTGCTATCTTTACTTACGGACTGGGCGGCGACAGCTATATTAAGATCGATAACAAAGGTCAGGTATTGGTTGGCCCCCAGCGGGTCTGGCCCTTGGCCATGGCTGCGGGGCAGTACCCTTACCTTGTTGAAGAGCTGCAGGAGCAGCTGGAGGCGGTGTGGACGGTGCCTTTTGCCCAGCCTGCGGACAGTTATATTTTTCTCAAAGACAAAACTCCCCTGACCTTGAATGAGGTGGAATCGGCAGCCCTGGAAAACCTGAAATCCGGACCCCATACTCATTTAACCCTGGCCAAACAGCTGGGTATAGAGCCGCATTTTTTAAATCTGCAACGTCTCGTGGAATTTGGGCTGCTGGTTAAAGCATCGGTTACCCCCACGGATCTTCTGCATGTCCGGGGGTCCTATACTCCGGGGAATGTCAGCGCTGCCCGACTGGGGATAAAGATGATGGCCCACAGACTGGGTGTGTCTGCTGAGGAGTTCATCGACCTGGCACTGCATCAGGTGACCGAAAAGCTGAGCCTGGCTTTGTTGGCGAGTATGTTGAATTATACAAAAGGGTCCGGTCACAGCAAGGGGAGCCTTCAAGCGGAAATTTTTTTGGATGAGCTGTTTGCGCCTTGTCCGGAAAGACCTTTAAATCTGTCAGTGCAGGTGAACTTCCCGGTGATCGCCATCGGGGCGCCGGTCAAGGATTATTTGCCTAAGGTTGCTGAGAAGTTACAGTGCCGCCTGATTATTCCCGAACATTCTGAAGTGGCGAATGCCGTAGGAGCTGCTTCAGGCTGGCAAATAGAGACCCTGGAGGCCCTGATTCGGCACACCGCCCAAGGCGATTTTATCCTGCATAGTCCTTGGGAACGCAGAACTTTTGCCGATTTGACGGAAGCCAAAGACTATGCCCGCCGGCAATTCGAAGAAGCGGCGGCGTGTTCGGCAGAGAAGGCGGGTGTTGTTGATTACGAAGTGATGGTGAATTTTGCCGATGAGCATCTGGCCGGTACAAGTTATGCCAAAGGTTTGTACCTTTATACGAAAGTTCAGGCAGCGATTATAGGCCGTCCCCATTGGTTGGATGCCGATTAGCTTGCCGGTCAGGTCAAGGAGGTGCTGAAGATGGAACCGGTTGTTCTGGACTCTGTTTCTTTCAATGTCAGTCTGCCCGATCTGTTGAAAGAGCTGCATGTCAGACCATCCTATGTGGATAAGTTTGAAGCCTTGGTTGAAGAGGCCACGGCCATCGCCCGTCCTAAGGCGGTGTATAAAAAAGCTGTCCTGGAAGCAAGTGGGGACAGCTCTGTGGTGATTGAGGGAGTTGAGCTAAACAGCCGGGTGCTCAGGGTTAATTTGCGTGAGGTGAGTGACTTTTTCCCGGCTGTTGTGACCTGTGGCGAGGAGCTTGCGGCATGGGCGAATTCCATTGATGACATGGTGTTAAACTTCTGGGCCAATGCCTTGAGTGAAAAAGCCATGCGTTCCGCCAAGGCCGCTCTGGAGGTTCATTTGCAGGAGAATTATAAAACAGAGTCCCTGGCCCAGATGAATCCGGGTTCGGTTGTGGATTGGAGTATTTTGGAACAAAGGAAACTGTTGGCCATAATCGGGGATGTCAAAGAACTGATAGGGGTCGAGCTGACAAGCAGTTCCTTGCTGCTGCCCTTGAAATCTATTTCCGGGATTTGGTTTCCCAACGAGAACTATGAGAATTGTATGTTATGTCCTAAACAATGTCCTAACAGAAAAGCTGTATATGATCCGGATATGTACGAGCGAATAATTTGATGAAGCTTTTGATCAAAAACATAAATACGCTGTTGTCAAGAACTTGAATGACAGGTTGATGCTATTGCCCGGATGAATCCGGGCTCTGTTGTAGAGTGGAGTATTCTATGGAGGGTTTTATGAAAAGTGCAAGCAAAGTAGATAAAACGATAGTATGGAGTTCACTGATCGTTTCGTCAGCCTTTATCATCGCTACACTGGTGACGCCATCGGGTGTTTCCCAAATCCTCAATGCTATTTTTTCTTTTTTCACTAAGAATCTGGGTTGGGCCTATATGTTATCGGCGGCTGCCTTTGTTGCCTTTGGTATTGGTCTGGCCGTAAGCAAATACGGCCATATCAAGCTCGGTAAGGATGATGAAGAGCCGGAGTACAGCCGGGGCAGCTGGTTTGCCATGCTGTTTGCTACAGGCATGGGCGTCGGTCTGGTGTTCTGGGGCGCTGCCGAGCCGATTATGCATTTTGACACCTCTCCTTTCGCAGCCAACAGAACGCCGGAAGCAGCCAGCATTGCCATGCGTACGGTGTTTTTCCACTGGGGACTGCATCCCTGGGCTTTGTATGGAGTGGTGGCAATGTCCCTGGCTTATTTTCAATTCCGCAAAGGCCTGCCCGGCCTAATCAGCTCCACATTTTACCCGTTAATCGGAGAGAAGGGCATCAGAGGCCCGATCGGCAAAATCATTGATGTCATTGCCGTTGTCGTAACGCTATTCGGAGTCGCCACATCCCTCGGACTGGGCACCCAACAGCTTACCACCGGAATGAATTACGTCTATGGTCTGCCGAACACCACCTCTATGGCCCTGGTAATAATCGCGATCATCACCATTTTGTTTACCATCGCGGCTGCCAGCGGAATTGATAAAGGCATTAAATTCGTCAGCAATACCAATATGGTTCTTGCCTTCCTGCTGATGCTTTTCCTCCTGATCGTCGGACCGACAAAATATATCCTGAATACTTTTTTTGAATCGATGGGTAATTATCTGCAAAATTTTGTGTCCCTGAGCTTTTTTCTGGATACCCAGGGAGCAGTGGCCGAACGTACAGGTTATGATTGGATTGGCTCCTGGTCGGTTTTTTACTGGGCCTGGTGGATCACCTGGGCACCCTTTGTGGGAAGCTTTATTGCCCGGATTTCCAGAGGGAGAACCATTCGTGAATTTGTACTGGGTATCCTTGTTGCGCCCCCCTTGTTAAGTGCCATATGGTTCAGCATCGTCGGGGGCAGCGCTCTTCACATCGAGTTGTTTGGCAGTGGAGGAATCAGCGCCGCCGTTGCCGAAGATGTCTCCAGCGGTATTTTTGCCATGCTCAGTCATTTCCCTTTAAGCGGTCCCGTGGCTTTGCTGACAATGATCTTATTGGCGATATTCTTCATCACTTCGGCTGAGTCCGCGACCTTCGTTGTCGGCATGTTTACTTCCGGCGGCGATCTTAATCCGGATGCCAGGCTGAAAATCGTCTGGGGTGTTGTGGAGGGAGCTATAGCTGCCATGCTCCTCGTAGCCGGCGGGCTTTCCGCAGTTCAGACAGTTGCCTTTATCTTTAGTTTTCCGTTCATGCTTATTATGATCCTGATGGTAGTGAGCATGGTTAAGGCCTTGGGCGAGGGTGAGAAGAAGCCGCTGCAGTGATGCAGTCCCTCGCCCAAAAGTACACCACCCCGGAATATACCGGATTGCTCTTCGGGAAGTGCATTCCCATTCCCAATGTAAAATTGCCAGGGGCGGAGGTGGAAAAATAAGAAGCAGGAGATAAGTGAAATCCAGCTGACGAATTTTGATTAGCTAATTGTAAAAAGATGAACTTGACATATTAGCTAAATTTATGAATAATTGTAGTTGAATAGCTAATATGGAGGGCTGATGATGAGAGTTCCTTCGACGGAGGTCCAGAATAGTTTTGGCAAGTATTTAAAGTTTGTGGAGGTCAATGAAGAGATCATTGTGACCAAAAACGGCAAGGATATCGCCAGAATCCTGTCCTGTGACGACCCCCGGAAAAGTCTGGTGGCGGAAGGGGCCGCTGAATATCAAACCCGTGAGGGAAGGGTGACTTACGAAGAATTTCTGGAACTGGTGGAGGCTTCCGAGCAGCGGTTCGAGCTGATCGACGGCGTCATCTATAATCTGGCGTCTCCTTCTTACGAGCACCAATATGCTGTTCACGAACTATTTGGCACCTTTTATAACTGGTTCAAGAATAAAAAATGCATTCCTCTCACTTCACCCTTTGACATTACCCTGTTCAAGGCCGAAGACAATATTTGTGTTGTCCAGCCGGATATCATCGTGATCTGCGACAGGGATAATATGGACCCAAAAGGCAAGTATCAAGGGGTGCCAACCCTGGTGGTTGAAGTTCTTTCACCTTCCACCAGAAGTAAGGATATCCTGAAAAAGCTGGAACTTTACAAGCAATGCGGAATTAAGGAATACTGGATGGTCGATCCGAAAAACAATCTGGTAACCATTTATAGCCTTGACCAAAATGAGATAACCGACAGCGCGGCCTTTCATAAAGGGGCTCATGACTATGTGGAGTCGGGATATTTTAAGGGCCTGAAGGTAGCGCTGGCAGACATGTTTTTATAAGAGATGGGATTAGAGCCCAAAAACACTGTCAAACGTGATCTGAAAAAGCGGAAGTTCCCCTTTTGGGCAATGGCTGGAAGGGGATATAATGGGGAAATAGAGAAAGGAGTTGGAAGTATATGGTGGAAGTGAAAGTGAACCCGGGTGTCTGTGGTCTGAAATCGCTCATCAAGGTGAGTTCCGAAGATAAGCAAAAGGCCCTGATTGAATTTCAGACAGCCTGCCCTAATCTTAAGCCTTTGGAACAGGAACTGAAAGAAGTGGATGGATTTAAAGAATGTTTTGCCAAGCTGGGGGAATCCCAGGTCTATGAACTGGGCAAGAAATACTGCAAGCATCCTGCCTGTCCCGTACCATCCGCTGTCATAAAAGGGATTGAGGTCGCCTGCGGGTTGGCGTTACCCAGAGATGTTGAGATCAAAATAGAAAAACTTTAGTGGAATTGATTA
This sequence comes from Desulfitobacterium hafniense DCB-2, assembly GCF_000021925.1. NCBI lineage: Bacteria > Bacillati > Bacillota > Clostridia > Eubacteriales > Desulfitobacteriaceae > Desulfitobacterium > Desulfitobacterium hafniense. The sequence goes on from NC_011830.1 coordinate 1,868,164, forward strand.
ATAAAGGTGCTGTAAAAGCCTATTCATTTCGGGTGAATGGGCTTTTCTGGCTTCTGGATTTAAATCCTTTACAAGCAATGGGGTATTATGGAATACTAGATGGTAAATCAGCAAAACGAGCCGGTGGGCAGATGGTCCATGACTGTATATAAGGCAGGCGGCTTACGGCTCGCGGACTTGTGCGTACCGGTACCGGTCAGGAATTCAGGAATAGAAGGAAGGAAATACCAATGTTCAGAGAGATGAGAAGAAGCAAACAATTATTATCAAGGGAAGATACCGTGGCCGTCATGGACAGGTGCACCAATGGTGTCCTGGCTTGCCTGGGTGATGATGATTACCCTTATGCCGTCCCCTTCAACTATGTCTATTGCAATGATAAAATCTATTTTCATTCGGCAAAAGCCGGCCATAAATTCGAGGCCATGATGAAGAACCCTAAGGTATCTTTTGCCGTAATCGATGAAGACACCATAGTAAGTGCAGAATATACGTCCTATTTCCGCAGCGTGATCGCTTTCGGCAAAGCAAGAATTGTCGAAGGGGATGAACGGCTGGAGGCTTTTCAGGCTTTGGTGGAAAAGTATTCAGGGGACCAGTCTGAAGAAGCCAAACAGCAGGAGATAAGCAAATGCACCCAGGCTTACATTATGGCTATTGACGTCGAACACATCACCGGCAAGGAAGCTAAAGAATACGTCAAAGCTAAACAGTCCCGCTGATTACTTCAATTCGTTTAACTTCCGTTTACATTGGTGTAGTACCCTGCATACAAAGTGACGCAGTGGCGAGGTGAAGTTTTATGAGCAAAATTATGATTGTGGACGATGACCCGACGATCCGGGAACTGGTCTGCACCCTTCTCAAAAACGACGGGTTTGCAACGTGTGAAGCCAGGGACGGGCGCGAGGCGCTGGAAAAAATAAGCGAAGCGAACCCCAGCCTGGCGGTGATTGATCTGATGATGCCGAATATGGACGGTTATGAGCTTTGCCGCCAACTGCGGCAGGGTTACAAAGATCTGCCCGTCCTGATGCTGACGGCGAAACATGAAAAGCCCGCCAAAGTGAAAGGGTTTGAAGCCGGGACGGACGATTATCTGACGAAACCCTTTGATGGGGACGAACTGCTCCTGCGGGTCAAAGCGCTGATGCGGCGCTACAGAATTGAAGCCTCCCAAACCATTCAAATCGGTTATGTCACCCTTGACAAAAACAGCTATTCCGTCATCCTCAACGGGGTGGGTGAGGATATTCCTATGAAGGAATTTGAGCTGCTGTTCAAACTGGGAGGCTTTCCCGGACGGACCTTTACCCGGGACCAGCTCCTTGAAGGTGTGTGGGGCTACGATTTTGACGGCAATGAACGAACGCTGGATGTCCACATTGGCCGTTTGCGCGAACGGTTCCCCGCCGAAAAATCCGGCTTCAAGATTACCACCGTGCGGGGGTTGGGCTATCGGCTGGAGGTGCAGGTATGAGGAATGAACGTCCCAGACCGGGGCCTCCTTCTGTGATCCGGGGAATTTTGATGCTGATCCTGATCTATGGCAGCGCTCTGGCGGGAGGATATGGGATCACGGCCCAGATTTATCGTGTCACAGGGCCGCCGTCGGAGCTGCTGCGGCAAGTGTTTTCCGGTCTCACGGCGTTGGCCCTTATTGCCATGGTGATGGGGCTGACAGCCTCGTGGCGCATGGGGAGGGGACAAAGGCCCCATGAAAACATCCATGATATCCTGACCGATGCTCTGGCCCAGATCGCCCGGGGAAATTTTGATGTATTTCTGGACGCCAAAGCAACCAATATGCATCATGACCTGGCCGAAGCCATCAATGACATGGCCCGGGGACTTGGCAATCTGGAAACCATGCGGCAGGATTTTATCTCCAACGTCTCCCATGAGATCCAATCGCCCCTCACCTCCATCAGTGGGTTTGCGGGGCTGCTGAAAAAAGAGGATTTGTCCGCCGAACAGCGCCGGCGCTATGCGGAAATTATTGAAGGGGAGAGCAAGCGGTTATCCAGCCTGAGTGAAAACCTGCTGAAGCTGACCACCTTGGATAACAGCAAACTGCCTTTGAACAGGCAGGATTTCCGCCTGGATAAACAATTGGAACATGTCGCCCTGCTGTTAGAACCCCAATGGTCGGCAAAGAACCTGACCCTGGAGGCGGAGCTGCCTCTATGCATTCTCTGCGGTGATGAAGATTTGCTGTCCCAGGTATGGACCAACCTCCTGCACAACGCTATTAAGTTTACGCCGGAAGGCGGGCAGATCAGCATAGGGTTGAAACAGGAAGGCGATGCAGCCCAGGTGACCATTGGGGATACCGGCATCGGGATTGGGCCGGAGGACCGGATTCATATCTTTGAGCGGTTTTACAAGGCCGACAAAGCCCGCGCCCGTTCGGCAGGCGGCAACGGGCTGGGGCTTTCCCTGGTCAAGAAGATTGTGGACCTGCATGGGGGAAGCATTAGGGTCGAGAGCACCATCGGCGAAGGAACAACCTTTGAAGTTTTTCTGCCCGGTTTACATTGCGTTTAAACTCCATTTAACCTCCGTTAATTTTGAACCTTTACCATAAGGGTATCAAAGAAAACGGAGGTTTTGCTATGTCAGTGATTATGCTCTTAGTTTATGGAATGAACAAACTAATACGTTTTATTTTGGGCAAAAAGGAGGGGTCGGCATGGGCGTAATCGAGGTGAAGAATCTGGTTAAGCAGTACAAAAACGCCAAAACCCCGTCTGTGGATGGAGTCAGCTTTACGGTGAACAAGGGGGAGTTCTTTGCCTTTCTCGGCCCCAATGGTGCAGGCAAAACCACCACGATCTCTATTCTCACCACCACCCTTGCCAAGACTTCCGGAGAAGTGAACATTGCCGGGTTTGATGTAGAAAAAGAAGCGCGGCAGGTGCGGGAAAAAATAGGCATCATCTTTCAGAAGCCCAGCCTGGACGTCCAGCTTACCGCGGAACAGAATATCCGCTTCCACGCCGCACTCTATGGCATGTGCACCTATCAACCCAGCTTTAAACTCATGCCGGCCGCCTATCGCAAGCGGGTGTTGGATTTAGCTGAAATTGTGGGCATTGAGGATGCCTTGTTCAAGCCGGTTAAAAACCTTTCGGGCGGAATGCAGCGCAAGCTGGAAATCATCCGCAGCCTGATGCACACGCCGGAGGTGCTGTTCCTTGACGAACCGACCCAGGGACTGGATGCGGTAAGCCGCAGGGGGCTGTGGGATTACATCGATAGGGTGCGCCAGGAATACGGCACCACGGTGTTCCTCACCACCCACTATATTGACGAAGCGGAAAAGGTGGATAAAGTCTGTATTATCAACCACGGCAAAATCGCGGCTTGCCAGTCCCCGACGGAACTGAAGCAAAGCCTGCTCCGCCAGGAGCTGATTGTGGACGCTGCCGACAGGAACGCTTTAACCGCTGAACTGTCCGGGTTAAATCTGTCCTATAAACTCAACGGACAGATTAGTGTCCCCCTCCAGGGGCAAAGGGCTCAGGAACTGATCGCCAGGCTGCAAACACCGCTGACGGTACTCAGAATCCATGAGCCGTCCTTAGAGGATGCCTATATCGAATTCTTAAACAAATCAGGAGGTGAAGCACAATGAGCGGGCAGGTTTTAACCCGGAAAAAGTCCCGGATCTATCGGGAGGCAAGTACAGTTCTGGCGATTTTCGCAAGGGAGGTTACCGTGGCCTTGAAATCCCCCGGCACTTTGATCATGAGCCTGGCTATGCCCATGATCATGATGGGCATGATCGGCGGCAATCTGATGCAGAACATGGCGGGGGGCCTCGGCTTTCAGTTCGGCACCTTCATGCTGGTGGGGATGCTGGTGAACATGTTGTTTATGACCACCACCATGGGAGTGGCTTCCTTAGTGGACGACCATGACTCTAATTTCAGTGAAGAGATGCTGATTGCTCCGGTATCCCGCTATGGGATCGTGATCGGCAAGATTTTTGGCTCCATGTTCGGCGCTGTCCTCAGTATGGTGGGAACGCTGATTGTCGGGCTCGTTATGGGCATCACCCTGCCCTTCACCCAGTTGCTGTTGATTTTGGCCCTGTCTCCTTTGATCTGTCTTTCGGCCGGGGCCCTGGCCATGATTCTGATTGGGCTTATTCAAAACAGAAAGACGGCGAACCTGGCTGTTATGCTGATCACCATGCCGCAAATGTTTTTATCGGGCGCAATTATTCCCATTAATCATTCCAGCGGGGTTTTACTGGTTTTGAGCCGGATGATGCCCATGACCTATTGCCTGGACCTGGTGCGGGCGGTGGTGTATAGGGGTACACCGGAATACAGCAGTGTGGTGATGTTTAATCCGGTGGTCAATTTTGCCGCCATTGTCGGGCTGACAGTGCTTTGCCTGATCATCGGCACCTTCTTTTTCGCCAGGAGTGAGAAGAACCGATAGCATAGGGGCCATTATCGCTATTAAGGCCGGGAAAGTATATAATAAGTATAGGGAACCAAGCACCATATCTAAGGAGATTTATGAAATGGCTGCTCATTTAACGGTAAAACAATTGAAGTTGGAAAATGGTGAAACATTGGCTTATCGGGAAGCCGGCAATGGCAATAATATTTTGCTTCTGGTACATGGCAATATGAGCTCGGGAGTTCATTTTCTGCCCATAGCTGAAAGACTGCCGCCGGGCTTCAAAGCCTATATCATCGATTTGCGAGGGTTTGGCGACAGCACCTATAATAATAGAATCGATACGATCAAAGAGCTTTCTGATGATCTGTCTGCCTTTGTCAATAAATTGGCAGTGGAGAATTTTACAATAATAGGCTGGTCTGCGGGAGGAAGCGTGTGCTTGCAGTTTAGTGCCGATTATCCGGATAGAGTAAAGAAAATCGTACTGATAGACTCTGTAGGCCATAGCGGCTGCCCTCTGTTTAAAAAAGATGAGCAGGGGAAAGTGCTGATGGGGCAGGTCTATAAAGATAGGGCGGAAATGGCTGAAGACCCGGAAGTCGCTCCCTGCCTTCAGGCGATTGAAAATAAGAATTTTCAGACGATGAGCATTTTATGGGACAGAGCTATTTATTCTCACCGCAAACCCTTGCCGGAAGACAATAAACTGTATATCAATGCAACCTTAAAGCAGCGGAATTTAGTAGATATCTACTGGGCCTTGGCCTTATTTAATATTTCTGATAAACACAATGGGTACACGGAGGGCACTAACCTGATCAATAAAATAAAGGCCCCGGTGCTGAGCCTTTGGGGTGAGAAGGATAGTATCATATCGGAAGCTGCTGCCAAAGGAACTGTTGAGGCTTTGGGAGAAAAAGGGGAGCTGATCGTTTTAAAAGACAGCGGTCACTCTCCATTAATTGATTGCCCCGATGTGCTGATGAAGAAGATAGCTGATTTTCGGTAACGCACGAGCGGATGCTCTCCACCAGCCGATGGGGAAGAGTTCAAATGATGCAGCGCTGCAACATTTGAACTCTGCTCAGAGGCTCTTTTGGGAAAGAGCCGACAGAGGATCGGGAACAATTGCCGGATCTGTCCGGCAAGGGAAATAGCCAGGCAGGGAATAGCCAGGTCCCGGCCCCATGGATTATGGTGCTCGAAAGGAAAGTGAATCCATTGCTCTTACAAAGGCTGATACCAATTATGACAGCGGTGCCTTCTATAGCCATAGGAGTGCTGGCCATGTATCTAAATCATGTTCCAGCTCTGGTTTGGGGCCAAAATATTGTCTGTTTTCTGGCAATGTGCTTGATTTACTGGATAGTGGTTACATACAAGTTTGATTTCTTCAGTGGCAGTAAACATAAAACCATCCTCTTGTCCCTCGCCATGTGCCTTATATTGTTGACTTTTCTAAACCCCGGCATGGAAGGCGTACACCGGTGGATATCGATTGGAATCATAAGGCTTAACATCGCCATGATTGTATTGCCAATAATTATGATTAGGATAGGACAGCTAGTGCAGACGAAAGAACTTGGGTTGGGCAGCATTGCGGCAATAGGGACAGTATTTATGTTGCTTCTTCAGCCGGATGCTTCCCAATTGGCTGGGTTTGCGATCCCAATGATGATTTTGATCGGCAGCCAGACGAAAAGTAAACGATTACGTTTATTTATACTAAGCGTTTTTTCAGTATGTACTATTTTATCCTGGGTGTATTTGGACAATCTGCCTCCAGTAAATCATGTGGAGGGAATAGTAAGTATGGTAGCGGATATAGGGTTCTTGTGGTTAATTATGGCAATGGTTTCCCTGGCAATCTTACCGATACCTTTTCTATTATTTCCTCCTGAAAATGCCGGGTTAATTTCAAGATGCATCGGCGTTTATTATCTCATCATTCTCGTTGCCACAGTGCCTGGCAACTTTCCCGTCCCCTTGATGGGATATGGTCTGTCACCGATCATCGGCTATTTTATATCCCTAATTTGGTATATGCGCTCCCGGTATGCCAATCAAGTATACCGGTGAAAATGGGCTGCACATTCACGTGGGAGATACTTATCGAGTAGAAGAGGAAAGCTGGAAGCAATTTTGTAAGGTGTGAACAAGGGAGATGGACGATAATGTATGTATATTTAATGAAGAACATAAAGCCTCTTCATGAGGAAATCATCAAGGACCACGTGGAATATTTAAAAGAATTGAAGAGTCAGGGCAGACTTGTACTTTGCGGGCCTTTTACAGATTATCCTGGGGGAATGGTCGTTCTCCTGGCTGAGGATTTAGCTGAAGCTACCAGTATAGCTCAAGCGGATCCTTTTATTGCCTCAGGATGCAAATCCTTTGAGATGAGAACCTTGGCAGAAGCCAATGAGGGGAATAATTATCTGCTGGGAGAATAGCCAAGGAACGGCTTGCATTTGCTTTGATATCAAATTATAATTTGTTTATGAAGCAGATAGAGACAGATAATACAATTAATCTAATGAGCAGAATCAATGAGCGGGCCAATCGTTTTATCCTCGCAGAGCTTGAAAAGCGGGAGATTACGGATATAGCTCCTTCCCACGGGGCTGTGTTGGCCGCTTTATTCCGGGACTCCGAATTAACCATGAGCGAAATTGCCCAACGAGTCAACCGGGATCGTTCCACAGTCACCAATTCGGTGAATAAGTTGATCGATTCAGGTTATCTGGCCACCATGAAGAATGCTCAGGATAGCCGGTCAACCCTGGTTTTTCTTACTCCAAAAGGAAGAGAGCTGGAACCGGCCTTTTTTCAGATCTCCCAAAGCCTGGCTATGCTGGAGTACCAGGGGATCAGTGCTGAAGAAAGGGAAATCTTCCGAAAGGTCCTGGAGCGCATCTATATGAACTTTTCCTGATCAATAGGGCATCGGGATCAATATAACATCGGGATAAAGAAGGTATCGAAATAATGCCCATCAAAAAAAGCAACCAAGACTGAGGGCTGTCCGTTTGACAGGGGCAGATCAAAACTTGGTTGCTTTTAAATTTACTTTTGCTTTTTGCTTTTGAATTTTGGTTATCACTTATGCTGGTTATCACTTATGGGGAACTCTTATCCCTCGTTCCTCTTAGCCATGTCCATGGCTGCGCCGGCCAGTTTAGCCGGACCGCTCTGGCCCAGAAGCTCTTTGGCACATGCCAGATAATAATGCCGGGCATTGGCACTGACCTGCATCCGACCTAAATGGAGGAGGCCTTCCGCTTTAAGGGCTTTGCTTTCTGCCACCTTTTCTCCGGCATCCAGGAGGATATCACACAGTTCAACGCCCCATTGCTCATCCTCATGTTCAATAGCCTGTTTGGCTGTGGCATAGACTTTTTCAGCCCCGCCCATGATGGCCAGGGTTTTTTCCGCTTTAATTCTGACCGGCAAAGATCCCAGTTTGGTAGGATTTCCGTCAAACCAGCCCAGATAGCCTGTGTAAATGGAGCGGACAGTCCACGCCACGGTGCCGTAATACTCCTGGAGATTGGGCAGGACCGCCCACTTTTCAGGCAATTTGACTGTGTCAACCAGCTGAGCGATGGTCATTCCTTTGTTCATGCCTTTTAAGGTTTCTTCCAATATGTACTGAATGGCATCACGGTAATTGGTCAGATTCTCCCGGACAGCTTCCTTGCCGCTGATCACCCTGGTATGGCCTGGTAAGAGATGCTCGGCATCATAGGCAAGCATGGCGTCAAGTGAGCTTACCCATTGACTGATATCCCGGTATTGCCCGCCGCGAATGGCGTAAAGATTAGGCCAGGAATGGTAATAATTATCTCCGCTGCACAGCACCTTAAACTGGGGCAGCCAAACGAACAACTGGTCATCGGTTTCTCCGGGGGCCCCAACCAGGTGTACTTCAATGCCGTCGAGGTTCAGTGTCAAGCGATCTTCGGAAAACCACCGTGTCGGCTTAAGGATGGCTTTGGTGCTGTTGAGCTCATTCATAGGGCCTATGCCCATAGAAATGATCTCCCCCGGTGTCAGGCCCACTCCAAATTGTCTTGCTCCCCGGATAGCTGCGATATCTTTGAGCAGCTCAGAGCGTGTGTATTGGGGATAGAGCGGAGTTCTGGCGATGATCTCACACCCCCCGGCAGCGAAAACCCCGGCGCCGGCGGTATGGTCAAAGTGGTGGTAATGGGTGAAAATAATGGTTTTAATCGGTTTAGCTGTGAATTGGCGAAGTTCCGCTAAGGCCTCTTCAGCAGCTTCACGCCCATTCAGGGTATCGATCAGGACACAACTTTCCTGGCCTTCGATCAAGGTTGCGGTACTGCCGCCATAGCCCAACATAAAATAAACCCGGTCCGTAATTTTGGTGATGCCTTTAGGAAAACCTGTTTTCGCTTCTGCAATTAATTTCAGTTCACCCAGATAACGATTCATTGAAATTCCCCCATTTACTTTGATATCAAACTATCTTTATCTCTATATTACTTGGATATCAAAGTAATTACAAGAAAAAATAAATAGAACTTCGTTTGTCGAAAAATGCAAATTTAAGACGATTTTTTAAAGCATTTTTTGGATAAGATGTTATAATTGGATCAAAGAGGATTTTCGAGATGGAAGGAAGAACCCGTTATAAAGGGTTGGGAGGTACATATCGGTGGAGAGCAACTTTGAGCTGGTAAAAATAACGAAAACCATAACCGATATGCTGGATGACCATATCCTGGTTTGCAATACTGAAGGGAAGATTGTGTTTGCCAATCGGATCATGCAGGCCCGCTTAGGCTATCAAGAAGCAGAGTTAGAACATAAGAGTTTTTGGGATATCGTTGAAGACAGGCATGGTGATAAGGCCAAAGCCTTTATAGCCAGTGCGGCGGAGCCATCCGGCTGGGAGAGGTTTTTGTTGAAAGGCCAGCAAGGGATTGTGAGCCTTCACCTCAAATTTCTGCTGAAGGAAGAGTATATCTATATTTATGGCAATGAAAAATATATTGAGTATGAGAGAATACGAAAAAAGCTGGATGTTGAAATAGCGAATGCGGTTAAGATTCATAAACGCACCCTGCCGGAGCGCCTTCCTGATACGGAGCAGATCTCTTTTGCTTCCTTATATATTCCGGCTGAAGAATTGGGCGGAGATATCTTCGATGCTTTTAGAGTCGATCACGGGCTGCTCAATGATTATTTTGAACAATATGTATGTTACATAGCCGATGTTTCCGGACATGGCCTGGACAGCGCGATGCTGGCCATTTTTGTCAAAGACACGATCAATAGTTTTTTCCGACTGAAGCATATCCCGGGACAGATGCTGTCTCCCCAGGAAATCGTGGATTTTTTTGTTGAGCACTATCTAAAAGAGGGGTATCCCGAAGAATACCTGGTTTGCCTGTTCATGGTTGTTTTTGATTTAAAGACCAAAGAATTGACTTATTGCAATGCGGGGTTTCACATTTGCCCTCTATTAATCAAGGATGAAGAGCATATCATAGAGCTGAATAATGGGGGACTGCCTGTTTCCACAGGTATACACCCTGACCTGTTAAAGTATGGGGATTCCTGCCACCATTTATCGCCAAACATGACGTTGTTTATTATGTCCGATGGATTGCCTGAGCAGCAGTCTGAGAATGGGCTCTATCAGGAGCGCTTAAAAAAGCTGATCACAGAAATTTATTGCTTGAAGCCCACTCAGATAGTGGAAGAAATTCATAAAGATTTTACCAGTTTTTTAAGCTATGAAAAAATCAGGGATGATATCACATTGGTTGCAGTAAAACTGAGCTAAGCATTGGCCGAGGAGAGGAGGGAGTTTGTATGCAGCAAATATTGAATGGTATTTTAGAGGCCATCGAGGATGAGATAAAGGCCCAGAAACATTATCAAACGCTGGCTGAAAATGCGGCGGACCCGAAGGTCAAAAAGTTCTTTGAACAATTGAAAAGGGATGAAGAAGAGCATGAGCAGGCCCTGCGCACCCGTTACGAAGCTTTTATGAAATTGCAGGAAGCGGATCAACGGGGGAATGGCTGATCTTGAAGCAGGACTTTTCCTGCTTTATTTTTTTACGCTGGATCTTTATTGCGACAGCTCTTTAGCGATAAATATTTAAAAAGAGAAAAATTATCTCTTTACAGTTCCTCAGAATATTTTCCCTGACTTTCTTTTGCTGTATAATAACAACTGTTCTAATTAAGATTTAGTTTCATAACTGTGGGAGGATACAGAATGATTCTTTACAACATCAATATGGCGACGATTTTAGTGGTTCTCGTTTTAGGCCATCTTTTAACAGGAGCGCTCATTATGGCCTATATAGGGCCGCAAGACCGAAGCAGGGCGGTCAATATGTTTCTATTGGCGAAATTTCTCCAGCCAATGGCCTGGCTTATTCTCGGCCTGAGAGGTGCTGTGCCCAGCATGGCTTTGGTAGCGGTGGGCAACTCAGCCTTGTTTACGGGAGCGGCTTTGGAGCTGATCGCCCTGATGATGTTAAAAAATAACTATACCGAAAAAGTAAGACGGGCCTATAACGCCCTGCTGATTGGGTGTATCGTTGTCTTTATTGGGGTGACAGCATACGGCTTTCAGGAGAACGTCAGGATCACCTTTGCCTCCTCGATCACAGCCATATTGATGGTATATCCCGTGTATAAGCTGTTTAGAGATAAGAAAGCTTCCCGGCTGCAGAAAGGAATTGCCGTCCTTTACAGTATTACCATACTGTTTCTGCTCTTCAGGGCGGTTGCGGCTTTAACGACAGACATGGATATGAATTTGGCCTCGACAAGCATTTTCAATACCTGGCTGTTTTTACTCCTCTACATCGTAATGCTGGTGGGAAGCACCGGGTTTATTCTCTTGGACAAAGAAAAACAGGACGAGGAACTGCTGAAAGCGGCGTCCTTTGACGGCTTAACCAATATATTGAACCGCAAAACCTTTATCGAGCGCTCCAATGCGGTTATTTCATTGTACTTGAGAGAGCAAGAGCAAATCGCTTTCTTGCTGATTGATATTGACGACTTTAAAAAAATCAACGATAAGTACGGGCACTTTGTCGGGGATGCCGTACTGCAGGATTTTGCCGATACCCTTAGAAAACAATTGCGGGATTATGACTTGTTCGGCAGATATGGGGGAGAGGAATTTGCCATATTGCTTCCCGGGACAGATGAGAAACAGGTTAAAGAAGTTGCGGAGCGGCTGCGGGGGACCATCGCGAACTCCTCTGTTGACACCGGCCTTAAAATAAACTATACCATAAGCGTGGGGTACTGCAGCATCACTCCGGATCAGGAAACAACGATTGATATGCTTTATAAACTTTGCGATCAGGCCCTTTATATGGCCAAAGCCCATGGGAAAAACTGCTGCAGGAAGGCGGCTGAGGTATAAGCCAGATGAGGTATGGGATGAATAAAGTATTGGTGGTTGAAGATGAAGATATATTGCGCGAAGTGATCGTCGATTATTTGGTTGAGAATGGATATCAGGCCTTAGAGGCTGCAGACGGAGAAAAAGCCTTAGAGCTCTTTCTAGCCAACTCCGTGGATTTGGTGATCTTGGATATTGTTCTGCCCAAGGTTGACGGTTGGTCGGTATGCCGCAGAATTCGCAGGAATTCCGGTATCCCCATTATCATTTTGACGGCCCGTTCCGATGAGGATGACTCTCTCCTGGGCTATGAGCTGGGTGCGGATGATTATCTGATCAAACCCTATAGTCCCCGGGTGCTCATGGCCAAGGTAAAACGGTTTCTGGAAAAAACCTCAGACACTGTGGAGGAAATGCAGATCTCAGCCGGCGGAATTCTCCTCAATCTGGGGTCAAGATGTGTTTCCGTAGAGGGCGATCCCATCAATCTGACCCATACGGAATTCGAAATTCTCGCTTACTTAATGCAGAACAAAGGGCTGGTCATAACCAGAGAACAATTGATCACGAAACTATGGGGTTATGATTTTTATGGTGATGAAAAGACAGTGAACAGCCATATCCGCAACCTGCGCTCCAAGCTGGGCAGCAAAGGCAGCAGCATTGTTACGGTGATCCGTTCGGGATATAAATTCACAGAGGAACAGCTATGACGAAAAGCATTGTCTTTAAATGGTTCCTGCTGACCGCTCTCTTATTCTCCACGCTGTTTTTAGTCATGGGCATCACCCAGAATTACTTTTTTGAGAAGTATTATATTGACAGGAAATCTGATACTCTCAGACTGGATATGAAGGAATACACAGAGCGGGCGGCAATGATGGGAGCGGAAGCGGCTTCCCAAGAGCTCTATAAGCATAACCGGGTCTGGATTACGGAATTGGATGAATATGGACGGATCCGCGATGTAGAAGATTACTATATTGAAGTGAAGTTGAAGGATGAAGCGCAGGGTCGTTGGCGGATACCCATGTACTCTTTTGCCGGGGAATTTTCTGCCGATGTTCTATCATCCTTAACGGTCGGCGACGAGGTCATCATTGATACTGTCAATATAGGTGAGGAAAGGATACCTTATCATATCCAGACCGGCTCGACGGGTGTTGTCAATTTAAACCTTGCCCACAAGCTCCATGGGCCTCAGGCCGATCAGGCTTATAGTCACCTGAGCACCGGGCTGTATAAGGGAACGATAACAGAAACCGTATTTCCGGAACGACCGGAAGATATTGCCTTTCCCTATCAGGAACATTATTTTTTGGAACAGGTCAAAGAATTTCAAGCCGGTCTGCTGGCTGAGCAGGGGCAGCCTCTTCAGGACAGCAAAGAATGGGGGGCTGTAGAGAATTTTGCGGAGTATAAGCTGATCAGCGAACCGATTAGGGAACATGGGGCAAAGGGATATATTCTCGCCATGACTTCTCTCCAGCCGGTGGATGAGGCCATCGGTGTGATCCGGCAATTCTACCCTTACTTTTTGGGAGTTGCCTTGCTGTGCATGCTGGTTTTGGCCTTCGTTCTTTCCAAATGGCTGGCCAAGCCCCTCCTATCCATCAACCGGATCACCGGGAAGATAGCGGCGATGGATTTTACCGAAAAGCTGCCGGTGGGTTCTGAGGATGAAATCGGCCAGTTATCCCGAAATATCAATCACCTGTCCAGCCGGATGGAAGGATATATTGAGCAATTGAAGCGGGATCTCGATCAAGAGAAGCGCTTGGAAAAGACACGGAAGGAATTTATCGCCGGAGTATCTCATGAACTGAAAACCCCCCTGGCTGTGATGAAAAGTTGCCTGGCGATTATCAAAGACGGCATTGCCGCTGAAAAAAGGGAACATTATTTTCAGGCCATGGAAGAGGAAATAGAGCGGATGGATTTGCTGGTTGTGAATATGCTGGATCTGGCTAAGTTTGCCTCAGGCACCTATAAGCCGGAAATGGCTCCTTTTGCCATCGATCAGGCGATTGCCGAAGCAGCCAGGTCATTGGCTGAGCCCATCGGGGAGAAAAATCTCACCCTTACCTTAAACCTTTGTTCTCTGCGGGTCGTAGGGCATCAAGGACTGATCAGCCGCGTGATCACCAATTTTCTCAGTAATGCCATCCGGCATACGGAGGAGGGCGGGGCCATCGCCATTGCCGTCAGTGACAAGGGGCAGACCGCGGAAATCAGTGTAGAAAACCAGGGAAGCCCCCTGGCAGAAGCAGACAGGAAAAAGATCTGGGAGCAATTCTACCGCGGGGAGGCGAGAGCAGCCAAAGCAGGTACGGGTCTGGGACTTGCTCTGTCCAAGGAGATACTGGAACTTCATCATGGGGTTTATGGTGTGGAAAATACCCGGGACGGCGTCCGCTTTTTCTTTACCTTGCCGGTGCAGCCCTGATTTGTATCGAGGGGTTTAGATTTCCGCCGTTTTGGGCGATCTCTAAACCCCTTGTCTTTTATTAATTTGTAATTATTTAACGCTGAGTCTGCCACAATGTTTCATAGCCATGCCATTTTTCCGCCATATTCTTTTGCTATTGTTCAAGATACAATACATTAACAAAGCAGGTGAATACGGTGAAAAAATACATAGTAGGGATTTCTGCGGCCTTGATCATGGTATTTGGTGCTTACACGGCCTATGGAGCAGAGGATAGTCTGGATATCGAAAAAGTTGCCATCAAAGCGATCCAATACTCAACAGAGGTTAAAGCTAAAGCAAGTGCGGCCGATCTTACTCTTGACAGATACGGCAAGGACTTGCATGTGACCAATGCCTGGAGCGCAAGCAGTGTGATCTATGCTCCCTTGAATGCCCAGTATCAGATTGATCTGAGTTACGGAGACCTGCAAATAACCGAAAGCTCGGTAAGATTGAGTGCCTATCAGCACTACATAACGATGTTGAAAAACAAATACAAAGTCGAGCTGCAGCAGAAATTTGTGGATAAACTTACAATTGAAAATGAAGATGCGGAGAATAAGCTTAAATCCGGCGGGATATCGGAATATGATGCCGGGATGATCGCCGCGAATCTGGCCAAGGAACGGATTACCCTTAAAAAATACCAGAGATCCTACGATGCCGATGTGATTAATTTAAATAAAGTTATGGGAGAGCCGGTGCTGAATAAATACGCAAACTTTATAGACCAAAACATCAAACCGTCGGCCACCCTCAGACCTCTGGAGGACTATATCCAAGCCGGTCTAGCCAGCAGATATGAAGTGACAAGTGCTGAGAGTTCTCTGGAAGTAACCAAAGTTAGGCAGGCCATCGAGGCTCCGGATAAAAGCCAGAGCATGCCCCTTGATTATTATCAGGCCACAACCCAGTATGACCTGGCCCAGGGGCAAAATGAAATCGCTAAAGCCAGGATCCAGGTAGAGCTTGATTTGACTTCAGGATACAGCGAACTTGAGTCACGGCTGAGGACTTGGGAAAACACCAAAATCCTCCTGGAGTCGGCGCAAAGTGATTATGATCTTGTCAAACAAAACTATGATTTAGGAAGAGCAGGCAAGGACGAGCTGATCACTGCGGAAAAAGACTATATGGAGGCTCAGATCCAGGTGAAAAATGCGGAATTGGATGCCTGGCTTTTTCAAATGAAGATGGAGCTGGCCAGCGGCATAGGCCCTGGCATATCACAATAGACGAATAGGGAGGGTATATCATGAAAAAGATACTAAGCCTGGTCATGGCCTTGATAGTAATGATTGCAGTTTCCGTTCCTATGGCGACTTTGGCCGGGGAGGAAACAGCAGGTGCGGATAATACAACGGTTAAGAGTGAGACAGGTGAGGTTGTTGAGACCGTTGAAGCAGTTGAGACGGTTGAGTCAGTTGAGCCAGTTACAGTGATTGATACCCTGACTTTAGAGAAAGCTTATGAGACTATCGAAGAACATAACCAGGAATTAAAACTGATGAATGACAAAATTAACCTCTATGAAAAGCAATACCAGGAGGCCGTGGACAGATCAAACTGGGCCAGGGGAAAATCTGTTGGTGGCGATGAAGAGCAGAATGTAACCTATAGGAAAGAAGAGCTTTTATATCCCAAACAAAGATTGCTTGAACTGGATGGGGCCAAACATGAAAGAGAAGAAAAATTAAAGGAATTGAAAGCCGGTGTCAAGAAACAGTATTTGGAGATAGGCGTGTTTCAGGAAGAGCTGGCCAATACTCAGAGTGAGCTGGCCGCCTTGGATAAAACCATAGAACATACACAGACCCAAATCAACTCAGGGAGTCTTCCCCAATCAGCCTTAAAGCCATATGACGCGCAAAGAGTTCAGATGCTGTCCAAGATAGAAACAACCCAGAGGCAGATCAGCCTTAATCTCAAGGGGCTGGAAAGGGATCTGGGCGTAAAACTGGCCGGGCAAACAAAGCTGGAACCATTAGCTGGAGAACCGGTGCTGTTTGATGATGGGGATATTGCCAACGAGATAAGCAAAGCTTGGGAAGACAGCTATGACTATCTAAGCCAGCAGGGCCAATTGGAACTAGCCGAGATAGAATGTGATATCATCAGGTATAATACCTATATAGACAATAACCTGAATCAGCTTCACCAGCTTGAAGCAAGCGTCAGCAATAACCAGGCTAAACTGGAACAAGTAAAGCCCAATCTGGAAGCAACCCTTTGGAATAAGTACTATGAATTGAAGAATCTTGAAGGGGATCTGGAAATAGCAAAAATCAACCTTGAGGATGCTGAGTACACATTGAGTATCACTCAATCCAAGGAAGGATTGGGAACGGCCAAAGGGAGCAGTGTCGTGGACGATACCATTGCCTTAAACCAGCAAAAAGTTAAGCTCCAAAAAGCAATCAATGCTTATAGTTTAGCGGCGGATGAATTAAACAGCTTATTGACAAAATAGGTTTGAGGTGAGTTTCATTGAGCACAGCGGGACATATTTTGATTTGTGATGACCAGTTGATCATTCACGAGACGATTGCAGCTTATCTGAAAGCGGAAGGATTTACTTACGGTTCGGCCTATGACGGGGAAGAGGCTCTGCAAAAAGCTTATGAAACCGCACCGGATTTGATTATCCTTGATCTGATGATGCCCAAACTCAGCGGCATGGAAGTCTGCCGGACCCTGCGCAAAACCACGGACGTCCCCATCATCATGCTGACTGCCAAGGGTGAGGAGATCGACAAGATCCTGGGGCTTGAGCTGGGAGCGGATGATTATATTGTCAAGCCTTTCAGCCCCAGGGAGGTAGTGGCCCGGGTAAAAACCGTTCTGCGCCGCAAGCTTCCCCAAAGCAAAGACACTGAGCCCATCTTGAAATATGACGGACTGGAGATCAATATCTCAT
This sequence comes from Desulfitobacterium hafniense DCB-2, assembly GCF_000021925.1. Lineage (NCBI taxonomy): Bacteria > Bacillati > Bacillota > Clostridia > Eubacteriales > Desulfitobacteriaceae > Desulfitobacterium > Desulfitobacterium hafniense. Next base: position 1,885,374 of record NC_011830.1, read on the forward strand.
CCTATGAACTGCGCCTGAATGGAACGCCGGTCAGCTGCACGCCCAAGGAAGTTGAGGTTTTATATCTGCTTGCCGCTCATCCGGGCCAGGTGTTTAACCGGGAGCAGATCATTCAGAATGTCTGGGGTTCCGATTACTTCGGCGATACGCGAAGCGTGGATACACAGATCAAGCGCATTCGCCAAAAACTGGCCGGTGAGAAGATGAAGTGGGGCATTAAAAGCATTTATGGAGTAGGGTACAAATTTGAGGTATTAAGTTAACAAAAGTGAATTATACAAAAGGATTTGCTGTAGATGCAGTCAATCTTTGCAAAGGCTGCAGCCATCACTAGAGGCTGCTACAGCAGGAATGGAAGTACCGTGAAGAAGAAGAGCTCGTTTCTCAAGCGCATCCTAATACTAATGATCACCACAATTGCCTTGTATAGCTTCCTGATCACCATCTTTTTTTGGTTTACAACCAATGATATGTTTAGAGAATTGCAAACCCGCGAACTTAAACCCAGTGCGGAAGCCATCGCTGATTTGGTGTTGAAATATCAACAGGGGACTATGAGCAAAGATGACCTTGAGGAACATTTTAATCTTAACAAAGGGATATGGAACTTTGTTGTTCATGTTTATGATGGGCAGGGCAACCTGATTATTAAAAATGAAGAAATTTTAACCACTTTGTTCCGGGGAAAAAATGCGGAGATTGGGCTGAACCTTAACCCTGTTTTGAAAGAATATTTCAGCTCCGTTTTATCCGGGGATAGTGTGGTTGCTAACAAGGGGCCCTTTTTGATAGTAGGCCAGCCCATTGCGCATAACGACAGCATTGTTGGCATGGTTTTCCTGGGCAAGCCGCAGATAGAGATTTTTACTGCCCTATCCGGACTTAACCGCTCCATCTGGATAAGCGCCTTAGGTGTTCTTTTGCTGTTATCTTTTCCCCTCTATCGAGCCGCACGGTATATTGCTCATCCATTAAAACAAATGCGTGATGTAGCCATTAGTATGGCCAACGGCAATCTTAAGGAACAGGCCAATGAAAAATATGGGGGAGAGATCGGCGAACTGGCCCACTCCCTTAACTATTTATCCGCAAGGTTATCTGAGACCATTTCCGCATTGGAATTGGAAAGAAACCGGCTGAAACAAACCATTGATGGTCTCGCCGAAGGAATTGTGGCCATAGATAATGAGGGGAATTTTACTCATATTAACCCGTCGATCCAGAGGATTTTTGGTAAAAACCCAGGCGAGGGACGGATGAGTTTAATACCCAGTCAAGAACTATGGGAAGATTTTGATGCTGTTCTCGCCCAAGGATATACCATCGTCCGCAGTTTGCAGTGGAAGCAGATGCTTTTAAGAGTCACAATTTGTCCGCTGGAGGATGAAACCCATCATATTGCCGGTGTCGTTGGTTTATTCCGCGATATAACAGAATCAGAACGGTTGGAGCAAACCAGGCGCGAGTATGTTGCCAATGTTTCTCATGAACTGCGCACACCCGTATCGGCCCTCAGGGCTTTATCGGAAACACTGGCCGACGGCATGGTAAGTGATGAGGAGACCAAAAACCGCTATTACAATCATATGCTCCATGAAACCATGCGGCTTACACGACTGATCAACGATCTGCTTACCCTGTCCCGCCTGCAGTCTCACACAGAGCAGGTGCACACCGAAGCATTCCTGATCAACGAGGTAACGGGCAGTGTAGCTGAACGGTATAAACCGCTGGCCCAGAAAAAAGGCTTAAGATTTGATTATTCACCCTTGGTCCATGATCTGAAAGTCATGAGCAACATGGATTTAGTTGAACAAGTTCTGATCATTCTTCTGGATAATGCCATAAAGTATACTCAATCAGGCGGCAGGATTTCCTTAGGCACTGTCCTCGATAAAGATAGGGTTAAAGTGTCTGTAGCGGATACGGGAATGGGGATTGCTCCGGAAGACCTCCCCCATATCTTTGAAAGGTTTTACAAAGCCGATAAGGCCCACTCCACGCAGGGAACAGGGTTGGGGCTGGCCATCGCCTTTGAAATCAGTCAGCGTTTAGGTGAAGAAATTTATGTGGAAAGCCATTTGAATGAAGGCAGTACCTTTACGTTCACGTTATCCTGCAGCGGTGCTTCGGCCTCCTGAAATGCAAACCCGCCGACGAGATGCTTCTTTTAATCAGAACGCTATCGTATGAGTATAAGTTAGGTAGTAAAATATAATGCCTAACAATAGTTTACAAGGGCAGATGACTCCCGTATACCGGAAGTTATCTGCCCTTGTATGTTTATGCTTGCCATAATCTTTCATCCTCATGCCATTTTCTTGCCACAATGCTTTGTTATGATTTTAGTTATTAAGCAAAGAAATCAGGTGAATGGAATGGGGTTGGAAAAACTAATTTTAGTGTGTGTCACAGACCAGAAAAACTGTGCAAGGCTCATAAAAGCAGGGGATACCCTTGCCAAATCCCTGGCCATGAAGATGAAGATCTTAAGCGTACAGCCATCTAAAGAGGTGCAAAAACTTGAAGATACCTATCTGGAATATCTGTTTAATGTGTGCAAGTCAATGAATGCGGAAATGAAGGTATACTGGGGAGAGGATGTCAACCGGATAGCCATCGATTATATAAGGCACGAGTGCATCAGGCAGCTGGTAGTAGGGGAGCCGGAAAAAATGGAACCGGGGAATTTTGTCTACGAAGTTCACCAGGCCTTTCCCGACCTCCCTATTTTAGTTGTAGACCGCTTGAATAATCATAGAAACTTAAGTTCTTTTTAAAGTAATGGATAGTTCCACAAAATTAAAAACAGAAACGTAATTGAGGAGGAGCCAGGATGGATAAATCAAAATTGCTGAAAAAACTGAGAAAACCCAAAAGAACAACCCTTATAGCCGCTCTGGCGGTTGTGGTCATTGGCATATGGGGGATAACAGCTTTGTTGGGGGGGAATAAAAGCGCTTCTGCCAATGTCGCCCATACCAAACTCGCTAAAACTGAATTGATCAATAGTGTCGATGTATCAGGGAGTATTAAAAGCAAAAACACCCAAAAAGTCTATTCAACCTTAAGCTACTCAGTCAAAGAAATCTATGTCAATATTGGGGACAAAGTTGAGGCCGGGGAGCCCCTGGCTCAGCTGGACACATCGTCCTTAGAGCTTGATATAGCGCAACAGCGCAGCACCTTTGAAGCGTCGCAAAAAACCGGAACCATCAATCTAGAAAGCAAAAAGCGGATCTATGAAGATACGAAAAAGCAATATGAAAATGGCATGAATACGGAACTGCTCAATGCAGAAAACAGTCTGAAGTCGGCAGAAAATGATTTAACAACGAAGAAAAATACCTATGAAAACAATGTAGAGTCCTATAAATTCGGCGCGGTATCCAAACAGGAGCTGGATCAGTCGGAAGCCGGTTACAAGCTGGCCCAGAACACCTATAATAAAGCGGCGGCAAGCCTGGAAGCCGCCAAAATAAAGGCTGCCCAGGATGTAAAAACAGCCGAAGCAAACTACAACAGTGCTCTGGCTGACTATAACAATGACAGCCAGAAAATAGCGCTGGATAAGCTGGAAAAAAATCTCGCCGACGCCACCATCAAAGCCCCCATAAGCGGTGTTGTGACCGCCGTGTATGCTGAAGCGGGTTCGCCGGGAAACGGTCTCTTATTCGTGGTTGAGGATGCGGAGAAGCTTACCATAACAACCTATGTCAAAGAATATGACGCCGATAAAGTCAAGCCGGGGCAGATGGTCAATATTAAAACAGATGCAACTGAAGATGAACTCTTTGCCGGTCAGGTGGTGAGAATTTCCCCTGCCTCCACCAAGACCGCCAATGGCACCACGGATACTTCCAATACAACGGTAGAGTTTGAGACAGAAGTTGATATTTTAGAGCCTGATGACCAGTTGAAAATCGGCATGAACGCACGGCTTAACATCATTATCGAAAAGAAAGCTGATGTATACTCAGTACCTTATGATGCTGTCAGTGTCAACAACCAGGGACAAAGTATTGTCTATATCCTCACCGGGGAAAATGGCCGGCAAAGGATGGAAGAGACGGTGGTAGAAGTGGGCATGATGACAGATTACTATACTGAGATTTCCGGAGAAGGGCTGGCTGACGGTGTCCTGGTGGTGAATAATGCTGCCAGTGCCGGAACCGGGGATAAGGCCCGCCCCGGGGCAGCTATGAAATAAGGCGGAGGCATTATGAATGAAAAGATGATAGAAATTCGCGACCTTGTCAAAAAGTTTTATATTGACACCCCCAATGAATTGGAAATTTTAAAGAATATTTCACTCACGGTAGGGAAAGGGGAATTCATATCCATAGTGGGAGCCTCCGGATCGGGAAAAAGTACCCTGATGAATGTCATCGGTGCTCTGGATCGCCCTACCTCAGGTGAATATATACTGGACGGCGCGCCAATCCAGAATATGTCGGATCTCGAGCTTTCCGATATTAGAAACAGGAAAATAGGTTTTGTCTTTCAGACCTTTAATCTCATCCCCCGCAATTCCGCCCTGAAAAATGTTGAACTGCCCATGCTCTATGCAGGAATGGGCAGCAGAGAAAGAAGAGAAAAGGCTGAAGAGCTTTTAAAACTGGTCGGGATGGAAGATCGCCTGGATCACCTGCCCAATGAGCTTTCCGGCGGACAAAAACAAAGGGTCGCCATCTCCAGGGCCTTGGCCAATGATCCGGCGATCATCCTGGCGGATGAACCCACGGGCGCCCTGGATTCGGTCACAGGACGGATGGTCATGGACCTTTTTCATCAGATCCATGAAACCAAAGGCACCACCATTGTCCTGATCACCCATAATTACGAGTTGGCTGAAGAAACAGATCGGATCGTGACTCTGAAAGACGGCATAATTATCGATGAACAAATCCGCCCTAAGACCCCCGCCTCTATAGGCAGCGGGTGCCAGAGTGAGGAGCGAGGTGAGAACGGGTGAACATGGTTGAAAATATCTTACTGGCCTTGGCCGCCTTAAAGGCCAATAAAATGCGGGCAATCTTAACCATGCTGGGGATCATTATCGGCATCGCCTCAGTCATCGCCATAGTAACCGTCGGCAACTCCCTGACGGCTTCGATCACATCCACGATGGAAGAGATGGGGGCTAATTCCATTGTGGTCAGTGTCAGGGAACGCGGCGGGGATGAGTTTGGCGGCGGACCTCGTGGCCCCAACCAGGCTGCGGCTACCCCGGAAGAAAGCGATCTTTTCTCAGAGGACACGATTGAAGCCTTTGCCTCACGATTCGGGGACAGAGTTGAAGCCATCAGTTTATCTCAAGGTGTGGGCAGTGCGAAAGCTCAGGACGGCAGGCTCTATGCCAATATCAGTGTAACCGGAGTTAATGATGGCTATGAAAAGGCCAATAATCTAGATCTTCTCTTCGGCCGGTTTATAACGGAGAAAGATGTGAAGTCCGTAAAAAAAGTTGCCGTGGTATCGGATAAATTGGTGAATAACATGTTTTCAGCCGGAGTAGATCCCTTAGGCCAGGAAATAAAAATCTATTCTTCAGACGACATCGAAGTCTACACCATTATTGGGGTTTACCAATATGAAGCTTCGGCCTTTGGACCTGACTCTTCTTCAGAGCGGGATACAAGGACTAACTTTTATATACCGGTCAGTTTAGCCAAACAGGACAGCACCACCAAAAACTATCAGTCCTTTACCATCGTTACCAAAACCGGTGTGAATGCCGCCACCTTTACCGAAGACATCAAAAGCTACTTCACCAAGGTTTACGAAAAAAACACGAAATGGGAAGTGGGCGTCATGAACATGGAGAGTACGATTTCCAGTATGACCTCCATGCTGAGCACGGTTTCCATCGCCATTTCCATCATCGCTGCCATATCCTTGTTAGTCGGTGGTATCGGTGTGATGAATATTATGCTGGTATCGGTTACAGAACGCACCCGTGAGATCGGGACAAGGAAAGCCCTGGGGGCCAGGAATTCTTATATCAAGATGCAATTCATCGTGGAGTCGGTGATTATCTGTGTGATAGGAGGTATCATCGGGATTATCCTGGGCCTTATCCTGGGGATGCTCGGCTCGACCCTTTTAGGCTATCCGGCCAGCACCTCCATCGGCATCATCATCTTAAGCGTTTCGGTAACCATGGTGATTGGCGTATTTTTCGGATACTATCCAGCCAATAAAGCTGCCAAACTTGATCCCATCGAAGCTCTTCGCTATGAATAACAGGGTTGGATACCGGCTTTTTTCTTTCCTAAATTTTGCCCAGCGGGAGTAGAGGAAATGTCAAAAAAGAGAATAAGATAAGCAGAGGTACAGCAAAACAGGCCGGCAGTGACAACGCCGGCCTGTTTTAGTTGTTCCGTTTAATAAAAACTGCAATGTAGCCTAAGACATATCCCAACTTGACCTCATCTGCACCTGTTCTGCATTTGGCTGTAGTAACATCTGTTCATCCGATCAAGAAAAGAGGGGTTGTTAAGATGAAAAAGATAATCGCAGGTTTCCTGATGGGGATACTTCTGCTGGGTATGACGGCCTGCGGGAAGGGGACCGGGACTGCCGAAGAGGATGTGGCTAAGGTGACGGATGGCGCGGCCAAATTTGAGAACAGTGTATTTATAGGCGATTCCCTTACCGAAGGTTTTGCCTTTAATGAAATCCTCCCCCAAGAACAGGTTATCGCGGGGGCGGGGGCCACAGCCGGCTTTTCTTATGATGATCTGGATGCTTTGGCTGAGAAGAAGCCGGATCAGGTCTTTATCATGTTGGGGTCCGTGGATATCCTCATGCCGGTGGAGGATCCTCAGGAATTATTCAGAGAGGATTTAACGAAGCTGATCAACAGGATCAAGGAAGAGCTGCCCGGCACTGAAATCTATCTCCAATCCATAACCCCTGTAACTCAGGAAGCCTTAGAACAAGAACCCCGCTATGCAGGAATCGGGGAATATAACGGGATCTTAAAAGAGGTGGCGGGCCAATCAGCGGTTCATTATGTCGATATCGGAGTCCTGGCCAGGGAAAATCCCGCTTTATATGCTGAAGATGGTATCCACTTTCAGAAAGAATTTTATCAGCTCTGGCTGCAGAAACTCTCTGAATCCTTATAGAGGAGAGACCGATGCTTTTCAGCAGCCTGCTCTTTACCTTTGCTTTTTTGCCGGTCACCGTTCTTCTTTATTATTGCTTGGGAAGGCGGCTGAGGAATAGTGTTCTGCTTACGGCCAGCCTGTTTTTCTACGCCTGGGGAGAGCCCGTCTATGTGTTGTTGCTCTGCGGTTCCATCCTGGTCAATTATGGGCTGGGCACTTTTTGGGGCAGCGATGAGGCCGGCGGAGGAAAGAGGAAGCTCTTTTTAATCATCAGCCTGGTGTTTAATTTAGGCTCCCTCATTTATTTTAAGTATTTGGCCATGATCCTAAGTACATTCACAGCCATGGGAGGCTGGAATGTGCCGGGGGAAGCACCGGCCCTTCCTCTGGGAATCTCCTTTTACACCTTTCAGACCCTATCCTATGGGATCGATGTGTATAGGGGAAGAATAAAACCTCAGAAAAGCCTGCTGCTTTTTGCCTTGTATATTGCTATGTTCCCCCAGCTGGTGGCCGGGCCGATTGTGAAGTATGCAGACATCGAATCCCAGTTAGGGAACCGGAGCATGACCGTCAAGGCATTGTACGCCGGGATGGGGCGGTTCCTGGGCGGCCTGGCCAAGAAAATGCTGCTGGCCAATCCTCTGGGCCTGCTCTGGGCCGAAGTAAAAGCCATGCCCGGTACAGAAATGTCGGCTTTTTTGGCTTGGGCTGGGATTATAGCGTTTACCCTGCAGATTTATTTCGATTTCAGCGGCTATTCCGATATGGCCATCGGCTTAGGCAAGATGTTTGGCTTCCGCTTTAAGGAAAACTTCCGGCATCCCTATATGGCGCAAAGCGTCTCGGAATTTTGGCGGAGGTGGCATATTTCCCTGGGCTCATGGTTTAAGGAGTATGTCTATATTCCCCTGGGCGGGAGCCGTGCCGGGAAATGGAAACTGCTGCGGAATCTGCTCATCGTCTGGTTTCTCACCGGGCTCTGGCATGGTGCAAGCTGGAATTTCGTTTTATGGGGGCTTTATTTTGGAACTTTAATAGGTATAGAAAAGTTGTTTTTGCAGACCCGGCTGCCGGGCTGGCCCCGGGCCGTCCGGCACAGCTACCTGTTGCTGCTGGTCGTTATAGGCTGGGTGTTCTTTGAATTTACCAGCCTGGCGGATGGGTTGGGTTTTCTGGGAAGTATGTTGGGAAGGGGAGGAAAGGGGTTTATTGATGCTCAAGCCATTATGAAGCTAAAAGCTTATGCCCTTTTATACAGCGTTGGTATCCTTGCCGCATCGCCTGGACCGGGGAAGCTGGCATCGTTATGGCAAAGAGGTTGTGGCGGTAACCATCAATGGGCGGTAAGCCTGTATTATTGTGTGCTGCTGTTTTTGGCGACGGCCTCTATGGTGGGGTCAACCTATAACCCCTTTATCTATTTTCGATTTTAGCTCGGAGGAAGGAGATGGAGAGATGAGGATAGTAGGATATGAGGAGATGGGGATATAAGGATATGAGGAGATGAGAATACGAGGAATACAAAAATATGGATATGAGGATATAAGAATGAAGAACAAAGGAAATTTTGCCATGCTCCGGCATGCTGTCGGTATGCTTCCTTTTTTATTGATACTTGCTATGTTGATCTTGCATCTGGCTCTGCCGGATAAGACCTTTTCGAAAGAGGAGCGGCGCTATTTAGCCCAATGGCCTGTTTTTCATATTGAGGAGGTAATCGACGGCAGTTATGAACGCAAGGTAGAGTCCTATTTTTCCGATCAGTTTCCCTTGCGGAATTTTTGGGTGTATATAGAGAAGAGTTCCAGGAGGATTTTACGGACATCTACCCCAATCAAAACCGACGCAGATTAATAATACTCAAGCTGCAATCCCGTCCCGACTTCTTCCATATTTAAACTTTCTGCCAAGGCGATTTTGGGCCGCAAGCTGGTACAGTGACAGGCCCGAATGGTCTGGGGAGCAACGTTTTTAAGAAATTCTTTGGTTTTTTCCATCTGGATAGGACCCGGATTGATTAAATGAAGCCCACCTATAATATCAATAACACGTTCATCCCGGCAGACTTTTTGCGCATACTTCGTGATATTGCATATTCCTGCATGAGAACAGCCGGTGATAATAATCAACCCTTTGCTGCCTTTGTAGACGAGGGCTGAATCATCCAGGATATAATCGTCCTGACCTTCGGTATTCTTGTGGACTTTCCCCAAGGGGGTGAGGTTTTCAAAGTCATTGCTTCGTTCGATCTCTCCTAAAAATACTAAATTCTCGGTAAGCCATAAGGGTTCTCTGCTGAGTTGCAGTTGAAAATGACAAGTTATTTCGGCTTCAGGAATTCCGCAGCCTATTTCACCCCAGGGACTGTCTATTTTAGACAAAAAGCACTCCGGATGGGCGATTAAAGTTGGTTTATCCTTTAAGTTGGTTTTTCCTTGATTTTGATAAAAATCAATTAAACTTTTTAAACCTCCCGTATGATCGATATGCCCATGGGAAAGAACCAAATAGTCAAGGTCAGAAAGGTCAAGATTCATTTTTTCAGAATTCTGCAGAAAAATACCGGTATGACCGGTATCAAAAAGAACCTTTTTTCCGTCTGCTTCAATAAAGATGGAAAGCCCGGGTTCGCTTAGAAAGTACCTGTCTTGGAAATGGGGATTATTGGACAAAATCGTGTTGTTATCTACCAGAACTGTCAGCTTCAAGTTATCATCCTCCTTACAATTGATCTTACCTTCACTAATTTTGGGTGCTCTCATGGAAGGAGATCCCATACTTTTATGTATTTTAGTATAGTTTGAAAATTTCTGCTTTTCATTAGTACTCTCTGCTAATTAGGGTCAAGATCCTTTATCCTGACAAGCGGACAGGGGATGCGTTAAAATCGCATGTTGCACGAACAACGGCGTGGGTAATCCGATATACACCACCTATACTATTAAACCTGTTAGTTCTACAGTAGCTCCAAAACCATGGAGTAATCCACCATTGGTGGGCCAATGTCCAAGGGAAGTGCTAATTCCGCTAACAGAGCTGCTATCGATTTACACGAATAGCCCACAGCGATGTTGGGTTTGTTTTTGGGAGGGTTATGGAGGTATCAATGAGGCTATGCAACGTGTCAATAAAGCTGTGCCTCGTATTCAACTACCAGATCGAAGCTATTACTTACTGAATGTACCGTTAAATAAGATTGCCAAAGGTGTGTTTATGGACAAAAATGGTTTAGAGCCTCTCAGTCCCAGCTTGTGGTGGCCGGATGACCGTACTTGGTGTGTAGCGACCGAGATCGATTTCAGATGGACTTATATTGGTGGTTCACAGGCATGTATTAATGAATTGCTTGACCATGAGCAGTTAGAAAATCTAGCAACAAAACCTGAACATCGAGGGGACTATGCAAGCGATGTAGTCAATGGACCAGTTTATCCGTATTGATGCGATAATACAGGCACTATTCCATAATCTCAACGAAATCCCAGAAAAAGAGAGGGGTTGATTGAGCCGGCTGCCATCCATGGCAATTACATAACAGGCAGTTTCCGAACCTAAGAGTTAATGAATGTAAGATGACGCCGCGGAACTTCCCGGGACGTTATACGATAGCCCAAAGGGTTTATTGTTATGGAAAAATACGGTATAATATGCTTGGGGTGAAATTATGCGAGCGATTAATGATATTATGGCGAAACGTGACCAAATGGAATTATTAGATTAAGCACTGAACAACTGTGTTCAGTGCTTGTTTGCAATTTGAGGCTGGGCCATCCCGAACAAAGCCCGGAGTCCAGCCTCGTTATCACGGGTTACCGCCAGATCTTGCGGCACTCCCTTCGCGTCGAAATGGAGGACCCGGGAGCAAGCCTGGCCAATCAATTCGACATCATGGGTCACCACAAAGATGATTTTGCCCTGCTGGGCCAGCTTTTTCAGGAGTTCCGCCACCTGGGCCATGCTGTCATAGTCGAGGCCGCTGGTGGGCTCGTCGAAGACCAGCACCTCTTTGCCGCATACCATGCTGACCGCTACGGCGACGCGCTGTTTCTGTCCGCCGGAGAGGGTGTTGGGATGACGCTCCTTCAGTCCTTGCAGGCCAAGCTCTGTGAGAGTCCTCTCGATCAGAGAGTGATCCGGATTTTTGATGCCGAAGGCGCACTCTTTGGCCACGCTCTCAGCAAAAAGCTGATAATTCACATCCTGCATGACCATATAGGCGCTTTTTCGCCTGGCTTTAGGCTGAGTTTCCTTGCCTTTCCAAAAAAAGCTGCCCCCGCAGTCCTTGTGCAGGCCGCAGAGGGCTCTGGAGAAAGTGGTTTTTCCCGCCCCGTTATGCCCGGCCACACCGATGATTTCGCCGCCGGCAGCCTGCAGGGAGATATTCTCAAGAATGGTGTGCTTTTTATAGCGCAAATCTACATTCTGCAGGGTCAGGACAGGGGAGCCGGTAAGGGTGCGCTTCTCCACAGGATGGACCCTATTGAGGTCCACGGCCCGCAGGCCCATGAGGGAGCGCGCATCATCGGGCAAAGCTGCCAGCTGGGAGGGGGTGTAGATTCCGGCGACCCGCCCTTCCTCCAGATAGACGATCCGATCCGCCAGATCCATAAGATAGTGGAGCCGGTGTTCGGCAATGAGCACTGTTTTTCCCTGGCTCTTGATCAGCTGCAGATGGTCCTTAAGTTCCCGGATGGCTTTCATGTCCAGATTCGAAGAGGGTTCATCCAGCAGATAGACCTGCGGATTCATGGCATAAACAGAGGCAAAAGCGATTTTTTGCTTCTCGCCGCCGGACAGTTCAAAAATATTCCGTCCCAGCAGCTGACTGATGCGGAGGTCCTCTGCCGTTCCCTTGACCCGCCGGTGAAGCTCTTCGGTTGGCAGAGCTTCGTTCTCAATGCCGAAGGCTATTTCGCTGTCGGTGTCCACGTTAAAAAACTGGGTGCGCGGGTTTTGGAAGACGGATCCCACTTTCCCGGCGATTTGGTACATGGGGGTCCGGGCAATGTCCAGACCGTTGACCACCACCCGTCCGCTCAGCTTCCCGGCGAAGAAGTAGGGAATAAGACCGTTGACCAGCCGGGTGACGGTGGTTTTTCCGCAGCCGCTGCGGCCGCAGAACAGCACACATTCGCCGTTTTCAATGGTAAGGTTTAACTCCCTGAGGTTCCCGGAGGTTTGTCCGGCATAGGCAAAAGAAACATTTTCAAACTGGATCACAGTTTCACCTCCTTACAGGAACTGCCCCGTGGCAAAATAAACCCCAAAGCAGAACACCGTCAACAAATCCACGAACCCGAAGCGGATCTGGGTCAGACAGGTGCGGGGGGCAGGGTTCTCAATTCCTCTGGTGACCGAGGCAATGGACAATTCGTCCGCGGCCCGGGAGGCCGACATCATGAGGGGGACGTACAGGCATTCTACCGTCATGACAGGCTGGGTGAGGAGCCCTTTGAGGGAAGGGGACACATCTCGCAGACGTATGGCGTCTTTAATGAAACGCCAGTCCTCCCGGATAGTGGGCAGGTAGCGCAGCATGACCGCCAGAGGGATGGTCAGGGATTGGGGGGCGCGGATTCGATGCATAGCGGAAAGAAATTCGCTGACTTTAGTGGTGGCAATCACGATCCCCGCCAGAAATCCGCAGGGGTAGACCTTATGGAAGAGGCCCAGAAAGGCGATCAGAGTGGTATGCAGGGTTGTCTCCCCGCCGGCAAGGGCGGCTTTTGTCAAAAGAAAAAGGACAGCGTAGACCATCAGCCCGACCAAGGCGTAGAGTCCTTTCCCACCTAAAATCCCCAGGAGAGCAATCAGCGACACCAGCCCCAGTACATAGTTCAGGCTGGGAGCCATAGCGGTAGAGAGGACACAGAGCAGAATCAGCAGGATTTTGGTCCGGGGATCGAACCTAAGGAGTGGGCTTCCGTTCATGCCGTGATGCCTGCCTTGGCAAATTGTTTTTTGAGCAGCCTGCTCCCCACCCAGCCGCTGAAGGCCGCCACGGCCACGGTGCCAAGAAGGATTGCGTAGGGCATCCAGCCTTGGGCTGCGGCATTCATGGTGTCGATATAACTTGCCGAGGTGCCGCCCTCCAGCATATAGCTGCCCCAGGTGACCGGGTCGGCAAAAAAGCAGAGATAGGAACCTGTGCAGCCAAGGCTCAGGCAGATATAGGCCAGAATATTCATTTTGACACTCTTGTACTTCTTCGTTCCGGCCAGGAAATCTCCCAGAATGCTGCCCAGGACATACCCGAGATCCATGGCCCAGTGCATGCCGGCGGCGAACCAGATGATGCCGATCAATATCCCCGCCAGGGCGATGGGGCCTCGCTTGGGCACTTTGGCCACAAGCAGCAGAAACACGGGGCCGCCCAAGAGTGCAGCACTCAAAGGCATATAAAATGTGGTGACCGGGTTGGGAGCCAGAGGCAGTCCGCCGATGAGCATGGTAACCCAGAGCAGGGCTGTAAAAATGCCGATGGTGACCAGATCCTTAACGGTCAGGCCCTGCTTGTTCAGGTAAGTTTGATTGGCCATAAATAAATCCTCCTCAATAAAAGCTGGCATATCCCTCCGATTGACGGCAATTTGGATATGTGCTAATATCACAGTTAGACGAAGCTAACTGTGATATCTCAAACATACTATGCCGGGGATTTTCGGGCAATGGCTCTTGCGGAGCTTCGTCTGTTTCCGATAAAATTGCGTCCGATCGTGGCAGGAGGGTGATCCCAGTGACCGATGTTATTGAGGAAGTCTATGCCCCCATCCTTACTCAAAACGGATTTGTTCCCAGACCGGAAAATAAGCGTTTCGGTGCAATGGGGTTGTGCTGGGAGCTGATCGGGGAGCATGGCGCCGGATACTACTGGACCTATGGGCAAAGAGATCTGTTTGATATCAAGATCCATGACTTTTATTTTAATCAGGACATGATGATTGAGTTCCGTTTGCCGGCCTGTCTGAGCATTACCTATTATGAGTCGGTTTCGGGTGAGGAGCTGAGCCCTTGTCGTCCCCTGAGCGCCGGATGCACCAAGGCCTTTGTGGGAGGCGACGCTCCTTGCCGGGTGCTGATTCACGGGGGAATCCCCGTTCGCTGCATTGGCATTGAGATTATGCCGGCCTATTATGAGGATTATCTGAGGCGGCAATATCCCGGGGAGTATGTGAATCCTTTGGCGGCCTTTCAAACTCTTGACCAGACCGAGCATTTCCCGGAGATGGTGCGGCTGCTGGATCAGGTGAAAAACTATCGGGGCAATGGTATCGCGGCTAAGCTGTTTTACGAAGGCAAGGTCGCCGAGGCGGTATCCCTGGTGGTAGAGCGGCATAAAGGACATCTTCAGAGCACGAAGCTCCAACTGGCAGACCGTGACAGAAAGCAGATCGAAACCGTAACCGCCTATATCAACGACCACTACCCTTGCGAACTGCCCCTGGAACAGCTCGCCAAAATTGCCTGCATGGGCACGACCAAGCTGAAAACCTCTTTCCGGATCGTTCATGACTGCACCATCACCGAGTACATCCAGCAGCGGCGGATGAGCCAGGCCCAATATCTGCTCTCCGGGACGGATCTTACCATCGGTCAGGTTGCCCAAACCGTGGGGTATAAAAGTGCCAGCCGTTTTGCCGAGCTCTTCAAGAAGAACACGGGTTTGCAGCCTGGTGAGTACCGAAAAATATCAGGCTGATTTGGCCGGGTCGAAAGAAAGTTATCCTACTATACACGATAGGCGGTTATCTCTTGGGAATTGATCTCAATGATCTTCCTATAGATTTAGCCGCCTTTTTATGTTTAGAATAAGGGGGGATGTACTAGTGCAGCTTTCCTTATTCCTTGTGTCTGCCACTTATAACCCTGGTGCTAAACATAATGGGGTTGAAGAAGATGATTTTACTCATTTGGAGTCTAAAAGGAGGGGGACAAATGAAGAATATCAGGGGTTATGAAACCTTTGTCAAAGTAGAGCCGCTCCATAAAGGCTGGTCCGGTGATCAGAAATATTACATAGAAACTGCGGAGGGCAGGAGGCTCCTTCTGCGCATAGCCGATAGCTCGGAATACAGCAGAAAAAAGACCGAGTTTGCCATGATGGGGCAGGTTGCGGCCTTAGGTGTGCCCATGTCCCGACCTGTAGATTTTGGAATATGTGACAATGGCAGGAGTGTGTATTTGCTGCTTACATGGTGTGAAGGCGAGGATGCGGAGATTGTTCTGCCACGATTGACGGAGCAAGAGCAGTATCGGCTGGGAAAAGAGTCCGGTGAACTGCTCAAACGGATTCATTCCCTTCCCGCTCCGGAAGAAGGGGAAGAATGGAGCAGCCGCTTTAACCGCAAGGCCAGCCAGAAAATTGAAAAATATAAGGCTTGCGGGATAAAGCTGAACGGTGACACTGAAATGACTGGATATATCGAAAATAACCGTCATCTCCTTGCCGGCAGACCACAGTACTATCAGCATGGCGATTATCACACAGGCAATATGATCGTCTCAGGAGAGAATACCCTGTCCATCATTGATTTCAACCGCTTTGATTTCGGCGACCCTTGGGAGGAATTCAATCGCATCGTGTGGAGCGCAGCAGTCAGTCCTCAATTCGCCACAGGTCAGCTGGACGGCTATTTTGGCGGGAAACCTCCCCTTGAATTTTTCAGGCTGTTGGCATTTTACATTTCCAGCAACCTGCTCTCCTCAATTCCCTGGGCCATTCCCTTCGGCGAAGAAGAAGTTGTCACAATGAAGAAACAGGCAGAGGAGGTACTAGGCTGGTTTGATGATATGAGGAACCCTGTTCCAACCTGGTACTTGCAGGACTCTTTAATGGAGAGGGGGTAAATGGCTTGGACTATCGTTATCAAACCAGCAAGCCGGTTTCCCGTTCAAAACTGCGCATGATCTTAGGGAGGATATATTTCACCTGGCGGCGATATTGGCAGTGGACATTTAACCGGTCAAACAGATATGCCTTGAGCTCAGGAGAGAGGGAGCTTGCTCATAGTGTGGCAGTCCATAAAACGCCATTGTACAGGCGTTTGCGCCATGTGGATATGTGGCTGCAGGAAAATAAAGCAATTAACTTGAAGCTGGCCTGTGGAAAACTTAACAAGATCATAGTGAGGCCAGGGGAGACGTTTTCCTTTTGGCGCTTGGTCGGAAAGCCGACGCAAGCTAAAGGCTATCAAAAAGGAATGGTTTTGACAAACGGCTCATTTACGGCGGGTGTAGGTGGCGGTTTGTGCCAGCTCTCCAATCTGATCTATTGGATGACTCTTCATACCTCCTTGACGATCATAGAACGCTGGCGCCACACCCATGACGTTTTTCCCGATGCCAACCGGACTCAGCCCTTCGGCAGCGGTGCAACGGTTGTCTATAATTACGTGGATCTCCAGATCAGAAATGATACTCCCTATGAATATCAACTGCTGGTTAGAGTAGGGGATAATGATTTGGAAGGGGAATGGCGATGTGAGCATCCCAGTTCACGCACCTTCCAAATTTACGAAAGCGAACACTTAATCAAGCAGGAATGGTGGGGCGCTTATACAAGGCACAATGTGATCAAGCGGAAGACGTTTGATCTAAGTGGCGGCTTGCTCGCCGATGAGTTTGTCACAGAGAATCATGCGCTGATGATGTATGAGCCCTTGCTTCAAGCGGGGGAGGAAAGCGATACAACGCCGCCCACGACTCTGCACGATATATCGTGTGACAGTGAATTTACGAGGTATTATCCGAAATCATAGACAAGATAAGTTATATTTTGAAGTGGGAAAGTAGGAAGGGATCAATGAAAAAGCCGATTACTTCTTTAATGTTATTTGTTGCTGTGTTTATCGCCGTATATTTGATGCTTTGCTATTGGCCGGGTTTTCGGATTAAATTATATGCTCCGCCGATGGAATACTTTGTTGAAAGCGTAAAGCATATGGTGGTTTTTAAAGCGCTGGTTTCAGCCGTTGTGGGGTTATTGGCGGCTGGTATAGGGTCTGTCATGCAAAGGCGGGCCAAATGAAAGCCGGCAGAGCAAAAAAACAGCCGGTTAGGGCTGCTTTGGATGATACATATGGTTTTTAGGGTCAATTAAAGTCCTTTCCAAAAGTCTTTCTCAGTTATGTGAAGTTGTTTGCGCAGAATTCTATCCCATAGATTTTGGGGAATCTCTTTGCTAACGGCATGGCTTATTTTGGTTCGCAGAAGAGTTCCATCATTCAGGACTTTTTCATAGTACCAATGATCCGTGTTCAGGACCATGATCCAACCGTTTTTATCACAAAAACGCTTCAAATCTCCAAACTTTGGTGCCATAGTTTATAACCCTGCCAGCGCACGGATTTCATCATCGTTTTCGCACAACATAATCCTCAATATATAGGGAAAATGGTGTGTTCGGTTTGGCGAATGGAGAAATAGCTGGGAACGTTTTAAATAATCTTGAGCATAGAGCTTAAGGTCTTCAATTAAATCCGCAGCGGCTAAATCTAATGTTGAGTTGTTGACATAAACCTCAAGTGCGTCAAGAGCAAGTGTTATTGAGCCATCATCTTCTTGAATAATTTCCGGATTTAATTTGTAATCTTCCAGCACCATCTTGAGCAGATCAACCCGAAGCATTGCGATTTGTTCAGTCTGTTTCCTTTTAACAATAGCCGGGCTGAAAGAGTTGAATACAGAGTCATACAGGGTTGAAAACTGACTTCTGGCTTCAGTAAACTGTAATTCAGTCAACATGGTCATTCCTCCCTCACCTCCAATGGTATCATATGCTGTACCTTATGCACAGTATGACCAGAATGTACAGAAGGTACAACCATCACTTAAAGATAAAAAGCGGCAATCGCCTGGGCCAGCGGAACCAGCAGCAATTGTCCCAGGAATGTTCCCAGGAGCTTGGCACTCATCAAAAAAACGACCAGGGCTTTGACATCGGCATAGGGGCGGTTGCCCCGCAAGGCCTGATCGGTGATAATCGAAGACTTAGGATCGACAAAAAGCATAAAAATGATATTGGCTGAGGTGTTAAGGAAGCCGGCTGAAGCAGCCGCCGCCAGGCGGTGTCCTTCCGGAACAAGGATAGCGGCATAATAGGCCGACATGCCCCCGACGGTGTATATGCCGGTAACCAGAGCGTTAAGAGCGATCAGTTCTTTGGGGATCTTTTGGAAGGGGAGATTGCGA
This sequence comes from Desulfitobacterium hafniense DCB-2, assembly GCF_000021925.1. Classification (NCBI taxonomy): domain Bacteria; kingdom Bacillati; phylum Bacillota; class Clostridia; order Eubacteriales; family Desulfitobacteriaceae; genus Desulfitobacterium; species Desulfitobacterium hafniense. Next base: position 1,903,682 of record NC_011830.1, read on the forward strand.
ACCATTTTTTTGCTCGGCAAAGTAAAATAATGCAGCAACCGGCCCGGGCTGCGTATCTTTACAGCTTCCCGCACAATGGCAGGAACAGAACCCGCTCTCTCCAAATTAAATACGGCGCGGTGGAAGAATTGCAAAAAGGTGGGCATAAAAAGGATACCGGCAAAGGTGCCGGCCGTGGCCGCCAAGATAAGCCTGCGCAATTGAGGAAGGGGATCTATGCTCTGGCTGAGGGAACTGTCGATCAAGCTGCCGATCAAAGGGGCTTGAATGGTATGGGCAACGAGGGAGATGAGGTAAAAGAGGTTGAACAGGGTAACGGATAAAGCAAACTGGCCGGTTTTGACAGAGTTCAGGCGCACGGCGTAGGCAAAGGTATCGATCATATGAATGATCAGCGTAACAACCAATAATTCACCAAGACTGAAAGGCATGGATTCACCCCCGTCTTTGCTATGCTATGGCAAGGATGGGGGTAAAATAACTAAAATTTTTCAGCACAGACTTGTGCCTGAGCAAATTCTTTCACATAGTAGTGTCCACAGTCTTCAGCAGGTACGCCAGAAACTGCTCCGAGACCGGTTTCAACTCATTTTTCCAGACGAGAAAGGTGCCGAAACTCTTTCCCTTTTCGACCTTAAGAGGCACTATTTGCAAGGGGCCGTCCGGTATCTGGCAAGTCCAGTCCCCAAAAGCAAAAAATAACATTTTGTGCTCCAGCGCATATTGAAGCAATACATCCTCACTGCTGCTCATAAAGGCGATGGCGGGAGAAAATCCCGCATTATGGCAAGCCTGCACAAGGAAGCGGTGCAGATGATTATTCGCTCCGGCAGTGACGAAGGGCTGATCTTTCAAATCCCGGAGCTCCAGGCTGTCCCGTCCATACAACGGATGCCCGGGACAAATGCCGACATAGGTCCCCTTTTGTACCAGGCGCTGTATGCTGAAGCCGTTCAGATAGTCGGGAATGCTTCCCACAAGCCCCACATCTGCTTCACCGCTGTGCACCATCTGCAGCACATTGTCCGTTGAGGTCTGTTCGATCGCCAATTGCACATCAGGGTGTGCATCACAGAAACTCTGGATGCAATTTTCCGGCAGGGAAAGAATGGTACCCACGGCAGCTCCGACACGCAGAAGGCGCATTTTGTGGGGTGCATAGTGCTCCAGCTGCACCAGCATCATGTCGTAGCTTGCCAACACCGGCTGGCACTGAGCCTGCATGACCTCCCCCATAGGTGTCAATGAAATCTTGCCGTTGTTCGTTTTAAATAGCTTCCATCCTAATTCTTTCTCCAGTACTTGAATGCTTTTGGTCAGTGCCTGCCGTGAAATAAAGAGTTCTGCGGCTGCCCGCGAAAAATTGAGGGTCTCTGCCGCACGCGAAAAATACCTGAGCTGATGCAGTTCAATCATAAGCTCTCTCCTTTGGTCTTAACATGCAACTTGCAGTTGCTTTATGTCAAACATAAAGTGCTTTTTCAAGTATTGGCTCTTTGTTAAGATTAACACAATCGGGTTGACTATTTAACCCCAAGACAAAGGAAAGAAGGCATGAATGATGAAAAATTTTTCGCGCCGCGACTTTATCAAAGGTATGTCTACAGCAACGGTCGGCGCCGGTGCACTGGGCCTGTTGACTGCCTGCGGCAGCACCAATCCGCCTCCCGCGGGTGCAGACACTCCGGGAGCTTCCCAGGCTCAAGCCGGCGTCCCCTCCTTTATGATGGAGCCGGAGGCCATTCCGGAGGATAAGATAGACGAAACCAAAACCGCCGACATCATTGTGATCGGTGCCGGAGTCTCCGGTCTGTGCCTGGCTTGCCGGGCCACTGAGCTGGGCTCCTCCGTCATCGTCTTTGCTGCCTCCGCCAAACATGTTGAGCGCGGCGGTTCCAACCACGGTATTGATACCAAAACCCAGCAGAAAAAGGGTATCAATTATAAGGCGAAAGATATGGCCCACCGTCTCAAGCAGGAATTCATGGCGGCCGGATACAACGTGGATCAGGAAAAGTGGAGTACCTGGCTGAAGCACAATACCGAATCCATGAACTGGCTGATCGACAAGATGGAAAACCATGGTGCCGGCGTCACTTTGGAGCTTGGCTACCATGACGAGGATTACCTGTTTGACTTTGCTCCCGCTTCCCACAACTTTGTCTTTCCTGAGGGCACAAGCGAGGTCTTCAAGAGCAACCCGTTCTTCGGGGCCGCCTTTGGCCAGGCGCTGGTCAACGATATGTATCAGTACGAGATTCTCAAGAACGGCGGGAAGATTGACTTCGAGACTACCGCGCTGTATCTGATCCGCGGCGACAAGGCCAACGGCAAGAGCGGACGCGTTACTGCCGTAATCGCTAAGGACTCCGGCGGCCGGTATATCAAGTATGTGGGCAAGAAGGCGATTGTCATGGCTACAGGTGATTTTTCTCAAAACAAGGAAATGATGGAGGCCTATTGTCCTCAGGCTCTGGATATTCTGGCCGAGAGGGAAATCGACTACAATGCCGGCTTCCAGTTCGGCGGTCTGTATCCGGGTGACGGGCACAAGATGGGTCTGTGGGCCGGCGCAGCTTGGCAGAAAGCTTATCCCAACGCAGCCATGGTCGATAATCTGAACGGTCCTTACAGCAAGGGGATCAGCAATGTATGCACCATTAACCTCAACGCGGACGGCCTTCGCTATATGAATGAGGATACCTTGTGCTCCTATTCCGCCTGGGCCACCAAGCAGCAGCCCGGAAAAGCTGCCTACTATATCTGGGATTCTGCCTATGCCCACCATTATGACGAGTGGGCAACCTTCGGCACCACTTTGGGCGGAGACAATGCCTGGAACGGTCCGAGAACCAAGACGCCGGAAGAAATGCTGGCCGCTTGGGAAGAAGGAGTCGAGAAGGGCACTTATGTCAAGGCCGATACGCTGGAGGAGCTGGTCACCAAGCTGGAAGGCTTAAACGGCGAGCAGGCCCTGAAAACCCTCAAAAAATACAATGAGTATTGCGAGGCAGGCTACGATCCCGACTTCTTAAAAAATGCCAAAGAACTGGCCCCCATCAAGACCGGTCCCTTTTATGGCATGAAGTATACCATCGGCTTCGCCAATTTCCTGTGCGTGACCGGCGGTTTGCGCACTAATCCGGAAATGCAGGTCTGCGACGAAAACGACCAGCCTATTGAAGGTCTGTACAACATCGGGATCATGGTAGGCGATATGTATGCCAACACCTATAATTTCGCTATTTGCGGTCACAATCTGTCCAGCACCTGCAACACCTTCCCTTATCTGTTGGCTGAGAGACTGAAAGAAGCATAATCCCCAGTACACTATAGGTTTCCCTAAGAGAAAGGATGTTTTTTGTGAAAAAAGTTATTGTTCCGTTTCTTATTTGCTTAACGGCCCTTACGATGACCGGCTGCGGAAACTCCCCGGCCTCCGGCACGACCGCAGAACCTACCAGTGCGGCTTACACCGGAACTCAGGAAGCCACTGCTTCAGGCATGGGCGAAGTGAAGGTTACTATCACCTTTGATAAAGGTGTGGTTACTGCCTGCGATGTGGACGCAGCTAACGAGACGCCTGATATCGGACAGCTCGCCGCGCCTACCCTGGCCAAGGCCATCGTTGAGAAAAATGCTCCCATTGTAGACAGCGTCTCCGGTGCAACCGTGACCTCCGATGCGGTCGTCAAAGCCGCTAAGGCCTGCTTTGATGCGGCCGGCATTAAGTATTAAGCGCGTTACCGTGAGTTTTTTAAGATTGATTGTTCTTACCGGCCTCCTCGGCAGATCGGGAAGGTCAAGCCGGATACCGGAGAAAAATGCCCGCCGGCAGGAAGCCGATATAGAGTAGAATGTCTAAGTGCTGCCTGTAAGCCATAGTTTGTCTTGCGAATCATCTTGAAAGACTGATCGGAAAAGATCAGCATGGTCTCGCAGGACACCGCTTTGCTTCTTTGCAGATGATCGATTTTTTGGTATTCCTTCATCATGTTGATATAGATAGAATTAACCCGGTTGTTCCAGAGCCTGGAGGTAAGCTTCAGGCTCTGCATTTTTCTCAGACCCTTCAGGGCGGGGACCATTTCCAGGAGGGCAAGGCACAACCTGTTCCGGCTGAACCCTCTGTAAAGAATATGGAAAACAGAGGTATTGCAGAGGGTCATCCACCAGGGCAGATAGATCATGGTTTCGATCAGGTACAGTCTGGATAGACGGTCTGGGTTGCGGATGGCATAATCCAGGGCAAAAATTCCTCCCAGGCAAAATCCGCATAACTCAAACTGGTTTAAATCCAGTTTGTCGGCTAACTGATCGATCAGCTTGCTGATTTCCAATACCCCTGCCCCGGGGATAAAGTCGGAGCGGCCATAACCGGGCAGGTCCAGGGCTACGATCATCCTGTCCGGAAAGAGTTCTTTCATATTTTTGCCGGCAAACATCCTTCCATCTAAGTTCAGGCCATGGAGGCAAAGGAGAGGGTTGCCCTTGCCGTATAAGGCGTAATGGATAGAAAAGCCGCCATAGGTTAGGGTGCCATGGCCTGATTTCATGGCCGAATCCCACCCAGCAGGCGATAAAATTTAGGGAGAGCAGAGTTGCACTGTTCCGGGTCTTTAGCCAGGCAGGAGCATTTTGGTCCGCCGGAAGCCTGGTGCATTTTCTGCCATACTTCCCGGACATCGTCGGTCAAAAGGTTTCCGTATCTGAGGTCTTCTAAAAAGTCGCAGGGCCCGAAGTTGCCCGCGGCATCCACATAGCTGTGCTGGGTGCCGGCACCGCAGCCGAACTGCTCGGCGGATTCAAAATAAGGGAAAACGGAAGCCTTCGGGTAGCGTTGATCGCCGTTTAATGTAATATGCAGCTGTTTGAGCTGGTTTTGTTCCTCGGCAGAAAGCAGGGCAGAGCTGGGACCGGACAATCTGCCGCAGGGAAGGGGTTCCATGATCCGCATCTCGTGGATTCCTGACCCTTTGAGCATTTCGGCCAGTTCGAATATTTCCCCCTCTGCCATGAGCTCCCGGGTGCACACCGTCTGGCTCATAGTATACAGTCCAGCCTGCCGGGCATTCCTGATCCCGTTCAAAGCCTGGTCGTAGGCTCCCGGATAGCCTCTCAGCTCATCGTGCCTCTCTTTCCGCACGGAATCCAGGCTGAGGGCGATGCCGAATAATCCTGCCCCCTTTAAAGCCGCCGCCCGCTCTAAAGTCAGGTTAAAGCCGGTGGAAAACACCAGGACCATGCTTTTCTGCCGGTCCACAGCAGCAACAATCTCCTCCAGATCATCCCTGAGCAGGGGCTCGCCGCCGGTAAAACCGATGATTCCCACCCCTAGATCCTGCAGTTTTTGCACAATCCTGATCAGGGCCGGGGTGCTCAGTTCCTTTTGTCCGGCAGATTGTCCGGCGGAGGCCGCACTGCAATGCCAGCAATTGTACCGGCATTTTCCGGTGACGGCGATATAAGTGGAAATGGGGGCCAGGCGCTTTCCCTGAACATGATTATCGAAGAAATCCGGCCCTTCTCCCGGTACCTGCAGGGCTATGTTCAAAAAGGCGGGAGAATTAAGGGGGGGAATAAAGGAGTTCAGGAGATAGCTCTGCTCATGCCGGATCAACCGGTCGTGTTTAATGGCGTTGAGGCCGCATTTTACCATGTTCCTCAGCCGGTAGTTGGGGGAGGGGGAGAACCGGCGGTGGATTTCCAGAAAATTGGCCAGAGTCCCTTTGTCCAGGCACATGCGGGCGATCATCCGTTTATTCATTGGCTTTCCTCCTCCGAAGATTGCGTTGGCTGCAGCTGAGTTTTTGGTAAATCCCGTACACATAGCGGTGGGTGGTTCCGGTAAAATGATGGTCTGCTAAGAGCTGGACCAGATCGGCAAAAACGGCGGGGTCTCTTAAATCCAGCATGACATCGAAGCCCGCCAGGGCTCCGGTGGATACGATAAACTCAGCTAACTCCCGGCTTGTCGGAAAGATAAAATCCTGAAAGCCCTTTTGGCTCTTGATTTTAGTGAAGGAATATTTCCGGAACCAGCCATCGAAGGCTGCCAAATCCCGGGGATTGGGCAGGGGCAGCATCAACTTGGTGATTTTAGGGACATGCCGGGCTAACAGCTGGGGGTAAATGCGGGCCACTTGGGGCAGGGTGTCTTTGGTATTGACGATAACGGCCAGATAACCTCCCGGTTTCAGAACCCGGTGGCAGTGCCGGATGACGTGCAGGGGATTCCGGTATTTGATGGCCCAGGCACAGATCACAACATCAAAAGTGTTGTCAGCACAGTTTGCCAAATAGTTCAGCATATCGGAGGTGATCAGGGAAACGTCTTCACCAAGGTTTTGGCGGGCTTCCTTCAGCATGCCGGGGGAAATATCCACCAGGGTCAGCCGGGAGGCAGGAAACAACCCCTGCATGGCTTGGGCATTATAGCCGGTTCCTGCGGCCAGGTCCAGAATCTGTAAGGATTGGGAAGGGTCCAGGTGTTTGCTTAATTCCCCAATCATTTCATCATTGTAGCGGTGCATGGTGTTTAAAAACCATTGCTCGTAGCCGGGGCTGACCAGACTGTAGGAGTTGGCGATGTCCTCGCCGGCTACGATGTGCCCTCCCAGAAACAAGCGGGCCACTTTAGGATACAAACGAAGTTTGCTCATTGTTCCACCTCGGCAGGTTTTTCTTTAGTGCTTTGCTTACTTGATTTAGTCCCTATCGCCAAATAATCGCGGCTGTTCAGCCGGATAATGGTGCCGCTAAAACCGGCCCGGGCCATCATGGCGGCCAGGTCGGAGGAAGGAATGGGATATATTTTTTCCAGCAGACACCGTTCCAGTGTAAAGAGCAGTTGAGCTCTTAAACTATTAGGAGAGAAGTCCTGAATGATCAGCAGCCCGTCATCCTGAAGGATTTGGGAGAGCTTGCTCAGTGCCGGCCCCTGGTCGGCAATGTGGTGAAAACAATCCCTTAAAATGATTACATCGTAGAGGGGCTCCGGGCTTACCTTCGCCAAGGCTTCATTAATGACTGTAACCCGGGGGTTTCGTTCTTTAGCGATAGCCGTCATCCTCTGGGCCGGGTCGATGATGGTAACGTCATGGCCCAGCTCCAGCAGGCTATGAGCCAATACCCCCGTACCCCCGCCGATGTCGGCGATCTTAAAGGGTTCTGGCGGGCCGGGCCGGCCTTTAGCGGCCAGAGCCCTGAGCTGGCTGAGGATAGCCTCATGATCGTCCAGCCGGAAAGTTTTCATAAAGTTATCATAGGAGCGGTAAAAAACATCAAACAGGATACTGGTCATGACAGCACCATGTTCTTAAACTTCTTCTCTATGTAGGCCAGAGCGGTGGAAAACTGATGTTCAGTCATAAGAAAGACCTCCCTTATGGTGTAATTTTACACTATAAGGGAGGTTCTGTCTATAATGTTTGGCTATTCTGGTGGCTGAACGAGAATTCTTCCGGTGATAAAGTGTTGGCAGAAAAAGACAAGATACTTGTGCCTGTGCTATAATAATCAGCATGAAATACTTTAACACCCTTAAAGAAGTTTTCATATCGTCCCTGCCCCTGGCCGCAGTGATCATCATTGTGTGCGGTTTTGTAGCGCCCATGGAAAATGCTTACGATTACGTAAAGCTGGCCGTGGGCTATCTGGGTGTGGTTGTCGGACAGGCCTTGTTTTTGAACGGACTTGATATCAGTATTCTGCCCATCGGAAAGCTGGTGGGCAGTTCGCTGATCCGGCTGAAAAAAGCCCTTTTCATTATCATCGTCGGTTTTTTGTTTGGACTTCTGGCCACCGTCGCCGAACCGGCCCTGTGGGTATTGGCGAAGCAGACCCACATGATTATGGCAGGCGTTAACGAAATGGTTTTCGTATGGGTTCTGAGCACGGGAATAGGTCTGTTTGTCGGGTTTTCCCTGTTCAGAATTCTGAAAGACCTGAATATCAAAATCGTTTTCGCCGTGTTTTATATCGTGATCTTTATTGTGGTTATTTTTGTTCCCGAACAGTTCATCGCTTTGGCCTTCGATGGCAGCGGAGCCACCACGGGTGATGTCTCAGTGCCCTTTATCCTAGCGCTGGGTCTAGGGATTTCCGCCACTATGTCCAAATCCAAAACCAACGAAGACACCTTCGGCATCATTGGTTTGGCCTCAGTAGGTCCGATTCTGGCGGTGTTTATTTATGGCATCGTGCTCAAAGGGGTCTACGGCGGAGTAATTCCTCCCGCCGGGCTGTATAATCCGGGAGCTGTGGAGCATCTGGGTGAAATCATCCTGGACAATATGGGAGGCGTTGCCCTGGCCCTATTTCCGATTGTGATTGTATTTTTGCCTTTTCAGCTGTTTCTGATTAAGCTGTCCAAAAGGGAGTTCATCAAGATCCTGCTGGGAACCCTCGTCGTATATGTCGGTCTGCTTATCTTTTTGTCGGGAATCGACTTCGGCTTTGCCTTTGCCGGCAAATACATTGGTGAAGTTTTTCTGGATGCTGCCCGTCCTGGTTGGTTTAAATGGCTGCTGTTGCTGGTGGGGTTTGTGCTGGGCGCTGCCATTACCCTGTCGGAACCGGCCGTCACCGTACTGGGGGAACAGCTTGAAGAAATAACCAACGGTCATATTACAAAAATGTCTATACGCATCACCCTGGCTATCGGTATAGGCTTTGCCGCCTTGATCTGCATGGTGAAGATCCTGACCCAAATCAATATTCTTTGGTTTTTGATTCCTCTCTATGCCATAGCGCTGATTATGCTCAGATTTTCCTCCCGGCTGTTCGTGGGTCTGGCCTTCGATTCGGGGGGAGTTACAGGGGGCGCCTTGACATCGGCCTTTTTAACTCCCCTTACCCTCGGAACGGCCCAGGCTGTAGCGGCCTCAGCGGGACCGGGTGCCCAGTCGGTTTTGATCAACGGGTTCGGGATCATTGCCTTTATCTCGGTTACACCCTTAATCGCTGTGCAGGCTTTAGGCATAATTTATGATATACGGCTTAGCAAGACACGGAAGCTCATCACTGAGGCCGAGGCAGCGGAGCTTGAGGAACTGGCTGCACTTGCTGCCCAGGCGGGGAAAACTGAAACAAGGGATGTTCAAAAAAAGGAAACAAATGAGGAGAGCTTCATCATGGAGGTAAAGGATCGTCATGAATAATTGTTTAAACGGCTTGGTTTTTCTGACGCTGATCGCCGGAAGAAAACAAAAAGAGGCACTTTTAGACGCTCTCACGGAGAGGGGAGGGCGGCTGGTCAACATCGTCTATGGCAGGGGTACGATCAATGCGGGATACCTTAAAAGCATACTGGGGATGGTGCCGGAAGAAAACAAGGTGGTCATAACCTGCCTGTTGCCTGGCGAAAAATCCGATGCTGTGCTGGAAATGCTGATCAAGAAGTTCAACTTTGATCAACCGAATACAGGAATTGCCTTTACAATACCTGTGGAAGGGTTATCGGTTGCTAAGCGCTGCTAGGTTCCAGGCGCTTTGAGTGATCTTATTAAAAAAATGCAGGAGACTATTGAAAATGGAAAACGATAACAACCTTAAAGCTCTCTACATCATCGTCAACGCCGGCTTCGCCGACGAGGTGGTGGAAATCGCCCGCCAGGCAGGAGCAGGAGGAGGGACCGTCATCAACGCCCGCGGTTCCGGCCCGGTGCATAAATCGATTATGGGAATTACCGTCGATACTGAAAAAGAAATCATCTTAAGTATCGTCAACGAGGATGCCGTGGAAAATATCATGGCCGCCATCCAGGAAAAAGCGGGGCTGAACTCCCCCGCCAACGGTATTTGCTTTATTATGCCTGTGGAAAAATGCCTGATTAAGCAATAATAGTACAGAGCAAGCCGATTGGGACATGATCTTAATCGGCTTATTTTATAGGGTATAGAATGTATAGCCTGCTGCTTAATATAGGGGAAGGTATAAATAATAGAAAAACCCCTCAATTAATGTTGTTCTGCCCTCAAGTAATCTACCATTTATAATTGTCATTTTCGACATAAAGGAGTTTTTTCCTACTGAAACCAGTCTTTATGACAAATTTATTTCACTATGCCCATGAACAAAATTCGCTCATGGGCATGGCTCTGAAAACTTACTCAAAAACACCGGAATATTTTTGCAGGCCGTGCCTTGTACAATACACGTACAGATGGCCGGCCTTTTTCAGTATGGGAATACGGACTTCCGCGCTTTGCTCCGGATACAAGCGGGTGAGCAGCATTCTGTCATAAAGTACATAAGCCACAAAGGGGATATAGTGGTCTTTCATCATGTCATGGTCAATGGTAATAAAATAGTCCATGTCCAGCTTCTCCACGGTGATGGCATGATCTGCGGTACAGGGCACCGGCTTTAAGGGCTGGAGTTTTCGTCCGCAGCAGGCGAGGGAGGCTTTCCCCGTACTGGTCAGAATGTTGCCGCAGGCTGGGCAGACATAGAATAGAGTTTTATCAATCTTCCCCACATCGGGTGAGTTGGGATCGAGCTTTCCCTCCAGCATTTTTTGAATATCCGCCCCCAGCACTGCGGAAAGCCCGGACCAGAGGGTAACATCGGGGCAGCCCAAGCCGCGCTCCCATTTGGAAATCGTCTTGTTGCTGATATTCAGCATATCCGCAACCTGTTGCTGAGTCAGACCCTTTTCTTTGCGCAATTGTAAAATTAAACGCCCCACTTTGGCGCAATCCATCGTGATCACCTCCAGGAAGTTATACGTTTATCACTGAACTAATCCGCCCTAAGACCCCTGCCTCTATAGGCAGCGGGTTTCAAGGGCGGTAAGTCCAGTATAGATTCAGCTAGAGATATTTGGCAATGACTTGAACCAGCCGGGCCGGCAGTTGCCGTAAATCGGTAATGTCCAGATAGCGTTCCGGCCCGTAAATATCACAAAGGGTCTCCTTATCCTGCCCAATGGCAGCGGCCAGAAATACGATGCCTTGGCGGCTGTAGTCCCTGATGACCTCTTTCATATCGGCTAGGGCAACCTCGCCGGTGTAGTCGGGCAGGGCCTTGGGCTGACCGTCGCTGATGCTGATGAGCAGCTTGGTCTTTTGGGGAGCTTGCAGCAGTTTTTCGCTCAGGATGCGCAGGGCCATGCCGTCCCGGTTGTTGCTGTGTCCTTGAATCGCCATGAGGGAATACTTGTCGTTGAGGGATGGGTTCTCATAGTCAATATAGGAGTATAGGGACATCCGCTCCAAAGGTGAGCGATCTGCCGTATCCCCGTAAATCAAGGTGGGTATGCCGCAGCTTGTACAAAATTCATAAACTGCCACAGCCGCCTGTTTGGCGGCTGTTAACCGTCCAAAGGCACTCATGGAGGCCGATTCGTCAATGCGCAGTGCTACCGCCAGAGAAGGTTCTTCATTAGGCGGGCACTTCTGGGAAAAGCAGCGAAAATCGGGAGAAGCCAGCTTTTCGGCATGGAACTTCGTTCCATAAAGACGGGATTTCCCGAATTCCGTGGCCACTTCATGTTCCAACAAGGGAGCAGTTTTGCGCACCAATTCCCGGATGACCGGCAGCAAGCCGGAGGCAATCTGCTCATATTCACGCCGATGAGCAAGAGTTGCTTCCGGACGGTGGACAATCAGATTGACCTTCTCGTGGCAGGATCCTTTGACCATTTCCCGGGCTTGCTGGTTCAGATGCTTGCGGAAATCCCGCTTTTGCCGCTCCAATTCCTCAGGGGAAGTTGGCTGCAGCTCGTGGTAGATGGGATTGCCGTTCTCACCCTGATCCGAGCTTTGAGTAGAGCTGGTATTTTCTCCATCATCATTAGCATGTCCTTCACTGTCGGCTGACTTGCGCAAGGCAACCGCCGGCATATCATCCGGTGCCGGGGCGGAGAACTGGGCATCCATAGTTCCTTCGGCGTGGATTTCCATGATTTCGCCCTGGGCTCTTCCTGACTGTTGGGACACCTTTTCCAGGGCTGCCAACATGCCCTGTTTTGCCAGAGCTTGCTCAAGAATCAGGATTTCATCGGGATCGGTGGTGATTTTATAAATCACCTTGTGATAGAGGGCCTCCACCGTTTTTGAACCCTGCAGAACGGCATCCACCCAGAAAAAATAGGAACGCATACCGGCTACACCTTTGATGGCGTTGGCTTTGGCGGTTTGATCCAGCAAAACGATAGCCCGGGCAAAGGTCAGCAGAAGTTCCTGATCGGTGCAGCCGGTTTTAGCCAACCCTCGTTCCATCATGACTTCCACAGCAGGCAGATCCATCTTCTCACTGTGCTGCACACGGTCACGCAAAGCCTCGTTCAGAGGGCGGCAGCCGTTGTAGCCGCGGTTTGTGGTAATGACTGCGATAAAATCGGGATGACGATGGGCAATCCGGGTGGGCAGATTGATACTGCCCTCCGGCTCCAAGGCCGAATTAAGAGCCATCAGCACCGCCGCGTCCCGGATGACCGTAGGTTCCTGAATCTCCAACAGCCATCCCTTTTCATAAGCCTGGACAATTTCCGAGGGATAATAGTTGTAGGTTACGGCTTCAGCCTTGTTTCCGTCCTCCGGCAGTACGGGCAGGATGGAACCCAGGATGTCGGATTTGTCCATATCGGCGAAACAGGTCACTTTCGTATAAGGCAGACCAAAGTTGGCCGAGAGGGCTTTGGCAAGCTGTGTCTTGCCGGAGCCGGCATCTCCTTCCAAAAGGATAGTGGTTAGTTTCATTTCACCCCGTGTCCAATTCCGGTACACTTCTGCAGAGATGCGGCGCTCAGCCTCACTTTCGATGTGAGTGGCGGGCTTTTGCCAGACAAGGGATGTCTCTTCCTCTGTCAGCTGTCTGGCCGGCGACAGAATCCACCTGTTTTCCATAGTAAACTACTCCAATTCTTCTAAAAGTAAGCTACTCCAAATTCTTCTAAAGTAAACTACTCCAGTTCTTCTAAGATGCGGGACAGCACGCGCAGCCGTTCTCCGGTCAGTTCGCCCAGATCATTGAGGGCTTGGGAGAATTTCTGAATGTCCTCCCTGATATCCAGGTTTTCAGTGCAAACAGCCACGGAGAGAACACCCCCCTGAACACCAAGGCGTTCCACAGTCGGTTTCTCCGGATCATAGAGCAGGGGCAGCCGGTAAGCTTCGCGAAAATGCAGCAGGGTGCGGCTGAGGAGAATCATCAGATCGATGAGTTGATGAAGGGGAAGCTCTGTACTGATTTCTAATCTGCCCTCTGTTGTTTCTTTCCATACTTGGGCGGCAATCGGCATAGCCTGGTTGTCGGCCATGATGGGTGCGCCCAGGGTCAGGCGTTTGATATCCGACCGATAAGCCCTTCTCCCGTCGATGAGGTCATACTGCTCGGCAGTCATCACGATATCCTTGTTCATCGCCAAATCCTCCTTGCTTGTTTATCCTGGGCCAGACACTGCTCACGCAGCGCTTCCAGTTCATCTGTGTGATCAGCCTGAGGATCTTCGTATTTCAAAACCTTAAGCACAGACAATTCAAATCCGCTTTCTCCATAGTGGTCCCAAAGCTCCTGCAGCCGTTGATTAGGGTGCCCGTTGGCCGACAGTTTACAGCGGGTGCTGTTGAAAACAGCTCTGGTATCTTTGGCAATACCCAGGAAAGCTTCTCCTGTGGCAGTACAGCGGAAAGAAACGACACCCATTTCGGGTTTTCTGTTCTTATATTCCTCAAGAAGTTGTTTTTTTCTTTTGATATCCATCATGTTCACCTCGGCTTTATTGTAGAGGCTGAACCTGGCGAAAACAATCTATGCTCCGTAGACTAACTAGTTTTGAGGCTATGCTTTTCTTGTTAAGAAACATAGCCTCTTTTTGCTGATTATAATGCCGCGGATTGTGCTTTTAGGCTTTTTTCAGCTAGCCCTATTTATCACGAACAAATTATCCCGTATATTTTTGGTTCTTAGCGATAATTAAATCTGAAAATTTCCAATGTATAATAAATCGTAAGAACTTGAAAATTTGAAAAAGCTAAAACTATTTAAAGTTCTTAAATGATTCACTTTAGGGTTGGATACCAAGATTTGAAGCAGGCTATTCTTTAAAATTTTGGTAGTAAATTCTGATAAGGGGGGAATGTACCTTTTAAAGGAGCTCATTATTGCTTTCAGTGTTAAAAGATGAATTTTAAATTTTAGGGAGGTAATTATTGATGAAAAAGGTGTTGGGGTTAGTGCTGACCCTTGCTTTAAGCCTTACCTTCACTGGATGTGCTTCAAAAACCAATAATAATGGAGACTCTGCGATGGCAGGGTCAAACGAAAAGCAGATCGTTATGAAAATAGGACACACCCAAATTGAACAAAGTCCGCGCCACGCCGTGTCACTAAAGATAAAAGAATATGTAGAAAAAGAAAGCAACGGCAGAATAGCTGTGCAAATTTATCCGAATTCCCAACTTGGCAATTCAAAGGAGCAAGTTGAGGGTTTGCAAACAGGATCTATTGAGATGGTTGTTTTCCCGACAACATCGGTAACAGATTTCCAACCCATTTTTACTTTGCCTGATATTCCCTATCTGTTCCCTACGGATCAAGAGAAGCTATTAAAACTGTATAAATCTGACGCCTTTAAAACATTTATGGCTGCAGGCGACGACAAAGGGTTCAAGGCCTTAGCCACCTTGTTTGAAGGCTATGCAACAATTTCGTCTAAGATACCGGTTACTGAAGCAAGTCAGCTAAAGGATATGAAGCTTCGCATTATCGGCAGCAACATTGCTAAAACCTATTACACCAACTTAGGCGTTCCTCCCAATGTTATTGCATTTTCCGAAGTATATACCTCATTACAAACAGGCCGGATCAATTCACTGGATATCCCTATCTCCCAGATGTATGAAAACAAGTTCTATGAAGTATGTGAAAACATGACGGAGACGAAACATTTTGCCTTAACAAGCCTGGTCATGGTTAATAAAAGCTGGTATGACGCTCTTCCCGAAGATCTGCAAAAGATTATTGGCGATGCTGCAGAAATGGCTGCTCCTGAAGCAGCCAATGTGGTTAACGCTACGACAGAAAAAGCCAGGAAGGATATGCCGGGAGTTCAATTCTATCAACCAACCGATGACTTGGTCAATCAACTCAAAGAGCAAACCGGCAAGATGGAAGAGGAATACGTAAAAGTAAATGGAGAAAAAGGCAAGCAAATTTTAGATGGGATTAAACAGGCGGTTCAAGTGCTGAATTAAAAGACTTCTCCGGAGGGTTGGGCACAGTCCAACCCTCCGGAATTACAAAAAGGAGTGACTATCAATGGGTGATACTGTTAAAGACTCATCCAGGTTTCAAGCCCTTATTTCACTCGATACCATCCAAACTAAGCTAGAAAAGACAGTAGTATCCTTAGGGATGATTTCAGCAACATTAATTTTATTTATCAATATTTTGTATAGCGCTGTGAGCGGCTCAACACTTCCTTGGGCAGCCGAGATCACACAATATATCATGGTTTGGGTCATATTCATCGGAGCAAGCCTTCTCATGAGGTCCACCGGGCATGTAACCATGGATTTGATTGCAAGATTTATTCCGAAAAAAACGGTCTTGTATTTGGATATCTTTATTTATGCCGTGGTATGTGCTTTTTTGACCTACTTGGTATATATCGGCTGGAATATGACGTTGGATGTCTATAGTACCGGGCAAACGATGACAACCCTTAACGCATCGATGGTGTGGGTGTATTTAGGCTTCCCGGTTGGTGTGCTCCTTATGGCTATTAATGCATTAAAGCTTGTGGTTATTAAGCTAAGACAAGCAATCGGGGGGGAAATAAATTGACAACAGGTGTTTTTTTGGTAATTATGATGATCGCCTTGTTATTCATTGGTTTTCCTGTATTTATAGCTCTTGCTATGCCTGCGGCTTTAGCCATTCACTTATTTATAACAGGAGTAGAACCGACTATTGTGGTGCAGAGAATGATTTCAGGGGTCAATTCCTTTACCTTATTAAGTCTTCCTTTGTTCGTGCTTTTGGCAGATATTATTGCCAGAGGTGTCATGGGCGAAAAAATTATTAATTTAACAAAGGAGATGGTAGGCCATCTCAAAGGCGGGATTGCCATAA
This sequence comes from Desulfitobacterium hafniense DCB-2, assembly GCF_000021925.1. Classification (NCBI taxonomy): domain Bacteria; kingdom Bacillati; phylum Bacillota; class Clostridia; order Eubacteriales; family Desulfitobacteriaceae; genus Desulfitobacterium; species Desulfitobacterium hafniense. The sequence goes on from NC_011830.1 coordinate 1,919,763, forward strand.
CCGTAGTACTTGCTTCTCTGGTTTTTGGAGCTATATCAGGATCGGGAACGGCATCCATGCTGGCCCTGGGCAGTGTCTTCCTTGTCGCCTTACGGCAGGGTAATTACGATGATATTTTTTCTTACGGGCTGATCAGCACCAGCAGCAGTCTGTCTTCATTGATTCCCCCCGGAGTCGCCATGATCTTATATGCTACGATCACCGGAACGTCGGTACAGGATGTGTTTTTAGTCGGACTCAGTATGGGCATAGTTTTCGGTGTTATTTTAGCTGCCTATGGTGTTTTCTATGCTGTTAAAAATAAAATTCCTGTGACCGGTAAATTCAATTTGAAGGCTTTTTTAAAAAGTTTAAAAGAAGGTTTTTGGACGATTATAGCTCCAGTGCTTATTTTAGGGGGTATTTACGGTGGATTTGTTACCCCTACGGAGGCTGCCGCTTTAGCCGTGGTATACGCCTTGATCATCGAAGTGTTTGTCTATCGCTCCTTTAAGCTGAAAGAGATCTTTAGCATTGCGATTGAATCGGCTAAGACCAGCACCATGATTTTGGTTTTAATCTCGGCCGGAACAATCATGTCATGGGTTATGACCATTGCCCAAATTCCGCAAACGGTTGGACAGTTGCTCTTAAATGTTCCCGACTCCATGGTTTTGTTGATTATCACCTTAGTGTTCATCATTTTGGGTATGTTTATTGACGGCTTCTCGGCCATGGTCATCATGGTCCCCATTCTTTTCCCGGTTATTCAAAGAATGGGAATGGATCCCGCCCTATTCGGCTTGCTGATTGTTTTAAACACAGCGATTGGAACCAATACACCACCCTTTGGAATACACATTTTCGCTGGAGTCAGTAAGTTCAATGTCAGTTATATAACTATGGTTAGAGCCCTTATGCCCTTCGTTATCCTTAGTTTAATAAGCTTGTTGATTTTCACTTATATGCCGGGAGTAGCCCTGTGGCTGCCCAATCTGCTGAAGTTTTTTGGTTAAATTTAGTTGAATTTGCTGGGTCCATAACAGCACCGGGAGGAGGAGACCTATGAAAAAGTACACTATCGCGGTAATCCCTTTGGATGGGGTAGGTAAAGACGTGATTCCGCTGGGTGCCAAAGCAATGCAGAAGGCACAGGAGATACTCGGCGGATTTGAACTGGATTGCCGATACTATGAGGCGGGCGTTGAGTACGCAGTCAAAACCGGCAAGATGTGTGAGGATAACTTAGGAGAAGACATTGCCAAAGCAGATGCCATGCTCTGTGGCTCGGCAGGTCACTATGATGCAGACATGTCCAAGTCCGAATATCCGGGATATAAGACCGGTATGCAGGTTCTGCAATTCCTGCGCAGTGGCATGGGCAACAGTATCGGCCTGCGCCCCTTAAGACTTCGCAAAGGCATCGACTGTCCCCTCAGGAACAGAGAAGAGATCGATGTGCTTCTGGTACGCCAGCTGGCCGAAGGGTTCTATATCCGCCCCGGTCATATGATCGGAGAGGACGCAGCTTATGATACGATTGTCGTTACCCGTAACGTCACGGAGAAATTTGCCGACACCTGTTTCCGGCTCGCCCGCGGCCGCCATGGACGCCGCCAGGATGGTAAAAAGATGGTGACCTTGGGCAATAAGCATGGCAATGTTACTTGCTTTGACTTCTATCGGAAGATTTTCACGGAAGTAAGTGCCGGTTACCCGGATATAGGGCTGCAATTCACCCAGGTGGATGCTTTGGCAGAGCATCTGATCAAGGATCCGGACCGCTTTGATGTCATTGCCTGTGAGAATATGATCGGGGATATTATCGGGGATATCGGCGCCTATATTACCGGCGGCATGGGAATTACCCCCACGGCGGACGTAGGGGGAGTAACTCCGCAGTTTCGTCCTAATCATGGTACATTCCCCCGGGCAGTAGGTAAGGGGTTTGCCAATCCCTTAGCCAGTATCCTTACCGCCGGCCTGTTGCTGGACACCCTTGGCAATGAGCGCGGCGATGACAATTTACGAAGGGGTGCCAGGCTGATTGAGAAGGCTGTGGAATACAATCTAACCACCGGCGGCCCCCGGACCAAAGATCTGGGCGGAACCGCCAATACCTTCGCAACAGCGGAAGCGGTTTTCAAAGCAATGGAAGTTGTAAAAATTTGCAGTAAGGGAGAGCGTTAACATGGTAAAAATTGAGCATAATGTTCGTTTTCAGGGCAGACCTGCAAAGGCGGAGATGGAACGCCGCTGGCAGCTGGCTAAAGAATTCATGAAGGAGCGGGGGCTGGATTACCTTGTCACTCAGGCCAATGAAGGGGTCCTCTGCCAATATGTCCGCTGGTTTGCCGAGGTGCGTTCTCTGCACTACACTTACCTTTTATTTGACAAAGACGGAGCCATGACCATGATCAGTCACGGCGGAACAGGCGGCAAAGCCATACCTTGGGAAGTTGGCCTGACCAATAATATCGCCATCCCTGTTTTTAATAATGCCTGTTATGCAGATTCCTTTGCCGCTGAAAAAGCAGTGGAGGTCATCCAAAAGAAAGGCTGCCGGAAGCTGGGCTTGATCGGCATGAACCTGATTACCGCCGGTTTCTACAATAACCTTCTGGAAGGGCTTCCGGGAACCGAGACCGTGGACGTTACCGATGAGTTTGACTATCTGGTTGCCGTCAAATCGGCAGAAGAGCTGGGTTTCCTGCAGGATGCCTGTGACTTGCACGATGCGGCCGCCTATGCTATTCCTTCCCTTGTTTACGCTGGGCGCATGGAACGGGAATTTGGTGCAGACCTCTACCGGCTTGCCCTGTTAATGGGTGCGGACGAGTACCTCTCCAATCTTTTTGTTGGTTCGTCACGACTGGCCGGTCCTATGTTTGCCCTTCATTATCAGAACAAGATCATTGAAGCGGGGGACGCTCTCAATGTATTGTTCGAGGTGCCGACGATGGTGGGGTATTATGCCGATCTTCACCGTTACTTCAATGTCGGTGCGCCTGCTCCGGAAATGCTGGAGGTTGCGGCAGCCGGAATCGAGCTTCAGGACTATCTCGCCAAGCTTTGCCAACCGGGTGTCAGAGGCAAAGAGGTTTTTGCCGCCTGCAACGACTGGCTGACCAGGAACGGATTTGATCCCGAAATTCGTTTGTGCGGACACGGCCAGGGCTACGGGCTGGTGGAGCGCCCTTATTTTGATGCTTTTGATCCCATGGTTCTCCAGGAGAATATGTACCTTGCCATTCATCCCACGGTAAAAGCTAAAGGCGCTTCCGTTCAGATCGGCGATAATTTTGTGGTAACCGCTGACGGGGCAAAACGGATGACGAAACATCCGCGGGGTTTAACCATCATTTAAGGCGATCAAAATTAAGGTAATTAAATCAGACGAACTAGGAGTGTAACTTATGTACGACATTCAGATTATCAACGCAAAAATCCAAACAGAGCAGGGGCAGATTGAAGGCAATATTACAATTAATAACGGGAAAATCGAGGCAATAAGCTCTTCACCTTTGGCAAATGTCAAGCAAACCATTGATGCTGAGGGGCTTCTCGTGTTGCCGGGCTTTATTGATCAACATGTGCATTTTATGGATCCAACGGAAACCGATCGTGAGGATTTTATTCATGGCACGACAGCGGCGGCCATGGCCGGGGTGACCACTGTCATTGAACATACCCACAGCCGCCCCATCCTTACGGTTGAAGATTTCTTAAAATATAAGAGCTATATTGAAGAGCGATCCTTAGTGGATTTTGGCTTTGCTGCGCATATCTGGCCAGGTCAATATGACCAGTTGGAAAAGCTTTGGCAGGAAGGGATAGCTTATTTTAAGGTATTTACCTGCACAACCCATGGTGTTCCCGGACAAAACAGCGCCAGCCTCCATGGTGCTTTTACCAAAGTTGCTTCCTTCGGAGGAAGGGTTTTGGTTCATTGTGAAGACGACTCATTAACTGCGGAGAATGAAAAAGTTCTTAAGGGAAATAACCGGGATGACGGCCATGTAATCCAGGAATGGCGTTCCAAAGCTGCAGAAGCTATCTCCGTGGCCAATGTTTGCTTTATCGCCAAAGAGACGGGAGCCCATGTAACCATTGCCCATTTAAGCCACCCCGATGTTGTGGGTATAGTTCAGGAGGCAAAAGAGGCCGGGGCCAAGGTGCTTGCTGAGATATGTCCCCAATATTTATACCTTGAGGAAAATACCCTGGCCGCGCGGGGCTCCTTTGGTAAATTTACCCCGCCCTCCCGCTCAGCCCGGGAATCCCAGGAATTAATGGAATTGGTGGGTAAGGGAGAGCTGGATATTTTAGCTTCCGATCATGCTCCTTCAACTAAAAGACATAAAGATTCAGGGTCTATTTGGACATCCCCCTTCGGCCTGCCGGGTATCGATACCACAAGTTCGGTAATGCTGACAGCGGTTAATAACAATAAACTTTCCCTGGCCGGATTTGTCCGGATGTATGCCGAGAATCCGGCTAAGGCTCTCGGACTGTACCCGAAAAAAGGATGCATTCGGGTGGGAGCAGATGCGGATCTTGTCTTGGTCGATATGAAAAAGAAGTGGACCATTCAGGATGATGGGATCTGCTCTAAAGCCAAATGGTCGCCATTCAACGGTTTCCAATGCACCGGCAAACCCGTCATGACTTTATTGAGAGGCCAAATCATTATGTCCGAAGGTAAACTACTGGGAAAACCAGGGGATGGCAACTATGTGAAGCGTGCCTAAGGAGGTCGGTTTCATGGCAAAAATATCAGTGATCGGATCCGGATTCACAGGTACAACAACTGCTTTTATGCTGGCTATGAAAGGGTTGGGAGATATTGTTTTACTGGATACCCAGGCAAACGAAAATCCGACGAAAGGGAAAGCTCTGGATATCATGGAAGCCGGTCCTTTGACTCGTTCCAGTGTCCGCGTAACGGGTACCTCAGATTATCAGGATACACTTGATTCGGATGTTGTGGTGATCACGGCCGGTATCGCCCGTAAGCCGGGAATGTCGCGCAACGAACTATGCGATATCAATGCTGGAATCGTCACCCATGTCGTCCGGCAGGTTGTTCAACATTCGCCCAATAGTACTCTGATCATTTTAAGCAATCCCGTGGATATTATGACCTACGTTGCTTTCAAAGAGTCGGGGTTTAAACGGAACAGGATTATTGGACAATCGGGAGTTCTTGATTCAGCGCGTTTCCGCTATTTTGTAGCCAGCGAGCTTAAGGTATCTGCCGAAGATGTAACAGGATTTGTTCTGGGGGTTCATGGGGACGATATGGTACCGCTGGTACGCTATTGTTCTGTCCATGGTATACCCATTCAGCAGCTATTGCCGGAAGCTGAAATTGAAAAAATTATGGAACGGACACGTCAGGCCGGTTCGGAAATCGTCAATTTATTAGGCAATGGCAGTGCTTATTATGCTCCCGCTGCCGCCTTAACAGAAATGATCGAGTCTATCCTGCTGGATAAGCATCGGGTCATGCCTTGTATAGTTCACTTGGAAGGTGAACTGGGCTATCAAGACCTGGTGCTGAATGTTCCCGCTGTGATTGGGCGGCAGGGAGTGGAAAAGATATTGCCCATCGATTTACTGCCGGAAGAGGAGGACTTGATCGAACGCTCTGTTGCATCCATAAGACGTGGTATTGATGCAGTTTTAGAGGGGAAGACAAATAAGCGATGCAGTTTAATCAGTTAGAATTCCCTTATCGCAAGATGAATCCATAGAGAAGCAGCGGATGAAAGGAAATAACACACAAATAAATACGGATGAGATGTGGATGTTTCCAAGTAAAGGGTGAATAACATATGAGATTAGCATGTTTACAAGTTGAGGCTCAGGCCTGGCAAGACTCTCATCAGGCTTGGGCTGAAATAAGAAAGTCAATTCTTGAAGCGTCTCAACATCATGATTTGCTGATTGTTCCGGAGAGCGTTTATCCTGCTTACTTTTTAGCTCCCCTTGACAAGCCGGAGTATGAAGAAGCAGTGGAAAAGATTTTGGCTGAGATAAAGGAAATCTGTCAGACAACCCATACCTATATTGCTTTTGGTTATGCCGATAAGAATGAAAACCTGGCCAGTCTTTTTAACCCCCAAGGGGAGGAGATCGCCAGAAAATCCAAAAGCAATCTCTGGCATTTTGACAGAAGATGGTTTAAACCAGGAGCAGAAGTCGTCACAGCAGATACGGAGTTCGGCAAGGTGGGTCTCATCATCTGCGCAGATGCCCGTTTGCCGGAATTGGTCCGCAGCGTGGCCCTGGAAAAGGTTAAGCTGATTATTGACCTGGCCAATCTTACGGCATCCGGACCGGAGATTGAAAAACTAAGTAATGCGCAAATCGACTATATGCTGGCTACCAGAGCTCGTGAAAATAAAGTGTGGCTGGCAGTGTCCGATAAATGGGGCGTGGAAGCAGATACGGTTACCTATGCAGGCCGTTCCGCTGTTTATAGCCCGGAGGGAACCTGTGTGGCCCAGGCCCCCTCCCATAAGAATGGGATCGTATCGGTAGAAATTCCTACGGATGCCCAGGGTGAGATTCAATGTGCTGCCGATGAGGAACTGCCCCCCAGGTGTCCGGACTTGTACGGTATTTTAACCACTGAAACAGCAAAGCTGCCGATGTATCGCTATTTGACAGAGCCTGTTATTCCCGAAGATTTAACCCCATTCGTCACCGTAAGCAGTTCCCTCACTGACGGCGGTTTAAAAGATGCCCGGATGACCCATGTTAAACGCCTTTTGGAACTGGAGCCGAATCTGATTGTTTTGCCCACGGCAAGGGGTGAAGAAGAAGTTGCACCTTATCAAGGTTTATTGGCAGACAATCAATTTATTGTTGTGACTGATTCCACAGATGGGCAAACAAAAAGCCGCTTAATCTCCAACAAGGGAGTCTTAGCAGGCTATCGTACAACGGATTCGGTTCCTCAACAGGACGTTGCTAACCCGGAAAACCAATTCCCCGTGGTTAAAGATCTGCCCATGGGCAGAATAGGCTTTCTGCACGAACAAGAGATGCTGTTGCCTGAAGCTGCCCGTTGCTTGATGCTTAAAGGGGCTGATGCCGTTCTTTGGCAGCATGGCATGTCCTTGGCCAAGGCAGTTCCCTTAGCCCGAACCAGGGCGGCGGAGAACCGGATTTTTATTATTGCCGTTTATTCCGGCGTTCTGGGCAATTCTGCAGATGGGGCAAGTTTTATCGTTGATCCATCGGGAAGTATCATTGCCTCAACATTGCTTAATAAGCCCCTTCATGCCACGGGAGCTTACTGCAATTTCTGCAATGCCCGCATGAAATCAGTGGTGCCCGGTACTCACCTGGTCTATGATCGGAAACCAAGTCATTACGAAAGGTTGGTTAAAAACGACTGAAGTAATTCCTGCCGATATGAAACTTCAGAGCGGATGCCTGCGCGGCATCCGCTCTTTCAATAAAAAGCTTAAAATAATTCCTTCAGGAAATCATTGGCTTCTAAAGCGAATAAATACGCCATTTTAAATTCCGGGAGAGCTAAGTCATGTTTAAGGAGTTGTTTTATTTTCTTGATGCGATAGGTTACCGTGTTGGGATGGACGAACATTTTCTTGGCTGTCTCTTTCACTACGCAATCGCACAAGAGGAATTCGTGAAGGGTTTCCAAGAGAACATCGCTGTTTTTTTCGTCGTATTTTTTTAGTTCGAGGAGGAGATCGTCACAAAACTCTCTTATTTTGGCGGTATCCTGAACCATAAAAATAATGCGATGAATACCTATTTCTTCAAAAAGAAGCACATTACCCCGCCTGATCTTACATTTCTTGGCTACAGATAAAGCGGTTTTGGCTTCTTTAAAGCTTTTTTCCACCAGTTCCGGCTGAGGATAAGCGCCGCCAATCCCGATGCTGAATTTATCCTCGCCAAATTGCTTCGCTAGTTCTGCCAAGGCATGTTCTACAGCTTCTTTAACCAGGGAATTTACTTTCTCAATCTGATTCGGCTGAAAGGAGACCAGTAAAGTAAATAATGAGCCATTATTGCCGATAATCACTTGATTAAAGTGTTTATAGAGATGTTTTCTGATCGTCATGGTGATGAGATCTTCAGAGCGTTCCCAAAAATAATTGTTTTCAAGATTAGGTTCTGCATAGTCCATGAGGACAGCGACCATAGGGTTAGCTAAATTTATGTTAAGAAAATCATATTCAAAGACAATTTGGGTATGAATCCGTCCATGAATGATATCTTCAATAAGGGCCAGGTTCTTTTTTCTGTATGTCTGCTGGTTCAGGTACTGCTTCATTAATTGGAGGGCGATGGCAGTTGATGAGTTTTTTAATACCATCAGATCGGTGGATGAGTAAATTTGCTGGCTCTCTAACAAGGAAATAAAACCGTAAATTGTTTTATTGGAAAAGATGGGAAACATGTAGTTTCTTATTTTTTCTGAATGAGGTATGGTGAGATTGATTTCAAGATGTTCTTTTTTTTCGCCCATTTTGACGGCTTTATAAAAGTTGGATTTCAAGACGTTTTGCCTGAAATGTTCGTTAATCCTTGCCTTAAAAACAGGGGAGTCGAGGTTAGACTGGATATCTCCTTCAACATTGCTCACGGCAATCACGTTGAGTTTGGCATCCTCGATGATGATGGTATTCCCTACTAATTCGGAGATTTTATTCACAAGGGTCTGTATGGTGTTGTTTTCCAAAACAAGATTGATTAAATCCCTTTGGACGTCTTCAATAAGCTGCATTATTTTTATCCGTTGATTTGTTACATAATCCATAAACGATTCAATGATTGCCGGCCATGTAACTTCATGATCCAGTTCAATGATCGGAAAGTTATGGTTATTGGCGCATTCAATGATACTTTTGGGCAGTACGCCAAGGAAGCGGCTGGTTTTAATGGCTAAAGCGGATGCGCCATTGATGATTAGACTTTCAACCCATTCACTTTGTTCTAAGCCCGTGTTGCTGATAAAGAAGGCTGTTGAACAGACAAGTTCACCTCCTCTTAACCATTTGGCCGCATCCGGAACTTCGGCGATGGTGATCGTTGTGACCTCCCGCAAGAGACCGTTTTCACCGGCCAGAACATTATAGTTTTGAAAAACATCAGCATTAAGGACATCTTGAATTGTAATCATATAACATCCTCCAGTTCAAAGGCCTGGTACTCCAGTACAACGAGAGCTCCGTTTTGGCCAGCGAAAAAACAGACCTCCACAACTCCATTTAAATGCAAGTGATCACAATCACCCAAAAGGGAGAGGAGGCTGGGGCGGAAAAAGGAATCTTAATGCTTATATTCGACAAAAAATGATATTTCCCTTGGCGATATGGAACAATCTTCAGGAACCATTGCTTTATTCAAAATTAAAAAGCATGTTATCAAGAGAGCGGTTCAGCTGTCTTTAAAACAATGGGTTCCGGTAACCTTATCAACGATCGCATTTATAGTGTTTTCGCCGGTTATGGGCGGGCTCGGCGGTTTTCTTACCGGGAGTAACGTAGCGTCTAATGCGATGTTAATTAATCTCCAAGTGGAAGTAACCAAACAAATAGGAATGTCTCCTGAACTCGTCGCAAGCGTGCAGACGGCAAGCTCAGCCCATATGACCATGATTATGAAATCCCATTTTATGTATATAATATTAGTGGGAGGGGGTCTTGCTTGAAGGAAAAGCAAGTTTCATGAAGAATTCTTTTAATGAGGAAGTGATTATTTATGCTTGATAAGAATGCTCTTGAAGCAAGGTTAAGAGAGTATAAGCCGATACTTGAAAAGCGATATTCTGTTAAGAAAATAGGTGTGTTCGGTTCTTATGCTCGAAATGAGCAGAATGAAGACAGTGATATAGATTTAATAGTTGAGTTTACGCGACCAGTAGGTTTTCAATTTGTAGAATTAAAGCTTTATTTAGAAGAAATTCTAAATCGAAAAGTTGATTTAGTAACTCCTAATGCACTTAAACCTCAAATCAAGGAAAATATACTGAGAGAGGTATCATACCAATGATCAAGAGAAATTATGTTATGTATTTAGAAGATATTATTGGTTGCATGGAGAAGATAGAACTGTATGTTGGGGAATTATCATATGAGGATTTTACGAAGAATAGCTTAGTGTTCGATGCTGTTATTCGTAATTTAGAGGTAATAGGAGAAGCTTCGAAGAGTATCCCAGAAGAGACAGTCAGTAATTATCCAGATATCTCTTGGAGAAGCATGATAGGATTGAGGAATATATTAATTCATGAATATTTCGGAGTTGATTCAGAGATAGTTTGGGAGATAATTAAGAGTGATTTGCCTAGAACGAAGCCTTTGATAATCCAAATGTTAAATGAGCTTAAATAGGAAACAGGGACTTCACAACAGAGGGTTTGCGACATTGGGGAGTAATATGAATGTAATACCCCGACGTCGCAAACCCTTGAAACGTTAGGCGGAATCTCCGCTTACTTTAATCCTGCTTTGCCGTGGTGTCTGCTTAGCTATGGATTAGGCACTTTCTCAAACACAACCGGACGGTTCAGTTTTCCCAGGCAGATTGGCCGTACACTATATTCATAACGATCCCAAAGGCTTGCCGTTGCAATCTGGCTGTTGTCATACGTCCTGAAGAAGTATTCTCAAGTATGTGTATTCATTAAAGCTGCATACTGGGTATAGTCGTAAGTATTGCGCTCGGTGATAATGACTCCTTTGGGAATAGAAACGCTTTCCATAAGGTGGAAGACGGCCATTACTGCTTCTATTCTGTTCTTTGGCAGTGGTATATGTGTTTTTTGATAGGCAGTTTTTACGAATCGTTCCGGGGAGGTATAACCTCCCGGCAGCAACCGGGTTCCTGCTCCCTGACCGAAGGGCTTTAACTGAATGTTTCCCCAGTAGGTCTCACTGGCATTGCCCGCTTCTATCTGTGGCAAGCCAATGCAAGGGGGCAACAGTCTGTGTTATAGGATCGGGCAGACCAATGAGAGAGAGGTTCTGCAGGATTATATTTAATTCTTCGATAGATCCACATCTTCCCAAAATATAATGAAGAAAATCCAAAGAGGCAACAGGCTTCTTTCCCAAATGGATCATAGGCATGGCGTATTGGGCATAATCGGTAAAATAGAGTGCTGCAGCGGCAAAGCCTTTTTCATTGACACCATCGAAAAACCCCAGTGCACCATCGCTTTCCTGGCCGATGCCGATGAAGCTGTAATAATTATAAAACCTATGGTTGTTTAAAATATTAGTCCATACATAATTTTTGGGTACTACATAGAGCTGTGGTTCAATCCAATAAGAAAAGTCCATGGTTCGCCCGAAAAAATTCTCCATCTGTTGGGACTGTAACGTGATCGCTGTGCACATGTTAATATCCTCCCCGGCGCCTTTTAAGATCGCAGAATGGTTATTTAAACCTATGCATTGTACACGCAGGAAAATTGTCGAATCATGAGCGCTTGGGATTCCGGCAAGGAACTTGTAACTATTTTACAACAAAAAGAAGGAGAAGCTTCTATGATTTAAGAAACTATATTAATGAAAACCTTAGCGAAATCAAAAGATATAGAATTTTTAAGAGGAGAATAATAGATGGAAGATTATCCGGAGTTTGAAGAAATACAAATTGGTAGTGTGAGTTGTTTAGGTAAGGAAGGGGTTCCGGTTTGGGGAATTATTCATTACCTTGAACAAACATGTTTGAATCACATGAAATTGACTACCGTACAAAGAATTTGCGAGCTTTCGGCCAGAGGTATAGAAAATTATCGTTTTTCAGTAGCAGCAAGTTCCGCAGAGATTTTTCCATCTGAGTCTTTATTGGACAGCTCTTTTAGGGATTATGTAGTTATGGCTGATAATGAAAAATCTCCTGATAGTTTTTGGAAGGTCATTTCCAGCTATAAAAGACCAGTGGTTTTTTATAATAATGGAAACCGGAAGATCCCCCTCTATGATTTTACTTATCCTGAGGCAGTAAGAATAACTTCGTTTACCGAGCAATCACCTTTCCAAGTAGATGCTAAAGGCGTGGTAGGGGCATTGATTGATTTGGTTTATGCCGGGGAGAGAGAAGAAAGAGCCAGACAAATATTTCTTAATGAACAAATTGGACAATCTGCTCGAAACATTGAAGCTATTGTGCGTGCAAGTGCAGTTATCTCAAACTCAAATGTGCCAGAGGGAGTCAGGCGGTATGCAGAACAGCAATTAATTAATTGCCTGGGTTCCCAAGCAAAATTAAATGAAAAGGTTGGTATAAACCAGGTTACGATCCGTTTAGATGGGCAGATAGATGTTAAAGGGTAGATGAAAGGTTAGACTTCGGCTAACAGCAGTCGGAATTTATATATATTTGCTTAAGGAGGGAAATCATGAAGCGGTATAGATGGATGGTTCTTATTATAATTGCAGTTCTAGCAGTATTTTTTGTCTGGAATAATCTATATTCTCAAGAGGCTTTAAGCAAACGGATACCTTTTCAGAAAGGATTTGAAATTACTCAACAAGACCCGGTTATTGACGTAAATTTTGTATTTCAGCCTGCATGGATTCCTGAAATGGATGAGAATGAAACCAAACAAATAAATCACCTGGTTTACCAGGATTATAGCTCCTCTATTTACCTTACATCTATCTTTAATCATTATGATAGAAACAGCGATGGAGGTCATATTATAGCCAGCTTCGAGATTAAGCAGAATTTCAACACAAAAGGCGGAAGCTATGTAAGTTGTTATTCAGTCAGTGAGCGAGGATTTACGCCAACAATAGGCAGAGTTACTGGATATGATAATGACCATAAGTTACTGGAGGAGGATTTTGGCTCAGTAGCAGGAATAGGGGCGGGTGAGACATTTAGTATTTATCTTAAAACAGGGGAGCTATTGGACTCTCCAATTAATATCAAAATTGAGTCATTAAATCTAATTCAATATGTTAAGGATTGAATTATTGCAGAATATTTTTCTTATATCTATTGGCGAAGGAGGGATGGGAAATAAAGTTTTTGGGAATTGGAATTATCGTAAGTTTAGCGACACTAATAATTTCGTGGTTGGTTGGGAATCCGGAAAATACAGTAAATGCGTTATTAATTATTGGCTTAATTCCGACGGCGATTTCGGCCCTATTTGCCGGAGTATTTGTTAGCGGAGATAGAATGAGAGGTAATTATTCCGGTGAAGATGACTTTAGAAAAAGAATGAGTATATCAACAAAGCTTTTTTTACTGGGTTTACCATCTCTGTTAACGGCGTTCGCAGTTTACTTCATTATGACATAGGACGCAGGGGGAAGCGCATCCATGCACTTCATTTTGTACGGGAACATTTTCAGAGAGGTCTTATAAGATGACATTATACTCTGAGTTTATGGTAGAATAAGGTTAGAATCCTATATGGAGAGTGAGATAAGTATGACTTATAAAGTGACTGTCATTGTTCAGAAAGATGACGATTGGTATGTTGCAAGGCACGCTCCAGAGCATACTTGAGCAGGCAGGAATTACTTTAGAGGAATTTACAACAAAGCTGTAGTAAAAGGGGCCGCCATCCTTGGCGGCCTTTGAATATAGGGGCCTCCTAGGTCAGATAACAGAGGAGTGACAAGTTTGCCGAAAAAGGAATTATTAAGAATCGCAAATTCAGTAGTAAAGATTCCTGACGATTATGAGCTGACTATTGAGGATTATCTTGAAAGCGAAAACGCAGAAGGAGAAGCCATTTTTTTATGGACCGGTCAAAAGCGGGATGAGGCGATCTCTGTTCACCTTGATGCTCAAGGGAACTTAACCTATTTATCCATTGATCGGCAAGAGAAAGAACCCGCTGCCATAGCCATGGATGAAGTTGAAAAAAGAAAATGTGCGGAGCAATTTTTATGTACTCATTACCCGGATGCTTGGAAAGATTTAACCTTCTCTAAAACAAAAAAACTGTCCCATGCTGATCGTTTCTATTACGAACAAATCGTGATGGGCTTACCTTTAGAGCATGCCGGGTGCTATATGGATATCGACCCATTAGGAGAGGTTGTAACCTTTTCCTCTTCCTATAAAGGAGTAAGGAGAATTCCGGAAATACCTTCTACCCTAATATCTAAAGAAAAATTGAAGGAACACATAGGCCATACTCTTCAATTCCGACTCAAGATTCATTCATTGCATAGTGAAGTCCATGATGTGGAACAAGGCGGTCTTTATTTGGTATATGAACCAAATGCCGTTTTCCGGAAATATCGAGCAGCTAATTTATGTCCGGAAACAAAAATGAGCAGTGATGAAGGGGAAGGCGAAGGCGAAACCTATGTTCCCCTGCCAACCTTCTCATTAAAGAAGGTTCGCCGAGACTTAGGAATTGCAGAAGTGGTGGGTATTACGGAAAACCTTGAGATGATCCGTGAAGTGGATATGGGGAAAGAGAGGGGCATTGTCTGGCGGGATCGTAATTGGCAGGTGATGGAAAAGGATTTGTCCATGGACGGCTTTTTCAGGCGGCAAACAGAAGATACGGTTAAGGCTTTTGTTTCCAAACGTTCTGGAAAAGTGAGGAGCTTTATCTGGTTTATGGAGCGGAAGGGTGATAGGCAGCTGACCCGCGAAGAATGCTATACCATTGCCATTGAGTTTTTAGAATGGGTGATCCCGGAGTATTTCGGCTTCCTTCAACTAACGGTACCCAAAGCTGGAGATGAAAATGAGGAACAGGAAAATTGGGATGATGATATAGATGATGATATAAAGGAAGCGTTCGTTTTCACAGCTCACAATGGTCATGGCATACCTGTAGACTCCATAGTCACAGTTACTGTCAACCGTACCACAGGGCTGGTTGATTATTACAACGGACCTGATTTTGATAGTGAACAGTTGCGGCAGTTGCCGATAAAACCGGCACTGACAGAAGAGAGAGCCAAGGAAATATTTATGAGTCATTTGGATTTTGAGTTGAAATGGGATCATAACTATGGCGAAGAAGAGTCAGATACTCTTGTTTACCGACTATGTGATGTTAAATCAAGAACTCCAATTCGCTATATTGATGCCATTACCGGGGAAGTTAGGCACTGGAAAAGAAACCCTTAGCCAGGTAATAGTTTTCAAGGAAAATGGATGAAAATACAGGTCGGAAAATTGGAGACAGTAAATTCCCAAATAAGCGGTTGCATTACGAAAAAAATGCAGCCGTTTTCAATTGCACAGGTGGGTGGAAGTAATCCACAAAAAAGACTTAGCATCCTTGACATCCCCACAAGGGTGTAGTATATTTTAATTTAAATGATAATGATTATCATACGCAGAAAAAGCGGTTGCTGCTAAAATAATAAGCCCCTTGGAGGAAAAAGCCTTGGAAATCAGCCTTAATGAAATTATCGACTATTATGCCAAAGCGGATGTCTCTTTTGTGGGAGCCTTTGGGGAGAGGGTATCCCCCCAGTTGAAAGTCCTCGACCGGCATACCAATCCGGCTGGGGGAGGATTGGTTATTCCTTTCAGCGGCAGCGCTTGTTTTACCTTCGACGGCAAGCCTTATGTTATAGAGCCGGGGATGGTCGTTCATGCCGGTCCCGGCATGCGGCTGAGCAAGGAAGTCATCGGTGACCGGGAATGGGAGTATGCTGTGATTCACTACCATATTCCCCAGCATGAGAGGGATGAATATCCTTTGTTTCACAAGGATTTTTCACTGGCTCATGGCCGCAGCGCCAAAGTTCCCCATCTGGTACGGCAGATTCTCGACATCCAAAGCATACCTGGCGCGGCGGCGAAGTTCCAGACCAAAGTCCTTTTCCTTTCCTTATTGCAGGAAATATTCACAGCAGCCTGCGGGCAGCCTGGCCAAGAGAACAGCAAGCTGATCGAAGAGGCCATGGGATATATCCGCTTGAACTATGCCGATGAACTGACCGTGCAAAAAGTGGCTGATGAGTTTAGCGTCGAAAGGCGGCAGTTTTCCTATTTATTCAAACGTCATACGGGAATGAGTCCCATCCATTACTTAATCGAATGCCGGATCAGCAAAGCCAAAGAGCTGTTGGGCTCTCCAGGCTGTTCTGTGAAACAGGTGGCGGAATGGGTCGGCTATACGGACAGTCTTTATTTCAGCAAAGCGTTTAAGAAATACACGGGGGTTTCGCCGTCGGAATACCGGGAGGGCTTTGCCCTATAAGTTAGCTTAGCCAGGCAGGAGCAGAGTCAGCAAAAATCCATGGGGTTTTGAATTTTAGTCCATTTCAATTTAAAGTATCCCTTGCTATACTGACACTGATGAGTTAGCTACAACTAACTCGAACGCTATTGGAGGGGTATGATCATGAAAAAACTAAGGGTACTGATAGTGTCCATCTCACTGATGCTGGGACTGCTTACAGGCTGCGGCGGAGCGCCGGCCAACACTAATGCTGAGGTTCCGTCGGAAAACACGCCGGGGACAGGGGAGGAAGCAGCCTGGCCCAGGACCTATGTGGACGCCGTGGGCAATGAAATCGTTTTGGATAAGAAGCCGGAGCGCATTGCTCTGCTCAATTTTCATAATTACGAAGCCATTGTGGCTTTAGGCCAGATTCCTGTGGCGGCTACGGATACGGAGACGGTTTACAAAGGGTGGGGGTCGCTGATCCCTTATGCGGAGAAGTTTGAAATTATCGATGTAGGGGCCACGAAAGCCCCCAATCTGGAGAAATTGGTGGAAGTCAACCCGGATGTCATCCTCTATATTGACAGCACCCAGGGCGCTATTGTGGAAGACCTGAAAAAAATAGCCCCCGTCATAGCCGTGGCCGGCGGACCGATCCCCGGCTATGGTGAGAATTGGTCCACCTGGCAGGGGGTGATCAGAGAGTATGGCATGATGTTGGGTGAAGAAGCAAAAGCTGAGGCTGAAATTGCCAGATTAGAGGGCTTGCTGACGGATGCCAAAGTCAAGCTTGCTCCTTATCAGGATAAAACCTTTGTCTTCATCAGACTTCAGGAAAAGGATATCTATTCCTGGATGCCGGATTTTGCCTTTAACCCGGAAAAAGGCATCGGCCTGAAAAGCCCTTATGAAAAACCGGGGCAATTATCCCTGGAGAGCCTGGCGGATTTGAATCCTGACTTTATCATCCTCTATGACGAAATAACCAATACCGTGGATGAAGATAAACTGGCTGATTTAAATGCCAACAGCTCCGTATGGCAGTCCTTGACTGCAGTGAAAGCGGGGCAGGTGATTTCTGTCGATCGCTCCTCCTTTTCCGGCGGACCTCTGGGCATGGAAATCGGGATTCGCGCCCTTGTTGAAGAGCTGACAAGCAAGTAGAAAATTTACCGGGCGTTGCCTGTTCGGACGGCCAACGCTCGGTTTCTCTTTGCTGAAACCTTCAACTATTGACGAAAAAAGGGGCAAATCAATCATGATGATCAGACGGTTTCTGCGGTACTACAGCCCCTACAAGGGACTGTTTCTCCTGGATGTCTCCTGTGCTGTAGCGGCCGCCTTGCTGGAATTGTTTTTTCCTTTTACGGTCCAACATATTGTCGATACCCTCCTGCCCAGGGGAGAGTGGAAGCTGATTTTGGGGGCCTGTATCCTGCTCGGGTTGATCTATATCGTGAATACAGTGCTGAAATTTGTGGTAGGGTATTGGGGAGAAAAACTGGGGCTCTACATCGAGACGGATATGCGGATTGAGATTTACACTCATCTGCAAAAGCTGTCCTTTCGCTTTTTTGATAATCATAAGCAGGGCCAACTGGCCTCCCGGATTACCAACGACCTCATGGATATCGGCAATATGGCCCATTATGGACCGGAGCATTTCTTGATCTCCACCTTTACCCTGGCCGGTGCCATGGTGATGATGTTTCACGCCAACTGGCAGCTGGCCCTGCCTCTGAGCCTGTTTGTGATGATCCTGCTGGCGATCAATATGCATTTTATGCGCCGGCTGGTAGTGACCAGAAAGCGCATGTTCGGCGCTGTCGGCGGTTTTTTGTCAAGGCTGGAGGATGGTATCGGCGGCATCCGGGTGGTGCAGGCTTTTGCTAACGAAGACCATCAAAAAAGGCTGTTTGTGTCGGACAATCAACGTTTTTGTGAAGCCAAAATTGACGGGTTCAAGAATGTCGCTCAAAACGAAGCCGTTACCTATATGTTTATCAGTCTGCTGCCGGTGCTGGCTCTGTTGGGGGGGAGCTGGTTTACTTTGAATGGCAGGATGACCGGCGGTGAACTGTTCAGCTTCATTCTCATTGCCAATGTGATGGTCATGCCCATCCGCATGCTGGCGGCTTTCTCCGTCCGCTTTCCCAATGGGATGGCAGGTTTTAAGAACTTTGTGGAAATTATCGATACGGAGCCGGAGATCAAGGATGCTCCGGATGCGGTGGAAGTATCCTCCTTGCGGGGGGATATCCGCTATGAGCAGGTGAGCTTTGGTTATCGTGAGGACAGCACGGTCCTGAACACTATCGATCTGTCTGTCCGGGCCGGTGAAACGGTGGCTTTCGTAGGGACATCGGGTGCCGGTAAAACCACCTTATGCAGTCTGCTTTTGCGCTTCTATGAAGCGGATGAAGGGCGCATCACCATTGACGGGATGGATATCCGCAAGCTTAAGCTGGCTTCTTTAAGGCAGCAGATCGGGGTGGTGCAGCAGGATGTTTTCCTTTTCTCCGGCAGCATTGGGGAGAACATCCGCTTCGGCAAGCTTGGTGCCACAGAAGAAGAACTATGGGAAGCGGCCCGCCGGGCCCAGCTGGACGATTTCATCCGGGAACAGCCTGAGGGCATGGATACCTTGATCGGAGAACGGGGGGTAAAGCTTTCCGGAGGACAGAGGCAGCGCATCGCCATTGCCCGCATGTTCCTGAAAAATCCGCCCATTCTCATCCTGGACGAAGCCACGTCCTCCCTGGATACCCTGACCGAGTCTTCGATTCTGCAAGCTTTGGCGGAGCTGGCCCAGGGGCGTACCACTCTGATCATTGCCCACCGGCTGGCGACCATTCGCCATGCCGACCGGATCGTGGTCCTGACGGAGGAGGGTATTGCCGAAGAAGGGGGCCATGAGGAGCTTTTACGGAAAAATGGCATCTACAGCAATTTGCATAGGGCGCAGGTCGGTGCATAGCAACAAGGGGGCTGTCAGTCAATGAAACATACCAAAGAGTCAGCGCAACTGCTTAAGGCAGGGCAGGACAAGAAAAAAGGCCGTACCTGGGCGGGGAGCCTCATTATTCTGGGCGGAACGGGACTGCTTATACTGCTGATGGCCTTTTCCATCACCAAGGGAGCGGCGGAAATCCCCCTCTCCGTGATCGGGGATGTCTTGTTCCGCTTTGACTCTATGAATACTCAGCATTTAATTATCGTGGATCTCCGTCTGCCCCGGGTCATCGCCAGTGCCATGGTCGGGGCGGCCTTTGCTGTGGCCGGAGCCATTATGCAGGGGATAACCCGCAATCCTTTGGCGGACTCCGGGCTGCTGGGGCTCAATGCCGGGGCCGGCTTTGCCCTGTCTCTTTGCTTTGCTTTTTTTCCCGGTATGGGGTATATGCAGGTTATCTTTTTTTCCTTTTTAGGCGCGGCTCTGGGGGCGGCTTTGGTCAACGGTATCGCCTCTATGAGGCGGGGAGGAGCCACTCCCATGCGGCTGGTGCTGGCCGGTGCCGCGGTCAGCGCTCTTTTGATCGCCCTCAGTCAGGGCATTGCTCTGTATTTTGACGTAGCTCAGGATATTATGTTTTGGACGGTGGGAGGGGTGGCCGGTTCCAACTGGGTTCAGATTAAGATCATGACACCATGGATCCTGGGCGCCCTGCTGGGGGCCATGATCCTTTCCCGTTCCATCTCCCTGCTCAGCCTTGGTGAAGAGGTGGCCAAAGGATTGGGCTTGAACACCCTGACCATCAGTATGCTCTGTTCTCTGATCGTGGTCATCCTGGCCGGGGCTTCCGTTGCTGTGGTGGGTGCCGTGGGCTTTGTGGGACTGATCATTCCCCATATTGTCCGTTATTTGGTAGGTGTGGATTATCGCTGGATCATTCCTTCTTCGGCGGTCATGGGGGCTTTGCTCATGGTGCTGGCGGATCTGGGGGCCAGGAGGCTTAATCCCCCCTTTGAGACACCCGTCGGCGCTCTGATCGCTGTGGTCGGCGTTCCTTTCTTTCTCTATCTCGCACGCAGGCAAAAGAGGGCATTGTAATGAACACTCAACTGAACATTCAACAACAAAAAAACGAACTGTACAAAAGGAAAGTAGCCCGGCGTCATCGGATGATCCTGGCCGGATGTGTGGCTCTGCTCCTTCTTTCTTTGCTGATCAGTATGAACTCGGGTTATGCCAAGCTGACTCCCCTGGATACCCTGCGCACCCTGTTTGGGGGCGGTACGGGCAAGGAAAATCTGATTTTGTTCAGCTTCCGGCTGCCCCGGATCGTGATCTCGATGCTTATCGGCGGGGGGCTGGCTTTATCCGGCTGCATTATCCAGAGTATTGCCAGGAACGGACTGGCGGACCCCGGACTCCTGGGGATCAATGCCGGTGCGGGACTGATGGTCATTCTCTATGTCATGTTTTTTGGTGCCCAGTCCTTTCTGTCCATCTTCACTTTACCCTTTTTATCCTTAATAGGAGCGGGGGTTACTGCGGTTCTTGTCTATATCCTGGCCTTCAAAAAAGGGGAAGGAATCGCGCCCATGCGTCTGGTCCTGACCGGTGTGGCGGTCCAGGCGGGAATTTCGGCTCTTACCACCCTTCTGGTGGTTAAGCTGGACGACACCCAGTTCGATTTTGTCGCCACCTGGCAGGCGGGTAGTATCTGGGGATCCAACTGGAATTATGTACTGGCCCTTTTGCCCTGGCTGCTCCTGCTTATTCCTTATGTCATGATGAAAAGCCGGGTGCTGGATGTGCTGAATCTGGGTGAGGATGAGGCCTGCGGTTTGGGGGTGGCGGTGGAACAGGAACGGCGCAAGCTCCTGGCTGCAGCCGTTGCTTTGGCGGCTTCCTCAGTGGCGGTCAGCGGCAGCATCAGTTTTGTGGGATTGATCGCTCCCCATTTAGCCCGGCGGCTGGTGGGTCCGAAGCATAGCATTTTGCTTCCCGCCTGTGTTTTGGTAGGAGGGGTGCTGGTGGCGGTGGCGGATACTATCGCCAGGGTGATCGTCCAGCCTGCGGAAATTCCTACCGGTATCGTGGTGGCCGTGATCGGCGCACCCTATTTTCTCTACTTGCTGGCCAAAAGCAAAACAGCATGAAAGGAGCTGAAGTAGATGAACAGTATTGCCACAGAGTGTCTGGCCATCGCCTATGAAGATAAAATGGTGGTGGACAATCTGGATATGCAGATTCCCCAGGGAAAGATCACCACCATTATCGGAGCCAACGGCTGCGGAAAATCAACGGTTTTGAAGGCTGTGGGGCGCATCCTCAAGCCTAAGGGAGGCATGGTCTATCTGAACGGCGAGGATATCCGGCGCCTGTCCACCAAGGAAGTGGCCCAGAAGATGGCGATTCTGCCCCAGTCTCCCCAGGCTCCGGCCGGTTTGACGGTAGGTGAATTGGTGGCCTACGGGCGCTTTCCTCATCAGCGGGGCATGGGCAAGCTTAAGGCCGGGGATAAGAAGATCATCGCCTGGGCCCTGGAGGTAACCAAACTGACGGAATTGGAAACGACGGCCGTGGATAATCTTTCCGGAGGCCAGCGTCAACGGGTCTGGATCGCCATGGCCCTGGCCCAGCAGACGGATCTGATCCTCCTCGATGAGCCTACCACCTATCTGGATCTCTCTTATCAGCTGGAAGTGTTGCAGCTGCTCTACCAGCTCAACCGGGAACAGGGCTGCACCATCGTCATGGTCCTCCACGATCTGAACCTGGCGGCCAGGTTTGCCGACTATATGGTGGCCATCCGGGGCGGGAAAATCATCCGTCACGGAACGCCGGAGGAAGTAATGACCGTCGAGGTATTGCGGGAAGCCTTCCAGATTGAGGCGATGATTATTAAGGAATCCCGGACCGGGAGGCCTACTTGTGTTTTCTATGACCTGATCGATCAGCAGAAGCAGCAAAAGAAAGTATCCGGAGGAACTTTGACATGAAAAAAATTGCAATCTACGGCAAGGGCGGCATCGGCAAATCCACCACCGTATCCAATGTATCAGCAGCCATGGCGGCCATGGGTCTGAAGGTACTGCAAATCGGTTGTGATCCGAAAGCTGATTCCACCCGTAATTTGACCGGCGGGAAAAATATCCCCACCGTTTTGGATACCCTGCGGGAGCAAAGCGACGCCACCCTTGAGGAGCTGGTAGTGGAAAGCAGCACCGGAGTATTGTGTGTGGAGGCGGGGGGACCTGTGCCGGGGGTAGGGTGTGCCGGACGGGGGATCATCACGGCCTTTGAGAAGCTGGAGGAGCTGGACGCTTATACGATCTACCGGCCTGATGTGGTTCTGTATGATGTCCTGGGCGATGTGGTCTGCGGCGGTTTTGCCATGCCGATCCGGGGCGGCTACGCCGATGAGGTGTGTATCGTCACTTCCGGTGAGATGATGTCCCTGTATGCGGCGGCCAACATCTCCCACGCCGTCAAAAGCTTTGGCAAGCGGGGCTATGCTTCCCTGCGCGGGCTGATTCTCAATGCCAAAAACTTTGCAGGAGAGCAGGAACTGGTGGACAAGGCGGCGGCGGAGATTGGAGCGCCGGTTCTTTACCGTCTGCCCCGGGATCCGGCGGTGCAGCAGGCCGAAGCCCAGGGCAAAACCGTGGTGGAGGCTTTCCCGGATTCGGAGATGGCCGGGCATTATAGGGCTTTGGCCAAACACCTGCTGGAGGGGGCTGCTAAGGTATGAAGGAATTAAAAGAGTTAAAAGAGTTAAAAGACTTGAAAGAATTAAAGCATTTAAAGCATCTGTCCTCAGTCAAATCCGGCACGGGGATTAAATTCCTGACCCCTGCCGTTTCACCCGGGTCCCACTGTCCGATGCGGATCGCCTCCGTGATTGTCAAGGATATTCAAGGCCTTTCCTCTCTGCTGGTGGGAACTCAGGAGTGTGCCACTCATTCCCGGCTCTTTAACCCCCATCCGGAGGGCAGGCAGGGGGAATTGCACTGGCTGTATACTCTCAGTGATCAAGAGGTGGTGTTTGGCTGCCGGGAAGGATTGCGGGATGCCCTGAAAAAGATGGATCAGGCAGGGGCCAGAGCGATTCTGCTCATCGCCACCTGTATTCCGGAGTTAATCGGCGAGGATATGGAAGGAATCATTCAGGAAATTCAACCGGAACTGTCGGCACGGGTTACTTATGTGATGCTGGGTCAATTCAAGAATGTCAGCCATCCCCCCGGCTCCTGGAAAACCATGAAGGCTCTGGGGTTGCTGATGGAAAAGAAAGCCACGGATCTCAGGCGCATCAATGTGCTGGGCCGGGCACCGGAGGAGGACCATATTCCTGAGCCCTCACTGCTTCCTGAGCTGGTCAGGCAGGGCATTAATCTGCGTTATCTGGCACCGGGTGCCTCCCTGGAGGATCTGCAGAACGCAGGGGATGCAGCGCTTAATCTGGTGCTGTCTCCTTATACCCAGCCCCTTGCCGTGCAGATGCAGGAGGAATTGGGAATTCCCTATGTCAGTCTGCACCATCGTTATGCAGTAAAGGATATCGACCAGGCCTATGAGGACATCGCCCAACGCTTCGGCCTGTCCTGGGGGGATGCCTTTGCCGAAGAGCGCCGGCGGGCCCTGGCTCTGGAAAATCAGGCCCAACAAAGGCTCGACGGGCTGCGGTTTGTCTGCGCGCCCAGGGTCGACTTGCCTATTCCCCTGTCAGTTTACCTGACCGGCCTTGGTATGGAACCCCTGCTGCTCCATTTGGAGGAGTATTATCCTGAGGATAAAGATCATGCCGGGCAACTTATTGCCAGGGGGCAGGACCCTCTGGTCTGCCGGATGGTCAATGAGGAGGCGGAGCTGCCTATTCTGCAAAAGCTGAATCCGGATTTATGTATAGGCTATATGTCCTATACGGATATCAGGATTCCCTGTGTAGCCAATATGATGGATTATTACGGACAGGTGGGTTATGAGCGGACGCGGAGTTTATTGACAAGGATTTTAGGGGTAGCGGCGAAAAAGGAAAATAAGGAGTCAAAGGAAAATAAGGAGAATAAGGAGCAAGGAGGAATGGCTTATGGGACTGCATCGGTTTAAACCGGTACCCTCGGGGCGGATGGGCACATTGTGGACCCTGGCCACGATCAAGGGTGCTGCTCTTGTGGAATTCGGCTGTATGGGGCATATGCTTTACAGCGGTGTCACCTTGAAACGGGCCGGGGTTCACGACGGCTGCAAACTTTACTCCACCCATATCGACGAGGCGGATATTGCTCTGGGAGGAACAGGCCGGCTCAACCATACCCTCGATCATGTCTTAAAGCAGGATCGGCCCCGGGTGATTTTTCTGCTGCCCTCCGCTATTCCCGAGGTCATCGGGACGGATCTTCCGGCCCTCTGCGAGGAACTGCAGGGGGATTACCCTGATGTCCGTTTACTGCCTTTCGGTTATGGCGGCTTTGCGGTCAATCAGCATCGGGGCATCCAGGAAGCTCTGCTTCTCCTGGCCAAAACCTTGCCGGTAACCATCGAAAAAACAGAGCGGCCTACCTTTAATATCATCGGCTCCTGTGCCGATTTGTTCCGCTTCCAGGCTGATGCCGGGGAGATCCTCCGCCTGATGGAGGGAGCCTTCGGTATGAAAGCGGTTTGCGTGATGACTTCCCATACCTCTGTGGAAGAGATCGAGAGCATGGGGAGCGCCCATATCAACCTGGTCCTGCGCCGGGAGGGGGAACCCGCCGCCAGGCATCTGCAAAAGCGCTTCGGCACACCTTATCTGCTCGGGCGTCCCTATGGCCTGGAGGGAACCCGCCTCTGGCTGGAACAGATCGCTCAACTGTCCGGAATCCCGGTGGATGCAGCCTTCCTCAACCAGGAGCGGCAAACTGCCCGCAGCCAGCTGGCACCGGTGATCCCCCATTTCCGGCACATCACACGCTCCCATCCGGAGGAAGCGATGCTCTCTCTGGGCGGGCATGCCGATGTGGTCAAAGGGATTCTGGAATTTGGCTGTAAGGAGCTTTCCCTTCCCCAAGGAACCTGCTGGTGTGATTGTCCCGAGATGGGAAGTGAAGAGATTCCTTATTTTGGGGAAGACCAATGGTCACAGGTGATCGGGGAGCATAAAAAAGGCCTGCTCATGGCCAGCGGTGAAGCTCTGGAATGGGCGGGGCGCAACGGTGACATGCAGATTGCCAATCCCGACACTAAATGGCGGCTGCACCCTTATGACCCGCCTTTGGTCGGATTTCGCGGCGCGGTTCATTTGGTCAACCTGTGGAGCAATGAGGATGGAGATGACCACTGATGAAGGGGAGAACAGGGCAGGTAAATATGAAAAAGGAGCGCCGGCCAGATTTCTGGCCGAGCTGCGCATCCAACGGGCCAAAGATCTGCTGCAAACCTGTTCTTCGGTGAAACAGGTGGCCGAATGCGTGGGCTTTTCCGATAATCTCTATTTTAGTAAAGCCTTTAAAAAGCAAACCGGGGTTTCCCCCTCGGAATTTCGCCAGCATCTTAAAAAAGAATGAACTTTGAAATTCCAAGAGGGCGGGCTGTATAAGAGGGCTCGTAAGATTCGAATCTGGATTCGAATCTTACGAGCCCTCTTATGGTTCACAATATAAGATATGCTTGCTTCTCACCGGCTAGGCGTGACAGAAGGTGAAAGAGCTCAAATAACAAACAAAAAGATGATAAAAGGGCTGGGAAGTGATATAATTAGTATGGAAATATTATGCAGAAAGGAGTGAGGCTTATGAAACAACGCTTATTGGCTCGGCTGCTGGAAGAAAAGGAAATGAAGCTGAAAGGCGGTCTATACCATCGGACCCAGATCAAACTGGCCTATAACTCCAACCGGATTGAAGGCAGCCACCTTTCTGAAGAACAGACCCGGTATATTTATGAAACGAACACGATCACTATGGAACCGAATGAAGCGGCGAGCGTTGACGATATTATTGAAACAGTCAATCACTTTTTCTGCTTTGATTATATGCTTGCCAATGTGGATGGGGAACTGTCGGAAGGAATGCTCAAAGAATTCCACCGGCTCCTGAAAGGTCGTACGTCGGATGAGCGCAAGGAATGGTTTCGGGTCGGAGATTATAAAACAAGACCGAATATGGTTGGGGACATGGAGACAACGGCACCGTCGGAGGTCGGCAAACTTCTTTCCGATTATCATGATAAAGAGAAGGTTACCATAGAGGATATTGTCGATTTCCATCATCGGTTTGAGAGTATACATCCCTTTCAGGATGGTAATGGACGAGTGGGCCGAATCATTATGTTTAAGGAATGCCTGAAGCATGATATCATGCCCTTGATCATTGACCATGAGCATAAGGTGTTTTATTACCGTGGCCTCAAGGAATACAAAAGAGAAAAAGGATATCTAAGGGATACCTGCCTGTCGGCACAGGATCAATACGCGGCAATGGCAGCCTATTTCTATCCCGACATAATTCAGCCGGGGCAGGATATAAATTAGCTCCAACAAAGAGAATTAATCCCGACAAAGTGAATAGCATATAAGCGCCTTTTAGCTTCAATTGAAACTGAAAGGCGCTTTTTTATCAGAGGTACAGCTGAAAAATGTGCTGTATTGCGAAATTGCCGGCCAGTGCATCGAAGCCAAAGGGTGTAGCATAAAATCCTGGAAATGAACTCAAAGCTAAAGCTAAAGCTGGGGCAAATTTGAAGAGTGAATATGGGCTTCAAATGCGCAGCCTAAGGTCTATAGGAGTAGAAAGTGTTTTTGGTGACATCAAAGGCAATTTTGGTATGCGACGATTTATGCTTAAGGGCCTGGCAAAGGTCAAATTAGAATGGGGATTACATTGTATAGCTCATAACATGAGAAAAATGGCAGCTACCTTGGGATAGGTAGTCTTGCCATTTATTTTTTGATTAAATCACCTTTTTGGGTTTAAAGAGGGCCGTGAGAAAATTAAGATTTCACACGGCCCCTTTAGAATGACGTTATTATTTTTATATCCTCAAGGCATAAGGTAGCAAAAAAGTAGGCTGTCTCGGTGACAGCCTTTTTTGCACTAATTGAACCGGAGATTCTTTGTATGGTACGGGCAAATTCGGAATCGATTACGAATTATAAGCTGGACCTATGGTTTTTTAAAACGATAAAAATTAATAATTAGGGCTTGCTAAAGGGCGTTAAAAGTTAGGGAAATTCTGATTTGGCAAGGGTTTTCGGGCATTTTTGCCATTCTTAGTGCATAGAATATCGATTTTGGTTATAAAAACCGTGCACTTGAAGGTAAAATTACGTACCGTAAACTGAGCCTACAGCTTACTATAGACGATTTTATCCTGCCTTTTTCAGGAAAACTGGATCCCAATAATCGCCAAGATAAGGGGTGACAAAGAGGCCAAGAACGTATTGCCAAAAGCGAGAAAAACCTACTTAAGCGCATTCAAGAGTGTGTCCGACCGATTGTCCGCAAAAGAGAACGAGGTGGATAAACATTTTTTGTATCCTCAAGGCACGTTGAGATAGTTTATCTTTATGACATTTATAAAATATTTGGAATACAAGGGATGCAATATGTAAGGTATTATTAAAACGATAGTTAATTTTATCACAAAT
Source organism: Desulfitobacterium hafniense DCB-2 (assembly GCF_000021925.1). Lineage (NCBI taxonomy): Bacteria > Bacillati > Bacillota > Clostridia > Eubacteriales > Desulfitobacteriaceae > Desulfitobacterium > Desulfitobacterium hafniense. The sequence continues at coordinate 1,947,474 of NC_011830.1, forward strand.
AAGTTTGGGTGATCGTTCCAGAGTGATCAATTAAACCTTGTCGCGATGGAAGTTTAGAGCCACTGACCATCTCTGTCCAGCGTCTGCCAATGGCAATACTCTTAGTACCGAAGGGAGCGGTTTCCGGTCTTTCGAAGTTATCACGGATCATGAGGTGGTTTAGAAATTCTGGCTGCTCTTTACCAATGCCATTGAATCAACGGTCTATCGGATTTACTGCTATCACCACAGCTATGCACAACATTTGGCAGACCCCAAGAAACCCCGATTCCCGGATTGGATATCAGACCTTCCAGATACCCAGAGCGGCAACAGGCTGATTGGCGAACCGGGTTAAAGTTACCGACACCACTGGTTATGGCGACAAACAGAAATTCTGCGCTTAGCCTTTATTGTTTAAGGAGTGATCAAAGTTATGAATAAGAACAAACCGGTCACGGAAGTAGTCGAAAGCGAAGGGGAAGTATCCACCAAAAAGCACATTTACAGCCTCATCGGTTTTGTCATTGTGGCTGTATTTTGGATTATGCCTCCCATTGAACCTCTCACACCGCTGGGGATGAAAGTTGCCGGCACCTTTTTCGCTATGATTGTTTGGTGGTCGACTGTCGGTGCCATATGGCCCAGTATATGCGGACTGCTGCTTATTGGTCTATCCGGTTATGCCGGAGGAGGTGCAGAGGGATTTACAAGTGTTTTCACCAGCGCATTCAGTAACAATGTAGTCTTGCTCGTCATGTTTGCTATGGTTTTGTTCGGCGCTTTTGCTGCGTCTGGCGCTCCCAAATATATTGCCCGTTGGGTCCTGACCAGAAAAGTTATCAATGGCCGTCCCTATGTGTTTATGGCCTTCGTGTTTTTGATCGGTTTTTTCATGGCCGGTTTCACGTCGAGCGTTGCTACCCTAATAATACTATGGCCCATTACCCTGCGCTTGATGGAGGCTCTGGAAGTTGATTCGGACGATGAAATTTGGGCCTATTTCTTTGTTGGATTATTTCTTATGATCAATTTTGGGAGGCCGATCTTCTCTTATAAAGGTACGATTGCCGCTCTCTTAGGCACGTATAATGAATTGAGCGGCAGCACGGATCCGGCCATTTTTTTGCAATTCATGATTCTACTCACCATTATGGGTCTCTTGTTTCTGGCCGCCTATCTGCTCGTGCTAAAATTTATGGTTCGTCCTGATGTCAGCAAATTACGAGGCGTCAGCGTCGAAAAAATGGCAGCGGAACAACAATTGCCCCCGATAGAACTGCCCCAAAAGCTATATTTGTGGATGATCCCGATTTACATTTTCATGCTGGTGGCTCCCTCCGTCCTGCCCAACACCAATCCCATTGGGGCATTCCTGGAGACCATAGGTCCCTTGGGCGTAACTGTCTTCTGGGTTGTTTTTTTTAACATTGTTCACTTTCAAAACCGCCAACTATTGGAGTATAAAGAGGTGGCTGCCAAATACTTTAACTGGGGCGTATTTTTCATGGTCCCGGCCTCTCTTTACGGCGCCAATGCGCTGACCAGCGATGCCACTGGTTTTAAAGAGTTCTTGACTCAGATCTTGACCCCAATCTTGGGCGGGCAATCGGAGATACTCTTTATTGCCATCCTGTTCGCCTTTGCTTTGTTCATAAGCAACTTCGCCAACAACACTGCCATAGCGCTTATTATGATGCCGATTTTCTTTGTCTTTTGTGAACAAATGAGTCTTAATCCAAAGCCGGGGGCCATGATCTTAAGCGCGATAGTCTTTGTGACCATGCTAACCCCAGGCGCGTCTCCTCAAGCGGCTCTGATGTTTGCACGTAGGGATATTTACAAAACCAAAGACATTGTGCGGATTGGTTTCCCGGTCTCGGTTATTGCACTGCTTTTCTATATCTTTATCGGTTATCCTTTGGCTAAAATATTGTTCCTCTAGTTTTAAAGTTACCACATATATTGAGCAGGCGGGGAAATTAATTTCCCCGCCATTATCTGTTTCAGGCTTTTATTATCTTTTTTTGAATATACCATTTTCGCTATAGTGCATAGTTTGCCTTTATGTATCTATTTAATTTTTGAAATACAAGAGATGAGTTAAATAAGCTATATTAATAATAACTTATTTTTATATATCATTTTTACCAAATTAAGTCTTTTTTTTCACTTGCGCCCGGCCTGTGGTTGGGCGGTGAGTCCGCGGTGGGCTTGGTAGTGTAAGCCACCAGTCGAAGTCAAGGGTGTCCATCTAAAGTTATCAAGATTTTCAACATGATACCCCATGCAGTGATGTATGGCTGAACAGTTGGAAGTCAGCAAAGTCATGTACCAAGATGGTCATGAACATCTTGGGAAGGACGGAAAAAGGAGGGCTTGGCAAATAAAGAAGTTGGAAGCTGGTATTTGAAACAAGAAAAAGCAACAGATGGAAAGTTGTACGAGTAACTTAATTGAGAAAATATTGGAAGTGGCAACCTTAACCTAAGGTTGGCGTAAGGTTACTTGATACAACAATATCCTATTTTTAAAGGAGTGTTTTATTTTGGGTCAACCTTCTATACACCCCACCGGGGTCACCATCTATGATCCTGAAAAAGCCTGGAGTGGCTATACCATCATGCCCGTCGCCGGTGTGGGGGCCGTTCTAATCGATATGAACGGCAATGTCATCCGCAACTGGGTGAACCTCCAGGGATTTCCCAACAAATTGTTGCCTGGTGGCCAGGTATTTGGACACTTGGGGATTCGGGACACAGCTTTTGGTTATCAAGACCAAACAGATCTAGTGCAAGTTGATTGGGACGGTAATGTAGTCTGGAAATTTGACAAAAAAGAATACATTGAAGATTCGGCATACGAGCCACGCTGGATGGCCAGACAGCACCACGATTATCAGCGGGAAGGCAACCCAGTCGGCAGTTATGTCCCCGGCATGGAATGCAGTCTAGACGATGGCAACACCTTACTTCTTTGCCACGAAACAATTTACAAAAAGAGAATTTCTGACAAGCGCCTGTTGGACGATTGCTTTATCGAAGTAGACTGGGAAGGCAACATCCTTTGGTCATGGCGGGCAAGTGATCACTTTAAAGAAATGAATTTCTCCGAGGCTGCAAAAAACGCGTTGTACCGTAACCCTAATATGCTTAAAAACGGTGGCGGGATGGGAGATTGGCTCCATATCAATTCCATGAGCTATCTTGGCCCCAACCAATGGTACGATGCCGGCGACGAACGGTTCCATCCCGAAAACATCATCTGGAGTGCTCGTGAAGCTAATATTAGCGCCATCATCGACAAGAAAAGCGGTGCTATTGTGTGGCAGATGGGACCTGATTTTTTCGCCACCAAAGAATTGAGGCGCATCGGTCAGATTATCGGACAGCATCATGTTCATATGATTCCGAGAGGCTTGCCTGGTGAGGGCAATATCCTGGTTTTTGATAACGGCGGTTGGGCTGGTTATGGTCTGCCTAATAACACCTCTTTCGACGGCGTGAAAGTCAACATCATGGATCGTTCCAGGATCTTAGAAATTGATCCTGTTACCATGGAGGTGGTTTGGTCAGTTACCGCCAGCAAGTTGGGATACGGTCGCCCCGGTATTCTTGATTATCGTTTCTATAGTCCGTTGGGCGGCTCCGCGCAGAGGCTTCCGAATGGCAATACACTGATTACGGAAGGCGTTGGCGCTCGTCTTTTTGAAGTTACCCCGGAGTTAGAAATCGTCTGGGAGTATTGGGCACCATTTGAAGCTAAGGTTGACTACATTTACCGGGCTTACCGTTATCCTTATAGCTATGTTCCACAGGTTCCCATTCCGATGGAAACTCCGATCCCTAGGCTGGATAACCGCCGCTTCCGGGTACCGGAAGCGGCAGCGTGTACTGTTGAAAACGTCGTAGATGTGGCAGGAACAACCGGCTATGCTAAAAAAATGGATATGTGCGTATCCAATCTTAAATAAAGGAGTGTTTTAAGTAATGGGTTATTCTTTCGTTCACCCTACGGGAGTTACCTTATATAATCCGGAAAAAGCTTTCAACGGCTACACGTTAATGTCTATAAGAGAGTTGGGAGCCGGTCTGATCGATATGAACGGGAATGTGGTACGGTTGTGGAAAGATTTGCACGGCTTTCCCAACAAATTGCTGCCCGGCGGTTATGTCATTGGCAGCCTGGGTATTCGGGATCCGGCGTATGGGTACCAGGATCAGACGGACTTGGTGCAGGTTGACTGGGAAGGTAATGTGGTTTGGAAATTCAATAGGCTGGAGTATATCGAAGATCCCGACAACAAACCACAATGGATGGTCAGACAGCACCACGACTACCAACGTGACGGCAATCCGGTCGGTTATTATATTCCGGGCATGGAGTGCCGAACTGACGGCGGTAATACTCTCATCCTTTGCCATGAAAATTTATTCAATACCAAAATTTCCGAAAAACGTTTGCTAGATGACTGCTTTATCGAAGTAGACTGGGAAGGCAACATCCTTTGGTCATGGCGGGCCAGCGATCATTTTGAAGAAATGAACTTCTCTGATGCGGCTAAAAATGCTATGTACCGCAACCCTAATATGCTGGAAAACGGCGGCGGGATGGGAGATTGGCTCCATATCAATTCCATGAGCTATCTTGGCCCCAACCAATGGTACGATGCCGGCGACGAACGGTTCCATCCGGAAAACATCATCTGGGACGGTCGTGAAGCTAACATTAGCGCCATCATCGACAAGAAAAGCGGTGTCATTGTCTGGCAAATGGGGCCTGATTTTTCCGCCACCAAAGAATTGCGGCGCATCGGTCAAATTATCGGACAGCATCATGTCCATATGATTCCAAAAGGCTTGCCTGGCGCGGGTAATATCCTGATTTTTGACAACGGAAGTTGGGGGGGTTACGGGACTCCCAGCAACGTGTCAAAAGACGGCATTAAAGCCGACCACGCCGATCGATCCAGAGTGATTGAATTAAATCCTGTCACGATGGAAGTTGTTTGGCAGTTGACCGCTAGTGAGCTGGGTTATAAACCAGCCGGTATCTTTGACTACCGTTTCTACAGCCCTCTGACAAGCTCTGCCCAGCGTCTGCCCAATGGCAATACGCTTATTACAGAAGGTACTGGTTTTCGGGTTTTCGAAGTTACCGCGGATCATGAGGTGGTTTGGGAATTCTGGTCGCCCTTCACTAATGCTGTTGCGCCAACTGTCTATCGGACTTACCGCTATCCATACAGCTATGTGCCACACCTGGCAAAGCCCCAGGAAACCCCAATCCCCCGATTGGATATCAAGACCTTCAGGGTACCTGGTGCGGCCGCAGGTCAGCTGGCAAACCAGATTAAGGTTGCCGGAACCACCGGTTACGGTGATAAACAGGAACTTTGCGTATCTTTCGGCGAGGAACTTTAGACCTATAGTTTTAATACTACGATAAGGAGTGATCGAAGTGAATAATTCGAATAAATTGAATAAGGAAGTAGTTGACTCCAAAGCAGGAATGCCTTTGAACAAAACTCATATCTATACTCTCATCGGCTTTATCATTATTGCTGTATTTTGGGTTATGCCTCCAATTGAACCTCTTACACCGATGGGGATGAAAGTTGCCGGAACCTTTTTCGCTATGATTATTTGGTGGTCGACTGTCAGCACCATATGGCCCAGTATATGCGGATTGCTGTTTATTGGTCTGTCTGGCTATGCCGGAAACGGTGCCAAGGGATTTACAAGTGTTTTTACCAGCGCATTTGGTAACAATATAGTCCTGCTCGTCATGGTTGCCATGGTTTTGTTCGGCGCCTTTACCGCGTCCGGCGCTCCCAAGTATATTGCCCGTTGGATTCTAACCAGAAAGATTCTCAATGGCCGTCCCTATGTGTTTATGGCTCTGGTGTTTGCTGCCGCTTTTTTCATAACCGGTGTCACGTCTGCTGTTGCTACGCTGATATTGATGTGGCCGATTACCTTGCGATTAATGGAAGGCCTGGATGTCAATTCGGATGATCAGATTTGGCCTTATTTCTTTGTTGGGTTGTTTCTTGTAATCAATTTTGCGAGATCCGTCTTCCCTTACAAAGGTGTGATGGTCGCTATCTTAGGTACGTATAATGAGTTGAGCGGCAATGCGGATCCGATAATTTTCGTGCAATTTATGGTTTTTCTCACCATTATGGGTTTCCTGTTTACGTCGCTCTATTTGCTCGGGCTAAAATTCATTATTCGTCCTGATGTCAGCAAATTACGAGACGTCAGCGTTGAAAAATTGGCAGCGGGACAAGAATTGCCCCCGATAGGTCTGCCCCAAAAGCTGTATTTAGCAATGATTCCGATTTACATTTTCATGCTAATGGCTCCTTCTGTCCTGCCCACCAGCAATCCCATTGTGGCATTCCTGGAGACCATCGGTCCCTTGGGCGTAACTGTCTTCTGGGTTGTTTTCTTTAGCATTGTTCACTTTCAAAACCGCCAGCTATTGGAGTATAAAGAAGTGGCTGCCAAACACTTTAACTGGGGCGTATTTTTCATGATCCCATCCTCGCTTTACGGCTCTGCTGCTCTGGCCAGCGATGCCACTGGTTTTAAAGATTTATTAATTCAGATCCTGACTCCATTTTTAAGCGGGAAATCGGAGCTGCTCTTTATTGCTATTTTGTTCACCTTTGCTGTGTTCATAAGTAGCTTTGCCAACAACGCTGCCATAGCTCTCCTTATGATGCCGATTATCTTCGTCTTCTGTGAACAATTTGGTATTGATCCAAAATCGGCGGCCATGGTCTTAAGCGCAATTGTATTTTTGGCCATGCTAACCCCTGGCGCTTCTCCTCAAGCTGCCATGACGTTTGGAAACAAGGATATTTATAAGACCAAAGATATTCTGCGTATTGGTTTCCCGGTTACTGTTATTGCCTTACTTTTATATATCTTTATCGGTTATCCTTTGGCTAAAATATTGTTCCTTTAGGTTTAAAAACATCACACATATCCAAGAGGAAGCTCTGATTCAGGAGTTTCCTCTTGATTCCGATTTTAGAGGAGGATATAAAAATGCCTATACAACAACTCGATTTCGATAGTTTTGAAGAAATTATCTATGATGAAGGTGAACCTTGCCTGGTCGTTTACTCTAGAAAAAGCTGCCATGTCTGCAAGGAAGTCGTACCTGAAATAGAAGAATTAGCTCCCAAGTATAAGGGCGAATTTGGCTTTTATTATGTAGATGTGGAAGAGGACCAAGCTTTGTTTCAACGATTTTCTCTTAAAGGGGTTCCGCAGATCCTTTTTTTCAATGATGGCGAGTATAAAGGGAAAATGGCCGGAAAGGCAGAAGGGGATCAAATAGAAGAAAAGATTGCAGAAGTGATGAAAGGTTAAGAACTTCAATCGGTTAATAATCCTTACGAAGGCAGTAAAACCTTAAGTCTGGAAAATCAAAAGAAGCCCCTAGCATCCTGCTGGCAGGCTTCTTTGTCGTGCATCTGTCAGGCAATTTCAAATTTCAAATTGAGCCCTCATATCGTTAAACTCCTGAAAAACTTCCTTTACATAATGGATAAAGGCCTTCTCAATTGGATTCAACGGATATTTGGCTTTATAAACAATATAGTAATGCATTGGTATAGTAATATCGGAAAATTTCAGGATCTTAAGTTGGCCACTTTGAAAATAATTGTCACCGTAAGCAAGAATGCTAGGCATAATGGCCACGCCGAGATTTTCGGCTACAAGTTTTTTCAAGCTGTCCACCGTACCGACTGTTAAAACAGGTTCTGTAGTGTACATAGATTGAAAGGACTTATCATTTGTCGATCTTATGAGGGAAGCATAATAGTCGTTAGGCTCATTTTCATAATATTGATACCTTATCTTGGGTAACTTGTGGATCTCACTTTGCGTAATTTGTTTTTTTTCAGCTAAGGGATGAGCGGCACCGACAAAACAGACCTGCTCATCAGAACACAGATACTCTTTAGCTACACCTGATTCAGCGAATCTGTCTTCAAAAAGGGCATTTACAGCGTCACTTATACTGACAATACCGAAATTGCGAGTCTTATCTTTCCCTTGTTGAAATAAAGTGCTTAATATGGTTTGCGTTTTATCTTCTCGGACGTAGGTTCGGATCGAAGGATGGCTATTTTGAAATTTTGATAAAGCTTTAGGCATAATGCCGCAGTTAATAGCTGGGAGGGCGCGTATGTTAAGCTGCTCGGTTTTTTGTTCTTTAGAAGCGACAACGTAAATTTTTTCGATTTTCATCAAAGCATCCTGAGACAACTCGAGGATCTCTGCACCAACCGCGGTGGGGGTAACACCGGTTTTGGAACGTATAAACAACTTGACGCCCAGCTCTTTCTCCAAGGATGACATAGCAATGCTTAAACTTGGTTGAGACATAAACAAATTATCGGCCGCTATTGTGATAGAGCGGGTATGGCTGATTTCCACAAGATAACGCAATTGCTCAAGTCGCATAACAATACCCCCACGCTTATTGAGTTAATTCTATAATACACTATCGTCGGTTGTTTTACTAGTTTGACTAGTTGGACTTCTTTGAATATATCATTTTACATTAGTGTATAGTCTGCCTTTATGACATCTATTGAATTTTCGGAATACAAGTGATGTGCTAAATAAGCTATATTATATATTGAATAACAGAATAAATTGCTATCTTTGTTAATCATTTTTACTTATTAAGCAATGATCTAGCTGAAATATTGTTCATCTAACTTTAAACATACCATTCAAATCCAAAGTGCATTTTAAATAATAATGGGAGGTAACAATATGACAAAAATAAAAGAGATCGCAAAGGCCGTAGCAGGTGGAAAGATTAAAGTTGTTCCTGGACTGGTTCAGCAGGCACTTGATGAAGGAATCGCAGCTAATGAAATTATTGGCGGAATGACCGATGCTATGAATGAGGTAGGTCAAAAATTTTCAGCGGGAGAGATTTATGTTCCAGAAATGCTTGTAGCCGCAAAGGCGATGAAGGCAGGTGTGGAAATCCTAAAAGGCAAGATGACAGAAGGTGAGGGAGCGAAAGCGGGCAAATGCATAATTGGTACCGTGGCCGGTGACTTGCATGACATAGGCAAAAACCTCGTCGCTATGATGATAGAGAGTGCCGGCTACGAAGTAATTGATCTAGGAGTTGATGTACCTGCTGACAAATTTATTGAAACGATTAATGCCAATCCCGACTGTCACGTTGTCGCATGTTCAGCGCTGCTTACAACGACTTTAGAATCCTTAAAAAATACCGTCGCAGCAATAACTGCAGCAGGTTTGCGAAATCAGGTGAAAATTCTTGTCGGTGGAGCCCCTGTAAGACAATCTTATGCAGATCACATCGGTGCAGACGGATATGCCTCCGACGCACCAGGTGCTGCTCGGAAAGTGAAAGAAATGTATACTTGTTTTAGCTAAAGTATATCTGTTTGAAAAATTTAAGATGATTTGATATTACATGGGTTTTTGCCACACCGGCTAAAAAATAGTGGAAGCTGAAAGGAAGTAAAGACACATGACTATAACACCTAGAGAAAATATGTTGCTTGTCTATCAACATAAAGTACCGGAATTTCTACCTTTGATGAAAGATATTCAATATATTCGCACTGTTGAGCCTGGTTTTTTGCATGTGGTATACGAAGGAAAAGCCACAGGTTCAAATGATGCAGTCGATTGGTTCGGACAAAATTGGAAGTTTGAGCCAAAGATAGGCGCATTTAATCCCGATGCAACTCAGTATATAGTCAAAGATATTACAAAATGGAAGGAATATGTTAATATTCCCGATGTTGAGGAGATAGACTGGGAAGCTAAATTTTCAACCGATGCTATAAGTTTAGACAGAAATAAGTTTATAATAGTCAAGGATGGCCAAGGACCGTGGGAACGAGCCTTTTCCATGACGCCAATAGCGGATCTTCTTTGTGATTTGATAATTGAGCCCGAGGCATGTTACGAATTTTTTGGAATCATTGCTGACCATAAAATCAAGCTTCATAATCATTATATTAAATATTACAAGCCCGATGCATTGTGCATGCACGACGACTACGGTTCGGGACAGGGGCTATTCATGTCGCCTGATACCTGGCGCCAACTTATTAAGCCACATTTGCAACGAATCATTGATAATGTTACATCTCAGGGAGTAATGTATGAACACCATTGCTGCGGAGTTATGGCTCCTCTGGCGGAAGAAATAGCTGATATGGGCGCATCCTCATGGAATGTTGTCCATGTCTCTAATAATACCTATGCGTGCAAGCAGAAGTTTGGTGATAAACTTGCATTAGTAGGCGGGATTTGTGACGGCCAATTCTTAGACTTAGCCGGTATGACGGCAGAGGAGATATGCGCACACGTACGTGAAGTTGCGGATAAGATGCTTCCGGGTGTAGGTACTGTAATTTCAGTAAAGACTGTGGCACATCCTGAAAGAACAAAAATCATTGAAGATGAGCTGCTTAAATACGGTCAGTCATTCTTTAAAGTAAAAAGGCCTTCCTAATGTTGATCCTTTTAGGAGTGCTTAATTATCGCTGGCAATCAGCTCTCTTTTTTATGGAAACTAACACTGGTAGACTACACCTACGATGCTTAGGGGCAATGTCTGACGAAAAAGGGGCTGTGTGAAAACACAGCCGAAAAAACGCTTGAAATCAAGAGATTTCAAGCGTTTTTTAACGAATTATGAAGATAAATATGTTCTGGTAGATATTTTTAGTGAAGTGATTGAGCTTTTACATAAACAAAGTTACATCACGTTAGAAAACTAGTATAATGAAGAAAAGGAGGAATACCTTTACAGCTATGGAAGGGAGCTAATCTACAACTCTACGCGTACGCAGAACAGTAAACATGGCTGCAAGAGCACTATAAGGGTTTATGAAAGTCGCGACTGCCAAGGATGTCCTTACCGTGATCGATGCATAAAACAGACCGATAAACCGGAATACAACAAAAGGATTTACATCAATCGACGCGGCAATGAACTCAAAGCTAAGGCTGGGGCAAATTTGAAGAGTGAATATGGGCTTCAAATGCGCAGCCTAAGGTCTATAGGAGTAGAAAGTGTTTTTGGTGACATCAAAGGCAATTTTGGTATGCAACGATTTATGCTTAAGGGCCTGGCAAAGGTCAAATTAGAATGGGGATTACATTGTATAGCTCATAACATGAGAAAAATGGCAGCTACCTTGGGATAGGTAGTCTGGGAGCTGCTTTATGGCATTATTCCGGGTTAGTTGTTTTAACGGATAAATTCGTTCTAATCGCGAGGGGATATTCCTGCAGTGTCGCAACCATGTTGGTCGCAATTTCCCAAGGCCTTTTTCTGGTTGACTTCCTTCCGCGTCGTGTCTATCCTGCTCTGGGCAACGAGTGTTTTCAGCAGCTCACTATAGGCGCTGATCAGGTTGTCGCGGTGCAGGGCAAATTGCTCGTCATGCTTCATGCTTTCGGTGTAGGTTTCGGCGGTTGGCTGCACGGTTTTGGGCTGTATTTTTCTCAGCTTTGGAGTTATCTTGACGACCGGGACCAGTTCCGTGCTCTGTTTCTTTTCCTGAACAGCTGCCTGCAGTTCTCGTTTGCTCATGTTTTCAACATCATGGCAGGCCAAAAATTCTTCCCGCTCCTCCGCCGGAATTCCCAGGAGGATAACCGCCTGGGAGAAACTAAGATTCGAATCTGGATTCGAATCTGGCAAGCTCACGCCGGGTGAGGCGGATTTAGGCCCGAATTCCCGATAGATCCGCATCAGGTGATCGGCTGTCCGCTGGGGAGAATGCCAGGCAAAACCTGGGGCCTCTTGTCAATAAAGTGGAGCACGATCTTAAAGCGGAAAAAGCATTTCACTATCTCATGGAACATGATGTGCTTTTTTAGGGGTATTATTTCCTTGAAACAAAAAAGCTGAAAACTTTACTTGGGGTAAGTTTCAGCTTTTTTATTGTTGGACAGCTATGACACTGCAGCAAAGTCAGTAGAATGCCTCGGGACAGGAAGCGCGGAGTTTTGGTTTTTAGACAAATTCCGGCCATTGATATTGTTTTATCCTATTAATAAATCTCTCTAAATAAGGATTGTTCGAGTCTTTTTTCCATACTACCGAAAAAGATGAAGGGGTTACTCCCTCGATATCAATGAATTTCAGGTTATCCATGCCTTTGACCGGGGCAAGCCTCGAAAGCACTGAGATGCCGAGACCTGCCTGTACCATCATTAAAACCGTCTCCACTAAGGGACAAGTGGTGGCAATGTTAGGGGTAAAGCCGGCGTTTTCACACAACAGTATAATGTAATTATATGGAATGGGTTGGGTGCTCGGCGATACTTGGATAAAGTGTTCATTTTTTAGCTGAGAAATATGAACTTTGTCCTGCGTGGCAAGAGGGTGGTCATGGGCTGCGACGATTGCGGAATAAGTGCGGGTGAGCACATGAGAATCCAAAAAAGGCAGATAATGATCGTCAAAAGATATAATAAAGCCAATATCCGCTTGATTATTGATAACGGCGTGTTCCACCTTACCCCAGGGGAGCCGCTGCAGGCTTACATCAACCATCGGATAATCCTGATTGTAATGCTTGACCAGCAAGGGTATGTGAAAAGACAAGCTGGTGCTGACAAAGGCAATGCTCAATTTTCCTGCTTCTTTGGCAGAGGCTTCCTTCACCAGGTGAAAAACTTCTGGCTCCCTAGCGAAGATTTTTTCAGCTTCAGATAGTAGCACTTTTCCAGCCGCGGTAAGGATCAGATTACGGTTTGTCCGGACGAACAGAGCGGTACCGAAGTGCTTTTCCAATTCCATGATATGTTTGCTTAAGGCGGGCTGACTGATATAGAGTTCTTGAGCGGCTTTGGAGAAATTAAGATGTTTAGCAATCACTGTAAAATATTTTAGACGGAGATAGTTCATGAACAATACCTCCATTCAGGTATAATTAAAAGTTATATCTAGGTAGAATTATACTGTATTTTTAAAATTTTTCAACAACTTTTATACTATAACTATGGCCTATCCTAAAAAGCAAGAAGTTGGAATGGAGGAGGAAAGTCATGATTATCGATATCAATATGCATCATCTCCCGGAAGATCTATTTACGAATGAGAAGATCTTGGATGGTTTTCTGAGCACCGCCCCCCGCTCATATGGAGAAATTGCCTCATTAGGGACCATACCGGAGACCGGTAAGCGTCAAATCATTTTGGAAAAACCCAAGGGTTATCAGAACCTTAATTATGTTGAGGGTGACTACTCACTTGAGGCTAAGCTTCAGGCCATGGACGACAACGGTGTAGACAAAGCAATTCTGCGGGTACCGGTTTGGCAAGAATGGTTAAAGGTGGATACCTGCAAAATCGTCAACGACAACGCTGCTGAGATGTGCAAACGCTCGGCGGGACGTCTCTACGCTACCGCTTGCGTCCCTCCCTGGGGTGGAAAGGACAATCTGTATGAGCTGGAGCGCTGCGTCAAAGATTTGGGAATGGTAGGTGTTCAGCTTGCTTGTCATTACGGACAGCTTTATCTGGATGATGAGGCCTTTAAGCCTTATATGAAAGTGCTCAATGAGCTGAATGTACCCGTGGTTGTGCATCATACACCATTGCCGGTCTACTGGCAATCCGTTTATGAATACACAAATCTGCGCCGTGAGCTCGGGCGGATCATTGACCAGGCTACAGCAGTGGGCAGGGAACTGTTTAGCGGCATGTTCGAAGAGTTCCCCAATCTTAAATTTATTCACACGATGTTTGGCGGCAATTGGTTTGCCAACTACAATCTGCTCATGCCCCACAAGGGTAAAAAGGAAGAAGCCATGCTGCGTCTGGATATTTCGGAATCCGACCGCATTAAGATGTATCTAAAGAATAATATCTACTTCGATATGACTCACCCAGCCTCTTGGGGCAAAGACCAGGTAGAGTGTGCGATTAAGGTTTGTGGTGCCGACCATGTCTTGTTCGGCAGTTCTTTCCCTGTATTCTACAATTGGATGTCGCAAGGTATTGAGTGTGTGAAGAGTCTGGACATCACGGAGAAGGAGAGAGAACTCATCACCAGCGGCAACGCAATTCGCCTGTTTAAGCTGGATGTATAGGGTAATCTTTTGGAGAGTGAGTGGAGAGACCGATGATTCAATTAAAGCAAGAACGGAATCAACTGTTTACCGACATCTACGATGGGCTCAAACCCAAGCGCATACCAATTCGCATCCAGGTAACGCACGAAGCCGCTATTCAATATTGCAAAATGGATTTAAAACACACTCAGTGGGATAAGACGGCTTACTTTTCCTTCATGGACAAAGTATCAGCCCAATTGGAAACGGATCTGACACCTGTTTCCATGAATGTGCGAACCCCGGCCTATTATCAGATTCTGGAATCGGAAGCCTTTGTCATGAGCTCAAGCGGTGTTCTTCAACACCCTGAAGTTAAGTCCATGGAAGCTAAGGAATATGATGAGTTTATTGAGGATCCCTACAGCTTTATATTAACCAAAGCTCTGCCCCGAGTATATAAAGGATTCGGCGGTGACCCGGTAAGGAAGAGTCTTAATCTGGCTAAGGCTATGGCGGCTTATGAAGATTATAAGAAAGCTCAGCTGGTGGCCATGTCCAAAATCAACGAAAAATATGGTTATGCCCATTTACCCATCGGAGGAGTGACAGAAGCTCCCTATGACTTTTTGGCTGATGTTCTCCGCTCCTTCACAGAGATTTCCAAGGATATTCGCCGCTGTCCGGACAAAATTGCTGAAGCATGCGATGCAGTGCTGCCTTACCTGCAGAGGTGCGCCGTTTCTCCAATGTCTTCCAACTACAATCGCACCATGATTCCCGTTCATATGCCGCCGTTTATGAATACCAAGCAGTTTGAAAAATATTTTTGGCCCTCCTTCAAGCAACTTGTTCAGTTCATCTATGAGAGAGGCTCCAATTGCTGGCTTCTACTGCAGGGAGATATGGTTCGGTATATTGATTATATAAACGAACTCCCTGGAAATCCCGAAGTCAGGCATGAGTACGGAGATATGAAAGAGGTGTTGGAAAGAACCAATAAAAAGCATATTATCTCCGGCCTATACCCAGTCACGATGCTTGAAACCAGCAGTGAAAAAGAATGTATGGATTATGCTAGAAAGACAGTTGAAATCCTAGGCCAAAACGGCAACTATATCTTTAATTTTGATAAGCCCATTTTATCTCTTGATGAAAATTCTATGCAGAATTTGAGAGCTGTTATTGCTACTGTAAGAAAGTACGGTGAGTATTAAAGAAAGGAGACGGCCATGGAATCCATGATTCGTTCCAAGTATTATACACCTTGGGAAGAGTATCAGGAAAAATACCCGATCATTGCGGATATTGAAAATGTGTGCACGTTGCAAGACTATGAGGATGCGGTAATGATGTTTGTCTTCAGATTATTTTACTGATTTAGGTATAGGTTAAGTAAAAAGGGGAGGAATGGCTATGATTGATCTCAAGGAATTGACCGCCGCCGTTGGGGCATTGGAGGAGGAGAAAGTCTTCGCAATGCTGGGGGAGTTTCTGAAGACGAATCCCTCTCAGGAAGAGACCCAAAAAGTTGTGGCTGCCTGTCAAGGTGGAATGGCTGTTATTGGCGATTTGTTTGAGCAAGGTGAATATTACGTAGGAGATTTGGTTTTTGCCGGGAGCCTGTTGACTGATATCATTGAAAAGCTGAAACCCTCTTTAGGTTCTGCCACAGGAAAGGAAATAGCTTCTATACTTCTGGGCACGGTGGAAGGTGATTTGCATGATATCGGCAAGAATATTTTTAGATGCATGGCAGAGGCCGCTGGTTTTAAGGTTATTGATTTAGGCATTGATACCCCGGCTGAGGAGTTCGTCGCAAAAGTAAGAGAAAATAAACCGGCCATTGTCGGCATGAGCGGAGTTTTAACCCTGGCTTTAGAATCGATGAGAACTACAGTTCAAGCATTAGAAGCAGCGGGTCTAAGAAAGGATGTCAAAATTATTATTGGGGGGAACCCTGTAACCCAGGAAGCCTGTGAGAAGATAGCTGCTGACGCTTTCACCACCAATGCTGCTGAAGGGATAAAAATATGTCAGGGTTGGGTTAGCTGATAGGGATAGCGCACATTAGTGTATAAATCTCATGAAGAGAGGTATATATGTATGTCAGAAAAATTAAACCTGTACGAAGAAAGGGTACGTAGAGTCAATGACGCCATAGAATTAAGGGAGCCTGACCGAGTTCCTGTTTTATCGCAGATAGATAACTGGGCACTTTCTTATTACGGCATAACCTTGGAAAACGCTTTAAAAGATGTGGAGCAGGAGTACCAGGCATATTCCAAGCCGTTTACAGATTTTTCTTTTGATGGAGCGATTTTCGGGGGGGTTACGTTTCCTTTGAATTTCGTTTATTCCTTGGGGGGCGGAATTTATAATAATAAAATGGATACCATTCAAATAGCTACCGGGCATGCGGAGCTTATGGGCGCCGATGAGTACGATCTTTTGATTGCCGATCCTATAAAATTTATCCGTGATACTCTTTTGCCCAGAAAGCACAAAATTTTCCAAGAAGGAACCGTTCAAGAGAAATTCAGCAAATACGCTCAGGCCGTAGGTGCTTTTATGCAGTATGTCCAGACTCGGGGAATGCTTAGTGAAAGGTATAAACAAGAACACGGGTTTCCTGTGTTTAACAACGGCGCGTGCAGTTGCATGGCCACCGATGCCATCATGAATTATCTACGGGATTTTAAAGGAATTATGCAGGATATCAAGAGATGTCCGGAGAAAGTCGCGGAGGCCAGCGATGTATTGGTGGATCTGATGATCAAAAAAACGTTTGGAACAGCGCCTCAGCCAGCCGATGACAGATATGTTCAACTGTTTTTGCACTTGCCGCAATTTATCAGAGCTCGAGAATTTGAAAAAGTCTACTGGCCTTCGTTTAAAAAATATGTAGATGCCGTAACAGGCCGCGGGCATAAAATAGTTATCTTATTCGAGAAGAATTGGGAGCATCTATACGAATATATTCAAGATCTGCCGAAAGGCAAAATCCTTGGCTTTTTTGAGGAGGATGATTTGCGCAAAGCCAAGAGAGCTCTTGGCAAAACCATGTGCATTGCCGGCGGGCTTAAGACGAATGATTTAGGTTATGGAACAAGAGAGCATTGTCTTGATGTAGTAAAAGGGCTGATTGATGATTTGGCTCCGGGGGGCGGGTTTATTCTGACAACGGATAAAGGTCTGATGTCACCTAATGATGCTAAGCCGGAGAATCTTAGAGCCGTTACTGAATTTGCCCTGCAGTATGGTTCCTATTAGATACCCTGTTTGTGTGATTATGGACAAGGAGGGATTTTGTATGCTAGACTCAATGCCGAACACTATTGTTGAAAAAAGCGATATGGAACAGGTGATGGAATTAGCAAGAGAAACTATTTTTTCCAAATTCCTACCGACTGAACAGGCTCAAGAGGGAATGGAATTAGGTATGATTTTAGCCATGCTGTTTTGTTAATTAGCCATTAAACAGGCGGGAGGATGTTAATGAATAAGAAACAAGTAAGAGGGTGTAATCAACGTGATCATTATCGGTGAAAAAATCAATGGCACTATTCCTAGTGTCAAAAAGGCAATAGAAGCCAGAGATGAAGACTTTATACGGGGACTGGCGATAAAGCAAGCTGAAGCCGGGGCTGACTTCATTGATGTATGTGCAAGTACAGCACCGGAAGCTGAAACAGAAACCTTGCTATGGTTGATGGATATAGTTCAGGATGTGACAGATACGCCTCTTTGTATTGACAGCCCCAATGCCAGAGCTATAGAAAGAGTTATTCATCATGCCAAACGGCCGGGATTGATAAACTCTATATCTTTGGAAGGTGATAAATGCGAGGTAATCTTTCCCCTGATGCAGAACTCAGGGTGGCAGACAATAGCGTTAACGTGTAATAATGCGGGAATTCCCAAAGATGTTCAGACAAGGGTGGATATAGCCAAAGAAATTATTGAAAAAGCAGAAGACTATGGCATCGCACCGGACAGAATACATATGGATCCATTGGTGATTGCTTTGTCGGCGGATAATCAATCCCTGCTTAATTTTGCGGAAACAACCCGGAAAATTAAAGAGCTTTATCCTACGATTAATGTGACTTCAGGCTTGAGCAATATCTCCTTTGGGATGCCGCTAAGAAAGGTAGTGAATCAAAATTTTTTAACACTGGCAGTGTTTGCAGGTATGAATTCGGCTATCATGGATCCTTTGGACAGGGATTTAATGGCCGCTTTGCTGGCTGCGGAAGCTTTATTAGGGCAGGATCAATACTGCCGAAAATTTGCAAATGCGTACCGTAAGAATAAGATTGGACCGCTCAGGATAGCGGAGTAAATCATCCGGCTCATCGGCGGGTCAGAACGGGTATGAGAACCGGCTGGGATATGGATTTGACGATAAGAAGAGTTATCCTCAAAAGGGAGTGTTAGACATATTACCATATTTTTTGAATAAATCCTATACTTAATTTAACACCTCTAATTATATCCCATATCAATTAAAGGAAGGAGGAAGGCATTTGTATGAATATCTCCAGGAGCTCCCTAAAGCGAGGAGCCTGGGCCGCTTGAAGAAGACGATTTGCGGAAAGCCAAGCAGGAAAACCTCAGGGCCGTTGCCGAATTTGCCGCGCATTGGATTCCGTCCCGCATTTCTCAATAGTTATAGGGCATCCCCCAGTGCAATTTCATCTGTCTCATCGCCTGGTGCTGAACTTGCAAATGGGAACTCCCAATTAATATTTGCAGCAATGAAGAGGAGATGATCAGTTCAATGAATGTACAGGAGAATGCACAGGTTAAAGTCGGACAATTCATTAATAAGCGGACATTATTCATAAGTGTTTGTATGGCTTTAACCTTTTCCATGGTCATGTCGTTTGTTATGGCCATTGTCAATGTGGGCTTTACAGATATTCTTTTAAGAGTTTGGCTAACCCGGTGGCCGATTGGCTTTCTCACAGCCTTGCCGTTGTCTTTATTTTTACCGCGACTTTTTAACGGGTTGGCAGATAAATTGAATCTCTAGTAATTGAAAACTTAAAGTGACAGCCGCCTTGCTAATCAAAAAATCTTGTTCGCAAAATTTTTGAAAGCAAAGAGGCTGTCGTAAAGAGAGAGCATCTGATTACCTAAATCTACGATATAGCTACCCGGTTACGCGATGTAATTTGAAGCTTACGCAATGAGTTTTTTATTCCCGTTGACCATTCCCACAGCCTGCATAAAGGCATAGATGGCGGCAAAAATAAAGTATACAATCGGTTTTTGTATTGACGGAGCGAAGAAGAAAGCCGTGATAAGCTATTCCAGCGACGGCGGCCAAACATGGAGCACTACAGCACCCGACGGTTTCAGCACCACCGTCAACCCGGAAGACCTCCCGCCCTGCTTAATGAGGGGGCGCTCTCCTTTGCTGACCTGCAGCTTTTACCCCATGCTCTGATGCTGAAAAGCAACGGACAGGAAATCAAGCTTACCCTAAAGGAAGCTCAGTTGCTGGAGCTGCTGATCAATCATAAAAATATAATTGTGTCAAAGGACGCGATCATAGAGAAGATTTGGGGCCATGATACCGATGCCGCGGACAACCACGTGGAGGCGCATATTTCACTGCTCAGGAAAAAGCTGTCGGAAATTCACTCAGGGAGTATGATACGCACCATACGGGGCGCGGGCTATACCTTGCTTGCCGGGGAGGCAGGGAGGTAAATGTTTAAGAAACTGCGCAACAGGTTTCTCATACTCAACATGGTGATTACTTCCCTGGTTATGCTCGTGGCCTTTAGTGCGGTCTATCTGACGACAGCCAATAATATGCATACTGAAAACCAAAGAAAGCTGAACAGCATGTCGATGTCGCTGATGGTATCTTCGGAAAATGCTCCTGAACAGCCGGAATCGGGCCGGATGATCAACATGGTTTCAGCGGACTATTCACCTTCTTTTACCCTGATTGTGGATAAGGGCGGCAGCATCGTCAATATCGACACCATTATGGACCTGCCGGCAGAAACCTTTGCGGAGGCCGCCGCGGCTGCCTGGCAAAAGGGGGGGCAATCCACCGTCAGCCTGTCGGGACGGCTTTGGCTGTATGCCGTTACCCAGTTGAGCGTAACCGAGTTATATGAGGATGGACGTTCCGTTACCAAAACTTCTGATGATAATTATAAGATTTCGTTTTTGGATATTACGGATACCCAAAAGACTTTACGAGATTTATTGCTTACCTTTGTCTTGGTTGGCTTTGTTATGCTGGCCGTTATTTTTCTGATAAGCCTTTATTTTGCCAACCGCTCCATACAACCTATCGCTGCGGCCTGGGAAAAGCAACGGCAGTTTGTCGCCGATGCTTCCCATGAACTGAAAACGCCTCTTTCGATTATCACAGCAAATTATGATGCACTCCTGTCCAATCAGGACGAAACCATACGGAGCCAGCATGAATGGCTTGATTATATGAAAATCGGCACCGACAGAATGGCAAAGCTCATCAACGACATGTTAACCCTTGCCAGAATGGAGAACGCAGGCGTTGAGGTGTCCAGGGCGCCTTTTGATCTAAGCGATACCCTCAGCAGGGATATGGCGTCCATGGCAGCGGCGGCAGCCGAAAAGGGGCTTACGCTGTCCAAGGCGATTGAAGGGGGTATTGTCATAAACAGCGACCGGGAGATGATTCGCCGGGTATTGGCGATTTTATTGGAAAACGCTATCAAATACTCCGAGCCGGGCGGGGAAATCCTTGTATCCCTGGAGAAAAGCAGATATGGAGTGATTTGCTCAGTCAGGAACAGCGGCAAAGGCATAGCTCCAAAAGATTTACCGAGAATTTTTGACCGGTTTTATCGGGCCGATAAGTCGCGCACAGGAGAAAATGGAGGCTATGGACTGGGTTTGTCCATAGCCCAAACCATCATCCGCCGGCTTGGCGGCGATATTATGGCCCAAAGCGTAGAAAATGAAGGGACGGTTTTTACCTTCACCCTTGAAGAGGCCAGGTAGCGGCAGCAGTCCGGCGGGTTAAGCCGCACTATCACAACAGCCGGACTTGTGGCCGCCATGCCCCTCTTTAACGGAGACGGTGCAGGCGGAGCTGGCCAAGGAACCGATCGACCGCTGGGAGGATGTAGTGGAAGGGGTATCCGAGGGGAGCATTAAAAATTACCGTTTTTAAAATTAATTTATCTAGACGAGTCAGCTCAGAATTGCCGGATTTTAAACAGAAGGGCTGAACAGGCCTTGGTTGTTTTTTTCCTATCGATTTGGGCTAACCCTTCGAGGCTGATTTCCTGTGCTTCCACACAAACCGCATAAAGCACATCAAGAGCAATGCTCCCCATGATAAGCCTTCCGCAAGTGCAATAATGCTGTTTCCGTATGGTGCGGCCAAGGTATAAGTCAATATAATTCTTATTCCCAGTGCGACAATGCTTGCGATACTGGTAAACAATACATCCCCAACACCTTCGAGAAAGCTTCTTATTGCTATCGCAATGCCAAACACAAGATAGAACGGCGCAATGATATTAAAAAATGTTCTGCCAATAGCTGCTGATTCATCTGTTACACCAAATAGGGAAACCAAGGCCCCGCCGGTGGGAATTACTGCTGCCGTAAGAATAATGGCAACAGCTGCAATGATGCCCATACCAACAAAGACCCCTCTTTTTGCACGTTGATGGTTTCCGGCCCCTGTATTTTGGGCTACTACTGTGGAAATTCCGTAACCAAGGTTGATAATCGGCAGCATAATCACCCCGTCCACTCTGTATGCCGTTGTAATTGCGGCTACGGTTTGTGTCCCAAACCCATTCATGAGATTTTGTAACAGGAGATTGCCTACTGAATGAACGCTGGATTGCATTGCAGTCGGCAAACTTAAAGAAAGCCCTCTGCGTAGTATACTCCCATCCAGGCAATGCTTTTCTATACGAAATCTCATGATAGGATATTTTTTTGTAGAGTAGCAGACCATGAATACAGCCATTAATACCTGTGCGATGAGGGTCGAAACTGCTGCCCCTATCACACCATAATGGAGTATGACGACAAATAAAATATCAAGAAGGACATTGATCACAGAAGAAACCACAATCGCTAAAAATGATGTTTTGCTGTCTCCCATACCGCGCAGTACAGTAGAATACACATTGTAGACGACAAGGAAGGGCATGCCAAGTAAGATAATCCATAAGTAGCTGTTGGCAATCGAAAATATATCTTCAGGCGTTTGCAGAAGTTGGAGAAGTGGCTTCATAAATATAATGCCGCCAACCACCACAAACAAAAATACTCCGCTCAGCACGACTGTAAAAGAGGACAGAACTTTTTTCAGTTCTGAATGCTCTCCACTTCCGTATAGATGGCCGGACAATATAGAGATGCCCAATGAAAAGCCCGTAATCATCATAATTATGAGATTGGATATAGGAATGGTTGAGCCAATGGCCGCAAGCGAGAGCTCACCTTCGACATTACCAACCATAAAGGCATCCGACCAGTTATACAGTTGTTGCAGCAAGCCGCTAAGAAGCAGGGGAAGGCTGAACTTCACCAACACTTTAACAAGACTGCCTTGTGTCATATCCTTTGCCAATCAATCATCTCCTTAAAAACAAAAAAACCTGAACGGCATTCCTCATTTCCTGGCTGGAATGCATTCAGGTGTGCTCAGTTTTGCTGTTGGGCAATAGTTAAGGCACTCTATTCAAATATTCCACATCAGTATATCACATGAGCCCCAAAATGCAACATTAAGCCGTTATCTTACCGATGGAGTCAAGATAAACCGATAATTACATTCGTTATACTCAACAGGAAACACCTGCGGCAGAATTATACCGCAGGCGTATCCGCTGATGGTTTACTTTAGAGGCTGGGCTTTGGGCAGGGCCGCCACATCCGTGCTTTCGTTGCGCAGGACGTTGTTGTAGGGATAACGGGCGACTTTGGTCCGGATCTTCTTCTGACGGGTGCCGGGTTCGCCCCAGAGGACCAGGACCTCGGTGCCAAGCTCCGTATAAGCGGTATCCAGGCAGCAAATCGAAATCATGCGGTGGAAGTAGGCAGAATTCTGTCTCTTCCGCATCAAAAAGCTTCAGGAAGATGTGATTTAGTTTCTCTTATGAAAATTCCATTATCGTCATAACAAGGCAATCAAAAAGAGAAAGGAATAAAGTATATCAACAAAGACTGACCGACCTGTTGTCCAAGCTTGGACTTCATTGCGGATGCAGTCATATTTTTGACCGTTTCAGTGAACTGAGATATTATTATATCCAAAGCAAAGCAGCACTCTATGAGGGGGAAAAGGGTAGCCCGGAAAATATTCTCTGGAATTTCGGCGATTACTATTTTGCTGATCTGATCGGCGCACTGGACAATTCGACCAGTCTGAAAAGCCTGTGCCATCCCAATATACTGCGCGTTCACGAGCATGATAACATATATGGCACGGACTTCGTCCGCTGCCTGCGCACCTATATTTTCAACGGCTGCAATATTGCCCAGACCGGCAAAGAGCTGTTTATGCACCGCAATACCCATGCTTACCGGCTGGAGAAGATCGCTGAAACCATCGCTATGGATGTCCAGCAATTGCCGGAAAATCAAAGAATGCAGCTGTGGTTTTCCTGCCGGATCAGCTGTGTTTTGTAAGGCGTCGGAGGCAGTTAAGAAAAATGGGCTTGTTGTTCAGTGTTGCAACTGGAATGACCTGTGTTAAACTATAGGCAAAAGCGTGTAACTTTACTCTAACTCGTGTCTCCCGCTTCCCGGGGAGATAGAGGGTTCATGAAGGTGTGGATGAAGATTATGGTGAATATAGACAGTGAAAAATGCATTGGCTGTGGGTTATGTGTCAGAGATTGCTTTCCCGGCAAAATTGTTATAGTTGAGGGCAAAGCGCAGATTAAGAATAAGCAGTGTATGCAATGTGGACATTGTATTGCCATATGCCCTCAGGATGCCGTATCCATGATTGAATATAACATGGCAGAGGTAAAAGCTTATGATCGAAGGGAATTTTCTGTTGATGCAGATATCCTTCTGAATTTTATTAAGTACAGAAGGTCGTGCAGACAATTTATAGATAAAGAAGTAGAAGAGGAGAAAATTTCCAAAATTATCGAAGCCGGCAGATATACTCAAACCGGCAGCAATCTGCAGGATGTGTCTTATATTGTGGTAAGGGAAGGACTGCAGGAATTGACAGCCTTAGCAATAGAAAGTCTGAAAGAAACAGGCGAGGCGCTCCTGGCCAATCCAGCTCCCCAAACGCTGGGTTTAAAAAGATACGCGGAACTGTGGCTAAAAATGTATGAGGGCTTTCAGGCCAATCCGCAGGAAAACGATAGGCTCTTCTTTAATGCCCCAGCGGTAATCATCGTTACAGCGAATTCTGAGGTGAATGGGGTCTTAGCATCCTCAAATATGGAGCTTATGACCAATGCTTTGGGGCTTGGTACCGTATTTTCCGGATTCTTTATCAGGGCTGCTCAGGATAACCAAAGGATTCTCGATTTTCTCGGGATAAAAGAGGGCAAGAAGATTGTAACCTGTATGGTCATCGGCTATCCGGCTGTGAGATATTTCAGAACGGTGCCCAGGAAAGAAGCGGATATAAGCTGGAAATAAGGTCACCAATCGGGTTCAGGCAGCAGTGCTGTCGTTTGGGTGCAATTCGCACTAAGGATGCCATGAAGAAAATGGGAGAAACGATATGGAGTTTCCTGAGAAAAAAGCAATAATACTGAACGCTCTGATTGAACGCCATGGTTTGCAGCATATTGTCAATGTCGCTTCAGAGGTCATGGGCAATCCGGTCTTCGTTTACGATATAAGCTGGAAGATTCTTGCCAGAAGCAATTCCAGAGCGGAAGATGAAGAGACATGGGCTGTATTGTTCCCTGATGGCCATTTGGTATTTGATGACCTGATGAAAGTTGAGAAGGCTGGAAATATATGCGCAATTATTGAATGATGACAAACCTGTTTTTGGCTCATTTGATTTTTTTCCACAACGCTTTCTTGGCTGTAGAATACGGGATAAGGACAGCGTTATTGGTTTTGTTATCATGGTTGAAAACAATCCGGCTCAGGATGATGATCCCGAGTTATTAGTCATCCTCTGCAAGTCTGTTTTGTTTGAGATGCTTTATCGCGGCAGAACAGCCATGCAAAGAATTCCCTATTTCGGCCTATTCAAAGACATCATAGAACTAAATGCTACGAAAAAAGAATTAAAAGAGCGGATATCGAGCCTGCGGGTGGCCATGATTTTGTAGGAAAAGAAGCGCTCAAGGCGGAGCTGGATGGACATCATAACACCATGGTCCACCTTATCTGGGATAAGGTGGATGTGCTGAAGGTCATTGCCACGGCATTTGAGGCCGGAAACAGCTGTGATATCATGGATATGGTGGGCGACTACGACTATGTCCGCAACAATGGTGGTATGCACATTGATGCTGTATATGACGGCGATAGAATGATTGGAGCTTCCTCCGGACGCATGCTCTCCGCTAAAACACGGGAAATGCTTTCTCTGTGCACCATCGATCAGGATTATGCTGTGGAAGGCAAAGTGGTTGAGGTTCTCTGGGGCAACCCCGGAACAAGACAGATGAGAATTAAGGCTAAGGTAATGCTGTTGCCCTATATCAAGGAGGACAGAAACGAGAACTTCGATGTGGAAAGGATTCCTCGTCCTGTTTTTAAGAAGTAATCTGTAAATAAAAGCATGTTTAGAGGAAAGGTCGCTCTTTTAAATAAAAGGGCGGCCTTTCCTGCTGAATAACTGTTTAAAGAGCCGGCTGATGCGGGTAAACGCCAGGTTGCCTCAAAGCAAGGAAGCTGCGCACATCATCAACGAACTGATAGTAGAAGAACAGTTATTTTTTGCATCAGTTTTGTGTCAGTTTTGTGATAGAATAAAGTATACAAGAGAGTAATTATACACAGGGAGAGATTCATATGGTGCCAAGGCCAAAGGAAGTTAAAGCTTTGGAAAACTACTGCCTGCAAGTGTTTTTTGAAAACGGTGAAACAAAGATCTATGATATGCCGGCATTGCTTGAAATGCCTTTTTACAGCAAGTTGAAGAATTAAAGCTTGTTTAACACCATCAAGGAAAAGGATATAACTTTGGAGTGGGCTACAGGTCAGGATATATGCCCGCAAAAGATAGCCTTCCATTGGTCAATTGCCGTTGGTAGGTTGTGAGGTGAACTGATGAGGTTAATGGCTCCATGACGATGGAAAGAATGCCACTTACGCAGTCTGATAAGGGTAGTAGATGTGATATATTTTACGAAGAAAAAATAAAAATGGAGGGGGAATTTGTTATGTCCATGCGCAAAATAATTACGGGTTCACTACTCATACTCGCATTTGTTTTTACGTTTTGTTTCCCCGCGGTAACCATGGCGGACACGTCGCCGACCGTAATAAGATTGGCTGGTTACGATCGGTACGAAACGGCAGCCGAAATTGCCAAATCTGGCTGGACAAAATCGGACTATGCTGTACTGGCTTATGGGGAAAACTATCCAGATGCCTTGGCGGCTGTCCCCTTAGCATACAAGTATGATGCACCGATTTTATTAACAAAATCAAATAGTATGCCGGAAGTGACAAAGCGGGTCATAAGCGGTTTACAGGTGAAAAATGTAATCATCATAGGCGGAACAGGTGTAATCTATGCGTCGGTTGAAGAGGAATTAGAAGCAATGGGTATCGATGTTAACCGCGTTTTTGGCTGTGATAGATATGAGACAGCCGTGGAGGTTGCCAAACAAATTACTGCTGCCCAAGATTCTCTGGAATTGTTTGTGGTAACAGGAGAGGACTATCCCGACGCTTTATCTGTGGGTTCGATTGCTGGGTTTAAACAAATGCCGATTATCATGGTGCCAAGTGACGGAGTTCCGGATTCGGTAAAGAATTATGTTTCTAGTGCAAATGTGAATAAAAGCTATGTTATAGGTTATTCGGATGTCGTTAGCGATTTGGTGTACAATGAATTTCCCAAAGCAGAGCGAATCTTGGGAGTGGATAAATATTCTAGAAATATAGCCGTAAATCAAAGATTTGAGAATGAATTTAAATCAGAAAAGATATGTCTGGCTACAGGAGAAGTATTTGCCGATGCTTTATCCGGCGGAGCGTATGCGGCCAAGATTGGGGAGCCGGTCATTCTGGTAAATAATGATCCTCCAGATAATACAAAGAGCTATTACCAACAAAGAGCGGCTAAGGCAAATAAAGTTAATGTATTTGGCGGAACAGGGATTGTACCGGAGCGTGTGATAGAAAATTTAAACCAGGGAAGTACTGTTTGGAGCGATAGTGTTTATCCAACAGGTGTAAGTTTAAACAAAAGTATACTAAACATACCGGCTGGGGGAAGCGAAACGCTGACGGCTCTATTGGAAACCTCTGACGCATCTGGTAACCCGGTATATGGAAATAGCGGTAACGTAACGTGGTCTTCGAGTAATCCAGCGGTAGCGACAGTAAGCGACTCAGGAAAGGTTGCAGGCTTAAAAGAGGGGACAACAGTTATTACGGTAACAGTTAAGAACGGGGGAAAGACGGCTAGCTGTAATGTAGGGGTATACAATAATGCATCGTTCGGCAATAACTTAGATTTTGATAAGTTTGAATTAACAATAAGCGATTTGAAAATTGGCGCGACCGAAGCCACCTTTAAGTTTCAGCTTCTTAAAAATGGTGAGGATATTACTGAGCTTGTCACTCTGAGAGCAGATGCGTTTGCTCCTAAAAGAGAAGTGAAGGATGAGATACTACCGGTAACCTTAGATAGTTTAGAAGAGACTTTAAAAGAACGAGCAACAATGCAGGGGAAACTGCCGGTAACCTTAAACTATTCGGAAAAAAAAGGAACGATAAAATTTGAGGACCCTTCTGATGGAGAGAGGTTACGGTGGATTTATTTATATTATGAGTATAACGAGAATGGGCCATGGAAAGGGCTGCTCGGTACGTCCTATGACTGTTGGAAAGACGGCAAGCAAATATTAAGTGACTAGAGCGTGTCAGGCTCGTCTGTTCCAGGTGTTAAAAACGAAGTCTCCCATGATATAATTATGAACGATTTACAAGTAGGCGCGGCAGAAACTACCTTCAAATTTCTGGTATTTGAGGATGGCAAAGATATTAAAAAACAATTTCAGCAGATAGGATATTCGCATATATGCATTTAGGACAGGAGGTAATTTATATCCATTAGAAGGAAAAGGTAAGATAATCCATAATGATCCTTCTGACGCTGAGAAACCAAATATAATTACTCTGACAGCCAGTACCAGTGCATATGATCAAATTAAGTTTAATTATTAAACCGAATCTTTTGAAGGTATAGTTGCTTTGGCTATACCTTCAAGGCACCGACAAGAAAATAATGAACGCAAATTTGCGCTCGTTATCGGTTTAGTCGATAATAGCAACAATCAATGAAAATATTCCTGAATCAATAAAGACACTTCCAACCTAAACCTAGGGAGTGTCTTTCGGCGTACCATCGTTAATGTGCGGGATATTCATAAGGCCAAGCAAGACATGGAAGAGCTGCTGGGCTTAGAGTTCTACGGTCCTCTCGACGATTCCGGGCCGGGTCTTGCCGTGGCGCTGCCCCGGCGTGGGGAGCCTGAACTGGTGGCGCCGACGCGCAGCAATGACGCCATTGGTGCGACCCGGCTTCTGGAGCGCAAGGGCGAAGGGATCACCGGCATCGCCTTCCGGGTGGACGATATTGAGGAGGCTGAGCGCCATTTTGTTGAACGGGGGCTGAAACCGGATGTAAGGATCAACCATAGCGGCATGAAGGAAATCCTCTTCCTGGCCCAGGAGGCTACACACGGCATCGAGATAGCCATCATCGTGCCCCCCTAAAGCGTAGCCCAAGGGTAGCTGCTTTATGGCATTATTCCGGGTTAGTTGTTTTAACGGATAAATTCGTTCTAATGGCAGGGGGGTATTCCTGCAGTGTCGCAACCATGTTGGTCGCAATTTCCAAGGCCTTTTTCCGGTTGACTTCCTTTCGCGCCGTGTCTATCCTGCTCTGGGCAACGAGTGTTTTCAGCATCTCACTATAGGCGCTGATCATGTTGTCGCGGTGCAGGGCAAATTGCTCGTCATACTTCATGCTTTCGGTGTAGGTTTCGGCGGTTGGCTGCACGGTTTTGGGCTGTATTTTTCTCACCTTTGGAGTTACCTTGACGACCGGGACCAGTTCCGTGCTCTGCTTTTTTTCCTGAACAGCCGCCTGCAGTTCTCGTTTGCTCATGTTTTCAACATCATGGCAGGCCAAAAATTCTTCCCGCTCCTCCGCCGGAATTCCCAGGAGGATAACCGCCTGGGAGAAATTAAGATTCGAATCTGGATTCGAATCTGGCAAGCTCACGCCGGGTGAGGCGGATTTAGACCCGAATTCCCGATAGATCCGCATCAGGTGATTGGCTGTCCGCTGGGAATAACTGACCTCTTCCTTCAGCCATTCCCCCCATTCCCCATAGGGGAGCATTGCCTTGGCTTCCGTCAGGCAGCGCCCGATTTGGACACAGCTTTGGAGCATGATTTTGTCGGTCCGGCTTTTAATTAAGTTAATTTCAGACGCAATTTGTGTTGGCGTCCGGGCAGATAATTCAACATCCATTTTGGTTACACTCCCTTTAACCGGAAATATTCTGCAGAGTATACAACAGAATATTCCAGTCCCTGGGCGAGTGTGAGGGCTTCACCTTAGCGGATCTTTCGCTTAACCTTGTGGCCATCGTTTTTAATATGGATATGGAAAAAATGGAACCCGGAATGGCCTCTTTGCTCGAGAAAGTAAGCAGGCCGGCATGAAGCCCAGCGAAGCAATGGTACGCTTTTTTATCACCGGTACAGCCGAAAAATGTACTGTGGAGGAATTTCCTTTGCAGAGGAAGAAAAACGAAAAGAACAATATCATCATAGGTTGTTTATGTACCGGATGGGACATTGATTTTACGGGAGACTGATTAGAATATAGATAATAGATCGTGTAATCTATAATTGCTTAATCAATAGCAGGGTCATGAGATTTTGAAACCATCCTCTTCTGAGTAGATATCTCTGTAAAGGAGGTGAGTTGAATGTTTGACAATAATGATTCTCCCTGGATTAAGGGAGATCAAAAAAGGTTTGAGAACATTTTGAAGTTTCATGGAATCTGCAAAACCAAGGTTTACAGTGCATCGGAAACGATTTATATTCAGGACGATCCCGGAGATACCTTTTTCTATGTTAAAAGCGGTAGGGTAAAAGTATATATTTTAAAGGGAGACGGGAGTGAAAAGACCCTTTCGATTCATGAACAGGGAGGCTTTTTTGGAGAAACTTCTGCCATAGACTTATTCCCCAGACCATGCTGTGCAAGTGCGATGATTAGTTCAGAGATTATTGCTTTAACACAAGAAGAATTGAAAAAACTGCTGAAATTCGATGCGGATTTGTATTTTATAATTTTGCAGTCACTGACAAGAAAAATACGCATGCTTTCTTTTCAAATTCAGGAGATGGCTTTTTTGGAGGCGGAGCAAAGAATCATTCATATGTTGTTGAGACTGACAGCAGATTTTGGAACAACAACCCAGGATGGGATCAGCTTATCCATTAAATTTTCTGATCAAGAGCTTGCCGGTTTAGTAGGAGCTTGTAGAACAACCGTTACCAAAACACTTAATTCCTTAAAGAAACAGGGGTTTATTGATAAACAATATCGCAATATTATCATCAAAAACCAGATCGGTTTACTGGAATATTTATATGGTCACAAAGCAAACGAAAAAGCTTTGAATTTGAGTGATTGCATTTAATATAGCAATGCTTAAACTGCCTTTTTGATGCTTTTCTAGCCTACTTATTATAAAAGAAACTATCGGACTAACAATTCGAAGTTTCTTTTTTTTATTTTATCTGGATTGATGTTTAATATTTTAAGATCAATTTTTTTTGAATTGTGGTGTGGGCAACAGATGTCTTGATTGACTTATAAGAAGATTTAGATAAACCTTTGAAAAGAATAAAAGGGAGTGAATGCTTAAGCTCGAGTTTGACACCTCAAAAACTGAAACTATTGAATTTCAAGGGTTTGAAAGGTTCATTTTTGGGCGTGCCACTACAATTAACTATTTATGGTAATTATCTTGCATCTTCTGTACTCGTTCAGGAACCCGAAGCCCCACTGCCCTAAAAGCCATAGCTGCTGCTCCATGGATTTCCGTTCTGACTAAATGATCCTGGTCCTTTAGTTTAAGCTTAACGGCATGAACTTTTCTTAAAGCTCTTATTACCTCCGTATAGCCATACTCGCTTGCGCAGTTTTCCAGGAGTTTCTGGAACCTGATCTGGACCACTAGGGCTAAAAAGCAAAGCATGATGTGACCAGAGATTCGCCTTTCTTTCCAGTGGTAAACAGGGCGTAAGTCGAGAGTACTCTTAAGATTCCGGAAGGCCCGTTCTATTTGCCATAGGTCACGATACGCTGTGGCTACCTCTTCCGTTGGGAGCTCTGTATTGGTTTGGAGGATATAGAGTCCATCAAAAACGGCCGCTTGCTTCAATTTATCGGTATTAATCGTGGCTGCTTCGGCAGACACGTTAAGATATTTTTTGTATTCACTATGGCCGATTAAATCCTTAATACTTCCATGCTCCAGCTTGCTTCTCAGTTTCACTTCGATTTGCTCTCGGACCCACTGATCGCGTTTGGCTTCTTCTTCGTTTAAACACACGATATAGCGTTTACCCTGATGGAGGACTTCTTTAACCTTTAGGTTATCCTTCGTGAAGACATAAGGTTCCGGAGAGGTTGCGAGTTCTGGGCCGGCCTTTACATTGCGCATACGAACCCCAAGGATGTAGTGAAGTTGTAATTCTTCGAGCAGTTCCAACGTTCGTTTTCCCATCATGCCCCGATCCCCAACAACAATGACTCGCTGGATAGTAAAGCGCTTTTTCAAATCACTCACCGCTTCAATAAAGGCATCGGTATCCGATGTGTTTCCTGGGAACACATGATGAGCTATGGGAATCCCGTCTCTGGACATCAATAGGCCAATCATGACCTGAAGGCGGTCGGGACGATGATCCTTAGAATGACCGTATTCCAAGAGGTCAAAGGCTCCGGCATCTCCTTCGACATAGGTGGAGGTGGTATCAAAGAACACCAAATCCAGCTGTTGTGTGAATAAATTGGTATGATGAAAAAATAACTGTTCTTCGAGGGTGTCTTTGTTTTCATCGAGAAAGTCAATGGCTTTATAGAAGTGGTGAAGCTTTAAGCTTTCAAATTCAGGGCGATAGACGGAATCTTTCCAATCGCTAACCCCCAATTTACTGGTAGGCTCTGTCAAACGATTTAAGACCATACAAAAAATAGCCTCTTGAACATCGATGCTCAAGTCTCTCTCGTTAAAGAGTCCATCGAGAATTGTATGGAGGCCAAGGTTTTCCCAAAGCCGACGAAAGACCATAGAAGGACCAAACTCTTTGCT
Organism: Desulfitobacterium hafniense DCB-2; assembly: GCF_000021925.1. Classification (NCBI taxonomy): domain Bacteria; kingdom Bacillati; phylum Bacillota; class Clostridia; order Eubacteriales; family Desulfitobacteriaceae; genus Desulfitobacterium; species Desulfitobacterium hafniense. Next base: position 1,980,103 of record NC_011830.1, read on the forward strand.
CCAATCCGCAAAAAGATCTTCCGCAGCATCAACCACTGCGAGCGTATCTGAGAACTTCGCTAGAGAGCGAATAAGGTCGTCAAGTTTCCCATTTTGGAGATCCTCCACTCTCCCCAAGTTACAAAGGACTTTCTGACGAACTTTACCCTCTTCGCGGCGACTCTCAACAAGTTGAAGGTAACGGCGTGGTGAGCCGTCCCGGTTGTAGGCCGTTTTAATTCGCGCAAACATATCACTACAATTATACCAAATCAATCTATATTCTTCAATAAAAATATTCATATTGTGCGGCACTACATTTTGGTTTTCGAATAGGTATTTTACTCATTTGTACATTTCAAATCCGCATGGGGAGCCATAATTACAATTTAACAATAACAAATTTTAAGGCGTTACTGTCAAACTCGAGTTAAGGATCATCCCATCATCAAAAAAACTATTAAACTATTTTATTAAAAAAACTGTGAGGTGGTAGGTTTTGAAAGTAGCCATTATTGGTGCCGGCGCCATGGGGAGCCTGTTTGGCGGCTCCCTGGCCGGCGTCGTCGACGAAGTGTGTCTTTACAGCACAAACAAAGCTTATGTGGAGGCTGTAAACAAAAACGGTTTGATTATGACCCAAGGAGATAATAAATGGGTTGTGAAAGCCCGGGCCACCAGTAATCCTGCAGAGATTGGCGAAGCTGACGTTGCAATCATCTATGTTAAATATACCGGCACCCGTCAGGCGGTTCAGGATGCCATGGTCAGCTGTGTCACCCTAAACACCATGGTCGTGACTCTGCAGAATGGCATCGGCAATGTGGACATTATCAAAGAATATATTCCCGAAGACCAGATCGTATATGGTTTAAGCACCTTGACAAGCGATGTGAAAGCTCCCGGTCATATCGAAATGACCACCTTAAGCAAAGTGGGAACTTCGATGTGGCCTCTGAACGGCGTTGTGACCCCGAAATTGGAAAAATTAGTGGACTTGATGAATCAAGTGAACCTGAATGCGGACATCGCACCGGATGTCAATGAACGCATTTGGCGCAAGCTGATGGTAAACGCCTGCGAAAACACCCTTTGCGCCATACTGAAGGTCAATGTCACAGACCTGATGATCAATACGCCGGAATCTTATGAGATTGCCAGGCAGATCATTTTTGAAGTATCAGATGTGGCGCGGGCCAAGGGGATGAACATCAGCAGGGAAGAAGCCTTAAAGCATGTGATGAAAGTGACTTACGCCGTGCCCGGGCATGTCCCTTCCATGGTCTTTGATATTTTAAATAAGAAAAAGACCGAGATTGGCTGCATTAACGAAGCCATTGCCAATGAAGGGAAAAAGCTGGGGGTTCCTACCCCGGCGGTTGAGACCATTGCCCGCCTGATCCGTGCTTTAGAAGCCAATTATGACCGGACAATCAAACATCATCGATAATGAAATATCCGATATCCCAACGATTTGAAGTGGAGGATAGAAAGATGCGAAAAATAAACGTAAATAAGGTTATTGATGAGGCTAAGTTCAACCGTTATTTTCTGATTATATTCGTTCTGCTGCTGCTTGCTTTGATATTTGACGGGTATGACATGGGGATTTACGGCGTTACCCTTCCGTCGGTCATGAAGGAATTAAACCTTAATGCCACCCAGACCGGTCTTTTGGCCAGTGCGGGCATGTTCGGCATGATGTTTGGCGCCTTGCTTTTCGGGATGCTGTCCGATGTGATCGGCCGCAAAAAAACCATTATCATCGGCATTTTTGTGTATTCTGTCTTTAACGGTATAGTTGCATTTATCCACAGTGCCTCCATCTTTGCAGTCGTGCGCTTTATCGCCGGGATGGGGATGGGCGCTTTGACTCCGGTGGTCATAAGCCTGCTGTCTGAGTACACGCCCAGGTCCAGAAGAACCCTGCTTCTGACCATGGTCATGGTAGGGATACCCCTCGGCCAGCTGGTTGCTTCACTGGCAGGCGTTGCCTTTCTGGAATCCATCGGCTGGCGTGTTCTGTATCTGGCTACTTTAATCGCCTTGATTATGATTGCTTTTGTTGTTTGGAATGTCCCGGAATCTATGAAATTTTATGTTCCCAGAGGAGAAACAAAAACCATTAAGAAAGTACTGGCTAAAGCCAACCCGGACTTTGAGCAGACTGAGGAAGATGTATACGAATTAAGCATTGTCAACCAGCAAAAGGCTTCCCTGGGGAGCTTGTTCAAATCCGGTTATGCCAAAAACACCATTTATATCTGGATCGCCTTTTTCTGCAACCTGTATCTCTTCTTCGGAATCTCCACCTGGCTTCCGAAACTGATGACCATGCTGGGCTATCCTTTGAAATCCAGCGTGATGTTCCTGGCCATCTTCCTTCTGGGGGGAGTCCTCACCACCCCTTTTGTGGGCATGCTGGGCGATAAATACGGCTACAAAAAGGTCATGCCGGTTCTCTATGCCATGTCGGCGGTTTTGGTCAGCCTCCTGAGCTTTCAGATGAGCACGTTTATCTTTTATACACTGCTGTTTCTGGCCGGATGCGCTGTTACTTTGGTTCAAAGCATGACTCTGGCAGCAGCTCCGGACTTTTATCCCATAGCTTTCCGCGGCACGGCCATGGGGTGGGGCTCCGCAGTCTCCCGGTTGGGAAGCGCCGTTGCCCCGACCGTTGTCGGTGTATTGCTTACGGCCAATCTTCCTGTAAGGGGCGTTTTCCTGACTTTCATTATTCCCGCCGTGATTGCTTGCATCGCAATCCTGCTTACGAAAAAGGATCCTGATCTTGTGGGCTGAATCTTGCCTTTCCCTGGTTTTCTGAAATATATTTTGGGGAATGTTCTATCCGGGACGGAGAAGCAGGCCATAATCAAGGACAATAAAAACGGATGAAGGAGCAAATCATTCCATTCATCCGCCGGCAACAAAATAACCTCAGTTCTAAAAAATCAAAGGAGGAAACACCATGGCAGAAGTATTTCATGAAAGGCTGAAATCACCCATTCCCACCAGGGAATTGGCAAGACGCTCGCGTGAACTGCAGGCAGTCATGAAAAAAGAAAACATTGACTGCATCCTGGCGCAGAACATCACTCAATACATGGGGGGCTGCAATCGCTGGCTGACGGACACAACGGCAGAAAATCATTACCCCCAGTCCTCATTTTTGACCAAGGACGGAGACATCGGCTATATTGCCTGCAGCGGCCCGCCCCTGGATCTCTATCCCCCTTCCCACCTATTGCGGATCGGAAAACCCTGGGCCGCGGCACCCTACTTTTCCGTATTCAATTTTACCTGGGATTGGGAAGGCAGACTATTCGTCAAATGGGTCCAGGAGAACAATGTCCAAAAAGTCGGAATCGCCGGTATGGAAATGATTATGTGGAACTACTACAACTACATTGCCGAAAAGCTGCCCGGCGTGGAAATCGTGGATGCTTCCTCCCTTTTTGATGAAATCCGCGCCGTCAAGAGCGAAGATGAAATCAAGTTTCTGGAAAAATCCGCAGCCCTTCAGGATAAAGTCATGGGCTATCTGCCTGCCCTGATCCAGCCGGGCGTACGGGAATACGAAGTCAGAGCGAAAATCATGCAGCTGGTTACCGACCATGGTGGGGAAGAAATGATCGTCATCATGGGCAGCGCACCCAGAGGGGAAAAATTCAGCTTGCTGCCCAGCTTCTTTCAGAACAGGGAACTCCAGACGGGAGACGAGCTCTATGTCAAACTGCAATGCAGTGGACCGGGGGGATTGTTTACCACCGTGGGCAGGATGTTCTCCATCGGCTGCGAGCCTTCCGGCGCCCTGGAACAGGGCTGGAGAGAAGCCGCTGCCGCCCAGGAAAAACTGGCGGGCCTGCTCCAGGTCGGTGCGGATCCCCAGGTGATCTTCGGTCAATACAACGCTTACCTGGAAAGCAAAGGATATAATCAGGAGACCGGCCTGTTTGTTTACGGCCAGGGCTATGACCATATTGAAAGACCCAGCATTCAGCCTGGTGAAACCATGAAGCTGGCTAAAGATATGTGCCTGGCAGCCAATACCAGCCTCATATCCGCTGAAAGAACCGTCTATTGTGCCGACAGCTTCATTCTCAAGCCAAGCGGACCGCAGAAACTGCACCGGACACCATTAACAATCTTCCGGACTTAAAAGCAGGAAAGGAGTGAACACAATGAGTGCAGCTGAAAGAATCAGGAGGCCCATATCCGACCGGGAACTCAGAAGAAGATGGGGCGCAACGAAGGAGCTGTTGAAAAAATATGATCTGGACAGTGCCTTTACTCAAGGCAACAACATGCACCTGGGAGGATATGTCCGTTGGCTGACCGATGTACCAGCCGAATATAATTATCACATGACGGTTTTATTCCCGGCAGATGAGGAAATGACCCTGGTCAGAACCAGCGGCTCCCCAATTCCTCAATGGGCTTTGAGAGGAGTCAAAGAAGTACTCTATGCCCCATTTTGCCCCACCCTGAATTATACGGCTGACCTGGAAGCGGGCCTGGTCATCGACTATCTGCGCAAGAGAAACCCCAAAAGAGTGGGCTGGATCGGCAAAGCTTCCATCAATGCAGGACTGATGGGAAAAGTACTGGCAGCATTCCCGCATATCGAATTCGTCGACATCACCGATGAATTCGATATGATCAAAGGGCTGAAGAGCGCTGAAGAAATGGAACTGGTCCGGGAAACGGCCAGAATACATGATGCGGTATGGGCAGCGCTGCCTGCCATTGTCAAACCCGGCATGATGGAGTATCAGATCAGAGCGGAGGTCATGCAGCTTCTGATGAACCTGGGAAGCGAAGAACACCTGCTCTTCATGGCCACGGCGCAGCCGTACAAACCTTGCGGCATGTCTACCTTCCAATATGCCAACAGAAGAGTTCAGGAAGGAGACTATGGTGTGCTCCTGGTGGAAGTATCCGGCCCCGGAGGCTACTACTGCGAATCCGCCAGAAACTTCTGCTTCGGGGAGCCTTATCAGGAATTGCAGGAAGCCTGGGACGTAGCGGTACAGGCTCAGCAATTGACTGCGGACCTTTTGACTCCCGGCAGGCCGGCTAAGGAAATCGTCGCCAAATACAATCAGTTTGTCGCCGAAAGAGGCTACAGTCAGGAAGGGCGCCTGTACGGACATTCCCAGGGCTATGACCTGGTTGAGCGTCCTGCCTTTATGGCAGCCCATGAATTTGGCGAAGAAACCATGGAAATCAGGACCGGAATGAATATCTCCCTGCACCCTTATTTTATTGATCAAGTGCAAACCGTATATATCAACGACAATTATTATGTGACGGAACACGGTGCAGAGAAAATTCATAAAACAGCTCCCAAGATCATTATTCTCTAAACTATCAGTATGAATTGAGTCTTCCTTTGCCGGAGGACTCAATTTTAATGGGGCCAGGAGGTGTTAGCTATTTATACAAAATACTATAACCTCGATGATAATACGAGAGATATTTTAAAGCATTTAGGGACTCCTCTTGAGTATGGGCCTGGGGAAATGATTTATTACCAGGATGAGCCGGCTTCGGGGCTTGTGTATTTGGATGAAGGAAAGATAAAGAACTTTTTTCTTTATTCGGATGGGACGGAAAAAACCCTGTGCATTCTTGAAGCCCCCAGTATTACCGGAGAAACGGCAGTGATCGACGGCGGTACAAGTATTTGCAGCGCGGTGGCCGTGACACAAGTAAAAATTGTGTTTATTCCGAGAGAAAAAGCCCAGGAATTGCTTGCTTCCAAACCTGAGCTGATGATGCTGATCTTAAAGTATATGGCCTTAAAAATAAGAAGCATGCAGGTGCAGGCCCAGGAAATCGTTTCGAATATCCCGCAGAGACTGGCTTATCTGCTTCTGAATTATAAGAAGTACGGCATATTTGTGCACAATGCGCAGGACCCGAGACTGTTCATCAAGCATGATGAACTGGCCGGCTTCATCGGCACGACAAGGCCCAAGGTCACTGAGCACCTAAACAATTTTTCAAGAAAAGGCCTGATTGACAAGGGCAGAGGCTATATTGTCATCAAAGATCTTGAGGGGCTCAGAAAGATCTCCAGGCATTGATAACAAGGAAACAATGGCAGTCCATAAGCCGGGACAGAGAAAAGGTGGAGAGACCCTTTGAAACGGTGAGCATATATAATATCTTAACCGGCAGCTGCCGGAATTGCGAAAGTACGGCCACAAGAGGGCTCGTAAGATTCGAAACCGGTTTCGAATCTTACGAGCCCTCTTGTGGTTTACCTCCGACCCACCTGTTGTGATTCGCTGAAAGGCCATATATCGACCAGCAGCCTTCGGTCCGTGGGACAATTCTTAAATAATCTTAAATCTGCTCCTTAAGGATTGAGACAAAAGCCAAAGAAAACTATAATCTTTTATAGAGTTAGGTGAAGCTAACCACTAAAAGATGGAAAGGTAGATCGAAGTTTTATGAAGAAACAATGGATCAAAACCAAACTGACAGCAGGGCTGATGGTTATTTCGCTTCTTGCCGCAGGTTGCTCTGCACAAACACCGGCGGACTCAGCCCAATCTTCCGGCAACCCTTCAGCTGCAAAAGACGAAGTCATCGTCGCCGTGGGCGGGGAGAAGGAATCGGGCTATGACCCTTGCACCGGATGGGGCAGCCACGGTACTCCGCTTTTTCAAAGTAAGCTGCTGGATACGGATACCAATAACCAGTTGAAAAATGACCTTGCCACCGGCTATGAAGTCAGCGAGGACGGCCTTACCTGGACTTTCACTGTTCGAGATGATGTCATTTGCCACGACGGTGAAAAGCTCACCGCCAAGGATGTGGCCTTTACTTACAACAAAACCAAGGAAAACGGCATTTCCACCATTGATCTGACCCTGCTGGACAAGGCCGAGGCCATTGATGATACGACGGTCATGTTCCATATGAAATCCCCTATGTCCACCTTTATCTATCAGACGGCCGCCCTGGGAATTGTACCGGAGCATGCTTACAGCGATCCGGCCGCTTATGCCCAGGCGCCCATCGGTTCCGGTCCTTATAAATTCGTACAGTGGGATAAAGGGCAGCAGCTGATTGTGGAGGCTCATGAGCAATATTACGGCGGGAAGCCCTCCTTCAAACGCCTTGTGCTCCTGTTCCTCAGTGACGATGCGGCCTATGCGGCATTGCAGGCCGGACAAGTCGATGTAGCGAAAATCTCAGAAAATCTGGCGGTCAAGGGAATGCCCGGCTACAATCTGGTCGACTGCAAAACCAATGATTTCCGTACAGTTGCTTTGCCTGTGCAAAAGCCTGGTGAAACCAGCAAAGAAGGGTACCCCATCGGCAATGAAGTGACCAGTGATCCCGCCATCCGCAAGGCGTTGGCCAACGGAATCAACCGTCAGAAGATTATCGATACGGTGCTCAACGGTTATGGAGACGTCGCCTATACCATTGCTCAGGGCCTGCCCTGGGATAACAAAGAGGTTATCCTCACCGACGGCAATGTGGAAGCTGCCAAGCAGATTCTGGAAAACGCCGGCTGGGTGGATACGGACGGCGATGGGATCCGCGAAAAGAATGGCTTGAAAGCGGAGTTCAGTTTGATCTATGCCTCGGACGATTCGACCCGCCAATCGATTTCCATGGCTTTCAAAGAGCAGGCCAAGGCCTTTGGCATTAATGTGATTACCGAAGGGCTTTCCTCCGCCGACCGTAACCCCCGCAAGCATAAGGACGCCTTTATGCTGGGGGGCGGCGATTATAACCCCACTCCTGTATACAATGCACTTTATGGCGCTTATGCGGCCAAAGGCGGCTGGTATAATATTGTTGCCTACAAAAATGAAAAAGTGGACAAGTATCTGGAGGCAGCCGTAGCGGCAACTACACAGGAAGAAGCCAATCAATACTGGCAGAAAGCTCAGTGGGATGGAACCACGGGAGGTAGTATCCTTGGTGACGCGCCCTATATTTATATCGTCAATATCAGCCATCTGTATTTTGTCCGGGATGGAATCAGCATCGGGGAACAGAAGATCCATCCTCACGACCACGGCTTTGCGGTATTGGGCAACATCATGGATTGGAGCTCTGTGAAATAAACCGGAACGAAGGATCGGTAAAACGCGGCCATACCCGGTTGTGGTTGGCCGCGTTTTGCATGAAAAGGGAGAAATGAGAGTGCGATGAATAAAAGCATAGCAAAAATGATCGGGGTGAGCTTTTTACGAGGGATTACTTTGCTGGTTGCAGTGGTCATTGTTACCTTTTTGCTGGCAGACGCATCCCCCATTGATCCTATCAGTGCTTATGTGGGATCAGAAAGTGCGATCAGTGAAGAGCAACGAGAGGCGATTGCCCGGTATTGGGGCCTTGACCAGCCTCCGGCAGGCCGTCTGGTAAGCTGGCTTAAAGCCTTGGCCCAGGGTGACATGGGGAAATCCTACTATTTTCAGCAGCCGGTGACGGCGGTGATCGGAGAGCGTTTTACCCAATCCCTGATGCTGATGGGGGTTGCCTGGGTGCTCTCTGGCATTTTCGGCTTTTTGCTGGGTGTCATTGCCGCTGCCTGCCGCCATAATCCGATTGATAAAGGGATCAAAACCGTGTGTTTATTAATGTCTTCCAGTCCGCCCTTTTGGCTGGGGCTGCTGCTGATGATGGTCTTTGCGGTGAAGCTGGGCTGGTTTCCCCTGGGGCTTTCGGCCCCCATCGGCAAGCTGGCCAGCGAGGTGACCATCTGGGAGCGGCTTCATCATCTGGTTTTGCCGGCGGTGACACTTTCGATCACCGGTGTGTCCGGTATTGCCCTGCACACCCGGCAGAAGCTGATTGACATTTTGGAAAGCGACTTTATGCTTTTCGCCCAAGCGAGAGGGGAGGGGAAATGGCAGGCCATACGCCGTCATGGGTTCCGCAATATTCTTTTGCCGGCGGTGACTTTGCAGTTTGCGGCCATCAGTGAGCTGTTCGGCGGCTCGGTGCTGGCAGAAAACGTTTTTTCCTACACCGGTCTGGGGCAAGCGGCGGTGTTGGCAGGAACCCACGGGGATACGCCGCTGCTGATGGGAATCGCGTTGTTCAGCGCATTGTTTGTATTTTGCGGGAATATGATTGCCAATCTCCTTTATCCGGTGATCGACCCTCAAATCAGGGAGGCAGCTCATGGTGAATGAAACAGTTACAATCAAGAGGCCTTTAATCAATCGCCGCACCTGGACTTTAACCATTATCACGTCGGCAGTGCTGATACTGGTGGGGATAGCGGCAGCGGGCGTTCTCATGTCGCCGGAGGCCTATGCCACTAATTTTGAAAACAAAAATCAGCCGCCCTCCTTCTCCCATCTGTTCGGTACGGACTGGATGGGGCGGGATATGCTGGCCCGTACTGTCAAAGGACTTTCCACCAGTATTCTGATCGGTGTCTTAGCGGCAGGCATCAGTTCTGTGATTGCGGTCATTTTGGGCACCCTCTCGGCAGTGATGGGGAAAAAAGCGGATCAAGTGGTCTTATGGCTGATTGATATGGTGCAGGGCATTCCTCACCTGATTCTGCTGATGCTCATCTCTTTTATGCTGGGCAAGGGGCTGCAGGGGGTTATGATCGGCATCGCCATCACCCATTGGCCTAATTTGGCCCGTATCGTCCGGGCCGAGGTTTTGGCGGTAAAGAATGGGCAGTTTGTCCAGGCATCCCGCAGGATGGGGCGCAGCCCCATGTTTATTGCCGTGGGGCATATCCTGCCCCATGTGCTTCCTCAGTATATCGTCGGACTTATTTTATTGTTCCCCCATGCCATTTTGCACGAGGCTTCCATCACCTTTCTGGGTTTTGGACTGTCTCCGGAAGAGCCGGCGGTGGGCGTCATTTTATCTGAATCCATGCGCTATCTGACTTCCGGGGTTTGGTGGCTTACGGTACTGCCCGGTGCGGCTCTCCTGGCCATTGTGCTGTTATTCGATGCCATCGGGGACAATCTGCGGACGATTATCGATCCCTACAGCGCACAGGAATAGGAGGAACTATGTCACAGAACAAAGCAAAGCCACCCGTCTTGGAGGTAAAGGATCTATCCATTTCTTTCCGGATGTACGACCGGGGATTGAATCAAAAGGAGCTGAAAGTCATATCCAGCTTGGATATAGCTATCAATGCAGGAGAAATTTTGGCGGTCGTCGGCTCGTCGGGAAGCGGCAAAAGCCTGCTGGCTCATGCTATTTTAGGGATATTACCTTACAACAGCTCCTATTCCGGCTCCATGAAGTATTGCGGACAGGAGCTTACCCCCCGCCTGCAAAAGAAACTGCGGGGTAAAGAAATAGCCCTGGTTCCTCAGTCGGTGGGCTTTTTAGACCCGATCATGCGGGTCGGCAAACAGGTCCGCGGCATTTATGGCACGGAAAAACAGCAGCAGGAGGTGTTCCGGCGCTTTAATCTTGCACCGGATACGGCGGAGAAATATCCCTTTCAGCTTTCCGGCGGTATGGCGCGCCGGGTACTGGTGTCTACGGCGGTTATCACGGACGCCCATCTTATCATTGCCGACGAGCCTACCCCGGGACTTAATCCAGAAGTGGCGGCAGAGACCATGCGCTATTTCCGTGAGATCGCCGATGGAGGCAGTGCGGTCATGCTCATCACCCACGATATTGATTTAGCCCTCAGTATTGCCGATAGAATTGCCGTGTTTTATGCGGGAACCACCATCGAAATAGCACCTGTGGAGGATTTTATCGCCGGAAAGGAGCAGCTGCGCCATCCCTATACGAAAGCGTTGTGGGATGCTTTGCCTCAGAATGATTTTGTTCCTATTCCCGGCCTCCAGCCCTATGCGGGCAGCCTGCCCAGCGGGTGCCCCTTTGCTCCCCGCTGCCGGCAGCGGACCGACAGCTGCGCAGGCAATGTGGAAATGCGTGAAGTGCGGGGAGGAGAGGTGAGATGCAAGCATGTTACTTGAGGTCAACAATATCAGCTTCGGCTATTCTAAAAAGGATTTGATTCTAAAAAACGTCAGCTTTTCCGTGGATAAAGGAGAACGGGTGGGCCTTGTGGGCCCCTCCGGCTATGGTAAAAGCACCCTTGCCAAGCTTTTGGCAGGTTATCTGGCTCCTACGGAGGGGGAAATTCTGTTTGAGGGCAAGCCTTTGCCTACCACCGGCTACTGCCCTGTCCAGCTCATTTATCAGCATCCGGAAAAGGCCGTGAATTTCCGCTGGAGAATGCGCCAGATTCTGGAGGAGTCCTGGGTTCCCGATGAGGCCTTCCTGCAAAAAATCGGCATCGAAAAGCAGTGGCTTAACCGTTGGCCCAATGAGCTGAGCGGCGGCGAGCTGCAGCGTTTTTGCATTGCCCGGATCCTGGGGCCCCAAACCAAATTTCTGCTTGCGGATGAAATCAGCACCATGCTGGACGTTATCACCCAGGCGCAAATCTGGCAGCTGGTGCTTTCGGTGGTGGAAGAGCGTGAAATGGGAATGATCGTGGTCACCCACAGTGAAGCGCTGGCACAAAAGGCCTGCACACGGATCATCGGCCTTCCGGCTCTTAACGCTGTCCAGCCTTAAGGGATTTCCGGGATAAAAAGAGTACATTGGAATACTCCGTCCTGCTTATGGATGTGCAAGGAGCCGCCATTTTGCCGGGCAATCTCACCGGCACTGTTCAGGCCGATTCCGGCGCTGGCAACAGCGCCGGTTTCTTCTGTGCGGATAGGGTTGCCAAAGGAGATGGCCAAACCCTGCTCCCCTCTGTGGCAGGAAATCTCGATGGCAAAGGCCGGATCGGCATATTTGAGAAGATTGGAGAAAATATTGTCCAGGATCCGCTCCAGGGAAGTCTTGCCAATGGCAAAGAAGGCCGCTTCTCCCTCGTATTTTGAAGCAAGGCACTGGAATAAATGGGATTCCAGAAGAATAAGTCCATCATCGATTAAAAGATTGATGGCGGCGCTGTCGCAAAAGATGTCCTCCGCTTTGGATTCATCCATGCTGGTCAAAAAATGCGTGAACATATTTTCCGAAAGGCTTTTCAGCTGGAGCGCTTTTTCTTCCGCCTTATGCAGATACTGCTCCTGGACTACTTTGCTGGGACAGCGTTTTTGATTGACAATATCCAGATAACCGATCAGGCTGGTTACGGGCGTACGCAGGTCATGGGACATGTGTACGGCAAATTGATCCCGATCCTTGCGCACTTTTTGAAAGCGGATAATTTGCTTCAACAGAGCATGGCGCATTTTGTCAACATCCTGGGCCAGGGAGGCAAGTTCATCTTCCCCCTTTATGGTAATGGGGAAATTAAGGTTGCCCCCTTCGATGTTTTTGATCTCCTGAGCCAATTGATGGATGTAAACCACCTTTCTGCGCACATAGTAAAGCATAATGAGGAGGAAGGTTAAAAAGAATACGGTCAGGCCGATAATATTCAGCTGATCGACAAAGCGGTGACGGGCCAATGTACTGACAACAGCGGTAACCTCAACATCACTGAATTGTAGAGGATAGGTTTTCTGCCAGGGTAAAGGGGAGGTTAATCTGCCGCTTGCTAAATTTCCGGCATGATAAGTGATCGTCGAATCATAAATCAGGCGGTCGCCGTAGTAGAGGAATAAAGTGGTAAGCTGACGCTCTTTCACCCAGTTGGATACAACATGATAATCCAAGGCGGAAGCCTGACTGTTAGTGATATATTCCTGAAGGTTTTGGATTTCCAAATCCTGTTGCTGCTCGACAAAGGCAGGATCGCTGAACTTATGATCAATCCACAGTGTGCCGGCTTTATGGACAATAAAAAAAACCACCGCGGCAATTATAAAGGCAGACAAGGCGCAAAGGGCTAATTTGGTGCCTAATTTGATCTCAAGCAAATTTATACCCCTCCCCCCAAACCGTAAGGATATATTTCGGGTGTTGAGGATCTGCCTCTATTTTTTGCCGCAGGTTTCGGATATGTACCATGACGGTATTGTTGGCCGAGGGGAGATAGGATTCCCCCAAAAGCTGTTCATAGAGGTTTTGGACGGAAAAAACCGTCCCCCGATTCCGGACCAGGAAGGCCAGCAATTGGTACTCTTTAGGCCGCAAAAGCAAGGGTGTTCCGTTCAGAAACACTTCCCCGGAGGTAGGATGCACAACCAGATTGTTGATCCTGATCAAATCCCTGTCGGACTTGGAGCTGAGTTTTTTTCCCCGATAGACCTGATAGCGCCGGAGTATGGCCTTGACTCTTGTTAAGAGTTCGGCCGGGATGAAGGGCTTGGTCAGGTAATCATCGCCGCCCGAATCAAAGGCCATTTCTTTATCTGCAGTCAAGCTTTTAGCGCTTAAGTAGAGGATGGGGGCAGTGGTGATTCGGCGCATTTTTTCACAAATCGTAAAACCGGAATCACCGGGCATCATGATATCCAAAATAATCAGATCGACACTGCTGTTCAGCAAGGATAAAGCCTCTTGTCCATTACGCGCCCGCAAGGTCAGGAAGCCCTCACTCTGCAGCAATGCTCCAATGACTTCACATATATCATTGTCGTCATCGATGATCAGGATCGTTGAGGCTGGTACCATGAGTGTCCCTCCCGGCCATTAAAATAGTATGTTCAGTATATCATACTGGCGAATAGCAGGAAATAAAGCGCATATTCCTTTTCGCGCCCCTTAGCCGGAGCTTATTCGGAATAATGGCTTACCTTTTTTCAAATTAGGACTAAAGTATCAAAAGAGAATTTTGTACTGTTGAGGAAGTCTTGGTTCGTGGACGGCTGAAAGCCGCCAAAATCCAAGCAGTTCTCGTTTGATCATGTTTTCAACATCATGGCAGGCCAAAAATTCTTCCGCTCCTCCGGGTTTTTTAAACAGGAAGGGTTGATATAAGTATTACAATAAGGCTGCCGACCAATTACCCGGTCGGCAGCCTATGCTTGTTCGCCCAGCATGGGCGTAATCTAATTATTCATCGATGCCGAGGAGCTTTAATTTGCGATAAAGAGTGGACTTGCTTAATCCCAATAATTCGGCGGCAATACAGATATTATTCCCCGACTTAGCCAGAGCATTCTGTACGACTATTTTTTCCGCTTCCTTCAGGGAGACCACATCTCTGAGTTCGGCCTCGTTCAGGTTGTTTTCTTTGGAGAGTTCAATGGGGTTCAAGGATAAGGAGGCAGGATGATTTTTATTGTGGATAATTTCGTCAGGCAAATGCTCTGGAAGAATCAATTCATCTTCTGACACATTCAAGGCATAGATAATGGCATTCTCTAACTGGCGAACATTGCCCGGCCAAGTGTACTCCATGAGCTTTATTTTGGTTTCATGGCTGAGCTTGGGAAGTTTGCTGCGCCAATTGTACTTCTGGATAAAAAACTCGGCTAAAGAAAGCACGTCACTATCCCGCTGGCGAAGGGGCGGAATATCCACTCTGAGTACGGACAGACGATAATATAAATCTTGTCTGAACTGACCGCTTTGGACTAAGGTTGCCAGGTCTTTGTTAGTCGCGGCCACCATGCGGAAGTCGACGGCCCGGTATTTACTGCCGCCGATGCGCATAACCTGCTTATTTTCCAAGACTCTCAGTAATACCGCCTGAATTTCTATAGGCATATCACCTATTTCGTCCAGGAAAAGGGTTCCGCCTTCGGCCAGCTCTATTTTTCCCGGGCTGCCATTTTTTTTGGCGCCGGTAAAGGCACCGCTGTCATACCCGAATAATTCACTTTCAATGAGGTTCTTGGGAATAGCGGCACAATTAAGGACAATAAAGGGCCCTGAAGGCCGATATTCATTATGAATGGCTTGGGCGAAGAGTTCTTTTCCAGTGCCGCTTTCGCCAATTAATAGGATATTGGCCGGTGATCTGGCGAAGCGTTGGGCCAGGCTTTTGGTCCGCAGCATCTTGGTGCTGGCGCCTTTAATGCTTTGAAAATCGAAATCCAGCTTGGCTCCGCTGCTTGAGGATACCATGTTTTTGGCTTTTTCGGTATCGACGATTTTGACAACACCACCACTGGAGCCGGAAGAATCGGCGGGGAGTGGCTGTATCGAAAAGGTATAGCCTTGGGTTCCGTAGTCATTAAGGACTTCGACTTCAATATTATGGATCATTTTAAGTTGCCGCAGAGCTTCTGCCAATGCGTCGTTCTTCACAAGAAATTCCATGATATTGCGGCCGATTGCCTCATTCGTATTACAGTTAAATATTTGCGCCGCAGGAGAATTTATATGCTGTATAAGCCCTTCCCGGCTAACAATAACCATCCCTTCGGTCATCATTTTGATGGCAGTCTGTAAAGCGGTATTCGTACTCTTGAACAATGAATTGCTGAGTTTCAGATTGAGCTGAGTTTTGATTTCCATAGCCAGAGATGTGACCCACCCTAGAGTCAGATACTGCAGGTTGTGGAGATCAAGATCCCAAGGGTCATCACCAAGTTTTTGCAGTAAGATCAAAACGGCAATAACTTTTCCGTCACTATCAAATAAAGGAGCAGTGGAGGTGATATCGTTCTGGAAATAAGCGGGAAAGTTTTCCGGACCTAACAAAGAGATAGGTTTTTTGTGACGAATGCTCAAGACATGAGCGCAGGTTCCAATCGTCGCCTCATTCCATAGGACACCCGGGCCAATAGTATTTCCATAGCGATCGACCATTTTTGTATTACCGTTGCGGTAGAGTACTATCCCGCTGCCATCGACCAAAGATACCATGTAACCGGATTCCGTGAGCAATGGTTTAAAACTGTCTAACAGAGGGAAGGCGATGTCGATCAACTCTTTATTCTGCTCAAATATGGAGTTTAGCTCACGGGAACTAATCGTTGGCGCCGTACCCATTGATTCAGGGGTTAGGTTATAGCTTTGGGAGCGAATCCAGGAATTGGCGATTTCATCTCTGACGTAAGGGGAGAGACGAGGATCCGTACCTTTTTCCAAGAAGTCCTTTTTGCTTTGCATAATACCCCGCCATCGACCAGAGATGTCTATATCTGCAGTAGGGCCAATATATGGATTGACATTTTCTACGTTAGATTGATAATGCATCTTCTGACCTCCGATGTTGTGATGGTTACATTGTACCTTACAAATGAAGATTATGCATTGCTTTTAAAAACTTTTTTTCACGATTTCCTAGAAGTAATAAAATCCTTCTTAAAACTTAAACCTTTTCGCAGAAATGAAAAGGTTGGTTGGGGTAAGAAGGGGTGAATTAATATAGAAAAACGTTACCCGAATGCACCTCTTCTTCTTATTTTTATATACATCTGCAATTTGGTATGGTTTTTGCATTTAATGGGGTTGTCATTTTAAATCGAGTTCTGTCAGTCAGACAAGCATTTTGAAAGGATGGTCTTAATGAAGAAAAAGTGGCTGGGTCTTGGTCTGGGAATTCTAATCATGGTGATCGCCTATTTTTTGCCTGAGACTGCTGGGCTGACTCAAGCCGGCAAAATGGCTATTGCTATTTTGCTGACGGGGATTGTTTTATGGGTGACTGAAGTGATGCCTTTAGCAATCACCGCCTTGCTGCTTATGGTGTGCTTGCCCTATTTCGATATTTTAAACTGGAGCACAACCTGGTCTAAATTTATAAGTTCTGTGATATTTTTCGTCATTGCCACGTTTGCTATTACTGTCGCCTTAATCAAGACGAGCCTGGCAACGCGTATCGCCGGGGTTCTCGTCAGATGGTCCAAAGGAGATCCCAAGGGTTTGGTGCTGGGATTTATGGTGGGGAGTGCTCTTCTATCTTCAGTTTGCAATAATGTTCCGACTTGCTCGCTGTTTATGAGCTTAGCGCTGTCCATCCTGATTACCGACAACGCCATACCAGGCAAAAGCAACCTTGGCAAATGCTTAATGATCGGGATTCCTTTTGGCACCATGATCGGCGGTGCAATGACTCCTGCCGGTACTTCCATCAACATTATGGCCATCGGTCTGTTGGAAGAGGCCACCGGCATGACGATCTCCTTCTTGGATTGGATGCTGATGGGGATACCATTTGCTGTCATTATGGTTCCGATCAGCTGGCTTTCTCTCGTTATGATCTTCAAGCCGGAAGCCATTAGTCAGAAATCTGAAGATACGATCAATAACATGGTCATTAGTGCAGGAAGGCTGACCAGCCAGGAAAAGAAAATTATTACAATTATCGGCGTTATGCTCGTTGCCTGGATTGCCAGCACTTGGGTTCCATGGCTTGATGCAACCGGAATCGCGGTGATGGGATTGATTGCCTTCTTCTTTCCGGGAATTGAGGTCCTTACTTGGGATGAATTTGTCAAAGGGGTATCCTGGGAAGTTATTTTAATGATCGGTGGTGTCCAGGCAGTAGCAGCAGGGATTATGGCTACAGGCGCCGCCAACTGGCTGGTGGATGGTATTATGGCAGGAGCTGCCAACTGGAGCACACCCATGTTGGCCGGGGCTGCGGCATCGGTCATGACAATTCTCCATGCCATTTGTCCGGTGGGTCCGGCAATTTGCGGCATGGCCACTGTACCGATTTCTGGTTTAGCCCTTCTGGCAGGCGCCAGTCCAGCGGTATTAACGATGATTGTAGCTCTCGGTGCGGCCATCACCTTTATCCTTCCTTTAGATTGTGTGCCTTTGATCACTTACAGTAAAGGCTATTACAAGATGGGCGATATGGTGAAGGCCGGAATCGTTCCTACCATTGCCATGATCTTGGTTTGTGCTTTTGTCTTGCCCGTACTGGGTCCTTTGATCGGCATCTAAGCTATCTCAGTATTGATAAAGTGTTGTGCAGATTTCGGTTTTTTCTCAAGAATAGGAAGGCGATGAGAATGATTAATGCCGGCCTTGCGCTGCATAAGACTGGGGACTCCCGTGTGTTTCTGATTTTTGGCAGGCTGGCACGAAATTTGCAATAGATAGATTCGACTGACAGAAGAGCTAAGATTACGATTTAAAATGACAAGTTATTCATAATTTTAGTTAGGAATTTGTCAATAAAAGGAGGGAACTTCACCAACTTAATTTTTATAATCCATATTAACCCCATGACAATTAACCCCATGACAGCTCGTAAAGGAGGATAAATCGGTGAGTAAAAAAGACAAAAAAACCTGTATTAAAGGTATCGGCTTGTGCGGATTCGGCTCAGGCTCAAATTCCGCCGCAGTGGATGTCCAGGATGGTAAGGTGGTCAGAATCCGCAACTTCCGCTACGATAAAGAATATACTCCGGAGGAAATGAAACCCTGGCGGCTCCAGGTCAACGACAAGATATTTGAACCTACCATGAAATCTCTGTTACCGCCCTATAGCATGATTTATAAGAAAAGAACCTATTCCAAAAACCGCATACCCTACCCTATGAAAAGAGTGGATTGGGATCCTGAGGGAGAGCGCAATCCCCAAAATAGAGGAATAAGCAAATTCGTCCGCATTTCCTGGGATGAAGCAACCGATCTGATCGCTAAAGAGCTGAAAAGAGTGTATAAGGAATATGGCCCCTATACCGTCCTGGCTCAAGGGGATGGTCATGGAGAAACCAAAACCGTTCACGCAGCCCATGGTTGTCAGATGAAGCTGTTGGATCTCCTGGGCGGCTATACTCTCCAAGCGCGGAATGCCGACAGCTGGGAAGGCTGGTACTGGGGGGCAAAGCATGTCTGGGGTCAGGACCCGGTAGGTCAAGGAAAACAGACTAATCTTTTTAAAGATATCTCCGAAAACTCTAAAATGGTTTTGTTCTGGGGATGTGATCCTGAAACAACTCCTTGGGGCTGGGGCGGTCAGCAAGCCAGCCGTCTTTCTTACTGGTTTACAGATATCGGAATTAAATCCGTATATATTTGCCCGGACCTCAACTACGGAGCAGCCGTTCACGCTGATAAATGGATTCCGGTTCTCCCTAATACGGATCTGGCGATGCAATTTGCTATAGCTTATATCTGGCTCACAGAAGATAGTTATGACAAGGACTATATTGAAACCCACACCATCGGGTTTGACTATTTGAAACGCCATGCCCTCGGTGAAGATGGAACCGAACCGAAAACTCCGGAATGGGCTGAAAAAATCTGTGGTGTTCCCGCCCGGACCATTAAGGCCTTAGCCAGAAAATGGGCTAAAGAGGCAACAACTATTGCCCACAGCAATGGGGGTTCTTACATCCGTTCCTGCTATTCCCATGAGCCGGCGCGCATGGAGGTTTGCCTCCTGGCGATGCAGGGCTTAGGAAAGCCGGGCCGCAATCAGTTCAAATTCATTGAATGGCAATTATTCGGAAGCAACGAACAAATGCCGGCACCCAGAAGCGAATTTATTCCAACCGTAAAATCTGCTTATACGGGCTGGCGCTATACCATGTCACCACAGTTCCTGCCCAAAACCTTGATTCCCAAAGCTATTCAAAGTGATGAACCCCTTACCTGGTATGGTCAAACCATGGCAGGTTACCCACGGGAAGATCAGTTTATCGAGTACCAGTATCCCATTGAAGGTGGAGCCCCAATTCATATGATCTGGACCGATACTCCTTGCTGGACCACCTGCTGGACCGGTGGCAATGAGATGATCGAAGCGCTGCGCAATTCTAAAATTGAGTGCATAGTTGCCCAACACCCCTGGTTGGAGAATGATTGCTTGTTTGCCGATATTATTCTCCCCACCAGCACCAAGATGGAGAGCCGTGATATCTCCGTCGATACCCTAAGCGGCAATTTCAACCATCTTTTCTATGAAGAGCAATGTATTGAGCCGGTTGGCGAAGCCAAGAGTGACTGGGAAGCCGTCTGTGAAGTAGCTCAAAAGTTAGGGCTTCTGGAACAGTATACTGATGGCATGTCGGAGATGGATCTAATCGAAAAAGGCTTTATGGAGTCCGGTGTTCAAACTAAGATCAGCTTCGAAGAATTCTTGGCAAAAGGGTATTATATGATTCCTACAGCGGATGGCTGGGAAGACGATATCCCCGGATTCGGCAAATTTTATCAGGATCCCAAGCAATATCCTTTAGAGACTCCTTCCGGATTGTTGGAAATTTTCTCTCAGGACCTGGCTGATGTATTCCCCGATGATCAAGAGCGCAAGCCATATCCCCAATGGATTGCTTTCGGGGAAAGTCATTCGGAAAGCTTGCTCCATCCAAAATCTGAAAAATATCCATATCTTATCGTTTCCAACCACCCACGCTGGAGAGTTCATGCCAATCTGGATGATATCTCCTGGCTGAGAGAAATTCCAACCTGCAAGGTGGCAGGACCCGACGGCTATCTCTATGAACCGGTCTGGATTAACCCTGTGGATGCAGAAAAGCATGGCATCCAAAGTGGAGATATCGTGAAACTGTTTAACGATAATGGCTGGGTTCTCGGCGGCGCCTATGTCACCGAAAGAATCAGACCGGGTGCCATTTACCAGGATCACGGGGCACGCCTGGATCCGATCAAAGCCGGCGAAGGTGACCGTGGCGGGGCTAACAACTTGATTTGTGTTTCCAATACTGTCTCCAAAAATTGTGCCGGTGAAGTAACCAGCGGATTTCTGATAAACATCGAAAAATGTGATTTGGATGCTTTAAAAGCTGAATACCCCGAGGCCTTTAACAGAGAATACGATCCAGGCACCGGTGTATGCCTTTCATCCTGGATTGTAGGAGGTGCAGAATAATGAAAGTATTTGTGATCGATGTCTCCAGATGCAATGGCTGTTATGGCTGTCAATTAGTCTGCAAGGATGAGCATGTCGATAATGACTGGTCACCCGTCGCCAAACCGCAGCCTGATATGGGGCAATTCTGGATGAAAGTCAAAGAAACGGTCCATGGCAGTGTGCCTAAAGTAAAAGTGGAGTATGTGGCCCGGCCTTGCATGCACTGTGATCATCCCGCCTGTATTCGCCCGGAAGATCAGGGAGCTGTCTATAAACGTACAGACGGATTAGTGATTATCGATCCCGAAAAAGCCCGGGGGAAGAAGGAGTTGGTGGACACCTGCCCCTATGGTGCAATTTATTGGAATGAAGCTTTGGAGATTCCCCAAAAATGTACCGGCTGTGCTCATCTCGTGGATGAAGGAGAAGTTCCCCGCTGTGTGGATGCCTGCGCCACCGAAGCGCTTAAGTTTGGTGAAGAAGAAGAATTTAAGGATTTGATTGCTCAGGCAGAACTTATGCAACCCGAGCTTGGCCTGAAACCCCGTGTTTATTATGTGAACCTTCCCAAGCTGTTTGTTGCCGGAGAAGTTTATGATCCCCAGGCTAATGAAATCATTGAAAATGCAGCCATCACCTTGACGGATTTAGCCACCCGGCAGAGCTGGACCTGCCAATCGGATGATTTCGGCGATTTCTGGTTCAAGAGAATAGTTGCCGGAAAATATGCGCTCCGGATAGAGGCTCAAGGGTTTAAACCTTATGCGATGACGGAGCTTAATGTGGACAAGAGTTTGAATGTTGGTTCCATTGCTCTGGAGGCTTTGAAATAAGATTGTTTAGATTGAGGAGGAAGAACGATGTGTTTTAGACCACCAACGGCTAACAAGCCGGTAAAGTGCCCGGCTTGCGGAATGTATAATCCACCGACCATGAAGGTATGTAAAAAATGCGGCTTTGACGGAACGGAAGGTTCAGGTGATCCCTCAAAACAAAAGCCCAAAAATGAAGATTAGGGTAACACGGTAAGTTAATTATAAATAAACAGAGCAAGCATTTCTTAGGAAATGCCTTGCTCTATTCATACTCATACTTTTTTTCACTAACTTCTTAGAGCCAAACCAAAAGGTAACGGCAAATTATTAATAGTCTCTTGCTAACTATACAGCTTGAAGGGATGATCGGAATGAAGAAAAAGTGGTTAGGACTAGGATTAGGAATTTTAATTTTGTTCACCGGGTATTTTTGGCCTGAGACAGCAGGGTTGACGCAACCGGGTAAAATGTCTATTGCCATTCTGATGGCTGGTATTGTGCTTTGGGTCACTGAAGTGATGCCCCTTGCTATTACCGCATTGCTCCTGATGGTGTGCATGCCCTATTTCGAAATTTTCAACTGGAGTACAACGTGGTCCAAGTTTATCAGTTCTGTAATCTTCTTCATTATTGCCACCTTCGCTATCAGCGTTGCTTTAATCAAGACCAGCTTAGCGACACGAATTGCCGGGGTTCTAATCAAATGGTCTCAAGGGAATTCAAAGCGTTTAGTATTGGGATTTATGGCAGGTACGGCACTTTTATCCGCAGTTTGCAATAATGTTCCCGCGTGTTCTCTTTTTATGAGCTTAGCCTTATCCATTCTGATTACCGACAATGCCATCCCGGGAAAAAGCAATCTGGGTAAATGTTTAATGATCGGGATACCCTTTGGAGCGATGATTGGAGGGACGATGACTCCCGCAGGAACTTCCATCAATATTATGGCAATGGGTTTGCTGGAGGAAGCAACCGGCATAACAATTTCTTTCTTGGATTGGATGCTGATGGGAATTCCTTTCGCGATCATTATCGTACCTGTCTGCTGGCTGTCACTGATCATGATCTTTAAGCCGGAAGACATTAGTCAAAAATCTATCGATATCCTTCAGAATAGGGTCGTAACAACGGAAAAATTAAATAAAGAAGAAAAGAAAATTATTATAATTATTGCAGTAATGCTTGCAGCTTGGATCGCCAGTACCTGGATTCCCTGGCTGGACGCTACTGGAATTGCGGTCATGGGCCTGATCGCCTTTTTCTTTCCCGGCATCGAAGTTCTTAGTTGGGATGAGTTTATCAAAGGGGTTTCCTGGGAAGTGGTGCTGATGATCGGCGGTGTTAATGCCGTTGCAGCAGGCATTATGTCTACTGGAGCAGCTGCCTGGATTGTAGATAGCGTAATGGGAGGGGCTTCCGGCTGGAGTTATCCGATGTTGGCCGGCGTTACGGCAACGGTGATGGCCGTCCTTCATGGGATCTGTCCGGTTGGTCCGGCAATTTGCGGAATGGCTACCGTACCGATTTCCGGCTTGGCAGAGCTTATTAATGCCAGCCCGGCCGTATTGACGATTATTGTTGCTTTCGGTGCAGGTATAACTTTTTTACTCCCTCTGGATTGTGTCCCATTGATTACTTATGGTAAAGGGTATTACAAGATGGTCGATATGGTAAAGGCCGGTATTATTCCTACGATCGCTGTGATATTGGTTTCTGCTTTTATCTTGCCGCCATTAGGTGCCTTGATCGGGTTATAGTTCGGAAAAGCTCCGGATCCTGGGGATTGTTTTTTCAAATTAGGACTAAAAGTGTCAAAAAGAGAATTTTGAGTATTGAGGCAGCCTTGGTTCGAGAACGGCTGAAAGCCGCCGTAAGGCGAATCCACTGGTGTTTTAAGCTCCTGAGATTTACTCAGGGACGTTCAAATCAAGCTGGTACAATTTTTGCATGTAAATATAAGCAGCACTAATTTCAAGTTGGACAAAATTAACGAGGTGAACTCATTGAATCAGGAAAAGGGCTGGGCAAAAAGGATAGGTGCTGAGTGCACTGATTGCGGCCAGTGTGCGGAAAGCTGCCGTATCTTAACAGAGCTTAATGAGTCTCCGGGGCAGATCGCCAGGAGAGGTATAGAGATGGATGAAGCCTATGGGTGCGCGCTTTGCGGGAAATGCGAGGCCATGTGTCCCCTGGGTTTGAGTCCTTGGCGAATGTTTGAGCAGCGCAGAGTGGAGGCGGTGCAGCAGGGGGAAATAACTATTGAGGAATATCAATATTTATTTCCGGACCGTGCGGTCACGGTAATGAGCATGTTCAGAGAGTATTACGGGATTGATTATTCTGAACTGAACACATCCTTGCCGGCGCAGACCGGGTTTTTACCGGGGTGTACCATGCTGACCTATTCTCCGGAGTTGACGAAAAAGGTCTATGCAGCATTGGCTGAAAAGTATGAAAAAGTGTTGCTTCTTGATCATTGCTGCGGTATTCCCTTGTATCATATTGGGATTCCGGAAAGAGGGGATAAAATCAAAGGAGAATTAGGGGAGAAAGTACGTCAATTAGGGGTAAAGCGGCTGATTACTGCTTGCCCTAACTGTTACTATCAGTTCAAGAAAGAAGGGGTCTTGCCGGATCTGGAGGTTATTACGGTCTACGAGGCCTTGGCGGATGAGTTTATAGCCAACCAAGGCTCGGAAGTTTACGCCATTCATGATTCCTGCCCGGATCGTTTTGAGGGCATCTTTGGCAGGCAGGTCAGAGAAGCCCTGGACCGGGGAAATTATCAGCGGGCAGAGATGAGGCACCATGGTAAAAACTCAGTTTGCTGTGGCAGCAGTGGTCAACTCGGTCATTTCCGACCGGAATGGGCCACGGAGCATGAAGTGCAGAACTTGGAGGAAGCCGGTAAGGCCGGAGCGGATACTTTATTAGCCTACTGTCATGCTTGTGTGTTGAATTTCGGTAATATTGCCGATCGTAAAATCAAAATACGCCATGCACTTAATACCTTGCTGGGTTTTGAAGAAGATTACAGTGAAGTCAAAGGAAAGGCGGCCCAAATGTTTGAAGGGGAGGAGGGGTATGAACGTTATCTTAAGCTCTTTCAAGATTAGCACTCTGTAACATCGTCGAGCAATGCGAGGCTTAGGTGTACAGAGCACTGGTCACGCTTCCATAGGGGAACCAGTTAGCCAACGGATGGCTTCTCGTGAAAGAAATGACATGAAAATGCTGAAACAACCTGGATTTAGGCTGAGGAAAGAAGAGGAGAGAATCATGAATCATGCTGAAGAAACTCTGGCCGCCTGTCAGGAAATCATCGATAACTGCACGGATTGCGGCCTGTGTAGAGCAGAGTGCCAACTCTTAGAGAGGATTGATGAGAGCTTAGTGAGCCTTGCCACACGTCAGCCGACTGTATCAGAAGCCTATAATTGCTCCCTTTGCGGACTGTGTGAAAGTGTCTGCCCAGCGGGCTTAAGCCCTAAGTATATGTTTGCCGCACTACGCGAGCAATCTGTAGCTAAAGGAGAAATAGAGATTGAGGACTTCCGGTATATGTTTCCGGATCGGCCTTTAAACGTTATGAAACTGATCCGTGAAGCCAATGGCATCGGGTATGGCGAGCTGAATCCGGACCGGGAGTGTGATACAGCCTTTTTTGCGGGATGCAGCATGCTCACTTACGATCCGCACTTGGTTCATGTCTTATTCAAAACCCTTCAACAAGAGAGTAAGACTATTTCTCTTTTAACCGATTGCTGCGGCTTACCCCTGTATCAGCTGGGTTTAAAGGAGAGAGAAGCCCGCTTCAGCCAAGGATTAAAGGATAAGCTCCTCAGACTTAAAGTAAAAAAACTGATCTTTGCCTGCCCTAATTGCTACTATCAGCTGCAACCTATGGCGCTGGAAATGGGCATTGCCATCCAGACGATTTATGAGGCTCTGGAGGATTCGGAATTAGTGAATGCTCCACTTGCAGAACACCAGAGAAAAATTGTTACGGTCCACGATTCATGTCCTGACCGGCCGGCCGGTAAATTTGCCGGCCAGGTCAGAAAAGCCCTGGCCGGGAAAGGCTATTCCTTGGTTGAAATGGAGCATCACCGCGACAGAGCCCTGTGCTGCGGAAGCGGCGGGCAAGTGTCCCATTTTGACCCGGAACTGGCCCAAAGTCTTGTGCAGGCCCGGTTAAGGGAAGTTGAAGCATCTAAGGTGGAAATCCTTACGGCTTATTGCTTAGGGTGTGTCCTCAATCTAAGCAAGAACCAAAACCAGATCCCGGTCCAGCATGTTTTAAACCTGCTCCTGGAGTTTGAGCAGGATTTTGCCGGCTTAAAGAAAAGAGCTCAATCACTGCTTGAAGGGCCTGAAGGAGAAAAATTATGGGAAAGAGTTATGGCAGATTAACTAAGGTGCTAAAGGAGATTTCAACATGAACTATAAGGAATTAAATAAGATTTTCAAAGAGACTCTTTCCCTGCGTTGGGATCCGGTGGCGGTAAGAATGATGAGGCCTGGAGAAGAAAAGCCGGCCCAAGGGATCGAACCTACCGTGCCCTTGCGCCATTGCCAATCCATCATTACCGCACGCCGGGGCAACTGTCTCTATATGCCCCCCCGCAGCCATGCCTGCCCTGACGGAACCGGGGTTCTGGGCTTGGTGGAGATGTCTCCCAAACTGAGATCAGGGGATCTTTATCTGCTCTTTAAAAAGATGCCCAATATCGAAACCGCCCGTCAAATGATCAGCTCCCGTCCTGAATTTAAAGCGGGAAGCTATGAGGCCACCCTTCTGGCTCCTTTAGAGAAGGCAGCCTTCGAACCCGATGTGGTGGTCTTTACTCTGTGGCCCGAGCAGGCTATGTGGCTTTGCTGTGCGCAAACCTACGCCACCGGGGAGCGTCAGGATTTTAAAACCTCAGGGTTCAATTCGGCCTGCGCCGATTTAATTGTGCAGACCATGACCTCGGGGGAAATGAATATTTCCTTTGGCTGTTATGGTGCCCGGGCTTCCAGTGAGATTGACGATTTTGAACTGTATCTTGCCATCCCCACAGCCTTGCTTGAGCCTATAGCTCAGGCTTTGCTGAAGCTATCCCAAAAGAGTATTCCGGAGGAGAGAAAGAAAATCTACCTCCACCCTGTTATGGATAAAGTGGGTTCCCGAAGAGCTCAGTCTCAGGGAGAAGGGGCACGGGTTGAGCTTTTTGTGGATACCGAACGATGTATGGGGGATGGACTCTGCGTGGATTTCTGCCCTTCAGGAGTCCTGGCCATGGTGGAGGCAGGAGACCGGAAAGTCGCTCAAGCACTGCATCCCGATGCCTGCAGTGCTTGTTATACCTGTGTGGGGCAGTGCCCGCAACAAGCGATTCAGCTTTCCTATAATTAAGGAGTTAAGGAGGGATAGGGAATGGGAGTCAAGTTTACATTAATGGGAACCACTGCCGGACTCGGTGTTCCGGCTTTTCATTGCAACTGTATAGCTTGCCGGGAAGCCCGGGCCGACCCTTTTTGGGCCAGAACCCGCAGCGGGGCGGTTCTGGAGACGGGAAAAGAGAACATTCTCATCGACGCCTCCCCTGATTTAAGCAAGCAATTGCTCAGGGAACGGATTCAATCTGTTGATTATCTGTTCGTTACCCATTGGCATTATGATCATTTCGGTGGTATCGGGGATCTGGAATACTATGTCAAGCTGGAACGGAAGCGGCCGGTTGCCCTGTTTTTACCGCCAAGCGCTGTAGATGACTTCGCTAAGGCCTATCCTTTTTTGGAAGAGGTCTTTGTGATCGAACCCTGGGAGTTCGGCAAAAGCTACGCTTTTGAAGGCATAGAACTGACCGTTTTACCGGCCAGGCACAGTATCGAGACCGGAGGCATCCTCCTGGCAGGAGCAAAAAGAGCAGCTTATTTTACAGATACGTCCGGGCTGCCTGCCCCAACCGCCCGGCAGCTTCAAGGTGTGGATACCCTGATCTGCGACGCCACCTTTAACGGCGCCAACTGGTTTCCCCATAGCCATATGAATTGGCAGGAAGCTATTGCCTTAGGGGAGAGCATCCGGGCCCAGCATACGGTATTAACCCATCTGGCCATGCACTACAGTACCCCGATCACAGCGGCTCAGCTCCAGGAGAAATTAAAGGATTATGCCCAGGTGTCCCTGGCCTATGACGGCATGGTTCTGACAATCTGAGCGGTTTAAGTAACAAAGCTTAATGCCAAAGAGGATTTGCTTTGTACATTGTCGAACTATCGTATAACCTAACCCCGTAACGTTATTATTTACTAGGAGTGATCGCCAATGGTAAATAACCGAGGTTCGGACTCCCTGACAAATAAACAGCGTTCAGCATTGATTACCCAGGAACGGATTGACAATATATTAAGGTGGAAGGAGAAATTTCTAAACGAACCCCATAGCGTAGATCCTCGTGAATGTGATGACATTAGCAATGAGGTGGCGGAATCCTGGCTAAGGTCAAGAGACAGGGGAATCGATCCCTATAACTCCATGAGCAAGCCCTATCCCAACTCGAGAGAGCACGCTGAAAAAATTGTAAAAAACCGTCCGTTAATCGAAATCACCAAACCTCTGATGGAGAAATTCAGAGATATGGCAGTGCTGCCAAGTGGCTTCATTTTATACTTATGCGATTATACGGGAGCATTTTTACTTCAAGCCGGGGATATGGTGAGAGTCCCCACTGAAGGGGTGGCCTGGAATGAAAGCACCATCGGCACCTGTGCTCATACCATATGTATGGAGTTGAAAAAACCGATCCAAATATTGGGCCCGGAACACTACTGCGTGGGACTGCATAATATTGTCGGTTCAGCGGCACCGATTATGGATGAATCGGGAAAAGTTATTGCTTCAATCATCCTGGGTCAACCGATTGAGTATCGATTGGAAGGAGAGTATTTCAATAATTTTCTCTCCCACACCCTGGGACTGATTACTGCCTTGGCTAAAGCGATTGAGACTCAGCTGAAGCTTAATCAAACCAATGAATTGCTGACAGAGAGCAACAGTAATCTGATTAAGGTAATTCACGAGTTAAACACCACGATGGACACCCTGGAGACGACACTGGAAGTCATGGACGAAGGGATTATCACCCTTGATCCCTCAGGAAGGATCATTAACATGAATCGGGAGGTAACCCGGATTTTTAAAATAAGGCCCGAGGAAAAATCTCATAAAAACATCAATGAATTTTTGCATACACACTCTCAGGTTGCAGCCCTGATCACGGCCGGAAAAAGTGTGGACATTGAAGAAAATCTCGTCATCGGCAATGATGAGCAACCCTATATAATTAATATCCGGCCGGTGCTGAACAAAAAGACCCAGCAGATCGAAGCCGCTGTCTTACGGCTCAATCATGTGGATAAAGTCAATGCTCAAGCGGCCAATCGTACGGGTTCCATTGCCACCTATAGCTTTGAATGCATCGTCGGTGAATCTGAAGAAATAAAGAAAGCCGTCTCCATTGCCAGACGTTTTGCAACCTCATCGGAAAATGTCCTGCTCATGGGTGAAAGCGGGACAGGCAAGGAACTTTTTGCCCAAGCGATCCATAATCATTCCTGCCCGCTGGGACCTTTTATGGCGGTCAACTGTGCGGCCATGCCCCGGGAATTGATTGAGAGCGAGCTTTTTGGCTATGAAGGGGGAAGCTTTACCGGGGCTGAACGGACTGGCAGACCGGGGAAAATCGAGTTGGCCCATGGCGGCACACTTTTTCTCGATGAAATTGGGGACATGCCCCTTGAGCTCCAGGCCGTTTTGCTGAGAGCTTTGGAAGATAAGCAAATCATGCGGATCGGCGGCCGGCGCTACAAAAAAGTAGACTTCAGACTGATTGCCGCCACCAATAAAAATTTATTCAAAATGGTCAAGGAAAGACAATATCGGGAAGATTTGTATTTCCGGCTTTCTGTATTGACCATCACTATTCCTTCCTTAAGAAACAGAAAAAATGATATTGATGTGCTGAGTCAATATTTCATCAAAAACTACTGTCAAAAGCAGGGGTGGAAGACCCCTAAGATCACGAAAGGAGCCCTCAGGAAGATTCAGGAATACGAATGGCCGGGCAACGTAAGACAGCTGCAAAATGCGCTGATTTATGCCGTCAACTCGGCCCACAATGATGTTATCGATACCGATAGCCTCCCTCAATATATCCTGCTGGACTCCAGTCCATTTCAGGATGAGCCTAATTTCACAACTGATTCCCTATCTTTGGAACATTTGGAAAAAAATGCTATAAAAACTGCGCTGCTTCATGCTAAAAATTCCATACCGGATGCCGCTAAATTATTGGGGATCAGCCGCTCAACCTTATATCGGAAATTAAAAGATTATGGCTTTGAGTACTGAAGACCCAAGAACCCTTTGCTGAGGCAGAGGGTTTTTCATATTGAAAATTATTTCTAAAAATAATACACGTTTTGGGACAAAAATTTATGAGGATTAACCTTCAGATCTGACAGAGAGCGGGTTTGTTGGTTTGGCACGGATTTTGCATATAAATTATTGCAGAGGCGCTGGCAGCAATAACTTGCGGAGGGATAGGAAATGAAGATAATCTATGATTGTGATAACACCATGGGTGTTCCAGGGTGCGATATAGTTGACGGACTGTCTTTACTCTATTTATTGGGTAAAGAGGAGCTCGACATCTGCGCAATTACCACCACCTATGGCAACAGCAAAGTCGATATCGTTTATCAAAATACAGTGAATATGCTCAGTGAGATCGGCCGCAGGGATATTCCTGTGTACAAAGGGTGTACTAATCGCTATGGGCTTGATAGTGAGGCAACGGATTATTTGGTAAAGATGGTGAACGATCACCCTGGTGAAATCTCTATTTTAGCAACAGGAGCCCTGACCAACCTCTACGCGGCCTATATTAAAGATCAGAATTTTTTCAGGAAATTGGATCGGTTGGTGGTCATGGGTGGGTTAACTCATGACGTAATACCGGACGGGAAAGCATTTGATGAGTGGAACTTATCAGTTGACCCGGCAGCCACCCATTGGGTTTTAAAGGAAGGAAAAGATCTTTTTCTCATCACACGGGATATGGACATTAATGTTTCTGTATCTACTGCGGATTTCATCCACAGACTGACCAGGAATCGGAGTCCAATCGGCCGCTATATAGTGGAACGCTCCATTTCCTGGCTGGAATACACGATGCTGCATCTAAAAAGCAATTGCTTTTATCTGGGGGATCTTGTGGCGGCGGTCTATCTTGTCAATCCGCAGTTTTTTGAAGATCAGCAGCAAATCATTTCTTTAAGTACCAAAACGATCAGCAAAGGCTTATTATGCCCCACGGATAACAGGCAGGAAGGGCAAACGATCCACTTGCCAACACTTCGCCATCGGGATGATTTTGTGGAGGATATCTATACTACTTGGCTGAAGGCAGACTGCGGTTTTGTAAAGGAAATAGGAGGAGGTTGGTAAAATGTGCTGGTCGTGCAATCCATTCTGTGGGAATTGTAAACCGCCCCAACCCCGCCCTAAAGTTTGTCCGAAATGCAAAACCCTGAACTTTGATGATCCCGATGAAGCCGTAAAATGCAAGAAATGCGGAGGAGAGTTGCCCAAGCGTCCGCCTCGTCCTGTGGTGCACTGTCTTTTGGCCGGTATAAGCTGCTCCAACCCCTGCAATAAATATAAGACGGCGCCGGAGGATGGGATAGTAAGGCCTTGTAAATATAATCCCCAGTGAAGACTTCACTCTGAAACATCACTCTTCATAAAGAAATAGGTTTAACCCCCTGCTCAAACTAATATGGGCAAGGGGGTTTTGTTGTTATAGTTGCTATTATTCCTGGGCAGCCGATCTGAAAATGATTCGAAAATGACACAATAATCACAAAAGAGGACGCTTGAGAAAAAGGCGGAGCTGAGCCATTTGTGAAGTCCTATACAATCCTGGTCATCTCAAATTAAGATGAAACACAAAGCCGCAAAAAGTGCAGATAAGGGCGGAACCCAGTCATTATGCGGGTTGTAGATCGATGTATTAAGTTGGCACGCTTATTGCATTAAACAGTGGCGTACAACCTAAATTTATTAATTCCGGCTGGAACCCTTCCACGGTCAGCAAGGGTGGGCCGGATTTTAAGGGGGGTGTCCGTTAAATTCTATCTAAATCATGAGACTACCTGAAAATACGAAAGGGTGAGAAAACAAAATGGAAAAACAATGGAAAAAAACGCTGGACGACGGTTCGTATACCGTGAGAACATGTGGATGGTCACCGCCGGGAGATCACCCTGTAGGTTGCGGTATGATTCTGACTGTCAAAGAAGGCAGACTCATCAAGGTAGAAGGAGATCCTGAACATCCCATCACCAATGGCAGACTGTGCGTGAGGTGTCTGACTCTCCCAGAATATACTCATCATCCCCAACGGGTTATCTATCCGATGAAACGCCTTGGTGCCAAAGGAGAAAACAAATGGCAACGGATCTCCTGGGATGAAGCATGGGATACCATCGTCGACAAAATCAATTATTTCAAAGAGAACCATGGTGCTGAATCCATCGTTGTCTTTGGCGGAACGGGCCGTGAAGCCTGTCTGTACTATTACCCCCTGGGCTTTGCTTCCATCGGCACACCAAACGTTTGCTACCCGCAAAGCGGTTGGTCCTGCTACGGCCCACGCTGTGCTATCACCGACTATATTCTGGGTGCAGGCTATCCTGAAATCGACTTTGCCGGTCACTTTGAAGACCGCTATAACCATCCGGGCTGGAAGGCTCCTGAATATCTCATGCTCTGGGGTAAAGAACCCCTGAAGTCCAATCCCGACGGCTTCTTCGGTCACTCTGTTATTGATATGATGAAGCTGGGAACCAAGATCATCATGGTTGACCCAAGGATCAGCTGGCTCGCTACCAGAGCTGAGCATGTCCTTCAACTCAGACCCGGTTCGGACACCGCCCTTGCTTTAGGACTGCTTCACGTAATCATTAAAGAAGAGCTTTACGATCATGATTTTGTAGAAAACTGGTGCTATGGCTGGGATGAATTCGTAGAGCGGGTTATGGAATACCCACCTGAGAAGGTTTCCGAAATCACCTGGGTTCCTGCTGAAAAGATTTATGAAGTGGCCCGTGTCTTCGCCAAAGCTAAACCGGCAAGCCTTGGCTGGGGATTAGCTGTCGACCAGAATCCCAATGGGGTTCAACTGGGTCATGCCTTACTGGCTATGATTGCGATCACCGGTAACCTTGATGTACCTGGTGGAGTAACAATCGGACCACCTGCATCCCTTATGGGCAAATGGCGTGTTGAATCACGTTCAAATCTCTCCGAAGAACTTTGGAATAAGAGAATTGGGGCAGAGCAATGGCCAGCAGTGAGCACCGCTTTGGCGACAACTCACCCCGATGAAACCTTGAATACTTTGGAAACAGGTAAGCCTTACAAATTGAGAATGGGCTGGTTCAACAGCAGCAACTTCATCACCCCCACCAACTCAGCTCAACCGGATCGTTGGTATCGGGCCCTGCAGTCCTTGGAGTTCAGTGTTGTACAGGATACCTTCATGACACCTACGGCCATGGCTTTTGCCGACATTTTCTTACCGCTGCCCACCTTTGCCGAGCATGATGGCGTGGTTCTGACTCACTATGGACGGAATGCCGTATTTGCAGGCGCTATGAACAAAGCCTTAACGGTGGGCGAAACAAAGTCTGACCTCGAAGTCTGTTTTGAACTGGGTAAAAGACTCAATCCCAAAGCCTGGCCTTGGGACAATGTTTCCGATTTCTTCACTGAGCAGCTTAAACCTGATACAGGGTTTGGCTTTGAAGAGCTGCGTGAAAAAGGCCTCTATCAACCCGGCTATACCTATAAAAAACATGAAAAGGGTCTCCTGAGATTTGATGGCGAGCCTGGATTTAATACGGTTACCGGAATGGTTGAATTGTGCTCTACTCTGTTTGAATCCTGGGGCGATGATGCTCTGCCTTATCATGAAGAGCCGCCTTACAGCCCTTACAGCACACCGGAGCTTGCTAAAGAATATCCCTTGACCTTAACAACCGGCGCCAGAAAATATACCTCCTTCCATTCAGAACACAGACAGCTCAAAACCTTGCGGGAAATTGATCCTAACCCGGAAATGGAAATCCATCCGGAAACCGCGGCTGAGTTAGGCATCATCGAAGGGGACTGGGTCGTTATTGAAAACATGTTTGGGAAGGCCAGAATGGTCGCTCATCTTACTGAGGCCATTCATCCCAAAGTTGTCCATGCTACTCATGGCTGGTGGTTCCCGGAGAAAGAAGCTGCAGAACCGTCCCTCTTTGGCGTGTGGGAATCCAATATCAATACCTTGATGCCCCACCAACATAATGGAAAACTCGGTTTCGGCGATACCTTTAAGAGTATTCTCTGTAAGGTTTACAGAGAAGCTTAAGATGAACTGAAGAAAGGAGGAACTAAAAATGGCGAAATATGGCTTGATGATCGATTATGAATATTGTACTGGCTGTCACTCTTGTGAAGTTGCCTGTAAAAACGAAAAGAATCTTCCCGTCGGAAAATGGGGGATCAAACTGACCGAGGTGGGTCCCTGGAAAATTGATTCGGAAAAATGGGAATGGAACTATGTTCCTGTTCCGACTAACTTTTGTGATGTGTGTGAAGAGCGCATTAAAGATGGAAAAAAACCTTCTTGTGTCCTGCATTGCTTAGGTCAGGCTATGGAATACGGCCCTGTGGAAGAACTAGCCAAAAAGATGGCTGAAAAAGGTAAAAAGGTAGTTATGTTTCTTCCTTAAGGTTAAGGTTGCCCGGAAAATAAGCTCCAATGTTTTGTTGAACGGAGGTTAAGGTATGACTAAAGAAGAATTTTTGGCACTCGATGGCAAAGCACAGCTCAAGTATCTCAATGAAGAAGCTGGCAAAGGTCTAAGTTTCAATGAAATCTCCGCAGCGCTTAAGATGACGAAAAAGGAATTCGAGAAATTTGGATTATACTATGTCAAAGATAAATTCATGCTCAAGCCGATGAGGGGCTATCAAACCACCGTACGCAGCGGCAATGAAAAGAGTTAAATTCATCCTTGAATAGGGCTTTAAGTTAATTAAATCCACCGGCACTATTGCTTTGAGTGTACTTGAAGTTATCATCCATATAACTACATCATAGCTGATCGGATTAATTGACTTCAAGGTACATCATGCAATAGTGCTGTATTTATTTTTGCCAATGAATAAGCGTAATGGAGGAATGTAGATTGACTCAGTCAAAAAGTTCATTACACTATGGCTGGCTTGTTGTTTTCGGAGGGTTTTTAACCCAGATTATTCTCATGTGCGGCGTCCAATTTGTTCCTATCCTGATGGCGCCGATTAAGCAGTCCCTGGAATTATCGAATACATCGGCAGGCACTATCGTATCCGTCTTTGGCCTTTGCTATGCCGGCTGTTCCTTTATTTGGGGATATCTGGCTGACCGGGCAGGGGCGAGAACAGCCGTATCTCTGGCCGGTCTGGTCTTAGGCATTGCCGTCATACTTTTTGGACTGCTTGCCGACAGCTTCCTCAAAGCAGTGCTGATCATTGCTCTGGTCGGTTTCGGGGCGGCCGGTGTCTACAGTGCCACGATTCCCAAGTTGATTGGTGCCTGGTTCCATCCCAGCAAACGGGGCAGAGCCATGAGCACCATTACGGCAGGGGGCGTGCTGACGGGAGCAGCTTTCGGAATTGTGCTGCCCCAATTGGCTAAGGCCTATGGCTGGCAAACAGCCGCTGTCATTTTAGGAGTGCTGGCCATTATTTGTACTGTTGTAATCTATTTAGTCGTCAGAAATAAGCCTTCTGAAAAAGGTTTGATTCCGGTGGGAACCCCCGCCGATCAGGTTGTGAAAGCTGCTCCGGCTATGAAAGATGCCGGCTTCAAAGATGTGCTTAAAATGAAAGTTACCTGGCATGTGTCCAGTATGTTCATTTTCTGGCAGGTTGCTTATATGACAGCCACGGCTTTCGTTGCGGTATCCTTTGTCAATGCCGGTTTTACGGCTGTACAAGGTGGTTTGGCTGTAACGATTTATAACTTATGCCAGCTAATCGGGCAACAAATATGGGGGCCCCTGTCCGATCGGTTGGAACGGAAAACGGTGATCTGCATTGCAGGCATCTGGTGGACTGCAGCAACCTTGGGTTACATGTTTATTTATGGCAGTACATTGAACGCCATGTATATCCTCATCGGTGTGATGGGAGTGGGCATGGGCATGGTTCCGGTCATCCTGGCCAGTTTCTCGGATTATTTCCCCACAGAAGTCGGCGGCTCCGGTGCAGGGGTTGTTTCCACCATGGGACTGGTGGGCCGTTTCTTTGGCCCCATGCTTGCCGGTTATGCGGCTGATGCTACGGGCAGCATTACAGGCGCCTTTGGCGTAGGAGCTGCAGCCATGCTGCTGGCATCCCTGGTCGCCTTTTCACTGCCCTCATTGAAAAAGCAGGCGGCGGTATCTGTCGGTGGAGAAAGTGCCAAATGATGTTTTGAATATCCAGTACAAAATTTATGAGGAGGTAGTTTTATATGTGTTTTAGACCGGCATCAGCATCAAGACCTATTGAGTGCCCTAATTGTGGAATGAAGGTTCCAGTGGTAGGCGGAGTTAAACAGAAAAAATGCCCAAAATGCAAAACCGATTTAACTCAGGTGGAAGCAAAACCGGAGGAAAAACCTGAGGGTGAAGCAGGTACAGAGAAGTAAGAGAAGAGAAGCCTATGCAACGTAAACTGGTTGCAATCCTTGATTCACAAAGGTAGTATAGAGTACGGTGTAACCGCTCTATACTGCCTTCTGAAGCTGGGGTGATGCTGATCTATGAAACACATCGGAAATACATCCAGTCGCTCATAAATGTGAAAAGTTTATCATGTCAGGTGCTGAAGGATAAGCTTCGGCAGGTACAGGAACTAAGGTGCGATGTGAAGGGAGAATTTACTGAAAATGAAAAATTTCAGCATTTCCGAAGTCATGGATTCCTTTGGGGTCAATAAGTTTACATGGTCTATCTTCTTCTTCTTGGGATTGGCGATGGTTTTTGATGGGTATGACTATATGATCGTCTCCTATACTATGCCCCAGATTTCTGCGGAATGGGGATTAAGCGCTGTGGAAAAAGGCAGCTTATCCTCATGGAGCCTTTTTGGCTTAATTATTGGAGGTGCCATATCCGGTATAGTCTCAGACAAGATAGGGCGGAAAAGGACCTTAGTCTATTCTATCGCTATCTATTCCTTGCTGAACATTCCGATTTTCTTTGCACCAAGCTTCGGCTTCTATGCTTTATTCCGGGTGTTGGCCGGCCTTGGCTTGGGAGCCTGTATTCCGGTCGTCACAACGATCTTCTCTGAATCCACTCCTACCAACCGCCGCGCCCTTTTCATTACCTTTGGGATGGCCTGGATGATTGTCGGTTGGGTTTTAGCAGGCTTGGTGGCTACCTATCTGGTTCCCCGGGTGGG
Organism: Desulfitobacterium hafniense DCB-2; assembly: GCF_000021925.1. Classification (NCBI taxonomy): domain Bacteria; kingdom Bacillati; phylum Bacillota; class Clostridia; order Eubacteriales; family Desulfitobacteriaceae; genus Desulfitobacterium; species Desulfitobacterium hafniense. The sequence goes on from NC_011830.1 coordinate 2,017,045, forward strand.
CTGGAGATGGTGCTATCTGGTAGGCGGTTTCCCCTTCATCTACTCGATCTTCCTGCACTTCAAAATGAAAGAATCCGTCTATTGGTTAGCCAACAAAGGGAGAAATGAAGATGCGGTCAAGAGACTTCAGGAAATTGAGAAGGTTGCAACGGGCAAGGTTACCAATTGGGATCCCAACGCCCTGGTTGTCCCTCCAAAATCCAAAGTCGTCGGACCGAAGGCCCTTTTCTCCAAAACTTACCGCATGACAACGGCCGGTGTTTGGATTACCTATTTCTGCGGTTGCTTTACGGTCTATGGCATTAACGCCTGGCTGCCCTCTTTAATGCTGGAAAAAGGTCTGCAGCTGTCCTCAGCCTATGGACTATCCATTGCTCAAAATGCCGCTGCGGTCATTGCCAACTGTTCAACAGGCTTTGTGGCTGAAGTGATTGGCCGCAGAAAAAATCTGATCGGCAGCTATGGATTAGGAATTGTGGCTATTTTGATCATGGCTTTCGTGGGCAGTAGTTTTTGGGCAATCTTAGCGGCTAATATTTTCCTTGGCTTTGCCATCAACTACTCCATTACAGCAGTTCAGCCGCTGATGGCGGAGGGATATCCCACAGATATCCGCAACACAGGGGTGTCCTGGTGTCAAGCCTTTGGCCGGCTGGGCGGAGCCCTTGCCCCCATTGTGGCCGGTATGATTATCGGTTTAAATCTGGGTTACTCAAGTGCCTTTCTTTTCTATGTCGTGCCCTTGCTCTTCGGTTTACTGGCGGCCTTCCTCTTGATTAGAAATGAGACCAAAGGCAAGAGTATCGATCAAATTCAAGAAGAAAATGTTTTAAAGGCCGGCAGTTAAACCACTGGCTTGCCTTTGAGAAAGCTGCTTCCACTAACTGCTTCCAGCCGGAAGCAGTTTTCACTTCCAGGGAAAATTCCTAAAAAGAAACTGTTTTTTTCAAAATGAAAGAGTTCACTAATGCAGTACAAGCAAAGGCCTTGATTTTAGGCCCTTTGTAGCGATTGCGAGCTTGGCATGAAAATTGCATTGTATTTCAATAGGGGCATTATTATTAAATTCACGATCCCATTACTGAACAATGGAGGGAAAAAATGAGCACGAAAATTGATTTGGAACAAGAAGGTGTCGAAGTCAAAAAAGCCTGCTGCTATTTCTGTCACCAGAACTGCGGCTGCTTGGTTTATGTCAAAGACGGCAAGATCCTTCATTTCGAAGGAGACACGGAGTACCCAACCAATTCCGGCGGTTTATGCTGTCGCGGCAATGTCAATCTCATCCATCTGGACCATGAAGCAAGGGTTAATTTCCCGTTGAAACGCAAGGGGGAGCGTGGTTCGGGGGAATGGGAAAGAATTACCTGGGAACAAGCTATCGATGAAATCGGCACCAAATTAGCAGAGATTCGCCAACATTATGGAGCAGAGGCTGTAGCCACAGCCGGCGGAACTTCCCGTACCGATGACTGGGCACGGCGGCGCTTTATGAATCTTTTCGGCAGCCCTAACGGTTTCCACAACGCCCATTTATGCTGGATTCCCACCTTTATGATCGAAACAGCCGTTTATGGCTGGAGTCCTTTTGAAATTGACCTGGGCAGCAGCCGATGTCTGGTCTTGTGGGGACAGAATCCGGCAATATCCACTTTGCCTGAAATGAGCGGCGTCAGCGGCCTTAAAGCGAACGGGCTGAAAGTCATCGTTATTGATCCACGCTATACGGAAACAGCCGCCAAAGCGGATCTCTGGATACCCGTACGCCCTGGATCAGACCTGGCTTTAGCCTTGGCTTGGATCAATGTCATCATCTATGAAGGCTTAGCTGATTATGATTTTGTCTATGAATACTGTCAGGGTTTTGATGAATTGACTGCTCATGTGGAAGAATTCACTCCTGAATGGGCTGAACCTTTGACCGGAGTCAGCGCCGATCTTATTCGTGAAGGGGCACGGATGTACGCCATGAACAAACCCGGCAATATCCAGTGGGGTACGGCTCTTGACCAAATCGGCAAACCTGCCGGCGCTACCCAGCATGCCCGGGCCATCTTAAGAGCCATTACCGGCAACCTGGACTGCCCCGGAGCGGATCTTCTCACCGGCCCCAGTCTGGAATTTGTGACTGACGAAGAAATGGAACTCAATGAGTTCTTAACGGAAGAGCAGCGGGCCAAGCAACTGGGCTCGGATAAATTCAAACTGGTAACCTGGCCCGGATACGGCCGCATCGCCGAAATAGCCAAGAAGTATTGGGGCAAGGCGCCTACCGCAGAATGGATGTGTGAGGCCCATCCTCCCACAGTCTTTAACGCTATCCTGACCGGAGAACCCTATCCGGTGAAAGCTTTGCTGGTTTCGGCGACGAATCCGGTCAATTCCTATGGTGAAAGCCAAAAGGTCCTGGCCGCCTTAAAAGCGGTGGATTTTATGGTAACCTGCGACTATTGGCTGACCCCCACCGCCATGCTTTCCGATTATGTGCTGCCCATGGCGGGCTCCTTTGAGCGGCCGACGATTACCTCCACCTATGGCTGTTCGGATTTCTTAATGTGTTCACAACGGGCCATTCAGCCCATGTATGAGCGGCACAGCGATTTTGAATTCTGGCGGGATCTGGGCATCCGCCTGGGGCAAAAAGAGCATTGGCCTTGGGAAACTCTTGAAGATGCTTATTTTTACCGGATTAAAGATCTGGGCTATGGTGTGGAAAGTTATGATGAATTCGTGGAGTATTACCGTTTCCACTTCCCGGAACGGGAGTATTTCAAATACAAAGAAAAAGGCGGATTTGGCACCCCTTCGGGTAAAGTGGAGATCTACTCCAGTGTGTTGGAGGAATTAGGCTATCCCCCCCTGCCACCCTATATAGCTCCCGTTGAAAATGAGGTGGATTATCCGGAACTTGCTAAAGAGTATCCTTTAATCCTAACCACAGGGGCAGGTGTAATGCCTTTTCATCATTCGGAACACTTCAATATTAAGGAACTGCGCTTTATCCGCCATGAACCCCATATGGAAATCAATCCTGATACTGCGGCAGAGTATGGCATTCAGGAAGGGGATTGGGTCTGGGTGGAGACCCGGCGGGGCCGCATTAAACAAAAAGCCAGCTTAACCGAAGGCATCAGGCCCGGCACAGTCTTCACGGAACGGGGCTGGTGGTATCCGGAAAGAGATCTGCGCAATCCGGAATTGGGTGGTTGTCTGGAATCCAACACCAACGTTCTTACCAGTACGGCAGATGAAGATTGTGATCCATTGAGCGGCAGCTGGGCCAACCGCGGTCTCTTGTGCAAGGTCTATAAGGTAAGCAGCTCAGACAGAAGGGAGGACAAATAAGATGGCACGTTATGCAATGGTTATTGATACACGGAAATGTACGGGCTGTCAGTCCTGCACAGTGGCTTGCCGGGTCAATAATGAACTGCCCATCGATATGATTTATAATCCGGTCATGACCCATGGGCCCCTGGGAAAATTTCCTCATGTGAGGATGGTCCATATTCCTTCTTTATGTATGCATTGTGGCAATTCTCCCTGTGTGGATGCCTGCCCCACCGGGGCATCCCAGCAGCGTGAAGACGGCATCGTCTGGGTGGAAGAAAACAAATGCGTGGGTTGTAAAGCCTGTGTCATGGCCTGCCCTTATGGGGCCCGTGTGTCCAATGGGGCAAAGGGAACCGTCCAGAAATGCAACTTCTGTAAGGATGACCGGGTTGATCAAGGCAAAGTGCCCTGGTGTGTGCAAACCTGTCACCAAAAAGCCCGGATTTTTGGCGATATTGAGGATCAGGACAGCGAAGTATTCAAACTGGTCAATAAAACCAAGACCACAGGGCGCTTGTTGGAAGAACTGGGGACTGAACCCTTTGTCTATTATCTTTATTGATGGGAGGGATAGAAATGAGCCAAAAACATGAAACATGGGGCTGGATGTTAGCCGTGGACTTCTTTTTTGCCGGCATGGGGGCCGCCATGCTGCTCTTTGCCGGGATCGCCGAATTATTGACAGGCAGCAATCTCTCCACGGTGGGGATTCTGGCCGGGGCAGTGTTTATCGCTATGGGAGCCGGGTTGTTAGTCCTGGAATTAGGGAGACCTTTCCAGGCTTTGCGGGTATTTATGAACCCTAAAGCCATCTTAACCTTTGGGGCATGGAATATGTCCATCGCCATTGTCGCCGGCCTCTTTTTAGGTACGTCCTGGCTGGAAGCTTTTCCTTGGTTCGGCCTGGTCGGATTTCGTAAAATCCTGGCCATTGTCTGTATTTTCACCGGTTTTGTAGTTGCTGCCTATCCGGGGGCACTCCTGGCACGGCATAAAGCCCGTCCTTTCTGGAATGGGCCGGGCATGATGGTGCTCTTTTTAACCTCTTCTTTATTGACGGGCCTATCCGCCTATGTGGTAGTAGGTTGGCTGAGCGGGGCGGCACCTGTGATTTATAGTGCTTTCCCGGCCATAGGGGCGGGGCTTTGTGCTTTCCAATTGGTTATATGGATCGGCTATCTTTGGATTAAGAGTTCGGGAACTACTGAGCGGGAAGTGGCGGCTGTTAAGCGCTGGACCAGCGGGAACTTTGCCAACCCTTTCCGGATCGGGTTTATGTTCCTGGGCACGGTGGTGCCCTTGGTACTGTTTCTCATTCCTAATGGATTCTCCACAGGAGTGGCCGGGATCCTGGCAATCCTGGGCGGAGTAATCATGCGCAATCTGGTGGTCTATGCCGGTCAGGATCGCACCTGGCTGCCCGGAGAAGAAAAATATCGGTCAAGACTTCCCCATGGTGATGAAGCTTTCTTACAAAAGGTTTGGACAAAACAGATTTAAAGGGCGGTTGTACTTGTTTCCGCAGCAGCTGGCTGCTGCGGAAACATCGTTCCCAGGCAGAGGCAATTTTAATAGCTTAAGTGATGAAAATAACTTGATTTGCAAAATGGAGGAAGAAGTGTATGAAGCTGCAATGGGAAGAAGGGACGACATTAGCGCAGACACAAAGCGTTTGTCCCCTCTGTCTGAAGGTTGTCCAGGCCCGGATTACCGTTCATGATCAGGCGGTTTATATGGAGAAGGAATGTTCCGAGCACGGCTATTTTACCGTTTATTTATGGCCGGATGTCAATCATTATCAATGGATGCAGCAGTTTAACCTGCCGGCGCTGCCTCCTCATTCGCCTGTGGCCGTCCGGGATGGGTGTCCCAGTGATTGCGGGTTGTGCGAGGCTCATCTGCGCCAGCCGACCCTAGTGGAGATTGAGGTAACGGAAGGGTGCAACCTCCGCTGCCCGGTCTGTTTTATGGCAGCCAATGATTTTCGTCCCGATCCCAATCCAAGCTTAGAGGCACTTGGGGAAAAGTACCGTTATATTCTTAGACACACCAACCCCGATACCAGTATCCAGCTGACGGGGGGAGAACCCACCACCCGTGAGGATTTGGCCGATATTATCCGTTTAGGCCGGGAGATCGGCTTTCAGGCTATTGAAGTGAATACCAACGGGGTGGTGATCGGCCGGAACCCGGATTATCTGCAGAAACTTGCCGAGGCAGGAGTCAGCGGCATCTATCTCCAATTTGACGGGTTGACAGGGGAGGTCTATGAGCAAATACGGGGTGAGAATTTATTGCCCGCCAAGCTTAAAGCCATTGCCAACTGCCGTGAGGCGGGGGTACAAGTGGTTTTAGCCATGACGGTGATCGAAGGAATCAATGAAAAGCAGCTGGGGGAAGTGCTTAAGTTTGCCCTGGCCAACAAAGATGTGATTGTGGGAATTGCGTACCAGCCGGCCTTTGGTTCCGGGCGGTTCGATGTGCCCTTGTCCAAGCGTTTGACTATGGGAGATGTGATCTTTATGCTGGCTGAGCAGAGTGAGGGTATCCTCGAACCCTATGATTTTTGGCCCTTGGGCTGTTCCAATCCTTTATGTTCCAGCTCCGCTTACCTGGTGGAGGATCAGGGTAGAATCGCCTCCCTTTCGCGGCGGCTCACTCCCCGGGAATACAGGGAAGCCATTAATCCCCAGAGTCCCCAAGGTTCGGTTTTTGCCGATATTGCTTTGATGAACTATCCGGATCTTGAACCGGGTTTAACCATCCTCATCGAAAATTATATTGATGCCCGCACGATGGACTTAAAAAAACTGCGGGAATGCAGCATGATCGTTGCCGGCAAATCCGGTGGGCTGACTCCTTTTTGCGGATATCAATTGACCAATATCCATGGCGAAAAGCTATCCGAAATCAGAAAACATCATGATAATCAGAAAGCATCAAGGTGAAGGCGTATGAGTGAAAGAAAAGTCGTTCCGACCAACTGCCGCTTCTGCGGCTATCAATGCGGACTCCTGGCTACGGTGGAGAATGGCAAAGTCCGCAAAGTGCAGCCGGATTCTTCCCGCTATCCCCATAATGCCGGGATCATGCGGGGCTGCAAGCGTTGGCCGTTGATTAGCGAAGTGATGGAGCATCCCCAAAGAATCAACTATCCTCTTAAGCGGGTCGGGGAAAGAGGCAGCGGCCGCTGGGAAAGAATATCCTGGGAACAGGCCCTGGACGAAATAGCCGCTAAGCTGGCCGGTCTCAAGGAAGAGTTTGGCCCGGAGGTCCTGGCCACCAGTATCGGCGGACCCCACACCACCTTCTGGCCTTTGCACCGGTTTTTGGCTCTTTTTGGCAGTCCCAACAATATGGGCATCGGTCAAATCTGCTGGAACCCCGGCATCTGGGCCAATACCCTGACCTATGGCTGGCCTGTGGATATGGAGCTGGACCCGGAGGGGACGGAATGCGCTATCCTCTGGGGGGTTAACCCCTCTCAGTCGGATAACTCTTTGTTCTGGCATACCGTTCAGGAATTTAAACGCCGGGGCAAACCCTTAATTGTGGTGGATCCCCGTTTAACCGGGACGGCACAGGAAGCTCAGCTGTGGCTGCCGGTGCGTCCGGGGACGGATGCGGTACTGGCTTTAGGGCTTTTGCATGTGATTGTTCAAGAGAAACTCTATGCTGAAGAGTTTGTGCAGAATTGGTGTCATGGTTTTGAGCGGTTATGTGACCATCTCATTCCTTATACTCCCGCTTATGTGGAAGAGGTTACGGGTGTGAAAGCAGAGGATGTTGTCAAAGCTGCCCGCCTCTATGGAAAAAGTACCCCGGCTTGCCTGTACAGCGGCAGAGGGATCGATCAACTGGGCTTAAACAGTTTTCCCACCCATCGTGCCCTGGCCATCTTAAGAGCCATCACCGGCAATCTGGATGTGCCCGGGGCTTCCCACTTGAGTGAGATGCCTGATTTTATTCCGGAGTTGGAGCTGGAACTCAGCGAACCCTATGCCGCAACATCTCCTCGGTCGGTATCCCAGGAGAAGCTCCTGTTGCAATCCTATCAAGGCTATGCCAAAGTTCGCGAGCAGACCATGAAGCACAAGAAGCGCCTGCCCATGCGCTATTTAACCTCTGCCCATCCCCATCGCGTCTGGAAGGCCATGCTGACAGGAGAGCCTTATCCCATCCGCTCCATGATCGTGATGGCTTCCAACCCACTCCTGACTCAAGCCGACACTCAGCTGGTCTACAGAGCCTTAAAGAGTCTGGACCTTTTGGTGGTATTGGAGCTGTTTGAAACCCCCACCTCCATGCTGGCGGATTATGTGCTGCCCAGCGCCGGGGTGCTGGAGCGGCCCCTTTTGGAGACTAAGGCCGGGGTGGCCAATATTGCTTATGGAGGGGATCAGGCCGTCGGGCCTTATTATGAACGCCGCCCGGACTATGATTTCTGGAGAGAGTTAGGACTGAGACTGGGGCAGGAAAAGGCATGGCCTTGGCAGACTTACCGTGAAGCCCTGGAATACAGTTTATCCCCCCTGGGCACTACCTGGGATGATTTTTCCGGCAGCGGACTTTATTATCAGGACAATGAGTATCTGAAATATGAGGAGCCCGATGGGCAGGGAAAACCCCAAGGATTTGCCACGGTAAGCGGGAAGGTGGAGATCTACAGCGAACTGCTCCGGGAAATGGGAGCGGATCCCCTGCCCAGTCCCCGGGCACTTCCCCAAGGAAATGCAGACTTTTCCCTGATGCTCATGAGCGGTGCCCGGTTCCAGCCTTACTACGCTTCCAGCTATCATCAGCTGGAAAAGTTGCGGCGGCTGCATCCGGAGCCGATTGCGGAAATGAGTCCGGTGACGGGAGAGAAACTGGGCATCGAGGAAGGCTCCCTGGTGGATGTGGAGACAGAGAGAGGGAAAGCCCGTTTCAGGACCCGGTTTGTTCCCATGTGCGATCATGTGGTGAGCGTGGAGTATGGCTGGTGGTATCCGGAGATGAAGGCGTCGGAACCGGAACTGGGGGGGATTTGGCTGGCCAATGCCAATCTGCTCACCAGTGGGGATTTTGACGCTTCGGATCCCTTAGTAGGGACCTGGACCTATAACGGGATTCCCTGCAGGGTTGCCAAGGTATAACAATAGCAAGGTATAGCGAGGTACTACAAAATATAACAAAGTAACAAAGTAAACAAAGAAGGAGGCCTGGCTCCATGGCGGCAACCATTGCCTTTGCCCAAGGGCAAAGTGAACAGCAAGTGATGGGAATTTTAGGTGCCTATGGTATGGGCATACCTGGAGATGTTGAAGAACTGCTCACCGTTCAAGAGAATGAAGAAATAACGGCCGTGGCCAAGATCGCGGAGTTTGCTGAGGGCAGGTTTTTTCTGGAGGTTATCGGGGTGAAGGATGGGAAGCGATCCCAGGGTGCCGGCAGGCTGCTCTTAGGGAAGATCCTGGCGAATCCCTGGGAATGCTGCCGATATGCATTTTCTGAACAGGAAAATAACCGGGAGTATACTGTGTCAACTTTAGCAAGAGGATATGCGCTGGGTTTCTATGAAAAGATGGGTTTTCAAGCCTGTACACCGGCAGAGATCCCGGAATGGTATCGGGATCAATGTGAGGAATGTCCCGAGCGGAGTACTTGTGAGCCAATGCCGATGATTTATAGTGGAGGAGAGCGAAAATGAAAAAAGCAATCTTAGTATTCACGAAAGTACCGCGGGTAGGGGACTGCAAGACCCGTTTGACAGAAGCCCGGGGAGGTATTCTTACCTACGAGGAGGCCACCCAGTTCTATGAGGCCTGTGTGCTGGATGTGATGGATGTGTGCCTTTCCGTGGAAGAAGCTGATTTTTGGATTTGTTATAACATGGATGGGGATCGCCCTTATCTGGATACTCTTTTGGCTCAGGTTAAGCACCCGGAGAGAATTGCCGGGGTCTTCTCCGATCAGGGAGGGAGCTTTGATGATTGCATGCAATATGCTACAGATTATATTCTTAAGTCCGGCGCCCAGGAGCGGCTGGCCGATGCGGTTTTGATCAGCGGCGGGGATTTACCTACCCTCCAGCCCCATATCCTTAAAGATGCCCTGAAAAAGCTTGAGGTTTTGAGTCACAGCGAAGCAGGATATAAGGTTGCCCTCAGGAAGGTTCAGGATCAAGACGGGATGGAGATTGGTGCCGCTCTGGTTGAAGGAGCCTGTCAGGAAGGCGGTTTTTCCTTAGTGGGGCTGACCTGTACGACGGATTTTGACTTCCATTCCGTTTTCTACAATATGGATGGGGTCACCGCCTTGGATATGCTGGCTGCCAAAGCCATCCGAGAAGAGCTTCCTTTAGCCTATGTGGAAGAAGTTCCCGATGTGGATATCCCTGTGGATTTGGCCAGCCAGATCCCGATGCTGCGGGTCATAGAACATGCCGCCCGCTATGATGATTTAATCATGGTGCCCCACAGAACCATTGGGATTTTAAATCAGTTGGGCATTGAATCGGTGGCTTTACCGCCGGAAAAAAAGCCGGTTTAAATGATAGACCATCGAAAAGATTAGGGGGTGATAGTTATGCTGCCATTATTTGAGCCGATCCGGATTAAAGATTTAGAAATAAAGAACCGCATCGTTATGCCCCCTATGGCTCTGGATATTGCCACAGAGCAGGGTGCCATAACCCATAAATTAATCGAGCACTATCGGATGCGCACCCGGGGTGTGGGCATGATTATTGTCGAGCATGCTTATGTTAACCCTGAGGGGAAGGCTCATCCCCGTCAGTTAGGAATTCATAGGGATGACTTAATTCCAGCCCTGGAGCATCTGGCTGCCGAAATCCATAAGCAGGGAGCGGTGGTGGGAATCCAAATCAGCCATGGGGGAGCGAGATCCATGGGGAATATTTGCGGTCCCTCCAGTATCCAATCCCAATATCTGACACGATTCGGAGAGGCTGATCGGAAAAACTGCCGGGTCCTGCCCAGGAAGCTGGATCAGGAAGGGATCAAAGGAATTATTGCGGACTTTGCCCGGGCCGCCCGCCGGGCCCAAAAAGCCGGTTTTGATTTCGTGGAAATTCATGGTGCCCATGGCTATTTAGTCAACCAGTTTTACTCCCCTCTCACCAATATCCGTCACGATGAGTATGGCGGTTCACTGGAACGGCGCTTGACTTTCCCCTTGGAAGTGGTCAAAAGTGTGCGGCGTGTCGTAGGTAAAAGTATGCCCATATTTTATCGCCTGGGAGCAGACGACCGTCTCCCCGGCGGCAACACAGTCCAGGATAGTGCCCTTGCGGCACAGGCTTTAGAGGCGGCAGGAGTGGACTGTCTGGATCTCTCCGGGGGCATTTCCGGTTATCTCCGCCATGGGGAAGAGGGCTTCTTTGCCTATATGGGCCAAGCGATCAAGCCCCAGGTCACTATTCCGGTTATGGTTACCGGCGGAATTAAAACAGGGAATAAAGCCAATGAAATGATCGCCGGCGGTATTGCCGATTTTGTCGGTGTGGGCCGTACCCTCTTGAAAGAGAATGAGTGGGCTTACAAGGAATGGGTCAGGATGGGTTCCGGAACCTGCCCTTATCAGGCGATTTAGAGAAAGGGAGTATGAGCTGATGAATGCCGTATTAGAAAACATTGAGAACAGTGAAGCCCACTTCCGGTTTACGATTGACTACAAAGTCTTTGCGGACGCTCTGGAGAAAACCTATAAGAAGAATAAGAAGAACTATCAGGTGGCAGGGTTCCGTAAAGGAAGTGTCCCCCGTTCCGTCATCGAATCCCAATATGGTTCCACAGTCTTTTACCAGGAAGCTCTGGACTTGATCATGGCTGATGAATATAAGAAAGCAGTGGAGGGTCTGGCTCTCGATACGATTGGGGATCCGGATATTGAAGTAGGAGAGATCGAAAAAGGGCAAGAATTAAGTGTAAAAGCCAGTGTACCCGTCGTACCGGAAGTGACCTTGGGACAACTTGAAGGAATAGAGGTTGTCATGCCGAAGGCCAGGGAAGTAAAGAAAGCCGATATTGAAAAGTCTTTGGAGGAACTTCAGTACAAGAATAAAAAGATTACCGATAAAGAGATGGAGCCGGCTGAAAAGGGTGATACAGTTACCGTAGACTATGATTGTGAATTGGATGGTACAAAATTTGAACCGGTCGTGGATTACAAAGCCCTGCTTGACGACAGCCCGGACACCATGGGCTTCGAACTCCAGCTTAAGGGTGCCCGAAAGGGAGATATCCTTACTATCGAACAAGTTTTTCCTCAGGATCATCTGCAGCCTCAGATTGCGGGCAAAACGGCCTGTTTTAACGTCACAGTGAAAAAGGTGGAGAGAATCGAGATGCTGCCCTTGGATGACGCCTTTGCTCAAACGGTGGGCAACGTGAGCACAATGGAAGAATTCCGCGCTGAAATTAAGAAAAATCTTGAGGAAGCTGCAGCCCAACGGGTACAAATGCAGCGCAATAATGCCATTTTGAGTGAGCTCTTTAAGAGATGCCAAGTCAAGATCCCGGAGTCCCTGATCATGCAACGGGCCATGAGCATGCTGGAACAATTCTCCGGCCAGTTGGAGGCTGAAGGGGGAACCTTGGATCTTTATCTCCAGCTGATGAATAGAAAAAGCGAAGACTTCAAAAGAGAAGTTTGGCAAGATGCCGAGAATTCTCTGAAAGCAGACTATATCCTGGATAAGGTCATTAAAGAAAAGGGCTATACCGTCAGCGAAGAAGAGCTCAACCAAGGCTGTGAGAAATTTGCCCTCAGTATTAATATGGCGCCGGAGAATGCCAGACAAAATCTGGGGCCTCTTGTCAATAAAGTAGAGTATGATCTTAAAGCGGAAAAAGCATTCCACTATCTATTGGAACATGCTGTGATCAGGGAAGGTAATAAAATGGCCTGATAACGGCAGCCACGGTGAAAGCGGCGACAGGCCAATTGAATTAGATGGGGAGGCTTCAGGGATGATGTCTCCGGCAGGCAGGAGGAGAAACCAGGGGCCGTTGCTTACGAACTAACCAGTTCGTGAACAACGGCCCTTTTTTGCTTGTTTATGGGTGCGGATTTTTAGACAACTATCCGATGTTACTGCTGCTTCAAAATAGTAAATAGTCCTTCTCTCACTGTCAAGATACGAGTTCTTTCGCTTTGACCGCGGCACTGCCGGCATCCGGGGCAAATCCATCAGCACCAATTTCATCAGCGAACTGCTGGCTAACAGGAGCACCGCCGACAATCACTTTGAATCCTGTAAGTCCGCTTCCTTTGATGGTCTGGACAGCTTCTTTCAACGCCGGCATCGTGGTGGTCAAAAGCCCCGAACAAGCCACTAAGGTGACGTTCTTATGATCTTTAATTGCTTCAATCCATTTCGTTGCCGGCACATCGACACCCAGATCCACTATTGCAAACCCGGCGCTTTCCATCATCATAGAAACAAGGTTTTTGCCGATATCGTGCAGGTCACCGGCGACAGTTCCGATGATGCAGGTGCCTAAGGAACTGCCGCTGCCGTTTGCCATGAGCGGTTTCAAAACATCGACGCCTTTAGCCATGGCTTTAGCGGACATCAGCATTTCCGGAACATAAATTTCTCCGGCGGAAAATTTGTCTCCAACAACACTCATCGAATCAACCATGGCTTGCAGAATATCCTGAGCCGCACTTCCTTCAGCGAGCGCTTCCTGAACCAGAACGGGAACTTGTCTCATTTTTCCGGCCTCTACCATTGCTTTGACTTCTTCTATTTTCGCCATTTTTAAAATTCCTCCTTAATGAAATCAGATAAGTTATTTTTTCTGGCCGAATCTTCCGTCACGGAAGGCACTGATGTATTCCATGCAGTATTCATCCTGTCCCAGGAGGGCTTCGGTCGCGAAGATCATGCCGGCTAAATCCTGATTGGTCGGGTCGATAATGCCGCTGTCCATACCCGCATTCATGGCCAGGACCAGGAAGGCCTGATTAACCAGTTTACGGACCGGCAGATTGAAAGAAACGTTACTGCAGCCGCCGGTGATATGAACAGACGGATACTGGCGTTTAATTTCCTTCATGACGCCGACAATCATGTTGATGCCGTCTTCCGAGGTGCAGAGCATTTCCACCAGGGGGTCGATGTGCAGGCGGGACGGCGCGATATTAAATTCTCCGGCCCTTTTCATGATGTGGGAAAAGACTTCGAGCCGTTTCTCCGCGGTTTTGGAAATGCCGCTGTCATCGCATAATAGCGCTGCTACTTCCCATTTGGTATCGGCAATGAGCGGGAAGATTACATCGATTTTATCTCCTTCTCCCGATACGGAATTAATCAGACCAGGGCGCTTGCAGAACGGAATAGCCTCGACGATCGCCTGTACATGGGGGCTGTCGATGCAGATCGGGGTATCGGTCACTTCCTGCACCAGATCAATCAGCCATCTTAAAGTCTCCACTTCGATATTAACATCGGTGGAGGCACAGACATCGATGAAGTTTGCGCCGGCATCGGCTTGAATCTTTGCCAGGTTGCGAATGAAGTCAGAATTCCTTTCCGCAATGGCTCTCGCGACGGAAGGAATAGCGCCGTTGATTTTTTCGCCAATGATAATCATGAATTTCCTCCTAAAATTATTTTTCCAAAGCTGTTAGACGCCATATAGAAGACGGGACTGCTTATAAAGCTCTTCTCTGAAGGCAGTCGTCATGATCTTAAGGTCCGCCTGGGCGTACTGACTGAACGTAGTGGGTTTATTCGGATTGCAGTATTTTTCCGCGTATGCTTTGGCCGAAGCTCTTTGCTCTTCTTCCGAAGCTGTCTCCGGATCAAACAAATCGTCAGGCGCGGTGGCGATAATGATTTTATCCCCGTACAGTTCATAGATTTTTCCAATATCGTTCATTAACTGCGGATTCCAGGAGTCAAAGCCCGCCTCGATCATATTGGGAACCTGTTTGATCAGATTGCCGCAGCTGTGCAGGTCGCAGTATCTGCCCTTAAAATGAAGGAAATCAGTCAGCCTTCTCATATAAGGAACAATCATTTCCCTAACGGTTGCCGGAGAAAAGAAGGTATCTTTCTGCGAACCCCAGTCATCATGGATTACAAAATAGTCAATCTGAGGAAAATGTTTAAGCTGTTTATCACAAATTTCAATATATAAGTTTGTGAGCTTGTCAAAAAATTCCTTAACAGCGTCCTGCTGGTCCTCATCACTGATGGCCAGCACCGCGCCTTCAAAATCCATAAAAGCAATCAGGCGTTCGAACCAGCCGTTCAAAAGCATACCGTGGATGGCATTCGTCTTATTTAAGTACGTTTCATTGGCCTTTTGACAGCCCGTCCAATCCCATTTGGCGATATCAGGCCAAATGACCTTATCCTTAAGCTCATTGGCATCTTCAATAAACGGCTTGCCGGGCCGGACCATGGAGCCTCTCGCCGAAGGCACGTATTCCCACTCAATGCCGAAAAGATCCTTGCCGCCTGTCGTATTGGTCACCCCAGGAACAAATGTTCCATCGATGACCAGCGCTCTGGCTACGTAATCCGGGTGGATAGGCGGCGTAAATGGCGCCGCTTCCACTCCCATGTTCAGCATAACCTGCCAAATCGGTTTTCTTTCAAACAAAGCTTTGATCGCTTCCTTGCCTGTGACAGGAAAATTGTAGATGGGGATGGGCTGGTATCCAAAACGATTGGGGATTTCAGCAATGACTTTAAGTTCACTGGGGTCAAATTTTGGAATACTCATAAAATAAAACCTCCTAAAAATTATTTTTTTAACTATCAGATACAACGGGAATGCAGATAAAGTTGGTTGCATGCCTGCTGTTTATCCCGGCGCCTTGTTTATTTCCTCCAAGGTTCTTTTGCTTGTTTTCTGTCCAAATATCAAAGCGACGATTGCTGTGACGATTATTATTCCTGCATTGACCAAGTGAACCCCCAACCAGCCATATGTCGCCAAGATCGGCGGGACGATAAGCACAATGACGGCGGACAGGATGCGGACTTGTCCCATAATTAACCCTACGGCGGTGCTTCTGATGTGGGTAGGATAGGATTCAGCCAGATAAGTATAAAGGATAGACACCGAGCCGCCGCCAAAGACCCTGCTTAAAAATACCGCTGCGATAATGACTGCCGGTGTTGGAAAAAAGCCGCATACGACAAAGGTCATCCCATTAATAATTGAAAATAAAGCCAAAGGCCCCTTGCGACCGCCCTTATCGGAAACCAAAGAAGCGGACAGATCGCCAAAAGGTATTCCCCACCAGGATAAGGCCATGATCGACAACACCAATGTTAACTGAAACCCAGCATATTCCTGCAGGATAGCAGGATAAAAACCGCCTAACATCTGGGCCCCCAATACTACTCCATCCGTGATAATAACAAGTATAATGGTCCGCTTAAGATATTCCTTACTGAGTATTAGTTTTAAGGTGGATAGACTGCTGCTTTTTTTAATTTTCTCCGGGACTTCCGAACTTAAATCAACCTCTCGCCCGGTAATTTCGCGAATAACTTTTTCTGCTTCCGTTATCCGTCCTTTGGACACCAGCCAACGCGGGGACTCTTTAAAAACAATGAAACAAAACGGCAATAATAAAATACTGGTGCCGCCCAGGACGAAAATATAACGCCAGCTTTCAGTACTCAGCGGAACAACCCACCGGGCAAATGCCGCACCCACAGGGATGGCGATCGTTCCACAGGCCATGGTTAGGGCTTGATATCTTCCCCTATGCTCGCTTGGCATCATTTCCGCTATATAAACCATCGCCACGACCAACATACCGATAACACCCAGGCCGGTAAAAAAACGGGTGATCGCTAATGTATGAAAATTGAATGCCAGAGCGTTTCCCAGGGATCCGAGTGAAAATATGGCAACGCATAAGATGATCGTTTTCTTTCGTCCTATCTTGTCCGCAATCCAGCCGCCAAAAATAGCTCCCAAAAACATTCCCACAAAACCGTAGGAATTTACTTGAGCAATTTGTTCCATCGTAAGTCCCCAGGTTTTAACCAATACCGGTGCTGCATAAGCAAAGGTACCTACGTCCATCTGGTCAAACATGTAACATATTGCTGCCAACCATAACATTCTCTTATGAGAAGAAGTGAGCTTCATATCGTCAAAATAGGTTGGAGCACTTTGATCTGATCCTGTCATTGTCATCAGGCCTTTCGCTTTTCTTTAACTAAACAGTCATGCTGTCCGCCATTATCCTTGTCCGATAGAACGTTCACCTCGTTCCCATATGAGTTACAGCTGAACCCACTTCGAGTCGCAGATTCGGATAGTATCCTCCTTTGCCTAAGCCTCACCGGAAAACGGGCTGGCAAAGGAGGATTTTCCCGAACATGCCTCACAGCATTTTTGAGTTATTAAATTGCTTTAGACGCAGGATACCCAATCTTAGAATCTTTGTTAAAAAATGTTTCCCGGATAATATCAATAATCATCAGAACGATGTACCCACAGGCGGCTACCAGCATACTGCCGGAAGCATTCGGCATATTAAAAATGACGCCTTTGAGGGTGTTAACCATCAGAGGTGAAAAATTAACTCCAAAGCTGATAAAGGCCATTCCAAGGCCAATCCCTAACGTACTGGACGACTTGGGAACGGCTTCCGACAAAAAATATAGCGTACTGGCCTGCTGCAAACCTGCGCCTATACCAAACGCAATACCGCCGTAGCAAACAACCGCAAAGGTATTTGCTGAAAAAAGAATGAAAAAAGCAATACTTAGGACGACCATGGCTACAACCATCAAATATTTTTTCGCTGCTCTAAGCACAAGGCCAATAATTAAACCGACACCTATGGTCATAAATGAATTGAGGGCGGTAACCTGACCTACCGCGGAAGCTTCCCCCAATCCTTTCTCTACCACCATCATAGAGATATTGGTGTAAAATGTGAATAATAAGGCACCCATGAAAAAGAGCATGAAACACATATAGAAAAAGGAAGGATTCAAAATAGCCTTAACAGTGCTGGCTCCTACGCCTTTACCCAAAAGTTTGGCATCCAGCTCGCCTTTAGGAAGATACATTGTCACCACAATTAATACCGGTATGACCAAAAGGTAGACCCAATAAGCGTTGTACCAGGCACTCATTGCTAAATAACCAATACAAAGAGTCAGGAACATTATGCCTGCGCTGCTGGCGACTTGTTTGAAGCCAAATACGGTGCCACGCTGATTCCCGTCAAAATGCTCGGTAATCAATGCCGCGGAGACCGATATCAGCAATCCTTGTCCCAGCCCGATCAACCCACAGCTGACAAATATGGCATAAATACTGCTATGAACCAAAATCGGTGCTAGCCCGCCGATAAGCATGAAACAAAGCGCAATCTGAACCAAGGTTTTCTTGCGGAGGTAAGTAGAAAAAACACCGCTTAAAAGTTGCATGGGCAACGATAATAAGGAAGGCAGCGTGATGACCATTTGAATAAGGGTAACGGACACTTCGGGGAATTCCGCGGAAATTCCTTTTAAGACTGGAGAAAAGGCATTAAATGCACTTTGGAAAACAATAAATAAGAGAATCGGTAACAATACCTTACCTTTTTCTTTGAAGATCGCTATAAACTCATTCATAAACTTGACCTCCTAATCAATAAATCAGATGAATCCAACATGATTTGCACGCTTTGTTCTGATGATCGTGGGGATTAAATGAAAGAATTTACGCTACAAAAATCCGGTACTATTTTTGATCATAATGAACACCTTTTTCCTTTCCTAGTTTTGATCCCAAAATCAGGTTTCTAAATTAACTTACATGCAAAGACAATGCCAAAGTAATCTTTTGTCCCGATGTCCGGTATTCACGATGCTGTTTTATTCAATTGCTTTGCCTCAACCCTGGCGGCGCCTCCCTAAGATCAACTCCTTAATTTTTTAAAATTTTTTTATATAGATAAATCAACCTTGAAATATACTGAAAAGAGGGTGCCTTACCAAACATCCTCTTGCACTTTATTGTATATCTTCAAACATTATGGTCAAAATGACGCGAGCCAAAATGGCACGTGTTAATTTGCACTTTGTTTTCCGGTCCCGGACTGTTTCCGGTTGATCAATATCTGGCATATTTCTTGCAATAAACTTTTAACTGACAGTTCGCTTAGACAAAACCCCTGTTATTATTTTCTAAGCATGTTATTCATTTTATTGAAAGGAGTGGTAAGAATGTGCTTTAGACCTGCAACAGCGGAAAAGATGAAAAACATCTGCACGAAATGCAACGCAGTAAATCCCGCAGCCGCGCCTGTCTGCGTTAAATGCGGGGCAAAACTGAGAGGCCTGCCGCCTCTTCCCGGTCAAGCGGGGGGCTTGGACTCAGCTCCACCGGCGCCTCCAAAAAAGCCGGAATCTTAATGCTTTTTTAAGTTATTTGGGAATCAGCTTAAAAAACGTAAATTAAAACTTGAAAGAGGAAGCAATGCGTTTATGTATTGCTTCCTCTTTTTTCTATGCCTTTGCAAACACAGCCAGAATGATACGAACCAAAATGACACGTGTTAATTTGAAATTTATCGATTAATTTTAAGTATATTCACCTAAGATACTTGCATGAAATCAAAGTTCTTCGCCATGTTTGTAAACTAATAGAAATCTTGATGTTTGTTTGTTATAATATAATTGTGAATTTTATTATAATCGTTTTAGCTGTTACCGTAGTCAGACCAACAGTAAATATAAAGAATTATTAAATAAGGGGGAATAATGTGTTTATGATTCCCGTTAAAAAAAAATTAAAACGAACCCCAAATCAGACTTGGAATAAACCGGTAATGACTAAAGAACGCTGGGAAGGCATTCTTGCTTTTAAGGCGCAATTTGTCGCCGATAGCGGCGCCGATCCGCTTGCCTGTCCGCATCTGGACAAGATGGTGGCGGAATCATGGATAAGATCCCGCCTAGCTGGGGTTGATCCTTATAAAAATGCCGTTAATCATTATCTGCATCGTGAACAGTACGAAAAAATAGTGAAGAAGAGCGCATTTCTCATTGAGGTGACCAAACCACTTTTCGACGTGTTCAAAAATCTTATTCACTCCTCCAATTATGAAATGCATTTAATCGATACCGCAGGCAACAGTCTCCTAAATGAAAACAGCTATAGGTATCTCATGAATCCTCTTGAGAAGAGAGACTTGCATTTCACCTTATCCAGCAGTGAAAGCACTACCGGAACATGCGCCCATGCGCTTGCCTTACGGCACAAAAAACCGGTGCAGCTGTTCGGCCCGGAACACTACCTTTGGGAACTGCAGGACATTGTAGCTTCATCGGCTCCGGTTTTTAACGAGAACAACGAAGTCATCGCCGCCTTGTCTCTGATCCAGCATTTAAATGACTCCCCCTGGGCGGAAGGGTATCAAGTTCTCTGTACCCATACCCTCGCTCTGATTACAGCCATAACCAAGGCTATTGAAGCCCAGCTCAAGCTCCATAAGAGTTATGAAAAATTAGCGGATAATAATCAGCAATTACTTCTGGCCAATAGCGAGCTCTCTGCTGCGAATCAGCAAATTCTCACCACCCATGATCTGCTGCGGACTACTTTGTCTTTGACCGGCGAGGCAATCATCACAATTGACTGCCAGGGCAATATTTTAGAAATGAACGAAACCGCCCGGAAAATACTGCAGATACCACCCGATTCTCAAGAAAATGTGAATATTACCGGCTATTTGTCCAAGAATTGTTTACTGTTAGACTGGGTTGCTGAAGGCAAAGATCTTACCGATAAGGAAGAAATATTCTATTTCGGCAATACGCCCCAATCCTATATTGTCAGCATGAAAGTGGTTCTGGGTGACAATAAAAATGGGGGACTGGCGGTACTGAGGTTTCAGAATGCCAGAACGTATAATCTGAACGCTACGAAAAGAGCCGGAACCAATGCCAGTTTCCATTTTGATGACCTGATCGGGGAGAGCCCCTCGTTTAAAGGGACTTTATCCTTAGCTAAAAAATTCTCCAAAACCTCTGCAAATATTTTGTTGTTGGGAGAAAGCGGCACCGGCAAAGAGCTGCTTGCGCAATCCATTCACAACGACTACCGGCCGGAGGGACCTTTTATCGCCTTGAATTGCGCCGCTATCCCTAGGTCGTTAATCGAAAGCGAATTATTCGGCTATGAGAGCGGTTCGTTTACCGGTGCCGATCGCACCGGCCGCCCCGGTAAAATTGAGTTGGCCGACAAGGGTACTTTGTTTCTGGACGAAATAGGCGACATGCCCCTGGATATTCAGGCGGTACTGCTGCGTGTTTTGGAAGACAGGAAGGTCTTACGGATTGGTGGACGAAAAGCAAAAAATGTGGATTTCCGCGTCATTGCTGCAACCAATAAAGATCTCCGGCGCATGGTGCAGGAGAAAACGTTTCGCGAAGATATTTATTTTCGCTTATCGGTTCTGACCATCCACATTCCGCCGCTTAGGACAAGAAGCGGCGATATCGAAAAATTATGCCAGTATTTCTTGTCGAATTACTGTAGAAGCAACGGATACGGAAAAAAAGCTCTGTCCGAAGAGGCCCTGTATCTGTTGACCTCATACAGCTGGCCGGGCAATATCCGCCAACTGGAGAATGCGATTATTTATGGTATCAATCTATCGGATAACTCTCTCATTGAAGCCAGGCATTTGCCGACAGATATCTTGGGAGCCGATAAAGTCGAAAAGCCCAAACGGCCTCCGGCTATGGAAATACCTGCAACCCATGAAGCTTATGGTCGTTCATCCACATTACAGGAAATGGAATTAAATGCCATTATTATGGCTTTAGAAAAAACGAATAATAGTGTAACGAAGGCGGCAAAAATCCTGAACATCAGCAAGTCAACCTTATATCGCCGTTTAAGAGAACTTAATATGTGATCCAAATTATTTTTATCAGAAATATTTATCTGAAAAGGGGCCGTGACTACAGTCACGGCCCCTTTTGGCATGGTTCTTGCACATTAGTTGATTTTATAGAGGATTATTTTCAATATCACGGCACAAACAATCTCAAAGGAGTGATTAAGAATGTGTTTGGGAGGGTGCAACAATTGCGGACTTTGTCCGACTATGCCGAAATGGCGATCTCTCACCTGCCCTTCTTGCGGCAAGCTCATCGTTAAGGCCGGAGAAAAATGTAATGATTGCGGCTTTATCTTTGAACCGCCGGAAAAGGTTTTTTGCGTCTATAATAAAATGATGTGCGAGTTCCCATGCAGACTGGTCACCCGCTCCAATGAAGGCGGTTCTCAATTCAGATGCCGGGCCAAATGGACTCAGCCCAAGTAATACGACCCGACAAAACCATTCCTGCTTTCCGCTTGAAGGATTAACTATTACCAGGAGGACTATCTCCAATGTCTGCACAAAGCTCTCAAAATACTGTAACCAAACCCCGTCTCTGGACCAGAAATTATCTTTTTACGCTCTTCGCCAACCAATTCGTCTGTTTAAGTTTCCATATGCTCTTACCTACCCTGCCGCTTTTTGTCCGGCACTTGGATGCAACTGAAGATATTATTGGATTAATTATGGGCGTTTTTACGGTTACGGCTCTTGGCATTCGCCCTTTCGCCGGACGGGCAGTGGATACCAAAGGACGAAAAGTTATTTTTTTATGGGGTGCGGCAATCATCGTTTCGTCTGTATTTGCTTACAGTCTTTTTCCCGTTATCCCATTTATCCTTACTTTTCGCTTGATTCATGGCTTAGGCTTCGGTCTGTCTACAACAGCGGTCGGGGCCATGGTCACTGATTTTGTTCCTAATTCAAGACTGGGGGAAGGTATGGGTTATTACGGACTTGCCACCGTGATCTCAATGGCTGTTTCTCCTGCCGTCGGTTTATTTATTTTTCATTCCTGGGGTGCCAGCGCCCTTTTTCACGTCTCTGCTTTTATAGCGGGCCTGGGCGCTTTTTCAGCAATGTTTGTCAAGTATCCCCAGAAAATCACACCCCGACCCAATGAGCCAACATCTTTCTTTTTAGAAAAAAATGCTTATCTGCCTACTGTCATGATCTTGCTTGTCATTATCACCCACGCTTCGATCATAGCTTTTGTTTCCTTATACGCCGACTCCTTAAATATATCGAACATAGGTATATTTTTCACGCTTTACGCCATTTCCTCTCTGCTTACCAGACCGGTTTTCGGATTGTTAAGCGACAGGAAAGGTTTCAGTTACTCCATAATCCCGGGAATTATTTTAACCTCCACAGCGCTGATCGTTTTGTATTTTGCCCGGGACTTCTCTCACTTTATGATTGCAGCCATTTGCTACGGTATAGGCTATGGCGGACTTCTCCCAGCCTTTCAGACAATGGCTGTGCGCAAAGCCTCTCCTGCCAGACGCGGCGCAGCTACCAGCACATTCTATTGCGGAATGGATATCGGTTCAGCCTTTGGGATGATTGCCTGTGGTTTTATCGCTAAGGCGACGGGATACAGCACAATGTTTCTATTATTGGTTATTCCTGTGCTGCTGGCTTTACTATGTTACCTTTTCCTGGGAAGAGACAGCTTCAAAAGTCAGCAGCGGCTGCAATCTCTTCTTGGTAAAATGAAAAGATAAGATTATTTTTCCAAACAGCTATAAGTTTTATAAAACAGAAAACCCGTGCCGAAAGAAAGAGACGCAACAAAACAAGGTTTGTTGCGTCTCTTTCTTTCGTATTATTTATTTTTGCTGTTCCGATCATTTGTTTTTCAGATCGGTTGTTATTTGAGTTCAAGCGTAACCGTGGAATTATCAACGATTTCCGCAAAGTCGTAAATTCTGACGGATTTGAAGCAAGGCTTTCCATCATATTTCAGGATATATTTGGCGGAATCTGCTTCGGGAATACCAAAGGCCTCCAATGATTTTGCTAAAACTGCTTTGAAAAAATCTTCATATTGAAAAGTAAAGGCTTTCGTTTCCTCTCCATATTGAACATTAAGGGTAAAGGTCATTGTAGTCATTGAATGAGTAGGCTTGTTTGAACTCACTGCCTTATTATCCATCCATTAATCCTCCTTCATTTACTTTTTGCTTGTCCTGTTCATCCAACAGGAAGCAGCTTCCTAACATGACGCGTAATAATTCATAAGCGTAATAATTCATAAATTTGAAGAATGTAGAACGATCACCTCTTTTTAAATATTTTCAAGCATTAACCCGTATTATTCCAAGCTCAAACAATAAAACAAAGATAACAGTGCTTCCGGGGTTATAAATACTGGTATGCGTTTATTGTATTGCGCTCGCAAAACATAATAGTGCAAAATTTGTGCCAGCCTTTAGAGGCAAAATCCCCCTGCCTTGTACTGGAGATTCGGGCAATCAAGCCAATTTCTTATCTCAAATTGGCAAATTACGTTTATGCCAATTTGAGAAGCTTCAGAATGACATAATAAACCGGCTGTAAATATACCGTAAAAAACCTGTTGAGCCTATGGTTATTTTGCATTCTTTAGCGGGAATTTCCGTAAAAACACATTATGAGCAGTCTTTAAATGTTTAGGCGGATTTTATGTGAAATGGTTGGCATGTTTTTTGCAAACATTGGTAGATGAGCATTAATTCCCTATTGTTTCTAGTAATCAAAAAAGGAGGTGATTGAACCCGGCCGCTAACCCTGTGTGTGACTGATTAATTCGCACATTTATTCATTAATTTTGACTAATTGTATTAAGGAATTGTATTAAGGAATTGTATTAAGGAGGAAATCAATATGTGGAATCTCAGGAATCCCATCAACCAGGATGTCTATAAGAAGGACTGGCAGTGGCAGGAAGGTGAATATACCGTAACCCGAACCTGCCAATGGTCTGGTCCAGGCTGCCACCAGGGATGCTCAGTACTGTTTTATACCAAAGATAATAAACTGATCAAAGTCGAAGGCGACCCCAACAGCAATATCAACAACGGCAGACTTTGCATGCGCTGTTTTGCCGTACCGGAGGCAACCTATCATCCGACCCGGATTATCCATCCGCAAAAACGCGTCGGCGAAAGAGGAGAAAATAAGTGGGAACAAATTACCTGGGATGAAGCTTACGACATCATTGAGAGCAAGGTCAGAAAGATCTGGGAAGAATATACGCCCAAATCTATTGTGACTTGCTTCGGTACCGGACGCAATGCAACCTGGCAGTCCCCGGTTTTGAGCCTGGTAGGATATAAGAGCCCCAATATCGGCGGCGGATTCCTAAGCGGTGACTCCTGCTATGCACCCCGTTTAATGGCTATGCACACCTTCTTGGGCGGTTCTTTTATCGCCGACCTTGGCCAGCTTTTTGAACAACAATATGATCATCCGGAATGGGAACCGCCGAAATATATTGTTCTCTGGGGCTGTAACCCGATCATGAGCAATTCCGACGGCTTCTTTGGCCACTGGGTCGTCGACGCCATGAAGCTGGGAAGCAAGCTGATTACGGTTGACCCCCGTCTGACCTGGCTCGCCGCCAAGTCGGAGGTTTGGCTGCAAATCCGTCCCGGCACCGACTGCGCCGTGGCGATGGGTATACTGAATTATATGATCAATGAAGGTGTCTATGATCGTGAGTTTGTGGACAAATGGTGCTATGGTTTTGAAGAGCTTAAGGAAGCGGTCAAAGATATGACCCCGGCCAGAGCAGCCGAGATTGCCTGGACTTCCGAGGAAAAGATTATAGATATTGCGAAAAAGCTGGGCACCACCAAACCCTGGGCCATGCAGTGGGGCGTGCCCATTGACCAGGCCAAGCACGGCGTCGCTACCTCCCAGGCTATCGTTTCCATCATGGCGCTCAGCGGCAACATCGACATTCCGGGAAGCAGCGTCCTGGTGGACACCGGCTATATCCAATCCGATGTCAGAGCCGCTATGATGCACAACGTCAGTCCTGATATTTCCAAAGACCGCTTCGGCGATGAATTCCCCATCCGTAAATATGGTTTTATCAATCAGCATATGACCGACTCCATGCTGGCCGCTATCGAAACCGGGAAACCTTACCCGGTCAGAATGCTGCATATCATGAGCACGAATACCTTCGCCAATATGGGCGCCGAAGCGAAAAGAGTTTATGACGCCATGAAATCCGTTGATTTCATTGTGGTGGCCGACTTGTTCATGACGCCGACTGCCGTAGCCTGTGCCGACATTTTTCTCCCCGTGGCCATGAGTCCGGAACGTTGGGGCCTGCGCGGCTGGTGGAATCCTCTGCGCACAATTACCAAAGTTATTGACGGCGGGGATGTCAAATCCGATGAGGAAATCGCGCTGGACCTCGTGAAACGCCTCAACCCGGAGGATGCACCCTGGGCTGATGTCCCGGAGCTTCTCAATTATGTTCTGACGGATTTGCAGAGCGCTACCTATAAAGGAACTTTTGATGAACTGAAAAAACTGGGCCCTTCCGGCTATTATACCGAAGTTCACTATCGCAAATATGAAAACGGTTTACTGCGTCCCGATGGACAGCCCGGTTTCAATACGCCCACCGGAAGAATCGAACTCAAAGCGACCATGTTTGAAGATTTTGATCTTCCCGCTGTAACGTATTGGGCGGAGCCTACCGAGAGCCCGGTTTCCACGCCTGAACTGATGAAAGACTATCCGTTTGTTCTCACCACCGGACAAAGATGTTATGAATTCTTCCACTCCGAACATCGTCAGCTGGAGTCCATGCGGGAATTCCATCCCGATCCGATCACGGAAATCAACCCGGAAGACGCTGCGGCTTTAGGCATCAAAGACGGAGATTGGGTGTATCTGGAAAACAAACATGGCAAGGCCAAACTAAAGGCGAGACTCCATCCCGGCATGCTCAAGGGCGTGGTGAACGCTGAGCACGGCTGGTGGTTCCCGGAAAGAGAAGCAGCGGAACCCAGCCTTTACGGCGTGTTTGAGTCCAATGCAAATTGTTTGACCACACAGTTTGATTATGGTCCGACTTCTTACGGTGCGCCCTATAAAAACCAGATTTGTAAAGTCTATAAGGCTTAACTTTAAAATGATCAAATTTATCTACAAGGACGAGGAGGAATAGCGTATGTCACGCAATGGAATATTAATTGATTACGAATTCTGCACGGGATGCCATACTTGTGAAATGGCATGCAAGACAGAACTGGGATTGCCAAAAGGAAAGTGGGGCATTCAGGTTTCCCAGATTGGCCCCTGGCAAATTGATGATAATCAGTGGGAGTATACCTTTATCCCTGTGCCCACCACTCTCTGCAATCTATGTGAAGACCGCGTGGCGGCCGGAAAGCTGCCAACCTGTGTACATCATTGCCAGGCTCTGGTAATGCGCTACGGCCCTGTCGAAGAGCTTGCCGCTTTGATGAAGGATAAACCGAAAATGCTCCTGTTTGCTCCCAAATAAGCGTTTTCATATCAAAGCTCAATCTGCCGATCGTTCCGGACAATTTTTCGATAAGATTGAAAATCCCGTCGGTTGCAAGGCTATCTCCTAATGATATGTATCTTTTGGAGATAGCCCCTCTTCATCTGAATTTCTCTGGAATTTTAGATGCGTCAAATTGACACGGCATCATTATGACACAATATTTCGAGTGGGAATTTCTTCAATTCAGTCCAACTTTCGCCTGGTATATTTAATGCACTAATTAAGAATTTGATCCCAACAGGCATTAATCCCGACAAAATACGCATTTTGGAAAGTCAATCGGTACAGTGTCCGGGTATGAGCCAAATACTCTGAAAAGGAGATCAGTTCATTGGATTACTGCGAGAAAAGCGATGAGGAAATACTGGAAAATTATGAAGAGGTATTGATTCATTTAAAAGATTTGCTGAACGAGGATATGATGGCCACCATCACCAACAAAACACATAGCTATCGTTATTTTCCCGGGAATAAAATGGCCATAAAGGGAAAAGACCCTCATGCCAAAACAGAATTATTGCCGGATAACCATCTGTTGCAAGCTATGAAAGCACGGAAGCGGAAAGTCACTATCGTGCCCAAGCATGAGATGGGATTTCCCTTCTTATCAATCGCCTATCCGATTGAAGGGGCCAATGGAGAAATAATCGGATGCGTCGGAATTGGCAAGAGCCTGGAAAGAGAACATAAAATTGAAGAGATATCACACGGTTTGGCTGCTACGCTTCAACAAGTCGATGCCGGCTTACAAGAAGTCGCTGCCGGTTCCCAGGGCCTTTCCCTAAAAATCAATACCGCGGTCAAGTTAGCAAATGAATCGGCAATTAAAATTAAAGAAATTGATACCGTAATAAGCGCTATTTCCGATATATCTTCGTATTCCAACCTGCTTGGTTTAAATGCCTCCATAGAGGCTGCCCGGGCAGGAGAACATGGAAGAGGGTTTGCAGTAGTTGCCGAAGAAATGAGAAAGCTTGCCATGCAAAGCAACGTTTCTGCCAAAACGGTGACCCAAATTCTTACTCAGATGAAGGACTCTATTGAAGAGATCATCGCAGAAATTAACGCTATTGGCAGCATTGCCGAAAACCAAGCGGCCGCCACTGAAGAAATAACGGCCGCAGTTACGGATGTTGGCACTAATGCTCAAAACTTAGCAGCTTTATCCACGATAAGGGTCTAGAGTCCTGCAAACCATTTCAAGATTCCCGTTGAAAACTTAATGAAGGGAGGTGCAAATCGGTCAGAAATTTTGGAAGAAAGACTGATTTTAGGAAGGAGTGTCTGAATGAAATACCAAAAACCACCGACCAACAACGAAGTTTATATGCGGAACGAAAATGTTTACGGGAAAAGAGTAAAAACCTGGAAGGAAGACGGATACACTGTTGTACGCGATCAGCAGTTTACCGCTCCGGGCTGTCACAACTCCTGTGGCATACTCTATTACCTCAAAGACGGCAAAGTAGCCAAAGTGGAGGGCGACCACACCCATCCGTTTAACCGGGGAAAAACCTGTATGCGCTGTCTGAATCTGCCGGAAATCATGTATCATCCCGAGCGCCTGAAATACCCGATGAAAAGAGTTGGCGAACGGGGCGAAAATAAATGGGAACGTATCTCCTGGGATGAAGCCTACGCCCTCGTAAAGGAAAAATCAAGCCAATATACCAAGGAATTTGGCGCGGAGAGCATTGCGACCATCAACGGTACCGGTCGTAATATCTGTATCCAGTCCTCTGCTTTGAATTATGGAGGGTTCCACTCCCCAAATATTTCCCTGGCTTTCCTCAGCGGCTCCTGCTGCTATATTCCCCGGATGCTGGCTGCTGCCAAAGCCTGCGGCGCCAGAACAATTATCGATACCGCTGCCCAGCATCCGGTCGGCTACGAGCACCCCGAGTTTGAAGTGCCGGAAGTCATCGTCAACTGGGCCAAGAACGGCCTGGCCTGCAATGCCGACGGTACGCTGGGTCACTGGATCGTTGACCTGATGAAACAGGGCACCAAGCTGATCGTGATTGATCCCAGTCTGACCTGGCTGGCTTCCCGTGCCGACGTCTGGCTGAGAATCCGCCCCGGCACCGATACCGCGCTGGCTCTGGGTATGGCCAATATCATTATCCAGGAAGGATTATATGATAAAGAGTTCTGCGACTTGTGGTCCTATGGTTTTGAGGAATTTGCCGCGCGCTGTGCCGAATACCCGGTGGAAAAAGTAGCCGACATCTGCTGGTGTCCCAAAGAAAAAATCATCGAAGCGGCCCGCCTGTATGGCAAAGCCAAACCGGCCAGCATCGAATGGGGACTGCCGCTCGACCAGTGTAAGAACGGAATGGCGGCCAGCCATGCGGTTCATCACCTGAGAGCCTTAACTGGTAATCTGGACGTGCCCGGCGGCGACCTATTAATTCGCCACACCAATGCTCTGGATTCCCAAATGAATTCCCTTATCGAGTATGTTCCTAAAGAAGATCTGGAAAACAAACGCCTGGGTGCCAATGTTTCGCCCTTTACCGTCGGCCATCAGGGCGCAACCGCCCAGCCTGACGCCATCTTAAGGGCCATCGAAACCGGCGACCCCTATGCAATAAAAATGATCGTCCTATTCGGAACCAACCCCATATCAAACATGGCGGCTGAAGCTCCCAGAGTCAGAGAAGCGCTGAAGAAAGTCGACTTCGTTATGAGCTTGGATTACTACATGACGCCTACCAATATCGCCTGCGCCGATCTCGTTCTGCCGATTGCCATGAGCGCTGAACGCAATGCCGCCAGTCATAACTTTGTCCCGCTCAAGATCGAAAGCAAATTCACTCAATACTATGACGCCAAAAGCGACGACCAAATCACTGCCGAGCTGGGTCATGTGCTCGATCCCGAAGGCGGATTCAAAAACATCAAAACCGACATCGACTTTGTCAACGCTTACCTGAGACAGTGGGCAGAGCCCAGCGAGGGTGATCTGACCTTCGACGATGTCGTTAATGGTCCCAACCTGGGTTACGTGTATGACGATTGGAACGCCACCTACTATAAATACAAAAAAGGCCTGTTAAGAGCCGATGGCCAGCCCGGATTCAATACGCCAACCGGCAGATATGAATTCTATGTGACAGCTTACGCCGCCTGGGGCAAATTCGACCCGCTGCCTGCTCACGAGGAACCGCCGGAAAGCCCTTACAGCACGCCGCAGTTATTCGAACAGTATCCACTGATCTTCACTGCAGGCCACCGCTCCTATGAATTCTTCCATTCCGAAGGACGCAATCAGCCGACCATGAGAGAGTTCCACCCCTGGCCGCTGTGCGAGCTTCATCCCGATACCGCCGCAAAATACGGCCTGGCCGAAGGTGACTGGGTATGGATGGAAAACCAGCGCGGCAAATGCAAACAAAAGCTGAAACTAAATCCTTCCCTCGATCTGCGGCAGTGCCGGGCCGAGCATGGGTGGTGGTATCCGGAAAGAGCAGGCGCAGAACCTTCTCTGTATGGAACCTTTGACAGCAACCCCAATAATTTGATCCCCCAATATCAATTTGGTCCGACCGCTTACGGTGCCCCCTATAAGACCCAGCTTTGCAAGGTTTACAAAGTCACCCCGGAAAACGATGAAAATCTCACGGAAAGACTGATCAAGACGGGAGGGTTCAGCTATGTCCGCGAATACTGAAAAATACGCCTTATTAATCGATTATGAATTCTGCACAGGCTGCCATTCCTGCGAGGTGGCCTGCAAGAAGGAATTAGAACTTCCTTTCGGCAAATACGGGATCAAGCTTTTGCAACACGGTCCTACCGAGGTCTATCCTGATCAGTGGGAGTGGAATTACATCCCTTTTCCTACCAAGCTTTGTGATCTGTGCGAGACCCGTGTAGCCTCAGGCCGGTTGCCCGGCTGCGTCCACAACTGCCAGGCAGGATGCATGCAGTTCGGAACCATCGAGGAATTGACGCCCCATCTGGCCTTGAAACCCAACCGAGTCATATTTTCACCGAAATAGGGATTGAGCACAACCTCAATTAAACCTGCACTCTATTAATTTCCAGATCCGCCTTGCTATCAAAACCCAAAAGTATCAAACACCCTCATTATGGATTGAGGGTGTTTTTTGTGCGCCAGGTAGTCGCACCGCCTCGTTAAACGAGGCAACTTAGTGGATTAAGAACAGCGTATGTTGAGCCAGTGGTAGAGCCAATATTCCACGAAAATTCCTATGGATATCGTCCTAATAGAGCGGCTATAAATGCGGTTGGACAGGCAAGACAAAGATGTTGGAAATATGATTTTTTCATAGAACTCGACATCAAGGGATTATTTGATAACATAGACCATGAATTGCTAATGAGAGTGGTTAAGAGACATGTTAAAGAACTGTGGATACGACTTTATATTGAAAGATGGCTCAAAGCACCTAATGGGTGACCTCCTATTCGATTGGCTGGATATAAGGCATTATGGCTGCTTTAAGTTATAAATCCGGAAAGTATCTGGCAAAATATAACTTGTAGAATGAACCTACAGAATGAATGAGGTGCAAGACAATGTCCATAGTACCTGCTTTATCGATTGCTTTGCAGGCCGGGGTTCCCATACTTGCCTGGGGTCCTCCCGGTGTGGGAAAAACAGCGACCATAACTTCTCTTGCGGAGGCTCTTGAGCTGCCGCTGGAAGTGGTGATCGCCTCCATTCGTGAACCTGCGGATTTTTCCGGCCTGCCTGTAGTGGGTGAAGCAGGCGTACACCTGGAGCCTCCGGCCTGGGCCCATCGCCTGGTACGAGCCGGGAAAGGAGTGCTCTTTCTGGATGAACTATCCACAGCCCCACCGGCTGTTCAGTCTGCCTTATTGAGGGTTGTTTTGGAAAGGGCGGTGGGCGATTTGACTTTGCCCGGCAGTGTTTCCGTGGTTGCCTCGGCCAATCCGCCGGAACAGGCGGTTGGCGGATGGGATCTGTCCCCCCCGCTGGCCAACCGATTCTGCCACCTTTATTGGTCATTGGACACCCAGGGGTGGATTGATGGCATGATTCATGGATGGTCTATAAGCCATTTAGCCCGGCTCCCTCAAGGCTGGGAAGATGCCGTGACGGCTAAACAAGGGCTGCTTGCCTCCTTTATCCGGCACAGACCTCATTTGCTGCTGCAGGTGCCCCATGATGAAAGTCAAGCCGGCCGTGCCTGGCCGTCGCCAAGGTCATGGGCCATGGCTGCCCGGTTATTGGCGGCAGCAGATTCCGTGACGGCAGATGATGATGTGGTGGCCGCACTTTTGGCGGGCTGCATCGGGGAGGGTGCCTGCCTGGAATTCCTCGCCTGGCGCAAAGATTTGGATCTGCCGGATCCGGAAGAAATACTGGCCGACCCAACCCGGCTTAAACTGCCGGACCGGGGAGATCAGTCCTTTGCCATATTGACCGCAGTCATAACGGCAGCTACAGGAAGGCTGACGAAAGAACGCTGGGCCGCCGCCTGGATCGTCCTTGCTCTGGCTGCGGAGCAGGGGAAAAAAGATGTGGCAGCGGTGGCCGCCAAAAAATTAGCTGCGGCGCGAAGGCCCGAATTTCCTCTGCCCCAAAAAGAGCTTCATGAGTTTGTCCCGCTGCTGCAGCAAGGGGGCCTGATGTGAATCCTCCAGCCATCCATTATAAAAGCCTTCCCTGGGCGGAGAATGCCTCAAAAATTTATAAATATGGCCAGGTCGTCGTGGGCATGGGGTCCGGCCATGAGCCAAGACTGGATTTCTATAACAGCACAAGTTCAAATCTGCCGGCCTATCTTATCTATGTGGTTTTTAAAATCACTCTGGGTGAAGGCTGGGTTGAAGAACTTGAAAAAATTCATCGTCAACGTCCCGGTTTATGGAAGACAGAAGTCTGCCTTAATCAAGAGGGATGGGAAGAATACCGCCTTTATACCCTTAAACAGGATAAGCCCATTTGCTCATCACGGATCAGTATTGCCAACAGCCGGATTCACTCCTTTTCCATTGGGGCCGAGGATGTTGCCCCTCTTCTGAAAAAGGTTATCGAGAACTATCCCCCGGTTTTTCTGCCGAAACTCAAAAACTATCGCTATACTTACTTTTTTCCGGGGTACCTTCCTTTTTATAGCTTAAACAAAGCTTCAACCCGGCTGGGGGAAGAGATGAGCAGGCAGAGGGAAGAAACCCGGAAAATCACGGCGGATGAAAATACCTTGCAAACAGGTGCCTGTTGGGCCGGTGATTCTTCCGGACTCCTGGAAACCATTGAAGCCTTAAAATGCCTGGAGGTGTTCATGGCGTGACTTTTCCGCAGGAATTGCAGGCAGCCCGTCTGCGCCTGATCAAAGAACGCCCTTATCTGGCTTCGGCAGCATGGGCTCTCCAACCGGCAGCAAAGCCGGGCTTGGGGACTCTGGCCGTGGATATGTATTGGCGGCTCTATTATGATCCTGGAGTTTTATCCCAGTGGACCCCGGAAATAATGGGGGGAGTTCTTTACCATGAGATTTGTCATCTGCTTCGGGATCATCCGGAGCGAATGAAATACTTTAATCCCCAATTAAGCAATCTGGCTGCTGATGCGGAAATCAACGATGACCTGATCCGTGAAGGGGTCAAGTTTCCTGTGCAGCCGGTTACCCCTCAATCCCTCGGCCTGCCGGATAATCTGCTTGCAGAGGAGTACTATACTGCATTGGCGGGTCAGGAAAAGCAATCTGCAGACGGCTCCCCAGAGAATGAACAAACGGATGCACCCGGGCAGGAGAGTGATCAAAATAACAGAGGCAATTCCCATAATGAGAATGGCCAGGATGCCCAGGCTGCGGAGAGAGCCCATGAGAAGCATGGTCAAGGGGAGAAAGATCCGGGGAAGAAGGATCCTATGAAGAAAAACAGTCAAAGTTGTGAAGAAGAGGAACGGCCTATGCCTGGTTCAGGCCGCTGCGGTTCCTGTGCTACAGGTCAAAGGGCACCTTGGGAGGAGGAGCCTCCCGGCAAAGGTTCAGCATCCGGTATCAGCCCGGTGGAGGGAGAGCTGATCCGGCGGGATGTGGCCCATCAAATCGAAGAACAGGCCAGAGGTCAGGGAAAGGTTCCCGGACATTTAGTACGGTGGGCTGAGGAAAAGCTCCGCCCCAAAATCGACTGGAAAAAGCAGCTTGCCTCGGCAATCCGCCGCACTGTAGCGGATACGGCAGGAGCCACGGATTATTCTTACAGCCGTCCCTCCCGGCGCCAGGGAAAGGTTGGCAAGGGAGAGGTTATTTTGCCCTCCCTGCGGCGGCCTGTGCCGGCGGTTGCCATCATAGCGGACACCAGCGCCAGTATATCCGATTCGATGCTGGCCCGGACCCTTGCCGAGATTTCCGGCATTCTTAAAGCATTAGGCCAGCAAGAAGGAGTTCAGGTCCTGGCCGTGGATCATACGGTTCAATCCTGCCGCAGGATGTTTCGTCCGGAGCAAATCCGGCTTGCCGGCGGTGGTGGAACAGATATGGGGGCCGGCCTGGAAGGTGCATCGAGACTGAGGCCGCTGCCCCAGGTGGGAATCGTGCTGACCGACGGTTATACATCCTGGCCGCCGCAGCCGCCGCAAGGAATGAGGGTTATCGTCGTGTTGTCAGGAGAAGGAACAGCTCCGGATTGGGCCAAAGTGATTCAAATGAGTGTATAGATACCTGATGAGAGTATAGACACCTGAATGAAGTATATAGATACCTAAAGGAAAAGGGCCTGATGCAAAACGTTGCTCATAACGTAGTGCGTCAGGCCCTGTCGGCATCTGCCGGTCCGGGCGAAGTTTCATTATGAAAAACCTTTGCTATATTGAGACATAATCAGGCCAGGCGCTCCTGGGGCAAAAGGCTGGAAAAGCCTGATAGACAAGGGATTGTGAACTTGACCGCGTTTGGCATGTTTCTTGCATATGTTTCTGGTGTGAAAGGGCCGGTAAGACAAAAAGCATTAAGTATCCTTTAATAAGTTGATAATTAAGGAGTTAGCCGGTAAGACGAAAATCAGGAGGAATCTAAGATGGGATCAGAACTTAAATCTGTCACGGTAAAAATGCCTGCAGCCATGGTGGATCAACTCAAATGGATTGCCGAGAAAAGGGGAGAGACCGTATCCGATACGGTTCGGAAGTTAATCAATAGAGCATTGGCAGAGAGGGTCTATGAAAAGAATACCGAGCTCTTGACCAAAGTCGTTCGTCAGCAGGTCGAAGCCGCTATCAAATCCTATGTTATTTTCCCATCCTTGGATAATACGGAACGAACCGTAAGATTGGTGGATCAGGTCTTTGACCGCAGAGTCAGCCTGAGCAGAGAGAATCGTGACAACAATTTACTGAGTTAGTGGACAAACTCCTGGGCAGGATTCCCCGGAGCCGGTGTACAGTTTTGATGCGCTGTATCCCACTGTGATGCACTGAAATGAGACAAAGAAAGAAGGCAGGAAAATCATGAGTTACTTAAAGATCACTCACGAGTTATACAAAGAGGCGGCATTGACACCCCAGGCCTCCCTATGCTGCATCTCACAACCCAGCCGTTATCTTCCCGGGCTGACTGTGCCGACGGCCATGAGTGAGATGAATTATGGCTGCGGCACCACGGTTCACTTGGGGGAGCTTAAGCCTCAGGACACCATTCTCTACGTCGGTGTGGGCGGTGGTCTGGAAGCTCTGGAATTTGCTTACTTTACCCGCCGGGCCGCCTCGGTCATTGCTGTGGACCGGGTGCCGGAAATGTTGGCCAAAGCCCGTTCTAACTTTAAGCTTGCCGAGGAAGCCAACAGCTGGTTTCAATCCGCTTTTATTGACTTGCGGGAAGGGGATGCCCTTGATCTGCCTGTGGCGGATGAAAGTGTGGATGTGGCTGCCCAAAACTGCCTCTTTAATATTTTTGAAGGAGAAGACTTGAACCGGGCTCTTCTGGAAATGCACAGGGTTTTAAAGCCGGGGGGGCGGCTTTATATATCCGACCCGATTGCCTCCCAGCCCATACCGGAGCACTTGCGGCAGAATGAACGCCTCAGGGCCATGTGCTTGTCCGGAGCCTTGAGCTATGAGGACTATCTGCAGCAAATCAGCGGGGCAGGATTTGGCACTATTGAAATCAGAGCCCGCAGGCCTTACCGGCTTTTAGATAAAGAGCGCTATTCCTTAACCGAAAATATCCTGCTGGAATCCCTGGAATTGGTTGCCTATAAGCAACCGGTGCCTGAGGGAGGGGCCCGTATTTTTGCCGGGGAAACAATCATCTATTTCGGCAAAGAGCGGCTATGGGATGATGAAGGCAGCATTGTACCGAGGGATATTCCCCACCCCGTGTGTCAGAAAACAGCCGCTTACTTTCGGCGGTTAGAGCGGACGGATGTGGTGGTGACCGCTCCTACTTATCATTATGGCGGTTCGGGAGGTGGTTGCTGCTGCTGATAGAACATGGATGCCGCTTGGTTAATGGTCTATGGTCATTTGTCTATAACCATAAATAACAACGAGGGAGTTTTGCCAATGAAATATCAACGTGATTTTCTCGGTGAACTATTGGGTACCTTTCTATTGGTCCTGTTCGGGTGTGGCTCGGTAGCCGTATCGGTCTTATTTAATTCTCATACCGGTTTATTGCAAATCGGGATCATCTGGGGGATCGGCGTCAGCTTAGCTATTTATGCCACCCGTCATTTATCCTGCGCACACCTCAACCCTGCAGTCACCCTGGCCATGGTGGCCACGAAAAGAATGACGGTCAAGAAACTGCCTGTCTATCTGATGGGTCAATTTTTAGGCGCTTTTTGCGCCGGGCTGCTTATCTATGTCCTTTTTAATCCTTCCATCGTTGCTTTGGAAAGCGCCCAGCAAATTGTCCGCGGTACACCTGAGTCCATGTCGATAGCCAAAATGTTCGGAGAATATTATCAACTGCCCGGGAGCACTGCGGTTGTCTCCATGCCCCTGGCCATCGGTGCTGAAATTGTCGGTACATTTTTACTGGTCTTGATGATCTTTTCCCTGACGGAAGGATGCAACCTGGGGAGACCGGACAACAATTTAGCTCCGCTGTTTATCGGTTTGACGGTAACCTCAGTTCTTTGCCTGATCGCTCCTTTGACTCAGGCCGGCTTGAACCCGGCCCGGGATTTCGGGCCCCGTCTTGTGGCGTGGATTTTCGGCTGGGGTGCGGCTGCTTTTCCTGATCAATCCGGCGGGTTTTTCTTTGTCTATATTCTGGCACCTGTGCTTGGCGGGCTGGCAGCCGGACTCCTCTTTACCTGGGTATTGGAACCTTTGATGAGAAAGACCGAAAGCCAATGCTGTGAAGAAGAATTAGCGGAGAGGGTAAGCCCCAGCCTCAATTAGTTCAATTGGATAAGGAGTCAGTAACTTAACTGGATAACAAATCGGCATTATCAAAATTATCTTGAATCGTGAAAAGAATGACAAGCATAAGATGACAAGTATAAACGGAAAGAAGGATGCGTATGAAAACCAAGCTTATTTTAGTCGGCGGATTTTTAGGTGTGGGAAAAACAACACTGCTCGGCGAGGCAGCCCGCCGGCTCAGTCAAACGGGCAGAAAGGTCGGGCTTATTACCAATGATCAGGCTTCCGAACTGGTGGATACCGTTTATCTGGAGCAAACCGGCACTGAAGTGTCCGAGGTGAGCGGCAGCTGCTTCTGCTGCAACTTTCCAGGCTTTATGGAAGCGATTGACCATGTCAATGCCCATAAACCTGCCGACATTATTATTGCCGAGCCGGTGGGCAGCTGCACTGATCTTTCGGCAACTATTCTGCAGCCGTTAAAAGAAAAATTTGCGGATAAACTCAGTGTTGCCCCCCTTTCTGTACTGGTGGACCCACGGCAGCTGACGGATATTCTGGACGGCAGGACGGCAGGACTTCATCCCAGTGCCGCTTATATTCTGCGCAAACAACTTGAGGAAGCGGATTTGATTGTTATCAACAAGACGGACTTGTTAACCCCACTGGCGGTGGAGATCCTGAAGAAGCGCACGGCAGAGGAGTGGCCGCTGGCTTCCGTATACGCCATCAGCGCCAAAACCGGAGAGGGCCTGGCAGCCTGGCTCCATGAGGCCCAGCAGCGCAGCGGAGCCGGGACCCATCTGGCGGAAGTGGATTACGATACTTACGCAGAAGGAGAAGCGGTTTTGGGTTGGTTGAATGCCACCATTGAGCTGCAAAGCCAAGGGGCAGATTGGGATACTTTGGGCAGGAACCTGCTGAATTCCCTGCGCAGCCGCTTTGGCAGCCTCAATGCGGCCATCGGCCATGTGAAATTGCTGATTGCCACGGACCAAGGCTATGTCATCGGCAATATCACCGGCGCGAAAGATTCCCTGGATATCCGTGAATCCGCCGGCACCGGCCGGAAGGCTCAACTGACCTTGAACGCCCGGGTCCAGATGGAGCCGGATCTGCTGGAGGAGATTGTGAAAGAAGAGATTGCTAAGGTCCAGGCAGATAAGATCA
Organism: Desulfitobacterium hafniense DCB-2; assembly: GCF_000021925.1. NCBI lineage: Bacteria > Bacillati > Bacillota > Clostridia > Eubacteriales > Desulfitobacteriaceae > Desulfitobacterium > Desulfitobacterium hafniense. The sequence continues at coordinate 2,055,267 of NC_011830.1, forward strand.
CCGCCACTATCGCTGTTCTAAAATGCCTGAAACCGGGACGCCCTAATCCCACCTACAGATATGGGACAATCGTAGGATAATAAAGCAAGGCATGCTTTGTATAATTGCCGGGAGGTGAACGGGTTGTATAAGTATTTGGTAAGTCTCCGCAAGCAAAAAAATGCCAAAGGGATGTTCTGTCAAAGAAATTCCCATTTTCGTGAAGCAAACAAGCCTGGTTCCAGGCAGAATTCAGGTGTGAAAAATTTTGAGCCGCTGCAGAAAGCTCTTCGGGTTATTAATTAATGTAAATAACTTGTTAATATAGATAACTTGGCGGAAATTTAGGTTGAAGCAAAAGGAGCGCCACTGCAAATTTTAATTGGGAAGGAGCTGATCAAATCCAGTGGCTATAACAGAGAGTGATAGAAACTATCGTTTGCCAAAAGCAAAGCAGGCAGAGGTAAAACGTACGGCAAGTTTGCCGCAGATTCTCCAGATGCTCGCCCCGGCCGGAGCGCTTCTGGCGGCCTTGATCCTGCATCTGACCCTGCCCAATGTCTATCCCAAGGGCTACCAATCCGTGACCTATCCCGCCTTCTTAAAAACCTGCCTGGGAATATATATGATTTTTGGTCTGGCTGCCTTTTTGCTGCCGAAGCTGCGGGCCAAAATGCTGTATTTGTCCTGGCTCCTGACGGCGGCCGTCTTGCTGGTGGCGGCGCTGGATATGGCCACCCTGAAAACGGGGCATTTCCGCCTGCCTTTTGTCCCCAGCCCCGACAAGATTCTGAGCTCTGTGACGTCCAACCTGGAGACCTTGGCGGTGAGTCTTTACTTTTCCATGAAACTCTTGTTTACGGGAATTGTGATCGGCATCATCAGCGGCATGATTTCAGGGATCCTGCTGGGCTGGAGCCAGATCTGCAATTATTGGTTCATGCCGGTTTTGAAAATGATCGGGCCGGTTCCTTCGGCGGCCTGGCTGCCCATCGTCATGGTGCTCTTTGCCACCAGCCGCCAAGCCAGCGTTTTCCTGATCGTTTTAAGCATTTGGTTTCCTTTGACCCTGATGGTCAGTTCGGCCATCCGCGATACGGATAAACGGCTCGTCGAGACGGCCCGGGTTTTGGGTGCCGGTGAAGTTTACATCATGCTCCATGTGGCGCTCCCCGCCGCCTTGCCGGCCATGTTCACCGGCTTGTTCATGGGTTTAAGCTCTTCCTTCGGAGCCTTGATTATTGCGGAGATGCTGGGGGTGGAAGCAGGACTGGGCTGGTATATCAAATGGGCCGAGGCCTGGGGTGAATACGCTAAAATATTCAGCACGGTGGGCATCTTCATTATAATTTTCTTTATCCTGATGGATACCCTCTTTAGACTGCGCAACCGCCTGCTGAAATGGCAGAAAGGGACTGTGAGATGGTAGGGAAACGCCATTTGCTGGCTGACAATATTACGCGCATTTATCATGACACAGACAACAAGGAGGTTCATGCTCTGGCTCAGTTTAATCTGGAAATTACCCGGGGAGAGATCGTGGCTCTGGTGGGACCCAGCGGCTGCGGCAAGTCCACCTTCCTGCGCCTTGTGGCAGGATTGGATCAACCCCAGGGCGGGACATTGAGCTATAACGGGGAGATGATTGCCGGACCTCATTATGACCGGGGGTTCGTGTTTCAGGACACCAACCTCTTTCCCTGGTTATCGGTTTACGACAATATCGCTTTCGGTCTCAAGGCCCGCAGGGTTTTTAAGCAGGAGCAGGCCAAAGTACAGGAATATATCGAACTGGTGGGCTTGCAGGGCTTTGAGAAGGCTTATCCCCATCAGATCTCCGGAGGCATGGCCAGCCGCACTTCTCTGGCCCGCACATTTATTCAGGACCCGGGGGTGATTCTGCTGGATGAACCCCTGAGCGCTCTTGATGCCTTCACCCGCATGGCCATTCAAGATGAAATCATTAAAATATGGCAACGGGATCAACCCATTATCATTCTGGTAACTCATGATATTGAGGAGGCGGTGTACTTAAGCGACCGTGTGGTTATTCTGTCCTCCCGGCCCGGTAAGGCAATTGGGGAAGTGACTATCGGCCTCCAACATCCCCGGGACAGAACCTCTTCTGAGTTTGTCCGCTTGCGCAGGGAGATCATGGCTATTCTGGAATGCTGCAATATAAATCCAAACTATAAAACAATTAAATTGGAGGAGAGTTAAATTGAAAAGAAACAGGTTGAGTTTGCTTTTGGTTTTGCTGCTGGCAGCGGCTTTGGTCCTGACCGGCTGCAGTGGGGGTGGAAATGCCACTCCGGCCAACACAACCCCCACTGACAACACCCCGCAGACGGGTGAAAACAGCGATTTAATACCGGCTGTGGTCGGTTATTGGGGCGGAACCTGCGAATCCCCCATTTTTGTGGCTTATGAAAAGGGATTTTTTAAGGAAGCCGGCCTTGATGTTAAATTATTGAAAATTACCGGTGATGTGGCGGTTTTGATGGCCAATGACGAATTGGATGCTTTTGAACTGACTCCTGATAAGTTCAAACCTATGGAACAGGGATTGGAATTAATGATTATCGACTCCCTGCACAAAGGATGTATTCAGGGAGCGGCTGCCAAGGAAAGCGGCATTCAAAGCGTAGCCGATCTGGAAGGAAAAAAAGTTGCGGCCGCTATTGGCGGTATTGCTCAGATCCAAATTGCCTCGGAAATGGTGAAACTGGGGAAAGACCCAAAAAAGGTGACCTGGCTTTCTTACCCCAATGCCCAAATGGAGCAGGCCCTGGATCAAGGAGAAGTGGACGCTTTTGCTACTTACGATCCTTTCCCGGAAATGGCTGTTCAGAATGGAAAAATCAAATTTTATTCCAATACCTTTGATCCGGGCCTGAAAGATACTCTCTGCTGCTTTATCGGCATGAACAAGCGAACTCTGGACGCTAATCCCGAGATCGGCAAACGCATGTCACAAGCCTTTACCAAAGCCTGCGAATATCTGGAAGAAAAGCCTGATGAAGCCGCTCAAATGGTTATGGATAAAGGCTATATTGCCGGTGACGCTGCTTTGAACGCTCAATTGATCAAAGATTATACCTGGATTGCCGGGGACAAGAAGACAGTGGACGACAGCTTCAGAGAAATCTGGCACCAGATTGCCAGAGCCGGAGCCTTGGAAAAGGCGCCTGCCGACTTGGATACTTATATTGACGGGCTCTACGTCCAGATGGTCTCCTTCATGGGAGAACACTAGTTGTTTAGAAAGAGGTGGATCCTTTGTCCTCAAAACTATGGTGGATCCTCGCCGGTTTGGCCACCGCCCTTTCCCTTATCCTATTGGCCGGCATGTTTGTCTTTCCTCCTTGCAGCGGGTTGATCGAGACGGCTGCGGGGGGCAGTGTGCCCATGAAATGTCATTGGACCTTCCGGGCGGAAATCCCGGTGGCTGTTCTTTTGCTCTTAGTATCTGCCGGACAGTTTTTTCTGAAGGAACCGCAGCTCCGCCGTTTGTCCTCAATCGTGATCATAGGCTTAGGGGCTGCCGGCATTGCCATCACGACGGATGCAGTCATCGGTATCTGTATGAAAGAAGGGATGGCTTGCCATACCACGGCCTTGTTCTGCAGGATCATCTATGGCCTTTTAATCCTTGCCGCCGGTATTCAACTGTTCAAAGCGGAGGATGTTCAGCGGCATAAGAGAACGTTCTAATGATTGCCGGTATTTTTGCTTAGAAAGGCATGACGAAAGTTATGAGAAAACTTATTCTCCACAGCTTGAACAAGCGCAGGGTGCAGTCCCTTGCGACCATGCTGTCGGTGACCGTCAGCGTGGCGGTTCTTTTGGCCCTTTTTATTGTCTACTACGGGGTTACGGAAGGCATCGCAACCAGCAAACAGCGTTTGGGGGCCGATATTCTGGTGATCCCTGCTCAGGCGGAAACTATGCTTACGGATACGGACCTGCTGTTTACAGGAGCCCCGGCGGTGATTTATATGACTGAAGACGTTGCTGGGCAGGTGGCAGGAATCGATGGGGTAGTCCGGGTGACGCCGCAATTTTTTGGCCAGACCCTGAATGAAAGCTGCTGTTCCTCTACCGGTGAGGTGCGCTTGATCGGCTTTGACCCTGAGAGCGATTGGCTGATCCAGCCCTGGACCGATCAGCTGATCGGCCGTAAGCTGGCTGCCGACGAGATTATTATCGGCAGCAATGTGGGCGGGTTTGAGGCTGCTTCCGCCAATATCCTCGGCAATCCCGTCCAAGTGGCGGCCCGCCTGGACTTTACCGGGACCAGCATGGATCAGTCGATTCTCATGGATATGGATACCGTGCGGGCTTTTTCGAAAAACATTGCCGGATATGATCATTTCTGGGCAAGGTACGGAGAACCGGAAACCCTGGTTTCCGCCCTGCTGGTCCAGGTGGAAGAAGGCCGGTCGGCCACGGTGGCCTATCAGATCTCCCGTCTGGGAAAGTTTAAGGTGATTGAGCAGAGCAGCGTTTTTAAAGAAATCCAGGGTCAGATGCAGGTGGTCTTCCTGATCATGCTGGGCTGCGGAATTTTATTGGTCCTGGCTTCCATCTTCCAGCTCTTTGGGCGTTTTCTGTCCATGGCCTGGGACCGCAAAAGCGAACTGGGGCTCTACAGGGCTTTGGGGGCTACGAAGCAGGATCTGCGCAGGCTGATTGCCGGGGAAGCGCTGCTGCTTACGGCCGGCGGCATCCTGCTTGGCTTGGCTGCAGGCGGGGGATTGTACCGGCTGATCTTGAATCTGCTGCAAACCCAAAGCACCTTTCCTTTTCGTGCACCCGGCGGCCCGACCCTGGTGGCAGGAGTTTTCGGACTGGTTTGTCTGTTCAGCCTGATCAGTTTCATTGCGGTCAGCGTGCCCCTGGGGCAGGTAGGAAAGATCGATCCGTCCCTGGCTATCCAGCGGGGTGACATTGATTAATAGGAGGCAAAGGAGTTCAGACATGTTGCTTTCAGCGAAAAATATCGGCAAGACCTATGGTGAAGAAGTGATTTTGCAGGGAATTTCCCTGGAACTTGATGGGGGACAATCCCTGGCGGTCACCGGGCCCTCCGGCAGCGGCAAATCCACTCTGCTGTCCCTGCTGGGACTGATGCTGAGCCCTACGGTCGGCGAAATATGGTATAAAAACGAAGACATTGGCAAACTGGCGGAAGACCGCAAGGACCGTCTGCGCAATCAGGAATTTGGCTTCATCTTTCAAAGCGCCAATCTGATCGGCTCTTTAACCGTTCTCGACAATGTGCTGGTTCCTGCCTATCTGGCCAAAAACAGGCAAATGAAAGAGAAGGCCGTTAATCTGTTGCAGGAATTTGAACTGGGACACCGGCTCGATTATTACCCCAGTGAGCTGAGTGTCGGGCAGAAAAGGCGGGTGGCCATTGCCCGGGCCTTGCTTCTTGATCCGGCAGTGGTGTTTGCCGATGAACCCACCAACGACCTGGATCCCCAATTATGCTCCTGGGTGGGTGATTATTTATTGGGTTTGCCGGCTCAAGGCTGCGCTTTGGTGGTTGTCACCCATGATCTGGGGCTGGCTGCCCGGGCGGACAAAGTTGTTGCCATTGCTGATGGACATTTGCAATAGCAGGAGAGGTGAAACAGTCTTTATATGTCACAGTCTTTCTATAGTCTTTATATGAAACGCACAACGTGCGGACGAGAGGAGAAATGTTTAATGGATACCTATTACAATTCTGCTGATCTGGCCAAATTTGCCACCATGGGTGAGGAAGCACCGGACCTTTGGCAGAAATTCATGGCCTATTACGGTTCGGTATTTGAGGAAGGTGCCCTGAGCCCGCGGGAAAAAGCCTTGATTGCTTTGGCAGTGGCCACCGCCGTGCAATGTCCCTATTGCATCGAAGCTTATACCCAGAGCTCTTTGGAAAAGGGCGCCAACGAGGAACAGATGACGGAAGCGATCCATGTGGCCTGTGCCATTCGCGGCGGGGCCTCTCTTGTGCACGGCGTCCAAATGAAAAATATCGTGAAGAAAATTGGATTCTAGGTCTGACAATTTCGGAGTTATCAGCGTTTCTGAAGGAGAGAGAAAGGGGTGTGGGCTTGTTGCAGGCAACAGCACAAAACAGCGATTCCCAACTGGAATCTTTAAATCATTTAAACATCAAACCTTTTCTGGAAAGATTGCAGGAGAGCGGCGTTCTTCCTCTGAAAAGCAAAGAGGCGATTCAGACCATGCAGATGAACGTGGGCAAGATCTGTAATTTAAGCTGCAAGCATTGCCATGTGGAAGCGGGGCCGCTGCGGAGGGAATCCATGTCCCAGGCTGTTATGGCCCAAGGCTTACAGGTCATGGCGGACCATGGGATCAAGGCCTTGGATATCACCGGCGGCGCGCCGGAATTAAATCCTAATTTTCCTTGGCTGATTCAGGAAGCGAAAAAACTGAACCGCCAGGTGATGACGAGAACCAATCTGACGGTACTGGACGATGAAAAATATGGATGGATGCCGGAATTTTACGCGGAGCATCAGGTGGAAGTTGTTTCCTCCCTGCCTTATTATACGGAGAAGGATGCCGACCGCATGCGGGGGAATGGGGTTTTCCAGTCCTCGATCAAACTGCTGAAAAAGTTCAATGAACTGGGCTATGGCCGGGAGGGCGGCAGTTTAAAGCTGAACCTTGTCTACAATCCGGGGGGCGCTTTTCTGCCGGCGGCCCAGCAGGGGATCGAGGCCGATTACCGCCGGGTTTTGCTGGATCAGCATGGCATTACCTTCAATAGTTTATTTGCCATCGGCAATTTCCCGGTGGGCCGGTTTTTAACTTTCCTGAAGAATTCCGGCAATCTCCAGCGCTACATGGAACAGCTGGCGGGGGCCTTTAATCCGTCCACCGTCCAAAATGTCATGTGCCGGGATATGGTTTCCCTCAGCTGGGATGGTTATCTTTATGATTGTGATTTTAATCAGATGCTGGGGCTGCCCGATTCCCCCCAGCATATCTCCGCCTGCCGGAAAGAAGATCTCTGCCGGCGGGAAATCACGGTTCACAATCACTGTTATGCCTGCACGGCCGGCAGCGGTTCAAGCTGCGGCGGGTCTGTCGTGTAAAAGCCAAATAAAAGAGTTGGAGGAAGAGATGATGAATAAAACTATTCGTGAAATCGTAGATAAGGCTCTGGGCGGCGGAGAAATCGGCGCCGCTGAATTGAGAGCGCTGTTTGCTGTCGATTACCTGTCTGAAGAATCCTATTTAATTCAATATGCTTCCCGCAAAATGAGCGATGACGCCTGCCAGGGCAAAGCGGAAGTCCATGCCCAGGTAGGATTGAACTCTGGTTCCTGTCCCCGGGACTGTCAATTCTGTTCTTTTGCGGCCATGAATAAGATTTTTACCAGCTCCAAAGTACGCCCTCTGGAAGAAATTATCGAAAGTTGCTTGAATTTCGAAGCGGGAGGTGCCAACGCCATTTATCTGATGGCCACCGCTACCTATAAATTTGCCGATTTCCTGAAGGTGGGCAGGGAAGTGAAGCAGGCTTTAAAAACAGCAGTTCCCCTGATTGCCAATGTGGGGGATTTTGACGAGGATGAAGCCAGGGCTTTGAAAAAGAGCGGCTTCGACGGAATTTACCATGCGGTGCGCCTGGGGGAGGGTGTCATTACAAAAATTGATCCCCGGAAAAGGCTGCAAACCATCGACCTGGCCGCCAAGGCAGGCTTAAAGGTTGGAACCTGCCTGGAGCCGGTAGGACCGGAGCATACCCTGGAGGAACTGGTGGAAAAGACCCTCATCACCCGGGATATGAAACCGGCTTACAGCGGTGCCGGACGGCGGGTCAATATCCCGGGTTCGCCCCTGGCGGCCCATGGCTCGTTGTCCTATGCGCAAATGGCGCCTATCCTGGCGGCGGTCCGTCTGGCTGTGGGTTACGATGTGGTAGGAAATTGCACCCATGAGCCCAATAAGATCGGAGCTATGGCCGGAGCCAGCCTCCTGTGGGCCGAGGTGGGCTCCAATCCCCGGGATACCAGCGAAAGCACGGTGCGCGGCTGGACTGTAAAAAATACCCAGGAAGTGTTGACAGAGGCCGGGTGGGAGGTCCTGGAGGGACCGTCGGTAATGTTCGGGGCTTCGGCATGATGATGGCGGCTTGATGCGAAAGAGCAATGACCGTTGCGACTGTATAAAGCAGAGTTTATGGTATCAGATGAAAAAGGAGATTGCGTAATGGAAAGTTTTCAAGGCTACTTATTTTGGGGTTTTTTAATTGTTTACGGAATGATTATGATGGCTATTTCTCCTCGTGTCATAACACTGGGCGGTTTTTTCCGCGGTGAAGATAAGCATGGACGTGCCTCATCACCCTTCTTATTGACCGCCAGTATCTTTATCAGCTGGATTTTTGCCAAATCCGTCACCAATGCGGCCAATCTGGGCGCTCAGTACGGCATTGTAGGCGGACTTGCCTACGCCTCGTACTGGCTGTGCATACCTTTGGCCGGTTTTGCCATTTATCGCCTGCGTACCAAATTCGCAGCCAAAGGTTTGGTTAGTTTCCTCACCTCAAATTACGGTCCGGCCGCGGCGCTGGCTTTTTCGGCAGCCATTCTGATTCGCCTGTTCAATGAGGTTTGGAGCAATTCTTCAGTGGTTGGTGCTTATTACGGTGACGGCGGCAGCACGGCATTTATTTGGGGAGCGGTGCTCTTTACGCTTATCACGCTTGCTTATTCCATGCGGGGAGGGTTGCGCAGTTCTATTGTTACCGACACGATTCAGGCCGTTTTATTCGTTGTGGTTTTAGTATTCGTCATCGCTTGGATTGTACCTAAGCATCCGATCGGTGAATATGTTTCATCGGGCGTGTGGGGTCTCAGCACGGGTGTAGACATGCTGCTGGTAACACTTTTGCAGATCTTCAGTTACCCGTTTCACGACCCGGTTTTGACTGACCGCGGCTTCATCAGTGAAGAAAAAATTATGGTGAAAGCTTTTATTGCCTCCGGCGTGCTGGGTTTTTTCGCTATTTTGATCTTCAGCTTTATCGGCATTCATTACACCTTGCTGGGTCTGCCGTCTTCAGGGAATGTTCCTGCTGCCTTGGGTAAAGTGATGTCCACGGCAATGTTCTTCTTCATGGCGGTCATTATGATTTCCGCCGCCGGTTCGACTCTGGATTCCACTTTCTCAAGTCTGGCCAAACTATGCGCCCAGGAGCTGCCCGCCCTGGCAGGAAAAGATTTCGGCAATAAAGCGCGCATTATCGGCATGTTTGTCATGCTCGTCTTTGCTTTAATCGGAAATCTGCCCATGATTGTCGGAACAGATATTTTGAAAGCGACAACAATCAGCGGAACCATGGTGATGGGGCTGGCGCCGATCTTTTTGCTGCACGGATTGGTAAAGCCTACCCGGCTGGGTTTTCATTTGAGTTTTTGGACCGGTATCGTTTTAGGTATCGCCTTTACTGTCGGCGCGGTTCCCTCAAGCATTGGGATCGGCGGCGGCACCAATGGGGTTCTGCTGGCCGTGAACCTGTACGGGCTCATTTTGTGCACTCTGGGTTATATCATTCCGGGGCTGATTGTCTCAGCCCGTGAGGCGAAAGAAAGTGGACCGAGTGGCTCAGCACACGAAGCGATTGCAGCGGCAGGCGAAATAGAGGAGCGTGCTTAAGAAATGATTTCAGCAGGAAGAAGCTGTCCCGCCGATTATGCCCTGCCGCCCAAACTTTTTGAGGCCGAACCTTGTGGCCATTGTGATACACTCTATGTGGCCGGCGGGATATACGGCAATCCGGAAGCCTTGAAAACGCTTGCGCTTTTAGCTGATGAAGAGAATGCTTCCCTGGTGGTGGTTAACGGAGACATGCACTGGTTTGACAAGACTGCTCAGGATTTTATCCATACGGAGAGATTGGCTGAGCCGTACATCAAGCTGATCGGCAACGTGGAGGCGGAACTCAGACGGGAAACCGACATCGGTGCAGGCTGCGGATGCGCTTATCCGGACTGTGTTTCCCAGGAGGCCGTGGAGCGTTCCAATCTCATTCATCGGGAATTAAAAGAGGCGCTTGCGTTCCTGCCCGAATATAAAGCTGCGCTGGCAAGGCGCCCCGGTGTCGCTGTTGTTGAAGTCGGGAAGCAACGAGTGGCGATCTCTCACGGTGATGAACAGTTTCTGGCGGGATGGGGGTGCTCCAGGGAATTTTTAGCGGAAGCCGGGCGGCAAACCGAACTCGCCCGCTGGATGTCCGAGCGCAGGATAGATGTGCTGGCGACAACACATACCTGCGCGCCTGCCGCCCTGGCCTGGGGGCATGGAGCGGTCATCAATAACGGCGCGGCAGGTATGCCGAATTTCAAAGGGCAGTTTGGCGGTTTAATCACCCGGATTGCAGCTTTGCCCCATCAGGACGCTTTATATCGCGGTAAAGTCGGGGGACTTTATATTGAAGCATTACCCCTCCGCTACGATCATGAGGCATTTATAAGATGGTTTGATGACCTATGGCCCCAGGAAAGCCCTGGGGAGGTATCCTACCGGGAACGCATCGTCCAAGGCACTGAAGATGAGATTGAAGACGCCCTGTTGGGAGGATTTCTCAGGTGCAATAACAAATAATAATCTTCGCGCAGGGAAAAGGTCTGTCCAAGATTGGAAACCGGATTCGAATCTTGGACAGGTAACCCCGTTAGCGGCGCCAACAACATTGGTGCGGAAACGGGGGTCAATCCCCGGGATACTGCGGCGGACACCACGAAAGGACGCGGGCTTTACATACCTGGCCCAGGGGGACGGTAAGCGTATAGAGCCGGCATTACTACTCAGTCCTGCCGGGACTTGGGCCGAATTTCCCCAAAAAGATCCGGCAAGTGTATCTCCAGGCCTGGAAAAAGCGGAGATCGGACGGTTTCATCTTCCCGGAAAATGGTCAGACCTTCGATATCCCTTTCCGGGGAAAAAGCATAGTGAGTGATGCTCTGCTCCGCCAAATCCACAATCCAGTATTCCCGGACGCCGCTTTTCATGTAAAGGTTTAACTTCGTCACCATATCCTTGCCTTTCGTGGATGGGGACAGGACTTCCACCACCAGGGAGGGAATCCCCTCGTAGCGGTTGTCGGCATTGACTTTCTCTTCGTCGCAGACCACCACGATATCCGGCTGCACCACATTGGGATCTTCCTCAAATTTAGTCGCATAGCCGAAGAGCCTTACGTCCAGGGGCGCGGTCAAAGACCGGCAGGGTTTTCCTTTAAAATAGTTGTAAAAATGCCAGGCGATCTCATTGACTGCTACCTGGTGGTCAAAAGCAGGGGAGGCCAGCAGGTAGACTTCACCGTCGATCAGTTCGTAGCGCTGATCGGAGGATTCCACCAGCTCCCTATACTCTTCGTAGCTGATCTTTCTGGTCGTTTTGTACTTTAGCGCTTCTTCGTGGAGCAGAAAATAATCCGGTTCGTTATAGCGGGTGAGCTTGGCGACGCTCCGGCCGTTTTTGGTGATAATGATATCTTCCTTTTCGGTCAGGGCCAGATATTTGCCGAAGGCGTTTTGCAGGTCTGTGGCATTGATCCGCATGGGGCCACCTCCATTCATCATGTTAGCTATTAATATAAATGATTATAGCTATTTAATCAAGAATAAATTGGCTATTTATCTTGGCGGTATTGGCATCGCCAGGTCAGTCTGCTCACCATGGAAAGCATACAGAAGATGCAAGCCAAGGGCGTAATCACGGTCAGTGATAATGAGCAGGGACAAAGGCAAAGCTGCCTCGACACATAAAAGTTTAAGGCAGCTTTGCTTTTGTCCCATTTGTTTCAATTTAAGAAAAAGTTTTCAAAAATGACAAAAGACAAAAATGAATTTGCTGTAATAATTACGAGAACGGCCATAAAACCCTTATTTAACGGGCGTTTGCTGGTTTTGCTTTTGCTTATACCGGCTTGGCATATTAATTGCATTATATTAGAGAAACAGAGACAGCCCTTATGTTTAAGGAGTGTGGAATTATGCTGGATTCCCATGGAAGAGATATTAACTATCTGCGGATATCTGTAACAGGGATGTGCAATTTAAGGTGTAGCTACTGTATGCCGGAAGGGGGAATCAAGAAGAAGGCCCATAAGGAAATTCTCAGCCTCGAAACAATTGAGCAAATAGCTTTCAGCGCTGTTGATTTAGGCTTTCAAAAGATAAGAATTACAGGAGGAGAACCTCTTGTCAGGAAGGGAATTATCGACGTTATTCATCAGATCGCTCAGCTTAAATCACGGGGATTAAAAGATTTAGGACTAACGACGAACGGAACCTTACTCAGTGGGTATGCCGATGAACTCAAGAAAATGGGACTAACAAGAGTGAATATTAGCCTCGATAGCTTGGATGCGGAGAAATATTCCCAGATTACGAGAGGCGGCAAGCTTTCTTCTGTCCTTGAAGGAATTCAAGCGGCCAAAGAGGCCAAGTTATGGCCTCTGAAGATCAACGTTGTCCTTATCGGCGGATTCAATGATGATGAAATCGAAGAATTTGTGAATTTGACCCGGGAAGATGATGTTGAAGTTCGCTTCATAGAACTCATGCCCATAGGAGAAGCAAGCGGCTGGGATCGGGAACATTTTTTGTCAGGTACGGAGATTTTAAAAAGAGTGCCACAATTGATGCCTTTAGCTGTTAAAGGGCAGGGAGCAGTGGCACGCCTTTATAAACTTCCCAATAGCAAAGGCAGAGTGGGAATCATCAGCCCCTTGAGCAATCATTTCTGCAACTATTGCAATCGAATTAGAATTACCCCTGATGGTAAGCTTAAACCCTGTCTGCATTCTGATCTTGAATTGGATATCCGCAATTATGGCGAAGATTACGAAAGATTTTTATTGGATGGTGTCTTTGCCAAACCCAATCGACACTCGATGCAAAACGAAGATTATGAGCCGGTTTTACGCAACATGAATGAGATAGGCGGGTGAACTTCTATGCCTAAAGCTGACATTGGCCATCCCTACTCATTAGGATGGGCCTGGCCTTGAATGATCCATCGAACAGAGATTAATCATGTCTGCATGAAAAGATTATGGTATAATATGGGTAGCCTACTGTAGGAGATGTTCAATGAGAAAGGCAGGTGAAAGTATGAAGGAGTTCATCAGTCTTAAAATCGACTACGCCTTTAAGCTTATTTTTGGCAAAGAAGGCAATGAAGCCATCCTGATCGCCTTTCTCAATGCTGCCCTCAAGTTGCCCCAGGAACGCCGGATCGAAGCAATTACGATTATGAATCCGGAATTGAACAAAGAATACCAAGGAGATAAAAAATCGATCCTTGATGTTCGGGCCGAGACCAGTGAAGGGATGCAGATTAATATTGAAATCCAATTGAGCAATCAATATGACATGGAGAAACGCTCGCTTTACTATTGGGCTGAGATGTACTCTCGTCAGATTCGCGAAGGTATGGCCTATAAAGAACTAGCCAAAGCAGTTACGATCAATATTTTGGATTTTAATTATTTGAAGCAGACTTCAAACTACCACAATGTGTTTCATCTCTATGAAGATGAAGAGAAATTTCAGCTGACCGATGCTCTGGAAATGCACTTCATGGAGCTGCCCAAGTTGCTGGCAAAGTGGAGAAACCGGGAAATCAGTCCCTGGGAAAATGAATTGGTACGCTGGTTATTGCTCCTGGAAGGAGCGGATAATCAGGAAATCTTGCAGACATTGGAGGAGATTGCTATGAAAGATCCCGTACTGCATCAAGCGATGACCGCTTGGGAGGAAACGAGTGATGATCCGAGAATCAGAGAAGCCTATTTTGATCGGCGCAAGGCTGTGCTGGATGAAAAAGCAGCCATCAGAGAGGCTGAGCTTCGGTTGAAAGAAGCCCTTGAAAAAGGCAGAGCGGCAGGCATAGCAGCAGGTAAAGCGGAAGGTAAAGCAGAAGTGGCCAAAAAGCTCTTAGACCTGGGCTTTGAAATAACGAAAGTTGCCGAAGCGACGGGGTTGTCTGAAAAGGATATCAGGAGCTTAAAAGATTGATTTCCAATGGAAGCGCAGGGTTTAGAAGGATTAAGTGGCATATTTCCAAGTGAAAAGGAAAAATTGAAGCCTAAGATCGGTTTTCCCGTTCTTAGGCTTCAATTTTTCCTGAATTATATACCGACCGGAAAATATCATGGAGGAGAGCCTGGAGCAAAGCCTTGAAGCCAAATTAGGCCGGGTCATCGCTGATGAGATCCTGGAACAGAATCACTATGATGATCAGGTAGCGGCAGCAGTCCGGCAGGTTAAACAGCGTTATCAAGACAGCCAAATCTGCGGCAGCCAGGCCCCTTTAAGGGAGACGGTGCAGACAGAACTGGCCAGGGAACCGGTCAACCTCTGGAAAGATGTGGTGGAAGGGGTATCCCAGGGGATCATTAAAAATTACCGTTTTTGAAATTTATTCATCTAGATGAGTCGGCTCAGAATTGCCGGATTTTTAAACAGAAGGGCTGAACAGGCCTTGGTTTCTATGACGAAAGCTGACTGCGCTGATAAAAAGGGCAGGAAACTAAATGGTCATTGACCATCCCCACACCCTGCATAAAGGCATAGATGGTGGTCGTTCCGACAAATTTAAAACCGTGCTTTTTCAAGTCCTTGCTGATGGCATCTGAGACAGAGGTGCTGGAGGGAACCTGCTCCAGGGTAAGCCAGGAATTAACAATGGGTTTATGATCGACGAAGGACCATAAGTAGTTGTCTAAAGAACCGAATTGCTCACAGATTGTGAAGTATGCTTTGGCGTTGCTGATAGCAGCATTGACTTTTTGTCTGTTCTTAATAATTCCGTTATTTTGGAGAAGTTCTTCTACTTTTGCCTGATCATAAGTCACAAGAATCGCCGGGTCAAAATCGTCAAAGGCGGCACAAAGAGTAGCCATTTTTGCCAAGATGGTAGCCCAGCTCAACCCTGCCTGCTTACCCTCCAAAATTAACATTTTGAACAGCTTTTTGTCATCATGAACGGGAACGCCCCATTCCTGATCATGGTATTCCTGTTCCAGCTTGCTTTTTACCGCCCAATCGCAGCGTTTTAATTCATTTGGCATGGTCATCTTCCTTCTTTTAATGTATCTATATAGGCGCACGGCGCCGGCTGTTTACAGTTCCATATAAGCAATCATTTTCTCTCCGTCAAAGGCAAACAAATAATTGGTGTAGGGGCCGTCTATTTTAAAATTGCGGCTAATATCCACTGAGAAGGTTATCTCTTTGTCTTTGTATTGGGTGAGCAGATTGTTTTGCTCCACCAGTTTCCGGATTTCGGGACTTACGGTTATGGCCTCGGTGAGGGTTCCCTGGAAATTCATGGGGTTGTTGGTGATGAAGCTGGTCGCGACGAGTTCACAGTCATCCCCGATCACAGCATAGATCTGCTTCATCCTTTCCTCGTGTTGCTTCCTGATCAGCTTATCCTCACTGTAAAATTCTTCCGCGTTTTTCAGGGCAGATACCTGGTCCAGGTAATTGGTAAAGGACTCCAGGCTGTCTGCGGCTTCGTTCACCTGATCGGCTGTAAAATAGTCCATGCCGTAATATGTATCTAAATCCTCCCGGCTATAAGGGCTTCCGCTGAAGTAGCCATACTCATCATAAAGATCCAAAAAGATATGGTCGACCTTGGGAATTAAGCTGAACAGCACGGCCGCATTTCTGCTTAAGCCGGTGAGAGTATCCTGGGGAAAGCGATAATCGGCCCGGCTGCCCACCTGATACTTGACCGTAATCCGATAAGGTTCGCTGTCCGTTTTGATCTCGATGGATTGAACAGGCAAATCCGTAAATTGGAGTGCCTGGACAAGGGCACTTACTCTCGCCTTATCGTCCACATCAGTGCCTTTATATTGATATAGATTTTCGGCATAACTGCCCGGCGGCCGGACTGGGTTGTTTTCCTGACTATTGGCGCTTTCCTGGATATTGGTACTTTCCAGGCTATTGACGCTTTCCTGCACCTGATTGCAAGCGACCAGGGTGCTGCTGACAGCGGCCAGACCCAGCACCAAAACCAGGGCCCAAATCCCTCTTTTTTTGTTTTGGCCGTCTAAAATATTGGCAAATCTGCTCCTAGCATTCTCGCCGCTTGCGGAAAAACCTGTGGAAAGGACTGGCGTTTGCTGGTTTTGCATTGTTTTCAGAATGGTAAGGGAATATTCTTTTCTGAAACTCAGGTCGCTGTTTTTGACCACCAGATCATCGCAGGAATACTCCAGATCCCGGTTGGCCGCCTTGACCATGAAATAGATGAGGGGATTGAACCAGTGGACGGAATTGGCCGCCAGCAAAAGCAGCTTATACCAGGTATCGCCCCGTTTGTAATGGGTAAGCTCATGCTGCAGGACGAGGGACAATTCCTCCCGGGTATACTCCAGGTCAGGCAATAAGATTGCCGGCTTGAAAAAGCCTGTCAGCATGGGGCTGGCGATTTTAGAACAGTTGAGAAGCTGGGGCCTGCTTTTGATTTTTAGATCAAGCAAGACACTTTCGAAAACGCTGTCCGGCACCGCGGAATCAGTCTTGCGGCAATATGGCTTGATTTTTCTCCTGAACCGTGTATAGCTGATTAGATGGAACAGGAAGAAGGACACGGCCCCCAAAGCCCAAAGGATAAGCAATAGTTCCTGCAGGGTGATCACAGAGGTGTTATCTGCCGGGGCCAGGGACGAAGTTGAAACTGAATCAGAGGCTGAATCAGAAATGGAGGCAGAGACTGGGGCTGAGGCAGAATCGGAGGCAGAGACCGGGGCAGAACCGGAGGCAGTCCCAGGCGGGTTATGGCTGTTCTCCAGGTGGCTGTTGCCCATGAACAGGCCGGGCCGATCGTCTTGTTGAAACATAATCGTTTGCTGGGGCGGCGCGGGTAGGTTGACAGGGGCGTCAGGCAGCTCAAACCGCCAGGGAATGATCAGGCGGAGGGCTAATACCAGCCAGACAAGGTAACGCCATTGGGCGCTGTACCTTTTATGTAACCACGGCGAAATCATGAGCAGCAGGACAATGACCGGCGACAGGGTGAGGGAAACCAGGAGAATATTCCCCAGCATTTATTCCGCCTCCTCGATAAATTTTTTCAGCTCCTGCAAATCTTCCTTGGAAATGCCGGCGCCGTCATAGAGGGAGGCAACCAGGCTGGTCAGGGAATTGTGGTGCATTCTCTGCAAAAATGTCTTGCTTTCCTTTTGCAGATAATCCTCTTTTTTTACCAGGGCTTCATAAACATTGAACCGGCTTTGCTTATGAACTGTTAAAAAGCCGCGATCGCCAAGCCGGCTTAAAAAATTAAGCACGGTGGTTTTCTGCCAGGTCTTATCCAGGCGATCCATAATGTAATCGGAGGTTACTCCTTCATCCGCATCCCAGATAATCATCATAATTTCCAGCTCACTATCGGGAATTTTTTGTAGGTCTGTCATATCTGCCGCTCCTTATTTTACAAATGTCGAATGATTTAATTTTACAAGTGTAAAACGGGTTTTGTCAACTAAATATTTGGCCAAAGAATCGATTTTTTCACAGATTTTTGACTATGAGAAATGGCTAAAAATATTAATATGGAATAAGGGTAAGGAAGAAATTATAATAAATCAAAAATTTTTATTGCAGGAGATTGTCACTTTAAAAATGGGGCACATTATTTCCTGACCCCCTCGGCAACCGCCAAAGCACGAATGAACGCACATTAGGAGAATTTATTATCCTATGTGTGATTTTTTTCGCCAAAAATATCTTATAAGGTTTGAGAGTTTTTTGCGAGAAACGCTTGCTACAATTATAGTCAAGCTGTTTTTGCCCATAAGACACGGGGGGACCAATAAAGAGTTAAAAGGGGGCCATAATGGCAAAAGAAAACAAAGAAGAAAAGGATCTTAACTATAACGAACTCATCAGCAATGTAAACTTCTTAGTGATCAAAGTTATTTTGAGGAGGAATGCGATTATATGACAAAGGAAGGAAACAAGCGAAGGGGAAAAGGAGCCCGCGGATTAGTAAGCTTGATACTGTCCCTGCTGCTTCTTTTGCAGGGCTTCGTGGGGAGTACACCGGTGTATGCGGATCCGGGATCGAAAGTTTTCACATTCGATATTGCTAACGGCTTAGAGAGTTTCTCAGATCCAACTCATGCCCAGTGGACTGAAGGCGGCTATACTCTTGATTTTTCAGTGACAGGATCAAGCACACAAATGTTAGGCAGCTATGAATTTGATGATAGAGAGTCATGGACCGTATTGAATGAAGTAGAAAAAGGACCTATCGTTCTTACTGTTTCGATACCGGGAAAGGTTTTTGATCTTAAGTCTTTTGATTTGTGGAATGAGCTTTCAGATGAAGATGCTGAGTATACTATTTCCACCAATAAAGGTGGATCAGATTCAGGAGGAATCGCACTTGATAATGGTGCGCCCACACTCAAACAGCTAAACTTTTCAGGAGCAGACTTTACCGGAATAAGCAGTTTTACATTAACTTATACCGGAATGGAATATGCAATTGGATATAGTATAGACAATCTGGATTTACATAATATAACTGACCTGACAACGGATCCTCTTTCAAATGACGCAGGCTTGAGCAGCGTACTGGGACAGATCATCACGGCAGGCGGTGAAGCCGGAACCAGCGGAGAACCGAAGACCGCAGCCATCACGGTAACCAATACAACAACGACCGTAGCCGCCATCAATATCGTGAAGCATGATGCCGGAGCCATCGTAACCTTCTACGGGACGGACAGCACCTTTGCTACAGAAGCAACAGGCAGCGTGAATCTGACAGCGGGAGCCACAACGGACATCTATATCAAGGTGGAAGCAGCAGACGAAACAACTCTGTATTATAAAGTCACCATTACCAGGGACGCCGCTGCCCAAACACCGCAGCCTCCCACTGTCACAGGGGGAGCAGAATATATCGATGTAACAAACGTTGAAGCCGGTGCGGAGCTTAAACTTTATATTGTGGGCGGCCAATTAGCATCCACCACCTATCGGGATTTGGGCAATGGAACCTATCGTTTTGAAGATGTATTGCCCCACAGTTCATGGTATTATGTCACAAAGTCGGTAGGCGGACAGGAGAGCTTATCGTCATTTGTGAACCCCACTTTTAGAATACCTGTGGCCACAAAAGGAGTAGAATCTGTAGATGTCACCAATGTATCTTCAAATGCAACCATCCGCTTGTATAAAGTCGTCGAAGGAACAGACCCAGACATATTAATATCAGAAAGCCCCACACCAGTGGGAAATGGAACCTATCGTTTTGAAAATATAACCCCCGATAGTGCAGGCTTTTATGTAACCCAATACGCCAATACTATCGAAAGTGCAAATTGCCCCTTCTTTGGAGTCGATCTGCGTACTCCCTCCATCAGCGGCGGCAACGGGCAGATTACCGTCAGCAATATATTTCCTGGCGCAAACATCACTCTGTATGATCCCAATGGTGTAATACAGACGGCAAACAATGTTACAACGGCTACCCATCAGTTTAGTAATGTCGTTCCGGGCAACGGATACTATGTACAACAAACGATCAACGGCGTAATCAGCTCACCCTCAAATTCGGCAACGACATATTCCTCAGGCCCCCAATTTGTCGGGGGAACTCCAACCATCGCTGTACGTCAATATCCAAACCCTACCGACCTTCGGGATCAGCTGTACGTCAGTGACCTTGATGTAGGCCAGACCCTGACTTGGACAGTAGTCAGCGGCCCCAGCCATGGTACCCTTGATGGCTTCCCGGCAACCGCCAGCACCAATGGCTCGGGGGGCATCTATGGAACAGTAGGAAGTACAGATACCCGAATACCTACAGCCGTCACGTACACACCGGCCCAGGACTATGTGGGCGATGACAGCTTTACGATTCAGGTCAGTGACGGGACAGCCACAGCGACCCGCACCATCCAGGTCGGCGTGAATCATACTTCAGGCACGTCGGTAAATGCCATGAATTCTGCCGAGCTTACGGAGGCAATCAATAATCCGGCTGTGGCCACAATAATTTTGACGTCCAACACAACTTACCAGATCGGAGGAGCGGAGATCAACCGTCCCTTGACCATAAGGGGCAATGGTGCGACGATTGAGGTTCTGAGCGGTGTGGGACAGAGCTTTGACGATCAGACCATCTATCACCTCGGCATGCCCGACAAAGACGGCAACCGCCGATACCGGGGGAACATCTTCTGGTATGTCAAGGATGGCGGAAGCCTCACGGTAGAAAACCTTACTCTGAGGAATGCGGCAATTACAGAAAATGCCCAGGGACTTACAGGCGTATTTGCGGCTATCTTGCTGAATGATGATGCCGATCTTGATGTTTCAGGTGTTGTCTTTGATAATTTCTGGTTTAAAAACAGCAAACTTGCGGAGCAGAATAACCTGCTTGCCGCCCAGGGGCTTGGCGGCTACACTACCTATTCGGATCTGAGCTACGGTGTTTATGGCGACTATAATTGTACAGGGAATATTACCATCGACCACAGCATTTTTAGCAGCTCAAATGCATTCCGTGATGCAGTACACATTTATAACGCAAACAATGTCACCCTTGATTACAATACCTTTACCGGAACGAACTATCCTGATCGCCTGAGAGAATCGGATGCATTTGAATACGGGATGTATTTGTATGGAGGAAACTACACAGTAACCCATAATACCGTCCGCTATTACGACAGCTATAAGATTCCGGGGTATTCCAGCGCAGGCATCGCTTTGCTCCCCTATAATGATACCGATGCTACCCTAGAGGACAATACTATCCAAGGAAACACAGTCGGACTGGAAATCGTCGGAGGCTGGGAAGCCTTAACTCCAGCCCCTAATGTTACAATTAATCAAATAGAGCTTGATACAGAAGATAACGGCTTCAAAATTGGTGAGGCTTTGAAAGCTTCCAATACCATAAGCGGGAGCACCGGAGCTGATATCTTCATAAAACTGGATCAAGACGATGCAGACGAGGCTTTCGTATATTATGCTCCATTTTTATCGGTAAGCGGAACCAATACAACTGAGCCGACACTGAATTTTGCCCAGACAGCAGGTGCAATAGAACTCGTTTCTTCAGCTATAACCATTGAAGTTGAAAAATCCGAGGATAATGGGCTAAGCTGGACGGCAGCTTCAGTCGAAGGGACCTTGGACAACAGTTCCACCTCGGCTGTAGTGAACCTGGAGGCCAATAAAACCTACACCCTGAGAGTGAAAATGACTCATAACAATGGTCAGACGCCAAATGCGGTAATCACCGGTTATTCCAATGCCGTCACCTTCACAACAGCATCGGGAATATCTCTGGTTACTGCACCCGAGTTTACCTTTACTGCCGCAACAGAGGGATACGGACCGCAGCCAGTTTACTCTGTAACCGTAATGAATACTGGTGCCGAGGGGACAGGAGCACTGACCATCACTTTGAGCGGAGAAAACCCAGGCAGCTTTACCCTTGACCAAACCAGTATTTCCGATATTGCGGCAGGTTCCAACACCAACTTTACTGTGCGGCCCAATACGGGGCTGGCGATAGGAACTTACACGGCTACGGTGACGGTTTCGGGCAGTACTGTCATGGCTCAGAGCTTTAATGTGAGCTTTACGGTGAGCCCTGCAGGGGCAACCTATACCGCAACGATTTACCACGATATTGACAATTTGGCTGCAGATGTCACGGGCAGCGTGGAACTGAAGCAGGGTACCACCACCATCACCGCCTCGAAAAGCGAAACCGGAATCGGAATCTATACCGCTTCGCTCCCCAACGGCTACTATTCTATTTATGTTAATGGCGTCGATACGGGAAGAATGCTCAACATCAGCGCTGGTAATAGCACTGCGACGCTGAGATATTATACGGTCAGCTTTTCTGCGACCCCTTCTGGGACAGCTACAGGCAGCAGTATTAATGCCACGGCGGGGGGGACTGCCATCAGCAACGGGGCAGTGGTGCTGGCGGGGACGTCCGTCGCCATCACAGCGTCCGGCACAGGCGCGGGGAGTTACACTTATGCATGGAGCGGCGGCGGCACGAACGGCCAAACCACAGGGACACTGAACATTCCTTTTTTGAACAGTACTGTGAACGCAACCTGCACTGTCACTGGTTCCGGCTCTCCGCCGGCAGATCCGGATTATAGAATAAACAACGAAAGCTATAATTGGTCGGGCAGCGATCAAACGATCGTTTTAGCGGGGAACAGCGATACCCTTACCATATTCAAGGCTCCGACCGCCGTCGTCAAAATTGATGTCCAATCGGATGACGGTTCAAATGTCACAATAGACGGCAATTCAATCCCCTGTATCAACACATATGTG
Source organism: Desulfitobacterium hafniense DCB-2 (assembly GCF_000021925.1). NCBI lineage: Bacteria > Bacillati > Bacillota > Clostridia > Eubacteriales > Desulfitobacteriaceae > Desulfitobacterium > Desulfitobacterium hafniense. The sequence continues at coordinate 2,077,631 of NC_011830.1, forward strand.
GTTGTGTCCAACGATATCACGCTGAACCTGCATAACCTTGACATTACGGCTCCTGCAGGCAGTTCGGAGTGGAGGGAGAATACGGGGCTATTGCTCAAAAAGACGGACACCGAAGCAGACACGATGACAATCGACGTGTCCGGTATATGTAGAATTAAGGGCAACGATTCTGGCCCTGGGATTGCTTCTGAGCAAGACCAGCATCTGCTCATTACCGGCACAGGAACGCTGTATGCAACCGGGGGTGATTCTGCAGCCTTATACGGGAGTGACGGCATCAACGTGATTAGCGCCATCCCCTTTGTTACCGCGTCCGGTGCAAAGCTGACCATCGACGGGGGTGTCACGGTCAATGCTACAGGTGGTAATAATACGGCTGGTGTGGGCGGCAGAGGCATCCTTATCGGCTGGGGTAATATCGCCATCGTGAATGGGACCGTCAACGCCATCGGCGGTGCAGGCTTAGTAACCAATGCAAGTGGCGGTAATGGGATTGAGGCGTCTTTTCCGTCAACCGACCATTCCAAGGGTGGGAAAATCACCATTACGGGGGGTGTCTTGACAGCCAGCGGGGGCAACTCTGCTAACAATTACGGCGGAGTCGGTGTTTATGCGTTCACTGGGCTGGAGATCAGCGGCGGAATGGTTACCGCTGCCGGCGGTAACAGCAATGCCGGACCGGGCGGTGCGGCTATTTATGCCCGTGAAGGCAATATGATTATCAGTGGTGGTACTGTCATAGCAACCGGCGGCGGCAGCGATGCCGGGTCGGGCAATACAGCTGTTAATGTCTATGATGGCAATCTGGAGATCAGCGGCGGTACGGTTACTGTCACTGGTGGCAGCGGGCATGTCAATGGCTCACATGCGGTATACGCCCATTTCGGCACTGTCACCATTGGAAACGGAGCCAATGTGACTGCCAGCGGCGGCAATGGCAGCACGGGCCTCGGCGGTGTCGGCGTGCGTGCTAACGGGAATAGTTCGGGCAATACCGTCACTATTGCCAACAGCGCTGGAAACGTCTATATACGAGGCGGTGAGGGGGCGTCTGAACAGCGGGCGTCCATAATGGGCAAGTATGTCTATATCGGCACCGGCAACATCGGTCCTGTAGTGATGGAGGGAACCAATCCGCCTCGTTTCATTAAAAATATGTTCGAAGGTGATGATGTCTATCTCGTCAAAGTCACCACCAACCCAGCCGCAGCCGTCGAGATCCGCTGCGAAGTGAGCGGCGGGGAGGCGGCAGACTATACCTACCGTGCCGTTGCGGCCTCTGACGGGACGGCATCCCTCTGGCTGCCTGAAGGCACCCGGATCCTGTCCGCGGCAGGGTATATAGATGCTAATGTCAATGTTGTCAGCAATGATACGCAAAATTCCGGCACCCTGAACAGTACAGCCGGTATGATGAACGTAGGCAGTGTAAAGGTAGCCTCTTTTGTGGCAAGCCAGACGCCAATTCCGGCTACCCTTGAGATTACTATGTCTGACATCGGACTGGATGCAGACGCATTTGCCATCAGCAATGATACCACACCGACCACTGTTGTCACAGTAAACAGTGCAACCTATGCCAACGGAAAATACACCTTGTCCGTCAGCGGCATGACCTATTATGATTCCTATACCTTAACCATCACCAAGGAAGGCTATGACACCTACACCAACAGCACGTTCTATGGAGCACTGGCCGCAGGGAAGGACTTGGATTTGGTGAATGAGCCCAATATGTTCCCGACCTTCAGCAGGGCGCTGACAAATCCCGGCATGGTGACCATAAGCAACAGCACCTACGCGAAAGACACAAGGCTGTATTCCGGACCGGTGTATACCGCCATTGATACGAACAATGGCCATCCGGACAATGGAAACAAGGCCCGTTTCATCGGCATCTTCGTCAATGCGCCTGAGGGAGCCAAAGCGGTGAAAACCCTGAGACTGGACGGACAAATGCTGAAAGTGGCGGAGGATTCACTGATCGACAGCAATCCGAACTACCAGGAAACAGTGGCTTCAGGCAAAGCAGCCAACCATAATGACTATTGGAAAACTATAGCCTTTGTACCTCTGTACAGCCAAATCGCCAGCGCAAGGCAGAGTGACAATTCCAGAATACTGGAAGACCCGGCAGACCGGTTCAGGATTATTGAGTGGTATGACAATGAGGAGTGCACAGGTGAACCCATAAAAGTGACCCGACTGATGGTCAAGGTTGAATACACAGGAACACCGGCAAGCAATGACGCGGGCATTGCTACTATAGCAGGAACGGCGATCACAGCGGGCAATCAAGCCGGTACAAAAGAAGCACCGAAGACAGCTTCTGTGAACGTAGCCCATGCCAAATCCAGTATCGGACTTACAGACATAGGAGCAGCAGCCAACGCCACAGTGAAGCTGTACACCGATGCAGAATTTAGCCAAGAAATAACAGGAAGTTCCACCCTGGCTCTTACCTCTGGGGGAGCCACCACAGCCTACATCAAGGTCACAGCGCAAGACGGAACCACCGTCCAATACTATGCAGTAACCATCAACCGGGAGGCATCCTCGCGGGGTGATAATGATGACGATTCCTCACCCTCAACCTCAAATCCAACGCCAACCCAACCCACAACACCGGCAAACTCTGCCGCAATCCCGGTGAATGTCACCGATAATCACGCCAACTCAACCACGAAGACCATCAATGCCCAGATCACCAACGACAGCAATGGCACCAAGACTCTCTCCTTCAAATCCCAGGAAGCCATCCTGGAAAAGAAACCCGACGGTACCAGAACGGAGTTCGGCAATCTTGACAAAGTAGGCTTTGCTCCAGACCAAGGAACAGCCTCCTCCATCAGCCTCTCCGCCGACGGCACCATCCAGGTGAAAAACCTGGCCAACGGAACCGAATCCCAATTTAAGGTCACCTTTGATCTGGGCAACGGACAGAAAATTGCCATTGGGAGAATCGAGGTCAAAGTAGACAAGGACGGAGCCATCAGTTTGACCAGCACCTTAATCGACCCCTATGGCATCATCCTGGACTCCGCCACCAACCAGCCTATCACCGGAGTGGACGTCAAACTCTACTATGCCGATACTGCCCGCAACCGGGCCGGCGGCAAAACCCCGGATACCCTGGTGGCGCTGCCGACCCTTACCGGGTTTGAGCCCAACGACAATGCCAATCCTCAGGTCAGCAACAGCTATGGCGCCTATGCCTATATGGTCTTTCCCGAGTCGGACTACTATCTCTTAGCCACCAAAGCAGGCTATGAACGCTACAAAAGCCCCATCATCACCGTAGAGCAGGACATCGTCAAATGGGATTTCAAAATGCATCAATCCCTGAGCGGAGTCCAACGGCTTTTCGGCTCTAACCGGGTGGAAACGGCCATCGCCATCGCCCAAGCCAATTATCCGGGCAAAGTCGCCAATGTAGTTTTAGCCACAGCCAATAATTACCCGGATGCCCTGGCGGGAAGCGTCCTGGCTTACAAACTCAATGCTCCTCTGCTGCTGGTAGGCAGCACAGCCCAGGATCAGGAGAGCCTGTTGAACTACCTGAAAGAGCATGTAGAAACAGCAGGAACCATCATCATCCTGGGAGGCACCGGTGCCGTCCCGGCAGCGGTGGAAGAAACAATCCAAGCCCATGGATACAGCCAGGTCGTCCGGCTGGGCGGAGCCAACCGCTACGAAACAGCTCTGAAGATTGCAGAAGAACTTGATGTGGAACAAGGCAGGCCGGTCATTCTGGCTTATGGCGGAAACTATCCCGATGCCCTATCCGTAAGCAGTGCCGCCGCCGCAATCCAAAGCCCCATTCTCCTGGTGGAGAAAAACGGCATCAGTGAAGGAGTAAAAAACAAACTAGCTCAGATCAAACCCATCAAAGTTTATATCATCGGCCTGGAAGGAGTCATCAGCCAGCAGGTCGAAGATGAAGTGGCTCAATTAACCTCTCTGAAGCAAGAAAACATCATCAGAATTGGCGGCCCGGACCGGTATCAGACCTCCCTGGCCGTAGCAAAGTATTTTAACTTATCGGGCAAAAATATCGGCATTGCCACGGGCAACAACTTCCCCGATGCCCTGGCCGGCAGTGTCTATGCAGCCAACCATAATGCACCCATCTTATTGTTAAACGACACGATACCCAATGACGTCATGGACTACTTAAAGTCAAGGGAGATGACCGGAGCCACAATATTTGGAGGAGAGGCGGTCATCAATGCCGAGATAGAGCAGAAGCTAAGAGAGCTCATTAAGTAGACCGGCACACGACAATTAAAGGCCGACACCCAGTAATTAAAGACCAACATCTAATAATAAAAGCACTCCCTGTCCGCTCAAAACCGGATAGGGAGTGCTTGCTTACAGGTAACTACAACGTGAAGTCATCATGGAAGTTTTGGGCCTGTACTATTTTTGATATGTATAATCTGCCCTCCCTGGTGCAATCGGCGTAAAACACCTCATTGAAATCAGGGATACCGGCCTGAGCCAATTCTGCAGCGAGCCAGGAGCGGTCACGCTTGAGTTGCTGAAGATTGCCGTCCTGGACCTTGCCATCAATAATCAGAGGAAGAGGCAGGCCTTTGGCGCCAGGCTTAAGCTTCATGTCCGAAGGAGTCAAGGGCAGATACTGAGGTTTTTTAAGAACGCTGATACTGCCGCTGCCCTCGACGATAGCATATTCAACCTCATTTAGGTCGAAGATATCCTTTTCCCTCAATAGCATCAGGACAGTTTCGATGGAGTATTTCAGTCTTTTCATGTTGGCTTTGATAAACTGGCCGTTCTGGATGATGACAGTGGGGCCGAAGGTGATTTTACGGGCAATTTTTTTGTTGTTGATCAAGAGGGAGCTTACCAGATATTGCAGGGCTATGATGAGTACTACCGCGAATAAGACGGGGAGATGAGGAATATTGGGCTCCGCAATATCGGCGCCGATCACGCTGCCCAGCACGATAATCGATAAAAAGTCATAGACAGGAAGCTCGGCGATCTTGCGCCGGCCGGTTTTCAGAACCAAAAACAGGAACAGTGCCATAACAGAGATAATGCGGAGCGCGATAATTAAGTAATCCAAATCTGTTCACTCCTTCGTTTTTATGCTTATTATGGTATTATGAGCCCAAAGACCGGTCGAACATGCAGACTTTGAGAAGAAGAAGAAGAGCAATAATTTGCCGAAGGTCCTTGACAAAATAACCGTTAAGGATTAAGATAACGATGTTATCTTAATGTAAAGCATGGAGGTACTCAGGACATGGTTCGTGACGGAGAACAGACACGGGAAGCTATTTTGAAAAGCGCTCAAGCTGAATTTTTGGCCAAGGGCTTCTCCGCTGCCTCGCTGCGCAAGATTGCCACGGGGGCCGAGGTGACGACCGGTGCGCTGTACCGTCATTTTACAGACAAGGCCGCCTTATTTGAGGCTTTGGTGGCTCCTTGTTTTCATGGCTTTATCCAAATGTTCCGGCAGCAAGGGGAGGACTATCTCCGGGGGCAGGACTCCTATGATTTTGACCATAACTGGTCTTCCTCGGAGCAAAGTCTGCTGAGGTGGACAGAATATATCTATGACCATCTGGAGGTCTTTAAATTGCTCCTCTCGGCAGCGGAAAAAACCGCTTATGAGAGCTTTGTCCATATCCTGATCGAGATGGAAGTGGATATGACCTTGGAGTATATCCGACTGGCCCGGGAAAAGGGCTACATGATCAAGGATGTCTCCAGAGAAGTAATTCACATTTTTGTTAACGCGCAGTTTTCCGCCTTTTTCGAGATGGTGCTTCACGATGTTCCCCGGGAGCGGGCTGTGGAGTATACCAGCAGTATCTTCCGCTTTTTTGCGGCAGGATGGAAAAAACTGTTTATCGGTGCATAATTCCCTCTTTCCAACTCTATAGGAAAGGGGGAATATAAAATCAACTGGTTAGCATAAGCTAACTAAAAAGGCTGTTAACCTAAGAAGCTTACGCTAACCCGGGAAGAGAAAGGAGGCAGGAAAGTTTCATCGCAGGGGTTTATTTTTTTAACACAAGGTTAGCTTTGGCTAACTAAAGCCGATTCCTTGCACTAATTTTAGCTAACCAGAGTTGATTACTTGAACTAACTCAAAAAAGAGCTGTTCACTGAAAGGGGAGATATCTGTTATGTCATCCGCTGGGAAGCAAAAAACCGGCACGGCGCGTCTGCTCGAACTTGCCGGTACCAAAAAACCGCTGATCATTGGCGCCGGAGTATTGTCGGCCCTGGCATCCATTGTGAGCTTTGTGCCCTATATCGCTATCTATCTGATTGTGAAGGAAGTCTTAACCGCTTTGCCGGATCTGGAGGTCCTGAACAGTGCTCTGATGATTCGCTATGGCTGGCTGGCCTTTGGCGGAGTGGTGGGAAATATCCTGCTTTATTTCGGGGCCCTGAGCTGCTCCCATCTGGCGGCCTTCGGCACCCTGTACGAACTGAAGGTCAACTTTGCCACCCATCTGGCCAAGGTTCCCCTGGGTTTTCATGTGATGATCGGCAGCGGCAAGCTGCGGAAAATCACCGATGATAATATTGAAAAGGTGGAAGGGTTCATTGCCCACCAACTGCCCGATCTGGTGGCCGCTTTTGTGGCGCCGGTGGTGATGATCGTGATTCTGCTGGCGGTGGACTGGCGGCTGGGGCTGGCGGCCCTGGCGGGAGTTATCGTCGCTTTTTTGATCCAGATGTCCGTCTATGGCAATGAAGGGTCCAAGGCCATGATGAAAAAATATCAGGCCTCTCTGGAGGATATGAACAACGCTTCGGTAGAGTATGTGCGGGGAATTTCGGTGGTGAAGGCTTTCCGGCAGACGGTCTATTCCTTCCGCCGTCTTCATGACACCATCAAGGCCTATACCTCCATGGTCATCCCTTACACCTTAAGCTGGCAAAACTCTTTTTCGGCGTTTGTCGCCCTGGTCAACAATATCTATCTTTTTGTGGTGCCGGTGGGAATTTTCATCGGGATGAGAACCACGGACTATATCGGCTTTTTAAGTAATTTTATTTTCTATTTGATTTTTGTCCAGTCGGTGGCCACGATTTTGATGAAGATCATGTATGTCAACGGCAACGCCATGAAGATCATCGGCGGGGTGGAGGCCATGGACAGGGTCTTGGCGGAACCGGAGCTCCCTCAGCCGGCTAATCCCCAAACGGTGACCCAATATGATGTGAACTTTGGGGATGTGGTGTTTTCTTACGACAAAGACAAGAAAACCGAGGCTCTTTCCGGGGTGAGCTTTGTGGCGAAGCAGGGGCAGATCACCGCGATTGTGGGCCCTTCCGGCGGGGGTAAAAGCACCATCGCCCATTTGATTCCCCGGTTTTTTGATGTCAGCGGGGGACAGATCACCATCGGCGGTGTAGATGTGCGGCAGATGAACAGCCATTACCTGATGGAGAAGGTGACGTTTGTCTTTCAGGATGTGTTCCTTTTTAAACAAAGTGTCATGGACAATATCCGCATGGGCAACCCCCAGGCTTCCGATCAGGAGGTCAGGGAAGCGGCTCAAGCCGCCCAATGCCACGATTTTATTATGAAGCTGCCCCAGGGGTATGACACGGTGATCGGCACCAGAGGAGTGCATTTGTCGGGAGGTGAAAAGCAGCGGATTGCCATCGCCCGGGCTATCGTGAAAGATGCTCCTATAGTGGTACTGGATGAGGCTACGGCTTTTGCTGATCCAGAAAATGAGCACCTGATTCAAAAGGCTTTTGAAAGGCTGATGAAGGATAAAACTGTGATTATGATCGCTCACCGCCTGTCTACGGTGCAGGGTGCGGATAAGATCGTGGTAGTGGAGGAAGGCAAGGTGTGCGAGGAAGGAACCCATGAGGAATTGCTGGCCAGGGGCGGCAAATACGCCGCTATGTGGAAGACCTATATGGACACCGCCAGCTGGACGATGAGTCAGGAGGAGGTTTTCGCTCATGCCTAAATTACAAGCCGCCTTTATGCTGACCGATAAAGGCTACAAGGATCTGAAAAAGGCCATTGCCGCCTGCACCCTGAGCAATTTTTCTATGATGCTTTCTTTTATCGTCATGATCCAGATGATTATAGAATTGATCAAACCTCTTTCCGGGGGAGAGGTAGCCTGGACGAAAATGTGGATGCTTTTGGGGGCCGGGATTCTGGCGGCCTTGCTCATCTTCCTCAGCCTGAGAAACGATTATAAAAAGACCTATATCGTGTCTTATCTGGAAAGCGAGAATACCCGGGTTACTCTGGCGGAGCAGATCCGCAAGCTGCCCATGAGCTTTTTCAATGACAAAGATATTTCCGAAGTCACCACCCATCTGATGGATGATGTGGCCACCAGCGAACATGTCCTCAGCCATGTGGTGCCCCAGATTGCAGCGAATGCCATCTCGGTCACCGTGATTTGTGTGATGATGGCCTTCTATGATTGGCGGATGGCTTTGGCCATCTTTATCACGGTGCCCCTGGCCTTCGCTATTATTTTTATCAGCCGCAGATTCTATGGCAAGCTTCACAAAAAGCACCTGGAGGCCAAGATGGCGGCGGCCGGACAGGTGCAGGAATATATTGAAGGAATCAAGGTCATTCGCGCCTGCAATCTGGACGGAGAGAAGTTCAGCGCCTTGGAAAAAGCCCTGCGGACCATGAAAAAACTGGCCATAGCTATGGAGTTCGGTACCGGGGTGTTCGTGACCGGGGCTCAGGTGGTTCTGCAGGCGGGTATCGGTCTTACCGTCCTGGTGGGAACAACCCTGCTCACCGGGGGCCAGATTGAATTTGTGCCTATGCTGCTGTATATGCTGGTTGTGGTGCGCATCTATGGTCCCATCGTAACCGAACTGGCTCTTTTGCCGGAGTTTCTGTATCATCGCATCGCCGTAAAGCGCATGCAGAAGCTGATGAGCATCCAGCCCATGGAAGGGAACAAGGAGCTGGAGCTTAAGGACTTTACCATTAATTTTGAAAAGGTGGATTTCCAATATAACCGGGAAGGGGAAGGGGCCATCCACAATATGACCACAACCATTCCCGCTGGGGGAATAACGGCCCTGGTAGGGCCTTCCGGCAGCGGCAAAAGCACGGTTTCCAAGCTGATTGCCCGCTTCTGGGATGTGAGCGGGGGCCGGATCACAGTGGGGGGAGTGGATGTCAGGACCTTGGACCCGGAGCATCTGATGAGCTATATGAGCTTTGTCTTTCAGGATGTGGTCCTGTTCAACGATACGGTGTACAACAATATTCGCATCGGCAACATGAAGGCCTCCCGGGAAGAGGTTCTGGCCGCCGCCCAAGCTGCCCGCTGCGACGAGTTTATCAGCCGGATGCCCGAGGGGTATGATACCCTTTTGGGTGAGAACGGTTCCACTTTATCCGGCGGCGAACGCCAGCGCCTCTCCATTGCCAGGGCTTTGCTGAAGGATGCTCCCATCGTCATGCTGGACGAAGCCACCGCTTCTCTGGATCCGGAGAGCGAGGCCGCCATCCAGCAGGCCATTTCCCGTCTGATCCGGGGCAAAACGGTGATTGTCATCGCTCACCGTCTGCGCACCATCCGCAACGCCGACAAGATTATTGTCCTGGACCAGGGGAGAGTGGCTGAAGAGGGAACTCATGAGAGCCTCCTTGAGAAAAACGGTCTGTATAAAAAGCTCTTTAACATCCAGCAGGAAAGTTTGGGCTGGTCGGTGCGGTAAGAAAAAAGGGAGCATTCAGATCGGGCAGTAGACAAGGGGAATGTGACAACCAAAGACGGACTATCGGCGTAAAGCTGATAGTCCGTCTTTGGCATTTTGAGGGGCAAAGTTTGGAACAAAGGTATTAGAGTACTTTAGCAATCAACTGAACAAGATTAAAATACTTTCCGTCTTCAGCCGCCATCATTTTGATGTCCTCGGCGACAATGGGATGATAAGCGGTCAGCCATTCCTGCCACGCCTCTCTGCAGCAGGCCATTTCGCGGCTGTCCACCATTTCAATGCCTTCTGCTTTCTTCCACAAATCTTTCCACCAATCAAGAGAGTGCAGGGTTCTTGCCATCTCGCTATTCCAAAACGGCTGCATTTCATCGGGAACCTTATCCTCAAATTCGTAATTTAATCCAGGAATAGCCACGGCGATATAGCCCCCCTTTTTCACAAAAGGAATAAGGGAAGGGAGCATTGCCGCCGTATCGCCGAAATAATGGTAGGCATCCACGGTGAACAACAAGTCAAAATAGCCCTTGGCGAAAGGCAGCCCTTTGGTCGCGTCGACGGAAATTGGCACGGCTTTATCAGCAATCCCCAGAGATTGAAAACGCTCATAGTTTTCAGTTGGCGAGATCCAAAGGTCGGCGGCGAAAACGGAGGCGCCATATTTTTTCGTTAACAAAAGGGTGGAAAGACCACACCCGCAGCCGAGGTCAAGTATGCGCATAGTCTCATCAATGTTCAGGTGTGATGACAATTCCTCCGCTAAGCGCATGGCATTTGGCCCCATCATAGCGGCTTTCAGGAACTCAACATTTTTATCATTAGAAATAAACTGGTTTGTAAATGTATACATGGTATGCTCCTTTCTAATTTTTGCCTTATAGAAAGAAAACAAAAAAAGCACAGTGTGACACTGCGCTACAAATTACACCATTATAAATAATGGATGCTCATTCAATCTGTAAGGCAGTTTTTGACAACACTAATAAAAGCAGAACAATCTGCTCGTTTCATGTTCTTAACTTAAAACCCTTACAGAATTACCGACATCAATACACTCCCTCTTTCTTTAACTCACTATATCATAGCACTATTCATTATGGCCAGAGATTATTTTGAATCCGTTCTAGTGCTGCTAGTCCGGATCTTTTCCAGGCGCGACCCCTGCTATGCTCTTGACAGAGAAAAAAGGGAGTAGTATACTCTATTAAAATAATGATAATGATTATCATTATATATGCATTTTTAATAATGAAAGGGAGGAACTTATGATGTTAGGGAAAGAAAAAATAACTTTGTTCGGATTGGGGCTAATGGCGGGAACCTTTGGCCTGAAGCTGGCGACAAGCAAAACGGCCAAGAAAGCTTATGTTAAGACCCTGGCCACCGGCTTAAAGGCCAAGGCTGAATGCGACAAAATGATTGAAGAAGCGAAGGCCAATGTGGACGATATCATGGCCGAGGCAAAGCTTGTCTCCGAGCATGAATAGACAAGTATTCATTGGGTGCCGGATATGAACTATACAATAAGCCATGATATTCCCGGAAGAATTCGCTTTAAATTTCCCGGAGGCGGTTTTTCCCAAGAGGAAACGGCAGCGTTATGCCATAGTCTTGCTAAGAACAGTTTTATACATAAGGTCCAGCCCTACCGGCTCTCCGGCAGCCTTGCCGTGAATTACGAAGAAGGGTGCCGCGAAGAGGTCATTGAGGCCGTAGCCGCGCTGAAGAGGGCGGAATTGAAAGACTATGAGCTGCCGGTGGGAGAAGTTCCTTACAATGCTTACACGGATCAATACCTTAACCAGCTGGTATATATGATTGGCAAAAGGGTCCTGACAAAGCTCTATATGCCGTCGGGATTGAAGGCTTTCTGGATGATGAAAGGAGCCTTGCCCTATGTCTTGAAGGCGGTTAAGCGGCTTTGGAGCAGAGAAAAGCTCAATGTGGACGTGTTGGATGCTGCGGCAATCAGCGTCTCCATTTTAAAGAGAGATTATGACACTTCAGGCAGTGTCATGTTTTTTCTCTCCGTAGGCAATCTGCTGGAAGAATGGACCCACAAGAAATCCCGGGATGATCTGGCCAAAGGCCTGGCTTTGCGAGTGAATTCCGCCTGGGTCAGACGCAATGGGCAGGAAAGTCTGGCCAACCTGAAGGATATTGCCATCGGCGAGCAGGTGGTGGCCAGAATGGGGAGCTATATCCCTGTGGACGGTGTGGTCCTCCAAGGGGAGGCCATGGTCAATCAATCCACTATGACCGGGGAGTCCCTCGTGCAGAGGCGTATCCCAGGGGATACGGTTTATGCCGGCACGGTCATTGAAGAGGGCGAGCTGCTGATCGGGGTAACCGCCTTAGAGAGTGAAACAAAACTGAATCAGATCATAAAACTTATCGATGAATCCGAGGGGCTGAAAGCGGCGGTACAATCAAAAATCGAAAACATGGCCGATGCCATCGTGCCTTACAGCTTTCTGATCGCCGGAGGTGTTTATCTGGCGACCAGAAGTGTGGCCCTGGCTTCGGCGGCTCTCATGGTAGATTACTCCTGTGCGCTGAAGATGACGACGCCCATCGCTATTTTAACAGCGATGCGGGAGGGAACTCAGCACGGTTTTGTTATCAAAGGCGGGAAATTCCTTGAAGAAGCAGCTTTGGTCGATACCATTGTCTTCGATAAAACCGGAACCCTGACCGAGGCCAAGCCTTATGTAGTTGATGTGATCGGTTTTGGCGGGTATCGGCGTGACCGGGTTCTCCGTTTGGCGGCCTGTCTGGAGGAGCATTTCCCCCATTCGGTAGCGGCTGCTGTGGTGGCCAAAGCCAATGAAAAGAATTTGAAGCACAGGGAAATGCATGCCAATGTGGAGTACATTGTAGCCCATGGGATTGCTTCTTATGTGGAGGACAAGCGTGTCGTCATCGGCAGCGGGCATTTTGTTTTCGAGGATGAAAAGGTGGAGGTAACAGCTGCCGAGCAGGAGGTTATTGATAAGAAGGCGGAAGCGTACTCTTTGCTGTTTCTGGCCGTAGGGGGCAGACTGGCGGGAATGCTTTGCATCGAAGATCCCATCCGGCCTGAAGCCGCCGGGATAGTTGGTGAGCTGAAGGCTCTGGGCATCCATCATATCGCTCTTCTCACCGGAGATAGTGAGAAAGCGGCTCAGGCCATTGCCCGAAGGATTGATGCCGATGACTATCGCTCCCAGGTGCTGCCGGCGGAAAAAGCCGACTATATTAATTCGCTGCGGCGGCAAGGCAGAAGAGTCATGATGCTGGGAGACGGAATCAATGATTCGCCGGCCCTTTCCTCAGCAAATGTAGGGATTGCCATGAAAAACGGCGCGGATATCGCCCGGGATATCGCCGATGTGGTCTTAACCCAGGGCAATTTAAAATCCATCGTTGCCTTGCGCCGGTTAAGCTCGTTGCTGATCAGAAGGATCGAAAATAACTTCCGCTTTACGGTGGGCTTTAATTCCGGTCTGTTGACACTTGGTGTGCTGGGGATTATCTCTCCCGGCAGCTCGGCGCTGCTGCACAATCTCTCCACGGTAGCCACCGGGGTGAGCAGTATGCGGAATTATTTGCCGGAATAGGAATGCTTAGTTTTAAACAGACTTACAGACTTAAAAAGCTTAAAAGGTTTAAGAGGCTTAAGAGGCTTAAGAGGCTTAAGAGATATAAACTGGATTTAAACTTAACTTAACAGCATGCGATCATTAGCGAAGGCGGTTTTACTTTGCTGAGAATACAATTCCAGCAAACGGGGAACCGTCATTTCTTTGCGCTCCTCACCTGCGAGATCCAGGATGATCTTGCCCTGGTCCAGCATGATGGTTCGCGAGCCGGTTGTCAGAGCGGTCTGGATATTGTGGGTGATCATCATGGTGGTGATGCCCTCCTGACTGACGATGTCCCGGGTAATCGCCATGATCTTTTCGGCAGCTGCCGGGTCCAGGGCTGCAGTATGCTCATCGAGCAGGAGCAGGCGGGGGCCGGCAATGGTGGACATGAGCAGGGAAAGGGCCTGCCGCTGGCCGCCGGAGAGCAGTCCTACCTTGGTCCGCAGGCGGTTTTCAAGGCCCATATCCAATTGGGCGATTTTCTCACGGAAGATTTTCACATCCTGAGGGTGCACGCCTAGGCGCAGACCATTCCGGCCTTGGCGGTTATAAGCCAGGGCCAGATTCTCCTCGATGGTCATATCGGGAGCGGTTCCCTTCAGTGGATCCTGAAACAAACGTCCGATCATGGCGGCCCGTTTATGCTCAGCCAGGTAAGTGATGTTCTCCTCTTCCAGAAAAATCCGGCCGCGGTTTAGCCAGAAAGTGCCGCCGATGGCGTTAAAGAGGGTGGATTTTCCGGCACCGTTGGAACCGATGAGGGTCACAAATTCACCTTGGGCCAGGGAGAGGCTGATGTTATTCAGCGCTATATGCTCGTTGGGTGTGCCGCTTAAAAAGACTTTGGTTGCGTTGATGATCTTAAGCATCCTGCTCCACCTGCTTTCTCATGCTGCGTAATTCCAGGTGTTTTTTAATCACGGGCAGGGATAAAGCAATCACCACGATCACGGCTGAGACAACCCGGAGCATATAGGCGGGGAAAATGCTGGATTTCAGGGCGGCGGCGATGATGAAGCGGTAAATAAGAGAGCCGAAGATGGCCGAGAGCAGCCCTATCGTCAAAGAACGCCGTCCGAAAATGGCTTCTCCGATGATAGCGGAAGCGAGACCGACCACCATGATGCCAATGCCGGAGCTGATGTCGGCATATCCCTGATACTGGGCAAGGACGGCGCCGGACAGTCCGATGCAGGCGTTGGAAATGGCTATGGCCGTGATTTTCATGGCATCCACATTGATGGAGGAAGCTCTGACCATGTCTTCGTTATTCCCGGTGGCCCGTATGCAGAGGCCGAGATGGGTTTTGAAAAACCAAATCAGAGCGGCGGCACAAAGAAAGCAAACGATAAAGGGGACCAGGGTCTTCAATACTTCCTTGTTGGCCGGAAGCCAGGCCAGGGGACTGAAGAGGCTGTCACTGCCGATCAGGGAAAGGTTGGAGCGGCTCCCGAGAATATAGAGATTAATACTGTACAAGCTGCTCATGGTAATAATTCCGGCAAGGATGGGATGGATCTCCAGTTTGGTCTGCAGCAGCCCGGTTACGGTTCCCGCGGCAGCCCCGGCGGCAACAGCCAGCAGAATACCGAGAAAAGGGTGGCCGGCCAGGGTCATGACAGCGGACACAGAGAGTCCGAGAGTGAAGCTCCCATCGGCGGTAAGATCCGGAATGTTGAGGATGCGGAAGGAAATATAGATGCCAAGAGCCAGCATGCCGTAGATTAATCCGAGCTGGACGGAGCCGAGAAGCAAAGTCATAATCCTACCTCCTGTGAGAATATGTGTCAGGGTGGTTATTCGATGATGGCGGCATGGCTTAGTATATCCTGGGGAATGGTCACGCCGATAGCGTCCGCGGTGGATTGGTTAATGACAGTGGTAAAGTCGGACACTGTAATGGCCGGAATCTGTTCAATTGGCGTGCCCTTTAAGAACTTCACTGCCATTTCGGCTGTGATGCCGCCGATAGTGATGTCATCGATGCTGACTGTGGCAAAGGCGCCGGATTGGACCATGACGGCAGAACTTCCGTAGACAGGCAGCTTGGCCTGCTTGGCAATTTCAGCAACCTGGGGCATAGCACTTTGCACCATGCTGTCATTGGGAATGAAGAAGGCATCCACACTGCCGACCAAAGACTCGGCGGCCTGCTGAACTTCGGAGGAAGAGGTGACGATAGCTTCTTTATAGTTTAAGCCGACGGAGTCCAGATAGTTTTTAGCCTGTTCAATGGTGGTTACGGCATTGACTTCACCGGTATTGTAAATCAACCCGTAAGTTTGGCGGTCAGGTGTCAGCTGATCAGAGAGCTTGAACATTTCGCTGACCGGGATGGCGTTGGAGGTGCCGGTGGCATGTTTATCCGGTGTGGACATATCCGTAATGACTTTAGCCCCTACTGGGTTGGAAACGGAGATGAAAAACACGGGAATGCCGCTGTCCATATTGACAATGGCCTGAGTTGCGGGGGTTCCGATGGTCACGATCAGGTCTTTTTGAGCATCCACCATGGTTTGAAAGATGGAATTCAGGGTTGCTGTGTCCCCATTGGCGTTTTTGTAGTCGATGACCAATTGTTCTTCCGTATACCCCAGCTCCCGCAGCTTGTCGATAAATCCTTCCCGCATGTCCGTGAAGGCACCATTATCGGCCAGCTGGACTAAACCGACCTGGATGGCATTGGCCGAGTCACTGTTTTTGGGGGTGGTTTCCGCACTGCAGCCGGCAGCAGCCAGAAGCAGCATTAAAGTAAGGATTTTTGCCAGTGTTTTTTTCATGATTTATCTTCCTCTCCTCTTTTTGTTGGTTTTTTGAGATCAGAAGGTGTCGGGAATATGCAAAAAAGCCTGCCCATGATACGGATACCCGTAATCAAGGACAGGCTTATACCTGCGGTGCCACCTTGCTTGGTAATAGACTACTATCACCCAACTCTTCCAGAGTGCCAACACACTCCTGCCTCATAACGCTGGCCTGCGTCGCATCATACTAAAAAGCCCAGGCTTTCGTTCCATGCGCCCTCTGTAGTCCATTTGCCGTACCGCTTTCTGCCGGGTTTCCAGCCCTCCCGGCTCTCTGTAAGTGCGCTTCACGGTTTGATCTCTACATCAACGGTTTTTAATAAAGTATCATGGGGCGGATTCTTTTGTCAAGGTTTTTTTGTGGACAGACGGAAGAAAATAAAGTGGTTTCGATTTTTTGGCACGATGCTCACAATGCTCAGGTTATGCCGATGGTTGTGGTTACAATCGCCGCATAGAAGACATACCGCCCAATCAGTTCGCCAAAGACCAGGAGAGCACAGGCCAGATAGACATGACCGGCTTTAAAGCCGCTGCCGGACTTTTGCTTGGAGGGCCAGAAGAGGAGCACCGCGCCCCCCAGGACCAGCAGCCATTTGAGGGCGATGACCATGGTCATGCTGCTTAAGATGGCTGCGCTGGTTTGGGCAGCCATACCCGCCTTACCTAAACTTAAAGCGTGGGGAACGGCAGAGACGGCCTGAAAGATCACTGCAGCCAGGACAATGGCTCCGTAGATCTTTTTATCCACATTCTGCAGTTCCTTGAGGCTGGCGGCGATAAAGAGCAGAGCGCCGATGGCAAGGGTCGTGGTATAGAAATCGATAAAGGTATTGGCTCCCTGCCAGACCGGAACCGTGGTGGAGGAATAGAGTTTCCCCATGGAGAAGACGGCGACCAGACCGACCAGACTGCCTCCCCAGCGCAGGAGCAGATCCAGGCTGGCGTTGCCAGGCTTAAAGTGCTGCACCAGGGCATAGAGGACGGCGATGCCGGCGAAGAAGCCGCATAAAAGGGCTTCATTGCTTAACCAGGATGTGCCCAGATGAGAGAGGGAATTTAAGAAAGCCATGGGTCGGCCCAGATGCAGCAGGGAGGCCAGAATGCCGGCGAGACTCAACCCTGCGGCAGCATAGGAAGCTGTTTTAAAGGTCTTATCCTGGTAAAGCTGTTTGCTGATGGTGATAAAGAACATGATCCCAATGGCGGCTTGCATGCAGAAGGAAAAGATCAATAAACTGGTTTCGCCCATAGTTAGATCTCCTTTGCTTTGAAATCATTTTGCTTGGCGTTGTTTTTGGCTTGAATCAGCAGAGCGGGCTTGGTGACCGCCGCAGCAGGCAGGAAGGGGAGTTCCTGGACACTGTCCCCGTGTTTGGCCTTGAGCTCCTCTAAGTCTCCCCATTCTAAGGCGCGCATGGGGCAGGCATCCACGCAGACAGGGTTTTCCCCTGCTTCGATGAGATCCTTGCACATATTGCATTTGCTGATTTGTCCCAGTTCGGGGATGAATTGGGGGACGCCGTAAGGACAGTTCCAGGTACAGTAGCGGCAGCCGATGCACTTGGCTTTATCATGATCCACAATGCCGTTTTCCAGCTTGTGCAGGGCTTGGGTGGGACAGCCCTCGACACATTTGGGGTTTTCGCAGTGATTGCAGGTGCCGGAATAGTGAAAAATCCCTGGCTTTGGATAGGAACCGGTTTCAAAGGCTTTGACCTGACGGAAGATCGTTCCCACGTTCAGATCGTTTTTATCCTTGCAGGACACCTGACAGGTGCGGCAGCCGATGCAAGAGGTCATATCAAAATAGAATCCGTATTGACTCATAATCCTTCACGCTCCTTTCTTAGAGAATAATCCGCTGGGGTTTTTGCACATCGGCGATTAGGGAGGCGCCGGAATATTTCTCCATATTGCAGACGCAGCTGTTCCAGCCGGAGACCCCTTGGCCGGTGGAGACCGGTCCGCAGAGAATATTGTCCGCTCCTCCGGTATCGATGCCGGTTTTTTCATCCATATCGACCCAGGAGCCATGGGGCAGACCAATGACGCCGGGCATAAAGCGATCGGTAAGGCAGGCGGTGCGCAGGGTTTTGCCGTGCTGGCTGGTTAGTAAGACCGTATCCCCATCGGCAAGCCCTTTTTCCTTGGCATCCTGGGTGCTGATGTAGACCGGATTGGGCCAGGTTTCTCTGAGCCACTGCACATTGTCGAAGACGGTGTGGGAGCGGCGGAGGTAGTGGGGATTGATCACCTGGTAAGGATAGTCGCCTTTGATTTTGCCCTGCCAGTCTTTAAAGGTTGCCTCATAGCCTTCCACAGGGGGAATATGAGTGGGTATGGGCTTGATCTCACTATAGCCCAGGTTATTGATGGTATCTCCCAGCACTTGAGAGTAGATTTCCATCTTACCGCTGGCTGAATTGGGGCGGGGATTGGCTGCCGGGTCATCTCTGAATTCTTTAAAGGCGATAAAGCCATAGTTGTCTCCCGGTTTTCGTTCAACTTGGAAAATACCCTTTTCCTGGAACTCTTTTAAACCAATCCGTCCTTCCTGAGGCTTGCCCTGAACACCCCATTCGGCAATATCGGCCTCCGTGATGGTGACCATGGGGATTTTGCTTATCCCGTCTTCATGGGTGGTGGTTGCACCGGCAATCTGATTGAAAAACTGTTGTTTGGCATCGATGGGAAAAGCTTGATCCGGATCGATCCCTAAGCGTTTGGCCAGTTCGATGGCAATCCATTCGTCACTTTGACATTCATACATGGGTTCGGTGATTTGGGAATACATAATCACCATTTCTCGATTACCGGTTAAAAACCCGCCGATTTTTTCCCATTCCGTGGTGACGGGGAGGACAAAGTCGGAATACTTGGCGTTGGTGGTGAGGAACTGACCGTGACTGACGACCAAATCCACTTTGCGGTGAGCTTCAATACCTTTGGTCATCCCGTCTCTGGATTGCAAGGCCGCACCGCTGTCGTGATAAATCAGGCGGATATCAATATCCCGTGTTTCCCCTTTATAATACTTCTGATGACCTGTCCAGTTATATTTGCCGTCGACAATCGCCCGCCACATTTCCGTATCATTAAAGCTGTCGTCAACTGGGTTTTTAATTGAAGGCAATTTATTGGAGCCGGGTTTTACCAGCATGTCGCCCCCGTTACTGGAGCGGCTGTGGCAACTGATTCCGCACATATGGCCGGATTTTCCCAGATGTCCGGTCATGGCTCCGATGGTCATAAAGAGCTGAGGCAGATTATCCGTATTTTGAGTTCTGGCAGAGGCCCAGCCGGTTAAAATGGCTACTTTTTTATTCTTGTTCATGGCCCGGGCCAGATAGCGGATCCTGTCCGGAGCGACGCCGCTGATTTCGGCAGCCCATTCTGCATTTTTGGGGATACCGTCATAGGTGCCGAGAACATAATCTTTAAAATTGTCTTGGGGGTTGGTGCCTTCCGGCATACTCTCAGCATCAAAACCGAGGGTGTTCTTTTTCAGGAATTCCCAGTCAATTAAAGGATTGTGGACCGGATCGTCTTCTTCCAGTAAAGTATAGGCAACTCCCAGAAGCAGTGCCGTATCCGTAACAGGCCGGCAGGGAATCCAATCCGCCTCCAGCAGGCCATAAGTATCGTTATAATAAGGATCAACCGCAATAAACTCGGCCCCGGCCTTTTTCACCTGAAGGAAATTATAGGCGGGATTGCCGGCGGAACTCCAGGCCGGATTGAGGCCAAACATAATAACGGTATCACAGTTGCGCATATCCAACCTGTCATTGATCCCCGAATTGGACTCCGGGCTGTAACCGATGACATCGGGAGTATAAGTCCAGTTACCCCGGGATGTGGTTCCCCAATGGGGCACATATCCCCCGTATAAAGCCAAAACCTTGGAGACGGGGCCGCCATCGGCAAAAAGTGAACGGTTATCCTTTTCCGCTTTGATTCTTTTTATTTCTCCGGCAATGGCATCCAGGGCTTCATCCCAGGATACCCGCACCCATTCGTCCTGACCCCGGAGCTCTTTCTTGCCTCCGCCCGGTTCCCAGTTCTTCCTCTTCATCGGATACTTCAGACGGTCAGCGCCAAAAACCTGCTGCCGTTGAGCCCGTCCCCGCACGCAGGCCCGTTGTTGCGGATAGTCCGGGCTGTCCGGGTGGGTGTCGTCGGTTTTTTGCCGGATGACCACCCCATCCACCACATAGGCCTTGTTAAGACATCGTCCGCCGCAGTTATGCCAGCAGGCGGCGGTGATCCATTTGCCTTCTTTGCCGGCGGCTTGATCGGCTGTGGCCTGGGTTAAGCTGCTGCCGCAGCCGGCAAGAGATAGGCTGGCTGTGGCGGCGGCACTGGCTAAAATGAAGGAGCGCCGGCTTAATTTAGCACCTGTGATTTTGTCAATGAAATCCATCTGTTAAGCCTCCCTTAAAATTACAAAATAGTGAAAGATTTTACTAAATAGACTGAATGAATGTGGCCTCCTTTCTTTATGTAGGTATCGCACGATATAGTATGTGAAAAGTCCGACTAACTAAATTATAGCAGTAAAATCTTAACCAATTATTATTAATCATTAACATAGTATTAAAATTGCATTTTGGCCCGAAGTGGGGTGAAGGAGGATGATCTGTTGCGTAGTTTGCTGTTGAATCCCGTTGACCGGCAAAAAAGATGATATCAGAGTTAGAAAATGGTATAATAGAATGGAAATATTATGAAGAAGGGAGTGAGGCTTATGCAGCAACGCTTCAATCCAGGCAGGATAGGGCTAGCTTTGTGCACAATGCTCTCGCTTCTTAAAGTTTTAGAACTTTTTACTGTCCAGTAGATAACCAAGAGGGAAATACTGTAAATACAACGAAGTATATGTAAGATACTTCTTATATTGTATTACAGAAAACTGGTATAATGGTCATGTAGGAGGATCGGGCAGATGGGTCAATTCGAAAAGATATTACTAACTCAACTTTCGCAGCGCGAAAATCTGTTCAAACTCAGTCTACTACTGGATTAGGCTAAAAATATTTTGTTCATTGACAGAAAAACACCTTTCGAATTGGTAAAATGGAAGTGACCAAACAACCATAATTTCCAAAACAGAAAGGTGCGTATCTCCATGTTACAACACAACTCTCTGCCTGAACAGCATCAAAATCAGCTTTCTTTAATTTTTTCTTCCCTTAAGCTTAGTCAGCTGCTTCGAGCCGCTGGGATCCGCAAGTCCTATGGGGTTTCAAGCTTCGTTGTCTTCCAAATCATTTTCCAACTCGTTTTTCAAGGTCGAAATCTGTTTCGGCTGTTAGAAGGAAGCCGGGCAGAATCTCTTCCAGGTAAAGATGTTGTTTATCGGTTTCTCAATGACTCTCGGTATAACTGGAGGCGTTTTTACCAGTTACTCAGCCTCAAGATGGTCGGACGCTTTGAAAAGCTCACCTCTGCGCAGCGTATCCGTGTTTTTATCGTAGATGATTCTGTAATGGAGCGCGAACGAAGCAAGAAAGTTGAACTCTTAGCCCGAGTGTTTGACCATGTTTCGGGCCGCTTTGTTCGCGGTTACACCTTACTAACCTTGGGCTGGTCTGACGGGTTCAGCTTCGCACCCCTTGATTTTACATTGATGAGTTCTGCAAAAGCTAAAAATCGTCTTTGTGAAATGAGAGAGGACTTAGACAAACGCTCCGTAGGCTATAAGCGTCGCCTGGAAGCGATGAGCCCTAAACCGGACACCGTGGTTCAAATGCTTGAACGAGCTCTCAAAGCCGGATTCTCAGCGGATTACGTCCTAATGGATAGTTGGTTTACCCATGCTCCACTTTTGCAAAAGCTAAGGGATAAGGAGCTTCACGTTATTGGAATGGTTAAAGAACTTAAGCAGCGTTATCTCTTTGAAGGAAAATCACTCAGTTTACGAGAGCTCTACGCGAGAGTCCCAAAGAACCCGAAAGCAGAAATACTGGGTTCAGTGCGTGTTCATACCCCTTCAGGCTTAGCTTTAAAAGTTGTTTTCGTCCAGAATCGAAACAACCGAAGAGAGTGGTTAGCGATCTTAACCACCGATCTTTCCTTAGAAACTACTGAAGTCGTAAGAATTTACGGGATGCGTTGGAGTATCGAAACGTTTTTCAAAATGGCCAAATCGCATTTGAAGCTAGGAACTGAATTTCAGGGCCGATCCTTCGATATGATGGTTAGTCACACAACCATAGTCTTTACCCGTTACCTCATCCTGGAGTGGGAACGAAGAGAAAACAATGATGAACGCTCTCTTGGGGGACTCTTTTATCTTTTTGCTGATGAGGTTATGGATTTAGACTTGAAAACAGCACTACGTCAGTTAATGACGTTTGTTCTTAATCTACTACCCAATAAACCAGAGAATAACGAATCACTCAGTCAATTACAAAAGTGGATTGCTGCATTACCCAGTTATATCAAGGCTCTATTCCCTCAACTGGGGTGCGAAAGTTGAGTTACTAAAAATACTATGTGGAACAAAAGATAAAGATATCAGTAGCGTTGCATTGAAATAAAAAGCTTATGTCAATAGAAAAACCCTCATAATTTCAATTGTTCATAAATCCCTTATATGGTGTATACAACCATTTGCTTTCTCTCTCTTCTGCCAAAAGGAACATTCACCTAAAAGGCAGTCCTATTCCACATTTTTACACATATGCTTTACAGTATCACTGGGTCATAGGTTAAATCATCGAGCCATTGGGTCTCTTCTTCTTTCAAGATAGAATGCTCCGTCATTCTATAGATCTCCTCATAACGGATTCGTTTGGAGCCCTTTCTCCTTCGTCGTCGCAGCTTCTCCAAAAACTCTTCATACCTCTCAAACAGACAGGCGATCAGCAGTCGCTGCAAAGTGAGTAAATCTCTTGGATAGCCCGCCTCAAGCTTGAGCAGAACTAATAAGCAATACATCATCAGGGCTAGGAGGATTTGGTTGATGACTGCGGTCTCACTCGTGCCGTAAAAGTGTTTAATTTGAGCATGCTGCTTGAGCCATTTAAAAAATAACTCAATCTGCCAGCGATAGCGATAGATCTCACCGAGTTCTTCGGCACTTAGGTTAAAATCATTCGTCAGGATGGTGAAGGGTTCATGGACGTTATCATCTATCGTCACTTCCCGAAGGGTATGCTTCATTTTTCGAGAACCTGCTCCTAAGATGACATCCACGTCCTCTTCGATGAGCCCATCTTCTTTGACTGGACGTTCTACTCCAGTAAACTCTATCACCGCGTTGTTTTTGAGACGAGTCACAAAGCGTATTCCCTTTTCACAGTAATCATCAAAGAGCTTATAATCCACATAACCCCGATCAAAGATATTCAAAGCCTCTTGGTCTTGAACAATGAGCTCATCCAGTTTCTTGCGGTCGGCGGTCTTGGCCGGGGTAACGAGCACTTCATCCGGGACAGCCATTGCATCAAAGCTTAAACGCAGATGCATTTTGACACCGGCTTTGCTCTTTCTAAAGACTGCCCAGGGGTAGCGGGAAAGGCATAGGCTCATGGTGGATGCATCAATCATGTACAATTTTCCGAGTTGCTGCCGAATCTTCCCATACCCTTGCTTTTGAGCTACGTTATGTAAAGTGCCCTTAAAAAGCATTTCCGGAACTTGAGTGGGTAAGGTCTTTAACCTTCGGGAAATCTGGCTGTGACTAATGCTTTCGAGTCCGATAGCTTGACCTAAACTGTCATGGTGAACACTTGTACTGATCTTTCGCAAAGCTCTGTATTCTTGAAGTTGAGCATGGCTAATGAGGAGAGTGAGTTGATTGGTTGTTAGTTTTTGAGACCGAAGGTCAAGGCCAGGGACCTCCCGGTGAATAGTTTCCCATAGATCTTTCGAAAAAAACGGCTGAAAGGCTTGCATAAATGTGGATTGCGTAGTATCCTTGTCCTGCATTGTTATCTCCTTATAATTTGAGATTTGGGCAAGGACTACCCTATCTCTTATTATAAGGATTTTTTCATGATGTTTACAGAAATAATTAGGAATAACCGGTGATTTCGAGGAAATTTGCTTAAATATGAGCAAATTTAAACCTTGACTTTTTCGTTGCTATCTTTATGCAACGCTACTGTAAAGATATAGATTTTGCTGATCTCTGCAAAGTGTTGGGACACCTTGATTTTAAGGAACGTATTAGCGGTAGTCATCATATTTTTCATAAAGACGGCATGGATGAAATTATAAATATTCAACCAAATGGGTCTAAAGCAAAGCCGTATCAAGTTAAGCAGGTAAGACAAATTATTTTGAAATATAAACTTGGAGGTGGTATTGATGCATAAATATGAGATAATCATCTACTGGAGCGATGAAGACGAGGCATATATTGCAGAAGTGCCGGAATTGCCAGGATGTTGTGCTGACGGCAAAACGCACCAGGAAGTTTTAAGGAATGTCGAAATAGTTATTAACGAATGGATAGAAACTGCAAAATCCTTAGGAAGAACCATTCCAAAACCCAAAGGGAGATTATTATTTGCATAAGATCAAGATAAGGCCCTTGACACTTCCTGCCGGGAAGGTCAAGGGCCTTATCGTTTACTTGGGCACGATGATCAGGGTAATCAGGATGATCAGGTAATGCCGATGGTTGTGGTCACAATCGCCGCATAAAAGACATACCGCCCAATCAGTTCGCCAAAGACCAGGAGAGCACAGGCCAGATAAACATGACCGGCTTTAAAGCCGCTGCCGGACTTTTGCTTGGAGGGCCAGAAGAGGAGCACCGCGCCCCCCAGGATCAGCAGCCATTTGAGGGCGATAACCATGGTCATGCTGCTTAAGATGGCTGCGCTGGTTTGGGCAGCCATGCCTGCCTTACCTAAACTTAAGGCATGGGGAACGGCAGAGACGGCCTGAAAGATCACTGCAGCCAGGACAATGGCTCCGTAGATCTTTTTATCCACACTCTGCAATTCCTTGAGGCTGGTGGCGATAAAGAGCAGAGCACCGATGGCAAGGGTCGTGGTATAGAAATCGATGAAGGTATTGGCTCCCTGCCAGACCGGCACCGTGGTGGAGGAATAGAGTTTCCCCATAGAGAAGACGGCGACCAGACCGACCAGACTGCCTCCCCAGCGCAGGAGCAGATCCAGGCTGGCGTTGCCAGGCTTAAAGTGCTGCACCAGGGCATAGAGGACGGCGATGCCGGCGAAGAAGCCGCATAAAAGGGCTTCATTGCTTAACCAGGATGTGCCCAGATGAGAGAGGGAATTTAAGAAAGCCATGGGTCGGCCCAGATGCAGCAGGGAGGCCAGAATGCCGACGAGACTCAACCCTGCGGCAGCATAGGAAGCTGTTTTAAAGGTCTTATCCTGGTAAAGCTGTTTGCTGATGGTGATAAAGAACATGATCCCAATGGCGGCTTGCATGCAGAAGGAAAAGATCAATAAACTGGTTTCGCCCATAGTTAGATCTCCTTTGCTTTGAAATCATTTTGCTTGGCGTTGTTTTTGGCTTGAATCAGCAGAGCGGGCTTGGTGACCGCCGCAGCAGGCAGGAAGGGGAGTTCCTGGACACTGTCCCCGTGTTTGGCCTTGAGCTCCTCTAAGTCTCCCCATTCTAAGGCGCGCATGGGGCAGGCATCCACGCAGACAGGGTTTTCCCCTGCTTCGATGAGATCCTTGCACATGTTGCATTTGCTGATTTGTCCCAGTTCGGGGATGAATTGGGGGACGCCGTAAGGACAGTTCCAGGTACAGTAGCGGCAGCCGATGCACTTGGCTTTATCATGATCCACAATGCCGTTTTCCAGCTTGTGCAGGGCTTGGGTGGGACAGCCCTCGACACATTTGGGGTTTTCGCAGTGATTGCAGGTGCCGGAATAGTGAAAAATCCCTGGCTTTGGATAGGAACCGGTTTCAAAGGCTTTGACCTGACGGAAGATCGTTCCCACGTTCAGATCGTTTTTATCCTTGCAGGACACCTGACAGGTGCGGCAGCCGATGCAAGAGGTCATATCAAAATAGAATCCGTATTGACTCATAATCCTTCACGCTCCTTTCTTAGAGAATAATCCGCTGGGGTTTTTGCACATCGGCGATTAGGGAGGCGCCGGAATATTTCTCCATATTGCAGACGCAGCTGTTCCAGCCGGAGACCCCTTGGCCGGTGGAGACCGGTCCGCAGAGAATATTGTCCGCTCCTCCGGTATCGATGCCGGTTTTTTCATCCATATCGACCCAGGAGCCATGGGGCAGACCAATGACGCCGGGCATAAAGCGATCGGTAAGGCAGGCGGTGCGCAGGGTTTTGCCGTGCTGGCTGGTTAGTAAGACCGTATCCCCATCGGCAAGCCCTTTTTCCTTGGCATCCTGGGTGCTGATGTAGACCGGATTGGGCCAGGTTTCTCTGAGCCACTGCACATTATCGAAGACGGTGTGGGAGCGGCGGAGGTAGTGGGGATTGATCACCTGGTAAGGATAGTCGCCTTTGATTTTGCCCTGCCAGTCTTTAAAGGTTGCCTCATAGCCTTCCACAGGGGGAATATGAGTGGGTATGGGCTTGATCTCACTATAGCCCATAGCATTGACCGTGTCGGCCAATACCTGTGAGTAGAATTCGAATTTACCGCTGGCGGAAGGACGGGGATTGGCCTCGGGATCGTCGCAGAAATCCTTAAAGGCGATGTAGCCGTAGTTATCTCCCGGTTTTCGCTCAATCTGATAGAGTCCTTTTTCCTGGAATTCCTTGAGGCTGATCTGGCCTTGCTGTGGTTTGCCCTGGACACCCCACTGGGCAATGTCTTCTGCCGTAATGGTGACAAGGGGAGCGGCCGTTTTACCATCGGGCAAAATGACGGTGCTGCCGGCGATTTGGTTGAAGAACTGCTGCTTGGCGTCGATGGGAAAGGCTTTAGAAGCATCTACACCCAGGCGTTTGGCCAGTTCTCTGGCAATCCATTCATCACTTTGGGCCTCGTAGAGAGGCTCGGTAATTTGGGAATACATGATCAACATTTCACGATTACCGGTCAAAAAACCGCCGATTTTTTCCCATTCCGTGGTGACGGGGAGGACAAAATCGGAATACTTGGCGTTAGTGGTGAGGAACTGACCGTGACTGACGACCAAATCCACTTTGCGGTGAGCTTCGATCCCTTTGGTCATGCCGTCGGCAGATTGGAGCCGGGCATTATTATCATGGTAGATGAGGCGGATATCGATATCTCTCATTTCGCCCTTCAGGAATTTTTTGTTGCCTGTAAAATTGTATTTGCCATCGACGATGGCCCGCCACATTTCGGTATGGTTGATACTGTCTTTGACAGGATTGTCTACAGTAGGCAGGCCGTTTTTACCCGGAGATACTAAGGTATCCCCGCCGTTAGCGGCACCGCTGTGGCAGCTCACTCCGCACATATGCCCTGATTTCCCCATATGGCCTGTCATGGCCCCGAGAATCATCGCCATTTGCGGCAAGTTGTCGGCATTTTGTGTTCTTCCGGCAGACCAGGCATAGAGAAGGGCTACTTTTTTGTTTTTGTTCATGGCCCGGGCCAGATAGCGGATTCTGTCCGGGGCGACGCCGCTGATTTCGGCAGCCCATTCCGCATTTTTGGGGACACCGTCATAGGTGCCGAGAACATAGTCTTTGAAGTTGTCCTTGGCATCGGTGCCCGGGGGCATGGAGTCGGCGTCAAAGCCTATGGTATATTTTTTGAGGAAATCCCAGTCGATTAAGGGGTTTTTGACGGGATCATCCTCGACGATTAAGGTGTGGGCCACCCCAATCATCAGAGCTGTATCCGTAGCCGGCCGGGTGGGAATCCAATCGGCTTCCAGCAGGCCGTAGGAATCATTATAAAAGGGATCAATGGCGATAAAATCGGCTCCGGCTTTTTTAACCTGAAGGAAATGATAGACCGGATTACCGGCGGAGCTCCAGGCAGGATTCATATTGAACATAATCACCGTGTCACAATTGCGCATATCCAGCCTGTCATTGATGCTGTCACCGCTGGAGGAGCTGAAACCGACGGGACCCGGGGTATAAGTCCATGAACCCAGTGAAGTTGTCCCCCAATTGGCTACATAGCCGCCATAGAGGGCCAGAACTTTGGCAGCGGGGCCGCCGTCGGCAAAGAAAGCACGATTGCCTTGTTCGGACTTGATGCGTTTAATTTCGCCGGCGATGGAGTCCAGGGCTTCATCCCAGGAGATTCTCACCCATTCATCCCGGCCCCGGAGCTCTTTCTTGCCCCCGCCCGGTTCCCAGTTTTTTCTCTTCATCGGGTATTTTAAGCGATCGGCGCCAAAGACTTGCTGCCGTTGGGAGCGTCCCCGCACGCAGGCCCGTTGTTGCGGATAGTCCGGGCTGTCCGGGTGGGTGTCGTCGGTTTTTTGCCGGATGACCACCCCATCCACCACATAGGCCTTGTTAAGACATCGCCCGCCGCAGTTATGCCAGCAGGCGGCGGTGATCCATTTGCCTTCTTTGCCGGCGGCTTGATCGGCTGTGGCCTGGGTTAAGCTGCTGCCGCAGCCGGTAAGAGACAGGCCGGCGGTGGCGGCGGCACTGGCTAAAATGAAGGAGCGTCGACTTAATTTAGCATTGGTGATTCGATCGATCAAATCCATACTGTTAGGCCTCCTTTAAATTATTATATAGTGAAAATTATTACAAAATGAGCTGAACATAACCTCCTTTCTCTGCCCGCCGTGGGGGTCATTTCGTATTGTGAAAAGTTCGACTAATTAAATTATAGCAGTAAAATCTTAACGAATTATTATTAATCATTAACATAATATTAAATTTGATTTTGGTCCCGAGTCGGGGATCAGAAGAATAGAGGAAGGCGCAGCGCAGGCCGGAGAGGTTCACACAGATTATCGCGAAAGCTTAGGAGAATTGTCTGACCTCTTGAATGGCCAGCTACTCTATGTTATTATATAGTGGTATTCAATATAATTGATTACCAATGCTGTTGAATACTGCGAAAATATTATTTTGGCGATGAGGGAGTGATTGCATGTCCAATGCTATTGAAATTACGGACTTGAGAAAGAGCTTTTCGGTCAAAGCAAAAGGCAGAATCATCAAAGTGGAAGCGGTGCGTGGTGTCACGCTGGCGGTGAAACGAGGTGAGATTTTTGGCTTTCTCGGTCCTAACGGAGCGGGAAAAACCACAACCCTGCGTATGCTGACAACACTTCTGCCGATTGATGAAGGTAAAGGGACTATTTGCGGATATGATCTTGTGGGTCAGCCCCAGGAAGTGCGGCGCCATATTGGCTATGTCAGCCAGTTGGGCGGGGCGGACTGGGAAGCAACGGGGCGCGAAAACCTGATCCTGGCCGGGCAGCTATACGGAATGAAACGGCATGATGCTGAACAACGTACCGGGGAGTTGCTGGCCGTATTTGAATTAGCCGAGCTGGCGGATCGGGTGGTGAGGACCTATTCCGGAGGACAAAGACGCCGGCTGGAAATCGCCCTGGGCATGATCAACCGGCCGGAAGTACTGTTCCTCGATGAACCGACAACGGGGCTTGACCCGCAGAACCGTGCCAATCTTTGGGAGCAAATCCGCAAACTGAAAGAAGGCGGCACGACGATCTTCCTGACGACTCATTACCTGGATGAAGCGGATGCTTTAAGCGACCGGCTGGCTATTATGGATTGCGGAATCATCGTGGCCGAGGGGACCCCCCAGGAGCTCAAGGAGCAGATTTCCGGCGACGTTATTCAAATCCGGCTTGCCGACGATCGGACCCAACAAGCAAAGAGACTATTTGACAAAGTGAGCTTTATCAATGAAATCCGTCTTGAAGGGGAGGACATCTATCTTTATGCTAAGAACGGAGCTCAGGTTCTGCCCCGCATCTTTGAAATGCTGGAAGCCGAAGGTGTCCAAACCCAATCGGTCAGCATAGCCACCCCATCCCTGGATGATGTGTTTCTTAAACAAACGGGAAGACTGTTGCGTGATGGAAAGGAGGACATAGCATGAAAATCGCTCTTGAAACAGGACTGCTTTGCCGGCGGAGGCTTTTGGAGCAAATCCGCTCGCCCATTTGGCTGTTTATGGGGCTGACAACACCCTTGCTCTATCTTGCTTTGTTTGCACCTCTTTTGGGCGGGCTGCCTACAGTTGGTGGCGCAGGTGTCGCCGATGCTTTCGTACCCGGCTTGCTGGCCTTGTTTGCCTTAAGCAGCGGGACCGGGATAGGCTGGATCATCAATCATGAGCTGAAGACAGGGATTATCGAACGCTTCAGGGTTTCACCGGTCAGCCGCTTTTCCCTGCTGATGGGAAATGTGCTGAAAGACATCGTTACCTTTTTGCTGCCGGCCCTGATCGTGATCATTGTTGTCAGCTTTGCCGGATTTCATATTCACGCCGGCGGGCTTGCCGTACTGCTGGTGCTGCTTTGCCTGCTGACAGCGGTGGTATCTGCCGCAAGCAGCAGTCTGGGGCTTGTAGCCAAGGACATTGGTACCATAGCCGCTGTGGTCACAGGGTTGCAGCTTCCCGTAACCCTGCTGGCAGGGGTTTTGCTGCCTATTTCCCTTGGACCGGCCTGGCTGCAGGTGCTGGCTCATCTGAATCCCCTGTACTATGTGGTGGAAGCTTCCCGCGTCCTGGCCGGCGGCACAATTTGGGATGGGAAAGTTTTTTGGGCCTTTGGGGTGATGATACCCTTACTGGGGATCACCCTCAGCTGGGCAGTCAATGTCTATAGAAAAGCTGTGGCCTAAACCCTCATTGGAACCTCCCCCGCAGGGGCCGGGTCGGGAAATTGTAGCCAGGCACAAGGGCAGGGCCCGGTTGCCTTGGTGAAGATAAGGTGAAATAGGAAAGTTCTCACTGCTCCTTGACGCATTAGGACGGATGGGCTAAACTAAAATTAGTACGGTTGGGCTAATGGAGGTGGCGGTATGCCGTCCGTCAAAATGAATCAAGGGAATAACGTGCTGGGTACGCAGCCGATCCCCGGCATGATCTGGAAATTTGCCATTCCGGCGATCATTAGTGCTATGACCAATCAGGTCTATAATCTCATTGCTCAGGTCTATATCGGCTGGAGTGTAGGGGATCTAGGCATAGCGGCCACCAATGTGGCTTTTCCCCTGGCGATCCTGATTACTGCTCTTTCCGCCTTGTTTGGGATGGGGGGCGCGGCGAAGTTCGGCCTTTATATGGGTCAGGGCAAGCCGGAGGAAGCAAGCCAAACTATTGGCAATGCCCTTGTTTTAATGGTGGTCAGCGGTTTGGCAGTCAGCATCGCCGCAACGGTTTTCCTGCGGCCCTTGCTGTATGCCTTTGGGGCCACCGAGGCGATTATGACGTATGCTATACCCTATACCCTGATCACCAACATCGGTATTCCTTTCGGAATTCTGGCGGTAGGAGCATCTTACCTGATCCGGGCCGATGGCAGCCCGTCCTTTTCCATGCTGGTCGTACTATCAGGGGTGATCTTTAATCTGATCGCTGCGCCTGTGTTTCTGTTTGGGTTGGAGATGGGGATTGGGGGAGTTGCTTTGGCTACGACCCTGGGGCAAATGCTGTCCAGCGCGGTGGCCATTTACTACCTGCGCGTAAAATTCAAGTCTGTTTCTTTAAAGAGAGAAGGTTTCCAGCTGCGGGGTGCTGTGATCAAAGGGGTTTGTGCCTTGGGATCTGCCGCATTTTTCACCCATTTGGCTGCGGCGGCAGTGCAGATTGTCCAAAGCAATGCCTTGCGCTATTATGGTGCTCAATCCATATACGGAAGCGAGGCCACCCTGGCCGCGGCGGGAGCGGTGATCAAGGTCATGGCTTTCCTCATGTCGGTGGTGATCGGGATATCCCTTGGCTGCCAGCCTATATTTAGTTATAATTATGGCAGCAAGCGGTATGACCGGGTCAAAGAAGCTTATAAGCTGGCGGTTTCCTATGCCACGATGGTTTCGGTCATCGCTTTTTTGTGCATCCAGATCTTCCCCCGCCCTATATTGAGCATTTTCGGGTCCGGCAACCCTTTGTTTTATGATTTTGCCGTTCAGTACATGCATATCTACCTGTTTATGACCTTCGCCAACGGAATTCAGCCGGTGACCTCAACCTTCTTTTCTTCGATTGGCAAAGCCAGGATGGGTTTTTGGATGTCCCTGGTGCGGCAGGTTATACTCTTGATGCCCTTGCTGCTGATTCTGCCCATCTTTTGGGGAATCAACGGCGTTTTATGGGCCGGACCTCTGGCGGACGGCATTGCGGTGGTTTTGGTTATCCTGTTTGCAGCCAGGGAAATGCGCATCATGACCGGGCTGCAGCTTAAGCAAGTACCGGATGCGGGGATTGCCAGGAATAGTTGAGGAACGCTTAAGGAATAGCTATAGAAGTAGGTTAGAGGAATAGCTATAGGAATGGATTGTAGGGAGTAATTATAGGAGCAGTCATGATGGAAAACAGCACAAAACAGGAAATATTGAAAACAGCGAAGGACTTATTTAATCAACGAGGTTTCAATGCCGTATCTCTGCGCGATATTTCAGGCGTCATGGGAATCAGCAAGGGAAATCTGACCTATCATTTTAAAAAGAAAGAAGACATTATTGAAGCGATCCTTGATGAAATGTCCGGTCAGTACCGGCCTCCGCAAGTTCCCCAATCACTGGGCGAAATGAACGCTCTGTTTATGCATCTTCAGACGCTGGTGAAAGACAATGCCTTTTATTTCTGGCACCATGCCCAGCTTGCTCAAGTGTCCCCCAAAATACGGGAACAGCAGAGCAAGGTCTATCAAACCAACACCAAATTGTTCAGGCAGGCCTTTGCTGTCTTCAATAAAGATGGAGTGCTCCTTGACGAGCATTTTCTCGGTCAGTATGAACAAATCATCGACTCCCTGCTGCTGGCCTGCATTTATTGGATACCCTTTGGTGAGTTAAAGCAAAAGGTTGGGCAGCCGGCCACATTTCAACGGCAGGCCTGGGGGTTGCTCTATCCCTTGCTTACAGAAAAGGGGAAGAAGCTGTTGCAGGAGATCATAGGATAGATTAGGCACTGTGTTAAAATTCAGCTGTTTTAAAAATGAGGAAGCAGGCTTCGTCATTTTTAAAAACAGCCGATTTTTAAACTGGAGGGGTGTTAATCTATTTGCAATGTGAAATGTGCTATGATATCCTTAATCTATCCTTAAGAACAGGAGGTACAGAACGATGTGTAACACTGAATTGATCGCGAAGAACCACAAATTAAATCCAGAAATTCAGGAGGGGGCACATCTTTAGTTTGCTGACTGTTTTTTCCTATACCTTTTCTTAGGCTATTAATCCAGTTACAAAATCCGGTTAAGCAACCAAGACGAAGATGTTCTCTATCGTCTTTTTTTGTGCCCTTCTCCCCAGAACATTAAAAAAGGAGCTAGGGCAAATGAATATAGTATTTGAGGGAGTGTCTAAAAGTTATCATGACAGGATGGTCCTGCAAAATGTCAGCGGTGGCATAAATCAAGGGGAGAAGGTTGGTCTGATTGGCAGCAATGGCATAGGGAAAACGACCCTTGCCAGGATCCTGGCCGGTGCGGAAACCCCGGATCAGGGCAGCATTGAGTATACGCCCCCTAATGGGCTGATCATCTATCTGCAGCAATACTCCGATTTTCAACCAGGTGCCTCCGTGTATGAGGAACTCTATCAAGCAGTCAGTAAAAATGCCAATGTCTACGGACCGCTGGACACCATGGTAAAGAAATCCCTGCATCAATTCGAGGTCCATGAATCTTTGTGGGGGCTCCCGGCAGCAAGTTTGAGCGGCGGCGAAAAAACCAAGCTGATGCTCTGTAAAACCCTGACCAGGGATTTTGACTTGCTGATTCTTGATGAGCCTACCAATCATTTGGATATGGATAGTGCGGCGACCTTGGCAAGGATTATCAAAGGGATCAAACAATCTGTTTTAATCCTGTCCCACAACCGGTACCTGCTGGACCGTGTGGCAGACCGGATCTGGGAACTGACGCCCTCAGGTTTGAAAGCCTATAAAGGCAATTACTCCGCATATAAAACCCAAAAAGAAAATGAAGAGAAGCATACCGCCAAAGAGTATGAAAAGCAGCAATTGCGAATCAGGCAGTTGACCGAAGGGATTCGCCAGCGAAGAAGCTGGCTGGCCGGCGCTCAAAAAAACTCCGACTATAAGAATGCCGCCAAAACTCAGGCCAGCGCCATTAAAGCCAAAGAAAAAGAGCTGGCCCGGTTATTAAGCAACAAAATCCCCAAACCCCGGCAAGCCCTCCTCCCGGCCTTTGACTTTATCAACAAATTTCCTGTTCAGAACCAGAAGCTGTCGCCCCTTGTCATACGCGCCAGCCAATTAACGAAGGCCTATGGAGACCATACCGTCTTTACCGATGTATCCTTTACCATGGGCAGGGGTGAAAAGGCAGCTTTGCTGGGGGATAATGGAGCGGGAAAAACCACGCTTTTAAAAATTCTCTGTGGGGTTGACCGCGATTTTCAAGGACAGCTCTCCCTGGACCCGGCTCTGCGCATCGGTTACTTTTCCCAGGAATTTGAAGAACTTGACCTGGGCGGTACGATCCTGGAAAACATGAAAACCTTCGATAAATCGGCAGAAAATATCCGAACCCTGCTGGCCTGCCTTCTCTTCAGGAAAAACGATGTTTTTAAAAAGGTTAAGGGGCTGAGTATGGGGGAAAGGTGCCGGGTCGCCATGGCCAGGCTGATTCTCTCCGGAGCCAATTTTCTGGTTTTGGATGAACCGACCAATTATTTGGATATGGGGGCTAAGGAAAAAATCGAAGCGGTCCTGGAGCGCTATGCAGGCGGCATTTTGTTGGTTTCTCACGATGGGTATTTTGTCCAAAGGATGGCCACGAAAATTATGCGGTTGGAGCAGGGAGCGTTAAAGATCTATGAGGGAAATTATGATGATTATCTGCGCAAGAGAAAAAATGAAGGGGCACAGAATAAGGGCGGGTTGGATTTGGTGACAATTCGCAACCGCATTCTCCAGCTTGAATGTGACTTGGCCTGCCTCGGCGGAAAGCTCAATCAAAGATTGGGAGAAGAGGATAAAAAAAGCCTTCATGAAGAGTATCTGCGCAAAGCCCAAGAGGTGAATGCCTTACGAAAACTTTTGTAAGTATAGGATTAAGAAGCTGTCCTGTAAGTAGAGGATGAAGAAGCGGTCTCCAAGACAGTGGGAAAAAGCCTTGACTCTTACCTTGGAGGAGGGCTTATGCTTAACGCGAGGTGAAGAATGATGCTGTACACGGTTAAAGAAGTCGCCGGATTGGCGGGAGTTACGGTCAAAACACTCCATCACTATCACAAAATAGGATTGCTCAAGCCCTGTGAGATCACGGATGCCGGCTATCGTCTCTATGGGGCGGAGGAATTGGAGCGTTTACAGCAGATCTTGTTCTACCGTGAGCTTGATTTTTCCCTCAGCGATATCCAAAAAGCCCTGGAGGACCAACCGGGCCGCTTGATGTGTCTGACCAAACAACAGGAACTGCTTATAGCGCGCAGGCAGAGACTGGATTGTTTGCTGAAGACCATTGGCGAGTCGATTGTTCTCACCAAGAAAGGAGAAATTATGGAAAAATCAGCAATGTTTCAGGGACTTAACGCCGATGCCTGGAATACCGCTCTGGCGGAGCAAAGTCAATACCTTAAGGATCACTATGGGTATGAGCTGCCCAAAGTAGAGACTGAGCAAGCCCAGGAGATGAACGATAGTGCCGCTGAAGCCAAGCAGTTTATGGATTTCCTGGCCGAGGCCCTGCGGGCCGGCTGGAAAGGGAATGATCCCAGGCTGCAAAAAAAGATAGAGGAGCATTTGGCCTTTTTAAAGGACCATGGACATCCTGTCGATGCCCAGAC
Source organism: Desulfitobacterium hafniense DCB-2 (assembly GCF_000021925.1). Classification (NCBI taxonomy): domain Bacteria; kingdom Bacillati; phylum Bacillota; class Clostridia; order Eubacteriales; family Desulfitobacteriaceae; genus Desulfitobacterium; species Desulfitobacterium hafniense. The sequence continues at coordinate 2,113,656 of NC_011830.1, forward strand.
CTTTGCCGCTCAAGCCAGATTCTTTTTGGAGGATGATTTTCATCGCGGTATGCTGGAAAGTCAGCAGCTGGGGCTTTGCTACTACCTCTGCATCGCCGCGGAAATGTATGCAGCTGCCAATCAGTAATCAATAATCGTTAATCAGTAAAGGATTAGAATAATAGGGAAGACCTGCTCTTTTTGGAGGGCAGGTCTTCCTTTGTACACATGCCCTGTGGGCAGCGCCAAGTGCTTTACCTAAAAGCTTTGCTTTAGAGCAAGGGGCTGATATCCCCGGTGTAAAACAGGTTGAGCCGGTGCAGGGCTCTGGTGCAGGCGATATAGAGAAGATTTTTGTCATCTTCACTGTCATAATGCTCTTGATCGGCATCGCAGATGAGTACAGCGTCAAACTCCAGGCCTTTTGATAAATAGACGGGGATGGCGAACACACCTTTCAACTCCATCTCCACGTCGTTTCTGATCAACTGAAGAGGAACCTGCTCCTTCAGCCGCTCATACAGAGAGCCGGCGTCTTGCTCAGTTTTGCAGATTAACCCGATGGATGGATATCCCTTTTCCCGGCAAGCGTTAATCTCCTTAATGATCAGCTGATCGAGACTCTCTTGATCGGGAGCGGTCAGGACGGCCGGAGGATCGCCTTTTCTGCTGAAGCTGTTGAGTTTAAAGCTTGGCTCGAGAAACCTGGTGCTGTACTCTAAGATCTCCTTGGTGCAGCGGAAGCTTTTATCCAAGGTTACCAGGGCTGAGTGCTGCTTATTGAATATTTGCCTTGCCCGGTCGTAAAGGGATAGATCTTCCTGCTTGCCGATGGTTTGCTTGATATCCCCTAAAATGGTATAGCGGGATTGGGGAAACAGAGCCTGAAAGATTTCAAAATGAAGAGGATCATAATCCTGAGCTTCGTCGATAACCACCTGCTTGATCCCTTGATAGCCGTTATAACCTTTTGTCTTCAGGTGGAGAAAGGTTAAGGCCAGGGCGTCATCATAAGCCAGGACATCCCGGTTAAGATTGGCACAGGTAAAGTCAATAATCTCCTCTATACAGTCGGGCAGCTCCAAGCCTTTGGCCAAACGATAAAAATAAGGTTTGTCACTGAAGAGCTTTTGATAAAGTTCGGCACAATCGAACTGGGTGAATTTCTCTATTTGCTTAAGCAAAGCGGTGCTTTCCAGAAGTGATAACCTGCGGGCCCTTTCTTCCACGGCAAACTCCTGCCCGGTCCGTTCCCCAATGAAGGTTTTCAGCTTTTCCAGACGATGTGCGCGCTGCTTGTGGACGGATTTTAAAATGGATTTCTCCAGGTGCTGCAGGGAATAGCTCAAGGGAGCAGGAGTCCGTTTCTGGTCTTTAAGGAGTTGTGCTTTTAAGAGTTGCCGGCTGGCCAGGCACTTCCCGTCATAATAGATATCGCTGAACCGGTTCCAGCGCTGGGGCAAGTCGGCAATAAAACGCTTTAAGATCTCAGTGAACTGGCTCGAAGCTTTAAAGGCCAGGCTGTTTTTCAGGAGCATTCTCTTTTGAGGGCTGTCTTGGGAGCGGCCGGGGGAGAGCAGGGATTCCAGAAATTGATTCCTGGTTTGGATGGTTTCCCGCTGCAGCACTTTGCGCAGTATTTCATCAACTACCAAAGAATGAACATTGCTCTCTCCCAGTTCGGGCAGGACGTTGGCAATGTACTTTGCAAAGAGGGTATGGGGGGAGATAATGACGATGTCGTTGTTGGATAACTTAGTCGCGAGACCCTGATACATCAGATAGGCGACGCGATGGAGGGCAACGGAGGTTTTGCCGCTGCCGGCAGCTCCCTGGACCATCAGCAATTCCATTTCCAGATCGCGGATCACCCGATCCTGGTCTTGCTGGATGGTCTCGACGATGGTTTTCATGGTCGGGGAAGTATTCTGGGAAAGCAGCTTGCGCAGGAACTCATCCATGATTTGCCGATCTGCGTCAAAAAAATACTCCAGTTTCCCTTTATGGATCTCATATTGACGTTTTAAGCTGACCGTTCCGCTTATTCTGCCGCCGGGAGATTCATAGAAGGCTTCCCCTGTGCCGAAACGGTAAAAGACACTGGCGATGGGTGATCGCCAGTCATAGATAGTGATGTCATGGGTTTTGTCATCCTGGAGGGAAGACCGCCCGATATAAATCTGCTCCGGGGATTCCTCGTCAGCGAACGTAAAATCCAGGCGGGCAAAGTAAGGTGAATCAAGCAACTTTTCCAGGATCAGGATCTTGTTGGCGTCCCGTTCATATTCGGAGACTTTTGCCGACACGGGATTGGCGTACTGGCTTAACTCCACAAGGGCGTGAAAATTATCCATGGACCAGAGGCCGGAGATGGAATGAGAGGTATCTTCCCGCATTTCCTGCTTGGCGGCAAGTATCTCAGCCTTATTATCCTCGCTCCTTAGTCTGGCTGCAGCCAATTGTTCCTCGACGATGGCTAGGGTTTGTTCCAGACGCCTGTTTTCCAATTCTTGTTCCATTTGAATTTTCTCCAAAGCCCAACCCCCTGTTCATGACATTTCTTCACCTATGTTACACATAATGGCTGGGGATTATAAGAATGTTATTTGAAAAAATTTAATGGTATAATTAAATTAGGGGGAAAGCAATCGTCAAGCTGCCGCCCTTTTTTATTGCCAAAAACCGGCTTTGTTATTCGGCGCTCTCAAGGGTGACGGTTCTTGCCGTGATTCTTACTAAAAATGAAATTTTATCTTCCCGGAAGGAAATCCAAGGGAATAGGCTGAATATAGCAATCGGAAGAAATAAGCAAAGAACGGATTAAAGAAGAGGTAAAGCGATGTTGTTTTTATTGGATTTAGGCTTGATGATTGGCCTGGCAGTTGCAGGCTATGGATTGTTTAGGAAGATTAATTTTCCGGCGCCTTCCATTATGGGACCGATGATGATCTTAGGAATATATCAGGTTTTAGGAGGAGGACTCCCTGAACTCTCCCTGACCATCGTTAATATCCTGCAGATCGTGATCGGTCTGTCTTTAGGGGCCAGAATCAATGATCAGAAGCTGGCCGATCTGGGTAAAGTGTTGCGGCCGTCTCTCGTTATCGCAGTTTGGACTTTGTTGTCAACCTTTGGCATGACCTTTATTATTCATCAATTCACACCCAATATGGCCACGGCTCTTTTTGCGGCTGCCCCCGGCGGAATCTCGGAAATGACAGTGCTGGCCTTAGTTTACGACGCCGCGGTGCCCATTGTGTCCACTTATCAATTTGTACGTTTAGTGGTCATTATCAGTGTGGTGCCTTTAATCGCCCGTTGGCTGCAGGGAAGACAGAAAAGCAAAGACCTCGCGGTTGATCAAGAGCCTGCCGGAGCTGTTCTGGGGGGAGCGGACTTGGAAGATTCCCAGGGGCCGGAGTCAAAAACTGCTCAGGAGCAGCCGGTATCCGCGTTAACCACCTGGCAAATCCTTCCCCTTTACCTGATAGGCACTTTGGGAGGATTGCTTCTGCTGGCTTTGAACTTTCCCGGGGGTGGAGTCATCGGAGCTATGGCTGCCTTGGCCATAACCAATGTACTGTTTAAAAAGCAGTATAAATTCCCCAATAGTGTGATGCAAATCGCCTTGCTGGGAATTGGAATGAGTATCGGGTTGGAGTTTTCGCCGGAGATAGTCCGGACGATTCGGGAGATGCTCCTGCCGATTGTCGGGTTCTCTCTCCTGATTGTGCTCAGCAATCTTGCTGTGGGCTGGTATATCCGTCACCTGACCCATTGGGATATGATCACCTGTCTGTTGAGTTCGGCGCCCGGCGGCCTGAATCAAATGCTTGTGGTTGCCGAAGAGATGAAGGCCGATTCTCTGACCATCAGTATACTGCAATTGGTGCGCCTGCTGATTATCATCATCTGCATCCCGTTGCTGGCCCCTTTTTTCGTCTGAACATCATAAGATAATTAATTTATTGAGAAAAAAGGTTTCTGAATGTTAAAATGGATTTGACTGTTCGGACAATAGATGATCGGTGTCGGAAGGAGTGGCAGTATTGCAACACAGCAGCAGATATGAAGTCAATACCCTGAGAAGGTTTATGGAGCAAGCCTTTACCGCCTGCGGGGTATCAGAAGCCGATGGGCAAATTGTAGTAGATAACCTGCTCTACGCGGAACTGCGGGGAATCAAGAGCCATGGTGTAAGCCGTTTTCCTGTGTATTTGCGACGCATCCAAATGGGCGCGGTTAACCCTCAGCCTCAAATAAGCATGGAGCAGAGGACTCCGGTACTTCTTAAAGTGGATGGGGATAACGGCTTGGGTTCCGTGGTTATGGTGCATGCTCTGAACCGGGGTATGGAGCTGGCTGAGCAGTTGGGAATCTGTGCCGTCGGGATCAAAGGGAGCAACCATTGCGGAGCTTCCGGCTACTATTGTGAGCTTGCCGCGGAGCAAGGCCTGGTCTCCATCGTTCTAACGGACGGTCCTCCGGCTACTCCGCCTTGGGGAGGCCGGAAGGCTTATTTCGGAACGAATCCAATGGCCTTTGGCCTGCCGCGGGCACAAAAACCTCATATCATAGTGGATTTGGCTACTTCATTGGCGGCCCGGGGGAAAGTCATCCGGGCGGCGGCTCAGGGAGAGAAAATTCCCGAAGGGTGGGCTCTTGATAGGGAAGGCCTGCCTACGACAGATCCCCAGGCTGCCTTGGCCGGGGTTTTACTGCCTATGGCAGGTGCCAAAGGCTATGCCTTGAGCCTGGTTGTGGAGCATTTGGCCGGCGTTCTGGTGGGAGCCGGTTTCGGCAAAGATGTGGCATGGCAATACAGTGAGGGGAACAAACCCGCCAATGTAGGCCATTTTATTATTTTAGTCAAGGCTGATGCTTTTATGGAGATGGCAGACTATCACAAGCGCACGGAACAGTTTGTTGAAGAGATTAAAAAGATTCCCTTAGCTCCTGGCACGAAAGAAATCAAACTGCCTGGGGAACGTTCCTGGGAACAACAGCAAAATACAGAGGCCCAAGGGATTATCCTTGACGCTGACTTGCAGGCAGCCCTGCAAACCATTGCTCAGGAGTTAACTATTAATTTAGGTTAGCATGCATTTGGAATCAGCCACATTGCCTTTCTGCCGTATGGAGGATTGCTTATGATCAGAATTGTCTATACTATGACACTTGGCCATAATCGGGATATTATCAATCAATTGATCCATGCCAAAGAGTCAAAGGATGTCTCTGTGGAAGTGCTGGAAACGGCCAGCCCTCAGGCGTTAATGGAGTATGATCTGGAAAACACCATTGTCATTGCCCGCGGCATCTATTACTTGACCCTCAGTAAAAGCTTTAAGCATGCCCGGGTGATTGAGCTGGCCGTCACCGGGTATGATATTCTGCGGGGAATTGTGGAGTGTAAAAACAACTATCAGGCTCAAAAAATTGCCATCATCCTATCGGAAACCATTCAGGTCGAGAAGAGCTTCATTGAGGACATTTTGGATGTACAGCTGACGGTTTTCCCGGTCAAAGACTATGACCATGTGGATGAAGTCTTTAACTATGTAAAGGGCCTGGGATTTGATGCCGTCCTGGGCGGGTTTACGGTTTTTCGCATGGCCCAGAAAGAGCGAATCAATTCTGTAGCCATTACCATGGGATATGAGGCCAACTATTTAGCGATTACCGAAGCCTTTAGTGTGGCCAAAGCCATTATTAAAGAGCGCAGGAAAAATGAGCTTTTCCGAATTATTCTGGAAAATACGGATGGAGCTGTCCTCGCTTACGATAATCAAGGATTGGTTATGGCCTATAACCAAGGGATCTATGATATTTTGGATCTCCCCGCCAATGAGATCCTTACGGGGAAAGAGCTCTCTGTTTTTTTGCCCCAATTTAAGGAAGCCCAACTCACTGAAGAAAGTTTCTCCGCCAATGAAATCATTACTATCAACAACCGCAAGGTCGTGATCAACAAAAGAAGTATTATCATTGAACACAATAACCTGGGCACGGTCTTAATGCTGCAAAATGTGGACGCGTTGCAAAAAACAGAGATCGATGTGCGCCAGAAATTAAACAAGAAAGGGTTAGCGGCCAAGTACACCTTTGATGCGATCATCGGTCAGAGTGAGGTGGTCCAGAAAATCATCCGCGTAGCCCAAAAATATGCTGTTGCCAACTCCAATGTGCTGATTATCGGCGAAACTGGGACAGGGAAAAAGCTTTTTGCGCAAAGTATTCATAACCACAGCATGCGGCAAAACCAGCCCTTTGTGGCCATCAATTGCGCAGCTCTCCCCGAGCAGCTGCTGGAAAGCGAACTTTTTGGCTATGTGGCAGGAGCTTTTACCGGAGCTGCCAAAGGAGGGAAGGTGGGCCTTTTTGAATTGGCCCATAAAGGGACCCTCTTTCTGGATGAAATTGCCGAAATGCCCATGGGTTTGCAGGCGAAACTCCTGCGTGTCCTCCAGGAACGGGAAATCCGTAAGCTGGGAGATGATAAGATTATCCCCATCGATGTACGGATTATCGCCGCTACCAACGAGGATTTGCGCTTAAAAGTGCAAGAAGGTAAATTCCGCCAGGACCTTCTCTACCGTATCGATGTGTTGAGTTTAAGCATTCCACCCTTGCGGGAGCGCCGCGAAGACATTAAGGCCATTGCTAAAACCTTTTTGGCTGAATTTTCCCAAAACCGTCAGCAGTCCATCCGCTTAAGTCAGGAAGGGCTCATGGAACTGATGCGCTATGACTGGCCGGGCAATATCCGGGAAATGCGCAATGTCTGTGAACGGCTATCCGTGCTCTCTGAGAACAAAACCAGCGGAGTTCACGAAGTAAAAGAAGTATTGAATATAAAAAAAGAGCCCCCTTTGAATCTGATCACTCAGACCGCGGCCATGCAAAATTCGTCTCATCAGGAAAGACCGAACAAAATGACCCAGCAGCAAATGGCAGAAATGCTGGGAATCAGCCGCACGACATTATGGCGCAGAAAACAAAGACAGGAAATGAAGGCCGATGGGGAAAATCTTTAAGACCATACATGCCGTCGTTTGCGGAAGTATGGTTATTTTTTTGTGCAATATAACCGGGCAGCTGAAACGATGAAACAAATGCAACAAAGTGCAACAAAATGAAGCGTTTTGATGTTTCAAGAAAACTGGCTATTTTCTAAAAAATGTCCAAGTTATTGGAAAATTTAAAACCCATTGATAATTTAACCAAGGAATTCAGAACTGGTCCAAAGAGTGAGATAAGTCTAAAACTTCAGGCAGCAGGCGGGAAAGGCGAGAATCGGGCATTTGAAAATAAAAAGTTTTCCAACACTTCTCCATAGTTGGCATGGATATTGCATTTTTAATCAGTCAGGATTAAGACGTGGGAGGGAATCTTGATTGATAAGCAAAGGATACAAACCAGTCATTGGCGTTACTATGGGAGACCCTGCGGGAGTAGGGCCGGAAATTGTCGCCAAAGCCGCTGCCCAAGGAATCTTAGCTAAGGATGCTCATCCCATTATTGTTGGGGATCAACGTTTATTCAAGCGCGGTATGGAAATTGCCAAGGTGAGGGTTGATTTTCAAGTGGCCGCCACCCTGGAGGAAGCCTTAACCATGGACGGGATCGTTGTTTTAGATACCCGGAAGTTTGATGCTGCGGATTTGGTGATGGGAGAATTAAGGGAGGAATGCGGACGGGATGCCGCCACCAACATTCAAACCTGTGTGCAGTATTGCCGGCAGGGCTTGATGGACGGAATTTGCTTTGCACCCAACAACAAAGCGGCCATGAAAAAAGCGGGGTTTGTTCTGCATGGGGCCATCGATTTGCTGGCGGGATTTTTCCAATTCACAGGCAACCGAGGGGAATTGAATGTATTGGATGATGTCTGGACAGCCCGGGTCACCAGCCATATCCCTGTTAAAGACATCAGTGCCCGGCTCACTGAAGAGGGAATCCTTAACTCCATCCATCTGGTCAATGACACTCTGAAACGGGCCGGTATTGCCAAGCCCCGCATTGCCGTAGCCGCCTTGAATCCCCATGGAGGGGAAGGGGGCACCTGCGGGAGGGAAGAGGTTGAGGTCATAGCTCCCACAGTGGAAAAAGCCAAAGCCATGGGGATTGAGACAGACGGTCCTTTCCCGGCGGACACTCTGTTTATTAAGCTCTTCAACAGGGAATACGATGCGGCAGTGACCATGTTCCATGATCAGGGCCAGATTGCGATGAAGCTTAAAGGATTTGACCAGGGGGTTACGGTCATGGCCGGCTTGCCCAATCCGGTGACCACCTGTTCCCATGGCTCAGCCTTCGATATTGCCGGTAAGGGAATTGCCAATCCCGGAGCATGGGGGAATTCCTATGGGCTTGTGGTCAAAATGGCTGCAGTGGATAAGCTGGCAAGGGTTAAGGAGGGCTGATCTGTGAAACTGGGTTTTATTGGCCTGGGACAAATGGGGAAACATATGGCCTTGAATCTGCTCAAAAGCGGTGAGGAACTGATTGTCTATGATCAGCGCCCGGCCAGTTATCCGGAGTTTGAACAGCGGGGGGCACGCACAGCTGCCCAAATCCGGGATGTGGCAGAGGCCGATATCATTTTTTGCTCACTTCCCAACAGTGAAGTGGTCTGTCAGGTAGTGCTGGGAGAGACGGGTCTTAAGAAGGTTCTCAGGGCAGGGCAGATTATCGTCGATACCAGCACCATCAACTATTCCACAACCCTGGAGATCGGGAAGCAGCTGGAGTCTGTGGGAGTAGAGTTTATCGATGCTCCTGTATCCGGTATGGAGTCCCGGGCCAAAGAGGGAACTCTCACCACCATGTGCGGCGGCAAGCAGGAGTTGTTCGAAAACGTGAAGCCTTACCTCCAGTGCTTTGCCGACAAAATCCTCTACATGGGCCAGCCCGGCAGCGGTCAATTGACGAAGCTGATCAATCAACTTTTGTTTGATATCAATGTGGCCGCCCTGGCCGAGATCCTCCCTATGTCCGTAAAACTGGGCCTTGACCCGGAAAAGGTAGGAGCGGTGGTCAACAGCGGAACAGGAAGAAGCTATGCTTCAGAATTCTTTATTCCCATGATTCTCAAGGGCAGCTTTATGGACGGGTATCCGATGAAGCACGCCTATAAAGATTTGGTCAGCGGAGCGGAAATTTCCGCCAGCCTTTGCATCCCCATGCCTGTGCTCGGCGCCGCGACGACCACTTACCAAATGGCCTTGCTTAAGGGATTAGGAGATCGGGATAAGGGCGGCATGATCGGGGTATTTGAAGACCTGCTTCAGGTACACTACCGCCAGCCTTCCCCAGAAGAATAACGGAATGTGATTCCGGTAGTATAAAGGGGCGGATAAGGATGAAACTGGCCTATACTGTATGCGGGCCTGAGACAAAGGCTGACTATCTGGCCTATAAGGGCCCCTTGGCAGACATGTGTGCCAGCCTGCACGAGATTGGATACCAGGGAATCGAACTATTTGTCCGGGATCCCCGGGAAATTGACCCGGGGGCATTAGGACGGCATTTGGAGCACTATAGTTTGGCGTTAGCAGCCATTGGTACAGGACCGATGTTTGCTGAAGACCAATTGCGGTTTACTTCCACCGATGAAAGGATCCGCAGGGAGGCCATCACCAGGGCCAAGGCAGCCATTGATTTGGCTTCCCGGTTTGGCGCTCAGGTCAACGTGGGCAAACTGCGGGGAGATATTGCCCGGGGAGATGAAGGACGTTCGGAGTTTTTACGGGATCAGGCGTTCCAGGAGATCGGCGGGTATGCCGAGGAGCAGAAGGTATGGATTACCCTGGAGCCCCAATGCCGTTTTGCGATTAACAATCTTAAATCCACCCAAGAAGCCTTGGTCTGGCTAAGAACAAAGCAATTTCCCAATTTGCGGCTGATGCTGGATGTGTTCCATATGAACATTGAAGATAAATCCATCGCGGCCAGCTTTATTAAAGCAAAAGATTATAACATCCATGTGCATTTGGCAGACAATCAGAGAGGTGTTCCGGGAACGGGGAACTTGAATTTTCCCGATATGATCCGGGTCCTCAAAGCTTTAGGATATAATCGCTACCTTTCTATGGAAATCGAGCAGTCTCCCAGCTGCTATGAAGCTGCCGCCAAAGCGTACACCTATATCCAACAACTGCTGAATGACGATTAAAAATGCGGAAAAAGAGAAGGGATAAGGGATGAAAAAGGATACCCCAATGTTAGTCAATTCCCAGGAGTTGTTTGAGGGCATTAAAGGCGCCTATCCCCGGGCCATGTTTAAATCCGTAGGCTATACCCAGGAGGATCTTCGCAAACCGGTCATCGGGGTTGTCAGTTCCTGGTCGGAGATCCATCCCGGCAGCTACCCGAATAAGGAGCTTGCTCAATTCGTCAAAGCAGGGGTTTGGGCAGCCGGCGGAACACCTGTGGAGTTTCACACTATTGCCGTCTGTGACGCTATAGCCCAGGGAATGGGCATGCACTATTCCCTGCCCAGCAGGGAAATCGTCGCCGCGGAAATTGAGCTGATGGTGGGTTCAGGCGGGTTTGATGGACTGGTCTTTCTCCCATCCTGCGATAAATCTCCCGCAGGAATGCTGATGGCGGCCGCCCGCCTCAATCTGCCGGCCATCTTTCTGCCACCGGGTCCCATGCTTTCTCATTTTGACGAGCAAGGACAGCAGCGGGTGATGTCGGATATCAAGGAAGGCATGGGAGCTTTCAAGAAGCAGCTCATCGATGAGAAACTCTTTGCGGCCATTGAAACCGATACCTGCACCACAGTGGGTGTTTGCGGCATGATGGGAACAGGGAATACCATGGGTTGCCTGATTGAAGCTTTAGGTATGAGCCTGCCGGGCACCTCGACTACTCCAGCGGTTTATGCCGAAAAAAGACGTCAGGCCAAAGAAACGGGTCAGCGGATCATGGCAATGGTCAAAGAGGATTTGCGACCCCACCGGATCCTGACGGCTGAGAGCCTGGCCAATGCCGTGCGCTTTGTTATGGCTATTGGCGGCTCAACCAATACGGTGCTGCATCTGCCGGCCATTGCCAGGGAAGCGGGAGTGGAGTTAACCCTCGACGACATCGACAGGCTTTCCGAGCAGACTCCCTGTATTGCCAAGTATAAACCCTCCAGCAAATACACCCTATGGGATTTCTATCAGGCAGGGGGAGTGGGAGCCGTTCTGAAAATCATGGCCCCCTTGCTTAATCAGGAGGCCCTGACCGTAACCGGGGGGACCATTGAGGGACATTTCTGTGAGGTGAAGAACTGGGAAACCCTCCGTCCTTTGCATGATCCGCTCCAGCCCAAGGGGGGAATCGTCGTCCTGAAAGGCAGTCTGGCCCCGGACGGCGCTGTGATCAAGGTCAGCGGTGTTAAGGGTGGGCCAAAACGTCAGGTAGGAACGGCCAAAACCTTTGAATCGGAAGAGCATCTCCTGGAGCACATCATGACCAAGGAAATCCAACCGGGGGATGTGCTGGTGATTCGCAATGAAGGACCTGCCGGAGGCCCGGGAATGAGAGAGATGTCCATTCCGGCGGCGCTGCTTACCGGCATGGGTCTGGGAGACAGTGTGGCCATGATTACCGATGGACGCTTCTCCGGAGCAACCCGGGGCTTCTGCATCGGCCATGTTGCCCCGGAAGCCCATGCAGGAGGGCCCATTGCCATCGTCCGGGATGGGGATCAGATTGAAATTGATATCGAACATAAGTCTCTTAACCTTTTGCTGAGCCCCGGCGAGATGACGAAACGCATGGCGGAGCTTGCGCCGCGCCAAAGTCCCATAAATAAAGGATTTTTAGGGGTGTATGCCCGCAATGTCAGTCAGGCAGATAAAGGGGCGGTTCTTGAATAGAAGGGGCACCGGCAGGATTTCTGAAGGGAGGTGATGTGGGTTTAAACCAGGTAACAAGCACTATACAGGAGGAAGGGTCGAGGTTCTTACTCAATAAAACAAGTCGGTAAGAAGGAAATTAAGAATCACCAGAAAACAAAAAGGGAGTTGGGGACATGAAAAAGCATTTTCGGATGATTGCTATTTTAGCCACATTGATGCTTTTGTTAGGTTCATTGGCAGGTTGCGGCAGCAATCAGGCCCAAGGATCAAATTCCGGTACCGGAGCCGCTGCAGCAGATTTTCCCAAAAAGAATTTTGAGTTTATCGTACCCATGGGAGCAGGGGGCGGCAGTGATGTATTCTGTCGTACTCTGGTCAAAACCGTTGATGACAATAAGCTCTGTCCAACCACCATTACCATCGTCAATAAACCCGGTGGTTCCGGTTCCATTGGTTGGTCCTACGTAGCCAAGGATCATAAAGGAAACCCCTATGAGTTAAGTACAGTGAGTTCCAGTTTCTATACCGGTCCGATATCGGGACAATCCCCTGTATCTTATAAAGACTTCACCCATATTATCGCTGTTGCCGAAGATCCGACTTTATTAGTTGTACCGGCTAATTCTCCGTATCAAACCATGGAACAACTGCTGGAAGCTGCCAAAGCCAAACCCGATTCCATCAGTGCCGGTGGTTCCAGCGGTCTCTCCATGGATGCCGTTGTCTTCTATGCCCTCAGTGAAAGCGCCGGAGTACAGATGAAGTATGTACCCTTTGCCGGCGGCGGGGAAACCATGACGGCAGTTCTGGGCGGCCATGTTACCTTTGGTTTCTTAGGACCAAGCGAAGCAGCCGCCCAGATCGAAGCGGGCAAAATGAGAGCCTTGGCTGTTTCCACTGAAGATCGGGCCGGTGGTCTGCTGGCCGATGTGCCCACCCTGAAAGAAATAGGTCATGATGTGGTCTTATCCCAACTGCGTGGGGTTGTAGCTCCGGCGGATATCCCTCAGGAAGCAGTGGATTATCTCCATGATATGTTTAAAAAAGCCGTCGATACCCCGGCTTGGAAGGAATTCGTCGCCAATAACTTTATGGAAGAAGAGATTATGGGACCTGAAGAGTTCCTGAAAGCCAGCGAAAAGCAAAGCGAAATGTATGCTAAGTACTTGGATAAGATTGAATAGTACTTAGGGAGCAAAATGAACTGAATAAGAGGGGGCTTGCCAAAGTTGAGGTCCCCTCATCCTCCTCCCTAAAGATAAGCCAAATTATATGTGAATATATTCACTAAAAATATGATAGAAATTGCCGTGATTCGTCATTTCAAGGAGGGAAATCCATGCTGATTGATCAAGAAAAATGTATTGGCTGCGGTATCTGTGTATCTTATTGCCCCATGGAAGCCATCAGTGTTGCGGATAAAAAAGCCAGCATTAACCAGGAAATGTGTGTAGAATGCGGTACCTGCATTCGTCCCCGGGTCGTAAGATGCCCGACCAAAGCCATCTATGAGCCCTATGAGCAAATCAAGGGAACACCAAGAGAAGTGAGACGTTTCTTCAGTGATCCCGCCACCACCCATGGCGTTACGGGAGTACCCGGCCGGGGAACCGAGGAAGTCAAGACCAATGATGTCACAGGCCGTGTCTGCCGCGGGGAAATCGGCATTGCCATCGAGTTGGGACGTCCCTGTGTGGGAACCACTTTTGCTGAAGTGGAAAAGGTGACCATGGCCTTAGCCAAACACCATGTTGACTATGAAGAGTGCAATCCTCTGACTCATTTAATGGCAGACCGGGTTAAAGGAACCTTTAAAGAGGAGTACAAACAGGAAAATGTTCTTTCCGCCATTGTGGAATTCAATGGGAAGCTTGAACAAATGGCTGAACTGTTAGAAACTATTAAGGAGACAGCAAAGAAACTGGATACGGTCTTCTCCCTTGATCTGATCTGTTGCTTCGAAGAAGATGGCAGTATACCGGTATTGACGGAGCTGGAACGTATAGGGATGAAACCCAGAGCCAATGCCAAAGTCAACTTGGGAATGGGCAGACCTTATAAAATCATACGTGAGGCATAGGAGGGATAAAACATGACGCATTCATTACATCGCCGGGGAGCGGAAGCCGATCTGAAAAACGACTATGTGCTCCTGGTCACGGCAGCATCAGGAATCAATCATGTGGGGTCGAAGGATAAACTGCGGCAGGTCCTGGAAGAAGTTTGGCAAGTCGGCCCTACCAATATCGGGTCCAATGAAACAGGAACGATTCTTTCCGGTGTGGATATTGAAGAGATTAGAGCCAATTTAATGGAAGTACCCCGTGTGCGCTGCAATTTCGCCAGTAAGGAGAAAATTCGTCAGGCTATTGAACGCCTGCTGGAATTGGATTTAGGAATGTCGGTCACCGTGTCCGGTCCTACTCAGGATATTCTGGAAATGTGCGGGGATTATGGGATCAAGCCTCATTCCATTAACTTCTCCCTGGATATTTGGGGCAAAAAGGAGAAGCTGCCTCCCGAGGAGGCGTTGGAGCTTCTCACCATGTGCGGCCACGGCCTGATTTCCAAAACTTTAGTGGCGGAAACCATCACCAAAGTGCGTCAGGGCAAAATGTCGCCGGAGAAAGGAGCCTTGAAAGTGGGGCATCCTTGTATCTGCGGTATCTACAACCCGGAACGCGCCAAAACCATCCTGGAAAGAGTGGCTCCATCTACAGCTGAGGTTGCATCTGCGGTAGAAGTTGGAGGGGAGGATTTTTAAGTATGCGCATGGCTAATCGGATCGCCAGCATCATTATCTTCCTGATCGGTCTTTATGTCTTCATCGGGGCCATGAAACTGGACTATATGCTTAAGGGTATTCCCGGCCCCGGTTTCCTGCCGAGATGGGTCAGCTTATTGATCATGGTTCTTGCTTTAGTTTTGCTGCTCCTTAGTTTTTCCAAAAACGAAAGTAAAGAAAGGCATCCCTTTAATGCAGCTGAGTTTAAAAATGCCGGTATTATTATCGGCGGTGCCATCTTCGTCATGTTGGTGACGAAATTCCTCGGCCTTGGTCTGGCTATTGGTATAATGGCCGGAGCCATTGCTAAGTTCACCGGTCCGACAAGCTGGAAAAAGGTGATTGCCATAACAATAGTTACCCCTATTGGGGCTTATGTTCTCTTTGGCATGATTCTCGGGGTACCGCTGCCTAACGGCATATTTGGGTTTTAGGGGTGAAATGAATGGAAACTTTACAAAACCTGGCCATGGGTTTATCTGTAGCAACTGACCCCATGAATCTACTCTATTGCGTCATCGGGGTAATGTTCGGAATCGTTATCGGTGCTCTTCCGGGGCTTGGGCCTTCGGCAGGGATTGCTATCCTGCTCCCTTTGACCTTTGGCACTGATCCCGTGGCAGGGATTATTATGCTGGCCGGTATTTATTATGGCGCTATGTATGGCGGGTCCATCACGTCCATTCTGATCAATACACCTGGTGATGCTTCCGCTGTCATGACCACTTTGGATGGTCACCCCCTGGCCAAGCAGGGTCGGGCCGGCCAAGCCCTGGGTATGGCTGCCTTTGCCTCGATCATCGGGGGAACCGTCTGCGTTGTGCTCTTTATGTTCCTGGCTCCCGCTTTAGCAGAGTTCGCCATTACTTTTGGCCCACCGGAATACTTCGCCCTGATGGTCCTTGGCTTGACCACCATTGGGGGGATGACCGGAAAATTTCCGGCTAAAGGCTATATGTCGGCTTTAGTAGGCCTCTTTATCGCGACCATCGGTCTGGACCTGGTTCAAGGGATTCCCCGTTTCACCTTCGGAGCTTATGAACTTTATGAGGGGATTGACTTTATCCCGGTAGCCATGGGACTCTTTGGTATTGCGGAACTGCTGGTGATCTCTGAAGGGGGAGAAAAGATCAAGGTCAGCAAAAAAGACTTAACCTGGCGCAAACAGCTGCCTAACAAAGAAGATTGGAAATACGCCGGCCCCCATATCGCCCGGGGAACCGGAATCGGGTTCTTTATCGGCATGCTCCCTGGAGCGGGTGCCACCATTGCTTCCTTTATCTCTTATGGGATAGCCAGGAAAATCTCCAAGCGCGGGGATAAATTCGGAACCGGGGTTATTGAAGGGGTAGCAGCCCCGGAATCAGCCAATAACGCCGCTTCCATGGGGGCTATGGTTCCTCTGCTTACATTAGGTGTTCCCGGGTCAGGAAGTACGGCGGTTATGATGGGTGCTTTGATGATGTTTGGTTTAACACCGGGACCGCTGCTTTTCGAGAACAATCCGGATTTTGTCTGGGGCCTTATCGGCAGTATGTATATTGGTAACTTCCTGCTGCTGATCGCTGCTATGCTCTGCGTTCCTTTATTTGTCAAGGTCTTAAATGTATCCAGCCCGATTCTCAACGCTGTCGTCATGGCGTTCATTCTTATCGGTGCTTACAGTCTGAATAACAGTATGTTCGATGTGGGTCTGACCATTCTGTTTGGGATATTGGGCTTCTTCATGAAGAAGTTGGAATTCCCTGCGACCCCCATGGTGTTGGCCTTGGTGTTGGGTGCCTTGTTGGAAACATCCTTGAGACAATCCCTGATCATTTCCAACGGTAATCCTGCCGTATTCTTTACCAGACCTATTTCCGGAACGATCTTGGTTATTTCCATCCTGGCGATTATTTGGCCCTTCATTAGGAAAGGCATTCAGGTAATCAAAAATTCCGGCAAAGCGGCCGCTTGATAGAAGTTAAATCTTAAGGACCGGGGAGGGATACTATTGAAAATCAATGAAGAATTATGTTTGAGCTGTGGTGAATGTCTTCCCTATTGCCCCATGGGAGCTATCGAAATGGGGGATACGGCTCAGATTAATCAGGATGAATGTGTGGAATGCGGTATCTGCATCCGCCAGATTGAATGCCCCGTTGAGGCCTTTTATGAACCGGCCGAAACCATGATGTGGCCCCGCTCCCTGCGCAAGGTCTTCAGCGATCCCACAGCAAAGCATGAAAACACCGGAGTGCGCGGCCGGGGCACGGAAGAAGTCAAAACCAATGATGTGACCGCCCGCTTTAAGCGGGGCTATTATGGTATGGCCTTGGAATTCGGACGCCCTGGGGTGGGTACACGCATAGGGGATGTGGAGGTGTTTACCACGACCCTTGCTCAGGCAGGCATCGAATTCGAGCCCAATAACCCGTTGACCTATCTTATGGAAGATGTTCATACGGGGGTTATCAAAGAAGAAGTGCGCAACGAGAAAGTCTTGTCGGCCATTGTGGAATTCGTCATTCCCGAAGCCCAATTGGAGGATTTTGTCGGCAAAATCAGGGGAGCGGCAAGCCAGGCTAAATGTATGTTCTCCTGGGGGATTGTGGCCAGGTATGAACCCGACGGCACCTTGCCTGTGGTGGAGCGTCTGGCTGAACTGGGCATCGATATACCCAGGAATATGAAGGTCAATGTGGGACTGGGACGACCGAAGGGGGAGGATTAAGCGATGACTCATTCACTGCACCGGGTAGGTCCCGAAGAGAGTTTTGCTGAGGATTTTGTGTTTATATCCAGGCCGGCTATGGGAATCAACCATGTGGGCTGTACTCCTAAGGTTCAGCGCACCCTGGAAATCATTTTCGAGCAAGGACCTACCAATCTGGGTTCCCTGACAACCCAGGAAAACCTCACAATGGGCATTGATCCTCAGGAACTAATGGCTAAAACTGAGGACAATTCGCCGGTGATGTGCGCTTTCCATGAGCGGGAAAAAATCGTCAATGTCCTTAAAAAGCTCAAAGAAGAAGAAGTAGGATTATCCGTGGTGGTCACAGGGCTTGTGGATCAAGTGGAAGAAATTTGTGAAGAAGTGGGTTTGGAACCTCATTCGGTAGGGATTTCCTTAGGTGTTCATGGTGCCACAGCTTTGCTTCCGGAAGAAGAGATTATGTGCTTTACCACCATGTGCGGTCATGGCATGATCGCTGCCGGCCTTGTCAAACAAGTGAAAAAGGCGGTTGCTGAGGGACGGATGACTCCGGAGAAAGCGTCCAAAATTCTGGCTAAACCCTGTTATTGCGGCATTTTTAACCAGAAGCGTGCCGAGAAATTACTTGAGCAGCAAAGTGCTCAACAGTCCTAGAACTGGAGCATAACAGCCCTGGAACTGGAGCCGTCAAATACAAAACTCTTATTTATATGAAAGTATGGAGGTAAGACTATGTTCAAGCTTCATGGTATATATGCTCCCATTCCTACCCCCTTTAAGGATAATAAAATTGCCCTTGATGAGTTGGCCGGCAATATGGAATTCTGGCTGGCTTCCCAACTGGAGGGAATTGTGGTCATGGGCTCCAACGGTGAATTTATCATGCTCAGTCCGGAAGAAAAGTGTCAACTCATCACTGCCGTCTGCACTCAGGCAAAGGGTAAGAAACCGGTCGTTGTCGGAACGGGGTGTGAGTCCACTCAGGAAACTATTGAGTTCAATCATTTTGCCGCCGGAGCAGGGGCTGACGCAGCCCTGGTATTAAGCCCGAACTACTTCAAAAAAGCCATGAATGATACTGTGCTGAAAAAGTTCTACCTGGAAGTAGCAGAGGCCAGCCCGATTCCGATCATTCTTTATAATATGCCAGGGAACTCCGGCATCAATCTTTCCGCCAAATTGGTAGCCGAACTGGCTGACCACCCTAATATTATCGGAATCAAGGATTCGGGCGGCAATATTGTCCAAATCGCGGAAATTATTCACTCCGCACCGGATGACTTTGCAGTTTTTGCCGGTTCGGCCAGCTTTCTGTTCGCCAGCTTGGCCTTAGGAGCTGCCGGCGGAACCCTGGCTTTGGCCAATGTGTTCCCCAACGAGTGCGCCCGGCTTCAGGAGCTTGTTGACAAGGGTAAATTTGCTGAAGCAAAGGAGCTGCAATTGAATTTGATCGAAGCCAATAATGCAGTAACTACCCGCTGGGGTGTCGGTGGTTTGAAAGCGGCCCTTGAGCTGATTGGTCTGTATGGCGGTGAACCCCGCAAGCCGTTGATGCCCTTAGGTGACGAAGACAGGGAGCTGCTGGCGGCCATTATTAAGCACACCCAGGAAGTCTGCCGTTAAGTTTCGCTCCTCCTGCTCTACTACCTGAAAAGCACTGAAAACATTTCATCTCTTCTCTCCGGAGATATACCAGAAAAAATACGCTGAAAAAAGATTTTAGGTTATAATTAACCTTACTAAACGGAAATGCAAGGTTTTGGAGGGATACATCGGATGATAAAAAACATTTATTGTGTCGGTCGCAATTATCTGCAGCATGCCAAGGAACTCAACAATGCGGTTCCAACTTCCCCGTTTCTTTTCGTTAAGCCCACTCATGCTCTGGTGGAAGGTCAGGGGCAGACCATTGCCATGCCCAAAGACCAGGGGAATGTCCATTACGAGGCGGAATTGGTTGTTCATGTGGGCAAAAACTATGAACCCGGCATGAAGGCCGAAGCGGTTATTGATAAAATAGCTGTAGGGATTGACTTTACTTTAAGAGAGGTTCAGGATGAGCTGAAGAAAAAAGGACTGCCCTGGCTGCTGGCTAAAGGGTTCCCTAACTCAGCGGTACTATCCCGATGGCTGCCTTTCGAAGGGCTGGAGGGGACGGCCGGCCATGATTTTACCCTTGAGAAGAATGGACAGGAAGTGCAAAGAGGAAATATCAAGGAGATGATTTTTGATATTCCCACCATCATAGAATTCTGTGCCCAACACTTCGGATTGGCTGAAGGGGATATTATTTTCACCGGAACGCCTGCCGGTGTCGGTGTAGCCGCTGCTGGAGACCATTTTGTACTGAAGTGGAAGGAAGAGCAAGTGGGAGAGCTGTTCATTGGTGAGTAAGTGCGGTATTTTGAAGGATGGAAGCAAGCCCAAAGTTTTGATCGCCCGCCAAGTTCCCCAGGAAGTTGAAGAATGGATCGGCAGGCACTGTGAGTATTCAAAATGGGAAGGCAGCGGGGATATCCCCCGGAGTGAACTGCTGAAACAGTTGGGAGATGTGGATGGGCTTTTAATCAACCGGGAAAAGATCGATGGAGAACTTCTTGATGCAGCCCCGAAGCTGAAAATCGTCGCCAATATATCTGTAGGATATAACAATTTCGATATAGGGGAGATGCAAGCCAGGAAAGTTCTCGGCACTCATACCCCCAATGTATTGGATGACACCGTCGCCGATTTGGTTTTTGGACTTATGCTTAGCACCGCCCGCCGTTTATGTGAGCTGGATCGCTATGTCAAAGCAGGACGGTGGAACGAAACAGTTACCCCGGATCTTTTTGGTATGGATGTTCACCATCAAACCTTAGGCATCATCGGCATGGGCCGGATCGGCAGAGCCCTTGCCCAAAGAGGGAAATGGGGCTTCGATATGAACATTTTATATCATAATCGTTCCCGCCATCCTGAAGCGGAGCAGCGTTTTGATGCGCGCTATTGTACCTTGGAGGAGCTTCTGCAAAGATCGGATTTTGTAGTGCTTCTTGCCCCTCTTTCCCCGCAGACAGTGAATCTGATGAGTGGCCGGGAGTTCGGGCTTATGAAGCGGTCGGCTGTATTTATCAGCGCTTCCCGGGGGGAGACGGTGGATGAGGAGGCCTTAGTGGAGGCTCTTCGTGAAGGAAGGATTCTCGGTGCCGGCCTGGATGTCTACAGGAAGGAGCCCATCCCTCCGGATCATCCTTTGCTCCGCTTTAAGAACGTGGTTACCCTGCCCCACCTTGGTTCGGCAACTACCAGGACTCGTTTGGCTATGGCCAGGATGGCAGCAGAAAACCTGCTCATCGGACTAAAAAGAGAGATACCCCCGCAGTGTGTACCTGAATTAAAACATCTTGTCCTATAGTCAGCCCCCGGTCACAGGGAAGTGATCGGGGGTTTTCCATTCTGAGTCTTCTCGGATTGCCCACCCGCTATGAATGAAGCCCGTAAAATTAAAAAAATAAAATCCATATTGACATATGTCATAAATGGAGTATACTGAGCATAGATGACATATGTCATAAACTCTGAGGAGGTGAACTCGGTGCCAAGACCCATGAAATGGAGAAAGGTTTGCTGTCTGCCTGAAAGCAATCGCTTCGGTCCTCTGGACTTGAATGCGGGTGATCAGTACCAGGTAAAGATGACAGTTGACGAATATGAAACCATAAGGCTTATTGACCTGGAAGGGTTTACCCAGGAAGAGTGTGCGAAAAAGATGAATGTCGCCCGTACTACGGTTCAGGGGATCTATATCGAAGCGAGGAAGAAACTGGCTGAATCCTTAGTGAATGGTAAAGTGCTGCAGATCGAAGGAGGAGAATACCGGCTTTGCGACGGCTTAGGAAATGGCTGCGGCCAGGGCTGCTATAAGCGCAGACGAAGAATGGGTTGCTCAGGTAAAGAGGAGGGAGAGGACTGAGTATCTGCGAAGTTATTTCAGTGAGAAAGAAGGGAGGATTCTTATGAAGATAGCTATACCTGTGGATGAGAAAAATATAGGGACCAATGTCTGTGTATCCTTCGGACGGGCTCCTTATTTTCTTATCTATGATCTGGAAACCAAAGAAGGCAGCTTTTTTAGCAACAGCGCAGCGGCAAGCACAGGAGGCGCAGGGGTTAAAGCTGCTCAAATCATCGTCGATCATAAGGTTGACGCTTTGCTTGTGCCCCGCTGCGGAGAAAATGCAGCCGAGGTCTTAAGAGCGGCTGAGATTAAACTGTTTAAAACCACAACCCTTTGGGCTAAAGATAATATTGATGCTTTTAAGGCCGGAAAACTTCCTGCCCTTGATGAAATTCATGCCGGATTACATGGCCACGGAGGCCATTAGTATGAAGATAGCTGTCCTCAGCGGCAAGGGCGGCACCGGCAAAACACTGGTAGCGGTGAACTTGGCTGCGGCAGCCCAGCGCTCCACCTATATAGACTGTGATGTTGAAGAACCCAATGGACATCTCTTCTTTAAACCTGAAATCCTTCAGGAGGAAGAAATAACAGTCAAAATTCCCAGGGTTGAGGATACACTGTGCCAGGGGTGCCGAAGATGCGTGGATTTCTGCCAATTCAATGCCCTTGCCTACATAAAAGAAAAGCTGCTCGTGTTTGAAGATGTTTGTCATTCCTGCGGGGGCTGTATCCTCCTTTGTCCCGAAAAGGCTCTGACTGAGCAAGAAAAGGGTATCGGCAAAGTTCAAAAAGGGCTGTCTGATCAGGTAAGGGTCTATACCGGAGTGCTCAATATCGGTGAAGTTTCAGGTGTCCCGATCATAAAGAAGCTTCTCAATGAGAATAAATCGGATAAGAACGAACCGGAATCCGACCAACTCACCTTCATCGACTGTCCTCCGGGCAGTGCCTGTAGTGTTATGGAGAGCATCAAGGATGCGGATTACTGCCTGTTGGTTGCCGAGCCGACTTTGTTTGGCGTTCATAATCTCAATATGGTCCATGAGCTGGTCAAGATCTTTAATAAACCCTGCGGAGTTGTGCTGAATAAAAGCCTGGAAGGAGAAAATCCAGCTGAAACGTTTTGCTTAGAAAAAAATATTAAGATCTTAAGCCGCCTGCCTTTTGATCATGAGTTGGGAAGATTGAATTCCAATGCCGAAATTGCCGTCAGGAAAAGTGAACCATACAAGGCTCTGTTTTCCGCTCTCCTAGAAACAGTAACCAAGGAGGTTCAGCATGAAACAGCTGCTTATTCTTAGCGGGAAAGGAGGTACTGGAAAAACCACCATAGCCAGTGCCTTGATAAAGCTTGCCGACGCCAGGGCTTATGGGGATTGTGACGTGGATGCTCCCAATCTGCACCTCATTGCAGGACAGAGCTCAGAACCAGCGAAGCTGGATTACTATGGGCTGCCCAAAGCCCAGATAGATCCCGAACTGTGCAGCCAATGCGATCAATGCAGGCAAAACTGCCGGTTTGAGGCTATTTCAGCAGGGAGTACATATAGGGTAGATCCCTTTGCCTGTGAAGGCTGTGGGGTCTGTCAGGCTCTGTGTCCGGCCGGGGCCATAACTCTAAAGCCTGCCGCGGCCGGTGAATTGATGCTGTATATTCATCAGGAAAAGGTATTTTCAACAGCACAACTGAAGATGGGGAGCGGGACCTCCGGCAAGTTGGTCGCAGAGGTCAAGAAACAGCTGAAAGGGGCAGCGGGTGCGGCCGAGCTGGCGATTATTGACGGCTCCCCCGGAATTGGCTGCCCTGTCATAGCCTCCCTCAGCGGCGTGGATATGGTTTTGATTGTGGCGGAACCTTCCTTATCAGGCATCAGCGACATGGAGCGCATCATCAACACAGCGGCCAAATTCGGTACGAAAGCTGCCATCTGTATCAATAAATCGGATACCAACCCCGACCATGCGGAGAGAATCGAGGAGTATTGCCAAAGACAGGAACTGCCCTTGGTGGGAAAAATTCCTTTTGATGCCGCTGCCGTTGAAGCTATCAATAAGGGGCTGACGATTGTCGATAGTGAGTGCGCATCGGGAACAGCAGTAAGAGAGGTCTACAACAAGGTGATGAACCTTATAACAATGTGATGGATCTAATCTGATAATAAAGGAGACAAAACTATGAGCGAACAATGCAATGAAAGCTGCAGCAGTTGCGGGGAGGACTGCGCAGACCGCAAAGAAGGCAACCCCGATTTCTCCGCAAAGCTCCATGAGCAGAGCAGGGTCAAAAAGGTTATCGGTATCGTCAGCGGCAAAGGCGGGGTGGGCAAATCCCTTGTCACCTCCATGCTTGCCGTTGCCATGAAGAAAAGAGGCTACCATACGGCGATTCTTGATGCCGATGTGACAGGGCCTTCCATTCCCAAAGCCTTTGGTCTTAAGGAGAAAGCCCGGGGCGGTGAATCCGGCCTGATTCCTGTTAAAAGTGAAGCCGGTATTGATATTATGTCGATTAATTTGCTTTTGGCAAAGGATACCGATCCTGTGATTTGGCGGGGACCGATTATCGCCGGGATCGTCAAGCAGTTCTGGACAGATGCCATCTGGAGGGATGTGGATTTCATGTTCATCGACATGCCCCCCGGAACCGGCGATGTTCCCCTCACAGTGTTTCAATCCCTGCCGGTGGATGGAATTATCGTCGTCACTTCTCCGCAGGAGCTGGTAGCCATGATTGTCACCAAGGCCGTCAAGATGGCGGAAATGATGAAGATTCCTGTTCTGGGTCTGGTTGAAAATATGTCCTATTTTAAATGCCCTGACAACGGCAAAGAGTATCAGATCTTTGGCGACAGTCATCTTGAAGAGATCGCCGCTGAACATCATTTAAAGATTCTCGCCAAATTGCCGATTGAACCCCAAATAGCCGCGGCCTGCGATCAGGGAACCATAGAACAGGTTGAGGTAAATTGGTTTGACCTGGCAGCTGAACTAATGGAAAAAATGGAGGGAATGAAAGATGCTTAAAATTGCAGTAGCAAGTGAAATGGAAAGAGTGGCGGAGCATTTTGGCCACTGCGTAAACTTCAATATTTTTGAAGCCGAAGAGAACCGGATTGTTAAGAGCGGCTGCCTGCCAAACCCTGGGCATAAGCCTGGTTTTTTGCCTAACTTCCTTAATGACATGGGCGTCAATGTGATCATCTCAGGTGGCATGGGGGCAGGTGCCATCGATATCTTTAATGAAAAGGGCATCGAAGTGATCACGGGAGCAGCCGGCAATACCCAGGATGTTGTGGAAGAATATCTCAAAGGGACTCTTAAATCCACCGGTTCCGTTTGCCATGACCACCAACATCATGGTGAGTGCGGAGAGTGAATCCTGATAGATACGAAAGGCGCTGTCGCAGTAAGACAGTCAGAAAAATAACCAAAGAGGGCGACTGGCAGATGCCAGAAGCCCTCTTTGCCATAGAGTATGCCCTGTGTTATCCACGCCATACTCCTGCCGGTTCGCCGGCGAACGAAGGTTTTCAGCTTTTCCAGACGATGTGTGCGCTGCTCACGGACCAAAGGCCGGCCATGGAATGAGAGGTATCTTCCCGTATTTCCTGCTTGGCGGAAAGTATCCCAGCTTTATTATCCTCACTCCGTGACTGAGCTGATGATAATTGCTCTTTTAGTGGTATAATTAAATATTGTTATAGTTCGGTGCACTGGATTAGGGTGCAAATAACAGGAATTCAAAGGTGGTGCCAATAATGGCAGATGGTAAGCTTATTCTAACAGCCGAAGAGATGTTATTGATTTGGGAAAAGGCGCTTGAAGTGCTGAAAAGGAATTTAACGCCTGCGGCTTTTAAGACCTGGATAGAGCCGGTTGTCCCTGGAGCGGAAAGAAATTCCCTTGTCTTATTTTGTCCTAACACATTTTGTCTGGATTGGCTTGAAAGTCGTTATAAGTTCATAATTTTAGAGACGGTTCAATCAATCGAACCGTCGATCGAAGAGATTGTTCTTCGCGAAGAAGGGCAGGTAAACGATCACAAACGGCAACTGGTGCTTAAGGTTGACGAAGATTTATATGACTTGATGAAACAGGTTTACGAAAAGGAAAAAAATAACAGCATCGGACGGACTTTCGAAGAGTATTTCACGCAAATGCTGCAGTCTGTTTGCCAGGAGCGAATGGATGCTGGTTGATGCCACAGCTGGAAAAGAGTATGTAAAGCAAGGAAGCCTTGCTCTATAGTTGACCCCCCCGGTCATATTGAAGTGATCAGGGGGACTTTCTAGTAAGAAAAGTTTAAATCTATATTCAGAGTTAAAAGAAAAGGCTATTCCTGGGTATTGGCCAAAGGGTTTATCAACTCCGCCGTCATCACCCCTTGGCAGCCTTTCTCAGGGCTTGAAGCCATGCTGGACGTAAATTTTCACTGAATAAGAACGGCGGCAGAGCTGGCCAAGGCTGCCGATGAAAAGACGAAACTATTCACCATTGCCGCGCTGATCGTGATCACCGACAAGATTATGTCCGAGAGTAACAAAAGGAAATTGTTGGAGGTGTTGAAAATGACCCAGATTGAACAATGGATCCGGGAAGAAGGCAGATAAGAGGAGAAAAGGGAAACCGCCCGAACCATGCTGACCATGGGAATGAGTCCGGAAGTAATAGCTAAAGCGACTCATCTTCCACTGGAAGAAATCCTGCGCATGGAGAAAGAAATTAACAACAAGAACTAAAATAGGGCATCTTACTGCGCAAAGTTTTCCCCCATGTCGGGGTCGTACCAGGTGACCAGTTTTGTCCCGTCCGGCAGGTAGGTGTGGTGGAATTTCGTAGTCAGGTTAGAATCATACAGCACGCCTGCTCCTTGTCGCATATAGGCGTAGCGATGCTCCGTTTCATCAAGCCTGAGGGGAAGTTCATACAGCTCTTGGAGTTGCCTGTCATAGACTTTAATCCGGTCCTCCAGGCGCGCCAGCACATAGTCCCCGCAAGGTGAAGCCCATTGGACTAACTCAGAGCTGCTCTCCAGCTTTGCCAGCATTTTTCCGTCAAGGGTGTAGGTATAGATGACCACTGGAGCGCTTTGTGCACTAAAATCTGTTGTCACAAAGTAGTTTCCGGCCGCCGCCATGGGCAGGCCTTTGATGTCGTCGGCAATCAGCCTGCCCTTGGCGTCGTAAAGCTTCCCGCTGGCCAGATACCGGTCCGCCGTGATTCCCAGCATCAGCTCTGGCCCTGAGTTTCTGAAGTCCGGCTGCCCATAGATACCGTCGGGAGTGCTCCTGTCGAAAGGGAGCACGGTTTCCCCGTTCATGTTCACAGCGCCCCACTGGCTATCCTTCTTCACAGCGATAAAGTCTGCGTTGATGACCGAATCGGCCGCTCCGTTAAAACCGTAGCAGAATTGGGCGTCGTCATAGTCCTTGACCCAGCTTCCATCTGTTGCAAACAGAATGGCGGGATTGCTGAGCGTCTTCCGTGCCAGGTCGGAGCGGAAGCACAGGTAGGCCGTGTTACCCTTGCTGTCCGTCAGCAGGGTCGCGACAGTGTAAATCGGCTCCGTGACGATTTTTCCGTCCGCGGTGCACAGACCGTAAAATTGTGGCGATGAGGACGATTCGCTATGGATGGCTCCGAGGTAAAAATACAGCTTACCGTAAGCCTTGGACGGTGTCAGGGCATAGGGATTTGTCCCTGGAAAATAGACCGGCTCCTCGCCCTGGGGATACATGGCATAGTTTCCGTCCACATGGGGGGTGTTCGCCTTAGGATTGGCGTGAAGGGCGACATATTTCTCGCTTGCCATCAGGTTTTGGGCCTCATCGCTGAGCATCCACTCATGCAGAGCGCGGGCGGGGGAGTCCGCCGGCTCGCTCTTGCGGATGACGGAGTAAAATTCGCTGACAAAGGGATAAGCCCCCGACTGGATGCTTTCATAGGTGGGCTCTACCCCGTCGACGGACAGGAGCTTGATATAGTTGTTCTTCCGCATCTCCGTCACATAGTAAAATACATTATAACCGATTCCCGTGGGGCCGCCCACAAAGTTCGCAACGGCGTCAATCAGCCCGCCCATGCTTTCAATCACCCGCACCTTGGCAGGCTCCGCCATGGGAAGTCCCCGCATGACGAGCTTATCCATCAACGCTTGGCTCCCGGAGCCGATTCCGCGCTGATAGGCTCTGATGGGCTCATCGTTGCCGCCCAAATGGCTCCAATTAGTGTATTCGCCGGAAAAGATTTTTTGTACCTGCTCGCTGGTGAGGTTTTCCACAGGGTTATCCTGGTTGACCAGGAAGACAAGAGCGTCCTTCCCGATGGGGGCGGTTTCAAACAGTTCATCGGCGTTGACCTGCTTCCGGGTCTCATCGCCCCCGTCATACACCAGCAGGAGGTCCGCTTTGTTGGTTGCGAGGGCCTCATAGGCGCCGCTGGTCTTGCTCACATTGACCTTAACGTCTGTGCGGGCCTTCCCCAGCAGTGCGCACTCCACTGCCTCAATCAGCGGAATCGTAGCCGTCGAGCCGTCGATGCGGGGATAGTTTTCCTCCGTAAACAGGAACGTTTCCGGCTTCCCAAGTCTTGCACAGCCGCCCAAGATTACAAAGCACATTATGATGAGCAGAAATTTTTTCATCCTTTTTGCTCCTTTCCCAAGCTCCATGAACGCCTCTGTCATATGTATTAGACGTTCATACCTTCATACGTCTTATAAGGCAATACCTTGAAATGTCTTTCTCTATAAAAGAGACATATCCCTCTTTTAGATAAGTGGATCAATAACGGGAGCCACTGAGCCATAATGCAAACTATTGAGAATAGGTTATCCCGATCATCTGCTAAATGCTATGGAGTACTAATTTCCAAATGTTATAGAGCAATAATTTCTTCATAAGTTATTCATAACTCATTCATTGAGTAATCAAATTTGCCTGCTATAATGCCAATGTTATGGAAACAACCTTTTGGAAATAACTTATGGGGATTAAAGATGAAAAAAGTTGAGAAGTTGCTCATTATCGGCATCGTGCTCATAAGCAGTATTTTGCTGGGCACGATGACCCTGGCAAAAACCGCTCAGGCAAATGCCAGCATTGTTATTGTCATTGACAATGAAGTAAAGCAAAGAATCCCTCTCGTGGTTGAAGAGAAAATGCAAACCTATGAATTTAAGTTTGGAGAGCAAACCGGTTATCTTGAAGTGAAAAACGGTAAAGTAAGAATGCTGGAGATGCCTAAAGAGATTTGCCCCGAGAGGATTTGCTCGGAAACCAGCTGGATTGCCAGGCCAAGCCAAGCCATCGTTTGCTTACCCAATAAAATTATTGTTACGATTCAGGGACTGGATGATAAAAACGACGAAATACTGTAGAAGAAAATAAGCAATTTGAGATTTATACTGAGCTTGTTCAGGTGGCGCAAAATGGGCATCCTGAGTCGGCTCTTTTTTGATGCGCCAAATAAACACGATTCAGGACCAAGTAAACATCGAAGCTTATACTTTGTGAAAAAAGTTATAAAATATAAACAATAAGAAAGGAGGAATGAATCAGCCCCTTAAGCTGGTATACTTCTCAGATTATAAGGGAGGAAAGGATTGTCATGAGTAACGAAATTTCTCGGCGCGGTTTTCTCAAAGGAGCCGCGGGAGCGGTCGGCGCAATCGCGGTCACAGGTTTGGCCGGTTGCGCTCCTCAAACACCGGCTGCCGCAACACCGGAAACCGAACAGCCCTCTGCGGGGGCGGCAGCAGCTGACGATTGGCTGGGCCCTGAACCGGCAACAGGTTCCATAGCAGAGACCCAGACCTTTGATGTGGTCATTGTCGGCGCAGGGTTAGCAGGCATTTGCGCGGCACGGGCAGCGGCTGAAGAAGGCGCCAGGGTCGCCATTATCGAAAAATCGGAATCATTTAACTGCCGTTCGGGGGAATACGCCCTCTTAAACGGTACCCTGAACAAGCGGTGGGGACGTGAAAACATTGTACCCACCGATGTTGTTGTCGATCGCCTCATGAAGGAATGCACATACCGCAACAAGCGTACCATTCTGAAGAAATGGGCGGAGCATGCTCACGAGGTCATGGACTGGTTCATCGAAGCTTATCCGGACCTTACCATCTGCGCTACCACACGCCAGGCTGTAACTCAGGAGCAGTTCGATAAGGGGATTCTGGTACCATTGTCCTGGCCTCTGCCTGCAGGCTACAATTATGCGGAAGAAGACTTTCCCACCTTCCTTCCCGTCATCCATGGAATTCCGCTCCAGCCGCAGGGATCAGCAGGGATTTGTGGTGGAAGCCAATCTTAACGCCGCCCTGGCCAAGGGAGCCAAGATCTTCTATGGCTGCTTCGGCACCAAATTGCTGAAAGACGATAAGGGACGTGTGACCGGGATCATCGTGCGCGACGCGAAAAACAGCAAATACCTGCAGTTCAATGCCGATAGGGGAGTTGTTCTGGCCACGGGTGATAATGCCGGCGATGAGAAGATCCTGCGGCATTTTGCCCCTGAGGTTATCGAAAAGGGTGTTGGGAATATGGGTGCCATGGGCATGTTGGGCAAGGATGTGGAGGGCAATCCCGTCGATACCGGCGACGGACTGCGCATGGGAGCCTGGCTTGGCGCTAAAGTTCAGGATTATCATGCGCCGATGACCCATCATATGGGCAGCGGTATGGGAGTCACCCCTTTCCTGCAGCTCAACAAGCATGGTGAGCGGTTCATGAACGAGGATATTCCCGGCCAGCAGCTGCATAACCAGATTGAACTGCAGCCGGAATTGACTTCGTTTCAGATTTTTGACTCCGACTGGGGTAAGCAGATTCCTTTTATGGCTCCGGCCCACGGGGGTCTCTGCTACATCATTCCGGAAGATGAGGATGAGTCCAATCCCAACTTTGCCGATCGCCAGTACACCAAGCTATCAGCAAAAAAGCGGATAGTTTTGCCGCTCAGGGCAATACCATCCCAGAGCTCCTCCGCAATTTGGGCTTTGCAGGGGAAGGGTTGGAAAGGGCGCTTGCCTCTGTCCAGCGTTACAACGAACTGGCCAAAGCCGGCAGGGACGAAGATTTCGGCAAAAGCGCCAAGCGAATGTTCCCCATCGAGAAGGCTCCTTTCTATGCGACCAAATGGGGTACGGCCGCCATGCTTGTCTGCATAGGCGGTCTGGAAAGCGATGAAGATTGCCGCACCTTCACGGCTGTGGATGCCAAAAATCCGGAGCGGCAGGTCATTCCCGGACTCTATGTATGCGGCAACGTCATGGGCAACCGCTTCGCTGTGGAATATCCGATTTGTATGCGCGGAATCAGCCATTCCCTTTGTGTATATTACGGATATGCCGCAGGCAAAAACTGCGCCCAAGGGGTCTAACCGTACAAAGGAGGAAAGTTTATGAGCAATCACGAAGTAAAAAAAGGATTCTCCCGGAGAGACTTTCTGAAAAGCAGTGCGGTGGGGGCGGTCGGGCTTGCCGCAATGGGAGTATTGACCGCTTGCGACAGTTCTGCACCGGCCGGGGCACCGGTCTCTGAGGGGAATGGCGCACCGGTTGCGGCTTCAGAGGGTGAGCGCATCTTCGGTATGTGCAGCACCGGCGATTGGCTGGGAAAGGCGCCTCAGATCGAGGCGACCGCCATCAAAGAAGTGATCGAGAAAGATGTGGTGGTGGTTGGCGGCGGTCATTCCGGCCTGCTGGCGGCTCTGGGAGCGGTGGATGAAGGCGCCAGCGTCGCCGTGATTGAAACCCAGCCCTGGAGTTCATTCGTTGATCTTAAAGGCGATGGTACCAACCGCAGCGGCTGGTACGGCGAGGATATCGGCCATGTCAATTCCAAATGGCTGATTGGACGCGGCTTTGGTCCTTACAATACCGGCGAGATCGCCTATGAGTTTGTCAAGCGCACCATGGGTCGCTGCGATCCTGATCTAATTAAGAAATACGTTCAGAATTCCGGTCCCATGCTGGACCGGATGATGGAAATCTACGCCAGCATGGAGGACAGGCGGATTCAGGAGGACAGCGCCGTTGTGGTGAAAAAAGAGCTGCACGGCAAAGACGATGTCACGGTGGATTATTCGGATATGACCCAATATCCTTTATCCGTCGTCCATCACCAGCATGACGAAGACCAGGTTTACCCTATGCAGGTCGGCGATTATAAGACCTGGCCCTGCAATATCCAGTTTTATGGACATCAGGGAAACAACATCGAGTATTTCAATAAATACATTTGCTATTACGCCCAGGAACACGGCGCCACCTGGTACTTTGAGCATACAGGGGTTGTGCTTGTTCAGGACGCCGGCGGTCATGTGACGGGCGTAATTGCCGAGGATCTGAACAGCCCCGGTACTTACAAGCAGTTTAATGCCCGCCAAGGGGTTGTCATGGCGGCCGGCGATTTTAAAGGGAATCCCGAGATGTGCTGGGCTCTTCTTAATGAGTACATGGAATGGGCGGAGCGCTCCGGCCAGACAGTGGCCGACTGGCAATATACCTCAACCCGCAGCGGGACCGGACATAAAATGATGTGCTGGGCAGGCGGAATCATGGAAACGACA
Source organism: Desulfitobacterium hafniense DCB-2 (assembly GCF_000021925.1). NCBI lineage: Bacteria > Bacillati > Bacillota > Clostridia > Eubacteriales > Desulfitobacteriaceae > Desulfitobacterium > Desulfitobacterium hafniense. The sequence goes on from NC_011830.1 coordinate 2,145,494, forward strand.
CCAAGAGGCTGCATGGGCAAAAAATCCGGTCCTTCCGGACCATGGGGAGCAGGCCCCTTTCTTCAGCTCAATAAAAAAGGCAGGCGCTTCCATAATGAAGCAGGTACAGCGACGGCAAGCGGCATTATGTTCCGCCAGCCCCAGGGTTTGGCCTCCTTCGTCACGGATAAAAAGGTGTTCCAAACCTTGTTTAAGGGCGGTCTTGACCACGGAGCCCCTAACTTTGGCTGGAAGGAAATGGCGGACGCTATGTTGGAAGGCTTTAACAGCATAGAGGTCGGCAATCCGGAAGGTACCCAGATTTCCGGCGTTGCCGTAGCGGAAAGTCTGGCTTATATGAAAGGAACGGTGTATGCCGCCAATACCCTGGATGAGCTGGCAGATTTTCTGGGTTATACGGGAGACGCCAAGAAAACCTTCCTGGCGGAAGTTGCCCACTACAATGAGCTGTGCCGTTCGGCAGAGGGAGATATTGATTACGGCAAGCAGAAGAACCTGATGATCCCTGTAGACGAAGCGCCTTTTTACGGTGGTAAAAGCGAGTTGAACAGCAAGCCAAGCCTGGGCCTGGTCACGCTGGCAGGGGTGGTTGCCGACGAGGAATTCCGGGTCGCCCGGGCAGGGAACAAGGAAGATCCCATCAAAGGGCTTTATACCTGCGGAAATTGCCTGGGCAACCGCTATGGACTGGAATACGTCACCCCGATGGCCGGCAATTCCCTGGGCATGGCCATGACCCACGGCTGGTTGGCAGGAAAGAATGCCGCCCAAGGCGTCTAGCAAACCCTCATTAGGCATGCTGCTGTCCGGAGGCAAAGGATTTCCTGGCTCCGCTTTCGGACAGTGTGTGTGCTTTTTGTTACAAGATCTGGTTGGATGGAGGCTGTGCCAATGAGTTCAGTGACCGTGTTTGTCAATATCCCTTTTTGCATCAGAAGGCGCAGAGGCGAATCCTCTCATATCCGGCCTGCGGGGAAAGAAACCCGCAATGCTTACCTGGAGGCCTTGGAACGGGAGATCGATCATGCCGGGGAGCTGCTGGCGGGGAAAACAGTCCAAAGCATCTATGTGGGCGGCGGAGCAGCTACCGTATTGTCCCCGGATAAGCTGGCGCGGCTGCTGCTCCGCTTTAAGAGAGCGTATCAAATGGCTGAATATCTGGAGCTGACCATCGCGGCGGCTCCGGAAACCCTGGTATCGCCCTGCCTGTCGGGGCTGAATATGTGCAATTTCAACCGGATCAGCGTGGAGGCCCTTTGCGCCAGTGACAAAATGCTGGACTATCTGGGCACGTCCTACCGACTGGCGGATCTTGAAGATGGCTTGACCATGCTGGGGATGTTCAAGTATAGGAATGTCAACGCCGATGTGATGTATGGGATTCCCGGTCAGACCAAAGCCGCATTACGCAACTCCCTTGTTACATGCCTGGCCTTGCCGGCTCTATCCCATATCACTCTGAAACGGTTTGAACTGCCTGAGCAGGAGGGGGTAAGCGCTGAGGAGTGCAGGGATCAATACCGGTATAGCCTGGAATACCTGAAAGGAAAAGGCTTCTGCCAATACGCGGCCGGACATTTTGCCAAAAAGGGCTATGAATGCAGGCATTTCTATTATACGTGCCAAGGTATGGATCACATCGGGTTTGGTGTCGGTGCCAAGTCTTATGTGGACGGATACGGAATTACGAATACGACAGATTTGGCAAAATATCTGAAATGGGCCGGTCAATACGAAGAGATTACGGAAAATGTGCTGTATTTGGATGAGAAGGCCCGGCAGAAACGCTTCGCCGCTCTGCGGCTGCAATTAGCGGAAGGATTTTCGGAGGAGGAATTTGCTGCGCGTTTTGGAGAAGGAGCTGGGGCGGCAATGGGCCCGTCTCTGCAACTATTGCTGAAGCAATCCTTTATAAGCTGTCTGGATGGAAGGTATGTACCCACTGAAGAAGGGCTTTTTCACATCGATGAGATACAGAAAGTTATCTTTGCCAATTAAGTTGATACAAAAGCAAATACGGTGGGTGTAGCTGACATGATCCATATTGCGATTGTTGAAGATGAAAACAAAGACCGGGAACTGTTAAAGGAATATCTGGACCGTTTCCAAGCAGAAAAAGGGGAGCCCCTGTTTGTACACGTGTATCCGGACGGCGAGGAATTTCTGGAATCGTTCAGCTCCGGTAAATTTGACATCCTCTTGCTGGATATTCACATGCAGTATATGAACGGCATGGCGACAGCACAGGAGATCAGGAAAAGCGATGAAAATGTGCTTATTATTTTCATAACCAACCTTGTGCAGTACGCCGTGCAGGGGTATTCCGTGCGGGCCTTTGATTTTATCGTCAAACCTGTGGAATACAGTGTTTTTGCCCAGAAGCTCTATCGGGCGACTCAACGCCTGAACCGCACTATCCACTCTTGTGTACGCTTCAAGGTGCTTGACCAAATTGTCAACCTGCAGCTTTCCGGAATTTTGTACTTCGAGATTGTGGCGCGTAAGTTATTCATCTATACGGATACGGAGATTTACCGCTGCAACGATACACTGCACAGCATTGAAGAAAAGCTGAATGACGGGCATTTCTTCAGATGCCATGCCGGATACCTGGTTAACGTGGCCTATGTACGGTCCGTCGGCAAAGACTATGCCATGGTCGGCTCGGCCCGAATTCCTGTCAGCAAGCATCGCCGCAAAGCGTTTCTGGACGCCATCGGAAATTATTTGGGGAGCAAGATTTAAAATGGAGCTTTCTGTTCTTAACAATCTGTTTTTGTTTAGTTTGCGAATCTGTGAATTAACGGCAATTGCCTCCTTTCTTTCCGCCTGTAAAAAAAGAAAAGAGCATAGGCTGATCAATATAGGCCTGACCTTGACATTTGCCTTTCTGCTGATGCTGTCCCGGGAAATGGTCTATTTAATCCCTGACATTGAAAACGAGTTTTTTTACATTACCTTCGCTTATTATTCCCTCTTATATGCTTATATCATGGTTAAATTCCAAATATCGCCCAATAACGGCGTGTATTACCTGCTGCTGATCTTTCTCTGTGTTCATGCCCTCCGCCAAACGGTCATGCGCTTATCCTTTGCCCTGCATGGGGTTAATTTTACCGTTCCCGAGGCCTCCGTTACCCTGCGCATTGTCTATACGGCACTCTATTTTCTGCTTTTGCAGGCAAGCTTCCGGCTTGTTAACAAATCAATGCACACCAACCAGAAAAAGAGCTGGCGTCAATTGCTCTGGCTGTATATTGCGATTATCCCCGTGATTTATATTACCAATCTGGGGCTTATCATGGGCTTTGAGCAAACAAACCTGCCTCTGACCACGGCGATCATCGCTCAAGTGTGCAGCTTTTGCGGTCTGGTTGTGGTCATGGGATATAACAATACCCTGGCCCTCGGTCAAAAGGAAATCGAGCTGGCACGCCTGGAAGCCATGCTGCAAAGCCAGCACGAGCAATACCGGCTCAGGAAAGAAACGGTGGATATCCTGAACCGCAGGTACCATGACTTCAAAAACCATCTGCTCTGCCTTGATGTGGCTGAACATGGCAAAGAACGCGAAGAATATATCCGGCAGATCGAACAGGAAATAAATGCTTACGACCAATTGCACCATACCGGCAACGAAGCACTTGACGTCGTCCTGATCAGCAAAGGAATGGAATGCTCGCAAATGGGGATAAGGATGATTCTGCTGCTGGATGGCAAGCTGCTCAGCTTTCTGAAGCCTCTGGCCATCGCCACTATTTTCGGCAATGCCATCGATAATGGATTCAAGCCCTGCAATACGTTGAAGAAAACAAAAAAGAGCTGACCATCCGTGTTTCTGAAGGGGATAACTGGGTGATCCTGCGCTTTGAAAATTATTACAGCGGTCGATTGAGGTGGCATGAAGGGAAGCTGCTTTCCACGAAGCCGGATCCCGATGGTCATGGAGCCGGAATCTCCATCATCGATCTCGCCGTACAGGAATACGGAGGGAATGTCAGCATAGATGCCGCGGAAGATTGGTTTGCACTGAATATATTGTTCCCGAAAACAAAGCGGGATGAGGACGTTTCTGGTTCTTTAACCTCTTTCTTGGACATAAAAATACCTTAAAAGGTCAAGAAAGGGTGGTGAAGAATGGATTCCTTAGCTCACTCTTTGATGCTCGGTATGGAAAATGGCTCCTGGTGGTTAATGGGCTCCATGTTTATGGGAGGAATTGTTCTGTCCATTAATCCCTGCATGGGAGCCATGATCCCCTTAGTAATAGGTGGGGCACGTCAGGAAGGGTATAGCCGGGTTATTCAGTTTATCTTAGGGTTTACCTTAACCCTGATGCTGATCGGTGCTCTGGCCGCCCAGGTGGGGATACTTTTCCGTTTGCCCGGTATGTACTGGGCGATCTTCTTAGGCGTTTTATACCTTGTTGCCGGGGCAATCCTGCTGGGTTTCCGGTTCCCCGTCAAGGTCTCGGGGTTTTATGTTACCCGGAAAAACGGCCCCCTCCGGCATATTTACCAAAAAGGCCTGAGCCCCTGGGTTCTGGGAAGTTTTTTCGCTTTGGCCCCTTCTCCTTGTACCACTCCGGTTATTCTGATGATGAGCGGAACGGCTATGGCCAGTGGTCACATGATCTACTCTTCCTTAGCTTTAGGAGCCTTTGGGCTGGGACACAGTCTCCTGCTGGCTATGGCTTTTGTCCCCGGGGTAAGAAGATTATTCAAGATGAACAGGTGGACCCTGCAGCTGCGTCCGGTGATAGGTATCTTATTGATTCTGCTGTCAGGCTATATCCTGGTGACACAACCTGGATTTGAACAGGCCATGTCTGGACATCAACATCAACATTAACACTTGAACAAATTAGCAAATGGCTGCTGCCTTAATCAGGCTGCAGCCATTTTTGAGAGATTGGGGCGTTTAAAAGGTTCCTCCACTTTTTCAGCAAACTTTCAGTAAGCCTTAAAGAGATACTCAGGTTGCTTTAAGCGTCTTCTCAGCAAAGAGGGTTATGCTGAAAGAGTAGTCTTGACCATGGCGTACATAAAGGGTTAAGACGAAAAAAAGGAGGGAATTTTTAAATGAAGAAAAAACTTATGGTGGGAGTGCTGAGTGCGGTGCTCCTGGCAGCCGGGGCAACCACCGTGCTGGGAGCGGATGGGGTCGATTCCGCCAAGCTGGCGGAAATCAAAAGCCTGACTCAGCAGATGTTTGGAATTCAGCAGCAAATCGTGGACAAAGAAGTGGAAGCCGGTCTCCTGACTCAGGAACAGGCGGATAAACTGAAGGAATCCATCAGCCAGAGGAAGCAGCACAGTGAAGAAGCTCTGGATAAGGGCCAGGTACCGGGACTGGGGCTGGGTCTGGAGAGACATCACGATACCATGATGTTCAAAGCCGGTGAGCCCCTGACCGAAGAACAGATCGCTGAATGGCTGGAAAAAGCCCAGGCCCGTTTGCAGGATCAGGAAGAAGCCATGAAAAGTTCCGGAAAGATGACGGATGAGCAGATTGCCGAATGGCTGACCAAGGCTCAGGCCCGCCTGGAGGAGCAAAAAGAGGCGATGAAGAACGGTACCTTTACCCCCGGAGACATGGGCTTTGGCAAAGGCATGCATGACAGAAAGCTCTTTGACTTACCAAGCAAGGATACTCAAAGCATAGACAGCTAAACTAGCCAAGGCGGAGATAGCTAAGCGTGAATACCCGGGGCAAAACGGATCGATGATCATGTTTTGTCCCGGGTTTATTGCTTGCGGGAGGATATCCAAAAGGCATAAGCGAAAGTATATGTTTAGGCCGGCATAGTTGAAAACGTAGGTGGCACGATGAATTACATTATCAAATACGGTAGAAATGTTGGGGCAATTTCAGATCGGGTGGAAGCGGATTCCCATAAACATTGGCTGCTGCAGCTGTTTCTTTCCATTGAAAAGGAACTGGACATTAAAGTCAAGGGACAGCTTATTCCTTGCCATGCCCTGCTGGTCAACATGGATACGGAGCATGCCTTCAACGCCGGAGGTGATATCCATTTTACGATGCTGATTGATCCGACCACAGAGCTGGGACGCGCCACGAGGCGGCTGCTGAAAGAACAGAGTTTTTATGTTTTGCCCCAGGCGGATATAGCTGTGATGCAGCAGGCTTTTCGCAAAGCCCTTGCCCGGAAGGAGCATAGTTCCCTTCTGTCCTTTGTGCAGAGTCTTGCCGCTTATTTTACATCTGACCATAGGGTAGCTGATAAAGGAGCTGATAGAGGGGCTTTCGATGAGCGGATCATCAGAGTTTTGGAGCTCCTGGCTTGCTGTGTGGATGATGATGCGAGCCATCAGCTCAAGTATTTTTCTCAGGAAACGTATCTTTCGGAAAGCCGTTTAGCCCATTTGTTCAAAGATGAAACAGGCATACCTTTGAAAAGCTATCTGGTATTGCATAAATTGCAGCGGGCCTATGAGTCTATTTTTGCTGGGGAAACTATCACAACGGCAGCACTCAGAGCCGGGTTTGACAGTCCGTCCCATCTGGCCTATACCAATAAAATGATGACCGGCATGTCGGCTACCAATATTATAAAAGACAGCGAGTTTTTGAAAGTTTTTTGATCAGTATTCCGGTAATGTGTAATCAAACAGTCAGGGAGGATTGCACAATGAATCAATACTTGCAGGAAACCAACATGCTGGATTTCCGTCACAGCTCCATACAGAGCTTGATTGAAGAAAAACAATGGGCAAATGAAGAGTGTTTTCATAAGATCCGGAAAATCTACGATTTTGTCCGGGATGACATCCCCTTTGGCTATAATCGGGATGACACAATTCCGGCCTCCGAGGTGCTGAAGGATGGTTATGGTCAGTGCAATACTAAAGGAACCCTCTTGATGGCTCTCTTGAGAGGGGTAGGAGTGCCTTGCCGGATTCACGGCTTTACCATTGATAAACAACTGCAGAAAGGGGCTATGACAGGGCTGATTTACAGTCTTGCGCCCCGGAGTATTGTGCATAGCTGGGTTGAAATCCAATACAAGGGGCAGTGGTATAACCTGGAGGGATTCATTCTGGATAAAGACTATTTGCAAAAACTTCAGGAAAAGTTTTCTGCACATGAAGGCAGTTTTTGCGGGTATGGTGCCGCCACCGACAACTTGCAAAACCCTCAAATCGACTGGAATGTCAATGACACTTATATTCAAAAAGAAGGGATCAACCAGGATTTCGGGGTGTTTGATTCCCCGGATGAATTCCTGGCAGTCCATCAGCAGCAGTTATCCCCGCTGAGAAAGTGGGCCTATCAAAACGTCGGACGTAAATTGATGAATCGCAATGTGGAAAAAATCCGCTCTCATTCAGGATAAAGAGCATCATTATAACCCTTATTTTCTATAACCCTTATTCCTTAAAACGCCTCACAGGGGGCGTTTTTTCATGTGTGAAAAGAGGTAGGCCGGAAGCCAGGCAAGAGAATATTGACTTCTTCCTGGCAAAGGCATACAATCTATATGACTAAAACAATATTTTAGTCATATAGATTGTATGAGGTGAAGAGATGCCGAGATTTTCTGATACGGAAAAAGAAATGATCAAAGAAAAGCTTTTGAGGGAAGGAGAAAGGCTGTTTGTTGCTCATGGGGTGAAGAAAGTGACGGTGGATGATTTAGTCCAGGCGGCTGGGATTGCCAAAGGTTCCTTTTACGCTTTTTACACCAATAAAGAACATTTATATATGGATATTATTGAACAGTGTCAGATGAAGCTATGGCAGGAACTGGACGATTTTTTGGCAGACCATAAGGATCTTCGGCCCCAGGAGCTGACGAAGCGGTCTTTTGGCCGGATGCTCGAGGGAGTGAAGGAGTATCCCATACTGGTTAAAACGGATTCTGCTGTCATGAGTTATTTGCAGCGCAAGCTGCCCCAGGATGTGCTGGACGCCCATGGGTTTGAGGACAGCAAAGCACTGGTCAAATTGCAGGAATACGGGGTTCGGTTTGCTTATGAACTTCCCGTGGTGGCTAAGGCGCTTCAGGCCTTATATGTGGCAATTGCCTATCTGCAGCAGGAAGAAGCGGACCATGCTGTGGTCGTAAACCTGCTGCTGGATAGCCTGATTGAACAGATTGTGAGGTAAGCCATGATGATTAAAGTAGAAGGTGCATTCTATAAGTATCCGGGCGCTCCGCGGGATGTTATTCAGGACATCAGCTTCACAGTCAGGAAGGGAGAGATTTTTGGCTTTCTCGGTCCGTCGGGAGCCGGCAAAAGTACTTTGCAAAAAATCCTCACAGGAGTGTTGAGAGACTATCAAGGCCGGGTTCAGGTCTTAGGCACGGAAATGAAACACCGTAAAAGTTCATTTTATGAAAGGATTGGCGTGGATTTTGAATTCCCCAATTTCTACGGTAAGTTTACAGCCCTGGAAAACCTCCAGTATTTTGCCTCCCTTTACCATCAAAAAACCCTGGACCCGCTGACCTTATTGGAGCAGGTGGGTCTGCAGCATGATGCCCATAAAAGAGTAGCCAGCTATTCCAAAGGGATGAAGATGCGTCTGGGTTTTGTGCGCTGCCTGCTGCACAATCCCCAGCTGCTTTTTTTGGATGAACCCACCAGCGGTCTTGATCCTGCCAATGCCAGAATCTTAAAGGATATGATGCTGGAGCAGAAAGCAGGGGGAAAAACCATCATTCTTACGACCCATAACATGCATGATGCCGGGGAATTGTGCGATCGGGTGGCGTTTATTGTGGATGGTAAAATTAGAGCCCTGAATACCCCCCAGGCTTTTCAGGTGGATCGGAGCGGCAGTGCGGAGGTCAATTATTCCTATAGAAGGGATGGCCGAACGGTGGACAGACGGAGCACCCTCACCCAACTGGGCCAGGATGATGAGTTTGTTAAGGCTTTGCAGAACGGTTCACTGCTAAGGATTCACTCCAAAGAGCGGACCTTGGAGGAGGTTTTTATAGCTTTGACGGGGAGGCAGCTGCAATGAGGCTTTTTATGGCGACAGTTCATGATATACGCTATCAGGCCAAATACGGCTTTTACTTTCTGTATGCTTTTATTACGGTATTGTATTGTGCTATTCTGTACTTTTTACCCGATCAACACAAAGCAATCGGTGCCTCCCTCATCCTGCTGACCGATCCGGCAACCCTGGGCTTCTTCTTTGTCGGGGGCATTTGGCTGTTGGAAAAAGATGAAGGAATCCACCGGTTTTACGGCATTTCGCCGCTGAAGCCAATTGAATATATTTTGGCCAAAGGGTTGTCTTTGGCCATGATCTCCACCTTGTCCGCTTTCTTTATTGTTCGTTTCAGCCATCCCGGCTCAGCGGACTATCCTTTGCTGCTCAGCAGCATCTTTGTAGGCTCCTGTATTTTTACCCTCTTGGGCCTGGCGATGGCCACCTATGCCAACTCGGTCAACAGCTATATGGTCAAGGGGGTTCCAGTGGGAATGATATTGATACTCCCGCCCCTCTTAGTGGCTTTTCAGATCAGCCATCCGGTTTTGGAGATTATGCCGGGAACGATCCTCTTGCGGTTGATCGATGGTTCAATTAAGGGCCAGCTTGAACCGGGAAGTATAGTTTTTTTATTTGGATTGATGATTTGGCTGGGGATTTCCATCTGGATTGCCTTGCTGCGTGTTCCTTCAGCCTTGCAAGGGGAAGGGGGCGGCAAGCTATGAAGCAAACCCTCAGGTTATTTCAAATTGGCTTGCGGCAAATAACCTATGATGGCATGCTGTTAGTCCTGCTGGCCGCGCCTTTCCTATTCGGCTTGCTGGTCAAAATAGGCATTCCCAAGGCCGATGCCTGGCTGTTTCAGCAGGGGGCCTTGTCGATAAAGCCATGGTATTCTTTAGCCGATGGGATGATCATTATCTTAACGCCGATGCTGTTAGCCATGGTCAGTGCCTTTCTGCTGCTTGAAGAAAGGGATGAAGGAACCGGGGCTTATTATCAAATAACTCCTCTGGAGGGATATGCTTATCTGGCGGCGAGGATAGGCTTGCCGATGGTGTGGTCTTTTCTTTGTCTGATCGTGGTGACCATGCTTTGCGGCATAGCCCATCTCACCTTCTTGCAGATCCTCGCCGCCGGGTTGCTCAGCACCTTAACAGGGGCCGCGCTGGCAATGATGGTGGTATCCTTAGCCGGCAACCGGGTCGAGGGCCTGGCCATTTCCAAACTGACCAGTCTCAATCTGCTGGGATTATTGATGGTCTGGTTTGTCCCGAGGCCTTATCAATACCTGGGAGCCTTTCTGCCTGGTTATTGGGTGGGGAAAATAGTAGAGCAGGGGGCGGATTGGTTTTCTTTTGGGGCAGGATTCCTGATTTGCTGCTTATGGATAACCGCTTTCACCCGGAGATTTCTGCGGAAGATTTGATTCCCCCGAAATCTCGTCGGCCTGGCCGGGACGAGTTGAAAGGTAATTGAAAATGGAACTGGAATAAGCAGGAATATAAGGCAAGACTGGAGAATCATTGTAAAAATCAAGAAGATGGGCTGGGATGTAAAAAGAAGTAAAAAGCGGGGGAGGTACACATGAAACAACAAATCTCATTGGATGATTTGAACAGGGCAGAAGTGAACGATCAGCCTGGACGCACCGCCTTCATAAAAGAGTGGGGGGATTTCGGATTCGATTTCGGCCAAGAGGGTACTTCTAAGTTCTACATTGTGTGTGCGGTCATCGTGGCCAACTCAGCTATCCCCCAGTTGGAAAAATCCCTGGAGAAGATCGGCTTCACCGAGGAGGAGCAACTGCGGGTCAAGGTTTTAAATGAGCTGCTCCCCCTGGACTTTAATCTGATTTTTTTAATTGCCGATAAAGGCCGGTTCTTTCGGGATGTTCCCGTGCCCAACTTTAAAGGGGTCTTTGTCAAGCATCTTTATGATCAGCTCTATAAAAATCTCTATCATGCTTATCCGAAACTGCAGATTGCGGAAGAGCCAACAGGACGTTCTGAATTTCAGGCCGGATTTAAGGACTATGTCGGAAGAGAGCGGCCGGTACAGAATCTGTTTGACCAATATGATTTTGATTTCGTGGCCGGCCGGCACAGCGGACCGGCGCAACTGGCAGAATGGCTCGGCGGAACGGTGAGTAAACAGCTCCATGGAGAGAATACTGGGGATTATCTGAATATCCTCTATTGGAAAATCCTCAACATTGAAAAGATTCCCGGTGACAATGCCGTAAATTTGAATCCCGCCGCCGACAACAGCCGCTTTAATCAGGAGATTGCCAATCTGGCTTTCCGCAAGGCCAGAGGGTATATCCGCGAACATGAAAGGGACGCGGAGTTGGAGAAACGCCTCCAGGTTAGCTTTCTCAAGTATTTGATCTTTGAAGCCCAGTACGGCAATCCCTATAAATTTATTACTTCGAAGCAGATCTTGTCCGTGCTTTCTAAATATGCCGATACCCGGCTCAGCAAAGACTTTTTGTATCGGAAAATCGTCGCTCCCTTAAGGGATGCCCGGGTCGTTCTGGCCAGCAGCCCTCAAGGTTATAAACTGCCCATCAGCGTTGAGGATATATCCGCCTACCTGCAGCAGACCAACTCCATCATCGCCCCCATGCTGCACCGCATGGGACTTTGCCGTGAAGTAATCCTGCAGCAGACCGGCGGTAAGCTGGATGTGTTGGCAGAGGATGAGTTTTTGAAGTATCAGAAGTATTTTGATTGAGGCACTGAGTGAGCAAAAGGAAGGGCGCAGAATCATGAATTTGGATAGCTTTGAGCATGAGATGGAAAAGAAGATCCTGGAGAGAGGGTATCAATACTATCAGGATGGTCATATCCGTTCTTTAAAAGAAACGGAAGCCGGCCTTTATCAGGCTGAGGTGGAGGGAAATGCCCGATATCGGATCTATGTAGAATTGGCTGAAGATAACACTATTCTAGCCAGTGAGTGTGACTGTCCCTATGACCTGGGTGAGTTCTGCAAACACGAAGCAGCTGTCTATTTTGCCTTGCGGGAAAGGAAATCAGAGGTTCAGGAGCAGCAAGTTATTCCGATGCCGAAAAGCCGGCAGGGCCCCCAAAAGGAGGCCATCAAGAAAATGCTGGAGAAGGCTTCTCAAGAAGCGTTGGCTGATTTTTTGCTTATGCTGGCTGAAGGGTCCGAGGAATTAAAAACCAGAATTGAGTTGGCCTTCGGTGACGAAAACGACCAACAGGAGGTCAAGCGCTGCCGTAAGCTGATTCAGAGCTATATCGATAAGAATTCGGACCGCCATGGATTTATTGGGTACGACCAGATGTGGGAAGCTTTAAAGGGAACAGAGCTGGTTCTGGAAAAAAGCAGGGATGTCTTGGGCAAGGGCAAGGCGGTGCAAGCCGTTCGCTTAGCCTTGCTGGTTATCGGGGAAGCGGTGGATATGACTCAATATGGTGACGACTCCGACGGTGGAATTGGCGTAGCGGTGGGAGACGGATTTGAGGTGCTGGATGAAGTGAGGGAGGAGCTGGAGGATCTCACCGAGACCGAGCGGAAAGAGATTTTCGCACTCATCATGGAAGAAGCCGATAACAGGCGTTATCGAGGGTGGATCGACTGCCAAATCGATCTTCTCCGGCGCAGTGCCGGGTTTATCGTTACACCGGCGGAAAGAGAGCGTATGGAGAATTGCCTGAAGAAACTTATAACCGCCAGCCAAAAAGATTCTTGGACTTCGGAATATCTGAACGAAAACATCCTCCTGATTCAATATGAACTGCATTGCCGATTTGAAGGGGAGGCCCAAGCCACTGCTTTTCTCAATAGGCATCTGAACTACAGCAAATTCAGGGAAATAGCCATTCATCAGGCTATGGGGGAAGGGGATGAAGCAAGAATCATCCAGCTTTGCCTGGAAGGGGAAGAAAAGGATAAAGGCTACTCCGGACTGCTGAATCGCTGGAGGGAACATCGCTACCAATCCTATATCCGTACCGGCCAGTTGGATAATCGGCGCAGCCTGGCTCTGGAGTTTGTGGAGGAGGGAAGCTTCCAGCATTATCAGGATCTGAAAAGTACCTACTCCACAGATGAATGGTCTGATGTCTATCCGAAGCTGATTGAGCGTTTGGCCGGGAAGAAGAAGGATCATCGGGGAATATACGCCCAGATCCTGGTGGAAGAGCAGGAGTGGGAGAGACTCATGCAATATGTCTTTGCCAATCCACGCAGTATCGACTCGTATTATAAATATCTGATGGCTGAATATCGGGAAGAGGTCTGCCGGATCTTTCAGCACAATATTGAGCAGGCTGCAGCCCTTGCCAATACCCGCAGTCATTATCGGGGAGTCTGTGCCACTATCCGGACACTGCAGAAAGCAGGCGGAAAAAAAGAAGCCCGGGATGTGGTGCAGAGCCTGCTTCTCAAGTACCCCAGAAGGCCGGCTTTCCGAGATGAGCTGAACAAACTTAAATTGTAAAACCCTATGAATATTTATAAATTCTGAAGTTCTGTGTTATAATATTCCACAATTACAGCAGTCGGATTTAAGCGAAGCAATCTCAAAAAACGAAAAGACAGGAGGACTTCAAATGGATAATTATAAGGCCGTCTTGGACTTCTTCGCCAAGGCTGAGCAACCGGCCCGCACCGGAGATGTGGCAGAAGCCACGGGGATTGATAAAAAAGAGGTTGAAAAGGTTATGAATACCCTCAAGAAAGAGGAGAAAATCGTTTCACCGAAACGATGCTTTTGGGAAATCAATAAAGCCTAGACAAGTAAGCAATCCCCCTCAGACTGAAGTTTTGAGGGGGTGTAATTTTTGAGGGGGGAAGAAAATTCAAATGTTGCACCGGTGCACCATTTGAATCTCCGGCAGTTTTATGTTAAAATCAATTCGTACATACGTCCGAATTAAATTTCCATAATATAAAGCTGCGTAAAAAGAAAGGAAACCGGAGTTATGAATTACTTGGATATCTTTTTGCTCTTCGCTTGGTATTCCTGTTTAGGATGGATTATGGAAACGATCTACGCCAGTATTACGCACAAGAAATTTGTCAATCGCGGATTTTTAAATGGATTCTTTTGTCCCATCTATGGTTTGGGTGCCGTTTTAATTATAGTATCCTCAACCTGGGTAGGAACGATTTTCTCTGGCGCCTTAGCAGCAGGTACTTTCAGCGTTGTTGCGGCGGTTATCCTGGTCACGGCTCTTGAATACATTACCGGGTTCATGCTGGAAAAAGTATTCCATTGCAAATGGTGGGATTACAGTGAAGATTTTGCTAACCTCCATGGCTATATTTGCCTGAAGTACTCCCTTTTGTGGGGAGTGCTGGCCTTGGTTCTGCTGGAAATCGTTCATCCCGGGATCGCCGGGCTGCTTCTCTTCATACCGTCAGAGATCAAAATAGCTCTCTCCGCATTGCTCTTTGTCTATTTCCTGGTCGACACAATTAAATCAGTAGCCGATACTTTAGACTTACGCAATGCCATCCTAAACCACAGCAGCTTTTCACTGCTTAAATACTATGAGAAAATTCTTCGTTACAGGCGCATTTTTCAGGCTTTCCCACGCCTGCTCATTTTAAATGCCGACATCATCAATCGTGATGTAAGGAGCATCCTCAATGAAAAAGTGGATAAGCTCAAGACTGAGCTCAAGAGCAAATTTCAATAGTTTGGCTGAATATAGGGAGTGCCTTCAGGGTTTGTTGGATCATGAATCAGTCCTAATGATGGAAGACTTCATCCAACATGGCCGGACAACCTGCCTGGAACACAGTTTATACGTATCTTACACCGGGTATAAAGTCTGCAGGCTGCTGGGGCTTGATTGGCGTTCCGCTGCCAGAGGAGGAATGCTGCATGATTTCTTCCTGTATGACTGGCATACCACCAAACCGGACAATGGTTTGCACGGATTTACCCATTCCCTGACGGCTCTGGAAAATGCCCATGAGCTTTTTGAATTAAATGATCGGGAAAAAGACATTATCCTTAAGCATATGTGGCCTTTAACTGTGACGCCCCCCAAATATAAGGAAGCGCTCATTATAGCTCTGATCGATAAATATTGGGCGTTGCTGGAAACTCTCCGGTTGGGGAAAGAAATAAAGAACGGCAGCCTGAAGAAGAAGTTATATAATCAATGGGAGGTTCCGGAAAAGCTGACTCATGTTAGGGAAGAATTGACGGAATAAGCAATGGAGATGTCTCTCCCATGCTTGTTTTTAGAGCGGTGATGAAAAATGCTTTTTAGTCAAGGCAGAGTTGTGGGGTTTATAGAGTTTATTTTAATTGATTATAATTGATTATAGTTGTTTTCAGTTATATAATTATTACTGATAAAAGATAAGGGAGGCGACTCTATGGGTAGTTTGCTGACGGCCCAGGAAGTGGCGGAAATGCTGAACTTGTCGGTGGATACAGTCTGGAGATATACCCGGCAAAAAAAGATACCTGTTATGGAGTTGGGCAAAAAACAATACCGCTATGAAAAAGAGGCTGTGCTGGCGGCTCTGACCGCGGGCAAGATACCTGCAGAAGACCTGCCTGTCAAAGAAGAAAGCTTTGGTTATGCCAAACAAGGCGAATATACATATGAAGATTATGTCAGGATTCCGGAAGAACCAGGCTACCGGTTCGAAGTGCTGGAAGGGATGTTGATCAAGGAACCGTCACCGACTACCCATCATCAAAGGGTTGTGTTTGCTTTGTCCCGGCAGTTGGCTGATTTTTTTGAAGGCTTTGATCCGGAGGGTGAACTGTTTATTGCGCCTCTGGATGTTACCTTGACCTCCAGAAATGTAGTGCAGCCGGACATCCTTTTTATCTCCGGCAGCCGCAGAAGCATCATGCGTCCGGAGCGTATTGACGGACCCTGTGATCTGGTGGTGGAAGTCATGTCACCCTCCAATCGCCGGAAAGACCGTCTCCGCAAGTTGGAGATTTATCGCCGGGCAGGAGTTCCCCATTACTGGCTCGTTGATCCTGAAGAGAACATCCTGGAAGCTTTTGTGCTTAGAGATGAGCGTTATGTTCTGATAGTTGTCAGTGGTCCGGGGGATAGGTTTGCCCATCCTGATTTTCCTGGCTTGGATCTGGATTTGGCAAAGGTGTTTTACAGGCCGGAGTACGAATGAGGGGAACAGATTAAGGGTTAAATATAATGGCGCAGGCAATTGACTCTCTGGCAGCTTCATGCTAGGTTCAAATCGTACGTACGTCCGAATTAAGTCTATAGTGTTAAGATCCATCCAGAGGAGCGAATCATTATGTATAAAAAGAAAGAAATCGGTCAGTCCGAAAAAATCCTCAATGCAGCTGTCCTATGTATATCCACAAAGGGCTATGCCAGTGTATCCCTGCGGGATATAGCCGATGAGGCCGGAGTCGTCCTGAGTCAGGTCAATTATTACTATAAAAACAAAGAGGGATTATTCATTGAGGTCATCAGGGCTTTGGCTCAACGCTATTTGCAGGAATTAGAGAATAAATTAAGCCAAGGCAAATCGGAAGAAGAGAAAACGGCCTGCCTGATCGAGTTTTTTCAGGACACGCTTCTCAAGAATCCGGGATTGTTCAAGCTGCTCTTTGATGTGACCAGCATGGCTCTTTGGTCCGATACCTTCAGGGAACCTCTTCGCCAGCTTTTCGACGACTCTACAGCATTGATTGAAAAATACATTATCAAGGATATTGCCCCAAGGCAAAATAGTGACGGCTATTCGCCGTCAGTATTATCCAGGATTACCCTGGGTGCTCTATTTGGTACCTCCATTCATATCATGCTGGCGGAGGAGCAAAAGGATGCTGTAGCATCATTGTCTGCTATAAAGGTTTTATTCAGCAATTAGGTGTTTATCAGCAATTAAGATGTTTATTAGCAATGAACTATGAAATTTAAAATGAATTACAAAAAATTTATAGGCAATTTTAAATTTATCTCATTCATGGTCAATCTTTTATTGAGCTTGGGTTTAGGGGTTATTCTTTGGCGAATTCTTGATATTTGGTATATTATCCCTTTGCTTTTGCTGATCGTACCGTCGGTTACGGCATTATTGCCATTTTCTCCGGTTTTGCCAACAAAAAATTGTTAGCCAAATTTGAAAAGCAAATCCTTCAGTTCAGAGAAGGGGATTATTCAAGCCTTGCCGAATTTAAGGATCTTGGCTTTATCGGTAAAATCTCGTCATCTTTTAATGAGATTATTGAAGATATTCGGGGTTTAACATGACTTGCGAGAAGTCCCCCGTCCTCCACAGGCGGGGGATGAATCGCTCTATGCGCATTCACAAAAATCCATAGTGTTTGGTAGAATATTCCGATATAATATAATCAGTCGTAGATAAAAAAGGACTGATTATATGGCAAAGTTGGATAATAACAATCATTCAGTATTCTTACTTACCTATCATCTAGTTATGGTTGTTAAATACCGCCGAAAGGTCATTGATGATACGATTGCCCTCCGTATAAGGGAGATCGGGGAATCGATCGGAAAAAACTATCATATTACATTTTTGGAATACAACCATGATCGTGATCATATTCACATCGTCTTCAAAGCTCATCCTAATTCTGAGCTATCCAAGTACATCAATGCTTACAAGAGCGCATCATCCCGGCTGATCAAGAAAGAATTCTCTCACCTTCGTCACCAACTCTGGAAGGAGTATTTCTGGTCTCAAAGCTACTGTATGGTGACAACCGGCGGAGCACCTTTGGATATTCTCAAAAAATATATCGAATCTCAAGGGGAGAAGAGGTGAGATTGTGCAAATGGTCTATCGCTATGAGGTCTATCCCTCTCGCGAACAAGAACAAAA
Organism: Desulfitobacterium hafniense DCB-2; assembly: GCF_000021925.1. NCBI lineage: Bacteria > Bacillati > Bacillota > Clostridia > Eubacteriales > Desulfitobacteriaceae > Desulfitobacterium > Desulfitobacterium hafniense. Next base: position 2,163,293 of record NC_011830.1, read on the forward strand.
GCTGTTTCATACCCTGAAGCTTTGCCGCAAACTCTACAACCACGCCCTGAACGAACGGCAGGTAACTTACAAGGAAACTGGTCATGGCCTAACCTATAACCAGCAGCAGAATGCCTTACCGGCATTCGTGAAAGCCCATCCCGAGTACAGCCAAGTTCACAGTCAAGTTCTCCAAGATGTTCTACGCCGCTTAGATAGCGCTTATCAGCATTTCTTTGCCAAGGAAGCCGGGTATCCCCGTTTCAAAAACCGCGATCACTATTCATCATTGACTTACCCTCAAGTCGATAACGTGAAAAGAACCTTCGGTAGAGCAGGTTATATTTATTTGTCCAAACTAGGTTTTGTGAAGATGGAGACTCACCGGAAATTTCCGGTGGAAGCGATAAAACGTGTCAATATCAAATATCATGGAGGAAAATGGTTCGCCAATCTTACTGCTGAGATTCCGGATGTTGCCCCCGTTGAAAATCCCAGCCAAGCTGTGGGGATCGATGTGGGCTTGAATCATTTTGCTGTGCTTTCTGACGAAAAGGTGATTGATAACCCGAAGTATTATCGTAAGATGGAGAAAAAACTGGCTAAAGCCCAGCGGAGGCTTTCCCGCAAAAGGAAAGGTTCACACAACCGAGGGAAAGCCAAGGTAAAAGTAGCTAAAATACATGCAAAAATAGCGAATCAGCGCAAGGACTTTCTCCATCAAGCAAGCGTTAGAGTGGTCAGAAGCTATGATCTTATCGTCATGGAAGATCTCAAGGTACACAACATGGTTCGGAATCGGCGGTTAGCCAAAAGTATTCATGATGCGGGCTGGGGTCAGTTCAGAAATTACATCCGGTATAAATGTGAACGCCAAGGAAAACAGTTCATCCTGGTTGACCCCAAGGGCACATCACAGAGCTGCTTATGTGGAGAGTCAGTCCCCAAAGACTTAAGCGTCAGGGTCCATGAGTGCCCGTCCTGTGGATTAGTGATGGATCGTGACTTGGTAAGCTCCAAGCTCATCCTGGCCCGTGGTCTGAGTAAAATAGCCTAAGTATAAGTTTTCTATAGGGCGGGAACCGCCCGAAGTTACGCCTGTGGAAATCGTGTAAGACCTAATGCTAAGGCAGAGGGCGGCGGTCGATGAAGCAGGAAGCCAACGTCCAAACTTTTGCCAAGAAGCCCCCGCTTCTTAGCGAGGCGTAAGCGGGGGTAGTTCACTTACGAGCTTTGTCAAGGTTTTTCATGCCATTATTCAAATTTCCAAGGAAACCAGGAGCAAAGCTGAAGAAGCCTTATGCTCAGTTAGCCAGATTTCTGAATCCATTGAAGAAGTTGCCAAGGGCACTTCCAGGCAGGCCGATGAGGTTCAGTATGGGGTAGAGAAAATGGAAAACCTCTCCCAGGAAATCGAATTATTGTCGGACCGTTTCAAGGGAGTAAGCGATGATACAAAAGACATCAAGCAGCTGAACAGCGTCGGGCTGCAGTCGGTCAACCTTCTTCAGGAAAAGTCTCTGGAAACCAATGCCGCTCTGGCACAGATTTATCAAACCATCGAAAGCCTGACCAACTCCACTAAGAATATTGAGCAGCTTCTGGAGTCGGTGGAAGGTATTGCCGAACAAACCAATTTGCTGGCCTTAAATGCGGCGATCGAAGCAGCCCGGGCCGGTGAATCCGGGCGGGGATTTGCTGTAGTGGCAGAGGAGATCAGGAAATTAGCTGAACAAAGCCGGGTATCCACTGTGGAAATCGGCAGCTTGGTACACACCATTCAAAATCAGTCAACCCTGACTATCGTTTCCATGCAGCGGGTTCAGGCTGTCTCCCAGGAGCAGAATGAAGCTGCCTTACATACCAATGACGCTTTCCAAAATATCACCGAAGCTACCGAATCGATCAGTTCGAAAATCGCCATGATCCAGCAAGGGATGACCTCAATTCAGAATCATCGCCATGAGGTCTTAAAGGTTATTGAGAATATTTCCGCTGTTACGAAAGAGGCTGCTGCCTCAAGTGAGGAGATCGCTGCTGCAGCCGGCGGTCAGGTATCCATATTGGAAGAGATGAATGAAGTTACCCGTAAATTAGATGAGATCACGCAAGAGCTTGATGTGAAACTGAAAAAATATAAGCTATAGTGTACCGGAATGATAGATATAATTATGCTGCCTATTTCTTAAAACGCCTCGCAGGGGCGTTTTTTATTTACTACCAGAAGGCATAGCTTGCCTACTATACTTTCTCATTTAACCTAAAAATTTACATATCTTAACCTGTTGACAAAAGAAGATAAGAATATTAAACTTGACTACGTTAATTATTAAGTTAATTAACTTTTAATATACTTACCGAATAGCCCGTAAGTACTGCAGGAAAAAACTCTATGACATTTTCAATGCTAATAATTGGACAAATTACCTGACCATGGGGTGGAGGAGGTTATATGGTTAAATTAGTTAAGTATCTTAGCTCTTATTACGGGTATATTCTTGGTGCCGTTGCCTTGCTGTTTTTACAGGCCAACTGTGATTTGGCTTTACCGGATTATATGTCGGATATCGTCAATACCGGAGTCATGACCGGAAATACGAATTATATCCTGAAAACGGGGGCGACCATGCTCCTGATCACGCTCCTGGGAACGGCCGCTTCCGTGATGGTGGGCTATTTTGCTGCGCGGACGGCGGCAGGGGTGGCCCGGGATTTGCGTTCGGGCGTTTTTAAGAAAGTCGAGCAGTTCACTCATGCTGAGTTCGATCATTTCTCCACGGCTTCCTTAATTACACGGACCACCAACGATATCACCCAATTGCAAACTGTGTTAGTCATGATGATCCGCCTGGTGTTTTATGCTCCGATTCTGGGAGTGGGCGGGGTCATCAAAGCCATTTCCAGCAGTTCGTCCATGTCCTGGATTATCGGGATTGCCGTTCTCTGTCTCATCGGGGTCGTGGTCATCTTATTTATCGTGGTCATCCCCAAGTTTAAACTCATTCAATCCCTGATCGACCGCTTGAATTTGGTGGCTCGGGAAAACATCGAAGGAATGCTGGTGATCCGGGCCTTCAACACCCAAAAGTTCGAGGGCGCCCGCTTTGACAAAGCCAACCGGGATCTGCTGGAGACGAACCTTTTCGTCAACCGGGCTATGGCTTTGATGATGCCGGTCATGATGCTGATTATGAATCTGGTTACGGTGATTATCGTCTGGGTGGGTGCCAAACATGTCTCAGCTTTTCAAATGGGTATCGGCGACATGATGGCCTATATGCAATATGCCATGCAGATCATTATGGCCTTTTTAATGATGTCCATGATGTTTATTATGTTCCCCCGGGCAGCGGTGGCGGCAGATCGGATTGCCGAGGTTCTGGAGAAAGAGGAAAGCATTGCCGACCCTGAGGAACCGGCCTCTTTCCGGGAAGAGTTTCAGCCGACGATTGAATTCCGGAATGTGAACTTTGCTTATCCCGGAGGGGAAGATGCGGTTCTGCATAATATTAATTTTCTTGCCCCAGCAGGTCAGACCACAGCCATTATCGGCTCTACAGGCAGCGGTAAATCCACCCTGCTGAATCTGCTCATGCGCTTCTATGATGTAACTGCCGGTGAAATCCTGGTGGACGGCCAGGATATCCGCACCGTCACCCGGCGATCCCTGCGGGAAAAGATCGGTTATATTCCCCAAAAGAGCACTCTTTTCTCGGGTTCCATCCGCTCCAACCTATCCTATGGAGATAAAAAGGCCACCCAGGAGACCTTAGCCAAGGCAGCCGAGATTGCCCAGGCCACCGAATTTATCGCGGCCAAGGAAGAAGGCTATGACTCGGTCATCGCCCAGGGCGGCACCAATGTTTCCGGAGGCCAAAGGCAGCGTCTGTCCATTGCCAGAGCGTTGGTAAAAAATGCACCAATCTACCTTTTTGATGACAGCTTTTCCGCCCTTGATCTGAAGACCGATCGGAACCTGCGGGGGGCTTTGCAGCGGGAAACCGGGACCAGCACGATCCTTTTGGTAGCCCAGCGGGTCAGTACGATTATGAATGCCGAACAAATTATTGTCCTGGACAATGGCCGTATTGTAGGTAAAGGGACTCACAATGAACTCTTGCAAACATGCGAAGTCTATCAGGAAATCGCCTATTCGCAATTAAGTGAGGAGGAACTGGCGAGATGAGTGCTGCAGAAAAACAAACAGGTTTCGGGCCTGGTCGCCAGGGTCCGGGGGGAGGCAGAGGATTTTTTGGCGGTCCCCCTGGAGGGCCCGGTGGGCCCGGCGGGGGCGAGAAAGCCAGGGATTTTAATAAAACACTCCGCACCTTGACGGGATATTTAACTCCCCATAAGACAACGATTTCCATCGTGGTTTTCTTTGCCCTCTTCTCCACTGTATTTACGATTGTGGGACCAAAATTGCTGGGTAAAGTCACCACGAAACTGGCGGAAGGGTTATTCGCCTGGTATAACCAGACGGGGCTTCTGACGGATTTCAATTATATCGGTAAAATTATTGGGGCCTTGGTGGTGCTTTATGTAATCTCCTCCATCTGCTCCTACGTGCAAGGGTACCTGATGTCCGGGGTGGCCATGGATGTCACTTACCGGCTGCGCAAAGAGATTGCGGAGAAAATGAGCCGAGTTCCTTTGAATTATTATGATACGAGAAGCCATGGGGAGGTCCTGTCCAGGATCACCAATGATGTGGATCTGATCAACCAGACCCTCAATCAGAGTTTAAATCAAATCATCACTTCAGCGGCCAGCATCGTCGGTATTCTGATCATGATGCTGTCCATCAGCTGGATGATGACCGTGGCCGCATTGCTGGTTATCCCCTTATCCCTGGGGATTGTGGGCGTGGTGATTAAACGCTCTCAGCGCTTCTTCAGGGAACAGCAACACTCCCTGGGCGAGCTTAACGGCCATATTGAGGAAATGTACGGCGGTCACACTATTGTGCAGGCCTTTAATGGGGAAGCGGAGTCCGTGGCTTTTTTTGAACGGGTCAACGACCAACTCTATCATTCGGCCTGGAAATCCCAATTTGTCACCAGCATTATGATGCCGGTGATGAGTTTCGTAGGCAACCTGGGTTACGTGGTGGTCAGTATTCTCGGTGGCTACCTGGCTGTTAAACGGGTCGTGGACATCGGGGACATTCAAGCTTTCATTCAATATATGCGTTCCTTTACCCAGCCCATAGCCCAGCTCTCTTCCATCTCCAATACCCTGCAGTCCACAGCGGCAGCGGCGGAACGGGTCTTTGAATTTTTGGCGGAAGGGGAAGAAACCCCGGAAACAGCTCATCCGGTCACCTTGGATCAGTTCAGCGGCCATGTCCGTTTTGAACATGTGAGTTTTGGCTACAGCAAGGATAAACAAATTATTCATGACTTCTCCGCGGACATCAAAGCCGGCCAGAGAGTCGCCATTGTCGGTCCCACCGGGGCTGGCAAGACCACGATTATGAAACTTTTAATGCGCTTTTATGAAATTGACAGTGGCAGAATCCTGATCAGCGATCATGACATTTATGACTTCAGCCGCCATGATCTGCGCTCCTTGTTTGGCATGGTGCTTCAGGATACCTGGCTCTATAATGCTTCGATTAAGGAAAATATTCGCTACGGTACCTTTGCGGCGACGGATGAAGAAGTCATGGAAGCAGCCAAGGCGGCCCATTGTGATGAGTTTATCCGTGCTTTGCCGGGGGGCTATGATATGGTTCTTAATGAAGAATCCAGCAATATCTCCCAGGGACAGAAGCAGTTGTTTACCATTGCCCGGGCCATCCTGGCCGACCCGAAGATTTTGATCTTAGACGAGGCCACCAGCTCCGTGGACACCCGAACGGAGATCCTGATTCAAAAAGCCATGGAAAACTTAATGCGCAACCGGACCAGCTTCGTGATTGCCCACAGGCTCTCCACGATCCGGGATGCGGACATGATTTTAGTATTAAAAGACGGCGATATCGTGGAACAAGGAAATCACGAGGAATTGTTAGCCCAGAATGGATTCTATGCCGATCTCTATCAGAGCCAGTTTGAAGAGGCCGAAGCAGTTTAAGATTTCCTTGGATTGAAAAAAGGAGGAGCGTATCATGGGAGTGCAATTAAAGAGCGAAGAACAGCAACAGCTGAAAGAGCAAGTCAAAGGCAAAAAAAGCAGGAAAGGGATAGTTCTGGCCATCTTAACGGTTATCGTCCTGATTGCCGGTTGTGCAGGGTTTTACTATTTTAATGAGAACAGCCGCTATTTCACCACGGATAATGCTAAAGTCACAGCGAAAATGTATACCATCACCCCCAATGCTTCAGGGGAGTTGCTGGAGTGGAAGGTAAAAGAGGGTGATCTGGTAGAGAAGAATCAAGTTCTCGGACGCCAGGCAGTTTTACCCTATATCACTTCACCGATTCAGGGCACGGTCATTAAAAATAACTCAATTCAAGGGCAAGCAGTGACCCCTGCTTCCCAATTGGCGGTCATTGCGGATACGGATCACCTTTATATCGGGGTGAATATCGAAGAAACAGATATTGCCAGGATTAAGGTGGGACAACGGGTGGATGTAAAGCTGGATGCCTATCCCGGTGTAACCTTTCCAGGGAGGGTTCAGGAGATCGACCGGGCTACCCAAACGTATTTCTCCGGCGCCTCAAGCTTCAGTACCAGCGGCACCTATGCCAAGGTAACCCAGTTGATCCCTGTCAAAGTGGTGATTGACAACCAGGATAATCTGCCTTTGACCTTTGGGATGAATGCCACAGTGAAAATTCACATTAAGGAAGAACCTGTCAACACTCCGTCAGGTGCTCAAGGGGGCGAAAACACCGACTCCCAGCAGGCTGTTCATTACAGCAGTGTCCTTGAAGCCGCCGAGCAGATGGGGATCATCCCCAATGTTGCCGGTAAAGTCAGCAAGATTAATGTAAGCATCGGCCAGCGTGTGGAAAAGGGAGATGTGTTGTTCCAACTGGACAGCACGGATCTGGAGTTGCAGGTAAAGCAGGCTACTGCCAATTATAATGCAGCCGCAGCTTCCTATAATCATAATAAAGCTTCCTATGACAGCCAAACCGCTGTTACCCCAGCCCAGATTGCCTATAATGAGGCGATGGATAACTATATCCGCATCAAGGCACTCTATGATGGCGGAGCGGTATCAGAGGTAGAGCTGAACAATGCCCAAGACAAAGTGGAGATCACCCATGCCCAACTGCAAACGGCTCAGAATTCAGCTAAAGGAGCTGTCGATGCAGCCGCCGCTCAAATGGCCAGCGCTCAGGCCGGATTGGACATTGCCCAAAAGAAATTGGACGACTGTATTGTGAGAGCGCCGATGGCTGGTGAAGTAGCGGCCAAAACCATTGAGGTGGGTATGATGGCTTCGCCCCAAGCAGCCGCCATGACCTTGATCAATACTCAACAGGTAAAAGTGCATATCAATGTGACCGAAACGAATATTGCGAAGATAAAAGTCGGCAGTACAGCTGAGGTTAAAGTGCAGGCTATTAATGCCGCCGCCCAAGGTAAAGTGGTCAATATCGCTCCTGCCTCAGATGCTAAAACCGGCATGTTCCAAATCGAAATTCTGCTTGAGAATCCGGATAGCCTGTTTAAGGCGGGAATGATCTGTGATGTAGAGCTGAGGTAGGATTTTTGTGGAGGGATGAGCTCTTCCTAAACAAAAGGACCGTTGCAGCGAATTGATGTTCGTTGGGCAGCGGTCCGGTTATCTAGTCCGGGATAAAAAAGGGAAATTTAAATGAAATATAGAAATAGAAGGAAAGCATAAGGAAAGGACGGGAAGCCTCATGCAGGAAAGTAAGACGGTGAGATTGTTAGAGAGCATCAAAAAGTTCCGCCAGCTGAGCTTGAATTTCCGGGGAAACGGGGAAATTCCTCACCGGGAAATTATGATGCTGAAGCTGATTAAGCATCACTCAGGCGAGGGAGGAATAACCATTTCGTCCTTGAGTGCGCACCTTGAGATCAGCAAACCGGCGGTTTCACAAATGATTAACTCCCTGGAAGACAAGAATTATGTGGAGCGGATTACGCCTAAAAGTGACCGCCGCATGGTCTATGTCCGTTTGACTGAGCTTGGGGAAGAAGCCTTGGGCGTAGCCTTTCATGAGATGCAGAAAAAGTTGGAGATTTATTTGGAGAAGATGGGGGAAGAGGATATGGCGACCCTGATTGCACTCTTGGATAAACTCCACCGGATCATGAAGGAAGACCTTCGTGAGGAACGTGAGGAGAAGGAACAGTAATAATCATTCGGCCCGAAGCAGCTGAAGCATTTTAAGCCTTGGTATCTAAAGAATGCTTCTATGAAATACTATAGAATCAAGAAAAATACTATAGAATAAAGGGGAATGCATGATGAATGAAACCTTGAAGGTAATAGCCGAGCGGTATTCCTGCCGTGATTTCAAGAATGAAATGCCCTCGGATGAACTGCTGCAGGCCATAGCCGAAGCAGCGATACAGGCTCCCAGTGGTATGAATCGTCAGGCCTGGCGGGTCATTGTGGTCAAGAACAAAGAACTGATGCAGGAAATGGAAGCGGAAGGGCTGGCCTATCTTGCCGGCATGGAGGATCAATCCTCTTATAACAGAATTATGGAGCGGGGCGGCAGGCTGTTCTACGGAGCCCCCTGCATGATTGTTGTCCCGATTGATCCGACCCAATATGGTCCCGCCCTGGTGGACTGCGGTATCCTATGCCAAACTATCGCCCTGGCCGCCACATCCCTGGGGATAGCCAATATTATGTGCGGCTATACCGGCCTGGCCTTTGCCAGCGGCCTGCGGGCAGAAGAATTCAGCAAGCGGTTGGGGTTCCCTGAAGGCTATGCTTTTGGCTGTTCGGTGCTGTTAGGGCATGCCAATACGACAAAACCACCCCATGTCCCGGACAAGGATAAAATCACCTACGTGGAGTAGTGGCAAAAGTTGTGGAGCTGCAAATCTTTTGCAGAAAAAAATGGGCTGTTCATTAGCTATAGAAAACACCTCTATTCCTGGGTATATCACCTGGAAAAAAGAGGTGTTTTCTGGTTCATAACTTCAAAGGGGTCATCTGTTGGACGGGCAGTGATGATTTTGGATTAGCCACCTCATTTCTTGATGGGTTATTGTTATGGGGGTTATGCTGTGTTATTATGTAAATAACGGGAATTCAAGGGTGGTGTCTAAAATGGACAATGAAGAATTTCAAAAATTGGTTCTAAATGGTTTTAAGGAAATGAACGAGCATTTCCAAAGAATTGACCAGCGTTTCCAGGGGATTGACCAGCGTTTTGATAAAATTGATACAAAGTTAAATGAGCACGACTTGCATTTTGTTGATATCAGAAGTGAATTAGCAGATTTGAAAGTTCATTCCAGCCAGCATCATGAGGAATTAGAGAAAGTTGCCAGGCAAGTTCAAAAATCATTAAGGACTACTGAAAAACTAATAGAAATTGATAATGATTACTTAGCTAAACGCTCTTCATTAAAGCTGATTGACTGATAATAAACGGGAATATAAACAGCACTGCCTTTCACAATCTGAAAGCAATGCTGTTTTTGCACTTTATAGGCACTAGAGGGTGAAGGATTGTGAGGCTCCTTGGCTGCAAAATGCTAAGGGTATTAGGAGGGCGGATTAGAATGAGGGATCACATTCCTCATTTACGGCAAATCGAAGATGAGGATATTCTTTTACTGAATAGATGGCTCCATAAATCATATATTTTGAATTGGTATGAAGATCCCCAGGCATGGCTGGATGAGATCAGACAAAGAAATGGTGTTTATAATTTTATCCATCATTTTATCGTAATGAAAGGGAGTCAGCCCATCGGATTCTGTCAGTATTATGACTGCTATGAAGCGGGGGAGGACTGGTATTCTGTTCACCGTGCCAACGAAACCTACAGCATAGATTATTTGATTGGTGAAGAGGCCTGCCTTCGCCAAGGGTATGGCCGGCAAATCATTTGTTTGTTGATTGATAGGATCCGTGGGGATACCCAAGGGAAGGAGATTATCGTCAATCCTGAAGAAGAAAATCTGGCTTCATGTAAAGCTCTCGTTGCGTGCGGTTTTGAGTATGATCAGACTGCCGCCTGCTACCGGCGCAAGCTTTAGAAGGAGGAGTCTTCTTTTTACAAACATGACTTCCTTCATTACATTCTTTCCCAATACTTGCATATTCTTCTGACGATGGATATAATATAAGAAAAGGACCGACGTGATGCAACACGTCAGCCCTGCAGGCTGTCTAACCGGAAAACGGTTAGCTCAATTTGTGAGTTATAAAGGAATAACCGCCGCGTTGATGAGCTTGGGGCGGTATTTCTTTTTGGTTATGACTAATACCATAAGTGTGGCAAATGCAATCGCAAAACTAAATAATAAAAAATGAAGCAGGTTGTTTAACTTGCTTCATTTTTTTAGACCTTTAATGATCTCATGAATATTGCTTATTTGTTTTTCATCCAAGGCGCTTAAATCTTTAATGACTTCTTGGATTAAAGCTGGGCAGCTTGTTCCTTCGTCAAAGAATTCTTTTGGGGAGATTTTGAAATAGTCACAGATATAGAGAAACTCGGTCATGGATGGCAGGGCCTTTCCAGAAACTATGCTGTGTATGTAGCTGGGGCTGTGTCCTAGGTCAATACTCATACTTCTTTCAGAAACATCTTTCTGAATCCGTAATTCACTGATTCTGTTGCGAATAAAATTATCGTCCATAAGATCACCTCTATCTAATTCTAATAGATAGTATTGGCAGCAAAGGCCGATTAAATTAGTCGAATATGCTGAAATGTATAATTAAATCGTCTATAATCTAATTAATATCTTATCAGATTAGTTGGATGAGGTGATTGATTATGAATATGAGAGAAATTTATCGGAAGGTAGCTAGAAAGCATGGGGTATCGGTGAAGGAAGTAAAAAGGGATATGCAAGCTGCTATTGAGTTTGCCTATAATAGGGCGGGCAGATCGGAAAGAGAGAAAACGGTTCAGAAAAGTGTTGAGCATGCGAATGGAGTGCCAACTGTGAAAGAATTGATTGCATTTGCTGTTGGGGAGTTAAGAGAGCAAGAAAAATAAGGTTAGTGAAAAGTGCTTTTGGGAAATTAGCAGTAATACCTGAAGTTTCTGAGCCCTCTGATATCCCATGGATATGGTAGAGGGCTCCTTTTTATGCCGTTTGCTAAAATTGGAAGGAAATAAGGGGGAAATGCTGAACTATACTAGTGTAGGAAACTTTGGAGGAGATGAAAAGATGAATCTGAGCAAAGGCTTTCAATTGGCCAACAAGTATTATCTCTTACTGTTGGTGCCAATAATTTTTGATCTTTTGCAGCTGGGAAATATCCTGAGGAATGCACAAGGGTTCACGCTTAAACTGACCATTCCTTCGGCGCTGCCAAGCATAACTCAGGTGATGAATACTGCAAATCAGGGCACGGATATCTTTAACATCAATCTACCTTATGGCTATTCGGGCCACGGCTTTTTTGCTGTATTGATAGTTATACTTTATCTGCTGGCCGGTGCTTTTTTCAAAGGAGGATTCCTGGGGTGTATCCTGGCAGGAATTAATGAGCAGGAAGTCAGTGTGAGCACCTATATACAAGCGGGAAAACAGTATTTTGGCCGTTTTTTGGCACAGTCCTTGCTCATGGTCGCTCTACTACTGGCGGTCGCCCTGTTCTTGATTGCTATAGGGCCTCTTGCACTAATCCTCATGATAGGTTTTTTTATTTTAGCCTTTTACCTGACTTTTTGGGATTATGTGATCGTTGCTGAAAATGCGGGACTTATTGAAGCGGCCCAAATTTCTTTGGCCCGGGTTCAATCCGGTTTAGGCAAGGTGTTCTTATTCCTGATACCGATTGCCCTTATTACAGCTTTATTAGGCATCATCGCCAATGCCCTGATTGCTGCTTCGTCTATTTTGGCAGTGTTAGCGATTGCCTTGTATGCCTATTTTGGTACAGCTGTTGTTTTTGCTATCATGACATTTTACTTGGAGATCGAGGGAAGCGGGGCAGGAAGTGATTTTACGGCGTGATGGCCGGTTGACGGCAACTTATGAATGTCCCCGGATTATTCAGGCAACTTCTAAAGAATATCTGAATGTGAATCGGCTGTAAATTGAAAAGATAGTCCATAGAGACATTGTTTATAACGGTTTGATGAATTTGCCCATAAATTTATGGGCAAAGATTAGATTTACAACATAAAATGAAGTAAAATATAAGTAACAGTCAATAAATATTGGTAAGGAGGTTTAGACAAAAATGGCTGAAACGACCAACTTGAATATCAGGATTGATAAAGAGCTGAAAGAGCAGGCTGAAGTGTTTTTCAATGAGTTAGGCCTGAATATGACAACCGCGTTTAATATTTTTGTGCGGCAATCCCTTCGGCAAGGAGGAATACCTTTTGATATTACGTTGAATACGGATGGCTTTTATAATCCAGCGAATATGAAAATGCTACGACAATCCATTCAGGATGCCAACGAAGGTAAGCTGACCGCTCATGATTTACTTGGTGATTAAGTAATGAAAAAGTTATGGACTGACCAAGCCTGGGCAGACTACCTATACTGGCAAAGCCAAGATAAAAAAACGCTGAAAAGAGTAAACCAACTTTTACTGGATATTGAGCGCAATGGTTATGATGGAATTGGTAAGCCGGAACAGTTGCGTGGTGATTTAGGTGGGTGGTGGTCCCGCCGTATCGATAACACGAACCGGCTTGTCTATCGTATGACTGATGGGATAATCGTTATAGCAAGCTGTCGTACGCATTACGGTGATAAATAAAATAATTCGGAGGAGCAAGGGGTGGTCAGTGGGCCGCCCCTTGTTTTAATAAAAATAATTGCTCCTGGAATTTGTCTACCGGGTTTGTCACACTTAATATCTTGGCCACATAGACTATGAGTAAAGCGACCGAAAAGGACTGGTAATTATGATCATGAATTATGTTTTTCCGGCCACCATGGAGCGCAATGCCCTGTCGGGCCGATATATCGTCATTTTCCCGGATCTGCCGGGTCTGATCTGTCAGGGGGAAACTCAGGAAGATGCTTATCATGATGCGGAACTCTCTTTAGGGATTCATCTGTACCATATGGAAAAAGACAATAAACCCATCCCGAAAGCTTCTGATCCCGCCGACTGGCCGAAGCGGAAGGGTGCCGAGGTTATTGTGCTGGAGGCTGATACGCTGGAGGTCCGGCAGGCCATTGATAGGAAAAAGGTTCCTAAAAATATCATGATTCCTAAATGGTTAAAGGATCTGGGGGAAGAAAATAAGGTGAATTTTGCCAAAATCCTCAAGGAAGGGCTAATGGCTGAGTTGGGAATTTCCGAGTAAAGGCAGGAATGTTGATGGAGTATAGGTTCCACAGTCTGTCTTACCAGATCGGCAAGCGCTTGCCGATCTGGACTACACTCAGGGAGCATTCCTCCGGGACATTTCCGGAGAGGAACGGGCCCGGTTTACCGCAGACCAGATCGTGGAGGGAAGACAGAGTTCCAGAAAGAGCCAGTCTTACCAGATTGGCAAGCGCTTGCCAATCTGAGCGGCGAACGGAACAACCTGACAAAGTCCATAGCTAAGAAATTGCAAAAAGGCTAGTGTCGGGTGAGTATTCCTGGCTGAGGGGTGTGAGAATTCTTGCACCCTAATATTATTTTTTGCGACTTCAAGAAGGCAGGAATTGATTTATATGGATATTAAAAAAAGATTTATTGATAGAAAAAGGTGTTTTGAAGTTTGAGGTGTGGAGTGGAAAAAAGACTGCTATTGATTGCGGACTTTTGCCGGATAACAATTGACTCGCCCCTTAGGGTGGAGTTTATAATGATTCTGAAGGTGGGATTATGGTGCAAAAGCAAATAAAAATTGGCGATTTTGTAAAGTTGACGGGAAGCACTTTAAAGACCGTTCTCTATTATCATAAGGTGGGTTTGTTGCCGGAGCCGGAGCGTTCCCCGGGCGGTTACCGCTTGTATGGGGCAGCGGAGCTGGGGCGCATGCAGTCGATTAAGCACTTGAAAGCCTTAGGGCTGGACCTGAAACAGGTTAAAGATATACTGAAGGATAAAGCCAATAGTTCAGCCAATGACCAAGCTGACGCTCAAACCAAGGACCGGACTTTGCAGGAGGTTCTGGAATCCTTGCGCTTGGATCTGCTCAGGGAAATCAAAAGCCTGGAGGAGCGGTTGAGCCGAGTTGAAGAGCTCCTCAGTGAAAAGCAGGGGAGTCTGGATGAAGCTATCGGGGAGGCAATGTCCTTTCAGGTAATCACTGGGATTCTCCGACCCGAGCAAGTGGAAGATTATGCCCGGACTAATCCGGAGCTTTTGGCGGAGCAGCGGAAAGTTTTTGCCCTGTTGGATGACTTTGCGTGGGGAGGGGAGTACCGGGAGACCCTCAGGGCCTTAGCTGAGTATTTCCAGGAGCAGCCAGAGCACTATCAAAAGGCCCTGGCTTGGGGTGTGCGTTTGTCCAATCTGGCTCAGATGGCCGAAGATGATCCGGATGTGGAAAACCTAGCGCGAGAAGCCACGGATTTTATTAAAAGCATACCCCGGCTGCAGACGCTGTTATGCGGGGGTCCATGGTTGAAGGAGCCCCAGGCCGGTCTTTACAAGGAGATGGTAGCAGGGGATTTTATGCCGGCCAGGCTAAAACATATGGAGCTTTTCCAGAAGTACTTACAGGAAAATTGAAGGGATTAGAGATGGGATAGTTTGTTCGGCTATACGCTTTAATTGGTTGCGGTGTATTCAATGCTGTTGGGGCTTTCTATAGCTCACAAAATGGAAAAGCGGAGGTGGTTTTTATGGCGGAAAACAGAGAAATGACCAGGGAAAAGGAAGCGACGTCCAAACCTCCCGTCATCCTGAACCTATATTTTTTGGGCTTTATCCTGCCTGGCTTTGATTTTCGTTTGCACTGGTCGACGGTGCCAGTCTGGCTGGTGCTGGCCGCCAATGCCTTGGTTTTCTTGGGCTATATCTTTATTCTCCGGGTTTTCCGGGAGAACAGCTATGCTTCAACAGTGATTCAGGTGGAGCAGGAGCAGCCGGTGATCAGCAGCGGCCCCTATGCTCTGGTCCGCCACCCTATGTATTTGGGCATGGCTGTGATAGGGCTGTTTTCGCCCTTGGCTCTGGGCTCTTTTTGGGCGGTGATTCCGGCGCTGCTCATCCTTCCTTCCCTGGTTCTGAGGATCAAATGGGAAGAAGAGGTACTGCTTCAAAAATTGCCGGGGTATCAGGAGTACTGCTCAAAGACCCGCTTCCGGTTGTTGCCGTTGATCTGGTAAGGAAAGAGCAATTAGGTGATGATAGCTTTTAGGGAATGTATTTAAAGGAGTTGAAAGGGATGTTTGATGAACTGGTGGAAGCGAAAATTCAGGAAGCTATGAAAAATGGTGAATTTGATAACCTTCCTTATGGCAAACCCATCAATTTGAATTATTGGGCCAGTTTGCCGGAGGATATTCGGATGGGGCTTATGTTGCTGAGGAATGCGGGTTACGTGCCGGAAGAAGTGCAGTTGTTAAAGGATACGGAGGAATTGCGGGAACGGCTGGTCGGCAGCACAGACCCTGATGAGAAGTCGGTGCTGACGAAAAAACTGAGAGAGGCTGAAGTGAAATTTAGTATGATGCTGGAGATGCGACGGCGGAGAAGGTAGTCAATACAACTTCCGGAAAGACGGAGTCTTGGCAAGTCCCCCTGCCAAATTGGCAAACGCTTGCCAATTTGAGCGGCGAAGGGAACAATCTGGCAAAATCAATAAAAAAATAGAACAGCATGAAAATCCCTTGGTTCGAATGGTATAATATTCGAATAAAGGGGTTTTTTTCTTACTTTAGGGAGAACTATTTTGAATTTTCTGACAATAATCTAAGGCAACTCGATTGGAGAGGAAAAAACATGTCCAACTATGATTTTCATGCTTTGCTGGAACCGCTGGAATTTCAAGATCTGGTTTGCGATATCGTTCAGCTCCGGGATAACATCTTTCTGGAAACCTATAAAGAAGGGCGGGATTCCGGGATTGATGGTTCATATACGGATAACACGCAAAAGATCATTGTTCAGGCCAAACGCTGCCCACAGGATTTTAATAAGCTGTATCGCGGCCTGCAGCATAAGGAATTGCCCAAAGTAAAAAAGTTGAATCCGGACCGTTATATCCTGGGTGTCTCAATGGACTTTAACCCCGAACAGAAGACAAAGATTGTGGAACTGTTTGCAGGGTACATCACCAACACCAGGGATATTTTAAGCCGAAAGGATATCAACCGCCTGCTTAGAGATCCCTCCTATAAGCACATCCAGTATGCCTATCCGAAGCTCTGGTCACCTAACCTTGCTGTTCTGGAAAAGGTGTTAAAAGAATCTGTGCACCGGGCTGCCTATAAAGAGTCGTCAGAAGATCTGAAGGATGCTATTAAAGCGTCAAAAGTTTTTGCCCCCACCAGGATTTACCGCCAGGCATTGCGGGAGTGGTCTCAGAACCAGGTCATTGTGATCTCGGGGGAGCCCGGCGTAGGCAAAACGACCATGGCCTACCTATTGGCTCTGGCTTACCTGCAGCCGGACAATCTGGCCGGATTCATCTGGGCCAATTCCATTCATGATGTCTACGCGATGATGGATGATCAGCAAAAGCAAGTCATCATCCTGGATGACTTTTGGGGCAGCATCTTTCATGATGACTATACACGAAGAAACGATGAAAATCGCCTGGACAAGCTGATCAGGCGTATTATTGAGTCCAAGGGCCAGAAGCGTCTGATTCTTACCACAAGAGAATATATTCTCCAACAAGGCTTGCAAAAACATCCTGCCCTCAGAGAAACCCTGGCTCAATATGCATTAATCTGTACTATGGAAGAGTACGGCGAGGATGAAAAAGCCAGCATCCTGTTTCGCCATCTTTATGCCTCGCATCTTGATTATCACTATGTGGATTATTTGTTCGCCAAGTCCAGTGATATTGTAAGTCACCGGAATTATAACCCGCGTGTGCTGGCGCTATTTCTGGCCAGGGAACCTGACAGAGAGTGTTCTCCTCAAGACTATTATGAGGAGTTATGTGACTACTTTGACAACCCCAGTGCTTTCTGGAAAGCTATTTTCGTTGATCTCTCTCCGGAAGCCCAAATGGTGGCCATGCTTTTGCTGATTTCTTCGACCCCCATGCTTTTGACGGATATGGCTCGTTGCTACCAAAAATATATTCATGATTG
Source organism: Desulfitobacterium hafniense DCB-2 (assembly GCF_000021925.1). NCBI lineage: Bacteria > Bacillati > Bacillota > Clostridia > Eubacteriales > Desulfitobacteriaceae > Desulfitobacterium > Desulfitobacterium hafniense. The sequence goes on from NC_011830.1 coordinate 2,180,576, forward strand.
CACCAAGCAAACCACGGTAAAGAATTTGAGCGAGACCATAGCGGAGCTGGAGAAGACGATGCTTAAATCGTTTTATGATGAGGAAGAAGAAGCCGTCATGTTAAGGTTCAGTATGCCGGCCGTACAGGATTTTCTGTATCAGCACCTTGAAGAAAACGGTGAGCACTATATTCCGCTCCTTTTACAACGCTGCACGTTCTACAACCAGCTGCAATTTCTCCTGGAACATCTATCCATGAAGTGCAGCAGGAGAGTTGCTGATCTTATTGTCGAGGAATGTATCTTACATTACCAGGACTATGGTGACAGCTATAGGGACTATGACGGTAGTTGGAATTGGGATGTGGACACCTTCCCCTATGAATACGAACACCTGCAGAGGTTTTTTCATCTGCTGCGCTGTTATAACCCGGAAAGACATCCTGCTCTTGGGCGGTTTTTAGAAAGGGAGATAAAGGATTATTGCTTAACTATGGGCAGCAGTGATCCGGAAGCTCAATACACAGACCTACATAATCTGCCGGATATTATTGGCCGCTGTAGCCAAAAAGGGATGGTTTTCAGCGGCAAGGCCGTGATTGGTAAATACTATGAGGAAGCCTCCAGCATCTATCATTATCGGGCTATGGAAAAATTCCGGGACGTGTTTCCGGAAGAGTACGGTGTATTTTATGAGACTTATTTTCCACGCATAAAAAGGAATTTGAAGGATACGATCCTTTCTGAATTGGAGTTTCTCGAAGAATTCGCAATGGATATGCAGCTGGATAGGTTGATCGATGATATCCCGGACTTGCTTAAGGAATTCGGCCTGCGCTATACCAAAGAATTCGGACGGCAGGTACTCGACTTATGCGGCAGAGAACCGGTGCCTTTAGAAAGAAGAAAAGCCGCCTTTGCAAAGCCGCCACATGGGGGTATGGATCAGGAAGAGCGGGCCCTCGAAGCCGTTAAGGAAGATGCTGAGACCTGGCTTTTGGGCCCAGGCGAAACCGACCTGGGAGATGAACAGATTGTGGAGATGATTGCTGAGAGCGGCCTCAATCCGGAGCTGAAAGAAGAACTGAAAAAGACCCTTAATACGGGGACGCCCTATTATATCTATAACTTTCTGCAGACCAAAGAATCTGTGGAACTGCTTCTGGCTGCTTTGGAAACATCGGGAGATGAGCTTCCTGAACGGGAAAGCAGTCTTTATATGATGCTCTTGTCCTATATTGGGCGGGAAGATCTGGAATTAATAAAAAAGCTCATAAACTTTGGCACGGAAAGCTTTATTATCTTTATGTATCGGGATGAGCCTGTGCTGCGGGTCAATCAATTCTTGGCGGAGGATGTTTATCTATCCTATCTGAAACATGACCCTGAATTTTATGACCTTGTTTTTGAGAATCTGCTGATCAGAGATGAGCAATGGGTGCGTTTTCTCCATATCCCACTCTTTATCTTCTGTCATGCTTCTATTATGGTTATGGGATGCAATGAGAAAGAATTGGCAGAATACTATCAGGATGTATGGGGAGATAATTCCAGTAAAATTAAGTATGTCACAAAATATGATTGGGGAAGTCAGGCAAGCATTAGCTATGTGGATATGGGAACCTATCATTTCCGACGATATGATTGGGAAGGATGCATGTACCGGCTGTTTGAGGAGCTGAATCCCTTTCACTTTAATCAAACCTATGTGGAACCTGCCCTAAAACGTTATTTGGATGAGCTGGGTGATGGAGGTGACGATAGTAAGGTCTTAAAGCATCTTACCCTTTGCAGGATGCAGGCTGAATACACGGAAAAGGGCGTTTTCCGCTCTCTGGGCTGCCTGATTAGTGACGAGCTGGTGATGATCGAACACTTGTCAATCGCTGAGTTTTGGACTGAATTGCCGAGTCAAATAAGAAGGACAAGACTGAAAGAACTGCAAAAAGGGGAGAAGATATGTAAAAAAGACAACGACAGATGGAGGATATTACTCTATGAGATAAAGGATGTTAAGTTGTTAAAAGAGCTGGGCGTTTATGATGACACCTTGAGGTTTATCAACGAGGTGGAGGGTACCTATTTAAGGTTTCTGGACGGGAATTATGCGCCAATCAAGAGTTGGGACCACTTAATTAATGGACATACCTGATCGCACCATTTTTTGGAGAGCATAGTCATAAAGGATCACTATAAATTTAAATGGTGGCCATAAGGTTGTATTACTTTAAACAACAGAATAGTTTTCAAACAGAAGTGCTGACATTAGCCGGATTTCTGTTTTTATACCTTTCAAGTACATTTTCTGCTTAAAGCAATAATAAAAATTCCCCTTTTGATTATATAAATCACTCAACTTTCGCAGCGCGAAAATCTGTTCAAACTCAGTCTACTACTGGATTAGGCTAAAAATATTTTGTTCATTGACAGAAAAACACCTTTCGAATTGGTAAAATGGAAGTGACCAAACAACCATAATTTCCAAAACAGAAAGGTGCGTATCTCCATGTTACAACACAACTCTCTGCCTGAACAGCATCAAAATCAGCTTTCTTTAATTTTTTCTTCCCTTAAGCTTAGTCAGCTGCTTCGAGCCGCTGGGATCCGCAAGTCCTATGGGGTTTCAAGCTTCGTTGTCTTCCAAATCATTTTCCAACTCGTTTTTCAAGGTCGAAATCTGTTTCGGCTGTTAGAAGGAAGCCGGGCAGAATCTCTTCCAGGTAAAGATGTTGTTTATCGGTTTCTCAATGACTCTCGGTATAACTGGAGGCGTTTTTACCAGTTACTCAGCCTCAAGATGGTCGGACGCTTTGAAAAGCTCACCTCTGCGCAGCGTATCCGTGTTTTTATCGTAGATGATTCTGTAATGGAGCGCGAACGAAGCAAGAAAGTTGAACTCTTAGCCCGAGTGTTTGACCATGTTTCGGGCCGCTTTGTTCGCGGTTACACCTTACTAACCTTGGGCTGGTCTGACGGGTTCAGCTTCGCACCCCTTGATTTTACATTGATGAGTTCTGCAAAAGCTAAAAATCGTCTTTGTGAAATGAGAGAGGACTTAGACAAACGCTCCGTAGGCTATAAGCGTCGCCTGGAAGCGATGAGCCCTAAACCGGACACCGTGGTTCAAATGCTTGAACGAGCTCTCAAAGCCGGATTCTCAGCGGATTACGTCCTAATGGATAGTTGGTTTACCCATGCTCCACTTTTGCAAAAGCTAAGGGATAAGGAGCTTCACGTTATTGGAATGGTTAAAGAACTTAAGCAGCGTTATCTCTTTGAAGGAAAATCACTCAGTTTACGAGAGCTCTACGCGAGAGTCCCAAAGAACCCGAAAGCAGAAATACTGGGTTCAGTGCGTGTTCATACCCCTTCAGGCTTAGCTTTAAAAGTTGTTTTCGTCCAGAATCGAAACAACCGAAGAGAGTGGTTAGCGATCTTAACCACCGATCTTTCCTTAGAAACTACTGAAGTCGTAAGAATTTACGGGATGCGTTGGAGTATCGAAACGTTTTTCAAAATGGCCAAATCGCATTTGAAGCTAGGAACTGAATTTCAGGGCCGATCCTTCGATATGATGGTTAGTCACACAACCATAGTCTTTACCCGTTACCTCATCCTGGAGTGGGAACGAAGAGAAAACAATGATGAACGCTCTCTTGGGGGACTCTTTTATCTTTTTGCTGATGAGGTTATGGATTTAGACTTGAAAACAGCACTACGTCAGTTAATGACGTTTGTTCTTAATCTACTACCCAATAAACCAGAGAATAACGAATCACTCAGTCAATTACAAAAGTGGATTGCTGCATTACCCAGTTATATCAAGGCTCTATTCCCTCAACTGGGGTGCGAAAGTTGAGTAAATCATAATCGGAAGATTGGAATTCGAAGGATGGATTGATGGATTAGAGAAACGAAAGAAGGACACGGGTCATTATGTGACGAATATTACGAATATAAAGAAATGTAAAGGGTCATTTGATAGATTCAATCTTTCGAATTGAATAAGTCAATCTTTTATCAATAGCTGGCTCTTGCTGAGTAAATTTTGTCTGAGATTAATAAGCGTTTATCCTTTTTCAGAGTGTATTTCAAATTTTTAAACATATATAAAAACGCTGTTCAGTGTAGTAAGCCTCTTTGGAAACTTTTCTTATTGCGCAGAAGATGATTGGATGTGAACGGGATTAAACAATCTAACCCCAAAGGTCTCTATTAATATATTGGACTAGCTTGAGAAAGGAATTAAGGAGATGTATTCTCTCTATGATAAAATTGAAGAAACAAAATACTTATCAGAAGGCAAGGCGGGTATATATCGGCCAATTTGTCATCTTTTGTTCCAGAAAACCGCACAAGAGTTTCAAGGCAGTATGTACACGGTTGGCGAAATCTTAGCAGATTTGAAACGTCGGCCTGAATTTGAGGACAGGTTTATGGATCTTACAGACAGAGATCTTGATGAAGCATTGAAAAGTTTGGAGAAATGGGGGAACGTAATAGGTCATCAAGATACCTCCAAAGCAAAACGAATTGAAGAGCTGAAAAATCGACGTTCATTATATAGTATTACGGATATTACAATCGAATTGGAACGGATGATAGAAGGACTTCAAAATAGCCTCCAGTCCATTCGAGGGATAGAATTTGAACGGCATATTCCTGATCGAATGATAGAGGAGCTCGTTAAGTTAAAAACTTGGCATGAAGGTCAAACTTATGATTTGCGGATTGTTTGGAAAGAGCTTATGGATCGGTTTAAATCCCTTCAAACCGAATCTTCGAACTTCTTTGCTCAGATTAGCCGAGCTTCTTCAAATGAAGAGCTAATGCGGACGGCCTCATTTTTAGCGTATAAGGAAAAATTTGTACAAATGCTCCGTAACTTTGTCTTAGTTATTATGGAGAAGCAAGAGAAAGTTAAGCACTATTTCCTCGATATTCCTGATGATGCTATTCAACGTATTGTTGACCATATCGTAACTAAAGAGGCAGGGTCAGATTTGACTGGTGACTTTAGTGCTGAAGAATCTCGTGCGGCTCGTCTTTTAGAATGGCAGGGGTTAAAAGGGTGGTTCGTTGAGATCAATGGGAAAAAACCAGGTGTTCGCTTTCTAATTGATCAGGCTAAGAACACGATTGTTCGTGTTGTTAAAATTGCCGAACAAGTAACTGATCGCTACAATCATTTTAAGAGCCGCAAAAACGATTGCTTACAACTAGCCCGACTGTTTGCCAGCGCAAGAACGATTGAAGAGTGTCATCGCCTTTCTGCATATGTGTTTGGTGTACAGCAAACCTTTCATCTTTATACTGTCCCTAAACGTTCGGATGACTATCATGATACAGTTTGGGAGTATGATCCACACGAAATCACTATCAGCAAAAATAGGCCCGGGCGGCGGGAAGGAAAAATCAAACAGGCACTTGATGAAAATCCGCTTAAAGAGTACGAACTTTTAAAACAGCATCAAGAGCTGCAAACGATTATCCGGCGTTATTTCGATGAACTTTCAGCTGATCGAAAAATCGTCTTTGAAGAATTACCCATCCTTCATCCAATCATCAGGAATACTTTGCTTGATCTCATAGGACAAGCAAACGCTTCGAGTAAAAAAACCGCACGAACGGATAATGGAATCAAATTTTGCTTAAAAGAGCGCTCAGATCGTTGGATTAAGGTTCGGTTTAAGGATGGAACACTGATGATGAAGGACTTGGAGCTTGAGCGAATCGGAGGCGGCAACACATGAATGAAGTTATACCATTTCAAGACTGCGTACGAGCACTATTTGATCATTATTGGATCCGCCAAGAGGATGATCCTGAAATGTTTTATGCGATTAAGAAGCAGGAAAGGGATTTGGAAGCGTATTTTCGAACCCAATTTCGGTATCATCTGATAGTTGAGGCTACTTTTGCAAAGCTCGAAAAAATCCCCTTTAAAGCACAGCCTTCCATGGGCATTTTCGAGTTTGAAAGAGAGAAAAGCTATATATTTTTTGCATGTTTGCTTGCCTACTTTGAAGATAAAGGAGAAGATCAACAATTTCTTCTCCAGGATGCCTGTGAAGCAATACGTAATTATGCACCAGAGGAAGCGGGGCCCATTAGGTGGGAAGATAGAAGTACGCGAAAGGCGTTTGTGGAAGCACTTAAATTTTGTCGAGACCAACATATAATCGAAGAGATTGATCAGCAAATTGAAGGCTTCCGTGATCAAATGGAGCATGAAGTACTGCTCCAGACCACGCCGCTGTTTCGCCGTATTTTAACCTTGTATTTTAGCGATCTATCCCAGATCCAAACAGTCCAAGAATTTGAAGATGCGGTTAAAAGGGAAATTGGAGAAGCCACAACGCCAAAGCAACGGATTATGAGGACTTGGTTTTTAGAATCTGCCCTTCGTCATGAAGATCTTACACCTGAAGAGCGCGATGCCTTGAATTGTGGATTTGAGTCATGGCAAGCGGAAATTGAAGGCCGGTTCGATTTTATGCATGTTGAGCGATATAAGTCTATGAGTATGATTGTTCATAGTGAATATCAATATGGTGAGTATTACCCGGATGCTCGCAATAACCAAACGATGAGAACTGCTATTCAGTGGGCAACTGAGGTACTTAACCAGGTTCGAAGGGGTGAAGTTATCCCTGATTTATACGGCCGAATCCGGATGCATGAGCGCGAAGCATTTCAGGTTTTTCTTACGGTGAAAGAGAAATTTCAATATGGCTGGAATAAGGAATTTACACAAATAAAATCTCCGGAGGCTGCTTGGAAGATGGTACTTGAAGCACTTAAACAATTTTCAATTGTCAAATCGATTGGAGATAAGCAATTATATTGTTTTGATATAGCAGGCCGAATTGCAGGCCAATATCAGGAGGAGGGGAATCAATGACTGTTCATCGTTATCAGCCCAATCGCTTGGGGCTCTTTAATTTCTGGTATCATACAGACTCAGTGCTTGAGTTTGTAGATGGGAAATTGTTCGTTCGTGGCGCGAATGGCAGTGGAAAATCTGTAACGACAACGATGGCAGTCCCGATATTGCTGGATGGAGATAAAAGTCCAAGCCGTCTGGATCCCTTTGGGGGGAAAAGCCGACTGATGGTTGATTTATTGCTTGGTGAGAAAAATATCTCTCAAAAAGAAGAGGCGACGGGGTACTTGTATTTTGAATTCAAAAAAGGCGATTCGTATTTGACGTTTGGAATTGGGATGTATGGTAACCGTAAAGAACAACGATCCCCCGATTATTGGTATTTCATGATTAACGACGGTAGGCGGATCGGGTATGACTTTCTTTTATATGATGAAGAAAATATCCGTGGGGAGATTCGGAAATTTCCTCTCACTAAGGCACAGTTAGAAGAAAAAATCGGATGGGGCGGAGAATTTACAACGAGCCAAGCAAGCTATACCGAAATGGTCAATGAGCATTTGTTTGGATTTAATAGTGTTAAAACATTTAAAGAATTGATTCATATTTTAATTCAACTAAGGAGCCCCAAACTTTCCCGGGATACTAAGCCAACGGATGTGTCTAACCTATTGTCGGATTCGCTTCCCGAGCTTACTGATGATGAATTATTACCAATGATCCTGACGATCGGAACGATTGATGCTCATCAAGAAAAACTTGAAGAATTGGAAAAATCGCTTTCCTATCTTCGGGCACTTGAATCGGCTTATCAAACCTACAACGAATACCGATTATATGAAATCGCAAAAGAGAATACGAAGATTCAAAAACAGATTCATGAATCGAATCATTTACTTGGGATAGATCACAGGCAGTTGGAGCAATACGAAACTGAATTTGCAGAATTACCAGAGCAGTTAGCAATTCTTGAAACAGAAAAGCAAACATTGGATATGGAAGAGCGCCAGCTTAGGGGGCATGAGATATTTGGTCTTCGGCAGCAACAAACTCAACTGGAAGAGGATGTTACGAAATTTGATAAAAGCTTTAAATCACTGGAAGAACAATATAATAACAAACGTATAAAGATTGATAGGCTAACTCATGATCGAACAGCCAATGACTACGAAAAAGAAAAGACGAAGAACGCTATTGATGAAATAGCTGAAGAATTAGGGGACCTGGCCAAAAGGACATTGTTTTCATCCCATGACCAGTACTTATTGCATTTGGAGCAAAACCCAAATGCGGAATTAACTATTTTTCACAAAAATTGGGAAGAGGATTTACTGAATCACCGAAAGGAACTTTCTTTAATTCGGCAATTGGCCCAAGAAGTTGAGACTTGCAGACTGCGTGAAAAGGATGCTGAAGAGGCAGTGGACCGTGTAGAACAGCAGTTAGAAATAGTCAAAAAGAGAAGAACAGAATTACAAAAAACAGCCGAATACATTTATGGGGATTTAGGTGAAAGTATGGAAACCTGGCAGACCCAAGTACAAGTGTTCGTGCTGGGACAGAATGCAAAACAACAATTGATAGGCTTATTTGAATCGTTTCTTTATGAAGAGATAGAGGATGCTTCGCGCGAAATTGAGATTTGGTGCAGCGATCAGAAACAAATATATGAAAACTCGATCATTAAAGAGATGGAGGGACAGCGGTTTGTCATAGCGCAAGAAAAGAGCCGGCAAACTATTTGGAAAGAGCAAATCGAGGATATTCAAAGTCAGCCTGAAATTGAACCTGTCTATTCCAAAGACGAACAAGCTCGCCGCAACTCCCTTCGGGAACAGAATGTCATGTTTAGAAACTTTTATGAGGCTGTTGAATTCCGTCCTGAATTGGATGCCAAAGCGAGAGAGAATTTAGAGGCGGCCATTTCAAGAGCAGGTCTTTTAACGGCTCTTTTGGTTTCTGAAGAAGACGAGGAACGTATTCTTGAACTTCCTATCCTCCGTACTCAGCAGATTAAGACTCATAATCTAATGCAGTATTTGGTGGCTGTGCCAGATGAGACCATCTCACGAGCCAAAATTGAGCGCTTACTTCAAGGGATATCTATTTCGAAATTGGATGAATCCTATATTTTGGATACTGGGGAGTTTCAAAATGGGTTTATTTATGGTAATGCTCCGTTTCAAGAGGAACAATTCATCGGGAAAGCTGCGCGAGAAGCCACTCGGGCAAAACGTATTTTGAGTTTACAAGACGAGATACAGTCTTCGCAAAATCGTATTGAAGAAGCAGACGATCAAATATCATTTCTAGAAAACCAAAAACGTCGCTTAAATACTGAATTTTCAACTTTTCCTTCTCTTGAACCCATAAGAGAGATGGAGAGGCAGCGCAAGGGTCTGGACACGGAAGAAAAACTAGCCAACAGTCAAGTAGAACAACAAAAAGTAAATTTCCAAGCTTTGAAGCAAAGCAACCAACCAATTATCAATGAATTCCTGTTAAAGTCTGCACCCTATCACCGTATTGAGGGAACATCGGCCGCTTACCAGAATATTCTCGATGAGCTTAACGAATACAGGAACCAACTCAAGAACTTTTTTTATTTCATGCTGCAGAGAAAAACACTGGAGGACAAAGTGGATGACGCTTCAAATAGAATTGATGACCTAGAAAATGATCTGATCGATTTAAAAGAGAAGCAGATGGAGGCTCAGCGGGATCTGAATTCTAGTAAAGCTAAAAGAGACATGATTCTGAACCTGATCATGAACCAAAGTGATGAACAGAATATCTTGGCTCGGATTGATAAGATTGCTTTGATGAAAGAGAAGAACGAAGGGGCCTTAAGAGAAAAAATTCAACGTCAATCTGATCTGCGATCAGATATTTCAAAGCTTAAGCCCCAGATAGAAGCTCAAGGTTTGGACATTTTAAATTTGGAAGAGCTAAAACAAGCATGGGAATCATTATTTCAAGAGGAGAAAAGCTTTGGTTTTATTGATGCTCACTGGACTGCCCCTCTGGCAGTTAATAATTTAGAGTTAACATATAAGGAGTCAAAGATCAGTGAAATACAAGAGAGATTGAATCGAACGAGCTATGATGCCGAACGTGAATTAATAGAGCAAAACATGAAGCAAACCCAACATACATTAAAGATTAGGAAGATGGGTAAAGGACGAGAATGGGAACAGCTTCAACATTGGGTTGATCGACGGTTTATTACGTTCACGCCTAGTTATATTGAGATGAAGCCTGTTCAGTTGCTTAGGGAGCTGCAAGAAACTCGAGATGAGACAGCACTTGCTATTCAGGAAAAAGAGCGGCAATTGTATGAAAAAGTACTGATTGATGATATCGGTTCGACAATCCGTGAACTTATCAAAAAAGCAAGAGAATGGGTGGAGGAGGCTAATCATTTCCTTTCAAGTATTGATACTACTATTCGGATGCAGCTCAAGTGGAGGCCTCTTCCAGCTAAAGAACAAGGAGAGTTGTCGACAGACAAACTGGTTGAACTTCTTTCAAAGGAGACTCGTTGGTTAAATAATCATGATCTAGAGCGGATTGCGGAGCATTTCAAAACCAAAGTTGATCAAGCGCGGGCCATGGCGAAGGCGGACACACGCTTTTCGTTAACAGATAAGATGAAAGAACTGCTGGATTATCGAAAATGGTATCGGTTTGTGCTGTACTATCAGAAAGAAGGGCAAACAGATTTTGATGAGTTTTCTAACAAAGAATTTGAGAAGATGAGCGGGGGAGAAAAAGGCATTTCGATGTACAGCCCATTATTCGCTGCAGCAGCTGCAAAATACGCTCATGCAGCCTCTCATTCTCCTCGATTGTTCTCGCTAGATGAGGCATTCGCTGGGATTGACCATGATAATATTGAAAATATATTTGGGTTGATCTCCCAATTTGATTTTGATTATTTAATGAACTCTCAGATCCTTTGGGGAACATATGAAACCGTAAATAAATTATCGATCGTGGAAATTTTAAGAAGAGTACACGAAAAAACATTAGTTTTAGGCCGATATTATTGGGATGGGGAAAATAAACACGATCTTCCCATTGGACATTTAATAGAGGAGTATTTTGCAGAAAAACTTTCTAGATGATTAAGCGACACTACTCAGAGTTGCCTAGATTTAGTAAGAAAGTTAATTAAAATTGAGGAAGTGTTTTTATGGAGTCTTCATTGCAGGAACTCGTTCAGGTTTTTCGCAATGAGAAAGGGTTTAACACTTTGTTTTCTCTTTTTCGGGAAAAGTATCGAAGTTATGGAAGAATTAGTAAGGGAACCAAAGTCATCATTACTAATCCATCAGTACATGAATTGCAAACGTTAGCAGGTTTTTTTGGTGAAGCTTATAAGGGTAATAATGCAATCATGGTCACTGCAGCAAAATTTGAGAGAGCTATTATGAAATCAAAATACAAAGAACTTTTTCAAGGCCATGATGTGAATGATCTGCTGCAACTGTATTTTGGGGGCTATTTAACATCCAAAGGCGAAGATAGATGTAATTTTGATCGGAAGAAAGAGCAGTTCTTTCAGTTGTTTTTGAGTCAATCTAAATCAGGAAGTTTTTTCTATAACTTTATTTCGTTTATAACGCATTATAAAAATGCACCATTTATTCATTTAATGTATAAGAAGGATTCAGATGTACTTAGACAGTTGCTTTTACTTATTAATAAACTGTTTGATCAGTTGCCTTTAAATAGTGATGTCTTTTTACCTATGCTATCTTATAAACTTACAGATAACTTTCATGCTTTAGCTCCTAAATCGGATAGCGGTAGGATGATATTATTTGCATTACAAGTTTTAAATCATTTGGATAATGGAGCAGATATCATTTCGAAACCAGATGAAGACCAGATTACAGATATTTTGCAGGGGTACCATATCAGGTTCTGTCCAGATTCTAACAAATTGGCTCATCGCCTGTGGATATCAGAAAGCACTAATAATGGAGATTATAGATATCAATTAATTCCGTTGATCAAGATTGGTACAGGTGGTTTTGCAGAAGTATACATGGTTTTTGACCCGATTGCAAAAAAGGAAATGGCTTGTAAAGTGCTTTATGAAAAAGCGGTTTTTTTACAATGGTATGGCAAAGAAGGGGAGGATTATTTACAGCGGTTTAAAAGAGAAGTTAAACTTTTACGTGAAAAGATATCTCATCAAAATATTATAGAAATTGACAAAATGCAGCTGGAGCATGATCCCGCTTTTTTCACAATGCCGTTAGCGGAAACTTCTTTAGAGAAATGGTTAGAGCTAAACCCATCCCTATCAGAAGAAACAAAGCTAAGCATATTTAAGGACATATTAAATGGTGTGTTTTATCTTCATGATTATAAAATCAGTCATCGTGATTTAGCGCCTCACAATATTTTGTTATTTCCCCAAAGTGATGAGACTAGACTGGCGAAGGTTGCCGATTTTGGATTGGCCAAAGACCATCGATCACTTTCTTCAATAACAAGACATTCCAATATGTCATATGGTAGAGGCGCATTTACCGCACCAGAGCAAAGGAAAAGCTTGAAAAACGCTGATTTTCTGTCGGATGTTTATTCACTGGGGGCATTGCTTTTTTACATATATAGTGGAAAATCGCCAGAGCAAAGATTCACATCATTTATTAGGTATCAGCACATTGTTGGGAAAGCAATGGAGGAGGAGCGTTCCAAGAGGTATCAAAGCGTTCAGGAATTAATGGACGATATTGATCAGACTATTTATAATTCAGCTCAAAATAGTTATTCATTTAATAGCTTACTAACTTATGAGTTTAGGAATGTTTGCGGGGATGTGGATCATGTTTTAAAATGTCTTCCTACAGTTAATGTGGAAAGCCCAAGTCAAGTTTGTGGTAAATTTGTTAGACCTTTTATAGCTATTCCGACTGAGGTACTGACGGAATGTGCAAAAAACGAAACTGTCATGATTCCTTTTCTACATATTGCAAAAGAAAATATTTCTAGAGCGAAAGATTGTAGTGAAGCGGAGTGGAATCATGTTTCATTGCGGTTTAATGGAATTTATGAAGGGACAGAAAAACTTGGACTAAAAATGTACTCATTGAATCTAATATTAATTACTGCACTCGAAAAGAAGAACCTTTTAGCTCAAACTATACTTGTGAGCATTCTAGGCTCATTGGAGAGTCAGGGGAGACTTTCTCAACAAATAGCACACATGATTGAGAAAGAATTTCCTGTGTATCATGAATTATTAATTAGCCTTTTGCAAGAAACTAATTATCCACTCGATATACGCGATGCTTTAAATGACTATTAAAAAGGTTAATTTGTTATCTGAGATATACAGAACGCCTTAAACAGAGCAAAATCCTCTGTTCAAGGCGTTCTGTGAATATCACGGTACCAGAGACTGGATTCATTCTACAATTATAATTAATAATTGAGCTTTATTACGTTTGACTCAGCCAGATTATAGGCAAAAAACGAAATCAGCAAATAGAGTCTTGACAAAACAGTCAAGAATGGTGAAAATTATTTCAATCACAAATAATGCAAAGAGACAGGGAAAGGGCACATCAAGAAAGGAGAAGCAAGCGATGAAAGAAGTAACGAAGCAGCAACGAATCAGGGTAACTGTCAATGGACGACAGATGGAAGTCTATGGTGATCTGACGATTCTTCAGGCTTTGCTTCAGGAGGATATCCATATCCCCCATTTATGTTACGATATCCGACTGGAGCGTTCTAACGGCAACTGCGGGCTATGTGTGGTGGAGTTGGGAGAAGGCAGCGAACAACAGGATGTGAAAGCCTGCCATACTCCGATTCAGGAAGGTATGATCATTCATACCAACAGTCCGAGGCTGGAGCATTACCGCAAAATTCGTCTGGAGCAGATTCTGGCGGATCATAATGCCGACTGTGTGGCACCCTGCGTCATGACCTGCCCGGCCAATATCGATATCCAGTCTTACCTGAGCCATGCCGGCAACGGCAATTTTGAGACGGCGATTAAGGTCATTAAGGAGCGCAACCCTTTTCCCATCGTTTGCGGAAGAGTCTGCCCTCATTCCTGTGAGGCCCAATGCCGCCGGAATTTAATCGATGAGCCGGTGGCCATCAATCATGTCAAACGATTTATTGCCGACTGGGATATTGCCCATGAACAACCCTGGGCCCCTCGTAAAAAAGCGGCTACCGGCAAAAAAATTGCCGTGGTGGGCGCCGGTTCCTCCGGGCTGAGCGCTGCTTATTACAGCGCCATTCAGGGACATGATGTCACAGTATTCGAACGCCATCCCCGGGCCGGGGGCATGATGCGTTACGGAATTCCGGAATATCGCCTCCCCAAGGAGACTCTGGATCGGGAGATCGGGCTGATTGCCGATCTGGGCGTCAAAATCATGACCAACAAAGCCCTGGGCACTCATATCCGGTTGGAGGATCTGCATCAGGACTTTGATGCAGTCTATCTGGCCATTGGTTCCTGGCGGGCAACACCCCTGCAGATCGAAGGAGATAATCTGGAAGGAGTCTGGCTGGGCATCAACTTCCTGGAGCAGGTGACGAAAGGAGCGGATATTAAGCTGGGTGAGCATGTGGTCGTCATCGGCGGCGGCAATACGGCCATCGACTGCGCCCGGACCGCGCTGCGCAAAGGGGCGGGCTCCGTCAAACTGGTCTATCGCCGGACCCGGGAAGAAATGCCTGCGGAATCCTATGAAGTGGAGGAAGCAATTCACGAGGGGGTTGAAATGTACTTTTTAACCGCCCCCCATAAGATCGTCGCCGAAGGCGGGCGCAAGCTGCTTCATTGTATCAAGATGACCCTTGGGGAGCCGGACCGTTCCGGCCGGCGCCGGCCCATTCCCATCGAAGGCAGCGAGACGGCCTTTGAAGCGGATACGATTATCGGGGCCATCGGTCAAAGCACCAATACCCAGTTCTTATATCATGACCTTCCTGTCAAACTGAATAAGTGGGGAGATATCGAAATCAACGGCAAGACCATGCAGACTTCCGAGATGAATATCTTTGCCGGCGGCGACTGTGTCACAGGTCCGGCTACAGTCATTCAGGCCGTGGCGGCCGGACGTCATGCGGCGGAGGCCATGGACAGCTTTTTGATGAAAGGCTATGTCAAGGAGCAGCCTATGGATTACAGCTGCAGCCGTGGGTCCCTGGAAGATCTGCCTCAGTGGGAATTCGAGAAGATTCCGCGGCTGAAACGGGCCCCCATGCCGGCCCTGCCACCGGCGGAACGACGGGATAATTTCCGGGAAGTGGAGACAGGGCTCAGTGAAGAGACAGCAAGAGCGGAAGCCCGGCGCTGCTTAAAATGCGGCTGCTATGAGCGTTATGACTGTGACTTGCGCCAGGAAGCCAGCCTGCACCATGTTGAGTTTAAGAAGCCGGTCCATGAACGTCCTTATATCCCCATCGTCGAGGATCATTCCATCATCATCCGCGACCACAATAAATGCATCTCCTGCGGCCGCTGCATTGCCGCCTGCGCAGAAGTGGAAGGTCCCGATATTTTGAGCTTCTATATGAAGCATGGCCGTCAGCTGGTGGGGACGAAGAGCGGACTGCCCCTGGATCAGACCGACTGCGTCAGCTGCGGTCAGTGTGTGAATGCCTGTCCTTGCGGCGCTTTGGATTACCGCAGTGAAATCGGCAGGGTATTCAGAGCCATCAATGATCCGGGCAAAACGACCGTAGCGTTTGTGGCTCCGGCAGTGCGCAGTGTGGTCTCTTCCCAGTATGGGGTTTCCTATCAGGAGGCTTCCCGGTTTATTGCCGGACTTCTGAAAAAGATCGGCTTTGATAAAGTTTTTGATTTTACCTTTGCGGCGGATTTGACCATTGTGGAAGAAACCACAGAATTTTTAACCCGCCTGCAAAGCCATAAGCCGATCCCCCAGTTCACCTCCTGTTGTCCGGGCTGGGTCAATTTCGTGGAGCGCCGCTATCCGGAAATCATTCCCTATCTCTCCAGCTGCAAATCCCCCCAGATGATGATGGGAGCTACGGTGAAAAATCACTTTACGGAACTGACGGAAATCGACCCCAAGGATCTTTATGTGGTTTCCATTGTTCCTTGCATAGCCAAAAAGTATGAGGCAGCCCGACCGGAGTTCAGGTCAGAGGGAATCCGGGATGTGGATGCTGTGTTGACCTCTACCGAAATGCTGGAAATGGCGGATATTAAGTTGATCGAGCCCGCCGATGTGGAGCCTCAGGATTTCTGCGAACCCTATAAACGGGTATCCGGGGCGGGGATTCTCTTTGGGGCCTCAGGGGGCGTGGCGGAAGCGGCCCTGCGGATGGCGGTGGAGAAACTGACCGGGGAGGTCTTGACAGACCAGCTGGATTATCAGGAAGTGCGCGGACTCCAGGGGATCAAAGAGGCTGCCGTGGAAGCCAAAGGCAAGAAGGTCAATGTAGCGGTGATCAGCGGACTGCACAATGTTGAGCCGATTCTGGAGAAGATCATTGAAGGTATGGAAGTAGGCTATGATCTGATCGAAGTGATGGCCTGCCCGGGGGGCTGTATCTGCGGAGCGGGACATCCGGTGCCGGAGAAGATCGATACTCTGGAGAAGCGGCAGCAGGTTCTCGTCAATATCGATCAAACCTCCCGGTATCGCAAATCTCAGGAAAACCCCGATATCCTGCGCCTTTATGATGAGTATTACGGAGAAGCCAATTCACCCCTGGCCCACAAATTGCTGCACACCCATTATGAAGCTGTGAAAAGGGAACCTGTTGCCAAACATGACCGTAGAATGGCGGATTCCGCTTTTGTAACCCATGAGCTTACTCTGTGTACCTGTGATAAATGTACGGCTCAAGGTTCAAGAGAATTGTTCGCGGCACTTTCCGGGAAGATCCGGAAGCTGAAAATGGACTCCTTTGTCACGGCCAGAACCATCCGCTTAAAGGAAAATCATCCCGGCCAAGGAGTGTATGCCGCCATTGACGGGAAGCTGATAGAAACCCCGGTGGAGCAGCTTGAGCAGCGGATCTTTCAGCATCTTATTCGCTGAAAGGGTGCATCTTAAGCACTTTTAAAAAATCAGCTCCTGGGATTGTTTTGTAGCAAGACAATCCCTTTTTATCATCGCCGGAAGCCGCTCCTGTCAGCTATAGATTTTTTCATAATGGATGCGCTATTATGATATAGTTAGTACAAGTGCGCCTTGTGAATTTTACTTCCTAATCAATGTCCCGACCAGAAGGAGCGATCATTATGAAGCTGGAACAGTTGCATTATTTAAAAGAAGCGATTCGTTACCGATCCTTGTCTATTGCAGCACGGGAGAACTTTATCTCTCAGCCTTCCTTCAGCGCAGCCATTACCGGTTTAGAAAAAGAACTGGGTGTCAAGCTTTTAAACCGTTCCAACCGTGGCTGCACCCCCACGGATATCTGTATGGAAATTATGGATAGAGCAGATACAATATTTGCCATGGTTGAAGAAATTGAACTGCTGGCCAGCAATAGTTCATATTGTGAGACCATTAATATTGCCGTCGTGTTGAGTATCTGCGAAGAAATCCTGCCTCAGGTGCTTTTGGAGATGGAGGCTGACAAAGTATTTTGTAAGGTAGCTGTGGCATCTTTAGAGGGTGAAGCGATCTATCCCCGTGTTGCCTCAGGGAGTTCGGTTTTAGGGATAGTAGCCTACATCCCCAAATTGCTCACAGCCGATCTCAAGTACACCCCCCTCTTTGAAGATGAGTATGTACTCTATATTGGTCAGCATTCTCCTTTTTGGGAGCAAGGGAGCGTGTCCTTGGAGCAAATGCTGAGTCAGCCTTATATTGCACTGGGGGATGACTTCGCTACCCCGAACAGTGATTGGGCTAAGGATATTCTGGCTTTCTCCATGCCCAAGGTGGAATCCCAGGTCAGCAATTTAAACACCTTGAAAAAGATGATCATCAACGGCCCCTATGTGTCACTTCTCCCGCGCTTTATGGTGGCCGACGATATCTATGTTAAACATAATTTGATGAAGCCGGTGCGGATTGACGATATTTATTTAGCGGCTCAGTTTGGTTACATTGAGAATACCCGCTATAAGCTGACCAAAAATTACACTGTTTTTTTGGATTACTTCAGGAAGATCCTGACCAGACTGGGATACACCGTCTATAAAACGGTTTAACCTTCAGACCGCTTTTACGGGTCTGCCGATTCTCCGCCGAGCCGAGCCTGCTTTAGGCTGGGCTTGTTTCATGTGATAACTAGCTCAAGGTTTTGCCGATATCCCTTCCCTGAAAAACGATACAGACAAAATGGATAGGGTAAGATACCATATCCATTGTAAGGTGCTTTGTAAGGTTTTTCTCTTTTAGTTCCCCCATTATTCGATGAAAGGCAGAGCGTATATATGAAATATAAACCTGAGCTGGGTATACTCATCGTAACCATTCTGTGGGGGGCCAGCTTTGCCGTCAGTAAGCTGATCATGGCGGACATTACCCCTAATTACTATACCTTTTTGCGCTTTGCCGGAGCTTTTCTTGTCTTAGCGCTCTGCTTCCATAAGCGCCTGAGGCATATTCCGAAGCAAACCCTGCAGGCAGGGGTGATCATTGGTTTAGCCATAGCCTGTGGTTATGTTTTGCAGACCATGGGTCTCAATTACACGTCGGCCTCCAAAGCCGGCTTTTTGGCGGGACTCTATGTGGTATTGGTACCGGTTATGGAATCTTTTTTGTGCAAGACTCTGCCAAGATACAATATGATCCTTGGGGTGTTCCTGGCTACCGCAGGCCTTGCCCTGTTAAGCCTGGAAAGAGATTTTACCATCGGCTTTGGTGACCTCCTGGTTTTTGTAGGAGCCGTTTTCTTTGCTGTCAGTATGGTTTTAATCAGCCGCTTTGCCAGCAAACATGATCCGATGGTCCTGGCCATTATCCAAATTGGCGTCACAGCACTTTTTTCCCTGGTCCTGGCTATGTTCACCGAACCCGGATTGTCTCCAGCCCAATTTACACCCGCCTTGCTGGGGTTGGTTCTTTTCGCTATTCTTTTTGGCACGGCGGTCAATACTGCTGTACAGAATTGGGCTCAGGGCTATTTAACAGCCACGACGGCAGCGTTGATCTTCGTTTTGGAGCCGGTATTCGCCGGCGTTTTTGGCTGGCTCCTTGTCGGTGATGTGATCGGGATGAAGCAAATCTCAGGCAGCGCCTTGATCATTAGCGGGATGCTGGTCACCCTGCTGCTCAAGCCGGGCCAGCGTCCGCAGGGTAAAACCGGCCATGAGGCTCAACTGTCCGGCCGCTCCTGATCCAGCATGGAAAATCTGCTGTTTGCACATCACTCATCTTCAGGGTATATCTTTGACTTCCATCTTCTTCAGCTTCTTTAACGCACCATAAGGTTTGGCTAAGGAAAGCTCTTTTCCTCTCCCGGATAGGATCCAGAGGGTCTTATGCCTCCGGGGGATGGTCTGGGGCTTTTCTTGATCTTGGTCAGCGGTTTTTGAGTTTAAGGAAAAAGGGGTGTTGAGCGGACTTAAATTGGATTAAGTATTTTAAAGTGGGGCACTCAGGGGAAGAGGCAAGATGGTATAATGGGCTTGTCAGAGCTTGCAAATACTTTTGCGAAAAAGTAATCTTAGAAAAAGTAATGAATAGGGAGGAGTTAAAGAATGAAGGTTCTAATAGTAATTGACATGCAGAATGATTTTATTGATGGAGCCCTTGGTACGGAGGAAGCGGTAAACATCGTTGATAAAGTGAAAGAGAAGATTGACAGCTATTTAGCTGCCGGTGACACAGTCATTTATACCCAGGACACCCATACTGAGGCCTACCTTCAGACCCAGGAAGGGCAAAGGCTGCCTGTCGAGCATTGCATAAAAGGGACTCCCGGCTGGGCAATCTCCCCAAGGGTGTATGTAAGCGGCTGCCAGGTGATTGAAAAGCCTTCTTTCGGTTCAATCGAGCTTGCTGAATTGATGGCAGGGATGAAGGAAATACAGTCTATCGAGCTGATCGGCCTTTGTACGGATATCTGTGTTATTGCCAATGCCATGATTTTGAAAGCAAAAATGCCGGAGATTCCAATTGTTGTTGACTCATCCTGTTGTGCAGGTGCGACTTTGGCAGGGCATCAAAATGCCCTGCAGGCAATGAAGATCTGTCAGATTGAGGTTCAATCCAACCGCTCCTGATCCTGCATAGAGAACCCTTCCGTCTTCACATCACTCATCTTCAGGGTATCATCTTTGACTGCCATCTGCTTCAGCTTCTTCACCGCGCCATAAGGTTTGGCTAAGGAAAGCTCTTTCCCTCTCCCGGAAATGACCCAGAGGGTCTTATATCCCCGGGGGATGGTCTGGAGCTTTTCTTCACCTTGGCCATCGGTAAAATAGATTAATAAGTTGATCTTATGCTCATTAGCATACTCAAAAACCGGGGTAAAGCGGGTGCCGCCGCGGATTTTGAGCCGCTCCTGAACATCCCGGACCGTTTTAATCTTATATGTCCGCCTGATTTCACTGTCGCATTCCACGATGATGATTTCATGATTGTAATTCTTCACCATGGCCAGAACTTCTTTGATGGCTTGGTTAAATTCCTGATCGCTGATGCTGCCGCTGATATCCAGGGCGACGAGAATTTTGGCTTGATGACTTCTCAGTTGGCCTCTTAAATCCAAGCGTTCAGGCTGTCTTCTATTGCGGCGGGTGACCGTTTTTTTAATGTCGCTGGGAACCGTTCCCATCAACCGTTTAAGATAGAGATTCCAGGGCAGCTCTCCCTGGCTGTTTCTCAAGGAGGAGAGCATGTTTTCCAGATAACCGGGAAGGCTGCCTTTCTGGGCATGAGCGATAAACTTCTCTGTAAATTCCTGAAGGGTTTGTTCATCGGCAGCACTGGACTCTTGCCAAAGGTCATGGGTTCTCTCCGGATCATAAGCTGTTTTTATTTGACTTTCATCATTGTTCTGATCAGGTTCCTTGGGCTTTTCAGCATCCTTAGACTTATCAGACTCATTCGCCTCATCCCCATCCCGTTGATCTTCCGCAGCCTCATCAGCGGCCAGCAAGTCCAGGGCGGCTTGAATCTCCTCCACGTAATATTCGAAAGGCTTAAAAGGGAGGAGCTTTAAAGCATAATGGACATTAACCCATTCCAAGGTAACGGAATAGGGAGGAAGATAATCCAAATAGGTATTGACCACGATATTCATGGCCATATTGATGGCTAAAGTGCTGTAGCGGCCTTGCAGTGCCTTGGCCCGCCATAAATGCCCGGAGAGGATATGGAGTATTTCATGCTTGATGGTGCTTGCCATCTGCTGGAGATTGAGATTCAGGAAAAGCATGGGGTTAAAATGGATCACATAGTGTGCCCCTTGGAAATTCACGCCTGTAGGGCTGGTGATATCAAAGCGGATTTCCCGGGACATTTGCATTAAAAAATAGCTGTAGAAATTGTCCTTATCTTCCAGCAGACTGAGATTGACTTGATCCACAAGGCTGAAGAACTCATCCTTGAATTCCTGGGGAATGTGAATGACCGCCTGATGTCCCTGGCGTTGGGAGCGATAAAATTCCTCCATAATCAGGGTTGCTTGTGCATAAAGCTCCTGAACCTGGTTCTCAAATTCACTCATCATAAGGATCACCTGAGGGAACCATAGGATTCGAAATAGGAATCAACAAAGCCTTCATTTTCAATGGCTTGCCGATAGATTTCCGGGTAGCTGCTTCTAATATCCTTCATAATGCCGATCTTTAAATCTACTGGGTAAAGTTTTAAAAACGCCACCAGTCTATCCATAGAGGACTGGGCATGGTCAGGAGCATTGGCGGGAGTCTTGCTAAGATGAGATTCCAGGGTTTGGAGAATATTCCTGGCGGAGAGATAAAGCCGGGTATGGCTTTCTTCTTTGACCTTGTCCCGGAGAGATTCCGGCAGGGAAGTCCCGGAAAAAATGTCGTCATAAGCGATGAGAGGGGAATAATCGGCTTCGGCAAAGTTGACAAATTCCTCGGCGATTACCCGTCCCACATTGCCTTTGACTACATTCAAGAACACGGAGCGGGGAATGGAGTCCTTGTTCTCCTGATAGATCTTATAACTGCTGGATATCCGCTCATAGCTGCGTGGGGTGGCCCTGAGATCATCTTCGTTGATCTTGTGCAGATAGTCAGGGAAGGTGGAAATAAATTCAATCACCTTGGGCTCAATTCCGGCCCCGATGGCCCAATCGATCCACTGTTTATGATCAGGCTTCATGAAAAGCCAGACAAAGCGGTTTTCCTGGGCGGCATCCATATCCACCACCTGATAATCGAAATCTGAGCCGTATTTGCTGGAAGGATTCATGGCGGCCAGGATTTTAACTCCTTCAGGTAAGATATAGCCGTTGATTTCCCGGTTAAGGATGAGATTCATCAGTTCCTGCTGGACCGTATGTTCACAGCGGTTGATCTCGTCAATAAACAAGAGGACGGTTTGGCCACGCGCGATGGCTTCGTCGATCTCCCGCAGTTTATGATGAACGGCATAGACCGTGCTTTTCTTTTCCTGGAGAATGCCCTGCTCATTTCCAACGGTTTTTGCTGCTGTTGCGGCCAGGGGATTAACCGCCTCAGGCCCGCTAAAGACGTAGGATTCTATGGTTGGCAGGCCGCCGATTTCACCTTCTTTGAGGAGATTTCCGTTGATAATCACCAGGCTCCACTGGTTTTGCTGAGCCAGTTCCTTGGCTAAGGCTGTTTTGCCGATGCCGCTTTCCCCGATGATCAAAGGGACCTCTCCCGTGGCCAGAACTAAGTCAACACTTTTTAAGGTGTCGGTGTAATTCATAAGTGCTCCATCTCCTATATCTTCAGTTTTTCATCTACAGCTACTTTTTTTGCTTTTCTACTGCCATAGTGATAAATAAACATGATCTTATCCAGGGACATCTGGCCGCTGTTTTTGTGGATGGTACTGGAATTGAGAAAATCCCGTACATATTTTTCATCAACATCTTCCTGGCCCAAAGTCTCCTTGAGGACTTGTTCCAGTTCGGCCTTGGTGATGTCGTTCCGCACATATTTAATCACGAGAAAATTGACGCCCAGGAATTGAAGGATTTTTTCTTTGCTCAAATCCTTGACAAAGGCGATAGCGCTTTCATGATTTCTGATCGCCAGCAGCTCAGCCTGGGGAGTGGGAGAATCAATATATCTTAAAGCGTCATAGTTGATGCGGACAGCTTCCTCCTGGGCCTTGGGGCAAGGGTCTTTGATGAATTTGATCGAGTCGTAATGCCTGCGCACTGCCAGGAGCTGCAGTTCTTCACTGGGATGCTTAACGTACTTAATCGCCCAGCCGGCTTGAGTGATAGCCAATTTGATGATGGTTTCACTGGGGTGTTGAAGATACTCTAAATTAACCCAGCTATCCTGGATGGCCTTGTTCATCATCTCTTCCGTAGGGTTATCGATAAATTGAATGGCCCGGCTGTTATTGGCCAGGGCCAGCTCCTGCATCTCCGGGGTGGGATGCTCAATATGCTTCAAGGCCAGGCCGTTTTTCTGCACGGCCAATAACTTTAACTCATCACTGGGATTGGGGATATAGACCAGGGCATTGGGGTTAGTCTTAATGAGGTCGATTAGCTTTGCTTTATCCATTGTCTGATGTTCCTTCTATGGTTATTTTAGGGTGGCTGGTATCATGATTGCGGTTTAAGAGGATAGGGTTTAAATAAAGCTCAATAATATGATTATACTACCGGATTGAAAAAGGATCTAGATAAGCAAAAAGCGGATTGGACGGGCAACTATATGAGTAAATAATTATCTCAAGATGGATCCTAAAGGAAATCTTAAGATGAATTAGTTATATAAAAGAAGTTGGAATAACGCCATTAATCATATATAATATATTGCATAGCTTTTAATTGATGAATTGAGGTGGAAAAATGCCAATTATGAATACGCAAATTAATTGGAGAACAAAAACCGAAATGATCTATAGCACCCTTCGGGAAGCTATTGTATCCGGCGATATTAAAACCGGTGAGAAAATTGTTCTGAGTAAAGTGGCCAGCGACCTCGGCGTAAGCCCGAGTCCGGTTCGCGAAGCCATCAAGCAATTAGCGGCGGAAGGATTAATCGATCTGACCGCTCATACTGAAGCTGTGGTCAGCCGTTTGTCAGAAAAAGATTTTCGCGAGTTCACTGAAATAAGGGTTATCCTGGAGTCTGAGGCGACAAAATGTGCAACGAAACAAGTAACTCCGGAATTTATAGCAAAACTCGAAGATATTTTGGCAAAAATGCAGGAATGCGTGGATCAGGAAGATTCGAAGCGTTATGGTGTATTGAACCGTGAATTTCATGAGACGATTTATGAATCTTGCGGCAATGAGCAGCTGACAAAGCTGATTGACTCTATTACTGTCAGGACGGACCGGGCGCGGGCGGTTTTCAGCTATGACTACTCACGCTTGATGGAATCCTTTCAGGAGCATCAGGATATTGTTGAGGCGATCAAAGCCGGCCAGGCAGAGAAGGCGGGGGATATCGTTGCCACTCAAACCCGGGCAGGTTTGGAATCGTATTTAAAACATTCTCTTAATCAGTAGGAAAATTAAAAGAGGGAAACCTTTAGAGGCTTATTCTAAGATTGCCGTCTGGTATCTTGGAATAAGCCTCTTTTATCCGTCAGATTATCCAGAGTGCCAGTGGTATCGGTAAAATGTTGAAGGCCAATGAGGCTAGACAAAAAATGGGCTGAACCTTTGTGGTATCTCCACAAAGGAAGCTTCCTGAGTCCTTGGATAATTATGAATTCCGGATAGCTGTTTACTTTGTGTTTACTTTGCCTTAAAGGTATACGATTTATTTAAAGATACACCGGACTAAATTAAGCTTTGCAGAAATCACCAAAGCGCATCTGCAGCGTTGTTAGAGCACGAGAGACTGCGAGAGCACGAGAGTCCGTGTGGGACCCCGTGCTCTAGGGCGCTTAGATCAATCGTGACAGGTGTAGCATGTGAAAACCTTTTCGTGATGGCAGCTTATACAAAGATCCTGCGCAGTTTTCTCCACTGCTTCAGCGGTATGCATCTTATGGCAGCTAACACAGGAAATGATAGCGTGGTCGCTGGTTTCGGGCAGTGCATGCGGATTGACAACCGTACCTTTGGCATCGGTAAGAACAGTTGTGCCGGCTGATTTTTGCGCAAGGCTCTCAAGGTTTTCGTGGCAGTTCAGGCAGGTAGCCTGTTCAACCTTCGTTGACCTCAGTCGGATCGGTGTCTTTGAGGCGCTCGTTACCTCTTTGTGAACGGTGGAAAGGGCGCTGTCCGTATGGCAGGTCGAGCAGGGGAGGGTGGAATGAACCCCTGCCTTTGTGGTGGCATCGGCAAAGGAATTGTGTTCCTTTTGGTGACACACGCTGCAATCAGCATTGGTCTCCCAGGTGAACGAGACAGCATACGGGTCATTCGCCGGAGCTTCCGGGGAGTTGCCCTTGGCGCCTGTTTCGGTGCTGGGCACACAGCCGAAGACGAGGGCAGTCAGGGCAAACAGCATGATCACAATCATAACCACGCCGATGGTCTTGGTAGCAGGTACTTTCTTTACAGATGTCATCTTCATGGGGACCCTACTCCTCATGTGCAATGGTCATGCCGGCAATGCGCCCAAACACGATGGGTTTGGCCAGGCCGATGAGATCCATGTTGCCCGCGCTTTCGCCGGCAGCATATAGGCCGGGGATGGGCTCCAGATCCCAGTCGACCACCTGAGCCTTGGCGTTGATGGTCACGCCGCCCAGGGTGTTGTGCTTCTGGATCCCCCATTTAACAGCGTGGAAGGGTGGGGCAGCGATCTTAGCGTTAAGGTGTCTCTTCGCAAAATCTTCATCCGCACCTTTGTCCACGAGCTCGTTATAGCGGGTCACTGAGGCCACCAAAGCATCGGCAGGCACTTTAATGGCGGCTGCCAGCTCTTCAAGTGTGTCGGCGGTGCCGTACATGAAGTCCTCGACGGTCTCACCGACAATGAACTTAAGTTCTTGTTTGGCCCGGGAGGCCTCGTCGAGAATAATCCAGACCACCGGGCCGTCCTTATCCGTGGTCTGGGCGGCGCAAAGCTGAGCGAAATAGAAAGGTTTCGAGCCGCCTACCCAGGCCGGGTTGTCTTCGCCGATCTCTTCATTCATAAAGCGCTTACCCTCGGTGTTGACGTATATGCACTCACTGTCGAGAGGTTCGGCGGTGCCGGGCAGGCCGAAGGGCATTTTGATGCTGTGCCAGAGTGTGCCGGGGTGGCGGTGCCAGCCGTGCCAGTCGCTGCCGCGGTCAGTGGACAGCGATGCTCCGGCGTCGAGGGCAGCTTCGATGCCGTTGCCGTCATTCCACACATAGGGCTCGCCGCTGATATGCGGGTATTTGGTGAGCCAGGGGAGGAAGAGCTGTTTGAGTTTCGTGGAGCCCTTCCAGCTGCCGGTGCCGAGGAAGACAGCTTTGTTGCCTTTCATGCGGACGGTCTTGCCGTCAAGGGTGGCCTCGATACCGATGACGCGGCCGGCACGGTCGCCCTCGGCACGCAGGATCTTGGTCATCTTGCAGCTCAGGATAAACTGGGCGCCGTTGTCCACCGCCGTGTCATAGATCGGCCAGCACAGACCGGCGCCGCCTGCCTGCATGTCGCCGTCTTTGCCATTCTCGCGATCCACGAGACGGGGGCTTGTGGTAGTGTAGTAGCGCGAACCGCGATAGACTGCCGCCATCTGACTGACATTGGCCTTAATAAATGGAACGCCCATAATGTCGAGCCAGTTCCAGGTGTCCAGGCTGTTGTCCGCGAAAGCACGGGCCATGCCCTCGCCATCTTCAGCGCCTGAGATTTTGCGCCATTGGCCCATCTCCACTTCGCGGCCATCCACGGTCTCAACGACCATGGTCTTGTCGGTACGCAGGTTGGGGACGGTGCGGTCCTCATAGATAATTTCCGCTGTTTCCTCGAAACCGGCTGCGATCTGCATCCGGGTGCCGCCGCCGATACCCAGGTTGCCGCCCGCCAGGATGCCCTTGCCGCCTATCTTGTCATTGGAATCAATGGCGATGACGCTCACCCCGGCTTCGGCTGCCGCCGCTGCGCAGGCGAGGCCGGCCGGGCCCGTACCGCAGACGATGACGTCGGCCTCATAATCCCACGCCTCACCAGCCGGAGCTGGAGTATCTTTTGCTGCACCTTCCGAGCATCCGGCTAAGAGACCTGTACCAAGAACAGCACCTCCTGCAAGTATACCGGTATTGCGTAAAAAATCTCTTCGGGAAAGGTTTTTACTATTGGTTTTCCCATCTTTTTCTGACATCTTTTAGCCTCCTTAATAATAAAAAATAGGATGATAATAACAAAAAATGGAGTTAATAATGGTGTTCGTGATTGTTTTATGATATTGTGAAAAAGTACGATATATGGTGAAATAAGACGATATCACCTCCAGTTGTATTTTTACAATAAATCATCACGCCCCCTTTCCGTCTCGTTAAATATGCAAAACCTGTGCCACATATTTAACGAGACGGATTTTGAGGCGGATTCAGGGCTCTGCGCCGAGATGCAGTTAAGATATATGATGAACGAAGTGTGGCAAAAAGTACAAACCTCGCTTGTGAAAGTAGTAATTGTCACATGAATGACTGTAGTATGCTATAATATTTGGAAATATTTTGTAAAATATTGGAGAAAAGGAGTAAGAAAATTATGCAGATGTATGATTTATTACAGATGATCCAATCCGGCGAAGTCAATTCCCGATATTTTACCAAGGTGAACGATCAATGGAACCGTTTTCAGGAAGGCCGGGAAGTAGACAACTCTGTCGTTCCCCAGGAATATCTCGATTCTTGGAAACGATGCAGAGCTTACGGGCTTGATCCTTATGACCTAACACTCTCCGTCGTGGAAAACCCAAAGCAGAAAGAGTTTTTCCTGAATACCGTGAAGAAATATGAGTTTTATCTGCAAAGCGTCTTTGAAATTTTTGATTTAAGTGACTTTTTATTTAAACTGCAGACCAGAGACGGAATCTGCCAGCTTCTGGGCCAGTCCACACTTACTTTAATGGATTGTTCGGAGAAGAACAGTGGAACAACCAGCTCCAGCATCGTCCTTTACGAAGATAAACCCGCTGTCATATTTCAGCCTTTTTATTACCGCCAGACCTATGTCAGGAAAAATTTCGGAGAAATACACGGGGCCTCGGCGCCAATTCATAATGAAAAAAATGAGTTGATCGGGGATGTAGTTCTTTTGTATCATTATCCGGAATTAAGCCTGCAGGCGTTTCATATGGTTTCCTTGATTGCCAAAATATTCGACTATCTATACTGGCCGCTTGCGTTCGGGCATGAAAGACAACTGGAGCAGATTATGAATTGCCTTCCGCAAGGGATAGCCCTGGGCAGCAAAAAAGAAACGATCAATTTTTGTAATGAAAAAATGGTGGATCTATTTGAAATCAGAAAAAAACAGAATACCGGGCAGGGACGGAAAAAATCCCTGCCGGTATTCATGAAAGCCCAAAATGATCTGTATACATTCAATCATATTAAAGGAAAAAGCCCTTTAATTCAGAAAGCAAAAAATACAGCCGAGAAAATCGCGGATACGTATGTGCCGGTTATGATTTATGGAGAAAGCGGAACAGGCAAGGAAATGTTTGCTCAGGCGATTCATAACGCAAGCAGCCGCAGCGGCGGTCCGTTTATCGCGATAAACTGCGGGGCGATCCCGGGAGAACTGGTGGAAAGTGAGCTTTTTGGCTATGAGGAAGGAGCTTTCACGGGTGCTTCGAAAGGCGGCAAGGTCGGAAAAATAGAAGCTGCGTCAGGAGGGACACTTTTTCTGGACGAAATTGAAAGTATGCCATTGAAGGACCAGATTAAACTCCTGAGAGTCTTGTCAACCGGAAAAGTCCAGAAGATCGGAAGCACGAAAGAAGTTCCAGTCAATGTGCGCTTGATTTCCGCTACCAAAACCGATTTACTGCAGCAGGCTGATGAAAGCTTATTCCGTGAGGACCTGTACTATCGTATCAGCACTTTCATAGTTGAGCTTCCGCCGCTCAGAGAACGCAAGGAAGATATAATACTCCTGGCTGAAGAATTCATTCAACGGCTGGAGAAAAGATATTCCCGCTCTTCTATTGAAATGGACTGGTCATTTATCAATGCCCTGCTCAGTTATAAATGGCGGGGCAATGTGCGTGAGCTGGAGCATGCCATGGAGCACGCGGTAATCATGCTCGATAAGCAGTCTTCACTTTTGCTTGAACATTTACCTGAGAAAATACAGGATTACTACCTGAATAACACCACCGAAGAGATCGTAGAGGAAGCTATGGAACATGAAAACAAATTCGGACTGCTGGCTCTGGCTGAACAAAAAATGATTGAACGGGTGCTGGACTCTGTGGATGGCAATATCAGCGCGGCCGCAGAACAGCTGGGGATTAACCGCCGGACCATCTATCGAAAGCTGCAGCGCAAAGAGACCTTGGACTCATAATTCGGGTAATCAGCTATCTCCAAATGCAGCTTAATGAATCGTACTTAAACATTCTCTTAATCAGTAGGAAAATTAAAAGAGGGAAACCTTTAGAGGCTTATGCTAAGATTGCCGGCGGTATCTTGGAATAAGCCTTTTTTTGGAATAAGCTTTTTGCATATCAGGCCTGACAGCCGTTTTCTGAAAGGTTGCATTTTTTCGAATTTTACGTTGACAAAGAGCATAAACCAATATATCATATATAATATATTATATATGATATATTATATATGATATATTGCGATGAACGATATCCCGGAAAAAAGGTCAGAAGATGGATTTGAATCTTTCTTCGCTAAGAGGAGGGAGGTCTGGGCACAATCGGATCTGTGAAAACGCTCCAAGGCAAATGCACAAGGATTTAAAGCTGAACCGGTATTCGTATTCGTAGTATATCAGGGTAATATGTCAGTATCGACAGAAGGCAAATTGATAAGGAGCAAGGAGGTCGTTTTGCATGTCTGCTTTAGTGCATTTTTTCTCATTTGTACAAGGTTTCTCCGACTTGACCCTGGTGATCGTTCGTATCCTGGCCGCCATCGTCTTTGCCTCCCACGGCTGGTTTAAATCCTTCGGAAAACAAAAATTTCGTGGCTCGGCCGAACGCTTTGCCGAACGCGGCATTCCCTTTCCTTTGCTGGCCTCTTACATCACTTCATGGAGCCAGTTGATTGCGGTGCCGCTTTTAGTGCTGGGCTTTATGACCCAATGGATTGCTTTGCTGCTTGCTCTGGAAATGATCGTTGCTGCATGGGCAAAGTATATGGATACTCATGCAATTTTTGACGGGATGGATTTACCCCTGGGTACTTTAGCCATTTGCCTGGTGCTGTTTGTATTGGGCCCGGGTGCTTATTCGTTGGATGCCTTATTGTAAAAGGCATGGAATGGGAGGTAATGGAAGATGGATAACCTTGATCCTGTTGTGAAAGAGCAAAATGATATAGTTGTAAAAGTACAAAATGATACAAAGACAAAAGTTTATGCATTGATCGGAGCAATTATCCTCGGTATCCTGGTCTGGTTTCTGGGAGAAGGGCTGGGACCCCAAGGGCGCATGGCTTTGGCCCTGACCATGACGGCTATTGTGCTGTGGATTTTTGAGGTCTACCCTGTGGAGATAACCGCTGTTCTTTTAAGCACTTTTTTTGTTTTTACAGGCTCGGCCACCCCGGTGGAAGCATTTTCCGGGTATGGGGACGCCATTGTTTGGTTTATTTTTGCGGCCTTGGTCTTTGGAACGGCGGTTGAGCAGTCCGGTATCGGCAAAAGAATCGCCTGCAGCCTCATGCGTTTTTCAGGAACTTCCTTTAAATCCATGATGGGGATTATTGTTCTGGTCGGTGCTTTGCTGTCATTTCTGACGCCGGCCGGAGTAGAGCGACTTTTAATCATCTATCCCATTGCCATTGGCGTTGCGGCAGTGTTTGTCAAAGGGAATGTGCAGGGGACAAATACAGGAAAACTGGCCATGTCTATAACCTACCTGGCCGGAAATACCTTTGGCTTCGGCATCTTGACAGGAATTGCGGTAAATATCCTCGGGGCGGGAATTATTAAAGAAATGCTGGGGATCGAGATCTTTTGGTCCCAATGGATTCTTTGGTTCGGTGTTCCCACCGTCATTACGACCTTGATCGCTATTTTTGTGGCCTGGAAGCTGTTTCCACCGGAAGACTATGTTTTAACAGCGAAAAAGGAAAATGCCAATCAAGACTTTATGAATTTAGGACCCATGACCATCGTCGAAAAACGGGCTTTGCTGTACTTAGTCATCACCCTGGGGTTATGGGCCACCGACCGCTGGCATCACCTTCCTTCCTGGGGCGTAGCCATATTTTCCGCGGCTTTGTTCTGTGCTCCGGGCTTTGGCGTGATCAGCAAAGAACAATTGAAGAAGATTCAGTTTCCCATCGTTATTTTTTCCGGGGCGGCCATCACCATCGGCACGGTGCTGGGCAAGACGGGAGTGGCGGCCTGGATCGGCAAAGTTTTTCTGGGCTCCTTTATCAGGCCGGATATGAGCACCCAGCTGATGGGGGCCATCACCTATTTGGTTGGCGTTGTCGCTCATATTCCTCTGGTCGAAAGCAAAACAGCGGCGGCAGCCTTTACCCCTGCCGTAGCGGCCTATTTTGACTCCATGCAGCTGCCGGCGCTGGGTCCCACCCTTATGTCCATTATGAGCGCCGATACCGTCGCCTTTTTCCCCTATATGATGATGCCCTTTCTGGCCTTGATGGGGTTGGGCTATTTTACAACCAAAGATTCCATCAAGCTGCTTTCCTCTTACACTTTCGTAGCCATTATCGTGCAGGTGATATCCTGCTTTACCTGGTATCATTGGGTTGGGCTGCTCTAAGAAAACAGAACAACAGGCTGACGGCAGAAGGATTCTGTTCTTATAAAACTTCAAGGTAATCGCTTTTGTGCGGTTACCTTGCTGCATATAAAAGAGACACTTTTAAAAAGAGGCACCTTTTTATAAATTAATCAGAATTTTGGGACGAAACTGGGTTGACAAATGTGAAGAATGGGGTAAACTAATGGTAATACCACATATTATATATTATATACGATATTTAATGTAGGTTTAAACAATGCTCT
The DNA here is from genome assembly GCF_000021925.1 of Desulfitobacterium hafniense DCB-2. Lineage (NCBI taxonomy): Bacteria > Bacillati > Bacillota > Clostridia > Eubacteriales > Desulfitobacteriaceae > Desulfitobacterium > Desulfitobacterium hafniense. Next base: position 2,212,645 of record NC_011830.1, read on the forward strand.
TGTTTAAATACATCATTTTTAAGGAGGAAGAGTATGGGCAAGCACAAATTCCTGGTGCATGAAGACGGCGATTATGTCGGTGTGGCCATTGAAGACATCAAAGCCGGAGAAGACGTCATGGGAGTAGAGTTGCACTCAGGCAAAAAGTTTCAGGTAACATCCAATCATGACATTCCCCTTGGCCATAAAATCGCCTTAAGGGCAGTCAAAAAAGGAGAAGCTCTCATCAAATACAGTGAGAGCGTCGGCACGGTTATCCAGGATATCAAGATTGGCGATTGGGTACATACCCATAACCTTAAGACTGCGAGGTGGGATTATGGAAACTAAGATTTTAGGGTACCGCAGAGAAAACGGGCGGATTGGGATCCGCAATCATGTCTTGATTATTCCTGTGGATGATTTGTCCAATGCCGTCTGTTTGGCCGTTGAGCATAATATCAGAGGCACGATGGCCGTACCTCATCCCTATGGCCGTTTGCAATTCGGTGCCGATCTGGAACTGCATTTTCAAACGCTGATCGGCACCGGCCGCAACCCTAATGTGGCAGCCGCCATTGTCGTGGGTATTGAACCCAACTGGGCGAAAAAGATTGCCGACGGCATTGCGGAGACAGGCAAACCTGTTGCCTATTTCGGGATTGAAGGATACGGCGACCTCAAAACCATTGAACGGGTTTCCCGCCAAGCTCAGGAGTATGTACAATATGCAACCTCCTTAGAAAAGGTTGAGTGTGAATTAAAAGAGCTCGTCGTCAGCTTCAAATGCGGCGAGTCGGATACGACTACAGGACTGGCCTCAAATCCCACTGCCGGCGTGGTCGGAGACCGTCTGGTTGAGATGGGCGGAACGATTATCTTTGGGGAAACCCCGGAGACAACCGGCGCGGAACATGTACTGGCCAGGCATTTTGCCACCCCGGAACTTGCCGGGAAGTTCCTGAAAGTTCATAAGGATTATCTGGATTTGATTGAATCCAAGGGTGCGGATTTGCTGGGAACCCAGCCCACCCAGGGGAATATTGCCGGCGGCTTGACCACCATTGAAGAAAAGGCTTTCGGCAACATTCAAAAAGCCGGCAAGACACCCATCGTCGGGGTGCTGGCGCCCTGCGAAGAACCCCAGGGTCCCGGCCGCTACTTTATGGATACGTCCTCCGCTGCGGCTGAGTGCATCACCGTCATGATGGCTGCCGGCGCTGTACTCCATATCTTTATTACCGGCCAGGGCAATATTGTCGGCAATCCCATCGAGCCGGTCATCAAAATGTCCGCCAACCCCAATACCTGCAAGCATATGGCGGAACATATCGATGTGGATATCAGCGGGGTCCTGACTTTAGAGTTAAGTCTTGAAGAAGCAGCCGATAAAGTTATGGAATGCCTTGTGAAAACCGCCCGCGGACGCTTAACGGATGCCGAAGCGCTCAATCACAATGAGTTTGTTCTGACCCGTCTTTATCCAAGCGCTTAAGGCTCATTGCCCCTGAAGCGAAAAGTAAAGGGTGCGGGTAGTCCCGCACCCTGCTCCGGGGCCTTCATACCAGATAAGGGCAGTCCAGTGTTACGGCTTTCGGGTATCAGCCGGGGGTTTCTTAGGTGGAACTATGGGAAAAGTCTTAAGAAAAAAATCTTAAATGGAGTGAGAAAAGTGACAAGCGAAACGAACAATTATTTGCTGGAGTTAACCCAGCCGGAAGCGGAAGCGATCCTCAGGCGGTCCCAATTGGCCATAATACCTAACGGCAGTGTGGAACAGCATGGCCCGCACCTTCCCTGCGGCACGGATCATTACTGCATTATGGCCATTGCCCGCAAGGTTGCCTCAGGGCTGGACGGTTTATTGCTTCCCTTCAGTCACACCGGAGTTACGCCATTTCATGCATCTTTTGCCGGAACCCTGACTTTGCGTCAGGAAACTTACGTCAATCTGCTTTTGGACACGGCGGTAAGCGTCATCAACCACGGCGTCCAAAAGATACTTTTTGTCAACTGGCATGAGGGAAATACAACCTCCATCAATTACGCGGCCTCTCAATTGCAGAAAGAATACGGGGTAACCTGTGTTGTTGCTCAGGCCTGCTACATTACGGAACAGCTTTATAAAGGAGAGGCGGATCTGACCCATGCGGGCGCCTTGGAAGTGCTGCCGGTTATGGCCTACCGCCCCGACCTGCTTAAACTGGAGCGGGCGACCAACCCGTCTCCTTATGAGGCGGCCAAAGAAGTAGACGCCTTACGCCGTTCCAAATCGGTTTATCCTATTCTGAAAGATATCCGGCAGATAGCGCCTACCGGCTGGTACGGGGACCTGGATATCGTCAGCGAGGAAAAAGCGGCGGAACTGGTGGAGCGGGTCAGTGGGGAAATCATCACGGCGGCCCAACAAGTATTTGAGCGTATGCAATAGCAGAAAGAGGCAGAAAAGGTGTTTACTTTGGTTAATATTAATGAAGCAAAATTTCAGCAGGCCACAGGAAGAAGGATAGCGGAGCTGGTTTCTGCCGCGGTAACGGGAACAGAAGGGGTCACCTGCCGGGTTGTCGAGGTTCTGCCTGAGCACCAAGGGGGAGCGCGCCAGCCCCATACCCACTGTGATGTGGAAGAAGTGATCTTTGTTTTGGAAGGGCAGGGGAAAATTTGGGTAGAAGAACAGGAAAAAGATATTTTAAAAGATGACTTAATCGTTGTCCCCATGGAAACGGAGCACCGAATCATCAACCCGGGGGGCCAGCGGCTCCGGTTGCTTTGCTTTTTCCCGAAAGCCCGGGTGGAGGTTCCTTAACTCAGATTTGCAGAACCGACTAATGAAGAAACGACTAATGAAGAAAGAAGGATGGGCAGTGGCTCAATACACGGTATTATCAACTTCTCCGACATTTACAAAATATTCGCCTCAAGCTGCCGGCATTTTAGAAAAGAAGGGTTGTCGGCTGGTCATGATTCCTCCCAACGGACTGCGCGAAAGGGAGGACTTTAAAGCTGTTTTGGCTGAAGCTCATGTCTGGGTGGTGGGTATTAACAAAGTATACGCCGAGGACCTGGAAGCCGCCCCCAATCTGAAGCTGATCATCAAACATGGTACCGGTGTGGACAGCATTGACTTAAAAGCGGCTGCCGCCAGGGGAATTACCGTAGCCAACGCCCCCGGGACCAACGCCAATTCAGTTGCCGATCTGGCCTTCGGCTTTATGCTTAGTCTGGCCAGGCAGATTGTTTCGGCGGATAAGCGTACGCGGGACGGCTTCTGGGGCACTGTCATGGGCAAAGATGTTTACGGCAAAACCCTGGGCGTTTTAGGGCTGGGACAGATCGGCAAAGGAGTGATCCGCAGGGCGAGCGGATTTGATATGAACATCTTGGGCTATGACCTGGTCCATCACAGTCAATTTGAAAAGGAATACCGGGTGAGGGCTGCGACTTTGGAGGAAATTATGTCCGAGGCGGATTATATTTCCGTCCATTTGCCCCTCCTGGAGAGCACAAAAAATATCATCGACCGCAGTTTGCTGGAAAAAATGCGCCCCACAGCCTTTCTCATCAATACCAGCAGAGGAGGCGTGGTTGACGAAACAGCCCTCTATGATCTGCTGAAGGAAAAAAGGATAGCGGGAGCCGCTTTGGATGTCTTTGCCACAGAGCCGCCCCGGCAGTCACCGTTTTTTGAATTGGACAATGTTATTGTAGCGCCGCATATGGGCGCCTATACAGAAGGGGCAATGGGAGCCGTCAGTGAAATCTTGGCGGAGAGCATTGTCCGGGTTTTGGCAGGAAAAGAACCACTATCGGTCATTAAGACGAACTAAAAAGCAAAGGAGGGACTCCGGTGAACGGAAAGTGGTGGACGAAGGATTGGTGGGTAAGCGAATACAATTACCACGAAGAAGTAGTCAAGGATTTGCACCTTCCCCAAAAGATTGAGATACACGACGCGACGCTGCGGGATGGGGAACAGACTCCCGGCGTGGTGTTCAGCAAAGAGGATAAAGTAAGAATTGCCGAATTGCTGGCCGAAGTGGGAGTTGAGCGGATTGAAGCCGGCATGCCGGCGGTATCCAAAGATGATGCCCAAGCGATTGAGGAGATCGCCAAACGCAATTTGGGACCCAAGATTATGGTATTCTGCCGGGCGATGCGGGAGGATGTGGATCGGGCCGTGGATTGCGGAGCAGATGGGATCGTTCTGGAAGCGCCCAGCGGCTATCCGAAGCTTAAATATCAATTTGCCAGTAAGTGGACGGAAGAAAGCCTGACCGAAGCCGTCGTCAATACCATCAATTACGCCAAGGAAAAGGGGCTGTTTGTCAACTATTTCCCCTTTGATACGACCAGAGCGGAACTTCCTTTTCTCAAGCGGCTTCTGACCAATGTAACAACTCAAGCCAAACCGGATTCGGTAACGGTGGTCGATACCACAGGTTCGATCACTCCCACCGCCATGCGTTTTCTGGTCAGGCAGGTCAGGGAAACCATCGCTCTGCCCCTGGAAGTTCATACCCACAACGATTTCGGGCTGGGCACAGCCACGACCTTCGCCGCGGTGGAGGAAGGTGTGCAGGTCGTGCACAGCTGCATCAACGGTTTGGGTGAGCGGACCGGCAATACTGCTCTGGAAGAGATAGCTCTGGGCTTAAAGCTGCTCTATGGCATAGAGCTGCCCAAATTCAACTTCCAGAAACTGAGTGAGCTTTCCCAGGAAGTGCAAAGGATGTCCGGCAAGACCCTGGCCCAAAACAAGCCGGTGGTCGGGCTGCTGCCTTTTACCCGGGAGATTGGCTTGGGAATGAAAGTTCTGGAAGATTACCCGACGGCTGTTTTCCCTTTTATGCCGGATTTTGTGGGTCAAAAAATGAAAATCGTCATGGGCAAGAAAAGCGGCAAGGAATCCGTTCTGATGAAGCTTGAGGCGGCAGGGTTAAAGGCCAATGAAGAGCAGGTACAGGAAATTGTTGCGCGCACCAAAGCTGCCGGGATCGCCAAACGCAACTGGCTTGAAGACGAGGAGTTCTTGGTGATCGCACGTCAGGTATTGGACCGTTAAAGTCTTCAGGAGGATGGATATGGTTTTTACGCACCGGATCATGGAAGTGAATCTGACCACACAAACCCATGGACAATATGCCATAGATCCGAAGTGGGCCCGGGATTTTATTGGCGGGCGCGGCTTGGGAATCCGCTTGCTGTGGGAGAGGACACCTAAGGGAATCGATCCTTTGGCACCGGAAGCCGAGCTCTATTTGTTAACCGGGCCTCTTACCGGCATAGCGCCCGGGGGAGCCCATACCTGCCTCGTGTTCAAGTCCCCTCAGACCAACACCCTGAATTACTCGATCACCGGAGCACAGTGGGGTCAGGAACTCCGAGCGGCGGGGTGGGAAGGTCTGATGATCACCGGCAGATCGGAAAGACCGGTCTATCTTCTGATCGAAGACGGTGCCGTTCAGTTCCGGGATGCCTCACACCTATGGGGACTGACCACCTTCGCAGCGGAAAGACAGTTAAGAGAAGAACTGAAAGACAGCCGGGTGAGGATACTGAACATCGGCCCCGCGGGAGAGGAGATGATTCCTTATGCTTCAATACAGCAGGAGATGTTTCGTTCGGCCGCCAGGGGCGGCAGCGGGGCGGTCTGGGGGTCGAAGAATTTAAAGGCGGTTGCCGTGAGGGGAACCATGGCCCTTCCTGTACATAATCCGTCCCAGGCCATTCCGATTAGAAATGAAATGGAAAAAATACTCAAAGACAGCCGGACAACCATAAGGCGCACCTATGATCTGATGCGCTGGGGGGGCAGCATGACCAATATGCCCCATTCTGATGAAGGGCATCTGGATGTGGCCAATTACCGGGAAGGACATTGGCCGGAGATCAACAAGATCGGCGGACTGGCCTACGAAAGGCTGTGCCGCGCCAGATCGAGGGGGTGTTTTGGCTGCCCAATGGGCTGTATGCCTTTGGGCGTGGTGCGGGAAGGGGAATTTTCAGGAAATGTGGTCTGCCCGGATCTTGAAGCAGCGGCTACCATGGGGTCGGGAATTCTGGTCAATGATTTGAATGCTATGGTATACCTGACGCGCTGGGCGGACGAGTATGGCTTTGACAGTACCTCTCTCGGCAACATCACCGGCTTTGCTATGGAGTGTTATGAAAACGGGTTGCTTCCTGAGGCAGAACTTGAGGGGATTGATCTCAGCTGGGGGAATGTGGAAGGCGTCCTTGCTCTTTGGAACAAGATTCTTAAGCGGGAAGGCATCGGAGCCCTCTTCGCGGAAGGGGTAAAAAAGGCTGCCGCAAAGATCGGCGGCGGCTCCGAGCATTATGCCATGCAGGTGAAGGGACGTGAATTTGCCTGTTTTACACCCCAGGCCGATCATAAGCAGGGGTTGCAATATGCCGTTTCCGATAAGGGGCCTGCCCATCATTTCGGAGGAAAAGCGGATCATACCCAACAGCGGACCTGGGCAGACCTGTTGACGGCCTGCACCTGGCAAAGGCGGATGATTAAACCGGAGGTTTATCTGAAGCTGCTGAATGCCGTGACGGACTGGCAGTTGCAGGCCGGGGACTGGCCATTGACCGCTAGGCGGATTTTGCTGCTGGCCCGGGCTTATAACATTCGGGAAGGGTTGCTTCCTTTACGTGACGATGTCCCGCCGGAAAGAGTTCACGTGGACAAACTGACTACGGGGATTGGAGCAGGCCAGGTATACCCGCGGGAGCAGTTTTCCATGGACAGAAAAGCATGGTATGGAGAGCTGGGCTGTGATGCCGGAGGATTTCCGACCCCGGAGGCCCTTAAGGAGCACGGGCTGGAGTTTGCCGTACCTGTTGTGGAGAGTTCCCGCCGGGACTCGGTCCAATGATGTATTGAAAGGTAACTAAGGGGAGAATGAGTGTGAAGAATGAATGCTGGATTAAAACAGATGTTTTAGTGGTAGGGGGCGGTTCGGCAGGGACAATGGCAGCCCTGGAGGCGCGCAAGACCAGTCAGGAAGTGGCCCTGGTGGACAAGGGCGGAATTTATCGCAGCGGCTGTGGCGCGGCGGGGAACGATCACTTTCTGGCAGTCCTGGAGTCCGGTCCGGATTGGGATACCCCTGAGGTTTTTCTCCAATGGTATAAGCGTCTTACCCAGGGCCTGAGCGACATTAAGATTGCGGACAAGGTTTTTGTGCGAAGGATCAAATCCCTGGTCAAAGAATTGGAAGAAATGGGAATTCCCATGAAAGATCCCGGACATAAAGAGTATATCCGCACCCGCTCCTTTGCCCAGCCGGGAGATTATTTTATCAATTTTGACGGACGAGCCTTGAAACCGATGATTTCCAAGAGAGCAGAGCAGGCCGGGGTAAAGCTTTATGCTCAAATCGCTATAACCGATCTGTTGGTAAAGAAAGGCAAGGCGGTGGGGGCGGTTGGTTTTCACATCAGAACGGGAGATTTTTATGTGTTTCAGGCCAAAGTGGTTGTTCTGGCCACAGGCAATGCGACCAGAATGTATGAAAATCCGTCGGGAATGGCCTTCAATACCTGGCATAGTCCGTACAATACCGGGACCGCCCAGGCGATGACCCTACGGGCGGGCGGCGAGGTAAAAAATCTTGAATTTGTCAACTATACGATTACGCCGAAGAATTTCAGCGCTTCCGCCTTGAACGCTGTGGTCGGGATGGGGGGACACCTGGTTAATGCCAAGGGCGAGCGCTACGTCTTTACATACCACGAAAAAGGGGAGCAGGGACCCCGCTGGGCCATGCCATGGGGGACTTATATAGAGGAGCAGGAAGGCCGGGGGCCATGCTATTTTGATGTCAGGCATCTTTCGGAAAAGGATAAAAAGCACCTGCTTGAGCATCTGCTGCCCGTGGATAAGAATACCTTCATGGATTATTGTGAACAAAAGGGCATCGACCCTGGTGTGGACCTGATGGAAATACAAATCAGCGAAGGGCAGCATCCTGCCTTCCTGGGTTCGGTCAGCGGAATTTTCGTGGATGAGTGCTGCCGCACAACCCTGCCCGGCCTTTTCGCCGGCGGGGCCTGCGCCGTAGGAATCGGCAGTTTGGCCGGCTCCATGTGCTTCGGGCAATCGGCAGGGGCCGAGGCCGCTCAGTACGCGCTGCAGAACAGGAAAGGGGCCGAACCTTCCCCGGAACAGATTGCCGAATTAAAACAAACCGTCTACGCCCCTTATCAAAGCAGGGGAGATTACACCTATCAGGAAGCGGAAGACAAGCTGCGTCAGATTATGAGCGATTATCTCAGCATCAACCGGTCGGCGGAAGGTCTGAAAACCGGCTGGCAGGAATTGAATAAGCTGCAGGAAACCTTCGGTCTGGTTAAAGCAGAGAATGGACACGATCTGATGAGAATTCATGAGCTGAGAGATCTTCTTTTAATCAGCAAGGGTATTGCTTTCGGGGCCCTGACCAGGACAGAAAGCCGTTTTGGCTTGTCACATTATCGCCGCGATTATCCGGAGACCCGGGCGGAGTGGCATAAGTCAACTCACCTGACCTGCCGGGACGGAGAGCTGCAGGTTCATTATGTTCCCGCCGACAGCTGACTTCCGGAAGAGACTTGTTTCATTGATCTGTTTCATTGAGTTACGCCCAGAGAGGAGGGTGCAGGGTGCAGCCAGTTAAAATCGACTATATCCGTTGCAATGGGTGTGGTCTTTGTGAAAAGAATTGCCCGGGAGATCTGATTTTTATGGATGAAAGGACAAAAATGCCGGTAGTTAGATATCCGGAAGAATGCTGGTTATGTGGAGCCTGTCGCATGGATTGTCCTAAAGATTGCATTAAGATTGTGTTCCCTTTAGTTGCCTTATAAGAAGAATAGAAAAGGAGGGATGTTATGTTACAGGCTTCACTGGACGGGCTTTTATCACTTTTTACATTTCAAGCCATGCTGTATATGACAATCGGGGTGGCGTTCGGATTGGTGATCGGCTTTCTGCCGGGGCTCGGCGGGATTGTGGCCATGGCGTTGCTCCTGCCGTTTACCTTCGGGCTGGAACCTACGGCAGCTTTGGCCCTGCTGTTGGGAGCACACATCGCAACAATTTTCGGGAGTTCAATCAGCGGGATTTTATTTAATGTTCCGGGTGCCGCCAAAAGTGTGACGATCTGTTTTGACGGCTATCCCATGTCCCAAAGGGGTGAAGGTTCCCGGGCCTTAGGAGCGGCAGCGATGGCTTCCCTGCTCGGCGGAATTATCGGAGCGGTTTTTCTGACCTTTTCCCTGCCCTTTATGAGGGCCGTTATGCTGGCCCTGGGCCCTTCGGAATATTTCATGATGGCGGTGTGGGGGCTTACCATCATTGCCATCTTCAGTGAGGGTTCCGTGCTCAAAGGATTGGTCGCCGCCGGCCTGGGACTTTTGATTTCCTTTATAGGAATGGACCCTGTGACGAGCACCGCCAGATATACCTTTGACCTGCTCTTTTTGCTCGACGGAATCGACTTTTCAGTAGCGGTAATCGGCTTGTTCGCGGTGTCGCAGATGATTAAGCTCTATGTTAAAGGTGAAACCATCGCCCAGCTGTCCACCGTGGAAAATAAATGTACGGTCTGGGACGGGGTTAAAGACGTTTTCAGGCACTGGCGCTTAGTCATTTCATCAAGCATCCTGGGGCTTTTTATTGGCGTACTGCCGGGGGTCGGCGCCAGTGTAGGGGGTATAGCGGCTTATGGACAAGCGGTGCAAACATCCAAGCATCCGGAAAAGTTCGGTACCGGCATGGTTGAAGGCGTTATTGCCCCGGAAGCCACCAATGCAGCCAACGAGGGCGGGGGCTTGATCCCCACTCTGGGGTTCGGTGTGCCGGGGGGAGAGAGCATGACCATTCTTCTGTCCGCCTTTCTTACCATGGGTATTCAACCGGGCCGGGAATTGCTGACCACGAATTTAAGCGTCGTTTTTGCGATGGTTTGGATTATCGTTTTTGCCAATATTTTAACGACGGGAGTAGGTTTGGGGATAGCGCAAAAGTTAACCAAATTGACGATGCTTCCCCACAATATCCTGATCCCGGTGATTCTGGCCGTTTGCTTCATAGGGGCATACTCGATCCGGGGAAGGTTTGGGGATGTAGTTGTTACTGCGGTTTTCGGGGTTATCGGTTATTTCCTGGATAAGTACAAGTATTCAAGAGCGGATCTGGTGATTGGGATGGTTCTCGGCATGATGATAGAGCGCTATATGCATATATCTCTCACCCTTTATGGAAACACCTTCTTTATTACCAGACCGGTCACATTTATCATGCTGCTTATCATTATCGTTACAACCGCCTACCCGTTTATTAAGCGGTGGCGGAAATCAGCTACGACAGGAGGGGCAAGCTGATGAGCAATCTGAAAGTGAGTAAGCGGGCAGTGAGTCAAAGGACACAGGAAAATATTGTAGCGATTATCTTGTTCCTGATATTTGTTGGCTTTCTGGTGGTGTCCTTTGATTATGGATCAAGGGCCAGGATGATACCGGTACCCGTGGCGATTGCATCGTTGTTCTTGATCCTGCTCCAGTTCATCATCCAGAATACGAATACAAAACTCGATTTGAATGTCAATCCGGCCGATTTATTCAAATCTTCTCAAAGCGGGATAACAATTGAAGACGAGAAAAAGGAAACCATTGGGGTAACGGGCGGGAAGAAGCAGGCCGGAGGTTCACAATGGGTGGCGTTATCCTGGCTGGTGATCATCTTGCTCCTGATTCTTCTGATTGGGCTTATACCGGCGATGTGCGTGTTTGTCCTCGGATATCTCCTCTTGATTACTAAGATGAAGTGGCATGTCGCGGCGTGTTTCGCCGCTATAAACACAATCGTGCTGTATGTATTGTTTGTTCTGCTTTTGCAGCGGGAGATGTACGAGGGTTTGCTGCTGACATTGTTATTCCGATAGGGAGGTGATCAGACGGGATTGAATCGAAAGCTTGCCTGTGGGAAGGGATATCCGGGTGAAAAAAGGTTCAGTGTGGGGAATGATCTTCATCAAAGAATCCAAGAGTAAAATTTAGGAGGGTCAAGAGCGATGCTAAAAAGATCTAAATGGTTTGTAGTGTTCATGGTTGTGGCGTTGTTAGTCAGCAGTATTGCAGGCTGCAGCAGTTCTGCCGGTTCCACAGCTCCTGCGGGAGGAGAGAAACTTTTTTATGAGGGAAAAACGATTACTCTGATTGTACCTAACACTGCCGGCAAGGGAATGGATACCTACGCCAGGATGATTGTCCCATATATTCAGAAATATTCCGGGGCAAAAAATATTATTGTCAAGAATATTACAGGTGCCGGCGGGGTTATCGGTATTAACGATCTATGGAACGCCAAACCTGACGGGTTGACCATTGCTTTTACCAGTATACCTACAATTATTTTATCCCAGCTTTCCGAGGGTGAAGGGGTGAAGTATGACGCAACTCAATTCACTTATCTCGGAAGAGCCTCCACTGAGGCGAGGATACTGACGGTTGGGGGAAACAGCAGTATTAAAAGCATAGAGGATATAGCTGACTTAGGACGTGACTTTAAGTTCCCTACTCAAGGTACGGATGAAGACTTTTTCACCATGGCGGTCATCGCCAATAGTCTTGGCTTCGGGCTTAAAGCAATCACTGGTTACGAAGGGAATGCCGATACGGCCCTGGCCGTGGTCAAAGGGGACGGCGACGGACATATCACAGCCGCTATGGATGCAGTCACCATGATTAAAGAAGGAGATAAGCGCCCTATCCTGATTATTGCGCCGGAAAGAATGCCGGAGTACCCGGAGGTGCCGACAGCCCTTGAAGCGGTTCAAGATGAAACAGGGAAGGCGTCCTTGCAGGCAATCGTCAATATGCTCGAGATGCACAGAAGTTTCTTTGGACCGCCCAATATGGATGAAGAAGCTACCATAGCCTTACGGGAAGCAATCTTCCAGGCCTTAAACGATCCGGAATTGCAGGCTAAGGCGGAACAGACCGGATTGCCCATCGTACCCCTGAAGGGCGATGAAGAACAGGGTAAGGTGGAGATTATTGCCGAAGCCGGCAAAAATATTGTACCCATCTTAAAAGCCGCTGTTGAGGCAACAAAATAAGGGTACAGTATTGGGACATTACAAACTTATAAAGCCAAGGGCCAGGTTGAAAGCAAAGGCAGGGGGGACTGAACATGGCGCTTAAACTGATAGGACAAAACAGCCTTCAGGGGCATGGCAAAACCATGCAGGTTATGAAATACAAAGACTATTTGTACGTGGGAAACATGGTTCCAGGGATCGGTACCATCATTGTCGATGTTACCAATCCTTCTCTTCCCCTGGTGTGCGGGGAAATGCCGGCTTACAAAAACGCTCTTTGCTCAAAAGTCCAAATTGTGGATGACCTGATGATTATCAACTATGAATGCCGTACGGGGAAACCTGCCGAAAGGCTCGGATTTTCAATCTATAGTCTGCAGGACCCGAAAAACCCGCGGGAGATTGCCTATTACCATGTGGGCGGACAAGGGGTTCACCGCACCTGGTATAGCGGGGAGGAGCCTTATATCTTTGTCACGGCGGTGCCGGAAGGGTTCAGTGACCGGATGCTGCTGATTGTGGATATCAAGGATCCGGCCCATCCCCAAGAGGTCGGGCGTTGGTGGTATCCGGGCCTGTGGACGGCAGGGGGAGAAAAGCCGGATCAACCCCAGGGACTGAAGTACAAGCTCCATCATGCCATGGTGCACAAGGACCGGGCTTATTTGGGGATGTGGGATGCCGGAATGTATATTTTGGATATATCCCAAATCTCAAATCCGCAAGTGGCGGGCAGCATCAATTGGGGTCCGGAAAGGGGAGGGCATACCCACACAGGGCTTCCGCTTCCCCGGCGCAATCTGCTTGTGGTAACGGATGAGGCGAAAGGACTGCCCGGGGAAGAATCTCTGAAGGCTGTCAGAATCCTGGACATCAAAGATGATAAGAACCCCAGGGTGCTGTCCGAGTTCTATGTGGAGAATGAAGATTATGGGAGATACGGGCCCCGGTTCGGACCGCATAATCTTCATGAAAACCGCCCCGGTTCCTGGCAAAGCGATGAAATAATTTTTGTTACCTGGTTTGGCGGCGGGTTAAGAGTTGTCGATATCAGCGACCCCTGCCGGCCTAAGGAGATGGATCGGCTCATACCGCCGCCGGTTGCCGGTATGCCTCCCACTCAGGTCAATGATGTCTTTGTCGGTCAAAACGGTTTGCTTTATTTAACAGACAGGGCCGGCAGCGGCATCATGATTGCCGAGTTTACCGGTTAAATAACTTTGGACAACGGGGGTAAGAAGAATGCCGAAACAGTTGCACATACGCTACGATCTTTGTACAGGGTGCAGGGCTTGTGAATTGGCTTGTGCGTTAAAAAAGGAAGCAGCCTTTTGGACGGAAACAGCCTCGATCAGAGTTCGGCAGGTTGGAACGGGGCCCCTTGATATTCCGGTTTTTTGCCACCAGTGTTCGGATCATCCCTGTGTTCAGGCTTGCCCGGCTGCGGATAAGGCCTTGTGGGCGGACGAGGAAGGCATTGTCAGAGTTCAAGAAGGGTTTTGCTTCAGGAGCCGGGGTATTGATTGTCAGAGATGCAGAAGGGCCTGCCCGGGTAATTCTATCGCCTATCATCCGGTATCCAACCTGCCCATGTTCTGCGACCGCTGCGGGGGGGAGCCGGAGTGCGCGAGAGTTTGCGCTTCCGGTGCGCTGGCAGTTACCAATAACGAAAGTTTTGACGGCAAGCATTATGCGCTGCCGGAAGAGCAGATCGTCAATGACCTTTATCTGAGATTATATGGAACAAGAATAGTAAGATAAGACAAAATTCAATGTGAAATTTAAGGAGGTCCTTTTATGTACAATCCAGTTGGAGTTGCGGCAATCGGTTTAGGACGGTGGGCCTATGTTATGGCCGATGCCTATACGAAGAGTGAAAAATTAAAGCTTGTTACCTGTTATTCCCGGACAGAAGACAAAAGGGAGAAGTTCGGCAAACGCTATAACTGCGCCGGTGACGCCACTATGGAAGCCCTGCTGGCCCGTGAAGATGTAGAGATGGTCATCATAACGGTTCCCAACGACAAGCATGCCGAAGTGATTGAGCAGTGTGCCCGCTCCGGCAAACATATCTATGTGGAAAAGCCGATTTCCGTATCCCTGGATCATGCCCAACGTATTGATCAAGTCATTAAAGAAACAGGCGTTAAGTTTCTCTGCGGTCACAGTTCCCGCCGCTTAGGCGCTTTGCGCAAAATGAAAGAGATGATTGATACCAAGGAAATCGGCGAAGTATCTTCCATTGAAGCCGTTTTCTCCAATGAACGGGGTCTGGAGCTGAAAAAAGGGAACTGGCGGGGAGAGCCCGCCACGGCACCCGGCGGTCCCCTCACCCAGCTGGGGGTTCACCAGATTGATAATCTGCAATTTCTGCTGGGACCGGTGGCCAGAGTCTTTAACTTCGGGAAACCAATGTATACCGAGGTGGAAAATATCACGGTAAATCAAACCCTGCTGGAGTTTGAAGATGGAAAACAGGCTTATTTAGGAACTAATTGGGCCTGCCCGGGCGTCTTCTCCATCAATGTTTACGGCACCAAGGCCAACCTGTTTTATCAGCTGGATTTCAGCTGGTGGAGCAATTCGGATGTCACCGACGAGCACTCAACCCTGATCAAACGGGAATTCGCCAGCATGAGCGATGATCCCGACAATCGGATTCTGCGGGATGTCAAAGTGGATTTCGAGTCGGTGGATCATTTGCGAGTGGAAGTGGAAGAAGTTGCGGACGTTATCCGCAACGGGGGAGAGACCGAGATCGGTGCGGAAGCCTCCCTGCGGAATTTAGCGGTGGTTTTGGCTGCGGTAAAATCCGTTCACGAGAAAAGGCCGGTAGAAATTGCGGAGATAATCGGTTAAGGCCGGACACGGACCAAGAAAGGGAACGGCTTCGTTCCCCTTCTTACATATAAACGCAGTTATATAAATGCAGAGCTATAAATGTAAAGTTATAAGTGCAAAGTGTCCGGTAGAGTTAAGGATCCGCAGAAGGGGAGAAAACGATGTACCTTTATGAATATGAAGCCAAAGAGGTTTTTAGTAAGTATGGCATACCCCTTGGGCAAAACGGCATAGCTACCAACCCTGCTGAAGCCGGAATGATCTGTGCCGGAATCGGCAAACCGGTTGTAGTAAAAGCGCAGGTCATGGCAGGCGGGCGTGGCAAAGCGGGATTAATTCTTCCGGCAGCTGACCCTGAAGCAGCCGCAAAGGCAGCGGCCCAAATTTTGGGCAAGGAGCACCATGGCGAGCAAGTCAAAAAGCTGTTGATAGAAGAGCAGATTGAGATTGCCCGGGAGGTTTATGCCAGCATTACCATGGACTTTACTGAAGGGAAACCCGTTATGATGGTATCGGCCCAAGGCGGGATGGAAATTGAGAGCTTGGCGGCAGCCAACCCGGAGCTGCTGATCAAAGAGCATATCGATCCCTGGCGGGAGGTGTTCGGCCACCGGTTAAGGGATTTGTGGCGCAGAGCAGGCTTTCGCGGCGGACAGGTTGTTGAATTGGAGAATATTTTAGGCAGGCTGGTAAGGGTTTTTCTGGAAACGGACGCTCTGACCGCAGAAATAAATCCGCTGGTGATGACACAGGAGGGAAAGATCATAGCGGCGGATGCCAAATTGATCCTGGACGATGAAGCTTCTTTCCGCAGTGAAATCATCAGGAATGCTTCCCGCCCGGAGATCAATCCACTGGAAAAGAGGGCCGGGGATTTAAATGTGACTTATGTGAGCATTGAGGAAGGGGGAGATATCGGAATTATCGCCGGGGGAGCCGGGCTATCCATGGCGACCATGGATGCGGTCTATGGGATCGGGGCCAAGCCGGCCGCTTTCATCGATCTTGGCGGCGGGATATCCCGGGAAAGAATGAAAGAAAGCCTGCTTTTGATGACGGAGACCCCGAATCTGCGGGGGATCATCATCAATGTATTCGGCGGGATCAATAATTGCCTGACCATGGCCGCGGGGCTGGCGGATTTTCTGGATGAAAAGCCAACCGATGTTAAAATTGTTGTCAAAATGCGGGGACATGAACAGGAAGAAGGCTGGCGGATCTTGGAGCGGTATGGTATTCCGACGGTTAAATTCGAGACGACTGATGTAGCAATCAGGCTGTTAATGCAAGTGTTGGCGAAGGAGGTGACGGCCGGTGGGACTCATCATCAATAAGGATACCCATGTTATCGTCCAGGGGGGGACCGGGAAGCAGGGTTCCTATCACGTAAAAGCCATGCTGGAGTATGGCACTAAAGTGGTAGCGGGGGTAACCCCCGGCAGAGGGGGGAATCAGGTCGGGGGTCTTCCCGTTTATGATACGGTCCGAGAGGCCAAAGAAAGGCATAAAATTGACGCCAGCCTGATTATGGTACCGGCTCCCTTTGTATTAAGCGCGGCAATCGAAGCAATCGACGCGGGAGTGCCGCTGATCGTTATCGTAACGGAGCATATACCCGTTAAAGATACCATGAAGATAAATGCTCTGGCCCAGGAAAAGGGGTGCAGGCTGCTGGGGCCCAATACCATCGGCGTCATTAATTGCCGGGAAAAAGTAAAAATAGGGATTATGCCCGGTTTCCTTTACGGTTCCGGGAGGATTGGACTCATATCCCGCAGCGGGACGTTGAGCCATGAGACCGCTTCCAATCTGATGTTCAAAGGGTTAGGGGTAAGCACGGTGATTGGCATTGGCGGGGACCAGATTATTGGCACCGACTTTGTCGACGCTTTAAAAGACTTTAAAGAGGATCAAGATACGGAAGCCGTCGTGATGTTGGGGGAAATCGGCGGCAACCGTGAGGAGAAAGCAGCGGAATACCTGCAAAGCTGTGATTATGGAAAACCGGTCTTCTGCTTTATTGCTGGCCGTAACGCTCCCCCCGGCAAAAAAATGGGCCATGCGGGTGCGATTATCCAGGGAAGTGCAGGAACAGTCCAAAGCAAAGAGGATAAGCTGAGACAAGCCGGAGTACGAATTGCCGTAAGCCTGGAAGATTTGGTCGAAAGTGTGGCCGGGTGGAGGCAAAAGGATTAACAAAAGGATCAAAGGATCGATTTGTATGTTTATGCCGCTTAAACCTTATGGAAATTTATCTGAAAGCGTCGTCAGTCAAATCATTCAGGCCTTAAACACGGGAAATCTGAAGCCCGGTGATAAGCTTCCTCCCGAAAGGGAAATGTGTGAAATGTTTTCGGTCAGCAGGACGGTTATCCGTGACGCCTTAAAGACCCTTGCCGGTCTTGGCGTAGTAACGATCAGGCACGGGATGGGTGCTTTCATCAATGAAGTGGCGGATAAACCGGGCGATATCAGCAGGTTGGCATCATTGCTGCAAATAACCTGGGGAACCATGGAAGAGCTGTTCCAGGTCCGGGGCATATTGGAAAGCAAGGCAGTCTTTTGGTGCACGCAAAATGCCACGGATGAGGGTATCGCTGAGCTTGAGGATATCATCCGGAGTGCTGAAAATTCGGAGAATGACTCGAAATTGGCCCTATTCGATGCCGAGTTCCATCTTAAGATTTGTGAAGTTGCCGGAAACCGTGTCCTGGTCCGGCTCATGATTAATGTTCTGGATCTTTTGGGTGAGGTCCGGGAAAAAGTCCTGATGATACCGGGGCGACAGCGTCTATCGGTGCGCGATCACCAGGAAATTGTGGAGGCGATCCGGGAGCGCAATCCCGAATTAGCCTGTCAACGAATGATTAACCACCTAAAAGACATCGAAAACGCTGTGAGCGCTGCCCTGTCGGAAAGGGGGGAGAACAATCAAAACGTACCCGGTTGCCCAAATTATAAACGGCTGCCTTTAAGGTAAAGGAGAGTACCGCAGGACTATTGGATCTAGTTTTGCCGTACTCTCTTTGTTTCTATTTACAATTTTTCTTCTATTATATATGATTAGATTGTTGTGTTATTTCTTATAGAAAAGAAACTGGATAAAAAGGTGAGTAAAATGATTATTGGCATACCAAAAGAAATTAAAATCTATGAAAATCGGGTAGGCATGCCTCCCGCCGGTGTTGACGCTCTGGTTAAGGCCGGTCACACATGTTATCTGGAGCAATCGGCGGGTTTAGGCAGTGGTTTTACAGATGAGGAATATCGAGAGGCCGGCGCCGTTATTCTTGAGACCGCCCAGGAAGTCTATGAACGGGCGGAGATGATCGTTAAAGTCAAGGAACCTTTAAAATCTGAGTACTCTCTTCTAAGGGAGAATCAAATTCTCTTCACTTATCTTCATTTGGCACCGAATCAGGAATTGACAGAAGCCCTTTTGGAAGCGAAGGTCGTCGGCATAGCATATGAAACAGTGGAGCTTTCGAATAAATCCTTGCCGCTGCTGGCACCGATGAGTGAAGTAGCGGGCCGCATGGCCATTCAAGTAGGGGCTCACTTGCTGGAAAAGACCAATGGCGGCAGAGGAATGCTTTTGGGCGGCGTCTCAGGGGTGGAGCCGGCTAAGGTCGTGATCATCGGCGGTGGAAATGTGGGCATTAATGCTGTGAAGATCGCCGTAGGATTAGGTGCTCAGGTTATCGTGCTGGATATCAGCGGCGCCAGACTGGCCTATCTGGATGATATTTTTGGCGGCCGGGTGGTCACCTTGATGTCCAATAATTATAATATCGCTAAAGCGGTCAGGAGAGCGGATTTAGTCATTGGCGCCGTTTTGATTCCCGGGGCCAGGACCCCTAAGGTAGTCACGGAAGAGATGGTCAAAACCATGAAACCCGGTGCGGTACTGGTGGATGTGGCCATCGATCAGGGGGGAGCCATTGAGAGCATGGATCGGGTTACCTCCCTTGATGATCCCTATTTCGTTAAGCATGGCGTGATTCACTATTCAGTAGGCAATATGCCGGGGGCAGTGCCCCGGACCTCCACCATGGCTTTAACCAATGCCACCTTGCCCTATGTATTGAAAATTGCCAGTTTGGGTGCTGAAAAAGCTATGATGGAAGATGAAGCCCTAAGAAAAGGGCTGAATGTCTACAAAGGAAAGCTGACGATTAAGACGGTTGCCGAGGCTCAAGGCCTGGAGCATACTCCCAGTGAAGAGCTATTTTAGACTTAAGACGAGTTGGCGCTATCCTTTAAGAATATCCTTAAAATTATCTTTAAGAGTTTAAGGTGACCTGCAATAAGAAAAGGACCTGTGGAAACCCTTGCGGAGAAGGGGCTTTCTACAGGTCTTTTTGAGTTTGTTTCACTTCGTTGACTATCGTTCATGGCTAAGACTTTGTTTTGCCAAGGGATGATAAGGGAGCGCGGTGTATGGAATTAACCAGTTCGAGTAAATTGGCATTGGGCACCTTAAAGGGAATGGCACATTCCGGCGAAATGAGCTTTATCCCCTGTTCGATGTTCCTCCTCACTTCCTTTTTGACGTCACTGGTTGAACCGTTCGTAAGGGTATAGGGATTATTGATGCTGCCGGTAAGCAAAATGTTGTCAGAGCAGATCTCTACGGCTTTTTGGATATCGTTGCGGGAATCAATATGGAAGATTTTAAAGCCTGTCTTTTTGATTAAGTCCAAACGATCCATGACATTGCCGCAGATATGCAAGATAATCGGTCCCCGGTTTTCAAGTTTAGCTGCGGCAATTTTATGGATTGGCAAGACGAACTCCTCATACAACTTGGCGCTTATCAGGTCGGAAGTAACATGATCCGCCCAGGTGATCATATCGGCACCCGCTTCAAATTGAGCTTTGGCGAACTCGATGGGAATACTGGACAATTCATTGATGAAATTAAAGGTCCGTTTGGGTTCAAGTATGGTATCGAGCAATAGGTTTTCCGCTCCATAAAGATTATAAGCAAGGCTCCAGGGGCCAACAACTTTACCAATGATCCCGACTTCTCCGCCTGATTGCTTTTTTAACAAGCGGATAGCCTTGAGAAGTTGTTTGCATAAGGGACGATTCAGAAAATTGGCAGGGGGTTCAAACTGTTCTACCCGATCGAAAGGGCGTTTAGTTATGACCGGCATAACGGTGCCGTCCCCCCAAGATATAGTACAGCCCAGCACCTCAGCCTCAAGATGTACCGAAAAATAAGGCATTACCGTATCAAAACCCAATACATGGTGAGCGGATGCGGCAAGATCTGCCATGCTTTGGGCATCAAAGTGTGCCTTGGGAAAAAATGAATTGGTCAGTCGCATACACTCAAAGTTTGCCACTGATGTAGGGCAGATTGCCGGAAAAAAGTCCAGATCATGATCATAAATAGCTGCCATTACCCGTTCTTTGGGGGTCATGTCTCCTAATGACATAAAATCGCTCCAGTCTGCTGTACTGCCAGCACGAAACAGTAAACTCCATTGTTACGGTTCATTGATCATCAGGTTATTTTGCTGCCTTAGATAAACAATCAGTAATTTTAAAATTAAGGCATCCTGAAAAGAGTTGGCAGGATCAAGTCCTGTTAAAGAATTGAGTTTGGCGATTCTGTTGTTGAGAGTATTGCGATGAACCATAATATCATGGGCCGCCCGGTTAAGATTCATGCAAGAGTCGATAAACGCTTCGCAGGACTCAAGAAGGTTATGTTCCAGAACCCCTTCGGAGTTGGTCAGGCGCTTTATCAAAGGGATAAAGACCTTATTGACAACTTGGGGGTGCAAAAAGCGGCAAATAATATCGGTTATGATGCTGTCAACATTATAAAAATTCTTATCGGGGTATTCTATTTTACCGATGGAGATGATTTCCTTGGCTTCCTCGTAGCTGCAGCGAAGCTTGGAGATAGTGTTGTAAAGGTTACCATAGGCGATCTTGAAATCCAATAAATAAGCCCCCGATAATTCCTCGCATAGACTCTCGCAAATTTTGTCCAGGGCCAGATAAACTTTGGAAATGTCATGATTGTTGATAAAGGATTTTACGATGACAATTTTATTTTCGCCCCGATAGGCACAGATATCTTGTGTATTAAAGTATTTATTGGCTTCAACTATAGAAATGATCTTTGAACGGGCATCTTCAATAATAGGCTGATAGCCAAGGTTAAGGTTGATATTAAAATATTGATTGGTTTGAAAAACCATTTCAATGCAGATGATTGACCTCAGTAAAGTGCCATCCAGCTCAGCGGTTTGGAACAGGGCAAGAGTTTTCTGGTGATTATAGGGTTGGGCCAGTAAAGAATCCACCAGCATACTGTGCCGGGAACCTTCGGATACCTTAAGTATATCCGGCAATGGCCTGTCCGGGTTGGCAACCAGCAACTCCCCGACAGCTATGGCGGCTGTTTGGCAGCAGAGTGAAACTGCGGCAACTTTTTCGCTTTTGGCAGCTATATAGCAATAGAACATGTCGTTTTGCATAACGGAGACACAGTATAGAAAATCCTGAGCAACCCCTAGTTCTTTTGCCCCGCCTTCTATGACACGATTAAGGTTGGCATGAGGATGGGAACGAAACAGCTTGCTGCCAAGAAGAGAGCCGTCCGAGCTGATCACTACAGTACCGTTACGATCCAGCATGTAAGCAGTAGCTTCAAAAAAAGAACTGTATTTTTGAATTGTCTCTTCCAAAACGTACCAGAGGATGTCCAAACAATCACCGCCAAATGTTTCCTGCTGATCTTGAGTATAAGAAAGATAAACTGAAATTGCAATATTTCGTTTATTTTTATCTTCATAATTAGAATAAATTGACATGTTTAACTTGGCAATTATTTTATCTTGTGCAATATGCACATTTATTTCGAAAATTTCTGATAAAAATAACAATTATGTCTTCCATAAGCCCTGTACGTAAACGACTTCACAAAGGTATAATGATTGACAAGATGAGGTAATCAATGAGGAATATACATAGAAATGGTGGTTTTAAGGGCTTATGTATGATATTTCGAAGGAAAGAGAACTGCTCGATTATTTGCAAAAAAATGGACTGATTGAGGGAAAGGACTACACGGTCAGATACTTTAACAATGGAGTTTCCGCCACGGTGGCCATGATTGAAAATGACAAAAAGAGCATTATTGCCAAACAGGCCTTGGCAAAGCTCAATGTAGCGGCGGATTGGGCTTGTGACCAAAGCCGTATGCTGGTTGAACAAAAGGCGCTTACTACCTACTCTAAGATCATTAAAGAGTATGTGCCGGCGCCAATTTTCTATGATGAAGAAAACTATATCATGGTGCGTGAGGCCGCACCGAGAAGCAGCTCCATGTGGAAAGAGCAATTACTAAAAGGAGTGTTGGATTTCTCAGTTGCTGAAAAGGCGGCCCAAGCTTTATCCGCTATCCATAACAGAACTGCCGGTGACCAACAGGTGGCCGAAGAGTTTAAAGAAATTAAGTTCTTTTACGATTTAAGAATCGAACCTTATATAGAAACCGTTGTTAAAGTTCATCCCCAGCTCAAAGAGCATGCGGATAGAATCGTGGATCGACTTATGAATCAAAAAATTGCCTTAGTTCACGGAGATTATAGTCCCAAAAATATACTTGTCGATCAGGACCGCTTATATGTACTGGATCTCGAGGTTTCCCATTACGGTAATCCTGCGTTTGATCTTGCTTTCTTCACAAACCATTTCGTACTTAAAGCTGTAAAAAACAGCCGGTGGTATAACGCCTATCTAACTATGCTGGATTTCATTGCTCAAAGCTATCTTAAAGCGATTGAATTTGCGGATGCTAAGAAATTTGAACATGAGGCAGTACAAATCCTGGCTTACCACATGCTTGCCCGCATAGATGGCAAATCCCCTGCCGAGTACATTACCGACAGCTTGGATAAGGACATAGTCAGGGCGGTTGCCTTTAAAATCATCGAGCAGGACAGTTCCTGTTACGACGATGTTATGAGTGAACTTGCCGCTGTATTAAGAAAGTCTAAGAAATATTAGGAGGCTGACAGAATGGAAGGGTTTAAGATCAAAAGCGTTAAGGCACGTCAGGTTTTCGATTCCCGGGCTAATCCGACTGTAGAAGTTGATATAACCCTAAAGGATGAAACAGTCGGACGTGGCATCGTCCCCTCCGGCGCCTCGACAGGTCTCTTTGAAGCGGTGGAATTAAGAGACGGTGAGGAAACCTTCGACGGTAAAGGTGTAAGCAAGGCTATCCATCATGTTAATGAACAGCTGGCACCGCTGCTTCTGGATATAGATGTTCGCGACCAAAAAGCCATTGACAGCAGGCTGATAGAAATTGATGGGACCCCTAACAAATCCCGCCTGGGTGCCAATGCGATTCTGGGATGTTCTATGGCTGCTTGCTGGGCAGGTGCTAATTATTATAAAGTACCTCTTTACAGATATCTGGGAGGTTCGGCGGCGAATAAGCTGCCCGTGCCCATGGTTCAGATTATAGGTGGAGGCGCACATGCCGACAACGCCATAGATATTCAGGATTTTCTGGTCATCCCAACCAGTGCCCCAACCTTTAGTGAGGGCTATGAGATGGTGGTCAATGTCTATAACGCCGCTAAGATGATCTTTAAGGGGGCCGGCAAACCTGTCTCTATAGCTGATGAAGGTGGTTTATGGCCTACGGGGTTCCAATCAAACGAAGAAGGATTAAAACTCCTCTGTGAAAGTATCGAATTGGCCGGGTATACGCCGGGTCAGGATCTGGGGATAGCATTAGATATAGCCTCCAGTGAATTTTATGATCCAGAGCGGGGCACCTACCGTCTTGAGCTGGAAGAGAAAACTCTGACCAAGGAAGAGATGGTGGGCATGCTCTCTGATTGGGTGGATAAATACCCCATCATTTCCATAGAAGATGGAATGAGCGAGCTGGACTGGGAGGGCAACCTTCTTTTAACGCAAAAACTGGGCAAAAAAATTCAATTAATCGGGGACGACTTGTTCACAACCAATATAGAGCGCATTAGAAAAGGCGTTGAGATGAAGGTTGACAATGCCGTTCTGATCAAAATGAACCAAATCGGAACGATTACGGAAACCATCGAAACCATCGAATTTACACAAAACCATGGTTATTTACCGGTTGTATCGGCCAGAAGCGGAGAAACGGAGGATTGCACCATCGTTCATCTTGCCATTGCCACCAATGCCGGACAGCTGAAAGTAGGGTCGGCAGCCCGCAGTGAGAGAACAGCTAAGTGGAATGAAGTGTTGCGCATCGAGGAGGCTTTAGGGTCTTCGGCAAGATATCCATCGAAAGGGGTGTTTGCAGCAGCCGGTATCCAATTTAACCAATATTAAAATAATGGGGGCAAAACGGAATGTTTTTAAAGAAAAAATTAAGCGCTGGGAAATCCGTGGTGGGAACCATGCTCAATCTTGTTTACAACCCTGATATCGTCCGCATCTACGCCGAAGCCGGTCTCGATTATTTCATTGTCGATTGCGAGCACGCGGCCTATACATTTCGCGAAATAAATCACTTGGTTTCTGTGGCGAAGAACGCCGGGGTCTCTGTATTGGTCAGGATTCCTCAGGTAGATCGGGCCCATGTGCAGAGGTTATTGGACATTGGCGCAGAGGGTTTTATGATTCCAGGTGTCCAATCGGCTGAGACGATGAGAGAGACCGTCCGTCTGGCCAAATACCCTCCCCTGGGAGAAAGAGGAGTAGGCGGCAGTATTGTCACGGATTTCAAACCTGTTAACTGGGCGGAATGGGTACAGGAGCGCAATGATGAAATCTTCATTATGGCCCAGATTGAGCATGTCAAGGCAGTGGAGGATATAGACAGCATCCTCGCTGTCCAGGGAGTGGATGCCGTAATTTTTGGCCCGCGGGATCTTTCCAATGATCTGGGAATCATCGGGCAAACCGAACATCCTAAGGTTTACGAGTGCTATGAAAAGGTCTATAGGGCCGCCGACCGGCAAGGAGTTGTCAAAGGCTTTTTCACTGCGGCAGATGCTGCCAAAATGGGCTGGGCTGTGGAGCGGGGAGCACAGATGCTGCTGTGGTCGGGGGATGTTGCCGCTCTGCAGACCTATACCGCCAAGGGAGTGAAAACGATTAAAGAGCTTCCTGGTTTCAACCCCTGAGTGAAGCCTGGAAAGCTCAAAATCTAAGGGAAAGAAGGTGGCTTTTATTCAACAGGCAGAGGAAAAAAAAGGAAGCAGGAAAAATGGTGAGATTATTACCGTTATTATCTTAGCCCTTATGGCGTTATTCATCATTTACAACTCCCTTCAGTTGGAATATAGCAGCAATTTCGGCCCTGGCCCCGGCTTTATGCCTTTCTGGATCGGCATGGCCATGCTGCTCTGCTGTGCAATTATTGCTTGGAATATCTATAAGAAATATTTCAAACTTCAAGCTGAGAATGATGAGAAGCTCTTTAGAGCCAGTCAGATGTCCCGAGTCTTTTTAATGATCTTGTTGATTATTGTCGTAGGTATTTTGTTCCCGATGGTGGGCGCCATACCGGTGATGGCTGTTTATATGGTCTATGTTTTGCGTTTTATGGGAAAACACACCTGGAAGAAATCAATACTGATTACCATCGGTTTCCTTGCCGCAGTCTATTTGCTTTTTGAGAAATTCCTGAATGTGCCGTTACCGCTGGGGATTTTCTCATTTTTAGAATAGAAGGGAGTGATACTTTTGGAGAATATAAGCAATTTGTTAATGGGTTTTCAGCTGGCACTCTCTTTCACTAATATTATGGTATGTCTGCTTGGTATAGTTGTGGGAGTTATCATTGGTGCCTTACCGGGTTTCGGCCCCGCGGCCGGTGTTGCCATCTTACTGCCGATGACCTTTGGCATGCCCCCCAGTACGGCAATGATCATGCTCTGTGGAATATATTTCGGAGCTATGTTCGGGGGGGCGATCAGTGCCATTCTTATCAATACCCCCGGAGATTCTGCAGCGGTGATGACCTCTCTGGACGGCTATCCCCTGGCCCAACAGGGAAAGGCCGGACCTGCCCTGGGGATGTCAACCATTGCCTCCTTTATAGGCGGGACCGTTGGAGTGATCGCCCTTACCCTGATAGCGCCGATCATTGCTAAGTTTGCCGTCTCATTCGGTCCTCCGGAATACTTTGGTCTGATGGTCCTGGGACTGACCACCTTAGCCGGTATGACGGGAAAGGATGCGACGAAGGGATTTATGATGGCTCTCCTCGGTCTCTTTCTTTCGGTAATCGGTGCCGATATTATGACCGGTCAGCAGCGTTTTGTCTTTGGCATCCCTTCCTTGTGGGTTGGTATAGATTTTATCCCGGTGGTTATGGGGTTATTCGGTTTATCGGAAGTTTTAATTAACTGTGAGGAAGATATTAAGATTACTATGCAAAAGATGAAACTTACCCTGCGCAATATCTTACCTTCCAAGCAGGACATGAAGGATTCTGTAGGGGCTTTAAGCCGCGGTTCCATACTGGGTTTCTTTATTGGGGTTCTGCCGGGGGCAGGCGCCACCATTGCCTCGTTTATCTCTTACAGTACGGCGAAAAAGATCTCCAAGCATCCTGAAAAGTTCGGCAAAGGCGCTATCGAAGGAGTTGCCGCTCCTGAATCGGCCAATAATGCGGCCGCCTCGGGTGCTATGGTTCCTTTGCTCACTCTTGGGCTACCGGGTTCAGGGACAACGGCAGTTATGCTGGGAGCATTATTAATGCTGGGACTGAACCCCGGTCCCCTCTTGTTCAGAGATAATCCTGAATTTGTCTTTACCATTATCGCTTCCTTATATTTCGCCAATATCATGCTGGTCATTCTTAATCTTGTCGGCATCCCTGCCTTTACCAGCGTCCTGAAGGTTCCTTATTCCATTTTGATGCCTTGTATCGTCATCTTTTTGATTCTTGGAGTTTACAGCCTCGAGTTTACCATGATTAACGTCTGGATCATGATTTTCTTCGGCATCGTCGGCTACTTCATGAAGAAGATGGATTATCCGGGAGCACCCTTGGTTCTGGCCTTAGTATTAGGTCCTATCACAGAACAGTCTTTACGGAGATCTTTGGCCCTTTCCCATGGTGACTTCGGTGTATTTTTCACAAGCCCGATCAGCTGCACCTTGATTATCATCAGTATCCTGGTCGTTATTTGGCCTTTAATTAAAGGAAGATGTATAAAGAAAAAAGCTTAGAGCAAGCAATGAAGGAGCGATAACATGAAAATTGATGTTAATAAATGTATCGGATGCGGACTATGCGCACCTTATTGCCCAATGGGTGTTCTATACAAAGACGGCGAAACAATGTCCATTGATCATGACGAATGTGTGGAGTGTGGTATCTGCCTCAATTGTGCCAAATGCCCTAAAGGCGCCTTCTATCAGGATGAGCTTTCCTGGCCGCGGATCCTGAGGGCAGAATTCAGCAATCCTTTGGTGCCCCACGCCTCCACCGGTATTACCGGCCGTGGGACTGAGGAAATGAAATCCAATGACGTTACGGGCAGATTTAAGCCGGGAATGTTTGGCCTGGGTATCGAGCTGGGCAGACCGGGTATCGGAACCAGACTGACTGAAGTGGAAAAGGTGTCCATGGCTTTGGCCGAATATGCAGAAGAGTTCGAGCCGGTGAATCCTGTGACACAGCTAATGGTTGATACCCAAACCGGTAAATTCCGTGACGATGCTCTAGGAGAAAAAGTTTTATCCGCTATTGTCGAATTTACTGCCCCACTTGAAGCTCTGCCTAAAGTTCTGGAGAGGCTCAGGAAGCTGGCAGATGAAGTCGATACCGTGTTCAGTGTCTCACTGATTTCTATTCTTGATGAAAACGGCAAGTCTCCTGTAGAGGACATAGCTAAGCAATGCGGATTTCCAGTAGCTGACAGAACGAAGATTAACGTAGGATTGGGGAGAATTCCCGCTAAAGGAGGAAACTGATCATGACACATACTTTGCATAGATTGGGTACTGAAGAAGAGAGACAACAGGATTTTGTGGTCCTGATTATGCCTTCCAAGTGTATTAATGTGGAGGGTTCCGGCCCCAAGGTTAAGATTTTTTTGGAAAAGGCTTCAAATGTTGGGGCTGTTAATGTGGGCAGCTTGCGTCTGGGGCATATCTACAGGCACACCTTGGCGGAATTGCTGGAGAAGATTCAGGATAGAAACTCTACCTGTACAGCTACCTTTAATTCCCGGGAAAGTGTTGCTGCTTTCCTGAAGGAGCTGAAAGAAGCAGACCTTGGCATATCAATCGTAGTGTGTGGTGTCGATGGAGAGACCAGAGATATTTGCGAAGAGGTGGGCTTAAAGCCTCATACGGTTAACCATTCACTGGGCGTTTGGGGTAAAACAGATAAATTGCCTGATGGCAGGCATCTTATGCTCAGCATGATGTGCGGTCATGGTATGGTATCTTTCAATTTGGTAAAAAAAGCTGTTGAGGATGTCAAAAAGGGCAAGGATCCTGTTAAGGCGGCCAAATTCCTGGCACAACCCTGTCATTGTGCACTTTATAATGTGCCTCTGGCCGCTAAAGTTCTGAAGGAATTGGCTGAAGAAGAACTGCAGAATTCTTAATGCCCATTTGAATAGATAAAAAAAGGAGGTTCTACATTGAAAAAGAGTAAGAAGGCTATCAGTGTGTTTCTTTGCTTGGTTCTGGTGATGGTTGCCTTGGCAGGCTGCGGCAATTCTTCCGCTCCGGCAGCCTCAGATCCTGCCAAAGAGACAGAGGGCTGGGTTCCGACTAAGAATGTCACCATCGTGGTTCAAGCCGGTGCCGGTGGGGGCAGCGATATCTTTGCCCGAAAATTTGCCGAAATTGCCACTGCTAAAGGACTGAGTCCCAAACCTATCGTTGTGGAAAACAGACCGGGGGGAGGCGGCGCTGTTGCTTATAATTATGTAGGCAAACAACAGCATGGCGATCCTCATTATCTTACGATTGTGGTCACACCTTTCCTTACCACACCTTTACAAGGTATGGCTGAAGTAGACTACACAAAATTCGAAGCGATTGCCCGCATGGGTGTTGACAACTCCAACGGTTTACTGGTACCGGCCAAATCGCAATTTAATACCATTGAAGAGTTTATCGATTATGCTAAAGCCAATCCGCTGAAACTAAACCTTGGTGGAGGAAACATCGGTTCTGCTGACAGCATCATGACTCAAGTCCTGGAAGAGGGCACAGGTATCAAGCTCAATTATGTCGCTTTCGGTGGCGGCGGTGAGACAGTAACAGCAGCTTTAGGCGGTCATGTTGATGCTATCTGGGGTAACCTGGCTGAGACTAAGGATTATGTGGATAACGGGGATCTCAAATTACTGGCCACCATCAGCAGCGAGAGACTGTCCCTGACTCCGGATACCCCAACCTTTATTGAAAAAGGCTATCCTGAAGTAGATTACCCCATGTTCAGAGGTTTCGCAGCTCCGGGAGGTATTCCCGAAGAAGCGATAGCTTACTGGGAAGATGTCTGCAAGCAGGTGTATGATTCCCCTGAGTGGCAGGAAGGTTACTTAAAAGCCAATGTTATCAGCCCTGGCTTTATGGGCCGTGCTGAATTCAGCCAGGAGTTGGAAGCACAAAATGAATTCCACGCCAAGGTTCTTAAGGCCCTCGGCCTAATCAAGTAACCCTCGGGCAATAATCTTACAGCCGAAATTTTACAACCCAAAAGGCGTCCTTCGCTGGGCGCCTTTCCACACTGGTTTTGAGGGCGATCATGAATATAAAGAATGGGAGGAGTGCGCCAGTGAATATAGTGGTGCTTGACGGCTATACTTTGAATCCCGGTGATTTATCCTGGCAGGAATTAGAGCGCCTTGGCGACCTAACAGTATACGACAGAACACCGGAAGAATTAATCTATGAACGTGCCAAAGATGCTGAAGTATTATTGACCAATAAGACCCCTTTAAGAGAAAATGTCTTAACGAAGCTGGAGAAATTAAAATATATATCTGTAACGGCCACAGGATACGATATTGTTGATATAAAATATGCATATGACAATAACATATTGGTAACCAATATACCTACCTATGGAACCGCTTCCGTTGCTCAAGCGGTATTTGCCCTTCTGCTGGAAATGTGCAACAATGTCCAAAAACACAATGATCTTGTCAAGGGAGGGGCATGGTCAGAAAGTTTGGATTGGTGTTTTTGGAAATACCCATTAATGGAGTTAGCCAACAAAAAGATGGGTATTATCGGGTTTGGGCGGATAGGCCAACAAACCGCTAAGGTTGCTAATGCTCTGGGTATGGAGGTTTTGGCTTATGATCGGTTTAAACTGGAGAATCTCCCTATTGACTTTAAGTATGTAGAGCTTGACCAATTATTTGCACAAGCAGACGTCATTTCACTTCATTGCCCACTCACACCTGAGAACGCAGGAATTATCAATAAAGACACTATTGCTCAAATGAAAAGGAATGTGATACTAATCAATACCTCCAGGGGAAAACTTGTTGTGGAAGATGATCTTTACGAAGCTCTAAGCACTGGTAGAATTGCAGGCGCCTGCCTGGATGTGCTTGCCGTGGAACCGCCTTCACGGGACAACCCACTGCTAAAGGCTAAGAATTGTATCATTACGCCGCACATATCATGGGCTACCAAGGAAGCCAGGGCCAGAATTATGGCCCTGACCATAGAGAACCTTAAAGCTTATCTGGATAATAAGCCAATCAATAGGATCAAGTTATCGTAGAATTTTGCAGGCCTCACACCGGAAAGAAGAACCGGTGTGAGGCTTGATGTAAAATGAGGAAGAAGAATGTTTTTTTTATCAAAAATGGGCTTGATGGTTGGCCTGGCTGTTGCAGGCTATGGTTTGTTTAAGAAGATCAATTTTCCGGCACCATCTATTATGGGACCGATGATGAGCCTGGGAACATATCAGGTTTTAGGGGGCGGTCTCCCTGAATTCTCCCTGACAGTGGTGAATATATTACAAATCACTATCGGTCTTTCTTTAGGTGCGAGAATCAATGATCAGAAGCTGGCGGATCTGCGTAAGGTGTTACGACCATCTCTGATTATTGCAGCCTGGACTTTGCTGTCAACATTCGGAATGGCTTTGGTTATTTATCAATTCATACCTGATGGGACAACGGCTCTTTTTGCCGCTGCTCCCGGCGGAATCTCGGAAATGACTGTGCTGGCCTTAGTTTATGGGTCCGAGGTGCCCATTGTGTCCACCTATCAGTTTGTGCGTTTAGTGGTTATTATCACTGTGGTACCTTTAAGCGCCCGCTGGCTGCATAGACGTCAACAAAAGAAAGGCATGGCTGCTGATGAAAAGCCTGATCCTCCGGAGCAGCCGCAATGCTCATTAAAAACCAGGCAAATCCTGCCCCTTTACCTGAACGGCATCCTGGGGGGATTGCTCCTTCTGACCTTGAACTTTCCTGGGGGTGGAGTCGTTGGAGCGATGGCCGCGTTAGCTATAACCAATGTGCTGCTTAAAAAGCAGTATATATTTCCGAATAGTGTCATGCAAATGGCTTTAATCGGAATTGGGATGAGCATTGGGCTGGAATTTTCACCGGAGATAATCCGGACGATTCAGGAGATGCTGCTGCCAATTATCGGCTTCTCCTTCTTAATTGTTCTCAGCAATCTTGCCGTCGGCTGGTATATCCGTCACCTGACTCATTGGGATATGATCACATGCCTGTTAGCTTCGGCTCCCGGCGGCCTGAGCCAAATGCTTGCGGCTGCGGAAGAGATGAAGGCCGATCCTGTGACGGTCAGCATACTGCAATTGGTGCGTTTGCTGATCATTATTACCTGCATCCCGCTGCTGGCCCCCTTTTTTGTTTGAAACCCTTGACCCACCTGGCTACCACAAACCCGGGATTTCCGGCTCTTTCCTCTTCCAGAGCCAGAGCCTCGGCCTCCGTCAGAATATGGGGCGGGAAGAAAAGACATTCTCCGATTTCAGCAGGGACACCGAGTTGCCAGGACGCTATCTCCTCTTTGGTATAGAGGGCGGCACGGGCGAAGACGGAAGCAGGCTTCCGTCGTGCTGCTTCCTCATAGTAGTCGCTCCAGGCGCTTTCTCCGGCGATCAGCCCGATCAGCAGGCAGCCTCCAGGATTTAAGCGGCTGAAGAGTTTTTTCAGGACCGTTTCCGGTTCCGGGACGAATTCAAAGGCGGTCATGGAAAAAATCCCATCATAGGTCCCCAGTTGGTCCAGAATTTCGGTAATATCCCCATGCCACCAGTGCACAGGTTTGGCTTGGGGCGTGGTTTCCTGAAGGGTCGCGATTTTCTTTTGGGCCAGAGCCATCATTTTCCCGGAAATATCCACGGCAGTGACTTCGTAGCCTTCCTGAAGGAGCCAGCTTGTATATTGCCCGGTGCCGCAGCCGATCTCCAGAACCTGGGGCCCCGGGGCTTTGAACATGGACTGGGCCAAGCGGCGTTCCACCTGATCTGACAGGGAGCCAAGCTCGGTATCATACCAGGAATCATAATGTGCGGCGACAGGATCGAAAAGTGCTTCATTCATTGCTATCACCCTCTGTTCTAAATATTTATGTGTAAGTTCTGTTTTTTGCTTCTAAATTCCTTCTGAAGTTTTCTTAAGGTTTATTCGGTGAATGCTATACGATCTATGCTTTAATATTAACTGAGATGAAATTAAATTTGCAACTCACCGGAGGGAGAAAGAACGGTGAGTTTTCTTTATTTTATAGAAAGAATAGAGAGACATTTAATGAAGGGCCATATCTTCAGCAAATCTTCAGTCCCTGCTCAGGGAGTATTTATCCTCTGATCGTATAATTAACAATAAGAAAATAAAGGAAAAAGGAAGGATTGCATCGCACAGGATCATATGAAATTTACTTAAGTTAAATCCACAGGAAAAATGAAAGAGTTGGAGGTTTCCTATGCAAATGCTTCGCAATTTAACTACTGCTAAAAAAATCATCAGCATAATCCTTCTCATGAGTCTGTTTATCCTTAGCGTTGGGGGAGTAGGCTATAGTTATACCCATGTTGTGAGTTCAGAGATTACAGATATGTACAGTAATAATCTGTTGCCCGTGAAATGGCTTAATCAAGTTCGGGCTGACAACAGGTTGGTTGAAGAATTGTCCATGAAAATCATGTTGACCGATCAGGATCAGGCAACAGAGGACGAAGAATTGAAGACAATAAACGAAACCATTGCGGAAATTCAAACCTTGATTAGCCAATATAAAGGAACCGCTCTTGATTCTTTTGAGTCGGAAAAACTTGCATCGATCACCAAGAATCTTGATGCTTATGGGACTGTCCATGAAAAGGTCCTGAATTTGGCGGCCAGTGGGGAAAAAACCACTGCTTATGCCCAGTTCACCGAAAATGCGGCGCCCTTAATGATGGACATAAATTCTGCTCTCAATGAATTAGCTGATTACAAGAGCCAAAAGGCTGATCAGGAAATGAATAACGCCCTTGCCGGCCGGGATATGGCCAAGAAAATGATTTTGATAATTACGCTTATTGCTATCGTCGTATCCTTGACGGTAGGATTGATGGCAGCAAGGACGATCAGCAAACCCCTGGCTGCCGCAGTAAAGCAAATAGGGCAGGTAGCGGAGGGAAATCTGGATATAGAGCAAGTGAAGGTCAACGCCGCCGATGAAGTGGGTCAACTGGGGATAGCTGTCAATACTATGTTGGTTAAGATGAGAGAGCTTGTCACACATGTAGCTGATTCGGCCAATATAGTGTCCTCTTCTGCGGAAGAGCTATCGGCCAGCTCAGAACAATCGGCCTATGCCAATAACCAGATTGCCGATGCCATTAAAGACGTGGCTTGGGGAGCGGAAAAACAGGTAGCTCAAATCAATGAGACTTCAAGAGTTTTTGAGCAAATATCAGCCCATATACAACAAATAGCGGTGAACACCAACCAAGTGGTTACATTATCGGATAAAACAGATGAATCCGCCTCATACGGAGGAACAGCTATCAGTTCCGCGGTCAGTCAAATGAGAAATATCGAAAAAACAGTGGAAACCTCTGCAGAAATGGTTGCCAAGTTGGGAGAAAAATCCGATGAAATCGATCAGATTGTTACGGCAATATCCCAAATCGCTGCTCAGACCAATCTATTGGCCTTGAACGCAGCCATTGAGGCCGCCCGGGCGGGTGAAAGCGGAAGAGGATTTGCAGTGGTGGCGGATGAGGTCCGGAAATTGGCTGAACAGTCACAG
This sequence comes from Desulfitobacterium hafniense DCB-2, assembly GCF_000021925.1. NCBI lineage: Bacteria > Bacillati > Bacillota > Clostridia > Eubacteriales > Desulfitobacteriaceae > Desulfitobacterium > Desulfitobacterium hafniense. The sequence goes on from NC_011830.1 coordinate 2,246,799, forward strand.
AAGGCATCCAAGCAGATAGCTGAAATGATCAGAGAAGTTCAGGAAGGTACGAAAAAAGCTATGGCCGCTATGAAGGCCGGTAGCCATGAAGTGAAAATCGGTACGGAAGTGGTGAATAATGCGGGAGTCGCTTTTGCAGATATTGTAACTCTAATCAATCAGGTATCCGGGAAAATGAGAGAAATAGCTTTGGCAATCCAGCATGTGGCCGATGGGAGCCAGCAAATCGCGGCTTCAGTTCACGAGATTTCAGAGATCAGTGTGGATACTGCGGAACATGTTTCATACCGTCTCAGCGGCAACTCAGGAACAGACTGCTTCGGTGGAACAAATAGCCGCTTCAAGCCAAAATCTTTCCAGCATGGCAGCGGAGTTGCTGGCAAGTATACATAAATTTAAAGTGTAAAGTCTCAAAGTGGAAAAAAGTGCAGTGCACATTGACAAATCTGTCTTAAACTCATACTATATAATGGTCCATATCTGGACTATTATATAGTATGAGGAGGATTTCTATGCAATGGATTTATTTAGCCCTGGCTATTTTACTGGAAATTTTGGGGACAACACTGATGAAAATGTCCGAGGGACTGACGAAAATGCTGCCAACGTTAGGGATGTTTCTGGCCTATGTTTTATGTTTTAGTTCCTTCGCCCTGGCCTTAAAGAAAATACCGGTCAGCGTCGCCTATGCCGTATGGTCCGGAGTGGGGATTGTGGTTATATCGGCCATAGGAATAGCAGTGTTCAAAGAAACCGTCACTACCCTGAAAGTCGTATCCATCGTCCTGATTGTAGCAGGAGTAGTGGGTTTGAACCTGGGCGGTACCGCTCATTAATCAGTTGAGCATCATTTATGAAGGAGACGATTGATAAGGAGACGATTGCTGTGGATGATAAAATGCTGGAACAAATTGATGCCTATTATGATTTTTGGTTCCAGATTAACGATATCTACCGTATATGGGCGCAGAAACATAATACCAATGAGACGACGGTATTCATACTTCAGGTCATTGATACCGGTGCACCTTTTTGTACCCAGAATGAAATCGGCAGCAAGCTTTTTTTGCCGAAGCAAACGGTTTCCATTGTCCTTTCCGGACTGGAGAAAAAGGGATATATTGTGCGGGAACCCAATCCCAGCGATCGCAGGAACAAGATTGTCAAATTTACGGAGCAAGGAGCCCGCTATGCCCGCGGTCTGCTGGATGAACTCAAAGCCATGGAGTTAGAGGCCTTCGCCAGCATTGCGCCGGAAAAGCGTCTGGCGATCTCGGAGACATTTGCTTTGCTGGCAGGGTCTTTGAGCAAAGCTTCTCATAAAACCTCCTGCCCGCCCCGCTAGAAGAGAACAGGTTAACTGCTTGGAACAGCTCATTCCAAGCGGTTTTTTTATAGTGTTTGCACAGGCTTCCCCAACCTTATCGGCTCATGCTCAGGCGTTAGCAACCTTTCCGGCGGCCTTGCCGGTAGCTAAGGAGGCTTGACAAAAATAATCGGGAATGATAATCTGTATCAGTTAGCGAAAGCTAACTAGTGTGGAAAGTAGATATGACTGAAACGAAGAGGGGAGTTAAGACATGATGAAATTAAAAAAACTAATGGGTTCGATTTTAGTCATTGCCTTATCATTATCGATAACTGCGTGTTCGACAAGTGGTCTATCCGGGCAGGATAACCTGCCGGGGGGCGAAGGGGTATCAGCCGGCACAGGTTCTGAGCAGGGGGAAGTGACGTATCCCCTAAGGATTAAGCATGCCTTTGGTGTGACCGTGATTGAAAGCAAACCGGAACGGGTTGCCACCATTTCCTGGGGGAACCAGGATATACCTTTAGCTTTAGGTGTGATTCCAGTGGGGGTGTCCAAGGCCAATTATGGGGTGACCGACGACAGCGGTTTGCTGCCCTGGACGCTGGAAGGGTTTAAAAAGCTGGGTGTAGAGAACCCTGTTCTGTTTAACGATACCGACGGCTTGGATTTTGAAGCGATCAGTGATGTCCAGCCGGATGTAATTCTGGCGGCTTACTCAGGAATCACCCAGGAAGAATACGATTTATTGAATCAAATCGCTCCCGTTGTTGCCTATCCCACCGTGGCCTGGCAGACTTACTGGCGTGATCAGATCGTTATGGATGCCACTGGAATGGGCATGGAGGCAGAAGGCGAGGAGCTGGTCTCTGAGCTGGAAAAGCTGATCACTAAAAAAATTGCTGCCTATCCTCAGATGACCGGCAAGAATGCGGCCTTCTTCTATTTTATCCCCACCGATTTAGGCAAGTTCTATGTTTATCTGCCCACGGATCCCCGAGCTGCTTATCTGACGGATCTGGGGTTAAAGGTTCCGGAAAGTGTAGCTGAACTTGCTAAAGACTCTGCCAGCTTTGCCATTGAACTGAGTGCGGAGAATGTGGATATCCTGAAGGACGTGGATATAATCATTGCCTATGGTGATGAAGCCTTGCTGAAAAGCTTGCAGGCCGATCCGCTGATGGGTACATTGCCTGCCATTCAGAGAGGTTCAGTGGCTATGATTGAGGATGGAACTCCCCTGGCTGCTTCCGGTACTCCCAGTGCTCTGTCCATTCCGGCTACCATCGATGATTACTTAAGCATCATTGGCAAAGCCGCTGACTGGGTGCGATGAAATTAAGAAAAACAATGATCCTGGCGATCGCCGGTGTGCTGGGTGTAGTGTTGTGCATAGGGGCTTCTCTGGCCTTGGGTTCACGCAATGTGGGTCTGGATGAAGTGATCAAGGCTTTGTTTTACTCCGGCAGTGATTCCTTTGACGCTCTGGTGGTTCGGGAGCGGATTCCCCGCACGGTGTTCAGCTTGCTTGCCGGGGCCTCTCTGGGGGTGGCCGGTGCTCTCATGCAGGCCATTACCCGCAACCCCATTGCCGATCCCAGTATTTTAGGGGTGAATACCGGTGCCTCTCTGTTTGTGGTGAGCGGAATCGCTTTCTTTCAGATCAGCACTGCCGGTCAATATATTGGCTTTGCTTTAATGGGGGCTTTAGTGACGGCGGTCTTTGTTTATCGAATCGGCTCCCTGGGCTATGGAGGAGCGACTCCTATCAAGCTGGCTCTGGCGGGAGCAGCTACCAGCGCGGCTTTATCCTCTTTGGTCAGCGCCGTGATCCTTCCCCGGACCGAGGTTATGAATGCCTTCCGGTTTTGGCAGGTAGGCAGTGTCAGTGGCGCTACCTGGGAAGGAATTCTGGCAGTGGCCCCCTTTCTGGCTCTGGGGTTAAGCATTGGCATGCTGACAGCCCCGGCCCTGGATGCCTTGGCTTTGGGGGATGATGTGGCCACAGGGTTAGGGGTAAATACGGGAATGATCCGGATTGCCGGGGCAGTGGCGGGAGTGCTGCTTTGTGGTGCCACAACAGCTCTGGCGGGGCCCATCGCCTTTGTCGGTTTGATGATCCCCCATACCATGAGGCTGATCTGCGGGCCGGATATGAAGGTCATTATTCCCATGTCGGCACTGGGAGGGGCTATGCTTTTAACGATTTCCGATATTATTGGCAGGCTCATGGGTCAGCCCAGTGAACTGGAAGCTGGAATTGTCACGGCCTTTTTGGGAGCGCCGATTCTGATTATGATCGCCATGAGAACGAAGGTGCGTTCCTTATGATTAAACATGAGTTGAGTATAAAGCAACCAAATCCTGTCCAAGAGGGCTTTTACCGCCGACGGGTCCGCATTGCCGTGGTGACCCTGCTCTTATTAATCCTGACCTTGTTCCTGTGCGGGACGATGCTCTATCTGGGCAATACCCGTTATTCTTTGGGGGAGATCATCAGGGTTCTTTTAGGTGAACAGATCAAAGGGGCTACCTTTGCCATCGGCACGTTGCGGCTGCCCAGGATGCTGGCCGGACTGCTGGCGGGCATGGCTTTTGGCATGGCGGGAAGGACGTTTCAGACCATGCTCAGAAACCCTCTGGCCAGCCCGGATATTATCGGGGTGGCTTCCGGCTCCAGTCTGGCCGCCGTGTTCTGTATTATTATCTTGAAAATAAGCGGCCCCTTGGTTTCTTTAGCGGCAGTCACCACAGGGCTGGCTGTGGCCTTCCTGATCTACATGCTTTCCCGGAGAGGGAGTTTTTCCGGGGGACGATTGATTTTGATCGGCATTGGCGTTCAGGCTATGCTGAACTCCTTGATCTCTTTCTTGCTGCTGAGAGCCAATCAATACGATGTGCCAGCTGCCCTGCGCTGGCTTAGCGGCAGTTTAAACGGCATGCAAATGAAGTCTATGCCGGGGCTTTTCCTGGTGGTGCTGAGCTTTGGCAGTGTGTTGGTTCTGCTGAGCAGGCAGCTGAAGATCCTGGAACTGGGAGACCAGTCCGCTATCACCCTGGGGTTGAGGACGGACCGGATCCGTTTGGCCCTGGTGCTCAGCGCTGTTTTCTTGATTGCCTATGCCACAGCCGTCACGGGTCCCATCGCCTTTGTGGCTTTTCTGGCCGGTCCCATCGCCGGCCGTTTGGCAGGCCCGGGTTCGTCAAATATCCTGCCGGCAGGTCTGACAGGAGCAGTCCTGGTGCTTTTGGCAGATAGTATTGGGCAGTTTGTCTTTGACATTCGTTTTCCGGTGGGGATTATTACTGGAATCCTGGGTGCGCCTTATCTGTTGTATTTATTGATCCGTATGAATCGAACCGGAGGAGCTGCATGAAAAAAACACCTCTACTTTCGGCCAGCCATGTGGTGGCCGGTTATGATCATAAAATTATTCTCAATACCATCGATCTGGTGATTCCCAGCAATAAAATCAGTGTGATCATCGGAGCCAATGCCTGTGGTAAATCCACCTTGTTAAAAACTCTGGCCAGGCTGATCAAACCTGTTTCCGGTGAGGTTGCTCTTGACGGCAAGCCCATCAGCACCATTCCCCCCAAACAGCTGGCCCGGGTTCTGGGCTTGCTTCCCCAGTCTCCGGTGGTCCCGGAAGGAATCGCCGTGGCGGACCTGGTTTCCCGGGGAAGGTTTCCCTACCAGGGCTTTCTTAAGGGCTTAGGGAAAAAGGATTATGAGGCTGTGGAAGAGGCTCTGGAGATTATGGGAATCACAGAACTTGCCAACCGCAGTGTGGATGAATTGTCGGGAGGCCAGCGTCAGAGGGTCTGGATCGCCATGGCTCTCGCCCAGCAGACAGATATTCTGCTCCTGGATGAACCGACTACCTTTCTAGACATCACCTATCAGGTGGAAATTCTGGATCTGCTGACGGATCTGAATCGGAAGCGGGGGACCACTATCGTCATGGTCCTTCACGATATCAACCTGTCGGCCCGCTATGCGGATTATATCTTTGCCGTTCATCAAGGGAATCTGATTGCCCAGGGAGCTCCTGGGGAGATTATCACCGCAGATTTGATGAAACAGGTCTTTGGACTGGACTGTGTGGTGGCCCGGGACCCGGTATCCGGTTCACCCTTTATTGTACCGCGGGGAAGATATCATATCACTGCTTAGAAGGTTAAAGTAAAGATTTATATTCTGGTTATCAAAAAGCAAAATCCCTCAAAACACTGCGTTTGAGGGATTTTCTGCTCCAAATTGGCAAACAACTTACTTACCTTATCCTGCGTTTAAATGTCGAGATAATCCACCTTGTACTGCCGTAACTTTGAGCGGCAGCCACGGTGCTTACCAGTTCCCATCCCTGTAAACCCAATTGGTTTAATTCATTTTGGAAGGCATTTTGGTCAACTTTACCTCCTAATATTCCTTTTGCATCCGTAAACAATGTTTTGTACTCGAAACTTTCCATAGTCTCATCCCCCTATGCTTTCAATAATAAAATCTTCCGAACTAAAATTAGCATAATACCGTCCTGTATTTGCCGTAAATTTCAATACGCAGTAGTCTGGATCGGCAACACCTTGAGGATAGTACATAGTGTCACCCTCTTGCCAGATCATTTCCTTGCTGGCCGCATCTTCCAATACTTCCATCTATCAATCAAATTGCCGATGGTCTGTTTTATATCTTTCATCATGCTTTATCAGCCCCTTATCAGCCTATTTAAGGCAATTATAACTCATCATTTCCCCATGGTAAATTGCTCGTTTTTTTGTAGGTATCGTTTGACCGTTTGCTTATTGTTCCATCATAGGTAAAAAAGCTATAATGATGTTATGTAATATATCTAAAAGGATATAGATATGGGGCAGGGCAAGGATACTGCCTAAGGAGCTGCAATAAAGATGGAATTTATTCCCGCCAAAACAATCCTATCCGGGTATGCTGAAAACAACCCCTGGTTCGGCTGCAATTATACGATGAATATCTACAAGGGCTGCTGTCATGGCTGCATTTACTGTGACAGCCGGAGCGAATGTTACAGAGTGGATGATTTCGATGAGGTAAGGGCTAAAGAAAATGCCCTTGCCTTAATTGAGCGCGAGCTCATGTCAAAGCGCAAAAAGGGTGTTGTCGGCACAGGAGCCATGAGTGATCCCTACAACCCATTTGAAAAAAAGCATGAGCTGACAAAAGGTGCCTTGGAGCTGATCCATCGGTACGGATTTGGAGCGGCAATTGCCACAAAAAGTGATCTGATTGTCCGGGACAGAGAACTCCTTAAGGAGATAGGCAAGCATTCACCGGTGCTGGTCAAGATGACGGTGACCACTGCCGACGATTTGCTGTGCCGTAAAATTGAACCCCATGCGGCTCTTTCCTCCCGGCGGCTTGAAGCAATCGAGAAGCTGACTCAGGAAGGGATTTTTGCCGGTATTTTATTAATGCCTGTGCTGCCGTTTATTGAGGATACGGAGGAAAATATCAGCCGGATTATTGATCTTGCACATCAAAAGGGTGCAAAATTTATCTATCCCGCCTTCGGGGTGACCTTAAGACAGAATCAAAGGGCATGGTACTATGAAAAATTGGATGAATTATTTCCATCCCTCAAAGAGAAGTACATAGAAAACTATGGGAACGCTTATGAGTGCCGTTCCCTTAAGGCCAGAGAATTGTGGCGTTTATTTCAGGATAAATGCGACCAATACGGGATTCTTTATAACATGCCAGATATCATAGCGGGTTACAAAGGGCCTTGCCGGCTGGAGCAGCTTTCCTTGTTTGAGTGAGCCGCTACAGCACTTTTTCATATAATCTAAAGTAATCCAGTCCGTAATGGCCCAGCCCTAAATCTACGGTACCCACATAGGTAAAGCCGCTTTTTTCATAGAGTCTGATCGCTGGAAGGTTATGCTCATAGACATCAAGCCTAATGGATTTGATATGTTCATTTATGCTGTGCTGTACCGCAAATTCGATTAAGTTTGAGCCAATACCTTTTTTCAAATAGGCAGGGTGGACGGCAAAGGTATGGACTACAAAAATTTCCGAATAATCAGCGTCAATTCCCCAGTTCGCCCCGTGGTAGGCAGGTACCGGCTCATGGTTGAGAATAATCGACCCGGCTATTTTCCCGGATGCTCTGGCAACGTAGAGGTGCCCGTTGGCAATCCCTTCGATGGCATTTTCACGAGTAGGGTAGATGCCTTTTCGCCAGCCTGGATAATTTTCACCACTGGCAAGATAATCATTCAATTCATCATAAAGCAACGCCAGCTCTTCTATATCCGTTTTAAGCCCTTTTTCAATGATAATGTGCATAAAGTATATCCTTTGCTAGTTAGATCAATCTGCTCATGCTGTATTAAGGGAATTACTTGCTCATAAGGTAAAGGCTAGCGAAGGTAATAATGTATGTAGGGATTGCCCTCCAGCAAAACTTCTCCGACGATGTCTCCCCCTAAAATATTCACGGCGATAGCATACTCCTTATTGTCTTTGCTTGCTTTAAATAAATAGAAGCCCAAATCATCTTGTGTGCCATCAGTTACGGTGGTTTTTCCCTCAAAAACAATAGCTAAAGCTGCTTTGTTATTAATGATGTCAACATACGCTGTATCCGTATAATGAGTGTTTTCCAGCAAGATTTGCGTATTCCGGATCGTTTTTATTCCTGCTGCAGAAGTAAAAACAAGGGGAACAATAATCAAAATAGCAAAAATAGATAATACGAAAACAGAGCGTTCCTTTTGATTAGCTTTGTTTTTGAGCTTTGCCTGCAATCTCGGGAAACGAGATAATAGGATTAAAATTAAGGCAATTGTTGAAATAGCATAAAGTCCTACTGCATACGGAGATATAAAGAAGGCCCAGGTAAGGATACATACAGCAATCACATCTAAAACAAGGCCTATTTTCTTTTTTGTTTTATTTTCATTTTCTTTGGGCTTTGCTAAGAAATCAGTTATAGCAATTATTGGTGGAAAAATTATCACATACAAGAGAAGAACTTCGATCGCTCCGCCAAACATTTTGTATTTTATAAAATAGAGCGAATAAACAGTAATAATCCAACCGATAAAGACAGTTATTGCAAACAGATATTTTTGAAAGAAGCTTTTTAAACTTACCATTTTCCCTCCAGCACACATATGGCTAACTATAGATTTTCCTGACATCAGCTGTCATTGTTATCAGGAAAATTATACTACATTTCCTGTCATACTTCCGCAATAATTTTCCGCAGGACAGCAATCCGTTGTTGAGTTTGTCACACTTAAGCCCTTGGCCACATAGTCTATAAGTAAATCGATTAAAATTAAAAGGACGCGGTAACATGATCACGCACTATCTTTTTCCGGCCATTGTTGAGCACAATACCCTGTCGGGCAGATATATCGTCGTTTTCCCGGATCTGCCGGATCTGATCTGTCAGGGGGAAACCCCGGAAGACGCTTTTCACCAGGCGGAACTTTCTCTGGGGATGCATCTCTATCATATGGAAAAAGCCAAGAAACAAATCCCGGAAGCCTCCGATTCCGCGAATTGGCCAAAGCGGGAGGGCGCTGAGATCATTATGCTGGAAGCTGATACGCTGATGGTACGGCAGGACGTTGATAAGAAATCCGTTCCCAAATGTATCATGATCCCTAGATGGTTAAAGGAGCTGGGGGAAGAAAATGACGTGAATTTCCTCGAAATCCTCAGGGTAGGGATAATGGATGAGCTGGGAATTCCCGATTAAAGGAGAGAGGGGAGTATAGCTCCCCACAGTCCCCCTTGCCAGATTGGCAAGCGCTTGCCAATCTGAGTTACACACAGAGGCCTGTTCCGCCGGACGCCCCGAAGGAGGAACATGCTCAGAGCTCCTGACCGGCTTCCCAGGCAGATGAGGATTTTTCACTGAGGGAATGCAGATTGTCGCAAAGGCCACAGAGGACTGCTTTGAAGAATGTCCTCTACTTCTTCATAACCAGCAGGGAAGGCATAGTTATAGCGGGCCGGTATGGCGAAGATGTAGCGGGAATTACCTCCCAGCTTACGGGGACCGATGGGGGCTGCACCGACAGATAATCCTTCTTCCCGGAGGGCCTGCCACTGTTCGGGAGTAAAGACCATAAGCGGGATGTCCTGGCGCGGAAGTTCCCGGGTCCACTCTGGATGCCGTATCAGAAGCAGGGGGCCGGTTTCAGTAGTTTCGTCGTTTTGGGTTCCTTGCCATTGCTCCGCGATGATGCTATATCCTTTCCAGGTCTCCGGCAGATGGAAAGCAAAGCCGTAGCGGGTATTTTCATAAACAACAGGGCCGGTCTGGATGTACTCGCCCATGCGCACGCCGCTGATAAACCAGCGGCCTTTTATCTGCCGCAAAGCAATTTCCACCGGGCGCTTGGCGGCAGCTCCACCCTGTGCCATTTCTACGCTGGTGACCTCGATGATCTCCCCGCGAACTGTGCATTGGTCTGGCTTATACATTTCTGTTGCCAGAATATCAATACGATCGGGCCAGGGGCTGGAAACCAGGCGGCCTGGAGCCGTTTGCGGAGCAGTCTGCCATTGTTGCAGCAGCTCGGGTGTTACATAGTCGCTGTAATGTTCAGTAATGCCAGCAGCTGCAGTGCTGGGTGGGGCTGTGATGGAGACGGCCTGAATCCTTTTCCCGAAGGCTTCCACCAGTTCCTGCACATCCTGTTCATCGTGTATAAGACGGTTTGGCGCGGTTGGTAAAGGCTCTATATTAAACCGGATCACTGTGAGGTTCTCCGTATCCTGAGAACCGTTTTCTGGTATGTACGCTACGGAGATAAGCAGCTCATTCCCATCGATGGTCTTTTTATAAAACTGTTTCAGGCCGAGAGTGTCTGCCGGCTCCCAGCCGTCGCGAAGCAGCATAGTATGGTAATCCCGAAGGATTTCCTGTGGAGCCCTGCCGGTGGAGCTCGCACTGAGGGAAAACTCAGGCCCCTCTTTAATAGGGAAGCTGATTACATATAAACCGGAGCCTATGTCCTGGAAATAGAAGGAATTCCGGATTTCTGAGTAGCTGAGGCTTCCGGCCGTCAGTTCCTTAACGGCTTCCCAGGTAAGAAGGGGCTTGTCTTGGGCCCCGTCCTGCCGGGCCAATGGCGTGCCTGTTGATGGAATGGGAAGAGTGCTTATAGATATATCTGCACAGCCTGAAACAAGGATTAAAGTCATAGAAAAAACAATGAGCTTTTTCGGCAGCTTGAAGTCGATCATGAAAACCAGCGCTCCTTTCCGTAAAAAGGTTGTTTATAAGCCAATTCTACTGCAGGAAGGAAAGAGGAGCAACAGATCGCCCAAAAGAAATAACCGCCCCAGATGGCGGTTATTTCAGATCTAATCTGCTGTTGTCTTAGGCCAGATCGAAGCGATCGGCATTCATTACTTTATTCCAGGCGGATACGAAATCCTGGAGGAATTTATCCTGAGAGTCGCTGCAGGCGTAGACTTCCGCCAGGGCCCGCAGTTGGGAGTTGGAACCGAAGACCAGATCAACCCGGGTGCCGGTCCATTTCAATTCGCCTGTGGCCCGGTCCCGGCCCTCATAGAGAGCCTTTTCTTCCGATACGGCTTTCCATTCGGTACCCATGTCGAGGAGATTAACAAAGAAGTCGTTGGTGAGAGTTTCCGGACGTTGGGTGAAGACACCGTGCTTGGATTGGCCGTAATTGGCATTCAAAACCCGCAGGCCGCCGAGGAGAACCGTCATTTCCGGAGCGGTCAGGGTCAGCAGTTGGGCCCGGTCAACCAGCATTTCCTCTGCTGGTGCAGAAGATTTGCCTTTCAGGTAGTTGCGGAAACCATCGGCTTTCGGTTCCATAACAGCGAAGGAATAGATCTCGGTCTGCTCCTGAGTAGCGTCGGTGCGGCCCGGCGTAAAGGGAACGACCAGAGTCTGGCCGGCGTTCCTGGCAGCCTGCTCAATAGCGGCGGCACCGCCCAGGACGATTAAGTCGGCCAGAGAAACCTTCTTTGTTCCGGATTGGGAGCTGTTGAACTCAGTCTGGATCCCTTCCAGTGCCGCCAATACCTCGGCCAGCTGAGCCGGTTGATTGATTTCCCAATCTTTCTGAGGTGCCAGGCGGATCCGCGCTCCGTTGGCGCCGCCCCGTTTATCCGAACCCCGGAAGGTGGAAGCGGAAGCCCAGGCGGTGGAGACCAGCTGGGAGACGGAAAGGCCGGAAGCCAGAAGTTTAGCTTTGAGATCGGCGATATCCTGTTCGTCGATTAATTCATGATCCACTGGAGGTACCGGGTCCTGCCAAATCAGTTCTTCTTCAGGAACTTCCGGGCCCAAATAGCGGGAGCGGGGTCCCATGTCACGATGAGTCAGCTTGAACCAGGCCCGTGCGAAAGCGTCGGCGAACTCTTCAGGATTATCCCGGAATCGCTTGGCAATCGGTCCAAAAATCGGGTCCATCCGCAGGGAAAGGTCTGCTGTGGTCATCATGGGCGCATGCCGCTTGGCAGGGTCATGGGCATCCTGCACCGTATCTGCTGCAGCCGGGTCAGTGGGAACCCACTGCCACGCTCCGGCGGGGCTTTTCACCAGGTCCCAGTCGTATTTGAACAAGGTCTCTAAATAACCCATATCCCAGGTGGTGGGGTTGGGTTTCCAGGCCCCTTCGATGCCGCTGCCGATGGTATCTCCACCTTTGCCGCTGCGGAAGGTGCTTTTCCAGCCCAGCCCCTGTTCTTCCAGAGGAGCAGCTTCCGGCTCCGGACCAACATGGGAGGCAGGACCGGCGCCATGGCATTTGCCGAAAGTGTGCCCGCCGGCCACCAGGGCCACAGTCTCTTCATCATTCATAGCCATACGTTTAAAGGTATCCCGCACGTCGCGGCCGGAAGCCAGGACACTGGGCTGTCCATTGGGACCTTCCGGGTTAACATAAATCAGGCCCATCTGTACTGCGGCGAGAGGGTTCTCAAGATCCCGATCCCCGGAATAGCGCTGGTCGCCCAGCCATTCTCCTTCAGAGCCCCAATAAATATCTTCCTGAGGTTCCCAAACATCCTCGCGGCCGCCGGCGAAGCCAAAGGTCTTGAAGCCCATGGATTCCAAAGCACAATTGCCGGCCAGGACCATCAGATCGGCCCAGGAGATTTTTTTTCCATATTTCTGTTTAATAGGCCAGAGCAAACGGCGGGCCTTATCCAGATTTACATTGTCCGGCCAGCTGTTGAGGGGAGCAAAGCGCTGGGTTCCGTCTCCGGCGCCGCCCCGTCCGTCGTTCAAACGGTATGTTCCCGCACTGTGCCAGGCCATCCGGATGAAGAGAGGCCCGTAGTGGCCGTAATCGGCAGGCCACCAATCCTGGGAATCGGTCATTAAGGCAGAAAGATCTTTCTTTACGGCTGCCAGGTCAAGTTTCTGAAATTCTTCAGCATAATTGAAGTCCGGATCCATGGGATTGCCCAAAGCAGAGTTTTGATGAAGAATGTTGAGATTTAATTGATTTGGCCACCAGTCTTTGTTCTTGGTCCCACCGCCAGTAGGGGTGTGCTGGGTATGGCCGGTTACGGGGCATTTCTTTTCTTCCATTAAATGACCTCCTTCAATAATAGATTTTTGAGAAAAAGTGCATTAATCTTTAAGGTGGAAGATTAATGCAAATTATAATCATTATAATTATATATTTATTATAACTGAAACTATAAAGATTGCAAGATTAAAGATCAGCTTAAAACTGAATAATAGTTATACTTCTTCTCCATTTCATGCTTATTCTCCTCTTCATTCTAGGGAGCGAAGCAGATTTTTAGCGGTGATGATCTTTTGTCCAAGTAATTGGCTAATGAAAACTCCATAGTTCCTGATGGTTAACTTTTTCTGCCTTTAGGTTAAACACGCGTCCGTTGTTTTTAGAATGCTGTCATTGCTACAATAAAGGCAGATCAAAGAAGCTTATGTTTATAAAAAGGAGAGAATGGTATGGAACTGGATATGGGTAAGGTGATCACAGCCAAACGCAAAGAGAAATCATGGACACAGGAACAACTGGCTCAGGCCGTGGGGGTTTCGACACCGGCGGTGAGTAAATGGGAAACGGGAGCAACCTATCCCGATATAACCTTGCTTCCTCCCATCGCCCGCGCTCTGAACACGACAGTGGATGAATTGTTTTCTTACCAAAACGAGTTATCTGATAACGAAGTGAGCGGGTTCACCCAAAAAGCCACCTCGCTATACGAGGCGGAGGGATTTGATGCCGGCTGGAAGTATTGTCAAAAGCTTCTGCAGGAATTCCCCAACAGCATTCCTCTAAAGTTCTATCTGGGCAATTTATTTCAAAGCTTTATGATCATGAAGATTGATCTGGGTAAAGAAGATATTCAAAGCTATTACCGTCAAGCCGCCATCCTGTATGAGGAGGTGCTGTTGTCGGGCTATCCGAAATTCACTTACCACGCAACTCTTATTCTGGTGGGGTTTTATACCATGCTTAATGAGCTTGACCGGGCAGAAGAATTGCTGGATAGTTTGCCAAAGTTAAAAACAGACCCTGATTTTCTCTATCCCTCAATCTATGCTTTGCGCGGAAAAAATGAGGAAGCCATGAAGCTGACCCAGGAGAATATCAGGCGGTATGTTTCCCGTGTCAGCCAGGGGTTAAGTCTTTTAGGCGCTTTTGCCCGGGAGCAGGAAGATATGGACAAGGCCTGCACTCTTACCCAAATAAACCTGGAAATAACCAAGCTCCTGGGCATCTCCAGGGAAATTGCCTATGCTGATATGATAAAAATTATGGTGGCAAGAGGGGATAAGGAAGCCGCCCTCACTTATCTGGAAGAATATACACAGCATATCCTGGAGTTAAGCTATGATTATGTTAAGAGTCCTGTTTTTAACCGGGTCACAGAGAAGTTCCAGGACCCCTCCTACGTGAAAAAAGTGCTGACCCAAAGCATTTTAATAGATAAAGAATATACCCCCTTAAAAGAGGAACCCCGCTACCTTCAGATCGTTCATCGACTACGGCAAGTCATTGACACTCAAACCCATACCTTTCGCGAATAAACGATTGGGTCTGGACAAAGGGTCTCCAATTCATTTGCGCATTATTTTCTTGACAAAGAAGTCTATATTCTATAGACTCAAAATATAAGTCTATAGAATATAGACCGAGGAGGCTTTGTCATGAAAGAGGATAAATTATCCCAGAGCGAAGGGAGATTTGCGGAGCTGATTTGGCAGCATGAGCCAATTCCCTCCGGTGAGTTGGTAAAGCTGTGCGAAAAAGAACTGAACTGGAAAAAGTCCACCACCTATACGGTGCTGAAGAATTTGTGTGAAAAGGGCATCTTTCAAAATCAGCAGGCCGTGGTGACTGCGCTGATCAAAAAAGATGCCTTTTATGCTAAGCAAAGCAGACGGTTTGTGGAGGACGTTTTTGGCGGCTCTCTGCCCAGGTTCCTGACCGCATTTATCGGGGGCAGGAAATTGAGAGATGATCAGGTTGACGAATTGAAGAGGCTGATCGACGAGCATAAGGAGGAGTGATGATGGAAGAGCTGTTCCTTACCGTGTTGAACATGAGCCTGACCGGGAGCTATGTCATTGCCGCTATTATGCTGGCGCGGCTTTTCCTGAAGAAAGCGCCGAAAGCTGTTTCCTATGCTCTTTGGGGGACAGCGGGTTTCAGGCTGATCTTTCCCTTTTCCTTTGAGAGTGTCTTCAGCCTGATTCCCTTCAAAGCCCAGCCCATACCTCAGACAGCTCCTTTGGGAGAGAATGTCTCTTTGGGCTCTGCCGTCGGTGCAGCCCTGCGTGCCGCCGGCGATGCGGCCAACGGTGGTCTGGGAACGGTTACAGTCTATCTCGGCCGGACAGCCGACGGCTACCCTATCACTACTCAGGCTTATCACTCTGAAGTGTGGCTGATGTTCGGCAGCTACCTCTGGCTGATAGGGATGGCCGCCTTACTGCTTTACAGTATTGTATCCATTGTCCTGCTGAAGAGGCGGCTGCAGGGGGCGGTGTTTTCCAGGGGCAATATCTATGAAGCCGACAATCTGAGGACACCTTTTGTGCTGGGAGTTTTCCGGCCGAAAATCTACATACCGATCGGATTGAGGGAAGAAGAACGGAGATATATCCTTCTTCATGAGCAGACTCATATCCAACGGTTTGATCATCTGGTGAAACCCTTCGCTTTCCTTATTCTAGCCCTCCATTGGTTTAACCCCCTGGTCTGGGTGGCGTTCCTGCTGATGAGTGGGGATATGGAGCTTTCCTGTGATGAAAAGGTGTTGAAGACAATGGACCAGGAAATGAAGAAACCCTATGCCCAGTCCTTGTTGTCCCTGGCTGCGGACCGGCGTTTCATAAACGGAAGTCCCCTGGCTTTTGGAGAAGGGAATGTGAAAGCGAGAATCAAGAACGTGCTGAACTATAAAAAGCCCTCTACCTGGGTCGTCACGGTGACGACAGTGCTCGTCGCGGCTTTGAGTATAGGGCTGGCGGCGAATCAGGTCAACAGCGGCACCGGCGATTATGATTTTTATAATTTCAGCGTCAATGGTTTTATGCTCGGTGCGGATACACAGGAAATGGATACCTCGGCTTTTACGCCCATCGAACCATTGCAGGTTAAAGACGGTTACGATTTTAATTTTGAGGAAGCGCGTTATAGTGCGGACGAGAATACCGGACGGTTGATTAAATTGTTCGTCAACGTCTATGACGGAGCGGATATTCCCCATAAGCTAAAGAGTATTGAGCAGGTTATGGAAGTGTTTGGCCAAGGCAAGAGGGGGTGGCAGGACAGAGAGCAAGGACTTCGCTATCTGGAATACCGCCAGAAAGAGGGGAGATTGTCGGCAACGGTCCGGTTCGTATACACAGACGGTGACTCCGACGGGATAAACCATCGTCTTATTTGGGTGATGGCTGAGAGCAGTTTGCCTTATCCTTATCCATGGGAAGAGGCTCATGCAAGTGACGTTCCATCAGATGAGCCGCTGACATTTTTATCTGCCGAACCGTTGAACTTTTCTTCATCTGTCGAAACGGATTTGCTCGCACTGGGGCAAGCCGCTTTTGAGACCTATATGGCCTTGCGGATGAGTGAAAAGACTCCCGTGGAAGAACGCATTGCCTCCTATCAGCTTAATGACCTCTCCATCCTGGCCGGCGACAGCCAGGAGTTTGCCGTTGCTGTGCACTATGATTTTACCACCGATCACGATGACTATTTCAATCCTGCCGAGGGTGCCCAAGGCAAGGGGACCTGGCCGGATAATTATCGGGAACTGAGAGTGCAATATGCTTACGAGGATATCTATGCCATCATAGGCATCGGTACAGGAGGAGGCGGGCAGGGGCTCCCGCCTTATCCCGCGGAGTAGACAAGGCCTGACTCCTTTACCCTAAATGAATCTTTAAGGCTTTGCCGATAAACTCTGCGGCACCCTCACCGTATTTTTGATCTGTGGTGCTGATAAAGAGGGGATTGGTAAGGTAATTTTCGGCCATAAAAGCCCAGTAGTTTTCTCCCATATCCAGACCATTGTGGCCTTGATTGCATAAATCAATAAGTTCCAGAATCATTGTTTGGATTTCTTGAGAGGAAACATCTTTGCTTAAATCCGCTGTAAGCTGCCGGGTAAGTGAATCTGTCTTGGCCATGGATTCCTCGACATCGATGGTCTCCGTACCGTTTTTCAGATAGTTTTCCAAGTTTTTTTCGGAAGCTCTAGTATAGTTTTCGATGCTGCCATACTGTTTGACGGCAAGTTCAGCAATATCCGAGGCCTTTGCTTTTAGCTCACCGACCATTTCATCAAATGCATCAATATCGCCAAATTTCTTAAGAATTTCATCGGCATGAGTTTTTTTAAACTCTTCTAAAGCCTGGAAGTAACCGCTCATATCAAATTCATTAAAGCTCATAATCTTTTCTCCTTTTTCCAGTTTCGCCAATAGACTGAGCAACCTATTCAGCCTATCCCGTTTGAGTTGAATTAAAGTCTTTTGCTTTTTGAAGGCTTCAACTTTATCGAAGTGGGGGTTAGCCATGATGGCTTTTATCTCTCTCAGGGTAAAATCAAGCTCTTTGAAAAACAATATTTGCTGCAATAGTTCCAAGGAAGCATCATCATATAATCTGTAGCCTGCATCGTTAACTTGGGTCGGTTTGAACAAATCAATTTCGTCGTAGAATTGGAGTGTTCTGACACTAACACCTGTTAATGCGGAAACCTGTTTTACAGTCCTCATTATTGTCCTCCTTTCCGGGTTTTGAGATAAGATGCCATCAAGTTGCCTCTGTCTGTAGAATAGCCTATCACGTTACGTGAGTGTCAATGCTTTTTGTTCTATTTATATAGAAATATGAAAAGCATCCTTTCCGCATGGGCATACCGCTTTCTGGATACGGGAAAGATGCTTTTCGTTTAATTAATATTGAATTAGTATGCCTGACTATGGATATCATGGCACCGGCAAAGCCTGCCCCTGATCTGAATTTAAACGCAGGTGTAACCGCCGTCAATGGGTAGAATGGCTCCGGTCACATAGGATGATTCATCAGCCGCCAGGAAGCAGGCAGCGGAATTCAATTCACCGGAATTGCCGTAACGTTTCAGGGGCACGGTGCGCTCCATATAAGCCTTGAATTCCTCCGTCTTCAGAAGATCGACAGTCAATTCCGTTTCAAAATAGCCTGGGCAGAGACAATTGACGGTGACACCACGGTCGGCCCATTCCGCCGCCAAAGCCCGGGTGAGATTGACCACACCGCCTTTGGCTGCATGGTAGGCGGAAGCGGGTGTAGCTGAATTTCCCACCATGCCGTACATGGAAGAAATATTGATAATACGCCCATAACCGGCTTCCAGCATGACTTTGCCAAATTCGCGGGCGATACGAAAGACACCGGTCAGATCCACGGACAGATTATGTTCCCATACTTCATCGTCCATTGTTTCGGCAGGTGCAACGGAGCCGATGCCGGCGTTATTAATAAGGATATCCACTTTGCCGAATCGCTCCCGGGCAGCTTGAACGGCGGCCTGAACAGAGGCCAGTTGAGTTACGTCACAAGGGAAGGGATAGGCTTGGACACCGTATTGGCTTTCAATATCTTCGGCCACTTTACGCAGTCGCTCCTCCCGGCGGGCCAACAGCACCACATCGGCACCTTGTTCAGCCAGCCCATGAGCCATTTGGGTGCCTAATCCGCTGGACGCTCCGGTAATAACAGCCACACGGCCTTGTAGATTAAACATGTTTTTATCCTCCTCTAGCTGAAACAGTCGTTCATTTTATCAGTGCGTTTAGTATGCACCGGAAGGATGAAACTAATGATAAAATTAGAAAAGAAGGTTAAAATCCGCTTCAAAAATTAAATGATGCAATATCGGAAGACAGCCTTTCCCAGAACGATTATAGTAGAAATAGATGAGTTATTGCCTTTCCCGGAAGTAAGTTAAGGAGGTGTCCGGATGACGCTTAGTACAGAAGAAAAGTGGCAAGCTGTCCTTGCCTGCGATCCGGCTTATGATGGACAGTTTTTTTACGGAGTACAAACCACGGGGATTTTTTGCCGCCCCTCCTGTAAATCGAAAAACCCTAAGCGGGAGAATGTGGTTTTTTTTGACAACGCCGCTCAGGCACGTGCCTGGGGACTGCGGCCATGTAAACGGTGCCGGCCTGATTTGGCGGAATTTCAACCCCAAAAAGAGCTGGCTGAAAAAATAAAAGGGATCTATGATCTTTATTTCGCTGACCACAGCCGTTTGCGGGAAGAGCTGAAAAAGCTTGGTGTCGGCCGGAACCGTACCGGCCAGGTGTTTTATGCGCACTACGGCAAGATTCCGGCGGAGTATCTGAATACATTGCGCATCGAGTCTGCGCAAAAGCTCCTGACCCATACCCAGGAGAGCACTCTGCAAATTGCCCTGCAAAGCGGTTTTGAAAGCCTTTCTACCTTTTACACTCACTTCCGCCGGCTGACCGGCGTATCCCCCAAGGAATACCGCTGTTCAGCCCTGGGCAAGGAGGAAGCCGGTGAGGGGCGGTGCGGGCTGCCGAAAGGGACCCATAACTGCAGCAGCCTGAACGATGTGCGGAAAGCTGCAGGACCCAAACAAATCTAAGGAGTTGATTCAATCATGATTTATACCTGCACTCTCAGTACTCCCCTGGGAGACATCACAGCGGCTGCTGAAGGAGAGGCCCTTACCGGACTTTGGTTTATCGGGCAAAAATACTATCCGGCTCAGACAGAAGCATGGGTCACTGAGCCGGAGCAGAGGGTTTTTAAGTCTCTGCAGACCTGGCTGGACCATTACTTTTCCGAAAGGGAAGGCTCCGCTCCATTTCCTGAGCTGGCGCCCAAGGGGACGGATTTTCAAAAAGCGGTGTGGGAAATTCTTCTGGAAATTCCCCGTGGCCGTGTTACCACCTATGGTGAAATAGCCAGAAAGCTGGCCGCCTCCAGAGGGCTGTCCTCCATGTCCGCTCAGGCTGTGGGAGGGGCGGTGGGGCATAATCCCATCTCGATTCTCATACCCTGCCACAGAGTGGTGGGAGCCGGCGGAAGTCTGACCGGTTATGCAGGAGGCCTGGAAAAGAAGCAAGCTTTGCTGCGGCTCGAACAGGCGGACCTTAACTGCCGAAAGCTGTTTTAGGGTCAAATCAGGTAAATCAGGCATGGCTATGCAATTTAAGCTGTCATCTCTTGACATTTTTTCGAAAAAAGAATTAACTTAAAGATAAGTTGTTTTTTAGGGATTCATGGCAGCGGAGATGATAAAAGATGCACAAGCGCCTCTTCAGTAATGTTGCTGAGATGAGCGGCGACTACACTAAATTGATGGAAAAAGCGGGTGAGAACCTCTTGCTGGCATCGATCCGGCGGGGGCTTATTTTAATGATTCCAGTGGTGCTGATCGGTTCTCTGGCGCTGCTGTTTTCCAGTTTTCCCGTACCCCAGTATCAGGAGCTGATGGCAAGGCTGTTCGGGCAGAATTGGCAGGACTTTTTCATCTATGTCCACGATGGTACGATTGGTATTTTATCTCTGGCCATGGTCACCTGCATCACCTATTCCTTAGCCACCGAGCTGGAGAACCGGGATAAGCTCAGAATCAATCCCGTGATCGTCTCCACTGTGGCCTTGTGTTCTTTTGTGGCTCTCTTTGGCATTAATAAAGATGGGTTTAAAATCACCAATTATGGAGTGACCGGGGTCTTTGTTTCCATACTGGTGGCGGTAGCCGCCAGCCTTTTGTTTTATAAGCTCAGTTCCATTAAGCTGCTGAGGATCCGGCCCTTTTCCGACGGTGATTCCATCACCTTCAGCCATGCCGTAGCCTCGATTATTCCGGCGGCCATCACGATCACTCTTTTTGCCGCTGTCAACCAGATTTTAGCCGCCCTTCTGAACATAACCGATATCAACGATTTCCTTGCCGACGTCCTCTATCATTTGTTCGCCAATATCAACAATTCCTTTCTGCGGGCGCTGCTGTTTATTTTTCTGATCCATTTCCTTTGGTTTTTCGGCATTCATGGCAGCAATATGCTGGAACATGTGGCCCAGAGCATCTATGTACCGGCCCTGGCCATTAATCAGGAGCTGATCCAGGCCGGCGGGGAACCTACCCAGATTTTCACCAAGACTTTCTTTGATACTTTTGTTCTGATGGGGGGCTGCGGGAGCACCCTCTGCCTGCTCGTTGCCGTATTTATGCTGAAAAAGAACAAAAATCAGCGCCGGATCGCTAAGTTTTCTCTGTTCCCCCTCCTTTTTAACATCAATGAGCTGATTGTCTTTGGCTTTCCTCTGGTCCTGAACCCCATCTATCTGATCCCCTTCCTGCTGGTGCCCCTGCTTTTGACCGTGACCTCGTATGCCGCCGTAAGCCTGGGGCTGGTCCCTTTCACGATTCAGACGGTAGAATGGACGACGCCGGTTTTTATCAGCGGCTACTATGCGACAGGGTTTTGGAGCGGCTGCCTATTGCAGCTCTTTAACCTGATTCTGGGAACCCTGTGCTATATACCCTTTGTTAAGCTGTCCCAGACTGTTTCGGTATCCAGGCTGAAAAAGAACTTTGAGACCCTTTGCGCGGAGTTCAAAAAATCGGAAAGAAGCAACAAAAGGCATAGTCTTTTGGAGCGGCAGGATATGCTCGGCAGCTTGGCCAAAGCCTTGGCTGAGGATCTGAAATACGATATCGAAACCAAGAAGCTGACCTTGTTTTATCAGCCCCAGGTGGATTATGAGGGGAAGGTGTTCTGCGCCGAAGCCCTGCTGAGATGGAATCATGTTCATTACGGTACCATTTATCCGCCCCTGGTCATTGCGCTGGCTGAGGAATATCAGCTCATCGATGAACTGGGGCTGGAGATCATTGACCAAGCCTGCAGTACGATTAAGATCATGGCTGCCCTTGGGTTCACCGAGATGGCCGTTTCAGTGAATATTACCGCTTCCCAGCTTGAAAACCAAGACTTCCCCGGCAAGCTCAGGCAGCTTATCGAAAAACATCAGATCAGCCCTAAGGCCTTAAAAATTGAGATTACGGAACAGGTGGCCCTGGAAAACAACAAGTGGATCAAGGATACCCTCAATGCCCTCAAGGAGATGGGAATTGAGCTGGAGATGGATGATTTCGGAATGGGCCACAGTTCGCTGATGTATCTGAAGGAATATAATTTCGATACGGTCAAGCTGGACGGCTCCCTTGTGCGTGAAATCTCCACCAACATGAACTGCCGTGACATTATTTCTTCCATCATCTATTTAAGCCGCTCCATGAATTATGCTGTTTTGGCTGAATTCGTGGAGACGGAAGAGCAGCGGCAGATCCTTCATGAGCTGGGCTGCGACCTCTACCAGGGCTATCTTTACAGTCCGGCCATTCCCTTGGCGGATCTCCTGGTTTATATCAGGAGAAGCCAAGGCTGACAAAAAGCGCCTTTATCCCACCATAAAAGTGGGATAAGGGCGCTTTTGAGTTAAATAATATGGAGCCGTCTGCCAAACTCTTTTAAGAAAGCTGCTGAAATTTCCATAGTCTCTTTAGCTTCCAGTTCATGGGTAGATTTGGAGGTCAGCTTGAGGGTTACCACTTCCTGCTCGATTAAACAATCCACGGCGTTGATATTATCATTCATCCGGCGATCTAAAGACTCGGCAATTCTTAAAATAACCCCTAGTTTACGGATAGTATTAATCTCCTGCTCCCGCAGCAATCCTTTGTGGGCAGGATCGACCTTAACCTTGTTTTTGCGGTGAGAGGCTGCTGTATAGGCGGCCATTAGTAATTCCTGCTGGCTGAGGCCATTGATTTGGGAGTTAAGAATAATATAAAAGGAATGCAGGTGGTGATCATAGTAACTGATACTAATGCCGCTATCATGCAATAAGGCTGCCGTTTTCAGAACGTTTACAGTGGAAGTATTCAGCTCATGAACAGAGCCCAGTTGCTCAAAGAGTGAGCGGGAGAGCTGCCAGACATGAAAAGCATGCTTTTTGTTCAAGCTAATATTAGACATCAAATTATTAATGGAGTAATCGAGAACGTCTTCCACCGGATTGAGATCATGGAGAATCTCTTCATAGATAATGCCTTCGCGCAATCCATAACCACTGATATAGATATCGCTGATTCCGCAATACATAAGCAAGGCGTTAATGGCTGTGGTGGCGCCCCAGATTATATCGGCACGCTCTGAGGACAGGCCGCGGATATCCTTGCGGCGACCGGCGGGAGTGGTCATGATCAGTTGGTGGATATCCTGAAGGCGCTCACCGGGAAGATAATAATTGTGAGAAAGCTCTAAAGGATAAGCGCATCGCTTTTTATCTATCTTGGCAATATTGCGGAAGCTGCCACCGATACCAATGAGTGTTTTGCCGTGGGGGAGCCAGCCCAGTTGATGGAAAGTATGGATCAAGGAGTTGGTTACAGTTTTTTCTTTTTCATAGATATTGCCGGCTGCCTGATTCAATTGCTCGCTTATGCTGATGGTGCCAAAAGGCAGGCTGGCCATATTGCGGACCTTGCGGTCTTTCATCCAGATCAGCTCGGTGCTGGCGCCCCCAATATCCATGATAAGATTTTCCGACATAGCAAAGACATTGGCCACACTAAAATAATCATAGTAAGCCTCTTCTTCACCCTCCAGCACGCGCACGGCAAGGCCGGTTAAGCTGTAAACCAGTTCCAGGAATTCCTTTTGATTGGCAGCTTTGCGAATGGCTTCCGTCGCCACGACGATGATTTGGTCGGTCTGTATGGCATCGCAAAGAGTTTTATAAAATTGCAGGGTTTCGATGGCCCGCTGCATCCTTATCGGGTGAAGATTGCCGTTGGGCAGGATGTCTTTCCCCAGACGGACGGAATGCTTTACATCGTCAATAATCCGGTAAGAATTATCGTCAGTAAGCTGAACAATGACGAGACGCATTGAGTTTGAACCGATGTCGATAATTCCCAATATCCTCATAGTAAACTCCTCAATGTTTAAGTAGCCGGCCTCAGCCGCTCATCTGGGACATGTATCAGTATGACATAATTTGGGGGGCCTTTCAAGGTGGAATCCTCTGTGCAGTTTCGGAGAAATGTAAAATATTTGTAAAGAAAAAATATTCATAAAAGATTATGCTATAATTACCATATTAACGCAGGATTTTGCAATTCTTATTATTTACGTGTCGAAGTTTTGCTTATATGGGGAGAAAAAAATGGAGCTGAAGCTTCCGCTTATTGCTGCTATTGATGTGGGATCGAACTACATACAAATGATCATCGCTGAGCTCAACCCTGAGGGGCAGGTCAAGATCCTTGAAGATGTTATCCAGCCTACCTCCATCGGACGGGATACGTTCACCATGGGCAGAATTGATCGCAAAACGATTCAGGAAACCTGTGAAATTCTGAAGGGTTTCAGCCAATTGCTGAAGGATTACCGGGTAAAAGATTACCATGCTGTCGGCACCAGCGGGATTCGTGAAGCGGAAAACCGGGAGTATGTGCTGGAGCTGATTCGGCTGAAAACCAAAATAGAGGTTGAAATCATCAACAGTGCTCAAGAACGGTTCTTTATGTATCGGGCTCTGCGCAGCCGTCTGCCCGGGCCTTTGCTGGCAGAGCAAACCACCCTGATCGTCAATTTGGCTTCAGGTGGTGTGGAAACCTCAATTTATGAGAAGGGGGCGCTTATTTTTACCGAGTATTTAAAAATAGGCTCCCTGCGCTTAAGGGAAACCCTGGCTGATTTAGAAGTGAAAAGCATCAATTTTCCCGCTGTGATGGAAGAATTCATCGACAGCAAGACCTCCTTGTTAAAAAGATTCCTTCAGGACATCAAATTTACCAACTTTATCATGATCGGCAATGAAGTCCGTACCGTAGCCAATCTATGCGGAGAAGACCAGCGCATTGAGGTTGAAGACTTTACGAAGCTCTATGAAAAGCTCTTAATCATGACCGACGATCAAATAACCCGGACCTATGGTCTGGTCAAGAACCAGGCGGATACCTTTCTGCCCACGGTCATCACCTTGCATTGTTTTTTGAAGCTGACTCATGCCCGGCAGATTTATGTCCCGGATATCTCCCTGAAGAACGGTCTCATCCATGATTTGGCGGATGGACTGATTGAGAGTCCGCAAAGCAAGGATTCCTTGAATGATATGATCAGCTCTGTCTGGTATATTGCCAATCGTTTTGGAGCAGACAGACGGCATGCGGAGCAAGTGGAAAAGCTGGCCCTTTCCCTGTTTGATCAGACCGGGAAGATCCACGGGCTGGGCCATCAGGAAAGGCTGTATCTGCAGGTTGCGGCCATACTCCATGCTGTGGGCTATTTTATCAGCTTTACAGATCACCAGGAGCATGCCTATCGGATCATCAGGCACCGCAATATTATGGGGCTTTCCGCCCGGGATCTGATCTTGATTGCCAATATCGTGCGCTATAACACTCAGGAATCCCCCAGTCATCAGGACGAAAATTATGAAGGGTTAATGGATAGGGATAAAATTGTCGTATCGAAGCTGGCGGCCCTCCTGAAGCTGGCTGAAGCCCTGGATGTTTCCCATAAAAACAAAGTGGAGAAGGTGGAGGTTCATCGCAAGGGAGAACAATTGATTTTCACCATGTATTCCTGGCAGGACCCCTTTTTGGAAGAATGGACCTTTCAGAACTGCAGTTCCCTTTTTGAGGAAGTCACGGGGATGCAAGTCATAGTGAAACGAAAAGGATTAAGCTTATGATGAAAACTATCTACGACACCACGGGGAATTTTATCAATCGCGAATTAAGCTGGCTGGAGTTTAATCAGCGGGTTTTGGAGGGGGCTCTGGATGCCGCTAACCCTCTGTTTGAACGGCTTAATTTCCTGGCCATTGTCAGCTCCAATCTGGATGAGTTTTTTGCGGTGAGAGTCGCATCCTTGGGGGACCAAATCCTGGCTGGTCTGGAGAAACGTGATCCCTCCGGTTTGCTTCCCCAGGAATGTATGGCGCAAATTGTGGAGCGTGCCCATGGGATAGTAGAGGGTCAGTACCGGTGTTACAGGAACTCTCTGCTTAAAAAACTCAGGAAGGAAAACATCAATATTGTCAACCCTAAATCCTTAACCAAGGACCAAAAGAAATTTGTGAAAGATTATTACCTGCATAAAGTTTTTCCGGTGCTCACCCCCTTGGTGGTGGATCAGGGCCGGCCTTTTCCTTTGCTGCGCAGCAGAGAGCTGTATATTGCCTTATTGATTAAAGGAGTGGAGACTCATCTTTTCGCTACGGTTCAAGTTCCGAAAGTCCTGCCCCGCTTTGTGGAAGTTCCCTCGGCGACCAAAGACAGGGAATTTATCATGTTGGAGGATCTGATCACCTTAAAATTGCCGGATCTTTTTCAAGGGCATAAGCTGGCAGCCGCAGGCTTTTTCCGCATTACCCGCAATGCCGACCTGGATTTCGACGAAGAGGGGGCGGAAGATTTATTAGAAGCCATTGAATTATCCATACGTCAGCGCAAATGGGGTTCGGTGATCCGTCTGGAGGTGGGCAAAGGGTTTCATAAAGATCTTCTGGCCATCCTTAAGGAAGAATTGGAAATCACTGAGGACAAGATTTATGAAGTACGGGGACCCATTGATCTGACGTTTCTCTCGGACTTCATTAAGCTTAAGGGATGTGAGCATTTACGCTATCTCCCTTTTCAACCTCAGGATGTCCCGGAACTGATCAGGGAAAAGGACATCTTCAAGGCTATTCAGGAGCAGGATATTCTGCTTCATCACCCCTACCAATCCTTCCAACCGGTGGTTGAGTTAGTGAAAACGGCGGCCAGAGATCCTCAGGTTCTGGCGATTAAGCAAACCCTTTACCGCGTCAGCGGCAATTCGCCGATTATTGCCGCCCTGGCCCAGGCGGCGGAGCTTGGCAAACAGGTTACGGTTCTTGTGGAGCTTAAGGCCCGCTTTGACGAGGAGAAGAACATTCATTGGGCCAAGCATCTGGAGGAGGCCGGCTGCCATGTCATCTATGGTTTAGTGGGGCTGAAAACCCACTGTAAGGTCCTCTTGATTGTGCGCCGGGAAGAGGATGGCATCAAGCGCTATGTTCATATGAGCACGGGCAACTATAATGATGTGACTGCCAAAATCTATACAGATATCGGGCTGATGACAGTGAATCCCCAGTTTGGGGCTGATGCCTCAGCATTATTCAATATGCTTTCCGGACTTTCCCAACCGGTCAATCTTAATAAATTCACCTTGGCACCTGCTGGGATGAGAGAGAAATTCCTCCAGCTTATTGAGGATGAAGCACATAACGCCCAAAAGGGAATGAAGGCGGTCATCGTCGTCAAGGTTAATTCTCTGCTTGATAAGCAAATCATTCTCGCTTTATATCATGCTTCCAGCCAGGGTGTGGAAATCAAGCTGATTGTGCGGGGGGTCTGCTGCCTCCGGCCCGGTTTGCCGGGAGTCAGCGAAACCATTGCTGTCCGCAGTATTGTGGGAAGATTTCTGGAGCATAGCCGTATCTTTTATTTCTATCATGGCGGAGAAGAGCTGGTGTATTTGTCCAGCGCCGACTGGATGCCAAGAAACCTGGATCGCCGGGTTGAACTACTGTTTCCTGTCGAAAATCCCGATGCCAAGGAAGAAGTAAAGGCCATACTGGACATAGCCTGGCAGGATACGGTAAAGGCCCGCATATTAAATGCCAAAGGTATCTATAAAAAGGTGGATAAACGGCGGAAAAAATCAGTTGAAAGCCAGGACGCCCTCTGTGAACGAGCGGTAGCTCAAAGCACCAGGGAAAAAGCCAGGTTGCAGGAAAGACTGGAGGGGAGTTTTCATCCCGTGACTGCCGGGGCGGAAATGCAGGGGTTTACCGGAATGAAATAGTCATCCTGAAAAGTACAAATACCGGGAGGAATTGCAATGGAATTGATATTAATGCGCCATGGACAAGCTGAAGAGAATATGGAGAATGATGCGGAACGCACCTTAACAAAAGAGGGGCAGAAGAAGATCAAACGGGTAGCCTTCGGGATCGATCATTTGCTGGACGTAAAGCAAAAAATCTGTATTTGGACCAGTCCGCTGGAAAGAGCCTGGCAAACGGCTCAGATCATCGCTAAGAAGCTGAATGTAGCGGAGGTGGAAAAGGTCGAGATGCTGGCCACAGGAGGCGATCTTATGGCTTTGCTCGAAGAGTGGCTGCCGCAAAAGCAAGCCGATTGCTTAATCATCGTGGGTCATCAGCCCTATCTGTCGGACTGGAGCGTGAAACTGGCTGCTACCCCCCTGCCTTTTAAAAAAGGAGCCATCGCGGGGTATAAACTTAATGAGGAATCTCCCTTAACAGCTCAGTTGCGCTGGTTTGTACAGCCCGGTGTGTGGTCGAAGTAAGGCTGCGGAGAGATTAATAGAAAAAACCCGGCTCGACGAAAGTTGAGCGGGTTTTTTTCAGGTTGACCATAAGTTCATGCCGATAAACCTCCTCTGGTAAAGAGTGCTGATTTATCCCCTATTTTGATCATGGCTGGTTGGCGGTTGGTATAGACGGACACGTACTTAAATCCGGCCTTTTTCAGGCGTTCCAGGCCTTCCTGGATTCCTTTGCCCACATCTTCAGCCCAGTGGGCATCCGAACCTACGGTAATAATTTCCCCGCCCAGCTCCTTGTAGAGGCGGATAATATCCAAGTCAGGCAGGCATTCCTGAGAGGATTGCCGGAGTCCGGAGGTGTTCACTTCGATACCTTTGCCTTTGTCAATGACGATCCGGAGGATTTCCGCCAGCTGCTCCTGATAATCCATCAGATTGGCCCGCAGTCGGTACTTGGCAGCATAGCGTTTGACCAGATCCAGGTGTCCGAGACAATCATAGTGGCCCCATTGGGCTAAGGCTTTGAGTTCTGTCAGGTAGCTTGCACAATAGGCGGCCAGGTTTTCCGGAGTGTAGCGGACTTCGCCAAAATCCACATTGTTGGGCATACGATGGGCGGAACCGAGCACGTAATCGTAGGGGTACTCTTCCAGGAGCTGCAATGAATACTTGGGAAAAAGATGGGGCTGGCCTAACTCCACGCCGCTCTTGATGCTGAGTTTCCCAGCGAAGCGCCGGCGGGCTTCGGCAATCTCGGTGAAATACTTCCGGCCATCATACTCAGAGTACTCTTCATGGCCGGCAGAGGGTTCGAAGTGATCGGTGACGGCGATTTCCTGCAGGCCCCGGGCGATGGCTTTGGCGCAGAGGGCGGAAATCTCGTCATGGGCATCCGTTGAATTTAAGGAATGCATGTGATAATCCAATAAAACCATAGTGTCCTCCTTTTCAATAATGATTTACCGCTTTTACTATAACAGGAGATTGTTAACATGGTTTTACGCCTGTGTTAAAAGACGGTTAAAGAGAAGGTAAAAAATGGTTTTGGAAAAGGTTGAATCTAGGAAAGCCGGATTACTGGGAATCGGGATTCGGGTAGAAGGCGGATTTGAGCAAATCGCTTTCCTGTTGGAGCCAGGCGATAACCTCCGCTTTTTTTTTCATCACGGGAGCGATTTGCTGCCAGAGCTTTTGGAAAGACGCTTCTGCGCTGTTAAGAACCATGGGCTCGTTAATAGAAAAACGCACCGGCTCAGTACCGGCCGGTCCTAAGATCTCGACGATAAGGGCATGTCTTGCTTTAAGCACGCAAGATACATTTTTACCCAGCCCGGGAAGGTGCGTGTTCTTCCGGACAAAAGCCATTGAGTAATGATCATAGGTCTTCAGCAGGGTAATGAGGTGCTGGAGGAAATCGACCAATTCTTCCCTTTCCAGATCCACCGCATAGAGCCCGGCGGGATCCCAGAGGTAGAATTGGCGGTTTTTTACGAGATAATGGAGGCTGTCCATAGTGTAGATATCCTTGTATTCGTAGATTTTGATATTGGTCTGGAAAGCTTCCAGGCATTTTTGGTGGAAAGCCAGGGCTGAAGCCATTTCTTGGCTGGATAGGTTCCTTTTCAGCAACAGCTTTTTATAGAGCTGGAGGGGAAGCGTAAAGATGCTGAAGCTATTCTTAAAAAGAAAGCGGTTGCCGATAGCCGCTTCGCTTTCCAGCAGGGAGTTGCGGAAACTCTCTTCTTTGTCCGCCGGATAGTGAATAAGCAAAGGGGTAGCGGAAGACTGGGTAAGCCCCAGCCAATACTCTTCATAAAAGGAAATAGCCAGAGGGTTGCGGAGATACAGGGCGCAGGATTTATCGGCCTGGGCAACAAAACAAGAGAGGACCCCGGTTTCCGGCACGATAAAATAATCCTTGCCAAGGGTCAAGGAATCGTAGCTTTTCAGATAGTAGAGATAAAGTTGATTTGTGCCAAGGAGTGGTTTGAAGAAATTGAGCAAATCCATCATCCGCTGCAGATCATGGGTGATTCGCAGCAGGTAGTGGATCTCGCAGCCCTGAGCCATTAAATCCACCAGCATGGTTTGGAATTGCCGCCGCTCATCTTCCCCGGACATATAAAAAAATACATCATTGAAATAAGTGATGTATATTGCTTTTCTTCTCTTATGGGTTTGAAGCGCCAGGCCTAAAAGGTGCCTGAAGGCTGCGGCCACATTAGGGGTTCCGGAAATAATCTTGTCGTCATGGGACATACTGCCCACTTCATTAAAAAAAGGCGGATTCGCCATTGATTTTTTGTATTTAAGCAATTTCTTGGCTTCCTTAGTGTGCAGTTTATGATTGCTCAGGGAAATGCCCTGGGCTTCAAAAAGCACTTTCTTAATCTTTATTTCGATGCAGTCCGTTTCAGCATCAACACCAAAAACCCTTTCAAATAGCTCGTTGATAAGCTGAATTTGCAAAGAGTTTTTTATGTTTGCTGATAAAAACTGAGTGATTGCTTCTATGTAATTGGAATCATACGATGGAATTCTTTTCCCATTTACCCATCGGTTAACAAGGGAGCCATCCACATTAAGGGCTTTGGAAAGCCTGTTGATACTTACTCCCAGTGCAGAAAGCAGGTATTTCAGGCAATGGGCAAAATCAATGGATGTGTTCATGCATATACCTTCTTTATTTCCTTCTTTTTCATTATAAAGATTTATGGATATTTGTCTTAAAAAGATGTTCAGATGTCATAGCCACGGTTATGACATCTGTGGAAAGATTGTTTCTTTCTTCCAAATAACATTATAATATGATTCTTATATGGAGATTAACGACATATTTTGTCGGGAAGCGACATGAAGCAAAACTATTCTTCTCGCTGGCTTTAATGATTAAGGTGATGGAGAGGGAAGAGGGAACCGTGGAAGAGGAAACTGTGATCACAACTGTAAACACAAGTTCCAATAAGGACAAAACTTCGCCGGACTCCAAAGGCTGCGCTCTGGAGAAGCTTAACCTGAAGCTCTCGGCAAGTGTCATTGCCCAGCACGGCTACCGGGTTTCCCGGCTTTGTGAACGCATGGGCAGACAATTAGGCTTAAGGGAAATGGCTCTTACAGAACTCAGTATGGCGGGACTCTTTCATGATCTTGGCAAGATAGCTATCAGCAGAGCTATTCTTGAAAAAGCCGGCAAGCTGACCGAGGAGGAGTATAGGGAGATAAAACGGCACTCGGAAATAGGGTCCCAAATCCTCAGTTCGGTCAAAGGAATGGAAAACGTGGCGGAATATGTGCTTTATCATCACGAGCGCTGGGACGGAAAGGGCTATCCCCGGCAGCTTCAGGGGAGGGAGATTCCGCTGTACTCCCGGGTGATTGGCCTGGCTGATGCTTATGATGCCATGACAAACAACCGGAGCTACCGCAAGGCCTTATCCAAAAAAGCGGCTATTCAGGAATTGCTATGGCATTCAGGGACCCAATTTGATCCGGAGCTGGTGGGGGAATTCATTAAGATACTGTAGGTGCTTATGGGGTGCCGGACAGAAACAAAAGGGAGCTGCAACAATGCAAAAATTTCGCAATTTGAAAACGGCCACAAAACTGAATAGCTTAACAATGTTCATGGCTGTATTTCTCGGGCTTGTCGGCCTGGTGGGGATCTATTCCACCTATAACCTGGCCGCTGCGGTGGAAAATATGTACCAGAATAACCTGCTCCCTGTCAAATGGGTGAATGGGGCCCGGGGACAAACCAGAGCGGTGGAGGCTCTGACCCTTGAAGTATTTATGACTCAGGATCAAAGCAAGCAGCAGGAGATTCTGCAGGAGATGGAGGAACGGGTCGCGGAAGTGGATACTCTTCTTGCTGATTATAGCAAAGCAGATATGGATGCCCATGAGCAGGAGCAGTTCGCGAAGCTGATGGATACCCTGCAGCTCTACCGTACGGAAAGAGATAAAGCCATCGATATGGCAACAGCGGGAAACCAGGATGAGGCGTTCAGGTATTTTTCTGCTCATGCAGCCAGCCAGGTTGACGCTGTGAATGATCTTTTAAAGGAGCTTGCCGATTATAATGCCCAGCTTGCCGATGAGGAAGAGATAAAAAGCCAGGCAAAGGCAGCCATGACCAGTAAAGTTATGGTGGGCATCACGTTGGTGGCCATCGTTTTGGCTTTGGGTATCGGCCGGTTCATCGCCAGGCTGATTGCTAATCCTCTGATTCAGGTGGAAGGCACCGTTCGGGAGATCGCTCAGGGGAACCTGACCGTGGAAAAAATGGCGATAGATTCTGAAGATGAGGTGGGCCGGCTGGCGGCGGGGATCAATGCTATGACGGAGAATTTGCGGCTTTTAATTGAAAACATAACCCACACAGCGGAGCAAGTAGCCGCTTCGTCAGAGGAACTGACAGCCAGTGCCGAGCAGTCCGCCTCGGCCACCAATTCGATTGCCGCAACCATTACCGAAGTGGCGGCGGGAGCGGCCAGGCAGGAGGCTGCCGTTGATAATGCAGCGTCGATTGTGGAAGAGATGTCGGCCGGTATTCAACAGGTTGCAGCTACGGCCAACAGTGTCTCCAGGTCTGCCGAGCTGACAGCCAATGCGGCCGGTCAAGGTGACAAGGCGGTAAACGCGGCTGTGAGTCAGATGAAAAACATCGAAAAAACGGTAGCAGGCACGGCCCAGGTCGTTACCCAGCTAGGGGAGCGCTCGAAAGAAATCGGTCAGATTGTGGATGCTATCTCCGGAATTGCCGCCCAAACTAATCTGCTGGCCCTCAATGCGGCGATCGAGGCGGCTCGTGCCGGTGAGCAGGGCAGAGGATTCGCTGTGGTTGCCGAGGAAGTACGCAAGCTTGCTGAGCAATCCCAGGAAGCGGCTAAGCAGATTGCCGGCCTGATTGCGGAGATCCAGAAGGAGACCCTTAGTGCTGTGAAGGCTATGAACGAGGGTACCCATGAAGTGAAGATCGGCTCGGAAGTAGTCAACTCTGCCGGAGAGGCTTTTGACGAGATTGTCGGCCTGATCGGCGACGTTTCCACTCAGGTCAGGGAAATCTCGGCAGCAATTCAGCAGATGGCTTCCGGAAGTCAGCAAATTGTGGATTCGGTACGGGATATCGACCGGGTCAGCAAGGAAGCATCCGGTCAGACTCAGACCGTTTCAGCCGCTACCGAGGAACAGTCCGCATCCATCGAAGAAGTAGCGGCATCCAGCGAGGAACTGGCTAAAATGGCGGAGGAGCTGCAGCGTGCGGTCAGGAAGTTCAGGATATAGAAAATCGGGGAGAGGGTTCCAAGGATTTTAAAGAGTGTTTAAAGTGTTAAATAGTGTTAAGTAGCATTAAAAGGCGTCTTTAGGTTTCAATTGAATTCAATTGATTCTTTAAAGACGCTGTTTTTTGCACCTTTTGACGGCTGGTCTTTTTGCTTTGTTTGATTACTGGTATGATAGAGCCGGATAACAGCAAATTATTTCAGGAAATTATGCGAAAAGTTGCTTTTAATTTCGTTGTATAGAGTGTAAGAGCTCTTACAAGGAAAAGAGGGAAACCATGAAGACCAAGGACAATTACATAGGCCGCTTGAAAAATAAAGACGAAGATGCTCTGGAATTCATTATGGATGAATACTTCCCATTAGTGAAGGGGATTGTCCGTCAAGTCCTGCTTCCTATCGGCAGCAGGGAACTGACGGAGGAATGCATCAGTGATGTGTTTCTTGCCGTTTGGCATCATGCCCAAAAGTTCAAGGGCGAAGGAGAAGAGGAGTTTCGCAAGTGGCTTTGCGCCATCGCTAAATACAAGGCCATAGATTTTTACCGCCGGGAAAGAAAAAACCTGGAAGTTCCTGCTTCCGATCGTGAAGCAATCGACCTGTTTCCGCCCCAAGAATCGGCGGAGGAACAAGTGCTTTTTATGGAGAATGCCAAGGAAATGAACAAACTGCTGAACTCTTTCTCCGCTACGGATCGCCATATATTCATCATGAAATTCTTTTGGGGGATGCCCTCGGAAGAGATCTCCAGGAAACTGGGATTGACCAAATCAGCTGTGGATAATCGTATTTACAGGAGCAAAAAGCAACTGGTAAAGGGTGTCCTGAGCTTGGGAGAAGGGGGATGTTAAGGATGAAAGATCTCTACGATTTTTTTAATGAGATAGACATTGACTTAAATGAGTTTGCAGAGGCGGAGGTGGATGAGTTGGAAAAGTCGAGAGTTAAACAAAGGGTGAGAGAAGGTATCGCCGCAACCGGTCAGCCGGGCGGGCTGAAGAAACGGAGCAAAAGCAAGGCGATGGTGGCTGTTGCCGCCGCTATGCTCATGACCGTAGGACTCTCCGGGTTTGGCTTGGTCTTTCCCGCTTATGCCAGGGAAGTTCCTGTCATCGGTGATATTTTCCGATTTTTAGATGACGGACGTACGGGAGTTTATGATTTATATACGGAAAAAGCCTTGGACATCAATATGGTCAAGGCGGATAATGGCATTGAAGTGACCCTGAATCAAGGTATTTACGACGGCAGAACCTTATCCTTCACCTATACCATCAAGACGGAAAAGGATTTTGGAGAAAGGCCTCGCTTGGATGACTGGATTAATGTTGATTTTGCCCAGGGTTCCACTGGCAGCTCCCAATTAAAACGAGTTAGCCCCGGCGTCTATGTGGGGCAAAGCAACTATACTTTTTTCAGCGAGGAGGAAGCCCGGGAGGCTATTTCCTTCCGTTGGAGGATTTCCGGGATGACGAATATGGAGGAAAGCACAGAAACGGGAGACTATAAAACCACAGACTGCAAGCTGAACTTCAGCGTATCCTTAAATGCTCTGGATTATACCGTGGTCAAGATTGATGACAATCAGGCTCAGGCTCAGAATGTGGCCATTAGCTTAAACCGCCTCTCTCTGACCCCGATTAATACCCTTCTCTACTACTCTGAAATAGTCCCTAATAATCTTTCTCATGCAGTGCAGATGGATTGGGAGATCAAGGACGATTTAGGCAATATCTATGAGCATGAAACGAATGGCGGGCAGGGCAAAGTCGGTGATGAAACCACGGAGATGGAAAATATCATCACCTTTAAACGTCTTGATCCCAAGGCAAAAACCCTGTTGATCACCCCGACCTTGAAGCTGGTTCATAGCCAGGGCGGCGGTGTGGCATTCGATGCAAACGGAAAGGAAACTCATTTCAGCTATGAAGGGCTACCGGAAGGGGTCGATGCCGGGGAGTGGATCATGAAGACGATTAGCGTAGACCTCAGCACCGTGAACTAAGACCTTCCTGGACTTGTCTTGCGGGTCTGAGCAGTGCGGTGCAGGATACTGTAGAAAGTCTGATCGCAAAAGAGGAAGACCTGCTCTGTTTAAGGGCGGGTCTTCCTCTTTTTACATTGTCAGAAAATATAAGTGCAACCAGCGGACTTCGCCTCATTTGTGAGCATGGGTTTAAGGCACTGTGAAGCTGGCATTTCTTTAGGGCACTTTTAGCGAAGTCAATCACTGGGGAATGATGATTTCCGCTTTTTCACCAATTTTTAAGGGGATTTCGGGAGTCAGGTTAACTTTGATCTTCATGCTTTCCTTATTCTTATTGGCAGAGGTCTGCATGTCTTTGGGGGTATACTGGGCCTTCACATCGATAAAGCTGACGGTTCCTTCATATTCCTTCTCTCCCCAGCGGATGACGACCTTTTGTCCGTGGCTTAGTTTCGGCAGAGATTCTTTGGGCATATAAGCTACCAGGTGTTTCTCTGTTTCAGAAGCGATATCGACGAGATTAAATCCGGGGGAGATCATATTTCCGGGCAGATAATTCCTGCTGATCACCGTTCCGTCCTGAAGAGCGTGCAGGGTGTATTTGCTTAAATTATCCTTGGTCTGGCGGATTTGCACTTCCGTCAAAGCCAGATCAGCCTGAGCCGCGTCTATTTTTTCCTGGGGGGTGCCTTTCTGGATTAAGGCTAATTGCCGGCGGGCATTATCCAATTGGATGGCGGCCGTGGATACCGCAGCTTCGGCTAAATTCGCCTGGTATTTGATTTTATCCAGTTCGGACTGGGCCAGAGCGCCGGCTTCCTGCAGAACCTGAGCATCTTCATAATCCTTTTTGGTCCGCTCTTGGGTCAGCTGAGCATTTGCCGAGGCTATTTCCGCTAAAGCGACATTATTCTGTCGCTGCTTCACTTCCTCAGGGTCCGCTCCTGCCGTCAATTCAGCCAAAACCGCCTGTTTTCTGGCCAGGGCCTGCTCCAACTGCTCCAGAGCATACCGCTCATTGCTGTCATCCAGCACTGCCAGAATGTCACCGGCTTTGACTGACTGGCCAAGCTCCACATTCAGTTGACTGATTTTCCCGGACACTTCGCTGTAATGGGCGTAGATGCCCGTTTCCGCGATGCCGGTCAAGACCAGGCCCGATGGGGAAGAACAGCCGGATGCGGTTAAGATGAACCCGATCAGGCCTAGGAATAAGAAGCCGAAGCTTATGGGTCTTTTTTGCATAACCCAATTTCCTCCTCAGTTAGATTAAGTTTGCAGACATTAGCTGTCTTATAGGAAGGGCCGATGGAGTAGTCTCCAGGATTTTGCTTTCGCACTTG
Source organism: Desulfitobacterium hafniense DCB-2 (assembly GCF_000021925.1). Lineage (NCBI taxonomy): Bacteria > Bacillati > Bacillota > Clostridia > Eubacteriales > Desulfitobacteriaceae > Desulfitobacterium > Desulfitobacterium hafniense. The sequence goes on from NC_011830.1 coordinate 2,283,620, forward strand.
TTCTCAATAGCGGGTTGGAAACGTCCTGTTTCCAACCCGACTCCGCTGCGTGCTTTTCGCGAAGTTTTGTTTCCGCTCGCTTAAATTCGCTCCCTTTTGTAAAGTAAAATCCTTGGGCTGCTTTTCGGGCCCTGTAAGCGTAGCTTTACGCACAAAAGGGAACGGATTTAGCGAAAGGGCGGTCGGGTCAACGAGGCTTTCTTAACGTAGCGGAGCCATGGTTGACATGCAGAATGCAGCAAGGTTTGGCGCAGCTGTTAAGAAAGCGAGTTGACCAGCCCTGGAGCTACGGAGTGAGTGTTGTGCGTAAAGCTACACGATCCGGTCTGCTCCGGCTTCGCATCTTAGATCCTTCGGTATTTCTTCAGAAGCAGGGCATTCACCATCATAAACAGTACAGAGCAAGCCAGGATAATCCCTAAATCCCAGGCGATGGCGGCAAAGCCGCCGCCTTTGATCATCACTTCAGTCAGAGCATGGGCTATATAATAGAGAGGCATAAAGTGACCAACGACCTCCATCCCGGCAGGCAGATCAAACAAACCGGAGAAGAAGATCTGAGGGACGATCAGCACGGGGATAAATTGCATCATCTGAAACTCATTATTGGCCAGGGTGGAAGCCAGGATCCCCAAAGTCAGGGCGATCATGGCGGTGAGCAGGGTAATGAGCAGGATCAAAGCAAAGGAACCGACCATCATGACCTTGAGCACATAGACACAGTACCAGGAGATCAGGAAGGATTGCAGAACGGTAAAGAGGCCAAAGCCCAGAACATAGCCCACTACGATCTCCCAGCGCCGGACGGGAGTGGAAAGGAGTTTTTCCAAAGTTCCCGAAGTGCGCTCCTGCAGGAAGGAAATTCCCGATACCAAAAAGACAAAAAAGAAAATAATAAAACCGATTAAGGTGGCCCCGAAATTATCGAAGGTTGGCAAATCCTCCTGACCATAGACATAACTAACCTCCGACTTAAGATCCGGTCTGGAGAACAGAGCGGAGTTCTTGGCCTGCTCCAAAGCGGCCAGAGCGGCTTTAGCTTTAGCGGGATTGCTGCCGTCCACTTTGATGGCGGATTTTCCGCCGCTGATGTCAATGCTGGCAATGATCTCTCCTTGCTCCAGGGCCCGGCGGGCTTCACTCTCGCTGTAGCGCAAGCTTCTGACATTCAGTTCCTCAAGTTTATCCTCAAACCCCGCCGGGGCATTGATAACGGCTACCTTCACCAGAGGAACGGTGTCCCCCAGAATAAAATAAACCAGAGTGAGGAGAAAAACAGGGGCCGCCAGCATCAAAGCCAGAGTGCGCCGATCATGGCGCAGTTGATTTAAGATCCGGAAGGTTAAAGCTCTAACTCTCATCCTGTTGTCCTCCATAATAGATGAAAGCTTCTTCGATGTCGTTGACACCGATCCTATCCTGCAGCTCCCGGGAAGTGCCCTTAGCGATCAGGCGTCCATCCCGCATCATAGCAAGGCTGTGGCATTTATCCGCTTCATCCATGACATGGGTTGTGACCAGGATCGTAATCCCTTGCCTGGCCAAGGTGTTTAATTCCGCCCAGATCGTTCTCCTTAAAAGTGGGTCGATCCCTACCGTAGGTTCATCCAAAACCAGCACCGGCGGGTTGTGCATAACAGCCATAGCCAGGGAAAGCCGCCGTTTCATTCCGCCGGAAAAAGCCTGGACCGGTTTGTGGAGGTGTTCGGTAAGATTGACCAACTCCATGACTTCCGCCGTCCGTTTTTTGATCTCTCCCTTGCCCATGCCATAAATGGCCCCAAAAAACTGCAGATTTTCCGCTGCGGTTAAGGTACCATAGAGAGCATCGGACTGAGCCATATACCCTACCTTGTTCATTAAGCTCAGCCGGGGCATCCTTTCACCGAGGACATAGGCTTCGCCGGAAGTAGCTTCCAGTATCCCTGCAATTATTTTCACGATGGTGGTTTTGCCGCAGCCGGAAGGGCCCAGCAAGCCGTAGATATGGCCATAGGGAATTTCCAGGTCAATCTCTTTGAGGACATGCTTTTTGCCAAAGAATTTATTGACCTTACGCAAAACAATGCAATGCGGTTGCTCCATTGCTGTCCTCCTGAATTCATCTTAGTTATTGGACAGTGAGTTGATTATTTTCCTGATTCGATTATAATCAAATCAAAATGAGTCTTCAATAAACAAAATCAAGCATAATGACGGTTAGTGAACACTGGGCTTTAATATGTTCATTTATTAATTTAAGTAAGGACATTTTTAAGTAAGAATATTTTGTGTAGGGGATAGTTTAAGTAAGAGATATTTCAGGAAAGGGGAGATCAGGCTATGAATTCGACGGAAGACCGGCGCATTATCCGTACTAAAGAAGCAATTCGTGCCGCCTTAGTGACTCTAATCGAGGCAAAGGGTTTTGCCGCACTATCGGTTAAGGATATTACCACAAAAGCGAATATTAATCGGGGGACGTTTTACCTCCATTATAAGGATAAATTTGATCTGCTGGATCAGACTCTGGAAGAAGTGATCAAGGATATCGAAGGGATCATCCTGAAAATTACCGCACTTTCCACAGCGGATTTTGCCGATACCCGCATACCCACTGCTATAATTGTCAGGCTGTTCCAGTATGTCGATGACAATGCCGCCTTAATGCAAGCCATTATGGCGACCAAAGGAAATTATGCTTTGCAATCTAAAATGAAAAAATTAATGTGGAGCAATATCTTCGAAAAGAATTGCATCTCCTTAGTCAAAAGAGAAAAAATGCTGGTACCCGGTGAGTACCTGGCTTCCTATATAGCATCCGCCCATTTTGGCGTGATTCAGGAATGGCTGGACAGAGGAAGGCAGGAATCACCGGAGGAAATGGCCCGGATTCTGGTCAATATCACATTTCACGGCCCCCTCTTTGCAGCTGGAATTTTCTCTTAATAGTAAAACAAACGGCGGACCGGACTGTTGAACCGGCCGCCGTTTGTTAATGGTCTGCTTAATTATGGTCTGCTTGATTATAGAAGGCTAAAACGAGGCTAAAACGTAATCACTTTGGGAGCCTCTGTAAAAGAGGAGAAGGTAGCCGTGGCATCTTGCAGATAAAAGACGATGGTATTGTCATCATCGGCTTTATACCTTCCCTGCAGGGATGGGTAAGCATCCAGCATATGCTGCTTGGCTTCCAGGCGGTCATCCTCAACAGCGACCGCTGCCACACGAATCCATTTGCCGCCCTCCTGCACGCCGCAGATTTCGATCTTAGGGCTGGCTTTTAATTGTTTGTACACATCCTTGACCTTGCCGGTTTGAATATAGAGCTTGTCTTCGAAAATAGCGACGGTGCCGAAAGGGCGGACCCGGGGCTGATCCCCGTCTTGAGTGGCCAGGTAATAAGTTCCGCACTGTTTCAAAAATTCATAGACTTCCTGCATGCTGAATCCTCCGTTTCTTAGGGATTGACGTTTAATCCCCTTATCGTTATTATTGAACCATGATGGGATAGTTAGTTCAAGTACGATTATTTAGTATAGTAAGTATCTTTTGGGATACTAAGGAGGATTTATGGAAAAAGATTTATATGGAATTTGTCCCTATGTGACGGCGCAAAAACTGCTTACCGGGAAATGGACGCTGCTGATCATGTACCATTTAAGCCTTAAGACGATGCGTTTTAATGAACTGCAAAGAGCTCTCCCCAGTCTAACCCAGGCGACTTTGACCAAACAGCTGCGGATGATGAGTGACAACGGTCTGATTATCCGCACTGTCTATGATCAGATACCGCCCAAGGTCGAGTATTCCCTCAGCGATCTGGGGGAGCGGTTTCAGCCGGTTTTAAATGCCATTCAGGAGTGGGGAACCGAATATATCGATTTTTTGAAAAGCAAATCAAGTTAAAACTTCATATTTTAAAACGAGGTAGTTTAGCTTTATTCAAGAAAAATTTAATGAATTCCTAAGAATTCTTTAGCGTATTTTTAAGAACTAGGACCTATAATGCAGTTAGCAGGGTTACAGTGAAGCTTGATCAAGCATATTTTTTGGAAAAGCGTTTTTTACAGTTTGCGTACCTCTGCATAGAAAGAAAGTCTATGACTAAGTGAAAAGGAAGTTAAAAGAGATGCAAACTATCATTAAAAACCTCAGGCCTCTTAGTTACATGTTGTCCATTCCTATTTTGAATATTTTTTATGCTTTGCTCAATAATGCTGATCGCGGAGCTTATAGCCTGGTGACTGATTTAGATCAAACGATTCCTTTTTTAAAAGGGTTTATTGTGCCTTATATCATTTGGTATTTTTTCATTTTCGGAACCCTGGTTTATTTTTGCCTCAAGGATAAAAAGGTTTACTACCGGACCTTGTTGGCTTTTAATCTTGGCTTGCTGGCCTGTTACGGGATCTATTTTGTTTTCCAAACCCATGTTCCCAGGCCGGAACTCGTTGGCCATGATGTTCTGACGAAGCTGGTCGCGCTGATTTATAGTAAGGATCAGCCTTATAACGCCTTTCCAAGTATTCATGTCCTATCAACCTTTTTAATGGTTAAAGGGATCAATAAGTGCCAAAGTAAAAACTATCTGAATACATCTCTGGTCTATGTAAATGCGGTTCTGATCATTTTATCGACTCTCTTTGTCAAACAGCATGTCATGTTAGATGTCTTGGCAGCGATAGTATTGGGCAGTCTGCTTTTCGATCTGGTTTATAATGCTAATTGGGAGGAATTGCGGCTAAGTCTGAAGAAACCTTCTTTAGTAAGGAAGCCCTCTTTGATAAGGAGCCACTCTTTGGTAAGGAACCAATCTTTGGTGTTGATGGTGAAAAAGAAATCAGAGGTCTGAGGCCTTTGAAAATACAAAAATCCCCGCTGTTAGCGGGCATGCTTGTAATTCCATCCGGATACGCTATAATGGGTATAGGTGGAAATTAAAAGCTTGGCAGCACCTGTGTTGATTATGTGCGACTTGAGGAACAGAAGCTTGAGACAGAATGAAGCAGGCGCATGTGTAGGATAAAAACCTTGCATGCGCTTTTTGACATTAGGAAGGTGAATTGATGGGACATATTACAAGTAAAGATGCCTATAAGAATTTAGAAGAAAGAATCAACTGGTTTACACAAGGGGCTCCGCCCTCGGAAAGCCTGTATAAAATTTTGCAGGTTCTCTATACGGAAACTGAAGCCAAATGGGTGGCCCTGTTGCCGGTTCGTCCCTTTACGGCCAAAAAAGCAGCGAAAATCTGGCAGATCAGCGAAGGAAAAGCAGAAGCCCTTTTAGAGAATCTTTGCCAGAAGGCGTTGCTTGTGGATTCATTTTATAACGGGGTCCGTCAATTTGTCATGCCACCGCCTATGGCAGGGTTTATTGAATTTGCCTTGATGCGGACAAGAGGCGACATTGATCAGAAATACTTAAGTGAATTGTATTATCAGTATATGAATGTGGAAGAAGATTTTGTCAAGGACTTGTTTTTCGCAACGGAGACCCGTCTGGGGCGGGTATACGTGCAAGAGCCGGTTTTGACCAATAATAACACCATTCATATTCTGGATTATGAAAGAGCCAGCCATATTATTGAGGAAGCAACTCATATCGGCCTGGGAACGTGTTATTGCCGGCATAAGATGTCCCATACAGGCCAATCCTGTGCCATCGATGCCCCCTGGGATGTTTGTCTCACCCTTGGCAATGTTGCCCGCTCTCTTGCCGAACATGGGCAGCATGCCAGATTGATTGATAAGCAAGAGGCCATGGATGTATTGGAGCGCTCTTATGCAGCCAATCTGGTGCAAATGGGGGAAAATGTCCGCGAGGACCCGGCCTTTATCTGCAATTGCTGCGGTTGTTGCTGTGAAGCCTTGCAGGCAGCAAGAAAATTCAGCCCCATGCAGCCGGTGGCCACCACAAATTATCTGCCGAAGATTGCCCAGGAATGCATAGGCTGTGGCAAATGTGAAAAGGTATGCCCGGTCCTGGCAATCTCCATGTCAACCAACGCTGAGGGTAAGAAGGTAGCTCAGGTGGATCATGAGGTCTGTCTTGGTTGTGGGATATGTGTGCGCAGTTGTCCCAAAAAGGTCATTGAATTAGTGCGCAGAGAGGTTCAGGTCATCACGCCGGTCAACAGTACTCATCGCTTTGTCCTGCAAGCCATCGAAAAAGGAACCCTCCAAAATCTCATCTTTGATAACCAGGCATTTGCCAATCATCGGGCCATGGCGGCAGTACTTGGGGTTATTCTTAAATTACCGCCTTTAAAGCAGATGCTGGCCAGTAAACAGTTTAAATCCATTTATTTGGATAAATTGCTGTCAAAATAAAAGGCTGAAGGGCAAATAACGCAGGTCACTGCAATAGATAGGGAGAGAAAAGATGAACACCAATTTATTTCATTCATTGGCAGGTAAAGATATCTGCTTTAAGGCGCTGAGCACAAATGACGCTCAGGAGATCCATAATTATGCGGGAGATGAGGAGGTTGCCCGTTTTATCGGCTGGAATTTAATGCATACCTTGGCTGAAACCCGTGAGCACATTGCAACCATGATCAAACGGGAGGAGGCAGGCACTCATCTCTATGCCTCTATTGTCCTAAAATCAACCCAGGCAGTGATTGGGACGGCGATGATGTTTAACTTTAACGCCAAAGCGAATCATGCTGAAATAGGTTATGTTCTGCATAAAGAGCATTGGGGCAAAGGTTATGGCACAGAGAGCGTTGCCCTCATGACTGATTTTGCCTTAACCGTACTTAAGCTTCACAAAGTCCAGGCCGGTGTAGTGGATGCCAATCTTGGTTCAGCCCGGATTTTGGAAAAGAACGGATATGAGCTGGAGGGACGACTAAAAGACCACTATTTTATTGATGGTGAATATTATGATGCCTTGCTTTTCGGGAAGATTTTGAAGTGACGATAAAGGCCGGATTCGGTGGTCCACATAGCATAAGACTTAAAGAGACCATCCAACAATACTGTTGAGATGGTCTCTAACTTATACATTGATGACTTCATTCAGTAAATGAACGGCTTGCTCTTTGCAAACACCTCTGACCTGGATGAATTCACTGGTCAGGATTTGGAGGGCATTTTCCAACATGGCTTTATCTTCTGCGCTTAACTTCTTCACTTTGCTTTTTCGCATCAAATCACGGATTACTTCGGTGCCTTTGTAGATATCCCCTGTTTTTATCTTGGATTTATTCATATCCCGGCGATATCTTTGGTTGTTATCACTTAAGGGATCGGTCGTTCCATTATATAGGTCGTCGAGCACATGTTGTAAGACATCAGGCTTTACAACTTCCCGTATTCCTATATCATGAGTTCTTTCAATGGGAATCATGATCTTCAGTTTAATGTGAGGGATATTCAGGAAATAGTAAAACTGTTTTTTTCCTAAGACTTCCTTCTCTTTGATGGCCTCTATTATGCCTGCTCCATACAAAGGATAAAAAATCTTATCGCCAACTTGAAACAATGGCCTTCACCTCCTATGTGATCGTTGAACCTTTATTGAGCATACCATATATGATCATAGAACACAAATATTTTATTTTATCATATGATAAATATTTATGTCAATAATGATAAGGCTGGAAATTTGGAGGCATGTATCGAGCTATATAGACTAAAAAGTCAACCGCTTATTCAGAATTCAAAGAGGAATTATCCACCTGCTTGTTTAATAGCTATACTAAGGAAAGCTTAAAAACAAGGAGGATAGATTTGTATGTTGACAAAGCGTCAGAATTTATGGGAAACCTTAAAAGGCGGAAACCCGGACCGGTTTGTCAAGCAGTATGAGTTCATGAATCTCATCATGGAAGCCAGCGTAACGATGGCTGGTTTTCCCGCCCCGGGGCAGACTTCCAAAGCAGCCTGGGGAATAACCTGGATGTGGCCGGAAGGGCAAATCGGACCCTTTCCGGTACATGATGAGGAGCACAAGGTTTTAAAAGATATCACGGAGTGGAGAAAGTACGTCCAAGCGCCCGTGATCCCCACCGATGATGAAACCTGGGCCCCGGCTATCGCCCATGCCCAGGCTGTCGACCGCAATGAGGAATTTGTGACGATGATGGCTGCGCCGGGAGTGTTTGAAATGACTCATCACCTGATGAGTATGGAAGACGCATTAATGGCCTTATATGAAGAACCGGAAGCCATGCATGAACTGATCGACTACCTTACCGAATTCGAATTAGCATATGCCAAAACCGTCATCGAAAAAATCCATCCGGATGCTCTTTTTCATCATGACGATTGGGGCAGCCAGATCAATTCTTTCCTTTCTCCGGAAATGTTCAAAAAGTTTTTCCTCCCCGCCTATAAAAAAATCTATGGCTTCTATAAAGCCAATGGTGTGGAATTGATCGTCCACCACAGCGATTCCTATGCCGCTAACCTGGTTCCCTTTATGATTGAAATGGGAGTCGATATCTGGCAAGGGGTCATGACCACCAACAACACCCCTGAACTGATCGAGAAATATGGGGAGAAGATTACCTTCATGGGAGATATCGACAGCGGGTACCTTGATCTTCCTGACTGGCAGCCTGAACGGTGTGCGGAGGCAGTGGAGAGAGCTTGCCGGAGATGCGGCAAGCACTACTTTATTCCCTGTCTGACCATGGGGGGGCCGGATAGTATTTATCCCGGCGTCTATGCCCAGGTCAATCAGGAAATTGACAGAATGAGCCGGGAGATGTTCTGATCCCGCTGAATAGAAATACCATAAAAAATCGCCTTCTGCCGAGCATGAGGCGATTTTTTATGGTGCGCTCGGCATGGGTGGCAACAACAAGCCGAAATCTTAAAGCTGCACGGACGCGCTGAAGTAAAAGCCCTGTTACAACGCCGGGAAATGATGGCTCTGTTTACGCCATTCGGCAGGAGATACACCAGTGGATTTCGCAAAGGCCTGGCTGAAGCCGCGCATACTTTTATAGCCTATTTGCGCTGCGATTTGCTCAAGAGGCAAATCTTCTTTCATAAGTTCGATAGCCCTCTCGGTTCTTATCTGACGTAAATACTCATAAACCGTCGTCTTAAACACCTTCTTAAAGCCGGCCTTCAGCTTGAACTCGTTGAGGGCGACCATGCGTGAAAGTTCGGCAATGGAGGGCGGATTGTTGAGCTGTTTTCTCAAGATAGCAGGAACGCTGCGTATCTGCTGCATATCGAACTTGTTCAGCTTAACATGGGGCTGAGCGGATTCCGAATCACAAAGGGCGATCAGATGGGCGGCAATAGCATAAACCCTGCTTTTCGTAAACAGCCTTTTGGCGGTTTCTTTATAAGAGCAATGCAGAATTTCCGCAAGAATGGGGTAAAGGTCGTGCATGAAGGTTTGTTCGTCAAAGCTCTGAATTGTGTTCAGAACATCGAAATAATGATTGGCGCCGGTAGTGTCGGAACAAGTCTGAAAGAACTCTGGAAATAAAAAGATATTAACCGCGTGCAATGCCTTATCGGCTCTGCATACGCCATGGGTAATGCCGTCCGAAGGGAGGGAGCGGGTGGTCCGCCATGACTGAATGGCGGAGGCCTGCCCGTTGCTCATAGTGTCCCGGAAACTGTCGGTTTCAATATAGGCCATGCCGATATAGGCGTTTTCGTCCTGCACATAGGACATATCAATATCTTGCTTAGTTTGGGCATTGGTAATCCAGACTTGGAATCCCTCCTGCCCCTGGTACAATTCAAAGCTGCCTTCGCCAATCTCCGGCGGCAGTGTGTAGCAGATATAGCCGGCTCCCGCCGTTTTTTTCAAGCCGAAGGTTTGCTCTATATGGTCCATATAGTGATTGATGCCCCGAATCTCCACGGCAATTTGCCTCCCTTCTATAATAAAGTGAAACGAAAAGGAGCTTTTTCCGAACATACGGGAGTCATTGCCCCCATTTCATTGAAAACCATGGCCTGCTCCTCTATACTCGAATTGAGTTAGATGAAGCTAACTATAGTTTATACGAATCTGCTTAGAAATTCAATGAATAGAGGAGTGATGTATAATGTCTGATTCAACAAACAAAAAAACCGGCGATATCCGCTGGTTATTGCAGCTGGCTGAAACAAAGAAAGCCAACTTGCTCCTGGCCTGTTTGCTTTCCGTCTTCAGTGCGGCGCTGTCCTTTGCACCGTATGTTTGCGTGTATTTTATTCTTAGAGTCATCCTGGAAAACAGCGGAAACCTTGCAGGAATATCCTTCAGCTCCGTGGGCATTTACGCCTGGGTGGCACTGGGAACAGTCATCCTGGGACTTTTGTTTTCTTTCCTTTCGTCGGTTCTTTCCCATGGAGCCGCCTATAAAATCCTGTTTGAGCTGCGTATGAAATTTGCAGGGCACATTTCCCAGCTGCCCATGGGCTTTCATACCAGCAATTCGACGGGAAAGCTGCGTAAGCTGATGGATGAAAATGTGGAGAAGCTCGAACTCTTTATCGCCCACCAGCTCCCGGATGCAGTGGGTTCCTTAGCTTCTCCGGTCGTAATGCTGGTCGTATTATTCCTGTTCGACTGGAGAATGGGGCTGGCCTGCCTTGTACCCATCGTGCTGAGCTTTATGGCCCAGGCCGGCAGCTTAGCCAACCCCGAATCAAAAGAATTTATGGAGAGCTTCCAGGATTTGCAGGATAAAATGAACAGCTCGGCTGTGGAATATGTGCGGGGAATTTATGTGGTCAAGGCCTTCAATCAAACGGTGTTTTCTTTCCGCAAATTCCACGATACCATCCTGGCCTATAAGGACAGCGCCATCCGCTATACCCACTCGGTAAAAAACTCCTATTGCGCTTTCCTCGTCCTGCTCAATTCGGTGTTTCTGTTTCTGCTGCCGGTAGGAATCCTGATTGGCAGCCGCGCCGCCGATTACCAGGCCTTTGCCATAGCTTTCCTGTTCTACCTGATTTTCAGCATGGGCATTGCCGGGCCGGTGTCAAAGCTGATGTATGTGTTCGTGCAGGGTTTTATGGTATCGTCGAGCATCAAGCGGGTGCGGGGCGTATTTGATACGCCGGTACTCAGCGTTGGGGTGAATCGGGAAAAACCCCGGGGGAACGGCATTTCCTTTGAGCATGTTTTCTTCTCCTATAACAAAGACGATGCAAAGGGGACCCTCCATGATATCAGCTTCACGGCGGAGCCGGGGCAGGTGACGGCGCTGGTGGGGCCTTCGGGCAGCGGAAAAAGCACCATTGCTCAGCTTATCCCCCGGTTTTGGGATATTGACAGCGGCCAAATCGCTATAGGCGGCGTCAATATCACCGATATAGCCCTTGACGACCTGATGCAATCGGTCAGCTTTGTTTTTCAGGACGTCTTCCTTTTCCAGAAAAGTATTCTGGAAAACATTAAGATCGGCAATGAAACCGCCAGCGATGAGGATGCTGTGTGGGCGGCAAAGGCCGCCATGTGCCACGAATTTATCGAGCGCCTGCCGGATGGATACCATTCCGTATTGGGCAGCAAAGGCACTTACCTTTCGGGCGGGGAGCGCCAGCGCGTCGTCATCGCGCGGGCTATTTTGAAGAATGCTCCCATTGTCATACTGGATGAAGCCACCGCCTTTGCTGACCCGGAAAATGAACAGAAAATCCAGCTGGCTCTGGAAAAGCTGATGAAGCATAAAACCGTCATTGTCATCGCTCACCGCCTGTCCACCATCAAAAACGCCGATAAGATCATCGTCGTGGACGAGGGGCGGATCGCCGAACAAGGCACCCATGAGGAACTGATCCGATATGGCGCCAAGTACGGGCACATGTGGGACGTTTACAGCAAAGCCCTTAACTGGAAGCTGGCCTAAGGAGGGAATCACATGCTAAAAAAATTGCTTGCGCTGACGGATAAATCCCATAAAGAACTGAAAAAATCCATCCTGGCCTCGTTTCTCGCCCAGCTCAGCCTGTCATTGCCGGTCATGATCCTGATGATGACCTTTATCGAGATTCTGCAGCCCTTCTGGGGAGGGGAAGTGGAGTGGCCCAAGCTTTGGATTCTCGCCGCTGCTTCGGTGGTGGTTGTGGTGCTGGCTTTCATAGCCCATCGCTATGAATATGGGAAAACCTATGTGACCGCCTATGAAGCCGCCGAAGAAAAGCGCACCGGCCTTGCCGAGCATTTGCGGAAACTGCCCCTTTCCTATTTTGGCAAAAAAGATCTGACCGAAATCACCGTCAATATGATGAGCGACTGCGGCACCATCGAACAGAGCTTTTCCTCCATCATCCCCGCCTTTGGCGGAACCCTGATCAACTTGCTGTTCACCTGTGTGCTGCTGGCCGTTTTCGATTGGCGCATGGCCCTGGCTATTTTTATCAGCGTTCCCGTATCCTTCGGCTTTTTATTGCTTTGCCGGACCATGCATGACCGCATCGGGCGGGCTCATCTGCAGAGCAAGCTGGACGCCTCCGAACAGATGCAGGAATATCTGGAGGGTATTAAGGTCATTAAAGCCTTTGGTTTGGGTGGCGACAAATTTAAAAGCCTGGAAGAAGCTTACCGCCAACTGATGAAGATCAGCACAAAGACGGAAACGGTCAACGGCGCCCTAACCACCATCTCCATGATGATGCTGCGCTTTAGTATCCCGCTCACCATCTTCGTAGGGCTGAGCCTGGTCACGGCGGGGAGCTTGGATCTCCTTTACTTCCTCCTGTTCCTTATTTTCTCCAGCCGCATCTACACCAGCCTTTCCACCCCCTTGGCTTTATGGGGGGACTTGCTCTACTCCTTGCTTGCTATCAAACGGCTGCATGAGGTCTACGAAGAAACACCCATGGGGGGAAGTGATGGGGTGGTCTTGCAGCATTATACCATTGAGTTTGATCATGTCAGCTTCGGCTATCAGGAAGAAGCGGTGATCAAAGACATTAGCTTCTCCATTCCCCAGGGCAAGGTCACGGCGCTGGTGGGCCCTTCCGGCAGCGGGAAAAGCACCCTATCCAAGCTGATTGCCCGGTTTTGGAATGTGGACGCCGGCAGCATCCGCATTGACGGCACGGATATCCGCAAAATCGACCCGGAACGCCTGCTGACCTGGATATCCTTTGTGTTTCAGGATGTGGTTCTGTTCAATGATACCATCTACAACAATATTGCCATCGGCAAAAGCGGAGCAACCCGGGAGGAGGTTGAGGAAGCGGCCCGCCGCGCCAACTGCCATGATTTTGTCTCCCGGCTGCCTGAGGGGTACGATACCCTGGTCGGTGAAAACGGCAGCACTCTGTCGGGCGGGGAGCGGCAGCGCATTTCCATTGCCCGGGCCCTGCTCAAGGATGCCCCCATCATCCTGCTGGATGAAGCCACCGCTTCTCTCGATCCGGAAAATGAACTGGAGATCCAGGAAGCCCTCTCCCAGCTGATCAAGGACAAAACCGTGGTGGTCATCGCCCACAGGCTGCGCACCATAGCCGGGGCGGACAACATTGTGGTGCTGGAGAACGGGCGGATCGCCGAGCAGGGCTCCGGGCCGGAGCTCTTGCGGGCAGGGGGGCTTTATGCAAAGTTGTTCGGCATCCAGCAGGAAACAGCCGGATGGGCAGTCGAAGCGTGACGAAGGTTTGAGAAATAAACTACCTGCCGAAAGGGGAGCTTTTAATGGAAAATCCGGAAATAAAGAAAAGCCCTATCAAGCCCGGATTTTGGGCGGCTTTGGTCCTGACTTTCCTGGTTGCGATGCTGCTGACCATCATCCTGGAAAACAGATGGTATTCTTACGCCGTGACAGGAGGTGTGGCTTCCGCTCTGCTCACAATACGGATCAAGCTGTCTCCCCAAGGGCTTCGATATGGGGCAGTGTGGCTCCTCTGCCTCTGCCTGCTTGCCCTGTCCGTTGCTTTCGGGCGCAGCGCCTTATCCGTATCGTTAACCGGCGACCTGTTTAACAAAGGCTTTCGCGCCATCAACCATGTCTATGCCCGAAGCCATGGCAGTGCGATTTTTCATGATACCATGCTGAACGGACAGCGCGAACCCTATGATTTCGAAAGCTGGCAAGCCCCCCAAGGCTACCGGAACAGCAAAATATCCCTCAGCAACTCCAGCGGGTACTTGTTGACCAGGGATAACGGCAATCATAAAAAGGTCATCTATCAGCTCCATGGCGGGGGATATATCGGCGTGTTCAACAAGATATACAACGACAGGGCCCTCCAGTACTCCTCGTGCTATGACGGTGCCGATGTGTTTTCCCTGGATTACAGGACAGCCCCCGACCATCTTTATCCCGCCGCCTTGGAAGATGCCCTGGAAGGATACCAATGGCTGCTGGAACAAGGATACCCGGCAGACCAGATAATCCTGTGCGGGGATTCGGCGGGAGGAGGACTGGCCTTGGCCACAACCTTATATCTGCGTGATCATAATCAGGCTCTCCCTGAACTGCTGATTCTTTCTTCTCCTTGGGCCGATCTGGCCCAGACAGGAGAATCCTATTCAACCAATATTCAAAAGGACGCCTTTTTTGGACTGCCGGATGCTGATATGAAGCCACAATATCCTATTCCCATCCTGTACGCCGGTGACCATGATCTTCATGACCCGTACCTTTCCCCGGTTTATGCCGACTACGCCAATATGCCGCCCATGCTCATCCAGGCGGGAGGGGATGAAATACTTCTGAGCGACAGCCAAACAATCGCTGCCAAGGCGAAGGAAGCCGGCACAGAGGTGAAGTTTCTTACCTACGAAGGAATGTACCATGCTTTTTACATTGTTACACCTCACTTCAGAGAAGGGAAAGACGCCTGGGCGGAAATCGAACGCTTTATCAGGGAGCACGCATCATCTGGCCAATTCACCGAAAAGATAAAACTCCCGATCACCTTCACTCCTGAGAGAAGTACAGGATGAGCGGATAATTTTACAAGGCTGACGTCAAGCTGAGGGCAGATGCCGCTATCCATTGAGGAATTATGGAGAAACCACACACTGCGTCTCATGGCAGCGTCGGTATACTTTTTTGAACGATGGTTGATAATTTGGAGCATTTCTTGCGGAATGTCCAAATGTCAGCCGTCTTTTTTGCTTATTTAAGGTGTATTGGTCTTGAATTTCTTTCCCAATGTTGCATAGGGCTGAAGGCTGATTTATGATTTATATAAGGTTTATTGGTTCGAACGATTAAACGAGATTAAGAAGGTGTCTCTATGGACAAACACGAGCAGCTCCAGCTGATCAAAGAGGATTTCCTGAACTGTCAAAAACTCTTATTGGCTATTGGCGATGAAAACCGTCAGGCGATCCTGATGGTTTTGATGGAAACTACCTGCCAGACGGGCCTGCGTGTCGGTGAAATTACAGAGCAGGTCCATCTTTCCCGCCCTGCTGTTTCGCACCACCTGAAGATTTTGCGGGATGCGGGGATCATACTCATGCGGGAAGAAGGAGCGAAGAATTTTTACTATATCAATATGTCCGGTAAATTTGCATTGCTTAAGAACCTTGTCTTGCATATCGAAGATTTAATGCAAGAATTCTATTCAGGAAATGACGAATAATGGGGAGGTAATGTTATGTGGAGTGCCATGGAGAAGAGAATATCCCGGAGAAAGTTTGCCAAAGAGCCCATTACCGATCAGGAGAAAGAGAAAATCATTGCGCTTATTGACGAATTCAATGCAGCCTCCGGCTTGGCTATGACATTCCTGGCGGACGGAAGCCACGCCTTTCAGAAGTTAAGCAAGAGCTATGGTTTATTTACCAATGTGCGTTCACTGATAGTGATGAAAGGGAAAAAAGAACTCCAGGACTTGAAGGAAAAGCTGGGTTATTATGGAGAGGAGCTAGTTCTTGCTATCACTGATTTAGGCTTGGGAACCTGCTGGGTCGGGGGCACCTTCGATAAAGACGAACTCATGGCAGATGACGGCGAGGAATTGGTCTGTGTTGTTTTAGTAGGGAGAGTGGCCGCTCCCTCTCTGACAGAAAAAATGGTGCGGTCAGCTACCCATAGAAAAGTAAAGGCCATGGCAGAACGAATCATAAGCGATCAACCATTGCCTCAATGGACAGAAAACGGAATGAAAGCCGTACTGCTTGCCCCAAGTGCTAAAAACAGCCAAAAGGCAATGTTTAAGTATGAGAACAACAGTTTAAGCGCTGGAATTGCCGATGACTATGCCATGGATCTGGTTGATTTAGGGATTGCCAAGAAACATTTCGAGATCGGAGCAGGAGGAAAATTTGAATTTGGCAACGGTGGTGTTTTCCACTTAAGTTAGTATAATGAAGATAGATTCAAAGAAGATAGGTTAAATTGATTCACAGGATATAACTTAAAAACAGTATGGGGCGGTGGAAGGCTATGAGGTTGTTGATACATGATCTTGCTCAGGAAGAGCTGGATAAAATCAGACCCGGACTGGGCGGAGATACCAAAATCATCGCCAATAACGGCAGAATCCGGCACTGTATCGGCTGCTTTGGCTGCTGGGTCAAGACACCGGGGGCCTGTGTGATCCGGGACGAGTATGGTGATATGGGAGCGGATTTGGGGCACAGCAGTGAGCTGATCATTATCAGCCAATGCTTCTACGGCGGATACAGCCCGTTTGTCAAAAATGTCTTGGATCGGAGCATCTCCTATATTCATCCTTATTTTGTAATAAGAAACGGGGAGATGCACCACAGGCCCCGTTATGAGCAGCCCTTGGATTTGAGCGTTTGGTTTTATGGTGAGATCACGGAAAAAGAGCAACGGACGGCGGAGAAATTAGTTCGGGCCAATGCCGTTAATCTGAACTGTCAAAGGGTCAAGGTTTTTTTCATCCGGGAATTGGCCGAATTGGAGGGACAGTTATGCTGAAAATAGCCTTGATCAACGGGAGTCCCAAAGCCAAAAACAGTGCTTCAGAGGCTGTACTGCAGGCATTGCGGACTTTGGTGGAGGACAGTAAGATTACAGAATATGGTTTTCGCAAGCCCCAGCTGAGCCTTGAAGATCTGGAGCAGCTGGAAGAGCAGGATGTTTGGGTTTTGGCCTTCCCTCTATATGTGGACGGGATCCCTTCTCATCTGCTGAGCTGTTTGGCTCAGCTGGAGAATCACTTCAAAGCTAAAGCTCAGCCTGGGTCGGAGGTTGTGGTGTATTGTCTGGTGAACTGCGGTTTCTATGAGGGAGAGCAGTGCGGCCTGGCTTTGGAAATGGTGGAAAACTGGTGTGCGAGAGCAGGCCGGCAATGGGGGCAGGGCCTGGGCATCGGAGCGGGGGGAATGCTTCCGACGCTAAAGAATGTCCCGGCAGGGAGCGGGCCGAAGAAGAATCTGGGCAAAGCACTGCAAACCCTGGCTGCGAATATTGTTCACCGTACCGGCGGGGCTCCTGTTTTTATTACGGCCAACTTTCCCAGGTTTGCCTATAAATTTGCGGCGGAAGCGGGCTGGCGGCAGATGGTTAAGGCCAATGGGCTGAAGAAGGAGGAGTTGTTTCGGCGGAGGTAGGCATGTTCAGGATGTAGAGGGGAAGAAGTGAATGCTTTGGCAGAGTTGAAAAACGACACTGGTGACGAATTTCAGCTAAGGGAACTTCAGTTAAAGAGAATTTCAGCTGAAGAGCCCGGCACGATGCGAAACTTGATTTAAGGGCATAAAGCTGATAAACTATTTCTTAACATACTCAACTTTCGCAGCGCGAAAATCTGTTCAAACTCAGTCTACTACTGGATTAGGCTAAAAATATTTTGTTCATTGACAGAAAAACACCTTTCGAATTGGTAAAATGGAAGTGACCAAACAACCATAATTTCCAAAACAGAAAGGTGCGTATCTCCATGTTACAACACAACTCTCTGCCTGAACAGCATCAAAATCAGCTTTCTTTAATTTTTTCTTCCCTTAAGCTTAGTCAGCTGCTTCGAGCCGCTGGGATCCGCAAGTCCTATGGGGTTTCAAGCTTCGTTGTCTTCCAAATCATTTTCCAACTCGTTTTTCAAGGTCGAAATCTGTTTCGGCTGTTAGAAGGAAGCCGGGCAGAATCTCTTCCAGGTAAAGATGTTGTTTATCGGTTTCTCAATGACTCTCGGTATAACTGGAGGCGTTTTTACCAGTTACTCAGCCTCAAGATGGTCGGACGCTTTGAAAAGCTCACCTCTGCGCAGCGTATCCGTGTTTTTATCGTAGATGATTCTGTAATGGAGCGCGAACGAAGCAAGAAAGTTGAACTCTTAGCCCGAGTGTTTGACCATGTTTCGGGCCGCTTTGTTCGCGGTTACACCTTACTAACCTTGGGCTGGTCTGACGGGTTCAGCTTCGCACCCCTTGATTTTACATTGATGAGTTCTGCAAAAGCTAAAAATCGTCTTTGTGAAATGAGAGAGGACTTAGACAAACGCTCCGTAGGCTATAAGCGTCGCCTGGAAGCGATGAGCCCTAAACCGGACACCGTGGTTCAAATGCTTGAACGAGCTCTCAAAGCCGGATTCTCAGCGGATTACGTCCTAATGGATAGTTGGTTTACCCATGCTCCACTTTTGCAAAAGCTAAGGGATAAGGAGCTTCACGTTATTGGAATGGTTAAAGAACTTAAGCAGCGTTATCTCTTTGAAGGAAAATCACTCAGTTTACGAGAGCTCTACGCGAGAGTCCCAAAGAACCCGAAAGCAGAAATACTGGGTTCAGTGCGTGTTCATACCCCTTCAGGCTTAGCTTTAAAAGTTGTTTTCGTCCAGAATCGAAACAACCGAAGAGAGTGGTTAGCGATCTTAACCACCGATCTTTCCTTAGAAACTACTGAAGTCGTAAGAATTTACGGGATGCGTTGGAGTATCGAAACGTTTTTCAAAATGGCCAAATCGCATTTGAAGCTAGGAACTGAATTTCAGGGCCGATCCTTCGATATGATGGTTAGTCACACAACCATAGTCTTTACCCGTTACCTCATCCTGGAGTGGGAACGAAGAGAAAACAATGATGAACGCTCTCTTGGGGGACTCTTTTATCTTTTTGCTGATGAGGTTATGGATTTAGACTTGAAAACAGCACTACGTCAGTTAATGACGTTTGTTCTTAATCTACTACCCAATAAACCAGAGAATAACGAATCACTCAGTCAATTACAAAAGTGGATTGCTGCATTACCCAGTTATATCAAGGCTCTATTCCCTCAACTGGGGTGCGAAAGTTGAGTTAACATATAAATAATGATGAAAAGCAATGACAGAGAAGAGTAAATAGTTAGGAAGCCTCAGAGAGCTGATGGTTGGTGAGAATCAGCGCGGAATAACTATGGAATGGCCTCTTGAGCAGCAACCCGAACTAGCAGTAGGAGTTGACGTGATCATCCACACGTTACAAAGGTGCCGTATGATTCAGTATGGAAAGAGTGTTTAATATGTGGCAATAGGCAATATATTAAACAAATATGGGTGGCACCACGGTCCAATCGTCCCTTGAGGATGATTGGACTTTTTATTTTTTAACTATAGTATGAGGAGTGACAGCAATGGCAGTAATTTTCTCAGGCGTACAGCCTAGTGGAACAATCACCTTAGGGAATTATCTTGGTGCAATGAAAAACTTTACAAGCTATCAAAATGAGCATGAGTGCTATTTCTGTATTGTCAATCAACATGCAATCACTGTTCCCCAAGAACCTGAACAACTCAGGAAAAACAGCAGGAATTTAGCCGCACTGTATCTGGCAATCGGCCTGGACCCGGATAAAGTAACTTTATTTATTCAATCAGAAGTAGCTGAACATACTAAATTGGGATGGATCATGACCACCTTAGCCACGATTGGCGAGCTTGAACGGATGACTCAGTATAAGGATAAAGCGCAGCGGCACGGCAATGGCGATTCCATCCCCGCCGGCTTGCTTACCTATCCGCCCTTAATGGCTGCGGATATCCTGCTTTACCAAACGGATTATGTGCCGGTTGGGGATGATCAACGACAACACATTGAAATAACCAGAGATTTAGCCCAACGCTTTAACAGCCGTTATGGGGAAGCATTTAAACTCCCTGCTATTCATACCCGGGAAGTGGGCGCAAGAATTATGTCCCTCCAGGAACCAAAGAAAAAGATGAGCAAATCGGATGCCAATTCCCTGGCAACGCCTTATCTGCTTGACGAACCGGAAACAATCCTCAAAAAGATTAAACGGGCTCAAACTGATTCGGAAAACAAAATTTACTATGATCGAGAAGGTAAGGCCGGCATATCGAATCTGATGGCCATCTATTCTTTAATTACTGATAAGTCCACAGATGAAATCGAACAACTATATGAGGGCAAGGGCTACGGTCAATTTAAAAATGACCTTGCCGAAGCCATTATTGAAACCACACGTCCCATCCAGAAAAGGTATTATGAATTTGTTCATAGTGACTACCTCGATCAAATATTGACTGCCGGTGCAGCTAAAGCTGCCCGAAAAGCAGCAGCAACGCTGAATAAAGTTGAATATCTGATGGGTTTATCAAGGAATTGCTGAGTTGGTATAAAGGGCTATGTTTTCCAAGGTTGAAAACATAGCCCTTACTAGTCTCACTATCCATTGGCCGTCGGCATATTCTGCATTAGGCGAATTGACGAAAGGCGGACAGATGGAGTGAATGATTTAGTGACTGAACGGACGCCGCTGGTGATCGCGGCTGAAATCAATATGATTACCCATCAGACCAAAAAAATCCTGCTTCTTCGAGCTGACGACAGCCCTGACCAATCTGACCCATCTTGATGCGAAGCTGAAAGAAGAAAAAAGAAAAG
This sequence comes from Desulfitobacterium hafniense DCB-2, assembly GCF_000021925.1. Taxonomy (NCBI): domain Bacteria; kingdom Bacillati; phylum Bacillota; class Clostridia; order Eubacteriales; family Desulfitobacteriaceae; genus Desulfitobacterium; species Desulfitobacterium hafniense. Next base: position 2,304,329 of record NC_011830.1, read on the forward strand.
AGGCCCAGAAGCTGCTTGAGACCATAGCTGAGACGATTAAGGAGTGGCCGCCCGCTAAAAAGCCTCTAAAAATTATCCATTGATTGCGGAGCCTTTCGGTCCTCACGGCGCACGGCACTCAGCTAAAATCTGCTCCGCAATATCCAGAAAGCTCGGTGCTACCTTTCTGAGCAAATACAAAAAAGAGGACAATGGGCAAGGATTACGTTTCTCCCGCCAGCATCAGCATGTGGGGGTAAGAACATATAGAGTGCACAGCCAAAGAACGGTGCGGATTTCGTCCGCACCGTTCTTTGGCTGTGCTCGCTGAGTCAGCGAGCTTCTATATTTGTTTTGGCAGGTGTGCGGTAAGCATAGAAACCCAGCAGATATATGAGACAATCCTACAAATGCAACAACTTAATCAACTCGTCGCGTTTGGACACTCCGCTGTGGACGTCGAAGGTAATCGTACCAACCAGGGCGATGGTCTGATTTTGGGCTCGTACGTGAATGCTGCCATTCAGCAAAAGCACGCTCCAATGACTCACTATATGGGCCATTTTGGTACATCCAAGGGCGGCATCGGCACAGCTCCGTTTTTGCGTCTTAATCTTAATGGCGAGCGTTTTATGAACGAAGACCAAGGCGGTCAAGCAGTACAAAATCAACTTGAGGCCCAGCCGGAACGTAAATGCTGGACAATCTTTGATTCTACCTGGGCAGAATCTGTGCCGTATTTTCAAGCCATGCACGGATGCCCGTCTTATGTGGTTGATAAGCCAACACCTGAGAATCTGACCATTGACGGTATTAGTCCGTACATTATGCCTGATGCCGTGGAAGACGCGGTAGCACAAAAAAATGCCACCATGTTTAAGGCGGAAACGATTGATGAGCTTTTGGCTTTAACTGATATTCGCGATAAAGAAAAAGCTAAGGCCTCAATTGAACGCTATAATGAGTTAGCCAGAAACGGTGAGGATGTGGACTTTGGCAAAGTTGCAACCCGTCTGCACACCATTGAAAAAGGGCCATTTTATACTTTTGAGAGTGGTATGTCAATGACATTGATTGTAGCCGGCGGTCTGGTTTCAGATGAAGATTGTCATGTTTATGACAAAGAGGGCAAAATTATCCCCGGGCTTTACGTTGCCGGCAATATTCAGGGCAACCGCTACCATGTGGCTTATCCAATTGCTTGCAAGGGCATTTCGCACTCACTGTGTATGTTTTATGGATACATTGCCGGTGAAAATGCCGTCAAGCAAATCTAATAATCTAAGGAGATACAGATGAAAAAGACTAAATTATTTACTGTAATATGCATGTTGCTGGCAGTTGTGCTTTTAGCGGCCGGCTGCGGCGGAAGCACCTCTCCAGCCAGCACAAGCGTGTATAAGGACGGAACTTACGAAGGAACCAGCGACAAAGGAATTCAGCTCGGTCTGAAAGTATCCGTCACCATTAAGGATGATAAAATTACCGACGTCACGGTTGTGGAAAATCATGAAACCGAGGGTATCGGCTCCCGCGCTGTGGCTGAACTGCCCGGTAAAATCGTCGAAGCACAATCCACGGAAGTGGAAACCATCAGCGGTGCCACCCTGTCGTCAGCAGCGATTAAAGAAGCCGTCAATCTTGCTTTGGAGCAGGCGAAAAAATAACAGCTCCCCAGGAAAATTTATATATATTCATGAATCATCAGAGTTAAAAGCCCGCGTAAGCGGGCTTTTAACTCTATGCCACTGTTCAATACAATAATTGCAATTTAATGAAACCTTTGAACGTTATAACGCATCTTGCGAGCAGCACGATGGCGCTGATTTTGGTAAGGATCCTTCTGCACTTATTTCTTTCAACCCGGGTCCGCTCTATGGGCTGCATACAGGATATAGTATTACCGCAGCGATCGGATCAATCAAGGCTGACAATAATTTCAATGCAATAGACACAAAGGGGAATCCTATAAAAGGTTTGTATGTAGTCGGGATAGAGGGTACTATGCTTTGGGCAAATATGTACACCTTCAAAGTCGGTGGTACTTGCAATGGTAATAATATAAACTCCTCTGGACGTAACGTTGCTAAGAACGCATTAGCTCTGATGGCTCACTAATGGCTGACTAAAGAAAAACTGTTTTCAAACAAGACTTGGAAACGGTTTTTCTTTAGTTAGCGTCAAAGCGGTTTATTGAGGAATTGCTGAAGGGGCTGTTTTTGCCTCTGAGAAGGATATTTATCCATTGCGGAGAAGTCACATATAAGAAGGTAGTAAGGCTCAGTGAACAGGTTCGTATTTCAATGCGGGGGTTGCGAATGAAATGTGTATCTATAGCTATCATTGCAATGGCGTCGCTGCTCGGCGGCTGCGGCCAGCATGTGATTATTGACTGGGTGGACTTTGTTCAACTCAATGACATCCATGCTCTGCATGATGACAGCAATGAGCTTTTCGAGCTGAAAGTGTACTCAGATAACCCCATTTATAGAAGCACAGACAAGATTCGTATTTCGGCAACCCTGAAATACGGAGATATAAACCCCATAAGTATCTCCGATAAAATAACGATTAAGGTTGTCGAATAGGAGTTAATACTTATATTAGTCAGGAGGGGAGACCATGAGAAATTTTAATAAGATTACAGTGGCAGCAATTCTAGTTATGGTCCTTGTTTTGGGTTATTATTTTGCAGGGGATTATAGGGCTACCCCACTTGCAGCGGCCAAAGCTCATTCAGATGTAGGCAAGAACGCGGAGCCTCTTGGCGATGTGGATTTCGGCTGGAGCAAGGTTTACATCCTTGATACAGATAAGGGACCCAGGACAGTCATTTCGATTAAGTCTTCGCTCTTGTGGAGGGCTCCAGTTGCTGTCCACATCGAGAAATCAGCTGATCCGATAGAAACTGTGGGCTGGATGAGTTATACAGACAATCGAGGACAGGCAGCAGTTTTGGCAGTTGAGACAACGGATCCCCAAATTGCCTTTATCGAAGCCGGGCCAAAGGACGATAGAGTAAGAAAAGAAATTACGGAAGGAAGCCCAGCAATCTTTTCCTGGCATAAGGCTATTCAAGCGAATAATGAATTAAATGCGATAGCTTTATCAACAGACGGTATGCCCCTTTATGAATATAGGTACCCCAAGAATACGAATGTTTTTCGGAGTGAGGAGTTTAAGTGGTACTCAGTTGATGGGGATCAATGAACAATGGAGAGTGGCTTTAGATGTTGCAACCAATGAAGTCATTGGATTGGCATTGAACTAAAAAGCAGTGTTTCTTTGTGGGTGGAATATAAAGGGCTATGTTTTTCAAGGTTGAAAACATAGCCCTTACTAAGGCTGATACAGCTTTACGAAGAGTACGGACTAAACTTTTCTGACGGAGAGAGCATGTCAAATTGGTCACTGGTGACCAATTTGACATGCTCCCAGGTCGCCCTCGGGTTGAAATCCATCTTTAAAATATTGGCTTTTACCGTTAGAAAAGTGCCTCTAATTCCGTCTAATTATCTAGCTTAGAGTTTAACTTTAGGTTCCGAAATCCAATCAAAGGAGAATCTTTTATGTTTAGATTAACGAAAAAATTATTGCTTGTATTTACAGTAATAGCATTCACCTTCACCTTTACTGTCGGGTGTTCTGCTCAGAGCAACCCTCCGCAGGCGAGCAGCGGGTTACAAGAACAATCACCTTCATCTGAACCCCAGCCACAGAATGAGCCTGAGCAAACAGCACCAGATTCTCAGATAACAAACCCGCCGTCTTCCTCGAATCAAACAGATTCCAGTCAGGCTTTATTAGTGAGTATAAGAGAGCTGGCTGAAAAAGGAAAAGTTATCAATAGTGATTTCGCGGCGAAACTAACGGTTATTGAAGATGTAGAGAAAAAATGGGGTAAGCCTGATAGCGTCGATTGGGTTGCGGCTGCCAAAGGAAACTATGCTGTTTATGCTGACCATGCCATGGTTTTCGGCTTTAACAAAGGGTCCCAGATTTTCGAGGTTCGGTCTTTTGATAAACAATTACAAAACATTACTCTTTCTAAAGTAAAGAATAGTTTTGGGACACCTGCCTACACTGCTACAGTAGGAGAAGAGGACATCATTGGTTATACTGCAGGAGAAGAGTTTAAGATCTTGCTTGTCTTCCCAAAGGCAACCAGTGCAAACCCGGACCCCGCCTTAGATCATTATTCGGTACTCTATCCTCAAGGAACCGTCAACTCTATGGCCAATGATCCAGGGAGACAATGGTAGAAAGCGGAGGATATTATGAATGAATTGTTTTCCATAGGAGAAATTTCTAAGCTTTTTAATATAGATGTTCGTCTCCTTCGTCATTACGATAAGATTGCTTTATTAAAGCCCGAATTCGTCAACGAAGAAAACGGATACCGTTATTATTCCACACGTCAATTTGAGTGTTTGAATACCATTCATTATCTTCGCTCTTTAAATATGCCTCTGCCGAAAATCCGTGAGTTTTTGGAAAATCGTGATGATAAGAAAATACTTAAAATTCTCAGGGAGCAAAAACGGCAAGTGGAAGAAGAACGCAAACAACTGGATCGAATCGAAAGGAAAATTGAAAACAGGTTATTGCAGATTGAAGACGCCTTTCAAACCGAATTCGATAAAATCGAAGAGCGTACCCTAAAGGAGAGGAAAATAGCTGTACTAAAAAAAGAGCTTGCCATTTCAGACGATCTGGAACAACCGATCCGTGAACTGGCAAAACGCAATTCTCTCCACGCTGTGATGTTTCTTGGCAAAGTAGGCGTTTCCATTTCAAGCGCCAATCTGCAAAGAGGCAATTTCGATAAATTTTCGGCCGTTTTTGTCGTCATTGAACCGGAGGATAACTGCCAGGAAAACTTATCGTGCCTGCCGGGGGGCAATTACCTGACACTGCGCTTCCAAGGCACCCATCCGGACGCGGAGGCTTCCTATATCAAAATGCTTCAATATATGAAAGAAAATGGGTATGAGCTGGCAGGAGATTCCCTTGAATTTGCCTTAATCGATTATGGCCTGACCAATGATCCCTCGAAATTCATCACCGAGCTTCAGATTCCATATAAAAAACCTTGACCCTCCAACTATTGGAGGGTTTATTATTTTACCATGAAGGAGGTTTTGTTGTGATAGGTACTATTGTCAATACCCTTGCTATTCTGGTTGGGAGTATGATGGGCGGCAGCATTAAAAAAGGCATCGGGGAAAAATATCAAAACGCATTGTATAATGCTATGGGGCTTGCTGCATGTGGCTTAGGAATCAACGCGATTGTCCAAAGCATGCCTAAAAGCACTTTTCCCGTCTTGTTTATCATCAGTTTAGCAATTGGCAGTCTTGCCGGCTCGTTTATAAATTTGAATGACCGGTTTGAAAGGCTCACAAAACGTTTCTCCAAAGGGAATTTGAGCCAAGGACTCTCCACCGCCATATTGTTGTTCTGCGTCGGAACGTTATCCATCTTAGGGCCTATGGAAAGTGCACTTCATGACAACCACACTTATTTATATACCAATGCGACCTTGGATTTCGTTACATCACTGGTTTTAGCTTCTGCTTATGGCATTGGAATTGCTTTATCCGCGGTAGTATTGTTTTTATGGCAAGGCAGTATCTATCTCCTTTCAGGATATTTATCCTCTTTTCTGACTGCTGAGTTACTCAATGAAGTCTCTCTGATCGGCGGATTCCTGATTTTGAGCTCCGGGCTATCCATTTTGAAAATCAAGGATTGCAATGCATTGAATATGCTGCCTGCATTATTTGTACCGATTGTGTGGTTTATTATAAAAGCAATACTATAATTTCAAAGGAGCTTATTATTAATTTTTGTCATGTACCAACGTTTTTTCAAGTATTGAAAGGGGGTTTGTTTACCCCGTTTTTTATGCTCTTTTTAATGACCTCTTCCATTAAATTGATCCAACAGCTAAATCAGTCTGGATGGTATAATTAAATCATCGGGAGGAAAAAAGAAAAATAAGATTTCTCTGAGAACAGTTGGAAGGAGCATACATTATGGGTATGACTGATCAAGGAATCATGGTTATTGACGAAAATGAAAAAATTATCTTGTATAATACCCCCTCTGCAAAACCATTTTTTTAAACAACATGACACAAGATGAATGAAACAGGTTTTACATAGAATAAGGTAAAGGCCAGCATTTTAGTGGAGCAAAATTCCGCTGAATGTTGGTTTTATACCAACGCTGATCCATAATTTCACCCAGGAGGTGAGCACAATCAATAAGATTCTGATCGTGGAAGATGATCTAGCCTTGAGCGAAGGAATCGTTCTGGCCTTTAAAGACAATAATTTTGCTTTTGTGCAGACCCGGAACTTAACTGAAGCCAGGCAAGCGGTCCGGAACACTTCCATTCAGCTGGTGATCCTGGATCTCAACCTGCCTGATGGCAACGGGCTGGAGTTTCTGAAGGAGTTGCGCAGAACTTCGGCTGTTCCCGTCATCATCCTCACCGCCAATGACCTGGAGACCGATGTGGTCAGGGGCCTGGAACTGGGAGCGGACGACTACATCACCAAACCCTTCAGCCTGATGATCCTGCGGGCCAGGGTCAACGCCAGACTGAGAAACGCTCATCCCTCAGCCGGCGACACGGTGGAGATTGAAGGGTTTTGCTTTTCCTTTGCCAAAATGGAGTTTGCCAAGGATGGTGTTCCGATTGAGCTGAGCAAAACAGAGCAAAAGCTGCTGCGCCTGTTGCTGGAAAACCGCGGGCAGACCTTGACCCGGGCCCAGCTGGTGGATGCCATCTGGACGGAGGGGGCCGAATATGTGGATGAGAACGCCCTCTCGGTAACGGTAAACCGTCTGCGCAATAAACTGGAGGACCTGCCGTCCTCACCCCGTTTCATCAAGACCGTTTATGGTATCGGTTACACTTGGGCGGTGCCCTGATATGGATACGTGGATTTGGGCAGCGGGGGCAGCCGCTGTTGCTGTAACTGTGACGGCCCTGGCAGCTGGTGTGACTTTCTGGCAGCGGAGAAAGACGCGGCGGATTATGGACTCCTTGAATACCATGCTGGACAGGGCTATCGAGGGCAGCTTTGCCGAGACCGCTTTCGATGAATCTCTCTTGTCGGCCACGGAAGCCAAAATGGCTCGTTTCTTAGGGGTGTGCCAGGTGTCTTCCCAAAGCCTGGCTGCGGAAAAGGATAAAATAAAGGGCCTGATCGCGGACATTTCCCATCAAACCAAGACACCCATCGCCAACCTTCTGCTGTATTCCCAGCTGCTTGAGGAGCATGAGCTGCCGGAGGAAGGTGCCCTCTGCGTCAAGGCACTGTCTGCTCAGGCCCAAAAGCTGGATTTTCTGATCGGCGCCCTGGTGAAAGCATCCCGCCTGGAAGCCGGAATCATTGCGGTAACACCCCGGCAGGGTGAGGTGCAAGCCTTGATTGAGGCGGCCCTGGCCCAAATCAGATTAAAAGCCGAGGAGAAAGGGATACGAATTGAAGCGGAGAGGGCAGCGGGTAGGGCTTATTACGATCCCAAATGGACTGCCGAGGCGCTATACAACATCCTGGATAATGGAGTGAAATATTCTCCTCCCCAAAGCCTGATCCGCATCCGGGCTATCCCCTATGAGCTCTTTTACCGGATTGATATCTCTGATGAAGGGATGGGCATAGCCGAGGCAGAACAAAGCCAAATCTTTGCCCGCTTTTACCGTTCACCGGCAGTAAGCGGACAAGAGGGCGTGGGGCTGGGTTTGTTTCTGGCCAGGGAAATTCTTGCCGCCGGCGGCGGGTATATCAAGGTGTCCTCAAAGCCGGGGCAGGGAGCGGTATTTTCGGTGTTTCTGCCCATCGAAAAAACGCTGAAATCTTACAAAACTGTTAGATCTGAGAAAGAATAAGGAAAGATTGTTGTGTTATCCTGTCTGTATCAAGGAAAAACTGATACAGACTTTTCTTTTGGAGGAAATGAGCATGGTTATTTTAAAAACAACGGACCTGCGCAAATATTACGGCGAGGGTGATACGGCTGTCCGCGCTCTGGACGGGGTGAACCTGGCGGTGGACAAGGGAGAGTTCGTCGCTGTGGTGGGCACTTCCGGCAGCGGCAAATCCACTCTGCTCCATTTGCTGGGAGGGCTTGACCGGCCCAGCGGCGGGACGGTTGCCGTGGATGGCAAGGAAATTTTCTCCCTGAAGGATGAAGAGCTGACAATTTTCCGGCGGCGCAAGATCGGCTTTGTCTTCCAGAGCTATAACCTGGTGCCGGTGCTCAATATCTATGAGAACATTATTTTACCCATCCAATTGGATGGCAATGAACCGGACGAGGAGTATGTGACCCGAATCGTTCAAACCTTGGGTTTGGAAAGCAAGCTGCAGAATCTTCCCGGCCAGCTTTCCGGGGGCCAGCAGCAGCGGGTGGCCATCGCCAGAGCCATAGCAACCAAACCGGCCATTATCCTGGCCGATGAACCCACCGGGAATCTGGACAGCAGAACCAGTCAGGACGTGATGGGGCTTCTCAAAGTGACCGGGGAAAAGTTCAGGCAGACCATCGTCATGATTACCCATAATGAAGAATTGGCCCAGCTGGCTGATCGGATCATCCGCATTGAGGATGGCAAAATAGCAGGTGGTGGGCGAACATGATCAAGGTGAAAAACAACAAAGCCATCCGTACTCTGGCCGACCGCAACTTCCGCACAGCGGGAACCCGCAACCTGATTGCCGTGATAGCCATCGCTCTGACGGCCATTCTCTTCACCAGTGTTTTTACCATGGGCTTTGGCCTGGTGGAAAGCACCCAGCGGGCCTCCATGATCATGTCCGGGGGAGATGGGCATGCCGCTGTCAAATATGTCACAGATGAAGCTTATGAGCGGATCAGAGAGCATCCCCTGATCGAGGAAATGGCTTACTGCCGAATACTGAGCGACAGCGTGGATAACCAGGCCCTGATCAGGCGGCATACGGAATTCTGGTACTATGACGATGTGGGGTTAAAGTACGGTTTTGCGGAGCCCACCGGCGGGCATAAACCTCAGGCCGGGAATGAAGTGATCGCCGATACCAAAACCCTGGAGCTGTTAGGGGTTCCGCTGGAAGTGGGAGCACCGCTTACTCTGGAGATCACGGTTCATGGCCGGCAGGTCCTGCGGGATTTCATCCTGGCCGGCTGGTGGGAAAGCGATCCGGGGTTCAATATTGGTCAGATCTTTGCCTCCCGAGCTTATGTGGATGCCCATCGGGATGAGCTGCACTACACCTATCCCGAGGATAAATCTCTGACAGGTACCGTCACAGGCTACCTTAAGTTTGCTAACAGCCTGAACATTGCGGAAAATCTGGAGAAGGTTGTGACGGAAAGCGGCTTCTCCATGGAAGAGGGCGACCCCAACTACCTGGCCACCGGCGTCAACTGGGCGTATCTGTCCACTGTGGTGGGGATGGATGCCGGGACCCTGACTGCTCTGGCCAGTGCCCTGCTCTTGTTTGTCCTGACAGGCTATCTTATTATTTACAATATCTTTCAGATCTCGGTCCTACGGGATATCCGCTTTTATGGCCTGCTCAAAACCATCGGTACCACCGGCCGTCAGCTGCGGGCCATCATCCGCCGTCAAGCTCTGCGGCTCTCCTTGATCGGCATTCCTCTGGGGCTGCTGGCAGGATTTTTGGTGGGGAAGGCCTTGGTTCCCTACTTGATGGAGCGCTCCAGCTACGCCGGCAGCGGGGTTTCCGTATCTCCCGATCCCCTCATCTTCGCCGGGGCGGCCCTGTTTGCTTTATTTACGGTTTGGATCAGTGCCCATAAACCGGGAAAAATGGCGGCCGGAATATCCCCTGTGGAAGCGGTGCGCTATACGGATCAGGAGCGCAGCAGCGGCAAAAAGCTCAAAAAGTCCCGCCATGGCGCTAAACCCTGGCGGATGGCTATGGCCAATCTCGGGCGCAACAAACGCCGCACTGTGCTGGTTATCCTCAGTCTCAGTCTGAGCATTGTGCTGACCAACACGGTATTTACGATTTCCCAAAGCGTTGACTTGAACAAAGGGCTGGAGAAGTTCAGCGATTCGGACTTTCTGCTGGGTCATGCTAATCTGTTCAACAATCAATACGACGGTGAAAGCAGTGCCCTCAGCGAGAGTTTTATCTCTGCTGCCGGCGCTCAGGAAGGGTTTGAAACCGGGGGGCGCCTCTATGGCTCCTGGGCCAGCTATCAGAGCGGGACTTCGGCTCAAATCATGAACAGGCAGCCGGACGGTTCTTTGGCCACTGCCCTTTACGGGCTGGAGGAATTCCCCTTTTCCCGCTTGAAGCTTGTGGATGGTGAACTGGATCGGGAAAAGCTGGCCGGCGGGGATTATGTCCTGGAGGGCATACAAGCGGATGACCAGGGGAAGGTGGAAACCGGCCGCTTTAATCACCAGGTGGGGGACAAGATCACCTTGAATTGCGGCGGTACAGAATGGGAAATGACGGTTCTGGGCCATGTGGTGGCCAATCCTCAGACCAATACTAATGGTTCCTGGATAGGCTCGGCCTTCTTTTTACCGGCTGATATCTACCGGGAGCTGACCGGCAATTCCTTCCCCATGAGCTATGCCTTTAACGTGGCGGAAGCTCAGGAGCGGGACCTGGAGAACTTCCTGAAAAGATATACGGCGGAAATTGAGCCTACTATGAACTACAGCTCGAAATTTACCGCCCTGTCCTCTCTGGAAGGCCTGCGGAACACCGCCGTTCTGATCGGCGGCAGTTTGGCGGCGATTATCGGCATAATCGGTGTACTCAACTTTGTCAATGCCGTCTTAACCGGTATCCTGACCCGTCACCGGGAATTGGCCATGCTGCAGAGCATCGGGATGACCCGCCGGCAGCTGGTGGGCATGCTCTGCAGCGAGGGGGGCTGTTATGCGGCCTTGACCGGGATAAGTTCCATCCTGCTGAGCGTAGGCTTCTCGCTGCTTATTCTGCGTCCTTTGAGCGAACAAATCTGGTTTTTAAGCTATCGCTTCGTATTTTGGCCCTTGCTGATTATTCTGCCCCTGCTCTTTGTTCTGGGAGCCCTCGTTCCCTATACCGTTTATTATGCAACCGCTAAACAAAGCATTGTGGAACGGCTGAGAATGGCCGAGTAACAGGGGACGGAGATGATGTTAAAACCGGCCTTTTGCGGGAGTGATTCCCCCAAAAGGTCGGTTTTTTCTACAAGGGAAAAATGAAATGACAAAGTTGACTTGTGTGGTAAAATAGGCATAACGATAAGCGGGAATTTCTGGGAGCAATGCATGATGAAGAAAAAAGTAAGGGCTGAATTGACCAAATTATATACGGGAGAGTTGGCAAGTATAGTAGTTTTTTTGGTTCTATACTATTGGCAATTCGAGGGTTTTGTCCTGCCGGTACTCTATCCATTGTCAATCTTATGTTTTATTCTTTGGCAGGGAGCTTTGTATTGGTTTCTTTGTTTACAAAGACTGAAAGGTAAAACTATAAAAAACGTTGGCAGGGTATTTTACATTTTTAAATATATTAACTTAGTTCTTATCGCCCTATCTATCCCGGTTATATTATTGAGTAGTCATGATAATCTACTGTATACTGTTTTAGGTTTTTTTCTTTCATTGTTTGCCGTTGTGGAATGGATAAATTATTTTCTTGTTCGACTTTCATATAAGAATCCGAAAATACTAATTAGTTTACTCAGACATAGTCAGTTGAAAAGAAGTAAATTGGCTAAAGAAATTGCAGAGCGCTGATTTCCAATCTAAATGGCCTATTTGGTTATGACAATTTATAATGCAAGCAATTGTTTCTTTTTAGCTTCATATTCATCTGGAGAAATTGCACCTATGTCTAAAAGCTCCTTATATTTTTTAATTTCATCAGCTGCACTTAAGAAAACACTTTTCTCGTCTTGTTCGTTTGTCAAATAGCTCTGAATCTTTTCCGAGAATGCCGACAAAGTGTCCTGGGCAACTTTTTCACAATTCCTTTGCCAGAGCAAATAGGGCAGGCCTTTTGATGACACAGTTATAAGAATGTCGCAACCACTCCCAACTGGTTTGGCGGAAAAACTTACATTTTCACCGTTTCCACCGCGAGTAAAACTTAATTTTTTATCCACTTCAATAGTATTTGTACTTGTATTTTCACAACGGATAGAGTATTTGTCCAAAGTAGAGATCGCTTCTTTAAATGCTAAAATACAATTTTGAGGAGTTGCCTTAACGTGAACTGATTTTTCTACCGACATAAATGGCATAAAAATTCGCCTCGCCTCTTGATATTTCTAGCTTATATCTTTTATAACAATAGACTAGAATTTAAGAGTAGTAAAGGGAAATTTTTTAAAATGCTGCCCCATTTAAGATCGGCCTTTTGCGAAAGTAGAAGCAGGCCGGCGTTTTGCACTGCCGGCCTGCTTCATTATACTACTTTTTTAACATTCGATCTCTGTATAGGAGGTTAAGTAAAGGCTTTCAGGTATCAGAAAGGCCTATTTTGTTAAAACAATCTTTTGTCCTTCAAAGATCAGGTTGGGGTTCTTAATTCTATCCTTGTTGGCCTCATAAATATTCATATATTTGCTTGCATCTCCATAATGCTTCGCAGCAATCTTGCCAAGTGTGTCTCCGGCTTGGACAGTATAAATTGTTCCGCTTTCGCTTTTAAGAGCAGGCAACAGTCCATCACCAGGTAAAACGAGGCTCATGCCGACAGTGAGGTTATTGTTGTTTTTCTTAAGGAGTTCCTTATTGGCATTATAGATTTTGGTATGATACTCATAGCTTCCATAATTGTTTAAAGCAATAGTTCCCAAAGTATCCCCTGCTTGTACTGCATATGTAACATTTCCTTGAGATTCTGCTACAGGTGCCGGAGTGGGGGCAGGAGCAGGTGCCGGAGCTGGAGCCGGAGCTGGAGCTGGGGTCGGTTCCGGAGTCGGAACAGGGGCTGGTTCTGGAGTTGGAGCGGGAGCAGGCTCTGGAGTTGGAGCAGGAGCAGGTTCTTCGGTCGGAGCAGGAGTAGTTTCCGGAGCCGGAGCTGCTACGCCATCGGAAATCTTGTAAACGATTTTGGTAGTAGTATCATCAGCATTACCAAAACTAAGTACATAGTAAGGTTCCATACCCCAGAAATACTCGGTAAGAATTGCAGTTGCTGTTTGGTTGGCTTCAATTTCGGTTACGGCTTCTTCCTGGCCGTCTATGGTCCACATGAGGCTGCCTGCATAGAAACCGTCAGGGTCATAGGCTCTGATAGTGGCCGACATTGTTTCTTTGGGTGTGAACTTTACTTCAGCGTTCGCTTCCACAAGAACAACTTCGTATTCCTCAGCTGGACTGGGTTCGAACTGAAGGGTTGCGGTTTCGGTGCCAATTTTACCGGTCAAAGAATAGGAATACTTGTCCGCGGAGACACCGAAAACTGCTGACGGGATGGCTGTGAACATAAATAGGGTGACTAACAGAGTTGAAGAAATTGCTTTAGTAATCTTCAAGATGCTTAACCTCCAATGTTTTTTTTGCATTGATGCCAAATATTTGTTCCAATACTTCTTTTTACAACAAATTTCCCCTCCTTACCTAGGTTATAATCAACGTTTATGACTTTAAAACAGGAGTATTATTAAAATACTTTTTTTCACCAAAGCAATATAAAAATTATAATATACCATTTATAGGAATATCAAGAATACTAATAAGAGATTTTCAATTTTAACATTGGCAACTTAATGTTTATAATCATTTTAATTAATAATTATGCATTATCTGAAGAGTGTTTTTAAAAAGTCAATATCATGGCTTATATCACAACAGAAATTTGTAATGATATGGTAGGTGAGTTGTGGTGCGGCTGAATGTAATGAGATCTTGTCCTTAGCCTGATTACCGGGTCCTGCCTGTCGTGCGTGTTGGCACAGTTTTTGACAGAGTGTTATGAAAAATTCAGGAAGTCAAAAGGAAACAAGGTAGTATGCGAAGAATTTATTAAAGCAATTAGGAGGGAAAAAATCAGCAGGTGAAAAAGGGGACCAATATGAGAATTATTAAAGCTGCATATGAGCATTTTGAGATTGTTCAAAAGATCGTCAACGAGACCATTGGAACTGCATATCCAAACTATTATCCCCAGGGTGCCGTGGATTTTTTTCTGCGCCACCATTCACGTGAGGCCATCCAAAAGGCAATTGCCGGTAATGAAGTATTCCTGTTGGAAGCAGAAGGGGAGTTCGTCGGCACAGGAAGCATCAAGGAGAATGAAATAAACCGGCTTTTTGTGTTGCCGGCCTATCAGGGCAAAGGTTTTGGAACCTTCATGATGGACGAATTGGAGGAGCTTATTTTCGCTGCATATCCGGAAGCTGTATTGGATGCTTCACTCCCGGCCTATGAGATGTACAGCCACAGAGGGTATGTACCGGTTGAATATCATCGCATAAAAACAGATAATGGCCATTATCTGTGCTATCACGTTATGAAGAAAGGCTGTTGCGGGAAATCTGATTCCCCCTCAGACTGAGGTTTGGCAGTTGATACTTTTCTGTGGTTGATGGATTGGAGATTGTGACTTTGCCACCCAAGGGAATGCTGGTTTTAGACGGCATCTTTTTTAGTAAGAGAGGCAAAGCATAGAGACACTCCGAAGAGTGTCTGTGTCTAAGCTTCTCTTTTGCATTCTCATAAGTAATTAATGGCTAGTTTATCTGTTCTTAAATCCCGCGCCTTAAATTTCTGCTCCGGATGGCCGATGGCAATACCTAACAGGGGTTCAAAGTCATCGGGGAGGTTCAGAACCGCTGTATTATCAAGTTCAGGGATTTCGCGCATTGCTTCAAGAGAACCCCAGATAAAGACGCTGCCTAAGCCGAGGCATGCAGCGGCCAGGTGCATAGAATAGGCAATGCATGTGACATTTGCGAACTCAATGCCGGGTTGTAAATTCTGTTTCCTGTGAGACACAAAAATCACTGATTGTCCTGTGATATTTGGTCCTGCCTGAATTTCCTGGTGGATTTCCTATAACGCAGCAATTCAAAGTAATCCATGAATACACCCCTTTTATGGCTGAACTCTTTTTGTAACTATTTACACTTAAGGGTAACATGAGAGATTTGCAGTGTAAATGATTACAATAAGAGTAGTGTAAAAATATTTTAGAGAACGAGAGGAATCAGTCACATAGGATAAATTCATATATTCTCATTGGCTCTTTTTATATCCTCAAGGCATATAAAGTGCATGGTAAGCTGGAGGAAATCGGATCTATCTGTTGAAATATATTATCTGAGACCTAACGATTGAATCCATGTGCAGACTATTTAACAATTACGACGATATGACGCAGGAGGAAAGAACCATGAAAAAGCTGAAGCTTACTGTCATCCTTTGCTTAATTTTATTCATGAGCATAGTGCCTCTGAATACCTATGCTCTGAGTTCTCCGTCAGCCCTCACCAATAGCCCCGGACTGAGTGATGGCTCCATAGAAGCGGGGGAGCGAATTTCAGGAG
The DNA here is from genome assembly GCF_000021925.1 of Desulfitobacterium hafniense DCB-2. NCBI lineage: Bacteria > Bacillati > Bacillota > Clostridia > Eubacteriales > Desulfitobacteriaceae > Desulfitobacterium > Desulfitobacterium hafniense. The sequence goes on from NC_011830.1 coordinate 2,319,836, forward strand.
AGGATCGCTACGAAACTGCCGCGGCAATAGCCAGAGCGGGCTGGGATACTGCGCACTATGCCATCATAGCCAGTGGCGAGAGCTTTCCGGATGCTTTATGCGCGGCATCCCTTGCCAAGCAGTATAACGCTCCCATCCTGCTCACACCGAAAAACACCTTGGCAAAAGCGACAGAAGAAATCCTTTTGGCTAAGGGTGTTAAAGAGGTCATGATTATCGGCGGCCCAGGAGTGATCAGCGAAAATGTCATCAAGAGCATTGAGGATCTGGGTATTGATGCAGCAAGAATAGCCGGAATAAACCGCTATGAAACCTCACTGAAGGTAGCCCAGGCTATGGGTGACTTTAAGGAGGCAGTTATTGCTTCAGGCCAACATTTTCAAGATGTTTTATCCATTGCCTCCATAGCGGCTAAAAAAGGCATGCCGATTATCTTCACACCCCAAGACAGCATTTCCTCAGACCTGAAAAACCTACTGGAGCAAAAAATTGAGAATACTTATGTCCTGGGAAGCGATGATGCCATAAGTGACGCGGTCTACAGACAGCTTCCTTCTCCCCGGCGCTTCACAGGTTCCGATTGGTATGAGCTGAATGTAGCTATTGTCGAAGCCTTTGCCCCTGAACTGGATATGAGCCTATGCTTTGTCGCTGCCGGCTCGTCCTATCCTGATACTTTAGCAGGCTCAGCCCTGGCAGCCTCATCTGGTTCACCTGTGCTTTTGGTCGGCAGCCCGCTGAAAGAAGTCACCAGCAGTTTCCTCCAGGAGAACAGCCCCCACATCCAGAAGATTGTCGCCTTTGGCGGAACAAGCGCCCTGGCGGATAATCTGCTGGATACAATTGCCGTGAAAGCAGGAGTGGCAGATAATGCAAAAGGTAATGCAATAGGTAATGAAATAGGCAGCGAAAGCAGAGAACTGGCCGTGTCCAATCTTAAAGCCACAGCGGTGAGCGCCAAACAAATCTATCTTGCCTGGGATAATAACAGCGAGGCTTCTTTATACACTGTCTACAGGGCTGCAGCCGCTGACGGAAGGTATATGGAGCTTGCCACAGCTTTTTCTCCCTATTATATTGACACCTCTCTTAACCCGGGAACAACTTATTACTATAAAGTAAAAGCACACACCAAATCCGAGTCCGGCCCCTACTCAAAGATCATCAGCGGAACAACTCCGCCGGTCAGTGAAAACTTATCCCAGCCCCAAAATGTGGCGGTCTCGGTAGCGGATGCCCATCAAGCCAACATCAGCTGGGATGCAGTGAGTCATGCAGATTATTATGATGTCTACAGGGCGGCCTCTGCCAATGGAGCATTTGTGCGCATTGCAACGGTTGAGCATCCCTACTACCTGGATGCGGATTTGACTTCCGGGGTTGCTTATTATTATAGGATTCAGGCTGTGAGCGCCTCATCTGTAAGCCCTTATTCCGCAGTTGTTCAGACCGGCGGGGACAAGGACCCGGGAAGCCCCTCAAGCGCTGGTGCCGGTTCTGCCACGGATACTATCTCAGACACGAATACACTGGGAACTCCCGGGGGCTTCGAGGTGATTTCCTTGGAGACAGGTGAAGTTTATCTGGGTTGGAATAAGGTAGACAACGCTACCTACTATACGATATACAAATCTGCATCGAAAACAGGACCGTATAGCATTTTAGGCACAGTTGTCAATACCCACTATTACGACGACAATCTGCTTTCCAAGACAGCCTATTATTACAAGATTCAAGCCTGTAATGAAACCTCAAAAGGATCGCAAACTGAAGCTAAATACGTGATTACAAAGTAATTGCGAAAAACTCCGGGCATTGCCTGCGAAGAATGAATCAGGAAGGTATTGACCAAAGCCTATAGCAGCTATAGACTATGTTTTTAAATTCCACTGGTGACGGTGGGATTTAAAAAGGCAGGGAGCAGCAGAGACAGAAGGTGATTGCATTTAGCTAATTTGAAAACTTAGGTTGACAAATTAGCTAAAATTATGAATAATAGTTTATAGATAGCTAATCGGGAGGGATGGCGATGAGAGTTCCTTCGACGGAGGTCCAGAACAATTTTGGCAAGTATTTAAAGTTTGTGGAAGTCCATGAAGAAATCATTGTGACCAAAAACGGCAGGGATATTGCCAGAATCCTGCCCTGTGACGAGCCTCATAAAAGCCTGGTGGCGGAGGAGGCCGCCGAGTATCAAACCCGTGGGGGAAGGGTGACGTATGAAGAGTTTCTGGAACTGGTGGAGTCTTCCGATCAGCGGTTTGAGCTGATCGACGGCGTTATCTATAATCTGGCCTCCCCTTCTTACGGACATCAATATGCCGTTCGCGAAATAATGGGTACCTTTTATAACTGGTTTAAGAATAAAAAGTGTATCCCCCTCACTTCGCCTTTTGATGTGACCTTTTTTAAAACAGAGGATAACATCTGTGTGGTTCAGCCGGATATCATCATGATCTGCGATCCGGATAACATGGACAAAAAGGGGAAGTACAAAGGAGTTCCCGCCTTGGTGGTTGAAGTTCTCTCCATGTCCACCAGAAGCAAGGATATTATTAAAAAGCTGGAGCTTTACCGGCAATGCGGCGTCAAGGAGTACTGGATGGTTGACCCGAAAAATAAGCTGATCAATGTCTATGTTCTGGAGCAGCAGGAAATCGCCGATATCAGGGCCTTTCAGAAGGGGGCTCATGAATATGCTGAATCGGCCTGTTTCAGTGGTTTGAAGGTGGAGCTGGCTGAAGTGTTTTTATCATGAAATCAAAAAACCTAAGCCCATACATCAAGTATATTGAACTGGACCGGGTCCGGGTTCCGTCATTTTCCCGGTATCCCTTTCATTTGCCGGCGGTAAGGAATTTGGACACCTTAGCGCTGCATCCTAAGGTGACTTTTCTTGTCGGTGAGAATGGTTCCGGAAAGTCAACCATTTTAGAAGCTATCGCTGTGGCCTATGGTTTCAATGCTGAGGGGGGAACCAAAAACTTCAATTTTTCATCCAGAAGGACCCATTCAGATTTGAGCGATTATGTGAAAGTTGTGAAAGGGACGAGAACCCCTCGGAACGGTTTTTTCCTGCGGGCGGAAAGTTTCTACAATTTCGCCTCGAATCTTGATGATCTGGATTCGGAAATGGCTTTCGGGCCGTCCTTAATCGATTCTTACGGGGGCCGTTCTTTGCATGAGCAATCCCATGGCGAATCCTTTTTCGCTGTCTTTCTGAACCGGTTCAGCGGCGACGGCGTCTATATTCTGGATGAACCTGAGGCGGCCTTATCCCCATCCCGGCAAATGTCCATGCTCAGCAGGATGCATGAATTAGTGGGGGAGGGGGCTCAGTTTATTATTGCCACCCACTCCCCGATCATCATGGCCTATCCGGACGCGCTGATCTACCAAATAGCGGATGACATTGAGCAGGTTGGTTATCAGGAAACCGAGCATTACCGGATAACCCGCGCTTTTTTAAATCATCCGCAAAAAATGCTTAAACTCTTATTGGAATGATGACATTTTGGAATGATGAACATTACCTGTCTGCCCAGCCTTCGGCTGGGCCTTTTATTTTTGCTAAGGTAAAGAAGAATTTCACCCCAGACACCGTGTTTTCCGCTCCATAGGCACTGCCATGACGATCCAGGATCTCCCTGACAATGGAAAGTCCGAGTCCTGTACCGCCAAGCTCCTTATTCCGGGATTTCTCAATCCGGTAAAACTTGCTCCAGATATGGGGCAGCTCGGCTTCCGGGATGGGCTCCCCGGGATTCTCCACTTCGATAGTTACGGTATCGCTTTGATCATGGGCCGAAATCTTGATAATCCCGCCCTCCAGACTGTACTTGATTCCATTGTCGATCAGATTGGTCAGAACCTGTTCGATTCGGAACATATCGGCCCTGACTTCCAGATCATAGGCGGGAATGCTCAGGTCCAGGTTTTTTCCTTTCCGCCGGAGATCCCCGGCATACCTTTCACTGATACTGTTTAATAAGCCGGTCAGGGAAAAATCTTCAACCTTAAGCTTGAAACTGCCGGACTCCAGTTGGGAGAGATCCAGCATATCCTCCACCAGGGAGGCCATTTTTTTGCTTTCGTCCATGATGATATGGGCATAGTATTCCCGTTTGGCCCCATGGGTGATATTGTCCTTAATCCCTTCGGCATAGCTGCTGATCAGGGAAATCGGGGTTTTTAATTCGTGAGATACCCCGGCGATAAATTCATTTTTCATCAGGTCCAGCTTTTTCTCCCGTTCAATATCTTCTTTTAGGTTCTCGTTGGCTGCTTTTAATTCCGATATGGAAGAATCCAGCTTGTCTGAGAGAAAATTTAAGGTGGTGGACAGACTGCCTAATTCGTCCTGGGAGTTAAGGGGACACTTGGCGGAGAAATCCATTTCAGCCAGTTTAATGGCTGTTTTATTCAGGGTGACCAGGGGTTTGGCGATAATTTTGGAGTAGATGAAGGAGAGGGCGAAAATCAAGACCAAAGCAATCAGATAGAAGTAAACATAAAACTGCCGGATAACCGCCGCCGCCTCCCCGATGGGCTGCAGTGAAGCGGCAGCGGTCAGAACACCGGTCACTTTGCCGCCGCTGACGATGGGGGCAATCCCCACCAGGCTGTTCTGACCGTCAATTTTGACACCGGAATGATAGATGAGATGTTTGCCTTCATCCAGAACCATAGCCACCGCCAAGGGGTCCGAGGTCCACTGCCGCATCCCGTTGATCAGCATTTTCATTTTGCTGTCCATATTGTAGGTAATGATATCATCGGTGATTTCCGACATGGGGCCGGAACCGGAGGCAGGCCTTTTGGCAATTTTGAGAAGCAATTGCCGTTTATCCTCAAAAATACGCAAGGTAGAACCGGATAGATTGATAATGGCAGTGCTGGCGTTGTTTTTATCCTGAAATTCGCTTAGCAGTGCCGAGGAATCGGTGCTGTTTTCGGCCAGCCGGCTATAGGCGCTGCTGAATTGCTGGAAATTGGCTTCAAAATCTTTGGTTTTTTTGCTCAGGTAAAAATTCTCGATAAAAACGGTCTGCAGCAGCATGGTCAGGCTGGTGAAAAAAATAAAGAACAGGGAGGTGATGATAAACAGCTTAAAGGTAATGCTTTTCTTTTGCTGTTTCATTGACCGGCCTCCAGTTTATAGCCGCTGCCCCTGACGGTGGTGATGAGCCGGCCTTCGCTTTTTAATTTTTGCCGGAGCCTTTTGATATGGGAGTCCACATTGCGCAAATCGCCGTAATATTCATAGCCCCAGACCAGGTTCATCATCATTTCCCGGGTAAGCACCCTTTGCTTATTCCTGACCAAACAAACCAGCAGCTCAAACTCTTTGGGAGTCAGTTCGATGGGTTCTCCGGCCAGGGTGACGGTATGGGACAGCTGGTTAATGGCCAGGCGGCCAACTTCATAGAGCTCCGGTGTTTCCTGAGCGCCGGCATCCGCCCTTTTTAAAAGGGCGTTTATTTTTGCCACCAGGACTTTAAGGCTGAAAGGCTTGGTAATGTAGTCGTCGGCTCCATATTCATAACCCAAAAGCTTATCGTTTTCCGCCGATTTGGCCGTAAGCATAATAATGAGCACCCGGGAATCCTGCTTGCGGATCGTCCGGCAGACGGACAGTCCATCCAGCTTGGGCATCATGATATCGAGAAGAATCAGGTCAACCTGCTTGCTTTTAAAAAGCTCCAGGGCCTCAACCCCGTGGGCGGCGGCCAGAGTCTGATAGCCTTCATCCTCAAGGTAATCGGCAATAATAGTCTGCATCCGAGGCTCGTCTTCCACAATCAATATTGTCTTTTTCATCAATAGCCACCTTAAGAGTTTAGTATGGGACATTCGCGATATTCTTATTAAAACAATCACGATTCCCCTCTGTAGATAGTTTACCATATGCCTGACTGCCGGAAATACAAAATAAGGCTTTGTCATCAAACTACCATCAAAATGCCATCAAACCGCCATATTGGCTCCACGGTACCGCCCAAATCGTCCCTTAAGATAAAGTGGACGGCGAAGAGGCAGGTGAAACAAAATGAAATGGCCGAAAATTTCCGCCAAGCGGAAAATAAACCTTTTGCCCTGGCTCTTTCTGGGGCCCAGCCTGACGGGTTTTGCTCTTTTTTATCTGCTGCCCTTTATGGACGGTTTTTTCTATTCCCTGGTGGACAGCCCCTTGAACGGCAATTTCGTCGGGCTGCGCAATTACTCGGAGCTCTTAAGGAACCCGAGTTTTCTGACAGCCTTGGCCAATACGGGCAAATTTACCCTGGTCTGCGTTCCGCTGAATATGCTTTTCTCTCTGGGAGTGGCCTTGCTCCTAAACAAGAAGATCCAGGGCAGCAATTTTTTTCGCACACTCTTCATCACCCCGCTGGTCATTCCCGTAGCCTCGGTGGTTTTGGTCTGGCAGGCTTTCTTTGATATCAATGGTGTCCTGAACTCCTTCATTCATGCCCTGAACCTCCAGCCTGTGGATTGGCTGAAGAGTGAATGGGCCAGAGCCGCCATCCTCGTGGCCTACCTTTGGAAAAATACCGGTTACAGCATGGTCCTGTTCCTGGCCGGTTTGCAGAGCATACCTGTCGAATATTACGAAGCGGCCAGGATCGACGGAGCGGGACGCCTGCAGGAGTTTTTGCGGATAACCTTGATTTATCTGACCCCCACGGCTTTCTTTGTGTTTGTCATCTCCACCATCAATTCTTTCAAAGTTTTCCGGGAGACTTATCTTATGGCCGGGGAATATCCCCATAGCAGCATCTATATGCTGCAGCATTATATGAACAATATGTTTACGGCCCTGGACTATCAGAAACTGACCAGCGCGGCCTTTATCATGGCGGCCTTTATTGTGGCTGTAGTGCTGCTCTTGTTCATTGTGGAGAGAAAAATCAGCAGGCTGATTAATTAGAAGCTGAAAACCGCCGCCGGCAGGGTCCGGGTTCCGAAAAAGTCTAGGAAAGGAGGGAAAGGGATGTTTGAAAAGCATTTTCTCCATAAATTAGTTTACTTCATGATTCTGCTGGTTCTGGCCGTCTTTTTTCTGTTCCCTTTAGGGGTGACCCTTACCAATTCCTTGATGAGTGAACAGGAAATCGCCGCCAATTATGGCCTGGTCACGGATAAGAGTCTGAACAGTTATCAGGACAGTGGGGCAGACCCTTTTGCCCGGTTTGAGCTTATCCCCGATATGGTGACTCTCAAGCAGTACTACAGCGTGCTGCTGAAAAAGACCCAGTTCCTCTTTATGTTCTGGAATTCGGTGCTGCTTACCTTTCCCATCGTCATCGGGCAGACCCTTGTGGCCACTCTGGCCGCTTACGCCTTCGCCAAAATGAAGTTTAAGGGGAGGGATGTGCTGTTCTTTTTGTATATCGTCGTGATGCTTATGCCCTTTCAGGTAACCCTGGTGCCCAATTATATCATCGCCGGCCAGCTGGGCCTGCTGAATAACCCTTTATCCATTATCTTTCCCGGTATTTTCAGCACTTTTGGCGTATTTCTTCTCAAACAGTATATGGAGCAGATACCGGATTCCTATCTGGAAGCGGCCAAAGTGGACGGGGCCAACCCCTTCCAGATCTTTCTGAAAATCATTGTGCCCATGTCCAGGGCGGGGATAGCCGCCATGGCCATTCTGGTCTTTATCGATAACTGGAATATGGTGGAACAGCCTCTGATCTTCCTGCAGGATGCGACCCGGCAGCCCCTTTCCCTCTATCTGGCCAAGATCGTCGACGGGGAAAAGGGACTGGCCTTTGCCGCCTCAACTCTTTATATGCTGCCCATGCTTTTGAATTTCCTTTATGCCGAGCGATACCTGCTGGAAGGAATCCGGCTTTCCGGGATTAAGGGCTGACCCGGCCAGGCAGCTTACCGCGGCTTACCAGGGAAGAAAGACAGAAGGGAGACGGAAAATGCCCAAGGAAGAACCGGCGGATTTTATCCCGCCTCATGAGGGTCGAAAAAAGCAGACCATCGGCCGCCTGAGTCTGATGTTTTTCATGATGATGATGGTTTTGACCTTTTTCTCCAATACGCTGCTTCACTTTACCCTGCCCAAAGTGGAAGCGGAACGGCCGGCCAACGGGGTCCTGATCAAGGAAATATTCGGAGAAGGGACGGTGGAGGTCAAGCAGATGTGGGAGGAATATGCAAAGGCCAATCTGCCTGTTAAGGAGGTCCTGGTGGAACGGGGAGACAGAGTGAGCAAAGGCCAGACCATCCTCAGTCTTGACATCCGCAGCCTTCAGGATAGTTATCTGGACGAACAAACCCGCCTCCAGCTTTTGGAGCTCTCTCTGGCAGGGGCCGAAGATACTCTGGAACAAAAACAAAGGGATTATGAAAACATCAAAGCTCTCGTTGAAAATGGAGCGGAAGCGGAGATCAATCTGCGCAATGCTGAAAAAGCTCTGGCTGAGGCTGCAAGAAACTGTGACACTACCCGGCTTAATCTGACCATGCAGGAGCGAAAAGTGCAGAGCCTGGCTGAACAGGTGGCCAACGGTGGGATATATACGGCTCCCGCCGCCGGCATCATTACCGAGCTGAATTTCGCCGCGGGTTCATCGGCCAACAGCACACAGCCCCTTTTCTGTTTAGCCGATACCGGCCAGGGATTCCGTCTGGTTGTTCCCATAGCCGGGGAGCTGGCCGAATATGCCCAGCCTGGGGATACGGTCAGTGTCAATATTTACTCCCTGGATCAAAGGATCGAGGGCAAAATCGAAAGAATCACGGACAACAGCCAGCATCCGGGAGAACAAAAGGATGTATGGATTGACCTGGCCGGGGAGGGCCTAGCCGGGGAAGGTCTGGCCGGGGGCGAAAAGGGAGAAATATATCTCAGCAAAAAAACCAAGCCCTACCCGGCCCTGGTGCCCAACAGCGCCATCTATACGGACAGCGACGGTTCTTTTGTCTATGTCTTGAAATCCCGCAAAGGTCCTCTGGGTATGGAAAACTATGTGCAAAGACTGGAGGTCAATGTGGAAGACAGCGACAATGAAAAATCGGCCCTTACCAATATGATTGCAGACGAAGTCATCATCCAGAGCAATAAACCCCTGGCAGATGGAGATAAAGTTCTGAAGGAGGCAGCCAATTGAAACCGGGCAATACACAGCCGAGCCGGCCCCAATCCGCTAAAGCTGCCTGTCTGATGCTGGCTCTGGGAATTTTACTGCTGACCGTAAGTTCTGTTCTGGGAGAGTCCCTTTCCGCCCAGATGACCGGAATTTACGGCCTGCACCAAACCCATAAAATCACCGCTGTCCGGCAGGAAGATGCCGGCCCGGCGGGGAGCGGGCCCCTTACTTTGGCCGAAATGGGTCAACTTGCTCAATACTATCTGAACGGCCATGATCTGGCTTACGGCACGAAGGTGTCCGCCACGGCCGTTTACGGGAATAACCAGAGCCTGGTACAGGTGCTGGGTGTCAATGGCCGTTACCGGCAATTTCACACCATTGATCTTATGGCAGGCAGCTTCTTGACTCCCGGCCATGAAAATCAACAGGTGGCCGTAATCGATGAGCAGCTGGCCCGCAGTCTTTTCGGAAACTGCCAGGTAACCGGGTTGGAGATCGAGCTGTATGAACGAAAGTTTACCATCATCGGGGTAACCGGCACTGATAATTCCCTGACCGGCAGTTTAGCGGCCCAGGAAACAGGTACGGTCTATATACCCATAACCAAGCTCCTGGAATTGCAGGAAGGTTCCGCCATAACCTTTCTGGAAGCGGAAACCAGGGACAGCGGCACCACAGGCTATAATACCGCCTTGCTGGAAGAGGCTTTGACAGCAGTCGGTCAGGACCCCGGAGCTTTCCGGATTACCGATTACACGATGGAGTTCCTGCTTCTGAATCAAAAAAACCACCTGCGCAATTTCCTGGCAGGAGTAGTGGTGCTGGGCTTGCTTTTCAACTTGTTCAAGAAAAATGTGCGGGAGACTTATGATTTTCTGGGTTCCCGGCTCAGGGAAAAATACTGGGGAGAGATCTTCAGGAAGGACGGGGGCCGGCTTTTTTCCGGCCTGGTCAAAGCAGTGCTTCCTTTGGGAGGCATGCTGGCTCTTTGGTTTTTGATCCGCTTCCCCCTCTATATAGCGCCGGAAAACATACCCCAGGAGCTGATCGATCTTTCTTTCTGGGCCGACCTGCTGGAAAACCGGCTCAAAGCCTCTTTCCAGGGGGGCGGGTCTGGGGCTTTTCCCGGAGAAGCTCACCTGCATCTCCTTCAGGGGATCCAGAACTGGAATCTGCTGCTAAGCCTGGTTCTGGGCTGGCCCCTTCTGGGTTGGGGGCTTCACCGGTTAAATATCCCGGAGAAAGGTACCTGGAAGATGGAACTGTTTTTCTGTGCCTGCCTGATCATGGCCTTGCTCCTGGGCACGGGGATTCTTCTGGCGGCAGGAATGCCATTGGCCAGCGACGGCAAAGGAATCTTTCTGGTATTTGCCGCCGTATTTCTAGCCGCGGTGCTGAAAGGCGCGTCAATAAAAAACTAAGGAGCTGAGCAAAGAATGGCAGGACTGCTGCTCAAAAACATATCGAAAACCTATCCCGGCCAGGTCACCGCCGTCAGGAATCTTTCCCTGGAGATCCAGGACAAAGAATTCCTGGTTTTGGTAGGCCCTTCCGGTTGCGGCAAAACAACAACTCTGAGAATGATCGCCGGCCTTGAGGATATTTCCGCCGGGGAACTCTATATCGGGGACAGACTGGTCAATGATGTCCCTCCCAAAGACCGGGATATCGCCATGGTTTTTCAGAATTATGCTCTTTATCCCCACCTGTCGGTCTACGACAATATGGCTTTCGGGCTTAAATTAAGGAAAATGCCTAAAGGGGAGATCAGGCAAAACGTGTTGGAAGCCGCCCGCATCCTTGACCTGGAAGATCTGCTGGGCCGCAAACCCAAGGAGCTTTCCGGCGGGCAGCGGCAGAGGGTTGCCCTGGGGCGGGCCATGGTGAGAAAGCCTCAGGTGTTCTTGATGGATGAACCCCTGTCCAATCTGGATGCCCAGTTAAGAACCCAGATGCGCATAGAGATCGCCAGGCTTCATAAAAAGCTGGCCACAACCTTTATCTATGTGACCCATGATCAAACGGAAGCCATGACCATGGGCACCCGGATTGTGGTGATGAAAGAAGGCCTTGTTCAGCAAGTGGACACACCCCAGCACATCTATAACCACCCGGCCAATCGGTTCGCCGCCGGTTTTATCGGCAATCCCAGAATGAATTTCCTTGAAGTTTCTTTTAAAGAACAAAAGAACGGCCTCTGTGCCGGTCTGGGGGGGGTTCTCCTGTCGGTTCCCCCTGTCCGGGGGGCGGCACTTCGGGCAAAAGGCTGCCGGCAGGGCGGGAAGGCAATTCTGGGCATCAGAGCTGAACATCTTGCCTTGCGCCCCCTGGAGGGGAGATTTCCGGCCTGCCCGCCGGAGCTGCCTTTGGTGCGGGGAAGGCTGGAATTTACCGAGCTGCGGGGAGCGGAGAACTATCACTACGTCACGGTTCAGGGAAGGGAGGTTGTGGTCAGAGCCCAGCCGGAATACCGGGGAGAAGCAGGGCAGGAAGTGGAGATCGTTTTTAATCTGGCCCAAGCTCATTTCTTTGCTCCGGAAAGCGGGGTGAATATGGAAACGGAGGGGCAGGAACACTGCGTATCCAGGGAACAAATGGATAGTGGACTTATGTAAACAAATTATCGTCGGATTTTATATAAAGGGGTGGCTAAGATGAACAATACTATTTCGTGCCTGCTGAGTAAAAAAAGAGTTTATCTCCTTTTGAGCCTGGGGCTGGTCCTGCTGCTGGGAGTATTTGCGGTTGGCTGCGGCAATTCACAAGTCAGCGGAGCTGCCGGGGGCAGCAATACCCTGACCATTTCCGTGGTGACCAAGGACATATACCTGGATGCTGCCGTGAAGAAATTTGAGGAACTCCATCCGGGGGTGACGGTTAAGGTGGAGGAATACACCTCCAACCCGCTGCCGGCGTCCTCAGGAGGCAAAAACCAGGAAATGATCCTCCGGAAGGAAGATCCCGCCGATATCGAAAAATACCTGACGGCTATGAATGCCCAACTTATGACCGGGCAGGGCAGCGATATTCTGCTCTTAAACCATCTGCCCTATGAGACTTATGCCGATAAAAATCTGCTGGTCGATATAGGCCAATTGATGGAGTCGGACCCAGGCTTCGACCTGAGCAAATACTACGGAAACATACTGGAGGCTTTGAAATATAAAGACAGCCTCTATGGGCTGCCCCTCAGCTTCAGTGTGGATATGATGGCCGCCGACAAAGCGTTGCTGGAAAATTCCCAGGTGGAGATTGATGACAGCACCTGGACCTGGGAGGATTTTGTGCAGGCAGCGGAAAAAGTCATTGAAGACAGAAACGGGGGAGAGGACGGGGAGATTTACGCCTTGGCCGGTATGAATGAAACCATGCTGATCACTTCTTTGGTCCGGGAGAATTTCAGCAAACTGGTGGATGGGGAAAAGAAGGAGGCTTATTTTGACAGTCAGGAATTTCTGGACCTCCTGAATTTATGCCGCTATCTGATTGACCATAACCTGCTGAACACGGAACCGAGTCAGAATAAAGCCATGGAGCTGGCGGCCAGGGGTAATCTTGTTTTTAGTATAACGTCTCTTAAAGGGCTGGTTAATCTGCAAACACTCAAAGCTACTTTTGGCGGGGAAGTTCAGCTGTTGAAGCCTCCCGGCCAGGAAGGCGATCTTTCCTTTTCCACTGATAGCTTGTACGGGATCAACAACAACTCCGCTAACCAGGAACTGGCCTGGGAATTCCTCAAGTTTTTGGTATCCGATGAGATGATGAGTCAGTCAATGTTTTTGGGAATGCCAGTCAATAAAAGCGTTGTTCCCGAAATGATTAACCAAGCTAACGATACCGCCCAGAAGCGCGGAGCAAAGATCATGATGAAATCGGCAGGTGAGAGCCAGGCTCAGAATATAACCCTGGAGCCCCTGGCTCAGGAAGATATAGATTTCGTGGAAAGCCTGCTGACCAAGGCCAATGTCTATAACGGCACCAATCAAAAGATCCTCTCTATTGTCCAGGAGGAAACAACGGCTTTCTTCACCGGGCAGAAAAGTGCGGAAATGACCGCCAAGCTGATTCAGGACAGGGTCAATACGTATTTGCATGAGTGATAATCAGGAATAGGCTTCTTTATAAAACGCCGGCTGCCCAGCCGGCGTTTTTGGCTGTTCGTTTTTAGCCGGACATGGAGGAATTGAATCCATGGCTAAAGAATCTTAACTAGGTAGATGATAAACGATGAAGGGTTTGAGCAGATGTGAAGATGCATAGGGACTCCGTATCCCTGAATTCTTATGAGGAAATGGCGGAATACTATTTCAGCTATGTGGACCGGAAGCCTTTTAACGCCTATTATGAAAGGCCGGCCACTCTATCCCTGCTGCCGGATGTAGCCGGCAAAAGGGTTTTGGATGCGGGTTGTGCCGCCGGGTGGTATACCCAGTGGCTGCTGGATAAGGGGGCGGCAGTAACTGCCGTGGATTTTAGTGCCGGGATGATCGAAATGACCCGCAAGCGGGTGGGGGAGCGGGCGGAAATTATCAGAGCCGATCTGAATGAGCCCCTTGATTTTATGGCGAAGGAGTCCTGTGATATCGTCCTTTCCTCCCTGGCTCTCCATTATTTGAAAGACTGGACCCTGGTGATGAGTGAATTCCACCGGATACTGGCCAAAGGCGGCCTGCTTATCTTCTCCGTCCATCATCCTTTTATGGATTTTACGGTGTTTCAAAGAGACAACTATTTTCTGACGGAATTGCTGGATGATGAATGGGAGACCCAGAAGGGTAAAGTAAAGGTACAGTTTTACCGCAGGCCCTTGAGCCAAATCCTTTCGGCGGTACTTGAAGCCGGATTCCTGCTCGAAAAAGTGTTGGAACCCATGCCCACCGAGGAGTTTAAGTCAGCACAGCCGGATGCCTACCGGAGATTGACCTATAAACCTCAGTTCTTATTTTTAAGGGCAAGAAAACCATGAGTTTTGGCGCAGGGTTGCAGGACAGCACAGCGGAAAGGAAGGGTCATCACTATGGCTGAGAAAAGAATGGCTTATCTGGCAGCGATAATCTATGCCTTCATTATCGGACTATCCTTTATGTTTGTTAAATTGACTTTAACAGTAGCGACACCCTTGGATACTTTAGCACACCGTTTTACCGTTGCCTTTTTGGCAGCAACGCTTTTTATCTTCTTTACTAAACACAAGGTGAACATAGGTTGGCATGATGTTGCCCAAATTGCGCCTCTGGCCACCTTGTATCCTATTTTGTTTTTTGGCTTCCAAATCTTTGGTTTGGCCCGAACCACTTCTTCAGAAGCGGGAATCATCCAATCCACCGTGCCTATTTTCACTTTGCTGTTAGCAGTCTTCATTTTGAAGGAAAAGGTCGGCCGGGGACAGCTTATTTCGGTATTTTTATCAGTGTTTGGCGTTATTTATTTGCTTGCCATGAGTGGAGCAGAATCTCAAACAGCTAATATAGTAGGAAGTGTCCTTATTATTCTTTCCGCTTTTACGAACGCTTTGTATAATGTTTTGGCACGCAGGCTTACCCAACGCTATTCCTTATTGACTCTGACTTATATTATGACCTTATTTGGTTTTATCGCCTTTAATAGTTTGGCCATTGGCAGCCGTGTGCTCGCAGGAACAGTGGGTGAGTTTTTTCAACCTTTGCTCCACTGGCAATTTGTAGTTGCTGTTTTGTATTTGGGAATATTATCCTCCCTGGTAACCTCCTTCCTGGCCAACTTTGTTTTATCCAAGATAGAAGCTGCCAAAATGAGTGTATTCAGCAATGTTGCCACCCTCATCACCATTCTCGCCGGCATTTTATTTTTACAGGAGGCTTTTCATTTCTATCATGTCATTGGCGGCATGATGATTATCACCGGTGTTGTGGGGACAAATTTGATGGGGGCAAGGAGCAAAGCAAAGGAAAAGGCTAAGACTAAGGATGTTGAAGAATGACGCTTTACTATAACTATTTAGGAAAATATAAAATCCCCTTTTTGATTGCGGTGCTCTGTGTGACTCTGGAAGCAGTCTGTGATTTGCTGGGACCTACCCTGATGGCCCGCATTATCAATCAAGGAATCGAAAAGGGCTCCCTGGCCGAGGTCTATTACTGGGGGGCCTTGATGCTGGCGGTAACCCTGCTGGGGGCCTGTTTTGCTGTAACCAGAAGCAATCTGTCCAGCTATGTTTCCCAAAGGATGGGCGGGGATTTGCGGGCAGATTTATTTGGGAAAATCATCTCCTTTGCCGAGCAGAGCGGAGATAAAATCGACGGCGGGTCCCTGATCACCAGAATGACCAATGACACTTCCCAAATCGTTCAGTTCGTCAATGGGATGATGCGTATTTTCCTCAAGGCTCCCCTGACTGGTATCGGCAGTGTGATCCTGGCCAGCTGGCTGAATTTCCGGCTCAGCCTTATTATCTATGGGGTAGTGGCTGTGGTTTCCTTATTGATTTATGCCAGCATGAAGTTCAGCTATCCCCGCTTTTATCAATTGCAAAAGGCTGTGGACCGGGTCAATCTGAAGGTCCAGGAATATTTAATCGGGATCCGGCTGGTGAAAGCCTTTGGGACCTATGAGCAAGAGACGGAAAAATTTGCCGAAGCCAACCGGGAGCTCATGCAGAAGGGGATCTCCTCCCAGATGGTGATTACCGTGATCTCTCCCTTTCTTACTCTGGTGGTGGGGACCGGAACTGCCGCGGTGATCTTTTTGGGCAGCCGCCTGTTTATGCTGGATTTGGCTGATCTTGGCGATATGATGGCCTTTACCATTTATATGGCCCAGATTTTGACCTCGTTGATTATGCTCACCACTGTTTTTACTACGTTCGTACGGACCAAGGCTTCAATGGAGCGGATCGGGGAAGTGCTGGACTGTGCCGAAGATTTTCCCCCCAGCGGGGCAGGGAGAAAGCTGCAGGGGAAGATCACCTTTGACAAGGTTACCTTTGCTTATCCTAACGGCAGCGGGGTCCCGGCCATCCGGGAACTTTCCTTCACCGTCAATCCCGGCGGGAGCCTGGCCATTATCGGTCCCACCGGCAGCGGCAAATCAACCATTGCCTGGCTGCTGCTGCGCTTTTATGATGCGGACAGGGGCAGGATCATGCTGGACGATTACCCTATCCAGGAGCTGGGCGCCGACGAAATCCGCCATAATATCGCTATCGTTCCCCAGAAGCCCCTGCTGTTTTCCGGAACGGTAGCGGAAAACCTCCGCTGGGGGGATAAACAGGCCTCCCCGGAGGAGCTCAGGCAGGCGGCGGAAAAGGCCCAGGCCGACTTTATCGGGCAGATGGCGGAGGGGTACGACAGCCTCCTGGGCAGCGAAGGGGTCAATCTGTCCGGAGGGCAGAAGCAGCGTCTTTCTCTGGCCCGGGCGATCCTGAAAAAAGCCCCGATCCTGATCCTGGACGATGCCACCAGTGCCCTGGATGCGGTGACCGAAGCTAAGGTAAGGGAAAATCTTAAGCATAATGACTACCGGCAAACGCTGGTGATGATCACCCAGCGCTGCGGAACAGCCATGTCGGCGGATCAGATTCTGGTCATGGAGAATGGCCGGCCAGCGGGCTTGGGGTCTCATGAGGAATTGATGAGGACCTGTGCTATTTATCAGGATATTTATCATACACAGCTGGAAAGCAGCAGGGAGGCTTAAGGTATGGCAGGAGGATTTCGCACTCAGCAGCCCAAAGCCCCCGCTCTTGTCAACCGGCCGGGAGCCGGGAACCGCTTTGTTCCGGCTGCCAAACCCAAGAATACCAAAGGGACCCTGGGGCGGATTGTCAAAATCTATCTGCGCTGGGCCAAGAGCATTTTCGCCGTTATTTTGCTCACAGCCGCTTCCTCTCTGGTAGCGGTGGCGATTCCCTATTATGTGGGGCAAACCTTCAATACTTTTCATATTGCCGACCGGAGTGTGGATACGGCCAGGCTGGTTTCCCTGCTGCTGATTATTTTGAGCCTGTATCTCGGCAATCTGCTCCTCAATCTGCTCAACGGGACCATGACGCTGCGGATCTCCCAGAAGCTGGTCTATACTCTGCGCCAGGAGTTTTTTGCCAAAATGCAGAGGCTTCCACTAGGGTTTTATGATACCCGCTCCCATGGGGATACCATGAGCCGGATCACCAATGATATGGATAATATCAGCTCCACCATCGCCCAGACCACCACCCAGCTCATCGCCAGCATCCTGACCCTTGCCGGTTCCCTGGCGGTCATGCTCAGTCTGAATGTGCCTCTGACCTTGGTGGTGCTGCTCTGTGTACCTTTGGTTTTCGTATTGACCAAAACCATCGCCACCCGCAGCCGGGCTTATTTTTTGGCTCAGCAGGGAAGCCTCGGGGCCCTGAACGGGGTCATCGAAGAAAATATTCTGGGTCTGAAAATGGTCAAAGCCTTCAACAGGCAGGAGGAGGTACTCCGCCAATTCCAGGAAATCAACCAGGGCTTGCGTGCAAGCAGCTATAAGGCCCAGGTTTGGTCCGGCTGCATGATGCCCCTGATGAATGTAATCAATAATCTGGTCTTTGCAGCTGTGGCCATCTGCGGGGGAATCCTGACCTTAAGCCAGGGGCTGGCGGTAGGAACGGTGGTCAGCTTTTTAACCTATTCCAAGCAATTTGCCCACCCTCTTAACTCCGTAGCCGGTATGTTTAATACCATCCAGTCGGCTCTGGCCGGGGCGGAGCGGGTTTTTGAAATTCTGGATTATGAGGAAGAGAGGGCAGATGAGGAGAATGCCCTGGAAATGGAACATCCTGCCGGTGCCGTAACCTTTGACGAGGTCAGCTTCTCTTATGACAAGACCCAGCCGATTCTTAAAGAGGTGAGTTTTCAGGTCAATCCAGGGGAGGTCGTTGCCCTGGTGGGAGAAACCGGTGCCGGGAAAACAACCATCGTCAATCTTTTAACCCGCTTTTATGATGCGGACAGCGGGGAGATCAGGATTGACGGGGTGCCGGTTACCCGGATCAAACGGGCCAGCCTGCGCCGCTGCTTCTCAGTTGTGCTGCAGGATACCAGCCTTTTCAGCGGCACGATCATGGACAATATTCGTTATGGGAAAGAGGACGCCACCGAGGAAGAGGTGATCAGGGCGGCGCAAATCGCCCATGCCCACGGCTTTATCACTAAGCTCCCCCAAGGTTATGGGACCCGGGTCTCCGCAGCTAATGATAATCTGAGCCAGGGGCAAAAGCAGCTGATCTCCATCGCCCGGGCGCTGCTCTGCGACAGCCCGATTCTGATCCTGGATGAAGCCACCAGCAGCGTGGATACCAAGACGGAAAAAGATATCCAGAAAGCTCTGGTCAGCCTCATGCAGAACCGGACCAGCTTTCTGATTGCCCACCGTCTTTCCACGATCCGGGATGCGGACCGCATCATGGTGATCGGGGAGGGGCAGATCCTGGAATCCGGCAATCACCAGAGTCTGATGGAAAAGCAAGGCCGATATTATGAAATGGTCATGAGCCAGCTGGGCAGTCAAATGGCTAAATCCTTTTCATTAAAAGCATAGATCCCTAACTGCAGTAGAATGACAGAGCCAGCTGTCAGCCCGATGATCTTCCTGGCTGGATCGGAAGTTCCTTCAAGTACCTCCTGGGGCTGGTAACACTGAAAGAGAGACAGCCTGCGCAGCCAGGAATGCTGCTCACTGAGTCCTCCGGCCACATCCAGGGCGTAAAAGGTTAAGGTTGTTCCCGCCGCCAGAGTGAGATCCAGATCTTCCTGGGCGGTCAGGGCGGAAAAAAACAGGCTGTAAGCGCCAATCAATGAATAAAAGGCCAGGCTGAGCAGCCCAAAACGACAATAGCGCCAGCTGTCGATAGTAATGCCAAAGCGGTAGGCTCCACCGCACAGTCCCAGCAGGGTGGCCAAAACCAGCAGGGCATTCCCGCTGAAAAGCACCAGAGCCTGAGTGAGCAGATAGTCACCCCGGGGAACCGGGGTGGAGAGGAGCAGGGCCAGAGAGCCGTCATCGGCCAATTTGGCCAGCAGCTCATTGGCTGTCTCCACATTGTATAAAGACATCAGCATGGCCCAAATCCGCGCCAGGAATTGGGCGGAGATAAAGGCTTCAAAGGTATCCACCCGTGCCTCTTCAGCGACTCCGAATACGGTTTTTACAGCTGAGGGTATGGAGTCGGTGAGCTGCGTCACGGCCGAATTCTCAGCAATCACAGGGTAGACCCAGGTTAAAAGAGTTTCATAGAGGACGATGCCGGCAGCAAGTTTGGCTATTTTTTTGCGGTTTTGCTTGATCATGGCTCGGAATAAGGCCCGGTTCAAGTGCTATCCCCCCTTAAGCTTGAGTGGTAATAGTGCATAAACGCTTCTTCCAGCTCCAGGGAGCCTTGCTGAAAACGCCTGACCCGGATTTGGGCCAGGGTTTTCCATAGTAATTCCTGTTCACCGGTGACTTGGATCGTAAATTTAAGATGATCCAAGGGGTAAAGGGTGAGGCCGCTTTGCCGGAGCAATTCGGCATCCTCTTCTCCGCTTACCTCAATGTCAAAGGTTTGGCGCTCCTTCTGCTTGAGCTGGGTTATATCCTGAATGGCCAGCAGTTCGCCATCCCGAATCATCCCCACCCGCTCACAGGTTCTTTCGATCTCGGCAAAATGGTGGGAAGACATGAAGATGGTTTTTTCTCGTTTCTTTTCTTCGAGAATCAATTCGATAAAGGTTTTCTGCATAAGAGGATCAAGCCCTGAGCTGGGTTCATCCAAGATAAGAACAGGAGCGTCCAGCATTAATGCAGCAATGATGCCCAACTTCTGCTTCATGCCTTTGGACATTTTGCGAATCCTCTGCTTCGGATCGAGTTCGAGAGCGCGGAGCAGGTCTTTTTGTCTTTTTCTGATCGTTTGCTGTGTTCCATGCATGCCTTCGATAAGATCCAGAAATTCCTGGCCGGTAAACTGTTCCATAAAATGCAATTCTCCAGGCAGATAACCGGTGATTTCCTTTAACTCCGCCCGATCCCGCCAGCAATCCAGCCCCCAAATGCTGGCGCTGCCCAGGTCGGGTTTCATAAACCCCATCAGCAGGCGGATGGTGGTGGTTTTGCCGGCTCCGTTCGGTCCTAATAAGCCCAAAGCTGTCCCTGACTCGACCTGAAAGGAAAGGTTCTTAACCCCTCTTACTTCATGATAGGATTTCGTGAGTTCGCTGACTTCAAGCAAGGCTGGCCACCTCTTTAAAAACCTTTTTCTTCCATAAACTATGCTCTTTACAGTTAATTCGTGATGGGTCATGTTTAGCCGGTTGTTCTGTCTGAGGCAGAAAAGAGAACGCTTGCCAAGCTCACTACTCTATGTTATTATATAGCAGTAGTCAACATTATAGATTACCCATGTTGTTGAAGACCAGGGAGGTAGTATTCTGGATAACCTAAGCGAGATGCTCAAAGGCGTTTTGGATGGGATCGTGCTGGAGATTATCAGCCGCGGTGAAATATACGGGTATGAGATTGCCAGACAACTGCATGCCATGGGTTTTAAAGACCTTGCGGAGGCAACCGTGTATGCGCTGCTTTTACGGCTGGAGAAAAACAAGCTGGTTCACATCACCAGGAAGCCCTCGGAAATGGGTCCCCCCCGAAAATTTTATACGCTCAACGAGCGGGGGGTTGAAGAACTGGCAGCCTATTGGGCAAGATGGGATTTCTTAAGTGAGCGTATTCATATTTTAAGAAATAATGGGGGCAAGAGTAATGAGCTTCAGTAAAGAGATCAGGGAAAAAATCCGCCGGTTTGCCGAAGAGCAATCCCAGCACTACCTGGAAGAAGCGGAGATGACTTATCTGGAGAAGCTGCGCCGTAAAACCGGTGAAACGAAAAGCAAGGTCACAGCCAAGCTGGCCAAGCTGAAGAACCGCTCGGGGACTGCTCTGGAAGCGCAAAACGATATGATTCTTTATATGAGCGATTACATGAATGATTTGATTGCCGAAGGATACTCCGAGCAGGATGCGTTTAAGCAGGCCAAAGAGGAGCTCAGATTCCGCAGTGAAACGGCTAAGTCCAGCGATTTGCAGGAGCGGTTTGCCGAATACTATGCCAATATGAATCCTGCCGATTATGAAGCCGTGGGTTTGTTTTACGCAGGCTTCCTGTTCTTTGGCATTGCCATCGGCGCTCTGACCGGGTTTATCAGCAGCGGCGGCCGGGAAATGTTCATGGCTGGCGGTTGGATTGATACCCTGATTGGAGCTGCCGTAGGCATAACCATCGGCATCGGCTTGGGACTGATCAGCCATGCCATCATTGCTTTAAAGAAAAAGCTTCCGTCATAAGGAAATCTTAAGGAATCCATAAGCTGGAATTCCTATATGGCTCCTTGTTCTGTGCTTGAATAATATCAGCACAAAATAAGGAGTTGTTTTTATGGCCCAAAGACCAAGGAGAAAAAAGCGGAAATCAAAACCCCCCATGCTGTTGTTACTTCTGCTCCTGGTTGTTATAGCCGTCTTGGGATATAAGTACCTCCCTGAATCTCAGCAGTTAGCAGAGAAAATCTCCGGGGATAGAACAGGGACAGTTTCCCAGCTGAAGCCGGAGACCCGGCCCACTTCCTTATCCGTCGGCAGACTGAACAGTTCTCAGGCTATTCTGGTCCGCTTAAAGGATCAAAAGATTCTTATGGGAAAGGGCAGTGAAGAAAAAATCTATCCGGCTTCTTTGACCAAAATCATGACAGCCATTCTGGCTATAGAAAATCTGCCTAATCTCCAGGAGAAAATTCGACTTTCCCAAGCAACCTTTCAGGGATTGTACCAAGCCAATGCCAGCATGACAGGCTTTCAGCCGGAGGAGCAGGTCAGCGTCATGGATCTGTTATACGGTGTTATGCTGCCCAGCGGTGCGGAAAGCTGTGTCGGGCTTGCGGAGAGAATTGCCGGCTCAGAGAGGAAATTTGCTCTCCTGATGAATCAAAAGGCGGCAGAGCTGGGCATGAATCATACCCATTTTGAAAATGCCACCGGACTTCATGCTGAAAACCATTATACAACCGTCAAGGATTTGGCGGTTCTGCTCAGTTATGCCCTGCAAAATGATCTGTTCCGGGAAGTTTTCACTGCATCCCGTCATTCCACCCCGCCTACCAATAAGCACCCCGGCGGCATAACCTTTTACAGCACCATGTTCTCAGTACTGGGCAGCTCAAAGATTGCCGGAGGGGAAATTTTAGGGGGAAAGACCGGATATACCGATGAGGCGGGTTTATGCCTCGCCAGTCTCGCTCAAGTAGGCAAGGAGCAATACATTCTGATCACAGCCGGGGCCAAAGGGAATCATGATTCCGAGCAGTACAATGTTAGCGATGCCCTGGCCGTGTACAACAGCCTGGGCAAGGAATAGAATTCGGCCCTTTTTCAGGTAGGCGGTTCCCGATCTGGCTTTCTGGGAAAATTAAAAGATGCCAGATCGGAAGACAGTCTTAAAAAGGCCGGTTATAGTTAGAGATGAGAGGGGAAGTATGGCATAATAAAAGTGAAAAACAAAATTCACCTCAGTAAAGGAGTGGTCCGATGCAAACAGAAATCAAGAAGCAAATGCAGGAACTGGCGGAAGAAGAATACCGGGTGTTTTCCTCGGGCCTGCTTCCGAATATCGGCAATATCTTAGGGGTCCGTCTGCCCCTTTTGCGCAAAATGGCCAAGCAGATCACCAAGGCAGACTGGCGGGAATACTTAAAGACGGCCCGGGAGGATTCCTTTGAGGAGATCATGCTCCAGGGCATGGTCATCGGTTGTGCTCAATGTTCGGCCCCAGAAAGGCTTGCTTATATCCAGGGATTTGTGCCGAAGATCGATAATTGGTCGGTGTGTGACAGCTTCTGCAACGGGCTGAATTTTACGAAAGAAAACAAGGAGCTGGTTTGGGAGTTTCTCCAGCCCTATCTGCGCTCGGAACGGGAATTTGAAATACGCTTTGGGGTGGTCATGCTGCTCACCTACTATAGTGACCAGGAGTATATCAAAGCCGTGCTGGAAGGATTGGACGGCATCCGGCACGAAGGATATTATGTTAAAATGGCGGTGGCCTGGGCCATTTCCATCTGCTATATCAAGCTGCCGGAAGAGACCCTGCCTTATCTGCAGCATAACCATCTGGATGACTTCACCTATAACAAAGCCCTGCAAAAGATCACGGAATCCTACCGGGTGGATCAGGAAACCAAAAAGCAGATTCGCCTGATGAAGCGCCGATGATCATCAGTGCCAGCCGCCGTACGGATATCCCCGCCTTTTATTCCCAATGGCTGCTCAACCGCCTGCAGGAAGGGTATGTTCTGGTGCCCAATCCCAGGAATCCCTCCCGTTACAGCCGTGTGGAGCTAAACCCCCAGGTCGTGGATTGTCTCGTTTTCTGGACCAAGAATCCATCCCCCATGCTTCCCAGGTTGGCTGAGATCGTCGCTCTGGGCTACCCATTTTATTTTCAGTTCACCCTGACCCCTTATGATCGTGACCTGGAGCAGAATCTGCCGCCTAAGGAAACTTTACTGAACATCTTTCAGAAGCTGAGTGCTATGCTGGGGCCAGAACGGGTGGTATGGCGGTATGATCCTGTGATTCTGACCCCGGAGCTGGGCCTGGACCTTGAGTATCACCTGAGGCAATTTGAACGCATGGCGGCGGCTCTGGCAGGTTACACCCAGCGCTGCATTTTCAGCTTTTTGGATATGTATCCTAAGGTGGGCAGAGCCATGAGTCTGGCCTTAGCCCAGGAAGCAAAGGAAGCGGATGAAACAGCCATGGGCCGAATTGCCGAGGGCTTTTCCGCCATTGCCCGGAAGCATGATCTGGACCTCTTTACCTGCTGCGAGCCTGTGAAGTTGAGCCAATATGGAATTAAGCATGCTTCATGCATCGATCAAGGTATGATTGAAGAGATCCTTAAGTGTAAAATCCAGGTGAAAAAGGACCCTAACCAGAGGCCCTCCTGTGGATGTATAGAAAGTGTAGAGATCGGCACCTATGACAGCTGCCCCCATGGCTGCCTTTACTGTTATGGGACATCTTCACCTAAAACGGTTCGCAGCAATATAGCCCGCCATGATCCTAAGTCACCGGTTCTGATCGGCGCTCTTCCCCAGAACGCCATCATTACGGAACGGAAAATGTGCTCCAGGAAAGACGCCCAATTAACTTTGTTTTAAAGAAAGAATAGCAGGGTGTAAAATTTTATTTTCGGTGTGGATACCATTTGAAATTATTCCTTCATCAGTCCATAATAACAATAGATATAGAACGATGGTAAGGAGTCCAAGCCTTGCTTTGATTTGTTTAACCTGAATGTAAGGTTAATCAAGTGAATATCGACGTAGTTAACTCAGAAGTTGAAAGGATTATTTGAAGGAGGGGAAGTTCGCAAGTGAATTTTTTTAAGAAAGCACCTTGTGAAGAAGCATTGTGTGTTATTAAGAGTGTAGAAGACCGCTTAAATGGGCTGGAAGTTGAGCTTCCGGATGTGCAGTATCCCATTCACCAAAATCTTGTGAAAATTTTCGAGAAACTTTTGGCCAGTGAAGAGCATATGTCCAAAAGCTCCAAAAAAATGATTGGCCTTACCTCGGCCTTAAGCAATTTTGACGTGGAGATGACCCATTCTTCCCATAAATTGATTGAATTCGCCAGAGAGATGTCAACCATCAGCGAATCCAATCTGGCGATTGTGGAAGAGATCAGTGCCAGTATGAGTGAAGTGAATGATACTATCGGCAATACTTCCGAAGTGATGAACAGCCTTCAGGAATCCTCCCGGGCACTTGTCCTCAAAAACGACGAGAGCATCGCCCGGATTGAGGAAATCGATGTGCTGAAGAATGATGTTTCCAAAGATGCGGCCTTGATGAGCGAACAGATCAAGGTGCTGGTGGAGATGGCGGTCAAGGTAAATGAGATTGTGGACGGTGTGGAGAATATCGCCAATCAGACCAATCTGCTGGCCTTGAATGCGGCCATCGAGGCAGCCCGGGCCGGAGAAGCGGGAAAAGGCTTTGCTGTGGTTGCGGATGAAGTGAGAAAGCTGGCGGACAGCACCAAAACCAGTTTGGGAAACATGCGCTCCTTTGTCAATAACATCCAACAGGCAGCGGTAAGCGGGCAGTCCAGCATGGAAAACACCATGAACTCCACGGCTAAAATGCACACCAAATTGGATATGATATCTCAAACCATCATTGAAAATGTATCTATGTTAAAGAACACGATCAGTGATGTTGATCTGATTACAGAGTCCTTGGGGCATATCAAGGAATCCGCCAGTCAGATCAATCAGGCCATGGAGGCCTCCACTCAGGATGCCGAAAAACTCAACCTGATGACCCAGAGGATTCAGGATGATGCGACCCAAAGCGCCGACAACGCCAAAGAGATAGCCAGGATCGATGACGAACTCAGCGGCCTGGTCAGAGAAATGATCACCGCCCTGAACGGCGGCAAAAATGCTGTATCCAATCAGGAACTCCTGGAGAATATCAGCAAGGCCAAGGCGGCTCATGCCAACTGGATTAAAAACCTGAGCAGAATCGTGGAGGAAATGACAACCTATCCTTTGCAAACCAACTCGAAGAAATGCGCCTTTGGTCATTTTTATCACTCCATGGATGTTTCCGGAACGGTTTTGGAAGACGCTTGGCGGGCCATCGATCAGGTCCATGACGAATTTCATACCAGCGGCAGTAAGGTCATCGAGGCTGTCAAAGAAAATAAACCGGAATTGGCCAGGAACCTGTTTTTACATACGAAGGAACTTTCTCAAAATATCTTTGCTAAATTGGATGAAGTCACCCATATCATAGAAGGCAGCGCCGCTCAAGGAGTGGAGATCCTGAGAACCAGTAAGGCGAGCTGAACACAATCCTTTTGCCGCTTATCTGGTGCGAACCTGTAGTGAACATGAAAATGATGGGGGGTTCGCACCGCGAAATATGAGGGAAATTGTTGTAATATGGAGATTGTAGTAGGTCTGGCTTTGGTTGTTGGTAGAAAAGTTTTGAAAAGTAAGCAAAAATGAACCTGTTGGGTGACTTTTGTTTACTTTTTGCTGTCACTCCTCGTATGAGGAGTGTGGATTGAAATAGGTCGTTGGCAACCTTGTCGTCGCTCCGGTCAAACGTCACTCCTCGTATGAGGAGTGTGGATTGAAATTGGTTCTCATGAGTGGTCAGGGCGCGGGGGGATGGTCACTCCTCGTATGAGGAGTGTGGATTGAAATTCCTCCTCGGCATCCTGAGGCCCGCGCCATTCGTAGTCACTCCTCGTATGAGGAGTGTGGATTGAAATACCCTAAGCAGCTCCCTCACCGTCACAAGCGCATCGTCACTCCTCGTATGAGGAGTGTGGATTGAAATCGGGCATGTCTGAGGACAACCAAAAGCTAATGGAGTCACTCCTCGTATGAGGAGTGTGGATTGAAATTATTTCGGACGGTAGCATGACAACTACCGCTAAGGTCACTCCTCGTATGAGGAGTGTGGATTGAAATTCTGTCCTGAAGTAGTCCAGGTCATCACCGCTGGTCACTCCTCGTATGAGGAGTGTGGATTGAAATATGCTTTGCACCTCCTCCCTACAATCCAAATGTGCGTCACTCCTCGTATGAGGAGTGTGGATTGAAATTCGTATTCCACGAGGAAGTGACTGACTCCATGAGTCACTCCTCGTATGAGGAGTGTGGATTGAAATCGCAGTACATAAAGGAGTGGCATGACTATGTAAGTCACTCCTCGTATGAGGAGTGTGGATTGAAATGCTGATAACCCGGCGAATGGAGATACCCTCACCGTCACTCCTCGTATGAGGAGTGTGGATTGAAATTCCACCAGTGCGGCCACATCGGCCTTGACCTCATCGTCACTCCTCGTATGAGGAGTGTGGATTGAAATATGTAGAAAATGTTGGGGTGGAGGAGAGCGTGTGTCACTCCTCGTATGAGGAGTGTGGATTGAAATAGGCAGATCGATGTAAATACCGCCACCTGGGGATGTCACTCCTCGTATGAGGAGTGTGGATTGAAATTGTCCGGATACGAAGTTGGTCTCAGTAGCAGTGGTCACTCCTCGTATGAGGAGTGTGGATTGAAATTTAAATGAGATGACGAATTTTGCAGGCTCGACTCCGTCACTCCTCGTATGAGGAGTGTGGATTGAAATCGCGGGCAACGGCATATTCTATGATAGAGTAGAGTCACTCCTCGTATGAGGAGTGTGGATTGAAATAAACGGGTTAGCTGTATCCCAATGCTCCACAATGTTGTCACTCCTCGTATGAGGAGTGTGGATTGAAATAAGCGAATCATTTTGATTGGTTAATAATTCAACGTCACTCCTCGTATGAGGAGTGTGGATTGAAATAAGCGAATCATTTTGATTGGTTAATAATTCAACGTCACTCCTCGTATGAGGAGTGTGGATTGAAATTTTCGGATACTTTAGCCACAGTTTGGGCCTCCTTAAGTCACTCCTCGTATGAGGAGTGTGGATTGAAATTGGAGCCTGTGGCTGTGAGTGGAGTAGACGGCATGTCACTCCTCGTATGAGGAGTGTGGATTGAAATCCGGCAGTCCGCTGGGGCTTATCATCCTCATGTCGTCACTCCTCGTATGAGGAGTGTGGATTGAAATCGGCCCTCGGCCACTATACTTTAACCGAACTGGAGTCACTCCTCGTATGAGGAGTGTGGATTGAAATATCAAGGCGTCCTGCCCATCGGCTTTACGGCCAAGTCACTCCTCGTATGAGGAGTGTGGATTGAAATCCACTGCTAAGATATACTTTAAAAATCAATGGGTGTCACTCCTCGTATGAGGAGTGTGGATTGAAATAGCTTTTCCTCAACGTCTAATTTTAAAATTGGAGTCACTCCTCGTATGAGGAGTGTGGATTGAAATTAAGTGCGACAACACAATGAAGGGTTTCATTTTTGTCACTCCTCGTATGAGGAGTGTGGATTGAAATATTATACTTCAGGAAATCTTCCGAATCCTCTATCAGTCACTCCTCGTATGAGGAGTGTGGATTGAAATATATTGTCTTCGTTGGGACAACTGCCAATAATTATGGTCACTCCTCGTATGAGGAGTGTGGATTGAAATAATGGAAATATCAACGTTGATTATGAGTGGGAATGTCACTCCTCGTATGAGGAGTGTGGATTGAAATCCACATGATCAGCGAACAGGTCTACAGCTGGAACGTCACTCCTCGTATGAGGAGTGTGGATTGAAATTTTGGTACAATTGGATTCTTTCTAGCAATGTCAGTCACTCCTCGTATGAGGAGTGTGGATTGAAATGAAGCTAAAGTGAAGGATTTATGGAACCATACTCCTGTCACTCCTCGTATGAGGAGTGTGGATTGAAATCGGCGAGGATCGTGTCGGCATGGGGCGCAACCGCAAGTCACTCCTCGTATGAGGAGTGTGGATTGAAATCGTGGATGAGGCTGAGGCGGCGTTGAGGGAGGTGCGGTCACTCCTCGTATGAGGAGTGTGGATTGAAATTTTAACTCAGGCTATGTTGATTACCTGGATGCCAACGTCACTCCTCGTATGAGGAGTGTGGATTGAAATAAAAGAGACTCGGGTTAGGGCATGCACCCTTGGGGGGTCACTCCTCGTATGAGGAGTGTGGATTGAAATGGGGGAACAGCAAACGATGGGCAAAATCAGCTACGTCACTCCTCGTATGAGGAGTGTGGATTGAAATAGTAAAGCCCAATAGCGTAGGAGTGCCTCCGGTAGTCACTCCTCGTATGAGGAGTGTGGATTGAAATTAAAGTACTTTAATAGATGGCTTAAGTCAAATAGGTCACTCCTCGTATGAGGAGTGTGGATTGAAATCAGCCCTCCCTGCTCTGGTGACTGGAGTGGCCATAGTCACTCCTCGTATGAGGAGTGTGGATTGAAATCCTCTCGGGTGGACCGACTTAGATGCCTAGGGAGTCACTCCTCGTATGAGGAGTGTGGATTGAAATTGCGCGTGGTCTTGCAAAGGGAAGCAGAGCTGCCAAGTCACTCCTCGTGTGAGGAGTGTGGATTGAAATTCCTTGCAGCATGGTGTGGCCTCCGCAGGGGTGAAGTCACTCCTCGTATGGGGAGTGTGGATTGAAATAAGGCCATTAACGCGAGTGGAAAGCTTACGGATTAGTCACTCCTCGTGTGAGGAGTATGGATTGAAATAACGTGTTAGGAACTAATGGGCGCTTTGCTCTTAATCGTCAATCCTCGTATGAGGAGTGTGGATTGAAATAAATAGGAGGGACTATTTCAACTGGTCCCTTGATTTCTAATACAAAGCCGGCCTGGGATCCCCAGGTCGGCTTTGTATTACATAGCTATTTTTGATTCCAATATTTCTATTCTTCTACGAAGCTCATTTATTTCAGTCTTATCGTCTCTCAGTTCCTTAACTGCTTGCCAAGTCATCTCCTGCTTAGCGGAGATTTCATCCAACTTATCAAGTTTTTTATATGTTTCTCGATTGTCAGCCTTCAATGCTTTGATATCGGATTCAATCCGGTCAAGAATATTCAGCCTTTCAAGGATAATATCCAACTTGTCCATTGCTTATCCCTCCTGAGTTTTATAGTACCACAGTGATATTTGTAATACAATGCTTGGAGCTGCCGTTGGCTGAATGAATTAAGAGGGTCATTTAAGCTACGTTGCTCCCTGTGAGAGAGCGTGAATTACTTAAGAAATAGATTTCTATTGAGATTTTGAGAGTTTTCTGATAAATTATAGTTAATCGGTCGGCTGGCCGACTGAGAAGGAGGTTTTTTCAACTTGACGGACAAGAAAGAAGCGGCAGAACAACCCATCGACATGCGCCGGCATATTCTCACTGTGGCCGGTGGATTAATGATTGAAAAAGGAGTCAAGGAAACCAGCTTAAAAGACATTGCCCAGGAAGCGGGGATTAGCAAGGGGACATTATATTACTACTATTCAGCTAAAGAAGACATTATTTATGACATTGCCAACCATAACTTAAAACAAATTACGGACGGTTTGCTGGCCTGGATTGAAGATGCCAATACAGAAGTTGCCCCTGAGGAGGTCCTGAAAACAGTATTTGAACAAATATTGGGGGCTGAAACCAGGGGAAAGCTTCATCTTTATCTTCTCAGCGATGCAGGAACAAGCAATACTCTTCTCAAAGAAAAATTCAAAGAACAGTATCAAGAGTGGAGAAAAACCTTGCAATATGGTTTGGATAAGATCTTACCCTCCCAGAACCAAAAGAACGTAATGCTTTCCTACTTAATCCTGGCTGCCCTTGACGGGCTGATTATCCAAAGGTTGTTCGGAACCGAAGAGATTCCTGTGCAAGAAATCGTCAAGCTCTTGGTAAATGCCGAATAGCTTTTTTGATAAGATATACAAATTGTGAAAGAGAGTGAGACGATCGAGATGAATACCTTGTATTGCAGATTGTATCAGAGGACTTTACAATTAGCATCTTATTTTCTTCCCTGGCGCAAACCTACCTTGCTGGAGGGCGCAAACAGTTTGAATAAGCTGCCTGAGGTAATAAGCCGCAAGGGCATCAGCAAAATCCTGATTGTCACGGATCAGGGAATTTCCTCCTTAGGACTGGTGAATAGCTTTCTTCAAGATCTTGATAAGGCAGGAGTCAGGTATACTGTTTATGATAAAACCGTGCCAAATCCTACCCTTGATAATATTGAAGAAGCCCTGAAATTGTACCAGGAACAGCAGTGCGAAGGCATTGTGGCCTTTGGCGGCGGTTCTCCTATGGACTGTGCTAAGGGGGTGGGTGCCAGAGTAGCCAATCCCCATAAGAGCATCTCGCAAATGAAGGGCGTTCTTAAAGTGAGGAGAAAGCTTCCACCTTTGTTTGCCATTCCTACCACAGCCGGGACAGGAAGTGAAGCCACCCTTGCCGCCGTTATATCAGATCCCCGAAACCGTGAAAAATACCCGGTTAACGATACGGCTCTTATCCCTCACTATGCCGTCCTCGATCCGTTGCTGACTGTGGGTCTGCCGAAACACATCACTTCCACAACAGGCCTGGATGCCCTTACCCATGCGGTGGAAGCCTATATCGGCAGAAGCAATACCCAGGAGACCACGGAATTAAGCAGGAAAGCAGTGCGCTTGATTTTTGATAATCTCTATATAGCCTATTCCCAGGGAGAGAACGTAAAAGCCCGGGAGAATATGCTCAAGGCCTCCTATTATGCCGGAGTGGCCTTTACCCGCGCTTATGTGGGATATATTCATGCTCTGGCCCATGCTTTGGGAGGGTTTTACGGAGTACCCCATGGATTGGCTAATGCCGTAATTCTTCCTTGTGTTCTGGAATACTATGGAGAAGCGGTCCATGAACGGCTGGCTGAATTAGCCGATGTTCTGGAAATGGGTTCACCTGGGGATAGCCATGAGCAAAAAGCAACCCTATTCATTGAGGCCATCAAGGAACTGAGTAAGAAAATGAACATTCCCCGAAAAATTGACGGTATTCTCGCCGAAGATATTCCTTTGCTGGTAGAGCATGCCTGGAAGGAAGCCACCCCGCTTTATCCCGTCCCCAGGCTCTTGTCCAGAAATGATCTAAACAATATCCTGAACTTGATCGGTTCTGCCCAAAAGGAGGAGGTCTAAGATGCCGGATATAAAAGAAATTTTAGTCAAACAAAAGGCTTTTTTCCAGACCGGGAAAACCAAGGAGCTTCAGTTTCGGGTGGATATGCTGAATAAACTGCGGTCAGCCATAAAAATCCATGAGGAGGAGATTATGGCGGCTTTGAAGGCTGACCTGAATAAAGCGCCTTTTGAAGCCTATGCCACAGAAGTGGGCATGGTACTGGAGGAACTCAACTATACGCTTAAACATATCTCAAGCTGGGTCAAACCTAAACGTGTGCGGACTCCTCTGGTGCACTTTCCTTCCGCCAGCTATCTTTATACAGAACCCTACGGCTCCGTTCTGATTATGTCACCCTGGAATTATCCCTTTCAGCTGGCCTTGGCTCCTTTGGTGGGGGCTATAAGTGCAGGAAACTGCGCCGTCCTCAAGCCTTCGGAGTATTCGGCCAACACTTCCGCAATGATCGAGAGGATAGTCAAAGAAATCTTTGACGAGTCCTTTGTGGCTGTGGTTCGTGGAGGCAGAGAAGCCAACAAAACCCTGCTCAATGAAAAGTTTGACTATATCTTTTTTACCGGCAGCGTCGGGGTGGGAAAAACGGTGATGGAATCCGCCGCCAGACACCTGACCCCGGTAACTCTGGAATTGGGCGGGAAAAGCCCCTGTATTATCGATGACACTGCCGATCTTGAATTGGCGGCCAAAAGAATCGTCTGGGGAAAATTTCTGAATGCGGGACAGACCTGTGTTGCGCCAGATTATCTGCTTGTGCATAGGACTGTTAAAGAAAAACTCATCCAGGAGATCAAGAAATCCATTACTGCCTTTTATGGCCATGATCCTTTAGGCAACGAAGACTATCCTAAAATCATCAATCAGAAGCACTTCGAGCGGCTTCTAGGCTTGCTGAAAAGCGGGCGGGTTGTAGAGGGGGGCCGGTCCGATGAGAAAACCAGGCGGATTGCGCCCACCATTCTGGATGATGTAACCTGGGAAAGCCCGGTGATGCAGGAAGAAATCTTTGGACCCCTGCTGCCGGTGCTGGAATTTGAGAGCTTTGACGCTGCCCTTGCTATGGTCAATCAGCATCCCAAGCCGCTGGCTTTGTATCTGTTCACCAGAAGCAAGGATCATGAGGCCCAGGCCATCAGCAAAACGTCCTTCGGCGGCGGATGCATCAATGATACGATTATACATCTGGCTAACCCCAATCTGCGCTTTGGAGGTGTGGGGGAGAGCGGCATGGGGCAGTATCACGGCAAAGGAAGCTATGACACCTTTTCCCATACGAAAAGCATTATGAAGAAATCCAATAAGCTGGATATCCCGCTTCGGTATCCGCCCTTCAGAAATCATTTGTCTCTGCTTAAGAAGCTTATGAAGTAAAATTTCAGCACAGACTGCAGTTAGTCTGTGCTGAAATCTATCTCTTGAAGTTTAGAAGACAAGGCCGAGAGCGATCAGGATCAGAATAGCAATGGCGATAATGCCAATTCCTGCTGCGCATAAAAACATAGGCTAAGCCCCCTTTAGCTTTATATTCCATAATATGCAAAAAGTGTTTTTGTGGAATATTAAGGAAGAGGAATTGGGTCTGATTTCAGGGAAGGACGACTTGGTATAGTAAGTTCACTTGAAGCATAAATCATTTTCGAATAATGTATCTTAGCATCTGGATGTGTAATGCTTGATCAATGACAAGCTGTACGAGCTTGGCGTTTTCCGCTCTCAATCTTCTGATATCAGAGATTCTATTTAGGTTATAGTTCAGAATGTTTAAAAGTATCTCGGTACAACATTTTATCATTATTTATATTTCCTCCTTTTTGGAAAATCATAATTTAGTTAATTTAATTATATTCTGGAGGATAACATAATGTTCCACGACGACATATTACATCTGTTTGCTCAATTAAACTTATATGAACATGGCTGCGAGTAATTGATATTATTTACATTTATTGGTATAATGAAATTGTCAGACCTGATAAGTCTGTGGATTGAAATATATATGTTTTTTTGTGCAAAGAGGATGTCTTTCCATAAGATTTGGTAAAGATGTTCTTTTTCTTTATTGGGTTTGAAAAACGACAAAATACAACACAAAATATGGTAAAAGAAGAGCTATAATTAAAGACAAGCTCGAATTTAATAGAGAGGAGGATGTTCATGGTTCGATTATCTTATCCTATTGCCATGGAGATAGCCGGCAATACCGCTATGTGGACAAGACCGGATAGCGGTGACTGTCCGGTTAGCTATCCAGCTCCAACCTATTCTGCAGTCAAAGCTATTTTTGAATCTGTGGCATGGGGGCCCGGCGTGGAAATAATTCCTACAAAAGTAGAGTTGTGTGCGCCTATACAATACCACTCTTATTGCACCAACTATGGAGGACCGTTACGAAGCACTAAATCGATTAAAGAGGGAAATAATTATCAATTGTATGCCACCGTGTTAATTGATGTCTGCTATAGACTCTACGCAGAAGTTGTTCCTTATAAAGACAAAAGCCGATTACCGGAAAGTGCTGTGCAATGGGATAAAAAAACGACCTCCCCCGGTCATGCTTATCAAAGTATTTTTAATAGGAGACTTAAACGAGGTCAATGCTATTCCATTCCTACATTGGGATGGAAAGAATTTACCCCTTCTTATTTCGGCGAATTTCGGGACACAACACAGGTGCTCTCCGATGCACTTCCCATCGTCATACCATCGATGCTGAGGCGGGTTTTTGCCAAAGGATATGGGTCTCCGGTTTCCTATGTCTATGACAATGATCTCGTCATCCGGAATGGCGTGCTGGAGTATCCGCAAAGGAGTGAAAACTATGCTCAATGAATTGTATAGTTTGTCCACTGCCATGAAAAGTAAAGGGATCAGCGCCAAGGAATGGCATAGGGAATACAAATCTTTACCTAAAGTAACAGCCAAATCACCCTGTATTAGAATATGGCTTGCTCAGGACGGCTCGATCTGTGGACTCGAGAGCATAAGTGCTGAACTTGCCCAGTCATTGAGAAAATACGGGAACAACCAGGGAACTTTTCCCGCTTTCAATATCGCTCCCCTTTACCGTATCACTGAGGAAGAGCAGCTTACCGAGTTGGAACAAATTGAAAAAGGCACTATTCCGCTTGATCTTGACAAAATTAAATCATGGTGTGTCCATGACAACTGGAAAGGAAGCATTGTCAAAAAAGTCGATAGAAGCTTGCATACGATTCCTCAGACCCTTTCGGGTCTAATTGGGAATCAAGAACAACCCGAAGGAAGGCTCATTTCCAAGCTGATCCAGTTAGCCTCCGGTTTTAGAAATGAGCCGGATAAAAGCTTTAAGTCCGCCCTGGAAAAGTGCGTTTTCGCCAAGCTTCAAAAACAAGAGGACATTGGCACTCTGCTTACGGTGCTATTCCATAAAGGCAACCCTAAAAAGGAACATAATGATGATACAGGCTCAATTTCAGTTGTATTGGATTTATTTGATTGGCAACAGTATGGGTACCCAGTAACAAGCCAACACTTCACCGAATGGCTCAACGATATGTTGTTGAAATCCAGCTCGCGGAGTGCGTCCCAACCATCTAAGGATGTTGAACGTGATGCCTTTGGTATTCCTTTTATCAATCCCGATGAACCGATGCCAAGCGTGAAGCTCAGTGGTTTTGAGGTAACCCTGCGTTCGATGTTCAACGGACAGCCTTGTCAGTACCGTTATGAACAGATCGATGATGGCTCTTATCCCATTGCCATGGAAAACCGCTCTCTTATCAAAAAATCACTGGAATGGGCTGCCGACCTGGAGCGGGAGGGTATCACATGGCGGAAAATTGATAAGAGCGAAATCGTATTTGCCTATCCTTCCAAGCTGCTGGAAATTTCACCAAAATTTGTTTCAATCTTCGGTTCCGGTCAGGCAGAAAATTCGGCCCGGGCAGAAGCGCGTTTTGAGAATATCGCCAAAGATTTTATTAGGACGCTTAGAGGCCTTCTCCCAGAAGAAACTCCCAAGTTTATTCAAATTTTCACGATCCGCAAACTGGATAAGGCCCGCTCAAAAGTGATATTTACCCGAAATTGTTCGCCGGATCAGCTTATTCAAGCGGCGGAGGACTGGCAGGCTGGTTGTGGGAATATACCGGAAACAGAGCTGGGCAAAAGAGAAACTCCTTTCCCGCTGCAAGTGGCTCGAATCGTCAACAATGTGTGGAAGCAAAACGGGGAATTGGCCCAGGGCCAGACTGCCGTTGAACGAATGAAATATTATCAGGGCATGGAATTGCTTCTTGATCCTATGCAGGAAAATATGATTGGTAATTATCTTCATGTCACACTCACCCATTCATCCGGGCTAGTAAGCTATATTGGCAACTGGGTGCATGGCGGTTCAAGCTGTAAGAGCAAGACAGAAGAGAAAGCTTTAGAGAAATTGAAAAATGAAGCAGCTCTTCTGTTGGATGTCTTAGGGCTGCTGCTGTACAAACGGGGTGAGAGAAAGGAGAAATACATGGAAAATATGGCGTATTTGGTCGGACAGCTCTTGAAAATATCCGACGAGCTGCATACTTTGTACTGCAAAGTTGTGCGGGGTGGGGATGTTCCTCCGCAACTGGCGGGCAGCGCTTTGTTTGCAGCGGCCGGCGAAAGGCCTTACCAAACGATAGCTCAGTTGTCCCTTCGCATGAATCCTTATATAACCTGGGCCAAACACTACCGCTTTAAAAATATTTCAACTAAAGATGAAGAAAGTTGGAGAGCACGCTGGTATCTCAATTTGTATGAAGATGCGGCAAATAAATTGCTTCCTGCAATGACAGATTCAACACGTTTTAATGATTTTGAAAAGGCACAGCTTTTTATTGGCTATCTGGCATCCTTTCCTAGAAGAGGGTCTTCAGTAACTGTGGCCGATGAGAGCGATAATGATAATAATGTAGGAGGGGCTAATTATGAACAGTGAAATCAAGCGCGCAACCGGTTTAATGGTCATTGAAGTTGTAAATTCAAATGCAAACGGCGACCCGGACAGGGAGAGCGATCCCCGCCAGCGTCCTAATGGTATAGGTGAAATTTCACCAGTTTCCTTCAAGCGCAAGCTGCGTGATTTGGTGGGGGATCACGATAGTGTGTTTTATCAAAATCTCCCGGAGGTTTACGTTAAAAACTCGGATCATTACTGCATATTGGAATCGCGGGGGCGTGACAGGAAATCCATTCAAAGCGAGATGTCAAAAGATATTAAAAACTTCGAACAGAAGAGTTTCTTGGAGAGCACTTTTGTTAAAAAATATTGGGATGCAAGAATCTTTGGCAACACTTTTTTGGAAGAGGGAGCGAATAAAGGGTTTATCAAAACAGGTGTTGTTCAGTTTGGTGTAGGTACGTCGATTTCTCCGGTCAATATCATTCGTCATACCAATACGAATAAGGCCGGTGTGCAAGAGGGTAAAAATGCCGGAATGGCTCCCTTAGCCTTTCGCATCGTGGAGCACGGTGTTTATTGTATGCCGTTTTTTGTGAATCCCAATTATGCAGCCAAGACAGGCTGCACTCAAGAAGATATTGATCTACTTAAGCTATTAATTCCCAAAGCGTATGACCTGAATCGTTCCGCCATTCGCCCCGATGTGCGCATTCGGCATGCCTGGTATATTGAGCATCTGAATGCTCTGGGCAGTTGCCCGGATTATCTCCTCCTGGAAGCGCTTACACCAAAACGGATTGGCGATGTGACCATAGCATCGAAAAGCTGGGCCGATTATGAAGATAAGACAGATCTACCGGAAGAATTGAAGGCCAAAGTGAGCTCAGCAACCGACCTGATGCTGGTATGATTTACTACGCGCACAGTCGCAAAGACGACATCCCTGAGCAGACGTACGCGGAGCATGTTTGTGGTGTAAGGTCGTGGGGCCGCGATTATGTTCAGGAGATAAGCTGCTATGCAAAATGTGATAATACACTGCTGTCACAGATTATAGAAAAAGCGTCCACCATTCATGATCTGGGCAAACTGAATAAGAAAAATCAGGATGTACTTGCCGGGAGAGAGCAGGATGAAAAGCTTCCGGTACATCATTGGGACGCGGGAGCAGCCTATTTTCTGAGAAACAGCCATTTGTCTGTTTTTTCCGCCGCTGTAATCCAGGCTCACCACAAGGGTTTTCCTGATTTTACTGTCGAAGTGGAGAGGGACGATGCGGCTTTTCGAGATAGAGCCATTGCGTCTGAGGTGGATAAAGAGCTGCCGGAGCTTGAAGCCATCCATAACAACCTCGTTGACAGCCGGTTTGAGTATGATAGGGAGGAAATCAAGGGAGATAAATCAGTTTTCCTGCGGATGCTCTTATCATGCCTCGTCGATGCGGACCACACCGATACGGCCATCCATTACCGGAAGTATCCGGCGGAAATGAGCCCGGTCAGATTGCGCGCCGCGGAACGGCTTGCCCAATTAGACCGGCATATTGCCGGGCTGAAGCAAACAGGAGCTGATGATGCTCGGAATGCTTTACGCAATGAGATGTATTTAGCGTGTCGAAATGCTGACATCGATGCCGGTATAACTTCCTGTGACAGCCCGGTTGGCTCCGGAAAGACGACGGCGATCATGGCTCATTTGCTTGCACAGGCAGAGAAGCGAGGGTTGCGGCGTATCTTTGTTGTACTGCCTTTTACAAATATCATTAAACAATCCGTCGATATCTATCGGAAGACACTTGTTTTGCCGGGGGAAAACGCTGAGGAGGTCGTAGCGGAACTGCATCACCGGGCAGACTTTGAGAGCAAGGACGCCAGACACCTGACCGCGCTATGGCGAGCGCCCATTATTGTGACAACGGCTGTTGCTTTTTTTGAAACGCTGGCCTCGAATTCCACCGCGGCCCTGCGCCGCTTGCATGAATTACCCGGCAGTGCTGTTTTTGTGGATGAATCCCATGCTGCGTTGCCGGCCAAACTGCTGCCTATTGCCTGGAAGTGGATCAATGTTTATGCCGCGGAATGGAACTGCTACTGGGTTCTGGCGTCCGGTTCGCTGAATCGATTCTGGACAATACCGGAAATTATCGGCAACGAAAGTTTCCACCCTGTACCAGAAATCATTGACGATGAACTGCGCAAACGCCTTGCGGTCTATGAAAACAATCGGATTTCTTATCATTGTGATTTATTCCCCAAAGGCACGGCGGAGCTTGCTCAATGGATCAGCGGTTTTCCGGGGCCGAGACTGGTTATCTTGAACACAGTTCAAAGTGCTGCTGTATTAGCGGACTATTTTTCAGAGCACTTTGGCCGAGAATGTGTGGAGCATCTGTCTACGGCTTTGACTCCAAATGATCGGAGCAATACTCTCGAACGGATAAAAAAGCGCTTGATGGATAAAAAGGATACGAATTGGACCCTGATCGCAACATCATGTATTGAAGCCGGTGTAAATCTGTCTTTCAGAACTGGATTTCGTGAACTTGGCGCCTTGGTATCGCTGCTGCAAGCTTCAGGGCGTGTCAATCGGGAAGGGGTTCTTGATAATGCGGAGATGTGGACATTTTGTATTTTAGAAGATGGAATGCTGAGGCTTAATCCTGGTTTAAAAGAGGCCGCCGCTGTTCTTAAAAGGTTTTTTGAAGGGAACAGTGCCATTGTGCCGGAATTGAGCACCCAATCCCTCACTGATGAAATCGCTTTATATGGGCTGTCTGGAAAACATAGAAACTTGGTCACCAATGAGAAATTGCAAAATTTTCGTAAGGTAGAAGAGGATTTCAAGGTAATTGACAGCGATACTCGTCTTGTAGTTGTTGACCCGAGTATGGCAAAACGCTTGCAATATGGAAAAGTCGATTGGAAAGAACTGCAAAAGGTCTCGGTTCAAATTGCCAAATATAAATTGGATGAACTGAGAACGCCT
The DNA here is from genome assembly GCF_000021925.1 of Desulfitobacterium hafniense DCB-2. Classification (NCBI taxonomy): domain Bacteria; kingdom Bacillati; phylum Bacillota; class Clostridia; order Eubacteriales; family Desulfitobacteriaceae; genus Desulfitobacterium; species Desulfitobacterium hafniense. The sequence continues at coordinate 2,359,509 of NC_011830.1, forward strand.
ATGATCATGGATAAAATATACAGGTGGAACCTGGAATACGATGGCTTTCTCGGTTATATGGCTGGTATCGTGAAATTAAAAAAGTATAGCGGAGGGGCAATCATCATTTGATTTACTGGAGATTGTGAATGGCGAAAAGACGCAACATTATCTGGAGGGTTTAAATGGAATATCAAGAAGACGATTTCCTGCTCTTATCGGGCATCCAGCACTATGTGTTTTGCAAACGCCAATGGGCCTTGATCCACATTGAACAGCAATGGCAGGAAAACTTCCGTACCATCGAAGGGGCAATCCTGCACGAGAAAACCCATGACTCGACGATCAAGGAAAAGCGGGGAGCGCTGATTATTTCCCGGGGTATGGGGATTTTTTCCCGTACCCTGGGGATCACCGGAGCCTGTGATGTGGTGGAGTTTCATAAGTCCCGGGACGGAGTCACCCTTTATGGCCGGGAGGGGACTTACCAGCCGGTTCCTGTGGAATACAAGCGGGGCAAACCCAAGCAGGATAATGCGGATGTGCTGCAGTTATGTGCTCAGGCCATGTGCTTGGAAGAGATGCTCCTCTGCACCATACCGGAAGGATTTTTGTATTATGGTGAACCCAGACGCAGAACGAAAGTTATCCTGGATGAGGAGATTCGGGAGGAAGTCAAAAGGATTTGTCAAGAGATGCATGAGCTTTATGCCAAGAGATATACCCCTAAAGTTAAAACGACGAAAGCATGCCGAGCCTGCTCCCTCAGTGAAATCTGTCTGCCCAAGCTGTGTAAGAACCCATCGGCCCTGGACTATATGAAGAAAATGATTGCAGAGATCGAGGTTGAGCCATGAGAAAATTATTGAATACCCTCTACGTGACTTCGCCCAATACTTATCTATCGCTTGACGGAGAAAATATTGTGATTTTGAAGGATGATGTGGAGGCCTTGAGAGTCCCTTTGCATAATCTGGAGAGCATCATTGCCTTTGGCTATACCGGGGCCAGCCCGGCTTTGATGGGCGCTTGTGCCAAGCGCAATATCTCCTTGAGCTTTATGAAATCCAACGGAAAATTTCTGGGCAGAGTAGTGGGGGAAGTCAGAGGGAATGTCACTTTAAGAAAAGCGCAATACAGACTTTCGGATGATGAAGCGACAAGCCATAGAATTGCCAAGAGTTTTATTTTGGGGAAAGTATATAATTCCCGCTGGGTGGTGGAACGGGCCACCCGGGATCACGGGGCAAGACTGGATGTAGAGAAATTAAAGGGAGTCTGCCAAACCTTGGCTAATGCTCTGAGACTGGTCGAGAACAGTAAGGATTTGGACCAGCTGCGGGGTGTTGAGGGGGAGGCTGCAGCCCAATATTTCCGGGTGCTGGATGATCTGATTCTCCAGCAGAAGGAGGATTTTTACTTCAAATGTCGTAATAAACGGCCTCCTCTGGACAATGTTAATGCTATGCTCTCTTTTATCTACACCTTGTTGGCCCATGATGCCGCTGCTGCTCTGGAAACAGTGGGACTGGACCCCTATGTAGGATTTTTGCACCGGGATAGACCGGGAAGGATCTCGCTGGCCCTGGATCTGATGGAAGAGCTGCGGGCAGTTTTTGCAGATCGTTTTGTCCTTTCTTTAATCAATAGAAGGGAAGTCAATCCCAGCGGGTTCACCCGAATGGAAAATGGAGCAGTTGTAATGGATGATGATACCAGAAGAGATATCCTTAAGGCATGGCAAAGCAGGAAACAGGAAGAGATCAAGCATCCCTTTCTGCAGGAGAAAATGGAGTGGGGGCTTGTGCCCTATGCTCAGGCTATGTTGCTGGCCCGGTTTATCCGTGGGGATTTGGACGGATATCCGGCTTTTATGTGGAAGTAGGTGAGAGAGATTTTAGTGCTGATCACGTATGATGTTAACACTCAAACCGCGGCAGGAAGAAAGCGGCTGCGTCAGGTTGCCAAGCAATGTGTGAACTATGGACAACGTGTCCAGAATTCAGTCTTTGAATGTGTGCTGGATGCGGCAAAATTCCGCGAGGTTCAGCATAAGCTGGAGCAGATTATTGATACGGAGACGGATAGTCTGAGGTTCTATATGCTGGGGAATAATTACAAGAACAAGGTTGAGCATATTGGGGCAAAACCTTCGTTTAATGTTGAGGATACGTTGATTATTTAGTGCGAACCTATAGTGCACAGCAAATCCTCGGGAGGTTCGCACCGTGAAACGAGAGAAAATTTGTTGAAATGTGTGAGTAAATAATGGGAGTATGCTGTAGTGAGGGGAAGAAGTTTAAGGAAATGAACAAAAGTTGACTTTGGTAGATAGTTTTGATTACTTTTTGCAGTCGAGGCCTCTACGAGGCTCGAGGGTTGAAATCCTATGGGATGGACAGATATAAATTAACCATGTCGGTCGAGGCCTCTACGAGGCTCGAGGGTTGAAATAGCTGAAAATCTATCTGCCGCCCTGACTTATTTGTCGAGGCCTCTACGAGGCTCGAGGGTTGAAATGTCACTGAATCAGCGGTTACTATCACTGCAGGGGTAGTCGAGGCCTCTACGAGGCTCGAGGGTTGAAATCGGGCAGTGCCGGCTTTGTACTCCATCCAGCGCGGTCGAGGCCTCTACGAGGCTCGAGGGTTGAAATTGTCCGGATACGAAGTTGGTCTCAGTAGCAGTGAGTCGAGGCCTCTACGAGGCTCGAGGGTTGAAATTCGTGAGGGATTCCATGATTTCAGCTCCGGTAAAGTGTCGAGGCCTCTACGAGGCTCGAGGGTTGAAATTATTTCGGACGGTAGCATGACAACTACCGCTAAGGTCGAGGCCTCTACGAGGCTCGAGGGTTGAAATAAACGACTGAATACGTAGACACGGCGAAAACGACGTCGAGGCCTCTACGAGGCTCGAGGGTTGAAATCCCGGGGACGTACTGCCAAGCCTTGTTGAAATCTGTCGAGGCCTCTACGAGGCTCGAGGGTTGAAATAAATCGCTCAAGCAGTAACAGTTCGGATTTGTTGGGTCGAGGCCTCTACGAGGCTCGAGGGTTGAAATTTTTCGTCCAAATCGGGTGCCTCGTGAGGCCTGACGTCGAGGCCTCTACGAGGCTCGAGGGTTGAAATTTTTTCTGCACAGCAAGCCACGCATAAAACTCCTGTCGAGGCCTCTACGAGGCTCGAGGGTTGAAATCCTGGGGGCTTAGTGATTAAGCCGTCAAGGATAGTCGAGGCCTCTACGAGGCTCGAGGGTTGAAATCGTCAGCGCCTTTGCCGACAGGCTTTCCGATATGTCGAGGCCTCTACGAGGCTCGAGGGTTGAAATTGACCCTCGCTGCCCACCAAGTTGGCCATACGGGTCGAGGCCTCTACGAGGCTCGAGGGTTGAAATTATAATGTTTTTCATTAACTCTATAGGTTTTTCAGAGTCGAGGCCTCTACGAGGCTCGAGGGTTGAAATTGTCATTCCACAATAAGCACAGGCATCTCCAAAAGTCGAGGCCTCTACGAGGCTCGAGGGTTGAAATATTGTCAGGATTGTACGTTACACACCAATGCCAATGTCGAGGCCTCTACGAGGCTCGAGGGTTGAAATTAGAATTTGTGGTAACGCCTTTTCTAATCTTTCGTCGAGGCCTCTACGAGGCTCGAGGGTTGAAATGAATACGCAAAGGTGATTTTTGAATGCGAGAAGGGTCGAGGCCTCTACGAGGCTCGAGGGTTGAAATTGCCGGTTCCTGCCCATGCCGACACGATCCTCGCCGGTCGAGGCCTCTACGAGGCTCGAGGGTTGAAATCGTCCTACCTGATTGAGAAACGCAATATCAAAGAAGTCGAGGCCTCTACGAGGCTCGAGGGTTGAAATCCTCCAGTCTTTATCAACCTCAGCCGGGGTTTCTGTCGAGGCCTCTACGAGGCTCGAGGGTTGAAATGCTCAATCTGCAAAAGGTGATGAGCGCAATCCGCAAGTCGAGGCCTCTACGAGGCTCGAGGGTTGAAATATAAAGGCCAACACGATAGCAAACAAGGCGACATGTCGAGGCCTCTACGAGGCTCGAGGGTTGAAATTGCAGCATACTCGGCAATAAGGGACTCAAAGAAGTCGAGGCCTCTACGAGGCTCGAGGGTTGAAATCCAAAGCCAAACAAACATATACCGGGAATCGGACGGTCGAGGCCTCTACGAGGCTCGAGGGTTGAAATATCAGACTGGCCGAAGAGATGAAGAATCCTATTGGTCGAGGCCTCTACGAGGCTCGAGGGTTGAAATAATCGATTGGTCCATAGAGGCAAAAATCTCTTTGTCGAGGCCTCTACGAGGCTCGAGGGTTGAAATTGGATCGCACGAGTGGTCAGGGCGCGGCGGGCTCCGTCGAGGCCTCTACGAGGCTCGAGGGTTGAAATAAGGCTGCTTGTAATATGGAAAGGCGCTGGAGAGGTCGAGGCCTCTACGAGGCTCGAGGGTTGAAATTTGCCCTCCTTCGAACACCTTACTTTGCAGGTCCCGTCGAGGCCTCTACGAGGCTCGAGGGTTGAAATATTTTTACAAACCAGTTGACAATCTCCGCATGATGTCGAGGCCTCTACGAGGCTCGAGGGTTGAAATCCAGGCGTGCCTTGGTTAAAGCAAGAATCTGAGGTCGAGGCCTCTACGAGGCTCGAGGGTTGAAATTGTTGGGACAAATCCGCGCCGGCCTGAAGATTTGGTCGAGGCCTCTACGAGGCTCGAGGGTTGAAATCTGATCCGGAAGTCTATATTTATCAAAATCAGGAGTCGAGGCCTCTACGAGGCTCGAGGGTTGAAATCGTATAGGGTAGCAAAGCTCGTTATCGAGTGCGGTCGAGGCCTCTACGAGGCTCGAGGGTTGAAATTTGGGCAAGAGGCGGACCTTAGCGGAGCCAAACAGGTCGAGGCCTCTACGAGGCTCGAGGGTTGAAATAGCCCATTTGTATGAATAGGGTCGGCCTGTCTTGGGTCGAGGCCTCTACGAGGCTCGAGGGTTGAAATCCCGCATGAGCCACAAACATGTCTGATGCACACGCACGTCGAGGCCTCTACGAGGCTCGAGGGTTGAAATATACCGTTTACAGGCATCATATCTTTGCTTATGGTCGAGGCCTCTACGAGGCTCGAGGGTTGAAATATACACGCTATTATGACCGGGGAAATGGGGGAGCGTCGAGGCCTCTACGAGGCTCGAGGGTTGAAATTGATACATAAAGTTATCGATGTAGGTTATGTTATGTCGAGGCCTCTACGAGGCTCGAGGGTTGAAATCCACCTGATAGGTTTTGGTTGGTCGGAAGTCCTTTAAGTCGAGGCCTCTACGAGGCTCGAGGGTTGAAATACTTTATCTACTTTACTCCTACTGGTGTACTAAGTCGAGGCCTCTACGAGGCTCGAGGGTTGAAATACTTTATCTACTTTACTCCTACTGGTGTACTAAGTCGAGGCCTCTACGAGGCTCGAGGGTTGAAATTGAAAAGCTCTATTACAGCTGCCTCAAAGGCATCGTCGAGGCCTCTACGAGGCTCGAGGGTTGAAATGCCACACTCATGGATAAAGCTAATGCCAATAAGAGTCGAGGCCTCTACGAGGCTCGAGGGTTGAAATATTGCCGGCTTGCCAATCCTGATGATAGCCTGCAGAGTCGAGGCCTCTACGAGGCTCGAGGGTTGAAATTGAAGTGTCGTGACCACCCCGGCTGTTAGGCCACGTCGAGGCCTCTACGAGGCTCGAGGGTTGAAATTCCGCACTGGGAATGCCAATCATATTGACTCTGGCGTCGAGGCCTCTACGAGGCTCGAGGGTTGAAATCTGCTCAATCATAGTCAACTCATCTACCCAACTGTCGAGGCCTCTACGAGGCTCGAGGGTTGAAATGCCTATAGCCGCTGTGTCTTCCAGATTATACGCTGGTCGAGGCCTCTACGAGGCTCGAGGGTTGAAATAGCAACTATTTAATCATTCTTCTGAGCGTCAGACACGTCGAGGCCTCTACGAGGCTCGAGGGTTGAAATCCCGTTTTCGTGGGACCAATACCAGATATCCGCCCGTCGAGGCCTCTACGAGGCTCGAGGGTTGAAATTCGCATACTACCCGATACCGCAGAGCGTCAGCAAGTCGAGGCCTCTGCGAGGCTCGAGGGTTGAAATTCTATTCGAGAGTGGGCTTGATACCAATTCCGAGTCGAGGCCTCTGCGAGGCTCGAGGGTTGAAATACAACATGGTCATGTAGCTTTTTTACGCGACGTTCGTCGAGGCCTCTGCGAGGCTCGAGGATTTAAATCGCCTAAGCTCTTGATCGGCGGTAAGCACAAAAACAGTCGTTCTTTCCGCAAGAGGCGAGGGAGTGAAGCGCACATAATTCGAACTGTTTACGACAGTTAAACCCTGTGGCGAAGAGTTCGGATTGTGTTATATCTCTGAAATATGATAGAGGATGCCAGATAAAAGGCATCCTCTAACTTTCGCATTGCGATTATTACTGTATTTTATATTTTAAGGTTTTATAGATTGCCTGACCACATTCGGCCAAGGAACAAACTACAACAACAATAGCAATAAAAACAATAAACAAGTTCGCCCCGCCCACTCCCATGAAGCCTAATGGGTCAAAGCTGCCCCAATCAATACTTTGCAGAAAGGCTGTAAACTCCGTGCTAAACAAATCCGGCCTATTTAGTAGATAGATCATGATGCACATGTTGATTATAGTGCTTATAACAACTGCACCGCAAACGATAGGCGTCCATCTGCGAACCTTGATTTTGAAAATACATGCGCCCACAGCTAATATAGCCATGACGGCAATAGCGGGGACACAGCTCGCCAGGAAGCTGGGGCTGAAAAGGGTGCGTATTTGTGTATCACCATTTTGGATAACAAAAGCGACGGGCAATACTCCGCGGCATATTAAAATACCCAAAACAGAGAATACACCCGTTAACACCAGTTCTGCAATGCTGTCTGACAATTTTATTTTGCCTCTATCATCAGGCAAGGCATCCGGCAAATCTTCGACTCTCCACTCCTGTTCTTTGCTTTTGTTAGCCTTAGCACCTGTACGATCGGCGATTACAAAACCAACCGTTGTCCATATGAGTGCTTGAAAAACCGCAGATATGCCCATGACAATACCTTTTGACAAAGTATTGCTTATTAAATAAGGCAAATCAACCATGCCGTCTTTAATAGCATCGATAGCTCCCAGAATCATGCCGATAACCAAAACCACAACGCCAACCAGAGGCAAAACCCATTTTAGTACACGCACATAATCCTCGTAAACAGCCGGAGATATTAGGTAGCGGGGTTTTTGCCGGTACTTCTCCGCTAATGAAGCGGGCGAACCCAAATTATACAACACCATTTTTCTTTCGTTTTCGTCCGCATTCTCCGGCAGCATGTCATAGATATTGGATTTCAATTCTTTACTTACTTCCTCCCGGTCTTTTTCCGGGAGGCGGCGTGTAACATCATAAACATAACGCTCAATCAGATTATCCATTACATTTATCCTCCCCGCAAATGGATTCAATGTTGCTCTGCAGTTTTTTCCATTCTGTCATCAATTCTCTATACACCATTTCGCCTTTTTCGTTGACGGTATAATATTTTCTTGGCCTGCTTTCACTTGTATCCCAATCGCTGACCAGTAAGCCCTGATTTTCCAGCCGCCGCAAAAGGGGGTAGAGTGTGTTGGCTTCAACGTCTATTTGCTTTTCCTGCATTGTTTGAAGCAATGCATAGCCATAGTGAGGTTGTTTCAAACATCCCAAAACCGCCAGTGTTAAGCTGCCCCGGCGAAGTTCCGTGATAAAGTTCTGCATTTGCTCATTCGCTGACATCGTATCACCCCGTCATTATTATACTGTGTGATACACAATATTGTCAAAATGAATTTATTGTAATAATGCTTAGCCATCCCAGCAGGGGAAGTTGCTCCTTTTTCTTTTTCCCTTATGATTTGCCATCATTCGCGAATTTTTAACTTTTTCGTAAGAATTTTTAAAGGTTTTTGTAAAGCACTCCAGCTCAAAACTTGATAAGGTGAAGAGGACGAAAGAGGCGTGACGGAAAGCACCGCAGCCTGGCATAAAGTGGAGAGTGAGCGGATATGAATTACAGCACAAAAACAAATCAATTCAATGAGCAGCCGAATCGGCAGTATAGGGGAAGAAGATTGAGGACGGTTGACCACGGCTATATGCCGGGGTTGGATGGCCTGAGGGCTTTGGCGGTGTTCGCCGTGATTTTTTATCACCTCAATTTATCATGGGCACCGGGTGGGCTTTTAGGGGTAACTTTATTTTTTGTGCTGTCAGGGTATTTGATCACCAATATTCTGCTCAAGCAATGGGAGAGCACCGGAACCATCGATCTGAAAGATTTCTGGCTGCGCCGGGCCCGGCGGCTTCTGCCGGCAGTTTTTGTGATGCTGGCGGGAGTAATGGTCTGGATGCTGCTTTTCGCTCCGGAACGTCTGGCCGCCCTGAAACAGGAAGCCTTGGCCGCAGTCTTCTATATCAGCAACTGGTATCTGATCTTCCATCAGGTCTCCTACTTTGAAAGCTTTGGCCCCCCATCTCCACTGGGGCATCTCTGGTCTTTAGCGGTAGAAGAACAATTCTATCTTCTCTGGCCCCTCCTTTTGGGACTGGGTCTGCGCTGGATTCGGCAGCGCAAATGGCTGGCTGTGGGAACAATTGCGCTCACTTTTGCATCGGCTGCGGCTATGGCCTTGATCTATAGTCCGGGTCAGGATCCCAGCCGGGTCTATTACGGAACGGATACCCGGGCCTTCTCCCTGCTTGTCGGTGCTGCCCTGGCTATGGTATGGCCCAGCGGGAAAATGACCGGCGAGCTCACCGGCTCTAAAAAATTGCTCCTGGATGGGACAGGCGCCCTGGGGCTATTAGCGGTTCTGCTGATGATCCTGAAAACCAACCAATACCAACCCTTTCTCTATCAGGGCGGGCTGTTGCTTTTCTCCATTGCCGCGGCTGTTTTGGTAGCGGTTCTGGCCCATCCGGCCAGCAGTTTGGGCCGGTTCTTTAGTTGGGGGCCCTGGCGCTGGCTGGGAGAGTGTTCCTATGGGATCTACCTGTGGCATTACCCGGTGATCATTCTGACCAACCCGGCTGTCAATACGGGAGGCGTGGACCTTTCCCGCACCTTCTGGCAAATTGGCTTAAGTATCATTCTGGCTGTCCTGTCCCGCCATTTCATTGAGGACCCCATCCGCTACGGAAGGCGGAAACGGGGGCGGAGGCGGGTCCCAGCCCTTCAGTGGTGGCAGAAGCCTTTGGGTGTCGGTGCCAAAATGTCCTTGGGGATCCTGCTGATGGTTTTGCTGTTGTTTGTAACCCCGAATGGAGGGACAGGAATCTCAGCAAAAGCTATCGCCCAAAATCATGAAACAACAGAACAGGCCCAGGGCCAGGCTCAGGAACAGGCTCAGAACCAGAATCAGGCTCAGAGTCAGACTCAGACTCAGAATCAGGATGAACAGGGGACTCAGGCTCAAGGGGCGGAGCAGGAAGATAATAAAGCCAACGGAGAAGCAATAGGGACAGAGCAAGAAAATGAAATTACCATCATCGGCGATTCCGTCATGATCAATGTAACACCCGTATTGCAGGAACAGTTTAAGGGAATTGTTATCGACGCCCAGCTGGGCAGACAAATGTACCAGGCCCCGGAGGTTATTGCCGGGCTTCGGGAAGAAGGGAAGCTGGGGAAAACCGTCGTGATTCAACTAGGAAACAACGGGCCCTTCAGTGAGAAACAACTCAAAGAGACCTTGGACACCCTGCCGGGAAGTACGGAGATCCTCCTGGTCAATACCCGGGTTCCCAAGCCTTGGGAAGGGGAGGTCAACGAGACCTTGAATAAAGTAGCCCAGTCTTACCCAGGGGCCAGATTGATCGATTGGCATACGGTCAGCAAGGGCCACAACGATTACTTCTATAAAGACGGGGTCCATCTCACCCAGACCGGAGTGGAAGCCTACGGGGAAATGTTGGTCAAAGCCTTAGCTGTTGGAGAAAATGATTACTAAAATGATCAAATGAAAATCGTGTTATAATAAAGGCCTAAAGTAAAATTAAGGGATGGGACTATGCGCGAAAAAAAGGTTAAAGTATTGGTTGTGGAAGATGAAGCGTCCATCCGGCGTTTCATTACCCTTAACCTGGAGATGGCCGGATATGAGGTGGGAGAAGCGGAGAGCGGGGAAGATGCCCTGGCTCTCCTTACCGAATTTCTCCCCGACTTGGTGGTGTTGGATCTGATGCTGCCGGGGATAGACGGTTTGGAAGTTTGCCAGCACATTCGTGAAACCATGCCGGACCCTCTGATCATCATCCTGACAGCTAAAGGGCAGGATACGGATAAAATTATGGGGCTTGAACTGGGAGCAGATGATTATATGGTCAAGCCCTTTAATCCCTTTGAGCTGATTGCCAGAATCAAAGCCATGCTAAGACGCCGGGATCGCTATGAAGCCGGAAGAACAGGCTATACCTACGGCAGCCTGCATCTGGACACCGCCGCCAATAAACTCCTCAAAAACAATCAGGAAGTGGAGCTGACCCCTACGGAATATTCCCTGCTGAAAATGTTTATGGAGAATCCGGGGAAAGCGCTGCGCAGAGAGGAAATGCTCAATGGGATCTGGGGAGAGGATTATTTTGGGGATACCAAAACTTTAGATGTGCACATCCGGCGGCTCCGGGAAAAAATCGAGGATAACCCCTCCGATCCCCGGTATATTAAAACCATCTGGGGTTCGGGTTACCGGTGGCAGCCGGAGATGGTCAGGAGGCTGCCATGAAAGGGATCCGCGGCAGATTGACGGCTAATTTTATGATCGTGATTCTGGTTTCGGTAGCCATTTTGGAAGTGCTGCTGATTTATACTGTCCAGCAGAATTATTACGGCAGCCTGAGGGGCAACCTGACCAATCAGGTGAAAATCAGTGCTGATATGTATTCCAAATACTATTCCGATACCTCTTTGGAAGATAACATCCTCTATAATGTGGATGCCTTTTGGAATCAAAGCAACGCTCAAGTGGAAATTGTCGATAGAGACGGGAAGATCGTCATGGACTCTCTGGGAGCGATTTCGGAACAAGAGGGGCCCACAGAGGATATTCAGGATGCCCTCAATGATCAGATGGGGGAATGGATAGGAAAATTAAATGGCCAGAAGGTCATGGCCGTAGCCTATCCCTTAAAATCCGAAGGGGAGATTGTCGGAGCCCTGCGGTTTATTGCTTCTACACATGAAATCGACCAGGATATTCAGGACACGGCCAAAATTTTTATCGCTATCGGTCTTTTTGTGGCCATGGTGGTGGGTTTCCTCAGCATTTTCTTGGCCAATACCATTCTTATTCCCTTGAAGGAAGTGACAGCCATTGCCGAAAGCATGGCTGCCGGCAATTTTCAAATCAAGAGCAGGAAAAAGCGGGATGACGAGATCGGCAAGCTTGCCGATACCTTGAATTATATGGCTGAAGAAATAACCAAAAAAGAAAAGCTGAAAAATGATTTTATCTCTTCGGTCTCCCATGAATTGCGCACTCCCCTGACCTCCATTATGGGCTGGGCCATAACCCTGCAAAGCGAAAAATTCCAGCAGAAAGAAATGCTCAACGACGGTCTTGGCATCATTGCCAAAGAATCCGAACGGCTCACCCGGATGGTGGAAGAGCTCCTGGACTTTTCCAAATTTGTTTCCGGCAGGATTAAGCTGAGTTATGAAGAGGTCAATATGGCCGAACTGATGGAGCATATCCGCAAACAACTGACCCCCCGGGCCACCAGGGAAACTATCCAGTTTACAGTGGATTATCCGGAAAACCTCCCCGACCTGTTGACAGATCCTAATCGGTTAAAACAAGTCTTGATCAATATTCTGGATAACGCCTTGAATTTTACGGCTGCCGAGGGGAGTGTCCGTTTTCAGGCCGAGGTAGGGGAGAAGGACTACACCTTTACGATCTCCGACAACGGATGCGGCATTGCTGCCGGTGAACTGCCCATGGTGAAAGAAAAGTTTTACAAAGGCAAGAGCTCTCGTTCCCGCAACGGGATTGGTTTATCCATCTGTGAAGAGATCATTACCCTGATGAAAGGCCGGCTGGAAATCCACAGTGAAGTCAATGTCGGGACAACGGTGGTCATTACTCTGCCCAGAGAGGTGTGTGCCCATGGTTAAAAAAAGCCTCCTGCTTCCGCTGGCTTTCTTGCTGCTTTTCCTGGGCGGTTGTGCCGAATTTTCGGGGGCATCGGCCGGTAAGATTATTCCGCCCTCCGCTCAGGTCAGCCCCTTAGGAGGTAAATGGACGGTGCTTGAGGAACTGGACAGCAACGGCAGCGAAGGAGGAGCGGGCCAGCCATGGTTAGGAAGTGATGTCCAATTTGCTCCAGGTGTCGTTTCTTTCGGCGGCCATGTCTGGGATAACCCTGCTTATAAAATCAAAAGGGTCAAGGCAGAGGATTATTTGTTGACCAAGTATATTCCATCTGTCGGTAGTTCCGGATTGAAGTCTCAGAAGGTAGATGTGATTACGGTTTACGCCTCCGGCAATTATCTGGGTGAATTTATGAAGCTGGATGATACCAGTATGATTTTTTTTGTGGAAAACAAAGCTCTTTTATTGAAGATAGTTGCTGAGGAAGCAGACAGCACCCTAGTGGCCGGAGATACCAGTGCCCAGGAGCTGAACCAGGACAGCAGAGAAGGAATTTCCGGAGTCTTGCTGGGACTGAGGATACCTGCAGCTACAGGCTATACCTATCAGACCCTTTGGATTGCCGCTGATCATCAGCAGCTCAGACCGATCCTGGCTTCCGAACAAATCTTTTTCCCGCGGACCAGCGGTTTTTGGGAACTCAGTGTCCAGAACCTCCCTGCTGACGGCATGACAGATAATCTACTGACCGCTCGCAATGTAACAGCCAAGGCCCCCGACCTGAAGAGAGAGAATGGGGAAAGGGAAGGGGGAGCAGGAACAGAAGAGCAACCCAATGCCGAGGCGGAGAGAGTGATCAATTATATCGGTAATGATTATATAGCCATGGAAAAGAGAACCGCCGGAATCAATCACTTGCAGGTGCTTCCTGTGGATAAACTTTTATCCCCCACCGAAATAAAGGTCTCCGATTTATTGGGAGACAAGGGATTTAACGCCTATTTAAATGCCAGAGAGCAGGCAGCCGCCGCCTTAAGGGAGAAAGGGATCACCTCGGTTAGCCAGGATGAATCTGGGGAAAATTTCGGCCTGATTCGCAAAAACGGCCGCTGGAGTTTAGTGGGAAGAATTCACTATCAAAGCGGCGGTAATCTTGAATATAAAGATTTCGATCTGAAAATTATTCCTCCCGCCAATTTGATCTTTTATGATGCCTTGGTGTTAAGCTGGTACAATATCAAAGACCGGGTTCCCGATGCCACGGACGCTTTTACTTCCCCCAACCGGGATATCGCCCTGGTCAAAACCAAGACTAAGTTAACCATTTATCCCATCGGTACGGATAAATTAGGAGAAACCCATTTGGCGGAGCTGGAGCTGCCGGAAGGGGCCACTGTGATCATGGCGGAATGGGCCACCGGGTCCTATGTGGACAGCTGGGAAAAATCCTTTCTTGCTTATGGCGCCCAGGCCTTAGCCGACGGCTCTGTGCGGATGCGCTGATGAGGGAGCTGTTGTAGCGGGGCAAAGACTTTGTCCATTTGGATAAAAGCTGCCGTGTTTTTTTCATTGCCGGGACGAGGACAGAATGACAAAAGCAAGCTATACTGTATTGAAGATTAGTGTAGGCTTGCTTTTGTCTATGTACGGCAAACCTTGATCAGCTTCAAAAATCACAAGCGTTTATGGGAGGGTAAATGTTTATGGAAAGACAGGATCGGTATTATCAGACCTATTTGAATATATTAAAAGAGGAATTGGTGGCAGCCATGGGATGTACGGAACCCATTGCCATAGCTTATGGTGCCGCTAAAGCCAGGGAAGTGCTGGGGGCGGTTCCCCATAAAGTAGTCCTTGAGGTCAGTTCAAATATTATTAAAAATGTAAAAAGTGTCGTGGTGCCCAACACCGATGGGTTAAAGGGTATCGAAGCAGCTACGGCGGCCGGGATTATAGCCGGCCGCTCCGATAAAATCCTGGAAGTTATTGCAGAGGTCTGCCAGGCGGAGAAGCAACAGATTAAAACATATCTGAGTGAAACGGATATAGAAGTGAAATTGGCGGATTCCCAGATAATTTTTGATATTATGATCACCATGTTTCATCAGGACTCTTATGTAAAGCTGCGTATTGCCGACTATCATACCCATATCGTTCATATAGAAAAAAACGGAGAGATTATTTTCGGTACCGGTGATCTAGACGCTGGCATTAGCAGTCTGACGGACAGGAAGCTGCTGTCTGTAAGCAAAATTATCGAGTTTGCCGACAGTGTCCGGATCGAGGACGTAAAGGAACTGCTGGATAAACAAATAGAATACAATTCAGCCATAGCCAGAGCCGGTATGGAGGGGAATTACGGGGCAAATGTAGGCAGAGTTCTCTTAAAAACCTATGGAAATGATGTTAAGATCCGCGCCAAAGCCATGGCGGCGGCAGGTTCAGATGCCCGGATGAGCGGGTGTGAGCTGCCTGTTATTATTAATTCCGGAAGCGGCAATCAAGGTATGACCGCTTCTCTTCCTGTGATTGAATATGCGGCGGAACTGCAGTCAGGTGAGGAAAAACTCTACCGGGCATTAGTGGTATCCAATCTGATTACCCTGCATTTAAAGACCGGTATCGGCCGGCTGTCTGCTTTTTGCGGAGTAATCTGTGCCGGATGCGGAAGCGGGGCTGGCATCGCCTATTTACATGGAGGCGGCTATGATGAAATTGCCCACACCATTGTCAATGCCGCGGCCATCGTTTCAGGAATCGTATGCGACGGAGCCAAGCCTTCCTGTGCGGGGAAAATTGCCGCGGCAGTGGATGCCGGTATTCTGGGCTACCTGATGTATAAGGAAGGTCAGCAGTTTAGGGGCGGCGATGGCATCGTGGCCAAAGGCATAGAAAATACCATTGCCAATATCGGATATTTGGGGAAAGTAGGCATGAAGGAAACCGATAAGGAAATTATCAATATTATGCTGAATCAGTGCAGCTCATGATCAACTCTGCTCCAGAAAAACAGAATAAATGGCCTTAATAAACCAAACCCTGATTAAAGAACTGACAAGTTGATTAATCAGGGTTTTTAGCTAAGCAAAAGATAGAACCGTTTGCCGCTGCTGAAGGAATAGTATATGATAGTTTCAAGAATTTTGGCTAGTGCTCTGTGACACTTGATGGACCGGTGCCAACCTTCGTCAGACCAAAAACAGGATAGGGAGTGGAAGTATGAGCATAACGGTAGAGGATTGTTTGCAGCTTTCGGTGCTGCGGGAGGCAGAGGTGGTGGCAGGGGCAAAAGGGCTGAATAATATCGTTGCCCATGTTTCTGTTTTAGAATGGTCCAACTCTTTAGCCTTGAAAAATGGTATTTTTCTGGGTAATGAGATTGTTATTACCTGCTTTCATTATGCCAAGGACGATGTTGATGCCCAATGTCAGGTGGTCAGAGATCTCAGCGCAGCCGGTGAGGTGGGGATGATTCTTTATTATGTGGGAATTGTCCTGCCGGATATCGATGCAAGATTGATTCGTACTGCCGACGAATTGGGGTACCCCTTGATCTGTATGCCGAGAAACCGTTTCGATTATCGTTATAGTGAGGCAATCACGGAAATTATGGAAGCGGTCTTTAAAGATCAGATGAAGGAAAAATATTATGTTAAGGATATGCTGGAACGTCTAGCGATGCTGCCGGAAAGACAGCGGACCATCGGCAATGTTCTGCGCATGCTCAGTGACAGATTGTACTGCTCTATTATTCTTTGTGATCGGGAATTCAAGCTTTTGGATGCGGCGACATGGCCGACTACAGCGAATTTGAATCTGCCTGAGATCTTGAATTTGTATAAAAATACAGTGCTTTCCAGGCCGGGAGTGAACAACCTGGAATTCACCTATGACAATGAGGTGATGGCTGCCAGATCCCAGCCGATTGCCACTGATGACGGGTATAGTATGAATCTGATTTTTTTGAATCTCCCGGAAAAAAAGGTTTTGGGGGATGCTATTGCCCAGGCAGCGGAATTGATTCAGCTGTCAAGCAGTATCTGGAATTTCGATATAAGGCAGGAAGGCCATAGGGAAATGCTCAAAGCCTTTTTCTATGATGAACCCATCAAGCTCAAGCGCATTGCCAATGGGCTGCACATTGACATTGATCGGCTTCAAACTATGTGGGTGTTGAAAAGCAAGGCGGATTCCCCGACCAGGGAGGCCTTGACCTTAAAGAACAGCCGGCTTTTAGCTTTGTTGAAACATTTTTTTAATGAGCACCATATTCATGCGATTGCCGATCATTTTGAAGATAATGTGGTGGCGCTGATTGAGCCTCCTTATGGGGAAACGACCATGACCTCTTTTTTAGAAGAATTTATGAAGACGGTTCAAGATGAATCCGTCAGGGCTTTTCCGGTAAACTGTCCCGGAGAAAATGCGGCAGGGGCTTTTCGCAAGGCTTATTTTGAAATTCAGGATAATGATGGAAGTGCTATGACAATCTATCCAAGCAAACGCATCATCAACACTCATGAAATTGAGTTCTCCGGCTTATGCAGAGAGATTGCCGAAAAAGGAAAAGAGGCAATTGACGAAAAACTCAAAGTACTTCGCGCTTTGGGAGCTCAGGATGATTTTGCAGGCAAGGAATTGGTCTCTACGTTGGAAGTTTTTCTTCTGGATGCGGAAGCCAATGTGGAACAAACGAGCAAGCTGTTGTTTCTGCACAAAAGCACGATAAAATACCGGATTAAAAAGATTAAGGAATTATTAGGCTGTGATATTGCCAAGCTTCCTGAAGCTTACAGCTTATATGTAGCAGTGGCTGTGAAGCGGCTGATTGCAAGCTTATAAAATACCTGGCGAAAACCTCCGTTCATCCAAAGGGTCAATGAATCGGGGGTTATTTTGATAGTTAGGACATATACAAAGGTTTTTTCACTGGGGTATGATTGAATTAATTTCACAAGGTCCGCGGTGGGCGGTATAAGGGGGTTTGAGGAAGAGAAGATTCAGGATTCTGAGAAATGCACGCTCAAATAAGGTAGAAAGAAAGGTGAGAGGATATGTCAGAAACGACTCAGAACACATCTCATGATGATTATTCGTTAAGCCGGGTTCCTCAGCATGCCAAAAAGCCCTTATGGCAGATTATCGTAATAAGGCTGGGCTGTTTTGCCTGCGTCTCCCAGTTGATGACGGGAGCGGCGCTGGGGTTCGGTATGAGCTTTCATGACGCGCTGCTGGCGGTTTTCCTGGGAAGCATCGCCTTGCTGATAGTCGGGGCGGCCGTAGGTGTTATCGCGGCACAGCAGGGGCTGTCCACCAGTCTCCTGGCCCGCTGGAGCGGCTTCGGCAATCAAGGCTCGGCTCTGATCGGAGTTATCATCGCAATTTCTTCCATCGGCTGGTTTGGAATGCAGAACACCGTTTTTGCCGAAGGAATGTATCAGGCCACAGGTATATTGAATCTGCAGATTTGGTCGGTGCTTACAGGGGCTTCGATTATCGCTATCGTCTATTTCGGTATTTCCAGCTTGAGTTGGACCGCTAATATTGCCCTGCCCCTGTTTTTAGTAGCCATCGGCATATCCAGTATACAGATGTTCAGAGGGCACAGTCTGACGGACTTAATCGCCTCCCCCATACCCGGGCCGGCGTTGTCCTTGGCCACCGGTGCCACCATGGTTGCCGGCAGCTTCATTATCGGTGCAGTCATATCCCCGGATATCTGCCGGTTTTTAAAAAGGGGGCGGGATGTCTTCTGGATGACCTTAATAAGCACCTTTGTCGGTGAACTCAGCATGTGTATGCTGGCTGTTTTGATGGCCCATGCTATTAAGAGTGCTGATGTGATGACCATTATCGTCTCCTTATCCGGGTTGATCGGCGTGATTATCGTTATTTTCTCGACGATCAAAGTCAACGATATTAACCTCTATGCGGCCAGCCTGGGGATGACCAACGCCTTGAATGCCTTGTTCAAGAAAGATTTTGACCGGCGCCAGATGACGATTATCCTGGGTGTGTTCGGAACGGCTCTTTCCGTGATCGGTGTAATCAACTATTTTGAAAACTTTTTGGTTGTATTGGGGGTTGCCATTCCGCCGATTGCCGGAATTATCAGTATTGATTACTTTATTCTCAAAAGAGACAGAAAAATATTGGACGAATCCAAGGAAAGAGGAGAATTGCCGGATAAAGTGGAGAACTGGAATCCCGTAGCCATCTTAGCCTGGGCTGTAGGCTCCTTAGTGGGGTATTTTGTTCAAATCGGCATTCCCTCCATTAACTCACTGATTGTCTCCGGATTGCTCTATTATGGTGCGATGAAAGTCTATGGGCTGATTCAGAAAAAAGAGATTGTCAGGTTTCGGATGGTGGATTCCCAAAGTGAAGGATAGAAAGCTTTAAAAGCGAGCGGTAAGTGAAAAAAGGATGACCGGCAAGTTGGAGTGGAAAATGGGGATGATAGAATGAACAGATGGATCAACGAAAAACGGCTGATCGCCTCGTTCTGCGATTTGGTTACCATAGACTCTTTGTCCTACCGGGAAAGGGATATGGCAGATGAATTGCTAAGACGCTTAAAACGGTTGGGATTTGAGGTGTGGGAAGATGATGCCGGCCCCAAGATTGGGGGCAGTGCAGGCAATATTATTGCCAAATTGAAAGGAATCGTCGAAAAAGAGGCCCTTTTATTCACCGCTCATATGGATACGGTGCAGCCCGGAACCGCTAAAACGCCTCTGCTCAGCGGAAAGCGGATTCATACGGATGGAACGACGGTTCTGGGAGGGGACGATGCTGCCGGCATAGCCTGTATCCTGGAAATGGCGGCAAGCTTGCGGGAGCATAAGCTGGACCATGGAGATATCTATGTGATCTTTACCGTGGCGGAAGAGATGGGTCTTCAGGGGGCAAAGAATCTGAACCCCGCTGTGATGGAGAAAGTCAAGGCAAACTATGGCTTCGTCCTGGATGATGCGGGAAAAGCAGGAGGGGTGGTGGCGGCGGCCCCTGCCCATGTCAAGCGGCACATCACGATTCGGGGCAAAAGCGCTCATGCCGGCGTGGAGCCGGAAAAAGGCATTGATGCGGTCAGGATTATGGCCGAAGCGGTATATCATATGCAGCTGGGCCGCCTTGATGAGGAAACGACGGCCAACCTGGGGATGATAAAAGGCGGAGAGGCGGGCAATACGGTCTGCGGACAGCTGGAGATTCTTGGTGAGGTAAGAAGCAGGAACCCGGAGAAATTGGCGAAGCAGCTGAAGGCTATGCAAAGGTGTTTTGAAGAGGCTGCCCGGAATTGGGGAGGGGCCGTTGAGTTTGAGGATGAACTGCTTTACGGTGCTATCGATTTGCGACGGCATCCGGACCTGCAAAAGCTTCTGGAAAAGGCTGCGGAAAAGATCGGATTGCCCATGGATTACCACAGCTCCGGAGGAGGCAGTGATGCCAATATCTTGAACAGTCTGGGCTTTCCTTGCGTAACCTTGTCATCGGCGTTTTACGCTATGCATACGGTACAGGAGTATGTCGACATTGAGGAGATGATTCGATTAACGGAATTCATGCTGTCGATCACACAAAGTGTAGAAGCTGTAGAAAAGGCCGGGGTAAGAAACTTAACAACGGAGTGACAAGGAGGATGATGAATGGGTTTATTCAGTGAGATGCTGGATGAAAAACGGATTAAAGACGGTTTTAAGGACTCCGGGCATGTGCTGATGATCACCTGTCCCGGCTGTGCCTGCGAGAGCCTCTCTTATACAGAGGGCCTGCCCTGCCGGGCTTTGGAGTCAGGTAAAGACATGGAGGAGAGTGCGGTTGCAGTGCAAAGGGTCCGGGATCAATGGGATAGGGTTCTGAAAGAGGACGGCAAAAAGGTGACCCATATCAGTGTTGCGTTTCCCTGTGAAATGTTCGATACGGAAAGGGAACGGATTCTGGAAAAGCTTCAGGACGCGGATACCATTGCCTTGCTGTGCTGTTCCAGCGGCTATGTGGCAGTTAAGGATATGCTGCCGGATTTTCTGGGGAGGTTTGTTCCGATGATGAAAACCACGGGAACCTTTGTGTTCAAGCTGGTTTTGGATGAGAGCGGAAAGAATTCAAAGGTCGAGCAGGAGACGGCCCGGGTTATCAAATTTTCTAAAGTCAATCAGGGATAAAAGCAAGGATAAAGGAGGGTTTACAATGTCCGGAATTAAAACAAGACAGGATTTGGATGATTTTGTCCGCGGTGCCACGTTATATGGCACCGGCGGGGGTGGCAGTCAGGAGATGGGGAAAAATTTGCTGCTCCAAAGCTTTGAAGAAGGCAGATCGATTGAATGGGTAAGGATTGGGGATGTTGGAGAGGATGCCTGGGTATGTACGGCATTTTATATGGGCTCTATCGCCCCCCTTACCGACAAAGATAAAAAGGAGATGAAAGCGCTTGGCTTAGAAGAAAGGGTAGAGAAAAGGGTACTGATAACCGCCGTACAGGAATTGGAGAAGGAGCTTGGTATTCATATTGCTGCTGTGATTCCGGTAGAGTTAGGGGGACTTAATTCTGCTGCCCCTCTTGATGCGGCGGTTCAGATGGGTAAAAAAGTCATTGATGCCGATCTGGCGGGAAGAGCTGTTCCTGAGGTAGCTCAGACCCTGCCCAGGCTTTGGGGATATCCAATTTGCCCTATTGCCTGCTGTGATGCTTGGGGCAATGTGACGATCATTAAAAAGACCCATGGCTATGACATGGCCGAGGCGCTGGGAAAGATGCTGAGTATTCCGGCCTACGAACCCATTGGGTTGGCTTGCTTTGCCATGAAAGCCAAGGATGCGGGCAGGGCTCTTGTCGATGGTTCTCTTACAAAATGCCTGCAGGTGGGTGCAGAGGTGCGCATGGCCTGCGAGAACGGGACGGATCCGGCGGAAGCCTTTGCTTCGGCCGCCGGGGGAAAGGTTATTATGAAAGGGACCGTAACGGCTCATGATTGGGAGAGTAAAGGAGGATATATGTATTGCACCAATGAAATTACCGGTGCAGATGAATTTAAGGGCAATGTATTGAAAATATGGGTGAAAAATGAGAATCATATCTGCTGGTTGAACGGCAATCCTTATATAACAAGTCCGGATCTGATACAGCTTGTGGATCGGCAGACAGGAGAACCTATCACCAACACAGATACGGCAGTGGACATGGAGGTATCTGTAGTAGCGATACCTAATTTGCGCTATCGCACAAAAGAGGCAATTGAACTCTTAGGACCTTCCCACTATGGCTTTGAGAAGATTAGCTATAAGCCCATGGAAGAATTCTTTTGAATCAACTCCGGATTCATAGCAGTTGTCCGGCAGGACAGGTGAAAAGGCGGCAAAAGACGACAACCGGCGGAAGCTGGAAGTCGTCTTTTGCTTAAAAGAAATGGGTGCAATCACTTTCGTTGGGTAAGATAGTCGATTAACAAACAGGTTGAAGGGGTGCAGACTGTGTCTTTGTTCTGGATAATATAGGTACCCCAAGCGGTATTCTCAAGCTGCAGGGGAAGTATCCGGACGGAAGGATTGGACACGGAATGGACAGTCTGGATATGGCAAAAGGACACGGCCAAATTGCTGGCTACCATATTATTGGCCACGTTGGAATCGTGGGTTACCAAAAAGAAATCAGGATAGGAATTGACTTCATGGCATTTTTTCATAAAAAGACGATGCATGTCGCAGACATCCCCTAAGGAAACGAAGGGCTGCTGATGGAGGTCGGCGGGGATAAGGTATTCCTTTGTCGCCAGAGGATTATCTTTGGATACCTGAAAGTAAATCTCTCCACTCTGAATCAGTTTATAATTATAATCCGTGATTTGGGAGGGAGATGAGCCCAGAATCCCCATATCTGCTTCGCATGATTCCACTTTTTTGCGGACTTCACTGTCAAAGATTTCTTCAAAAGACAGAGCGATATTGGGATAATCCCGTTTAAAATCAACAAAGAGACCAGGAGAAAGGGCGTTCAAGGAGCCGAGACCAATAGCAATGTGGACTCGGCCTTTTTTGTTTTGGGAATCCGGCTGTAAGGATTCCTCAAATTCAGTAAATGACTCGACGAGGGGAAGTGCTTTTTCCAAGATGTCCCGCCCGGCAAGAGTCAGCTGCAGCTTGCTTTTATCCCTAAAAAATAAGGAGGCGCCGCATTCCTTCTCAAACTCATGGATAGACTTAGAAAGTGCTTGGCGGGTAATGAAGAGACGGTCGGCAGTCTTCGTAATGTTTAAGGTCTGGCAAACTTCAACAAAATAACGCAAATGTTGGATATCCATAAATACCTCCTCAATAAGGGAGCAACTTTTAGTTGACAGGAAGTGAAAATAGCATCTGCTTCCCCAGGTGGGTTGTGAATAATATAATTATAACAAGAAGACGAAAAACATACAACTATATCAAAAAATGTAGAATTTAGGGAGGCGCAAACATGGAAAAACTATCTGTCAACGTCAGTCGCAGAAACTTTCTCAGGGGAGCCGCAGCAAGCGCAGTGGGGATTGCCGCTATGGGAGTTCTGGGGGGATGCTCTGCAAATCCCACCGGGAAAACCAATGACAATGAAACCGGTGAGGTGCCCCTGAATATATCAGAAACAATCTCGGCCGATGTAGTCGTGGTCGGGGCCGGGTCCTCGGGGGTCTGCGCCACGGTGCAGGCGGCACAACTTGGTGCCAAGGTCGTTTTGCTGGAGAAGAATGCCTTCCTCGGAGGAAATGGGGCCGGAACGGAAGGAATGTTTGCGATCGGAAGCCGGATGCAGCAAGAACTGGGTGTGGGAACGGAGATTAACTTCCGCGATGTCATTGCTACCGAGGCAGAGTTCTTTAATTATCGTGTGAATGCCCTGTTCTGGAAGGACTTGGTCGAGGCTTCCGCAGATAACCTGAACTGGCTGATAGATTGTGGCGTTCCTTTTTCCGGAGTAGTGGATGATTATCATGGTTTGGGCAAAATCAAAGCGTTCCACTGGTTTAAAGAGGGTAAAGGCAAGAACTATATTGACGCAATGATCGCTAAGGCCGAAGAGTTAGGCGTTAAAATTATGACCAAAACTCCTGCGAATGATTTGATTCTGGATGGGGGTAAGGTGGTTGGAATTTATGCCACCAAAGAGGATAGCAGTATTTTGCAAATCGACTGCAAGGCGGTTATTCTTGCCTCAGGCGGCTATGCAAACAATGAAGAAATGATGAAAGATCGTGGCTACGACCTGACCTACAGCATTAACCAGGGGCTGCCCGGGCATGATGGCGATGGGCTGAGAATGGCTTCAGCAGCAGGCGGGGAGGATGTATCCCGGCAGAGAGGATTCTTAAGAGAGCCTTATTCCCATGGCATAGATTTCTTTGGCACCATGACACAGGCGTTGCACCGGGGCGGTCCTTTCCTCTGGGTGAATGAAGAGGCTCAGCGCTATGCCAATGAAGCGTGTGGTGCGTTTACGCCGGGGAACAACTCCAATGCTGTGCACACTCAGCGTAAATCTTTCCTGATTTTCGACAGGGGAGTATTGGAAGGCCTGGCCAAGAAGGTGGAGAACCTTGTTGAAGATGTGGAAGATGCCGTGGCCAAATGCCCCAGCCAAAATATCTATAAAGCAGATACCGTGGAGGAACTGGCTCAAAAAGCCGGCCTGGACCCTGCTGTATTGAAAGAAACCGTATCCCGCTATAACGAACTTTGCCAAAAAGGCTTAGATGAAGACTTCAACAAACCGGCCGATAAAATGGTCGGCATGACCAAAGCTCCTTACTATATCTTTAGACAGGATCTGGCCTTCTGGACATCTATCGGCGGTATCAGCACCAACCGCAAAATGGAGGTCATCAACAAAATGGGTGAGCCCATTCCCGGCTTGTATGCTGTGGGAACAGACGGCTGTGAGCTCTACAGAGAGACGTATACCATGAATGTACCGGCCTCCTGCAATGCCAACAATTGTCATTCAGGCCGGATCGCAGCGAAAAATGCTGCCGCGGCTCTGTAAAGTTGTCCTGCAGAAATAGAGTAGAGGGTAACCTATTTATTATGGAGGGTGAAATTTGAAATGAGTAAGTTGAAAAAGACCCTGACGGCGATTGTATGTGTGATGTTAACATTGTCCTTAGCAGGCTGCTCAGAAGGCGCAAAGGGTTCTGCTAATCAGGCAAAGGAAAAGAAACAACTGTACACTCCCGGAGACTATATAGCTCAGGCCGAGGGTAAGGATGGCCCTGTAAAGGTAAAAGTCACCTTCAGTAAATCAGAAATTACAGCAATCGATATTCTGGAACAAACGGAGACTCCCGGACTGGGTGATGAGGCGCTGAAAACAGTAGCGGAGCAAATCAAAGGGCAGCAATCCTTAAGCGTGGATACCGTTTCCGGAGCTACCCTATCCAGTCAGGCCATGCTTACGGCGGTGGAAGACTGCGTAGAACAGGCAGGTGCTGATCCGGAGCAACTTAAAGAAGGTAAGCAATAACTTATTTGCAAAGAATAGTGTTGTGTAAGCTGGAAGTCGCCTTTGCTGATTGTTGACATGGATTCTATGACTCATAAAGTTGATGACCTTAATTTTTCTCAGATCCATTGCCTTCAGTGGATTGGAACGCTGGAGAACCCTATAATGATTAGAATAGAAGACAGAAAAGGCTGTGAGTTGACTGCTCCAGCCTTTTCTGTCTTCTACGCCAAGCGCTTATTCCCTCTGGAGGCTGCACCCTTACCGATTGCGAATTGCCGATTCTTTGCCATCAGCATTTTTTTACGATTAATGTCTTCGCCTCAACGACTCCGCAATAATCTTTTAAATACGAAGCAAGCCTTTCCAGCCAATAATCCAGTTCCTCCGTACCGTCAAAGGAATAGATAATGGTCGCTATTTCATGCTCACCAGGTTGGATCATAGCTCTGCGGCTGTCGCTGCTGGGGTTGCCAAAAGGCCCTGACTGATCATAGAGGGTAGGCAGGTATTCGATGTTCACAGCAGACTTCCCTATCCCATCGTAATGGGTTCCCTTTTCGGCACGCCGAAGCTCAAGGTTCCCCTGGAGCTGCTTCGTATCATAGGAGCCGATGGAGTAGCCGGAGGAAATGGAAATGAGATTATTGATCTCGACAATGTTATTGATGCGATAGAGGCCTTTGCCTTGCACGATACGGCGAAGCATAGCTTCCGCAGCGTTACGATAGTCATGAGGAGATTTGCCAAGGGCCTTATAGGCTTGACGCGTTGCCGCAATATGGGGATTTTGAGCTATTGTCTCAGTTGAATAGTCCTTGGCTAATGTCGTAATCGTATCGTCAAATAAGCTGATCAATTTCGGTGTGCTCGGCATAACGGCAGCCTTATAGAACAGAACACCTAAGGCAGCTCCCGGACAAAGTGAAACCAATTCGTCTGAGATAGAAATCTTCATTGTGTTCACCACTCTTTCCAAAAAACAATTTATAAAAGATTAATGATACGATCATTGACGTCTACTTGGGAAAAGACGATGGATGTCTCCGTTAAGGCATAGGAGGATATGGCATTGATGAAGTGTTCAATATCCGCTAAAGAAGGAACCGACAATTTGACGATAAAGCACGCGGCCCCCGCAATTCTGTAGCACCACTCGCTGTATTCATAATCTTTCATAAACTCTTTAAATGTCTCGTATTGTCCGTCTTTCATGGTGACTTCAACGATACAGTCGATTGCGCAGCCAAGCTTCTTTTTGTTTAAACGGATGGTATATCCCTCAATAATGTTATGCTCCTCAAGCCTTCTTACCCGTTCGGTAACGGAAGGTGGTGAAAGATTAACCCGTTTTGACAACTCCCTTATGGAAAGACGGCTATCAGTTTGTAATTCATGCAAAATCCGCATATCCACTTCGTCAATTTTCATTTGAACACCTTATTTCAAAAAAATATATCAATAGCAACATGAAGAGGATGATATTGTAGCATATGGAATATATGTTTGATTATACCTCTGTTATAATTGTTTCGTCAACGAAATGCATGATTATAGGAGGGAGCACTATGGAAATGATTTCTTTTTCCCAGAACGGTTTTACACCCTTTCAACAATTGTTAGGACATAACAAGGATCTATTGGAAAAATGGATATCGCTGGAAGATTGCCTTTTTTCCAGTGATACATTTTCCCCAGAATTAAAAGAGGAGGTTCGTCGCATCCTGGCTTTCAACAACGGCTGTGAATACTGCAAAGCGAAGGGGGCTCCCGCAAAAACGATCATGGACCCGCGGACACAAGGGGCTGTTCATATCGCGGATATGTCCGGTAAAAAAACGCATATGAGTGACGACGATTTCAGCGCGATAAGAGAAGTGTTTTCAGATGGTGAAATTTCGGAGCTTCTGGCGCTTATTTGCTTTATAACGGCTTGTCAAAGGTTTGGAGCTTTACTGAACTTAGGGCCAAGCTGCCAAATTTGAGTTTTACACCGGGTGCAGACCGAATCTTTATTCTGGATAATATAGGTACCCCAAACAGTATCCTCAAGCTGCAGGGGAAGGACCCGGACAGAGGGATTAGATATAGAATTGACAGTCTGGATATGGCAAAAAGACACGGCTGAATTATTGACCACCATAGTATTGGCGACATTCGAATCGTGGGTTACCAGAAAGAGGTCAGGATAAGAATGAACTTCATGGCATTTTTCCATAAAGAGACGATGCATATCGCAGACATCCCCCAAAGAAACAAAGGGCCGCAAGAGGATTATCTATAGATACCTGGAAATAAATCTGACCGCTCTGAATTAATGTATAGCTGTAATCTGAGATTTTGTCGGAAGATGAGCCCAGAATTCCCAGATCTACTTCCTCTGATTCCACTTCTTTACTTTTTGAATCCGGCTTTAAAGATTCTTCAAAGTCAGTAAATGAATCGACAAGAGGAATGGCTTTCTCCATAATGTCCCGCCCGGCAAGGGTCAGCTGCAGCTGCAATATGAGGATTCTGAGCTATTTTTTCAGTTGAATAGTTTTCCGATAATGCCGCCACCGCAGCGTCAAATAGTGTGAACAATTCCTGTGTACTCGGGGCAACGCTGGCCTGATAAGACAGAACACCTAAGGCAGCTCCCGGACAAACTGCATAGACCTCATCTGAAATAGAAATTTTCATGTTTTTACCCACTCTTTCTATCATTGTCCTTATATAAATGACCATAGAATAAATGACACCAGAGAGCACAGTTGTCCCTCTATGTAATCGCATTGTATAATTTCTTTCGTAGTAAGTAAATATGGAATGACTCTCGCTTTCTCTGTAAAAAACCTGTGATCATCCGCAACATAATTATCAGGAATCCATTTTAAAGCTTTGCTATGATTCATTTGAAAGGAGGCGATAAGCAATGAATATGTTGGCTCAATTTAATGAGGTCATGGCTTATATTGAAAAAAACTTGCTGGATGATATTGAGCCGGGGCAGATTTCCCGTATAGCCGGCTGCTCAGAATATCACTTTCGCAGAATGTTTTCTTTTCTGGCCGGAATGCCCTTGGGTGAATATATTCGCCGCAGACGGCTGTCATTGGCGGGTACGCTGTTGAGAGCTGAACAAGTCAAGATTATCGATTTGGCATTGCAGCTGGGCTATGAGTCCCCGGAAGCTTTCAGCAAGGCTTTTCAAGCCATGCATGGAGTAGCTCCCTCTCAAGCCAAAAAAGCAAATGCGGAACTTAAAGTCATGCCCCCCATGACCTTCCAATTAACGATTAAAGGAGGAACAGAAATGAACTATCGCCTTGTGGAAAAAGATGAATTCTATATCGTCGGGTTTAAAAAACGGATTACCATGCAATTCAAAGGCATTAATCCGGAAATGGATTCCTTAGTACAAAAACTGACACCTCAAATCATCGCTGAATTGAAAAGTTTGTGCGATACCGAACCCAAAGGCATGCTTAGTGTTTCCGCGAATTTTGATGAGCGCACCGCAGAAGGCTCCCAGCTTGACCAGTACATTGGCGTTGCCACATCCCAGGCAATGTCCAATCACTATGATCTGCTGCATGTTCCGGCAGCCACCTGGGCGGTGTTTAAAGCGGTGGGAACTTTCCCGGAAGCTCTTCAGGATACATGGGCCAAAATATATGCCGAATGGTTCCCTGCATCAGGATATGAAATGACCGGGGGGCCTGAGTTATTGTGGAACGAAACCCCGGATACCAGCAAGCCCGATTACAAAAGCGAAATCTGGATTCCTGTCCGCAAAAGTATCGGCTAAATTCACCAGTGTGATGATTAAACAGGATGACAGCTATATCTCAGCCTCTACAGTGGAAAAGTTACTGACAAAGCTGTCTCTCGACTGAGTTTTTCAAACCTCATATCCGAAAAGGGTGAGCTGGTTTTGGCCTGTGGTGCAAATCTCAATCTCCACAGCGTCCAATTGAATGGTATTGCCTATGCCTAACCCGGTATGGCTGCCGATAAATGAGGTTTGCAGGGTTGTGATGACATCCCAGGGGTTAGCGGCACCCAGCACAGCAGTGGTGATGTCGAATTCAAGAGGGTTTGTTAAATAATTAAGAGTGCCGATGATGGCAAGGCTGATTTGATCCAATTGAATCCAGGCTGCCTGAGGATTGGGCCGCCAATTAAGGAGCATCGAGCTGACGCCTACGGCAAGGGTCAGGCTGAGCCGGCAATAGAACTTGATCACAACCTGTTCAATGTCCAAATAATCAGCCAGGGCGGGGAGCAGGTTGTATCCCAGGACGATATTTCCTCCGGTTTGGGTGAGCAATGCCGAGGCTAAAGAGGCAACGCTGCCGTTACGAAGCCCGACGGCATTATTGACATTGGTGAAATCCGTGCGGCCGTTATAAGCTGCCTGGGTAGCTGTAGCGGCCCCGGAAGTATTGCAGTCTATCTGCTCGTCGGATGTTCTCACCATGAGGGTGTTGTTAGCTTTGAGCTGATAGGGTGAAGGAAAGTTCTGATTAACGGTGCTGAAGGGTGTTGTTATCCTCAGGGAAAGAAAATCGTCACTGCCGTCGCTCAAGAGAATGGATACAGCCAGGGGGGCCGTTCCTTGCACTGCTGTCAGGCAAATACTTTTCCCCGCTGCCGGAGTCCAAAGTCCCTGCCTGGTGGGCAGAACACCAAAGCGGTCATATTTGATCGTGCTGGAGCTTTTCTCGATAGCCACTGGAATAGACTGGGGAGTTTGCAGAACTTGTCTCATAATCCGGCACTCCTTTGGTTTGCGGACATAGCCTTAAAATTCATACCCTATAAGGGTGATATTGACTGTTCCTGCGGCACTTGTCGTCACTGAGATGGCTTCATCCTGGTTAAGCTGAACAGGGGAAGGAAAGCTTGCCCCATAGGTTGCCAGGGTGCTGGTAGGCATGATGGACATAAACGCAGCGTTGCTTCCTCTGTTCAGTTGAATGGTGACGGGAACAGAAGCGGACGCTTGCCAGGCCGTCATAAAGACACTTTTGCCGGAAGCCGGTGTCCAGAGCGCTGTATTGGTCTGAGCGGAGGTGAAGGTCCGGAACAGGACAATGCCCGACGAATACTCCCTGGTAATCAAAGGATCTTCCAAACTAAAAACGATGCTCATGAGTTTTGTGTTATCACCCATCTAAAAACCCCCTTATAGCATTGCCGACTGATAATCCCGGCAGATTCATGAATATAAAGAAACAAACTGGATGGACATGGGTACTCCTTCCAGAGGCAGGTGGGCAACCTTCAGGGTAAGGAGACCTTTTTCAAGGGTATAATTGCTTTTAGGCTGGATAACTCCATTGATAAAGAGGTAGTGATAAGAAGTTTGCTGAGGGGCGAGGATTCCTTGATCACCGTACATGGTTATTTCATCGGCATTGGTATACTCTCTTTGACCATTGGCCCGAGTGTTGTATTGATAGAGTTCCGCTTTTAAAAGAGTATCCTTGCTGTCCCTGATAATCAGTGATTCAAGAATAACGGGGACTCCCTTTTGGGGAGGGCTGTCTACGGTCAGGATGAGAAGTCCTGGCCTTACTTTATAGTTAGTTTGAGGCTGCAATACCCCATTGATATAAAGATTAATAAAGGAAATTTCCCTAGGGTCGGGTATTCCCTGATTGCCGTAGATGAGCAACTCATCATTGTCGGTAAAAGCAGTCTTAACTCCATCGGCAAGTGCATTGTACTGTTGGTTTTCGCCTTGGAGAAGTGCACTGGTTTGGGCATTAAAAGAACCTGTTACCTCTGCCGCCAAAACAACGGTGTCCATTGAATTGAGGGTCCCGATATCCCAGAGCAACTTATTCTCCTCTTGAAATACTGTGCCTTGGGTAAGGCTGAGGACGTTAATGACGGCTAAGCTATCTGCCAGTATGGTATCGCTCATAACCACATTGCTGACCGGACCATAACCGTCATTGATAAGCTTAATTTCGATGGTCCAGGTACCATTCGTTTGAGGATTTACTACTGAAGGTCCTGCTGTGATGTATTTTTCCAGAGTCAGGTTGCCGAAGACCGGGGGGCAGGGGAGAGCTTCCCTGAGCTGAGCCGGAGGGTTAGGGGGTGAGAGTATCGTCTGGAGCTTATCTTGGAGTCTGTCCTGAAAACTACTTTGCACCGTATTTTGCGAAGGATAAAAATCCGGGAAAACCACTGTTTTAAAACCAGCGCAGAGCTGATTCGGCAAAAACTCCTCGCACAGGGGAGGCTCAGGATCAACCTCCAGGCTGGGGATCAATAACTGTACTTTGCCCACGGCTTTGATCACGATAAATACCCCTACGGTACAATGCCGGCCTTCCTCACAACCGTCGGGAGAGCCGAGCAGCTCAGAACGGGTTTCCACCACAACATCATAAGAAAACTCATCCCGTGGTTCCGGCATGAACATGATGAGGTCCATAGGGATAGGGGGCAGAGAGTCCTGGCCCAGCGTCGTGCCTCCGGCAACGATTGTAAAGGGTATCTTTAAAAGGAATTGAACTCTTTTAAAATTGGGGCGATCTCTTATAGCAGTGATCTCCAGAGTGTCTTCCATAATACGTCCCGGTTTAAAGAGAATCCTCTGAAAAGCGGAGATGGGGAGGGCTATATCTTCAAAGCAGTACCGATCCTGACACTGAGAAAAGACTTTGTCGACAATAACACAAGCAAAAATATAGCCTGAGATGCGGATGAGTGCTCCGGAAGCAATGTTGGACAGTACACAAGAATTCAGACTCCATCCTGAGGCGACAGCCCTGCTGAGCGAACGCAGGCCGGTGGTATTAAAAAGCCCTTCGACTGCAAACCGGGCGGTTAGGGTTCTGCCGGGCAAGAGCTCTTCTATAGTCCAGAGCAGGGTATTATGGGCGGTGGCCACCTCCCCTGAGGAGACAAAGACCGTGTCCGTCCACTTAAATTCATCAAGCAGGATAGTATCGGTGACCAGGATAGTGCGGATCACCTCATTGCTGAGGTTGGTGATCTCTAAAGATAGCTCCCAGCGTTTGGGAGTACCTAAGGATCCGCTCAGAGGGATAGTTAAGACAGAGGTTTGCAAGAACAGCGCTTCCTGAACCGGAATGATTTCCGGCAGAACGATGATTTGAACATCCCGGGCAAGATTTGTGGATAGCCTGCCGGTTTCTGGTTTGCCGGTTCCCAGCTTGCCCGAACCGGATGCAGTGTCTAAGCTACTCAAACCTTCCTGGGTAAAAGACCCTGTTATATCTAGAGCGAGAACAGCC
This sequence comes from Desulfitobacterium hafniense DCB-2, assembly GCF_000021925.1. Classification (NCBI taxonomy): domain Bacteria; kingdom Bacillati; phylum Bacillota; class Clostridia; order Eubacteriales; family Desulfitobacteriaceae; genus Desulfitobacterium; species Desulfitobacterium hafniense. The sequence continues at coordinate 2,391,424 of NC_011830.1, forward strand.
ATTTCCAAAGGTTTCAGTCCAGTAAGGCTCCAGTGGATTTCCCTGTTTACCAGATGAGCATCACCATGGGAGATGCTGACCACATTCACATTGCTGATGTTCTCAATCAACAGGGTATCGGTGACCAGAAGATCGGACAGCTCAACACCACTAAGATTAGTCAGTTTGAGCTCCACTCGCCATGTACAGGTTTGGCCCCTGGTTACCTGGGTGGGTCCGGACAGAATCGTGTTGGTAAGCTCCAATCCTTTACTGACAGCGACGGGACCTGCCCCGATTATGTCGGTTCGTACAGCCGCTGCTGAGCTGCGGCCTGTAGCCGAACCCCGGCTGAGGAAGCGGGTGCCGGCGGCTTTAAACAGACCCTCCACACGGAAGCTTGCGGCGGCAGATTCTTCAGGATTTAAATGATCAATAGTCCAGGTGATCAGATCATCATCAAGAGCCAGATCCCCTTGAGACAAAGACAGAGTTTCTATAGCCAGCACAGAATCCAGGAGGATAAATTCCCTGACCACGATATCACGAATAGGCAGAGCCCCTTGATTGCTTACGGTAATGGTAAATACCCAGGTGGCCGCCTGACCGGCGGCCAGAGACTCGGGCCCGGACAGGGTCAGCTTTTCCAGCTTTAGATCAGGGCGGGCCGTATCACTTACCTCAATCCCTCTATCGGTCACCGGGCCGCGGGATAGCTGCCCCGAAGGCAGGATCCCTTCAGCCAGGGCGGAATTGAGCAGAGCGGGTTCCTCATCCCTAAAAGTAACGAAAGTGATGATTATAGGAGAGCCCTGTAAAGGAGCATCTTCTGTTTTAAGGACGAGCAGGCCTTCATGAAGCTCATAGTTAACCTTAGGCTGCAATACACCGTTGATGAATAAATTAAAATAAGAGACTTGATGAGGATCAAGGATGCCCTGATCCCCATATTCTTTTATCTCATCATCATTGGTATAAACTTTCTTAATGCCGTCAGACCGTGCATTATATTGATAAGCCTCTGCAGTCAGTAGCTTTTTAGTGGGATTGAAGCCTATTTCCTCTTTAAACACAGACATCACTCCGCAATGAAGACATGGTTTCTGCCTTATTCTTTCCTTAGTCTATGTTTATAAGGGGAAGCAGGTTCTTTAAAGTGCAACAGAAATATAATTATGAAGGATGAAAGGTTATGGCGTTGCTTTTATCAAACTTTTACATAGTGTGAGTTAATTTCATAATGTTAGTCCGAAAATAAAACAGACTAACAGAATTTCGGAATTTCCGTTTTTTAAAAAACTAAGCGGCCATACTCGTTGACTTATTTAGGCGATCGACAGCTAATTTGCATAGGGTATAGGCCAAGATTGAAAACTGAAAATCTACTTGGGCACGTTTTCCACGATGACGGATATTGTTGAGCTGGAAATACTCCTTGAGATACGCATTGACTCGCTCTACAGCAGTTCGTTGTTTGTAAAGTTCAAAGTAACGGTCACTTCCCCTAGCTGGTACAGTGTATTTTCTAGGATCTGATGAAACCTTCATCTTAAACACCCTTTGACAGGTATTGCTTTCCCTAAGTGAACACTCCTTGCATTCCTTGGGTTGAGTATATTTTACAGTGTCATAGCATGGATCATAGCTGTCGTAGCGGTATGAATAACCCTTCTGGCATATTGGACGAAAATATTTATCTTTGCCCTCTGGAAGTTGCTCATTTCGTCGATTGTAATCAATCAGCGCTTGTGCTCCTATACTTCTAGCTTGCTCGTAAATTGGAGCATAGTCATATCCTGCATCCGCAAGGATATGGGAGGGGTTCAAATAAGGGTGCTTTTCACTCAGAGCTTTAATTAGAGGAATGGCCATTTTTCCGTCATTTATATTCCCCGAAGAGAGTAAGGAGCTTAAAACGTATTGGCCCTTACAATCGACAAGGAGGTGCCCTTTGAAGCCATACCAGAACACGTTTTTACCTTCTGAATTCTTCTTAATACCCCATTGAGGATCAAGTGGGATGTGTTGTACTAATTCTGTAAAGCTGTAGGGAAGTTGATCTTCAATCTTCTTTTCAAATATGGGGCGATTCTTTTCTAGCTCCTCCTGTTCTTTGAGCCAAGCCTCGCGTTCTGCTTTGGGCTTTCGACCACGCTTTTTGGGAGCTTGCTCAACCACTGTTTTTTCCTTCTTTTTTTCAGGCTTGCGATCTCTGGCTTCGATATGGGTAGCATCGATTGCAACAGCACATTTCGGACCGATAAACCCTTCTTTGAATGCCTGAAGCACCAAATCATCCTGAGAATTTGCCAAGGCAGAGGAATCTTGGATTTTCTTAATCATCCGGCAATAGGATGCTTCACTAGGAACAGAGTCAGCAAGAGTGAATCCACAGTCGAATCGAAACTCTAAGCTGTTCTTTAACCGCTTACGCAAATCCTTAATTGTAGGGATTCTTTCAATTACTCGAATGATTAATGAGTAGATCATAGCAGAATAGTTTAGTTGAGTTGGGGCTCCAAAGATAGCCTTTTTAGAAACTGCATTGAGTAAAGGAATAATGTCCAAAGACCCAAGAATTAGAGAATATGAATCTCTTGGAGAAGTTTCTAAAATTTCCTCCAAGGAAAATAGACGTTCTTGGCGAATATTAAACATCAGGGAGTACTCCTTTCCCACCTCTCGGTGTTTGTGTTTTGGACGACTACAATTTCGAGATGTTGGGGAGGTACTCCTTTTTTAGTTGTCAAAAAAAGTAGAAATATCAATGGGTTCAAGTTATGAAACTAATTCAGTGTATTAAACAACAGCAAGACGGCCTGGCTAAAATGCCCAGGCCGTCTTGCTGTACGCTCTTATTGGGGGTGTGCCTTTGCGTAAGCTCCTTATTGCCGCCAGTCCGGATGTGGGATGGCTGCATATTCTTAACTCTGAAAATTAGGTTGTTACGGTGGTGTCGGAATCGGAAACCGGAGCGAAGTTAGTGACGACTAAGGTAATGGGGGCGCCGACAGGAACTGTATCGGCATCTGTGATCACTACTTGTGAACCGTCACCGCTGACCGTGTATAAGCTGGTTTGCTGCAACACGCCGTTGATAAACAATAGATAATAGCCATTGTCCGTAGTTACAGGAGTAAGGTTGCCTGTCATGACATTACCGGCATCATCAGTAAATTCGGTAGCCGGAATAGTGACCGTTCCACCGGTTCTTTGATCTTCGCTTAACTCATAAAAATAGCTTTCCACGGCTGGATTAATCGCGGTGTCCGTTGTCGTAACGGCGTCTATGGCAAGCTTGAATAATTTCGTGGCCATGAGTCGACCTCCTATTGTAATATTTTGGTAATTTACTTTATTATATTCGCTAAGTTGACAAGATGTGACTGGCGGGAACCCAGCGGAAATTATAAAGATGGCAATTTATAAAAAGGAATCGGGAGCAAAATTTATGGTGGCAATGATTTGTAATTTGAAAAGAAAAGCCGGCCAGGGAGTCCCTGGCCGGGTATGTATTACATAGCTATTTTGCTATTTTATTGAGCGTTTAACATTGTAATATCTTCCTGGGCATCGACTACCGCCGACGCAATCACATCAAGTTTTCGATGGATAGATTTGTTATCCATCCTCAGTGAGAGGATATCAATTTCCATTCTATCCAGGTTAGCTTGCATTTCCTTTTGTTCAGCTTGTAGCTCCTTTTGTCCGGCTTGTAGCTCTTTTTGTCCAGCTTCTAGCTTTTCTAACTTTTCCAAAATAATATCCAACTTATCCATTGCTTATCCCTCCCAATTTTTATGTTACCATAACAATATTTGTAATACAATCCCAGGAACGGCAGCCAGCATATTGAAGTAAGAATCGATTTCGTTGATTTTTAAATTCTTACCACAATAATTATTTAAAGGCAAGAAGCCGGTCGGGCTCTACAGCAAGGGCCTGAGCTATCCGGTATGAAGCAAGCAGATATAAAGTTCCTGCCTCACCATCACGTGGCTTGTAATTCCCTCCCAATACCCCTATAATGGATACAGGTGGAAATTAAAAGGCCGCCGCGGCCCGAAAGTGCTACCAACACTTCCAGGCACGCGCAAGGTGTCGGAGCACCTACACGTAACAGCAAGCTGTCCGCGACGACAGATCCATTATACAATGCCCTTCGCTCCAGTACAACAGTACGGTTGGCCAGGGGGTATAATCGGACTGCCGCTCAGGGGAGTGCTGATTGTGTGCGACTTGAGAGCAGTAAACATGAGACAGTATGATTTCAGGCGCATGTGTAGGGATAAACCCTTGCATGCGTCTTTTAATTTCCCCTGATCACCGCCAGGCTGCCGGAAGCGGGCCCATGATGGGGGTCCGGTCCGGCGCTGGGCGGAAAAGGGGGAAATAGAGTTATGGATAGCAGAGCAGGAACCGGCCAAGGGCCAAGGAGAAAGGCCCGGCGGAAGCCATGCTGAGCGCCGGGTTGACTATTAGCCTATGTGATGATGGTGCACTTCAGCGAGCGTATGTAAAACTTATCATTCAGGACTATGAAAGCAGATTCGGAATCAAGTTTAACCTTTATGAATTCAGCAGCGGGGAAGAACTGCTGGAGAAATTCAACCAGAACCCTAAGCTATTTGACCTTTTCTTTCTCGATCACCGGATGAAAAACATCACCGGTCTTGAGACTGCCTCTTATATAAGGAAGCGCAATAAAGTGTGTCACATCGTTTTTATAACAGCGTCGGAGGAGCAGGAGGATTTTAAAGCCGTGTCGCCGCTCCGCGTCTTGACTAAACCGGCCCAGCCGGCAGCCATCTGGGACATTCTGGACAAGGTCTCGGCAGAAAAAATCAGCCCCAGCCATAGTGGCTGATGAGCCCTGCTTTTCGCCCATGAACTTCACGATTTATTACCGCCTGGCATATTCTGGATTAGATTGATTGATGAAAGGGCGGGAAATGGATCGTGAATGATTTATCCACTGAACGGACGCCGCAGGTGATCGCGGCTGAAATAACTATGATTACCCGGCAAACCCGGAAAATTCTGCTGGCCAGCGCCGTGGAAATCGGCCGTCGGCTCAAGGAAGCGAAGAGTTTGGTCAACCACGGGGAATGGGAGAAGTGGCTGGAGGAGTCGGTGAGATATTCCCTGAGTACTGCCAGAAGGCTGATGCAGCTCTACGAAGAGTATGGGGCAAGCTTCCCGGACGAGCCGGGTCTGTCAAATCACGCACCAGTGCGCGATTTGACTTACACTCAGGCCCTCCTCCTCTTGGGTCTGCCGGGAGAGGAACGGGAAGAATTCCTGGCCCAGAACGATGTGACCGGCATGACCAAGCTGGAATTGCAGCAGGCTCTAAAAGACAGAGATCTGGCCAAGCAGGAGAGTGAGGAGATCCAGCAGGAAAATAAAGCCCTCAAAAAAGGGCTGGAGGGGATCAACAATGCAATCTCCAGTTTGATGGTCCAGTCTCTTCTTCCGGAGAATGCCCAAAGGGAATCCCCCGCTGCCGGTGCATCCTCCTCAGTCGGCAGTACCGGCAGTGCTCCCCTGGAAAGTAATGCCGCCATGCCGACGCATAACCTCAAAACAGAAATAGATCCCAATGCTCCAGCTAAATATGTGGAGCGTTGTGACACCTGCTGTAAAACCATTAGCACCGCCTTTTTTGACCTGACCACAGCCCTTACCAATCTGCATTATCTTGACGGGAATCTGAAAGAGCAAAAAAGAAAAGAGGCTCAGAAGCTGCTTGAGACAATTGCCGAGACGATTAAGGTGTGGCCGCCCCCGAAAAAGCCTCTGAAGGTTATCCGCTGATTGTCAGCGGCTTTTGGTCAAAACAGCCCGGAAACAGTTTAAGTCATATCCGGTGATAGCATCAGCAGGGAGGGTGAAATCCACGGAACCATAAAAGGATAGTCCTTGCTGCTGGATCTCAGTTTGCAGTAGGGTCAGGTTAATTACAGGGTAATCAAAGGTCAGGATAATGAGACCATCTTGTTTTAATATACGCTTGAATTCCTGCAGTGCTGACCGAAGGGTAGGAAGATCAAGATGTTCCAAAACCGAAATACAGAATATTGTATCGAACATGCTTTCAGAGTAGGGTAGTTGAGCCAGGTTTGCCTGACTAAAGTGAATACGTTCAAAATATCCGGGGTGGATGGCTTGAGCAGCTTCATAGCCCAGGTCAGCCGTGATTTCCTGAATGATCGATCCAGGATGAAGAATGCGTTCATCGATATCACAGGCGTAGACATGGGCACAATTTTCGGATAAGAAAAACTTAAAAGGGTGGCTGATACCACAGGCGGCATCGAGCACGGTTGCTTCCGGTTCGGCAAAGGATGCCGCCCAGGCATATTCATAAAACCGGCTCCACCATGTTGAACGCAGTTTGAAAATCATGGAGTCAGTTTGAGCATCGGAGGTAGTAATAAACCTGGAAGTATACTTGTCATTCATCTGCCGTAGGCTCCTTTCAACGAGGTGATTACGAATTCACTAATATTCGTATGCTTATTGATTCAGGAAAGTGCCTGCATGCCGATTGCCACGCAAACAGCGTCCAAACCTCTAAATCCCCATAAGCCTTGAAGTTTAGCATAGCCTCTCTTTGAAACTTCCCCCAAATATTAGCGACTAATAGACAATTTATTTAATTCCCGCTTGCTGTTATTATATAGATAACACTATGGACAGCGAAGGGTATAAATATAGATGAAAAAATTGGTCATTGGCCTATGTGCCCATGTGGACGCGGGCAAGACAACCCTATCGGAAAGTATGCTTTACTTGAGCGGTGCCATTCGCAAAATGGGCCGAGTGGATAATAAAGACGCTCATCTGGATACCTTCGAACTGGAACGGGCCCGAGGGATTACCATCTTTTCCAAACAGGCCCTACTGGAAGTGGCTCATACTCAAATCACTTTATTGGATACCCCCGGTCATGTGGATTTTTCCCTGGAGATGGAAAGAACCCTCCAGGTGCTGGATTATGCCGTTTTGGTGATCAACGGGGCCGATGGGGTACAGGGTCATACCAGAACCTTATGGCACTTGCTGGATATTTATCAGACACCGGTCTTTTTATTCATCAATAAAATGGATCAGGTGGGCACAGACAGAGAAAAGCTGATCAATGAATTAAAAAGCCAACTCAGCGACGGCTGCATTGACTTTGGACAACCTGAATCCACTGATTTTTATGATCAATTGGCCATGTGTGATGAAATGCTGCTGGACGCCTATGTGGATACGGGACATATTGAGCTTCCCCTGATCAGGGAAGGGATTAGGAAGCGTAAAGTGTACCCCTGCTTTTTCGGTTCCGCTTTAAAGCTGGAGGGTGTAGAGGAATTGCTTCAGGGTATTGTGGACTATGCTCATCTGCCGGCCTATCCGGAAAGCTTTGGGGCTAAAGTATTCAAAATAGGCAGGGACGAACAGGGCAATCGCCTTACCTATCTGAAGATCACCGGCGGAAGGCTCAAGGTAAGGGAGAGTTTAAGCAATGGTGTATGGGAAGAAAAGGTTAACCAGATTCGCATCTATTCCGGGAAGAAATTCGAGGCAGTCAATGAAGTGGAAGCCGGTTCGGTCTGTGCGGTAACAGGGCTTACGCTAACCAAACCGGGAGAAGGCTTAGGCACAGAGACCGCCGCCCACTCCCCTTTATTGGAACCCGTATTGGCTTATCAGATGATCCTTCCGGAAGGCTGTGATCCCCGGGTGATGATGCCTAAGCTGCGCCAGCTGGAGGAAGAGGATCCGGGCCTGCAGGTGGTCTGGGACGAAGAGCTCAGGGAGATCCAGGTGCAGATGATGGGTGAGGTCCAGCTGGAAATCCTGCAAAGCCTGATCCGGAGCCGGTTTGGCCTGGAGGTGTCCTTCGGATCAGGGAGGATTGTTTATAAAGAAACCATTGGCAATGCTGTGGAAGGAGTAGGGCATTTTGAACCCTTGCGGCATTATGCGGAGGTCCACCTATTAATGGAGCCGGGTGAGCGGGGAAGCGGCCTTCAGTTCGGAGCGCAATGCAGTGAGGATAGCTTAAGCAAAAGCTGGCAAAGACTCGTTTTATCTCATCTGGAAGAAAAAGTTCATAAGGGTGTTCTCACAGGGTCACCGATTACCGATCTAAAAATCACTTTAGTGTCAGGCCGGGCCCATACCAAGCATACAGACGGCGGCGACTTCAGAGAGGCCACCTACCGCGCGGTGCGTCAGGGGTTAATGGAAGCGGAGTCCATCCTGTTGGAGCCTTATTATGCTTTTCAGCTGGAATTGCCGGAAAAAATGGTGGGACGGGCCATGAACGATGTGGAAAAAATGCATGGAACCTGCCAGCTTGCCCGGATAGAAGGGGAGCGGGCAACTCTTACCGGCAGTGCCCCCGTGGCGACAATGAGAAACTATCAGCAGGAGGTCATGGCTTACAGCAAAGGTCTGGGCAGGCTTTTTTGCAGCCTGAAGGGTTATGAACCCTGCCATAATCCGGATGAGGTCATAGCTATGGCCGGGTACGACCCGGAAAGGGATGTGGATAATCCTGCCGATTCCGTATTTTGTGCCCAGGGTTCCGGCTATTTGGTCCCCTGGTATCAAGTCAAGGAATATATGCATGTGGAAAGCTATTTCGCCAAAGAGAGTGAATTCATAGATGCAGAGTCTCATCTGCAGATACCCTATGCCGAGGAAAGGTGGATCGACCCGGAGGAGATCGACAGGATCCTCAACCAGACCTATTATGCCAACCAAGGCAAAAAATCCCTTTGGCAGAAACGGAAAAAAGCTGTGGAAAGCTATTATAGACCACCTGCCGATTTAAACAAACCTAAAGAAAGCCAGGAAGAATATCTTCTTGTGGACGGCTATAATATTATCTTTGACTGGCCGGAACTGAAAGAGCTTGCCCAGGATAATATGGATGGAGCCAGGATAAGGCTGCTTGATATCCTAAGCAATTATCAGGGGATTCGCAAGTGCCGGATTATCGTCGTCTTCGATGCTTATCGTGTTCAGGGGCATCCCGAGGAAGCCATCGATTATCATAATATCCTGATGGTCTATACCAAAGAAGCGCAAACCGCGGATCAATATATTGAAAGGTTTGCTTATGATCATCAGAAAAAGTATAAGATCACCGTGGCTACCTCCGATGGCCTGCAGCAGATCATTATCAGAGGGGCAGGGTGCGCCTTATTATCCGCCCGAGATTTGAAGGAAGAAGTCATAATGGCCAATAAACAGGTCATCGAGGCTTATCAGGCACAACAAACGCCGACCCGGCATTATCTGAAGGATGCCTTATCTGCCGAAAGCGAACAGCAGATGAAAGAGTTCCTTAAAAGAGAGAAGGATTAGCTCTCAATGCCCCTGCGCATCGCTAAATTTATTTTGCAATATATTTAGGGATGCAGGGGTATTTGCTGGAAATCTGTTGGAAATGCAACCGACATGGACCGGGAGTTGTGTTATACTTGCTTATATCAGAGAATATTGTGTTGAGTTTGTTAGCTTTATAACCATTCCTGTTATAATTATTTATGTTATGAGCGGTTGTGTCATAATCCATTGAATAGAGACCCAACAGAATAGTGAAATCTTTCGAATCGTTTCCCGCTAAAGCCATGCTATGCGGGGGCGATCTGAGCAAAGGCTCACAGGGTCGGCATAGAAATGTACCGGCCTCCCGCAAAGGGGTATCCTGTCTGGGATGCCTCAGGAAAGAAAGGTGCAAAGACCCAGAATGATGGGATTTTAGGCGCATTTTCGATTGTGAGCGAAAGTGCGCTTTTGCTATTGTTTTTGCTTTTGGTAACCAAGGGTTCCGTAGAGGCCTTAGAGGAGAAGAAGGGGGAAAAAGGATGGCAGACTGTCTTTCCGCAATGCGTTCGGTGGAATTTCTGAGTCATTTTTCCGATGATGAGCTCCAGGAGATTGGCAAATGCCTGCTGACCAGGGTGCAGAGGTACAAAAAGGGTGAAAAAGTTTTTGAGGCGGGTCAACCCGCTGTTTCCATGGGCGTTATTCTGCAGGGAAGGGTGTATATCGAGGATGATGATGCTTTCGGGAACAGGAGCATTCTGGCGGAACTGCACCAGGGGGATACCATGGCCGGCAGCTGTGTCTGTGCCCAAAGGCCCAGTTATCTCACCTCCTTTATCGCCGCGGAGCCGTCGGAGATTCTATTGCTGAATTGCGGAACGATCTATACGAACTGCAATAAAAGCTGCAGTATTCGCGGCAAGATGCTGGAAAATCTCCTGAAAATTATTGCGGCGGAGGCGGTCACTCAGAGCCGCAAACTCAAATGCTTATCACAACGGAGTATCAGGGGAAAATTGCTGGCTTTTTTCTCTTACTGTGTTCAGGAAAAGGGAGAAAACAGCTTCACTATCCGTTTTTCCAGACAGGAATTGGCGGATTTTCTTTGTTTAAACCGCAGTGCCATGTCCAAAGAGCTGGGCAAGATGCGGGATGACGGTCTGCTGCGCTTTGACCGGAACTATTTTGAGATGCTGTCTTGCGAAGTCAAAAGGGAATCACCGGCACAGGATAAGATGACTACTTTTTTGAAAGCTATTTGATGTGGGGTGCTGATCATCGAATTGAAGGGAACCAATAATCAGCCTTGGCAGCTGGGTGCCATTCTGGGGACCGGTGTTTTGACCGTTGCCTTAAGCCTGACCGCTCTTTGCCTGGGCCGATATGAATTGTCCATAATTGATGTGGTGAAAATACTGCTTTCCGCCTTTGGGGATTTGCAGCAGACCTGGACCGACGCCATGGCGGATGTGGTCTTTCAGGTGCGGTTGCCGCGGGTTTTCGCCGCTTTATTAGTAGGAGCCGGTCTTTCCATTTCCGGGACAACCTATCAGGGAATATTCAAAAATCCCCTGGTCTCTCCCGATCTTTTGGGGGTGTCCTCCGGCGCTTGTGTGGGAGCGGCCTTGGCCATCTTAAACGGCCTGGATGCAGGGGGAATTCAGATCTGTGCCCTCCTGGGCGGGCTGCTGGCCGTGGCCATTACCACAACCATTCCCAAGTTGCTGAGAAACAGCTCCAACTTAATTCTTGTGCTGGCGGGAATTATTGTCGCCGGCTTTATGAGCTCCGCTCTAGGATTGCTGAAATATGTGGCAGACCCGGAAACCCAGCTGCCGGAGATCGTTTTCTGGCAAATGGGCAGCTTGGCCACCACCTCCATGGGTGACGTCATGATGATTGTGCCGGCGATGCTGATCAGCATGGCCTTATTGATAGCCGTACGGTGGCGCATCAATATTCTCTCTCTAGGAGATGAAGAGGCCGGTTCCTTAGGGATTAATATCAGGGTGATCCGCGGCCTGGCCATTGTCTGTTCCACCATCACTACGGCTTGTGCGGTATGCATCAGCGGTACTGTAGGCTGGATTGGCCTGGTTGTTCCCCATCTCTGCCGTATGCTGGTTGGGCCGGATAATACCCGGGTCATTCCCTTATCCATCTTCGTGGGAGCCTCATTTATGCTGGTGGTCGATACGGTTGCCCGCACTGTGACCAGCGGTGAAATCCCCCTGAGCATTCTCACCGGATTCATCGGTGCACCTCTCTACGGTTGGCTATTATTTAAGCAGAGGATGAAAATAAAATGAACAGCTTATTGGAAGTCAATCAGGCAGCCTTCGCTTACCCTGGCGGCAAGACTGTGTTCAAAGATGTTAACTTTACGATCTCCCCGGGGCAGATACTGTCCATTATCGGGCCTAACGGTGCCGGCAAATCGACGCTGCTGAACTGTATCGCCGGGTTTAATACCTTGAATCGGGGCAGTATCCGCATCGAAGGGATACCTTTGCCGAAAATGAACCGCAAAGCCATAGCCCGCTATATTGGCTATGTTCCCCAGATCCATAACCCGGCCTATGGTTATTCCATACGGGATTTTGTGGTGATGGGCCGTGCTCCTTATATCAGCACCTTCCGCATGCCGGGCCGGGAAGACTTCGCCAAAGCGGATGCGGCCATTGCGGCCATGGGGATTTCCCATCTGGCTCAGCGGCCATACACCGATGTGAGCGGAGGGGAGCGGCAGCAGGCCACCATTGCCCGGGTGATTGTGCAGGAGCCCCAAATCATTATGCTGGACGAACCCACTTCAGCCCTGGACTTTGGCAACCAATTAAGAACTGTCCGGATGATTAAGGAATTGGCGGAACGGGGCTATGCCATCATCATGACCACCCATAACCCCGACCAGGCCATGATGCTGGAAGGGCTGGTGGGAATCTTGGAGAAAAACGGGCGTTTTTCAGTGGGCAAAGCCCAGGAAATAATCAATGAAGAGACCTTGACCGAATTGTATCAAACCGAGGTCAAGATTCCCTATGTTGAACAGATTTCCCGCAATGCTTGTCTGGCCCGCTTATAAACTGAGAAACTTCTGGAGGAGAATCGATCAGCTTGAAGGGAGTTCATTATGGAGAAAGCATACTTGCAAATTCTGGACTTATACAGGCAGGAGGGATTAAAGCCGGGCAGATTAACCCAACTGGGCTACTTCCCTAAATGGACGGTAGCTATGGGGGATAATGGGCAAATCGGAAGGGCCTTTCATTTTGACGGCGAGCATGCGGTCTACCCATTGCGCGATCCGGATGTTTTGCTGCCTCTCCAGCGCTTCGTGGGCAAAAGCTTGTTGGCCTTAGCGGAAGAGCTTCTGGCGAAAACAGATATTCAAATGCGGGCTGCCTGCCTGGCCGTACTGAATACCCTTTCCTATCCCCTTAATCAGGCGGAACAGTTAAAAAAGCGGGGGTTCCAACCTGTGGAATTCGACAATTTGGAATTTATTAATGCTGAGGATCGGGTGGTTTTGGTAGGCTATGGCGCACTGATCAAAGAAACCCTGGCCCGCTGCCCGGTCATAGATATCTGTGATATGCGTTTCTTAAGCAGCCTGCGGACCGTGTCCATTGGCAGGACGATTGACTATGGGCCGCCGGGAATCCGCTTTCACGGGGCGGCGGAAAATCAAACCTTGCTGGCGGATGCGGATATCGTGCTGATAAGCGGCTCCACCTTGGTGAACGGCACTTACAGGGATTTGATTCGTTATGCCCGGAAAGCACGGGTGATCGGCATGTTTGGTCCCAGTGCCCAGCTGATTCCGGAATTTTTGCAAGGAGGTGGCATTAATTATATTACAACCTCCGGCATCACGGATGGGGACAGATTCTATCAGGTGTTGAGCAATCCGTATGCAGGAGAGGGGGAGTCCGGTACCTATAAGTACACCATCAGGATGTTTTAGAACAAGTAGACAAGGAGTGTGGAGTGTGAGGAAATATTTTGCCGTTTTGCTGGTGACCGTCTTATTGATGGTCAGCACCTTAGCCGGATGCAGCCCGGCAGGGGATTCTGCCCGGAATCCAGCCCCCGCCGCAGCTGAAAGAACCGCAACCGATGCCAAAGGGAGAGAAGTCAAGATCCCGGATAAGGTGGAGAAGATAGCTATTACCTGTTACGGAGGCGCCACCCATGAAATGACAGTCCTCGGCTTTGCCGACGCTATTGTCGCCCAACCCACCATGAAGAGTTTTCCTCAGCTGAAAAAGATGTTCCCTCAATATGAAACAGTGATCGACCCGGGCTCCTTCAATGAAGTCAATATTGAAGAGATCATCAAGGCTGATCCGGATATGGTCTTTGTAGGAGTCAGCTCTCCGGAGGGGAACAAAAAGATTGAAGAAGCCGGATTTCCCACCTATACCATGTGGATTGGCTGGGCAGCCATCGATACTCTGAAGCAGGAATTTCTCAATATCGGGGCAATCATGGGCAACGAAGAGCAGGCCAAAAAGCTGGTGGCTTACTGGGACGAAAAACTGGCTGCGCTGGACACAATGCTGGCCAAGGTACCGGAGAGTGAGCGCAAGGTTGTCTATTATACCGGGGCTGATATAACCAAAGCCAATACCAGTGACTGGGCCTGGACCTTCATCGAAGAAGCCGGTGGCGTCAGTGCCATCAGCAAAGGAACCACCGGTGACGTCAATGTGGAAGTGGTTTTGGCCGCTGATCCTGATGTCATCATCACCCAGGGAGGAAACGGAACGGCGGGATTCCTTCAGGACAACCGGATTCAGAACTTAACAGCCATCAAGAACAAAGCCGTCTATGAGTGTCCGATTGCCGCTTTCTGGTGGGACCGTCCCTCTCCTGAAGCTCCCCTAGGGTTTATGTGGCTGGCCCAGACCCTCTATCCGGAATATACCAAGGACATCGATCTGAAAGAGGAAACCAAGTATTTCTTCTCAGAGTTTTATAATTACGATGTAAGCGACGAAGAGTATGCATCCTTTTTTGTGCATAAGAAAAAGTAAGGGAAGCAGTTCTGGTGCAGGGCTTCGCTGTGATCGGCAAAAAGCCAATAAACCGGATGTAACTCAATAAAAATATAAATAATATTTAAGTATTTATTTTTATGTTTGGTTATGTTATGTTAATTTAAAAGATAAGAAGAGGTGAGAAGAAATGTTAAAAAAACATAAATACTTGGCAATCGTCAGCGTTTTGTGCCTGGCCTTGATTTTTCTGACAGCTTGCAGCAGCAAGCCGGCAGAGGTTCCCGGGGGTCAGGCAGGCCCAGCGGAATCCTTGAGCGGGAAACCCCTTTTCGTATACTGTGGGGCGGGAATGACCAAGCCTTTTGGTGAAATTGCCGAAGCCTTCAAAGCAGAGAGCGGGGTTGAAGTTGAAGTGGCCTACGCCAATGCGGCCCAAATCCAGACCCAAATCAAGACCACTCAGGAGGGGGATCTCTTTATAGCCGGTTCTGTGGAAGAGCTTAATCCTGTCAAAGATGTTGTGGCCGCCAGCAAAGAGCTTGTCAAACATATTCCCGTCCTGGCCGTCAAAAGCGGCAATCCCCTGAAGATCACCGGACTGAAAGATCTGACGAAAGAAGATGTGGAAGTTGTCCTGGGGGATGCGGAGGCTACGCCCATAGGCAAAATTGCCAATAAAGCCCTCACCGATTTAGGCGTGCTGGCAGAGGTCAATGTCATTGCCAGAACGGCTACCGCACCGGAAATGATCACAGCCCTATCTGTTGATCAATGCGATGCTATTATCGTCTGGAAAGAAAATGTCAGCGGGTCAGGGATCGAGATCGTCAATACCACGGATTTGGACACCCAGATCAAAAAAATTCCGGCAGCCACGTTGAGCTTCAGCAAGAATACGGAGACCACCGCAGCCCTGCTGAAATTCCTTGATACTGATCAAGCCAAAAGCATCTGGGAAAAATACGGATATGAAGTGGTAAACTAAGGATTTAAGAGGTTGCCATGAAAAAGAAGCTTTCCCTGTATAGTCTGTTCGATGTTTTGACTGCTGCTGTGACACTGAGTGTTGTTGCCTTTATTTCTGCGGCAATCTTGTCTATCCTTATTAAAGGCTTCCCATACCTTGGGGAAGCCTTTTTCTCAGAAGAAGTGAGGTTTGCAGTGAAATTAAGCCTGTATACAGCCAGCATCTCGACTTTTGTTTGCTTTGTGCTTGCTGTGCCCACCGCGTACTCACTGACGAGGGGCTCCTTTCCCTTTAAGAAAATAGCCCAGATTATTATTGAGCTGCCTTTATCCATGCCCTATTTGGTTCTGGGCTTGTGTCTGCTGCTCATCTTTTCCTCGGAATTCGGCAAAGCACTGAGAGATATGGGTTTCAGGGTGGTATTTGATAAGAACGGGATCATTATGGCACAGATCATCGTCAATCTGCCCTATATGATCCGTTTGCTCAAGACAGCCTTTGCAGAACTGGATGAACGGCTGGAGATCATTGCCGGAATGCTGGGTGCTTCCCGATGGCAAAGATTTGTGACGATTACCTTGCCGCTGGCCCGCAATGCGGTGATCTCCGCCATGATTCTGGTCTGGTCCAGGGGCCTTGGCGAATTCGGTGCCACCTTAATGGTGGTCGGCGCGACCAGAATGAAGACGGAAACCCTGCCGGCCAGCATCTATCTGAATATGGCCACAGGGGATATCGGAGCGGCGATGGCTTCCGCCATCATCATCCTGCTCATTTCTTTTGTATCGCTTTTTGCAACAAGCCGCTTGGAGAGGAAAAACCTTCAGGCAAGCCGGATGAAGGACGTGTATTGGCAGTGAACCCACTTGTTGAAATCAGGGACTACTCCCTTGAATTAGGAAAATTTAAATTGCAGCCCATCAATTTGATGATCCACGAAAGGGAAATTTTCGGAGTCTTAGGGAAAACCGGCTCAGGAAAAACCGTGCTTCTGGAATCCATAGCAGGTTTTTATCGGGGCCGCTCCGGACAGATATATATTCAGGGTCAGGATATCGCCGAAGTGCCGCTGGAGAAAAGGGGCATTGGTTTCGTGTACCAGGATTTTGGCTTATTTCCCCACATGACGGTAGCCGATAATATCGGGTATGGGTTGAGAATGCAAAAGAAGGAAAAACAGACCATCAAGGATGAGGTAAATCGGATGGCGGAAATTCTCGCCATCAGCTCGATTCTGAAACAGTACCCCGGAACCCTAAGCGGCGGGGAACGGCAAAGGACGGCTATCGCCAGGGCCCTTATCCTGAACCCCAGGATTCTCTTGCTGGATGAGCCCTTTTCTTCCCTGGACCCGGCTACCAAGGAAACCATGTACCGGCAGGTGAAAGAAATCCACCGGCTTTTTGGCTGTACCATTCTCTTTGTAACCCATGACTTTAAGGAAGCCCAGAGCATGGCGGACCGGATCGGAATCATGATCAAAGGGGAATTGAAACGTATCCGCCGGAGCACGGAACTCTTTGTCCAGGACAGCGATGAGGAAGTCAATCGGTTTTTGGGGCTGAACAGAGAATAAATCATTATTATGAGGAGGTTTCACTATGCTGTACTTAACTCGTGATGAAATAGACCGTTGGCTCAAGGAAGATGTTCCTTATATTGACCTGACCAGCTGGACCTTGGGAATCAGGGAACAGCAGGGGAGCATCGCGTATTTTACCAGGGAAGAGGCCGTGGTGTGCGGAACTGAGGAAGTCAGGCAGATTTTCGATCATTTGCATATCGAGACGGACCGCTTCATCCCCTCCGGTCAGCAGGTCAAACAAGGGGAAGTGTTGATCTCCGGGAAAGGAAGAGCCGAGGATCTGAATATGGCCTGGAAGGTGGGGCAAAACATTTTGGATCATTGCTCAGGAATCGCCACCAAGACACGAAGAATGGTGGATGATGCGAAAAGCATTAACCCCAAGGTAGCTGTTCTGACCACCCGCAAAGGATTTCCCGGTACCAAAGCCCTGACCACCAAGTCCATCATGGTTGGCGGCGCTCTGCCCCACAGACTGGGTATTTCCGAAACGATCCTGATTTTCAAGCAGCATATGAATATGATCGGTGGGTTTGAAGCTTTGCTGAAAAAGCTGCCGGAGATCAAAGGAGAATGCTGCGAAAAGAAGATCATCGTGGAGGCCGGGTCACTGGAACAAACAGTCAGCCTTTGCCAGGCCGGTGTGGACGGGATCCAGTTCGATAAACTAAAGAGCGAAGAGCTTAAAAATGCGGTGAAGTATTTGCGAGCGGAATTTCCCCACGTGGTTGCTTTGGCTGCCGGCGGCATCAATGAAGCCAATGTCAGGGACTATGCGGAAACCGGGGTGGACGGCATCGTCACAACCAGTCTCTTCAGTGCCAAGCCCCTGGATATCGGGGTGAAAATAGAGCCGATACAGATACATTTATAAACCATTAAGCCTTTAAAAAGTAATGCATCGGCAGTATAATGTGAGGCCGAAAAAAGAATTTTTAAAGGTATAAAGAAGTCGTTATCACAGTGGTGAGCGGCTTCTTTTGCTTAAAGAAGCGGCCTATATTTCACGATAAAAGTGGAATAAGGCCGCTTCATATTTACCCTTTGTGAACTTCCCCTTCCGGGACCATGGGCAGAACGATGGAGATCCGGGTGCCGACTTCCAGCCGGCTGAGAACTTCCAGGTGCCCGCCGTGCCGTTCCGTAATCCACTTGGCAATGGCCAGGCCCAGCCCTGAGCCGCCGGTGGCCCGGGTGCGGGACTCATCGGTGCGGAAGAACCGATCGAAAATCAAAGGAACCGCTTCCGGTTCAATGCCGATTCCTTCGTCCTGAACCGTGAGGCGGGCCAAGTTATCCTTGCTGGAAACAGAGAGGGTGATCTGCTTTCCGGCAGGGGTATATTTCATAGCATTGTCCATGAGGATCCGGGTGGCTTGCTTAATCAGGCCTTTATCTCCCTTGATATAAACGGGAGTAAGTATGGTGGAGTATTCGTGCCCCCCATCGATCATTTGGGTTTCCCGCAGAATCTCCTGGGCAAGAGCGGATAATTCAAAGGACTCGATTTGCAGAGCCATAGTATTGTTGTCCCCCCGGGCGAGAAACAAGAGCTGTTCCACCAGGGTCTTCATATGGGCAGTCTCATTTTTGATGGCATCGATGGATTCCTGGAGCGTTTTTTCATCCTTTTTACCCCAGCGGTCCAGCAGATTGGCATAGCCTTGAATCACGGAGATCGGGGTCCTGAGTTCATGGGAGGCATCGGAGACAAAACGCGCCTGAGAGCGGTAGGATTCGTTAATACGGTCCAGCATACCGTTGATAGCAGCGGCCAGGCTTTGCAGCTCGCTCTGGGTTTCGTCCACGGAAATGCGCGTATCCAGATGTGTGGCATTGATATCATCCAGTTTGCCCGCCAAATCCTTGAGCTGTTCCGGTGAGAAAATCCCTTCATGACTTAAATTCCGGGCAGTTTCGGCCAATTGCTCAATAGGCTGGAGTGTACGGCGGATGACCCTGGCACCGGAAGCAATGCTTCTGAGCAAGGTGATCCCTTCGATCAAGAGCATAATCCCGAACATGGCCGCTAAGATCCTGATCGTCTGCACAGGGCGGTAGGAGAGAAGGTAAAAACTGTCGTCCATGGGCAGGGCCACATTATAGCTTACCTGCTGAATTCGTCCCCAAATCCCCAGACCTTCTCCCCGGGGCGGCAGGTCAATACTCCTGATCTGCTGAGCGGTCAAAGAGGGAAGGTAAGCCTGTATCCCGGAAGGAATGCGGAATCCCTCCGGTTCTGCGGCACTATGCTCAATACGAATTGGGGTAAGCTCAAGCCAATCGTCCACCTCCAGAGGGGGCGGCGGTCCTGCCTGAGTCAGCTTTTCAGCAACTGTTCCTGCGGTCTGTTCAGCATGGACAAACAGCCCGACTGCGGATATAAGAATAAGACAGATGTTCAGATTTATAAATATCCAAAACAACCGGAAGAAGAGCTTGATATTCAGTTTCCAGACGATGGAAAACCGCATTTTGTTACGAATGCGGCCAGGAGGACGGGTTGGGGATTTATTGGTCATCTTTAATCACATATCCTACTCCTCTGACGGTGTGAATAAATTTAACATTGAACACTTCGTCAATTTTTCCGCGGAGAAAGCGTATGTAGACATCCACAGCATTGGTGTCTCCTGCAAAATCAAAGCCCCAGACATTTTCCAGAAGGGATTCCCGGGAGAGGACGATTCCTTTGTTTTTCAGGAGAAAGTGCAAGAGGTCGAATTCCCGTTTGGTTAAATCAACGGGCTTGCCTCTCATGGTCACGGTGCGGCGGTCGGCATCGAGTTCCAGACCGGAAGCAGAGAGAACCTCTGTAGAGGATAGGGGGGCCGTGTTTCTCAGAGCGTTGCGGATCCGGGCCAGAAGTTCCTCGATGGCAAAGGGTTTGGTGATATAATCATTGGCCCCGCTGTCCAGGCCGGAGACCTTATCCATGACACTGTCCCGGGCCGTAAGCATGATGATGGGGACGGCAGAGGTCCGGCGGATTCTCCGCAGAACCTCCGTACCGTTTAATTTAGGCAGCATGACATCAAGCAGGATTAAGTCAAACCGGCCGGTTTCCGCCAGCTCAAGCCCTGTTCGGCCATCAAAGGCCTTGGTTACAGTATACCCTTCATAACCAAGCTCAAGCTCTACAAAGCGGGCAATTTTTTCTTCATCCTCAATAATCAGGATAGTTTGGCTCAAGGGAAGTCCCACCCTTTTCAAAAATATTATTTATCCATGGACTTTTTGAGGTTTTCAGCGGCATCGGCTGCGCTGTCCATGGCATCATTGATGGTGGTGCCTTTAATATCAGTTCCCACAAAACGATAACGGAAGCCGAAGAACAACCCGATCACCATCAGGGGAATGGTCACCCAAAAGGCGAAGATCAGAAGCAGGACCAGAGCTGTAATGGGAACTGAGCCCTTCACTTCCTCACCGTGGAGCACTTCGAAGGAATTCGCGTTGCCCTTGCGCAGAAGTTTTACGAAAAGCTTCCAGGCGTCCTTGCAGAAAGAAAGGAAAGGATTCTCCTTGTCGCTGCCATGATTCTGGTGTTTCCAATCCTTGGCCTGATAGGAGACCACATGGGCATCGACGGTTTTTTCACTGTTGTAATAACCACCGCCGGCAGGGGCGTGGATTTTGCCCTGCTTTTCCAGATAGATGATGGCGTCCAGCAGATCACCGTTAGCGGCATCCAGAGCAGCTTTAGCCTCTTCAAAAGTTATATTGCCCATTGAGCATAGTTTTTCTACTTTTTCTAAAAGTGTCATCATGGGTTCCTCCTTGTTTTTTGGTATTTCAACTGGCTATGTTTGAATTCTAACCCAAAAAACTTTAAGGATCGTTTGCTGAAAATTAAAATGGGATTAAAAAACGGTGAAAGTAAAATAAAGTATATTTCAGGCTTTTCAAGGGTTTAATTGCTTGTAAAAAGTCTAATTTTCTGTGCGTAATATACGCGTAATAAACCCATAATATACAAATTTCAGATTAAGTCAATGGCTCGCGTTATCGTTCTGAACGCCAGGGAATCTATAATTAAGATAGGATGATCGCTCAGAAAATGATTAGGCCACGAAATCAGACATAATGAAAAAGCCAATAAAGTATCGTAAACAGGAAACATAAAAAGTATTTTACAAAAACGATCAATAGTGATATTCTCGTTCAAAATGTGGTATACTGGAATCAAACAGGAGTCATGGGCAAACATGACTCCTGGCAACAGCCGCTTGAAGTGTGGTCGGCTAAAGGTCAAACGGATAGACCGCGAACCTTTGCAGTTGTGGCGGTCTATTTCCGTTTATCGGAGGTAAGTAATAAAGCGACTAATGTTCCAAAAGAAATCATTAGTATTAAAGCCTCATACACTTCCACGGCATCACCTCCTTTGCGGAGGAATGCCGACCGCCCTGCAAGCCTTTTCTGTTACAGAATAATTATAGCATACAAGCACTCCATCGGAGTGCTTTTTCTTATGTCAAAATGAGAACCATGAAAACACCGTAACTCTCTGTCAGCACTATGCACGCGCTGAAACCAGAGGGCAGAAGTTAAAAATCTTTTACCGTCTTGATTCTTTCCAGATCAGAGCTGCAAAGAACATCAAGATTGCGGAATAGTTTCTTCGCCGGCCAATCCCACCATTTCAAATCCAGCAGATAGTTTATCAGATCGTCGTTGAACCGCTTTTTGATGAGCTTGCCTGGATTCCCGCCGGCGATATGGTAAGGGGGAACATCTTTTACCACGACGGTGTTGGCCGCGATAACAGCGCCGTCGCCGATATGTACGCCGGGCATGACCGTAACATTCTGTCCAATCCAGATATCATTGCCCACTACCGTTTCCCCCTTAAAGGGCAAGTCTGCCAAAGAAGGCATTGCGATCTCCCAGCCGTTGCCCATGATGTTAAAAGGATAGGTAGTGACGGAAGACATCCGGTGGTTTGCCCCGTTCATGACAAATTCTATTCCTTTGGCAATAGCACAGAATTTGCCGATGATCAGCTTATCTCCCAAAAACTCATAGTGATGTGTCACATGGTCTTCGAACTTTTCCGGCCCCTGATCATCATCATAATAGGTATAATCCCCCACCATGATATTGGGACGGGTAATGATATTTTTGATATAGCAAAGGCTTTTAATAGCTTCGTTGGGATAGATGGCATTGGGATCAGGGCCATAACGCATGCTTGTCACCTCGCATAAGAAAAGTAATATCGGATTCTCAAAAATCAGTGTACCATTTCTGCACAAAAAATGGAACTGCAACACCATCAGAACATCAACAGCTCAGAGTGAAAGGATACAAAAGTATTGTCCTTTGTTGAGATAAACTTAAAAAATTTCATTTAATAAATATAAACGATATTAATTTAAAAAAATAAATAAATTACTGGAAATATCGCTTTGTCTAGTTTATAATTATTATAAAATAGCTGAAGGGGGTATAGAATTTGAGAAAGCTTGCATGTTCTATATGCGGGTATATCTATGATGAAGCCGCCGGGGACCCTGAGAGAGGGATTGCTCCAGGCACCCTGTGGGCGGATGTACCTGAGGAAGAATGGGAATGTCCCCTATGTGGTGCAACGAAATCCGACTTCCAGGAGCAAAGCGGTGCTCCAACCGTTGTCCAGGAGTTAAGTGACGAGCATGATGGGGAGGATATGCGGGAGTTATCCTTCGGTGAACTGAGTGCTTTGTGCTCAAACCTGGCCAAAGGGTGTGAAAAGCAGTATCGGAATGAAGAAGTCGATCTGTTTAACCAATTAGCGGAGTACTACAACAGCAGGAACAGCCGGGCAGAAGAAGGCAGCTTGAAGGAGCTTCTGGCACTCATTGAAGAGGATTTGAATTCCGCCTATCCCCATGCCAATGGTGTTGCGGCCCGGGCTGCCGACCGGGGGGCCCTCAGGGCACTTGTCTGGGGAGAAAAAGTAACCAGAATCCTGAACTCCCTGCTCAATCGCTATGAGAAACAAGGAGAGGCCTTATTGGCAAACACCCATGTTTATGTTTGTGAAATTTGTGGTTTCGTCTACATAGGTGAGGAAGCACCTGCGATCTGTCCGGTGTGCAAAGTTCCCAGGAAAAAAATAACTGAGGTGAAAAGGGGGTAAGCAAGCTATGCCTGCAATTAGAAATATTGATCTCTGTACCAAGGATTGCCTGTGTCTTTATGTTTGCCCGACAGGAGCAACCGATACAGAAACAGGTCAGATTGACCCTGACAAATGCCTGGACGGATGCCGGGCCTGCGTCGACGCCTGCCCATCCCACGCCATATCCTTTGTGCCTGAGGTATATCCTCCTCAGCAAGGAAAATCCCCTTCGGTAAAAAGAGCCATGTTATCTTTATCGGCAAGTAAAACCAAACAGGAAAAGATCGCGGCCCAAGTGGCGGAGCGATCAGGCAGCCCGATTTTGCGGCAGTTTGCCGAAGCCTTAAGCGCCTCCAACCGGCTCATGGCCGAAGATATTCTGCGTGAAGCCGGGTATCTGCTGCCTCAGAGCGTCAACGCTCAGGATTTTCTTCAATCCTTGCTGGACAGCCCCCAAGGGGAGGATTTTCCCAGGGAAGCGGCGGCAAGATTATTAGCGAAACTGAAAACCAATCAGGCAAAAGGGCAGGAGGAGAAAAAAATGACTCACTATCGTTGTTCAATTTGTGGTTACCTTCATGAAGGAGAATTAACCGCGGACTTTAAATGTCCAATCTGTAAACAACCCGCTTCCGTATTTCAACTGGTAGAAGAGAAGGGGAGTGCAGGCAATCCTTACGCCGGCACCAAAACAGAGAAAAATCTTCTGGACGCCTTTGCCGGAGAAAGCCAGGCCAGAAATAAATATACTTATTTCGCCGCCATAGCCCAAAGAGAGGGATACGATCAAATTGCCGAACTCTTTTTGCATACGGCAAGGAATGAGCAGGAACATGCCCGCATCTGGTATGAAGAGCTGGGCAATCTGGGCAGGACCGCCGAAAACCTTTTGCATGCGGCTGAAGGGGAAAACTATGAATGGACGGATATGTACGACCGCTTTGCCAAGGATGCTGAAGCGGAAGGGTTCAAGGATTTAGCGGCAAGATTCCGCAAAGTGGGTGCTATCGAGAAAGCCCATGAAGAAAGATACCGTGCCTTGCTGAAAAACGTGGAAATGCAGCAGGTCTTTGCCAAAGGGGAAGAAGCCATGTGGGAATGCCGTATCTGCGGGCATCTTGTCATGGGCAGGAAAGCCCCCGATGTTTGCCCGGTATGTAAGTATTCCCAGAGTTATTTTGAAGTAAGAAAAGAAAACTATTAAACGATTCATGCTTATAGACTAAAAGATGGGAGCTGTCGCTGAAGGCAGCTCCTTATTTGATCACCTTTGCTCAGCCGTTGCCATGCTTGTTTTATAACTGTCAGCAACTGTCGGCACGAAAGCTGTGCTATAGTTGTCATACCCCGGCTTATGCAATATATGGAAGTTTAAGGAAGGAACTTGTACCTTACCTTACGTCAGGTTATATAATGGGAGGCGACGAAAGGGGAGAAGCTATGATGAAAGCGACAGCCTGCAGTGGTTGTGGTAAAAAATATGTGTATGCTGCCAAAGATATTGTATCTCTGCTAAAATGAAAAGGGAGGAGCGCCTGATGGAAGAATTCCTCATTAAGATAGGTGATTTAGCCAATTTATGCGGAGTTACGGTATGAACCCTGCACTATTACCACCAGATAGGGTTGCTGATTCCCAGTCAGATGACGGCCTCCGGTCATCGTCTTTACAACGAAAACGATGTGAAAAGACTTTACCAGATCATCACCTTGAAAAATTTCGGCTTCAGCTTAGAAGAAATAGGGAAGATGACATCCTCAATAGATCCGGATCCCTTAGTTTTAATTAATCTTCAGGTGGCAAAATTTTATTGCCAGATTAGCGGCATGCAAGAAGGAAAATAAGCCTGTTGATGGTGATGATATCCAGGAGCTGGCTGCCTATTGGCAGGATTTTTTAAAGACATTTTCTGATATCGATCAAGACATTGTTGATGCTGCCCATAAATTCCACGCAGAGAATAATGATCCTCATTTGAATTATGGTCTTACTCATGAATTATATGGATACTTGAGTAAGGCTATTGAAGCGATGAATGATGAATGTTAAATGCTGAATGCTCTGATTAAATTCTATAAAAAATTGACCCCCATGGCAGGGGCAGTTACTTGAAAAAGACTGGAGGGCAAACGAATCATGTCCAAAGAACTAAACATCATCGCCCGCATTCGCACGGATTTTCCGACCAAGTTTGGAATTCCCCGGCAAAGCGGCCTGATTGATGACCTGAAAGCAGCGGTCGTCTTCGAGCCGGAATACCGCAATGCCGACGCTCTGCGGGGTTTGGAAGGGTTTTCCCATATCTGGCTCATCTGGGAGTTTTCCGCCGCCCTGCGTGACACCTGGTCGCCCACGGTGCGCCCGCCGCGGCTGGGGGGGAACAAACGCATGGGTGTCTTTGCCACCCGCTCCCCCTTCCGGCCTAACCCCCTGGGACTCTCTTCCGTCCGCCTGGACAGTATTGAACTTGATCCGGAGCTGGGGCCGATTCTCCATGTATCAGGAGCCGATCTCCTGGATCAGACGCCCATCTTCGATATTAAGCCCTACCTTCCTTATACGGACTGTCACCCGGAGGCGACAGGGGGATTCATCGAGCCTCTCGTCGACCATGAATTGGTGGTGGATTTCCCTGAACAATGGCTGAACAGCATTCCGCCCCAGCGGCGCCAAGCCCTGGTAAGGGTACTGGCCCATGATCCCAGGCCCTCCTATCAAAAGGACCCCCAACGGATTTACGGCCTCGAATTCGCCGGATTCGAAATAAAGTTTACGGTGCTGGATAAGGTGCTGACCGTGTGTGAGGTGAAACAAACCGGAACTCATCCTGTTCCTTAAAAATCACGCCAAGCTTCACTCCACGCTTTTCAGGGATGCCACCATATCGACCTTTTTGAATTGTCTCCCCATCATGAAATTTACAAGCATGGTAAAGCCCAGCATGAAAGCGAACCCCACAGCAATGCTGGAAAGATCAATCATGGGCAGAATTTCCAAGTCCGGCGTTGTGGCCTGGTCAACAATGACGCCCAGCAGCAAAGAGCCCAGGATGTAGCCGAAAGGCAGGCCGAATACGGTAATCCAGATGGTTTCGCGCAATACCAGCCTTTTCATCTCATTTTCATAAAACCCCAGGACTTTCAGAGTCGCAAGCTCGCGGATTCGCTCATAGTAGTTCATCCGGCCCAGGACCATCATAACGGCAAAGGCCAGCAAGCCCGCAAATAAAATCAAGATCATTTGAAAGCTTTGCAGGCTTTCCAAAACAATCAGCATATTGCTGCGCATTTCTTCCTTTGTTTCCACCAGGGAAATTCTCGGATCGCTGTTCAGCTTGCTTAAATCAAGATCCCGGCCCTGTATGAGAAGGGTTCTGACCAGGAAGGGGAGAGCGGATACCTTGGCAAAGGCGGTTTTGGATAGGTAGATTTCATTACCCACAGGGAAATCTACAATATCAGCAACCTTCAGGGCCATGACCGTTCCATCCAGGCTTTCCGCTCTGAGGGTATCCCCTATGTCCACAGCCAGAGCCTTGGCCATTCTGAGAGTAATCAAGGCTCCCTCCTCAGGTAAAGGAATCTCCTTACCTTTTGTATCCTTGAAGTTGAGGCTTTTTTGCCCTTCGTCCATCACCACAAGATAAGGGCTTTGTACATCCCCCTCTTTCCCATAGAGATAGACACTGAGAGCCATGGTGGCGTCCACATGCTGCCCGCTGCTCAATGTATTATAAATATCAGCAAGCCCTTCGACAGTGGCTGGAGTACGGAGTTTGATTTCCACGTCATAGTGAACCGTTTCCTTAAAGGCCCTGTCAAGCATCCCGTTAATGGAATTCATCAGTCTGAAGCCGCACAAAATCAGGGAAGTGGAGCCGATAATGCCGACAAGCCCCATGAGCATCCGGCCTTTGTTGCGGAACAGATTCCTTGTCACGATTTTGCCGCTGAAGCTGAGTCTGCGCCAATAAGGAGTGATTCGCTCCAGAAAAATCCGGTGTCCTTGAGCCGGTGGCTTGGGTCTCATCAGAGCAGCCGGTGTCAGCTTCAATGATCTGCGGCAGGAGAGGAGGGCCCCGCCGCAGGTAACCGCCGCCACACAGAGGGCCGACAGGAAGAAGTGGGGCGTAAAGGGGATGACACCGGTAGCTTCGATGGTGTAATAGGTCATGCCAATCCTGTACAAAAATTCCGCAATCAGATAGCGGGCCATCATCCAGCCTAAAATCATGCTGGGCAGGGTGATCAAAACCCCAAAAAGCGCATACCTCCCTGTAATTTCCTTTTTGGAGTAGCCTAAAGAACGAAGGGTTCCCAAATGCTGGCGTTGGTTCTCCAGCATTCTGGATACTGTAATCCAAGTCACCAGGGCCCCTGTCAGGAAAAAAGCCAGGGAAAACAGCAGGCCGATTTGTTTGATCCCGGTCATAGCATCCGCAACCTTCCGGTAGCTTGTCTGATGGTGGCGGCTGAGGATATTGGCTCCGGCCAGCCTTTCCCGTATTTGGGCCGAAACTTCCGCCTGTGCAAGAGTTGAGCCTTCAGCAACAGTGAGGATGATTTCATTGAAAGGAACCTCCGGCAAAGAGGAAGCATTGGTGTAGGCGAAGCCATATTTTTGGTAGTCGGGAACGGTTAAGCCTTCCGGCGCGTAATAAATGTATTCCCCGGCACGGACAATCCCTTGGATCAGCCACTTTGTCTGTTTTTCCCCTTCTCCTGCCGTAATTCTGTCGCCGGCAGACAGTCCATGAGCCTCAGCAAAGCGGCTGTCCAGCAAAAGGGCGTTGGCTTCACTCCCATCCAGTCCGCTGCCTTCCAGAAGCTCCGGCACATTGATGGTGGCTGTTTCATCCAGTGCGTGCAGATGAAGCACCGCCCCTGGGGTTCCGGGGAGAGTGATGTCGGTTACTTTCCGCCGCTGAACCTCTTGAACTTCCTCCAAAGACCGTAGGTCAGCCAAATGGGAAGGAGAAATTTCCCCTTTATAAATCCAGTAGTCAGCAAGATTTGCCTGCTTATAGGCATCGGATACCGCGGCTTCGACCGTAGTCACATACATGTTGATGCCGCTGAACAGGGCAATTCCTAGTGAACAAATGCATACGATAGCCAGAAAGGACCAGCGATTCTCCTTTGTATCCCGAAGAACTTTCTTCTGCAGCATGCTTACCATGGGATTCCCTCCAGCTCAAGGGGCGATTTTTCAAGGTGTTCCTTGATGAGCGCCCCGTTCTTCATCTCAATCAGTCGGTCGGCGATGGGTGCGAGCAGGGAATTGTGGGTAATGATGATTACGGTTTTACCCATATTGCGGCTCACATCCGCTAATACTTTCAATACATGTTTCCAAAGTCTCTATTTATAATTTTTTTGAAAGCAAGGATAATCTGCGGCGTATCATCATCATGAATATGCTGGATGAAAGCATTGCCAAAATAAAAGAGCTCATTGAAAAAGAGGGGGATTTCTTCGCTAAAATTGAGCAGTATATCCAGATCCGCACCTGGTATTATGGCCAATACAGTTTGCGGTCCTTTTTTGAAGCAGTTGAGAGTGATCCGGAGCTTCGCAATTATTTTGACCATTACAACACCGCGAATAAAGAGCTGTTTATTAAATTCATAGCAGCCGGTAAGCGCTCCGCAGTTTTCGCGCAAGATGTATCCGATACGGCAATTGGCATTTATCTCGATATGATTCAGTCCTATTTTTTGCATAATAAAAAAATCCGCAATCAGCTTGAGCACAATCCGGAATTGGTCCGACAGCTTAATATGCTTTTTCTTGATGGATTAATTCGGCAGAAAAATAGAAAATAGGTATGAAATTAAGTCTATTTAGATTTTTTATACTTTGATAAAAATATCTATTGACTAACTCTTAAAGCTATGTTAATTTTTACATGTCAGATACTTGTCGGTGCAATACTTGTTTATCTAATACTTGACTAGATAATAATTGTATCTGCAATAATCGAAGGATTTATGAAAGTTAGAACTTAGACTATATTTAATCAGTCAGTCCAAAAGCTACATAATTTTGCCTGGGTTTACCATGATTCTCACAAAGTGATATTGCCAGATAGCAGATAGATAATAAGCGATTATTGAGGGGTTAGATTTGGGGTTCATGAACTCGGGTTTGTGAATCCTGGAATAAAAAAATTTAAGGAGGAGTAACATGAAAAAAACCCTGGGTATTATTCTATCAATTTCGCTCGCTTTTTCCGTACTGGCACTCCCGATTTTTGCTGCAGTTGACACCACAACTTCAGCAACAGTGGAGGCGGCAACACCAGCTGCACCTGCAACACCTGCAAAACCTGCAGCAACGGCCCCGGCAGCAGCCCCTAGTGTTGATACTTCTAAAATCGCAGCAGGAACTTACTACACAGTAGTAAGCGGTGATTTTTTCTGGCAAATTGCGGCGAAGCATGGACTGACAATTGATGCATTAGCAAAATTAAATCCACAGATTAAGAATGTTAACCTGATTTTCCCCGGTCAAAAAATTCTTGTTAAAGCTGAAGAAGCTGCTGCTGCTTCTACTTCTACTTCTACTTCTACTTCTACTGCTGCCGTTGCCCCAGCAGCCAAGAAACTTTACCAAGGAATTGGTATGGTAGCCAACTATCGTGATAACACTGCCAGACAAAAAGATCACGACAATTTAAACATTACTACAGTTGCCGCACTTTTTGATGATGCCGGCAAGATTGTAAAATTACAGTTTGATGTTGTGGAAATCCTGCCTGATATGTTCCCAGGTTGGATGGATCCTGAAGCTGCAGACAAGTCATTCTATAAAGATGCTCAAGCCAATGGCTTTAACTGGGAAACCAAGAAAGAAGAAGGCGATGCTTATGGCATGAAAGCCAGTGCTGTTTCCGGTAAAGAATGGTGGGAGCAAATGAACTTCTATGAAGAGTATTTCAAAGGAAAGACTGTCGCTGAAGTTCAGGATTGGTTTGCTAAGTATTGCGATGCCAACGGAAGACCTTACAAAATGGCTTATCCTGAGAAGTTAACTGACGCTGATAAAGCTAAAGTTGCAACCTTCACAGAAGCTGAAAAGAAAATGCTGGTAGACGTTACTACCGGTGCTACTATGTCACTCCAAGATCCACATTCCCGCTTCATAGATGCTTTAGTAAAAGCTTATGAAGTCAGAAAAGAAGTTAAATAACATAGCAGATAATTACAAAGAGTTGCCTTGAATTGGTTGTCCAATTCAAGGCATTTTTTTGCGCTAAATACCCCGCACATTTTCCGCAGTGATACAGAAGACATACGGGGTGCCAATCTCAGCAGCAGCTTGAGCAGAGAACTGTTTTGCTCTTGTAGGGCTGCTTTGCTCAATGCGAAGCTATATTATAGGAATTGCTGCATCTTCATGGCAGCGGACATATTGCCTTTGATCTTGATTTTGCCTGTCATAACCGCAGACATAGCGTTGAGCTTCCCTTGGTAAAAATCAACAAAAGTATCAAACTTAGCTTTGATGGTAACTACGGGATTCTGAGTTTCGCCCTCTGTATAGACAGCTTTGCCGTTTTCAAAAGTAATGCTCCATACCCCGTGGTCGCTGGCTGAAAAATCATATTGATAAACGCCGGTGATGCTTGAGGTTAGCTCTGCTTTTTCCTCGGTCTTTCTGATGAAGTCATCCATCAGTGCCTTTGGTGAATCCATGGTATTACCCCCCGTTTTTCCTGTCAAAAGTTAAAAAGCCGCCGATACTGACAGAATATTCTAACATTAACTCTAGCATATCCAGCCCGGATTTTAAATTATTTTTATTAGAAGCCTTAAAATTACTCGCACGTAATATTTAAAGAAGTTGTGAATCTTAACTTAATATTAATTGAAAATGACACAGGAAAAGATTATAATGTTGCATAGCAAACAATTCGTTGTGCAACATTATAATCTTATTGGCATAGAGAGGGATAAAAGCATGAACCCAATTCATAAAGGCAAAAAGGACATAGGCTTTCAGATTCGTTCTCTCAATCATCTGATTAAACGGCATGTGGAAAACTCAGCAAACTTTCAATATGCTAAAAGTATTACCGGAACAAACAGCTGGATTATAGCCTATCTGGCGGAAAACAGGGATAAGGATATCTTTCAGAAAGATATCGAAGAGATGTTTACTGTGAATCGGTCGACGACTTCAAAAGTGCTGAAACTTATGGAGCAGAAAGAGCTTATTGAGCGCCGGAGTGTACCCGATGATGCCCGTCTGAAAAAACTGGTGCTTACACCTAAGGCCCTGGCTCTTCACCAAAGTATCGTTGAGGATATTGACAGCCTGGAAACCATGCTGATTCAAGGTTTTACGGAAGAGGAAATCCAGCAATTCAATGCTTATATCGAGAGGATGAAAGAAAACTTAACAGGTAAAAAAGATGGTGAATGTCAGTGTAAGTAGTTATAAGGTAGTTATTGGAGGAGTTTGATCTATGATTAAAAAACTGGCCGGAAGTATCCGGCAGTACAAGAAAGCCACTCTCTTGACGCCGTTTTTTGTGGCTTTGGAAGTGACCATGGAAGTGATCATTCCTTTATTGATGGCCCGGCTGATCGACTACGGCATTGACGCGGGCGATATGAACTATGTAGCTAAAATGGGAGGCGCTCTTCTCCTTGCCGCCTTGATCAGCCTGGCTTTCGGACTGTTGGCGGGGAGGACTGCCGCCGTTGCCTCAGCAGGCTTTGCCCAGAATCTGCGTCAAGACATGTTTTATAAAGTCCAGAGCTTTTCTTTCGTCAACATCGACAAGTTCTCCACAGCAAGCATCGTGACCCGGCTGACCACAGATGTTACCAATGTGCAGAACTCCTTCCAAATGCTGACCCGTATGGCTATACGCAGTCCGATCATGCTTTTCTTTGCCCTCTTTGTCTCCTTTAGTATCGATCAGAAGCTGTCACTGATTTTCCTGGGGAGCATCCCTATTCTGGGCGTGGGGCTATGGCTGATTATGAGCAATGTTCATCCCATCTTCGCCAGGGTCTTCCGGACCTATGATAAGCTCAATAATGTCGTTCAGGAAAATCTCCGGGGCATGCGCGTGGTCAAGTCTTTTGTCCGCGAAGATTTTGAAACCCAAAAATTCATGGCTATTTCCCAATCCATTTATAAGGACTTTACCAAAGCGGAACGGCTGCTGGTCTTTAATATGCCGCTGATGCAATTTTGCATGTATGCCTGTATCCTTTTCGTATCCTGGTTTGGCGCCCGGGCCATTGTGGCTTCCGGCGGCGATCCTGTGGCCGGACTTTCCACCGGGGAACTTTTGAGTTTGATTACTTATGCCACTCAGATTCTCATGAGCCTGATGATGCTTTCCATGGTCTTTGTCATGCTGACCATCTCCCGGGCTTCTGCCGCGAGAATCGTGGAACTTCTGGAGGAAGAGAGCAACCTGCAAAACAAGGACCACCCGGTTTGCCAAGTCCCCAATGGCGATATCTCCTTTGAAAATGTCAGCTTCAGCTATAGCAAAGATGCGGATAAACCGGTCCTGGATAGGATCAATCTGGACATTCGATCCGGTGAGACTCTTGGCATTCTGGGGGGAACGGGATCCTCTAAATCCACGTTAGTCCAATTGATTCCCCGTTTGTATGATGTGACTGAGGGCAAGGTCAAGGTGGGCGGTGTTGATGTCAGGGATTATGACCTGGAGACGCTGCGCAACCAAGTAGCCATGGTCCTGCAGAAGAATGTGCTTTTCTCAGGAACGATTAAAGAGAATCTGCGCTGGGGGAATGAGCAGGCTACTGAGGAAGAGATGATTCAGGCCTGCAAGCTGGCCCATGCCCATGATTTCATCGCCGGGTTCCCCCACCAATACGATACCCTGATCGAGCAGGGAGGGGTCAATCTCTCGGGAGGGCAGAAGCAGCGGCTCTGTATCGCCCGGGCTTTGCTGAAGAACCCGCAAATCCTAATTCTCGATGATTCAACAAGTGCCGTGGATATGGAGACGGATGCCCAGATCCGCAAGGCGCTGGCTGAGCACCTGCCGGATACCACCAAGCTGATCATCGCTCAGCGGGTTTCATCGGTCCAGGATGCCGACCGGATCATCGTCATGGACGATGGAAAAATAAAGGCTGTAGGTTCCCATGAGGAATTGCTGCAGACCAGTGAGATTTACAAGGAGGTCTATGAGTCACAAGCGAAAGGAGGGGAAGAAGGATGATGGGATTCAGAGGCGGGCCGGGAAAGAGTTCGGCTCATGGCAGGGGACTTCCCGGCGGGAAACCGCCCCATGACAAATTCAACCCCCAGACAGCCAAACGGCTTTTGTCTTATTTGCGGGATTACAAGGTGCAAACCTTCTTCGTTATGGTCGCTATTCTGATCAGTGCCCTGGTCGGGGTTCTGTCTTCCGTATTCCTTAAAATCCTGATCGATGATTATATTGCACCTCTTCTTCTGGAGGCCGTTCCCAACTATGCCGGATTGCTGCGGATCATAATGGTGATGGCAGGGATTTACCTGATTGGCGTTCTGGCCACCTTAATCTACAACTGGATTATGGTGTCGATCTCCCAAGGCATCTTAAAGAAAATCCGGGATGAGATGTTTTCCCATATGCAGAAGCTGCCGGTTAAATACTTTGATTCCCATACTCATGGGGATGTGATGAGCCATTACACCAATGATACGGATACCTTAAGACAGATGATCTCTCAGGGTATCCCTCAGACCTTTTCTTCCTTCATTACGATTGTGGCGGTTTTCTTTGCCATGCTTTACCTCAGTGTCTGGCTGACCGTGTTTGTGGTCTTGTGTATTTTCCTAATCCTAAAGGTTATTGGCAGCATCGCCGGCAAGAGCGGCACCTATTTTATGCAGCAGCAGCAATCCCTGGGAACTCTCAATGGCTATATTGAGGAAATGATCCATGGCCAGCGGGTGGTCAAGGTCTTCAACTATGAGGAAAAAAGCAAAGAGTCCTTTAACCGCAAAAATGAAGAGCTTTGCGCCCATGCCACCGCCGCCAATTCCTATGTCAATATCATCATGCCCATGATGAGCAATTTTGGCTATCTCCTTTATGTAGCGTTGGCCATTGTGGGAGGTCTCCTAGTGATTGGAGGAGTGACCAATCTGACCATCACCGGGACCAATGCACTCACCCTGGGAACCATTGCTTCTTTTCTGCAGTTGTCCCGCAGTTTTATCATGCCCATTGCGCAGGTGTCCCAGCAGTTGAATGCCATTATTATGGCTTTGGCAGGGGCGGAACGGATCTTCAAACTCCTTGATGAAAAGCCGGAAAAGGATGAAGGGCAAGTGACCTTGGTCCATGTCAAACAAGAAAGGGGCCCCATAGTTGAAACCAGCTCGCATACCGATGGGTGGGCCTGGAAAATTCCTCAGGAAGATGGCATGGTGGACTATCGGGAGCTTAAAGGAGAAGTCCGTTTCTTCGATGTGGACTTTGGCTACGAGGAGAACAAGATGGTTCTGCACAACATCACTTTGTATGCCGAACCCGGGCAAAAGGTGGCTTTTGTGGGGGCTACGGGAGCGGGCAAGACCACTATTACCAATCTCATCAACCGTTTCTATGATCTGGCCGACGGCAAGATCCGCTATGACGGTATTAATATCAATAAAATCAAAAAGGAGGACTTGCGCCGCTCCTTAGGTATCGTGCTCCAGGATGTCAATCTGTTTACAGGGTCAGTGATGGAAAATATCCGCTATGGCCGCCTGGATGCCACGGATGAGGACTGTATCGCGGCGGCCAAGCTGGCCAATGCCGACGGTTTTATCCGCATGCTCCCCCAAGGTTATCAGACAGTTCTTTCCGGGGACGGCAGCGGTTTATCCCAGGGTCAGCGGCAGCTCATCTCCATTGCCCGTGCTGCGGTAGCAGATCCGCCGGTGATGATTCTCGATGAAGCCACTTCCTCCATCGATACCCGCACCGAGGCCATCGTCCAACGGGGCATGGACTCCTTAATGGAAGGGAGAACGGTCTTTGTCATTGCCCACAGGCTTTCCACCGTCAAAAACTCCGATGTGATCATGGTACTTGAGGAGGGGAGAGTTATTGAACGGGGCAGCCATGAGAAGCTGATTGCTGAAAAGGGCAAATATTATCAGCTTTATACAGGAGCCTTTGAACTGGAGTAGTGCTCAAACATCCCGCCCCTCGAAATGGCGGATTGCCCAGAACAACAAAGCCACAGTGTAGAAGACCCCATATCCGAGCATCAGATTGCTGGGCTCACTCCCTGCCCCGCCGTTGAACATGGCCATGGCGCTGTTCCCGGAATCCGTCAGCAAAGCATCGGTTTTGCGAAAGAGAGCATTATAGGGAAAGATGAGGCTGGAGATGATGCCTGTGTTGATTAAGGACGGGTTATTGAGCAGGGTTCCGATCTGTTCCACCAGCCCGCCCACAAAGCCTACCCCATAGAGAATAATGAGAATGATGCCGCTGTTGATCGTGCTCATACGGGTACTCAGCCATAAACCTGCGGCGACGATGAGGAGAGGGGATAGGACGAATATCAGCCCGCCTTGAACAACAGAGGAAGGTTCAAGGCGGGCGGCAATATCCCCACCGGTCAGCTGATTGATCAGCAGTACACCAACGAATAAGCTGAGAGCATAAACTACGACTACGGTTCCCAAGCCGAGGAATTTTCCCAAAATATAAGAACGGCGGGGGAGGGGACGGGCCAGAATTGTGTCGATCTGATGGTTTTCGATTTCCCCGGCTACCCCTCCCACCGTGGAGAGTATGGTGAGCAGAGCCAGAATCATGCTGGAAAAATTGAGCCCCATCATAATGATCTGAGAACGTATGGAGTTTTGGATAACTGTGTTGGCGCTGTCAAAACCATGCATAGCTTGAATGAAGCCTTGGGCAGCATAATGATTGGTCACCCCAAAGAAGATTAAAAAAGCAAGGGTCATGAGCAAGGTGATGAAAAAGATCCGCCGCGAGAGAATCTCCCTGAAGGTCAGCTTAATGATGGACAGCATATTCTCTCTCCTTTCGCTCCACCCAATACATAAACACCTCTTCCAAATGGGGCTGCAGGGAAACCACCTCATAGAGCCCAATTCCCATCCCGCTGAGGTAATGGATCAGCTCCGGCACAGCCTCCCCCGAGCTGAGCTGCACCCGCCATTCGGAGATTTCCTGGGTTTGGGATAAAAGCTCGGTATTCTGAACCAGTGAGTTCATCGTGTTCAGGATGTCCTGAGTTAACCCCTGAGCCCGCAGTTTAATTTCCGATTTAAAGTCACAGAGAGTCCGCCAGTCTCCTTGGGCGGCCACTTTTCCCTGATTGATAATGGCCACTTGGTCGCAGACATTTTCTACTTCGGCCAGGAGATGGCTGTTGAGAAACACCGTCTTTCCTTCCTTGCGCAGGGCAAGAATGAGATCCCGCACGTCCCGGCGGCCGATAGGGTCCAGGGCGGAGGTGGGCTCATCAAGAAAGATCAGTTCAGGATCGGAGATCAAGGCACAAGCCAAACCGATGCGCTGCTGCATTCCTTTGCTGTAGCGCCGGATTTTTTCCTGCTCACGGCCGGATAACCCCACTCGTTCCACTAAACTCTGAATGCGCCGCTGCCGCTCCGCGGGAGGCACTCCGGCCAAATCTCCATGGAGCTCTAGCAGTTGGGCTCCTGTAAGCCAATCGGGATAGCGGAAAAGCTCGGGGAGATAGCCTACCTTCGCCCGGGCTTTAACATTGTTGAGGGGATGGCCGAGGATTTCCGCCCGTCCTGAGGTCGGGTGGATTAGGCCCAGCAAGGTTCTGACAAAAGTGCTCTTTCCCGCACCATTGGGTCCGATAAAACCATAGACGACACCGGGAGGGACCTGTAAGCTCACATCTGAGCACCCGGCTTTGCCATCATAGTGTTTGGTTAAATTCCAGGTTTGAATAACGAATTCCGACATAAGCCACCTCATTGCTTGATAAGCCTAAAGAGCAGCCGGTGGGGCTGCCCTTTAGGTATTATGAAGGATTTAAATTTGGCTTGCCATAGCAAGCAGGCTGTTTTTCAGTTCTTTATTGCTTTGGGCTTCCGTTCCCTGGGAGGCCAGCATGTGCATTAAACCATCCTTTTGCCAAATCAGCACGGCCTGCTCATCGCCGGAATAAGCCACAAATACCCCGGGATTTCCTTGAACTTTAACATCTTCAGAATAATCCTGGCCTTCCACATAAGGAATGGGAAGGGTGGACTCCCAATCCTGAATATTGGCTAATTGCTGACGGACATTTTCGGGAAGGAGAGGAGTCATTAAGAGAGCGCCTCTTACCTGATCCACATCAATCCCCTCGGGAACTTTGAGCTGAGGTGAGGCGGATACAGCATAATGCAAACGAGCCTGAGGATTGCTCTCCGAGCTATACTCAATAAAACTGCTTTGACCAAAGGAGATAAAAATGCTCTCCTTATTCAGCTTGGGATCCAAGGCTACAGAAGTGCCTAATTGCTGGGCAAAGGCTTCAAACTGGGCTACGTCGATTTGCATATCGGCAGAAAAGGGCTCCTGTTTCCCGGCTCGAAGCATGGTATAACCTGTTAGTTCAGGAACGGACACACCGGCTTGGCGGGCTGCCTCAAGTGAGGTAAAGACTGCCGGTTCAGGCTGGCCGGCTACAGACATATGGCCCATGCCTTTAAGATCGATCTCCCCGTTGTGCAGGGCGCTCATATTGGCTTTAATCTGTTCAATATCTTCCGGGGTAAGTTTAACCGTTTGCAGTTTGTCGATGCGCAATAAGCCCAGCATATCGCTGGCGGCCACTCTCACCTGGGGTATGAACAGAGCGGAAGCCAGGACCGCGGCCGCTACGCCTCCGGCTATCCAGCGTTTGGGATTGATTTTCATTGTTGACCATCTTCCTTTCGTCCTGAGACTCTTTGTCAGGTTTTGTGCTGGTTCTGTATTGGGGTTAGGTAATTCCAAAGCTCCCAGAGCGTTGTCACCGGGGCGGGGATCGGGTGCCGTGGCCAGCCGGGCTTGGAATTTCTCCCAAGCGGCCTGGGTATCGGGAGACACCTCGCCGCCGGTGTTTAACGTCAAGCTCTCGGTCAAGGCTGTCTTGATCCATTCATCCAGTTTTTTCATGTTTTGCAGCTCTTCCCGACAGCCGGGGCAGCTCTGCAGATGAAGAGCCATCTCTTTTCTTTCCTCTCTTGACAATTCACCGTCAAGATAGGCCTGAATATAGTCTTGTTCAAGGCCACAGGCCATTAGTATTCCCCCCTTTTCAGGTAACCTTTGCGGAAGCGCTCTTTGGCCCGTACCAAGGATTTTCCTACGGAAGCAAATTCCATAGAGATCGTCTCGCTGATTTCCTTGTAGCTTAACCCTGCAAAGCGCAGCAGGAGCAGGGACCGATCCCGCGCAGGCAGCTCAGTCAGGACTTCTCTGACTCGCTGAATCTCTTCGGCTCTGAGCCATTGTGTCTCTGCCGAGGGTTCATTGGCTGATGTCTGGCGGGTGAGCCTTTCCCAGAGACTATGCTGTCGTTTGCTGGTACGCAAATGATTGTAGGCGGCATTGATCCCGGATTGGATTAAGTAGGCCTTAAGATTCCCGATGTCTTGCCAGGGTGCATGATATAAGCGCCAAAAGACATCCTGGGCTAAATCCTCAGCGGCACTTCTCTCCTGAAGGATCTTCTCGATGGTCTGAACCACCATGGGATAGTAGTGTTGAAATACAGCGGCGAAATCAGAAGGATCCGGAGTCTGCTCTGCCATCTGTTCAGCCGTCTGCTCCGTAGCCACTATAGGATCTTCTCTCATTTCCGACCCCCTCTCGACATAACTATAAAACCGCAGGAAGGGTTTTTGTGACAAGAAAAGTACACTTTTTAGATAAGGATTCGATATATTTTGGTTAATAAAAGTCGAGCATCGTTATAATAGTTTTGGTATTATGCAGCTGTAGAAAGGAGGGAGATCATGTTACGGGAATTAAATCATGTGATTGACTATATTGAAGAGCACTTAACCGAGGAGCTGTCTCTTGAAATCATTTCTGAATATGCCGGAGTTTCTGACTATCACTTTAGAAAGATCTTTTTCTATCTTTCAGGGTTGACCCTTAGCGAATATATCAAAAACAGAAAATTATCGGAAGCAAATAAGGATTTATTACAGGGAGAAACAGTTACGGAGGTTGCTTTTAAATATGGTTATCAGTCAATGGACGGCTTTACTCGGGCTTTTAAAAAATGGAGTGGTTTCTTACCCTCAGATGTAATAAAAAAAGGCCTAAGTAAATCCTTTCCCAAACTTTCATTTGTAATAAGCGTCAAGGGAGGAACTGCTATGGAATTTAGAATTGAGGACAAACCGGCCTTTAATTTAGTCGGTGTAAGCAAACGTGTTCCCATGCAATTTGAAGGGGTTAATAAGGAAATTGTCAAACTTGCCCAAAGCATAACAGCGGAACAAAGAGAAGAAATGCATGCTCTGCAAAATATTGAGCCTTATGAAATCATCAATGCTTCTTATGATGCTGACGCAGACTTTTTGAAAGAAGAAGGTGATTTAACTCACCTGATAGGTATTTTAACGACGGAAAATCAAGTAAGTGACCTATTGGAAAAAGTGCCGGTGGAAGCCTGCACTTGGGCTATATTTCCCAACGAAGGACCATTTCCTTCTATGTTACAGGATACAATGGCAAAAATATATTCAGAATGGCTTCCGTCTTCAAATTACGAAGTAATCAAGGCCCCTGCTTTTTCTTTTACCAAAATGAATCAGCATAAAAAAGACTGCGCTTACAGTGAAGTTTGGATTCCGGTTCGGAAAAATTGAGCGATTTAAAAGAGGATTTCCCATGAGGCAAGCGAAAATATAGGCATAATAGTTAACTATTTCCAGAAATTTAAAAAGTGAGGTGTAGTTCTTATGCAAAGCAAAATTGCCGAAGCGATTAAATTGGGAAACCAGCCTGTCGCAGTAATGCGCTCCGATGCCAAGCCCGAAGGGGCTATGCAGTTTAAAGAGGGGAGATGGGGGTGTGCCATCTCTCTGCTCAACATGGCTGCTAAAGGGCAGGTTGCGGTATTTGCCAACTCTACGACTACTTGTAGCGGTGGTAAGGTAGGACTGGGATTCAGGCAATTTGAGTTGGGTTTTATCGAGCATTTCTTATCTGTAGGCGGTGTAGGCGGACGGGAAGGGGAGTTTTATAAAAAGAACCCTGAATTGGCCGGTAAATTTGCTCTTGAGCTGCCTAAAGTGACGGCCAAAGAATATATTATCTTTAAGCCTCTGTCCGAACTAAAGGCTGACGAAACCCCGGAAGGAATCATCTTTTTAGCCAATGCGGATCAGATCTCGGCTTTGACTGTGCTGGCCAATTATGACCGGCCGACTCAGGATAATGTTAAAGTTAATTTTGGAGCAGGCTGTCACCAGACCGTGCTCTTTACCTTAGATCAAGTGGATAAGGACGAGGATCACTGTTTTATCGGGCTCACGGATCCTTCGGCCCGCAAATTTATTGATAAGGATATCCTTTCTTTCAGCATGACCTATAAACGTTTTCTGGAATTGGAGGAACAGGTGGAGGAAAGCTTTTTGACCAAGGAAACCTGGCTGAAGGTTGCGGAACGCATCTAGGCTTTTGGAATGCAGTTAAGCCCTTCTTGTCTTCCACCAGGTTCGGATGATTAAAGAGCAGAGGATAGCTGCTCCCAGAGTGAACAGGGAGCCCCAGAGAACCCGCAGAATTAAGTAAGGGTTGATGACTGAATTGACCGCCATGAAATCAATACCCATGACTCTCCACAGATAAGTCTGCAGAAAACCGGCCAGGATCAAGCTGCTGCTCATGCCGATCAGGCCAAGGTTGAGGAGGATGACTCCGGATAGGCCATAGCCATAAGCTTTTTTGTCCAGGGGTTCTTTCTCACTTAAAATGGTATAAGCACCGGCCAGAACCAGAAAACCGATGGTGCCGAACAAAGCCAGGTGGGCATGGCCTGAGGTTATATAGGTGCCATGAGCATAGACATTGATCCAGGGGATCGTGATCAAGATCCCTAAAAGAGTCGCTCCGGTAAGATGATGAAAGATACTGCTTAAAATCAGCCCAACAGCAAGCTTTTCCCGGAGGCTGAAAGGTTTATGTTTCTTAAAGCCTTTATAGACCAGATAAGCCAGGAGAAAGACGGGCAGGACCTGAATAAGGCTGAAAAACGTGCCGAGAAAGAGCCAAACCGGGGGAAAGCCAATCCAGAAGTAATGGTGCCCCGTGCCGAATAATCCTCCGATCACTGAGAGAGTGGCTTCTAAGTAAAGCCACTTTTCTATATCCCTTTTCTCCGCAATACCGGCTGTGACAAAAAAGGAAGCGATGAAACCACTGGTGGTGAGTTCAAAAGCCATTTCCTCCCACAGATGGACGACCCAGAATTTTACCGCTTCGTCAGCCACGGGATTAGTGAATCTCAAAACATTGGGAATGATCAGCACACAGAGAAACACTGCCCCTACTGCCATAATTCCGGCAGCAGGGGTTATTTTTTGTTTGTTTTGCCAAAGGGTCCGGATTAAATTATAGGCCCCCAGCAACAGCCCCAGAGAAATTCCCAGATAAAAAACAGGCAATCCGTCCAGATACTCCCGACCGTTGCCGATCCCCAAGGCCAATGTTCCCAGGAGCCCTGCTGAAGCCATTAATAATATCAGAAACTGCCATCTGGCTAGCTTCGGCGAGTAGATATCTGCCTTAAGCTGCTCTACGGTGTAGTAATAGACCATCCCCATCATACCGATGACCGGCCAAAAAGTAGCCAGGGCCAGGTGCACTGCCCGGCCGTATGCATAGGAAACAGGGGAGGGCAAGTCGGGAAATATCAATGAAGTCGCTCCCAGCAGGGCAACTATGCCCTGAATGGCAAAAAGGAACACACCATAGAGGACATATCTGCGGGCGATCTGTTTTCCGGAGAAGGTTTTCAAGGGGCATCCCCGCCTTCTAGCACCCTTGGCTGAGGAGGCCAGCCTAAAGTGGGAATGGTGTTCAGGTAGTCGAAATAGGCAGTCATAGCCTGGGTTTCTTCTTCAGTTAAAGCGACATGGGTCTCTTTTTGATGGGGTGGAATGACCGGCGGGTTGCTGAAAAAATCACTCAGCTGCTCAGGGCTGCGCCGCGCCGTGATCTGAGTTAAATCTCCGCCCACATAGCCGCCATTGCCGAATAAAGTATGACAGCTGACGCAGTTATAGCGCTGCCAGACTTCTTTACCGGCCACCGCTTCCTCACTCATGGGAGCGTCCAGCGCCCAGGAGGATTTAACGACCCAAGCAAACAGGGCGAAAGAAGACAAGGAAATGAGAATAAAGGTTCTGAGTTTCAAAGCGTATCATCCGTTCCTGCAATATGAAGCAGTATGCTTATAGAGCACCTCTCTTTAGTATTCACGAGTTGGGCAGATCAATACCTCCCCGCCCTTAAGAATAATCTCGTTTAAGCAAAATAAATCCCCGGCTGCTTGTGCAGCCGGGGTCAGACGCTAAATCTTATTTTGCCAGTTACTGCCGGCGTAGAGGA
Source organism: Desulfitobacterium hafniense DCB-2 (assembly GCF_000021925.1). Classification (NCBI taxonomy): domain Bacteria; kingdom Bacillati; phylum Bacillota; class Clostridia; order Eubacteriales; family Desulfitobacteriaceae; genus Desulfitobacterium; species Desulfitobacterium hafniense. The sequence continues at coordinate 2,433,987 of NC_011830.1, forward strand.
AGCGGAGCAGGAATACGGTTTGGATGACTTTATACATCGAAACCAAGCCTCCGTTTTATTTCTGGGAACGCTTCCTCAATCGGTCTGACGTTACCCTGCCTGACAGCTTCCAAGCCTTCATCCAGCATTCGGTATAGCTCTTCCTTACTGTGGAAGGTAATGCTTTCCGGCGCAGGTGAGAGTGTTGCGGTGTACAGTTGCATGATTTCCAGCATCCGGTCAAACTCGGCGCTGTTGATCACCGTCAGGTCGGCCCGCCCGTTCTTCGTGATATAAATCGGTCGTTTGGTCTTGGCGCAGAATTCGGAGATTTCGTTATAGTAATATTTTACTATACCATCGACGATGCCAATAGGGAACCCATGGTCCAATGGCTGATCAGCGCTGGCTCTTGTCGTAAGGTATCCCTTCAGCTTTCGGCGCCCGGGATTTTTGAGAGGTGAAGGCCAGGACCACCATCGTCGCCAGGTAGGGCAGCATTTTATAGAAGGTTTGGTTGATGTTCAGGTCATGGAGGAAGGGAATAAGGGCAATGGAATAGGCTAAGGTACGCAGGAAGGCAAAGAAGAGGGCTGCCAGCAGAATCTGAAAAGGCTTCCACTGTCCGAAGATCATGACGGCCAGGGCTAAGAAGCCGAATCCCGCTACTCCGGTGTGGCCGTTGATGTTGCTGTTCATGACTCCCACAGCATAGAAAAATCCGCCCATTCCACCCAGAAAACCGGACATACTGACTCCTGCGTAACGCATCACATAAACATTGATGCCCACTGAATCCGCAGCATGAGGATGCTCACCGCAGGCCCTCAGGCGCAAACCAAAGCGCGTCTTATAAAAGATGATCGCGGCGATAATCAGGAAAAGGAAACCGATATAGACGGTGATATAGGTGTTTTGAAAAAATAATTTGCCGATGACTGGCAGATCTCCCAGAAAGGGAACCTTGCGCAGGTAAAAATTCACGTTGGTGGTGATACCGTCGCTGTTAAAGAACATTTTCGCATACAGCAGGATCATGCCGGGAACCAGCATATTTAAAGCCGTTCCCGAGATGGTTTGGTCGGCCTTCATCGTCACTGTGGCGAGAGATAGCAATAGGGAAAAGATTATGCCTGCCAGGGCGGCCACCGCCATGCCCAGCAAGAGTATATACTGCGGGTTCAGGGAAGAGCCTTGAATAAAGTAGACAAAGAGACAGCCGAAGAAGGCGCCGAAGAGCATAATCCCTTCCAAGGCGATGTTGATGATGCCGCTGCGTTCGCTAAACATTCCCCCCAGAGCCACTAAGAGCAGGGGGATTGCCACAGGAAGCGTGTTCTGAACCAAATAATATACGGTATCCATAATTACGCCTCCTCCTTGGTTGATGTTGAAATTTCCTGATCCTTAGAGGGGATTTTCTCGGATAAAAGCTCCTTTGAAGCCTCTGACGAAGTTGTTGAAGGCTCTGTTGAAGGAGAAGATTGATTTTTCTTGAAAAGCTTTTTGAAGAAGGATACCACCGTAGTATTCATCAGCATGGCAAAAGCTGAGAAGTAGATGATGACAGCGATAACGATATCGATGATCTCCGGCTTGTAACCGTAGAGGCTGGCCAGAGTGCCCCCCCGTTGGATGTGAGAAATGAATACTGCGGCAAAGATAATTCCCAGGGGATTATTGCTGCCCAGAAGGGCTACGGCGATCCCGTTAAAACCGTTGGCGGCGATGACGTTAATGGGTTCATAAGTCATACTGCTGCCCTGAATAGTGGAAGGAGCCAGAATGGCAAATGCGCCCCCCAATCCCGCCATGGCTCCGGCGATCCCCATGGTGAGGATAATATTGCGTTTACCGTTCATGCCGGCATAGGTGCTGGCAAACTTATTAAAGCCAGTGGCTCTGAGTTCATAGCCAAAGGTGGTCTTATTTAAGATGATATAGAGAAGAACAGCGATCAGGACAGCCAGGATAATCGAGATATTGGCATTGGAGCGCTCGATGCCCAGACTGGGTAATTGAGCGGAAGCGGGAAGATAGGCTGTACGGGTCTTGGAGGAAACATACATGGCTGCATTGCTCTGAATCAGCATATCCACCAAATACATCCCGATATAGTTGAACATGATGGAGGTGATGACCTCGTGGACATTGAGCAGAGCTTTAAAGAGACCTGGAATCAAACCCCAGAGAAGTCCGCCGATCATTCCGGCTATAACACAGGCCACCCAGTGGATGCCATCGGGAAGGTCCCACATAAATCCCACATACAAGGCGAAGAACATGCCCATGGTGTATTGACCGGCGGCCCCAATGTTGAAGAGTCCCATTTTAAAAGCAAAGCCAACGGCTAACCCGGTCATCAGGATCGGTGTGGCAAAATAGAAGACATCAGCCAGGCGCTTGAAGCCGCCGAAGAGCAGCATTTTCAGTCCGGAAGCGGCGTTGTCGGGACTGGCCAAGGCCATGATCAGGAAAGCAAAGACAAAGCCCAGGAAAATAGACATAAGGGCGGCCGTGAAGGCCGAAAAGCCTTTGCTGTGGGTAAACTTATTGATTAGAGAGGGTTTTGAAGTAAGTGATGTTTTATCCTGCATGGGAGCCCTCCTTCAGGTTGCGTTTTGCCCCGGACATGTAAAGACCCAGCTCCTGTACGGTGGTGGTTTTGGGGTCCAGTTCCCCCACGATTTCCCCTTCATACATGACCAGAATCCGGTCGCTGACATTCATGACCTCATCGAGTTCCAGGGAGACCAGCAAAACCGCTTTTCCGGCATTTCTCCTGGCTACCAGTTGCTTATGGATATATTCGATAGCGCCTACATCCAGGCCCCGGGTAGGCTGCACGGCCACCAACAGTTCGTGATCCTTATCGATTTCCCTGCCGATAATGGTTTTTTGCTGATTGCCCCCGGACATACTGCGGGCGATGGTCAGAGGTCCTTGTCCACTGCGTACATCGTATTGTTTGATTAATCCTTCGGCATAGGAGCGCACGGCTTTGCGCCTGATAAAGCCAAACCGTTGGAACTGTGGCTGCCAATAACGCTGGATGACCAGATTGTCTTCCAGGGTATAATCCAGGACCAGGCCGTATTTGTGCCGATCTTCAGGAATATGGCTCATCCCTGCTTGGGAACGGGTGCGGACGGAAGCTTTGCTGATATCCTGATCGCAAAGGGTGATCGTACCGCTTGTGTGTCTTTCCAGCCCGGTCAGGGCAGAGACGAATTCGGTCTGTCCATTGCCGTCGATACCGGCCAGGCAGACGATTTCACCGGCGCGAACATCGAAAGACACGTTGCTGACAGCATTCTTCTTACTGGTTTTGGAGGGAACGGAGACATTTCTTACAGATAAGACCACCCGGCCGGGGGTCATCGTTTCTTTTTGAACCCGGAAACTTACATCCCGGCCCACCATCATCCGGGAGAGTTCTTCTTTGGTGGTATCTTTTATGTCAACAGTGCCTACATATTGCCCTTTGCGCAATACGGTGCAACGATCGGCAACTGCCATGATCTCGTTTAATTTATGAGTTATGAATAAGATCGATTTGCCTTCTTTGGCAAAACGGCGCATGATTTCCATAAGTTCATCAATTTCCTGAGGGGTTAAAACCGCTGTGGGTTCATCAAAGATTAAAATCTCATTATCCCGATAGAGCATTTTGAGAATCTCAACCCTTTGCTGCATGCCCACGGATATTTTTTCAATAAGAGCATCAGGATTGACTTCCAGTCCATACTGCTTGCTCAGCTCAACGACTTTTTCCCTGGCTTTTTTCTTTTGTAAAAAACCAAGGGCATGGGGCTCAACTCCCAAGATAATATTTTCGAGAACGGTAAAGATCTCCACCAATTTAAAATGCTGATGGACCATGCCGATGCCTAAGGCATTGGCGTCATTGGGGTTGTTGATTTTTACGGTGTTGCCGTTCTTGCGGATTTCACCTTTTTCCGGTTGATACAAACCGAATAAAACGCTCATCAGGGTGGATTTTCCGGCCCCGTTTTCTCCCAGTAGAGCATGAATCTCGCCTTTTTTTAAACGCAGAGTGATATTGTCGTTGGCAATGATGCCGGGGAATTCTTTGGTGATGTTGAGCATCTCAATAATATAATCGTTCATAATAACCCCTCTTCGTAGGTAGTCATGGACATGTAAATAGAGGAAAGGGGAAAGGGTAGTCCCTTTCCCCGATCAAGTGCTGTTTAAATTATCTTACTTCAACCTTGACTTTGCTGAGCTTAAGTCCGGATACCAGCTCATCCGCAGTGGCGTAACCGTTGGCATCTTCAACATCGATGGTGCGGATCGGATCCACAGTACCATCCACTAAAGATTTAAACGCGCCTTCATATTGTTCCATGGTGAATTTTTCAAAGCGGTCAAAGGCTTTGGCATTGGCATCCCCGATGACAGTGGTGGGGAGTCCGATTCCCTCGTTGGCTGCTGTGAAATAGGTGGTTTGTCCGGCAAAAGTGTTCCAGCTGTTGGTTTTGTAAATGGACTCCAGAACCTGAACGACGGAAGCCCGCAGACCTTTGGTTGCGGAAGTAATGACGGTTTCACTGTCATAGCGTTGGTCAACGTCAACACCGATGACTTTTTTACCGGCTTCAGCAGCGGCAGACATGACGCTCTTGCCAACGGAACCGCCGCAGGCAAAGATCACTTCAGTACCGCCTTGATAGATGGTTTTAGCGGTTGCTTTATTGGTATCTGTCTCAGCGAAATCCCCGGTGTAATGGTAAATTGCCGAGATTGCTCCATCGGCCAGACCGAGTTCTGCGGCAGCTTTTTCAGCACCCTGCAAATAGCCGTAACCGAAAGCTTGTACGGCAGGAACAGCCATACCGCCCATGAAGCCAAGCTTGGTCATGCCATCCATAACAGCGGCATAACCGGCCAGATAACCGGATTCTTCTTCAGCATACATAATGCTGGCTACATTGTCTTTGGTTTCAAACGTTGCATAGTCGGCAGTGTGAGGTGCTCCGTCCAAAAGGATGAACTTTACATCAGGGTAGATTGTTTGGGCTTCAAAGATAGGTACCTCAAACAGGAAGCCGGGGGTGACAATAACCTTAGCGCCGCCGGTAACGGCTAAATCAATGGCGGCCAGATAACCTGCGTCGGTAGCTTCTTCAGGTTTGTAGTATTTGTGGGTAACATTGTTGGCTTCGGCGAATTCAACGACACCTTCCCAGGAGCCCTGATTAAAGGACTTGTCATCGATATTGCCTTTGTCGGTAATGAGAGCGATCTCAAAACCCTGGCCGGAGGTGCTGGGGGTGCCGCTATTGCCTCCATCTTTGGCGGCTGGAGCGCTGCTGCCGCATCCGGTAGCTAAAAGGGCTACCATCAAAAGAGCCAATAGAACGGATGTAATTTTTTTCATCTTCTCTTCTCCTTTTTGTTCCTTTTTCTTCTGTGAGTTTCTAATGTATTTTGTATCCCAAATGTATTTTATCATTCTTATAGGAATTTACAACTATTCTATTTTTAAAGCTTCAGATAATTTTTTAGCAGTGTTTTTAACAGCGTTTTAGCTGGGTTTTTAGCAGGGTTTTTTAGCAAATGCAGATTAACTTAACAAATGTTAATGAGGAGAGCAAAAGAAAAAAGAAGGCAGGAGTATCGTTGATGAATACTTCATGCCTTCTTCAATTAATTAGAGAACCAGCGAAGGTGCGGAATAGACCCGGGCGCCAAGTTCTTGGTTCAGCATATAGAGGCTTTTGGGATCCTGTCCGAAAAGCTCAAATTTGCTGATCAGATCTGTGGAGGTTTTCTCTTCTTCGCCTTGCTCCTTGACGAACCAGTCTAAAAATTGCATGGTGCGGAAATCCCTCTTCTCGTAAGCCGCGGCGTAAATGGTGTTGATAGAGGCTGTCACCAATTGCTCGTGCTTCAAGGCAGCCAGGAGGGGAGCCTTAAAATCTTCATAAGTAAGGTCGGGAGCCGCTATAGTGTCGAGAGTAACTTTTTCATCGTTGTTGAGAAGATAAGTCCGGAAGAGCATGGCATGGTCTCTTTCCTCCTGGGCTTGGATATAAAACCAATTTTCAAAGCCATCCAAACCATTGTCGGAATAATAATTGGCCATATCCAAATAGAGATAAGCAGAATAGAGTTCCTTGTTGATTTGTTCATTGAGCAATGAAGCGACTTCACGATCAAGCATAAGCAATTCTCCTTCTTTTTATTTTGGATTTAACCATATTATAGCAGAATTTTACTCATAACCCAAGCAAGCGCAGGATTCGGTCAGCAATGAGGAGAAATATTCCTTTAATTTAGTAAATCCTTTCCGGGTAAAATAGAATGTCAAAAGTTGATATTTCATGCAGACATTTTTTAATTTATAATAGTGTCATTAAGTTTAATATTACATCTAAAGGAATAAGAAGCTATGAAGCAAAAGCAGCATCAAAAGCCTTCGTTTTTGATTATTGGACTGATAGCCATCGTGATTATAGGTTCTTTGCTCTATTGGGGCTGGCCCTACTTAACTCTTTTAAGTGATCCTGATCAGGTCCGGGAGCTCATCATTCGCTCAGGGACTTGGGGACCACTGGTTTTTATGCTTCTGCAGATCGTGCAAATCTTGATTGCCCCCATACCCGGTCAGGTGATTGGGGTCATTGGCGGATTTTTATTCGGTCCCTTACTGGGCTTGTTTTACACAATGCTGGGAGCCACCCTTGGTTTTACTCTGGTTTTTCTTCTTTCCCGGAAATTGGGGCGTCCTTTTGTGGAACGGTTTGTGGACAAGAAGACGATGGAGCGCTTTGATCATCTCACAGAGGAAAAAGGAGCCTGGGTATTCTTTTTCATTTTTCTTCTGCCCGCTTTTCCAGACGATCTTATTGCCTTTATCGCCGGACTAACGACGATTCCCATCCGCACCTTGGTTCTGATCTCTGTGGCAGGCCGGCTGCCGGGCTATGCTGTCCTGACCTTTATGGGCAACGGCTTAGCCTTGGAAAACCTCAACCCTGTGGTGGTTACCCTTGTGGCATTGATTCTTATCTTCATCCTGGGCTGGTGGAAACGAGAGTGGCTGCGGAGGTTTGTCGAACACAGGAACCGGACTCAATTCATAAGTGAGCAATGGAATCTGTATTGGCACAAGATCATTGTTGGGACTATTGTGCTGGTCATTATTTTTGTGTTCCTTTATTATGCCGCTACAGTCACCCCCATTCAACGGTAAAAACAAAGAATAATTACTCTTTGATAGGATTTTCACTTATGCTATAATGAGAAGGAATTATAGAAACTAAATTATAGAACTAGTTTGAGGAGAGAGTGAAAGGAGTCAGTCTATGATCTGGAAGGAAAAATATAAGGTCGGCGATCCTCTTATTGACAGTCAGCATGAGGAGCTGTTTTCACGGGTAGGGAGCTTTGTGGAAACATTGCGTTCCGACAAACCATGGGAACAAAAAGTTGAAAAGGTCAATGAAACCCTCGAATTTATGAAAGACTATGTGGTGACTCACTTTGCCGATGAAGAGGCTTATCAATTGGAGATTGGCTATCCGCATTTTGAAGAGCATCAGATGATACATAAAAATATGGTTGCTTATGTGGTTGCTGTATCCCGGGAGTACGCAAAAGAAGGCTTTAAAGAAGAGCTTATGCAGCAATTTGGGGGGAAACTTTTGGCATGGCTGATCAATCATGTGGTAGCTGATGATCAGAAAATAGCCGAATATGCAAGAAGCAAGGAGGGCAAGCAATGAGCACGAAAGACCTTCTGACCCCCTTTTCCAATGCAGCCAGCCAAACCTTTAAGCTCTTACTGGATCTGGATGTATCTACGGACTCAAGTCAACCCACAGAAAACTGCGAGGAAACTAAAGAACAAGTTAATATTGTCATTGAGATTACGGGAGATCTGGCCGGAGAGGTAATGTACAGCTTTCCTAAGGACACCACTCTGGAAATGGTCAAAATGATGAGTGGCATGGAGTTTAATGAAATCGACGACTTTGTGAAATCGGCTTTAGGTGAAATTGCCAATATTATCAGTGGCAATGCCATGACCGGGCTCTCCCAATCTCAAGTGGTGTGCGATATCCGTCCTCCTAAAATTCTTGAAGGAGGAACCCTTCCTGCTGGTAAGGAATGTTCTATTTACCGGACCAAAGTCAAGACCTCGATTGGGGATGTGGAGCTTAATTTCCGTACGGTTTAAGGTAGCCAGCCCTATGAGTATCAAGCCCTATTCATGGCAAATGAACAGGGCTTGATTTTTACTATGTTGAAAATAATTCTGAACAGCAATATAATTTAGACACGTTGGTCAGGCTACAACAAAATTCAGCAGATATTGAAGCAGTTTATCAGATGAGCAAAAAGCAATCGATTGAAGGAGAAACCAATGACCATACATAATTTGCTTTCAGCATTTTCTTTACTTGCTGCAGTTATTTATATGTCTTTTGGTATTTATACATACAGACAGAGTCCTCAATCCCGCATCCATCAATCTTTTCTCCTTTTATGTCTGAGTTATTCAATTTGGTCTTTTGCCTATGCCTTTGCTTATCTGGCTCAGGATGCCTTCGCCTTTTCCTTTTGGAATAAGCTGTCCGCTCTGGGCTGGTGCAGTTTTAGCGCTCTGATCCTTTACCTTGTTCTGCACATCACCGAAAGTCCTCTGGTAAAAAACGCCGGGATTAAGTTCATGATCTTTTTGCCTGGTTTTGTTTTTTATGTACTTGCCGTATTCTTTTTTGGCCCGAATCTGGAGACTCCTACCCAAGTGGTCAAATTTTTCTATGTTGGTGACTTTCTATATGATTTTTCCTATTTGCTTATCGCCATTGCCTTGATGTTTAAGTGGGGGTATGTATCACCCCATATCCGGATTAAAAAACAATCCCGGATCCTCGTCATCACAAGCCTGATCCCATTTTTATTAAACTTGATGACCCAGACCATTTTACCTGCCCTGCTCCACATTGATCTTCCCGGGATGGGACAACTTTACTCTCTGATCATGATTTTTGGTGTTTTTGTTGTGGTAACCCGTTATAACTTTTTTAAACTTCCGGAAAGCATCATTATGCAGGAGATTATGAATGAAACGCTGGATATGGTGATTGTGGCGGACCAGGAAGGCCGGATACGGAAGGTATCCAGCCAGATGAAAGCCTTGCTTGGTTATGATGCAGATGAAGTTATAGACCACACTCTGGGATTTCTTTTTCGGGAAGGGGATCAAGGCAAATTTGACTTGCTCCAAATGAAAAACAGGGATCTTAAGTATACAGATATAGAAGTAATCAAGAAAGATCAAGGGACCCTGCCCGTCAATGTAGTATGCAAACAGATTAAAGATAGAAGACTCCAGGATGTCATAGGTTTTGTGTTCATCCTGCAGGATAGTCGTCTTGTAAATGAACTCAGACAAAAGAATGAGGAGCTCTTTTGGGAAAAAGAAAGATATAAACTAAGTTTACAATCTGTCAAAGAGAAGCAAGAGAAGATCGAATATTTAAGTTACCACGACCAGCTTACCGGTCTTTATAATCGCAGATTTCTGGAAGAGAAGCTCACCCGCATTGACTTTAATCAGGATTTGCCCTTGACGATTACGATGGCGGATGTCAACGGACTGAAGCTTGTCAATGACTCTTTCGGGCATGCTTATGGAGATCTGTTGATTCGCAAAGTCGCTGAGGTCATTCAGGAGGGGTGCCGGCAGGATGACGTGGTGGCCAGGATTGGTGGGGATGAGTTTATTATCCTCATGCCCAGGACCACTGAATTTGAGGCGCGAAGGGTGATCAAGGTGATCAAAGCCATGGCCGTGCAGGAAAAAATCGGCGCCTTCGAATTGTCCGTCTCTTTTGGGTACGAAACCATGGAGACTTCCGAAAAGAGCATTAGTGAACTGCTGAAAAAAGCCGAAGATTATATGTATAAGAACAAGCTGTCGGAAAGCCCCAGTATCAGAAGCAACACCATTGACACCATTATTAAGACCCTGCATGAAAAGAATAAACGGGAAGAGCAGCATTCCCATCGAGTCTCGGAATTATGCAGGAAGACAGCTACCGAACTGGACTGTTCCAATGACGAAATTGAGGAACTTAAGACAGTGGGTCTGCTCCACGACATTGGGAAAATTGTCATTAGTGAAGCCATCTTGAACAAGCCGGGTAAACTCCGGGATGATGAATGGAAAGAGATTGAGCGTCATCCCGAGATCGGTTACCGTTTGCTGTGTACTATCAAAGAGATGTCGGAAATGGCAGAGTACGTCCTCGCCCATCATGAACGATGGGATGGCACAGGATATCCTAAGGCTTTAAAGGGGAAAGAAATTCCTCTTCAGGCTAGAATTATAGCCATTGCCGATGCCTACGATGCCATGATCAGTGAGAGAAGCTATCGCAAAGCTTTGCCTGAAGAAGTGGCTGTAGCCGAGCTGATCAAGAATGCCGGAACCCAGTTTGATCCCGAGCTTGTGAAGGTTTTCGTAGAGAAAGTTCTGGGGAAAAAGATCTATAGCGAGTCCGGATGTGTACATTAATTCGAAATGGCTTCTTAGGTCTTTGGCGGTATCATCGGAGTGTAAAAAGGTGGTTCGGGTCGCGTAGCTTTACGCACAACGCGTACTCCATAGCTCCGGGGCTGGTTCACTCGCTTTCTTAACAGCTCACGCCAAACCCCGCTGCTTTCTGCATGTTAACCGTGGCTCCGCTACGTTAAGAAAGCCTTGTTCACCTGACCGCCCCTCCGCTAAATCCGTCCGCTTTTGTACGTAAAGCTACTGCTTGCGGGTTTCTTTCAGCTTTCCCTTGAAGCCCCTGGGGCTGGAACTCTTGAGGATCGCCGACTATGCCGCTCCAGCGGCGTCGGTAAAGACGGAAAAAGCTGCTTAAATTCAGACAACTTCCCCTGAAGTTCCCCCAAAGCCTTGCATGCACAGACCCAGGAAGCGGCCCAAGGATTTTGATTTACACGAGGGAAGCGAATTTAAGCGAGCAGAAACAAAACTTCGCGAAAAGCACGCAGCGGAGAAAGGTTGGAAACAGGACGTTTCCAACCGCCCATTGAGCAGGAGCGATTTGGGCGGGCACCTTTCGGAGCGGCGGGCTTTTCGCGTTAGTTTTGTCCGCGCAGCTTATGGAGCGACCGGTGTAAATCAAAATCCTGGAGATATAACTTTCGTCTTCTCACCACAAAGCCATTGCCATCAAGATGCAATTTATGCCAATTCCTATCTAGAATTCCCCAGATAGGGTATTATAGAGAAGGGGGTGGTTCAAATGGCAGATATTTTTTTGCATGGGGTTAGAGAAGGGAATCTTAAGGATATTTCTTTAACCCTACCGAGAAATAAACTGGTGATTTTTACAGGCTTGTCGGGTTCAGGAAAAACAACCCTGGCCATCGATGTCCTCTACCAAGAGTGTCAGAGACAGTATCTGGAGGCCATCGGGTACCAAGGGATACATAAACCGAAGCTGGATGAGTTGCGCAATGCTTCTCCAGCCGTACGCATCACTCAAAATGAATACCGCAAAAATCCTCGTTCCACAGTGGGTACGGTAACCAATATCTACACCGAACTGCGGATGATTTATGAGAAGCTCAGTCAACGGACCTGTCCTCATTGCCACAGAGACATCAGGGCGGATCAATGCCAGGAGGAACTGGAGAAGAGGGAAGATGAGTTTAAAGTCTATATGTACTGCAATCATTGCGGCCATAAAATGGACAAACTGACCCGGACTTATTTTTCATATAACACCCGGGAAGGAGCTTGCCCTACCTGTCAAGGCTTAGGGAAGATACTCCAGGTCAATAAAGATAATGTCGTCAATGAAAAGCTGTCGTTGGAAGCTGGAGCTGTCGATTTTTGGGAGCAAAAATATAAGGACTACCAAATCTCAGTTCTCTACAATGCCTTTCAGCATTATGGCGTTCCTATTGAACCGGACACCCCGGTGAGGGAATTTACTAATGTGCAAAAAGCCATTCTCTTTTACGGCGTGGACAGCGACCAAGTGAAGGAGTTTTTCCCGGATATCCAGGCGCCCAAAACGGTGGGGGGAGGAAGATTCGAAGGAATCTATCCCGTTTTGTGGCGGCGTATCGCGGAAAAAAGCGGTGACCCGAGAGGGTTATCTGCTTACTTTGCCGAACAAATCTGCCCGGATTGCGCGGGGGAACGCTTGAACGGGTTAAGCCGCAGTGTGACCGTATTGGGAACCCGTTTACCGGAACTGGCTTCTTTATCTTTGGAGGAGCTGCAGGATTGGCTGATCAAGCTGGAGGACTCGGTAACCGGCACCCATCAGGATCTGGTGGCATCCTATCTTAATGATTTGAAAACAAAGATACGGAGGATTATCAAGGTGGGGCTGGGCTATTTATCTCTGGACCGCCAAACCATGACCTTATCCGGCGGGGAAGCCCAAAGAATTAAATTGGCGGCAACCTTAGACTCCACCTTGACCGGGATTATCTATATTATGGATGAACCCACGATCGGTCTTCATCCCCAGGATACCCAGGGGATCATCCAGATTCTTAAGGAGCTAAGGGATTTAGGCAATACCGTCATCGTTATTGAGCATGATATGGATGTGATGAGTGCCGCAGATTTCATTGTTGATATAGGTCCGGGTGCCGGGAAACTTGGCGGCGAGATTGTCGGCCAGGGCAGTATTGATGAACTTAAAGAGCAAGGCAGGTCCGTTACCGGCCTTTATCTTAACCGGCCTGTACGGGAAGCCCGCTCTTACCGCAAGGGAACGGGGGAGTTTATCGAAGTCCAGCATGGCGATCTTTATAATCTTAAGAACATCAATGTAAGATTCCCGGTAGGGTGCTTGATAAGTGTGACCGGTGTTTCAGGCTCTGGAAAATCCACCTTGGTGTTTGAGGTCTTAGCCAAAGGAAAGTACAGAAGTCAAGGGGATCCCATGAAGCGCAATCATGTCGCGGGTACTGAACTATTTGAGCAGATTATCACCGTAGAGCAATCTCCCGTTACCCGGATGAAACGCTCTAATGTGGCCACCTATTCCGGTGTCTACACAGAAATCCGGAAGATTTTTGGCAATCTGAGTGAGGCGAGAAGGAAAGGGATTACCCCCAGGCACTTCTCCTTCAATAGCCGGGGAGGGCGCTGTGAGAATTGCGAAGGGCTGGGTTATGTGGTCAGCAATATGTTGTTTTTTGAGGATCTGGAGGTTTCCTGCCCGGTCTGTCATGGCGACCAGTTTCAGGATGAGGTGCTTTCAGTAAAGTATCAGGGACACAGTATCAAAGATGTCCTGGGCATGTCCGTGGAAGAGGCCTTGGCAGTCTTCGCCCTGCATCCACGGATTACTAAAGTCCTGGAGTTGCTTGAAGAAGTGGGCTTAGGCTATCTTGAGCTGGGGCAGACTCTGACTACTTTATCCGGCGGTGAAGGGCAACGCCTCAAGCTGGCTAAGGAACTGATCGGCAACGAGGGAAAGACCAATCTCTATCTCATTGATGAACCCACGACAGGACTCCATCCCCTGGATGTAGAGAACTTTCTGGCTCTGCTGAACCGGATGGTGGATGCCGGGAGCACAGTCATTGTGGTGGAACATAACCAACAAGTCATGCAGGCCTCTGATTGGATTATCGACCTCGGTCCCGAAGGGGGCCACAAAGGGGGCAGGGTCATGGCGGTTGGAACACCTGAACAGATAAAAAGTGAGCCGGATTCAGTTACGGGAAGGTTTCTTTGAGGAAACCAAGTTCAGCTTCACTGGAACGATGAAAAACTGAAGGGGTGTGAGGAAAATGCTCGGAGCTGTCGTTGGCGATATCATTGGCTCGGTCTATGAGTTCGCGAATATAAAGAGTAAGGACTTTCCGCTGTTTTCCTCCCGCTCACGGTTTACGGATGATACTGTATTGACCATGGCCACCATGGATGCACTTATCCATAAGCTGCCTTTCGGGGAAGCCTATCGGGCCTGGTTTCAGCGGTATCCCCAGGCGGGATATGGGCGGAGTTTTAAAGCCTGGGCCGAGTCCGGTCAGAATGAGCCCTATAACAGTTGGGGCAATGGTTCCGCTATGCGGGTCAGCCCCATCGGCTTTTACTATAAAACACTGGATGAAGTGCTGGCGGCAGCCAAGCAGAGCGCCGAAGTCACCCATAGTCATCCCGAAGGAATCAAGGGAGCTCAGGCCACGGCAGCGGCTGTATTTCTTGCTAAGCATGGAGAAACAAAAAGTAAGCTGAAAGAGACGGTTGAGCAGGAGTTCGGTTATAATCTGAATGAACCCTTAGCGAAGATCAGGAAGGGGTATACTTTTGATGTCTCTTGCCAAGGCAGTGTACCCCAGGCTATCCGGGCCTTCCTGGAGTCTGAGAACTTTGAAGATGCCATAAGAAATGCCATATCCATCGGCGGGGATAGTGATACCATCGCTTGCATAACGGGAGCCTTGGCAGAAGCCTATTATGGTCATGTTCCTGAGGAGATTAAAAAGCAGGCCTTAACTTATCTGGATGATCCGCTCCAGGCCTTATTGAACAGCTTTTATGAAGTTGCTCAAGATTAGCCCTTCACTGGTCCATAAGCCATCCTGAGCTCAGGATGGCTTATTTTGTTGCCTCAGAAAAGATAACTCTAAGCAAGGATAAAAAATTATATATAAAAATCTTGCCTAATTCTATTCAGATAAGATAAAATTAATTGTTAAAGCTCAATGGTAAAAAATGTATAAAAAAAGTGGAGGAATGCATATTGGTTGAAGAAGAAGTTGTAGTTCAAGCCTGTTTAACAAGAAATCATCAAAAGATGAAAATAAGAAGCCTCGTGAAGAGGGCGTTTTTTATAACCTTCGGAGCGGTTGCAATGGCTTTTGGCCTTGAGGGGATATTGATTCCTAATCATATTATTGATGGAGGAGTTACCGGAGTCTCCATGATGCTTTCCCATTTAACCCCCATCAAGCTCGGGGTATTTTTATTTCTGCTTAACTTACCCTTCTTTTTCCTGGGGTATAAACAAATTGGCAAGACCTTTGCGGTGAGCATGCTTTACGGAATTCTCACTTTGGCTGTGTCAACCTTCCTCATGCATGATTTGGCTCCTGTAGTACATGATGAGATTCTAGCTGTGGTTTTCGGCGGTTTGATGCTGGGCTTTGGAGTCGGCTTGGTTATCCGTAACGGCGGAGTTCTCGATGGAACGGAGACGTTGGCCATTCTTATCGAGAAAAAACTTCCTTTCTCGGTAGGCGAGATTATCATGATTATCAATGTTATTATTTTCTCCGTGGCTGCCTTTGTCTATGGCCTGGAAAACGCCTTATATTCCATGTTGACCTACTATATTGCTTTTAAGACCATCGATATCGTGGTTAAAGGCTTTGAAGATATGAAGTCCGTTTATATCATCAGTGAATGCAATCAAATCATTGCCGAAACCATTGCGCAAAGATTAGGCCGTGGAGTGACCTATTTAAGAGGAGAGGGCTCCTTCACCGGAGACGATAAGAATATCATTTTCTGTGTTTTTACCCGGCTGGAAGAAGCTAAAATGAAAGATATTATCAGAGAAATCGATCCTTCTGCCTTTGTGATTATCTCAGATGTGGGAGAAGTCAAAGGTGGGAGGTTCAAGAAAAGGGATATCCATTAATCTTAAGATTGGCAATAAGCTGCACGGAGGTCCAAGCGGCCTTGTGTGTTAAAAGGATAATAAGAAAGACTTAGTGATCAGGGAACGGTTCTCTGACCACTAAGTCTTTTATTGTATATTGTAAAAAAATATAACAAACAGTGTTTACGATATGAGGACTTTAGTGTATAATAAAAAGATAGGCACAAATATAACATTATAAATCAATCTCACATATATCATATCATGGCTTGAGAAGAATGTCAAGATAAACATTTAATGAAAAGTGTTGAAGCAATACACCATGGTTACTAGACAGAGGAGGAATTCTGATGCAGGACGATATCAAAGGCCAGGGCAACCAGGAGGGGGGCCAAGCAGAAGAGGAGCAGCATTATCTGTCGGAAGTCCTGGATTTAGTCAACCAGCAGATGGAGGAAGAACTGAAGAATGCGGCATTAAGCAAGGAAGAGCTGATAGCCTTTCGTAAAGAAATGTATGAGGATACTGTTCACTATTCCAGGGATTTTGCCCGGCTGACTGAAATGAATCAATACCTTGCGGTGGTTAAAAACCAGACAGAAAAGTATACCCATACCGCCAGGAGAGTGGAGCGCTATAAAAAAATCCTGGGCTCTCCCTATTTTGGACGTTTTGATTTTCAGGAAGAAGGATATGATCAGGAGAAGATCTATATCGGTCTTTATAATGTTATTGATGCCCGCACTCAGGATGTCCGGGTATACGATTGGCGGGCACCCATCTCCAGCATTTTTTACCGCTATGAGTTGGGTGAGGCCAGGTACCAAGCCCCGCAGGGAGAAATAATAGGTGAGGTTTCCTTAAAAAGGCAGTATAAGATTAGGCACTCCCAGTTGAAGTATTTTTTTGACAGCAATCTCCGCATTACGGATGACGCTCTCCAGGAGATTCTGGGCAGGAATTCTTCGCCCACGATGCGGCAAATCGTGGAAACACTGCAAAAGGAACAGGATGAGATTATCCGGGATAGGTCAAATGAAGTGCTGATCGTGCAAGGGGTGGCCGGCAGCGGCAAAACCTCCATCGCTTTGCATCGCATTGCTTATTTAATGTATGAGGGCTTTAACTCCCGCCTCCGTTCCAATAATATCCTGATCATCTCTCCCAATGATGTGTTCTGCCAGTACATTTCCACAGTGCTTCCTGAATTAGGGGAAGAGAATGTGCTCCAGGCTACTTTCGACGATTTAACCGGCAGAGTCTTTCCGGGGAGATTTAGAGTGGAGACAAGGGATCAACAGCTGGAGCTTCTGCTGAACCGGCAGAACACACCACTGGGCAGCCGTAAGGAAAAAAACATCATGTTCAAAGGGTCCCGGTCTTTCTTGAAGATCCTGGAACGCTTGATTTATCATTATGGTCATCGGCTTATCCAGTTTGAGGATGTCTATTATCACGGCCAATTAATCGAGTCCAAACAGCTGATTAAAAGCCGCTTTTTGAATAACAAAATCGGTATACCTATGACCAAGCAGCTGAAACGCATCGAGAAGACTCTATGGGAGCGGATTCATCCTTTGCAGAAGAAGCGCAGAGCTGCCTTGACCCGCCTTGTGGCTGTAAATCCAGAGCATTTGCTGGAGATCAAACCCTATGCCCGGCTCCTGGCCTTAAGGGAGGCTCATGCTTTAATGGAAAAGATTCATAGCTTTACCGAGGTGGATTACCAAGGGGTTTATGAGCGCTTATTGAAAGACCGCCGGCTTTTTGGCAAACTGGCCCAGGGCTTGGAACTTCCTGAGGGGATTGAGGAGCTATTGGAGGGAACCCTTGAAGATATAGCTAAAGGAGAGCTTAGTTATGAAGACAGCGCAGCTTTGTTCTATCTTAAGCTGAGGCTGGAGGGTGAACATTACTCGGATATACGGCAAGTGGTGATCGATGAAGCTCAAGACTATAGCCCCCTGCAGTACCAAGTGTTTAAGCTTTTGTTCCCGAACGCTCACTTCACTATCCTGGGGGATGTAGCCCAAACCATTGAGCGCACTGGAGATGAGGCAGCCTATGACCAAGTTAAGGAAATCTTCGCCTGCCCCCATACCCTTAAGCTTACCTTAACCAAAGGTTATCGCTCAACCTTCGAAATCAGCGCCTTTGCCCAGAGGATTTATGGAGAAAGCAGAGGTGGTTTTCCTTTTGAACGACACGGCCCGGAGCCGGAAGTAAAGCTCGCCGCCAACCTGCAGGAGATGACGGGAAAAATGCTTCGGGACATCGCGGCTTTTCAGGAAGAAGGCTTTGAAACAATTGCCGTGATCGGCAAGACCTTTGCGGACTGTCAGGAGATCTACAAAAAGCTTCATCAGAAAATCAAAGTTAGTCTGGTTCATCCCCGGGAAGGGGAAATGGAGAAAGGAGTTTTAATCATCCCGGCCTATGGAGCAAAAGGGCTGGAATTTGATTGTGCGTTGATTCATGGAGCGGATGCGCAGAATTACCAAAGCGAACTGGACAAACGGCTGCTCTATATCGCCTGCACCAGGGCTCTGCATCGTTTGCAGCTTTATGCAGTGGGTGAAAAAAGCCCTTTCCTGCGGTTCAGTGCGCATTAAATTTTGTTTTGGTGTGGTTTGGACCAAGATTTGTTGTATAATAAGTAACCAACACTTGGCAGCGCCTAAAATAGTTACGACAGTAAGGAGGGAAAGAATGCAATTTATATGCTACTCCAGATGCACGACGTGTCAAAAAGCACGGAAATGGTTAGAGGAAAAAGAGCATTCCTTTGAAGTCAGGGATATCAAAGGAGATAATCCAACCTTTGCGGAACTGCAAACATGGTATAAACTTAGCGGGTTGCCCTTGAAACGTTTCTTTAACACCAGCGGTCAACAGTATAAGAGCTTAAATCTCAAGGATAAGCTGCCTAAGATGACTGAAGAAGAGCAGTTAAAGCTTCTGGCTACAGATGGAATGCTGGTGAAACGCCCCCTTTTGCTGGGGGAGGATTTTGTTCTGACAGGTTTTAAAGAAGCTGAATGGGAAGAGAGATTAAACAAATCATAAGGCCGGCACTGACAAACTCAGTATCCTGATTAATCGGGGATACTGGGTTTGTTTTTTGCACAGAGTATGAATGACAAATCATGGTTGACATCACTTTGGGGTGAATGCTATTCTATAATAGTTTTTGAAAATAATATAAATATTAGAATTCCAACCAATACTACAATAAGGAGCGAAATAATGAAGCTTTCCAGCAAGGACATTTTAATTACAGGATTCGCACTCTTAGCTATGTTTTTTGGGGCAGGCAACCTAATTTTTCCGCCTATGCTTGGTTTGCAAAGTGGAGATCAGCTTTCCTGGGCTTTATTGGGTTTTATTGCTACAGGAGTTGGCTTACCTTTTTTAGGAGTAACTGCGGTGGCGAAAGCCGGCGGGGATTTGGAATTGCTCGCTAATCGGGTTCACCCTGCCTTCAGTAAAATGATCACGACGATTTCTGTTCTCTGTATCGGCCCCCTTCTGGCTATTCCCAGGACCGCCGCCACAACTTATGAAGTAGCGATTGCTCCTGTGACCCAGTCCATCCATCCTCAGCTGGCTTTATTGCTGACATCGGTTGTCTTTTTTATCATTGTCTTATTTTTTGTCCTAAGGCCGGCGAAAATTCTTGATAGTGTGGGTAAAATACTTACTCCCTTTATGCTGGTTTTTTTAACCCTGATCATTTATGTCGGAGTCACCCATCCTTTAGGAACGATGGCTCAAAGCAGCTATACCAATCCCTTTTCCCAAGGGTTTTTAGAAGGTTACAATACCATGGATGCTATCGCCTCGGTGATTTTTGGTATGATCATTGTTAAAGGGATCAAAGATAAAGGGGTTACCGATAACAATCAAATCGCCAGAATCACTATCATAGCAGGGATGATTGCGGCAGCGGGCCTGGGCTTTATCTACATTGGCTTAGCATATATCGGAGCTACGACGGGAACCTTATTTACCGGTACCAATCATGGGCAGATGCTGATCTTTGTCAGTGAATCCCTGTTAGGGGTCCTGGGCCGGACGGTTATTGGTGTCGTGATGGCTCTGGCCTGTCTCACTACGGCGATTGGACTGGTGGCCAGCTGCGGAGAATATTTCAGCCGTTTAACCCATAACCGGGTAAGCTATAATACCGTAGCAATCATTACCACTTTGGTCAGCTTTATTTTGGCGAATATGGGCTTAGCTAACATTCTGAAGATATCCGTACCGCTCTTGGAGTTCGTCTATCCGATCATTATTGTGCTGATTATGCTTGCTCTTCTTCATAACTTCTATAAAGGCAAGCGGGCAGTTTATGTATGGACAACGGGCATTATTGTACTCTTCGTCATCCTTGATACTCTCTATGATTTGGGAGCATCCCTGGGGATTAATCTCGCCTTTATCCGGGATGGACTGAATCTGCTGCCTTTCTATCATTTAGGTTTGGGGTGGCTGGTCCCCGCTGTACTCACCTTAGTTTTAAGTGTAGTCTTTACTGCCAATAAATCCGTCAAGGCCTAGACAACTAATGTTTAACAACAGGGAAATTCTCAGGTAAAGCAGAACTCTTTTTAAGGGTTCTGTTTTCTTTACACTGTCAGAAAGTATAAGCTTGCGCTATATACTTTCTAAGCATAAGGGCAACCAGCGACTTCGCCTCTTTTGTGAGTATAGGCTTAAAGATCGGCGAAGCCGGGTTTTCTTTATGAAAAATTTTAATGATCATGGCAATGAAAAACCCGGGTGAGTTTCTCTAATAGATAGGAAGGGGGGCGGACATGGGGATATTTGGCACCAAGGGAGTCGATAAAAAGACCTATGTGGCTTTGGTCACAGAGTATAAAAGCACAATGTATCGCCTTGCTTTCGGCTATCTCGGCGATGCAGACAAGGCCTTGGAGGCAGTGGATGAAGCTGTCTATTTAGGCTATGTTCATAGAAAAGAGTTGCGGGAACCCGTTTTTTTCAAGACATGGCTGACCCGAATTCTCATCAATGAATGCTATCGGCTGTTGAGAATGGGAAAGCGGGAAGTGATCATGGAAGCTCTGCCGGAGCAAGGGCAATCTTTTCCAGAAGGCACATTATCGCTCAAGATGGCTATACAAGGACTGTCTGAAGACCTCAGAAAGGTCATCGTGCTGCGTTACTTCGGTGGCTATACCATTGCCGATACGGCTGCACTTTTGGGAATTCCGGAGGGGACGGTAGCCACCCGTACACGAAAGGCCCTAAGACTCCTAAGAGTGGAACTGAGCGATCAGGAGGGGGGAGAGCAGTATGACAGAGGATAATCAAGATATGTCAAAGAACAGCCTTAATGGTGGGCAAGGCTGGGAGGCTTTGCTGGCAGAAGCTCATGCTGAACCTGAGGGCTTGGACTTTGTAGAAGAGCGGCTGGAGAACAGAATCGGGCTGAATAAGAGGAAAAAGAGAAGAAAGAGAGCAATTTACAGTTCCCTCTCGACCGTTGCCGCGGCACTGGTGTTCGTCTTTTTGGTCAACACCAATGGGGCTTTTGCCCAGACACTTTCTAGGCTTCCTGTGATCGGCCAACTGATTGAGTATATCCAGTTTGATAAGAGCCTGAGCAGAGCGATAGAAAATGAATATATTCAGGAGGTTGATCTGACCGCCTGGGATGGGGATAAGGGATTAGGCCTGCCTTATGTGCTGGCCGATGCCAAGAATTTGGTGCTCTTTTTTCAGCTTCCCGATGATTTTGAGCTGGCTGCTGATGAGTGGGCCCATATCTATCTTAAGGAGATGAGGGAGGGCAGAACAGGAGAGAAACTTGAAGGTTTTGCCTATACCACCTCCAGTTTGTCTCCAGAGGGAAGGGAAGAAAATCATGGCTTTATCATGCAGCGCTATCACTTTCCTGAAGGTGAGCTGCCTGAACAGATCTCTTTTGATGTGCTTTTGGAGTTGGAAAACCTCCCCCGTGAAAAGAGCGAAGCTCCTGTAGGGGAATTTGCCGAGGATGCTTATGAACACCAGATGCAAGAAATAGGGAGTTTTACCTTTGAAGTCAAATTTAATGAATTTGCTGAGCCCATCGTATCGGAATTTCATGAGCAGCTCAGCATCCGTGGTCAGAGCATCACTCTGGAAGAGATGAGGGTGTACCCGACAGGAACGGAAGTGTCCTTTGCCTTTGCTGATGAGAATACATCCTGGGTCAAAGGTTTGGATTTGACTGTAGCAGAAGAAGGGGAAAGCGTACTGAGAGGCAGTCAGGGGATCAGTGCCATATATAAAGAAGATTACAGCGGCATGACGGTTTTTATCGAATCGGATTATTTTGACAAGCCCAAGGAACAGGAGCTTTGGATTCGGGGCCTGCGTTTGCTGGATAAAGAAGAGGAATTTATTACGGTGGACCTGGAGAAGAAAACCATCACCCCGGCGATTGAGGGCATGGAGCTTAAAGAAGTGATCAAAGGAGAAGAAAAAGCTAACCTGGTGTTTGCCACCAAAGTCATGGGAGAGGAAGCCTTCGGTGCCTTCGCTTTCGATTATCAGGATGAGCAAGGGAACACCTATACACTGAAAAACATGGGCACTTCTTCATCCCAAAATTCCTGGATGGAAACGCACATAACTGTAGACTATCCCGAGTCCGGCCGGATCATCTTGCAAAGAGTATCATCCCCGCTGCTTATCCTGGAAGAGCCAATCCGTATTCCTCTTCCTCAACGTTAAATTAATCTAAGTTCATTAATATTCGTTGTTTTTTGGGGAGGAGAAATAAAAGGGGAAGTAGAATTATATAACTTATAGTGAAATTACTTTTTTGGAAAGGGGAGGAATTAATGAAAATTAACAAGAAACGCTTTGCTATAGCTATCCTATTGATAGCAATCCTTGTCTTAACAGGATGTACAGCAAACCAAAAAGCCATCTTCGATGCCTCAATGAAGATGCAAAAGGTCAATTCCATACAACAGCATATGACACTGTCTATGGAACTCAAGGGTACAGGACTGGACCCCATGATTCAGGAGCAAGTCGATCAAGTGGCGGCGATGCTCAATGACACAAAGATTGAACTTAATCTTAAGACCAAAACCAATGAAAAGCAAACCATGGTTCAATCCCAGGCAGATATGAATTTCAGTATGCCGGGACTGGAGATGAAGATGCCCCTCTGGATCGACATGGATCTCACAGGAGATCAGCCTAAGTTTTTGGAGATCATTCAAATGCCCCTCATGGCTAAAGCATCCTTGCCGCCTGAGTACATGAGCAAAGAGTATATGGTTATGGACCTTGCCAATACGAGCAGCTCAGAATTAGCTCCGATGGATATGACCAAGCTGATGGACTTCAGTGTGAACTTTCAAACCAAGTGGACGGACTTTTTGATAAGTTATGCTGACCGTTTTAACCCTGGCCTGGAGGTCGTCAGTGTGCCCGTTCAGGATCCTTCCATCCAGAAATACGCCATTCACCTTGATGACAAAGCATTTAAAGCTTTGTTAAGCTACACTGTCAATAATTTTGCCCAAGATAAAGAAGCCCAAGGCTTTTTGAATGATTATTTCCAAGCTGTTCTCGATCTGAGCGGCGGGGCCTCCTCTTTCGAAGGTGCCCTGGATGCTGAAGAGATGTTTGGCGACTCGGAAAGCTCTGCAGAGGCTTTAAGCCAGTTCAATGCGATCTTAGACTCCCTGCAGGATGTAACTCTGGTCGGAGAGAGCGGTATTCAATTGATCTACACCATTTCCGATGGTTACATTACCCAGACTGAAGGAAGCTTTGATCTGCAGATTGATTTGGCCCAAATGGCAGGCTTGTTGAATATTCCCAGTGAAGATGAGGAATCAACAGAAGTCAGCGGCATCCTGAATTTTATCATTAACTATAAGGCAGAGAATTCCAATATCAATCAACCTCTTGATATCCAAATTCCGGAATTAAGCACGGAGAACTCTTTCGACTACTTTGAATTTATGGAGGCCTCTTTGTCTGCGCTGGAGAACGTTGAGGTAGGCGTTGAGGAAGTTATTCAAGAACCTGCTCCGGAACCCGGCCCGGAACCTGTTCCACCGGCAGCCAATTCTTCTGAGGAGTCCGTTGCAGCGGCATCCGCACCTACGGATTATACAGTGCAGCCGGGCGATACATTAGCGACGATCGCGCTTAATCACTACGGAAGCTATGAACAGCATGCCGGCATCTACCAAGCCAATTTGGCAGCTTTTAAGAAGAATGGCAACCGGCTGGATGCAGGAATGGTCCTGACTCTTCCGGCTGAAGGACTGCTTGCACCATTGCCTGCGGAGAACGTAAAGCAAGTCTATACAGTAAAAGCAGGGGATACTTTAGGGAGCATAGCTAAACAAATCTACGGTGACAGTTCCCTCTATACCAAAATCTATGAAGCCAATCAAGAAAGATTAAAGAGCCCCAACCTGATTTTTGAAGGGCAAAAGCTGGTAATCCCTAACTGAAGTTTTTAAATAGTGCATAGAAAGACTGCTTTAAAGAGAGTGAATCTACCTTCGGGTAAATCACTCTCTTTTGGCAATTTATGGCGCTGTCCGCCCAACTGGCGGCCCTATCCTGAAAAAGGCAGCGGCAGAGGGTGGATAAGAATTCTGACACAAAAAGAAAAGATTAAAAGGAAATAAGCTGACCCAGAGAGAATAAATATAAAGTAAATTTCGAAATTTGGAAATTCGGGTATAAGCAGAAAAGAGCAAAGAAATGATGAGCAGAGAGGATTAAAGAGACAAAGTCCATGAAGAGGAGGATGAGGATGAATTTAGAGCAGGCTTTCCATGAAAGCTCCGCAGGCCTGTTGGTTACCGATGCAGACTTTAAAGTGATCTGGGCCAACCATTTCGAAGAAGAGTTCTATAATAAGCCGGTTATTGGCCTGGAAGTGGTGGATTGTCATCGGTCCGAGAACAGAGAGAAGATTAGTGAATTCCTCGCTCAGTTTAAAGCCGGAGCGATGAAAGAATTTACGAAAACTGCTGTGGGAATGATTATTACCTATAGCAGCTATACAGTAGACGGCGAGTTCGCCGGATTAGTCAGGACGAGAATTCGGCTGCCCAAGTGAATTCGGTTATCTATTATAACGAAGCCCCTCAGGATATGTTTGATATCTTGAGGGGCTTTCGTTATATATAAAAAAAGATTGACTAAACGTTCATAGTGTATATAATGAATATATACACTATGAACTTAGATAACAGGGAGGTGATCCGTTGGATATTATCATCAGCAACTCCAGTGGGAAGCCTATATATGAGCAAATCACGTCTCAAATCAAAAATCTGATTATCACAGGAGAGCTTAAGCCTGGGGAGGCCCTGCCCTCTATGCGTCTTTTAGCTAAAGAACTGCGTATTAGTGTGATTACGACGAAAAGAGCTTATGAGGATTTGGAACGGGATGGGTTTATCCAGTCCATCATGGGGAAGGGAAGCTTTGTCGCTGCGCAAAATACAGAGTTTATACGAGAAGAGCATTTGCGGAAGGTGGAAGAATACCTGCAAAAAGCTATTGAGACGGCTAAACTCTCAGATATATCACTGGAAGAGCTTATGGAGATCACGGCCATGCTTTATAAGGAAGGGGAGGAATAAATGGAAAATGTCCTCGAAACAAAGAATCTATCGAAAAGATATCAGGAGTTTGAATTGAAGAATGTCAGCTTTTCCTTACCCAAGGGCTGCATTATGGGGTTAGTCGGGGAGAATGGAGCGGGAAAAAGCACAACCATTAAGCTGCTGCTCAACTTAATCCGGCGTGATGGGGGAGAGGTGAAGATCTTAGGCAAGGATAATTTGAACCATGAGAAGGAGATCAAGGAAGACATAGGAGTTGTGTTTGATGAGAGCAACTTTCCGGATAATATGAATGCCGCGGATATATCCCTGGTGATGAACAATATCTATAGGAACTGGGATCAGAAGCTTTTTGACGGTTATCTGCGGAGATTTAGTTTGCCGCCCCAGAAAAAGGTCAAAGATTATTCCAGGGGTATGAAAATGAAGCTGTCTATCGCTGCGGCCTTGTCTCATCACCCTAAATTCTTGATTCTTGATGAACCCACCAGTGGTTTGGATCCCATGGTGCGGGAAGAAATTCTGGATATTTTTCTGGAGTTTATCCAGGACGAAGAACATTCTATCTTGATCTCCTCGCATATCATCAGTGATCTAGAGAAAATTGCCGACTATATTACGTTCATTCATAAAGGGAAAATATTATTCAGCGAGGCCAAGGATCAGCTTCTTGAGGATTATGGGATTCTCAAGTGCAGCCATACGGAATTGGATCAACTGGATAAAGGGTTGATCATGGGCTATCGGAAAAATCAGTTTGGCGTTGAAGCTCTGGTCAAAAGAAAAAAGCTCAAAGGCAAATTCCTGATCGATTCAGCAGGAATCGAGGATATTATGCTGTTTTATAGCAGGGGGGTAGGGAAATGAAAGGATTGATTATTAAGGATATCTTTGCCTTAAGACAGCAAGGTAAAATACTTTTGGCATTGCTGGTGTTCTATGCCGTCTATTCAGTCGTATTTCAAAATCTAAGTATGCTGGCAGGCATGATCGTTCTCCTCTGTGTTATGCTGCCTGTCACGACCATGGCTTATGATGAAAAAAGCAAATGGGATAAATATGCGCTATCTATGCCCATCCCCAGAAAAACCATTGTCCTCAGCAAATATTTGTTTGCGATCATAGCTGAATTTTTGGCAGTGATTATAATTGGCATTCTCGGTGGGATCATCGTCTTTTTTACAGGTGAAATGGTCATCGGGGAGATGCTCGTCATGACCTTGGCCTTAGGTGGAGCTGGTTTGTTCTTTCTCGCCCTTGTCCTGCCCATACTTTTTAAATTTGGTGTGGAAAAGGCCCGATTTATTATGCTGCTGGCGTTTTTTATTCCCTCAATGATTGTTATGATGCTTCCCCAGCTGGGGATTGAGCCTCCCAGTGCTCAAACCCTAAGATTTTTAGGATATCTATCACCTCTGATTGTGGCAGGTCTGCTCCTGTTTTCTGTGAAAATCTCCATTGGTATCTATAATAAAAAAGAGTTTTAGCCCTTTGCTCGGAAGGGGCTGGGAGCCGTTGAAGAGGAGGATCTTTGGACTGATGTTCAGAGATCCCTTTTGTGTTTGAGGATGGAGATTCCCTTTATTTGGCATACTAACTCAATAATAGTTATCTATAGAAACATTCAAGAAGGTCAGGGAAGTGTATGCTTAAGGAATTGATTCAAAAAGCCCTCTCTCAAGGGAATGAAAAAAATGCCAATGAAAAAGATCAATGGGAAGTCCAGGCTAAGGCTTTGGATCATTCCCTTCAGGAAAACCTGCAAAGTTTGCAGCAGATCTTTGAGCGGTGTGGTGATATTACTTTCCGGGAATTTAAGATTAATGCTGGTGAGTCCATCGATGCCGCACTGATTTATTTCCAGGAAATTACTGATGCCAAAAAAATTTCCGAGTATATGCTGGGGCCGATAATGATGCATGAAACATCTGGGGCGGCTGACGATGGTCAGCCGGTTGCTGAGAAAATCGTTGACTTTGTCCGGAATCACTTAAGCACAGCGGCCAATGTGGAAACGGCCCGGGACATAGGCGAACTAACCAAAGGGATATTGGACTCTAAGGTGGCTTTACTTATCGAGGGAGCGCCGGCTGCCTTATTGATGGATGCTCATGGGGAAAGAGCGAGGAGTATAGCAGAGCCTGATTCAGAGCCGGTGGTCAGGGGACCTAAAGACGGCTTCGTGGAATGTTTAGCCACCAATGTCATGCTGCTGCGCCGCCGCATACGCACCAGCCGCTTTAAGATGGAGGCCTTCGAGATAGGTGAGCTGACCCGCACGAAAGTAGGTGTCTGCTATATTCAGGGAATCGCTGATAATAAAATCGTGGAAGAAGTAAAGATCCGTCTGCACAGGATTAAAATAGATGGAGTTCTGGCCAGCGGCTATATCGAAGAAATGATTCAGGATGAATCCCTATCGAATTTTCCTTTGATCTTCACCACGGAACGTCCTGACCGGGTCGCGGGCTGTTTGCTGGAGGGCAGAGTCGCTATTATGGTGGACAATACTCCTGTGAGCCTGGTGGTGCCCTGCACTTTTATGACACTGCTGCAGGCCTCTGAGGACTATTTTACGACTGCCGAATTTTCCACCTTTATTCGTATTTTGCGTTTTATCGGCCTCAATTTCTCTCTGATGCTCCCGGCCTTAACGGTGGCTGTTTTTTCCTTTCATCAGGAATTGATTCCCCTGCCCTTGCTCGCCACTGTGGCAGGCGCCCGCCAGGAATTGCCTTTTCCCATTTTTCTGGAGATTCTTGCTATGGAAATAACCTTTGAATTGCTGCGGGAAGCAGGGGTCCGCCTTCCTAAAACCATAGGCCAGGCGATTAGCACCGTAGGGGGTATTGTCATTGGCCAAGCTGCGGTAAACGCCGGTTTTGTGTCGCCCTTATCCGTAATTGTCGTGGCTTTGACCGCTATTTCCTCCTTTACGATTCCTAATTATCCGGCCGGGACGTCTATTCGTATCCTGCGCTTTTTCCTTTTGGTATGTTCGGCTATTTTAGGAATCGTAGGAGTTATGTTTGCTCTTATGTTTATTCTTTTTCATCTCAACAGTTTAAGATCCTTTGGAGTGCCTTATCTTACCCCCTTTGCGCCCTATAGCCTCAAAGATCTTAAAGACACCGTCGTTCGTGCGCCCTGGTGGGCGATGCTCGCCCGTCCCCGTTTGGTGAATGAGGGGACGGAACGTCAGGCAAGGAATCAGGGGCCCCAAAAGCCGGATCAAGAGGGAGGGGACTCTCATCGATAGAGTGCGCATATCTGCTTCACAATTTGCCGTGCTTTTGTTTTTAACGATTATGGCGACGGCTGTTCTTGTCGTCCCCAGTATTACGGCTAAGACGGCCGGTCAGTCAGCCTGGATGGTACCTGCTCTGGCAGCGGGATTGGGATGTCTCACTCTATGGCTGACGACAAAGCTCAACCGGCGTTTTCCGGAAAAGAACTTAATCCAATACAGCAGGACTATCGCCGGAAAGTATCTGGGGAAAATGATCGGGATCGGCTATATGATCTTTTTCTTGGTGTTTAGTTTCTTGATTGTACAACAGGTTGCTGAAGTTCTGTATTTTTTTCTTTTGAAAAATACTCCTCCCTGGTTTCTCGCTCTTTGTTTTATATTGGTTTGCAGTTACGGTGTTTTCCAGGGGATTGAAGTGATCGCCCGTACCGCTCAATTTGTGCTGCCCCTGTTTGTGCTCAGCTTTCTTAGCATTGTATTTTTTGCTTTTCAAGATATGCAGCTGAAAGAATTAATGCCTTTGCTGGAAGGAGGAATGTATCCCATCATCAGGGCGTCCGTAGTTCCGGGTTCCTGGTTTGGTGAATGCATCATTCTGGCTTTTCTGTTTCCCCACATCCATAAGCAAAAAGAGATTTTTCGACAAGGCTTTTGGGCTATCCTGGCCGCCGCAGTTTTCTTTACCGGGAATATACTCTTAACCGTGCTTATTTTGGGTCCGGAATTAACGGCCAACTACGATTTACCCTTTTGGCTGGTCATTCGTTTTATTGAAGTTGGAAGCACTTTTCTGCGCATTGAGACGGTCATCGTTTTTCTCTGGATTTCCGCAGTTGTCGTGAAGTTTACCCTCATTTATTATTTAGGGTGTGTCACGACCGCCGAAGTATTTGGCTGGAAATCCTATCAACGGATTGTAATTCCTTTTGGGTTAGTTCTCGCCGCAGCTTCCAATTTTCTTTTGAACAATTCGATGGAGTTAAATTCATTCTTAAGCAACTATTGGCCGCCTTTTGCCTATGTTTTTGAACTGGTGATACCAGGTCTGTTATTGGCGGCGGCTGTACTCCTTAAGAAAGGAAGAAAGGCACAGTGAAGAAGAAGGCTCATGGTTTATTAGTGATCAGCCTGTTGGCAAGCGTCCTCCTGATGAACGGATGTTGGGACAGCAGGGAAGTGGAGGACTTAGCTGTATCAACTCTTGTTGCCTGGGATCGAGTTACCGTCGAGGGGAAGGATCTATGGCAGATTTCCACCCGCATCCTGGATTTGAGAGTACCTCAGGGCAGTGGGGGAAAAAAAGATTCAAGTGCGCGGGAGCTCCTGCTGAAAGGGACCGGAATTACGATCCAAGATGCTTTTAATAATCTGGTCAAGCGCTTGCCGGCTACGGATTTTGTTGAGCATAATGTGGCGATTATTATTGGGGAAAGAGTGGCCCGGGAAGAACTTCCCAATATCATGAGTGCGGACCTGCGCTTGCCCTTCTCCCGTATCAGTGTTGATATGTTTGTTTGTGAAGGGGAGGCTTATAAAATATTGCAGGCAGAACCGGAATTGAGTTCAACTTTGTCAAAAGAGGTGCGCAAGATTGCTGATAAAACCATGGAAGAAAGCGGAGCTGCTCTTAAAATGACCGCATTGGATTTCAGTAAGCAGCTTATTCGCAAGGACCGGGATACAGTATTGCCCCGCATCAGAATTTATTCCAAGCAGGAGGGAGAGGAAAGCGTCGAAACCTCTGTAGAGATTCAGGGATTTGGAGTGATTCGTGACTCAGAGCTGGTTGGGTGGCTGGAGGACGAAGAAGCTTTAGGGTATGTTCTCAGCGTGGGACGTCCGACGAATCCGGAAATCCCTCTGGCAGTGACGGTGGGAGATGTTCTCTTCAGTTTTTATATGACCAATACCAAGGGGCAGATCTCCTCAGGGCTGGTGGAGGGAAAACCCAAGTTTACCATCCATATCAAAGCCGACGGTGTAGTCCACGAGGCAAGCGTACCTATGCTGAATGAAGAGGATCGGCCGGTCTTGGAAAAAGCTATTGAGGAAAAGATTATAGATGTGGTCTGGAAAACTGTCGCTAAGGCGAGAGAATGTGATGCTGATATTTTCGGCTTTAACGAACACCTGCATCGATATCACCTCAAAGAATGGAAGACCATTGCTCCTGAATGGCGCAGTTATTTTAGAGATGCTGAAATTGAAGTGGAAGTAGATGCGGAAATTAAGGCTTTCGGTACATCCAACACTGGGTTTGATTTTTAAAACGATCAGGCAAGGGTCAAGACGGTTTCTCCTTCTTTCGACATGGAAATTTACAGCGAAAAATTATACAATAGAAGAGATTGATTTTTAAAACAAGATGCAGAGGAGAAAGAGGAACGCTATGCAAGGAGTTACAGAAAGCCGCCAAGACAAAATGGGGCAGAAACATCTGGGCCGGAAGGGCCTTATTGCCTTTATCGTATTGATGAACATGTTTATCCCTTTATCTATGGACCTCTATCTGCCGGCCTTGCCGAAGATGAATGAGTATTTCGGCAGCAGTGCCGCCATCACCAATTTAACCCTAAGCCTGTTTTTTTTGTTTTATGCTATAGCCATTCTCGTCTGGGGACCGTTAAGCGATCGATACGGCCGGAAGCCGATCATCATGGTGGGGAGCGCTATTTATATTGTCAGCAGCATTGCCTGTGCCCTATCCACTAACATCACCCTCTTGATTATTTCCCGGGCTTGTCAGGGAATTGGTTCAGGAGGGATTACCTCCGCCTCCATGGCGATCATCAAAGATTGCTTTACAGGGAAAAGCAGAGAAACCATTCTGGCCGTGACCCAAGCGATTTCAGGACTGGCGCCTATGCTTGCCCCTATAGTCGGCGCCTGGATTTTGTATTTTACCGACTGGCGGGGGTCCTTCTGGCTATTGGCTTTCATTAGTGTCATCAATTTAGTATTGACGATCCTCTATCAGGAAACATTAAGGGAAGAGGAGCGCTACCGGGGCAGCCTGATCGGCTCCTGGAGCCGTTTAGCGGTGGTGGCCGGCAATAAAAGCTTTATCATCCCCACCCTTATTTTCGCTTTAGGCTCTATCCACTTTATGGGCTATATCGCTGTGTCCTCCTATGTTTATATCGATTACTTCGGTCTCAGCGAGCAAATGTACAGTTATTTTTTTGCAGCCAATGCCTTTATCTCCATTTTAGGGCCGGCCATCTATATTCGTTTCTTTCTTAATTTTAATAAGAAGAGGTTAGCCGTTCTCTGCTTTGGTTTATCTGCCTTAAGTGGAATTCTGATTATGACCCTGGGGCAGTTGTCTCCCTATATCTTTTTAATGGGAATTGTTTTGATGTCCCTGGCAGGAACCGTCATGCGTCCTTTCAGCACAAATATTCTCATGGAACAGCAAAAAGGAGATGCTGGCTCCATGTCCTCTATTCTCAATATGTCCTTTACTTTATTCGGCAGTTTGGGTATGGCCATCGCCTCCATCTCCTGGGGAAATATCGTAGCGGGCCTGGGAGCACTGATTGCCGTGGGTTCAGGGATTTCCATACTGGCTTGGTACGCCTTCATGAAGTCCGATATTCCTTGTGCCGGCGTCAAAGACAGTCAGTAATCTGAAGTGAATAGAGCCGGGGTGGGTAAGGTATGGTGGATCAAAACATCAGAGCCTTTCTGGGAATTGACTTTACCGAGGAAGTGAAAGATGAAATCCATGAATTGCAGCAGAACTTGAAAGGTTATGCCTTAAAAGGGCGATGGAAGGGGCGGGATAATTTTCATCTTACCTTAAAGTTTTTGGCTCAAATCTCTTTTGCTCAAAAAGCTCAGATAGATGAATCCCTGCAGAGCTTATGCCGCAAGGAAAAACCCTTTAATTTAGAGTTGAAGGGTCTGGGAGTATTCGGCGGCAAAGAATCCTGCCGGGTGCTATGGCTGGGCTTAGCCGGTGATATGCAGGATTTGAGATCCCTCCATAAAAAAGTGGATCAGGTTCTGACCCCTCTGGGCTTTCCTCCCGAAAGAAGGCCCTTTAGTCCACATATTACTCTGGGACAGGATATTGTGTTTGCAGGCGGTTTTGAGGAAATCCAGGCAAAGGTCGGAGGTTTTGAGTTCACTCCAACTCATGTAGAAAGGATTCACCTCTTTAAAAGTGAGCAAGTTCAGTTCAAAAGAATCTATACAAAGCTCGCGGATTATTCCCTGGGTTAATGAATCGTTGAGTTGTTATCAATATCGCCATATGCATGCAAAAGGAGCCGCGACAGCAGTTGTTGCAGCTCCTTTATTCATATCTCACAGGGGTGCGCCCTGAAGAGTCTATTGTTTGAGCATATCTTTCAGTATGGTTTCCAAGGTACTCTTCTTCAAGGGTCCCCGGTACCCGGTTACAATATATCCTTCCCCATCGATGAACAGGGTGGTGGGAATGGTGGAAACCCCATAGACAGAGGCGGCTTGATGGTTTTTATCCAGATAAATAGGGAAATCATACCCCTCTTTATCCACAAAGGCTTGGCCGGATTCTTCGGTTTCCCGCTGGCCGTCTACCAGATCCACCATCAGAAAGGCTACATCATCCTTATATTGGGCATAAACTTCGTTAAAATGGGGCATTTCCTCACGGCAGGGAGGGCACCAGGAGGCCCAGAAATTCAAGACCACAGGCTTCCCGCGAAAGTCGGATAATCTATGTTCGGTACCGTCGGTCCCATAGACAGTGAAATTGGGCGCTTCTGTTTTCTTTTCTTCCTGTGCAGCAGGATCTGCGGACTGGGCATCCGGCTTATCCTGGCCCTGAGTCATCGGCTCCTGAGTGGGGCCATAGTTTTCAGACAAAGAGGAGTAGGCCGTATAGGCGATCCCCAGGAACAGGACAAAGGCAATGATGCCCAGAATTAATTTGGTTTTACTATTCATAATTACCCTCCCAGGATTAGTTTGATAGTTATCTTTCGTTTAATTTTTAAAAGGTGAGCAGGGTTAAGAAATACCCCATCATCCCTGTAGCCATTAATACTCCCACCAGGACTAAAAGTCCTCCTGAGATAAGATTAATAATTCGGTAGTTCCTCTTAATAAAGTCTAAGGTTGATTTCAGGCGTTCAATGAGCAGAGCGCTGGCCACGAAGGGAATTCCTAATCCTAAGGAAAAACACAGCAGCATGAATATCCCCTTGAGGCTTTCCCCTTCGCTGGCAGCGAGCATTAAGGCGGAGCCTAAAAATGCTCCCACACAGGGAGTCCAGCCAATGGAGAAAATGATGCCGAACAGCAAAGAGGAGAAAAAGCCTAAGTTTACTACCTTCATATTGACTTGCCGGTTGGTATTGAGGAAGGGAATGCGGATCACTCCCATAAAATTCAGGCCAAATAACACCACGATAAGCCCTGTAACAAGATTTATCACTTGATTGTAGTCGCGCAAAAAACTGCCCACAGTACCGGCAAAAGCTCCCAAAGCAACAAAAACCAGAGTGAATCCGAGGACAAAGCCAAGAGCATTGGTCAGGGTTCTTATTTTTTTATCATTGGCCCCCTGTCCGGCAAAATAGGAAATATAAATGGGCAACATGGGAAGCAGGCAAGGAGAGATAAAGGTAATGACTCCCTCCAGGAACAACAAAAGATACTGCACGTGATCATCCTTTCCAAAAATAATATTTCAAGACTTAAAAGTATGGGTTCAGCTCTAAAAGCATAGTCAAGACCCAAAGGTATCTAAAAGTGAAAACTGAATTGAGTTCCTTGACCGGGTTGGCTGTCCACAGTGATCTGAATCCTGTGCCGGTGGGCGATTTGTTTGGCAATAGCCAATCCCAGGCCGGTTCCCGTTTTGTTTTCCACAGCTGAGGATTTATAAAAACGGTCAAAGATATGGGGTAAATTCTCGGGAGGGATACCGGGTCCTTTGTCCCGGATGGCTACCGTATTATTGGCAAAAGTGATCCATACCTCCTCTTCAGCTGGAGAGAACTTGATGGCGTTATCCAGGATAATCAGGAACATTTGCCGGAGGCGCACATAATCGCCCTGGATAGAACAGAGAGGAGCTTCCGGCTCGATGTCTGTTTTTAACAGGATCCCTTTGCCGCAGGCGATATTCTGAGCACTGCGGAGGACATCCCTGAGCAAATCCCCAAGGCTGGTGTTTTCCATTTCTATCTTAAAATCGGGATTTTGCAAACGGGTTAAATCCATAAGATCGTTGACCAAGTGCTGCAAAAAGATGCTTTCCTTGAGCATCTGCCGATGGTAGGCCTTGATCTGATCCGGCTCGCTGATGACTTCGTCACAGAGGGCTTCCAAAGAACCCCGAATGACGGTTACAGGGGTCCGGAGCTCGTGGGAGATATTGGCGATGAAATCGCGGCGCTGCTGTTCCAAACGGTCACTTTCATGACTGGCTGACTCCAGGCGTTCACTGAGAATATCGATGGCCGAAGCCAGTTCTCCGATTTCATCTTCTTGCTGAACCCCGGTCTTGGCCAGGTAATCTCCCTTAGCCAGTTGGAGGGTGGAGTTTTTCATGCGGTTCAAAGGTTTGGTAAAAGTATATGCCAGGACAATGGAAAGGAGAAGGGATAAGAGGAGAGCGACGGTGATACTCATGGCCAGAATCCCTGCCCCCTGCTGCAGCGCTTCCTTGGTTCCCTGGATAGGGGAATGGAGAAGCAAGGCACCGACCACTTTTTCCCCGGCTTTGATGGGGGCTCCCACAGTCAAGGTCGGGGTATTGAGAAGGGAACTGAAGCCTTCGCTGAATGTGGTGTTGCCCTGAAACACTTCTTTGACGACCTGGTCGGCGTCCGCCGGTAAATCGGCATAGTTGATCTGGCGGTTGGTCATATGGCCAATGGTCATCAGTTGGAGGGTTTCATCCACGAGCCAGACATCGGCCATAGCGATTTCGTCAAGGAATTGGAGGTAAGAGCTGTATCCTCCCATGCCGTACATCATGCCGCCCATACCACCCATGCCCATACCGTGCATCATGCCCCCCATACGGTTTGCGCTGTTCATGCCGTTTGTTCCTCCGGCTTCGTTGCCTTGGGTAGCGGCGGCATTGGAGTTGCTGATTAAGGTTGAGAGTGTTCCGGCAATAGAGGTTGCCCGTTTTTCCATGTCAACCTTGTGCAGCTGAACCGTCTGATTCTTGAACAGGGTCATAAACACACTGCCGATAATAAGGGAGAACAAGAGCAGACTCAGGGAAAAATACAGGGTGAGTTTAAGGGCGATTTTATTCTTCATTGGTTTTCTCCCCGAATTTATAGCCTACACCCCAAATGGTCTTAATCTCCCATTGTTCATGGGGGAAGGAATCCAGTTT
Source organism: Desulfitobacterium hafniense DCB-2 (assembly GCF_000021925.1). Taxonomy (NCBI): domain Bacteria; kingdom Bacillati; phylum Bacillota; class Clostridia; order Eubacteriales; family Desulfitobacteriaceae; genus Desulfitobacterium; species Desulfitobacterium hafniense. The sequence continues at coordinate 2,469,816 of NC_011830.1, forward strand.
GGAACGCAAACGTTTAATATGGGAATCCACGGTACGGATATCGCCAAAGTAATCATAGCCCCATACGCTGTTGAGCAGATTATCCCGGGAGAACACTCTGTTGTGATTCGTTGCCAGAGTCCAGAGGATTTCGATCTCTTTCTTGGTTAAGGAGACCGGGCATTGATCAATGGTCACAAGATAGTCATCCAGATTGATCATCAGGTTAGCATAAGACAGGATTTGTTTTTTCTCCTCGTCGTTTTGACTGATTCTGCGCAGAATGGCGCGGATTCTCGCCATCACTTCGCCGGGGGAAAAGGGCTTGACGATATAATCATCCGCCCCGATATCCAGCCCCATGATCCTTTCAAAATCCTCCCCCCGAGCAGTAATCATGATGATGGGGACGTTGGAAGTTTTACGAATTTCCCGGCAGACTTCAAAACCATCAACTTTAGGCATCATTACATCCAATAAGACCAGATCGGGTTGAAGCTGCTGAAAAAGTTCCAGAGCTGCGCAGCCATCCCAGGCTATATGAGGCTGATAGCCTTCTTTTTTCGCATATTCTTCTAAGATCGATGTAATTTGTTTATTATCATCGGCAATCAATAGAGTTAACATAACATTCTCTCCCTAGTATTCTTTAGCCTATTTTACCATAGTATTGCAAAAACTCGTGTGACAAAAATACAATGGTTTTAACTCGGAAAAGACATAGTTCTGTCATACTTTTTGATTACTCTATAAGCAAAGGTTCAGTATTAAAAAAACAGGAGGTATGACTATGAAAAAGTTCAAAAAAGCAATCTTGATTGGAGCCATTGTGCTCGGAGTAGGGGCATCTTCCTCAACGGTCCTGGCTGCCTCTGCCTATAACAACCCTGTGGAGGCTTTAGCCGGAATCACTGGAAAAACAGTGGAAAGTGTCCTGACTGAACAATATGAAACAGGCAAAAGCTTAGGCGTCATGGCCAATGAGGCCGGAAAACTGGATGAATTCCAAAAAGAGCTTCTGGAAATGAGAAAAGATGCTTTGGCGCAAAGAGTTGAATCCGGGAATTTGACGCAGCAGCAAGCCGATCAGATGATCACAGCCATGGAAGAGAATCAGGCTTATTGCTATGGGGATGGCTATGGCCGGGGACGGGGAATGATGGGAGCCGGCAATGGCGGTATGCTTGGCCGTGGTCAAGGCGGCTGCGGCGGCTTTGGCTACAATCAAGCCCGCTAGTCATTTCGGGAAGGCACATTATACAGGCAGGCTGTAAGGGCATAGGTCCTTACAGCCTGCTTTAATTTAATGTAACATTTGCCGAGCCCAGGAGCGGATCAGATATCTTCAATCTGCCAATCAATAGGTTCTTTACCCTGGGACACTAAAAAATTATTGGCTTTGGAGAAAGGCTTGCTGCCAAAAAATCCGGCATGGGCGGAAAGTGGGCTGGGATGTACAGATTTTATGATGAAATGCTGAGAGCCGATGATACTTTGTTTAGCCTGGGCATTTTTCCCCCAAAGGATAAACACCACAGGGTCCTGGCGCTGACTCAGGGCCGCGATCACTTTATCTGTAAATTGATGCCAGCCGATCTGAGCATGGGAGTTGGCTTGACCGGCGCGAACCGTCAGAGAGGTGTTCAGGAGCAAAACACCCTGCTCTGCCCATTTCTTGAGGTAGCCATGGTTGGGGATTCGGCAGCCCAGGTCACTCTGCAATTCTTTAAAGATATTCTGTAAAGAAGGTGGAGCAGGTACACCGGGTTTGACAGAAAAGCTCAGGCCATGGGCTTGGTTCGGGCCATGGTAGGGGTCTTGCCCAAGAATGACCACTTTGACATCTTGATAAGAAGTAAAATGTAGTGCGTTAAAAATATCATACATATCAGGATAGATGGTTCGTGTCCGGTATTCTTGTATTAAATGCTTTCTCAGTTGTTGATAATATTCCTGTTCAAACTCATCCTTTAATAATTCATGCCAATCATTTTTTAATATTTGCATCTTTATCACCCTTGTTTATTATACCATAGCCTAGGATACGATTGTTTTATGGTTTTTTGTTAAATTTGTTCGAAAAGCTAATTGAGTATAGTCTGAAAATAGTGTATAAATAACCAGTAGCGTTGCATAAAGCTAACAACAAAAATGTCAAAGCTCAAATTTAGCTAAATTTAAGCAAATAGACCCGAAATCAGCGTATATTCCTGATTATCACTGTAAATACACATAAAAAATCCTTATAATAAGAGATAGGGTAGTCCTTGCCCAAATCTCAAATTATAAGGAGATTTAAAATGCAGGACAAGGATACTACGCATTCCACATTTATGCAAGCCTTTCAGCCGCTTTTTTCAAAAGATTTATGGAAAGATATCCATCAGCAGGTCCCAGACCTCGATCGCAGGACCCAAAAACTAAAGACAAATCAACTCACTCTCCTCATTAGTAACGCACAACTTCAAGAATACAGAGCTTTACGAAAGATCAGTACGAGCGTTCTAAGTGACAATCTTGGTCAAGCCATCGGTTTAAAGAGCATTAGTCACAGTCAGATTTCTCGAAGGTTAAAGACTTTGCCTACTAAGGTTTCGGAAATGCTCTTTAGGCGCACTTTACACAAAGTAGCTCAAAAGCAAGGGTATGGGAAGATTCGGCAGCAACTCGGTAAATTGTACATGATTGACGCATCGACTATCAGCCTATGCCTTTCCCGTTATCCCTGGGCCGTGTTCAGAAAGAGCAAAGCCGGTGTAAAAATACATCTACGCTTAAGCTTTGATGGAATAGCTCTACCCGATGAAGTGGTCATTACCCCAGCCAAAATAGCCGATCGCAAGAAGCTGGATGAACTTATTGTTGAAGATAAGGATGCCCTCAATATTTTTGATCGAGGTTATGTGGACTACGAGCTATTTGATGATTACTGCGAAAAAGGGATACGCTTTGTTACTCGTCTCAAAAACAACGCAATCATGGAGTTTACAGGCGTTGAGCGTCCCGTAGAAGAAGATGGGATTATCGAGGAAGACGTGGATATCATCCTAGGAACAGGTTCCCGAAAAATGAAGCATACCCTCCGGGAAGTGACCATAGATGATACCATCAACGAACCCTTTACGATCTTGACCAATGATTTTGAACTAAGTGCCGAAGAACTGGGTGAGATCTATCGTTATCGCTGGCAGATTGAATTGTTCTTTAAATGGCTCAAGCAGCACGCTCAAATTAAACACTTTTACGGTACAAGCGAAACCGCAGTAACCAACCAAATTCTATTAGCACTGATGACTTATTGTTCTTTAATGCTGCTTAAACTTGAAGTGGAATATCCAAGAGACTTGCTCACCTTGCAAAGACTACTGATTACCTGTCTCTTTGAGAGCTATGAGGAGTTTTTAGAAAAACTCCGACGACGAAGAAGGAAAGCTGCCAAAAGGATTAACCATGAAAAGATCTACCAAATGACAGAGCATTACATCATCACTGAGGAAGACACAGGATGGTTAAATGACTTGATATATGACCCTGTGATTCTGTGAGATAATATGTGTAAAAATGTGGAAAAGGGCTATCTGTTGCCTGGTCTTTCTTTGGACTGAGGGGAGTAAACTCGGATGGTTGTATACACCAATTATGATAAATAATTGAAGGAGACCTGAGGCGAATTTTCCCTTGACAGTAACCATCTTAATTTAATGCAACGCTACTGATAAATAACTAAGAGGAGGCATGCGGATGGGAATTATTAGCACTCATAACTTAATGAAAAAGCTCCTTATCATCCTGATTGCCTTGATAATTTTATTTATTGGGCAAAAGCCATTATTAATTCAAGCACAAACGAACCAGCGGGTCTTATTCATTAGTTCCTACTCGGAAAGCTTTGCAACCGTACCGGAGCAAATCGCCGGGATTCACCAGGCTTTGGATCCGCATAATATTCTGCTGGATATCGAATACATGGATACCAAACGGTTTGATACTCAGGAAAATATCGATAATTTCTTTACTGCTCTGCGCTACAAACTGGATAACCTTCAACCTTATGATGCTATCATTGTAGGGGATGATCGAGCTCTTGATTTTGCTATGGCCTATCAGAAGGAGCTTTTTGACGAGCTCCCTATTGTTTTTTTAGGTATTAATGATGTGAACCGGGCGGAAGAGGCAGCCTGCAATCCTTACATGACCGGTATTGTGGAAAGTGTCCCCATTAAGGAGAACATAGAGCTGGCTCTGAAATTCAATTCCAATGTCCAGCGGGTTGTCGGCCTGGTGGAAGGCAGCATCACCGGCAGGGGAGAGAAGGATCAATTTTATGGAGCGGTAGGGTTTTATCCCAGTCTGCGTTTTGAAGATATTAGTATTTCTGAACATACCACTGAGGAAATGGCCGATATCCTGCAGGAGATCCAGGATGATACTATTATCTTATTTTTAGGCAGTATGTATAAAGACCAGGCAGGGCTTGATCTTACCATTGATGAAGCGGCAGCCTTTATCAGTGCCAATACCCAGGTTCCGGTGTATCGGGCGACCAGCGGCGGGGTGGGTCAAGGGTTTTTGGGAGGGGTTCAGGTATCCTACCGGGAGACCGGGAAGAGAGCCGGAGGAATGGTTTTTCAGCTGCTGCAGGGAACTCCTGTCCAGGACCTGCCCATGATGAACGAGAGCCCTTATTATACGATCTTTGATTATCAAATGGTCCAGCATTTTGATATTCCGGAAAGTCTGCTCCCTCATGACGCCCTTTTGCTCAATAAAAAGAGCAGCTATTTTGAACAGAACATGAAGCTGCTTTTGGGTGTATTTGCAGCTTTGTTTATTATGTTAATCATCAGCACCTTGATGGGGATGGATAGTCTTAAACACCGTACCATGCAGCGGAAATTAAGGGAGAGCAATGAAGAACTCTCAGCCACTTATGAAGAATTGGCAGCTACTGAAGAAGAACTTCGCCATCAATACCGGCTTATTGAAGAGAACGTCCGGAGAATTGAACTTCTCAATCAAAAATATGAGCATGCTATTAACAGTACCAATAGCGTCGTCTGGGAGCTTAATCTGAGCAATCGGAGCATCTATTTCTCCCGGAACTTTGAAAACTGGCTTTCCCGTCCATTTCCGTGGCATGAGCCGGTTGATCAGCTTATGGACAAATACCTTAATGAAAAGATTGTCCAATTGCTTAATGAAGAAATTGCCGCTTATTTGAACGGGGAAAAGAGTGAGATCAAGGTTGAGTTTCCGGTGAAGTCCAGTGCCAAGCCATCCCGGTGGATCAAAGCACAGGGGAAAGCCATCCGGGGAAGCAGCGAAGAAGAGATCTTTCTTTACGGAATTATGACGGATGTGACGGACCAGAAGCTGCAAGAGGAGTATATTGATCACCTTGCTCATTATGATTATTTAACCAATCTGCCTAACCGCATCTCCTTTATGGAAAAACTTCAGGAAGAGATTGAAAAAGCACTGCCTTTATATATTCTCTTGATGGATATTGATAATTTCAAGGAAATTAATGATACCCTGGGCCATGTTTGGGGAGATAAGGTCCTGAAAGCAGTGGCTCAAAAGCTGTTGGATCATGCCTGCCCCAATATGTTCATCTCCCGGTTCGGCGGCGATGAATTTCTTATCCTGATGACGGATCGGGATAGCTGTGATATAGAGGAATGCATCAAACAGATTCGGATCATGTTCTCCCAGCCCATTTCCATTGAACGCAATGAGTTTACCCTTAAGTTCAGCATGGGGATCACCCGTTATCCCGAGGACAGTACAGATATCGACCAGTTGATTATGAATGCGGATACTGCTTTATATCAAGTCAAGCGCAGCGGCAAAAACCATCACCTTCTCTACAATAAAGAGATGCAGCAGGAACTCCGCAATAAGGCGGTTACGGAAGGAATTATTCGGAAAGCGGTACAGGAAGACGGATTCTATCTGGTTTATCAGCCCCAAGTCAACGTAAAAACAGGCGAAATAGAGAGCTTTGAGGCTTTGGTGCGCCTGAAGCATCACCCTATTTCTCCTGATGTGTTTATTCGTATTGCCGAGGAATCGGATCTAATCTATCAAATCGGCAGAGTTGTGACCAAAGAGGCCATTCGTCAGGCAGCAGCCTGGCGGGACAAAGGATATCCCCGTAAGTCTATTTCCATCAATTTTTCCAGCAAGCAGATCCGGGACAGGGATTATTTGCAATTCCTCGTGGATACCTTGGCGGAGTATGAGATGGATCCTCAGTGTTTAGAAATTGAAATTACGGAGAGTATTTTACTGGAAGAAACTCATCTTACCCTGGAGCTGCTGGAAAAGATCAAGGAATTAGGCATAAAAATAGCCTTGGACGACTTTGGCACAGGGTTCTCCTCACTTAACTACCTGACCTATATACCGGTGGATAAAGTGAAATTGGATAAGTCTCTCTGTGATAAGTTTTTAAGCCCTGACAATATCAAGGTCATCGAGAGCATCATTTCCCTGGCCCACAGCCTTAACCTGGTGATCACTGCTGAAGGGATTGAAGAGCAATGGCAGTATGAGCAATTAAAGTTAAGCGGCTGTAACAGCATCCAAGGGTATTTGTTCAGCAAACCATTAGTAGCGGAAGAAGCAGAAAAAATCTATGAGAAAAACTTTCTGGATTCGTTTTAAGCCATAATTCCGCATACTCACTCCTTTTCCGGCTATACTAGCGAAAAGGAGTGTGACCTGCATGAATGGAAATGCCGAGCTGTTAAATTTCGTCTATCAGAACTCCCAGATGGGTGTGGCAACCCTTAATCAGTTGATTGAAATTGTGGAAGATGGTGAGTTTAAGAACCATCTGAAATCTCAATATAAGGAATATCAGGAAATCCATAGGGCAGCCGAAGCGATGCTGAATGAGAAGGGCTTTGATGAAAAGGGTATCGGCACCTTGGAGAAAATACGTACCTACCTGATGATCAGCTATGAGACCCTAACGGATAAAAGCCCCTCACATATGGCTGAAATGCTGGTTATCGGCAGCACTATGGGCGTAATCAATGCCATAAAGAAGATCAAAAACTATCAGGGAGCTGAACCCCATATCCTCAAGCTTATGGAACGGCTCTTGCGCTTTGAAGAAAACAATGTTCAGGAATTGAAAGCTTATCTGTAAATCTTCAATAAGATGGGATTAGCCCCAGAGACCTTTGAGTTGATACAAAGGGGCTGGGGCATTTCTTAGTAATTCCCTAAGCGGATTCTCCAGGATTTAAATTAGAATTTGCCGGGTAGTTAAACTGAGGATTATTCATATTTGTGGAGGTTGAGTTTATGGATGATTTCACAAGAGAGGATAGGGAAGAAGCACTCCGAGCCATAGCCTCAATGATTAACAGGACTGAGAAAGCAAAAGAGAAATTTGCCCAAGGTATTTCTCAGCATACGTTACAAATGAATAGGCTTAAAGCACTTCATATAGCTTCATCATTAATATCAAAAGGATTAACAAAGAGTGACGCTGTGGAGTGTTATACCGAAGAAGATTTGAAAAATGCCCTTGCACCAATCACTTCTCTGATTAGCAAATCTGAGAAAGCACGGGTAAAATTAGCTCAAGGCACTTGGCAGCATACGATGCTTAGTAATAATCTCAAAGCACTCCATATAGCTTTGCCATTGTTAACGAAGGCATTGCATGAGGTTAGTCAATGAAAGATGTCACAGCTGCAATCATCATTAAAGGTCAAAACATCCTGATTGCCCGCAGAGCTCCCGGTGAACAGCATGGGGGAAGTTGGGAATTCCCTGGCGGCAAAGTGGAACCGGGGGAGACCCCTGAAGCCTGTTTAAAACGTGAGCTTGGGGAAGAGTTTGGGATAGAGGCTGAAGTTCAGGAGTATATCAGTTCAAGCCTTTATGAGTATCCCCAGGGCTCAATTCGTCTGTTGGCCTATCAGGTCAAGATCCGTCAGGGGGAGATTCAGCTGCGGGTCCACGATCGATATGAATGGGTCGGTGTGACTCAATTGCTGAATTATGAGCTGCTTCCCGCCGATGTGCCCATAGCACACTATTTGCCTCAATGGATGTGCCCGTGATGTATATCCGGGGTGTGATGATGGCTATGAGCCAGTGGCATATGAGTGTGGACATGGCTGTGCTCTCCGGCAAAGGAATCGGAGTGGGAATGACTGTGATGAGGATCCTTATGGGAGTGGCGATGCTCATGAGTGATGGCGGGGTGCTCGTGGAGATGGGCATGATCCTCACTGGAGGCCAAATAAGCTCCGGCGATCATAATGCCTAAGGCGACGAGAAAAGAGGCATTGGGCATTTCCCTGAAAATCGCAAAAGATAAGCCCACCCCGATGAAAGGAGCCAGGGCATAATAGGCGCTGGTTCTTGCTGCACCCAATTCCCGCTGGGCCCGCACATAAAAGAAGATACTTAAGCCATAGGCTACAAAACCCAGCATAAGTGCCCCCAGGATATACCCGATACCGCTTAAGGTCTCTTTAAGGAACAGTGCCAGGAATAATGCCCCCAAGCCCGAGCCGAAGCCTTTGAGAATGACAATATCCATGGGGTCTTTGATGGCGAGTTTTCTTGTGCAATTGTTTTCGAAACCCCAGCAAATGCATGATAACAAAACGAAGAGTGAGCCTAAGGAGAAAGTAAAGCTGCTGAGGTCCTCCACAGAAAGGATAATGCTGGCCAAGGTGATTAAAGCCAGTGCGGCCCATAAGCGTTTGCCTATGGACTCCTGAAAAATAAGCAGGGCAATGAGGGAAGTGGCCACAATTTCGAAATTTCCTAAAAGAGAGGCATGAGCCGCCGAGCTCAAAGTTAAGCCCACCATTAAAAATACGGGCGCGGCAATATCCAGGATGATCATGGCTAAGACATAAGGAAAATCTTTCTGGGTGATGCGGGCCTCCTTAACCTCCGTTCCTTGGCGATGGTTAAATAAGCGAACAACACACATCCCCAGCCCCGCTCCCAGATAGAGAAGAGCAGCCATCATGGTGGGGGGGATTTTCGTCAGCAGGAGCTTGGATACAGGAGAACTGATCCCGAAAAGCAAGGCGGCAAGGATGGCAAAGAAAATGGCCGAAGTCTTTTTTGACGTCAATGAAGCACAACTCCTTTAAGCGATCACCTGTTCAGTATAATCTAATTATAGGCGGGGTGACCGAGACTTTTCAAGCCTTGAAAGACAGATACAAACCATGGATAAAAGTCATGGATAATAATAAAGCACGAGTCCCCCCTGGCGGGCGGCCCGTGCTTATTGGTAAAGCCGGATCCGGTTTAGTATTTAATAAATTTATCCCCGGGAACATTGCAGATGGAACATTTTTCGGGGATGTATTTTTCGATGTTGCCGCAGACGGGACAGAGATAATAGAATACCTCTTCCGTTGAGTCTAAATTCTCCAAAGCTTCTTTATAGAGCTTGGCATGGACTTCTTCTGCTTTCATAGCAAAAGTAAAGGTGGTTACAGCAGCTTTATTGCCTTCTGCTTCGGCAACTTTAATAAAATCAGGGTACATGCTTTCAAACTCATAGGTTTCACCGGCGATGCCATCTTTCAGATTATCCACGGTGGAGCCTACTTTACCGGCGAGCTCCAACTCTCTGTGGGCATGCAGGGTCTCAGCGTCGGCAGCTGCCTGAAAGAGTTTGGCGGCGTTGAGTTTACCCTCTTTTTCGGCCTTTTTGGCATAAGCCAGGTACTTACGATTGGCTTGTGATTCACCGGCAAAGGCATCCATAAGATGCTGTAATGTTTTTTGTTCACTCATTGTTGATCCTCCAATTCTTAATATAATTTAGAGAGTGCTTGATTTTCTCTAGTATAAACTAGATTCTACAATTTCATTAAATTTCCTCTAAAGAAATAGTTGATGAGTACATAATACAAATCGGTTCGGGTTGACAAGCTGTCTAATGTTATTGTAGACTGAAGATAAATTCATAGTGAACCTCACTTTGCAGGTGAGGTAGAGGTGCGATATTTAACAGTCCTTTTTGGAGCATGAGCAGCGAGGAAAACAAGGAGAAGGAAATATCGCCGAAGCTTTTAATACGCTCAGTATTATGGGCTGGGTCTGCAGTGAACAACTGCAGAACTGTCTCAATAGACGTCCCGGTTTATTGAGTTGTGCTATCTCGGCGGGGGAAAAGAGGGGTTTAGGAGCAATATGACTTTTGCGGCCTGAGTACCAACTCAGGTCTCATTTATTTTTCACAATTTTTAAATATTATGAAAAAGGTAAAGAGAAGAAGGAGAGGTTCCAATGAAAAGAAAATTATCAATAGTGATGGCAGGGTTGCTTTCTGTCATGCTGCTGGCCACAGGCTGCGGTTCAAGCGGCCAGGGCAATACCCAAACACCGGACGCAGGGAATGAAATCAATACCTTTAAAGTCGGCTTAGAGGCAGGTTATGCCCCCTTTAACTGGACGCAAATGAATGATTCCAACGGTGGTGTCAAAATTGATGGCGGTGCTGAATATGCTGGTGGCTACGATGTGGAGATTGCCAAGAAAATTGCCGCAGGATTAGGCAAAGAACTGGTCATTGTTAAAACCGAATGGGATGGTCTTGTTCCTGCTTTAACTTCCGGGAAAATCGATGCGATTATCGCCGGTATGTCCCCCACTGAAGAACGGAAAGCCACCATTGACTTCTCCGATATTTATTACCAATCCGATCTGGTGATCGTGGTCAAGAGCGGCAGCAAGTATGAAAACTCCACCTCTCTTAAAGACTTTAATGGGGCTAAAATTACGGCTCAGTTAAACACCTTCCACTATGGTGTTATTGACCAAATCCCAGGAGTTGCCAAACAGACCGCTATGGATAACTTCCCGGCTATGCGGGTCGCATTACAATCAGGCATGATTGACGGTTATGTTTCCGAACGTCCGGAAGGGGTCAGTGCCCAGGCGGCCAACAGTGATTTTAAAATGGTTGAATTAACCGATGGATTCAAAACTTCTCCTGAAGATACGGCCATTGCCGTAGGGGTGAAAAAAGGCAGCGAACTTACCGCCAAAATCAATGAGATCTTAAAAGGGATTCCTGAAGCAGAGCGTATCCAAATCATGGATAATGCGATTAAGAACCAACCGGCAGCTAACTAAGACGAATTAAAGGACATTTTGCTCCGCAGGGAATAATGTTTTATAAAACCGGCTACATTCAATGCAGTCGGTTTTGTCCTGTTTTTGAAAATGCCTCATCAACTATGGGGTTATAAATATTTTTGTAAGGAGGAAAATGATGAGCTTAGATTGGATCATACGCATTTTGACTGAAAACTGGCCCATGTTTCTGCGCGGAGCAGGGTTCACCCTTTTAATCTCCATCATCGGTACCATCATTGGCTCTCTCATCGGACTTATTATCGGTGTTATACGCACTATCCCCATGCCGGAACGGGGAATTAAACGCATTTTACTGAAAGTGGTCAATGCTCTTTTGGCAAGCTATATTGAGTTTTTCCGGGGAACCCCCATGATCGTTCAGGCTATGGTTATTTATTATGGGTCCGCCTTAGCTTTTGACATCCATATGAATCATATCTTTGCGGGAATTTTTATCGTTTCTATTAATACCGGGGCCTATATGGCCGAGATCGTCCGCGGCGGCATTATATCCATTGACAAAGGACAATTTGAAGCAGCCCATGCCATCGGCATGAACCATATCCAGACTATGTTCAATGTGGTATTGCCTCAGGTTATCCGCAATATTCTCCCGGCTACAGGCAATGAATTTGTGATCAATATTAAAGATACCTCTGTTCTCAATGTGATCTCCGTTACGGAACTGTATTTCCAAACCAAGTCCATCGCCGGGAATAACTTCCGCTACTTTGAAGCCTTCTTTGTGGCCTGTATCCTCTACTTCATTATGACCTTTACGGTAACGCGCATTCTTCGTTATATTGAAAGAAGGATGGATGGACCGGAAAGCTACACTATGAATCAAATGCAGGTGCAGACTGCCGAAAGTATGCTGCGCAGAACCAAGACCTGATGGACAAGATCCGATTGAGGAAGGAGGAACACACTTGGCAAAAGTCATTGAAGTTCAACATTTAAGCAAATCCTTTGGCCCTAATGAAGTCTTAAAGGATATCGATTTTTCCGTGCGCAAAGGAGAAGTGGTCTGTATTATCGGCTCGTCCGGATCCGGTAAATCCACCCTGCTCCGTTGCATTAACCTTTTGGAGAAACCCAGCGGCGGCCAGATCATCTATAAAGGGGAAAACATTCTCGATGATCAGCATGATGTCTATCAATACCGCCAAAAGCTGGGGATGGTCTTTCAGCAGTTCAATCTGTTCAATAACCATAATGTCCTGAACAATTGCATGGTAGGGCAAATCAAATTATTGAAGCGTTCCAAGGCCGAAGCTGAGGAAGTGGCTATGAAATACCTGAAAGTTGTAGGGATGGAGCAATACATCAATGCCAAGCCCAAGCAATTGTCGGGAGGGCAAAAACAACGGGTAGCCATTGCCCGGGCTCTGTCCATGGAACCGGATGTGATGCTCTTTGACGAGCCTACCTCCGCCCTGGATCCGGAGATGGTGGGAGAAGTGCTGAAGGTTATGAAAGAATTAGCTGAATCGGGACTGACCATGTTGGTAGTTACCCATGAAATGGGCTTTGCCAAAGAGGTTTCCGATCGGGTGGTCTTTATGGATAAAGGGGTGATCGCCGAGGAGGGTCCTCCGGAGGAGATCTTTAATAACCCCACACAGGAGCGGACCCGGGAGTTCTTAAAACGGACCTTGACTCCCCAAGTTTAAGACTAGATATGAAAGCACCCTCAAGACTTTACTGCCAAAGCTTGAGGGTGTTTTTTGCCCTAACGGTGCTCCAGATCCTCCAGGGCTATTTTAAACTGGGTCTCATAGAGCAATTTGTAGAGTCCGTCTTCTTTGAGCAGCTCCCAATGGGTCCCTTGTTGGACGATTTCCCCTTCTTGTAAGACGATAATGTCATTCACGGCCATAATCGTGGAGAGCCGATGGGCGATAATAACGCTGGTTCTGCCTTTAAGTATGGGTTCGATAGCTTCCTGGATCAGGGATTCGCTGAGGGAATCCAAAGAAGAGGTGGCTTCATCCATGATCAGCACTTTAGGGTCTTTGAGGAGAACCCGGGCGATGGCAAGGCGCTGCTTTTCACCGCCGGACAGTTTTAACCCCCGGTTGCCGACCAACGTGTCAAAACCGTCAGGCAGGGTACGGATAAAATCATAGATATTGGCTTCCCGACACACCCTGATCAAATCCTCTTCTTGGGCATGCTCATTGGCATAGTGGAGGTTCTCGCGAATGGTTCCGTTGAAGAGATAGGTGTCCTGAGCAACCATGCCGATATTTTGGCGCAGAAAGTTCAGGTCAAGGTCCCGAACATCCTGCCCATCCAGAAGGACCCTGCCCCCGGTCACATCATATAAACGGGGGATGAGGTTGATCAAGGTGGTTTTTCCTGTACCTGAAGGTCCCACAATAGCCACGGATTTCCCTTTTTCGATGGTCAGATTGATATTCTTCAGGACGGGTTTTCCCTCATAATGAAAAGAAACATGCTCAAAGACGATTGTTCCGGCACACTCCTTGGGGACAATAGCCTGGGGAGAGTTTTTAATTTCAACAGGGATATCAAAATACTCAAAGATTCTGGAAAAGAGAGCCAGGGAACGGATGATATCCACCTGAATGGTTAAAAGGACATTCACAGGAAGATAGAGACGTCCCAGCAAGGCGACGACCACGGTAATATCCCCTACAGTCAGGCCCGAGCCCATCTTGATCATGAGGAAGCCGCCGGCTAAGTAAATGATCATGGGGCCCATATTGGTGAAGGTATCAAAAATGACCCGGAACCAGCGGCCCACGAGAATTTCCCGGATGCTTAAACGGGTGATCTCCCGGTTGATCTTCTCAAATTTCGCATACTCCTTGCTCTCACGGGTAAATAATTTAACCAACAGTTGACCGCTGACACTTAAGGTTTCATTAAACAGTTGATTGGAGGCATCTGTTTGCTCCTGCTTAGCCATGGTCAGGGACCAGCGGCGATTGCCCACTTGATTAGTGGGGAGAATGAACAAAGGGACGATGATCATGCTAATCAAAGCCAGAAGCCAGTTCTTTTGGACAAGGGCAGCAAAAGTTGTCACGAGGATAATGGTATTGCTGACAAGTCTGGTTAAAGTACCCACAACGACGCTTTGCACGCCGTTAATATCCGTGGTCATGCGGGTAATGATATCTCCTTGATGATTGTTCGTGAAAAAACGGTGAGACATTTGCTGTAAATGGTCATACATCTGATTTTTCATATCGTAGATGATATGCTGAGCGACCCAGGTGGTCAGGTAGTTCTCCAGGACATTAATCAGGTTGGCGATGATCAAAACGATAAAAGAAAGCAGGATCAACTGGACCAGAAGGGGGAAGTCTCTGCCGAGCAGCCCGTCGTCAATAATACGTCCGGACAATAAAGGGGGAAGGAGCCCAAGAAGAGATGAAAGAATGATCGCCGCGAATACCAGGGCGAGTCGCGGCCAGTAGGGCAGGAGGTAGCTTAAAATCCGCCGCAGAAAGGCTTTGGTGACCTTGGGCTTATTTTGTTTTTCTTCTTCAGTTAGCGGAGAGCGGGTGCTTCGCACCTGGGGCCTGCCATACCGCATGAAATCCTCCTCCTTGTGTAATTACCATTATAGGGTATTATTATGTGGCTGTCACTTTGACTTAAAAGGGAATATTATGGAGCAGAGGGGAAAAACAGATTGAATATTGACGGATTGATGGTATAATATTGACGATATAAGGTTTCCATGGGGGAGTAGTCAGCATAGTTATGGCTATGTGGCAAGTCAACATAATGACCGCTTAGGTCTGGCTTGTCTTAAAAGACAAGACTCATGGGTAGTTCTTAAAGCTACCCGTGGGTCTTGTTTTAATTTCGGTGGATTTTTTAAGTAAAATTCGCGGCGATCCGGGGAACTATAAAATTAAGTTGAAGTAAGGAGTATGATAATGGGAAATCTGGAGTTATTCTTAATCGCTGTGGGGCTTTCTATGGATGCTTTCGCCGTGGCGATCAGCAAAGGTTTGTCCATGAGGCGGATGAGCTACAAGACAGCATTGATCACCGGGCTTTTTTTCGGGGGATTTCAGGCTTTAATGCCTCTGATCGGCTTTTTGCTGGGAACACGGTTTGAGTCTTATATTACGGCAATCGACCATTGGATTGCTTTTATTCTGCTTTCTCTCATTGGCCTGAACATGATTAAGGAATCCAGAGGCCCTTGTGAAATTATCGAAGATCGCTTTAATCTTAAGGACATGATCATTCTATCCTTAGCCACCAGCATTGACGCTCTGGCGGTTGGCATTACCTTTGCTTTTTTGCATGTGGATATCGTGCCTGCGGTGTCTATGATTGGGGTGACCACTTTCCTTTTTTCCTTCCTGGGGGTTAAGATCGGCAATGTTTTTGGAGAATGTTATAAGGCCAGAGCGGAGCTGGCCGGCGGGGTGATTCTGATTCTGATGGGGCTTAAGATCCTTTTGGAGCATCTGGGTTTCCTTGGTTAGTTGCTGTTTTTTAAAGTATATTTAAGTTGAATAGGATAGAATCATTAGAAAAAGACTCTGGCCGATCCCATGGAAAAAGGGAGGGGTATGATGAGATTATTATTAGCAGAGGATGAACTGGAACTGGCCAATGCTTTAACAGCCATTCTCAAACACAACAATTATTCTGTGGATGCGGTAGATAATGGGGCTGATGCTCTGGATTGGGCTTTGGCCGGGAACTATGACGGCATCCTTCTGGATATCATGATGCCGAAGATGAATGGTCTGGAGGTTCTCGCCAAGCTGCGGGAAAAAGGAATTTCCACCCCAATCTTAATGCTCACAGCTAAAGGGGAGATCGAGGACCGGATTGAAGGTTTGGATCATGGGGCAGATGATTACCTGACCAAGCCTTTTGCCATGGGGGAACTTTTAGCGCGGATTCGGGCCATCACCCGGCGCAAGACGGAATTTGCCCCCAATCTTCTCACCGTAGGCAATTTGCAGTTGGATCGGGCAAACTATGAATTATCCGGTGAGAAAGGTTCCATACGGTTAGGCAACAAAGAGTATCAGATGATGGAGATGATGATGAGCAGCCCCAACCGGCTGATCTCCACGGAACAGTTTATGGAACGAATCTGGGGCTATGATGCGGAAGCGGAAATCAATGTGGTATGGGTCTATATATCCTATCTGCGCAAAAAACTGACTGCCTTAGGATCCACTGTAACGATTAAAGCCTCCCGCGGTTTAGGGTATACCTTGGAGGACAGTCATGGTTAAAAATCTGCAAAAGCGCTTTATCGCCATTGCTATGCTTTCCTTATTGGTGGTCATGGTGGTTGTCCTCGGCTCCCTTAATCTGGTTAATGTCGGGCATGTTACGCAAAATGCCGATAATCTATTGGCAACCCTAGCCGAGAACGAGGGGCGGTTTCCTCCCTTGGGTCATGGGGAGCCGCCCCGCCGGGAACCCCGCAGCGGTTTTCGGATGACGGTGGAAACTCCCTTTGAAACCCGTTATTTCCTGATTCGGACCAATAAGGACCAGTCCATTACCGAGATCGACACCAGCCATATTGCCGGTGTTTCCTCCACTGAGGCCATGGACTATGCCCAAAAGCTGTTGAAGGAGGGACGGGTTAACGGTTATTTAGGGCAGTACCGCTACTTGATTGCCGAAAAAGATTATGGCAATTTGTTGATCCTTATGGATTGCAGCAGGCAGATCAATACCAGCAAAGATTTTCTCTGGAATTCTATAGGTATTGCGCTGATTAGCCTCTTGATCCTCTTTATTCTGGTCTCCGCCTTATCGAGACGGGCCATACGGCCGGTTATTGAAAATATGGAGAGGCAAAAGCAGTTCATCACCGATGCCGGTCATGAAATCAAGACGCCCTTGGCCATTATTGCCGCCAATAGTGAGGTTTTAGAGCTGACCAACGGCAAAAATGAGTGGACACAAAGCATTCAGCATCAGGTGAAACGGCTGGACGAACTGGTGAAGAATCTTCTCACCCTGGCCAAAATGGATGAAGGGAAAGTGGAGTTAATCTTCGAAAATTTGTCCTTCAGCGATCTCGTCGAGGAGACGGCCGGAAGTTTCACGGCTCTTGGGGAGAAAAAGGGACTGGAATTTGTGCTGGATATTCAGCCGGGTCTGCTGATTAAAGGAGAAGAGAGCAGCCTGCGTTATTTAGTGACCATCCTGGTGGATAATGGGGTAAAATATGCCGCTGAACATGGACAATTAAAAGTTTCTTTGAAGAAACGGGGTAAAACCACCTGCTTAGAAGTTTATAATACCTGTGATCCGTTGCCTGAAGGGGATCTTAACCGTCTTTTTGATCGCTTTGCCCGCGGTGAGACATCCCGTTCCCGGGAAAGCGGCGGTTACGGAATCGGGCTCTCCGTAGCTCAGGCTATTGTGACCGCTCACCAGGGCAGGATCACTGTCGAACGGCGGGAGCAGGGCATAAGTTTTATGGTAGTCATTTAAACTATCGATCAGAACTATCTGCCCATGGGTTCTGAAACAGGTAAGAAGAGTTGAAATTCGACACCAGTGTCGAATTTCATGTCAAGCTCTCCTTCTGCTGGGTTACCGGCAGAGGAGCGAGAGGTGTGGAATTGCTCAAGGAAAACATCAGATATATTTAGTTAAGGAAGCTAAAGGGTAAATTATATGTTATAATTAGCCAAATATATAGTATTCCCTTGGCCAAAATACTTAAATTGAGGTGATGATTTATGAGCCGAATAAAGGTTGGCGTCCTGGTGGGAAGCTTACGCAAGGATTCTTTTTGCCGGAAGCTGAGCAAGGCCCTTAAGGAAGTGGCCCCGCAATCCCTTGAACTGGAAAACGTGGAGATCGGTGAGCTGGCTCTCTATAACGAGGATCTTGACGAGCCGGGTAACCTTCCGGAAGCCTGGACTGTTTTTCGTGAAAAGATGAAAAGCTGCGATGCCTTTCTCTTTGTAAGTCCCGAGTATAACCGGTCGGTGCCTGGGGTGCTTAAGAATGCACTTGATGTAGGGTCCAGACCGCCCAGTAAGAGCGTGTGGGGAGGGAAACCCGGGGCGGTCCTGACGGCTTCGCCGGGTTCAATCGGCGGCTTTGGGGCGAACCATCACCTTCGCCAAACCCTCTCCTGCTTAAATGTGCCGACGATGCAGGCTCCGGAAGCTTATCTGGGCAATATCGCCACTGTTTTTGATGAAAACGGTAACCTTACCAATGAGCGGACCCGCGGGTTTTTACAGAAATTTATGGAGTCTTATGTCATTTGGGTGGACAAGAATAAGCTAACCTAAGCTAACTCATTGAACATGAACAGGAGGGATGGCAGTGAATGCTTTAGAATTTGCGATTAAAATGGAACTGGATGGAGAACGCTATTACCGGGAGCAAGCAGTGATCAATCAAGCCAACAGCTTGAGGGCGATTTTCTTAATGCTGGCCGATGATGAAAAAATGCATGCTCAGATCTTAGAGAAGAAGACCAAGAACCTGAACTATACCCTGGAACCGAATGAGACCCTGGCCACGGCCAAAAACGTTTTCAGTGATAAAGACAGGATTAAAAACGAGATTAAGGAAATTCCCAGTCAGATCGATGTCTATCGGGCCGCCCTGGACAATGAAAAAGAAAGCATCCTTCTCTATCAAAAATGCTCTTCTGAAGCAGCGGATGGGGAGACCAAAGCTTTGTTTGACTATCTGATTCTCCAGGAAAAGGAGCACTATGCCATTCTGGAACAATTAACCGCTTTGCTCAGCCGCTCGGAGGAGTGGGTGGAAGATGCCGAGTTTGGCCTCCGGGAAGACTATTAAGATAAGTTTATAATCGGAAGATAAGTGTATAAAAAGAACCACGAGGCTGTGCTCAGGACAGATTCGTGGTTCTTTTTATATAAAGGCAAAGTTTTGCTGAACTTCTATGAAGTGCGGAAGCTTTAAAGTGAGTTTAAGGTTCAGCAGATAAACTTTAATCATAGCGATTGTTAAGTCATCGTTAAGACATTGTAAAGTAAGGTTAAATAAGAAATCGGGAGGGCAACTGGATGAGCACCTATCAATCTGTTTTTAAACGCTATGAAAAGAAATATATGCTGAATGAAGAACAGTATCGGCACCTGCTCAAAAGAGCGGCAGGAAAAGTAAAAGAGGATAAGTTCAAGCAAAGCAGGATTAACACGATCTATTTCGATACCCCGGATTATCACTTGATTTCCGCGTCCCTGGAAAAACCGCTCTATAAAGAAAAATTAAGACTAAGAAGTTATGGTACTCCCCATGGTCATGATCAGGTTTTTGTAGAGCTTAAGAAAAAGTTCCAGGGTGTGGTCTATAAGCGACGAACAGTAATGTCTCTGGAAGAGGCGGTGGAGTATCTCTACCATAGAAAACCGGCCCGCAACGCCAGTCAGATCACGCAAGAAATCGACTGGTTCCTCAAGTTCTATGGAGAGATTGGTCCCGCCATGTATATCTCCTATGAGCGCCTGGCTCTTTCCGGTATTGAGGATCCCGGACTAAGAATTACCTTCGATCAAGATATTCTCTGGCGTCAGGATGAGCTTGATTTAAGCATGGCACCTTGGGGGCGCTCGTTGCTGGCTCCGGGACAGCGGCTTATGGAGATCAAAATTGCCGGCGCCATGCCCTTGTGGCTTGCACACATTTTGGACGAACTGGCAATCTACCCGAGCTCCTTCTCCAAATACGGCAAGGCTTATCTGACTTCCTCAGCAGGTCAAATATTAAATAAAGGGGGAAAAATCATTGCTTGACAGTATTTTTCAAAGTATATTGAATATAGAGGCTGCCGGAACGGCTTTTCCCTGGCAATCTTTTTTGCTTTGCACAGGGGTCTCCCTCTTACTGGGGATTATTATTGCTTGTTTCTATATGTATCGCAACGCTTATTCTTATAGCAAAAGTTTCGTAGCTACTTTAGCCACCTTGCCGGCAATCGTTCAGCTGGTGATCATGCTGGTCAACGGCAACCTGGGAGCCGGTCTTGCCGTTATGGGGGCGTTCAGCCTGGTCCGTTTCCGTTCCATTCCCGGTTCTGCTAAGGAAATCAGCAGTATTTTCCTGGCTATGGCCATCGGTTTGGCCACAGGTATGGGATTCTTGGGCATTGCCGTTATGTTTACACTGATCCTTGGCTTGACCAATCTTTTGCTGGATTGGGTGGGGTTCGGCGAACAGAAAAATGCTGAGAAAACCTTGCGGATTACGATTCCTGAAGGGTTGGATTACTCTGGAGTTTTTGATGATCTTTTTGAGCGGTATCTGAGCAAATGGGATTTAGTCCAGGTTAAAACCACTAATATGGGAAGTCTCTTTAAATTGGATTACCGAATCCTGTTGAAAGATATGAACAAAGAACGAGAACTGATTAACGAACTTCGCTGCCGCAACGGCAATCTGGAGATACTCTGCGGCAGGGTCAGCGTGCGTAAGGAGGAACTATAATGAAGAAAATAAGGTCAAAGGGATACACATTAGTCTCCCTTTTCCTGGTCTTGACCTTAGGGCTCACAGGCTGCGGCAAGGCCGGAAGCCAACAGGAAATGAGTGATGCCTCTGTGGCCATCTCCTCCCCGGTAACTTCGTCAGCGGAATTTGACCTTAGTTTTTCGGCTCGTGATTTGGACGTAGGTTTTGACGAGGGGACGGCCACCCAAATTACTTTAAGCGATAGCGGCATTGAGGTGGTGGGTTCAGGTGCCGAGGCCGAGGGGGAGACGGTGAGCATTACACAGGAGGGGACGTATGTTTTATCCGGATCCTTGCCTGATGGGCAAATCATCGTCGATGCACCGGACACGGATAAGATTCAGCTGGTCCTGAGGGGAGTGAGTATCCATAACGAGGATCATGCGGCTTTGTATATTAAGGAAGCGGACAAAGTGTTCATAACCCTGGCCACAGACAGCCAAAATACCCTGAGCGATGGCACGGAGTATGTGCAAAGGGATGAGGTCAATGTGGATGGGGCGATTTACAGCAAGGCTGATCTCACCATTAATGGAGGCGGTTCCCTCAATGTCATCGGTAATTATAAACATGGGATTGTTTCCAAGGATGATCTGGTCATCACCGGCGGCAAGCTCTCCGTGACCGCTCAAGGCCAGGGATTGCATGGCAAGGATTGTGTCAAAATCAAAGATGGCATCTTTGCCTTGAAGACTCAGGGAGATGCTGTTCAATCAGATAACACCGAGGATGAGACCAGAGGGTTTGTCTATATTGCCGGCGGCACCTTTGCCATCGAGACCCAAGGGGATGCCTTCCAGGCCGAAACCCTTCTCCAGGCCGACGGCGGTACGTTCAAGATCATGACCGGGGGGGGCAGTGAAAACGCCAGCACGGATTCCCAGGGCAATGAACAGGCCGGCTGGGGCATGTGGGGCGGGCCTCCGGGAAATCCTGAGAACGTCAATGGCGCCCCGCCTGAAACAGCAACTGAAGCTGCAACGGTCGAGGACACTCCCAGCGCCAAAGGATTTAAAGCCGGTAAAGAGATGATTCTTAATGAAGGAAGTTTTGATATCGATTCTTCCGACGATG
Organism: Desulfitobacterium hafniense DCB-2; assembly: GCF_000021925.1. Taxonomy (NCBI): domain Bacteria; kingdom Bacillati; phylum Bacillota; class Clostridia; order Eubacteriales; family Desulfitobacteriaceae; genus Desulfitobacterium; species Desulfitobacterium hafniense. The sequence continues at coordinate 2,491,482 of NC_011830.1, forward strand.
CCCTGCACAGCAATGGCAAGCTGGTCATTACCGGAGGCACTTACGCTGTCAGTTCCGGAGATGATGGGCTTCATGCCGATGGTGATTTGACCATCACCGGGGGAATTCTCCTGGTGGCTAAAAGCTATGAGGGCATAGAAGGAAATACCATAACCATCACAGGCGGGATCATAGAAGTCACAGCCCGTGACGACGGCCTGAACGTAGCCGGGGGCAACGACGGCTCAGCTTTTGGCCGGCCCGGGCAGAACAGCTTCACTCAGGTAAGCACAGATCACTATTTGCGGATCAGCGGCGGTGAGATTAAAGTCGATGCCGCCGGGGACGGCCTGGATTCCAACGGCAACCTGTTCGTCGAGGGGGGAACGATTACCGTAAGCGGTCCTATCAATAATGGCAACGCTGCCCTGGATTATGACGGAACGGCCACGATTAGCGGCGGAGTCCTGATGGTCACGGGGAGCAGCGGGATGGCTCAAGGGTTTTCTGAAGAGTCCGGCCAATATTCCTTGCTTCATAATCTTTCAACCTCTGTGGCGGCAGGAAGTGAGGTAACCTTAACCGATGTCAATGATAAGGTCATCCTGAAGTGGACGGCAAATAAGGAATTTACCTCAGTTCACCTCAGCTCTCCGGATCTGGTCCAAGGGGGGACCTATACTTTAACTGCCGGCCCCCTTGAAGAAACGGTGACTCTATCTTCAGTGGCCACCTCTAATGGCGGGGGCATGGGCAGCGGCATGGACGGCATGGGAGGCGGCGGCAAAGGTGGCAACTTTGGCGATATGAAGGGCCAGCCTCCCCAACCGGGTGCAAAACCGGACCGTCCCAATTGAACGAGGTTAAACTACAGTGGAAAACCATGAATATTAGCTAGTTAAAACCCCCTGGGCTATCCCGGTGCATTGCACTGGAGGGGATGCCGCAGGGGGTTTTTAACTTCCTATTTGAGCCAGCTGTCCACTAAGTCCCGATTCTCAGCCATCCATTTTTGGGCCGCTTCTTCAGGTTTCATACCCTCGTTAATATAACCCTCCAAGGTACCGATCTGTTGATCATTGAGCTCAAATTTCTTGAGCATTGCCGCGACTTCGGGATGAGCTTGGGTAAACTCCTTGTTGGCCAAAGTGTGAATCTGTTCAGACTGGCCATAGCTGCCCTTTGGATCTTCAAGGTATTTTAAATCGTATTTGGCGAATTTCCAATGGGGGCTCCAACCGGTAACGGCAATCCATTCCTGGTTGCGATAGGCTTTGTCTAAAGCGGCCAGCATAGCGGCTTCAGAACTTTGAATCAGGTTAAAATCCAGGTTATAGCTGTCAATAGCAGTTTCAGTAGCTTTCATAATTCCGGCACCGGGATCAATCCCCGTAATTCTGCCGCTGAGCCTGTCTTTGTGGGCGTTCAATTCTTCGATGGAGCTGATCTCCGCATACTCAGGAACCACAAGGCCGATTTTTGCTTCAGCAGTATACCACACGCCATAATCATCCAGCTTGTTTTTATATTTATCCCAGAAAATTTGATGAGTAGTGGGGAGCCAGCTGTCCATGAAGATATCTAAATTTCCTGCGGAGAGTCCCACAAAGAGGGGAGCGGCATCAAGGCTTGTCATCTTTACTTTATAACCTTGTTCTTCCAGGATAACTTTCCAGAGGTTGCTGACGGCTACGGCTTCCGCCCAGTTAACATAGCCGATATTGACCGTTTTGTCGCTGCCGTTGGTCTTTTTATTGCCGGATGGGCTGCCGGGGGCTGCTCCACAGCCGGTCAGCCCAATGGCGAGCAGAGCTGTCAGCGCCCAGAAGAGGGCTTTGGGCCAAGATTTTTGTATTTTCATTGAATCATCCTTTATATTTTTATGATTTTCTAGATCTTTTTAGCTACCCGGGAGTTTCGTAAGGCTCCCTGGCTGAGACGGTCAAGGATCATGGCCAGGATAACCACCGCTAAGCCATATTCGAACCCTTTGCCGATATCCATCCCGGAAATCCCTGCCAGTACCCCGGCTCCCAGGCCCTGAGCTCCGATCATGGCGGAGATAACCACCATGGATAAGGAGAGCATCATGGTTTGATTGATTCCGGCCATGATGGTCGGCAAAGCTAGGGGTAATTGAATCTTCCACAGCATTTGCCGGGAATTGGAGCCAAAGGCCTCTCCCACTTCCACCAGATCGGCGGGAACCTGACGAATTCCCAGAGCCGTTAAGCGAATGACAGGCGGCATGGCAAAGATAACGGTGGCAAAAATCGCCGATACCGTTCCTAAGCTGAAGAACATCAAAGCAGGAATGAGGTAAACGAAGGAAGGCATGGTTTGCATGAAATCCAGAATAGGGGAAAGGACTCTATGAAAACCATTATGCCGTGCTCCCAGTATCCCTAAGGGAATTCCGATCACTAAGGAGACAAGGGAGGCGAGCAGGACCAGGATGAGAGTATCGAGAAAAGCCGGCCATAACTCTAAATTATAGATCAGACAGAGGCCTACGGTGGTGCCCAGAGCCAGGCGCCAGCCTTTGGCCCGCCATGCCAACGCTGCGAAGAGAAGGACGAGGATAAACCAGGGGACGACGTCAAGCCCCTCCCTCATTGCATCGGTCATTGAGGTTACCGAATCGGTAAAGGCATCGAAGGCACTTCCAAAATAGAAGAGCAGGGTATCGACACCCTGATTAACCCACTCCCCCAAAGGAATTTTCGTCATCAGGTTTCACCTCCTGTTTTTCCTGCCGAACTTCCCGCTTCTGCTAAGGCGGCAAGCACGACACCGCGAACAATGATTCCGATCAAATGCTCTTCTTCATCGACCACAGCCAGTGGAACCTTTGTATTGGCGATGACCGGAAGAATATCCTGAACGAGGACATTGCCCTGCAGAGCCAGAACTTCAATCAGCTCGACTTCCTGAAGGCTGTGGACACCTTTCTGACGGGCTTCAATGGCCAAGTCCGCATTGATAAGTCCATGCAAACGCTTGCTTCTGTCCACGACAAAAACGCTGGACAGGCCATGCTCTTTCATAACCTTAAGGGCAACATTAGGGCCGTCTTTAAGCTGTACTACAGGCTGAGGGCGCTTCATAATATCCTTTAAGGTGAGAATCCGGCTGAGATCCACACCACGGGCGAATTTGGCCACATAATCATCAGCAGGGCTGCCGACGATTTCTTCAGCTGTACCCACTTGGACCAGAGAACCGTCGCGGACAAAGGCGATTTGGTCGCCGATTTTCAGAGCTTCGTTCAGGTCATGGGTAATAAAGACGATGGTCTTATTCATCTTTTGCTGAAGATTAAGCAGCTCATCCTGCATTTCTTCCCGAATCAAGGGATCCAAAGCGCTGAAAGCTTCGTCCATGAGCAAAATATCCGGATCATTGGCTAAAGCCCGGGCCAATCCGACCCGTTGCTTCATGCCGCCGCTCAATTCATCAGGATAGGAGTTTTCCCAACCTGCCAAGCCGACCATCGCCAGACAATCCCGGGCCTTTTGCTCACGAGCGGCCCTGTCGGCCCCTTGAATTTCCAGACCGAAGACAGTGTTTTGCAGAACTGTGCGATGGGGAAGGAGGGCAAATTGCTGGAAGACCATGCCCAGCTTTTTCTGTCTTGTTTGCCTCAGCTCTTGGGGTTTTAGTTGAGTAATATCCACTCCATCAATAAGGATAGCTCCGGCGCTGGGTTCGATTAAACGGTTGAGACAGCGGAGAATGGTGGACTTACCGCTGCCGGAAAGGCCCATGATCACGAATATTTCTCCTTCGTTGACGGTAAAGCTGACATTATTTACACCGACGGTGAGGCCGGTCTCGCTTAGAATCTGCTCCTTGCTCAAGCCTTTGGCCAAAAGATCCAAGGCTTTTTGTGGTTGAGGGTTAAAAACTTTGATGAGGTTATTGACTTCAATTTTTACACTCATAACCAACCTCCTCTCATGAACAATAAATATTTCGAATGACAACCTTTAGAATATATTTAAGTTGTCACTTTGACTATTCTATAGACTTTGCTGACAGAAGTCAAAACGGTTGAGGCCGCATAATCCTTACTAAGCCAGCTTTGGCAGGCGTGAGCTTAAGGATCCTTGCGGATTGAGGAAACTGCTTCAATATCCTGATGCATTTGTTAGCCTATACAAGTTTTCTTTTTTATATTCTTTTTAGCACACGAGATTTAAACATATGAAAAAGTGATGAGCAAAAGCATTAAGGGTTATCATTGCAGAGAGTTTGCAGTTAGTGCTATGATAAAGCATAATAAGCAAAGATGAAGGAAGAGGGGATGGCATGATTTCCAGGACCATGCAACAGCAGGTTAACAGTTCCTCGATTATTCGGGCGATGTTTGAAGAAGGAAAACGCTTGTCAGCTCTATACGGAGCTGACAATGTCTATGATTTTAGTTTGGGCAATCCTAATGTGGAGCCGCCTGCTGAAGTAAAGCAAGCCATTATGGACATTTTAAATGAAGAGAATTCCACAACCGTTCACGGCTATATGAATAATTCCGGCTTTGAAGATGTGCGGGGAGCCATCGCCGCTTCCCTTAACCAACGATTCGCCACAGGGTTTGCAGCTGATAATATTCTCATGACGGTAGGCGCAGCCGGAGGCTTAAATGTTATCTTCAAAACCCTGCTCAACCCGGAGGATGAGGTGCTTACCTTTGCTCCTTTTTTTGGCGAGTACCGCAACTATGTTCAAAACTATCAGGGCCAGCTGATCGTGGTTTCGCCCAATACCAAGGATTTCCAACCTAATCTGGAGGAGCTTAAGGAGAAGATTAGTCCAAGGACCAAAGCTGTTCTGATTAATTCTCCCAACAACCCCACGGGTGTGGTTTATTCAGCGGAAACCATAGCTGCTTTGGTGGATATTCTCCGAGCAAAGCAGGAGGAGTATGGCACAGTGATCTATCTGATCGGAGATGAGCCCTATCGGGAGCTGGCCTATGATCAGGTGGAAGTGCCCTATCTGACCAAGTATTATGAGAACACCATCGTCGGCTATTCCTACAGCAAATCCCTCTCCTTACCGGGAGAGAGAATCGGTTATCTGGTGATTCCGCGGGAGGCTGCGGATTATGAGAATTTGATCGCCGCCGCCAATATAGCCAATCGCATTCTCGGGTTTGTCAATGCTCCTTCCCTTTTCCAGAGGGTTATCGCCAAATGCCTTGATGCCCAGGTTAACCTTGACAGCTACAACCGGAACCGGGAGCTGCTCTATAATGCCCTGGTATCCTACGGCTATCAGTGCATTAAACCCGAGGGGGCCTTTTACTTATTCATTAAAACTCCCCTAGAGAATGATCTTGAGTTTTGCACCCTGGCCAAGAGTAAAAATATTCTCATCGTTCCGGGCACTTCCTTTGCCTGCCCGGGATATGCCCGGATTGCTTATTGTGTGGCTTATGAAACCATTGAGAGGGCTCTGCCGGGATTCGAAGCGTTGATTAATGAAGTGAGCTGGGCCTCAGCATAGCCCTGTAAAAAAACTTTAAAAAATAATGTCAGATTTAAACAAGCTGAAACGTCATTATAAAACAAAGACTTACTCTAAAACGTAAGAAAAGAGTAAGTTTTTGTTTATTTTTATTTAAGAAACAAAAAGCCCAAACTATGGTAAATTTTATATAAGACAGACAGAGTACCAGAGGGGGAACGATAATGATGAACGATTGTCAACTGAGGCCTATGAGTCTGAAAACCTGTGTGACCATGCTCTTTTTAGCAGTAGCTATCGCATTGTTGGCTCCTTCGGTTACTTTGGCGTCAGCCGGCCCGACGATTCAATACTTCGGGGGATCGGACTGGGAAGTATTCAATGGGGTGGATAACACTCATGACGGAGGTTATGTGGTAGTAGGCCATAGCAGCTCTAACAATGGAGATATGGCGGGATTGAACAAAAGGTATTCTGATGCGGTGATTGTGAAGTTTTCAGCCAATGCTGAGGTTCAGTGGGTTAAAACTTTCGGCGGCCGCTCCGTTGATAGTTTTCAAAGTGTGAAACAAACCAAGGATGGCGGATACATAGCGGTCGGCTCAAGCTCTTCCACAGATATGGATATGAAGAATTCCCGCAAAAAGGTTCGGGAAGAGGGACAGGATACTTCTAATAATGACGCCATTATTGTCAAGTTTAACTCCTTGGGGGAGGTGGAATGGTTCAGGGATTTTGGCGGCAGCCTGGGTGACAGCTTTAATGGGGTGGTGGAAACTCCGGAAGGGGATTTCATTGTCGTAGGAGAGTCTGAATCAAAGGATGGGGATCTTTCCGGTCTTGCTCAGGGAAATAGTGATGCTATCTATGCCCGTTATCAACGTGACGGAAAATTTATGGGAGCTTACAGTTATGGCGGCTCCCTCAGCGACGGCTTCAATGATCTGGTTCTGCTCGCCGATGGCAGTGCGGTGGCTGTGGGCTACAGCGGCAGCAACGACAAGGATATGAAGGACACAGGACCCTGTCTGCTTAAAGGGATCGTGGTTAAGATCCATAAGAATATGAGTATATCCTGGGCGACTTCCGTGGATTTAACCGATCCCAGCTATCAGCGCTTGGTGCATTCTGCCGGCAATGGGCTCCAGGATATCAAGGTCACCCATGATCAAGGCTTCATCGTCGTGGGCAAAGGGATATATCTTGAGCGAAAAGCTGATGGCAGCAGCAATATGAATGAAGATGGCAGGATTTACAAATTTGATGCCCTGGGCCGGGAAGAATGGCATGACACCTATACAAACCAAGCCTATACCCGTTTCTTCGGTGTGGCCCAGGATCAGGCCGGCGCTTACACGGTGGTGGGGGACAGCTATATGCCGGGAGCGAAAAAGATCATTGCTCTGCGCTATGACTCTCATGGGGTACGGCTTTGGGATAAAGAAGATGAAGGAAGCCGCAATCGTTATTTATTGAGCCTTGTGCCCAAAGGAGATCAATTCGTGGCCGTAGGGTCCAAGTATATCCAAGGCAAAAGTGAAGAGGGCCTTTTATATATTGGCCGTTTTGAAGAAGAGGGCAGCAAGCTGGTGATGGCCCCCAACACAGGGAGCCATCCTGCCGAGACAACGACACAGCTGGAAGTCGGTGAGACAGAGCGACTTGCGGGCAATGACCGTTATGAAACGGCTATTGCCATCAGCAAGAAAGGATGGGAAAAAGCAGAGCATCTTGTTCTGGTCAACGGTAATAATTTCCCTGATGCACTGGTCGGTTCAAGCTTTGCCTACCTCCAGAATGCCCCTATCCTCATAACCCCTGCCGACAGGCTGGATGATCGGGTAAGTGCGGAAATTAAGCGCTTGGGCGCTAAAACAATTACTATCCTGGGGAATAGTGCTTCAGTCTCGCCAACGATTGAGAATCAGTTAAAAGAAAGATATAAAGTGACCCGGATCAGTGGTGCGGAAGTGCTGGACACTGCAGTTAAGATTGGGGAGGAGATCCGAAAGGTTAAACCCTTTGACACGGTTATTATCGCTACTCAGAGCAATTTCCCCGATGCTTTGGCCATTGCTCCTTATTCGGCGAAGGAAACGATCCCGATTCTGTTCACGGAAAAAGACAGGCTAAGGCCGGATACTAAGAAAGCTTTGGCAGGGTGGGGGATTAAGAACGCTATAATTATAGGCGGCACCGGTGTGGTTTCCCTTGATGTGGATCTTGAACTGGATGCTCTCGGCCTGACGGTTACCCGGCTGGGAGGAGAAGACCGCTATGACACTGCTTTGGAGATAGCCAGACATTTTGGAGCGGGGAGCCCTTATTCCGCCATTGCAGTGGCTACCGGAGAAAATTACCCCGATGCCCTGACCGGGGCTGTTCTCTCGGCCAAGAACAACACGCCGCTTATTTTGGTAACGGGAGACCGCGCCAAGAGCACAGTTCTGGACTATTTAAATCCCCTTTCGCTTAAAAAAGCGACCATTTTTGGGGGAGCCGGGGTAGTTGCAGATGAAATTTTTAAACACTAACAGATAGACAGACCGTAACCCGAAGACCATCTCTTCGGGTTCTTTATCTGGAGTTTTTTCATCAGCCGTCCTTCCCGTTCAGGGGCGGCAATCTTCCGGATACCGGCGGAAGTATGCCTTAGAAGAAGGAACTAAGACATTTAATGGAGAATATAGTAGAATATTTAGACATAACTCAGAGAAAGCGGCAATGACCGTTAGAGTTGCACCAAATAACAGGGGGTGTCTTGGGGCGGTTGCTGGGGGTGAGATGATGTTTCATTCATTATTGAGAGGGAGAGGTTGGCTGAAGGCGATCTTTCTTATGCTGTTTTTACTTGGTGTCTCCATCATACCTAAGTTTGGTTATGCCTCCCAGGAGCCGGTCCATATCCTGATTCTTAACTCCTACCACCAAGGGTTGGAATGGACTCATGATCAGACCGATGGAATCCTGCAAAAATTGCAAAGTCACGGAGAGCAGCAGATTTATGTGGAATATCTGGATTGGAAAAGGTACCCTACCTTAGACAATCTGAACAACCAGTTTGACTATTTACAGGCTAAATATACCGGCCAGCAGCTGGATCTAATTATAACCACGGACGATATGGCTTTGAAATTTGCCTTGGCTCATCGCGGGGAAATTTTCGCCAATGCTCCCATTGTTTTCAGCGGTATCTTAGAAAACAGTGCCCAAGAATTATTGCAGGGTCAGGAGCGGGTCACCGGGGTTTATGAGATTCTTGATTCAGAAGGGACCATCAGGCTGGCTTTGGCCATTAATCCCCAAGTGAAGCATATTTATGTTTTGAACGATCTATCGGAAAGCGGTCTGGCCTGTGGTGACGATGTGTTTGCTGCTGTCCGTAAAATCAATGGGGAAGAAGCCCGCGGACTGGTTGCTCACAGCCTCGCTTATTCGACCATCAATGAGATCCTTCATAAAGTTTCGGCACTGGATAATGACAGTATCGTGTTGCTTGGCTCCTACAATATGGATAGCACCGGGCTGATATTATCCACAGAAGATGTAGCCAGCGAAGTCAGCCGGAGCAGCAGTGTACCCATTTATTCTCTCTATGAGTTTCTGCTGGATAGCGGGGTGACCGGCGGCAGCTTATTGAGCGGGCGTGTTCAAGGTGAACATGCGGCAGACCAGGCTCTCAAGATCCTAGCAGGTCAGAATGTCGATACAGTGCCCATCATCAGGGAGCACACCTTTGTTGCGGGCTTTAATTACAATGAATTGATGCGTTTCAATATCCCGGAAAAATTAATCCCTCAGGACAGTATGGTCATTAATAAGCCTTTTTCCTTTGTGGATACTTACCGTTCCCTGGTCTATATAACAACCGGGGTCCTTTTGCTCCTCATCCTTTTGGTGACAGGCTTATTATTCAATATCAGAAGACGAATTAAGGTAGAAACTAACCTGAGAATCAAAAACGAAGAAATATCAGCCATGCATGAGGAGCTTACAGCCACGGAGGAAGAGCTTAGACAGCAATTTGACGAACTGCTGAGCAATCAACGGCAATTGAAGGAGACTCAGGAACTCCAGGAATTGGTCCTTGAAGCGGCTATAGATGCTATTTGGGACTGGGATATGATTCGGGATATTCGGGTTTACCACTCCAAAAACTCCTCCCTTTTGGGATATAAAGGGGACGAAATCCGCAGTGTTGAGCATTGGAATGCCCTGATGCATCCCGACGACAAAGCAGAATTTCAAAAGAAGCTGAATCAGCACCTGTTTGAGAAGACTGCCCGTTACAGCTGCGATTATCGGATTAAGGATAAAGATGGAGAGTATAAATGGATCCGCGCCTTTGGCAAGGCCTTGTATGACCAGAGTGGCAATCCTTACCGGATGGTGGGGTCTCACCGGGATATTACAGACATCAAAGAAAAAGAAATGCATATCAAGTATTTAGCTTATCATGACTTTCTTACGGGGCTGCCCAACAGGGCTCAGATCCAGGAAATTATTAAAAGTGAAATCCTCAAAGCGGAGGAACAGGGCACCCTTCTTGGTGTTTTATTCCTCGATATCGATAATTTTAAAGCGATCAACGATTCATTTGGCCATCCTACAGGGGATCAGCTTTTAATCACAATCAGCCGTCATCTGACCCAAATCTTAGACAATCATGTGGTAGCCCGTTTGGCTGGGGATGAATTCCTTATTCTTATCCGGGATATTCAGGAAAAAGAGCAGGCCATAGATTACGCAGAAAGAATTATGAAGCTCTTCGAGACAGCCCTCGTTATTTATAAGCAATATTGCTATATCTCAACCAGTATCGGGATTACTTTCTACCCTCAGGATGGGGAGAGCTATGAAAGCCTTTTGATCAACGCGGATACCGCAATGCATAAAGCCAAAGAATTAGGCAAGAGAAACTATGTCGTATTTAATATGGAAATGAAAAGAGCTGTGGTGGAAAAAGCGGAGATTCAAAACAATTTACGGAAAGCCATAGAATTTGAAGAATTCGTTCTCCACTATCAACCCCAAGTGGAACCCCATACAGGAAAGGTGCTTGGTTTAGAGGCCCTGATACGCTGGGAAAAAGAGCATAAGCTTATTCCCCCCAATAAGTTTATCGGAGTTGCCGAAGAAACCGGACTAATCGTACCCATTGGGGACTGGGTCGTTGCAACAGCCTGCGCATTTCTGAAAAAGCTGCATGATTTGGGTTACCGGGAGTTAACTATGTCCGTCAATATATCGGCACGCCAACTCCAGGAAGATCGATTCGTGGAAAAGGTCTTAAAAGTCCTCCGGGATAATGATCTTGATCCAAGCAAGCTTGAGCTGGAGATTACGGAGACGATGCTGATTGAATTTTTAGATGCTAAAATAAGCAATGTCCTGGCCCGGCTGATTGAAAATGATATCAAAATCTCTCTGGACGATTTTGGCTTGGGGTATTCCTCCCTTAACTATATTAAACAATTGCCTATTTCCACCTTAAAAGTGGATAAGTCATTTATTGATGACATACAATCCACTCCGGAAAGCAAGAATATCACCGGTTTAATCGTTATCATGGCTCATCAGCTGGGCTTAAAAGTGGTGGCTGAAGGGGTGGAGAAACCCGAACAAAGAGAGTATCTGATCAAATACGATTGTGATGCAATCCAAGGCTATTTAGCCAGCAAGCCTCTGCCGGAAGAAGAGCTCATTAAAGTCCTGAATAAGAATCTTTTATGAAAAGAGTTTTATACAACCAGTTAACTTGAACTAAGCTCGAAAGCGCAGCTGTAGACAGTTATTGTCTATGGCTGTTTTATTGTCTAAAATTGTATTATTTTGCGCTATTATTTTTATTTTTGGAGGAAATTTGAATAATTTGACGAAAGAGTATTAGGTTAAGTGCTACTAATTTTTTTGGGGGATTGAAATGATAAAAATCTTAGCGGACTCGACATGTGATTTGTCGCAGGAGGTATTGGAGAAGTACAAGATCGACATTGCACCACTTACTATTTGTATTAAGGATAAGGATTATCGGGATCGGATCGATATTACACCCGATGAGTTCTATGGTTTTATCGAGGACCTGGACGCTCCCCCAACTACATCAATGCCGAGTCCCGCGGAGTATCTGAAGATTTTTAAGCGAGCTATTCAAGAAGGTCATAGCTCTATTCTCTGTATCTGTATGTCCAGTGGCACCAGCGGCTCTTATCAATCGGCCGTTATCGCACGGGACTATTTTTTTGAGGAACACCCTGAGATGACGGATCGGGTTCATGTGGTGGATTCTAAATCCATGAGCCATGGCAGCGGCTGGTTAATTTTAAAAAGTGCCAGAATGAGGGAGAATGGGGCCGCTTTTGCTGAGCTTGTGGAGTTTAATGAGGCCCATAAGACCAGTGTGAAGCATTACCTTTCTGTTGATGATCTGGACCATTTGATTCGCAGCGGCAGGCTGACCAACGCCAGTGCTTTTGTAGGTAAACTGTTAAAGCTGAAGCCGATTATGACCATGAAAAAAGGCAAAGGGGCCATTGTGGCCAAGGAGAGAGGCCGGAAGAAAGTCCTGGAGCATTATGTTTCCGAGTTTTCCCGGCGGGTTAATGATGAGCTGACCGATTTTATTATTATCGGCTATACCTCTGATATAACTTATGCAGAAAATTTAAAGCATAAAATCGAAAGAGATACCGCCTACAAGGGCGATATCTTTATTATGCAAATGGGAGTAGCGGTAGGGACACATGTCGGTCTGGGGGCCTTATCCATGTTCTTCCTGGAAAAGGGCCGCATGAAAGACAATCTGCTGATTAATGAGGTCCATGGACTGGCTGCCTTGAAGAATCAACTCTTAAGGAATTAACCTTTAAGAAATTAACTTCTGGATGAGAAGGGGCTGATGCAAGAACTGCGAAGTTCATTGAGCAACAGCCTCTTTGTATTGTTAATCTGCTCTTGTTATGGTATTCTTTAAATAGGAAAATTATGGGATGGTGATGCCCGTGGATATTTCGCACTATGTGCTTGGACATAGAGAAAGAGTTAAGAATGAGGACCAAAAACGAGAGAAGTTTCTTGCTGAGGCTATATATAAGGCTAAGCAAATCGCTGGGGAATTACCCAGAGTCTTTCCTGGTGTAGAAGTTTATCTTTTTGGTTCGTTGACGACGGAGTTTTATGAATTGACTTCAGATATTGATCTTGCTATTAAAGGGCTCCGAGAAGAAGATTACTTCAAAGCACTCAAGATAGCTGAGGAAATTGGGGCACCTATTTCAGTCGATCTTGTGCAAGTGGAATATGCACAGGAAACCTTGCAAAAGAATATTGAACGAGAGGGTGTGAAATTATGACCGGCGGGGAAAAAAAGATGATTCTGGCGAAAAATGCAGCCATTAGTTAATGGAGTATCTTCTACAGCTGCAGGAATTGAAGGGGCTTATCAAAAGACGGTCAGCTTCATAGAAGAGCTAATCAGGGGTTTGTCTCAATGAAGTAGATAGGGGAGTTGTAATGCTCGTCCTGTTAGAAAATAAATTTAAAACACCTGTGTTGTTAAACGGAGAGATCCGGCTGGCACCACAGGTGTTTTTATTCATAAGAAAAGGGTGTATAATGTAGTGTCAGGTTTTTAAGGTGATGCCTTATCGTTGATATAACCGATTTAGTGAGGTCAAAATGGAAGAAAAATCGTCAAAAACCGGAGTGTTGTCTGCCTTGGCTGCTTACACAGCCTGGGGATTGCTGCCTATCTATTGGAAGACGTTGCAAAGTGTGCCGGCACAGGAAATTTTAGCTCATCGGATTACCTGGTCCTTTGTTTTCGTCGCCTTGTTGGTTCTGTATAAAAAGCAATGGGGTAAGATCAGAAGTGTACTCCGGGATCGCTCAAAAGTGTTGGGACTGCTGTTAAGCGCCTTGCTGGTCACATCCAACTGGTATATCTATATTTGGGCGGTAAACAGCAATAGAGTTGTGGAAGCAAGTCTTGGCTATTATTTTAATCCCCTGATCGTTGTTTTGATGGGGATTATGGTGCTGGGTGAACGGATCGATCGCTGGCAGATTGCGTCCATCGTTTTGGCATGCCTTGGGGTACTTATCCTTGCTTTGGAGTATGGAAAAATTCCCTGGATTTCCTTGGGTCTGGCGACAACCTTCGCTTTATATGGTTTGGCGAAACGGCTGGTGGCTGTGGACTCCTTGCTGGGCTTGACTTTAGAAACCGCCGTAGTTACACCTATTGCCATAATTTATCTTTGGACCGCAGGGGCAAACAGTGGGGGAACAATCAGTCATTTTGGTGTTCCAACCCTGCTGTTGCTCATGGGAGCGGGAATCGTGACGGCCATTCCCTTGTTATGGTTCGCCCATGCCGCCAAGAATGTGCCCTTTACAACGATAGGCTTTATTCAATATCTATCCCCTACGTTAAGCCTGGTGCTTGGCGTGTTCGTCTATCATGAGGAATTTACGTCGACTCATGCCTTGAGTTTCGGCTTTATTTGGTTGGCTTTAGCTGTCTATTCGGTTTCCAGGATAGTTGTTTTCCGCAAGGCCAATCTGGGTGTAGCTCATTCTTTACAGGGGAAATAAGATCGATTCAAGGTGTTGGCATGACAGGTATTTTTCCTAGCGAATTCTTCTTAATCCCGATAGGATGTACTTAGCTCCTGGAGGAGAGCATAAATTCTTTCCGCCAGCTCAATGTCCAAGGTACCGGTACCGCAGCTTGGGGTAAGCATGCTTTGTGACCGCAGCCGGTCTTCGCTGACTCCTCTTTTGGTTAGCTCTTTAATGTTCGTTTCCAGACGCTCGCGGAGGCTCGCCGCCGATTCTCCCCAGGCTTTGGCTGAAGTGGGAACGATGCCCCAGGAGAGAATGCCGCCTTTCTGGAGAAATCTTTCCAGAGGTTCGGCAAGGACAGCCATACTTGTCATATACTCATAGGCGTCAAAGTTGACGACCCTGATCTTGGAGTCGAAGAGGAGGGTCCAATCCATTCCGGCACAAACGTGAGCCCCGGGTATTCCGCCTTCGGCGAGAATTCCTTCGGCCACTTCATTAATATTCTCGATCAAGACAGTTCGATCTAAAGTCAGGTGGGTCGAGGCGCCATAAGCATACAGGCCGGGGTCATCGATGGACATCAGGACGGGCAGCCCGTACTGAGCCAGCCGTTTCGTCTGCCAGCGGGCGTGACAGCGCAGGGATTTAACCAGGATATCCCGTTGGAAGTCGTCATAGTAGGCTGCTTTGCGGTTGGGGTCTGTAATTTGCATGCCCAGGGTTACCGGGCCGCTTAACTGTCCCTTCAAGAGCAGGGCTTCCTGGGTACCTTGCTGGTCAAGTACGTCGCAAAACTCATTGAATCCCAATCCTCCCTCCGGAGTGAAGCCGAATTCGGCCAAGGCATTGGGATCCCCTGCTTCAGCATGAAGATAATACTCGTAAAAATGAGCCATCCGCTCCGTCCAATCCGGGGCATCCACTTGGAAACGGGGCTGCTCAAATCCGCCAATACAGCCTGTTTCAATCAGCACTTTTAGATACTGCCCCACAAAGGAGCTTTCTGCTCCCAGTTGAGGGAGCTGGGGCCAATGAGGTGCCTGGGGGAGGGCTTTCCATATCTGGCTTAAAGCTGTTTCAGCTTGAGCATAGGGGAGACTGCCTACGCCTGTGGCGAGGAAGCGGGGCTGCCAAGAGGATGAATCGAACATAGCATGAACCTACTTTCTTCGGAGAGTATTAATGGATGATAACTTTATAATCATATATTTTGGAATTGATATGTATAGATTATATCTTTAATGGAAGTCATTAGCAAAGAGATTAGCAGTTACAGACCCGATGTGGAGCCCCAAATGCTGAGAACTGCCTAGTCGAAGTAGGGATGTTGAAAGTTTATGGAGGATAAGAACTGCTTAAAAGAGAAATTAAAGGATCTGCCGGAGCAGCCGGGAGTTTATTTAATGCAGGATTCCTTGGGGAATATTATCTATGTGGGCAAAGCCAAGAACCTCAAGAACCGGGTCTCCCAATATTTTTATAAGCAAAAGGACCGGGACCCTAAAGTGGAGGAAATGATCCTGCGTATTGCGGATTGGGAGTACCGGATAGTGGATACAGAGCTGGATGCCCTCCTGGAAGAGTGCCGCCTGATTAAGGAAATCAAGCCTCATTACAACAGGCAGATGAAAAATCATCAGAAGTATGTCTACATCAAGATACCTGATGAAAGCTTTCCCAGGCTAGACATTGTTCAGGAGAGGGAAGCGGGCGGAGGGATATATTACGGCCCTTTCAGCAGCCGCCATCGGGTGGAAACCGCTGTGGAAGGTCTCAGTGATATCTTCTTAATCCGTAAATGTTCCGCCCCCGGCCGGAGCAAGGGAGGGAATGGCTGCTTGTACCGGCAGCTGGGCACCTGTGTCGGGGTGTGTACCGGGAAGGTCAGTTCTGAGGAATACAGGGAGAGGCTGGATGGAGTTTGCCAAGCGATTGAAGCCGGGGACAAGGGAGCCATGAAGGAGCTTAGCAGCCGGATGGCAAGAGCGGTCGAGGGGCTAAATTTTGAAATGGCTGCCCGTTATCGGGAGTATCTGCTGGGGTTACGCTATATACAAGGAAGACAAAAATTCCTCAAGGGTACATATCGCAATAAAAGCCTGCTGGCCCTTGAACAGTTGGACACTGAAAAAAAGACTGTCAAGGTCTTCCTGATCAAAGGAAATAGAGTAGTGACGAGCAGAGTGCTCACTTGGCTTGATGAGGATTTAAAGCAATTTCTCAGGGAAATCACTCAAGCCCTGGCGGACCAGCCAGGCTGTTCCCGACAGCTGACACAGCAGGAAGTGGACGAGGCTCAAATCCTTGATTCCTATCTCCGCAAAGACCGGGTTATCTCTATTCCCATTACCCAAAAAGCGCTGAAGCAAGGGGCGTTCGTTGAGGATATGCTCAAGCGGATTAATCTCAAGAGAATTAATGAAGAAGAGAAGAAAAAGGGGGATAATTATGGCCAGGAAATCCTTTAACGAAAAGCTCAAACAAAATAAGGATCTACCCAAAGTGGTTCAGGTGACGGACCCTAAATCGGTTATGCGCTATGGCGGTGATAAAATGCTGGTGGCACCGCCCTTGGCTTATGACGAGCAGATGAGGAGAGTTCCTGAGGGTAAAGTGATTACAGCAGACTATCTGAGAAGTTATCTGGCCCAAAAGCATGAAGCAGATTTTACTTGTCCTCTCACAGCCGGAATATTCATCAACATTGCGGCCCATGCTTCGGCAGAACGGGGAGAGGATCCAACACCTTATTGGCGGACCTTAAAGAAGGATGGCCGGCTGAACGAAAAATATCCGGAGGGAATTCAAGGGCATAAAACCTTTCTGGAGAGGGAAGGGCATACGGTGATCCAAAAGGGCAACACTTATTATGTTAAGGATTATCAGGATAAAGAATTTGACCTCAATTCATGAAGATTAATCTCGCTGCTCCCGATTTTTAATTTGAGAGAGATGAAGCGGTACACTAAGGAGAGTTCTCATGAGTAAATTCTATGAATTTGATGCGGAGATTAAGAAGGTGCCGGATATGGACGGGGCTTATATCGAAATACCTTTTGATGTGAAGGCTGAATTTGGCAAAGGCCGGGTTCCGGTAACCGCGACTTTTGACGGTGAGGTCTATGCAGGCAGCTTGGTCAGAATGGGAACTCCCTGCCACATCCTGGGGATTCGTAAAGATATACGCACTAAAATCGGCAAACAGCCGGGGGATACCATCAGGGTCACTCTGCGGGAACGGGAGCCTAAAGGCAAGACCAAGGGATTAGGTTCTGTTTAGGGTACTGACCTCAATATAACTAATAATAGTTTTGTGTGGATAATCCTTTGAAACTCCAGTCGCCGGGTCATAAAAAACGCCGTCAAAGTAAACCAGCAGATGGCTTTTTTCGCAACCCCTTGAGTTTATGATGCAGCACTTGGGGAACATCACCTTTTCCCCATGAGTATAAACAGGCTTTTTGTATGAAAAGCCGAAATAGTCAAGGGTTTCAAGCACTTTACTAATGCTTGCCTGCCATTTTGTACTTTTCATTATTTTTATAACTTCGTCAACAGAAATTCCGGCCAGCATGGCAAGGCATGTTTGCCCGCAATAGCCATTATGGGGTTGCTTCAAATAGGAGATACTTTCAATCTGCCGTATGGGATTGTCTTTATCATACGGACTGTCATTGGTTATTCTGGTCAATTGTTCCAATAGAGTAAATCTAACATCGTATTCGCCGCTTGACCCCAGTTTGCTAAAGATATCCTTGTTAAGTGGAAGCAGATAGTCTCCATTGCCTTTGGGGATAAGTTTGCATTCAAAAGCTATATCATCAATAGTGGCTTTAACGGGTATATTCCCTTTCTTACCACAAGTGTCCCAAACATTGAAGGGTATTTTTATGAAAACTCGATTGCCTTCTTTGTAGCAGCCTGACCTGAATAAATAATGCATAACATCATTCCTTTTCATTATTTCTTAACCAGAGCAATCCATACTTCCTGACGGTTTTCCTGCATGTAGCATTCAATAACCGGCAGGTCTGCCAGTGCATATCCTGAGTTGGGAAGCCATTCGGTGTAAAATTGCTTGTAGACTTTCTGTGTTGCATCAGGGAGCTCTCCGTTCGCTTCAAAAATTGCCCAGGCCGCAGCAGGGAAAGCAAATTCCTCCATCCCTTCAAGTACAGGAATAGGTTGACATTCAGACACATCAACATGGTTGGTTACGGCTATTATATAATTCATTCCTTCGGAATCTCCCCATTGGCCGCCGGCTGCAATTCCTAAAAATCCTGCAGGCCTGTAATCAGGAAAATTCTCCATAAACCTTCCCATTGTTCCGTCTTGCCAGGCCTTTTCCCATAGGCCTGGAATAACTTCAAATGCTGCCGCTGTTTTAACTTTGTGTGAGATACCCATAACTTTAAAGGCAGGCCAGTGTTCAATTTGATAATTCATATGATATGCTCCTTTAATTGTAATTTGAAAGGAGAGCTTGGGGCAGGATTTTAGCTGAACTGTTTCATTTCTGACGCTGGAAGGTAAAACCCCATGAAAGCTTTTAAAGGCACGTGAAAAGGAATCCGGGGATTCATAGCCATACTTTAGGGCAATATCAATGATTCTGTCCGTACTGTTTAACAAATCGAAGGCCGCCATGGTTAAGCGTCTGCTTCTTATATACTCGGACAAGGGCTTATCGGCAATATAGGAAAACATTCTTTGAAAATTATAAACAGAGCAGCCGGCGATTTTTGAAATAGTTTCATAGGAGATCTCCGTTGTAAGATTTTCCTCTATGTAATGTATTGCTTCATTCAGCTGTTTAACCCAATCCATTTTCTCACTCCCTGTTCAATTCTATCTTTTGGGAAATCGATTCGCCCGATAGTTTGTGCCGCATTGTGTAGTTTGTTTTTGAGCCTAATAATTCCAGTGATTCTGCAATTCACATCATGTTATAATCAAAAAGTGTCAGTTTCTGTCGATATGATTGAATTGTAGGGGGTCTATTATGCAGTGGAAACGGATTTCTTTTTTGTCTTTAACAGTAATTCTCCTTTTGAATCTTTTTCCCTTCACAGTTTTTGGTGCCGAAGCAACTGCAGAATCCTCTGCAACCGGAGCCGCTACGATAAGATTATATGGTAAAGACCGCACAGCCACTTCTATCGCCGCATCCCAGCAAGGGTGGACGACCTCGGAAACCGTCATTCTCAATGAATTGAATAATTATGCCGATGCTATCGCCGCTACTCCCCTGGCGGTTGGGCTGGATGCGCCGGTTCTTCTGACCTATGGCGCTCATCTTGATCCCCGGGTCAAAGAGGAATTAAAGCGCCTGGAGGCCAAAAAGGTGATTCTGCTGGGCGGCAATGGGCGGCTATCCACTTATCTGGAAAAAGAACTCACTGAACTCAATTATCAGTGGGAAAGAATTGGCGGACAGGATCGCTATGAGACATCAACCCTCATCGCGGCAAAGGTTCCCAGTGATACCATGATTCTGGTCAACGGAGACGACTTCCCGGACGCTCTTTCCGCGGCGTCCTATGCCGGAAGCCAACAGATCCCTATTCTTTTGATGTCAAACCCTGAGTTTCCCCAAAGCGTATCCGACTATTATCAGCAGCATAGACCCTCCCAGGTCATTGTGGTGGGGGGAGATGGCGTGGTTCCTGATCAACTGCTTGAGGAACAGAATATCCCTGTAAGTCAGCGTTTGGGAGGGCAGGACCGCTACGAATCAGCGGCTAAGCTCTATGAGTATGCTCAAACTCAAAACGTCTATGATGCAAAGCAGCTTTATCTGGCTTCAGGTCAGCACTATCCCGACGCCATGGTAGGAACCGTTCTTGCTGCCAAGAATAACTCGGCCCTGCTGATTACGAAAAGTTATACTTTGCCTGAGTCCATCGCTCCGATTTTTAGCCCGGATAAGCTTGCCGCTATGGAGGTCTTTATTCTGGGTGGCACAGGTGTGGTTTCGGGGAAAATTCAGGCTGAACTGGAAGGCAAAGATTTTATTAAGAACCTGCTGATTGGCAAAACTGTGGTTGTGGATCCCGGTCATGGGTCTCCGGACCCGGGAGCCATCGGACCCGGCGGCTCCAAAGAGAAGGATAATAATTTGGCTATTGCCCGGTATCTGGCCGTGGAGCTGGAAGCGGCCGGAGCCAAGGTGGTCTTGACCCGCAACGATGACAACTCTCCGGCTTATGCTCCGGGAACACCCTACACGCAAAGAGGGGACCTGCAAAAACGTGTGGATATCGCCAATGAAAACAATGCGGATCTCTTCATCAGTATTCATAATGACTCCTGGCAAACGGCTCAGGGCACGACGACCTTCTACTCCTCGGAAAACCCCAGTGGTTCTCCCAGCTACAAACTGGCCCAATATATTCAAAGCGGGTTAACCCAGGAGATTGGCACCAAAAATCTTGGTGTTAAGGATTCGCGGCTTTATGTGCTGAGGAACAATACCATGCCGGCAGTTCTGGTGGAAGTAGCTTTTATCTCTCACCCAACCGAGGAGAAACAGCTCAGTGACAACGCTTTTAGAGAGAAAGCCGCACAGGGAATAAGTCAAGGAGTTCAAGCCTATATCCGTTACCTTGAAAGAGTTTAAATAAACCCGGCAAAGAAGAGGGAGCCGCAAACGTTTAGGCATAAACGTTTTGCGGCTCCTTCCTTAGGTATAGGTTGGAATATATATGATTTTTTAGGGATGTGTTGTTGCTGTTTTTGTATCTTCGGATACAGGTCAGGCCATCATTGACCTGTTTAGGAAAGCGCAAGTCAAACTGCCGTAAAGAGTCAGAAAATGCGCCTGCTAAGGTACCGAGCGGAGTTTCACTAGCTCATGATAATGCCCCTGTTTTTGAACAAGCAGAATTTGCATCTCAAATAACATTATTATGTTATAAATAGGAATTCAATCAAGCTTCCAAAGGAAGTTTCAGAGAAGCTGAAATTGAAAGAAGGAATGGAACTTAGGGTTATTTCAGACGAAGTCGATGGTGTACTAATATTGAAGGTTGTGGAAGGAAAAAACAAAGATTTTTCAGGTATTAAAGGGGTCGGAAAAGAGTTATGGAAAGATGTTGATGCTCAGGAATACGTAACCCAGGATAGAGACAAAGGGAGCGAATGGTCTGGTTTGGCAGTAGAGCCCCTTTACACGGGTGTTTAGTCAGCCTCCTTGAAAGACTTATTTGTGATATTTCCCGGTACATTCCTTAATTTGTAGTTCAATCACTGCCGTACCTTTCACCATATTCTCCGGAAGCTCTTTTCCAGCAAACTGGGGTGTGTATTTTTCAACCAATCTGTTCAAAACCTCACGTTTAGAGGAGATATCTTCCAGAATATGCGCTGTTCCTATCACCACCACGCTGTTGTAAATGGCCTCTGTATCGCAGGCCGCCCCTTCACCCGGCTGCAATCCCAACAGCTCATCCACTTCAAAGCAAACCTTTGGATTAGCCTTCACATTGTCGATCTTTAATCCCTTAGGCAGTCCGTGCATATAAATAGTTTCGTTATAGTAGACAAAATGCATGGCAGTGACATAAGGATATCCGTCCCCGCGAACTGTTCCGAAGCGTCCAATAGCCGCTCTTTCCAGGAGTGCGTCAATCTCCTCTTTGGTTAATTGAAAGTGTTTCATCCTGTTTTGCATAGATCATTCCTCCTAATGTGTAATGTGCGCAGGTTGTGCGCTTCATACCCAGGGATGGCCCGGGCTTTGCCAATTGCCAGCTGGGTGTTTTTATTATATGCTAAGAGTGTACCCGTTAAAAGGTACACTCTTAGCATATAATTATGGGTACACTGAGTGAGAGGTGTATGAATAAATGATTTATATTAGTAAAGAAATCAACACACCTTTATATGATCAGATTTACAGGCAAATACAAGGGGATATTATTTCCGGAAATCTTTCGCCGGGAACGCTGCTGCCCGGAATCCGGACTTTAGCCAAGACATTAGGCGTTGCGCGCAATACTGTGGACAAAGCCTATACACAACTGGCGGTGGAGGGGTATATTATTCCTCGCAAAGGTGCAGGCTTTGCCGTAGAGAGCATTAGGGATTCTAAAAAGAGCGCTGAATTGCAACCGTTATCTTCTGGGGTGTCTGCTCATCCCGGCCACGAGAAAGCAGAGAAAAAGCTTCCCTATGATTTTCAATACGGAAGCTTTCCTGAGGAGTACTTTCCCAAGACTGCCTGGAAAAAGCATATGCTGGAGGTGCTGGCGTTGCCCCATTTGTCGGCTCAGATGACTCAGTATCAGGATAAACAGGGGAACCTCTCCCTGCGCTGTGAACTCCAAAACTATTTGTACCAGACCCGGGGGGTGGTGTGTACAGAAGATCAGATCCTCATCGGCTGTGGCCTGCATTATTCCCTGGATACCTTATGCAAGCTGTTTGCAGGTCATAAGAGGATTGCTATGGAGGAGCCGGGATATAATGGAGCCAAAGAGGTCTTTCAAAACAACGGGTTTACGATACGCCATATTCCCTCGACACCATACGGACTTGATCTTTCACAGCTAAAAACATTGGCTGTCCCTATTGTTTATGTAACACCCTCCCATCAGTTTCCTTATGGAACCGTCCTTCCGATTTCCAAACGGCGGGAATTGCTGGAATGGGCGGCGGAAGAAAACGCTTATATCATTGAGGACGATTATGACAGTGAATACAGGTATGATGCCAATCCGATACCATCCCTGCAGTCCATCGATGGCCATGATCGGGTTATCTATATCGGCACCTTTTCCAAATCTCTTTCTCCCTCATTGCGCATTAATTACATGGTACTTCCCAAGTCATTGCTTCCAGCCTACCATCAGATGTTTTCTACTTACAGCAGCCCTGTTACCTGGCTGACCCAGGAAGTGCTGGCCAGCTTTCTGCGCTCCGGAGATTATACCCGGCATGTGCGCCGGATGTGTGCAGCCTATCGAAAACGGCATGATGTTTTTGTCCAGCAGCTTTCGCAACACTTCGGACCAAACATCGTGCTGCATGGGCAAGGGGCAGGATTGCATTTTCTGGTGGAGTTTGCGGAGGAAGTGGAGGCTGAGGGTTTAATCCAGATGGCTGAAGAAGCAGGAGTCAGGGTATACCCGGTGACCCCGTTCTGGAGTGCCTCAGAAGCCTGCCCTCCCAATCTGCTTTTTGCAGGATACAGCCTGTTGAATGAGAGGCAGATACAAGAGGGGCTCCGCCTTTTGAAGGAAGTGTGGGCTCCAGTGCTGGAAATTAAATGATGCAAAATCGGAAGACATGATCCTAAAAATAAGGTACACTTAACCCCATAAGAATAAAGATATTTGCCTCATGGCTCGCTGGCTTCCATTTATGCATGGAAGCTTGCCTTTTTATAGCAGCAGCGTGAGGAAAGGAGTGGTAAACACATGATTCTTAATATCAGCGGGCGGACGGATATTGTCAACCATTATGCAGACTGGCTTTTCAGGCGGTTTGAGGAGGGTTACGTCCTCTCCCGAAATTCCCTGTTTGCCAATTCGGTGCGGCGTTATGAATTAACCCCGGATAAAGTCGATTGCCTTATCTTCGGGTCAAAAAACTATGCTCCCGTTCTCCAGCGCATCCATGAGATCACGGAGAGGTTCCACACCTATTTTTACTATACCATTACGGCTTATGGGAGGGATGTTGAACCAGGGGTGCCGGATATCGACACAAGTATCGCCACGTTGATAAAGCTTTCGGAAATTGTCGGTGCCCGGCGCGTTGCCTGGCGGTATGATCCGGTGCTGCTGACCAGCAACTACACAGGGGCCCTGCATCTCGAAACCTTTGAGTATATTGCCGATCGCTTGGCGGGGCATATTGACCGCTGCATCTTCAGTTTTGTGGAAATGTATAGGAAACATGAAGTCAACTTTCCGGAATTGATTGCTTTGCAGGATGAGGATAAGGATAACATTGCTCGAGGGCTTGGAGCGATTGCAGCAAAGTACGGTATACCTCTACAGACCTGCGGCCCGGAGGAAAACTATGCCCAGTACGGCATTGAAACCTCGGGATGTGTTACTTTGGATATATTAGGCCGGGCAAACGATATCCAGTTTCGGGAGCTTAAGCATCGAGGCTTTCGCGAAGGCTGTCACTGTATGGAAAGCCGTGACATTGGAGCCCTTAACAGCTGTCCCAATGGCTGTAAATATTGTTACGCAAACAAAAATGCCCAGCTGCCTCGCGAAAACTATCTGCTGCATGACCCGGAATCTCCTTTGCTAATCGGGCGGCTGAAACCCAGCGACAACTTGCAGCAGGGGATGCAGAAAAGCTTTCTGAAGCAGGGGCATCAGGCTCAGGTAGGAAAAACAGTGTAAAGAGTACTATTTGGGTTTGGGGTAGGGAAAATCGATTATAATATTAGAAGTGGTCCATAGTTTTCCGGAGCTTGAGATCGATCTAAGAAAAGCATTTCAAGATATTTAGGATGAAAGAATTTGGGAAGATAACAAAAGACGGCGGCTGGTTTAAAATGCCAGAAGCCGTCTTTTCTGTAAACAGGTCAAGTCAATAACGTTTCAATAGTGTGAAGCCGTTCAATTTTAAGAGCTGCCATGATATCGTGCAGTCTTGACTGAGGAGATACATTGGGATTATCTGATTAGCCATCCATAATCCTGCCTGCAATCCACGATGTAGTCAACATATACAGTCTGATCCTTGATCTGATAGAGAATCAGACACCATTTCTCGACGAATATCTTGTGATATTTGTTCAGCGGTATAAATTCAGCATTGAGAAAAGGAAAGCGTTCCGGCATGGTGGAAAGGGAGCGGATAGCGTTCATCAATTCGTTTTTTGTTCTGCGGGCAGCATCAGGGCTTTTTTGTGCCAGAAACCGAACATGGCCCGCCAGCATCTGACGGGCACGTTCGGAGACAATTACCTTATATTGAGGCCCCTTATCCATGGTCCACCTCATCAATGATGCTGTCCAGATAGCTGTCAAGTTCGTCCGGCGTAACCCCAATGCGTCCGGCCAGACGGTCCTCCTCAACGGCCAGCAGTTCTTCGCGCAATTTAAGCATTTTCTCACGGCGGGTAAACGCCTCTATATCCATCACCACGAGATCACCCTCGCCGTTTTTGGTAAGGTATACAGGCTCACCAGATTCTTTACACAAAGCTGCAATCTCATTATAATTCTGCCTGATGCTTGCGGACGGTTTAATCTGCATGGTGTCAACTCCTTATAGCAATATTCTAACTAAATTATACTTCTTTTGTGCTATGGAATCAATCGAGGATTCTATGAAAGTGGTAAAATGAAAGGTAAATTAATCCTGCCCTTGCATAACGTCCTGTCAAGCCAATAACGTTTCAATGGTGTGAAGCCGCTTGATTTTAAAAGCCGCCATGATATCCAGGCGGGCGTGGTTATCCGTCAAAGGCTTCCCTAAGATGTTTTCAATTTTATTTAAGCGGTAACGCAAGGTATTGGGGTGCATAAAGAGTGCCTTGGCCGTCTTGCCCACATCAAATTGATTCTCGGCAAAGCTTTCCAGAATCGTCACCAGGGAGCTGTCCTGGTCGTCTTGCTTATGCAGCTCCCCAAGGACATGGAGATAATACTCTTTTAAATCCTGGAGATCATGTTTATAGAGAATCCGTTCCAGGCCGAGATCCCTAAAGAAGGGGATAGGGATACCTAAAAGTTTTCCCATTTCTAAAGCGACTTTTGCCTCTTGGTAGCTGCGAAAAAGCACAGTAGCCTCAGAATAGGCCTGACCTACGCCACATGCAGCAAGACCCTTTAATTCAGTATTCTGGACCTGGGAGAGGATTTTGTCGGCGAAAACAAGGAGCTCTTCTGTCTGCACTGCAGGCTTATCGGTTTGCATAGGAACAAAGAGGATGAGTTCATTTTGGCGAAGGATAACAGCCGGGTTTTTATAGTAAATCTCGATGAAATTTTGCTCAACAATCCTCGAAAGAACATCCATGAGATGCCATTCCGTGGTATAAAAATCTGGTTCCGGCAGGAGAAAAACCATAATTGTGTGAGGACGGCGAAAATTCCAACCCCATAGTTCACCGGTGGCGATGATTTCGTCATTGCGTTTTAGATTGCCATAGATCAAATCATAGAGAAAGGCATTTTTGAACTTGCTTTGTTCTTGTTTAAGCTCGAGGCGGTTCTGGAGATGGACGGCACAGAGGGATGCTGCATAATCCAGGAGGGGTTTAAAGTGAGTTGGGTCTGGAGAGTCGTCATCAGTAAGCATAAAAATATAGCCCAGGGTGCGGCCGAAGGGCGCAACGACTCTGCCCAGGGCAAGGGATTGCATAGTGTCGGTCAAAATATGGCAGGTAAAAAGTGCGTCACTGCCGGTCCTGGGCTGGTTAGAATAAATATGAAATGACTCGAAATCATAATGAGAAGAGGAAGAAAAGAGCTTATAGGCAGATGAAGAAATTAAGACCGGGTGATCCAATATCCTGGCTAAGACAGCACTGAGTTGATCAAGTCCTTGTCCCGAAGCCAAGGCCAATTCCTGCATGTAATCAGGAACCTTGAAATCCATGCCCATGTTGCCTCATCCTTTCCAATAAGTGTTAGGAGTCTTGTCCTATACTTCCAGAGGTTTGATGATATAGAATAATTATAATACAACTCTTGCCAAAAACTTTGGAGCAGAGTCTAAAAATCACAAGGGTATTTTGTACTTGTGAACATATGGCCTAAAATAGGGCTGATATATACTGATTATAGATTCAGGAGGACATCCAGTCAAATGATGGCCCACAGCAAAGAATGCCTGGATGCTGGATGCCAGGATCTTCCTTTGACCGTAATGGTTCGGTTCAACAGATTAAAAGGAGGTAGGATCTATGTCAAGATTGCTGGATAAAATTAATGACCAAAAAATAAGCCGCAGAAATTTTCTAAAAGCGACAGCGGCCGGCACGGCCAGCCTGGCTCTGGCTGGTTGCAGAAGCGGCTTAACATCAGCAGGAGAAAAGGTGAATGCTCTGGGCGAAGAGCAAGGAGAATGGATTCCCGCCGCATGTTGGCATAACTGCGGTGGAAGATGTTTAAACAAGGCTTTAGTGGTGGATGGAGTCGTCGTTCGCCAAAAAACCGATGATACCCATGAAGATTCCCCGGATTATCCACAACAAAGGGGCTGCCTCAGAGGACGTTCTCAGCGCCAGCAGGTCTTTGGTGCGGATCGCTTGAAGTATCCTATGAAACGTAAACATTGGCAGCCAGGAGGCGGCGACAAATCTCTGCGCGGTAAGGACGAATGGGAGCGGATCAGCTGGGATGAAGCGTTAACTTATATTGCCGATGAATTGCAGCGGGTGAAGAAAGATTATGGCAACCGCTCCATTTTGCACATCGGTGGCTGGAGCAGTAGAATTACCGATATCTCCAGAACCCTGGGATTGTTCGGAGGGTATTGCGAATACTGGAATACCAATTCCTTCGGCAGTTGGGCCATGACCCCCAAAACCGTAGGCTTCCTGCAATTAGGAGTATGGGATCAAACCGTCAACGACCGTTTCGATCTGCGCAACTGTGAGACGATTATCATGCTCAGTATGAATCCGGCCTGGAGTGCTATGGGAAGCTCCAGCTGGCATTATCTGCAGGCTAAGAAAGCCGGGGCAAAATTCATCGGTATTGACCCCTTTTACAATGAGTCCTATTCTATGTTGGGGGCGGAGTGGGTACCGGTACGTCCAAGCACTGATTCCGCTTTATTACTGGCCATTGCCTATGTGCTCATCACCAAAGATCACCCGGCTATGAATCCCTTGATTGATTGGGAGTTCTTAAATAAATACTGTCTTGGTTTTGATGCTGAGCATATGCCGGAAGGGGAAGATCCCCAAGGTAATTTCAAAGACTATGTTCTGGGCACCTATGATGGCGTTCCTAAAACACCGGCCTGGGCCAGTGAGATCTGCGGGGTTGATAAGATTCAGATTGAAAAACTGGCCATGGAGTTCCGGAAGGATAAAAAAGTAGCCTTCTTATGCGGCATGGCTTCGGCCAGAACCACCAACTCGGATAATCTCCCTCAACTGATTATGACCATCGGCGCCATGACGGGCCATATGGGCAAGTCCGGCCACATGACAGGCAGCACCATGCACGCTACCTCCGGCAACGGCGGTCCGGCTTTAGTCTGTGCCGGTTCCAACGGATTGCCTGGCATTGCCAACCCTGTAGATGACAGCATCAATGCCGGTCAGGTCTGGGACGCCATCCTCAACGGTAAATACAATTTCACAGGCAGTGGGGACTTTGTTTCTCCCGATCAATTCAAACCGGGGCAAGAAAGGGATATTGATATTCATATCATTTACCATTCCGGTGGGGCAACCTTGCAAACCAGTGATGGCATGACCAAAGGGATCGAAGCTCACCGCAAGGTGGATCTCGTTGTTTCCCATTCCCAATTCGTAACCACCAATTCCAAGTATGCTGATATTGTCCTGCCGGTGACCACCGAGTGGGAGAAATTCGGCGGATTTTCCGGAGGAACCTTGGTTCATAGCGGTAACCGGGAAATGCTCATTATGTATTCCCAGATCACCGAGCCTCTCTATGAAGCCAGGAGCGATCAGTGGATCGCTATTGAGCTTGCCAAAAAGTTAGGAATTGATGAAAAAGAAGCCTTCCCCTTTGATGAAAAGCAGCAATTTTTTAATGCTTTAGCCAGCGCCACCGTAGTCAATGAAGATGGCAAAACCTATGGCCCTTTAGTAACCATCACCCAAAAAGATATTGACGAAATGGGTGTTGCCGGCAAACCCCAGACAGGCAAGATCACCTACCGCGAGCTTAAGGAAAAAGGGGTATATCAAGTCAAACGGTCCCCAGGGGATAACTATGGCTATATAGCTTATGAAGATTTTGTTAAGGATCCCGGGAAAAACCCCTTAACTTCGGAAAGCGGCAAGCTGGAGATCTATAGCCGTCAGTTAGCAAAAACCGTCAATGATATGGGCTTCAGCAGGATTCACCCCATTCCTTCCTATATTCCGCCTGTTAATGGTTATGAGGATACCTTCCAGGATTGGGAAAGCAAAGCCAAAGGCGAGTATCCTTATCAGGTGATTAACCCACATTATTTGCGCCGCTCTCACACCGTCTTTGACAATGTGAAATGGCTGCAAGAAGCTTGGTCCAATCCAGTCTTCCTGAATACCAAAGACGCACAAGCCAAGGGTATCAGCAATGGAGATACAGTTCTGATCACCAGTCCCTATGGACAGATTTTAAGGAACGCTTGTCTGACGGAAAGAGTAAGACCGGGCGTCGTCGCTCTACCCCATGGAGCTTGGGTGGATATCGATGAACAAACCGGCATCGACAGAGGTGGTGCTGACAATATCCTCAGTGGCCAGGTTCCCACCGGTCAAGGTGTTTCCGGATTCAATACGGGAGTTGCCAGGATTGAGAAATACACGCCATCTAAGTTAATTCTCGATGTGGAAAAACCAGCAAGAATTGTATTTTAGGAAAGGGGTGTAAGTAAAAGTGGGCAAATTAGGTTTTTACTTTGATATGGAAGCCTGCGTTGGCTGCCGAACCTGTCAAATCGCTTGTAAAGATAAAAATAATAACAAGATCGGCGTTTTATATCGTCGGGTAAGAAATTTTGAAACCGGTGTTTATCCAAGACCTGATGGTTTCAATTACTCTTCTGCTTGCAATCACTGTGCTGAGGCCAAATGTGTCAAGGGCTGCCCCACCGGTGCCATGCACTATGCCGAGGATGGAACGGTACAACACGATAAGAATAAGTGTATCGGCTGTAAATACTGTATCTGGAACTGCCCCTATGGTGCACCGCAGTTCCTTGAAGAAAGCGGCATAGTCGGGAAATGCGACAGCTGCAAGGAGCTGCGCCACCAGGGGGGAAATCCTGCCTGTGTGGACGCCTGCATTATGAGGTGTCTGGAGTTTGGCGATTTAGATGAGCTCAAAGCAAAACACGGCGCTGATTTGGTTCAAGAACTATCGATCCTGCCGGATGCCAAAGTAACCAACCCATCGGTTCTGATTAAGCCCAGGAGCTGCGCGATGGATGCCAATCCCAAAGAGAAAGAGGTGTAAGCAGTGGAAAATCTATCCTTAATCCTATTTTCGATCTGCCTGCAAGGGGCTATTGGTACTATGGCCTTTGTGGCTTTGGGCAAGTCCTTTAACAAGGAAGGACAGTTTAAACCCGCTATGGTCACGGCAGCCGGCCTGGCGATTGTCGGACTTCTCGCCTCACTTCTGCACTTAGGCAGACCGCTGGCTGCATTGAATTCACTGGCCCACTTTGGCACCTCTTGGCTGAGCCGGGAAATTTGGTTTACCGCTGTCTTTACCGGGCTAACGGTTTTGTGTGCTTTATTAGTCCTCATCAAGCCTGCGGCCAAAGGTGCGGTCAATGCTTTGGCTCCTCTGGCCGCAGTCATAGGCCTAATCGATGTCTACATTATGTCTTCTATCTATAATTACGCCTCAGTTCCAGCTTGGCAGCATGGTTCAATTTTTGTGGAATTCTACGCTGCCGCCATTTCCCTGGGAGCAGTCATTTTCCTTGCTTTAAGCGGGAAGGAAGCTGATAAAGTAAAGAAAGCAGCTTCCTTGGCTGTGGGAATTGCCGTCGTAGTGCAGGTCGCGGCCATGGTAGCCTACTATATCCAACTGGGAACCAGTGAGAATTTAGCTGCCGGACAGAGCTTGGCTCTCTTGAACAGCATGAGCGGAGTCATGGCCACGAAATGGCTTTTTATTCTCCTTGGAGCGGGATTGCTGATGTTCCCCATGGGTAAAGGAAGCATGAAGATATCTGTCGGTCAAGCCGCCGCCCAAATGGCGGCACCCACAGAAGGTACGGCAGGCACAACAGTTTATCTTGCAGCTGCCCTGGTGGTTATCGGTCAGATCCTGGGACGCTACATTTTCTATGCAGTGATGATTGTAAATACAGTTGGCTTGAGTTAAATGTAAACACATTATATAGAGAGAGAGCCGCTTCACCTGATGGTGGCGGCTCTCAGTTTACATATCTTATATTTTAATTTAGGTGGCAGCTCCTGATTTCTTCAATTTATTTTAATAGAAGCATGATATATAACCGGCTTCAGACACCGCCTTTACGTTATTTAGGAATCTAAGTCCCTTCCTGCAGGTTCAAGCAGGAGGGGACTTAGATTTATGGTAGAGGAGGGAGGGGAAAGGGAAAATAAGAAAAATGAATGACAAAGGATTAGCTTAAGCCGACCCGGCTGGCGATCATCATCGCATAGAAAAGGTAGCGGCCAACAATCTGACCAATGACGAGAAGGGCGGCGGCTATATAAATGGTAGTGCCGGATAGTCCTGCCGCTGCCACTTCTGCGGCAGCCTGACCGGAGCTGTTTACGGATAATTGTTGTTTCTGAATAGGGAAGAGAAGCAATCCCGTACCTAAGAGGATAAATAACCATTTAACAGCCATTGCTCCGCTCATCCCGCTAAGAAGAGCAAGGCTTTGCTGAGCAGCTGAACTGGAGCTTGCACCCAGTTGGATATAATATCCTACCATGGCTGCGACCTGCAAGGCAACGGCAATTCCGGTAATGATCACCGCCGGCTGGCGAACTTTAGAACCTTCCGAGCCGCTTAAGGTCAGGAAGAGTAAAGCTCCCATGGAGATGGCAGCAGCATAGAATTCAACGGTGACAGCACTGTAATTCCAGGCGGAAACACTGGTGGAAGTGTAGACAGAAGCCATAGCATAAACGTCTAATAAGCCGAATACAGCGGCCAGAGCCATGAAGGTCCGGACTAACCCTTGGGAAGCGGGCTTGAAGAGGAGAAGCAGCGCGGTGACGACAGTCAGTCCGGTGAAGATGCTGGTCAGCCAAATTTCCCGGCTTAACCAGGAGGTGGCAAAGTGAGCCAGGGAATTGACAGCGCGGAAGGGCTGCCCCAAGTGCAGGAAGGAGGCGAGTAGACCGATAACAGCTAAAGCTGCGGCGCTGACGACGGCAACTTTATAGGAAGCGTCCTTGTACAGGTATTTCGCCAGGGTGGCGAATATCATCAGGCCAATGGCCGCCTGAAGGCAGATCGAGAATAGGATTAATGCTAATTCCTCCATGGCTTAGACCTCCTTTTCCTGAACATTAGGATCCAAGGCATGGCTCCTTGGTGTGATCAGAAGCGAGGGATTAGTCATCGAAGAGGTGGGGAGAATAGGCAGATCCCGAACTAGTTTTGGTCCGTGGTCAGCGGTGAGTTCATCTAAGTCACCGAATTCCAGGCAGCGCATAAGACAGGCATCGACACAAGCCGGATTTTCGCCCTTATCACGCAAATCCTTGCAGCTGTCGCATTTGCCGATAATACCGGCCGCTTCAATAAACTGGGGAACACTATAGGGACAGTTCCAGGTACAGTATTGACAGCCGATGCATTTATTTTTATCATGCTGTACGGTTCCGTCATCGGCGAAATGCAAGGCCCCTGTAGGGCAGCCCTTGACACATTTGGCCTCGGCACAGTGATTGCAGGTGGCGCTGTAATGATAGAGTCCAACTTTAGGGAAACTTCCGGTTTCAAAGGTCCTGACTTGACGGAAAATTGTCCCGGGCTGAAGATTATTTTTATCCTTGCAGGCGACTTGGCAAGTGCGACAGCCGATGCAGATGCTCATATTAAAATAAAACCCCATATTTGCCATAATGATTCACTCCTTTCTAGGAAAAGATTCTCTGCGGTTTTTCTACATCTGGAATAAGCGGCGCACCGGTCCATTTTTCTAAATTCACATTGCAGGTATTCCAGCCGGACAATCCTTGACCGGTGGGGACGTTACCGGAAAGGATATTGTCTGCTCCGCCATGATCGATGCCCGTTTTTTCATCCACATCACACCAAGAACCATGGGGGAGGGCGACAACGCCGGGAACCAGACGTTCGGTGACACAGGCGTTGCGCAGGACTTGGCCGAATTCGCTGGTGATGAGAACGGTATCTTTGTCCTTGATCCCCTTTGCTGCGGCATCCTGAGCTGACAGGAATACCGGGTTGGGGCAGGCCTCTCTTAGCTGGAGAATATTATCAAAGATGGAGTGAGAGCGGCGAAGGTAATGGGGCGTAATCAACTGATAGGGATAAGCCCCTTTGGCCTTGCTTTGCCAATCAGAGAAGGTAGCTTCGTACCCTTGGATGGGCGGGACATATTTGGGGTAGGGAGAAATTTTCGTGTAACCAAGGTTATTTATGATATCGGCAAGGGTTTGGCTGTAGATTTCCAGCTTGCCGCTGACTGAATTGACAGGGTTCTTTTCGGGATCCTTGCGGAAATCTTCATAAGCAATAAAGCCATAATTGTCTCCCTCATGACGTTCTACCTGATAGACACCATCTTCAAGGAGCTTCGTCAGGGGAATGCGTCCTGTTTGAGGCTGTCCCGAAACTCCCCATTCAGAAATATCCTCAGCAGTGATGTCTACTAAAGGTTCAAAGGTTTTGCCGTCTTCTTTTACCACCGTGGAGCCAGCCAGTTTATTAAAGAGCTGCTGCTTGCGGTCGCTGACAACTATTTGGGAAACATCCAATCCTAAGCGCTTGCCTACCTCCACAGCAATCCAGTTATCATCTTTGGCCTCGAAAATGGGTTCAATGACTTGGGAAGAGACAATGAGCACATCGCGGTTGCTGAACAAGCCATCGATATCGCCGGCTCTTTCCCACAAGGTGGTAACGGGCAGGACCAGATCGGCATATTTCGAGTTGGTGGTTAGGAAATGGGATTGGCTGACGACGAACTCCACGGCCCGATGAGCCTCGATTCCTTTGTTCATCCCATCCCGGGTTTGCAGGGTGGCTTCAGAAGTATGCCAAATCATTTGGATATTAATATCCTCCTCTTGCACACGAGTCTTCAGATCCACTCCTTTGACGGTGTCCTGCCAAGTCGGCGGGGAATATTTGATGGTTTTCATGATACTATTGGGAAGATATTTTTTGCGGAGAAGGCCGGTCCACATGTCTGCTTCACAGAGGACTTCTTTCAAGGGGCTGCCCAGAAATGGTTCGCCGCTGCCGCCAGGGTTGACAAGGGCGGGACCGGGGTTGCCTGCATAGTTCCAGCAGGAGGCACCGGTCATATGGCCGGATTTGCCGAAATGTCCGGTCATGGCCCCCAGAGTCATAAACATCTGGGGGAGATTGTCGGAATTCTGAGCTCGCCCGGATGCCCAGCTGGCCAGGATACTGACCTTATTCTGCATGCCGATGGCCCGGGCCAGGTACTTAATGGTGTGAGGGTCTATTCCGCAGATTTCCGAAGCCCATTCCGGGGTTTTGGGGATATTGTCATACTTGCCCAAGACATAATCCTTGAAGTTTTCATTGGTTTCGGCATCTGCCGGCATATGCTCAACATCAAACCCTACAGTACAGCGATTGAGGAAATCCCAATCGATTAAAGGTTTATTGACCGGATCGTCCTCGACGATTAGGGTATAGGCCATAGCCAGGAGCAAGGTCATGTCTGTGGCCGGTTTGATCGGAATCCATTCGGCTTCTAAAGTGGCAGCAGTATCAGTATAAAAGGGGTCAATAATAATGAATTTTGTACCGGCTTCTTTCATTTGCAGGAAATGATACATAGGATTACCCAGGGAACTCCAGGCCGGATTGATGCCGAAGGCAACGACAAGATCGGTTTTTCGCATATCAAAACGGTCGTTAAGGGCTTTGGGATCGAATAAATTATCAGCGAAACCAATAATATGAGGGGTTATGAACCAGGAGCCAAAGGACATCGTCCCCCAAGAGGGAACAAAACCACCGTAGATACTCATTAAATTCATAACTTCACTGTTCGCTTCTCCCGGAACAAGAATGGAAGCATTGCCATAAGCACCTTTGATGCGTTGCAGTTCGCTGGTAAGAATATCCAGAGCTTCATCCCAGGAAATCCGCACCCACTCGTCCTGGCCGCGCAGTTCCTTTTTACCGCCGCCTGGTTCCCAGTTTTTTCTCTTCATAGGGTATTTCAAACGGTCCACACCTTGGGCCTGATGCTTTTGTGAGCGCCCTCTCAGACATCCTCTTTGCTGGGGAGCATCTGGTGTGTCTGGGCGGGTATCATCGGTTTTCTGCCGGACAATGACCCCATCCACCACATAAGCTTTATTGACACAACGGCCGCCGCAGTTATGCCAGCAAGTGGCTGAGACCCATTTGCCTTCTTTTGCTGTATCAAGATTGGCTCCTGCGGGGGTGAGGATATTACCACTGCAGCCCGCAAGCGCCAAGCCGGCAGTTCCGGCTGCGGTAGCGGCCAGGAACGTTCTGCGGCTTATTTGTTTGTCGGCTATTTTCTTGAGGAGACTTGCCATACACCTTCCAACCTCCTAAAATTAGATTGTAGTTGGCACTGTTTTTAACGAAGAGCAACATTGCAGTTCCAGTGCCTCAACTCCAAGTGCTGCTCTTCGTAAGACAATTATAAAAGGAAATCGATCTTGCTTAAATAATCACAAGTACATTAATTACCCCGAATTTTGTGCATGAAAACATTTTTAGAATATAAGATGGAAGGGAGTACAAAGACTTTGAATAAAGAAGCGATCATTTATAACTATTTGCGGGAACTGCTCGAAGCTTATGGTCAGGGTTTGGATGCCTTAACCTATACTCTGTCGAAACTGTTAAAGCTCCCGATCATTGTCGCCAACACTGCTTATGAAACCATTGCTACCACCCATCTTCATCCGGATCTTGACAGCTTTCAGGTAGAGAATGATGAACAGGGAGTGAGCCATAAAAAACTGTATTTCTGTACGATAAAAACAGATACGTTGGGGCTAAGAGGTTTGGGGCGGGCTATCGCACCCGCGGGCCGGGTGCTTGGCTATTTGTTTTTAGTCACTGACAAAGCGGAAGGCTCCGACTTGGATTTTTATGAAACCTTGCTGGACAATGTCGAATCCTTATATGCCAACAGTCTCAAGAACCAATTGGAGCTGAAACAGAAGAAAAACAAATCCAAAGATGCTTTTTTCTACGATCTGCTTTATGGAAACCTTAAACGCAATGAAGATATTATGAACAGGGGAGAGGTATGGGGGTGGGATTTCCGTCATCCCCACGCTGTCCTGCTTTTAAAGGTTCGGGATGTAGAGCTTTTTTCTCCGGACCGGCATCTTATTGATGCTCTGCAGAGGATTGTCGAGCGAGGGTTAATTAATAGATATGGCAAAAATCCGGCGGTGACTGTTCATCGCAATGAGGTGATTGCTCTTGTGCATTCAGCGAGCCGAAAACGGTCGGAACAGAAGCAGGATATAAAAGCTTTGGCTGGAAATATCCTTAATCAAACTGCCGATACCGAATTAAATAAGCGCATTGCTTTTGGCGTGGGACAAACCTATGATGAGCCGATTGATCTTTTTCGCAGCTACCAAGAGGCCAAAGTTGTTATCGATATGGGGGGCCTGCTGGGGGTGAAAGTCCCATTCTTCAGCGATATGGGCTTAGAACGGGTTCTCTATAAGCATGATATCCAGGATTTAAAAGAATATCGCGACCAAGTCCTTGGTGATTTACGCAAGGACGAGTCGGGAGAGAGCCTGCTGGAAATCTTAAAAACCTTCACTATGAATCAGTTTGACGTGAATAAGACGGCTCAGGATCTCTTTATACATCGCAACACCTTGCGTACTCGTCTTAGTAAAATTGAAGCGATCCTTGATCGCCCCTTGGATGATATGAGTACCCGTCTTGATCTGACAGCTGTGCTGAAAATTGAGCAGCTTCATGGGCTTGATCTGGAATCGGAGTAATAGGGTTTTATATTATAAAAGTCCCATTCGGTAGGCTGGAGGGGGGAATAGTTTCCTGTCTCTATTACTAACAATTTATGTATAATATTAATAAGACCTTATTTTAAGGGAAGTTACCCTGTTGAATAACTATCAAGTCCAGTGTTAACAAGATTCTGAAAGGTGGTGCTGACACATAGCAAGTAACGTTCAGAAGGTAATGGAGCTTATTGATACCGTTTTTTGTTGCCATTAGCATAGCAGGTACCTATAGAAAAAGCCTACCACCGGGGCGGTAAGCTTAAGAATGGGTTATATTAAGGCCGTAATTCTAAAATAAATCCATAAGCTCATCGAGAGCTAAATCATCCGCTTCTAAGAACTGTTTCGTTAAGGCAGCCATTTGCGGATAAAAATGGTGAGTTTTTGATTTTTGCATATCCTCAGCAAAATCCCCGATCCAAACCAGTAGGTGATCCTGTAAAAAGGCTTTCTGATCGTCGAGCAGCTTTTTGACCTCATCTATCTTTTGCTGGTCGAACCTTTCCAGGGTCAATTTCGCTAAATGGGCCATAAAGTCCAGCTCGAAGGCCAGATGATCATCGGCTTCGTGAGGATAATTGGCCGGTAAAAACTGATAGTTCAGATAGGTGCGCCGTACCTTTAGAGTGCTTTCCTGGAAAAGTGCCCGCTCCTTGGTCACATAGACAGATTCCCAGGGGGGAGCAGGCAGCTTATGGGGACCGATCATTAAGCTGGTATATTCACTGGTCAGCTTATCCAGGGTGAGGTCGGGATCAGCGGACAGCGCCAGCCTTAATTTTGTGAGTAAAGCCAGGTAAGTATTAAGGTCGCAATTTTCCTCATCGAGCATCAATTCCAAGGCTTCTTGGGTGTGTTGGTTGGTGGCGATGTCAAGCAGTTCCCGGTTCGGCTCGATTCCGAAAATATGCTGAAGCAGCTGGTAAATATAGTGTCGGTTGGCTAAAATTATAGCAATTCCATCATCTTGTGTTGCCATAGCAAGCACCGCCTTTACGGATTTTTGGGTTAAGATTTTTCCATGGGCTAGAAGTACTTTTCACTATAATGGGGAGACAAAGCGCATTTTTTAGGCTTAATTAATACGGATGGATTTGTCAACGTTGAGGAAGGTAGAATAGGCAAATCCTGAATGACATCTGCACCATGTTTTGCCGCAAGCTCATCTAAATCGCCAAATTCCAGGCAGCGCATAAGACAGGCATCCACACAAACCGGATTTTTGCCCTTGTCACGCAACCCCTTGCAACTGTCGCATTTGCCGATGGTGCCGGTTTCTTCAATAAATTGAGGAACACCATAGGGACAGTTCCAGGTACAGTATCGACAGCCGATGCATTTATTTTTTTCATGTTGAACTGTGCCATCATCGGCGTAGTACAATGCATCGGCAGGACATCCCTTAACACATTTGGCATTGGAACAGTGGTTGCAAGCACTGGAATAATGATACAGCCTGGCGTCGGGATACAACCCTGTTTCATAACTTTTGACTCTGCGGAATAAAATGCCCACATCCAACCGGTTTCTATCTTTGCAGGCTACTTGACAAGTTCGGCAGCCAATGCATTTATTGATATCGAAATAAAACCCTAAAGCCATTCCTATTCACCTTCCTTCGCTGTAGAGATCTCTTCAGAGGAAATTGCGGAAGGCACCAGAATCCCCTTATCAAATGGATAGGATATTCAGAGATAAGGTTATGATAATCGAGAGAACATACACAACCAGAATACCAAGAAACACTTTTTCTTTGCCGGGTAAATCGGCCCAGCGTACGCGAGCTTGACCGGCCCCACATTCTGAACAAATTACTTCCGCACAGGTTAAAGGATGTTCGAAAACCGAATCAACAGGCCGGCTTACTGGTCCATTGGGGCGAAAAAGCATCCTGGTTCTTCTCTTTACAGAAGCAAGGAAATTAAGCACAGTCCCAACCGGGCAAACCAAACGGCACCAAACACGGTAGATGAAGGTCCCGGTTATCAAGACCAGACATAGAGTGAGCCAGTGGCCGAGATTCCCTTGACCGCCAAAGCTTACCGCAAAAGGTTCATAGCTGGCGATACTGGGATTGTTGAAGATAAGCGCCGCCATCACCGCGGCCCAGAGGATGCCCCAGCGAATTTTGCGAGCCAGAGCCATCATTGGGGAGGAAGGATTGAACTTCATAAACCCCAGGACTTTGTAGATGCCCTCCTGAAGCCCGCCAAAAGGGCAAAGCCAGGCGCAGTAGAAATTTCTTCCCCAGAGTAAGGTAAGGATAAGAACTCCCAGCGTCAAGAAATACCAGAAGGGACGTTCCAAGGGATCCGGTAAATTGCCGCTGATGAGACTGGTGAGATTTGCCAGGCTCAAGGCAGAGTTGAGGAAAAAGCCCAGAAAGAGAAGGGAGATGGCTAAGACCCAAGGGCGCAATGTATGGCAACGGCATGATACAGCGATGAATACCAGGCCATATAAGATAATCAGCCCAAGCTCCTGCCAACCCAGCGAGAAGCGGGTCCCGGCAGGAACCTGGAGGCCCAGCTCATGTTTGCCTACCTGCCAGGAGCCCTTGCGAACAGCTTGGGCGATTCCTTTAACAGTATAGGTTGCTCCGCTTACTGCGTCAATATCCTGCCCGGGCTCAAAGGGATCATGGGCTTGTTTACCGATAAATTTGTCCAGATAGCCTTCATTCAGCACGCGATTGAAATAAGCGGGGGTTTCGCAATTTTCGGTAATGATCACATTCTTAAGGATGCCATCTATTCCGAGATAGACTAAGACGCCGAGAGGTCCGCCATATCCGGAGGCACCGGCTGCCACAGCATAACCCAGGATAGTGTCATCCTTATCCCATAACTTATAGGCAGGGTATCCGCTGACCCCGGCAATCGGTTCGCACCTGGAGGCGGCAGGTTCCAGATGCTGAATGAAAGCAACTGTCTCTTGCTTGTTTACAAACTGCTGATAGACGATAGCGGCCAAGATAAGAACAACTGGGATGATTATGGTGATATGCCGAATGGAAAAACGCTCATGATTCATTGCTGTGTTCCTTTAAAGTCTAAAGTCCGCTGCCGGTAATAAGAACAGCATAAAACAAATATCTGCTCACCATTAAGCTGCCGCCTAAAGCTGCCGTGCCTATATAGACCATTGCCATTCTTCCTGAACCCGTCTGTTCCTTGGCGGGTTTCAGCGAGGGAATAAACAATAAAACAGCGCCTGTCAGAAACAGGAGAAGGTGAATGCCAAGGAGCAGACCAGTAGTTTGGGTATCAAAACCATTATAATTGAGAAAGGTTACTACCCCTAGAATAACTGCGCTAGACAGCCCGATCAGGCCGTACATTTTTTGGTTTTTTATATCTGTCCCACTCAATTGGATGGTCCAGAAGAGGGCAATTCCCAAGACCATTGTGACCGCTAAAAAGTCAATAAGGGGAACGATGCTTTGCCAACCAGGGCGGCTGGTGCTCATATAGACATTAGCCATAAAGATAACATCAATCAAACCAACAGCACCGGCAGTCCAGCCAAAACGCTTGATGGCGGGATTGACATATTGCACTACGGCATGAATGATGGCAAATCCAATGAATAGAAGGGAAAAGACCAGTACCCGCGACAGCCAGGAATGGCTGAATTGGGATATGGCATTAAAAATAAACGCCGGCCTGCCTAAATAGAAAACAAAAGCCAGCAAGCTGATCGTACCCAATAAAGCAGAAGCAACCGAAGCCCGCTTATATTCATTTCTGCCATTCATTTTCCCGGCGATCATCATGGCAATCATGATGCCAATAGCAGCTTGCAGGCCTAGGGAGAAGATAACCAACTTAACGTCCTGAACCATAGTTTCACCATCCTTCTATTTTGGGTAGCGAAATCCTCTTCCCGCCCGTAAAAAGCGGGAAGAGGAAAATAAAGCGGAAGAAAGGTTTGCTAGGATACAATCATGATGGCAAAGAAGAGATAGCGTCCCACGGCCTGACCAAGCACGACCAGGGCAGTAGCCCCTAGAATAACAGGCGCGTCCTTGCTCTTTTCCCTGGCAGGGAGGAAGAGCAGACCGGCTCCCACAAGAATGGCAGCCCATTTCAGAACCATAGCCGGTGTCATGCTGCTGAGAATCGCATGACTCTGTTGAAGGGCAAGATTATCGCTGGCTCCGAAACCATTGTAATAGGGAATCATGGCGACAGCTTGGATCACGAAGGCTGCGGCTACGGCAATGGCGACAATTTTTCGCATCCTGCCGGTATCCTCCTTGGCGCTTAAGGCGAGGAAAAGCAGTGCTCCCATGGAAATTGCGGCAGCATAGAATTCCACAACAATTGAATTGGACTGCCAGGCGGCAACACTGGAGGATGTATAGACCGAAGCCATAGCCAATACGTCAATCAGGCCGATTACGGCAGCCAGGATAATGAAAATGTTAATTGCCTTTTTAGCGGCAGGTTTAAAGTAAATGAGCAAGACGGCGAGCACTGTCAGGCCGGTAAAGGCGCTGGTAAACCAAATCTCGCGGCTTAGCCAGGAAGTGGCGAACCCCATGAGCGTATTGACAGCGGCAATGGGGTGGCCAAGGTG
This sequence comes from Desulfitobacterium hafniense DCB-2, assembly GCF_000021925.1. Taxonomy (NCBI): domain Bacteria; kingdom Bacillati; phylum Bacillota; class Clostridia; order Eubacteriales; family Desulfitobacteriaceae; genus Desulfitobacterium; species Desulfitobacterium hafniense. Next base: position 2,532,946 of record NC_011830.1, read on the forward strand.
CAGGAAGGAAGCGAGAAGCCCCACGATGGCTAAACCTGCGGCAGGAGCTACAGCGGTTTTAAAGATACCGTCCTTGTTCAACTGCTTGGCAACCGCTGTAAATAACATCAGGCCGACAGCCGCTTGAACACAGATGGTGAATATAATCAAGGCGAGCTCTTCCACTGTCTACACCTCCACTTCTTTATACTGAGGATCCAGAGAGAATTTCCTGGGGTTAATCAGTAAAGAGGGGTTTGTCACCTGAGCGGAGGGTAAAACAGGCAATTCCTTGACCAGGTGAGCGCCATGTTTGGCGGCCAGTTGGTCAAGATCGCCGAACTCCAGGCAGCGCATAAGGCAGGCGTCGACACACACCGGATTTTCTCCGGCGTCGCGCAGGTCTTTACAGCTGTCGCATTTGCCGATAACGCCGGCTTCTTCAATAAACTGCGGGACACTGTAAGGACAATTCCAGGTGCAGTATTTACAGCCTACGCATTTTTTGCGATCGTGCTGGACGGTCCCGTCATCAGCGAAATGCAAGGCGCCGGTGGGACAGCCCTGAACGCATTTGGCTTCCTGGCAATGGTTACAGGCACCGGAATAATGGTACACTCTGGCAGCGGGATAGGCACCCGTTTCGTAGCTTTTGACTCTGCGGAACAAAATGCCCACATCCAAGCGGTTTCTATCCTTGCAGGCTACCTGACAGGTGCGGCAGCCGATGCATTTATTGACATCAAAGTAAAATCCTAAGGCCATTTTTGTTTTCCTCCTTCGTTTAGAGTTTAACAACTCTCATTGGCCATAAGTGGTCGGGTGTAAGGGGCGCTCCGTCATACTTTTCCATATTGACCAATTGAGTGTTATAGCCGGAAACGCCTTGGCCGCTGGTAATAGGGGCGCAAAGGTAGTTATCAGACCCGGACTTGTCGATACCGGTAGCTTCATCCAGCTCTAACCAGGTACCGTGTGGCAGCTCAATATAACCAGGCATAAGCCGCTGGCTGACGCTGGCTTGACGCAGAACCTTACCATGGGGATTGGTCAGAAGTACAGTATCACCATCTTTGATGCCTTTTTCTTCGGCATCCAGTGCGCTGATGAATACGGGATTGGGCATTGCCTCTCTCAACCAGGGCAAATAGTCAAAACCAGTATGTGCCCGCCTTAAATAGTGAGGATTGGTTACCTGATATGGGTAATCCCCCTTGATCTTTTTGCCCCAGTCTTTGAAGCTTTGCTCATAGCCGTTTAAAGGCTGTATATAACTTGGATAGGGTTTGAGGGTGCTGCGTCCCATGGCGTTAATTCGATCGGCTTTGGTTTGGCAATAGATTTCAAACTTCCCGCTTTTTGAACCGAGGGGGTTGTTCTTCGGATCTTTGACAAAGGCTTCATAGGTAATATTGCCAAAGTTATCTCCCTCATGGCGTTCAATCTGGTACTTCCCTTGTTCCATGAGTTCTTTCAGGCCGATTCTGCCTTGTTGCGGTTTGCCATCTGTTTTTCCATACTTTGATGCCCACCACGCAAGGTCTTCCTCAGTAATCGTTACTAAGGTCTCATAATCGGTACCTTCTTTATTGATAACCGTAGTTCCGGCAATTATATTGAGGTACTGTTGCTCTTCAGTCAAAGGATAGGCTTGGCTCACATCAATGCCTAAGCGTTTGCCGAGCTCGATCCCAATCCATTGATCGCTCTTCGCTTCATAAAGGGGCTCCACGACCTTGGATGGGAAGAATTGTACATCCCGGTTATAAAACCCAAGATAAAAATAAGAGCTTTGTCTTTCCCACTGAGTAACAATAGGCAATACGATATCAGAGTATTGGGCACTGGCGTTTAAGGAATAAGCACAGCTTACCACAAAGTCTACTTTGCGATGGGCTTCTATGCCTTTTTTGATACCTTGGGTAGTCTGTAGGCTGTTTCGCCAAGAATGAATGATCACATGGATATCAATATCCTTAGGGCCAACACTGGCAAGATCCCCCCAGAGGGCTGGCCCGGTGCGGTTATATTTTCCGCTGAGTACGGCATCCCATAGCTCGGGACCTGTAATAATATCGGTACAAGGATTGGGAATCACGGGAGCGCCTGAAGCGCCCATCATAACCAAGTTCGGGCCACAGTTGGTGGATTGATAGTATTGACCAGAGCCACAGGCGTGACCGGGTTTACCGAAATGACCACCCATAGCTGCCACTGTCATTAAGATTTGAGGAAAATCATCGGCATTATTACAGCGGGCCGGCGCACTGGCATGTAAAACGGTAACCTTCTTGTCCTTGCGCATTTCCTTGGCATACCAAACAATATCTTGTACAGGGGTACCGCAGATTTCCGAAGCCCATTCGGGAGTTTTGGGCTGGTTGTCGTATTTGCCCAGTATATAGTCCTTAAAGTTTTCGTTAAGAGCAGCATCAGCCGGCATATGTTCGGCATCAAAACCGACGGTGCAACGATTAAGAAAATCCCAATCAATAATTGGATTGCTGAGGGGGTCGTCTTCAGTGACCATCACATAGGCTATCGAAAGCAGGAAGGCTGTGTCTGTACCGGGGCGAACTTGTATCCATTTGGCATCGACCAAGTTAGCTGTTTCATTATAGCTGGGGCCGACATAAATGAACTTCGCTCCGGCCTCTTTGGCATGCACCAGATTATAACTGGGCAATCCTGCTGAAGCCCAGGCAGGGTTGCAGCCATAAAGGACAATGGTCTCGCTCTTTAACAGATCCAAGCGGTCATTGGCATCGTTCATACCGGCAGGCAGAATGCCCAATATGCCGGATACATGCAGGTATGTGCCTACCGATGAAGTATCCTGCACGGTGGTATAACCGCCAAACCCATTAATGGCATTATAAAAATCACAAAAATTATCTCCCCATGTAGGCATCAGGATGGAGCTGTTCCCGTACTTCTCTTTGGCACTTTTTAACTCGGCAGCTACGTAATCCAGGGCCTCATCCCAGGAAATCCGAACCCATTCATCTTTGCCGCGCAAAGATTTATCTCCGCCGGTAAGAGGTTCCCAATGCTTGCGTTTCATAGGATATTTGATCCGATCGACACCGAATGCCTGTTGCTGCTGGGCACGCCCACGCAGACATCCTCTCAGCTGCGGATTATTGAAGCTGTCCGGGTGGGTATCATCGGTTTTCTGGCGGACAACCACATTATCCACGACAAGGGCGGCATTATAACATTTATAGCCGCAGTTAAACCAACAGGCGGCAGGTATCCATTGTCCTTCTCCGTTAATTGCGGCTGCGTCATAATTCGCTCCCACCGGAGCGAGCGCAGTGCCGCAGCCGGCCAGCGCCAGGCTGGCCGTTCCGGCCGCAGTTGCCGCTAAGAATGTTCTACGGCTTATTTGTTTTTCGCTAATTTTTTGGAAAAGATTTGCCACACCTTTAACCTCCTCTTAATTACGAAATATCCATAGACTTATTCTGTCGGTATTGGCCGCAGCAGTCACGATTTACGGACACTGTTTGTACTAATGATAACATTCGAAGTTGCAGTGCCTCAAATTCAAATATTACCATCAGTCTTGGCAAGTAAATTGTGAAAGGCCAATGACTTTTCCTAAGCCTGATTCCATTATATAATGGACTAAGATGAATCAAATGTTCACATGCACAAAGTCTGAGTGCGGTTACTGTGCACCGTAACTAATGGATAAGCCAGAGATAAATCTTTGGGTTGAAATTTTAGGGTCAGATAAGCTAAACTACGAGTGATTGAAATCCGATGAGGGAACCAAGGGAGAAGAAGGAGGATATGAAGCATTATGGGAAACGTCAGTTCAATGCCGAATTACATGCGGAAGCTTCTTAAAACATCCGGCCAAGGGCTGGATGCTCTTACTTGCGCCATTGCCGAGGTGTTGAATCAACCTATCCTGGTTTCTACTCCGACTTATGAGACCCTATCCACAACACTTCTTCACCCGGATCTGGACTCCTTTCAGATGGTGATAGAAGGGGAGCGGGGGGATAACGAGACCTTATTTTTTTGCACCCTATCCACTGAAGCGTTGCATCTGAAAGGGGCAGGCTGGGCCATCGCCCCCAATGGCCGGATATTGGGGTATCTTTTTGTGCTGTATGATGAAGTCAAGCCGGACTTTGAGGAGTTTCAAGCCATTATAGAAACGGCCCTCTCTCTATACTCCATCCACCTTCAGAATAAGTTGGAGCTGAAGCAGGAAAAACATAAAACAAAAAATGCTTTCTTTTACGATTTACTCTATGGCAACCTTAAATGCAACGAAGATATTATGACGATGGGAGAAGTATGGGGCTGGGACTTCCACCGACCCCATACGGTGTTGCTTTTACGGGTCCCTGATCTGGAGTCTCATTCCCCTGACTGGCACCTTATGGAGGTGCTGCAAAAGACTGTGGATCGAACCTTGATCAATAGATACTATAAAAATCCGGCAACGACAGTGAATCGAAACGAAGTCGTGGTCATTCTGCCGGCGGAGAGTGAAAAGGCGGCTGAGCGGAAACCGGAAATCACTTCCTTAATAGAGGGCCTTTCCAATCAGTTTAAGACCACAGTGTCCGATTACCGGATCATCTGCGGAGTAGGGAAAACCTACGCCCAGCCCAATGACCTCTTTCGCAGTTACCAGGAGGCCAAAGTCGCTTGTGAGATGGGAAGCCTGCTGGAAGTTGAGGTACCATTTTTCAGCGATATGGGTCTGGAAAGAATCCTGTACAAACATGACCTGGAAGATCTGAAAGAATACTATCATCATGTTCTGGGAGATTTGCCTGAAGAGGATGAGGGTGAGGATAATCTGGTTTGGCTATTGGAGAGTCTCGTGGATAACCAATTTGATATGAATAAAACAGCTCAGGCCACTTTTTTACATCGCAACACCCTTCGTTACCGTTTAAATAAAATTGAGGGAATCCTCGGACGTTCCTTAGCAGATATTAATACACGCCTGGATCTGGCTGCGGCTTTTAAAATCCGGCGGCTGCACAAGATTCACCTGCTGTCCTGAAAAGGACCTTAAACATTAATAAAGGCTGGTGTTGGGTATGCCAACGTTTCGCAATACATGTCCGCGGCATTGTTATGGTTCCTGCAGCATGATTTCGCATATGAGCGGGGGGAAGCTGACCCGGGTTGTGGGAGACTCCGAGCATGGCTATACCCGGGGAAGGCTCTGTGCTAAAGGATATTCCTTAATTCAATATGCCTTGGACGAGTATCGCTTGAAGTACCCTTTGCGTCAAGTGCGACGGGGGTCAGGGGAGTGGCGGCGGATTTCCTGGGATCAGGCTTACGAAATTATCGCCTCTAAAATGATCGAACTGAATACCCGCTATGGCTCCAATCTGGGCTTAGGATATTATAAAGGGAATGGCAATGCCGGCTTGCTGCATCAGGCCGTGGAAGGAATGTTCGCAGGCCTGGGTCCTCATACCCGGCCCATCGGGGATATTTGTTCCGCTACCGGGGAAACCGCACTGAGGGAGACCGTAAATGAACTAAGAAATCCTGATCCGGAGAAGATGAGCGACGCCGGCTTGATCGTGATCTGGGGAGCCAATCCGGCCAATACCAATATCAATCAAATGAAGTTTATCTATGAAGCACGCCAAAAGGGAACTCCATTGGTGGTTATCGATCCGCTCCTTACCCATACGGCCAACAGAGCTGATTTATATGTTCAGATCAATCCGGGGACCGATGCCTGGCTGGCATGGGGGATCGCTAAACTATTGATCGAAAGTGACAAGATCGATAAAGAGTTCATTCGGCAAAAAACCAGAGAGTTTCATCGATATAAGCAAGGGCTTGAGGGGATTACTCTGGAGGAAGTTTGTTCCCACACCGGTGTCCATTTAAGGGTCGTTGAAGAATTAGCCGATCTGTATGCCCGCTTTCATCCAGCCGCTAATTGGCTGGGTTTCGGCATGCAGCGTTATCCCACTGGCGGAGAATCGGTAAAGGCCGTGAGTGCTCTGGCCGCTCTGACCGGGAGTTTTGGTTCGGTCGGCGGGGGAGTCTATTTCCGCCACCGGCCTCAGGAGGAATTTCCACTGCATATAGCCAAGCATCAGGGAGTAAAGCAGCCTTTGCTCACCTCCTCCCGGGAGGTGCCGGCCAATGATTTCCCGGGCAGGGCGATGAAGCTTCAGGAGCCGCCTCTTAAAATGCTGTGGGTTTCCTGCGGCAATCCGCTGGCCCAGGATTACAATCTACGGGCTTGGCGTGATTTGTTTCAACAGATGGAGTTCATCGTCACCGTGGATCTCTACCTGAACAGCACCGCCCGGCAGTCCGACCTTGTCCTGCCTGCTGCGTCCTTCTTTGAGGAGGAAGATTTGCATGTGAGCTTTTGGCACCACTGGCTTTCCTATAATCAAAAAGTCCTGCCGGCTTTCTATGAAGCCAAGAGCGATCTACAGATTGCCCGGGAGTTAACCCGCAAGCTCAATGAACTTCAGCCGGGGTTTTCTAATTTTCCCGCGGAAAAGGAACCTTGGGATTGGATAGCAGGGGAGTTGTCTCCGGAGATTAGGGAGCTTTATGGTTTGGAGGAGCCTGCTGATCTTAAGCGGCATTCCTATAGAAGGAAGAAGGAGAGCTTGCTCTCCGGTTGGAACTATTGTTTCTCAAGAGTTCAGCCGCATCTTTTTAAGGATATGAGAGAAACGGAGTCATCCCTGCTGTTTCCTTACCACCTGCTTACTCCTCAATCCCTGCTTAAATTCCATACCCAGTATGAGACCCTTTCCTGGCTTAATGGGGAGAATAGAGAGGAACCCATCATTGAGCTGGCGGAGGAAATCGCCTGCAAGCATACTATCCGGGAAGATTCTTTGGTTGAAATCTATAATGAGCATGGTTCGATAAGCGGCCGGGCTAAAATCAACCCCTATCTCCCGGAGAAAATTATTCTGGTGGAGCAAAGTGACCGTTATCCCATCAATCATCTGATCAGCGGTCAGGGGAAGGCTGGGGAAAGTATCCCTTATTTTGATTGCCGGGTTAACCTCAGGAGGGTGCGCAGCGATGTTTAAGAGAAAGGGCTTTCTGTTCAATGCTAATCTCTGTATAGGGTGCCGGGCTTGTGAGATGGCCTGCCGCAATGAAAATCATACACCGGCCAATATCCACTGGCGGCATGTCAAGGAAATAGATCTGGGGACCTATCTGTCCATGGCCTGCAACCACTGCGACAGCCCGGAATGTTTCCGCGTCTGCCCCCAGCATGCCTTTAATAAGCGAAAAGACGGCATTGTGGAGATCGATTCTTCCCTTTGCAACGGCTGCCGTCTCTGCGTCAAGGCCTGCCCTTATGATGCACCCCAGTACAACATTAATACCAATAAGGTGACCCGCTGCCAGATGTGCTATCCCCGTCAGGATCACGGGCTGCCGCCGGCCTGTGTGGAGGCTTGCACCACAGGGGCCTTGACAACCCTGGACCTCAATGATCCCCAGCTGCCGGAAACGGTGCGGGTGATCCCGGGGTTTACCGATATTCGTCTGACGAAGCCTTCGATTCTCTTTTATCCAACCCGGCCGAAGCGGAGATATTTTCTTAAGCAGAGTGACAATATATGATATAAAAGAAAGGATGAAAACCATGAACCAGGATGTAAAAGACTATGTTGCCCAGAAAGCAAAGGAATTGCTAAGTGTGCGCCCCAGCTGCCCAGAGGCCAAAGCTGCTGCCCAGAATTGGCTGGATGCTATGGGGACGGACAGGGAAGCGGAGCAGACCAAAAAGCTAATCGCGGAACTGGAAATGGACATCATGCCCATCGACGGACTGATTGCCTTTACAAAGTCAGCAACCGGTGTGCGGATATTTGGTGAAGAAAGGGTAAAGAAAATGGAAGCCCATGCCAAGGAACTCAAGGAGGCCGGGGTAAAATATTGCGATTGCCCCGCTTGCGCAGCAGCGGAAGCGATTCTTGAGAAGAAGGATGAGCTTTTGTAATAAAGATTTTTTGTCCACAGTCCGGGAGGAGGGTACAACACCCTCCTCCTTATTACGTGTATAGGGAAACTTCCAGAGAAATTATATCCATAATTTTCTTGAACGGGAACGTATGTTCTGATATCCTATAAATTGGAATTGTCCCTCATTGTCAAGAGCAACCTTCTGTAATAAAATAAAGAGAGGAGAATAGAATTGAACACCGAGATATCCTATCATAACAATGATGTGCTTATGAAAGTTTTAGCCGAACAGTTTAGAAATAAAACTCTGGACGTCTTCGGGATTAAAACGGCTAAAATCAAAGCGTTGCTCCCTTCCGCCCATCCGACGATTGATGCCAAGGAAACTCGCAGTGATATCATCTTTCTGTTGGAGGATGACACCTTACTGCACCTGAATTCCAGACCACAGCCTGTGAACGGGACTTAAAGCGTTTCTTGTACTATGACGCCCGGCTGGCGAGCCGGCAGGAGCGTCAGATCCGCACCTTCGTCGTCTATTCCGGTCATATCGAACAAGCCAAGGAGCGGTTGGACTGCGGTTCCATCCTCTATCAGGTCGAGAATATCTACATGAAGGACTATAATGGAGATCAGGAATACAACAGACTGAAAGCCAAGATCGAAAGCGGTCAGCTCTTAAATGAGACGGATACCCTGAAACTGATCTTTCTGCCACTCATGAAAAGCAGGCAACAAGAAGAAGATCTGGCGATACAAGCGGCCGAACTAGCTAAGGCTACCGATGAAAAGACGAAAGTATTCGCCATTGCTGCGTTGATCGTGATCACCGACAAGATTATGTCCGAAAGTAATAAAAGGAAATTGTTGGAGGTGTTGAAAATGACCCAGATTGAACAGTGGATCCGGGAAGAGGGCAGAGAAGAAGGCAGGCAAGAAGGAGAACTGAAAGGCAGACAAGAAGAGAAAAGGGAGACGGCCCGAACCATGCTGAGTATGGGAATGAGTCCGGAAGTGATAGCCAAGGCGACCAAGCTCTCCCAGGAGGAAATCCTGCGAATAGAGAAGGAAATGAAAAACTAACCTTTCATACTGGCTAAGCGCTGCTTGTAACCCTCTATTTCAAATAGCCAAGTGTTCGGAAATTTGAGATAGAGGGTTACAGAGAATTTGGCAATTGTATAAATATACTCTTTAGTTATAGAACGAGAGCGGCCTTTAATTCCTTACATAGGAATAAAAGAATAGTTTGGAAATCAATAGCGGATTAAGACGTAAAACGACCTCTTACTCAAAACAGTAAGGAGGTCGTTTTTAGGCTTTACCGCAGAGGATCATACTTTGTAAGCGCACAATAAGTTGGTGTATAGAAAATCCTCGAAAATTCCTATTCCGGAACGATGTGCATAGAATGCAAACGAAGATAAGAGGCCATCCTGGGATAAAATCCTGATCTTCACTATCCACTTGGCTTGAAATTCCCTCCCGATACCCCTATAATGGATTCAGGTGGAAATTAAAAGGCCGCCGCGGCCCGCAAGTGTAGCAGCACTTACAGGCACGCGCAAGGTGTCCAAGCACCTACACGTAACAGCAAGCTGTCCACGACGACAGATCCATTATACAATGCTCCTCGCTCCAGTACAACAGTACGCGGGCCTGGGGGTATAATCGGCTGCCGGTCCGGGGGTGTGCTGATTGTGTGCGACTTGAGAGCAGTAAACATGAGACAGTATGAATTCAGGCGCATGTGTAGGGATAAACCCTTGCATGCGTCTTTTAATTTCCCCTGATCACCGCCGGGCGGCCGGAGTCGGACTCTTATAGAGGGTCCGGTCCGGTGCCGGGCGGAAAAGGGGGAAGTATATAATTATGAATCGTAGAGCAGGAACCGGCCAAGCTCAGCAGGAGGAGGGACCGGCGGAGGCCATGCTGACCGCCGCAGTTGAACCGTCACGGCAATCCAGGGTCCAAGAATGGATTTGGACTTTCCCGCAGAGCATAAGCCCGGCCCGGATAAGGAGCCGGGTTTATGAGTCTACGCCCGGTTTTCTCGGTTTTTCCGGGTTTGCTGAAAGGGGGGCGTCGTGTTGAATATTTGCCTGTGTGATGATGGTGCCCTTCAGCGAGCCTACCTAAAGCTGATCATCCAGGAGTATGAAAGCCGGTCCGGAGTCCGGTTTAACCTGTCTGAATTCAGCAGCGGGGAGGACCTTCTGGAGCAATTCCAGGAAAACCCCACCCGGTTTGACCTGTACTTTCTGGATCAGCGGATGAAAAATATCACCGGTCTGGAGACTGCCTCGTCCATCCGGCAGCGCAATAAGGATTGTGCCATCGTTTTTGTCACTGCCTCGGAGGGGCCGGGGGATTTTGAAGCCGTATCCCCGCTCCGGGTTCTGAACAAACCGGCCCAGCCCGCAGCTGTCTATGAGGTTCTGGATCAGGTGTTCGCGGCATTGAGCCCTGGTTATAGCAGGTAGATGAGCATCGCTATAGCTTGAAGGGCTGCATCATATTGAGGTGCTTCTGCCTAAATCCACAAAAGCTTAATTTTTGAGCCACATGGCCTTCCTCCTTGAGATGATGGAGACTCAACCGCGCCAACGCAGCTTGCGGGAAATGTGAAGGAGAGATGTATCCGGAGTATTACAAAGGATTTCACGGTAATGAAGATAAGATTTCAAATATTTGAGGAGAAAAAAAGGACCGAGGCCGCAGCCTCGGTTTTCCTTATAGGCTATAGGGTTTTTTCTCAGCCTATCGATCAGCCGGTCGCCGGATCGTAAAGATCGTTGACTGTCGTGTCAACAATCTTCACATCCTTGATCCCGGTTAAAGCCCCGGTGGCCGTCAGATAGATATCACTTGCGATAAGCGACTCCATAGCGGCCACGATCTCAGTCACCTGCACATCTTCCCGTGGATCGGCAAGAGTAAGGGTGAACGTTCCGCCACCGGCGGTGGAAAAGATCAGCCTTGCGACTTTAGTGGTTGATAAAGCCATTCCCGCACCTCCTTTTATCGGAATTGCTTCCGTTCATTATTCTTCGTGCCTCCTTATTCCTCTGCCAGTTCCCAGGTTTTTCTAAAAAACACATCGAGAACCGGATGCTTTGTCAAACCAAACAACGCATGTGCTGCGTCATATACAGCTTCTTCAGGCGCATCAAAGCGGATTGAGTTAAACGTTTTCTGCCTTGTGATGGGGGCACCAAGAGGGGAAAGCCCCGTTTGGTAGACCACCACCAACGCTGCAGAATAAGGAATTCCTTCTATTGCCATCTTAATCACCACCTTTATTTGATGGATTCCTGATGAATCGACAGACCCGGGCTGTCCTTACATCCTATGAAGTTTCCCCGGCGGTTGTTACAGGTTGTCACACAGAGAATTTTTTTCGGCTGCTGTTACGGGTTGTCACACCTGTCATGTCAGGTCCATATACTGTATTAAAAACCCGGGAAGGGATGGGCATGAGTGAACAAGTAAGGGAACGCACCCCGCAGGTCATCGCGGCGGAGATCAACAGCTATAAAGTGTCCAGTGGGAGAATCCAATTAACCTGTGCCGTGGAGATCGGCCGGAGGCTGATCGAGGCGAAAGCCCTTCTTCCTCACGGGGAGTGGGGAAAATGGCTGGAAGAGTATGTAGAGTATTCTCAGGCTACGGCGGAAAATTATATGAGAGTTGCCCGGGAGTACGGGCAGGCAGGAGGAGACTCCCCGGAGGGGGAAAAAGCAAAATCTGAGACGTTTCCGATTTTATCTTACTCCCAGGCACTGACCCTTTTGGATATACCGGAAGAAGAGCGGGCAGAGTTCATCGCCGAGCTGGATATCGAAAATATGTCCGTACGTCAGCTGCAGAGGGCCATTAAGGAGCGGGAGCAGGCCAGGCAGGAAAAAAAGGAGGCTGAGCAGGAGAGCAGGGAACTCCAGAAAGCTCTGGAGGGTGAAAAGGAGAAAAACAGCCAACTGGAAAAAGAGCGGGATGGGCTGAAGCTCAAGGCAGGGGAGCTGGAAAAGGAAAAGCAGGGATTGAAACAGGAAGTAGCTGAAAGGAAGGCTGAGAACAGCAGGCTCAAAGATAAGCAGCTCTTCAAAAACAATGAAAAGCTGCGGAATCAGCTTACTGCCGCCCAAATCAAGAATGCTACCCATAAAGCCGCCTTTAAAATGGAAGCCCTGGAAAGGGCCTTCAAAGAAGTGGTGTATGAACTGGGCCTGCTGGTTAAGATCGATAAGAATGTGCATGGGGAGTATCAAAAAAATCTGCGAAAGTTCCTCCTGAAATGCCTGGATGAAAAGGTGGGGGATTGAATAGTTTGGAAATCAATAGCTCATTAAGACGTGAAACGACCTCTTTACTCAAAACAGTAAGGAGGTCGTTTTAGGCTTTACCCCAGAGGGTCATACTTTCCGTTATTCTTCAATATGCTGACGGATAAACAGCATCTTTTTTTCCGTGTCGGCCAGTGTAGCTGCGCAATCCAGCAACATGGCGGCGTACTGTTGGGTATCGCTGTCCTTATTTTTATAGCGCAACATGTGTTCCAGGCTGGCCCAATAGTCCATGGCAACTGTGCGCAGCTGGATTTCCACCGGAATCTCTTCGGTGCTGCCGGACAGGAAAATCGGCACTTTGACGACAAGATGCAAACTCCGGTACCCGTTTGCTTTGGCTTGCTCAATATAGTCCTTCCGTTTAACCAAGGTAACATCGGCTTGTTGCAGGAGCATTTTCTCCACCGCATAGACATCATCCAAGAAATTGCAAATCACGCGAATGCCGGCGATGTCAAGAACTCTCTCCCGAGCGGCTTCGACCGTAAGCGGCAAGCCGTACTTTTGCAGTTTTTTGCCAATGCTGAGGGGACTTTTAATCCGGTATTCCAGATGATGAATGGGATTATGCTTGTTGCTGAATTGAAATTCATCATCGAGTAATTCCAGTTTGGCGCTGACGACTTTCATGGCGCCGTTATAGATCTGCATGGTTTGGGCGAGCTTGATCAAGGAGGTTCTGGCATCCTCCCGGGAGCTTTGAAAGAGATGCCCATCCTGTTCTGTGAGATCGGGAAGATTGACTTTGGATTTGCGTTCAATGATCATCGGCTGCTCCTTTGCTTTTATGAGTTTTTTTATGAAGCCTGTTCAAATTGGCTGTTATAAAGCTCGGCGTAGAAGCCGCCTTTGCCGAGGAGTTCCTCGTGATCGCCGCTTTCGATGATGTCGCCGTCTTTCATCACCAAAATCAGATCGGCATCTTTGATGGTGGAGAGGCGATGGGCGATCACAAATGAGGTTCGGTCCTGGGTCAGCTTATTCATGGCATCCTGTACGAGCCTTTCCGTACGGGTGTCTACCGAGCTGGTCGCTTCATCCAGGATCAGAAGGGGTGAATTTTGAATGATCGCGCGGGCAATGGTCACAAGCTGCTTTTGGCCTGCCGACAGGTTGGCTTTATCATTGAGGATGGTGTCATAGCCCTGGGGCAGGGTGCGGATAAAGTGGTGGATGCCCACAGACTTGCAGGCGGCGATCACTTCTTCATCGGTAACGCCCTGCTTGTTGTAGATGATGTTTTCTTTGATAGTTCCCTCAAAGAGCCAGGTGTCCTGCAATACCATACAGAATTGGTCATGGACGTTTTCTCTGCTCACATGGCTGATGGGGATACCGTCTATGCGAATCTCGCCGCTGTCGATTTCGTAAAAGCGCATCAGCAGATTGACCATGGTCGTTTTTCCCGCACCGGTAGGCCCCACAATGGCGACCTTCTGGCCGGCTCTGATCTGAGCGGAAAAATTATTGATAATGGTTTTGTCCTTCTCATAGCCAAAGTGAACATTCTGAAACTCCACGTGGCCTTTGACATTCTCCAGCTTTTTGAGCTGCTGGCTTTCCCCGGCCAACTCTTCTTCGGCGAAGAATTCAAAGACACGCTCACTGGCGGCGGCTGTTCTTTGCAGCTGCTGCATAGATTGAGCCAACTGGGACAAAGGCTGGGTAAAGAGGCGGATATAGATCATAAAGGCAACGATGACGCCGAAGGAGATCGTGCCTTTCATAGCCAAGGCCGCGCCGACCACGCACACCGCCACATAGCCGAAGTTGCCGATGAAGCCCATAATCGGCATCATCATCCCCGACATAAATTGAGATTTCCAACCGCTGTCATACAGGGACGTGTTGATCTCCTCAAAGGTCTTTTTCGCCTTGCTGCCGCCGTTATAGGCCTTGACAACATTGTGGCCCGAATAGATTTCTTCAATATGGCCATTGATATCGCCGAGTCCCTGCTGCTGCACGGTAAAATACTTTTGAGATTTGGACATGATGAGCGCCATCAGAACAAACCCGATCAAAGTGGAGCCGATGGCAACCAAGGCCAGAATCCAACTGTTGTAGAACATCATGATCAGGGAACCGACAAACATGGTAACTGCCCTCACCAAATTATCGAGGCTCTGATTGAGGGTTTGGCCAATGGCGTCAACATCGTTGGTCACGCGGCTGATGACATCGCCGTAACTTGTTTTGTCAAAGTATTTGAGGGGCAGTTTGTTGATCTTCTTGGCGATGTCAGTGCGCATGCTTTTAGATATTTTAGCAGTTACCGTAGCCATGATAAAATTCTCGGCAAAGCTGAAGATACCTGAGGCTGCATAGAAACAGACAAGCAGCATACCAATATTGAAGACCGCGTTAAAATCGATGGCCCCAGACACCGGTACTCCGTTGATCAGGGCCGGCAGCCCCTTGGTGATCTCATTGGTCATGTTCTTCAGTTGGTCCGGACCGATGATTTGCAGGAGTGTCCCCAAAGCCGCGATGACAAGGGCGGTGATAATGACGGGCATGTAGCCTTTACAGTAGCGGATCAGCTTGCCCCATGTTCCTTGGAAATCCTTGGCTTTTTCGCCGCCGCCCATGGGTGGGCCACTTGCCGGCCCACCCATGGGGCCGCCATTTTGTGTTCTGGTTTGATGCTCACTCATGATGCCAATTCCTCCTCGCTCAATTGCGACATGGCAATTTCTCTATAGACAGTGCAGTCCCGGAGTAAGTCTTTGTGGGTTCCTTTGCCGACGATTTTGCCTTCATCAAGCACAATAATCTGGTCGGCGTCCATGATGGTGCCGATGCGCTGGGCTACGATCAGGCTGGTGACACCTGCGGTTTCTTGTTTAAGCACACTGCGCAGAACCCGGTCGGTCTTGTAATCAAGGGCTGAGAAAGAATCGTCAAAAATATAGATTTCCGGCTTGCGGCACACCGCCCGGGCGATGGCCAGCCGCTGCTTTTGACCGCCCGATACATTGGCTCCGCCCTGGGCAATAGCGGCTTGGTATTGACCGTCCATTTTCTCCACAAAGTCTGCGCCCTGGGCAATTTGTACGGCCTTCTTCACTTCATCCAGAGGATAGCCTTCGCCGCCGTTATCGCCGTAAGCCACATTGGATTCTACCGTGCCTTTGAACAGCACAGCCTTTTGGGGTACATAGCCGATTTTATTGAAAAGGGCTTCCAGCTTATATTCTTGCACATTGACGCCGTCAATCAATATTTCCCCCTGGGTTGCATCAAAGAAGCGGAGGGCAAGGTTGACAAGAGTTGATTTGCCGCTTCCGGTCGAGCCGATAAAAGCAACGGTTTCACCGGGGGAGGCCGTAAAACTGATATCTTCAAGGACAGGTTCCGCTGCATCGGGATATTGGAAGCTGACAGACTTAAACACGACTTCACCTCGCAGGCCCGGCTGGCCCTCGGTTTTTGTTCCGTCTAAAATCCGGGGTTCCGTATCCAGCACTTCATTGATGCGTTTGGCCGAAACGCTGGCGCGGGGCAGCATAATGAAGATCATGACCAGCATCATAAAGGACATGATGACCTGCATGGCATAGCTGGAAAAGACGACCATGTTGGAAAACAGGCCTAATTTATCCAGCGCCCCTGCCGCATCAATCAAATAGGCGCCTATCCAGTAAATCGCCAGGGACAGCCCGCTCATCAGCATACTCATCACCGGCATCATGACTGCCATGGCGCGGTTGGTGAACATCTGGGTGCTGGTAAGCTCTTCGTTGGCCGTTTCAAATTTCTCTTCCTGATAATTCTCAGCATTGTAGGCGCGGACAACACGCAGGCCGGTGAGATTTTCTCTTGTTACCCGGGTGATGTTATCGGTAAGGGTCTGCATCTTTTTGAATTTGGGCAGGGCAACGATGAGCAGAAAGGTAACCATTATGATCATAATCAAAACGGCAACCCCTGTGACCATGGTCCATTCGAAGCCTTTGCCCGAGATTTTGGTGATGGCCCATACCGCTGTAATGGGAGCTTTAATCACCAATTGCAGGCCCATGACCACCAGCATTTGAATTTGGGTGATGTCGTTTGTGGAACGAGTAATCAGACTTGAGGTTGAAAAACGGTTGATTTCTTCCATGGAAAAGGATTCAACCTTATTGAATAATAAACTGCGCAGCCGCTGGGAAAAGGAGGCGGCTATTTTGGCCGCAAAAAAACCGACGACAACTGCAGCAGCCAGACTTCCC
Source organism: Desulfitobacterium hafniense DCB-2 (assembly GCF_000021925.1). Taxonomy (NCBI): domain Bacteria; kingdom Bacillati; phylum Bacillota; class Clostridia; order Eubacteriales; family Desulfitobacteriaceae; genus Desulfitobacterium; species Desulfitobacterium hafniense. The sequence goes on from NC_011830.1 coordinate 2,549,441, forward strand.
AAGGCACACAACAGCATATAACCGCCGTTGAGCCAGATGTCACTGATGGCGCTGTTGGGCGTCTGGGTCAGCGTTGTTATTTCCGCCATATAATCGGGGAGTTTAAGATCAAGCCAAACCTGGGCGACGATGAAGATCAGGCTGATGCCTGCCATCAGCCATTCCTCCGCCTTGAGATACTTGAAGATTCTTACCATAGATGTTTGTTCCTCCAGTCGTTTGTATAGGGTTCGGCATCATCTGTATTAGTAACGAACTCTGTTAGTAATGGGACTATAGTAATGCGGACTGTATGGCCCGCATAAATCAATCTGTACTTTGATGAGGGATGCCCGTTTAACCGCTCGGCATGCCGCCTTCTTCTTGGGGAGAATACTTTTGCATAAGCTCGGAAAAGAGGCGGGTCAGCCGAATGAACTCTATCGTATCCGCTTCACCCATGTCGGTAAATATCCGCACCATTCTGTTTTTCATCTCCTTCATCTCGGCTTCGGCGCGGTTGCGCCCCTCCTCGGTGATGGTCACAAGAATATTGCGGCGGTTGCTCTTGTCGATGTCGCGGACAATCTGGCCCTTTTTTTCCAAGGCGCCAAGCAAGGCGGAGATGCGCGCTGTACTGGCCTGCAGCGCCGCGCTTAGTTCAGAAGGGAGAACTTCTCTATTGCATACCGCCAGGTAATGCAAAACAAAAAGTTCTCCTTTATGGGCCCGATTGAGGTTTTCCATCATATCTTTCCGGCTGTTGGCCATGATTTCATTAAAGGCGGCCAAGGCTTTGTCAACATAGCTCAAGCTGTTCTGATTCTCTTCCCATGGCATATCCGTACACTTCCAATCCAAGTCTTATTACAGTACATTAGGAAGGGGGGCTTTTTTAAAATATGTCCAAGAAATATGATAACTAACTGTGTTAATAATATATACTATTTATATTTTCTAGTCAAGAGGAATTGAAAAAATTAAGCTCCATTTTCCATCGATAGGCTGATGTCTATTGCTATTGTATTGGCGGGGAACAGTGAGCGCAAAGAAAGCCAGTTCTTCAAAAGCAATCAAAAGTTGAGGACTGATTCTGGCTCTGCTCCTTGAAGACTCAACCGGCTGATTGGGGATGGACAGCCTCGGTCAGCCTGCCGTCGATTTTAATCCCCAATTCCTGTTCAAAGTTCTTTTGGAAGCGGTTATAGAGACAGAGCGCCTTGCTGCGCATCCCCTGGGCCATGAGCAGGCGGAGCAATTCCAGGCAGATGCTTTCGCTGTACGGATCCATGGCCAAGGCGCGTCTTAAGATTTCTTCGGCCTGGACCGTCTCGCCCTGCCCGGCATAGAGAACACCCAGCTTCAGGCAGGCATCCTCAAAGACTTTCTGAGCTGGTACAAAGCCGTGCGCAGGGAAACCATGGCCGATTTGGGATCCGACTCGGGCCAGAAGATATCCAGCAGGATATCTTTGGATACCGTCCTTCCGCTGTGCAGGAGGAGGTATTCGAGCAGGTTTTTGATTTTTTTGGTCTTCCATTCGGAATTCGGGATTTTGACGCCGTTGACGGCAATTTCCGGTTTGCCGAAAAGGTCCGCTTTGACGAGATAAAGCCCTTCCCCCTGATCGGCTTTGTAGTGGGATATAAAGTCTTCGACAAATACCGCAATCCGGCTTTCGTCGAGGGCTTTTGCTTTTCCGCCAGGTAGTTGACTGTTGCCGGGTCGTAAAACCTGCTCAAAAGTTCTGCAGCGAAGCCGGCATGATAGCTGTGACGGATGCTTAAGAGGGCCATTTCAGTCAGGGTGGGGATATGAATATCCCAGAACATATAATATTTGATTCGCGATGCCAGCTCCATAGCCTGCTTCAGATAACGGCGTCCTTTTCCCCGGTCGCCGCTATGGAAATACAGCCTGGCAAGATGGAAACAGGCGCCGCATAATACCTGATAGGCCTTTTGCGCTTTGGCCGAACGGACAGCCGAGAGCAGGGAACGCTCTGCCAGCTGAAAATCTCCCGCTTCCCTGGTGATCGCACCGAAGGCGGAAAGTGAAGTTTCAGAGACGACCATGCCGGCTTTCATGCATGCCGGCGGAACCATCATTCAGAAAGAGTTGCAGCCGGGGGAAACCATTCAGCTGGATACAGGCTGCCTGGTGGCCATGACCAAAACGGTCAATCACGACATCCGGTTTGCGGGGGATATAAAGAATGCCCTGTTCGGAGGTGAGGGGCTGGCTTTGGGGACGTTGACCGGACCGGGGACCGTATGGCTCCAGTCCCTGCCCTTTTGCTCGCTGGTCATCCTGATTTTTGCGGTTATGAAAAAGAGCCGGTCACCACAAGATATTCTCTTAGGGTGACCGGCTCTGTGTCTTAGAGGTCTTTACGCATTATAAAATCCGTTTGTTCTTCTTCTCCCATGAAAAAGGAATGTGCACCAGCTTCATAAAATCCATTCTTTTTATAGAAAAAGATAGCCTTGTGGTTTTTCTCCCAGACGCCAAGCCATAGATAGAACTTTTTTCTCATCTTCGCTATTTCGACAGCCTTGTTGATCAATACGTACCCAAAACCCTTGCCTTGGAATTCTTTCGCCACATAGATTCTTTCGATTTCTAAAGAATGTGGATCGTTTATATCAGTTTGTGCCGGGGATTCATTCAGTTTTAAATAGCCGGCTAATTCCCTGCCGGCATAAAGAAAATAGAATGACGAATTGCTATCTGATAATTCACCATGGAGTTTGTTAGTATTAAAAGACTGTTCCAGATAGGCTTGCATAGTTGCCGGTGTGTTCATAGGAGCGAAAGTATCATTAAATGTTCGGTAAGAAAAGTCCCGCAGGGCATGAACATCGTCCGGCCTGCATTGTTGGAAAGTCAGTTGCATTTCTAGGTTACCTCCCGATTTTCAGGTTGTGCTTATGACATAGGTGCCCATGTGTGTATAAAAGTAATTTTATCACTATTTTAGCTTGTCAGAAACCAAAAAGGAACAGCCAAAGTGTAGTGCCTCCGGCGTTTAACAATTATGAAAAATATCACCATTCCTGTAAAAGATCTTTTTATAATGAAACTTTCAAAATTTACTTCTTATTCAGGGACATCTTAATAAAAAGGCTGTAAAAAGGGTGAGTTGAGGCTCATCCCTTTTCTTTATTATATTTGGTACGGTTTTTGCATTACTTGTTGTCATGCTTAGCGATGGAGGTGTGTAATCATGTGCTTTCGGCCCCCAAGTGCGGGAAAACCCAAAAAATGCCCTGACTGTGGCGCACTGAATCCCAGTGTCGTTAAAAATTGTGTCAAATGCAAGGCTGATTTATCCGCAGTCAAAACGGAAGAAAAAGCAGAAGACAGCTCACAATAATAGGTTTTTGCTTTTTGAAAAAATAATAAAAAAGGAGAAGCGTTCCATGGCTGATTACAAAGAGTACTTATCCGGTATAAACCGTGAACTTTACCATGAGGGTGAGTGGCAATGGCAAGAGGGAGAATACACCGTAACCCGCTCCCACCAGTACACAGCGCCGGGCTGCCACAATTCCTGCGGAGTATTGTTATATACCAAAGACGGTAAACTGGAAAAAGTGGAGGGAGACCCTCTCAATCCTTTTAACAATGGCAAGTTATGCATGAGATGTTTGAACTTAGTGGAAGCGGTGGACCATCCCGACCGCTTAAAATACCCCATGAAACGGGTCGGCGAACGGGGTGAAAACAAATGGCAGCGCATTTCCTGGGATGAGGCCTATGCAATGATTTGTGAAAAGGTAAATTATTATAAAAAGAATTTTGGACCGGAATCCATCGTAGGGGTTCACGGTACCGGCCGGAATATTAACTGGCAGCTGCCCATGCTGTTTAATGCGGGAATCCAGACCCCTAATATTTCCACTTTGTTCTTTTCCGGATTCGCCTGCTATCTGCCCCGTATCGTGGGCAGTACCGCCGTCAATGGGGATTTCATGATCGTGGATGCTTCGGTGCAGCATCCTGACCGTTATGCCAATGCTGAGTGGCAGGCCCCCGAATGTGTGATCGTGTGGGGCAACGACCCCTTAAAGAGCAATGCCGACGGATTTCTGGGCCATTGGCTGGTTCAGTGCATGCAGATGGGCACCAAAATAATCTCCGTGGACCCCCGCCTGACCTGGTGGTCGGCCAGAGCGGAAGTCTGGCTGCCCATCCGTCCGGGAACCGATGCGGCCCTGGCCATTGGCATGCTCAATATCATTATTGAAGAGGATCTTTATGATCACGACTTTGTGGAAAACTGGACCTATGGTTTTGAAGAGCTGGCCGCAAGGGTAAAAGAATATCCCGTGGCTAAAGTTGCGGAAATCACCGGGTTACCGGCGGAAAAGATCCAAAAGGCCGCCCGCCTCTTCGCCCAGGCCAAACCGGCGGCGATTCAATGGGGTCTGGCTTTTGAACAGCAGATATCCTGTATGTCCTTGGTTTTAGCGGTGGCCGATCTCATCGGCATCACCGGGAATATCGATGTTCCCGGCGGAATGCTGCTGGTCAGACATGCCTTTAACGCCCACCGTCATTATAATTGCGGCAGCGAGTTCACCCCTCCGGAAGTAGCCGCCAAGAAACTGAATGGGGCAGCCAAGGGGGTTGCCGAGAACAGTATTGTTCCCCATGCTGATTCGGATGTCATCCTGCGGGCTATGGAAACGGGCAAACCTTATCCCCTAAAGATGCTTTGGGTGCAAAGCAGCAATTCACTGGCCTGTCCCGCCATGGATGCTCCCCGGGCTCTGGAGGCCATGAAGAAAATGGAGTTTATTCTCGTAGCCGATCCCTTCCTGACCCCGACGGCCGTAGCCGTGGCCGATATCGTTCTGCCGGTGGGAATGGGACCTGAGCGCAACAGTGTCCGCAACTGGTGGACACCCATGCGGGCCCAGAGCAAAGTCTGCCAATACTATGAAGCCAAAGGGGACGAGGAAATCGTGGTGGAATTCGGCAAAAGGCTGAACCCGGAAGCCTTCCCCTTTGAGAATGATGTGGATCTCCTCAACTGGTATCTGACCATGGACGGGGATTATCCGGGGAATTGGAGCGACCTGCGTGAGAAGACCTGGGAGTATTGGGATTGGGATGCGGCCTACCGCAAGTATGAAAAAGGCATGCTCCGTGAAGACGGTGAGATGGGCTTCAATACCCCCACCGGCAAGTTGGAGCTGGCCCCTCTGATGTATATGCAGTGGGAGCTGGACCCCCTTCCTTTCCACATCGAGCCCCCGGAAGGACCGGTGACCACCCCTGAGCTCTACGCAGAGTATCCCTTGATTCTGACCACAGGGGCCCGCTCCTATGAGTTCTTCCATTCTGAACACCGCCAGCTGCCCACCATGCGGGAATTCCATCCCGATCCCCTGGTGACCATGCACCCCGAGGTGGCTGCAGCCAATGGCATCAAAGAAGGGGAGTGGGTCTGGATCGAAAGCCCCCGGGGCCGCTTTAAACAAAAAGCCTATCTGACACCGGGCATCAATCCCCAGGTTATTAACGCGGAGCACGGCTGGTGGTTCCCGGAACAAGGTCCGGAAAATTGGTTCGGCGTATTCGACAGCAATCCCAACAACCTGACCCGGGCCGAGGTAACCGGGCAAGGTGGGATTGGTTCACCGATCAAGAGCATGCTGTGCAAAATCTATAAAGTCGAAGAAGGAGTCAATGATTTGATTTCGCCGACAGAACAAGTGGTCAAGCTGGGAGGGTTCAAACATGGCTGATAAGGATGAGAAAGTCTATGGTATTTTAATTGATTATGAGTTTTGCACGGGCTGCCATAGCTGTGAAGTGGCCTGTAAGAAAGAATTGAATTTGCCCGCCAATCAATTTGGCATCAAACTGACGGAAGTTGGTCCCTGGCCCATCGGGGAGGATCGCTGGGAATGGGTCTACATGCCGGTGATTACTAAGCAATGCAATCTATGTGAGGAGCGTGTGGCCGCAGGGAAAATGCCCAGCTGTGTCCAGCATTGTCAGGCCTGGTGCATGTATCACGGACCGGTGGAAGAGCTGGTTAAAAAGATGCAGGGGAAATCAAGAATGTCCCTGATTGCCCCCCGGCAATAAGCAAGCCTGGACTTTCGCCGGCATCAATCCGGCGGGAGTCAGGCTCCCGATGGGTTCTTGATGAGTTCCCGTGAGGGCTTTACCGTGTTGCCGGTGCCCGGCGTGTTCCGGGTTATAGTTTCCCCGACTGAAAGGTTGTTTGCTGGATTAAGGAAGGAGTAGAAAAGAAATTTGATTATTATCGGTGAAAAAATCAACGGAACCATTCCCCGCGTCAAGGAGGCTATTGCAACCAAAGATGAACGCTTTATCTCTGAGCTGGCCCTGAAGCAGGGGGAGGCGGGTGCGCATTATATCGATGTCTGTGCCGGCACCCCTCCCGAACAGGAAGTGGAAACCCTGGAATGGCTCATCCACAGTGTTCAGAAGGCTACGGATACCCCGATTTGCCTGGACAGTCCCAATCCAAAGGCCATTGAAGCGGTGTTTAACGATGTGAAACGTCCGGGGCTGATCAACTCCGTGTCTTTGGAAGGGGATAAATGCGAGGTTGTTTTTCCCTTGATCCAGGGGACCTCATGGCAAGCGGTGGCCTTAACATGTGATAATGGGGGCATTCCTAAAGATGCTCAGAGCCGGGTAAGGATTGCTCAAAAGCTGGTGGAAAAAGCACAGGCTTATGGTATAACCCCGGACAGAATCCATATGGACCCCCTGGTGATCGCCTTGTCGGCGGACAATCAGTCCCTTTTAAATTTTGCGGAAGGGACCCGGAAGATCAAGGCACTTTATCCTGATATCAAGGTGACTTCAGGTCTGAGCAATATTTCTTTTGGGATGCCTCTCCGAAAGATCATTAATCAGAACTTCCTGGCTTTAGCCATGTTTGCAGGAATAAACTCAGCCATCCTGGACCCCTTAAACAGAGAGCTGATGGCCACGCTCCTGGCTGTTGAAGCCCTGCTGGGGCAAGACCGGCACTGCCGCAATTTTGCCAATGCTTATCGGAAGCAAAGAATCGGGCCGGTAAAAGCAGCTGCCGGTTGAAGGAAACCCTATGGAACGAGGGAGGAAAGCTCATGATTGATTTAAGAAAGTTAGCCCAGTGGATCAGTGATTTGGATGAAGATGCGGTCATGGATGCGCTGCATGACTTTGTTGCCGCCAATCCCAGCCAAGAAGAGGCTCAGGAGGTGGTAAACGCATGTCAGCGGGGGATGGCCATGGTGGGTGAGCTGTTTGAGAAGAATGAGTATTATGTAGGGGATCTGATCTTTTCCGGCGAGATTTTAGCCAATGCCCTGGAGGTGCTGAAACCCGTTTTAGGCGCCAAGGATGCGGCTAAAGCCGGTTCAATCGTCCTCGGTACTGTTGAAGGGGATTTGCACGATATTGGCAAGAACATCTTTAAAGGGATGGCGGAAGCGGCGGGCTTTGAAGTTTATGACCTGGGTATCGATCAGTCCGCCGGTGCCTTTGTGGCTAAAATCAAGGAAGTGAAGCCGGCCATTGTCGGTATGAGCGGTGTTTTGACTCTGGCCTTAGACTCCATGAAGAGCATCGTCGTTGCCCTTGAGGAAGCCGGCTTGCGCAAGGATCTGAAAGTGATTATCGGGGGCAATCCGGTGACGGAAGATGCCTGCAGGAACATTGGCGCCGATGCCTTTACGATCAATGCGGCTGAAGGAGTAAAGATCTGCAAGAGCTGGGTAGCTCAGTAGAAGGAAAAGGGGGATGAAAATTGGAACGTGCCCAAGAGCTTTATCAAGAGCGCCTGACCAGACTTAATACAGCCTTTGCCAATGGCAAACCCGACTGCGTGCCGATTTTGAGCATGGCAGCCGAATATGTCTATCGGATTCAGGATATCAGGCCCATTGATGCCTACCAGGATATAGGGGTTATGGAAAAGGCCTACCGCAATTTCTTCTCTGAAGTCTACTTCGACGGGTTTCTGATTCCGGTGATCGGCAGGAACAAACTGGATACTCTGCGGCTGTTAGGGGGAGGGACGTCTCAATACTTGCCCGACGGCTCCTTTCAGACTAAACCCGGCTCCATCAATGTTATGGAACCCAGTGAGTATGACGACTTGATCGCTGATCCGGCCCGGTTTTTTATCGAAAAGGTTATGCCCAGACGGTTTAAGCTGCTGGCTGAAGACTACAGTGCCGAAAAATATGAAACCTTTGTTGAGGCCCTCAGAAGTCTTTTAGCAGGCCGCAGCGCCACCCAGCCGGTTACCGATATGTTGAAACATGAGCTGGGTCTTGTGGAACTCCAGCAGGGGGGCATGTATAATCCGGTGGATATTATTCTGGACTTCCTCAGGGATTTCCAGGGGATTTCCGGCGATATTAAACGCCGTCCGGAAGCCGTGAGGGATGCCGGACTGGCTATTATGGACTGGCTGCTGGCCATGGCAACCATGAACCCGCCGGATGAGAATAAACGGATTACCATTCCCATGCATCTGCCTACCTTCTTGAGGCCAAAGGAGTTCGAAACGGTTTACTGGCCCTCTTATAAGAAATTTGCTTACGCTTTGGCGGAGCGGGGCTATCAAATTTATTATCTATTTGAAGGAAACTATGAGCACCTTCATGACTATCTCCAGGAGCTGCCGAAGAACAGGGTATCCGGGCTGTTCGAACATGACGATCTCAAGCTGGTCAAGAAGAACCTGGGACATATGATGTGTATCGTGGGCGGAATGCCGACGCGGATGCTTTATTATCAAACGCCGGAAGAGTGCATTGCCCATGTAAGAAATGTCCTGGATACGGTAGCCGTCGACGGGGGCTTCATCCTGGGCCCGGATGTCCCCATGCTGTCCAAAACAGACGGAAAATTGGCAAATTTTAAAGCAGTCAATGACTTTGTTCATCATTATGGACTGTATAGCTGATCCTGATTTTTTAGGAGGTTGTGGAAATGACAAATTATGAAATGGTCCAAAAGGCGGCGGAAGAGCTATTTAAGGCAAAGACACCGGAACAAGTTGAAACCTTCACTCAATTTATCGCGTTCTTAATCATGGGGTAAGCATTGACAGGCAATAGGGTTGAAGCAATCTGCACTATTTCTGCAGATATGACAGCATTATCTTTAGAAAAATCAGGGCAAGGGAGGGCAGTGTTTTTTAATTTAATGTGAAGCTATTCATAAATGAAGCTGTTCTAAAACTTAAAAATGATTAGGAAAGGGGAATGTTAAATGTCTGAACCCAAACCAGGCCAAAAGCCCCACTATGGCGGTGCAGTTAAAGCCGCCGTGTTATCCATCATGCTGCTGCAGTACTTACAGGCTTTGACCTCACCGGCTGCCGGTGCTATTTTGAAGCATTTCGAGCAATTTGGGTACACTTCACTGGACATTAAACAAATTCAGACCATCCCGACTTTGGTCATGATCTTTGCCTGTATGGCAATTATCCCTATGGCCAATAAGCTGCGCAAGAAAACAATTCTTAAAATTGCCATGGCCTTGATTTTTTTTGGTGGAATCGCACCAGGGATCGGACCGGACAGCATGATGTTCATCTATGCTTGCCGGGTGGTTTTTGGCTGTGGTTATGGTATGATTTATGCTTTAGCCTCTTCATTTATTGTTGATCTTTTTGACGGCCCTGAACAAAAACAAATGATGGGCTGGAAGACGGCTGCCGGTTCGATTGGCGGTATTATCTTTCAGACCGTGGGCGGCTTTTTGGCGGCGATGTACTGGAAATATGCTTTCCTGGGCTTTCTCGTGGCGCTGCCCTTTATCTTATTGATTTTATGGAAATGCCCGGACCCCTCCGGGCTGGAGGAATTTAACCCGGCAAAAGAAGCCGGCCGGCCCAAAGCAAAGGTGGAAAAGGGCCATTGGTTCGTCATTGTTCTGGCCGCTCTGAATGTGATGATCTTCTCTTCGTTTATGATCAATATGCCCATCGTGATTATGACCGAAGGACTGGGGACTCCGAATACCATTGCTTTAGTTATGAATCTTTTTACTGTGGGAATTTTCCTGGGCAGCTTCACCTACGGCTGGACCACTAAACTATTGAAGCGATTTGACATACCCTTCACCATCCTGGTTTATGGTATCGTCCTGGTGATCCTGCCCCGTTTCGTCACCTTGCCGGTCTATATGATCTGTGCTTTGATCTTTGGCTGGGCTTTTGGCGCCTACAACCCCAGTCTGGTTCTGGCCGTATCCCGTCAGGGGAGCGCTCTGGCAGCTACCGCAGCCATTGCTTTCTTCGTTGCCGGGCAAGGGCTGGGACAGTTTATCCAACCTTACTTTATGCTGCTTACGGGAGTTTTTGGGCTTAACGAACCTTGGGGTGAACTGGCTCCCTGGGTTATGGCAGGTCCCATGCTCATTGCTATTTCCATCTGTAGTTTTATTTGGGTTGTCAAAATTACCAACAGGAAATTCCCCTATGAAGGGAATGTCAAAGCTGTGGGTAAGGCAGATCAGACCATGGAGAGTCCGCTGGACAGTTAAATACAGGAATTAAAGGAGGGGCTGTGAAAATAAAAAAGATTTCATGAGCCCCTTCTTTAAACTGGCAATGGTCAGTATAGGGTCTGGTGTGGAGAATAATTAAGGGGTGAAAACGTGGAAATTCTAAAGAATGCAGAGACTGTAAGTCCTCAGAGCTTTTTCGATGAAAGAGTGGCCTGGCGGGAAAAAGCTGCCTATGCCATGGGAGATGTAGGGGCAAACGTAGTATGGGCTACCCTGACGTCCTTCATGACCTTCTTTTTCACTGATGTGGCGGGAATCGGTGCCGCAGCTGTCGGCAGCATTTTCCTGATATCGCGGATTCTGGATGCTTTCAGCGATGTGGGCATGGGAGTCTTAGTAGACAGAACCAACCATAAGTACGACAAAGCCCGGCCCTGGCTTTTGTGGGTGGCGATACCCTATGGGATCGGGGCGGTTTTGCTGTTCAGTGTTCCCGACTTTGGTATGACCGGAAAAATAATTTATGCATTTCTTACCTATAACCTGATGTCTACGGTATTATACACTGTTTTTGCCCAGCCTTATCATACCCTGATGGCGTTGATGACACGGGATCAGTATCAACGGTCACTGCTTACGGTGATGAGGATGTTTGCCGGTGTTTGTACCGCCATTGTCATTAACAATGCGACTCTTCCTCTGGTTGAGCATTTTGGGGGCGGTGCTGGGGGCTGGCAAAAAACCATGGCTGTTTATGGTGCCATAGCGGCAGTGATCATCATTTTAGTTTTCTTGTTTACGAAAGAAAGGATCAGAGGGGTCAGTGCCAAGAAAACACCGGTTAGGGAAGGGCTGAAAGCTCTTGCTGCCAATAAATACTGGCTGATGATTCTGGTGGTAGGTGTTTTGGTCTATATTTTGTTTGCTCTTCCAGGGGTGAATATTTACTATGCCCGTTATGTATTGGGCAACCCCATGTACCTGGGCTCCATTATGACCTGCACCTTTGTCCCCAATCTGCTTTGTTTTGCGGCCATTCCTCTGGCCTTGAAGATTTTCAGCAAGCGCATGCTGGTTTTCATCGGATTTCTTTTCTATGCCATAGGAACAGGGGCTTTGCTGGTGGAACCCATGAATATTAACTATGTTTTGACGGGAGTTTTCATTAAAGGTCTTGGTTTTGCTCCCTTGGCGGGTACTTTGTATGCCTTTATAGCCGATACGATCGAATATGGCGAATGGAAGACGGGGCTGAGAATGGAAGGGCTGATCATGAGTGCGGCAAGCTTCGGCCAGAAGGTGGGCACAGGCATCGGGCTGGCAATTATAGGGTGGCTGCTGGCCTGGGGCAATTATGTAGGCAATGCCGCCACTCAATCACCGGAGGCCCTTTGTGTGATCAGTTTTATGTTTATTCAGCTTCCTTTGTGTATCTATGCCGCAATTATTGCCATCATGTATTTTTACAAACTGGACAGGGAGTATCCGGCAATCATTGCGGAGTTGAACCAAAGAAGATCGTGACGGGAAGAGAATTGTGAAGGATTTAGAATGGAAAAGATTAAAGAGGGCAGAAATAGTGTCCTCTTTTTGTAATTGCAGAATATTTGAAATTTTTAAGATAAACCTTTTGTGCTAGAATAAAGTTAGAGTATTTTTTCACAAGAACTTCCCGGGAAGTCCTAATATGGGTAAGAAGTACAGAAAGTTTGGAGGGTTTTTTTATGATCGTTACCGAAAAGAGTTTTTCTGAGCAAACATACTGGGAAGAGATAGCACGATGTAAAACTCAATTTGTGAATAATGGAGAAGACCCTTTGCTCAATCCCTATCTGCGCAAGGAAGTGGCAGAATCCTGGATCAGATCAAAAAACAATGGAGTTTTTCCCTGGACATCCTATAGTAAATACTACCTGACAGAGGAAGAGTGGGGGGTGCTGAAGGAGCAGAATGAGCGGCTTATTCATATAGCCCAACCTCTGATCAGCAATTATTTGGGGCTGGCCTCCACCAATGGACATTCCCTGGAACTGTTTGACCCCAGCGGTGCCTTTTTGCTGGGGATTCATATCAATATTTCTTCAACTCCCGTTCTCTCCATTGTGTTTAATGAAAGTACCACAGGTACCACCGCTCATGGTTTGGCGACTTATCACAAGAAACCCTTCCAGTTAATCGGACCGGAGAACTACCTTGATGTCTGGCAGAATATGATCTGTTCTGCAGCCCCTATTTTGGATGAGATGGGTGAAGTTCTGGGTACTCTGGCTTTGGTTCAGGATATGGGGGAAAAACCCTGGGAAAAGAACCGGTCTAACCTGCATATTCATTCCCTGGGCTGGGTCAGCTCTCTGGCAGAAGCTATTGGCAACCAGATCAAAATTCAAAATAGTTATGATGTTCTCAATCAGGTGAATAACGATTTAAGAAAGGCTACGGAAACCTTGAAAATTATCCTGGAATTTATTGACGAAGGGGTGATCACCATTGAGCCTAATGGGCGGATTCTCAGTTCTAATCATGAGGGCAGCAGAATATTGAATGTGAATCATGGCGAGATAAGAGGGCGAAACATTGGGGAGTTTCTGCTGCCCAGGTCGGCGTTAATGGATTATGTGGCCGATAAGAAAACAGTAGATTACATGGAGGAATATGTGGTCAATGGCCGGGAAGAGAAGCAGTATCTGGTGAGCTTGCGGCCGGTGTATAAGCAAGGCAATGACGAGCTGGATTTTGCCATTCTCCGTTTTAATCATTCGGACAAGATCAACGCTCTGGTTAACACCAGGAGCGGGGCTGTAGCAAAATTCCGGTTTGAAGATATTGTGGGGCAAAGCGAAGCTATGTTAAAAGCGAAGGCTTTAGCCAGGCGTTTTGCCAGAACCCGTGAAAATGTTCTTTTGCTGGGGGAGAGCGGGACAGGCAAGGAACTTTTCGCTCAAGCCATTCATAACAGTCACCGCCCGGGAGGGCCTTTTATTGCTGTGAACTGTGCCGCCATGCCCCGGAATTTGATCGAAAGCGAGCTTTTTGGCTATGAAAGCGGCTCTTTCACCGGGGCGGAGAAAAATGGCCGGCCGGGCAAGATAGAATTGGCCAACGGGGGAACCCTTTTTCTGGATGAAATCGGCGATATGCCTATTGAGTTGCAGGCGGTGTTGCTGCGGGTTCTGCAGGATAAAATGGTCATGAGGATAGGAGGAAGAAATTACCGGCAGGTTGATTTCCGTCTGATAACGGCAACCAATCAGGATCTGAAACTCTCAGCCCAAGAAAGGAAGTTTCGTGAGGATCTCTATTTCAGAATTTCTGTTCTTAATATAGAGATACCCCCTCTGCGCAGCAGAGGCTTCGATATTGCCATACTTGCGGAGCATTTTATTGAAAATTATGCCAAGCGGGTGGGACTGCCGGCTGCGGTGATCAGCCCGGAGGCCAAACGAAGGATTTTGGAATATAATTGGCCGGGCAATGTCCGCCAATTGGAAAATGCCATGATCTATGCCGTGAACTTGTCCGAAGAGGGTCAGATTATGCTCAGTCACTTGCCCAAGGAGTTGAGCGAAAAAAGAACGGCCTTGCCTATGGTCAGTGAAAAGGAGTGTGATAAGCCGGAGGAACTGTTCTCCATGAAGGATCTGGAGAAAGTGACCATAAAAAAGGCCTTGGAGAGAGCCGGCAATAGTGTGGCCATCGCTTCGGATTTGTTGGGAATCAGTAAAACCACTCTGTATAGAAAATTAAAAGAACATAATATTCACTATTAATAAACCAAGAGCCAAAAGGGATGGGCCTATAGGCTAAGGAAGGACCCAGTGCCGCTTTAGCATAAGCAGAGAAGCTTAATGATAGGCGGCACTTAGGTAAGGGGTGATAAGGAGTTTAAGGAAGATAGAGGGTAACTTTTTTACCCTTGGCGGTCATGCTCTTCATCAGTTCATCCAGGGGGCCGTATTCAATGCACTGGGTCAAGCAGTTATGGACACAGGCCGGTTTGCGGCCTTCAGCCACACGGTCGGCGCAGAGATCGCAAAGGGAGGTGGGAACGGGGATATAGTCCCATTCCGTTCGCTCCCCGCTGAGTTTGAAGGGTCCCACCTGAGTCAGTTTGATCCCCCATTGCTCCAGGGGGATGCCGTGGGCGTTCCGGCAGGCGAGTTCGCAGCTATGGCAGCCAGAACACCAGCCGTAATTGATGAGTAGACCATTACGAGACATGTTCGTTCCTCCTGTCTGAATTGCGGATGAGATGGTTCAATCAGTCGTCTAAACCGCTTACTTTGTATACTTTGCAGAGATTGCTTTTGTAGTTGGCGCCTAACCCAAGCTTGCCGATTTTTTTGTGGGGCATCAGCATGTTGATATTGGATTTAAAGGTACCGAACAGGTTGGGTTCGGTACCGGCTTGTTCCGGGTACCACCAGCCGTGGAGGGCATGAACGACTTTCGGGTGAACCGTGGGCTGAACCAGAGCTTTCATGCGGCATTGGCCAAGATGATTCTCAATGGCCACCCAGTCCCCGTCTTGAATGCCCAGGCCGGCGGCGGTATCAGGATGGATTTCAACCGTAGGCCAGGGGGTGATTTGCCTTAAAGAAGGAATCTGCCTGTGCTCCGAATGGAAGGAGGTGAATTTTCTGCCCCCGGTGGTCAGGACCAAGGGGTATTGGGCAAAGAGTTCAGGGGTGCGGTAAGGGCTGAAGGGAGGTTCCTGGAAATAAGGCAGGGGATCTTCTCCCCAGCTTTCAAAGATGGTGGCTTTTAATTCGATGAGGCCGGTCAAGGTCTCAAAACCCGGTTCACCGTCACTGCGCAATAAGCCTTGCTCGTATTTCCTGTAGACATAGTGCTGCTGTTGAACAACCTTATCCTTAAGGCCAGGATAATCCAGTCCGGTTTTCTCCTCAATCTGCTCGGTAAAGAAGTCGGACACGGTTTGCCAGGGCCAGGCTTGGGGGTTTAAACGCTTGCCTAATTCAAAGCAGATTTCCAGGTCGGATTTACATTCTCCCACCCGTTCAATGCACTGGTTAACCGCCCCCAGGAAAGCGGAATTGCGTCCAAAATGAGGAATGACCACACCGTCATGCTCGGCAAAGGTGGCGATCGGCAGGACAATATCGGCATAAGCAGCCACCGTGGGGGTCATAAAGAGCTCCTGGCAGACCCAAAACTCTATTTTCTTAAAGGCCTCATACCAGCGCTTGGGCACCGGTGCCGCATTGGCAAGGGGGTTTTGGCTGTTGGACCACACCATCTTAATGGGGTAAGGCTGCTGCTGTTCAAAGTATTCCAAGGTATTGTCCGGGCTGCAGGCCATCAGGCCATAATTGAAGAAGGGGAACTCTTTATTGCCGATGCGGTTCTCATAAATTTCCTCAGGAATCTGCTTGTGGGTATCATAGCGCCATTTACCCATGAAGCTGGCAGGTTCGGCCAGGGTATTGCCCCCCGGGACGTCAAGATTGCCGGTCAGGGTCATGAGGTAAAGAACCCCTTGAATGGCCTGAATACCGTTCCAGTTCATATCCAGGGCTACGCCCCACTGAATGCTGGAATTGCCGGCCTGGGCAAAAGCACGGGCGGCCTGGACAATGGTTTCTTCCTTAATCCAGCAGATATCCGCTACCCGGCGGGGGGAATATTCCTGAACACGCTCTCTCAGAGCATCCAGCCCAAAAGTCCACTTTTCCACAAATTCGTGATCATAGAGATCCTCGTTGATAATAACGTTCAGCATGCCTAAAGCCAAGGCCGCGTCCGTACCGGGACGAAGCTGGAGGTGATATTCCGCACGGGAGGTCAGCCAGGTAACCCTGGGGTCCACGGCGATAATTTTCGTACCCCGCTTCATCATATCCACAATAGCATGGCCGAAGAATCCGTCGGAATTGGACTCAAGGGGGCTTTTGCCCCAAATGATGATATATTCGGGAAGCTGGAATTCAGGGTTGTCGTAGCGATCGGCAAAGTAAGCGGCATAGTCAATTTCCGGATAACCTGCTCCTAAGACATATTCGGTAACGGCACAGCGGGGGCCATAACAGGAAAGGCCGCTTAAAACCCCCACATTGTTGGGTGTCTGCAACACCGCGTAGGATAAGGCAGGGAAGTAAAAGGTGGCTTCACGGCCGGTGCCGCCCATCATGGCAATGGATTCCGGCCCGTATTGCTTTTGATAATATCTGACCTTCTCTTCAATCAGGTCATAGGCTTCATCCCAGGTGATGCGTTCCCATTTATCCCCGCCTTTTTTGCCGGCACGCTTCATGGGATAAAGAATTCTGTCCGGATGGTAAACAGCCTCCGGGAGTGACAGACATCTTACACAGACACGTCCCTGAGAAACGGGGTGCTCGGGATCGCCTTCCACTTCCACCAGCCTGCCATCCTTGACGTGCATAAGCAGCCCGCAGCCCGTAGGATGACAACCTGGGGCAGACCAGGCACAGGTTCTCACAGTGTAATCCTTTTCTGTGCCTTTCTTATACTTTACAGCCATTTGCTTCATCCTCTCCTTACATTATCAGCGTTCAGAATGATTAGGGGGTTGGGGGTTCTTGACCTCTTCTTTAGCTATTTCCGTGCCGCAAAAAGGGCATTTTGCAGCCATATGACCTTGTTGCAGGGTTAATTTTTTTTGGCAGCCGGAACAAATGACAACTTTAGATACGGCAGCGGGTCTGAAACACATCGGGGCATCCTCCTCCTTTCCTGCACTTTCAGAAAGTATAATGACCTTGCCTACTTTCTTCCAGCATAAGTGCAACCAATGGCTTCACCTTGCTGGATGCGTGATTAGTTTAATTCACCTCCAGCACTGAATAGTAAGGGCTGTATTAAGCCGTCGCCTCTATTTACTTGCAAATACCGTACCACACTATTGAATTTTCTTAGCCATTATTGTCCTTTTAGATGAGGTGAGGTCTCAGAAAAACCACATAGGGCCGGAAAACAAGTTTTAGGGGTTTAGGGATTTACATTCTGAAACAAAAAGAACAGATTTAGGCCGGATCGAAACAGATTGGAAAAAGCTCAGGCTGAGAAAATTCAGGAGAATAAGACCTTAACCTAAGCAATCAAGCTTTTCTTAATCCTTGTGAGGAAGTTGGCATAAAAAATGCAATGGCATAAAGGTGTTCGGATACAAGGAAAACGCATCAGCCGGAAGGTGCTAAGGCTGATGCGGAACAAGAAAGGAGAACACCATGGAATTTAAAAACGACTTAGGCAAGCCCTGGAAGTACGAGGAAGACGGTTTCACGGTCATCCGGACTTCCGTATGGTCTCCCCCGGGTTGTCATCCGGTGGGCTGCGGACTGAAGCTCTATGTGAATCAAGCGGGTATTCTCGAGAAAATCGAAGGGGACGAGAACGATCCCATCACCAAAGGCCGGCTTTGCGTCAGATGCCTGGATCTTAAAGAAGTGATCTATAATCCCAGCCGTATTCTCTATCCCATGAAGCGCCATCCTCAGGATCGGGGCAAGGCTGACAAATGGGAACGCACCACCTGGGAAGAAGCCTATGCAATGATTAAGCAGAAGCGGGATTTTGTCATCAAAAATTACGGTGTGGAGGCGATTGCCGCTTACAGCGGTACCGGCCGCAACGGCGGTATTATGGTACAGGAATTTGCCCATGAGGTGCTGGGCACACCCAATGCCTGCTATACTCAGTCCGGCTATGCCTGTTACACTCCCCGTGCCGCCGCCACGGCGGCGATCACGGGCTGTTATTACCCGGAGATCGACTATGGGGGCGGTGTGGAAGGGACCTATGATAACCCCGACTACAAGATTCCGGAAGTGATTGTGCTTTGGGGGAAGGAGCCGTTGCCTTCCAACGGCGACGGTCTCTTTGGCCACGCCTTGATCGATTTGATGAAGCGGGGCACCCAAATAATTTCCGTGGATCCCCGTGTCAATTGGCTGGCGACACGATCCGCTGTCCATCTGCGTCTGCGCCCGGGTACGGATGCGGCTATGGGGATGGCCTGGCTTAATGTGATTATCAATGAAGAGCTGTATGATCGGGATTTCGTGGAAAACTGGTGTTACGGCTTTGACGAACTGAAAGAGCGGGTGGCGGACATGACTCCGGAAAAGGCGGCAGAGATCTGCCAGGTGGATGGGGAGATCATCAGGAAGGCCGCCAGAATGTACGCCGTTGCCGCCCAGGCGGGAATTGCCTGGGGGCTGGCCATTGACCAGAACCAGAACGGCACCCAGGCTGCCCAGTGTATCTTAAGTCTGATCGCCATTACGGGCAATCTGGACAAACCCGGGGGCCAGCTGGTGGGAGAAGCCAAACCGGCAGTGCCGGAAGCCGAGGATGGTATGACCTCCACCTACGCGGCTACCGGACATCAATTGGACGGCTGGGTCGCCCTGGGGGAAGAACTGAGAAATAAAACCATCGGCATGCAGGAGTATCCCCTGTACGTCAATTCCATCCGCAATGCCCATGCCGACCTGATGCTGGACTGCCTCATGACGGATAAACCTTATCGGATCGTCATGGCCATGATTCAGTCCACCAATATTATTGCCCCAACCAACTCTGCGGAAAGCAAAAAGTGGCATCAAGCCCTGAAGAGACTGGATTTCATATTTGCCACCGATGTGTTTATGACACCCACCATTCAGGCCTGTGCCGATTTGTTCCTGCCCTTGAAATGTGCCCCGGAGCACGACAGCATTAACTATACCCATTATTCCGGCTCCCAGATTCATTTTGGGATCACCAATAAGGCCATTGAAGTGGGCCAGTGCAAGAGTGATGTGGAGATTGCGGTCGAACTTGGCAAATACCTGGGCCGGGAGCAGTATGTGACAAGACACACGGATGAAAAAGCGTGGCTCAACAACCGGCGTGCCCAAAGAAATCTGATGGGCGGCGGCAAGGAAGATTTCGATACAATCCGGGAAAAAGTGCACATCCAGCAGGGACGCAAATATTACAAATATAAGACAGGTCATCTCCGCCCTGATCGTCAAACCGGGTTCCTGACCACAACCGGGCGGGTGGAGCTTTATTCCTACATGTTTGAAGGGGTGGGCTCAGATCCCCTGCCTTATTACCAGGAGCCTCCCTTCAGCCCCTATTCCACTCCTGAATTAGCCAAAGAATATCCTTTCATCCTGACCACCGGCGCCCGGACTTACGCCTACTTCCACAGCGAACACCGTCAGGTTCCGCTGTTACGTGAATTAAATCCGAACCCCCTGCTCGAGGTTAACCCGGAAGATGCTGCTGCTTTGGGTTTGCTGGAAGGGCAGTGGGTGGAAATCTCCAACCAGTTCGGGGAAGCCAAGTTTAAGGCCAAGGTAACCCCTACAGTACGCCAAGGTACGGTCATGGCACAGCATGGTTGGTGGTTCCCGGAACAGGAAGCCGATGAGCCTAACCTCTCCGGGGTATGGCATTCCAATGTCAATACTTTGATTCCTAATCATTACAATGGCTCCCTGGGATTTGGAGCCCCTTATAAATGCATGATCTGCAAAATCACGCCCCTCAAGGAAAGCTACGATGTGGATATGAACCGATTCCAGGAGAAATTCAGAAAGGTGGCGGGCTGAATGGAGGGATACGGACTTTTAATCGACTATGAATATTGTACCGGTTGTCAGAGCTGCGAGATTGCTTGCAAGACCGAACATGATTTTCCGGTAGGAAAATGGGGAATCCGGGTTTTTGAAGATGGGCCCTGGCAGAAAGACGATGCCAATGATGAAGGAAGTCATTTTAATTGGAACAAAGTTCCTATTCCTACGGATTTATGCGACGGATGCCAGGACAGGGTGGCCGCAGGCCGGAAGCCCACCTGTGTGCACCACTGCCTGGCTGATGTGATGCGTTTTGGAACCCTCGAAGAGCTCAGTGCAGAACTGGCCAGGAAACCTAAGCAGGTACTCTGGTCAATCAAGTAGACTGCCCCGGAGGCATTAGGAAAGACGGAGCTGCGGGGGCGGGCGCCTGCGCAGCTCTGATGCGGAGGTCATGATGTGCGGATATGGAAATATATGTATTGGCTGCAATCGATGCGGAAAGTCCACGGCCATGCCGGGCCAAAAAAGGTTATGCTTGGCCTGCGGTACCGAGCCTCCCGCCGATGCGAAATATTGTCCGGTTTGCCAGCGCAAACTCCCTCCTGTGTTTCCGTCGGCCGCGGGAGAAATTCAGCCTGAAACGTAGTGATTCTACGGTAAACCATAAAAAATAATAGTAATAAGTAGGAGCCTCCCGGCACAAGAAAAGAAATATCTTGTACCGGGAGGCTCTGCGGTTTATAGCGTTTATTTTTTATATAGGGTGCTTGCTGCGGCAAAGAACTTAGCGGGGAAAGAACCGGCGTAGTGCGGGTTTATTACTTACTGCGCAGAAAGAGTTTATAGATCTCCTTAAGAACGAGGGGGATAACCGCCAGGCAAAGGACAATTCCCCAATCTCTTAAAGAGAGCATCTGCAGCTTGAAGGCGCTGGAGAGGAAGGGGACGGAGATCACCATCAGCTGCAGCAATAAACCGACGATAATAGCCGCAATCAGGTAGCGGTTGGAAAAGATGCCTACAGCAAAAATGGATTTGGTGGCATGTCTCATGGACAGGGAGTAGAAAAGCTGGGAAGCCGCCAGAACCACAAAGGCCATGGTGCGGGCATAGGTGAGGATATCAGCGGGGATATCCGTCGATCCTAAGGTATAGCCGTATTCACGAAGCCCTATGTAGAAGGCTACCAGGGTTAAAGCACCGATCAAGACACCGCCGATGATGGCCCTGATGCCTGAACCGTGGGCAAAGAAGCTTTCTTTAGGGTTGCGGGGTTTTTGCCGCATCACTTCTTTATCACCGGGATCTACACCCAGGGCAATGGCCGGCAGGGTATCGGTGATTAAGTTAATCCATAAAAGCTGGGTGGCGAGCAGGGGAACGGGCCAGAAAAAGAGGACGGAGAAGAAGATGGCGACAATCTCCCCCAGGTTGCAGGAGAGAAGGAAAATCACCGATTTCTTGATGTTGTTATAGATATTGCGGCCTTCCTCGATAGCATGGACGATGGTGGTGAAATTATCATCGGTTAAGATCATATCGGCGGCGCCTTTGGAGACATCCGTACCGGTGATTCCCATGGCCACACCGATATCGGCGTTCTTCAAGGAAGGAGCATCGTTGACCCCATCCCCCGTCATGGAGACGATATTGCCATGGGATTTGAAAGCTTTGACGATTTTAACCTTATGCTCCGGAGATACCCGGGCAAAGACCCGCAAACTGCCGATGCGCCGGGAAAATTCTTCGTCGGACAATTGATCGATCTCAGCGCCGGTCATGCTTTCCTCGATGGACTCAGCGATGCCTAATTCTTTGGCGATGGCCACAGCGGTGTTTTTATGGTCTCCGGTAATCATGACCGGTGTGATCCCGGCCAGCTTGGCATCCCGGATGGAATCCCTGACTTCCAGGCGGGGAGGATCGATCATGCCCACCATGCCGATGAGGGTCAGAGCCTGCTCCATCTCCTGGGGGCTGATCACTCTGTCCACATCTTTGTAAGCGGCCCCCAGCACCCGTAGAGCAGCGTCGGACATTTCGTCAGCCACACGGAGATACTCCTGCTTCATCTCTTCTGTAAGGAGGACCACCTTGCCGTCAACTAAGGCGGTGGTTGAAAGCTTGAGAAGATTGTCAATCGCTCCTTTGGTATGGACCCGGTAGCCTGTGTTTTCTTCATTGAGGGTGGACATGAGTTTGCGGTCGGAATCGAAGGGATTTTCTCCTACCCGCTTATATTCGGCATGCAAGGTTTTTCTTCCCAGGTTAAAGCGCTCCCCTAAGACCACCAGGGCAATCTCCGTAGGATCTCCTGTGCCCTGGCCCTGTTCATAAGTAGCATCTGAGCAAAGGACAAAGGTCTTCATCAGCTCTTTGGCCTGAATGCTTGCGTCAAAATCTGAGCCCTCCCGGGGCACCTCCTGCAAATTATTCAGTGTGTAATACTTGACCACTGTCATTTGGTTTTGCGTCAGGGTTCCGGTTTTATCCGAACAGATAATATTTACAGAGCCCAAAGTTTCCACAGCAGGCAGTTTTTTGACAATGGCATTGATTTTGGACATCCGGGTGACCCCCAGAGCCAGGACAATGGCGACAATAGCGGGAAGACCCTCAGGGATGGCGGCCACAGCTAAGCTGATGGCGGTCAGGAACATCTCAAAGAGGTCCCGCTTCTGGAAAAAGGAGATGACAAAGATGAGGACACAGATGCCGATGGCCAGATAGCCCAAGACCTTCCCCAGCTCTTCCATTCGCTTCTGCAGGGGGGTCATCTCATCGATCTCCTCATCGAGAATCTTGGCGATTTTCCCGATCTCTGTTTCCATGGCGGTGCCCACCACCACCCCTTCACCCCGGCCATAAGTAGCTAAGGTGGACATGAAGGCCATGTTCACTTGATCGCCAAGGGGAGTTTTAGGGTCCTGAAGGACTTCCTGGGCCACTTTTTCCGTGGGAACGGATTCACCGGTGAGAGCCGACTCTTCAATCTGGAGATTGGCACTCTCGATGAGGCGCAGATCGGCTGGGATAAAGCGGCCGGCATCGATGAGGACAATGTCTCCGGGCACCAGTTCCTCCGATTGGATTTCCAGGACCTCGCCGTTCCGGCGGACCAGTGTTTTAGGAGTAGTCATTTGCTGCAAGGCTTCAATGGCTTTTTCGGCTTTGAATTCCTGAAAAACGCCAATGGCGGCGTTGAGGACCACCACCAGGAGAATGATGATGGAGTCCACATATTCCCCGATAAAGAAAGTGATTAATGCAGCACCGATCAGGACATAAATCAGCATATCTTTCAATTGGGCAAAGAACAAGGCGATTAAGCTTTTCTTGGGTTTTCCCTTAAGCTTATTGGTTCCGTATTGCTCCAGGCGGGCTTGGACTTCCTGGCTGGTGAGCCCGGTGGCAGGGTTTACATTGAGCTCTTTAAGCGTTTCTTCCTGAGATTTGGCAAACCACATCGTTGGATCACACTCCAATTTCCATTTGTGTATAGTCAATAGTTTTTAGGTCAAGGCGGTGACGGAATTGACAATCACATTGAGCTGGGGGTCTTTTTCTTTTAGTTTATGAATAATATCCTTGCGGATAGTATCGGCAGCTGGGACCTGGGGAGAGGGGACGGATAATTCAAAGATGACATTCATACAGCGATAGCCGATGGTCATACGGATATTATGTGCGACAAAGGAGTTATTTACTTCCTTCACGGCGGATTTAACGATCTCCTCCATACCTTTAATTTTTTCTTTGTCGGTGGTAATGGGATCGATATGAATGACAATATTGATGTTCAGTTCTTCGGAGATGCGTTTTTCCAAGTCATCAATAATCAAATGGGCGTCGACGATGTTTACCGTATCCTGAATCTCGGCATGAATGGAGGCGATGGTGCGGCCTGGGCCGTAATCGTGAACTTTTAGATCGTGAGTGCCGATAATGTACATTCCTTCATTGACGAAGTCTTTGACCTGATTGCACAACTCGGGGTTAGGGGAGGAGCCCAATAGAATATTGACTGTTTCCTTGGCCACATTATATCCTGTATAAAGGATGAAAAGGGAGATGAGCAGACCGACGTACCCGTCAATGGCAAGATCAAAAGCGTGACCGATCAATGTGGAAAGGATGACGGCACTGGTGGCTAAGGCATCGTTAAGACTGTCATAAGCAGTGGCTTTATTGATTCCTGAATTAATGGTATGCCCGATGTAGCGGTTATAGGAAAACATCCAGATTTTCAGGACAACGGAAAAAAGCAGGATAACCAGAGAAATCCAGCTGAAAAGGACCTCTTCCGGGTGAAGGATCTTAGTGAAGGAATTTTTGAGAAGTTCGATGCCGACCATAAAGATGATAAAGGAGACGACCAGGGAAGAGATGTATTCGATCCGGCCGTGACCAAAGGGGTGCTCTATATCCGGAGGCCGGTTGCTCATTTTGGCGGCGATGATGGCGATGACGGAGGAGCCGCAGTCGGAGAGGTTATTAAAAGCGTCGGAAATAACGGCAATACTGTTCATAAAAAGCCCCAGCAAAAGCTTAAGTATAAATAAAATCAGGTTGCAGATGATACCTAATGCTCCCGCTAGAACTCCATACTGTTCGCGGACCCGCTTATCTGAGATGTTTTCATGGTGGGGAATAAAGCGGCGAATGATAAATTTGATCAATGGTTTACCCCTTCCTAAGCGGATACTTCAATGAATAGCATCCCAAAGATTTGTCACTTTGATTCGAAGAAAAAATAAGGTATTATAATAGAAGTGCTCTAAGGAGAGCAGGGGGGGATTCTAGACATTGGTAAGTTATTCCTATAATATAATAATATCATGCCTAGGACAATTACAAAAATAGCAGAACATAAGGTGGATAGAATATGATTGACTTTAAGAAGATAGAGATGAGAGATAAAGAGTGGGTAAAACCGCTGCTGGAAGCTGCGGATCTTGGTGGTTGTCATCAAAATTTTACGAATTTATTTTCATGGTCGGGGACGTATCACTACCAGGTGGCTCAAGTGGAGGATTATCTTGTGATCAAAGGACGGCTGGGAGAAACCTATTATTATTTTTATCCGGCAGGCACCGGTGATGTGCAGCCGGTTCTGGAAGCAATGAAAAAAGATGCTCAGGAAAATGGGCATGAATTTATAGTACTGGGAATTTCCCCGGAAAATATGGCGACTTTGAAGGAGTTGTATCCTGAGCATTTTGAATATGAAGAAATGCGGGATAGCTTTGATTATGTCTATCAGGCGGAGAAGCTGGCTACACTGGCCGGAAGAAAGCTCCAGGCCAAGCGAAACCATATCAATCGCTTCGAGGCCAATCATATCTGGGCTTTCGAGCTGCTCACTCCGGAAAACCTGGCTGAATGCTGGGAAATGAATTTGGAATGGTGTCGGAGGAATGACTGTAAAGACGATGAGCAGCTAAGGGCTGAATACTGTGCTGTAAAACGGGATTTTGATTACTTCACAGACCTGGAGCTGGAAGGGGGATTACTGCGGGCGGATGGCAGGATAGTGGCCTTTACCATGGGAGAACGGCTCAATTCCGATACTTATGTGGTCCATGTGGAGAAGGCCTTTGGGGAGATTCAAGGGGCTTACCAAATGATTAACCGGGAATTTGTGCGATGGATCAGGGAAACCTATCCGGATATGATCTATGTGAACCGGGAAGAGGACATGGGGTATGAGGGGTTGCGCAAAGCAAAACTATCCTATCATCCGGATAAAATGGAAGAGAAGTTCCTGGCCCGGTATTTTGCCTAGGCGATAAGGAGACAGCTATGAAAGAAATGCGGCCGGCTCTTTGGTCCGATATGGAGCGACTGAAAGCTATCTGGAAGCTTTGCTTTGGGGATGAGGATTCCTTTATTGATTTTTATTTTGCCCGGCGTTTTCAGCCGGAACAGGTTGCTGTCTATCTTGTCGATCAGGTCATTACGGCGATGCTGACCATGATTCCGATCCAATATGTGGACGGTCCTGAGGGGGAGAAGACCAGGCAAGGCGCTATGCTTTATGCCATTGCCACTCATCCGGATTTTCAGCGCCGGGGGATGGCCTCGGAGCTGATGGAGTGGGCCTTGGCTTATCTGGGAAGCCGGCAGATAGAGTTGTGTGTCCTGGTACCTGCTGAAGAGAAGCTGTTCGGCTTTTATGAGAGGCAAGGGTACCAGGCAGGATTTACCCTTCGTGAAGCGGTACTGAACCGTGATGAGATTAGGGTTATGGGTAAGGAAACGCCGGACCTTGCGGTTGCGGCTGCCCTTCCTCAAACTTATAACAGCATCCGCAATCAGCTTCTCCGCGGAACCCCTTATATCGCCTATGGGGAAGAAGAGGTTGCCTATCAAAAACAGGTTTCCCGGCTTTCCGGGGCAGACCTTTACGAACTAAGCAGCGGGGAAGTTCAGGGGTGCGCGGCTGTGGAATGTTTGACTGAGGATAAGGTTTTGGTTAAGGAGCTTTTAATTCCCGAGGCGCTGATTGCTCAGGGATTGAAGGCCTTGGCCCAAACCATCCCGGCTCAGGAATTCATCATCCGGACACCTGCCCCTTGGGGTCAGGGGATAGGCGGTCAGATCCGCTCCTTTGGCATGTTGAAAAGAACAAGTTCCCGGGAATCCGGACCTACTAATCAAGAGGACAGCCTACCTGGAGAAGGGGCTTATCTTGGGCTTGCTTTCGACTGAATCAGCCCTGCTTTAGCAGCGGGGTTCTTTTCTGTAAACAAAAAAGAACAGGATTGTGATTAACCACAATTTCTGTTCTTTTGGCTTTTAAGGGAGGATTTGGAGTTGCTTGGTTTGAGGATCAATCTTTTAAGCCTGATATTTCTTCCTCAGACAATCCTGTCGCTTCGGCGATCTTGGTTATTTCAAAGCCCAGAACCAAGAGCTTTTTCGCCACTTCAGCTCTACCCTCAGCTCTACCCTCAGCTCTACCCTCAGCTCTACCCTCAGCTTTACCTTCAGCTTTGCCTTCTGCTATTCCCTTTGCTCTGCCTTCCGCTATTCCTTTTGCCATCCCTTCCTCAAGGGCTTCCTGCAGCCGGAGCTCGGCCTCGCGGATGGCAGCCTTCTCATCCAGGATGGCCTTGCGTCTATCAAAGTAAGCTTCTCGGATGCGCGGATCCTCGCTGGTTTCCTCCCAGGCGTTCATGGCCTGATACAGTACGGGATCTTTCATGGCAATCTCCTCCAATATCTGCAAGATTTCCTGATTATCCGCTCCTTCCAGGAGCAACAGCCAGCGGACCAATTCATTTTCCCAGAGACTGATTTCTCGCTTTCGCCACTTAGCCAGCAGCTTGGGCAGCTCCATGAAGTGTATTTCCAGAACATCGGTCAGCTGAAATTTTTCTTCATCTTCATAAAGATGAAATACATTGTGGTAGCTTGAAGTCTGTTTCAAGTAATTAAAATCCACTATGTTGATGGATACGGTCTTGGTTAATTCCTTATAGGCCATACCTTCTCTGATCTGGCGGGAGTACATCTGGGCCCAGTAGTAAAGGGAACGCTTCTCCATGTCATATTGGTTGCTTAATTGAATTTCAATATTGATCTGCATCCCTTGGCTGGTTATGGCCCGCACATCCAGGATGGATTTCTTATCCTCTGGATATTCTTTGTTCAACTCCGGATTTATAATCGTGATTTCTTCGATCCGGCGCTCTTGGGGCAGCTTGAGAGCGGCATTGAGAAAGGCAATGAGGATGGCTTCGTTGCCCTCCTTGCCGAAAATAAGTTTGAAGGCGTAATCAATTTTCAGACTGATGAACTCTTTCAAACTTTCACCTGCCTCTCTTAGCAAACACCCTATGGAGTGTGTTACCCATATTATACCATGAAGAAGTGAACACAAAAAGATTATAAAAATGATTTGGGTCAGGGTAGTTTCCCGCCTCACAAAAGGAGAACCCGTTGGTTGCCCTTATGCTTAAGGAGTATATAACGCAGGTTTATACTCCCAGATAGTGAAATTAAGCCCGCTTTAGCAGCGGGCTTAATTCCCTTTTATCTTCTTTTATTGTAGAATTGAAAGTAATTATAAAAAAAGGAGATGAACAAATGGCCGTCCGTGTGTTAACCGATAGCACAAGCTACATAGATGATGAAGCAAGACAAGAATTGGAGATAAGACGGGTGTCTTTGAATGTCTCTTTTGGTGATCAATCACTGCGGGAAAGCGACTTAGCCAATGAAGAGTTTTACAAGATGATGGAAGCCAAGGGGATACCCACCTCTTCTCAGCCTTCCATCGGTGAATTTTATCAGGAGATGGAAAAAGTGGTCTCGGCAGGTGAAAGCTTGTGCGGGATTTTCCTATCCTCCGATATGAGCGGGACCTTTTCCACCGCTCAATTAGCGAAAGAGATGGTTCTGGAAAACTATCCCGATGCCCAGATCGAGATCATTGATTCCCGCTCCAATTCTATGCAATTAGGATTTGCCGTGATGCAGGGAGCCCGGGCTGCCCAAGCCAGGAAGAGCCTGGCTGAGGTCAAAGAGGTTGTGCTGCAGACGATTAAGCGCAGTCGTTTTTTGTTTATACCGGATAATCTGGACTATTTGAAAAAGGGGGGCCGGATCGGCGGAGCCGGTGCCTTAATCGGTAATCTGTTTAAAATTATTCCCATTCTCACGGTGGAAGAGGGTAAGGTTCTGGTTCTGACCAAGGTGCGGCATAAGGAGAAAGCCGTGTTGGCCATGATTGATAAGATGCTTGAGGACATCGGCGCCTATGGGTTAGGGGAGATTGCGGTTCACCATATTAATTGCCTCGATGAAGCCCAGGCCTTGGTGAAGAAAATTAAAGATAAGGTCACTGCCAATATTAAGGTGATGCCTATCGGTCCGGTGATCGGACTTCATGTCGGCCCCGGCGCTATTGGGATCGTTTATTATACAGAACATGATTTGCGCTGAAAAAAGTTGCCCTTAAAGATGGTTTTAAATTTATTCACACATCTCTCTTTAAAGGTCGGCGGCTTAGGCGGTTCCGGGGGTGTGGGCTTGCG
This sequence comes from Desulfitobacterium hafniense DCB-2, assembly GCF_000021925.1. Lineage (NCBI taxonomy): Bacteria > Bacillati > Bacillota > Clostridia > Eubacteriales > Desulfitobacteriaceae > Desulfitobacterium > Desulfitobacterium hafniense. The sequence goes on from NC_011830.1 coordinate 2,578,515, forward strand.
GCCGCTCACCAGGCCGAAGCCGAAATACCCTTTATAGTATTTCATAAAATTGGCATTTTGCTGCAAGCGTCTGTAGAGGCCCGGTTGGCTGGAGACCTTTTGCACCAGATCCTTAACCAGCATCCAGTCATTTTTCAGTTCGTTTAAGACGAGGTTGCTGTTGGTGTTCTGCAGGGCCTGGGGATTTTTGATTTCTACGTCCACAAACCCTGCTGCGGTCAAGGTTTTGTTCCACTCCTCAAAAGACAGGGGATCAGTGCCTTGGCCATAGCAGAGCTCCATCTGAGCGCGGAGCTGGGGGGGCAGCTCATAGAGCAGAGCCATCTCCAGATCGGCAATCCGGCCTTCAGGTTTTAAGACGCGAAAGAACTCCTGATAGACTTTGCCTTTATCTAAGAAGACGGTGATCGATTCGCACATGATCCAATCAAAATGATCGTCGGGAAAGGGCAGGCGGTTGACATCGGCTACCCTGAATTCCACCAGATGAGCTACTCCTTCATGCTCGGCTCTCTGCCGGGCTTTTTCGATCATTTGGGAATTGATATCGACACCGATAATTTTGCAGCCCTTGTTTTTGGCCAAATAGCAGGCGGTAAGACCGCTGCCGCAGCCTGCGTCAAGAATGAAATCCCCGTCGTTGACATCCATAACTTCCAGGTTTTTGACGGTGGCGGGAAATCCTCCCGGATGGGAGCTCCCAATGCCCAGCCAGGCTAAGAGCTCAAAGTAATTCATGGTTTCAATGGATTTGTTTTTTTCTATCGAATCAAGTTGAACAGCTTCCATGCTACCCTTCCTTTCTCTTAGCAGAATAATAAACTGTCAAGGATATGGAAAGATATTCCATACATATGGTAGTATATTCCTAGAGGGGAAGAAATGAAGCTTGCATCAAAGGAGGCTGGGATGATCGATCTGTTCATGATCTTGGGTGCTTATCTCCTGGGAGGGATGAGCACCGGGTACTATCTTGTCAAACTGTGGCGGCAGGAAGATGTTCGCAACCAGGGGTCCGGGGCAACGGGGGCCACCAATGCGGGAAGAGTTCTGGGCAAGAAGGGATTTTTGCTTACCTTAATGGGTGATGCCCTCAAGGGAGCCTTGGCGCCGGCCTTGTCCATGCATTTCAACCTATCGCTGACTACCCTTATTCTTTGTTTGATCGCAGGTGTGGCCGGGCATATCTGGCCCTTGCAGCTGGGCCTGCGCGGGGGGAAGGGAGTCGCACCGGCACTGGGCGGAATTCTGGTCGTCGATCCCATGCTGGCTTCGGCTGCGGCAGGGGTGTTCCTGTTTGTTTTAGCTTTGACCCGCCAATTCACTTTAAGCGGTCTGGCGGCGATTCTGGGCGCACCCATTCTGTCCTTGATCATGGCGAGACCCTTTGAGCAGTCGGCAGGTTTGGCTGTTCTGGCTATCTTCATACTCTTGGCTCACCGGAAGAATATCCGGGAGATGCTGAATAAATCATCGCAAAGGAGAAGGTAATGGCAAGTACGGATTTAAGCTTTAAAATTGCCGCTGCTGAAGAGGAGTTTGAACAAATCCACCGCTTAAACTACAAAACCTTTGTCAAAGAAATTCCTCAACATGAAGTGAACAGCCAGGAACGGCTGGTTGATCCATTCCACCAGGAAAATACCTATTGCATCGCTTTGCACCGGGGAAAACTCATGGGGATGTTGGCCTGCCGGGACAAACGGCCTTTTTCCATCGATCGGAAATTGGCGGATTTAGATTCCTATCTGCCTCCTTATAGCTCAATCTGCGAAATTCGTCTCTTGGCCGTGGAGAAGGAGGTGCGGGGGACGCGGGTGCTGCTGGGGCTGATGAGCCTGCTTTTTGAGCATTGTCAGAAAAAAGGTTATGATCTGGCCGTAATCTCTGGTACAGTAAGGCAGCTGAAATTATATAATCACCTGGGCTTTAAGCCTTTTGGTCCTCTGGTAGGGACAGCGGCGGCTTCTTATCAGCCCATGTACATGACACGGGAGCAGATGAGTCAAAAGCTTATCGAATTGTTTAAGGCTTTCCAAAGCAAGGATGGCCGGAGAGATAGTGTGAATTTTCTTCCCGGGCCGGTCAAACTTCGCCGGGAAGTGCAAGAGGCCTTAGGGAGACCTCCCCGTTCTCACCGGTCGGAGGAATTCCTGGCAGTAATGGCCCGAATCAAAGAGCAACTGGCCCAATGGCTGAAGGTTCACTATGTTCAGATCCTGCTGGGATCAGGGACTTTGGCCAATGATGTGGTGGGGGCTTATCTCCGCACGGCTCTGGGGCAGAAAAAAGGCCTGGTTCTCAGCAACGGTGAGTTCGGGAACCGTTTGCTGGATCAGGCGCGACGGGCAGGTCTCAATTTTGAAGACTATAGTATTCCTTGGGGAAAAGGGTTCGATTATGAAGACATTGAAAAACACCTGAGCAAGGGGGAGGGTTCGATTCAGTGGCTCTGGGCGGTCCATTTGGAAACCTCCACCGGAGTGCTCAATGATTTGCCAAGACTGAAGGCCCTCTGTCACCGCCAGCGCATTCCTCTGGCTGTGGATTGCGTGAGTTCCATCGGTGCGGTACCAGTGGACTTAAGTGGGGTCTATTTAGCCACCGGAGTCAGCGGCAAAGCCCTCTGTTCCTATCCCGGGCTGAGTTTCGTCTTTTATAATCAGGCCCTGGAGGGCGGAAGACTGCCCCGCTATATGGATCTGGGATTATATCAACAGTCGGAGGGGGTTCCTTTTACCCAATCCTCCAATCTCATCTATGCCTTGGAGCAGGCTTTGCACTATGCGGCAGAAAGAGAGCTGTGCATTAACCAAAGACAGGGGGAGTGGCTCAGAGCGAAGCTGCAGGAGCTTGGATTTCAAGTATTAGCCTTACCGGAAGACGCCGCCCCCAATATACTTACTCTGGTACTGCCCCGGGAAGTGCCATCCCTGGAGTGCGGTGAGCTATTGGAGGAAGAGGGCTATGTTCTCAGCTATCGCAGCGCCTATCTTTTTCAGCGCAACTGGGTCCAAATCTGCTTAATGGGGGAATATGAACCTGAGCAAATTTACGCCTTTCCGGAAATGCTGGCAGAATGTATGAAGAAATGTGGATTAAGAAAAGGTAAGTAAGGGAGAATAGAAAATGTGGAAAGAGTTTAAAGAATTTGCCATGAAAGGGAATGTCATTGATCTGGCTGTGGGCGTTATTATCGGAGGCGCTTTCGGCAAAATCGTCACTTCCTTGGTCAATGATGTGATTATGCCTTTGGTAGGGCTTCTCCTGGGTCAGATGGATTTTTCCAATGCCTTTATTACTCTGGGAAAGGGAGATTTTGCTACCATTGCCGAGGCTCAGGCGGCCAAGGTCCCTACCTTGAATTATGGATTATTCATTAATAATGTCGTGGATTTTCTGATCATCGCCTTTACTATTTTCATTGTAATCAAGCAGATCAACCGGTTTAACAGAAAGAAGGAAGTTAAGGAAGAGGTGGCAGAGGAAAAGGCTACCAAGCCCTGTCCTTATTGCTATGTGGAAATCCATAAGGAGGCGACACGGTGCCCTCATTGTACTTCGGTTTTGGAGAGCCCTTGAAAGCAGGTCTCCAGGATTTTGTTTTACACCGGTCGCTCAATAAGCTGCGCGGACAAAACTAACGCGAAAAGCCCGCCGCTCCGTCGGGTGCCCGGCCAAATCGCTCCTGCTCAATGGCCGGTTGGAAACGTCCTGTTTCCAACCCGACTCCACTGCGTGCTTTTCGCGAAGTTTTGTTTCCGCTCGCTTAAATTCGCTTCCTTCCTGTAAAACAAAATCCTTGGGCCGCTTCTTGGGCTTAAATGGGCGGGGCGTTGTGGGAGCTGTGGGGTAAGCTAATCTTATCCGAGCTGCTTTTTCTGTCTTTACCGACGCCGCTTGAGGCGGCAGGGTCGGCGATGCTTAGTGGGGGGCTCTGGAGGGGCTTGGGTTGAGCTCAGTGATGCCTTGCAAAGAGCCTCAGGTCCTCGGGCCTCCCAAGTCCCGGCCCTGAAGCTATGGAGTACGCGTTGTGGGTAAAGCTACTCGACCCGGGCCAGTTCCCGCAAAAGCCTCTGCAAATCCTCGGGCAGAGGAGCTTGGATGGTGGTGAGTTCACCGGTCAGAGGATGGTTGAACTCGTAGATGGAGGAGTGGAGGGCTTGGCGGTTTATTCTTGCCAGATTGCCCCCATAGAGGTCGTCTCCTAAAAGAGGATGCCCCAGATGTTGGCAATGGACCCGAATCTGGTGGGTGCGGCCTGTCTCCAGGATAAACTCCAGCAGGGAGGCGTCTTGATAACGCTCCAGAACTTTGTAAAGGGTGACTGCAGGTGAGCCCTCCGGGGAAATCTGTCTTTGGATAAAGCTGTCCGGGGCAAGGGCAATAGGGGCCTTGATGGTGCCCTGATCTTCCATCACCTGGCCTTCTACGATTCCCCGGTAGCATTTGTGAATGCGGCCATGGGCGTGCTGCCAAGCCATCTGCTGGTGGGCGAACTGATTTTTGCCGATCACGACCACTCCTGAGGTGTTGCGGTCGATGCGGTGGATGGGGCGAAAGGGGCGCGCTTCTCCTTTGGCCAGCCAATAGCCGACAACGGCGTTGCCGATGGTTCCCCTGGGATAGCGGGGTGTAGGATGAACGACCTGCCCGGCCGGTTTATTGATGGCGATAAAATAGTCGTCTTCGTAAAGAATCTCCAGGGGCAGGTTTTCGCCGGGGATACTATTGATTTCCGGGGGTTGAAGTTGGACGGACAGAGTCTCACCGGCTTTTCCCCGGGTTGTCAAAAAGGTGAACGCTCCATTGACCCAGACCCGTTCTCCTTGTTTCAGATGCTGGATTAATTTACGGGAGAAATGGAAGCGGCGGTAAAGGATGTCCTGGTATTTCACTCCGTCATCCTGGGGCTGGAGGGTATAGGTCCAAAGGTCTTGCTCATGATTCATGCTGCATGCTGCTCCTTGTCGTGTGGTAGGTGTCTTGTGGTAGGCGTCCTTAGAAAGGAATTTCCGGCAGGACTATAGAATTATTACAGAGATATGCCAAATAGGTGGCGCACATAATAAATACCAAGAGAAAGAAGGCAAGATCATTGAAAGATCCGCGGATGGAAAAATTAGCACAAACCATTATCAACTATGCTATTGAACTGAAACCGGAGGAAAAAGTCCTGATTGAAGTCAATGGCTTGGAGATTCCCCTGGCTCAGGCTCTGGTAAAGTATGCTTATGAGGCAGGTGGCCATCCTTTTTTATCTGTCAATAATCATACCCTATTGCGGGAGCTTTTAAAAGGAATGACCGAGGAGCAGGCTCAGGCCATGGCTCGTTGGGATTTGGCCCGCATGAAAGAGATGGATGCCTTTGTAGGCATCAGAGCAGGGGAAAATGCCAATGAGCTCTCCGATGTCCCCGGTGACAAGATGACCATCTATCAGAAAGAGTATCTAAGAACGGTAATGGAGCAGCGGGTATCTCATACCAAATGGGTGGTTATGCGTTATCCCAACGCCTCCATGTCCCAACTGGCCAATACCAGCGTGGAAGCCTTTGAAGACTTCTACTTTGATGTCTGCAACCTGGATTATGCTAAAATGTCCTTGGCTATGGACCCTTTGGTGCAATTAATGGAGCGGACGGACAAAGTACGGATTACAGGTCCGGGAACGGATTTGACCTTCTCCATTAAGGGAATGAAAGGGATTAAATGCGATGGTCATATGAATATTCCCGATGGAGAGGTCTATACAGCACCCCTCCGGGAATCTGTGAACGGGCGGATCTCTTACAATACAGCGGCCCTATATCAAGGGTTTACTTATGAGAATATCGTACTGGAATTTAAGGATGGCCAAATCGTTAAGGCCACAGCCAATGATACCCAGCGCATCGAGGAAATTTTCAATACGGATGAAGGGGCCCGCTATATTGGGGAGTTTGCTATTGGGGTTAACCCGTATATCCTTCATCCCATGAAGGATACTCTTTTCGATGAGAAAATCGACGGGAGCTTCCATTTCACTCCGGGAAATTGCTATGATGATTGCTATAATGGCAATAAATCGGCCATCCATTGGGATTTGGTCTGCATTCAGCGGCCGGAGTACGGGGGCGGGGCAATCTATTTTGACGATGTCCTCATCCGCCAGGATGGCCGCTTCGTGATCCCCGAACTGCAGGGACTTAACCCGGAAAATCTGAAATAGAGCTACCCCGTTGCCAAAGGAGATATGTTCAATGAATAGGAAGAGACTTCGTCTAATCTATAATCCTTATGCCGGTCGCCGTCGCTTAATCCAGGAGATGGACACGGTCATTCGCGTGTTTCAGGAAGGGGGGTATGAAGTCACTCTTCATCGGACGGAATCCCCCACAGATATTGAGCACACTTCTTCCCTGAGCACAGATGTGGAACGCTTGGTTATTGCCGGAGGAGACGGCAGTATTCATCAGGCGGTCAATGGTTTGATGAAGATACCTTCCTCCCAGCGCCCGGCTTTGGGCATCCTGCCTGTAGGAACGGCTAACGATTTAGCCTTCGGACTGCGCCTGCCGCAGAAAATTTCCGAAGCCTGCCAAGTGATTGTACAGGGTTCCCCCTTTGCCATGGATCTGGGACAGGTCAATGGGCGTTATTTTGTCAATGTGTTTAGTGCCGGTTTGCTGACCGACGTCTCACCCAAGGTGGATGTTCATGTCAAAAACCGTTTAGGTCAATTGGCCTATTACTTGAAAGGTATTGAAACCCTGCCCACTTATCGCCCCTTCAAGGTGGAATATGAATGGGAAGGAACCATGATCAGCGAAGAAGCCATGCTTATTTTGGCGGTCAACGGAGTTTCCGTAGGTGGGTTCAGACAATTGATTCCCAAAGCTTCCTTGAATGACGGGAAACTGGATTTTGTCATCGTTCGTCATAGTGGCTGGCCGGATACCATGCGTATGCTTCTGCATCTGGTAGGCGGCGGTAAAGTAAGCAGTGATCAAATCCTTCAATTCCAGACTTCGGAACTCAAAGTATTTACGGAAAGGCCTGTTTTTTCGGATCTGGATGGGGAGTGGGGACCGGAAAGTCCCTGGGAGATCAAGATGGGGCCCAAGCTTACTGTGCTTTGTTAAGGGACCCGCCGGGGTCCCTTTGCACTATCAGAAAAGGGGGATGGATATGGACTTATACCAGGAAGAGCTAATTAAAAAGATATCCGCAATAACCCCCTTTTACATCGTGGGAGGGACCGTCCGGGATCACTTGCTCAACCGCCCCGGCAAGGATGTGGATGGAATCATCCCCATCCCTTTGGAGGAGCTGGAAAAGCATTTGCGGGAGTGGGGCTATCATCCCCTGAAAATAGGGGCAAAGCATCAAACCCTTAGTGTGTTTCAGCAAGGGCAGCGCATGGATATTAACTTCTTTGACGGCGATCTTGAGGCGGATGCTTTAAGAAGGGATTTTACTATCAATGCTGTCTTTCAAGACGCTCGGACAGGAGAATTGATTGATCCTCTTCAAGGAAGAGAGGATCTGGAAAATAAGCTTCTGCGGGCTTGCGGCAATCCCTGGGAGCGATTCAGGGAGGATCCGGTCCGGATTCTCCGCATGGTGCGTTTCAGTGTTCAATACGGGATGGACATCGAGGAGGACACCTTTAGGTCTGCCCAAAGTCTTCTGCCTGAGTTAAAGCATGTGGCCAGTGAGCGGACTTCTGAGGAATTGGGCCGGATCTTAACCTTGGCTGACCCGGCAGCAGGTATCCGCCTGCTGAATGAACTGGGGTATTTGACTCTATACTTGCCGGAGCTGGTGAGGCTGCAGGGCTTAGCCCAGAACCGTTACCATACTAAAGATGCCTGGGAGCATACGTTGCAGGTGCTGGCCAATACCCCGCCCCAGCCGATTCTGCGCTTGGCCGGACTGTTTCATGATCTGGGGAAATGGGAAGTGGCCAGTCGGGAGTGCTATGTCTGGGGGAAATGCTGGGCAGAAGATAAAGGCTATTACATCGGTGAGTATCGGATTCTTGGGCGCCAGCTCCATCGCTACCATGGAGACTATGTGGAAGTACATGGAACCCGTCTGGATCATTATCCTCAGGTTATTCAGGTAAAGCGTATTCGCAAAGACCCTTCCTGCCGCAGAGGATTCGAATGGGTCCGGGATGGCAAACGCCATTTTCTTGGCCATGAGAAAGAAAGCGGGCGCCTTACCCGTCAGATTTTAGCCCGTTTTCGCTTGGCCATGGTTTTAGGTAAAGAAGGAGAGGGGGGTGAAAAGGAGCTGCTCTGGCTGATCGAAAATCATATGAGTGGAACCTTGAGCTTTATAGCGGAACTCCGCGGCGAGGGCAGTGCCCTGCAGCTGAACCAGAAGGTGAGGCAATTCGTCTGGGAGAAAGGGTGGGACGGCCGCTCCTATCGTTTGACAAGAGTTGATCAGCTTTTAGAACTATGGCGGGCTGATTTTTATGGGGGGAAGAAGCGGGAGCCTAAGGAGGAGCAAATCTTTGAGGAGCTTCTGGAAAAGCTTCATCAGACCAATAAGGCCGTGCAAAAGCGTCACCAGGAACTGGAGTGGGGTGAATTGGAGAAATTTGCCCAAGAGCATAAGATCAAGGGAAGAGAATGGGGGGATTTTAAAGAGAGCTTAAGAAAGACCCGTGTTGTCAGTGTCGATTGGATTCCTCTGACCACGGGATTTCTGGAGAAGGAATATAAGCATTTTAAAGGAAGAAATTATGCGAAGAGAGAAAGAGAGTGAAGGGTATGAGTACAAAATGGAGATGTATCGTCTGCGGTTATATTCATGAAGGGGAAGCTCCCCCTGAAAGTTGTCCCCTTTGCGGGGCGGGCCCGGATCAATTTGAAAGACTTGAAGAAACTGAACAGCCTGAAGTCCGCGTAAGCGGGAAGGTGAACCAGCCTGGGGCGGCACCGGCTCTGGACGATGAACAGGCTATTATTCAGGCCCTCTACAGTATTTCTTATGGATTATTTATCATTACGGCTCATTTTGATGGTTTGGATAATGGACAATGCGCCAACACCTGTTTCCAAATCACAGCCGAACCGCCCCGGATAGCCATCGGCATCAATAAAGATAACTATACCCATGAACTGATCAGCCAAAGCGGCCGCTTCGGGGTGTCTGTTCTGAATCAGCAAGGCCATGATTATGTCCGGCGTTTTGGTTACCGCTCCGGACGGGAGGGGAGTAAGTTTGAGGATTTACCCGATGTTCACCGGGGTCAATCCGGAGTTCTCCTGCTGGACAATGCTGTGGCTACCTTGGAAGCGGAAGTGATTGGCCAGCTGGATGCGGGGACTCATACCCTGTTCCTGGGAGAAGTCAAAAGTGCCGAAGTTCGGCAAAAGGCTGAACCAATGACTTATGCCTATTTTAGGGCGACCAAGTAAATGCGCTTGGATTATGGGGGGAGTCAGAATGAAAAATAAACTAATAACAGTGTCGATAATGTTCATAGCGCTGATGGGGATAGCCGGCTATGGTATCTATTGGGCATTTTTCGACGTACAGCGTATTAATGGGCAGGACATACTAACAGAATTGGCTTCCCCTAACAACACCTATACTGTTACAGCTTACCTAAACAATGGCGGGGCGACAACGGATTATGCTGTTTTATGTACGGTGACTAATAATCAAACAAGCAAATCCAAAAATATCTACTGGAATTCTCCTTGTCAAACTGCCGCCGTCGCCTGGGTGGATGATGTCACGGTAATGATTAATGAAGTTGAGCTTGACGTTCGCCATGATGTTTTTGATTACAGAAGACAATAATGCTCATTTCGGCCCAAGCGCGTGACTCTATTGGTTTGAGATTTTTCCTGAAATGAAATAGAATAAAGGTATTAAAAGAGAGAAGTGAGGACTTTGAATAGCTGGATTCAGAGTCCTTTGTTTATTAGCGTGCAGAAGAAAGGGGGGATTTCGGTGGATCAAAAAGAAGGGATGCTGTGGAAAGAGCGCCTTAGACACCTGGCTTTGGAGTCAGGCTTTGCAGCGGTGGGATTTACTCATGCCGAACCTGTTGCCGGGTTGTACGAGTTTTTGGCGGAGCGCAGCGCTCAGGGGTATTATACCTCCTTTGAGGAGAAAGAACTGCGTAAAAGGGTGGATCCTAAAGCAATTTGGCCGGCCTGTGAGACCGTGGTAGTTTTAGCGTATCCCCTGGTTTATTCGGCTCCTCCCCAAAAGGGGGAAGGAGTTCTGGCCCGCTCAGCGGTGGGGGAAGATTATCATAGCCAAGTTAAACGGGCTTTGCACCAATTGGTCAATTCCCTCGGGGAAGCAGGGTGGAGGGGGGAAGCACCTCAAATCCAGGTGGATACAGGCCCCCTCAATGAACGGGCTTTGGCCACCAGGGCCGGGCTGGGCTGGCTGGGGAAAAATCAGCAGCTGATTATTCCCGGGAAGGGTTCCTTTGTGGCTTTAGGGCTGATGCTCCTGGATAAAGCGTTGCCACCGGATGAGCCCCTTGCCGGGCAATGCGGAAATTGTACACGCTGTATCAGGGCCTGCCCTGCTCAAATCTTAGGAACAAGGCACTTTCAAGCCAACGAATGTCTTTCTTACCTGACTCAAAGCAAAGAACCCCTGACAGAGCGGCAAAGAACAGCCTTAGGCAAGCGGATCTTTGGTTGTGATACTTGCCAGGAAGTCTGTCCTCATAACGGATTAAGATGTGACGAAGAAGGGAAACGGAGTATCCTGAATAAGATTAAAGAGGATCGTCAAGGAGAATTGAGAAAGGCAGGGCAGGAGGGAAAGGAACCTGATGTAAGCGGGGAGAAAGCTCTCCCCAGAGGAGTGGACCTCTGGGATATCCTGAACCTGACGAAAAGACAATTCAATCAACAGTGGAGAGGCACAGCAGCCGGCTGGAGGGGTAAAGGGATCCTGCAAAGGAATGCTTATCTTGCCTTAAAGAATCTCCGGGATCCCCGTCTGCCAAGCTGGGAAGAAGAACGAACCGGGCAGGATATTCCGAAGCTGATTCAACCTTATTATAGTAAGGCGGATAAATAGTAGAAAGTACATGGCGTGCCGGAAGTGAACCAGCGGTGATTATCCGGGCGGCGTGGTGATGCCCTTCAGGTCCACCGGAATTATCTTGAAGGGGCTGTCGCAGTAAGACAGTCAGAAAAAAATAAGAAAAGAGGGCGACTGGCAGATGCCAGAAGCCCTCTTTTGCCGTAAAATATAAGTTGATGAACGCCCATACTTTACGGCCAGATTATACATCAAACGGGAGTGTATATCAACTGGTTCTTCCTATGGATATTGGAGAATTAATCCCGGCCGATGATTCGGTAAGGCTTCTGGGCAGTGTCTTGGAAAGGATGAATTACAGTAAATTGCGCGCTGCTTACTCCCGCCTTGGGAGAATCGAAACCTCCCCGGAGAATCTATTCAAAATTGTGGTCTACGGCTATATGAACGGGACCTATTCCACTCGCAAGCTGAAACAGGCTTGTCAGCGCGATATCAATTTTATGTACCTGTGGGGCCGAGCTCCCGCCCCCAACCATGCTACCATTGCCCGTTTTCGTAGTGAACGCCTGACGGATGCTATGGAGGATTTATTTTTACAACTGGTCCAGCTCTTGTCCGAATTAGGTGAACTGTCCCTTTGCAGCGTGTTTATCGACGGTACCAAACTAGAAGCTGATGTCAACCGGTATAGTTTCGTATGGAAGAAATCCACTCAAAACCATGAAACCAAGATGCAGGCCAAGATGAAACGTGAGTTACCCAAACTGGCCGCTGAACTAGGCCTGCGCTTTGATGTCAGAGAAAAGATCCGGACCAAGGACTTAAAGAAGCTACGCAAACACCTCTACGCTCTCAAAGGTGAGCAGACATTCGTTCATGGTAAAGGCAAGAGAAAATCTCCCTTGCAGAGAGCCATTGAAACGGTTGAAGGGTATCTGGCTCGTCAGAAAAACTATGATGACTACAACCACAGCTTCGGAGAGCGAAACAGTTTTTCCAAGACCGACCGGGATGCAACCTTCATGCGGATGAAAGAGGACCACATGAAAAATGGCCAGCTCAAACCGGCCTACAATGCCGTCTTAGCCGTCGATGCCGAATACATCGTCAGTGCCCTCATCTCTCAGGAGCGCAGTGATGTGAATACCTTTATTCCTATGATGAAAACCCTTAAGAGCCTTGGCTACACTAAACCGGTGGCGGATGCAGGGTTTGAGAGCGAAGAGAACTATACCTGGTGCGAAGACAACGGTCAGATGGCCTTCATCAAGCCCGCCAACCATGATCGGGCCAAAACCCGCAAGTATAAAAGCGATATCGGTAAACGGGAGAATATGCCCTATGATGCAGACAGCGATGCCTATATCTGTCATGCGGGCCACAGACTACAAGCGGCTTATGAAAAGAAAACCAAGTCCAAAAACGACTATCCTATCGTGACCACCGTCTATTCGTGTACTCAATGTGAGGGTTGCCCTCATAAAGCCAAATGCATCAAAGGCTCAAGCCCCAAACCCCTGGAAGAGCGCAGCAAGAACCTCTATGTCTCCAAGACCTTTCAGAGACAGCGTCAAGCGATGGAAACCCGAATCCAGAGTGATGAAGGGATTGTGTTGAGGGTCAATCGTTCCATCCAAGTTGAAGGAGCGTTCGGTGTGTTGAAGCAGGACATGAATTTTCGACGTTTCCTCTTACGCGGGCAGGTGAAAGTACAGATTGAGCTGTGGCTGTTGGCTACAGCGTTTAACATAAATAAACTCCACAACAAGATTCAATCGGGGCGTTGTGGAAGCCATTTACATCGTCTTAAAGCAGCGTGATCTAAAACAGAAGAGGGTCTACAGGGGAAAGGGTCTTCCCTTGCTTTGCTGTGTTCAAAAGAGTGCTTAAATGAGGCTCTCTTCCTCTTGTTCGGCCTTTTCCTCAAGAAAAAGAGGGGGCCGCATTACGTTTTCTCACAAACGTTTTGCGACACCCTCTTCCTTTTTTATGGTAAAATATTCATAATCAAAAGCAAGGGTTTTCGATGGCCCGTATTGTTCTGCGTCTAAACCGATATAAAGCAAAGGGGTGCGCATATGAAACGGTGGATTGCATCCATTATTGTAGTGGCAATAATAGTGACTCTCACTGCCTGGGATAATCAAAGCGAAACAACAGTAAACAGCAATGCTCAACAGAATGAATTGCCCAGCGGTAGAGGAGAAATCGCGGAAGAACTCTCAGCCATTGCTGATTTTAATCACGATGGCATCAAGGAAACGGTAAAAGTGATAGCTTTTGATAATGGACAGTATTTTGAATTGCAGATCGGCAATTCTGAAGATCCTATCCTATGGAAAACGGAGGCTGCTACGGCTCATATGGGCTGGCTTGCCCTTTTTCTATGCCAATGGGATGGGGCAGACTATCTTTTGCGCTATTCCCCTTATATGTCTCAGGGAATGTGCCACTATCGCTACGATTTGTTTTTTCTTGATTCATCCGGCAACGAAGTCATAGTCGACAGTAACGCTGTATATTTTGATATAAATTTTGGCAGCCCGGTTCACCTTTCCTTCAACCCCGCTGAAATTGCTGCCTTTATGCATAAGGTAAACGCTTATCTCGAAAACAGTGTGGTTTTGCTCAATACGGATGGCAATCTGAAGTTTGCAGATGAATCCCATTTGCAGGATGCTTTGTGGTGGTTAGATGACGAAGAGGGGTTCACCGACGATAAAACAGCTGACCTTAGTGAGCGTTTAGCAGCCTATAAAAAATACTGTGAAAGCAGATAAGCCGAATACGAAAATGGGAGAAAATTGAGTATAAATCTTTTGGTTATGAAAGATAGGGGGGAAAGCTTGGCTATATGCTGAGCTTTTTGATTTGTTGATTGATCTATCGTTGCTTGGTTGTTCCAATGGCTTGATATTTGTATAATAAGTTAATAATGATTACCTGGAATTGAGCTGAGGCCAATGAAAGTTCCGTTAAGTTATCAAGCGACCGAATACGACTGCGGGCCAACAACGATGATGAATGCCATCAGCTTTCTTTTTGAACGGGAAGAAATACCGCCCGATGTCATTAAATATATTATGCTTTATTGTCTGGATGTCTACAATGACAAGGGAGAGATCGGCAAAAAAGGAACCTCCACCATGGCCATGATGTTTATCAGCAATTGGCTGGGTCAATTCGGCAAGGCTAAAGATTTTCCCATTGAAATCGCTTATCTGACCAAGGAAAATGTTTTTATTGGCCAGACAAGTAAAATCGTTATGGCGCTTCAGCAAGGAGGCGTTGTCGTCGTACGCCTTTATTACGGAGAAGAGCACTATGTCCTTTTGACGGGTATAGATAACGAGAATGAATGGATTTATCTGTTTGATCCATACTATCGTGAACAGCCTTTTGAAGAAGAGGGTATTGAACTCATTGCCGATGCCCCCATGCAAATGAATCGCAAGGTTCCATTTAGCTATTTTAATCAGGAAAGTTCGGAAATTTATGCGCTGGGACCTAAAGATGCCCGGGAAGCGATTATCTTATACAATAAAATCACGCAAAAAACGGCGGAAAGCACAATAGAGTACTTTATCTGACGATTGGACTGTGCCTTTTGGCAGGACTTGAATCACTGCGATTTAAGTCCTTTTGTTTAGTCAGCAAGGTGGAAACCATGTCCGCCCGCGAATTGCAGAAATCATTAGCTCTTAAACAACGGTTTGGTGAAGATGGGATCTTGAGTATAAGGCAAAATAGATCTATAATAATGTTCAGTTCTCTAAAATGTGGGGGTGTAGCTCAGCTGGGAGAGCGCCTGCTTCGCATGTAGGAAGTCGTGGGTTCGAGTCCCATCATCTCCACCATATGAAACACAAACCCGAGTTAATCTCGGGTTCTTTTATCTATATGTAAAGTGATAAGGTATTGGAACGGGAAGGCCAGATAACGCTACTTTCGTTAGCATTTCGAATACCGGGTTTAAGGGAGATGGTGATGAGATTGTAGATCAAGTGATTGGCTGTACAGAAGGATTTGCGTTAGTCCTCTCATGATTAAAGGCCTTGCTTGAGCATAATATTATTTTAAATCTTGTATCAGACCGTTTTCCCGCTCAGAAAATAAAGTAGAAGGCAAATCTAATCACAATTTTTTTATAATGCGCAGGTATAAACAGAGAGGTATAATCATGAAAGAGAATATATTATTTCAGCTGGACATGTGCTGGCAGCTTTATCTTTATCATATGAACGATCTTAAGGAAGCAGAGGCGTTATGGGTATTCAATTCCTCGGGACTACAGGTATACAAGCAGGAAGAAGGCTGGTGTATAGACTGGCCTGAAACCGAGAGTTACGAGTCTGGTCCACCCAGCATTGCCTGGACTTTGTGGCATATTATATATTGGTGGAGCACTGCATTGGATTATAATTTTGATAAGGGCACCTTAAAAAAAGAGGATATTCCTTGGCCAGGAAGTGTTGAAAAAGCAAAAGCAACAATAAACTTCCTGCACGATAAATGGGTTTCATATTTAATCGATTTGTCGGACGCAGATTATTTGTCAAAGCAATATGCCAAATGGCCATTATCCGATAGGAACTTTTCAGATACTGCATTATGGTTAAATGGCGAATTAATGAAAAATGCAGCAGAAATAGGTTATGGGCGATTTTTATATAGAACCTGTGCAAAATAGTTTTCATATATGATTTAATTGAAGGTGATACTCATGAACCAGCAAGAATTCCATATGCTTGATGATGAAAAACTCATATGGATATATGTCGAACTGATTATTCGAAAAGTACGCGGGAAAGCCCCGGCAACAAAGTCGCAGATCATTATGCAGTTGACTAACGGGCAACGAGCATTGTTCCTGTTTCAAGTTCTATATGGTCATGCCAATAATGGGATTCCTCAATTTTTTGCACAGATTTCTTATTTGGCGGATAGGCTGGATATCTGGTCCGCCCTTAAATCAGGAATGAAATATTTCAATGACATTGAAATGCTGAGCCTTATTGAGAAAATGGAAACCGTTTATGCTTATTATGAGGTAGCGCAGCGAAGAGAAGACAGGATATTGCTGGATGAACTTGAGAAATTGTATAAGGAGAGAATCCCTTTCACATTAAAGCGGATTGGTTCATTGATCCGAAGTAATCCGGCAGAATTTACGGTGTCTTTTGACCTAATTTCTTATGAAAAATAAGGCTTAGTAAAAGGCATAAAGCAGCTCCTCAATAAAACTACGCTGGAATGTACCAAGAACGCGATGTTCCTGGGTATATTCCAGCGTAGTTTGCTTTATACAGTAAAAGGAAAGGCTTCTTACTTGATGCGCTTGCTGACGAATCGCTCCATCCGGGTTAAGGCTTCCTGAATCTGTTCCGTGGAATAAGCATAGGAGCAGCGGATATGTCCTTCTCCTGAGGGGCCGAAAGCTGTGCCGGGAACCACGGCTACTTTTTCTTCCTGGAGAAGCTCATTGGCAAATTCCTCCGAGGTCAACCCGGTAGCTTTGATGCTGGGGAAGGTATAGAAGGCGCCCAGTGGCTCGAAACAGGATAAGCCCATTTTGCGGAAGCCATGTACCATCAGTCGGCGGCGGCGGTCATAGGTGGCCACCATATCCTGCATAGCCTGTTCAGCGGAGCGGACCGCTTCCAAAGCGGCCAGCTGGGCGGTGATGGGAGCACAGAGCATTGTGTATTGGTGAATCCGGGTCATGGCTTGGATAAAGTCATGATGCCCGGCTACATAGCCGATTCTCCAGCCGGTCATGGCATAAGATTTGGAAAAACCGCTGATATGCAAGGTGCGGTTTCTCATATTGGGCAAGCTGGCGAAGGCTGTATGGCTGCCGCCGTAGCTCAAATCCGAATAGATCTCGTCAGCCACAACGATCAAATCATGATCCTGGACGAACTTGGCAATGGGTTGGTAGTCTTCCCAGGTCATGATGGCTCCGGTAGGGTTATTAGGATAGGAGAGCACCAGAACCTTGGCGTTGGGGGTATAGACCCGCTCCAGATCCTCTACCCGCACCCGGAAATCTTCTTCTTCCCGGGTGGGAACATAATGAACTTCCGCACCGGCCAGGGTTGCACAAGGGCCGTAAGAGACATAGGCAGGGTCTGTAAGCAAGAGGGCGTCTCCCGGGCCGAGCAGGGCGCGCATCGCCAGATCGACGGCTTCGCTGGCGCCTACGGTGATCAGGATTTCATCATTAGGATTGTATTCCAGGCCCAGCTTTTTTTCCATATTCCAGGAGAGGGCCTGCCGCAGCTCCAGAAGTCCTGAGTTGCTGGTGTACATGGTTTGTCCTTGCTCAAGGGAAAAGATGCCGCTCTCTCTCACGGTCCATGGCGTGACAAAATCCGGTTCTCCGACCCCGAGAGAGATTACATTTTTCATCGTTGAGACCAGATCAAAGAATTTGCGAATCCCTGAGGGGGGTAAATTGGCCGCGATCGGTGAAAGGTACTGATTCACGGTGAAATCACCAGCCTCTCGGGATTATCGTCTTCCCCAAGGAGTTCCACGCCGTTTTGCTTATAGCGTCTGAGGATAAAATGGGTGGTTGTGTCGGTGACATGCTCCAGGGGAGCAAGTTTTTCGGCCACAAATAAGGCCACTTCCTGCATGGTTTTCCCTTCAATTAAAAGGGAAAGGTCATACCCCCCCGACATCAGGTAAACCGCTTTGATCTCAGGGAATTTCTGCAGACGGCGGGCTATTTTATCGAACCCATAACCTCTCTGAGGAAGAACCTTAACATCGATTAAGGCGGTTACGATGGGTTCGCCGGTCCGTTCCCAATTGATCAGTGGACAGTATTGAGCAATAATTTTTTCTTCTTCCCATTGCTTAAGGCGCTCTTCTATAAATTCTTCCGACAAACCGGTCTGAATCGAAAGCTCTTCAAGGGATAAGCGGAAATCATTGGCAATGAGTTCGAGAAGCTTACGTTCATCATGTGTGAGCATGAACAAACTCCTTTCAATTAAGTTTTAAAACATCATATCACACTGTTCTGTAATACAACAAGAGAGAATAATGCAAATTATTATATAGGATAGGGAGAAAGGAAGAAGATTCTAAAAAATATCATATCACGAAAAAACTTGATTGTTAATCTACTTTAAGCAGAATCCAACCCTTTTTTGGACAAATTAGTGAGACATTCTTGGGCATTTTCAAGATTTAGGGTATAATAGAGTGATGATTTATTGCGCATTGCGAAAGGATATGTAGATTAATGGCACATCTTAACATAGTATTAGTCGAACCTGAGATTCCCCCCAATACAGGCAATGTAGCAAGGCTCTGCGCCGCTACAGGAGCCGCCTTGCATTTGGTCAAACCCTTAGGCTTTGAAATAAGCGATAAGCACTTAAAACGAGCCGGCTTGGATTATTGGGATATGCTGGATATTCACATTTACGAAAACTATGCTGAATTCGAAGCCAAGAATCCCCAAGGCCCCCGCTACCTGGCAACCACCAAGGCACAACGCCTCCATACAGATATTCACTACCAACAGGGAGGGTATATTCTCTTTGGCAAAGAAACAAAGGGGCTCTCTCCGGAAATTCTGGCACGCTATCCGGAGACGACTCTGCGCCTGCCCATGCGTGCCGATGCCCGCTCCTTAAATCTTTCCAATTCTGTAGCTGTGGTGGTCTATGAGGCCTTGCGCCAGTGGGGAAACCCGGGACTCATATAGAATGTAGGACTGTTTCACTTAAGATGTAGTATTGTTTGACTTCTGGAGGAAAAGACATGACCTTTGTTTTAACCTTTGTTATTGCCTTAATCATTGCCGTTATCGCCACTCCCTTGTCCATGAAACTGGGGAGACGTTGGGGAGCCATCGATTACCCGGGAGGCCGCCGCGTACATAAGACCCCTATTCCCCGGATCGGCGGCATTGCTATCTATGCAGCCTTCTGGATTGCCGTGATCATTATGGGTATATGGGATAGGCAGATTTGGGGATTGTTTTTCGGCAGTACGATTATTGTTATCGTCGGGGTGGTGGACGATATATTTGACCTGCGCCCCATGGTGAAATTGGTATGGCAGATTATTGCGGCTGCCCTTTTGCTTTTCTTCGGTTTTTCCATGAGTCAGATTTCTCTTCCCATCATCGGGATGAAATTGGATTTTGCGTCCATTGGTTTAGGATGGCTTGGCTTAGTCTTAGCAGTTTTTTGGATTGTCGGACTGGTGAATACAGTGAATATTTCCGATGGTTTGGACGGTCTTGCCGCAGGGATCTGCTTTGAAGCTGCCCTGTTGCTCTGTTGGTCGGCCATCCGCATCAATGAAGTAACAGAAGCCCATCTGACCTTGGCTTTAGCCGGTGCGGCCTTAGGCTTTTTATTCTTTAATTTTCATCCGGCCCGGGTGTTTATGGGGGATTCCGGGAGTATGTTTCTGGGCTATATTATCGGCGGAATCTCGATTATGGGGTTGCTGAAAACAGCCACGGTCCTGGGCCTGGTGTTTCCTCTCCTTGTCTTAGGTATGCCCTTGACAGATATGACCTTTGCCATCATCCGCAGAAAATTGCGGGGCCATTCCATCGCCACGGCGGATCGGGGACATCTTCATCACCGCTTGTTGGATGCCGGCTTTAGCCAGCCTCAGGCTGTGCTGCTCCTTTACGCCATGAGCGGATGCTTTGGCATGGCGGCCGTATTAGGCGCCCTGGGCTCCTGGGTTTGGGCGGCCGCCCTTTTGAGCGCCGATTTTGCTCTCTTGGTGATCATTTTAATGCGTCGTACCGCCTTGCTCAGTGTCATGAGCCGGAAGCACAGCAAATAAGAATAATGAGTGTTGATGAGTTGCACTTAAGGAGTGGTAAAAATGGAAATTCGCTTTCACGGTCATGCTTGCTTCGAAATCATTGGGGAAAAGGGCAGAATACTGATTGATCCTTTCCTGAAGGGGAACCCGGCAGCCGATGTGGGGCCGGAACATTTCACTCACCTGGACGGGATTCTGGTTTCCCACGGGCATTCCGATCATTTAGGGGATGCCATCGAACTCTCACAAAAGACCGGAGCCCCTCTTATTTGTGTCTTTGAGCTGGCCCGTCTCTGTGCCAGGTATGGGGCGAAGACCCATGCCATGCATATCGGCGGCAAGCATACCTTTAACTTTGGCACGGTGCGTTTGACCCAAGCCCTGCACGGCTCGGTCTTTGAACCGCCGGGAGAAGAAGAATCCTTTACTTATGCCGGTATGGCCTGCGGATTTTTGATCCAGATGGATGGCAAGTGGATTTATCATGCGGGGGATACGGGGCTTTTCGGGGATATGGAGCTGATCGGACGGCGGCACCCCTTGGCAGCCGCCATGCTGCCCATTGGGGACAACTACACCATGGGGCAGGAGGAAGCGGTCTATGCCGCTACCCTCTTAAGGCCCAGTTATTTGATTCCCATGCATTATAATACCTTTCCGGTTATCCAGCAGGACCCTCAGGAGTTCATCGAGCTTTTAAAGAGAAAGTTCCCGGCCAGCAAAGGGGAGATTTTAGCCCCTGGCCAATCTCTGATCATTTAATCTTATCATTTAATTAATAATTGATAGAGTTATTGTTTTAATACCTGCCGTTTAGGTGGGTATTTTTTATGGGTGTTTCGGAGAAACTCTCTTTATACCTATCTATGCTTTAAATAAGCGATGGATAGATAACGCGGCTCATCGGACGCTGTTGCCGGTAAACACTCTGCGCCTGGCAAGTTTTGGATAAGGAGTTGATTCACAATGACACGAAGACCTTGTGCAGCTAATTGCTATTACTATGTTGAGGGTCGCTGTCGCCTAAAACAACAACCCATTGAGAAAAGGCACCTTTGTCCGTATTTCGAGGGACAAGGGATGAGCAGGGGGATGATTTGATGAAAGGTAAACATATTAAGCTGAAAAGAACAGATCCGCTGGAAGCGTTGAAAATGGAGATTGCCGCAGAATTAGGCCTTATCGATCAGGTTCGCTTAAAGGGCTGGCATTCACTTTCAGCAAAAGAGGCCGGAAAAATCGGGGGCTTAATGACCCAGCGCATCAAAAGCAGAAGCCAGCAGGAGAACGAGAATTCCCTGGATTAGCTTGGCTTTGAATTATATAACAGTTGCTGATTCGACAAAATATTTTTCAAAATAAAACCGGGAATATGCCTTTCAGACCACCGGATGTGGTATAATTGAGTCTGAAAATCGCTTGATAAAGTAGGGAGCGTTACGATTGAGTCAGACGAAACATCAACAAATTTTAAGTTTCATTGAAGGCCTTGCCGTAGGCAGCAAGGTCTCTGTCCGCTTTATTGCCAAAGAGCTTGATGTCAGCGAAGGAACCGCTTACCGGGCCATTAAAGAAGCAGAGAATAAAGGATATGTCCGTTCCATCCCCAAAGTGGGGACCATCCGTATTGAAGGAGCTAAGGAACGGCGCATTGAAGATTTAACCTTGCGTGAAGTCTCGCAAATTGCTGAAGGGATTGTGCTCTGCGGTTTTGAAAGTCTGGATAACTCGCCCAACAAGTTTTTGATTGCGGCGATGGAATTGGACGCCATGGAGAGATACTTAGAAGACAATTCTTTGTGTATCGTAGGGAATCGTCACGATGCCCAATTGCTTGCTTTGCAGAAAGGCTCCCCTCTGCTGATTACCGGAGGATTTGAACCCCAGGAGGATATCATCCAACTGGCTAAAGCCAATCATCTGGCTATTATTCAGACCCCTTATGATACCTTTGCCGTGACCACCATGATCAACCGGGCCCTTTATGATCGTTTGATTGAAAAAGAGCTTATTTTAGTTGAGGACATTATGGTCAAGGATGTGAATTATTTGACCACCCGTGCCACCGTAGGAGATTGGCACGAGCTTTCACAGCAAACCACCCACAGCCGCTTTCCCGTTGTGGACGAGGAGAATATCGTGGTCGGCATGATTACGGCCATCGATGTAGCCGGCGCCGAGATGAATACTTCCGTGGTGGAAGTGATGAATCCCAACCCTTATGTGGTGGGCAGGGAAGACTCCGTAACCCATATTTCCCGCATTATGCTTTGGGAAGGCTGGGAGATCGCCGCAGTGGTTGACCAAGGAGTGCTGATCGGCATTATCAGCTTGCAGGACGTCTTGGAAGCCTATCAGCAGATCCAGAAGCAGCCTCAGTTTGGTGAAACCGTGGATAATCTGATTTTAAGCGGTTTCCGTTATGTGGAGGACCCCGAGTACCTGACTATCGAGGGCGAGATTACCCGGTTTATGATCAATGAATTTGGTTCCGCCAGTCCCGGAGTTTTAGTGACCTTAATGAATATGGCCGGATACATTGCCCTGCGCAAGCAATACCGGCTGGATGCGATTACAGAGAATTTTACCTTCTATCAATTGCAGCCCATCCCCGTAGGGACGGAAGTCCGCATTACGGTCAAATTGCTGCTGGTGGCGAAAAAGCACTGCAATATTGAGATTGATGTCTATTCCAATAACCAGCTTTTGGCCAAAGCCCTGATGACCGCCAGAATGGGCGATAAAAAGGTTTCTTAGTTAATAGTTGAATTAAATAGGGGAAAAGGCCTTGAGTTATCAGGGTCTTTCTTTCATAATGGGGATAGTGTAATGACCCGCTCACATTTCGCCAAATGACTTGTCTGAAAGTGAACGTGTCATGACACTAGTACAAAAAGGAGGTCTGATTATGGGATTTGTTCACCTCCATGTCCATACGGAATACAGCCTTCTTGATGGGGCGGCCCGGATTGAGAAACTGGTGAAAAAAGCCGTCGAGCTGGGTATGCCCTCGGTGGCCATTACCGATCACGGTGTCATGTATGGTATTATTGATTTTTATAAAGCCTGCAAAAAGGCCGGCATTAAGCCCATTATTGGCTGTGAAGTTTATGTGGCCCCGCACCGGCGGACGGAGAAGGTGCCGGGACGGGATGACAACAACCGCCATCTTGTGCTGCTGGCTGAAAATGAAGAAGGGTACAAAAACCTCATTAAACTTGTCTCCATGGCTCATATCGAGGGCTTTTATTATAAACCCCGGGTGGACAAGGATATCCTGAGAAGGCACAGCCGGGGACTGATTGCCTTAAGTGCCTGCTTAGCGGGAGAAGTCTCGGAGTATCTCCTCAATAATCAGCTGGAGACAGCGGTAGAGAGTGCGTTGGAGTATGAAGAGATCTTCGGCAAAGGGAATTTCTTTTTGGAAGTCCAGGACCATGGCCTGGAGGAGCAGCAGCGGGTTAATACGGGAATGTTTGAGGTGCAGCGCCGAACAGGGATTCCCATGGTAGCCACCAACGATGTCCATTACGTCAACAAAGAGGATGCCTTTATCCAGGATGTGCTCATCTGCATTCAGACTGGAAAGAACCTTACCGATGCCAGCCGTATGAGCTTTTCCAGCGAGGAGTTTTTCTTGAAATCGGAAGCGGAGATGAATCTGCTGTTTGGCGAGCATCCGGAGATTCTGGAGAACACGGCCCGGATCGCGGAGCGCTGTCAGGTAGACTTTAAATTCGGGGACAATTATTTGCCGGTCTTTGAGGTTCCGGAAGGCTATACCCTGGATACCTATCTGAGAAAAAAATGCTATGAAGCTTTTCCGCTTTTTTACCCCAACCAAAGGACCGAAGAAAAAGAGCGGCTGGATTATGAATTAGGAGTCATCGCCCAAACCGGGTTCTCCGGCTATTTTCTGATCGTGGCGGACTTTTGTCAGTATGCCCGTCAAAATGGTATTGCCGTGGGGCCGGGCAGGGGATCTGCCGCCGCCAGTATGGTAGCTTATCTGATGGGGATTACCACTGTAGAACCGATGCAGCACGATCTGCTTTTTGAGCGGTTTTTAAATCCGGAGCGGATCAGCATGCCGGATATTGATATAGACTTTGACCCGGACGGCCGGGAGCGGGTGATCAACTATGTTATGGAAAAATACGGCGCCGATAAGGTCTGTCAGATCATTACCTTTGGAACCATGGGCGCCAAAGCGGCCATTCGTGATGTGGGCAGAGTGCTGGGAATTCCTCTGGCCCGGGTGGATAAAGTGGCCAAAGCGATCCCCAGTGACTTAGGTATGACCTTGGAGAAAGCCCTGGCTGTATCCCCCGATTTGGTGAAGCTCCTGGAAGAGGACGGGGAGATTAAGAAGCTCTATGAAATCGCCCGCTCCCTCGAAGGAATGCCTCGTCATGCTTCCACCCATGCCGCCGGTGTGGTGATCGCCAAGGATGCTCTGGATACCTATATCCCCTTGCAAAGGACTTCCGACGGAGGCTTCACCATGACCCAATTCCCCATGAAGACGGTGGAAGAAGTGGGCCTCCTTAAAATGGACTTCCTGGGGCTGCGCAACCTGACCATCATCCAGGAAACCTTAAAGCAAATTGAGGGGAATCGGGGGGAAGTGCTGGATCTGCAAAGCCTGCCCCTGGATGACAAGGCCACTTTTGACATGCTTTCCCTGGGCAACAGCACCGGTGTTTTCCAACTGGAAAGCGGGGGGATGCGCAATGTACTTAAAGAATTGAAACCATCCTGTTTTGAAGATATTATCGCGGTGGTCGCCCTGTTCCGTCCCGGCCCCATGGAGCAGATTCCAGAGTTTATCCGCCGCAAGCATGGGGGAAACGTCTCTTACCTGCATCCCCTGCTGGAGCCCATTCTCAGAAGCACCTATGGGGTGATCGTCTACCAGGAGCAGGTCATGCAGATTGCCCGGGATTTAGCAGGTTATTCCCTGGGACGCGCCGATCTGTTGAGGCGGGCTATGGGGAAAAAGAAAAAGGAGATCATGGAAGAAGAGCGGCAAAGCTTTATCTATGGTTTGCAGAGCCCCAGCGGCGAGGAGATTATTCCCGGTGCCCTAAAACTCGGCCTCACGGAAAAGGAAGCTGCGGAAATCTTTGACTTGATGGCCAAGTTTGCCGAATATGGCTTTAATAAAGGGCATGCCACAGCCTATGCCGTGATTTCTTATCAGACAGCTTACCTTAAAGCCAACTATCCGCTGGAGTTTAATGCGGCTTTAATCAGCACCGTGATGAGCTCGGCGGATAAGGTGTCCTTTTATATTCATGAAGCCCGGCAAAGCGGGATTGAAATTCTCCCTCCGGATGTTCAGTACAGTCAGGTGGGCTTCAGCATTGAAGGCCGGGGCATTCGCTTTGGCTTAGGGGCTATCCGCAATGTGGGGGTCAATGTGGTGGAGAAAATCATTGAGGCCCGTCAGGAAGGCCTTTTTGACTCCCTCTATGATTTCTGCATTCGTGTGGATGCCAAGGTCCTCAATAAGCGGGTCCTGGAAAGCCTCCTCAAAGCCGGAGCTTTCAGCTTGCTGTGTAAAAGGGCCCAAGGACTCTTAGCCTTGGATTCTATCCTGGAGATAGCCCAGCAGCGCCAAAGGGATAAAGAGAGCGGACAAATTTCCCTGTTCGATTTTGGGGACGACTTGGATGAAGGGATTGAACTCCCTGATGTCGAAGAATATTCTCCTCGAGAACTCCTGACGATGGAAAAGGAATATCTGGGTCTTTATCTCAGCGGCCATCCTCTGGAAAGTGTTCTTCCCAAGCTAAAGAATGCTGTCTCTGAGGATATTCTGACCTGTCTCGAAGGCGATGAGGAAAAGAAGGTCATCCTGGGGGGAATCGTCACCGGATACCGCACCACCGTGACCAAACGGGGGGAAATGATGGCCAGCTTTGTGCTGGAGGATTTAACCGGAACTATAGATGTTTTGGTGTTCCCGCGGATTTTTGCCCAAAGTGCCCGTTTGACGGAGGATCAGGTCGTGGTGGTGGAAGGAAGATACAACATCCGGGATGATGAACGCAAGATTTTTGCGGAGCGTATCACGGATCTGGAGAATGGGGCAGAGCGAACTAAACCGATAGGGTACAAGGACTACGAGAAAACTCAGACCCGGGAGAAAGCTCAGACTCGAACCCAGCCGCCAACTCAGCCCTCAACCCAGTCTCCCCCGAAGCTTAGTGCAGTACCTTCCGCGAAGCCCGGTGCAGTACCTGCCCGGAAGCTTTACTTAAGATTTCCTTACGAAGGGACGCCTCTTCTCGAAGAGGCCCTGCCGATCCTGCGTCATTATTCGGGAACCCATCCGGTGCTCTTCTATTTTGAGCAGGATAAAAAACTGATTCAAGGAAACCGGGAACTTTGGGTGAATGATTTGGAGGAATTGGTTCAGGCCTTGTCAAACATACTAGGGGAAAGCAATGTGGTATGGAAGGTCAATGCCATGTAAAAACGATGCGAAAAGGAGCAGGACAAGTGCGAATAGCAATTTATCCCGGAACTTTCGATCCCGTGACCAATGGGCATTTGGATATACTGAAAAGGGCGACGGAATTTTTCGATGAAGTGATCGTTGCCGTAGCTGTAGACAGCAATAAAACCACCCTTTTTTCCCTGGAAGAACGTATTCAGCTCCTGGAGACCGCTGCCGAGGAGCTGTCCCAGGTCAAAATCAGAGGCTTCGAGGGGCTGACTGTGGAGTTTGCCAGACAATGCGGAGCCAATGCCATCATCCGGGGCCTAAGAGCTATGCAGGATTTTGAATATGAATTCCAATTAGCCCTGATGAACAAAAAGCTGGCTGCGGATATTGAAACGATTTTCTTAATGACTCAGAGCGAATTCTCGTTTATCAGTTCCAGCTCGATTAAATGGGCCGCCAGCTTAAAGGGCAACATCAGTGAATTCGTCCCGCCCCATGTGGAAAGGGCTATTTACAGGAAATATCACCCAGAGATTGATGACTAAAGCACGGACAGGCTTTCTTGCAAGATGCTTTTCCCTGTGTTATTATGAAAAATATTATCTGGTCTTTAAATTAGTACCTATGGTACTTAATCTACAGAATAAAGGGTATGTTTCTCTTTTTGAACAAGGAGGATTTGCCATGTGGACCGTTATTTATATTGCGCCCAATAAAGCAATTGCCGAGAAGTATAAAAAAGCCCTTTCTGAAGAAGGAATGCTGGTTCAGCTTCGACCCATTGGCTCAGCTCATCTGGGGGATCACGCATCGGTGGAGATCCTGGTCCCTGAGTCAGAGGCGGAAGAAGCTCATGAAATTATTACTAGCTATATGGGGAGCTAGGTATGTTAAAAGATATATTTCGTAAAAAACGCAAATACGCAACTCTCAGTTCGCTGCCTCCGAAAAATTCGGAAGGGGGGCTGGCTTATTTCGACGAGCCCTCTCCGGAACAGGAATCCACCCGCAAAGAGCTCCCTGACGGTCTCTGGGTGAAATGTCCTAAATGCGGCGAAGCGCTGTTTAATAAGGATTTGGTGGAGAACCAAAGAGTCTGTCTGACCTGCAGTTATCATTTCCGCATCCCGGCCCGGGAGAGACTTGAACATCTGGTTGATCCGGGGAGTTTCGCAGAATGGGATCGGGAGCTTCAGACCACGAATCCGCTGAGCTTTCCCGATTATGAGGAAAAGCTGGCGGAAGCCTATCAGAAATCCGATGTTTCGGAATCCGTACTTACAGGCCAGGCCAGCATCGAAGGAATGCCGGTGGTTCTGGCTTTTAATGAGGGGAACTTCATGATGGGCAGTATGGGCTCTGTGACCGGAGAGAAGATTACCCGCGCTATTGAGCGGGCTATCGAACTGCGCTGTCCGGTGATTATTTTTTCCACCTCCGGCGGAGCACGCATGCAGGAGGGAATCCTCTCCTTGTACCAAATGGCTAAGACCAGCGCGGCCTTAGGGCGTTTGGCCGAGGAAGGGCTGCTCTATATTTCCGTATTGACCGATCCTACTTTCGGAGGAGTCACAGCCAGCTATGCCTCCTTAGGAGATATACATATCGCTGAACCGGGTGCACTGATCGGCTTTACAGGTCCCCGTGTCATCAAGCAAACCATGCGTAAAGAACTTCCGGAAGGTGCCCAGACTGCTGAATTCAATCAGAGCCACGGACAGATTGATTGTGTAGTGGAACGAGCAGAGATGAGAAAGGTTCTAGGACGTTTGCTGCGTTATCATCAGGAAGGGGCAGTTTAATGGCTCAACATTTTGATTTTGAAAAGCCAATTCTTGAGCTTGAACAGAAGATCGCGGAGCTGCAGGAATTCTCCAAAGAGAAGGATATCAATCTTTCGCCGGAAATCTCCAAGCTCATGCGCAGACTGGTACGATTAAGAAAAGAAATTTACGGCAACCTGGAACCTTGGCAAAAGGTTCAGATTGCCCGCCATATGGAACGACCGAATTTTTACGATTATGCCCCTCTGCTTTTTGAGGATTTTATGGAGTTCAAAGGGGATCGTCTCTTTGCCGACGACAAGGCTATCGTCGGCGGTATCGCCATCTTTCAAGGGATTCCCGTCACGGTGGTTTCCCATATCAAAGGGAGAGGGACTAAGGAGAATATTCAGCGAAACTTTGGCATGCCCCATCCGGAAGGATACCGGAAGGCTCTCCGCCTGATGGATCAGGCGGAAAAATTCCACCGCCCCATCCTCACCTTTATCGATACTCCCGGTGCGGCTTGTGATCTTGAAGCGGAGGAACGGGGGCAGGGGGAAGCCATTGCCCGCTGCTTACAGGCCATGGCTGGGTACAGCGTTCCGATTATTTGCACCGTGATCGGGGAGGGAGGCAGCGGCGGCGCCTTGGCCTTAGGTGTGGGGAACAAGGTCTTGCTGCTGGAGAATTCCTTCTACTCGGTCATTGCTCCGGAAAGCTGTGCGTCAATTCTCTGGAAGGATCCGGGCAAAGCGAAGGAAGCGGCTTCCGCTTTAAAATTCACCGCCCAGGATCTCCTGGAGCTGGGAATCGCCGACGGCATTATCAAGGAACCCCTGGGAGGAGCCCACCGGAGTGTGGAGCGGACCGCCGAGGAAATGAAGAAAACCATTGCCGAAGCCCTGGCGGAACTTCGAGAACTCCCACCGGATGAGCTGCGAACTATGCGTTATGAAAAACTTATGAACTACGGAGAATTTGAAGAGAAGGCTTGACACATTTTCAAATTCTATGCTATTATATCTAAGTCACCTGTTGCCGAGGTGACCTGCTCAGGCAGTATGCGAGTGTGGCGGAACAGGCAGACGCGACGGTCTCAAAAACCGTTATCTTTACGGATGTGTCGGTTCGACTCCGACCACTCGCACCAATCGAAAAGCCAATCCCTGCAGACATTGCAGGGATTTTTTATTTCTTCGATATTCGAAATAATAAAAATTAGGTGGAACAAAAGTGGAACATTTGATTTAAGCTGAGGTCAGCCCTTTGGGGTTGGCCTTTTTTAGTTTACTTCGCTTTTGGCTTCGCTTTGCTTTTTCGCCATTATCCATTTTAGGGCTTGGATCTCGCCGGCTCTGGCGCCAATTTCTAAGGCTAACGTCACAGCGCCTCTAGCCTCTCTTACAAAGCAAATGCCAGTTCTTTATGATCTGGCATTTTTACCGTCTTTGAAGATGATTTCCTAGAGATATTGAGAAACTTCTGGCTCAGGCTGAGAATCAAGTTGTTCAGGTTCAGGTGGCTGAGGAATTTTACTCTTGAGTGCCCCTATGAATTTTCTCCAATGGAGAGAAGCATCGACAATCTCGAATAGAAGAATCTTTACATCGTCAGGGTTATTTGCCGGATGATAACTGATAGAGAAATCGCGATTTCTTGTTCCATGCTTCTTCTTAATTTCGATGGAAACTATCTGATCGTAAAAGAGGTATTTGGGAGTTTTATCTTTCCCTATTCGTAAAGTGATAGAAAGCCTTTGTTCTGCATCATCTTGTGTAAGTCTAACACTGCTATTATCATCAAAGTCGCTGATTCCCTGAACATACATGAAGTTACAGGCAAGGTTCCCATACCAATCCCTGCTTCCAAATACAGGCAATTCAATCCCTCCGATCTGTATTACTTTTACCAAAATTATACTCAAATCATAAGGCTATTGTTACAGATAATTCATGATTGAGGCTTCATAAGCTTTGATTATCGCTTTTGCTGATTTCATTAAAAATAATGAAATAGGCGGAATACAATATGAGTGATTTACCCTGCTCCGGCGAGGTTTCAACATAAGGACAAGGTCATCAACGTGGAGCAAATCCTCAGGGTTAGCGAGGAGAAGCTGGCCGGGAACCCGATGAAAATCTACTCGTGTCAGAGCGACATTGACGGAAAGCTAAGGCGGTATGATTTGAAGTTTGAACTACAAACCTGTAAATGGTTTCTTTATAGGATGTGAAACCCCCGGGGACAATAATTCCCGGGGCTGTTTTTATCGGTCCTTATAGGATTATGTGAATTCCTATTGCGGCCACCTCCTATTTAAATATAAAAGGAATTTCTTCTGGCAAGAAGATAATCCCTGCTTTTCGACAAATGGTTACATATGTCGGTAATAAAGAGCATGACCCTATTGAGGCATCATTATGAAAAAGTGAAACAATCGATTCAAAGGTATCCCTAAATTAACGTTTACATCCCCAACACTGAAATTATAAAACCCTTGTAATCACTGCGTTTCACTGATAAACTTAACTATACCAAACGCATTGGATAGGTTTCAAAAACCGTTATCTTTACGGATGTGTCGGTTCGACTCCGACCACTCGCACCAAAAAGACAAGGCGAAAATGATTTATTGGCTGTAAAGCCAGTAAATCCGTGCCTTTCGAGGGCTTCCACTATAAAAAGTGGAAGCCCTTTTTCCGTAGATTTATGAGGGGTAATGCTTCACCCTGACAGGACTCAAACTCACAAGTAGAACAATAAATCGTAGCGCCCTTTTTGAGAGGGCTGTCAAAGATAAAAGGGCGCTACCCAAAACCCGCACAACCCAACAAACCGAAACTGCAAAAGGGCGCTGATTTTAACGGCTTGATTAAGAGCCAATGAAGTCAGCGCCCTTTTTGCATTTCAACATCAGAACAAGGAGGAAATTCATATGGTCAAAGACTTTTTCAAAGAGCTCTCCCGCGTCCTTTCCAAACATGATATTGAAACTGCTCCGCCAGAAAGAAACGCACTGCCAATCCTGATAAATGGCCGTTCCGCCTGCCATGTGGAACCCAGCGGGTATATGTGCATCTTCCCTGGTGACATTCGCTCTCCCGAAGCAAGCGAGTTATATCATAAGGTGGCGCCCTTTTCCATGGAGGTTCGTGAATACCTGACTGCGATAGAAAGGGCACCGCTTTTGGAGGCTGAGGCGTTGGACGAAGATTTTCGGCTGCTGGCAGAGTTCAACGGTACTGTCTTGGCTGGCCGAGAAACTGAATACGGATATATGTTTGTCACATGGCAGCGGGATTATAAAGGCACTGGCGTAGAGGACGGAGAATATTATCTGGACGGTTATGCGGCCGCAAAAGCGGACTTTGCCATCCGCTCCGGCTTGGTTGAAAAACAGCGCCTTTTTTCCGATGCCCAGCTTCTTGATATTTACCAGGGCATCAACGATACCTTCGATGCCGGGTACGACCTGACACCGACGGATCAGAAGAACCTGATTGGCATTCAGAGCCAGATCGAGGGCTTACTGCCGGATATCCGAGAGCAGATCGCATCACTCCAGCGGGTCAATATGGAGGCTGCTCAAGAACAATCAATGTAAGCAGCGCCCTTTTTTATATCAGTCAATAACAGAGAAAAACTACACTCAAGGGCCGGAGAACCGGGGCGTAAAAACGTCTCCATTCTCCGGCTCTTTTTGCGTTTTGGAAAGGAGAACTATGCTCATACGATACAAGAAAAATAAGCGAAGTGCCTGTTACGATTCAGACACTCTCGTGATAGGCGGCAGGATACCGCCAGCCGAGCGGCCCTGCGGTCCGTTCAAAAGCTGTGGTAACTGCCCTTATCCCTCCCATGGATTTATGTGCTACAGCTCCGAAGGAGATTGCCTCAGAACCGATATGGAGAAACTCCATCGAAAAAACAGACGGGAGGAAAGCAAATGTTAAAGCTGCAACTGCGAAAGCACGATGCCCCCTCCTACCGGACCACCGTCGTTGAATTTCCTGCCGTTGAACCGGATTTACAGAAAGAGATGGAGAAAATCGGAGTCGGCATTACAACCGAAAAGCTGTGTTTGGTTGATTCCGTGCAGGGTGACAATGGCAGCTTGCAGGCATTGGCGGGGACACTGGTCAATGCCGATGAGGTTCAGTATCTTGCCAAAAGAATGGACAGCTTTGATAAAAATGAACTGCATACCTTCTATGCTGTTGCGGAGCATGAGAAGCTGTCCGAGGTTAAAGACCTCATCAACCTCACCTTCAACCTTCACTGCTATGCGCTCATCTCTGAGTTTTCCGATGTTTCCGCCATCGGGCGGAGGTATGAACTCTGCCGTCAAACGGCGCTCTCATTAAATGAGCTGGAGAGCACGACCTATGCCTCCATCGGAAGAAGGCTCATTGGCCATTACAAAGGCGCTGTCACTTCCTATGGTGTGTTATATCCTACCGGAAACACTCCTGAACAGGCATATAACGGGGAGCAGTTTCCGGAATACCACTGGCGGGATGATGCTGTGGCGACCGTTACCCTGGAATACGGCGAATCCCACAGCAACGCCAAACACGAATATCTCTATTTCCCCTGCTGGGAGATAGAGATAGAGAAAGCAGTAAATCGGTTGGGTGCGTATACCCCTTGTGATTGCCGCACTGATCTGAGCTTTGAGGGAATGAGCGGAGAGCTATACCAGCTCTTCACAGAGGAACATCCATTGTCCGCGCATCTGCATACACTGAACAGCCTTGCAAGGTGCTATACAGGGTTTGACGAGCAGACTCGGAATGCTTTTCACGCTGTCCTTGAGATGATACAGCCCAAAACCCCGAAGGAAGCAGTTTTGATTGCGGACAATTTCTATGAGTTCACGGTTGTGCCTGGGATTAAAACCCCAATGGAATATGGCAGATACATGATCATCGACTCCGGCCGCTACGAATTTGATGCGAATCTGGAGGAATACATTGATTTCAAAAGGTACGGGGAACACCGCATCCAAATAGAAAATGGCAGCTTCACAGAATACGGCTATATTGCCTATTGGGGATGCACCCCCGCCGTGGAGGAACTGCTCCGCCAAGAGGATTCGCAGAGCATGGGAATTGGAGGAATGCAGCTATGATTACACTTCATTTGACTCGTGCCGATGACTATGCAGGCGTGTATCTGCCCCTGCCGGCCACACCCGCAGAAATTGGCGAGGCGTGGGCCGAATTGGATCATATCAGCGGGGACGTCGCATCTACCCGAATTGTAGGGGCTATCAGCAACGTATGGGGCATCGGGCAATATCTGAAGAATGCAGACGTAAACACTTCCGGACAATTTGAAAAGCTGAATCGGATCGCTGAACTCACCGGCAGCTTAGACCGCCACCAATGCCATATCTTTGAAGGAGCCTTGAATGCCGAGTCCGTGAATAGCCTGGATGATGTTATCGCCATCGGAGAACGGCTGGAGCAATACCTATTGCTCTCCGGGGTGAATACCGACCGCGAGCTGGGAGCCTACCTCGTGGAAACGGGTGTGATGCCCTTTGAAGATAGCGTCCAGCCCTATTTGGACTATGCGAAAATCGGTATCGAGTATTACTCCAATCATGGCGGCGCTTATGCGACCGGAGGCTATGTACTCAGGCGGGAAAGCGCAGAGCAGGCACTACTGGATATCGCTGATTCTTCCCAAAACAGGCAGACGCCCGGCGGCATGGAGATGGGATAAATCATGGAAACGGATTTAACAAAACGGATCAAAGCCCTCACCCATCACTACCGGCCAAAGCTGAACACTGAAAAAAGAACCATCCGATGGGCGGACGAGGTCTGGACGCCCACGGGAATCGTGGACAGCATCCGCTTTGAGGACTACTACGAGGATGAGGAATACCTCTGCAGGCTTCTGGATGGGGAGCGGTTTTCTGAGAATGAGCGGCTCACGTCAGCCTTTATGCACCAGCCCGGAAAATGCTTCCGTGATGGCAGCACAGATAAAAACGAGCAGAAATGCCATGGCTGTGTCCTGCGGTGCCATAACTGGAAAGTGGGCATGATGGTCACCTGCTTTGAGGTCAAAATCACCTACTCGGATTTCAGAAGTGCAAATGGGCACAACTTTCACGGAAATGAGAATTACTATTGCGTTCCGAAAGCGCTCGCTCCGAAAATCGCCTCTGAAATACCGGACGATATCGGAATCCTCGTATATTTTGAGGGTGAGCGCCAGTATGGTCTCAGGCAGCTCAAACCATCAGGATGGCGCGAGGTAACAGACCCAACCAAGGTGCATCTGCTCTACAACGCCATGAAAAAATGGTGTGACGGGGCGGTCTTTGTATAGCCTCCCTTGAAAGCGGAGCGCCGATTTGTTGATTTATAGGATAGCTATTCTGCACAACGGATGGTATTGTGTGTGTTTGACGAGGAACAGCGCCCACTACACCGAAAGGAGATCAGGTCATGAAAGACAAGGAAATCGCAGAAATGTTTGAACGTCACAATTTAGTCAGGGGCTATGTCTACCCCTATGAGGGATATCGGAGCGAATACTGGTTTGAAAACTCCCTCTCCAACATCGCCAACTTCATCATGCAGCACAGGGATGCGCGGGAAATTACTCTCACCGACACTATGGATCGCCTTATCCTAAACACGATTGGCGAATTTATCGACCGCTGCCCGGACCAGGCATTTTTACAGCAGCTTCTGCCGCACCTTATCCCCATGCAATTGGGCGAAGCGGAGCCGCAGGAGTTTCCCTGCGCCACGGATGAGGAAGCGGAGGCATATTTTGATAAGCAAGACAGTATGGAAATGGACTTGGGCATGTAGCCCTGCGAGTCATTATCATGGAGGTGCAAAATGAGCGTTAACGCCAGAGAAGACGAAATGCAATATGTCGAGATATTTGAAAGGCCGGCTCTTTTTACGAATTGGCTCATCGACCGTGGCACTGTGCCCCCCGGCTGGTACTGCTACGACCTGAGCAGCTCCGCCCGTAATCCCGGCATACCTGTGAGATTGCAAGATAGTGCATCTGCCAATCACGCCGGAACAATCCTGTCCCCCACAGCTTTGAAAAAGCCTGATACCGCTTTCCGGCGAATGGACAGCAAACTGAACTTCTTCGGAGAATGCATGACCCTCTCAAAATTTTGCGACGTACACGGTCTTGACTTTCCTGCCGATCACCGCAAATATGCTCCACGCCCCGCCTCTCCCGAAGAAGCGGGGATTTTTTATGCCCTGACGCCGGAGCAAGATGCCGAGCTGGGCGCCATCGGTCATGTCCGTATGGACTTTGGGGCATCCGGCAATGAGTTCTGGTCCACATGGTGGCCGAGAGGTGATGAGTCTCTGAACAGCCCTGAATTCAAGGCTGAACTGACCGAGCTGGTAAACGAGCTGCGGGAAACCGGACCGTTGAAGGATCTCAGCGCCATGCACAGCTACTGCGCCGGACACCGCGGCGAAATCGGCGGCGGCTGGCGGCAGAACTACGGCTATATCATTGAAACGGAGCGATACCGATACTGCCTGCGGTGCAGCCCTGGGCAGGGTGACTATCATGCCTACCTGACCGCCTTTGACCTGCGGGTACAGGAAATGAATATGGGAGAACAGCCCGAACAGGGTTCTCAGATGGGAGGAATGCAGCTTGGATGAGAAATTAAGAAACGGACTTCCTCAAAGATGTATGTTTGTGAACGGAGACGGCGAAATCAGGATCATTGAGTATGGGAATAAAGGGTTTATCCGTTCCGATCTCAACACGGAAAACCGGAAAGCAAATCATATAATCGTCAAGGATTACAATGAAAAACATGGTATTACTTCCGAGCAAGTAAAGATGATGCATACCGGAGCGTTACTTGGATGGGATACTCTTTATGCCTCCCATCCTTCGCAAAGGCTGGAATCCAGTATGAAAAACGGCCATATTTTTGAAGTGGAAATCAGCCGCCCCGGTTCGCTCGGTGCAGAAACGGCCACAACACTTGCCCTCCCTGCCATACCATATGAAATACTGGACGCGCTGGACAAGGCCCGCATTACCGATGACCGCGTCATCTATTCGATGGAGATTCTGAGCTGCGAACTGGACTATCTGCCGCAGTTTATCAGCCCCAGCGTCAATCTCTACGAGTTGAATCATCTGGCCGGGCGTTTATCCTCCCTAAGCCAATGGGAGCTGGACTGCTTTGAGGGAATGGTAATGATGGACACCCTCCAGACCCAATACGCACCCATCGACATAGACCGTCTCATCAACATGACCCACAGTATGGAACATTGTCAGATTGCTTACGAAGCCCATAACGATCAGTCCCTCGGCAAGTTTTATGCTGACAATGACTTTGTACCTAAGCTGGAAAATTTGTCGGATGAAGTCTACGCATGCTTGGACTTCGGTAAAATCGGCAAAGAGATGCGCGAGGGTGAGGGCGGCGTCTTTACTCCCCATGGCTATGTGGTTCAGAATGGAGAGATCGCAAAGACCTATCAGAACGGTGAAGCCATCCCTTTGGAAAAACCGGATTACACCGTGCTTCTCCGGATAACCAAGGGTCATTTCAATGACCCTGAATACGATAATGATTTAGTTGCTTTGCTGAAACTCCCGGCTAACGATAAGGACATCTACCGAGCCGTGGAAGCGGTAGAGGCAGCATCACCGGAAGAATGCGCCTTCTCCGCTACAGACTGCATCGTGCCCTATCTGACAGAAAAAATCAGCGATGAATTATATGCATCGGAGGGCGACCGCTACGGCGCAGTAAATGAACTGGCGCAGAAGCTCCGTGGTATCGCAGAGGAAAACAGCCTTCCGACCTACAAAGCAATGCTGGAAACCGCCCCGCAAGACCTCTCACTGGAGGAAGCGATAGACCTTGCGGAGCAGGTTCCCAATTTTCGGCTTCTCCGGGAAATCCCATCTCCTCTGGAATATGCCCAAGCAGAACTTCTCAAACATGATATCCCACTGAAGGACGAGCTAATCAACAACAGGAACCTCTACAACTACGGTCAAAAGCTGATGGAATCGCAAGGTGCGGTGAACACCGATTACGGAATCCTGCTATCGGAGGATGGGATGACGGTAGATGAGGTTGATGAAAACGGCGTGAAAAAGACGAAGTAAGCACAACAAATAAATAAAGCTATGGGCAAACCCGGCTAAAGCCGGGGACGCAAAGCCGAGGGTCTAAGGTGTCTTAGGACGCTATGATAGTCTGGCTGCTGACAGTTAAGCAAAGTCTGCCCTTTATACTCGGAGGGCAGACTTTTGCGCAATTTTACAACTATTATCGGTTGTGTTGGGTGGGTGGGCGCTATGAGAGATGGCGAAAAAACTCAATGTGAGGATTTGATAGATAATCTCCTATGCGGTAGCCTGAAATATAAACCAGCCATCCTTAACCGAAAACTGAAATACACCGCCATGCTTTTCCACGATATGAGCGATGCTTTTTGTGCCAAAGCCATGCCCCTGTTCTTTTGATACTGGAAACCCTTGTTGAAATATTGGCTCTGCCTGAAAGCTATTGTGCAGATCAATGCACAGCTTATTATTTTTGGAATACATACGCAGCCGGATGATGCGTTTGTTGCTGTCAGGTATCTGTTCACAGGCATGGATAGCATTTTCCAAAGCGTTTGACAAGAGCGAGCAAAGCTCAGTATCGCTAAAGGGAAGCAAATCAGGCAGTTTCGCATCTACCGTCAGCATGATTGACCCTTGTTTCGCTTTTGTAGCGAAAGCGGACAAAATCAGGTTGACGGTTTCGTTTCCACAAAAGCGTGTGGGCGTGATGGCATCCATGTCGGACTGGGCAGTTTGTAGGTACTCTTTGATCCCCTCGATGTGTTCCCTGGATGCAAGTCCCTGTAAAAGTGAAAAATGGTGGCGCATATCATGCCGATAGGATGCGGCGTTCTGCTGTAACTGCCGCAGAGAAGCAAACTCTGTCTGCGCCAGTCTAAACTGTGCATCCAGCATATCCTTTTCTCTTTGAAGGCTTGCCTGTTTTTGTGTCTCAGCGTAGTAAAGGATCACAAACACAAAATAGAAAACAGATATTGTTGAGGGC
Source organism: Desulfitobacterium hafniense DCB-2 (assembly GCF_000021925.1). Classification (NCBI taxonomy): domain Bacteria; kingdom Bacillati; phylum Bacillota; class Clostridia; order Eubacteriales; family Desulfitobacteriaceae; genus Desulfitobacterium; species Desulfitobacterium hafniense. Next base: position 2,616,658 of record NC_011830.1, read on the forward strand.
ATGAACTGTACCGCCCATTCGGTTCCGCTGTAAAGTACATCGGTGTAGATGGCGGTCACATAGTCAAACAGATAGTAAAAAAGCGGGACTCCGCCTAAAAACAAGCAGGATTTCGTGGACTTCTCCATCAACTGCCGAACAGATCCGGCTACATATCTTTTCAAGAAATAATAGGCCAAAAACACGAATGCTATGTAAAAAAGATGGTCTGCAAGCCTGCTGTCTAAAGCGGCTCCTGCAAGGAAACCAAACCAGCGCGGCGCTTGACAGCAAAGATAACCGGAAAGCACGCTGACGGCGGATATGAGCCACGGGCGCTTATAGTATAGGGTGAATATCACAATCAGCGGCAGGTGGATAATCAGCGGATACAGCTTTGATGTCAAATCCAAGCCCAAAAGCCAATAGCTGGCGGTCTGGACAAAAAGAAAAATGACACAGAGCAGGCCGGTGACAAGCCTGTTTTTCTTTGTGGGCTCTATTCCAGCAAAGAGAACGGACACCGTGAGGCCAAAGACCAAAGAAACACCAAATCGTAAGAGTCCAATCACGATTACTGCCATTTTAAGCGCCCCCCTCCATTTGATAATTCAGATATTGCTGCTTCATCTCCTTTGCCTTGCCCTGTGCAACAGGAACAGAGGAAAGGGTCTGCAAGGTGATCTGATGGTTTTCGATAGTATCCACATACTGCATATTCACAAGATAGGAGCGGTGGGGCTTCATAAAGCACCCATATTTCATCAGATTATCACAGACAGGGGAAAAGGCTTCCGTACATTCGATGACCTTGCCGGAGCGCAGATGATAGAGCACGTTTCTGCCGATGACCTCGGCAAAGATCAAATTGGAAATCAATATTTTTTGAATACCCTCATTGCCCTTTATAATAACTGCATCCTCATCCTTTTTCAATTTAATCTGCTCCATCAGCTCGTCAAAGGTGAAGAATAGTTTTTCTTTTGAGATTGGTTTGAGTACATAGTTGATAGCCTTCACCGAATAGCTTTCCAAAGCAAACTCAGGCGATGAGGTAAAGAATAAAATCGGTGCGGTTTTGTCAAAGGTGCGAATTTCCTTTGCCGCATCAATGCCGGTAAATCCCGGCATCATAATATCCAGACAGTATATATCAAACCGCTTTCCTTTTTCCAAGGCTGAAATCAATTCAAACCCGTTTGGAAATACGGCGTGTTCGCAGTTTAGATGTCTTGATGTTCGGTACAGGTCGATGAGCTGTACCATATTGGATAGCTCGTCAATATTATCGTCACAGACCGCAATATGCAGCATAAGCAACCCTCCATGTTCTATTAGACTTCTTCGGAAACTCTCGCAGGCTCTCTCTCCTGCAAATCGGGTAGTTGCCGATTACCAGGTTCAGATTGTATAACGGCATTTTCATCAGGAACATACTCCATGATGTCGCCGAAGTCGCAGCCCAAAACACTGCAAATCCGAACCAAAATATCGACATATATGTTTTCATCTTTTGATATTTTCAGAAGCGAGCCGCTGCTGATGCCCGCCGCCTTGCATAGCTCGCCTTTTCTTATTTTTCTGTCGATCATCAGTTTGAATAATTTGTTATAACTGACACCCATAACACGCCTCACTTCTTTCTGAAAAACGAAAATCGTTTATGTAAATATTAGATTACAGTATATCATCAAATTATGACAAATACAAGATAAAATTCGTGAGAACTCATCTATTTTCGTGCAATATTGTGTTTTTCACATCTAAAAGCAAAAAAGGCAGGAGTGTGCTTTCCTCCAAAATCATGTTTCATGTCGAAAAAATTATGTTTCATGCAGCGGACGGTTTTGCAGAAAGATTTCTGATAGATTGAACGTGGAGAAATAAATGTTATTTCGTTCAATCAAAAAGGAGGAAAAACTATGAAAAAGCAATTTATGGGCATACTGCTCACTCTGTGTATGGCGCTTACCTTACTGCCGACAACGGCGTTTGCGGCGGATGCATCAAGTCAGAATCTATACCAGGTCGGTTCAAACCCGGTATACAGATTAAGCCCGAACGGTGAGATTATCGGGGAGTTCCCGTCCGGCACAATTGTGGAAGTGATCGAGATAAAAGGCGACTGGGCAAGGGTGCGGTATGAAGGGCAAGAGTATTATATGTGGGCGCCCAGGCTCACCAAAGTCGGCGCAGGCACAACCAGCTCCAACCTTGCGGAAAAGCCCTTCGCACCGCCGGACGGCTGGTACACCATCGAAACCCCGAACCCTAACGGCAAATCCACCAGCGGGCATATTATCATCGGCAACGGCGGTGCGGTGGTAGACTTGGCAAGCGCCGGATTTGAGTATTATTGGCAGCGCTATATCTATGTTGACAACATCGGCAACGACCAAGTGACGCTGAAAACACTGGATGGCAAATATCTGGGGATCAGCGACCCAATCAAAGACGGCACAAGGGTAAGGGCGGTGGACAGCCCTTATGTGTGGAACGCCTACACCACAACAAAGCTTGAGAGCGCGCAAGCCAATCCCTCGTCGGCTTTTATTAGTTTCAGGCCGCCGCAGAACACCAATATGATTGTCAACGTCTCCGGATGGAAATTAAATGAGGAGGGTGCGCACATCATCCTGTGGTCAAGCAAGCTTGGCACGGTTGACGGCAACGCCAAGCTCTCTTGGGGCGAGGTCGAAGACCCGGCGAAAACCCTCACAATGCGGGATTTGGTCGAAATACTCAACACTCATGTTATGGAAAGGCTGTATGGCGATTTTTCCCTCAGCCCTTCTCAGGGCATTTTCCCGCCCGCTTCTGACACGCCATACAAAAACTACTATTGGGACGGCAGCGGCCCTGACCCCTACGAGGGGCTGAAGGATGCTGCCGGCAATCTCAACTACGACTATGCCGATGTTCCCAACTGGGTCGGCAGGCTTCGCATGTGGGGCGTCCTTCCCGGCGGAGATTACAACGGCACCACCGAGATTACCTATGGCCAGTTCACCGGCTATCTGAAAAAGCTGATGGCTTACGGCAGGCAAAACGCAATAAATTGGGGCAAGGTGGAGAAGTTCTATAATCCACGAGAGACATTCACGGATGACATCATCAAGAAATTCGGCTTCGGCGACAGCAGGGCGGAAAGCAAAATTACATTTTTGCAGGCAATGCTTATCTGCGACGCCACAGTGCAGTGGTGGTACGCCAGTGCGGAGGTAGACGGCAATGACGCATATGTACCCTATAAAAAGGGGGATTTGCCCTTCCCCTATAAGTATGCGTCTATTGTGAACCAATCGTCGCAAGCCGCGACACCGGCACCGGCGCCGACACCCACCAACACCGTTACGGCAACGCCCACCAACACCAAGTTTATGTTAAACGGTGCGGAAGTCGCGCTGCCCGCTTACAGCATCAGCGGCAACAACTACGTCAAACTGCGGGATGTGGGCGCGTTGCTGAAAACACGCTTTGATGTGCGTTTTGAGGATGGCAAGGCAAAGCTGTATAACCATGCGGCGTACACCAAAACGAGCGGCGAGCTTGCCGCAATCGGCAAAGACAGTAAAAATGCTACACTGAGTTCCACAGCCTTTGTATGGGGTGACACCGGTGCGGCGGTGACGGGACTGACCGCCTATACCATCGGCGGCAACAACTATATCAAGCTGCGGGACATCGCAAAGCTGTTTGACTTCGATGTGGACTGGCGCGACGGCAAAGCGTGGATCGAGCCTGACGTGTCGCCGTACACGGAGGACTAAGATTATGAAGAAACGATTGACGAGCATTCTGCTCACCTTCTGTATGGTGATTACCCTGATGCCAGCAACGGCGTTTGCGGCGGACACCGCCCCGCCCAAGCAGAATCTGTACCAAGTCGGCAGTAACCCAGTCTACAGATCAAGCCCGGACGGTGACACTATCGGGAAAATTCCAGCAGGGACAATTCTTGAGGTTATTGAGATAAAGGGCGATTGGGCAAAGGTGAGGTACGAAGGCAAAGAGTATTATATGTGGGCAGCCAGACTGATAAAGGTAGCGCCCGCCCAAACATACCAAGATGGCTGGTACCCTATATCAATATTTGGCGGCGGTTTAGGGGTGGACTTTGACGGCGGCGCAGTATTGGTAAATTATATGAACGGAACTATTGTTGTAAACAGAAACTTCTATCTGAAAAATGTGGGCAACGGTCAGATAACCCTGAGAATGTTGGACGGGACATATTTGGGAATTTCCGGCGAAATCAAAAACGGAGTACAGTTGACAGCGGTAAAAGACCCCTATCCTTGGATTGTGTACTCTCATCCCGACAGCTCCGAGTTCAGCTTACGTCCGCCTGCAAATACCAAGATGGCGGTCAATGTTTCAGGGTCCGGCACAGCGGTGGGTACTCCGATCATTCTGTGGGAGCACAGCGATACGCCTGATAATGCTTGGCTTATGTTACAGGTGTTAGTCGCCGAGGACTGGACTAAGACCATTACACGAGGGTATATGGCGGAGCTGCTTGCAAGGATTATGTCAAACGGCGGCGGCGAATCAAATATAAAGTACTATCCGCCCGGTCCGGGGGGCAATCAAGGAACTATGTTTCAGGGTATACCGGAAAACACTGCGCCTATGCGTAGGTGGGCCGTGGGCTACCTTCGCTATTGGGGCGTTTTCCCTGTTGAAAAATTTGACGAAGATGTGGAAATAACCTATGGGGAGTTTACGACGTACCTTATTAAGCTGATGGACTATTACAACAATAGCCTTGGTCCGGGCGTGGCCAAACCGTTTGTTTTAACCAAAGACACCATTAAAAAGTTCGCACTTGAGAACTTTGGTCAAAATACCGACCCGAATGCAATAATGACGATATGGCATGGCCAAATGCTCTCTGATGCGACTGTTCGCTGGATGCAAGCAATAAACAGTAACAAAACGCAAGGTTTGCCGTTCCCTTTTCCTTATCCGGATGGCAAAACCAGAACTAAAACACCGTCGCCTGCACCCTCCACTCCCACCGTACCCACAGGCATAACCGCAACGCCCACCAACACCAAGTTTATGTTAAACGGTGCGGAAGTCGCACTGCCCGCTTACAGCATCGGCGGCAACAACTACGTCAAGCTGCGTGATGTGGGTGCGCTACTGAAAACACGCTTTGATGTGCGTTTTGAGGACGGCAAGGCAAAGCTGTATAACCATGCGGCGTACACCAAGACGAGCGGCGAGCTTGCTGCAATCGACAAAAACAGTAAAAATGCTACACCGAGTACCACGGCCTTTGTCTGGGGCGACACTGGAGCGGCGGTGACGGGGCTGGCCGCCTACACCATCGGCGGCAACAACTATATCAAGCTGCGGGACATCGCAAAGCTGTTTGACTTCGATGTTGACTGGCTTGACTGGCGCGACGGCAAAGCGTGGATCGAGCCTGACGTGTCGCCGTACACGGAGGACTAACCGCGCCGCCCCCACGGTACAAACTAACCTCTATAATTATGTTTCATGTCGAAAAAATCATGTTTCGTGCGGCGGACGGTTTTCTGCGGCAGGGTTTTGATAGAGTGAACGCATGGGACTTTGCCCTATACAACCCAACAGAAAACGGAGGATTTAGAAATGAAAAAGTTACTGGTACTTATGATGGCGCTTGCCATGACACTGAGCCTTGCAGCCTGTGGCGGCAATGCCGAACCCCCTGCATCCACGCCGGAATCCACCCCCGCCACTGCGGAACGGAAAGACAATGTAACCCCCGAGCAGGCAGCGGCCATTGTAGACATCATGGCGAAGATGGGCCCGCTGTACGAAGAGGCGGCGGCAGCGGCCACGGCAAACGGCTGGGATCAGGACGAGTTGGCGGTGCAGGAACTGAACGCAGTATATGCCATTATGGATTCCGCAAGGGTTGGACTTGGAGAACTTGACGGATACGGAGACACCAGCACAGAGGATATTGACACCGTTATAGGACAGTATCAGGCTATGCTGGACGAAATGCCCAACATAATCGCCAAGTACAGCGAACCCTACGGCAACTAATCACTGCGTTTTATCAAATGGATAAAACATAAAAAATAATCTCATGGCAAAAGCGGATGCGGAACACCCGCATCCGCTTTTGCAAAAAGGAGGAAATGACTATGCTGCCAACTTTCATCACAATCGCCGTAATTATTGCGGTTATTGTTCTATGGATTATCTCCACGCAGCGCAGACTGGTAGTGCTGGATGAGAATATCAGTAATGCCATGAGCCAGATCGGGGTGCAGCTTTCCAGTCGCTTTGATGCGCTGACGGCCCTTTTGGATTTGACGAAGGGTTATGCCAGGCACGAAAGCGAAACTCTGATTGAAACAATCAAATCAAGAAGAAGCGTCATCACAGCAAAATCCACGCCGGACGAGGTGATGCGTCAGGAAGGGGTTATTTCCGAAGCCCTTGGCAGGATTTCCATGGTGACGGAGCAGTACCCCGACCTGAAGGCCAATCAAAATTACATCAAAACCATGGACGCGGTGCAGACCTTTGAAAACATGGTTCGCACCAGCCGTCTGATCTACAACGACAGTGTAACAAAGCTGAACCGTGAAATCCGAATGTTTCCGGTCTCCATGGTCGCCGGAATGCTGGGTTTTGGGCAAAGAGACTATCTTGTGGAACAGGCTGACAAGGCGGATATGCCCAGCATGAAATGAGGTGCCCGATGCGCAAAAAAGTGAGCGGCCTGATTCTATGCTTTGCCTTATTATTTGCCCTCCCTCTCCCGGCTTTTGCGGCAAATCAGGTCAATACCATGGATATTCAGGCGGTCATTTACGAGGACGGCTCCATGTATGTGACACAGGTGTGGGAGGGAGATTTTGACGAGGGAACCGAAAGCTACATTCCCATGAACGCACCCGACTATCTGACCGCCAGCCAGCTTACAGTCTCCGACCAAAACGGGAGTTATGAGACGGTTTCGGATTGGAATATTGACTGGAGCTTTGAAGAAAAGGCGAGAAAATGCGGCATCCATGATACGGACAGCGGGTATGAAATCTGCTTTGGCATCAGCCGGTATGGACAAAACCGCTATGCGATTGAATATAAGCTGGACAATGCGGTGGGCGGTTACAGCGACAGGGACGGCGTAAACTTCCGATTTGTAAACGATGGGATGAACACCACCCCCACCGATGTGAAGGTTGAAATCCGGCTGGCGGACGGCACACCCATCACCGATGAAACCGCCGACATATGGGGTTTTGGCTATGACGGACAGGTGGAATTTTCAGACGGCGCTATTCTGGCCTACACGGAAAGCCCCATTGCTCCCGAAAACCATGTGACGGTACTGTTTTCTCTGGAGAAAGGAATCCTGTCCCCCTCACGGCAAGAGCAGGGCAGCTTTGAGGAAGTAAAAGAAACTGCCTTTTCAGGCAGCGATTACGATGATACCGGCGAAGAAGTATCCACATTTGAAGCGATTGTCACGATGCTTTTGTCCATCGGACTCCCCATCGGGCTGATGATTTGGTTTTTCAGAATGAAAAAGAAACGTGCGGAGAAAAAAAGGCAACGATTTGCAGAGCGGTTCGGGTATTTCAGGGACATTCCCAACGACGGCAATCTGAGTGCCACCTATGCGCTGGGACGGCTGTTTGATGTGTGTGAGGACGGTGCAATTCTTTCCACAGGAATGCTACGACTGATTCAGCTTGGCTGCCTGTCACCCGTGGAAACGCAGCAGGTCGGCTTGATGGGACAAACCCGCGAAACAGTGAGCCTGCGGCTGGTGGGCAGCAATCATAGCAGCATGAACGAATATGACGAGTACCTTTATACGGTGCTCGAAAGCGCAGCCGGTTCGGATTCCACTTTGCAGGCAAAGGAACTGGAACACTTTGCAAGTCAAAACGACAAACTGCTGCGTGCCTACATACAGAAATGCGAAAGCGCAGGCAGAGCTTGGCTGAATCAAAAAATCTGCCTGAAGCGATGGGATATGCCTGCAAAGCTGACGGATCTGACGCCAACCGGTGAACAGGAGCTGGGCGAGCTGATGGGGCTGAAACGGTATCTGACGGATTTTTCACTCATTGCCGAGCGCGGCGTCAAGGAAATGCCGATTTGGAGGGAACTGCTGACCTATGCCATGCTGTTTGGCATCGCCGATCAGGTGGCGGAGCAGATGAAAGAGCTGTACCCCCAAATTTCTGCCGAGCTGACCGATTACAGCGGGAGCATGGCGGCCGCCTATTCCTACCACTACTTGCTTTACAGCAATATGAAGCAAGCCGAACAGCGGCGTGAGCAGGAAAAACGCAGCGGCGGAGGCGGCGGATTTGCTTCCCTTGGCGGGGGCGGCGGCTCTATTGGCGGCGGTTCAGGCGGCGGAACAAGATAATGCGAACAAAAGGAGGAACGGGATATGGGCTTATTTTCTAAAAAACCCCCTTGCCCCATCTGCGGCGGCAAGATTCCACTGATTCTGCCATCGAAAATCGAGGGCGAATATATTTGCAACGACTGTTATAGCAAGATTGATATGGGTGCCGACAAGGAAAGCAATCTGACCATGCAGGGCTTTCGGGAGTATCTGACATTCTACGATCAAAACCAAATACTGAAAGGCCAGTTCGTGGTTTCTGAGCGGATTGATTTCGGCCTTTGGGATACCAAAATCATCTTTGATTACCAGAACAAGCTGTTCTGCATGAGCAAAAACCCGGATAAAACCGTGTTCGAAGGAAGGCAATTGAAATCCTTTACCATCAGGGAGGACAGTACCCCTCTGTTTGAGGGTTCAGCGGCAGGCATACGCCGTTATACCAGCACCGTAACCGAACGAGCTATGGCGATGGCACCGCAAATCGCACAGATTGCAGCGAACAAGCGGATGGCACGAACCCTTGACAGGCTGGACGACGGCAAGGTAAACAACTCCGCACCGGTGCAGTATTTTGATATTCCTGAACCCTTTCAGGCGTTTCACGTGGAGCTGCATTTCGACCACCCCTACTGGACGGTGCTCAAATGTGATATGGACGGTCCCCGGTTTAATAACACCCTCCCGGATGTGAACAACTACCTCCGCTCCTATCAGCAAAGTATAGAAGAAATTGAAAAGCTGGTGGCTGCACTTAGGACGGTAGCCTTTTCCGGCGTGGCCGAGCAGTCTGTTGGCCCCGGTATGATGGGAATGGGGGCGTTACATGCCAGCATGGCTCCTCCTGCCGACGCCATCGAAGAAATCAAAAGATACAAGGCGCTCATGGAAGACGGCGTGATTTCCCAGCAGGAGTTTGAGGCAAAGAAAAAGCAGCTCCTTGGGATTTGAAGAAAATCAACCGCCTATGCGGAAGGGGGCATGACATGACCTATGCCTGTGAGGACTGCGGCTTTTTATTCCGCCGGGTGGGAGCGGTAAAGGAATGCCCTTCCTGTGAGAAACCCCATATTCGCCCCGCAACCGAGGAAGAAATCGGGATGCTGGAAAAACTTTTGGAACAAGGAAAAACAAGTTTAGAGATCAAGGAGGGACAGACCTTATGAACAAACGACTACTAAGTATGTTTCTGACGCTGTGCATGATAGTGTCCATGCTGCCGGTTTCGGCAATGGCGGAAGAAATCCATACGACCATTGGCGGGAGCGGAGAAATTATCAGCTTTGCACCGCTGACAGAAACAAAAAAAGCGGTATCACTCGGAACATCCATTGAAGATTTGGAGTTGCCCGAAACGCTGACCGCCACGGTGCGGACGGCCATGCCTGCCGATGAAAATTCCACACAGGATTCCGGCAGCCCGGAAACGGCAACTCCCACAACGACCACCGAGCCTAAATGGAAAGAAACCACCGGGGATATTCCAGTGGAATGGAATTCGTCTGACTACGATCCGAACATCGAGGGCGAATATGCCTTTACGCCGGTGATCGTGGGCTATACGGTCAGCGCCCCGCTGCCGGAGCTTACCGTGGCGGTGGGTGAACCCGTACTTGATATGCGGGGAATCGGGCTGTTGTCGATTGAAGACACCGATGTTGCCGCAATCGACGACACAGGCTATGCCACCCTGCAAGAGGCTGTGAATGCCGTTGCAGAGGGGCAGACTATTAAGCTGCTGGATGACATCAACCTCACAGCTACTGTCGAAACCCTTTCTTCTTCGACTAAGAGCTTCACCCTTGACCTCAACGGCAAGACGCTGAGGTCCTCAGACAAGTTGAACCTCCTGCACCGTGGCAGCGGCACACTAACCGTTACCGATAGCAAAGGTGGCGGCAAGATAGAGCATGGCTCCATCTGGCAAGCCATTAGTAACCTGAACTACGGAACCATCATCGTATCTGATACCGAGATAATAACCACCAGCGGAGATGGACGTGGAATTGTCAACGTCGCTGGAACCCTCGTCGTTTCTCGCAGCAAGGTAAGCGGAGGTACCGGTATTGAAAACAGTTCCGGTACAGTGACTATTTCCAACAGTACAATAACGGGAACATCATCTTCCGGTAACGCTTATGGCATTTATAGCATACAAAAATGCACTATAAATATTTCCGGCAGCACAATATCGGGAGAAGGAAACGGCTCCGGTCTATACGGCATTAGAAATACAAACGGCGGCACAGTGAATGTTTCCGGAAGTCCCTCCGTCATCAAAGGCAAAAGCTATGCTATGCATGGTGTGACGCCGACGCTGAACGGCGTAATAGCCACGGCAAGCACCGACTACGATGGGGGCAGTGCAGTCGCTTATGACGCGGGGAGCATCGCAAGCTACAAATACTTAAAATTTGAGCCTGCCCCTGTTGTCAACTATGACCTATGGGTGGGCGGCGTGCGGGTTACCAGCGATAACAAAGATGGTATCACCGGCGCAGGTATTACTGGAACCGTCATCTATGACAGTGACACAAATACCCTCACACTAAACGGCGCTACTATCAACGGGGCCTATGAAGGGACATGGATTGACAGTACTACATCCGCCTATTACGGCATTTACGCCGACACCGCTTTGAAGATTGAGATGGTGGGAGACAGCACCATCATGGGCAAAAATCTGGCCAATATCGCCAGCATCGGCATCTATACCGGTAGCACGCTGAACCTCTCCGGTAGCGGCAGCTTGTACGTCAGCGGCGGCACAGGAAAATTTAGCGTCGGCATATACAGCGGGGGAAGTATCACAATTGAAGGCGGAAGGGTTACGGCTGTCGGCGCAGCAGCAACCCAGACCTCCATCGGCATAGCCTCTAATGGCAATATAACGATTCACGATGGAGAAGTAGAAGCGTTAGCGAACACTGGTGCAAGCATATCTTGGGGAATGATGGCAACCAACGCTATCACGATTAACGATGGCGAGGTAACTGCAAGCGGAAAAACAGGCTTGCACACAAATGCAGCAGCAGGCTCCGTCACAATCTCCGACGGCATGGTAACTGCAAATGGCTCTGAGGTAGGCATAGCCGGTGCGGTAACTGTCACAGGCGGCACGGTGACAGTCAAAAGTGATGCGAAGGCGCTGAACGGCAGCTTAACGACTTCGGGTTATGAGGGATGCATCGTTACTGCGGGAGCCAATAAAAACGGAGATGGTGCGGGTACGTATAATGCTGCGAACCTCGCAACCTATAAATATATCAAGGTGGAGTCTGCCTCCACACCGCCTGTGCTTACGGAAGTTGGCGACCGCACAGCTCTCCAGTCTGCCATAACCGGTGCGACAGTCGATTTGGATTTGAAGCTTTCCGACAGTTACATCGACACTGTTGGAAAACTCACTATTCCCGGCACTTGTAGCTACAACATCACCATTGACCTAAACGGCAGAACGCTTGCCGGCGCTTCTGTTTCTGCCATTGAATATTTGGGCAGCGGTACGCTGACCATTACCGACAGCGCGGGCGGCGGAATGGTGACCAGCAACGCAATGGGGACGATTTATGCCAACGGTGCCGGCACCGTGAACCTTTCCGGCGGCACAGTGCGAACGGCAGGGAGTACTGAAAGTGTTGCGATTTGGGTCGGCGGTAATAAAACCTTAAATATTACCAGCGGAACGGTGATTGGGATTGGGTATGCCAATTATGCTATATACAGCAAAAACGGAACCGTAAATATTTCTGGTGGAACGGTGAGCGCGACAGGGATTAATGGGAAAGCGATTTGTGGTGAAACCGGTTCCGCCGGCCAATTGAACATATCAGGGGGAACGGTGAGCGCGACGTGGACTGGCGGTATTGCGATTGACCACCAAAACACTACTATTCAAACCGGAACAACCAATATTATTATCCAAGGCTCCAGCAGAGCAATGACATCGCCGCCGACGCTGGTCGGCGGCGTGCAGGACGGGGCAAGCACTAATTACGATGGGAGCGGTTCGGTCGCCTACAACGCGGCGAATATCGCAACCTACAAATACTTAAAGTTTGGGCTTGACGTCATATCGCCTGTGCTTTCATCAGGGAGCGTAAACCGCACAAGCGACACAGCGGCTACAATCGACTTTACCACCGACAAGGCGGGTACAGCGTATTACCTTGTTGTGAACAGCGGCGTGTCCGCTCCAACGAGCATGGCGGTAAAAGCGGGTACTTCTCTCGATTCCGTAAGCGGAACAGTGACGGACAAAGCCGCTACGCTGACGGCGGGGGCAAAAGATATTTATGTGGTCGTGGAGGATTCGGCGGGTAATATCAGCACCCCGTTAAAAATATCGGTGGCGGCGTATGTCGCGCCAGACACCACGGCCCCCACGGTTACTTCGGTAACGGTGCCTACCAACGGAACTTATTTGCCCGGAACTTATTTGGACTTCACAGTAAATTTCAGTGAGAGTGTGGCTGTCACCGGCTCACCGTACATCTCGCTGACGATTGGTTCAAATTCCAGAAATGCAATTTATCAAAGCGGCAGCGGCACAACGGCGCTGGTCTTTCGTTATACGGTACAGGCGGACGACAGCGACAGCGACGGCATCACCGTCGGCGTGTCGTTAAACGCCAGCGGCGGCACCATCCGGGATGCCGCAGGAAACAATGCAAATTTGGCGCTGAACAGCGTGGGCAGCACGGGCGGCGTACTGGTGAATCCCCCGGCTCCTTCTATCACCAGCCAGCCATCCCCTCAAACGGTGGATGAGGGTCAGACGGCTACCTTCTCGGTTACGGCAACCGGAGTGGGTTTATCCTACCGGTGGCAGGTTAACACCGGCAGCGGCGTTTCCAACATTTCAAACGGTGGAGTATACAGCGGAGCTGGAACGTCGACATTGACCATCACCGGGGCAACAGCAGGGATGAACGGCTATCAATACCGCGCCGTTGTAGAAGGTACATACTTGCCTGCTGCTACCTCAAATTGGGCCACGCTAACGGTAAACGCCGCGCCTACCTACACCATCACAGCCAGTCCGACCAGCAAGGATTTTGGATCGCTGACAATCGGCTATACTGCCCCGGCAGCGCAGACCGTGACCATCACAAATACCGGAAACTCCAGCGTGACGCTGACCCAGCCGACCAGCACCAACTATACCATCGGTGCACTCAGTACCACCACACTGGCGGCAAACGGCACAGCCACCTTTACCATTACGCCGAAAACTGGTCTTGCAATAGGGAATCACGATGAAACCCTGACCGTAAGCACCGATCATGGCACCAACGCTACGGTGGGATTGAGTTTTGAAGTTACGACGGCTCCTACTTATACCATCATCGCTGACCCGGTAACCAAGGATTTTGGTTCTCTGACAATCGGCTACAGTGCCCCGGCAGCGCAGACCGTGACCATCACAAATACCGGAAACTCCAGCGTGATGCTGACCCAGCCGACCAGCACCAACTATACCATCGGTGCACTCAGTACCACCACACTGGCGGCAAACGGCACAGCCACCTTTACCATTACGCCGAAAACTGGTCTTGCAATAGGGAATCACGATGAAACCCTGACCGTAAGCACCGATCATGGCACCAACGCTACGGTGGGATTGAGTTTTGAAGTTACGACGGCTCCTACTTATACCATCACCGCTGACCCGGTAACCAAGGATTTTGGTTCTCTGACAATCGGCTACAGTGCCCCGGCAGCGCAGACCGTGACCATCACAAATACCGGAAACTCCAGCGTGATGCTGACCCAGCCGACCAGCACCAATTACACCATCGGCACACTCAGTACCACCACACTGGCGGCAAACGGCACGGCTACCTTTACCGTTGCACCGAAAGCTGGACTTGCAGTGGGTAATTATAATGAAACGCTGACCGTAAGCACCGATCATGGCACCAACGCTACGGTGGAATTGAGTTTTGAAGTGACGGCGGTTCCCTACACCGTCACCTTCAACCCGAACGGCGGCACGGTCAGTGAAGCTTCACGCTCGGTTGCATCTGGTACGGCGGTAGGGGCACTCCCGACACCGACACGCTCCGGCAGTTACAGCTTTGACGGCTGGTATACGGCGGCAAGCGGTGGAACTCAAATCTCCGCAAGCACAACCGTCAGTGCAAATGTGACCTACTATGCCCATTGGACTTACACCGGCGGCGGTGGCTCTGGAAGTGGCGGCGGCAGCTCCTCAAACGACAACAGCAGCCCTGTCATCGTCACCCCACCCGCACCGGATAAGCCGAATTCACCCACTCAGGGAGAAATCAAGGTTCCCGGCACAGTGGACGGCAAGGGCAATGTCACAGTGAGCATCATTGACAAAACTGTGACTGACGCTTTTAACAAGGCATTGGCTGAGGCCAAGAAAAACGGCACGGAGCAAAATGGCATCACGGTGGTTCTCCGTGTGGATACCGGCAACAAAACCGGCTCCAATGTTACGGTCAATCTGCCAAAGGCCGTGCAGGATACCATCATTGCAAAGAAAATCGTCAACACCATTGTGGTGGTAGACAACCCCGACATCAGAGTCGGTATGGATTTGGCGACCGTACAGGAAATCAATAAGCAGGCAAAATCTGATGTAAATATCACCGCCACCCGCACGAACAGCGGCAAACTAACAGGCGAGGCGAAAAAGGCAATTGGCAGCCGTCCGGTATTTGACCTCAAGGTGAACTACGGCAACGGCAAGGCGGTCAGCAGCTTCGGCGCAGGCAGCGTATCGGTAACCATCCCCTATACCCTCGGCGCAAATGAAAAGGCAGGGAATGTGCAGGCTGTGTATGTGGACAGCAAGGGTAAGGTGCATTGGCTGGTAAACTCGGTCTATGACAGTGTGGAAAAGGTACTGCGCTTCAGCACCGATCATTTTTCCATCTACGGCATCGGCTATAAACAGGCCAACACCGCATTTACTGACATTGCAGGCCATTGGGCAAAGGAAGATATTGAGTTTGTGGCAAGCCGTGGGCTGTTCGGCGGAACTTCTGAAACCAAGTTCAGCCCGAACACCGCCATGACAAGAGGAATGTTCGTCACGGCGCTGGGGAGGCTTGCAAACGCCGATGTGAGCGGTTACGCAAAGAGCAGCTTCAGCGATGTGCAAGACGACGCCTACTATATGGGCTACATTGAGTGGGCAAGCAAAAATAACATTGTAAACGGGGTTGGCAATGGAAAGTTTGCCCCGGATCAGTCCATCACCCGTGAGCAGATGGCGGTCATTATGAGCAATTATGCCAAGACCATCGGTTATACTCTGCCGAAGGTTCATATCGAAAATATCTTTACAGATAACGCTAAAATCAGTACCTACGCCAAGGAAGCCGTGAAGCAGATGCAAATGGCAGGCGTGATCAGCGGCAAAAACGGCAATCTCTATGACCCGCAGGGTACGGCCACAAGAGCCGAGGTGTCCGCTGTTCTGCGCCGCTTTGTGGAGCTGGCAATTTCCAGCGACACAGCGCAGGGCTGGTCCATGAACGATTCCGGCAAATGGATGTACTTCAAGGACGGCAAGCCCCTCACTGGCAAGCAGGACATCGACGGGGCGACCTATACCTTTGACCAGTACGGTGTGACAGCGGATGTGCCGAAGAATTTGCGGTACACCACCTACACCGTGCAAAAGGGCGATAGCTTCTGGAGCATATCCCGCAAGCTGGGCTGCCCCATGAGCGAGCTGGAACGACTGAACAACAAAAGCCGGTTTTCTCTTATTCTCCCCGGCGAGGTGCTGAGAGTACCGGAGAAGTAAAACAACAAATTAATATAGCTATGGGCAAACCCGGTTAAAGCCGGGGACGCAAAGCCGAGGGTCTAAGGTGTCTTAGGACGCTATGATAGTCTGGCTGCTGACAGTTAAGCAAAGTCTGCCCTTTATACTCGGAGGGCAGACTTTTGCGGCTTTTAACGGATGCTTCAGGTATCAGGATACCGGCTTTCGCTGTGCTATAGCGAGAGAGGTATCCGCATGAAGATATTTAGGTTTTGTCCCTTTCCGAGGTGTAAATAGAGACAGAGCAACTGGTACATACCCTCCTTCACCTCTACAATTTAATTATGCAAGGTTAAAAAAGTCAGCACTTTGCCGTGGGCATCGTGCTGACTTTTTTCTTTCGACAAGAAAATCTATATAGCGACTAAATATTCCAAATAATGGGATGTTTTTCGCTGTTTTTTATATAGGAGAAGTTATTCCGCGCTGCCGCTCTCCTCCGCTTCTGACATTTTGATTCACCATCAAAATTTCAGAAAACGGAGGACAAGCCATATGGCAGAGAAAAAAGAATATCGAATCAAGGTGCAGGGGCAGCTCGTCCCTGTCAGCGAAGAAGTCTATTTGACCTATCACCGCATGAAGCGCCGCGAAATTTATCTGGAGGAAAGGGATACGACAAACGGCGTGTTTTATTACAGCGCCCTGGATACGGAGGGAACCAATGGTGAGGATGTAATTCCCGACCTTGTTTCTCCCCGTGTGGAGGATGCCGCGGTGGACAAGCTGTTGGCAGAAAAGCTCCATCGGTGTCTTGCCCAGCTCACCAAAGAAGAACAGGAGCTAATTTTTACTTTGTTTTTTCAGAATAAAAGTGAGCGTCAACTCGCTGCGGAAACCGGCATTCCACAGAAAACCATCAATGACCGGCGGCACAGAATTCTGGTCAAACTAAAAAAACTTATGAAAATTTAAAAATAATTCCGCTCAACCCCCTCACGAAATCGGCTTAGTAGTGAGGGGGTTTTTCTATTCTCCCTCACAGCTCTTTGAAAACTTCATATCCGATGACCTGAATACGTTAGCTGACGGACCCCGAAAGGGAAAGCGACCCCGGAGGATGCGCCAAGACCACCTGTAGGCAGGCAGCAAGAAAAACGAAATCACTCATTTTTCTGTTCGCTCGTTTCTTTCTGCTCCTATCAAAGACGGCCAAATAAGGTGCAAAGCGGTACCCATCCGACCGGAAAACAGGCTGTGGCAGCCTGTCTTGCAATGATCCCGTCAGCCTATATTGATACTTCTGTCCAGTCACAGCCCCCCTTGACCGGGGGATCACGCAATGAGGGCAGCCGGCAGAGATCCTGGCGGGGGTGGAATTCCCATGATGCGGTGAAGCCAGCCGCAGTTCAGGCCGTCGCCTTTGTTGTGCAAGGCATTGCTTTGCACAGTGCGCTTGGGGAGTAGTGTCGAATTAAGCGCCTTGATTACAGTAAAATGACTTAATGTCAGAAGCGATGGGGATCGCTCTGCCTTCACAGCGGAGCGGTCCCTATATTTGTATCATTAAGAAAAAAGAGGATTTCACATCAAGGAGGTGCAAAGTTTTGGACACAATAAAGCAAGAGATCAGCCGCGGCGATATTTTCTACGCCGATTTAAACCCCGTTGTGGGCAGCGAGCAAGGAGGCATCCGCCCCGTACTTATCCTGCAAAACGACATAGGAAACCGCCACAGCCCCACCACCATCGTCTGCGCCATTACCGGCAGGCCGAAAAAGCCCTTGCCCACCCATGCGGCCATTACCGGAGCCGGAAGACTGTCCAGGGAGTCCTTTGCACTTCTGGAGCAGATACGCACCATTGACCGATCCCGGTTTCGGGGCTTTATCGGCAGGCTGGACGAGCAGGAGATGGAAGAAATCAACCAGGCACTTTCTATCAGCGTCGGACTGAGTCCGGCGATTTTTTTATTTGGGAGGGAAACGCCATGACAAACACTCAGGTAGTCGATAACCTCATGTTCGTTGCCGCCCTGCAGCAGCTCGTGCAGCTTGCGGCCGCCAAGGGCATGACGGAGCCGGAAATCGAAAAGGTCAAAAAAGACCTGGAACGCAGGCTGCGGCCCACCATTATTGCCCCCTGCTGAACCCCCTGTCTTGTTTTCTGTTTGTTTTCAATTATTTAGTAGCTATGTGCAGGGAGGTGTAGTAGTGTATGTCGTTGAAAGGAGGGAAAAAAGATGTTAAACACCAATTTAGCATCGGCGGAACCGCCGAAAATCACTGTTATATCAGCAAAATCGCAAGAAATCGCAAAGCTTCGCGTGGCGGCATACGCCCGTGTGAGCAGCGACTCGGATGACCAGCAGAACTCCTACATCGCACAGGTGGACTACTACACCAAAAACATTGCCACCCATGAGGGCTGGGAGCTGGCGGACATCTACGCTGACGAAGGAATCACCGGCCTTGTGGCAAGCAAACGGGACGATTTCAACCGCATGATACAGGACTGCCGGGACGGAAAAATCGACCGCGTCCTCGTTAAATCCATATCCCGCTTTGCGAGGAACACCAAGGAGTACATCCAGTATGTGAGAGAACTCCTCCGGCTGGGCATCTCCATCCACTTTGAAAAGGAAAACATCGACACCGGCAAGATGACGTCGGAGCAGATCGCCACCATCTACGGCGCCTTTTCGCAGATGGAATCGCAAAACCACTCCAACAATATGCGGATCAGTGTCCGCATGCGAATGGAAAAGGGTACCTACATTTCGCCTTCAACCCCCTACGGCTATAAGCTGGAGGAACGCGCCCTGGTGATCATCCCTGAGCAGGCCGAGGTGGTGCGCCGCATTTTCACCGCCTATCTGAGCGGTCAGGGCAAGGAAGATATCGCAAACGAGCTGAACCGGATGGGCATCCCACGCACGAAAGACCGAAAGATGTGGTATTCAACCACGATAGGGTATATCCTGACCAATATCTCCTACACCGGGGATATGGTCTGGCAAAAGAGCTTCGCCACCAACGACATCCCCTTCCGGCAGGTGCGGAATAAAGGTGAGAAGCCCAAATACTTCGTGGAGAACTGCCATGAACCGATTGTCTCCCAGGATGAATTCCAGCGGGTGCAGGCACTTCTGGAAACCCGCAGGTTGCAGATAGCGGGCACGGTTTCCTCCGCACTGCTGAAAAAGAAACTCCACTGCGGAAACTGCGGTACCCTATTCCGAAGGAAAATCGTCAATGAAAAGGTCTACTGGGCTTGCCGGAGGCATGACAGCCATAAAGACCTTTGCCCGATTTCTCAGGTACCGGAGGAACAGATTATCACGGCAATCCTCCGAATGTACCACAAGCTGAAACGGCACCGTGAGCAAATCCTGTCGCCGCTCCTAAGTCAGCTCACTGAGCTGAGAGAAAAGGAACTCCGCTCCAACCGCAAGATAAACGACATAGACAAGGAAATAGCGCAGTTAACCGAGCAGAATCTCGTTCTTGTTCGACTCAAGTCGAAGGGATACGTAGATTCTGCTCTTTATTTATCCCAAACCGGCGATATCGACTTCAAGCTGCGGGAACTGCGCCGTCTGCGCCGCCGCATCATGGAAACTACCGGCGAGGATGGGCAGATCAAGGCCACGGAAACAATGCTGGATTATCTGGAGTCCAGCCCTGAGCACTTAGGGGAGCTCACTGAGGAATTGTTTGAAACGCTGGTGGAGAACATCACAATCTCCTCGGAAACCGAGATGAACCTCACCCTATACAACGGGCTCACCCTGAAGGAAACCATGGAAAGGACGGTGCGGTAGCATGACATGGCAGAGAAAAATCCCCTTCGGCTATATGATGAAAAACGGTGAAATCCTGTGCTGCCCCACGGAGTCGGCAACCGTCAAAGAGATTTTCAGGCTTTACTCCGAGGGGATGGCCTACAGCAAGATTGCCGATGAGATGATGCTCCGGGGCATCGCCTATCACAAGCACACCGACCAGTGGAATAAGCACATGGTCAAGCGCATCCTCGAAAATGAACGCTACCTCGGAGAAAAAGAATACCCGCCGATCATCGAATCGGAAACCTTTATGCGTGTCCAGCTTATCAGGGGAGATAAAAATACCTATACTCCTTGCCCGGAGTACATCAAGCCCATCCGTGAAAAGGCGGTCTGCGGTGTGTGCGGCGGGAAGATGGCCAGGGACACAAGAGCATCCAGCAAGGTTCGCTGGTACTGCCAGACGGAAGGCTGTGCCAACCGCCGCTACATAGAGGACGAGGACACCCACACCGCCCTGACAGGACGACTGAACGCACTGGCTCAGAAACCCGACCTCTTTGTCTGGCCCTTCCCAAAGCAGGCCGGAGAGCTGACGCTGGATGCAGCCCGCATCCAGAATGAGGTGATCCGAGAGCTGAACAAAGCGGAGCCGGGTGTAGAATACACCAAAATGCTGATACTGGCCTGCGCCGCCGAAAAGTACAGCGGACTGCCCGATTATACTCCTTATCACCAAATGCAGATACTGCGGGAGAGAATCACAGAGCGCCCGATGGACGATGAGCTCCGCAATGAAATCCTCCAAACCGCCGTACAGGAAATCCGGTTTACAGAGGTTGGCTTGGAGCTGCGACTCATCAACGGAGAAACCCTTGAAGCGAATGGAAAGGAGATTGGACGATGCCTGCGACAGCAACAAGGAAAGTAACGGTTATCCCTGCCGATCCGATATACGCCCAAAAGGATATCCGCAAAAAAACCCTGCGTGTGGCGCCTTACTGCCGGGTTTCCACCAACTCCGAGGAACAGCTCGACAGCTATCAGGCGCAGATTGAATACTACACGGAA
Source organism: Desulfitobacterium hafniense DCB-2 (assembly GCF_000021925.1). Classification (NCBI taxonomy): domain Bacteria; kingdom Bacillati; phylum Bacillota; class Clostridia; order Eubacteriales; family Desulfitobacteriaceae; genus Desulfitobacterium; species Desulfitobacterium hafniense. Next base: position 2,637,619 of record NC_011830.1, read on the forward strand.
AGAATCGCCGCCCAGCCCGAATGGACCATGGTGGATATGTTCGCGGACGAGGGCAAAACCGCCACCTCCACCAAAAAGCGCAAGGATTTCCTGCGGATGATCAAAGCCTGTGAAAAAGGCAAGGTGGATCTGGTCATCACCAAATCGGTATCCCGGTTCTGCCGGAATACGCTGGACGGCCTCGACTATGTCCGCAAGCTCAAGCGAATGGGCGTCGGGGTTTTCTTTGAAAAGGAGAATGTCAACACCCTCTACATGGACAATGAGATGATCCTCACCTTCATGATGAGCCAGGCTCAAGCCGAGAGCGAATCCATGAGCGGCAATATCCGCTGGGGTCACCGCAAGAACTTCAAGGACGGCAAGGTCTACTACCACTATGCGGGATTCCTCGGCTACCGCAAGGGCGAGGACGATCTGCCGGAAATTGACCCGGAGGAAGCGGAAATCGTCCGCAGGGTTTTCTCCCGATATCTGGTCGGGCACAGCGTATCTAAAATCATCGCTGACCTTGAGGCGGACGGCATCAAAACGGTGCGGGGCAAGGAGAAATGGAATGACGGCGTCATCCGCGGCATGCTTAAAAACGAAAAATACATCGGGGACGCCCTGCTACAAAAAACCTTCATCGCTGACCTCTTCACCCGCCAGTCAAAGAAGAACAACGGAGAGCTTCCCCAATATTATGTCGAGAACTGCCATCCCGCCATCATCGACAAGCTGACTTTCCAGCGGGTGCAGGAGGAAATGGCCCGCCGTTCCAGCCTGAGAAAGGTCAGCGCAAACGCTAAAACCGAGCTTGCCAAGTACAGCGGCAAGTATGTGCTGACCGAACTTTTATCCTGCGGGAACTGCGGAAGCCCCTACCGCCGTGTCACATGGACGAGGCCGGAGGGCAAGAAAATCGTCTGGCGGTGCATCAACCGGCTGGAGAACGGCAAAAAGTTCTGCAAGGATGCCCCCACGCTGGAGGAAAGCCGCATCCACGCCGCCGTGGTCTCCGCCATGAACGAAATGTTCAGCCTGAAAACCATGAAATCTCTGCTGCAGGACAGCATCCTGTCCGCCCTTTCAGGGAACAGCGGAGAAACAAGCATCGCAGCCATCGACAGCAGACTGTCGGAGCTGCGGGCACGGCAATATGAGCTCCTCCAATTCGCCGCGTCTGTGGGCGCAGACTCTACCCAATACGATGAGGATTTGAACAAAGTCAGCATGGAGTTTTCCGCACTGGTCTCAAAACGCAGCGAGCTGGAAAAAAACCAGCAGGGCATCGCACAGGCAGACAAACGAGCCGAGCAGATCGCCGCCGAGCTGGACAAAGTAGACACAGGAATCACCTGCTTTGACGAACTGACGGTGCGGCAGCTCATCGGCGCCATCAAAGTGCTGGATGAAGATAAACTGCTTATCCGTTTCAAGGATGGAACGGAAATCGAGCAGATCATGTAACGGAGGAACCGACCATGATTTATATTACAGGAGACACCCACGGTAATTTCCGCAGATTTGAAAAGGAATACTTTCCCGCAGGGCAGAGCCTGTGCCGCGATGATTATATTATTGTCTGCGGCGATTTTGGGATATGGGATGAAACACCCCAATCGAACCGGGATCTGGACTGGCTGAACAATCAGCCGTTCACCACGCTGTTTATAGACGGCAACCATGAAAATTTTGACCTGCTGAACCGTTTCCCGACCGTGAAATGGAAAGGCGGCGATGTCCATCAGGTGCGGGAGCATATCCTGCACCTGATGCGCGGGCAGGTCTTTGAGATCGGCGGGATGACCTTTTTTACAATGGGCGGCGCTGCTTCCCACGATATCAGCGCAGGCATACTGGAGCCGGACGATCCCGACTTCCTGTATCGCAAGCAGGTACTGAACAGGCACAGGGCGCTGTACCGCATCAACCATATTTCATGGTGGAAAGAGGAACTGCCCTGCGATGAGGAATACGAAACGGCCCTGAAGAATCTGGAGAACGCCGGCTGGCATGTGGACTGCATCCTGACCCACTGCGCTCCCGACAGCATTGCGGCACAGGTATGCCATCCCTACAAGCCGGACCGTCTGACCGGCTTCTTGGAAACGGTCAAGCGCCGGTGCAGCTTCGACTACTGGTTTTTCGGGCACCACCATGACAACCGCACTATTGAGGGGCGATTCATTCTGCAATGGGAGCAGATGGTGGAAATACAATGAGGAAACATATGGAGGAAAAGAGTATGACGCCGAGAGAAGCGATTGCCAAGACTGAAAGCCTCTGGTACGAGGGGAAATCCCCACAGGAAATTGTGGAGTTTCAATTATATGAAGATCGGCAGTGCATGCCTCTGGAGCTTTATCAGGAAGCGGTGGTGAAAGTGCTGGGCCGGCCCGTGTTCACCCATGAATACAAAGAGCCTGAAAAGCTGATAGCCGAATATGAGGCTGTCATGGCTGCGGACGGCAGCCAATCAAAACAGGGCCATGAGATGGCCTGATAGGAGGAATCGTGATGTTTATGGACCACAAGCAGGTACAACGTATCAAGGATCAATACCCGCAGGGAACCCGCATCCGTTTGATTGGAATGGATGACCCCTATGCCCCCATTCTGTCCGGTACGGAGGGAATGGTGAATGTTGTGGATGACATTGGAACGCTTCACTGTACATTTGACAATGGGCGCACTCTCGGCGTCATTCCAGGCGAGGACAGCTTTTCCGTGATCTCGCGCCCGGAGCAGCCTGAGCTGCAGGAAAGCGAAGCCGAGCGGTTCAGCATGAAGATGGAATGAGGGTGAAATAAAATGGAAGAAAAAGATTTGCGGGCGGTCTATATAGACCGCCTGAACGCTATGCTTCCGACAGTGGAGTTTGCAAAGCTGGATCACTCCTGCAATTCGGACGATTTTGGCTACGCAAAAGAGATACTGAAGCGGATGCATGACCTTTGCATTGAGGTATACGGCACGGACTATTTCGACGACTACACCTATGAAATCGTTGATCTTCCCGCCGTCATTCGAGGCCGCAACACCGGCCATATCGGGCTGGGCATCGTAACCCTTGATCTGGAGTCCTCCGGCGAGCATTGGGGAACCTTCTTTCTGACGCCCAAGGGCGTCATTGAACAAGGAGGCGAACATATCACGGCCGCTGAGTCCAAGTACCTGTCAACCGTATATATTCCTTACGAATACTGGTACACCGTCCCTGTCGAGGGGGATATTCATGTGGATTTCGACAATGTCCCGTGGAGGGTGCAGGATCTTCTGAACCATTGCTCTCCGGAACAGCCGGAAATGGAAAAGGACGGCCAGCAGGCGGATGATCCCAATTCAAATCAGCAAAACGGTCCGGCTATGAATTAGCCCCGTATTATTCCCACTTATGACTTTTCAAACTGCAAGGAAACGAATGGAGGAACGATATGAAGCATATTACAACAGATGAACTCCGTACCATGACAGACCGTGAGGGGCTTGTTATCCAGGGCTGTGGCGGTGACCTCTCGGAATGGGTAGACGGCATCAATGAACTGCTGACGCAGGAGGGCATCCTGCAAAACGGCGATACGTTCAAAGATGTTTCGGTCTTTGAGCATAACGGCTGTACCAATCTGCTGTTTTCAATGGAAAATATGGATCTGGACATAGGAAAGCTCGCCATGTGGCGGCTGCAGAGCCATGCAACCTTTGGCGGCACCTGGCTGAGTGATTATCTCCCCAACCGGCTGGGTGTCGATATGAACGGGCCGCCTGTTCAAAAGGAAAAACCCGATTGCGCCCTCATCGGGCAGGACGGCAATATTTTCAATCTGATGGGCATCGCCGCCCGAACATTGAAGGAAAACGGACTTGGGGATCAGGCAAAAGAAATGCGGGAGCGGATCACCGCCAGCGGCAGCTATGACAACGCACTCTGCATCATCGGAGAATATGTCAACATCACCTCTGTCGAAGATGCCCAGGAGCAGGACTGCGGCTTTGAAATGGAGCAAAGCTACTGATACCCTCTTAAAATATCACCGGCAGAGCTGACTCTGCCGGGTACATAAAAACAGGTTCACAACGAGCCGGAAAGGAGAAGCCCATGAAAGCACTGAAAAATGAAAGCTCCCTCTATATGGAGCAGATCGCATCTGCCATAACCGATTGCTACGAAAGCAATGACAAGCCATCCAACCAATCTCTGATGGAGCTTTATACCCTGATCGGCCGATGCATCTGCCGCCAGGGGGAAAAAGCCTTTGTCGCTCACTTGGCCGAAACCCTCGCCATCCGGTTCCCATTGCTGAAAGGCTTCTCCCTTCGCAATCTCCGCAGGATGCGTGACTTTTACCGCACCTACGCAAACGCCCCCGCTCTCATGGAAAAAGCGCAGTCTCTGAGCTGGACGCAAAACGCCGTTATACTGGAGTGCTGCGAAAGCGATGAGCAGCGCTCTTTTTATATCAGACTTGCGGCAGCACAGAACCTTTCCAAGCTGGCCCTCATGAAAGCCATTCAGGAAAATGCCTTTGATATTTTATGTAATGAAGAAAGTCCTGCTGAAAACACTGAACCCGATATTGCCCCTGTAAGCGATATATCGTCCAATACGGGCGTAGACACTACAGCAACCGTTGAAACGGCGTGTGCGCCGTTTGTGCCAGCGTGTGAACCGCTCCGCCAAGGGGGTGATATGCCCAGCAGAGCGGGGAGGTTATCTACCGCGGCCTCCGCATGGAGAGAGAGCAACCGGCAGGCCAAACGCAAAGCAGATGACGATCCGCCTCCGCTCGGTGTCCTCAATCAGCCGCTGCCATATCCTCCGCCTCTCAGGTTTAGAACCGACAAGATGAAGCCACCGCCACCGCAAAACCTTCCACCCAGCGTGCGACCTCAAATGGAAAATCTCCGGGAGCTTTTTATAAGCGCAATAAAACAAAATACCCCCGCCGAATTGACGAGGGCAGTTTTGTGCCAGAACAACTTGTGTCTTTGCACATTATCATAATCCGCAGAGCCAGGATCGAGGCTCACCGAATACAAAGCGCCTCTCTGCATTCGACACCACAAGCATATATAGTTTGCAAACAAATGTCAACAGGTTCTCCTTCGGCATAACTGCTGAACAACTACCAATAATGTTGGATAAGGCCGTGAGTTGCTTATATTAAATCTTCCTGATATAATATTAAAAGTCTTTATTGGGGTCTACAGTTTTATCCTCAGAGGTAAAACTGCTGCTTGATTTTTTAACGGATCGCCATTTTTACGGGGGGTTCGAGAAATTTTTTTTCCACGGTTTTCACAAGTATAATTATAACGACGGTTTGAACGATTTGAATTCTTCGTTCAAGCCGTTTTTTATTAAGATGTGACTCAAAAGTATATCAGGCAGATAAACAGGAAGTTGGTGTACGATATGAAAGAAGATAAAAATAAATACTTAGCAATGGGTATACCACTTGGATTATGCTTTGGCGCTTGTATAGGAATTATTATAGGCATAGTCATGAATGGGGGTAACTTTATATTCTGTATACCTTTAGGAGCCGGATTGGGAATGCTTATTGGTATCGTAGTTGGTTCTGTTTTAGATAGTAACAACAAAAAATAAAGCGATTTCTCAACGGTAAAGATCTTTTTCCGCTATTATTTCAGAAAGACATGCTTTCTTCGCTAAGGGGAAGGTATGTCTTTTCTTATGTAGAATGATGAGATATTATGGATGCGATGGCAATGTACTATGTCAATAAAATTTGATTTGTCGGACGGTTTGAACTGCGGACTATGACTATTACAAGGAGCTGCAAAATGAAATTTTTACTTGGAACGAAAGATTTATTGCTTAAGTCTTCGGACGTTAATTTAACAGAAAGTCTGCTTGAGTATTATTTAAGGAATAAGGCTTTTTTGGAGGAATTTGAACCCAAACGGGACCCCTCGTTCTTTACGTATGAAGGTCAATATAATCAGTTAGAGAAAGAAGTAGTAGATGCAGATCAAAAAGTTTCTTTCCATTTTTATATATTTAAAAAAAATGACGACAAAAAAATAATTGGGTGCATCGGATTAAATAATATAGTTTGGGGAAGCTTCTTATCATGCTTTTTAGGTTATAAATTGGACGGTCAGCATATAAACAAAGGATATATGACCCAAGCGGTTTGTGCCGTTGCAGATTTTGCGTTTAGCGATCTGCATTTGCACAGAATAGAAGGGAATATTATGCCAAGGAATCAAGCTTCGCTACGCGTTCTGGAAAAATGCGGCTTTGTAAATGAAGGAATGTCGAAAAAATATCTTAAAATAAACGATATATGGGAAGATCATGTTCACATGGTACTGATTAATGAGCATATGTGATATATTTTGTGGATAATGGGAAGTCGAAGAATTCCAATTTGAACTGCGGACTGCTTATATTGGAGAGGTGTTTATATGCGTTCGGAAAAAGAGATGATGGAAATAATTTTGAGTACAGCTAAAAAAGATGAACGTATACGGGCAGTGTATATGAACGGCTCCCGTACAAATCCCAATGTACCAAAAGATATTTATCAGGATTATGATATTGTATTTGTCGTAACAGAAACAGACTCGTTTTTAGCGGATAAAGATTGGATAGGGGGCTTCGGAAAACCGTTAATCGTTCAGGAGCCGGATTTAAATGACAATGCATGGGGGGAACAGCATGATTTTTCCCGTCGCTATGCTTGGCTAATATTGCTTGAGGACGGTAACCGCCTGGATTTGGTAATTGAAATAAAGGAAGAGGCTCAAAAGAATTTTATTGGGGATAAGCTGACAATTCTTTTACTTGACAAAGACGGGTTTTTACCCGAAATTCCTCGACCAACAGATGAGGACTATCATTTAAAAAAGCCAAATGAAGCTCAGTATCGCGCTTGCTGTAACAATTTTTTATGGTGCTTGAACAATGTCGCAAAAGGGATAGCACGGGATGAACTGCCGTATGCAATGGAAATGTATAATTGTGTGGTAAGAAATGACCTCAAGGACATGATCTCTTGGTATATCGGCATTAACACTGGCTTTTCAGTTTCAGTAGGTAAAATGGGGAAACATTTTAAAAAGTTCCTAACGCAGGAGCTTTATACGATGTATGCCCAAACCTATTCCGACAGCAGCTATGAAAATTTTTGGGCAGCAATCTTTATAGCTTGTGAACTTTTCCGCAGCATAGCCCCCGAGGTTGCCGATTATTTTGGTTACACCTACAACTGGCAGGACGACAAGAACATGGCAACCTATTTGAACCGTGTTAAAAATAATGATTTTATGCAGTAAAATAATCATTCAAACAAGAATTTAAAGACGAAAGATAGGGTAATAATGGAACTTATAGTAAAAAGATTTGAAGAGCTGACGGCCGAGGAATTGTATGAGATTCTTAAAATAAGAGTTGCAGTGTTTGTTGTTGAACAGAATTGTCCTTATCAGGAGATCGACGGTAAAGACAAACAATCATTTCACATATATCTGAAGGATGATTGCGGAATCCAGGCATATTTACGAGTTGTTGATAAGGGCGTCTCCTTTAATGAGGTATCAATCGGCAGAGTGATCGCTGTGAAAAGACGGTGTGGCATAGGCAGCAGAATCCTCTCAGAAGGAATAAAGTTTGCCAAGAATAGGTTAGGGGCAGCTGCTATAAAAATAGAAGCACAGACATATGCCAAAGAGTTCTATGAACAGCAAGGATTTAAGCAGGTTTCGGAAGAATTCCTTGAGGATGGAATTCCTCATATTCAGATGATACTTGATGTAATTTAGGATAATGACTTATTTACATATAAATTCAATTTAAAGATCAAACGATCGTTAAAAACTTTTTTCATCATGATGCCAAAGAAACCGATAATTTCGGCAGGAAATTTATCGGTTTCTTTTTGTTTCCCTAAGTGTTAAAATAATTATAAATTATTGCTCCCATGCTTAGAACAGGAATCGCAAACGCGGGTTTGATATGATTTTCACGAGATAAATCTAAGGAGAAGTTTCTATGAAAAAGAAACTAGGAGTTATTGCTGTACTTACAATAATCATAGTAATCGGATTGCTGTTTTTATCTACTGGGGGAAAAATGGCAAGTGTTATGCTGGTTGATTACTCACTATCCGAAGATGGCAAGATGATAACCCTAAAAGTGGGGGTAGCAAGTAGTATGGGGTATGTAAGAACGCTTAAAACCAGTGAAGACGGCAATAAAAAACGCATTACCTTTTATTCAACATACGGATTGAACAGTAATATAGGCGCTAAAAATGAATTTCAAGTTGAGTTATCCCCATATTGCGATGAAATATATTTTTACAGTGGAAATGATGAATACAAGTTGAAGCTGCAAAAAAGCAGCCAAACAAATGCATGGGAAAGATCTAAGTAACGACATGGGAAATGCAAAAATTTCCAAAGTATCTGTTGGATGGTTGCATAGCTTGGACTCGGATTAATCTCAAAAATCTTTGTTCACTATTTTTCCAGAAAGGTATAATTTTCCGGCAAAGGGGAGTTATATCTTTTTTGTACAGGAAACTATGTACTATCTTAAAATGTAATATTAGCGATATCCTGGAGATTATTTCTGACGAGCAAAGGAATAAGGTTTGAGGGGCGAGATGTTCTATGTTAAAAAGGGCAGTTATGCACAGAGACGCCGCATATAAAATCAAAACACCCATGGATTCAATTAAATGGTGCCGCTATATCGTAAATATCGGGTACATTTGCGTTGCTCTAATGGCCTTCGCCCATGTCGCCTGGTACTTTGGGGCAAGAGATTACCTTGTCAATCCTCCCGACATTTATTTGAAATACTTTATCATTGCGCCCACGATAGGTACTTGTGCCCTGAATTTACTAGCCGATTTATTGGTTCGCTCTGCTCGGGTTCCGATTCAGGCCAAAGAGTATTTGTGCAGCTTTATCCTAGTAATCTATTCCTTCTACCTGATTATGGCTCATGAGATTGCAGTGGTTTTACTATGCACCTTCATGCTTTCCATATTTATTTCGGCAATTTTTTCAAAAGTAAAGATAACCCGTTGGGTTTTTCTGGCGAGTATGCTTTCACTTATGCTGTTTGGCGTTAAAATGTATGTCACCGGGAACATGGACAGCCGTATGGTTATGCAGATATTCATTACCTGCTTAATGTTCGTTGGCTCATATTTAATGGCGAAAATGCTGATACAGCACTATCACGATAATTTCGCGGCGATTACCAGTTCCCATGAAGAAGCGGCTAAAAATGAGCTCGCTTTTCTGCAGGCGCAGATCAAGCCTCATTTTTTGTATAACGCTATCAACACGATGGTATCGTTTTGCCACACGGACAGCGAAAGGGCAGCGAGTCTGCTTATCAATTTCAGTAAATATTTAAGGCTTGTTTTTGACGTCGACCATAAATCAATGCTGGTATCCTTAGAGAGAGAAATCGAATTGATTAAGGCTTATGTTGCAATAGAAAAAGCCCGTTTCGGCGGGCAAATCAGTATTGAATATACGATTGAACCGGAGCTGCTAAGCATGGAAATACCTTCGTTTTGCCTTCAGCCTTTGGTGGAAAACGCGATAAAGCACGGGCTGTGCAAAAAAGCTGCCGGTGGAACCGTCCTTATATCAGCGCAAAAGAGCGAAGGGACTATTATCATAAAGATCAGTGACACAGGGATAGGAATGGGGGCGGAGCAGCTCAATAAATTAAAGAACAGCGAATCGTCAAAGGAAGGAGTCGGCTTTTTCAATGTAAGCAGGCGTGTAAAAAGTTGGCAAGACGCACAGCTTGATATACAGAGCACAGAAGGAGGAGGAACTACGGTAACAATAACACTATCAGACATCATCGCATAAAGAGGTGCTGCAATATATTAACGCAATTATTGTTGACGGCGAAAAGCCTGCACCTGGTATTATAGAAAATATGGTTGCATATGTGTTGTCGGGCCCATAGAATCAGCGCTTAAAGCAAGAAGAAGGAGTCAAAGCAAAAGCTAATCAGTTTAATCATCGCAACGGTTTGAACGATGGATCTTCGTTCAGGCCGTTTTTTTGTTTGCCGCTAAGACGCTCAAACCGTTACCGCGATCAGCCCTGATCATCGGTTGGGAGATCCGGCGGCCGGGTGTGCCCCGAAGTGCGCCATAACATATACAGTTAAAAAATAATTAAATAATGACCATATGGTCATTTACAAGTGGAAAAAGATCTCTTACAATAAATCATAGGGTCGGAAGTTCGAACAAACTAACTTTTGCCTGCTGGACTGAATCCAGCCGAACAGGATGTTTCCATAGAGGAGGGCGGGAAATGGAACCGATGATCAGGCTTACGGAAGTAGTAAAAGAATATATCATGGGTGAAATCAGGATCAGGGCTGCAGACGGAATTTCTTTTGAGGTCGGGCAGGGCGAACTGGTGGTGGTTCTCGGGCCCAGCGGCGCAGGCAAAAGCACTGTGCTCAATATTTTAGGCGGTATGGACAGCGCCACCTCCGGCGAGGTGGTGGTCAACGGCCAGGATATTACGCAGTTCAACCGCAACGAGCTTACCTTATACCGGAGAAAGTGCATTGGCTTTATTTTTCAATTCTATAATCTAATGCCCAATCTCACTGCTCTGGAAAACGTCGAGATCGCGGCACAGATCAGCGACGAGCCGCTGCAAGCGGCCGCGATTCTGGAAAGCGTCGGTCTCGGGGATCGGATGCAAAATTTCCCGGCCCAGCTTTCCGGCGGAGAGCAGCAACGCGTCTCCATCGCCAGAGCGGTGGCCAAAAATCCCACCTTGCTTTTATGCGACGAACCGACGGGCGCGTTGGACTATGTCACCGGCAAAGCGATTCTCAAACTGCTCCACGATGTGAGCCGCAACTTTCAGAAAACGGTGATGATCATTACCCACAACAGTTCCATTGCCCAGATGGCGGATAAGGTGATCAAAATAAAAAACGGCAGAGTGGAAGCCGTTGAAATCAACCGGAATCCTCTGCCCATTGAAAGGATTGAATGGTAATGGTGATCTTCCTGAAAAAATCCTTGCGGGATCTGAAGGAGGCCAAAGGGCAGTTTATATCGGTCCTGGCGGTGGTGATCATCGGAGTCATGTTCTATACGGGCCTGTATTCGGCACTGGACATCTTTTCCGGAGCGGGGCAGAAGTACTTCACGGAATATAGACTGGCCGATTTGTCGAGTACGGTTTACCGGGCGCCGGAAGGGGTAGTCGAGCGGGTAAGGGCGATTCCCGGAGTCAAAATGGCGGAGGGAAGGGTCTTGCAGGATGTCCGGATTTTTATGGAAGACAGGAACGCTGTGGTCAGACTGATTTCCCTTCCCGACCAAAAACGGGCTGTTGTCAACGACATCATGCTCAAAGCAGGCAGCTATTTTTCGGCCGATGCGGCCAACCAATGCCTTGTATCCGAGGATTTCTTCAAGGCCAATCACCTGGTGATCGGCCAGACCATCGAGCCCATTGTGAACGGGGAACGGGTAAAGCTTTCCATTGTGGGAACGGTTAAAGGTCCTGAATACATGTATGAAATCCGCGATGCCACGGAGGTGTTCCCCGATCATGAAAAGTTCGGTGTTATTTATGTTCAAGCCTCCTATTTGCAGACCATCCTCGATTACAAAGGCTCGGTAAACGATATCAGCGTTCTCCTGACCAAAGACGGCGACAGCAAAAAGGTCAAGGCTGAGCTGGAAAAGATGCTGGCTCCTTACGGCCTGGTAAGCACCGTCGAGAAAAAAGATCAGATCAGCTACAGTATGTTTCACTCGGATGAAACGGGACTGCAATCCATGGCGGCGATTTTCCCTATGCTGTTCTTTATCGCCTCTGCGGTCATCATCTATATTACTATGACCCGCATGATTGAAAACCAGCGGACATTGATGGGCGTATTCAAGGCGCTGGGTTACAGCGATTGGGACATTATGCTGCATTACCAGACCTATCCGCTGCTGGTGGGGATCCTGGGGAGCATTCTGGGCTCCCTGATCGGGTTATTCTTCATCGGCGAAGCTCTGCTCGGCATATTCAACAGCTTTTACAATCTGCCGACGGAGAATTCGTCCGTCCAGCTGGCCATGGTGGTGCCGGCTTCGCTTACAGCCTTGTTCTTCTGCGTATTCGCCGGATATAATGCCTGCCGCAAGGAGCTGCGCCTGGTACCGGCGGAGTCCATGCGGCCGAAACCGCCCGCTTCCGGCAGAAAGACGCTGCTGGAAAACCTCGGCTTCTTTTGGCAGCGCCTTAATTTCAGCTGGAAGATCATCTTCCGCAACCTGTTCAGGTATAAGCGGCGCTCAGCCCTGGCCTCCGTCGGGGTCATCTTTTCCATGGCCTTATTGCTCATCGCCCTGGCCTTCCGGAGCTCCATGGGCAACCTGATGGCCATGCAGTATGAAGAAATTCAGAAGTTTGATCTGAAAATCAATTTTACGCAAATGCTGGCGGTCGATGAGCTCAGCACTATCAGAAACCTGGCTCACGTAAAGTCTGTCGAACCGGTGCTGGAGACCGGAATGGAACTTACCTATGGCTGGAAGAAGAAAGATATTGGCGTCCTGGCGCTGGACCGGGAAGCCCAATTATACGGTGTCTATGATCGGAAGGGGAAAGCGGCGATTCTGCCGTCGGACGGGGTCCTCCTGCCCGCCCGGCTCATGGAAACTCTGGGCCTGCAGACGGGCGACCGGGTGACACTTCGCTCTTATTATCCGGGCAAGAACACGGACAGGGATAAAAAAACGGTGGTCGTGAAGGGTGAAACGTCGCAGTTTATCGGACAGAGCGCGGTTTGCAGTATGGATTATATCGATTATCTGTTGGATGAAGGCGCGGTGGTCAATGGGGCCCATATTAAGCTGGACGACGGGCAATATGAAAAAGAAGTGACGGCAAAACTGGAAGATATTTTGACGATCAATACGATCCAGTCCAAAGCGGAAGTGGTCGCCAATACCAACAAGCAGCTCCAATCCATGAACAGTATCATCTTTTTCATGCTGTTCGGGGCTAGTATATTAACCATCGCCGTGATCTACAACATTACGAATATCAATATCTTTGAACGCCGGAGAGAGATTGCCACACTTTCCGTACTCGGCTTCACTTCCGCAGAACTGAAGAGCCTGGTATTCAACGAAAATTTCTTTATCAGCGCCTTCGGGATACTGATCGGTGCCCCTCTGGGCAGGTTTATTGCCGAGGTGGCCATCGATACCCAGGCCACGGAGACCATGCAGCTGCCGATGGTGATGGAGCCGGCCAATTACCTGCTCGCTGCCGCCCTGATTATTGCCTTCACGGCAATCGCCAATTGGCTGCTCAGAAACAAAATAACCGCCATCGATATGGTCGAATCCCTGAAAAGCGCCGAATGAAGGTGCCAACGAGGTAAGGAGGTTGAAAAAGATGAACATTCCAACGGATTTGCAGAAAGTGAAGAACGATAAACGGAACATGAGATTGACTAAAAAGCTGCTCTGGGTCATCGGTATCCTGCTCGTGCTGGCGGCAGGCCTGGGCTGGACCCTCTCCAATCGGGGCACGCCGGCGGAAACAGCACCCGCCAAGCTCGGCGATATCCAAAAATATGTAGAAGAGACCGGCGAAGTGAAGTGCAGCGACTCCGCGACGGTTTATCTGGAAGGAAGCGGGCTGATCAAGCGCATTGCCGTCGAAACAGGTCAGCAGGTCCAAAAAGGAGATCTGCTTCTGAGCATGGATCGGGAGCAGTTGGAAATTTCCCTGAAAAATGCGGCAGAACTGCTGAATCAAGCCAAAGCCCAATCTGCTGCCGGAGAGGAAGCCTATACCATGGCGCTGAAGGATTATGACAACACCAGGTCCCTGGCCGAGGCAGGAGCAGCCAGTGAGTGGGAACTAACCCAGAAGGAAGCTGCCTTAAAGAGTGCCGAAGCAGTCCGGTCCGGCAATCAGGCGGCGCTGGAACAGGCTGAACTGAGCGTGGCCACCAGCTCCCTGGCCCTGAGCAAGCAGCAGGTTCTGGCGCCGCTCAAGGGCACCATTCTGCAAAAAAGGGTCGAAGTCAATGCCTTCGGCGTGCCTGGAACAGTGGCCTTTGTCATCGGCGATACGGAAAACCTGGAGATCCAAGCCAAAATCCTGGCCGAAGATGCCGCCAGCATCCAAGTCGGGAACAAAGCTACCCTTACCGTCCGCACGAAAGAGCAGCAGACGCTGGCGGGAACTGTGGTCAAGATCGCACCCACTGCTGAGGATGAAGTATCCTCTCTTGGCGTCAAGCAGAAGAAGGTCACCGTAACCATCAAGCCTCTCGATGCCCAGGTTGCTTTGCTGCCGGGGTCTGAGGTGGATGTCAGGGTCATTACCGAAACAAAGAGCGGCGTGGTTATCGTGCCCGCCGGCGCCGTATTCGACTACCGGGGCCAAAGCTGCGTCTTCACCGTCGAAGAGGGAAAGGCTGCCCTGCGGGCGGTGCAAAGGGGAATTCAAAATGAGTCCTTGTGCGAAATCACAGAGGGACTGCAGGAGGGGGAGACGGTATTGTCCGCCCCTGATAACAGCATCGAAGAAGGAACGCGGATCCTGAGTCCATTACAATAAGCACAAATTATGATAAAATGGACGAAATGAATCGCTGACAGAAAGGAAAGCTGAACCTCATGTATGAAACCTTCGAGAAGCTGCCGGACGGTAAAAAGGAGCAAATTATCCAGGTTTGTATCGAAGAATTTATTGAAAACGGCTATCAAAACGCTTCCACCAATACCATTGTCAAACGGCTGGGAATTTCCAAAGGCGTATTGTTCCTTTACTTTAAAAATAAAAAGAATCTCTATCTTTATCTTGTCGAGTATATCATGGAGTTTTTTATACAGGATTATTTTGAGGAATACGCGGGCGGCCCGGTTATCAATATCAATGTCTTCGATAATCTGGGTGAGTACTATAAAGAATTGATGCAGAAAAAACCAGAGCTCTTTTTATTTATGCTGCAGGCCTTTGTCAATACGCCGGCGGAGCTCAAAGAAGAGATCGACGCCAGGCATAACCAGGCTCACGACAGTCTGTTCCGGCATATGAACAACGAGGGTTTCCGGCCGGGCATCGATATTCACTTGGTGGACGATCTGCTGCATATGGTTTCCTATTATGTGGGCCAGTTAATCACCAATGATTTGAAGGGCAAGGATCTGAACACCATCATCAAGGATGAGATCAATAAGAATATCGTACGCTATGCCGAGCTGTTTGCGAAGTATGTGGATATCCTGAAGTATGGAGTCTATGAAAGATAGCAAATCGTGGACGCTCCCCATACGCAAAAAAGAAGGGAAAGATAATTCTGGTGCTCGTCACATCTATTCAGGAATTGTCCAACAGCGTATGGAAATTATCATACCCATTCCGGCGCTTTCTTGAGTAATCTAATAGAGGGGTTTGCTTCTTACTAGAAAGCAAACCCCTCTATGATTACATGTTCAGAATATGTTCAGCAAGCTCTGATATAGTTAATGGAAATCAGAGCATCATGATTACTCTATTTCTCCGTAGTATTTGCAGCTCTCTTCACCGCCGATTTCCTCCTGCGTAAGCAAAACTCCAGAGAGAGAATCCGGAAATAATCCGAAAAGGAACCGGCGGCGGGAAGCAGAAAATCCCACCGCCGGTTCCTTTTGAATAGAAGGGATGCCATTATGGAAGCACCATCGGAAAGCTTGAGCTCAAAAAGGAGTGAACCATAAAATGTTAAATGGTAATATTTCACCCCATTTGTTTCGGGTGGTGTTTGAGAACAGTCCGATCGGGCTGGTTGTTGTGAACGAAGATACATCTTTAAAAAGGATTAATAACTATATGCTTGCAACCTTCAATATTGACCCCCAGGACTTTCATGAGCGCATGCTCGGTAACGCATTCCAATGTTCTGATATATATTTGACCGGGAAAAGCTGTGGCGAGGGCGGCCATTGCCATGATTGCGGCCTGCGCAAAGTTCTCAGTACGGCCATGCTGGAAGGCGCCAACATCCTGGAAACGGTTGTCGAACACGATTTCATAATTGATGGGACCAATCGGAAGAAGTGGTTTAAGGTAAGCGCATCACGTGTTGAAACAGATGATGAAGTGCTTGGCATACTGTCTTTCGTAGATATCACAACCCAAATGGAATATGAGGAATTGCTCAAAAACCTGCTTTCGCTGGATGCTGCGACAGGAGCAATGAATAAATATGCTCTTATTAACTCACTAAAGAATCTCACCACCGGAAAGGAAGGTCTGACAGTGGCCATGATCGACATTGACGATTTTAAATTAGTAAATGATCGGTATGGTCACTTGACAGGGGACAGGGTTCTCAACCTGTTCTGCTCCGTGGCCTTCACAAACACACGCAAACAGGACATTGTAGGAAGGTTTGGCGGTGAAGAGTTTATGCTGATCTTTCCTGATATGGTTTCCCGGCTTGTAATCAAAGCTCTGCAGCGAATTTCAACCTCATTTCGCACTGCCTGTATGAACGAACTCGGCTTTTCACCTACATTCAGCGTGGGAGTCGCAGAGTTTTCAACTAAAAAAATGGCCGGAATGACTATCGATGCTATTATTGCTGAAGCAGATGAAAACCTATACGCTTCAAAGAACGCAGGGAAAAACAGAGTCACAGCCTTCGGGAGCAGCCAGGTTTTCAAGTGATGGCCGGGTAACGACCCTCATAGCATTATTGAAAGCAGCTGGCTTTATGCATGTTTTCTGGTATAGTTATAGGCGGTAGAATTGTATGTTGGGATGAGTGGTGTCCTGCAAGAATAAGGAGGCAAGTTAATGCTAATCAGACAAGAAACAAAGGAAGACTATGCTCAGATATATGACCTTGTAAAAACAGCTTTTTCAACAATAGAACACAGCGACGGGAACGAGCAAAATTTAGTGACCGCTTTAAGAAACAGTGGGGCATTTGTACCGGGTTTATCATTAGTCGCGGAGATTGATGGCAGAATTGCCGGGCATATCATGTTTACAGAAGGGAAAGTTGGTCAGGATACAGTGCTTATTTTAGCGCCTTTATCCGTATTGCCTGAGTATCAGCAACAAGGAATTGGCACCGCCCTTATTGCAGAAGGTCACAAGGCCGCCCAAGCATTAGGATACCAGTATTCACTTGTTTTGGGGAGTGAGCAATATTACCCGCGTTCAGGTTATCGTCCTGCCAGAGGATTAGGGATTGAGGTTCCTGTCGGAATGCCTGATGAGAATTTTATGGCCATTAAATTGCAGGAAAATGCCAAGCCGATCAAAGGCGCTGTAACCTATGCCAAGGAATTCGGTATTTAGGCCGGATTGCGATTATAAAAATGATCTAAAAATGAAGTCATCCTCATCTTCATCATGGGGGTGATTTTTTAATTTCTAAACAATGGCAGGCAACGCTTCAGGTGTATTTAAAAACAAGATAAAGGTTAATATAAGTTTGGATTCGACTCTGTGTTTAAGAAAGGGGATGTAAAATGAGTTCAGAAAAAGATCATCATGTGGAACTGCACCGCGGTCTCAAGAACAGGCATATTCAGATGATCGCCCTCGGTGGTGCGATTGGAACCGGATTGTTTTATGGTTCGGCGACGACGATTCAGTTGGTCGGTCCGGCGATTATCGTGTCCTACCTCCTGGGCGGCACGGCCATTTTTTTTATTGTCAGGGCATTAGGAGAGATGTGTGTCGATCAGCCCGTTGCCGGCGCTTTTTCATACTTTGCCTATAAATATCTGGGTGACTTCCCCGGATTCTTTTCCGGGTGGAACTATTGGTTTAACTACATAGCCGTCAGTATGGCTGAGTTAACCGTTGTGGGAGTGTATATCAACTTTTGGTATCCTAATGTGCCCCAGTGGGTAACGGCCTTGGCTTTCCTGGTGATCATCACCTTAATCAATCTTATCAATGTTGAAGCCTTCGGAGAATTCGAATTCTGGTTTGCTTTGATTAAGGTTGTCGCGATTCTGGCGATGATTGCCTTTGGCTTGGTCATGATTTTCTTTGGCTTAGGGGAACAAGGGGCTGTAGGATTCAGCAACCTTTGGACCCATGGAGGCTTTTTGCCTAATGGTGTATGGGGGCTGCTCCTATCCCTGGTAATTGTGATGTTTTCCTTTGGTGGAGTTGAATTGATCGGGATTACGGCAGCAGAAGCAGACGATCCTAAGCGCTCCATTCCGAAAGCCATCAACCAGGTCGTCTGGCGGATTCTCATCTTCTATATCGGTGCCTTGACCATCCTCATGATTCTTTATCCCTGGGATCAAATCGGAACCTCAGGAAGCCCTTTCGTGGAGATCTTCTCCGCCATCGGAATCCCCGCCGCGGCTCATATCTTAAACTTTGTTGTTTTAACAGCGGCTCTTTCTGTTTATAACAGCGGGATTTACAGTAATGGACGTATGCTGCACGGGTTAGCCCTGCAAGGAAACGCTCCCAAGTTTTTAACCAAAGTAAGCCGCAATGGCATACCGATTAATGGGGTTTTTGCCTCTTCTGCAGTCACCCTAATCGCGGTTATCCTTAATTTCCTTGTTCCCGGGAAGGTTTTCCTCTATTTAATTTCTATCGCCACCATTGCCGGGATCTTTAACTGGGCCATGATCCTGGTAACCCAGCTTAGGTTCAGAAAAGTCGAAGCAGAAAAAGGGCGGGAGGATCAATTGCAATTCAAGATGCCTCTCTACCCCATTTCCAACTATATTGCGCTGGCGTTTCTGGCTATGGTCGTGGTGCTGATGGCTTATATTCCGGATATGGTTTATTCCCTGTATATTGGACCCATTTGGATTATTATTCTCTACATCGGGTATAAGTTTCTGAGACGTAATCCTGAAACAAAGCCGCCCCACAGAGAGTAACCGCTGGGCTATGGGGTGGAAATAACTGACGGTCATAAATAGGAAAGCCAAGGGGAAGATAACTTTGAATTTCCAATACTACTGAAGGAGGATCGTTATGGTGAGAAAAGCAGAACCTTATCGCATAAAAATGGTGGAAACCATGCGCATGATATCCAGAGAAGAGCGTGAGAGGGCATTGCAGGAAGCGGGGTATAATCCCTTCGCCCTGAAAGCCGAAGATGTCTATATTGATTTGCTCACGGACAGCGGAACAGGAGCTATGAGCGACCGCCAATGGTCGGCGATGCTGCTTGGGGACGAGGCTTATGCCGGAAGTAAATCCTTCTACAAAGTTAAAGATGCCGTAGCGGATATTTTTAAATATGAATACACGATTCCCACCCACCAGGGCCGGGGGGCAGAGCAGGTTCTTTTTCCTCACCTGATTAAACATAAAGGCCAATATGTTCTGGGGAATATGCATTTCGATACGACCATGGCCCATATCGAGCTCAACGGTGCGGTTCCCATTAACCTGGTTATCGACGATGCCTTTGATACCCAAAAAGAGCATCCTTTCAAAGGCAATTTCGACCTGGAAAAGCTGGAGAAGTTCATTCAAGAAAAAGGCAAAGAAGAGATTGCTTTTATCATCATCACCATTACCTGCAACTCCGCCGGCGGGCAGCCGGTTTCGATGGAGAATATTCGGGCTGTGAAGCAGATTGCGGATAAATACGGTATCTTTGTTGATATAGACTCCGCCCGTTTTGCCGAAAACGCCTACTTTATCAAACAGCGTGAAAAGGGCTTTGAGAGGGCCGGCATTAAGGATATCGTCACCGAAATGTACTCTTACGGAGATGCCTTCACCATGAGCGCCAAAAAGGACGCGATCGTCAACATGGGCGGTATTATCGGTATTAAAAACAATACCGAACTCTACCAAGCGGCCAGTGCCACCTGCGTGCCTATGGAAGGCTTTGTGACCTACGGCGGCTTATCAGGCCGGGATATGGAAGCCTTAGCGGTGGGGCTTTATGAAGGTCTGGATGAAGAATACCTGGAAAGCCGCATCGGCCAGGTAGAATACTTAGGCGAAGAACTGCGGAAACGCGGTATCCCCATTCAATGGCCTGTGGGCGGCCATGCCGTATTCGTCGATGCCAAGAAATTTTTACCCCATATCCCGGGTGACCAATTCCCGGCCCAGGCTTTAACCAACGAGCTTTATATCGAAACCGGCGTTCGTGCCGTTGAAGTTGGCTCGCTTCTTTTGGGCCGGGATCCGGAAACCGGAAAACAAAAAGTTGCCGGTGCTGAGTTCATGCGCCTGACCATCCCCAGAAGGGTATATACGGATCGGCATATGGATGTTATTGTGGATGGATTGGCTAAAATCGCGGAGCGCCGTGAGCAGATTAAAGGTCTTGATTTTGTTTATGAACCCAAGGTCCTACGCCATTTCCTCTGCAAGCTCAAACCCATTGGCCTCGACCCCAAAGCGGGAGAAGATGTCAATCCGATGGTGCCTTAGAAATCAAGCATACCTCACTATATATAAACCTTGTCTTGTCGGCCAAAGGGGGTTTTGGAATGAATTATTTCGTTTCAAAACCCCCTTTGCGTCTATTCTCCGTCAAATTCAATATGAATCTGTTCGTTTGACTATCAGGTATTCTGCCAATAATCATGTTTAGTATAGTTGAAATGGAAACAAAAGTTTAATATACTATGGTTAATGCACCAAGGGGAGGAGGGACGGCATGAATAAAGAAGAACAGGTCATAATGAGCTTCAGGGACTTATTTAACAAGCTGGTTTGGCTTAATAAAGTCAAGATGGAAGCAAGTCTTAAGGATTATAAGCCTTCGGAAGTACATTGTATCGAATATATTGGCAGACATGCCGATTCCAACGTGACAAAACTTGCGGAATCTTTTTATATGACGAGAAGTGCCATTAGTAAAATAACCAAAAAGCTTATGGAAAAAGACTTGATCGAAAGCTACCAGAAACCGGATAACAAGAAAGAAATCTATTTTCGCTTGACTTCCCAAGGGAAAGCGGTTTATAAAACCCATGAGCACCTGCACAAAGAGTTTCAAGAGCGGGATAAAGCCGTATTCGAGCAGGTGACCGAGGAACAATTTGACAATATGCTGAGCTTCGTGGAAAAGTATAGCAGGCATTTGGATACAGAGATAAAGAAACTGGAGATAGATATGAAGTCGGAGTAAATTCCATAGGGAAAAGCCACAGGCAGCCCAACTCAAGCGAGGAGGGCTGCCTTTTATTGCGATTATTTTGTTGACGAGGAAACAAAACAGTGATATTATAACAATGTTTCCTAGGACTCAAAAAAGAAACTTCTAAACATGGAACTTCTGAGGGGAGAAGATAAATGTTCAAAAATGGATCAGATCATGAACAGAATACAGAGCAAACTATAGATAAAAAGGCTCTGCTGTTCGGCCTTATGTCGGTGTTTCTTTGCGGAATAGGCTTCAGTATCATAACGCCTGTCGTCCCGTTCTTAGTGCAGCCTTATATCAGCAATCCGGAAGAGCAAGCGATCGCGGTTACGCTGCTGACCTCTGTTTATGCAGCCTGCGTGTTTTTGGCCGCCCCCGTGCTGGGAGCTTTGAGCGATAGATATGGCCGCCGTCCCTTGCTCTTAATCTGCCTGTTGGGTTCCGCAATCGGGTACTTGGTTTTTGGCATCGGCGGAGCTCTTTGGGTACTTTTTGCCGGGCGCATCATCGAAGGTATAACAGGCGGAAGCATCGGCACGATCTTCGCCTATTTTGCCGATATCATCCCTCCGCAACAGCGAACCAAATATTTTGGCTGGGTGAGTGCGGTTGTAGGTGTAGGCACCGTCATTGGTCCAACTCTGGGGGGATTGCTGGCAAAGTTCGGGTATTCTGTACCCATGTATTTTGGAACAGTCATCACTTTATTGAATGTTGTCTATGGACTTTTCTATATGCCTGAAAGTCTTGATAAGAATAAACGGCTGCAAGAGATCTCCTTGATAAGACTGAATCCATTCATCCAGCTTGCCAACATTCTTTCTATGAAAAGCTTAACCAGGTTGCTCGTCTCAGCCTTCTTGCTTTGGCTGCCCAACGGATCGTTGCAAGCGGTTTTTTCACAATTTACACTGGATACGTTCCATTGGCAGCCCGCCCTTATCGGACTTATGTTTTCCATTATGGGCCTCCAAGACATCATTGCCCAAGGTTTCATCATGCCAAAGCTTTTGCTGAAATTTAGTGATCAACAGATCGCCATGCTGGGCATGGCGGCGGAGATTATCGGCTACAGCTTTATTGCCGCATCGGCTTTGTTCGTATTCTATCCTCTTCTAATTGCCGGAATGTTTATCTTTGGCTTTGGCGATTCGATCTTTGGGCCTTCCTTCAATGGAATGCTCTCCAAATCTGTCCCCTCCGGTGAACAAGGCAGGATTCAAGGAGGCAGCCAGTCTATTCAGTCCTTAGCAAGAATGATGGGGCCGCTCATTGGCGGGCAAATCTATGTATCCCTGGGCCATGCCGCACCCGCTTTTATGGGGATGCTCCTTATTGCAGCGGCAATACCGGTTTTGCATAAAAGGCCTCAGGCAAATATGTAAACTCGTTGTTTTCTTAAAAGTATAGCTCCTGGGTTATAGTGCTCAATTATAGGGTTCAATTAAATAGGGTATCAGAACCTATTCTTAAGTTCTGATACCCTATTTGTCTACAGTCTGAATCCCTATTTGTCATACGAAGTACATTATCCAGCTTTCATTGTATGAACGTTTACACCTCATAAACCTAAACTAAAGCAATCGCTTCGATTTCAATGATAGCATCTTTAGGAAGACGCGCCACTTGTACGGCAGAACGGGCCGGAGGGTTCGTGGGGAAGTAGGAGCCGTAAACTTCATTCATCTCGGCAAAATCGTTCATATCCTTGAGGAAAATAAGGGTCTTAACGATCTTGTCCATAGAAGAACCGGCACTTTCCAGGATGTTTTTGACATTCTCCAGAGATTGTTTGGTGGCTGAACGAATGTCGCTTGTCAGTTCTCCGGTAGTCGGATTCAAGGGCAATTGGCCGGAAGTAAAGATCAGGTTACCGGCTTGAATTCCTTGGGAGTAGGGCCCTATGGCCCCTGGTGCTTTCTCAGTGTTTAAAACCTTAAGAGACATGGCTGACCTCCTGTTGTAACTTTTAGTGGGAGTTTCTGATTTTATTGTACCTAATGGTCCCGTTATTATGTATCCGTCTTATCTATCCGTCTGTCTATCCGTCATGGCGATATTTTTCTTGCTGAGATTGGTTTGGCAGGTTATTCCCGGTATGGTATATTGAAGACAACGGAAGGCAAAGGAAGAGAGGGATCAAGATGAAATGGGCATTCATCAATCATATGGAGAGAATCAATGAACTTCTGGGGAATTTAGAGCAGGAGGAAATGAAGCGGGATTATCCCATAGCCTGGGAGCGGACCCATGCCGCGAGCTGTGCTCAAGTGGGCAGGTTGCTGGCGCAAAAGCGTGGTGTCGATCTGGAGCTGGCAGCCTTAGCCTGTTCTCTTCATGATATTGGCCGCTGGTATACCGGACTGCAGGGGGATCACGCCCTCCGGGGAGAAGAGCCGGTACGGCGCTTTTTAGAGAGTTCCTCTTTGAAGGAAGAGGATAAAAAAGCCGTCGTTCAAGCGGTAATCCGCCACTCCGAAAAGGACAAGGTGGGCAGTCCTTTAGACGAAATCGTGAAGGATGCGGATGTCCTGGACTGCTATTTTCATGGTGATGAAATCAGCAAACCCTATCATTTGGCCCGGCTCAAAGAGGTTATGGGGGAATTGAATTTAGAGAGTTAAGAATAAGGAGACACTTTGCTTCCTCCAGGGAATGGATGGGCAGAGTGTCTCACTTTGTTTTTTACTTTTTATCTTTGGCGTTAAGCTCCGCCACCCGGTCCGCTTCAAACTGTTCCATCACCTGGGGCAGATTGTCTTCAGCCATGTGCTCCGCGGGGAAATCGGAAAGGGAAAGAGAGTTGACCCAAGGGGCCGCTTGATCTTCCTTGGCAGGCTTATTGGCAAGAGGGAGGAGGCGGACGCTGTACTGGCTGACCGGAATGCTCTCTTCTTTTAGAATCGCTTCCAAAGCTTTTGCTACTTCGGCGACTTTGCTGTAGGAAAGGTCCTCACTGTAGAGGACAACGTCCGCGACGAGGGGCAGGGGAGGATGGCTGATATCCAGCTTCATGTCACGTTCCAGCTTCATGAGATCATGGTCCTCTTTGGTAAACTGGAAAGAAATATAGTCAAAATCATAATCCAGCCTGCTGCCGATCAACTTTTTGGCTATCTCCCGCATCTCGGCATCCAGCCGCCTGTAGGTGGTGAAGTTATTGGCCACTTCGTATTCATAGTCATCACGCAGTACCTTGCCATAGCTGTCGGTATAGATGCTGAAAGCGGTATCTTCGCTCAGGGACGATTGCACAAATACCAGGTAGGCGTCAAATTTGAAGTTATAGTTGGAGCTCTGGATTTCTAAATCTAAGTTGCTGTAGTTGACGTCAATATATTTCTGAGCGGCTTGCTTGGCCAATAGATTGGAGACAGGGTTGCCCACCCAGGCGTTGACAAAAAGCAACAGCAGCACGATTAAGCCGATGCCGGTTATACCGGCTAATATTTTCTTGATGTTCATAGTATTCTACACCTCTTTCTTAAATGCGTAATGCAAAAGCCAGGCGATCAGAACGCCAACTGCACTGAAAGCGGAAAGAATGGCGGACCACCAGGCGGACATGGAAATCAATTCAATGATGCCGGTGTAAGTCAGGATTCCGTCGATGAGTCCACGTAGGGATACCCAGATAAAGGAAAAGGCGAACAGGCCCAGAGGAACAAAATAGGCTTTCCTTTTGAACAGTATATAGCCAAAGCCGCCGATGGCAGGCATGATCAGCCCATTGTAAAACATAAGCATGCCATTGGAGATGACCATTCCCAGCAGCGTTCCGGCTAACATAATGCAGAGCAGAAAGACGATTATTTGTTTTTTGATTTTGCCTAACACCACAATGTCATCCATTGCAGTAGTTGCTTCTATCTCCGCCCCTGTTTTTTCTCCCCAACTATGGTTACAGTGTTCACAGCCTGCAAGGTGCTCCTGCACCAGCAGGCGGCTGTCTTCGCTGGCGACGCCATCCTTGACCAGAGGCATTAAGTCCAGGCAGACAGAGCAGGAAATCTTACTCATAGCTATATCCCTCCTTGAGCAGGATCGTTCTGATTTTATGCTTGGTGCGAAAATCAAGGACTCTTGCCGAGCTTTCGGAAATCTGATGCTTCCGGGCTATCTCATAAAAGGAGTAGCCTTCAATCCGCATCAAAACGATGTCTCTGTTTTTGTCAGGCTCCCGGTTCAGCAAATCATGAATCCTGTCCAGCAGCTCCTGGGTGAGGAGTGTTGATTCCAGACCGGCCGGATCGGAAAAATAGACTTCCAGCAAATCTTCCGGGGTAAGCTCTTTTTTGCTTTTTCTTAAATGCCCATACCATGTATAGCGGGCTATAGAGAACAGCCAGGTTTTAAGATCGGAATTCCCCTTAAACCCGGGCAGGGATTTGATGGCGCTGATAAAAACCTCCGAGGTCAAATCCTCTGAAAGGGTTTTGCTATGGGTAAGGCTTAACAAATAAGCATAGACGGCATCTTTATGCTGTTCGTAGACCTTTTGCATGACTGAATCAGCCATAGATTTCCCCCTCTCATAAGCTTAGTGTCAAATGAACAGGGTTTTGTTACAATGTCCTTTAAAATTATATAGAAGCTCCATGAGAAAGCAAAGAAGTTTCAGTCAGCAATAATCTGTTGCCTCACGGAATTGAGGGGACCGGCGGAAAAAGCGGTAAAGGGTTTGGCAGGGTATCCTTCGGTATGGTATAGTAAAGTCGGAAAGTGAGGGGTTTTTTTATATGTCAAAAATCCTTATATTAGATGGGAACAGTTTGGCCAACCGGACCTTTTATGCTTTACCGATGATGACGACCGCCGATGGCAAGCCTACCAATGTTCTCCATGGCTTTATGACCATGCTCTTGCGATTGCTGCTTGAACAAAAACCGGATTATTGGGTGGTGGCTTTTGATAAGACCAAGGCTACGGTAAGAATAGAGCAATATGCAGATTACAAAGCCCAGCGCAAAGAGACTCCCGATGCGCTGAAACCCCAGTTTGATTTCCTCAAAGAACTGTTGACTGCTTTTGCCATGCCTATTCTGGAATGTCCGGGCTATGAAGCCGACGACATTATTGCCACGGTTACGTCCCTGGCCGAGCAACGGGAATGGGAGACCCAGATTTATACCGGGGACAGGGATGCCCTGCAGCTGATTTCTCCCCGCACTACGGTCTATCTGACCCGTAAAGGAATCACTGAGGTGGATGCTTATGACGAAGGAGCTCTCTACGAAAAGTATCAGCTCCGGCCTGCCCAGATCATCGATCTTAAAGGACTGATGGGAGATGCCTCCGATAATATTCCCGGTGTACCCGGAGTAGGGGAAAAAACAGCCCTGAAGCTCTTGTGGGAATACGGCAGTGTGGAGAATGTCCTTGATAATATCGACAAAATTTCCGGCAAGAAGCTCCAGGAGAATTTGCGCAATAACACGGATAAGGCCCTCTTAAGCAAGAAGCTGGCCACCATGCTTTATGACATACCTCTGGAGATTGATCTGGATCGATTAGTTTATCGCCGCCCGGATGAGAAGACCTTTACCGCGGCCTTGGATAAGTATGTCCTCAAAAGTGTGGCCCGGATCTGGCATGAACATCATGGGGCAGGAGAAGAGGGCAAGGATACCCCTCGGGAAGAAGTCCTCAAGCCCTGGCCCCTTCGTGAACTGACTGGCGAAGAGTGGTTGGCGCGGTTCCCCCAATGGCAGGCTGATCAAGGAACCCTTGTTTTAACTTGCGCTAATACCGGAGGGAATCCCCATTGGGCGAGGATCACCGCTTGGGGAATAGCTGTCGGTGGGGAGTCCTTTATCCTGAATTGGACCGACGCAGCTCCGGAGGTGCGGCTGGCTTTCAGCCAATTGCTGGAAGATTCTGAGGTGCCTAAGCAGGTTGCCGACAGCAAAGTGCTGTACAGCCTGCTCCTCAATGAAGAGATCATTCTGCGGGGAGTCAGCTTGGATATCGGACTGGCGGCTTATTTGATTAACCCCACCCGCAACAAATTTGAGCCCCTGGAGCTGGTTAAGGAATACATCCCCGGTGCAGGGGAATTCGCAAATTTGGCTGAAGAGGCTTCTGCTCTGGCTCAGGTGGCAGATTCCTATAAGGAAACCCTTGAAGAGCTTGGTCTGAGTGCTCTTCTCCATGAAATGGAGGAACCCTTAAGCCCTATCCTGGCAGAGATGGAGAAGCAGGGAATTGCGGTAGATGTTCAAAGGCTGCAGGAATTTGGCCGGGAGCTGACCGTGGAACTTCAGCGTTTAGAGCAGGAGATCTACGCCGACGCGGGGGAAACCTTCAATATTAACTCTCCTCAGCAATTGGGTCATATCCTCTTTGAAAAGCTGGGGCTTCCCCCCATGAAAAAAACCAAGACCGGTTATTCCACGGATGCCGATACTTTGGAAGAGTTGAGGGATCAGCATTCCATCGTAGAGCGGGTGCTGGACTATCGCCAGTTAAGCAAACTCATGTCTACGTATGTCAACGGCCTGCTGGCTCAGATTCATGAGGGAAGAGTCCATACAACCTTCCAGCAGACGGTAACCGCCACCGGTCGTCTCTCCAGTACCGAGCCTAATCTGCAGAATATCCCCATCCGTCTTGAACTGGGGCGCTTACTGCGGAAAGTCTTTACCCCGACTCAGGAAGGCTGGGTGCTTTTATCAGCGGATTATTCCCAAATTGAGCTGCGGATTTTAGCCCATTATTCTCAGGATGAAGTGCTGTGTGAATCCTTCTCTCTGAATCAGGATGTGCATACCCGTACCGCTTCGGAAGTGTTTGGAATTCCTATGGCAGAAGTCACGAAGGATATGCGCCGCAAGGCTAAGGCGGTTAACTTCGGGTTGATCTATGGGTTGACGGATTTTGGTTTGGGCAGGGATTTGGGCGTACCCCGCAAGGAAGCCAAAACCTATATCGAGACATACTTCCATCGTTATGAAGGGGTCAAACGTTATCTGGAAGAGATTGTGGTCAAGGCTAAAGAAGAAGGACAGGTCCGCACATTGCTCAACCGCTTGCGCCGGATTCCCGAATTGCGTCATCCTAACCGGGTGCAGCGTCAATTCGGAGAGCGGATTGCCATGAATACCCCCATCCAAGGAACGGCGGCGGATATTATGAAGCTGGCTATGTTGGGAGTGGCTGAAGCGTTGAAACCTTATCGGGCCAACCTCCTTTTGCAGGTCCACGATGAATTGGTGATCGAAGTAGCTCCGGAGGACCTGGAAGAAGTGGCGAAAGTCGTCCGTGAAGAAATGGAAAGCGCTTTCCCCCTCTCCGTGCCCTTGATCGCAGATTGTAAGACCGGGCCGAATTGGTATGATATGGAGTCTTATTCCTTGGAGTAGTACCATCAGAAGAGCAGTGCTATTAGTAAAGCAGTACCATCAATTGTCGTACAGTCAATAGAGCATTCCATTAATTCTTATATATGAAGGTGTAATTATGCCGGAACTACCAGAAGTAGAAACCATACGCAGAAGCCTGAGTCAGCATATTCTTGAGCGAAGGATTGAGGAGATCTTAATTCGCTGGCCAGGTGCTGTGGAAGGATATGAGGAGAAAACCTTTGCCGATGCTGTCAGAGGGCTGAAGTTTCAAAGTATCGAAAGACGTGGGAAATATCTTTTGTTTACTTTAGAAGAAGGCTGGTCCTTCATCGCCCATATGCGCATGACAGGGCGCATGGTTTACCATGCTCAAAGCCAGGAACCGGAGAAGCATACCCATGTGGTGCTTAAGCTATCTTCCGGGGAGATTCACTTTACCGATACACGCAAATTCGGCCGGCTGCAGTTGGTGAGAACAGAAGAACGCCTCCAGCAACCCTCCTTAGCCCGCCTGGGTCCGGAACCTTTGGAGGAAGGTTTTTCCGCCGCAGAACTGGGACGGCGTCTGGCTCCCCGCAAACTGGCCATTAAAGCAGCTCTGTTGGATCAGACCCTTGTGGCGGGAATCGGCAATATCTATGCGGATGAAGCCTTATTCAGAGCGGGAATTGCCCCGGAGCGGTGCGCCAATTCCTTGACGAAAGAGGAGATTGAGAAGCTTTACCCTGCCATCTGTCAGGTTCTTGAGGAGGGTATCGCCGCCAATGGCACTTCTTTCCGGGATTACCAGGATGCCAATGGGGAAAGAGGGGACTTTCAGAAGGAATTGAAGGTCTATGGACGTGGGGGAGAACCCTGCAAAGAGTGCGGCCATACTCTGGTGAGAATTCGTCTGGCCGGCAGGTCTACGGTGTTTTGCCCTTGCTGTCAGGTGTAAGATTGAATTCCGCTGCTCTGAGAAGGATTTGAAAGCGGGGTCTCCAGGATTTTGATTTACACCGGTCGCTCCATAAGCTGCGCGGACAAAACTAACGCGAAAAGCCCGCTGCTCCGAAAGGTTCCCCGCTAAATCGGCTCCTGCCTCATAGCGGGTTGGAAACGTCCTGTTTCCAACCTTTCTCCGCAGAGTGCTTTTCGCGAAGTTTTGTTTCCGCTCGCTTAAAGTCGCTTCCCTTGTGTAAATCAAAATCCTTGGGCTGCTTTTCAGGTCTGAGTAAGCAGGGCGTTGTGGGAGCTGTGAGGCAAGCAATCTTATCCAAGCAGCTTTTTCCGTCTTTACCGACGCCGCTTGAGGCGGCAAAGTCGGTGACCTCAGAAGGGCTTTGAAGAAGGGCTGGGCTGGCCTCAGAAATACTCACAACGCCTCACAAAGAGCATCAGGTCCTCGGGGCTCCAGAGAAGAACTTGAAGATACCCGTAAGCAGTAGCTTTACGTACAAAAGCGGACGGATTTAGCGAGGGGCGGTCAGGTCAACGAGGCTTTCTTAACGTAGCGGAGCCACGGTTCACATCAGGTATTACCCGGAGGTTTGGCAGAGCTGTTAAGAAAGCGAGTGGACCAGCCCTGGAGCTATGGAGTACGCGTTGTGCGTAAAGCTACGCGACCCGAAGGTTCATCATGCATAACGCTAAACGACCCAAGCAAACGACTTAGAGTTGTTACAAAGGAGTTATTATGATATGAGTATTCTTTACTGTCGGAGCTGCGGCGTGGACGTTTCCGGAGAAGCCCTTTTCCGACAAGTAACTTTTGCTGTGGAGAAAGGGGAGAAGGTGGGACTGGTAGGTCCCAATGGGGCGGGGAAGACGACCTTGCTGCGGGCCTGCTTAGGGGAGCACCCTCTGGAAAGCGGCGAGGTATTTCTTACCGGCACCTGGGGATACCTTCCCCAGAATCCTTTAGTCGAAGATCAGGGAACCGTCTGGGAGAGCATGCTGGCGGAACGGGCCGATCTCATCGAAATGAAAGAGCAGCTTCATGTTCTTGAAGAACGGATGGCTCATACCGCGGACGAGAAGGTTTTTGCTCAATACAGTGCTCTCACGGAGCGCTTTGAGACCATGGGCGGGTATGCCCTGGAAGCCCAGGTACGCAAGATCCTCTCCGGTCTTGGACTCACTAAAGAAACTGAGCACCCTATTCAACATTTGAGCGGGGGTCAAAAAACCAGGCTGGCTTTGAGCAAACTCCTGCTCCGTTCTCCGGAATTTTTGATTCTGGATGAGCCGACCAACCACTTGGATATGGATGCCTTAGAGTGGCTGGAGGGGTTTTTGAAAGGCTATGACGGCGCGATTTTAGTGGTTTCCCATGATCGCTACTTCCTTGATCATGTGGTTCAGAAAGTCCTGCATCTGGAAAAAGGGGGACTGAAGAGCTATCCGGGAAATTATTCCGAGTATGAATTACAACGGGCGGTGGAAGAAACCACCTTGGTCAGGGAAGCGGAGCGGGTAAGCAAAAAAATTGCCCGTCTGGAGGAATATATCCGGCGTTATAAAGCCGGTATCAAATCCAAGCAAGCCCGGGGCCGGGAATCCCAGCTCCAGAAGATTAAGCCTGTTGAGGTGAATAAAACCCCCAAGTCTTTGCATATTTCCCTGGCCACAGGACGGCGCAGCGGGGATCGAACCCTTATGCTGGAAGATGTCTCTGTAGAGTTTCCCGGGCGCCGGTTGTTCCATGGAGTTGATGTGGAATTGCGCCGGGGGGACCGGGTGGCCCTGCTCGGAGAAAATGGAATCGGCAAAACCAGTCTGCTCAAAGCCATCAAAGGTTCGCTGCCCTATCAAGGGGAGATTCGCCTGGGGGCCAATGTCAAGCTGGGGTATTATTCCCAGGAACATGAGGAATTGCACGGCAAGGGCAGCATCATGGATGAAATCCGGGGCGACACAGATTTGCTTGATCCGGAAATTCGCAGCCTGCTGGCCCGTTTCGGGTTTGTGGGTGAGGAGGTCTTTAAGCCGGTTTCCGTATTAAGCGGGGGAGAAAAAAGCCGGCTGGCCCTGGCTAAGCTCTTCCTCTCTCAGGGAAATCTGCTCCTCCTGGACGAACCCACCAATCACTTG
This sequence comes from Desulfitobacterium hafniense DCB-2, assembly GCF_000021925.1. Taxonomy (NCBI): domain Bacteria; kingdom Bacillati; phylum Bacillota; class Clostridia; order Eubacteriales; family Desulfitobacteriaceae; genus Desulfitobacterium; species Desulfitobacterium hafniense. The sequence goes on from NC_011830.1 coordinate 2,669,164, forward strand.
GATACCCGTATGCGGGATGTCTTGGAGGAAGCACTTCAGGATTATGATGGAACCCTTTTGGTTGTCTCCCATGATCGGTATTTCCTGGATCGGGTCGTGAACAAAATCGCCCGTTTGACTCCTGAGGGGCTTAAAATCTACGAGGGGGATTACAGCATGTATAAGGCGCAAGTCCAGGAAGAAGAAGCCGCTTCCACGGGCGGGAGCGCCTCCTCCGGTACAGCTGTCGGAACCCGCCCTCATGAACAATCCAAGGAGACGGAACGGGAAGCAAGACGGCGCCAGAGAAAGGCCCAGCAATTAGAGGCACAGATAGCTGAACTGGAGGAAGAAATCCAGTCCTTAGAAGAGCAGATGGCTGCAGTGACTTCCAATTATGAAAAAGCTCTGGAGCTCCATAAACTCTTTGAGGAAAAAAAGGTTTTACTGGATAGTACAATGATGGAGTGGTTAGAAATAACAGAAGAATAAGGGCACCATAAGAAGGGTTTACCCATATATTATCCTGCAAAGTAAAGGTACTTACAGGAGGATGATTATGGGAGCTGCAATACTCTTCGCTATAGCCTTAAGTTTTGACGGATTTGGCGTAGGGGTATCTTATGGAATACGGAGAATCCGCATACCCCTTCTTTCGATGTTGATCATAACTCTTTGTACAGTAGTAGCCATGGGAACAGCACTGTTCTTTGGCGATGTCCTCATAGGGGTTATTACAGTTGTCTCGCCTAATCTTATCGCAGCGGGAATTTTACTCACCTTAGGGGGCTATCAGCTGATCAAGGCTATTCCCCACTTGTTTAAAAAAGAGACGCCAAAGGCTGAGCCTGCCAGCACAATAGCTGTTCGGGAGCCGGTCCTTAAGCTGGAATTCAAAATCCTGGGCGTTGTGGTGCAGGTTCTCAAAACTCCGGAACAGGCCGATCTTGATGGCTCCGGTGTGATCAGTGCCAAGGAAAGTGTGCTGCTGGGCACGGCCTTATCCCTGGATGCCTTTGCTTCCGGTCTGGTATTGGGTCTTGCTGTGGGAATCTTTAACTCTTTGTCGGTTATTGCCTGGGTGGCCTTGATGCAAATTTTTATGATCAAATGTGGTCAGGCTTTAGCAGGCAGACTTCCCGAAGAGTATTTAGGGAAATTGGGCCTTTTGCCGGGAACCATGCTTATTCTCATCGCTTTGGGAAAGCTGATTTGATTACAATAATGAATTCGAGGTGTCATACTATGTGGGTTATCGGATTAACCGGGGGGATCGGGAGCGGAAAATCCACAGTCTCCCGGTGGCTCTCCCAACAAGGTGTTCCGATTATTGATGCGGATCGTACGGTTCATGGGCTTTATCATGAACCGGAGACGATGGCAGCCATTACGGCTGCCTTTGGTCAGGATATCCTGACGGATACAGAAGAAATCGATCGCAAAGCCTTAGGCAGAATTGTTTTTGCCGATGATCAAGCCCGTAAACAATTGGAAAAGATTCTTCACCCCCGGGTCAGAGTTGCCATGGAAAAACAACAAAAGGCACTGGAACAGGCAGGGGAGAGGATCTGTGTCTGGGATGTTCCCTTGCTTTTCGAGGCAGGGTATGGGTCACAGATGGACGAGTTATGGGTGGTTTGGGTACCGCTGGATATTCAAAAACAACGGGTCATGGAACGGGATGCCTTAAATGCAGAAGAAGTGGCATTGCGCATCCAAGCCCAATATTCATTGGGCGAGAAACGCAATAAAGCAGATGTAGTTATAGATAATTCTGGAAAATGGGAAGAAACAGTAGTACAATTAAGGAAAGAAATGGAAAGAATAAATAGGGAGCAAGGACTATAGAATGAAGCAATGGGTCAGAATAGGTCTTGCAATAGGTCTAACTTAGGTCTATCGTTCTATTCCGTAATATGAGCCTCTCAAAGTATAATATGTCCTATGTTAAGTCCAGCCATGGACTGAAGCCTTGTTCAAACCTTAGAATGCTTTAAGACTTAAATACTGATGAAATCAAGGAGTACCCATGAAAAAGAAAGGGTTCACAGTGCGGCGCAAGAAAAAAAGATCAGGCTTTTTGTTTACCCTGGTCTTATGTGTGATTGCTTTTACATTCTTGTTCTCGTCTCCCCCCATTAAGAAAGTAATCTATCCTTATCCGTATAAATCTCTTATCGAGCATTATGCGGAGCAATATCATGTGGACCCTTTGCTGGTTATCTCGGTCATTCGCGCTGAGAGTAAATTCCTGCCCTATTCCCAATCCCATAAGGGCGCCCTGGGGCTTATGCAGCTGATGCCGGATACAGCCGACTGGATTGCCGAGACCTTAGGGGATGGAGCCTTCGACCAAAGCGAGCTGAGAGAGCCGGAAAAGAATATTCAGTACGGAACCTGGTACATAGCCAGCCTGCAGAAGGAATTCCAGGATATCGAGCTGGTCCTGGCCGCCTATAATGGGGGAAGAGGTCATGTTAATGAGTGGATCCGCACAGAGCAGCTCAAGGTGGATGACTTGAATACGGAGGATATTCCTTTCCGGGAGACCAGGGAATATGTGCAGCGGGTTATGGATAACTACGAAAAGTATCAGGATCTTTATGGTGAAAAACCACGCCTCAAATGAAGCGTGGTTTTTTGCTGGATGAGAAGTCCTAATCCACCTTATCAATTATTTTCTGCTTAAGTTCTTCCTGCTCCGATTTTTCAAAATTGACAACGGCAAAGCCGATCATGATTAATATCATCAGCATAACCCCGACACCGACAACAAGATAAATCATCGTGAACCACTTGCTCAGATCAGCTTGGGGAACAAAACCTGTAGAGACACTGGTGGGAATGAGACTGACAAAAGCAAAATAAAAAGAATCCAGCAAGGACCATCCTTCGACTTGTTTATAGAAAAGAGTACCGGAAAGCAAAATCAATGCCAAGGATACCAGTAAAGATTTAAAGGCTTTTTCCTTCATTATGCGATAAACAGCGGATAGTAATCGTTTTAAGGTCAGAATAAAAGAAATCATGGTGTTTCTCCCTTTTCTCAAGTTTAGTGATAGCTTCAATGGTTAAATACAGTAAAACAAATTTTATCATAAAAGATTAATCCGATACAATTAAAATTTTTATGGTTGGTGCTTATCGTCTTTGCCGATACTAACTATTGTCAAAGGTTGGTTTTAAATAATCTTAAAATTGGTCTTGCTGAGAGAAAAGGGATTCCGATAGTTTCTGGAGAATATGAAAGGATAACAAAGGAGGTTATAGAAGATGAGTGAAGGATTTCAATTAAAATCTCGTTATCAACTGGCTATTGTCGGGTGCGGTCCCGCCGGGATGTCTGCCGCCTTAAATGCCAAAATTCGAAATAAAGACTTTATTCTTTTGGGAAGTGACTTTTGCAGTCCCAAATTAGCTAAAGCTCCCCAGATTGATAATTACCTGGGTTTTCATGAAATCAAAGGGGAGGACTTGCGGCAGAATTTCCTAAACCACGTAAAAGCCATGGGCATTGAGGTTGTACCTTGGAAAGTTCTCAATATTTATCCCGGACCGCCTTTCACCCTGGTGGGCAATAATGAATCCTTTGAAGCCGATGCGGTGATTTTGGCCACAGGGGTATCGCCTACCAAGCTTCTTCCCGGGGAGACAGAGCTTCTGGGCAGGGGAGTGGGCTATTGTGCCACTTGCGACGGACCTTTGTACAAAGGGAAAAAGGTGGCCATTGTTTCCTACAGCCACGAAGGAGAAGCCGAAGCCAATTTCATGGCTGAGATCTGCGCTGAAGTCTATTATCTGCCTTTCTACAAAGAGGTAGGGCAGCTTGATTCCAGAATCATTCAAAAAAAAGCCAGGGTTAAGGAGATTTCCGGCACTCAAAAGGTAGAAAAGCTGGTCTTGGATAACGAAGAGATCTCAGTAGACGGTGTCTTCGTGCTCCGGGAAAGCCTGCCGGCGGAGCAGATCGTTCCGGGCTTGGAAATGGACAAAGGCGCCATCAAGGTGAACCGGGAGCTGGAGACCGGTATTCCGGGACTCTTCGCCGCCGGAGACTGCTCCGGACAACCCTATCAGCTGAACAAAGCGGTAGGGGAAGGAGGAACGGCGGCTCTTAGTGCCATTAAATATCTGGATGAGATGAAAAAAGGATAGACCGGGAGCGAAATATCTCTCTCATAAGTAAAGGCCCGCCCCAATATGAATAAACCTTCGTATTAGGGGCGGCCTTTTAGCTATAAATCTGTTGTTTTTTACCTTGTCAGGAAACGTGCTTAGCTCCAAAAACTGAAGATCAAAAGCGCTTCGTCCGAGAGGTTATACCTGTTATACTGAAGATGAAATATAGGGCCCTTGGGGCTATTGGCTAAAATAGATAACTCAGGGGGGATAGCTCAGTGTATAAAGCTTTATTCTTTGATGTGGATGATACCCTGCTGAATTTCGAACAGTGTAGCAGGGAAGCACTGGGCAAGACATTCCGTCATTTCAGTATGGACTACGATGACACCGTTTACGAGCTGTTCCGCAGCATAGACCAGCGATTATGGCTTCAGCAAAAGCAAGGCGAACTTACCGTTCAGGATGTCATCAATCTTAGATTTCAAGAATTATTTAAACAGCTCCAGCTTGGGTGTTCTCATATCCCTTTGCAGACGATGTTCCAGGAGAGATTGGCGGAAGAGTTTTTCACTGAACCCCATGCGGCAGAATCCCTGGGCTATTTAAGCGCTCGCTACCAACTCTTTGTGACCTCCAACGGTATTTTGAAAACCCAGTTGAAGCGTCTGGAGTTAGCCGGCTTATTGCCGTATTTTACAGATGTATTTGTCTCTGACCATATCGGCCATGAAAAGCCCAGTGTCCGGTTTTTTGAGGAGTGCTTGCAAAGAAGCAGGTTGAAGCCCAGCGAGGTGCTGCTCATCGGCGATAGCCTTGAAGCGGATATGGTCGGGGCCCAAACCAGCAAGATGGACTCTTGCTGGTATAATCCCAAGCATAGGAACACGGATTCTGATGTTGAGATTGATTATATTATTTCAGATTTGCTGCAGCTTAAAGACATACTGCAATAAATAGTATGGCAATAATGCTGTCCGGAACAACCCGGAATGGCCCTTGACTAAGGGCAGTAAAAATGGGGATGAACACGTGCTCCGATATATCTTCACAGTCAGGAAATTTTTTGATGATAGGTGATGGTTATGGAAGGTGAAAAAGTAGCGATTGTCACAGGCGGCAGTTCCGGAATGGGATTGGCCATTGCCAGGAGGCTGAAAGAGGCGGGGATAGAGGTCATTATCTTTGATATTCAAAAGCCGCCGGAGGAGTTTCCCTTCTATCATGTTGATATTCGTGATGATGGCCAGATTAAGTCAGCACTATCCCATATCTCTCAACTGGATATTTTAGTGAATAATGCCGGGATCTATTTTGAGAGATATTTGGAGGATACCACTAATGAAGAAATAGACAACATGGTGGATATCAATATTAAAGGAACGTATCTGATGACACGCAATGCTCTTGCTAAAATCAAAGAAAGACAAGGCTCGGTCATTATCATCGCTTCGTGTTTGGGACTTGTGCCCGAATTAACATCTCCTCTGTACTGCACCACAAAAGCGGGACTTATTATGTTGACAAAATGCCTTGCCCAGCAATATGCAGATTGCGGAGTGCGGGTTAATTGCATATTGCCGGGGCCAATCAATACCCCTCTCCTTCAAAAGAGTTTTCCCGATGAAGCAACCGCTGCCCGCTGCGCGGAGCGTGTGCCTTTAAAGCGGATTGGGGAACCGGAGGATATTGCCAACATGGTGGCTTTTCTTGTGAGCGGGGAGGCCGGGTATATAACAGGCGGTGCTTTTCCCGTTGACGGAGGAGTATCCTCGTCAAGCTTATATTCGAAATAAATTTAAATTACCAACCGATTGGTAATTTGCCCAATAAGAAAAGGCAGTTGCCAAGAAACTTTAAAGTTCACTGGCAACTGCCTTTCTTCTCAGGCACTGGTCAAAATCAGGACGCCTTTTAACTGTTCTATAAAGATGATAACCCTTTAAATAACCGCCGCCCCCTCCGAGTCGACGGAGAGGAGGTAGGCCTTGGCTGTCAAGCCATGAGCTGCCAAGGAGTCTACCATGGCTTGGGAAACCTGCTCAGCCCTGTGGGAAGAGACCAAAGCCAGGATGGTAGGGCCGGAACCGCTGAGAGCGGAACCGTAGGCCCCGGAATCCAGTGCCACCTGCAAGGTTTCCCCAAGGCCGGGGACCAGGCTGGCCCGCTGGTTTTGGTGCAGCCGATCCTGCATACCTTCCTTAAGGAGCTCGTAGTTCTCATGGATCAAGGCTTCCACCAGCAGGGCTGTCCGGGAGAGATTATAGACGGCATCTGCCCGGGAAATGGAGGCAGGCAGCACATTGCGGCTTTTTTCGGTGGACAGATAGAAGTCCGGAACGATGGCTAAGGCCATGAATTGAGGCTGGGAATGCACTGTCCTGGCAATGACGGAGGCCTCTGCGGTGACGGCCAGGGTAACTCCCCCTAAAAGTGCCGGAGCCACATTATCGGGATGCCCTTCGATCCGATTGGCGATCTGAAGGATTTGCTGCTTGCTCAAGACTCCTCCCGCATATTCATTGGCTGCTACCAAGCCGCCGACGATGGCTGCGGAGCTGCTTCCCATGCCGCGGGTGGGGGGGATGTTGTTTTCCAATTCCAAGGAAACCGTTGGTATCTCAAAGCCAATGGCCTCCCATAGGTTGCACATACTTTGCCAAACGAGATTGGTCTCATCCCCAGGGATGCCTGCAGTATAATCCCCTTTTAAAGCGATCTGAAAAGAGTCAGCAGCTTCTATTTGGACAACATTGTATAAAGAAAGGGCCATACCAAGACAATCAAAGCCTGGCCCTAAGTTAGCAGAGGTGGCCGGTATTCTGACACGAACCATGATGATCCTCCTTAATTCTTATTGACTTCCTCCTGGAGCCTAGTCGTAATGCTCACCTGATTCAAAACGAATCACATTGTGGATGGAGAGCACTTTGCTGTAGGCCCGGACCGAATCCAGAGCTTCACGCAAGCAGGATTCCTGAGTGGGGTGGGTGACCAGGACGATTTCCGCTTCCTGGCGTTTTTTCTGTTTTTGAATGATGGAAGCAAAGCTCACCCCGGCTTCGGCGAAAAGCAGGGCTAGGGTAGCCAGAACCCGGGGTTCATCCTTGACCCGCAGCCGGATATAGAAAGCGCTTTTAAAATCCTGTTCGCTTTTGATGGCTAATTCATTGTAACAAGTGCAATTAATGTTAGCCGTAGAATCCGCATTGATATTCCGGACCACTTGAATGATATCGGAGACAACGGCACTTCCAGTGGGCAGGGACCCGGCACCCCGGCCATAGAACATGGTTTCGCCAACGGCGTCTCCCACCACATAGATAGCATTAAAAACTCCGCTGACAGCAGCCAGGGGATGGTTGTCGGGCACAAAGGCAGGGTGGACACGAACCTCGATGCCGTCGGCCTGAGCTTTAGCCACAGCCAGAAGTTTGATGGTGGAATTGAGTTCACGGGCATAGGCGATGTCTTCGGAAGTGATCTTGGCGATCCCTTCCACATAGACATCATTGACGGTGACCCGGGAGTTAAAGGCGATGGAGGCGAGGATGGCCAGCTTGCGGGCGGCATCCAGTCCGTCCACATCTGCGGTCGGGTCGGCTTCCGCATAACCTAACTCTTGAGCTTCCTTCAGGACTTCCTGATAATCCCGGCCCTGCTCGGTCATAGCGGTCAGGATATAGTTGGTGGTGCCGTTAATAATCCCCAGGACTTCAGAGATTCTATTCCCGGCCAGAGACTGCTTCAGGGCGGCGATAATAGGAATGCCGCCGGCTACACTGGCTTCAAAATAAAGATCTTTGCCAGCTTCTTTAGCCGCATCCAAAAGCTCTTGCCCATGAAGGGCCAAAAGGTCCTTATTGGCGGTCACCACATTCTTCCCTTGTTTAAAAGCTTCTAATATATAGGTTTTGGCCGGTTCAATGCCGCCCATCACTTCGACGACAATACTGATGTCGGGGTCGGTGAGAACATCGGCGGCTTGATCGGTTAGAGTAAAATCCCCTGCGATTGAGCGGGGAGCCTTAAGGTTCCGCACCAGGACCTTGGAGACTTTAATCTGACTTAGGGAACGGTTCTGTATATCATTAGCATTTTGCTCAAGGATCTGAATTACGCCACTGCCGACGGTTCCGAGACCCAGCAGTCCAATCTTAACGACCTGCATCAATTCTCCTCCAATCCATTTTGTGAAAACAAATGTGTTTGCGTTGTGGACATTATAATATGGTTTTTTTTCTTTGACAAGACTTTTTCAAAATGGGTTGACACTGCCAACTGTGTATTATAAACTTAGTTATAAATGAAAGAATGTATTATAACAGTAGGAAGTGTACCTAGGGTTCCGGGAGCTGCTCCGTCTGGTCCGAGCGGTACAAGATCCAGAGCATGGATTTACACCGTGGGCAGAAAATACCCGAGCGGAAAGTTCCTCGAGAGGGTAGGAACACCGCTCGGTTTTCTACACTGTCAGAAAGTATAAGCTTGCGCTGTATACTTTCTAAGCATAAGTGCAACCAGCGACTTCGCCTCGTTTGCGGGCATGCTTTAAAGCTCGGTGAAGCCGGGTTTTCTTTATAATATTCAGAGAATCTTCTATTATAAACAGTTTTAAGATATTTAAAGGAGAGATTTTGTATGGAAAAACTGATTTATCTTAATGGTGAATTTGTAACCCAAGCTGAGGCCAAAATTTCGGTATTTGATCATGGTTTTTTATATGGGGATGGCATTTTTGAGGGTATTCGGGCCTATCATGGCCGCATATTTAAATGTAAAGAACATCTTGACCGTTTATATGAATCAGCTAAGACTATCATGCTGAATATCGGCATTTCCAAAGGGGAGATGGAAGAGGTCCTGTGCAGCACCCTGCGCAAAAATAACCTGGATAACGGCTATATCCGTCTGGTTGTGAGCCGGGGAGTGGGGGACTTGGGGCTCGACCCCAATAACTGTGTCGGCGCCAGCATTATCTGTATAGCGGACCAAATTAAAATCTACCCCCAGGAAATGTATGAGCAGGGATTGGACGTCAAAACCGTGGCCGTACGCCGGACCAACCCGGATTCCCTTAGCCCCCGGGTGAAATCCTTGAATTACCTCAATAATATTATGGCCAAAATCGAATCCACCCAAGCCGGTGTAGTGGAAGCCATTATGCTGACCCAAGAAGGCTATGTGGTGGAAGGCACCGCCGATAACATTTTCATCCTCCGCCGGGGAGCATTGCTCACCCCCCCTCTGTCATCAGGATGTTTAGAGGGTGTTACCCGCAACGCCGTCATCGAACTGGCCAAAAAGAGAGGGCTTGAAGTCCGGGAAGAGCTGTTTAACCGCCATGATGTCTATAACGCAGAGGAATGCTTCTTAACCGGTACGGCAGCCGAATTAATTCCTGTGGTTAAAGCCGACGGCCGCGTGATCGCAGAGGGCCAGCCTGGTGAAATTTTTAAAGATCTCCTGAAGGATTTCCGGGCTTTGACCTTAGTGGACGGGGTGCCGATTAATAAAGCATAATTAACCGGCGAGAGGTTTCGAACAAACGACAGATTAAGAAGGACAATTTTGAAAAAAAGCAAATACTATAGACATGGATAATTTTATCAGGCAAATAGTGGAGGAAAAAACTATGAACAGTAATACTATAAAAACAGGAATTGATCGGGCACCCCACCGCTCCCTTTTAAAAGCTTTGGGGCTGACGGATCGTGAACTCAGCAAACCATTTATCGGGGTCGTCAATTCCTTTACTGAGCTGGTGCCCGGTCATATGCACCTACGGCAAGTCACAGAAGCGGTGAAAGCAGGGATCCGGGAAAACGGGGGAACCCCTTTTGAGTTTTCTACCATAGCGGTCTGTGACGGCATTGCCATGGGCCATGAGGGGATGCATTATTCTCTGGCCAGCCGTGAAATTGTGGCCGATGCCATTGAGGTCATGGCGAAGGGACATCAATTGGATGCTTTGGTCTTAATCCCCAGCTGTGACAAAGTAGTCCCCGGGATGCTGATGGCGGCCATGCGCTTAAATATCCCGGCCATTGTGGTCAGCGGCGGCCCCATGCTGCCTGGCCGGTTCGAAGGCAATCCTGTAACCCTGAGTACAGTTTTTGAAGGGGTGGGGCAGGTCCACGCCGGCAAAAAGGACGAAGCCTGGCTTCATGAACTGGAAGCTAAAGCCTGTCCGACCTGCGGTTCTTGTGCCGGGATGTTTACCGCCAATTCCATGAACTGTCTGACCGAGGCTCTCGGCATGGCTTTACCGGGCAATGGTACCATTCCCGCAGTCTATTCCGAGCGTTTAGTACTTGCTAAAGAAACCGGCTATCAGGTCATGGAGCTTTATCGTCAAGACCTTAAACCCAGAGATATTGTCACCCAAAGCACACTGAAAAATGGCGTGGCCGTGGATATGGCCTTAGGCTGTTCCACCAATACTATCCTTCACTTACCTGCCATCGCCAACGAAGGGGATATCGACTGGGATCTGGGCAAGGTTAATGAAGTCAGTGAAAAAACCCCCCAAATCTGTAAACTCGCCCCGGCTTCTGAAACTCCTTTGGCTGCACTCCATGAAGCAGGCGGGGTCAGTGCGGTTCTCAAACAGCTTTTGGATGCCGGATTGATTGACGGATCGACCATGACCGTGTCCGGCGTGACTATGGCTGAACGCTTAAAGGATGCCAAAGTTGTGGACACAGAAATTATCCGCCCCCAATCCAACCCCTTCTCCCAAAGAGGGGGATTGCGCATCCTCTTCGGCAACCTGGCTCCGGAAGGAGCGGTCATTAAACAAGGTGCTTTAAGCAGCCAGGACTTTGTCTTTGAAGGATCAGCCAAGGTCTTCAATGGAGAGGTTCCCGCTGCCGAGGCTATCCGCAACCTGGAGATCAAAGCCGGCGACGTAGTGGTCATTCGCTATGAAGGGCCAAAAGGCGGGCCGGGTATGCGGGAGATGCTGGGACCGACAGCGACCTTAGCAGGTATGGGCCTGGATTCCGATGTGGCTTTGCTTACAGACGGACGATTCTCAGGCGCCAGCCGCGGTCTATCCATCGGTCATGTCTCACCGGAAGCCGCCTTGGGAGGGGACATCGCTCTCTTAAAGGATGGGGATAAAATTCGCATTGATATTGGTAAAGGCCGTCTTGAGTGGATCGTATCTGAAGAAGAAAGAGAACAGCGCCGACAAGAATTTGCAGCCATGGCAGTTAAGCCCGATCATCTCAAGCCTGAACTACGCCAAGGCTACCTGGGACGGTACGCCTATTTCGTACAATCTGCTTCTAAAGGAGCGGCCTTACGACGAGTAAAGGAGTGATAACATTTGGGGAATGAGAAGGAGAGTACTACCTATGCCACAGGGGCGGCTCTTTTGCTGGATTCTTTGGTCCAGGAAGGAGTAGAGGTCATGTTTGGGTATCCCGGCGGAGCTGTTTTGCCCATCTATGATGCCCTGATCAACAGCCCGATCCGGCATCTGCTGCCCCGGCATGAGCAGACTGCCATTCATGCCGCCGACGCCTTTGCCCGGGTCAGCGGCAAAGTAGGGGTTTGCCTGGCCACTTCCGGGCCGGGAGCAACGAATTTAGTCACAGGGATTGCCAATGCCTATATGGATTCCATACCCGTTGTGATCTTAACCGGGCAAGTCCCCACCAGCCTTTTGGGGACGGATTCCTTCCAAGAGGTGGATATCACAGGGATTACCCTTCCCATCACCAAACATTCTTATCTTGTCAAGGACCCGCGGCAGATCCCGCGGATTGTCAAGGAAGCTTTTTATATTGCCAGCACAGGACGTCCCGGCCCCGTCTTAATCGACTTGCCCAAAAACGTTCTGGCCGCAACGGATGTCCGCCCGGCCCCGGCGGAATTGAATCTGAAAAGCTATAAATACTTTACCAAGGGGAATGCCGGGCAGATCGAAGAAGCAGCCCGGGTCATCGCCCAATCCCAGCGGCCGGTTCTCTATGCCGGGGGAGGAGTGATCACGGCCGGAGCCAGTGAAATCCTTCAGCAAGTCGTGGAAAGGGCCAACCTTCCGGTGGTCACTACCCTGATGGGGATAGGAAGCCTGCCCACAAACCACCCCAATGTTTTGGGGATGGTAGGGATGCACGGAACCGTGACGGCAAATTATGCAGTAGATGATTGTGATCTGCTGATTGCTATAGGGGTCCGCTTCGACGACCGGGTCACCAGCGGTTTAGGCCATCGTTTTGCCACGAAAGCCAAAATCATTCATATCGACATTGATCCCGCCGAAATCGGCAAAGTTGCAAGAACCAAGGTCCCCATTGTCGGCAATGCCAAATTGGTTTTGGAAGAGCTTCTCTCTAAAGTCAGCAAACCGGAAATTTCTCCTTGGTGGGAGCAAATCCGCTTGTGGCAGGAAGAAAAACTCAAGACCGATAATCCCAATCTTAATCCTCAGGTGATTATTGAGACCCTGGGCGAAATTGCCGGAGAAGAAACCATCGTCACCACCGATGTGGGCCAGCATCAGATGTGGGCTGCCCAAGGCTATCCGGTTCCAGCTCCCCGGCATTTTATCACCAGCGGCGGTCTGGGCACCATGGGTTTTGGATTGCCGGCAGCCCTCGGAGCTCAAGTCGCTGCTCCTGAAAGCACCGTTTTTCTGGTTACAGGGGACGGCTCCTTCCAGATGAGCATTCAGGAGCTGGCTACCGCAGTACAATACCAGCTTCCGGTAAAGATTATCCTCATGAATAACGGGGTTTTAGGTATGGTGCGCCAGCTGCAGATGGTCTTTTGCGATGAGCGTTATAGTCAGATTCAGCTTACCGCCAACCCTGATTTTATCAAGATTGCCGAAGCTTACGGCATTCGCGGAATTCGCGTTACGGAGACTTCCGAAGTCCGCAACGCTCTCTTGGAAGCTATTAATCATCCCGGTCCGGTTCTCATGGATTTCATTATATCCGAAGATGAAGTGGTCTCCCCGATGGTTCCCCCAGGGAAGGGACTCACAGAAATGTTGGGGTGGTGAGGAAAATGCTGCATACTTTAGCGGTTCTTGTCGAAAATAACCCTGGTGTATTGACCAGAGTGGCCGGATTGTTCGCCCGACGGGCCTACAATATCAACAGTCTCTCAGTGTGTCAGACGGAGCATCCCGGCATTTCCCGGATGACCATCGTCGTCGATGGGGATGATACAGTGATTGAGCAGGTTTCCAAACAGCTACATAAGCTGGTGGTGGTCCATAAAGTGACAGACCTGACCAACGAGACGGTGGTGGATCGGGAGCTGGCTTTAATCCGCATCAAGGTGAAAGCGGATACCCGCCTGGAAGTCCTGCAAATCGTGGACGTTTTCCGGGGCCGGGTAGTGGATATGGGACGAAGCAACCTGACCGTAGAACTCACCGGGGACGAAGAAAAAATCGATGCCTTCGTGAAAACCATACGCCCCTTTGGGCTGATGGAACTGGTGAGGACTGGGAAGATTGCTATAACCCGTTTGGAAAGCTAATCAGACTGTCTTTATCTAAATATTTCTAATATACAGAGTTGTTATAAAACCGCCTAAGTTGCCGTTTTCTGTTGTACAACAGGATTCTTTGTGCTATCATGAGATAGTACATCACATCCGTACATTTCACTATTTTAGAAATGCGGCTTAGGCTGGCAAAACATTATATTAATAAGGTAATCCTCAGGTTAAAAGGTAATCTTCAGGGGATTCAAAAAGGAGCGTTTTATCATGGCAAAAATGTATTATGATTCTGATGCAAGCTTGGAATTACTCCAAGGCAAAACCATTGCAGTGATGGGTTATGGGAGCCAAGGTCATGCTCAGGCTCAGAACTTAAAAGATTCCGGTCTCAATGTGGTCATCGGTCTTCGTGCCGATTCCCGCCGCTGGAAACAAGCTGAAGCAGCCGGTTTGAAAGTTGCAACTGTGGCTGAAGCTGCAGCTCAGGCCGATCTGATTCAGATCCTTCTCCCTGATGAGCGCCAGGCCTCCGTCTATGAGAAAGAAATCAAACCCCATCTTACAGCAGGCAAATGCTTGGTGTTCTCCCACGGCTTTAATATTCATTTTGGTCAGATTGTACCTCCCGCTGATGTGGATGTTTTCATGGTCGCTCCCAAAAGCCCCGGACATCTGGTGCGTAGAACCTATGAAGAAGGAGCCGGCGTACCCGGATTGATAGCCGTTCACCAGGATGCCAGCGGCCGTGCTTATGATCTGGCCTTGGCTTATGCCAAAGGAATCGGCTGTACCCGGGCCGGAGTTCTGGAGACCACCTTCAAGGAAGAAACGGAAACCGACCTCTTTGGTGAGCAGGCCGTACTTTGCGGCGGGGTATCCGAATTGATCCGAGCAGGCTTTGATACCTTAGTGGAAGCCGGCTACCAGCCGGAGAGCGCTTATTTTGAGTGCTTGCATGAATTGAAGCTGATTGTCGACCTCATCTATGAAGGCGGCATCAGCCGGATGCGTTATTCCATCTCCGACACCGCTGAGTATGGGGATATGATGATCGGTAAACGCATCATCACCGATGAAACCCGCAAAGAAATGAAAAAAGTCCTGGCGGAAATCCAGGATGGCACCTTTGCCAAGAACTGGCTCTTAGAGAACCAAATCAACCGCCCCTCCTTCAATGCTATCGAGCGTAAAGACGCCGAGCATCCTATCGAAAAAGTGGGAGCTGAGCTTCGTGCCATGATGCCCTTTATTAAGAAGCCCGGTGAATAATCCTACATGAATCTCGTTCGGGGGAAAGTCTCCTTCAGCGACCCGGACCTTTAGCCGTCTCCCACCCCAACCACCACAGCTCACCTTTCTCCCGGAAAGAGTTTGACCCGACCCACGGAGCGTTACGAAATTTATTTGCTCATTGCATCAAACTTGTTTATCAGATAATGACATGCGCTTTGTTTGTAATGACAAAGCGCATGGTTCTATATAAGAGGAAAGGAAATGAGAGATATGGCAATGACCATCACTGAGAAAATTCTTGCCGAGCATGCCGGTCTGGATAAGGTGGTACCCGGTCAATTGATTACTGCCCAGCTGGATCTGGCCTTGGCCAATGATATAACCGGCCCGGTCTCCATCCGGGAATTTGAGAAGTTCGGTGTGGAAACCGTTTGGGATAAGACCAAGGTCGCCTTGGTTCCCGACCACTTTACCCCCAACAAAGACATCGCTTCTGCAGAATTAAGCAAAGCTTTAAGAGAATTTGCAAAAAAACAAGGGATTGTTCATTATTGGGAGCAGGGAAGAGTGGGTGTTGAGCACTGTCTTCTTCCTGAGCAAGGCGTGACCCTGCCCGGTGATGTGATCATCGGTGCCGATTCCCATACCTGCACCTACGGCGCTTTGGGTGCTTTTGCAACAGGAGTGGGCAGCACAGATTTAGCCGCCGGCATGGCTACCGGGGAAGCCTGGTTCAGAATTCCGGAATCCATAAAATTCATATTTAAAGGAACGAACTTCCAGCCCTGGGTCAGCGGTAAAGATTTGATTCTTTACACCATCGGCAAAATCGGGGTGGACGGCGCCCGCTATCGGTCTATGGAATTCACTGGGGAAGGTATCGCCGCCTTGTCCATGGACGGCCGTTTAACCATGTGCAATATGGCTGTGGAAGCGGGAGCCAAGAACGGGATTATCCCGCCCGATGAAAAGACCCTGGCTTATGTGAATGAACGGGCCAAACGCCCCTATAAAGTCTATCACAGCGATCCCGATGCTCAGTATGTGGAAGTCTATGAATGGGATGTGGCAGATATTCCTTTGCAAGTGGCTTTTCCTCATCTGCCGGAGAACGCCAAACCCGTCAGTGAAGGGAAAGGAATTAAAATCGATCAAGTGGTCATCGGTTCCTGTACTAATGGCCGTCTGGAAGATATGCAAGTGGCGGCACAGATCCTCAAGGGCCAAAAAGTCCATGGGGATGTACGCTTAATTGTCATACCTGGAACTCAGGATATTTATAAGCAAGCCATGCAGGAAGGACTGATCGATATCTTTATCGATGCGGGGGCTGTGGTCAGCACTCCTACCTGCGGACCTTGCTTGGGCGGATATATGGGAATTCTGGCCAAAGGGGAGCGGGCGCTTTCCACCACCAACCGGAACTTTGTCGGACGGATGGGACATCCGGAAAGTGAGGTCTACCTGTCCGGACCGGCTGTGGCGGCAGCATCGGCAGTAACCGGGGAAATCTCACATCCAGAGGAGGTATTATAATGGCCAAAGCCTGGAAATTCGGAGATGATATCGACACCGATGTCATTATACCGGCACGCTATCTAAATCAAAACACTCCCGAGCATTTAGCGGCTCATTGCATGGAAGATGCCGACGCCAATTTTGCTAAAGAAGTAAAGTCCGGCGATGTGATCATCGGCGGCAAAAACTTTGGCTGCGGTTCTTCCCGGGAGCATGCTCCGGTAGCCATTAAGGCAGCGGGGGTGAAGGCAGTCATCGCCGATTCTTATGCCCGGATTTTTTACCGGAACTCCCTGAACATTGGTATGCCTATTCTGGAATGCCCCGAGGCAGTTCAAGGAATTGAAGCAGGGGATGAGGTCTCTGTGGATTTGGAGACCGGAAAGATCGTCAATCTGACCAGAAATACTGAGTTTGAAGCCCGGCCTTTCCCACCCTTTATGCAGGATCTGATCAAAGCAGGGGGACTTATTCCATATGTGAAGGGGAGACAAGAACATGCCTAAAATTGCAGTATTGCCCGGCGATGGCATCGGGCAGGAAATTATTCCCCAGGCCGTACGGGTGCTGAAAGCAGTCTTGGCTGAAACGGATGCTGAATTTGAGTTTCAGGACTATCCCATAGGGGGAGCGGCCATCGAATTGGTGGGGAAAGCCTTGCCGGATGAGACCTTGCAGGGTTGCCGGGAAGCTGACGCGGTTCTGTTAGGTGCCGTAGGGGGACATCAATGGGATCATCTCCCTGCCTCGGAACGTCCGGAAACAGCGGCTCTTTTAGGCCTGCGCAAAGGGCTGAACTTCTATGCCAATATCCGCCCTGTGCGCATGATTCCCAGCCTGTTGGCCACTTCTACCCTTAAAGAGAACGTGCTGGACGGGGTGGATATGGTGGTTATCCGGGAATTGACCGGAGGGGTTTATTTCGGGGAAAAAGGCCGTTCAGATAACCCTCGTTCAGCATACGATAAGATGACCTATTCAGAAGAAGAGATTCGGCGCATCCTGATCCAAGGCTTTGAGACAGCTATGCTCCGCAGCAAAAAGCTTTGCTCCGTGGATAAGGCCAATGTTCTGGAAACCTCCCGCCTTTGGAGAGAGATAGCCAATGAATTAGCTAAAGAGTATCCTGAAGTGGAGCTCACGCATATGTATGTGGATAATGCGGCCATGCAATTGGTCCGCAACCCCAAGCAATTCGATGTCATCGTCACGGAGAACATGTTCGGGGATATTCTCACCGATCTGGCCTCCATGTTGGGCGGCTCCATCGGTATGCTCTCCTCAGCAAGCTTGAGCGGCACCCAGGGGATGTATGAACCGGCTCATGGTTCTGCCCCCGATATCGCCGGTAAGAACCTGGCTAATCCTCTGGCCACTATTCTTTCCGCAGCTTTGATGCTTCGCTATTCTTTTGGTATGGAGGCCGAAGCATTACGCATTGAGAGCGCTGTGGAAAAGGTCCTGGAGCAAGGGTATCGGACTGGGGATCTGGCCCAGGCAGGGGATAAGGTTGTGGGAACGATAGAGATGGGCGATGCAGTGCTGGCTGCACTGTAAAGCTTATTTAGTACCTTTTGCCGACAAAGAAGTTATAAAACAAACTTCCATATCTCCATATCAATATAATATGCTCACCGCAAAGCCCCAGGGTCATTATCCCTGGGGCTTTCGTTTACCCCGGTTCGCTTGTGCTTCGTCCGTCGTTGGCCCCTTAGCTTCATTTACATGCGCATAGCCATGGGGAGGATAAACAGACCGACATTGACAATCCCCAGAATAACACTTAGTACCGCGAAAGGCATAAAGCTGGCAAAAGTTTTTCCTTCTGCTGCAAAATTGTATTTCGAGATTCGGTAAGCTGTATAGATTGATCCCAGGGTACCCAGTCCAATTAAACCAAACTGAAGTATTTGAATGGTTGAATTACTGAAGATAGCAGCTGAAGCACCGTGAGTTTCAACTCCGAATAAGGCCAGGAAGGTGAAGAGGATCGACTTGCCTTCAGCCAGAAGATGAAACAGATTGTGGGCAATGTGCCCGGCCAGATCCAATGGTATCAGAGAATAGCCAAAGATAGCAAAGTTTTGGATAGTGCTTTTCTTGTTGGAGAGTTTAGCAAAGTAGCTGCTGGCAAATAATGCAAATACCGGAATGGCCATAGCAATAATAAAGGTGATGGTAAAGGTTACAAAGTAATTATCTGTTCCAACAAAGTTCTCCAGGGAAGCAAGCATCTTTTCCCAGACTTCCAGCATGGTAATATTCTGTACAAAAACAATTCCCATAATGATAATGGCTAAGAAAGATTCTTCAAATTTGGGTTTTTTAATAAACCATAATCCTTTGGTCGGGACACGGGTACTTAATTGAATCGAATCATTGGGACAGGTTTTAATACAATTGGCACAGAGATTGCATCTTGCCATGCTATCCATGGTACGGGGAAATTCAAACATGGGGCAGCCGGCAACTTTGCCATTTCCCTTGTAACAGGATTGAGTCGTACATTGTGCACACTTTTCAGGAGTAGCATGAAGCTCAAGGGAACCCGACCGCGCATAGTTACCCGATAAGCCCCCGAGAAAACACAGATATCTGCACCAGGTACGGCGTTCGAAGAACGCTCCGCTGATTATCACACCCGTTGTGATGATCAGTAACAGTACACCCGAACCCCTGGGGCTCTCAACGACCCCAAAGGTATGGTCCGCCCATGTGATTAGTATAAAGAAAATATCAATCAGCCATATGCCATATTTCTTTAAAAATTTAGGAACAGGACGGTTATTGCCGACAAACTTTTGTATCCAGTCGCTTACAGTGGCGAAGGGGCAAATTGCACACCAAAAACGTCCCAGAAGCAAGAAAATAATCGGAATCAGCGGCCACCAGAGTACCCAGGTTCCTGCCGTGCCGAAATTATCATGGGCTGAACCTGGTCCGGCCATGAGCTCAAAAACAATAAGTGCAAAAACGAATAAAACCGGCCACTGAATGATTCCTGGAAACCACCGGCTCTTAAGCATAGCTTTGATCACCCTATTATCAAGCAAATTCTTTTTGGGTGAATCCGGATGTCTGACTGGATCTGCTTTTTTAATGACTGCCATCAATTTTACTCCTTTACCGAGAAAATTTATCACCTATTTCATAAACTTGAGAATTCCCGCGCTGACAATAACAAGTGAGTTAATGCCTAAAAAGCCCCAAACCACAGGCCAATTAACCCCTGCCGGCTCCTCTTCACCGTGTTCCTTGCCTTGAGTCTTTTCCGACTGGCCATGTCCGTCTTCCTCAGCTTTTTGCCCGCCTTCCTGCACATCCGGCTTATCCATATCCATGTCATGTGAGGTTTCATTTAAGTCTATCTCCGTTGAATTGCTATCCATTGAACCGCCTTTCATACCGGCCATTCCCACGGTAATATGGCCATTTGCTTCAGTCGGGGATTGAGCTTGTGCTGCTGTTTGCGCGACAATTTGTACTGTGCTTTGACTTGCCGCAGAAGTCACTTCATCAGCTATGGCTACAGAGGCAAATGGAAACAACAGCACTAAGCTTATCCCTCCAATCAGAATCTTTTTTTTCTTCAAAACTAATTCCTCCGATCAAAATAATAGGAAATACAATGGAATTTTATCTTAATAATTTGATTTTCTTGTAAATATCCTATGATTTTTTAATGAAGAGAGATATGATGACAAAAACCAGGAATAAATACTTAAGCTGCGTGATGCAAGACGCATTCAATGACATGGAGGTTTGCCAATTATGGTTTTTATTGGCTAAGTGGACTTGAATATTTCATCCGCTAAAAGCACATTATAATGTCGAAGGGTACGTAATGGTTGAGCCAAGATTTATATGTGCTTCATAATCGGGGTATATATGAGTCGGTCAAAGATGATTTATAGGCGTCCGTTTATAAATTGTCGGAGAGAAGATTCTTGTGGGTAGGGAAAAGCTTTTAGCTAGTCGATTAACCTTGATTATCTAGGGGTTCCAACTTATCTGCTTGGGTCGAGCTAAGATTGTGCTGGGTTTTGGAAGATTTTTTATATATAGAGATACACTCCAAAGGTGCATTGCTATATGTAAATTTTTCGGTCTACTTTAGCCGTAAGGTTAAAGCAGGCTGGGTAGATATCCAGTATGGTCGAACGAACCATCATTTGGGGTGGCGATTCTGCTTAGCCATAGTCGCAAGATTATGTTTGGGTAATAAGTTATCTCACTTGGTGCAAGGTAGATCATTGCGTGCTCTTCTTAAAACCTTTTCCATTCTATCTAATTAGACATGGGGAGGGTTATTTATTTGCTCAATCTGGAGGGTTGAATGAACGAATTTAGGAATACTGATGATGAATTTGAAAAGGGAGGGATTTAGGATGAGCGACAAAAGTAAGAAAACCAAAAAGAATGCCAAGCAATCGGAAAAACAAAATAATTCAGGAGAGTAGTCAAATCTTACTCTAAAAACAAATACTCCATAGTCCCCGCTGCATGTCCCAGAGCGCGACAACGTTGTCGTGTTTTGGGACATCTTAGTATGAGCTCATTAAGGTGTTTTTCCTACAAATATATGTTAGCTATTGATTTTATTACGTTTAGTGATATAATTCATATTACAGTAAACGTAATAAGGACGGGGAGCGATTTCTATCAGAGACAATATCAAAGGCGGTGCGCTGACAGAAACAACATTTCTTGTCTTACTGGCTGTCTATCAACCCAACCACGGATACGGTATTATGCGGTTTATTGAAACTGCGACCAAAGGGCGGGTCACTCTGGGTGCAGGCACCTTATATGGCGCTATCAATGCTTTGGTAAAGAAGCAATGGATCGCACCTTATGGTGATGAAGCGGACGGCAAGAAAAAGGCGTATATCATCACCAACACCGGAAAACAGAAAGTGGCAGAAGAGTTGAGACGTATGGACGAAGTCCTGCGGTTGGCATCCACAATAATAAGGGAGGATGAGGATCAATGAGCAAAACCTTCTTTCGTTACTTTTTTGATTTTTTAGACGGACAGGAGAAATGGTTGAACAGCATGGCCGGGCGCGGCTACCGGTTAAAGAAATGCGGCAGGATAGCCTATACTTTCGACCAGTGCCAACCAAATGAATATGAATATGCCGTTGAGTTTGTCGGGGAGAAAGCCTATACCAAAGCCAAAGCTTATCGTGAATATCTTGAAAGCATGGGTTTTCGTACCTTTACCAAAAACATCAATCTCAATTATTCATTAGGGAAAGTAAGGTGGCGGCCCTATGGGAAGGGCATGGGGCAGATTGCCACAGCGCCTGGAGGGTACAACAAAGAGCTTTTGATTTTGGAAAAAAAGAGGGATGGCCAACCCTTTGAGTTGCATACCGATGTGAGTGATACATTGCATACTTACAAGAATGTTGTGTACGCTTATGCTTGGACTGTTCTTTTGCTGCTTGGGCTGGTTGCCATAACCTTTATCCCCAATGTATCGTCAATGTCTGGTACTATGACATGGGTGTTCAGAATGCTCCTGACCGGCCTTGGCGTTTTGTTTATTATCCCGGCGATAAGCTATGCTTCATTAGTCGGCAGATTAAAAGAGGAAAGCAAACTGTTCGAATAGGAAGGGCTTGGCGGCTTTGGCCATAATGGCAAAGAGGTGGGCATATGAAAATAGACCGTCTGATCGGAATCATTACAATCCTTTTGCAAAAAGAAAGAGCAACGATTCCACAGCTGGCGGAGCGATTTGAGGTTTCATGCAGGACTATCCAGCGTGATATTGATGCTATAGGTCAAGCCGGTATTCCTATTGTATCCAGGCAAGGATATGGCGGGGGGCTTTCCATCGCGGATGGCTATAAACTTGATAAAACCGTCCTTACCAAAAAAGAATTGCAAGCGATCTTAACAGGTATCAGGAGCATTGACAGCATTTCCAAAACCACATATGGACAAACCCTTATCGAGAAATTCGCCAACGGAAAAGCGGCCGTTTTAGCTGAACAGGACATGATTTTAATTGATTTGGCATCATGGTATCAGGACAGCCTCTCAGATAAAATAGAACAACTTAGACAGGCGATCTTTAATCGGGAAAAGGTATTTTTCGTGTACTATTCAGATAAAGGTGAAAGTGAACGTTTGATCGAACCCTATCTTATCCTCTTCAAATGGGCGGCCTGGTATGTCTATGGTTATTGCCTTACGAAAAACGAATATCGGCTTTTTAAATTAAATCGTTTATGGAAACTAAAAAACACCAACCTTACTTATATCCCACGAAATATTCCGGAAGGAAAATTGGAATTTGAGCGGTATTTTCAAACAGAAGAAATCAGACTGACAGCCCTGTTTGACGCAAGAGCGAAATACCGATTGATAGAAGAATATGGACCGGAATGTTTTACTGTTTCCGAACCTGATAAACTGTTGTTTCAACGATCGTTTTCTAATCCAGAGTATTTGCTGCAATGGCTCTTGAGTTTCGGAGATAGGGTGAGAGTGATCGAGCCCCCCGAATTAAAGGCAAACATCCAGGAACATGCCAAAAATATGCTGAGGCAAGATGACTAACAAGACATACTGCTGTCCGGTTACTGCTGTTATATTGTGTTTAGAAGGAGGGATGAAAAATGCTTAAACTAGATGCAATCGGCCTATTTGTAAAGGATATGGAAACAATGGTTTCTTTCTATCGGGATGTGATGGGCATGAAAACAGATTGGGCGGGAGAAGCCAATGCTGAGTTGTATTCCGGCGAATTCCGGTTAATCATGTTCAGCAGAAAAGACTTTGAGGAAATGACATCAAAAAGCTATACCTATCCCACTGGATTAAACGGTACGGTAGAATTGGCCTTTGATGTTGCTGATTTTGCCGAAGTCGATACTGAGTATGCAAGAATCGTAAACGCCGGGGCTACGCCGGTATTTCCTCCTACGGATGAACCGTGGGGGCAAAGGACCAGTTATGTTGCTGACCCGGATGGAAATTTGATTGAAATCTCCTCTTTTGTAAAGGCATAACTGAAAAAAACATAGTATCATTGCCAAGAATAAGAACCCCATGAATGTAACAGACAGCAAAACAGCCTAACCAAAACCGGCCAGGCTGTTTTGCTGTAGAAATATTTCTTTAATCAGGAGTGTGGATGCTAAGCCACCCTCTCTTTTTTTGCGTTAACCGGGCAGATGTTGTTGCCTGACAACTCCTTAGATTTTGGCCGGTTTATAATTTACATAAAGCAAATTTTCAGTTTAAAATGTTTCGGTGCTTAATTCAAAGCCCTCAAGATTGACGGTCTCATCAATTTCAATCAGCAAATACCGTTTGCCGTCCCGCTTGACCTGTTTGATATAGCGTAAATCCTGAGGGTTTACAGAAATACTCACGGTGTTGTTCTCGATTTTCAGGGATTTTCCCTTAAAGTTAGGTGCGATATTGGCCGCCTTAAATTCGTATTTCTCCGTACCCGTAACCTTCAGGAAAGCGGTTTCCAGTCCCTGGGTGTTGCCCACCCCGCTGGCCTGAAGAATTTTTTCCATATCCTTTACCCCAACACTGGCTGCTTCAGGGTTTTCCTCTTCTTCATTCCTGGTGATCAGGGTGTTGAGATTTTCATAGATATCAGCGATCTTCTCCGCTTCGATTTCTTTTCCCGCCACTTCCTGAACGATCTCCAGGAATTGCTCCTTTTCCGTTTGTGCCGTCCTCTGAAAATCGCATCCCAACACTTGGGAGAGAAACTCCGGGTTGGGGGCATTGGCTTTGCTGGAATAATAAACCACTTTATTCACATCCGCCGCATCATCATGCCAGGCCGGGAACATAAACCCATCCAAAGGAGCCGATAGATTGATGGTTACATCCATGGGGATATCGGCTTTGAACACCCTGTCCTCAAAATCGAATTTAAGAGCGGTCTTGGGAAGCATGACGGGATTAATACTCCCCATGAAAAATTCAAAGGAAAACACCACGTCATCCAGCCCTGAATCATCCCCGGCAGAGCTTCTTTTCGAGGGCTTATAGACCTCACCCCGTAAAAAGGTCAGCATATAATCCCCTTCATAATGGCAGTTTTCAATAATTCTATGAGCGATTTCTTCAGTTCCCTCAGCGAAATGATGGGGTTGTAAGGTTTCGATGAGCGCCCTTTGGTTGGGATTTTGCCCCAATTTGTTATCGGTAAATTCCAGCTCAAAAACTTTAGCATCAAGAGGCCCGGTGAGGAGTTTCTTAAAATTCTTAAGATAGAGATCCTGCTTTTGGGCATCCATTCTTTCGAAATACTCTTTTTCGATGCCGATGACCTGCTTTAAATCCCCTTTGACATAAATGCTCACGACTTCGGCGATCTTTAGTTTCGTATTATCCACTTTAAATTCTTTGCGGATACTTGCTACATCATTCTTATTCATCTCGATTGCTCCTTCTGTTTAGCACTCCTATAAAGGTAGCAAATTTTAGGGATTCTAGTCAATAGTCACCTTATCATGGGGGAACAAAGAAGCACCTCCCAGTCTGTGACAGTGGTATGCACAGACCAGGAGGTGCTCAGCGTTAATCTTTCTCATCAAACTCTGCTTCATACTTATGGGCTTTGTGCCGATTGTATCCGTTGGCAATAAAGTAAACAACAACGAACAGGACCATAAACAAAACCAGGAAAAGGACTGGCTTATGAAAATCGACGATAGTGGAGCGGTTTAACATGCTGAAAACAGACAAAGCGGCTGTAATCAGCAAGATTGCAGCAACGAACAAGAGATTATGACGATATTGCTTACTGCCGGGAGAGCTATAGAGGCTGATCTTCATGGTATGCATACGGATAAACTGATAAAGGGGAAAGAGGATCAGGATCAGATATTCCGTGAGGCATTCAGCAAGACTCATGTCAAAGGCTAAGGTTTTGACAAGAAAAGATAAGACTATGGCCAGATAGGTGATCACAGCCAGTTCACTGCGAACTTTATTCTGGGCTTGTTGGATTCGTTCATCTTTCATTTTTATCATCCTCCCAAAAAAGGTCATTTAAGGTTTTGCCAAGCGCTTTACAAATGGCTATGCATAACTGCAAAGATGGGTTGAATTTACCTGCTTCAATCATGCCGATGGTCTGGCGCGTTACCCCCACGGCTATGGCCAATTGTTCCTGGGACATATCCAAGCCGGCACGTGCCGCTTTTAAGCGAAGATTCTTCAATAGTCACTCCCCCTTTAATACATATAGTATAGTAAAATAATCTTAATGTCAAATATATATTGCATTATAGTAAGTCAAAGTCAATTAAAGAAGAAAGAAATTCGATGTTCAATTAAAGAATTAAAGTAAAGGTAAAGACTTTAAGAAAGGCTGAAAAGAGAAAAGAAAAAGATCCAGTGACCTAGGACGGCTGGATCTCCAGAATATTATCGAAGCCCAAGAGGGCTATTATCAAGATAGAGCAATGCCTTTTGTACTATAGATGGAGCCTTGAATGTCTAGTTGCTTTGAAAGAACGTCAGGCTATCCGCAGTAATTTTGCTGAGGAAAATCCCAACGGGCAGCAACACCAGCCCTAAAAACCATTGTTGTGTCAAGAAGGTGACCGCCAACCCCAAAAAGATAAGCCCGGGACAAATGAAGAAAAAGAGGAACCGGCCGGCGGCTTTTTGCTTTATTTTCCGGTCCAGGACAAATAAGGAGACGAAGGGAGAGTTGATCCACTCAAGCCACTGTAGTTTTCCCAGGGAGGCCAAAAAGAAGATGGCCCCACCCCAGAGGATCCATTGCCATAGAGAAGGCAAGATGGTGAGAAAAGCTCCATAGATACCCACGACTTGCAGATAAAAGAGCATATTGGAACGGTGGCGCAAAAATCCCTTGAGGCCAATTTCGGTTAGGACTTTATCAGCACTTCGTTCTTTAAAGAGCCGGCCGGAGTTTTTAAACAGCCAGGGATGCTTTTTTAAGCGTATTGGCTTTTTGGTATAGGTCCCCATGTATTTCAAGAACACATTGGCAAATTTCATTTTTTCGGTTTGAGCCAGGGAAATATCTTTAAGTAAGGTGGCTGGCAGAGACAGCCTGTAAAAGATCAGCAGGATCAGCAGCAGAAGGAGAAGGAAGGTGAGCAGAAAATAAAGGGGCCGGTTGCCTATAGAAGCAAGGGCTGCCCAAAAGAGAGCCGTATAAAACCCGAGCAAGGGGATCTGGGCCAGAATGTAGCGCCAGCCTTCCCAGCGATGCTGAAGGCATTGCTTGAAGAGACCAGCATTGATGCGGCAAATCAAGAGGAGGAGAAAGAACCAAAAGAAACCGGCCAGATCGACATGATGGACAGCCAGCAGAAAAGGTGCACAGAGAAAAGCCAGCAAACCGGTGATGAGGAGATTGGCTAAGATCTGAAAAGCGATGCTGTAGGCCACGAGCCCCTTGAGCCAGGAACGGTGCTGAAAGAGGAAGAGCTGATCTGCTTCTTCCACAAAGATTCGTAAGGTGCCTGACCGGCAAAACACCACAGCAATGGGCAAAAGGATGGTCAAAGGCAAAGCGAAAAAGAGAGAAGGGGGTTCCTGCCACCAGTCCACATAGGTATCCAGGAAAAGAGCTAAGCCGGGGATGACGATATAGAGGGCTACGATCCAATCCACCACCAGCTTCCAAATAGAATATTGAAATTTCCAGTCGGCAAAAAGGCGATGCCGGAAAAGACGGTGGACATTGTTCATGGCTGTATCTCCAGGAGGTTGATAAAGCAGTCGAAGAGAGAGCCTTCCGGCAAGCGGCTCTGCCGGCGTATATCCTCCAGATTTCCCTGACTGATGATGGTTCCTTCATGAATAAGGATGAAAGAAGTGCAGATCTTTTCCGCCGTATCCAGGGAGTGGGTGGACATCAGGATACCCGCTCCATCCTGACGCACTTGGTCCACGAGCTGGAGAAAGTCCCGCATGCCGTGGGGATCCAAGCCAATGAAAGGCTCATCTACAATATATAAAGGAGGGCGCAGCAAAAAGCCGAGGATGAGCATGACTTTTTGCTGCATTCCTTTGGAAAAGGTGACAGGGAGTTGGTGTTTCTCCTTATGGAGGCGGAAGAGCTTCAGCAATTCTTCAACTCTGGGCACAAAGGTTTCCTGGCTCATTTTTCCCACGGCTGCGGCGAACTCTAAATGCTCCCACAAGGTGAGATTATCATAGAGGACCGGTTGTTCCGGAATATAGGCATAATGGGTGTGGGCATTCTCAAATTCAACCTTTCCCTCCAGATAAGGAAGCTGTCCCATAATCGCCTTGAGGATCGTGCTTTTTCCCGCACCGTTAGGCCCAATTAATCCGACAAGCTCACCGGGCTTTACCTCAAAGGAAATATCCTTGAGGATGAGGTCCTTCTTTAGGTATCCGCCGGACGTGATGTTGGCTTGAACTAAATTCAATCTCGGCACAGCCTCCTTTCTTTGGCTTCACTTATTTAGTTTAACTCGAAAAGCTCTCGCAATTCCTTCTCCGTCAATTTCGAGAGCATAGTTTCACCGGGTTGGATGACGGAATCAATGAGCTTTTTCTTTTTAGCTTGCAGGGCGTTGACTTTTTCTTCAATGGTCCCTTGGGTGAGGAGCTTAATCACTTGGACAGAATTCTGCTGTCCAATGCGATGGGCCCGGTCTGTAGCCTGATCTTCAACAGCCGGATTCCACCAGGGGTCGAAATGAATTACGGTGTCGGCACCGGTCAGATTTAACCCCGTTCCACCGGCTTTTAAGGAGATCAGGAAAACCTGACCCTCGCCGTTATTGAACGAAGCGGCCATACGTGAACGTTCAAGAGCTTTTGTGGACCCACTGAGATAAAAATAGTCGATGTTTTCAGAGTGGAGATACTCCCCGATGATATCCAGCATGGAGGTAAACTGGGAAAAAACCAGCACCCGGTGGCCGCCGGCTAAACTATCCTCTAAGAGTTCCTGGAAGAGGAGCATTTTTCCGCTTTCCCCCGTATAATTGTCGATGAACATTCCCGGATGGGAACAGATCTGCCTTAGTCTGGTTAAGGCAGCGAGAATTTGGATCTGGCTTTTGGCAAAACCATGAGTGGCAAGTTCTTGAGCAATCTGGCTTTTGGTCTGCTGAAGATAGGCCAGATAGATTTTGCGCTGCTCCTCGGTTAAGGCGGCTTTGATTTCCGTCTCGATCTTCGGGGGCAGTTCTTTCAGAACGTCTTTTTTAAGCCTGCGCAGGATAAAAGGCTTGATATGCCGGCTTAATTCCCTAAGGGCCAGGGGATCGCCGTCTTTAATGATCGGCGTGGAGTACTTTTTCTGAAATTCCTGGTGAGAGAGCAGATAGCCCGGCAGACAAAAATTAAAGAGGGACCAAAGTTCGGCAAGAGAATTTTCTATGGGCGTGCCGGTCAGGGCAAAATAACTCTTCGCTTTAATTCTCTGAACAGATTTGGCGTTCAAGGTCTGGGGATTCTTGATATTCTGAGCTTCATCCAGGAAGCAGTAGGAAAAGTCAACCTGGGCAAAGGTCTCGATATCCCGTCTGAGCAGAGCATAGGAGGTGACGACTAAATCAGCTTGATCGAGGCCCTTTAATTGCTCCTGGCGTTCTTGGGGTGAGCCATCGACCACCAGGATATGCAAGCCCGGCGCGAATTTTTCCCCTTCCGCCTGCCAGTTATAGATGAGAGAAGTGGGGGCAACCACCAGAGCAGGGGAGGAAAGCTTTTCGGACAAGATAAAGGCCAGGGTCTGCAAGGTTTTTCCCAGTCCCATATCATCGGCCAGAATGCCGCCCAGACCATAAGCAGCCAGGGTTTTAAGCCACCGGAATCCCGTCTTCTGGTAATCCCGCAGTACACTCATAAGGGATGGCGGCGGATCATATTCCCCGTCCTGGGGCTCAAGAATGCTTTGGACTAATTGTTTAAAGGCTTTATTGCGCTGAATTCCAGGTAAATTGGCTTGACGCAAAAAGCTGTCGATATACATGGCTCTGAACTTGGGAAGCCTTAGGGTCTGTTCGTTCAAATCCTCCCCCCTGAGGTTTAAATGCTCAAGAAACATGGCCATAGATTCCAGTTCAGGCTGCCTCAGGTCGAGAAAGGAGCCGTCCCGCAGCCGGTAATAGTTCCGCTTCACCTGCAAAGAATGAAAGATATGGGTCAGCTCATCCCGGTCGATATCACTATATTGAAAGGATATCTCCAGCAGGTCTGAGGATTCATCCAAACGCACCCGGCCGGAAAAGCTGGTGGAAGTGCGAATGGTAAGTTTGAAGTCATCCGAATAGAAAGTTTCCGCACAATCTTGGAGCTGGGGAAGCCAGGTGGTGATGAAAGCAAAGAGCTTTTCATCATCTTCCAAACTTATTACCCCTTGGGAAACGATAAATTCTGCTTGCTCAAAGATCCCCAGTATTTTTCTTTCTCTCTCGATATTGCGGATAAGAATTTGCGCGTCAGCCGCCTCCTGGCGATTAGCCCCTGTCTGAGAGGTGAAGGGATTGATTATATGATCCCCGTAATGAAATTCCAGGCGGGCTCGGATGCCGTAGTCACCCATCCTATCAAAATAAATCCTGGCCTGCAGCTCTTCCCGTACGAATTTTTCGGCCAGTTGGGGGTCAATGGCAACAGAACCCATCTGTTCAATAAGGGGTATCGCTTCAGAAGCAAAAAAATCTTTCTGATGGTCCGGAAAGGTGAGAGTTTGGAGGTTTTTTCCCGACATAACTTTAATGAGGTTAGGCAGGAAGGACTGTTGTTCAGATGAGACCTGGTAGATATTCTGATCATAAAGATAATAGCGTCCATCCTCGGTAAGCTGCAGGGGAAGCTTGCTTTGCAAAGCCAGAGTCAGGTACTGCTCTTTAGACTGGATGGCAAAATCCAAGGGGATATCCTGGCGTATGATCTGGAGGGAGGGGGAAAGTTCAGGTAACCCGCCTCTTGAGGAGGTGAGGGCTAAAGAGAAGTGTTTAGCGCCTAAAGCATCAAAGAATTTGCCTAAGTAATATTCAGTCAAAACGAAAGGTTTTTGGCTGAAGGGGGATGCGTAGTGGAAGCTCCGCTGCTCATTGAAGGCTTCATATTGCTTTGACATTTCCTGAAGCATGTGGATAATGGTTTGATCCTCATCACTGAAGGTGTGCAGGAAGGGATCATAGGTGAATTGTTTGCCGAATGTCAGTAGGTGTCCCCCTTGGATAGCGGCTAGGAACTCTTCTAAATTCTTCACAATATAAAGACGGTTTTGCCCTACCTTGATTTGCAGCTGAGCGTGGACCCGACGATGGATTTCTATTTGGAGTTCAAACTCAAGATTTAAAGTTTCGCGAACAGATTTGGGGTCGGGGTTCGCAAATAAGGCCATAAAATCAGCTACGGATTCTTTGACAACAGCCAATCTTGGCTGAGAACCGGTCAGCTTTCTTTGTACGGCTTTCAGGGCGGCTATCACATGTTTACAGGCTCCGGGATATTCGGCAAAGGCCGGACAAGTGCAATGACAGGAATGAATTGAACCATTTCTGCTCAGGATAATCTCAACCTCGTAAAGCCAGGTGCCCATGACGACGGCAGAAATCAGGTTTCTTTCCCCATCGTGAGACAATTGGCTTACCCTGCCCTTAAGGGCATAGGCCACTCCCAACTCGTAGGCTTTTTTGCTGGAGGCCAGGGTGCGTATCTCCAGTTCGTTAATAATAGGAAAAGGCATGTTATGGATTCCTCCAAGTGTTTTAAGAACTATAGAAATAGCATACCTCAGCACACTTAAGCCAGTCAAATTAAATGGAAATTACGACAATGCAGTCACGGGAAGTTAACCGTCGGAAATGTGAGGAATATGAGGAATTAGAATTAGGTGGTACAGAGTACTGGATTATAACAAGGTGTTATGCTACAATAGATCTAATTTAATGAGGTATACTGCCGAGGAACGATCCAGTAGGTTACTCATTTGGCAAGAGAGGGAAGGTTTGGTGCGACTTCCTGAAATGTGGTGGCTGAACCCAATCGTGAGGCTTTGATGATGAATCAAACGGTTCCCGCCGTTATCGGGTTTAAGTGGCGTATGGCAATAAAGGTGGTACCGCGGAAGACTTCTTTCGTCCTTGGCAAAGGGATGAAAGGGTCTTTTTTTACATAGAAAGCGAGGGCGGTTCGAATGAAAAAGATCAGTTTTATCGGGGCAGGAAACATGGCTGAGGCCATTATCAAAGGGCTGATGGTGACGGGAAGCTACGAAATTCGGGTGACCAATCGCTCTAACCAGGCTAAGCTGGCCCAAATGAAAGAGGACTATGGGGTCATTCCCGTCTCTTTTAGGGAAGCGGTCAAGGATTCGGAGATCATCCTTTTAGCAGTGAAACCCAAGGATGTTGGGGAAGCGTTGGCCCAAATCAGGGAGGGTATAAGCTCAAACCAGCTCCTGATCAGCGTGGCGGCAGGAATTCCCCTGGCCTTGCTGGAAAAACATTTGCCTCATTGTCCCATTATTCGGGCTATGCCCAATACCTCAAGCGCCGTCTTGCATTCCATGACCGGCTTGGTCAAAGGTCAGGGTGTCAATGAAGCGAAGCAGAGGGATGTGGAAGATATTTTTGGGGCAGTTGGGAAATATATCTGGATAACTGAGGAACAGATTAATCCCCTCATCGCCATGAGCGGAAGCGGGCCGGCTTATTTTTATCTTTTTACTGAGGCTTTGGTCAAGGCAGGGGTTGATATGGGCTTCAGCCAGGAGGTAGCCGAGAACCTGGCCAAAGAAACCTTAATGGGAGCAGCTAAGATGCTGGCTCAGAGCGGGAAATCCCCCGGTGAATTGAGGGTGGCCGTAACCTCGCCCAAAGGAACCACCCAGGAGGCTTTGGAGGTCTTCCGGGAGCAGGGGTTAGAAGAGCTTGTGGCCCAGGCCGCTAA
Organism: Desulfitobacterium hafniense DCB-2; assembly: GCF_000021925.1. Classification (NCBI taxonomy): domain Bacteria; kingdom Bacillati; phylum Bacillota; class Clostridia; order Eubacteriales; family Desulfitobacteriaceae; genus Desulfitobacterium; species Desulfitobacterium hafniense. The sequence goes on from NC_011830.1 coordinate 2,701,393, forward strand.
AGCCTGCAAGCATCGTGCACAAGCAATGGAAAGGGAGTATTTGGGGTGAGTGACCTGCGTAGAATCGTGATCAAGGTAGGGAGCAGCAGTTTAAACCATCCTGAAGGCGGTCTTGATGATCAAGCTATTCAGAGGATTGCCGGGGTCATTGCCGGGATCCGCCAGCTTGGTGTAGAATGTGTCCTGGTCAGCTCGGGTGCAGTGGCTGCCGGGGTGGGGAAGCTGGGTCTAAAAACCAAGCCTAAGGATATGGCCGGCAAACAGGCAGTTGCCGCTGTAGGTCAGGGCGTTTTGATTGAGAAATACGCCCTTGCTTTGGAGGCACGGGGCTTGGTCTGCGCTCAGGTCCTGCTGTCCCGCCTTGACTTAGCTGAGGCCTCCCGTTATCGCAATGCTCAAAACACCTTAGAGCAGCTGCTGCGTTATCAGGTGATTCCGATTATCAATGAAAATGATACTGTGGCGGTGGAAGAGCTGTGTTTCGGGGATAATGACCGCCTTTCCGCCCTGGTGGCGGGTTTGGTTCATGGAGACTTGCTGGTGATTCTCACGGATGTGGACGGACTCTATTCTGCCAATCCCAAACTCAATCCTCAGGCAGAGCTCATTGAGGAAGTGGAGGATTTGACCCAAGTTATGCACATCGCCGGAGGTGCGGGCAGCTCCATGGGTACAGGCGGGATGGTGACCAAACTAAAGGCAGCGGAGATCACCACCCGTTTTGGTATGGGGATGTTCCTCCTGCACTCCAAGCGCATGGAAGAAATCATTGAACTGATTCAAGGGGAGCGGCCTTTAGGCACCTACTTTTTCCCGGCTGCCCACCGCATTATGGGCAAGAAACGCTGGATCGCCTATGGCGGCCTATCCGAGGGAAGCATCTTTATTGATGAGGGGGCCGTAAAGGCTTTACTCAAAGGAAAAAGCCTGCTGGCTTCAGGCATTACCGGCATCGACGGTGTCTGGGAACGAAAAGAACTGGTACGCATCAATAACCCGGACGGAATTGAGGTGGCTCGCGGCTTAGTGGAGCTGAGCAGTGAAGAGTTAGAGAAAGTCCGTGGCAAGCACTCGGAAGAGATGTTGGCCACCATCCCCAATCTAGAGGGTGAAGAGGTCGTTCATCGCGATAATATGACCTTGATGATCGAATGAATCAAGGGGACAGGTCCCGTTTTTCAGTTTTCTTTGTACCTGCCGAGGATATACCGGCAGGGGATGGAAAAACTGCTGGGGTTGGGTAACTGAATTCAGATTGAAAGGAGTCGATGAGGATGGATTTTGCACCGGAACTGATCACAATCGGCCAAAAAGCCAAAGATGCCGCCCGCAAGCTGGCTTATGCCGGCACCGCCGCTAAGAACAAGGCTCTTCTGGCGATGGCGGAGGCTCTGCTGAATCATGAACAAAAAATTTTGGAGGCCAATCGGAAAGATGTAGAGGCAGCTATTCAAAAGGGAACCAAAAAATCCTTGGTCAATCGCCTGGCTTTGACCTCTGAAGGAATTCGCCAAATGAGTGATGCCCTTAAAGAAGTGGTGAATTTAGGCGATCCGGTAGGGGAAGGGGAGTTCTGGACCCGTCCCAATGGTTTGCGCATTCAGCGTACCCGGGTCCCCTTAGGTGTGGTGGCTATGATCTATGAAGCCCGCCCCAATGTGACAGTGGATGCGGCGGCTCTCTGCCTGAAGTCCGGCAATGCGGTCATTCTCCGGGGAGGCTCCGAAGCTATTGAGAGCAATAAGATTCTGAGCAAGGTGATCGCTGGGGCAGCGGAAAGCCAGGGCATGCCCACAGCCTGCATTCAACTCCTGGAGAATACGAATCGGCAATGGGTTCAGCAGCTCATGAAAATGAACGGCTATGTGGATGTCATCATCCCCAGAGGGGGGGCAGGGCTTATTGAGACTGTAGTCAAGGAAGCCACTGTTCCCGTCATTGAGACCGGTACCGGAGTATGCCATGCTTATGTCGATGGGGAAGCCGATCTGGCTAAAGGGGTCAGCATTGTCTTCAATGCCAAAACCCAAAAACCCGGCGTATGCAATGCTCTGGAGGCTGTCTTGGTGAATGAGGCGGTAGCTCAGGAATTTCTGCCTCTGCTGGGAGAAAAATTCCGGGATTATGGGGTGGAAATAAGGGGATGTGAAAAGACCTGTGCCATCCTGCCTTACGCTGCCAAAGCCAAGGAAGAGGATTGGGGAATAGAGCATCTGGATCTGATCATCAGTGCCAAGGTGGTTCAAGGTGTGGATGAAGCCATGGACCATATTTATCAGTATGGAACCAAGCATTCAGAGACGATTATCACCGAGAACTACACCACAGCTCAGCGATTCTTAAATGAGGTGGATGCCGCGGCTGTTTACGTTAATGCTTCCACTCGTTTCACCGACGGCGGGCGTTTCGGCTTTGGGGCCGAGATCGGCATCAGCACCCAGAAGCTTCATGCTCGGGGACCTATGGGGCTGCAAGCGCTGACCACTATGAAATATATGGTCTATGGTGAGGATCATATTGTCACTTGAGGCATCTCCATTAAAAATTAAGGCAATAAGGTGTTTTTAAATCTATTACTCAGTTTCTCAACCGCTATGTCAACAAGATGGTCGATATCATGGAAGAATAGCCAGCGAAGAGAAGCAGGTGTGTCACACCCCTTACACACCTGCTTCTCTCCTGTCTTTAGCACTCTTTCCTTCGCCGGCATCTCTGCAATATAGATTCATTTATTTTTGTTTAAACAATTCGTGAACCCTATCTCCACGAACATAAGTTAGAGAACTCACTGTCCATTCAGATGCACGCAAACAGCCAAACTCACCATTATTGAATATAACGGCATTGTGACTGTAATTGCCGATTTTATCAAAATCCATCACATCCAGGATTGAGACCAATCCATCAAACGGTTCTTCCATCGGCTTATAAGCTGCTTTCACCAGGTTATTCTTTGAAATTGTATAGACGTACATGCTTTCACTGTCACCAGGATGGAGCTGTACTGTATTTTCGTCTTTGCTAACGGAGACAACACAGGAATCGTCCGCACAGCCGATCGACTGTAAGTTTAGGCTGCGTATAAGCTTTTGTGAATCAAGATTATAGACAAACAGTCCGAAATAGCTATGAAAAATTACGATATTATCGGAAGCATAGTCGAGGATGGGCAGATGCGCTCCCATATTCTGATCGGATGACCATTCGGCAATAGTGGGTTCAATCGGTATCTTATATTCACCTTCTTTTGGGCCCGATATAAAACTAATACTTATTGCTGCTATGACAATAAGTATTATAACAGCAGTCACTCCGGGCATAATTTTTTTATCCTTCAACACTTTCTTGACTCCTCCTTGGTTAGAAAACTCTTTTTTTGTAGCTACACCTTCAGTTAAAAAGAAAGGGCTGCCGCAACGTTGCGGCAGCCCCAAGTGGTTAGTTGTAAAAAAAATTAATAATTATATACATATATGGTGCGCTTACTTCCACCAGGAGCCATATTGTCAACAGGATCATTGTCGTTGTAGTTATAGGGATCCGAGCGGCCTGTCACATAGGCATAAGCTCTAGACTGATCTGCTGAATACACCTTACGCGTTATGATCGTCGAATGAGAATACACAGAGTTTCCAGAGAATCTGAACTGAACGATATCACCTACTGACCATAAACCTGGATTATTACTGTAAGCATAGCTATAACCAGCAGGAGTATTCGGATGAGTATTACTTATCAAGAAATTATACAGCTCAGGAACACCACTCCATGAAGAACTTCTATTGCTTTCACTTCTGAAGTACCAACCAGTACCGCTAATGCCGCTTCCACCGGTATCATAGACATTAGCGCCTCCTGCTAACAATGCATGTGAAACAAAGTTTGTGCAATCCCAGTTTCCCGGGTACACTGAAAAATCAAAATAAGGAACTGTACCATTACCACTACTGGGATTAATTTTGTCATAGTTTGCCCTTGCATATGCTAAGATAGCGTTGGGACTTAAAAAGCTTGTTCGCGATGGTGTTATACTGCTAACTTCAGAATTTTGCTCTTCATATACTTTATAGATATCATTTTTCAGCATTTCTTGACGGGCGGTTATATTAGCAGTTATAGCAAAAGGATAAGCACTACGAGTTGCCATTTCCATTGAAATATTAGGGTCCTCGTCTCTAACTGCTATATCATAGTAATTGGTAGGGCAGTAAAAATCAGTGATTAAATTCTTGACACGGTCATAGACAACATATACCACTTCGCTTACAGTTGATATATCAGGTCGTTCCCCAAGAGCAGTATAATGACTTGCATAATTATACGTAGTAATGACCTGAAACTTAAGTTTTAGAAAATCTTCAGACATTTCATTTTCTAAAAGTTTGACCTGAACAGAGTAATTTTCCTTATCATTTTGATTAAGGCTAGTAGCATACTGATGAGTTGTAGCCTTATCTGCAAGATAAGAACTTATGTCAGTATCCATAATTTTGCTCAAATCATTATTAGCGCCCATATCTTTATTTTCATAAAACAATGCGATAGCTTTTTCAACAGTTGAAATAATATCGTCTTTCGAAGTGTTTACAGAATCAGCGAAAACTGGAACACTAAGTAACAGGCCTAAAGTGATAAAAGCAACAAAGGATAATGCTCTTATAGCGAATTTTTTCATAAGAAAAACCCCTTTCAACAACATAATTGTAAATGTTCGAACTACTATCCTATAGAATCACCACCCTTCTTGAATGGCCTTACCAGAATGATTTCTAATATAATACAACATTTAGAAGTACTGATTAAAAGCATTTCTTTCGAGTATTCAGAATTTGAGGTGTCATTCTGGATTGTATATCTAATTAATAAATATTATACCTATTTATCTAAATATTGTCAAATTCGACATTTACAACAGCCTCAAAATTATTTATTCTATGAACTTCACGCTCCTTAAACACTTGCCTATTTTGCATTAGATTAAGCTCAGATTGTCATTTAAAAATTTCCATGGAGACTCTTACCATGGGTTCAATTCCCTAAATAATAGAACTCAGACTCACCCATACTATTTTTAGAGTTTCATTTCATATGGGTGTCTTGTCTATTGATTAAGGAGGAATTGAAATGGATAAGAGAATCCTGGAAAGCGTCAAAGAGTTCTACAAAAATGTTAAAGGGCAAGAATTCTTCTTGGACCTGATCCCGTATCCTGTTAACCTGCCTGAAGAGCAGGAGGGCAATTATAGAAACTAGATGGATGACATGACTCACCTTCGGAAAGACTAGGAAAGTTATTATACTATGCCGTTTTTGAAGGAGTACAGTCATGACCGGTTCAACACTTACTATTCTGCTTAGCTTTGGGACGGGGATTTTGTCCCTGGTAGGGCTTATGTCCATCTTTATCTCTATGAACAGTCAACATAATGTGCAGCGCAGCCGGGAAATCCTCTGGACCCTGGCTGCGTTGCCCTATGAGAAGAATTTATTTCATGAGAAAGGCACTATTGGCAAAGAAGTCTTCCGCAGCTTCATTCTCTATGAACAAATCATCAACCAAAAACATGGCTTTTCCAAGATTATCATCCAATTTGTCCAATACGCCCTGGGGTTTTGCATCCTGATCTGGACCACGATGGGTTTCAGTTTAATTATGTCGGAGCGCCCTCTTTTTGAAAAAGCCTTCATCTTCAGCGGCTGGCTTTTAACGGTCTCTTTTACCCTTTACTTTATTCTGAAAATCTTTGAGGAGCTTAAAAGTACCAGCAAAGTAGGCCGCCTGCCAACCGTGGAGGAAATCGTGGATGCGGATCGCGTCAACTTAGGGGTAAGTGTGGTAACTTTGGCCGCCATCTCCTCCTGTATTCGGATGGTGGATTCCAAGGTCTATTTGGGTTTTCCGCTGCCCTTCAAAAATCTGCGTATCAACCTTTCTTTCTTTGATTCCAAAGAGGGAGGCTTCCCCAATATTGGCTCCCGGCTGACCTTTAAAGAATGCATGTCCAGCTATACACGGCTCGACTCAGAGAAGTTTGAAATCCTGGAAGATGACTACTGCTGGTATCCGGTCAAGATTCTCGATCATCATCAAAACAGGCACAAAGATATTTTGATTACTCTGGAGATTTTAAGTCAGCAGGGCTTGGTGACCGCTGAGTTCTATATCGAAGAGTTTTCAGGCAAAAAGGATACCAGTTTAAATATTTATCCCTACTCCTTTGAAGAGCGCTTTATCAATCGGGTAAGCACCCTGGATCCCTTTAGTATTAATCAAATAAAGAGCAGTAAAGAAGTGAAGAAAGATGGCAACTCTTGTTTGAATTAATAGAGAATTAGCAAATGATGCAGAAAAGAAAACTATTGTCAGTTAAAACAACACATATTGTGTGAAATTTTTAACTAGGTAATATTGACTTTATCGGCAAGGATAGTGTATCTTCATCATGTAAAGTTTCAGATTAGCAACAATTTCTAAATAATCAACTTTAATCGCTGCTTAAAATCAAAATAAATAGTATTGAATCCTAATCTTAAAAGTATTGGTTATGGCATATACAATAAAGTTCATGTGAAAATTAAATCAATCACTAATTATTCTAAGAACCGAACCTCTATAAATTATCAATAGTTTTAGTGAACATGATGGTAAAGAGCCCCCGATTCGCCTTCTTTGGCAATGAATTGACGATGAATGGAGGTGGTGGCCGGAAGTCAAGGACGTTGCAACGGGTACCTAAAAAGATAAGGGAGGCTTAACAATGTCTAAAGAAAAGAAAGAAGAACTGAAAAGGGAAAGACTTTCTCGTCGGGATTTCTTAAAGAATGCAGGTATTATGACTGCCGGTACAGCTGTCGGTGCCGGCTTCCTGCTCTCGGGCTGCAGCCAGGACGCACAAGGGGGAACCGAAGCAAAACTTCAAGCCGCTGAAGCAAAGCCCTGGCTGCCGGAAAAATGGGATAAGGAGACGGATGTCGTCGTTGTCGGTACCGGTTGCGGTTTAGCCGCGGCGATTGAGGCTAAAAATGCGGGAGCAGATGTGATCATCCTTGAAAAAAATGACTGGGTAGGCGGACTGTATAAAACCGCCGGAGGTCATGCTATTTTGGGCGGTACACGGATTCAAAAGGAAGCGGGAATGCAGGATTCGTTGGAAGACTGGTTTGAGGATGAAATGAAAGCCAGTGGATACCGGGGCGTTCCGGAACTGATTCGCACGTATGTTGAAAGAGGGCCGGAGCTCATCGAATGGATGGAATCTATGGGCTTTAAATGGTACCCCACTGTAGGGAATTCCAGTCCGGAAGTGCACCGGGTGGGCCGCTCCCACTATCCGGCAGCCAATCCTGATGTTTATGATGCTAAACCCAACAGCCCCATGAGCTTTGGTTTGGCCTGGACCACAGTCTGGGAGAAAAAGCTGCAGGAAATGGGGGTTCCGATTCTTTTCAAACACCGGATGAAGAAAGTTTATCGCGAGCCCGGCGGTCCGGTTCTGGGCGTATCTGCAGAAACTCCCGAAGGTACGATTAATATCAAAGCCCGTAAAGGGGTCATCCTTTGTACAGGAACCTGGACCGACAATCATCGCATGGCTCAGGCCTGGGATCCGCGGGTCGTGGGGCCGGATTGCTTCGGTGACGGCGGCACCCCGGCTGACGGCACACTGTTTGTGGACAGCGCCGGGGACGGTCACTTTGCCGCTGCGGAAGTAGGAGCCGGTTTCAGCGATATGTCCTTTACTTCCTATATTTATCTCTTTTACGGCTCCCGGTCCTATTGGGGATGGGAACCGCCCGATTTTAAAACAGCAGCGTATTATGCCGATGGCAAGGGAATTCCCCGTCCTGCCGCATTCTTTGAGCGGGTTATTTTGGTGAAGAATGACGGTGTCCGTTATATTAACGAAATGGAAGGGGCCAGAAAAGCTGATCCTGCTAAAGGTGAAGCGGGAAGTATTAATGAGAACCCCGAATGGCCCTATACTGCGAAATATCTTAGTCTGCCCCATCCTCGGAATGTCTGGGCGATAGCCGACTCCGAAAGTGCGGCAGCCTTGAAGTGGCCAATTGAGGATTTGAAGAATCCTAACCCCAAAAAGGGTCTTATGTTTGACCCGGCTTGCATCGCCATAGCCGACAGTATTCCTGAACTGGCTGAAAAGATGGGAATTCCTGCGGCAGAATTGGAAAAGACCATCAGCCGTTACAACGGTTTCGTGGGTGCAGGCAAGGATGAAGACTTTGGCAAAACCGCCCTGTTTAAAATTGCCAAACCACCTTTTTACGGGTTGAAAGCATCCTTGATCCGTCATACCCAACGCAATGGTGTCCGGGTTAATACAAAATCCCAGGTCATTGAACAGGCTGACCAACTTGCCGGATACAGCGGCAAAGCAGTTGACGAAAGCATCTCTATTGACCAGGAAAAAGTCATTCCTCATCTCTATGCTGCAGGGGAGTTAGGCAATGTCATGGGGTGGAGACGTCCTCATGGTTCTTTGGGGAACTATGCCACTGTTGCCCGCATCGCCGGGGAGAATGCCGCTAAAGAGAGCTCTTGGGAGTAGCAGCTGACGAGTCTTTAGGGAAGCTGTGATGGTTCATCAAAGTTATCAGAAGAAAACAAGTTTCAAATTCCCTTCTAAAGGACCCATCACCAGACCTCAGAGCAATCTGAGGTCTGGTTTTATTTGCAATGCTTCAACCAATCTTAAAAAAGACATAACATTTATCTTACAAAAGATAGGTATAATGGAATAGAGCATTTTTTAGTTTCCGTCATGGTCAAGATCATATGGGGAAGGTGTGTGAATCATATGCCAGAAGTTCTGAGTCGCTCAGACTTTCAGGAAGACTGTGTAAGGGATCACCCCAATTACGGGTATTTTGTAGGAAAAAATCGGAGAAGTTTCTACAAGCTAAAGTCAGCGTTAAATGAAAGCTCTCTTAATCCGCTGATTATCAAGGATGCCGATCATGAAAATGCTTTCTTTGCCAAAGTTCTCAAAAGTGAAGCCGACCAGTTTGTGGAATTAACCAAACAATATGAATTTAAGAGAGCTAGACTTAGCCCATCTGTATTAGACGCCATCAAGTGGGTTTTTGGTGATGGCTGGCTGACTGAGTAGAACCTAGATGAAACAATAACGATAAACCAGACCTTTCAACTCATAGTTAAAGGTCTGGTTTATTTACTCTGTGGCAACAGCACCTGTCTCAATAACATGCAACACATTAGTAAGTTTTTTTTTAAAAGTCCAAAAATTATGTTAGAATTAAAAATAAACAATGAGCGGGATAATATTCTTCGCCATTGAACTAGAGATAACTTTCACGATGGCCATGCATTTTGTAGAGTATCGAAAAAATTTAAGGGGGATAAGGAATGCCAGATACTAAAGAAAATTTGCATGATGCACATAATTTAATTCTAACCAACACAGGTTGGGAGCAACTACTGGAATGTAAAAAATTCTTTTTAAAAAACCATACCCTTGATCCCAAGGAATACGCTTGTATTAGGCTTGAAGTAGCAGAATCCTGGTTGCGCTCTCATGATTTAGGAGTCAATCCTTATAAAAGCAGTCTTGCCGAGCATTTGAATTCCAACGAAATAGCCAGGATCCTGGCTGAAAACAAAGACCTGATTGAAATTACCAAAGCCGTTTTTGTTGATTTAAAAATAAAGGATATCATGACTTCCAATTATGCGCTTTATTTATTTGATAAGAATGGTGTCTTGCTGAGTCATGAGGGAGAAAAGATCAAGTTAATTTCTGCGGATTACCCAGAGAGTTCCATAGTGGGCCAGGTATGGTCGGAAGCAACCGTCGGTACCTGTGCACATGTTTTAAGTATGCATCTAAAGAAGCCGGTATATATTGTCGGGCCCGAACACTACTGTACTGTCTTTCAAAATTCCTGTACATCTGCAGCACCTCTGACCAATGAGGATAACGAAATCATCGGCTACCTGGTTGTAAGCTACCATATTGATTTTCCCTTGTCCCACGACTCCTATTATTTAAGCACCTATCCCCTGGGTCTCATCACAGCTATGGCGGTAGCCGTAGAAAACAAGCTGCGTTTTACCAAGAGCTATCAATTGCTGAAAAGCGCTCATCATATGCAGGAAGTAATTTTATCCGTGATTGAGGAGGGAATAATTATTACGGATAACAGGGGGAAAATAATTACGATCAACAAAGAAGTGGTCAATATCTTCAATACTGCCGAAGAGGAGATCATAGGCAGGACTATTGATCGCTTTTTAGGCCCCCAGATTGGTGAGGCGGTTCGGAACAATGAAACCGTTGATATTGAGGAAGCCATTTGCAGCAATAATCATGACAAAAGTTATTTAGTGCTCATACGTCCTCTTGATAAACATGGCAACTATCCCAACGGTGCGGTTTTGAGAGTTAATCCTATGGAAATAATCAATGCCCTTGTTACCAATCGAACGGGAGCCTTTGCTACCTATACCTTTGATAAAATCATTGGTAAAAGCAAAGCCATCAAAGAAACGATTTCCTTAGGAAAACGCTTTTCCTTATCCAACGAGAATATCCTTCTGACTGGCGAGAGTGGAACAGGTAAAGAGCTTTTTGCTCAAGCCATCCATAATGCCCATCGTCCCCAAGGGCCATTTATTGCCGTAAATTGTGCGGCAATGCCCCGGGAACTTATTGAGAGCGAACTGTTTGGTTATGAAGGAGGCAGCTTTACCGGCGCTGAACGCAGAGGCAGAGCGGGGAAGATAGAACTTGCTCATGGGGGCACCCTTTTTCTTGATGAGATAGGGGATATGCCCCTCGAGGTCCAGGCTATCCTCTTAAGAGTGCTCGAAGATAAAAAAGTGATGCGAATTGGAGGACACACTTATAAAAAGGTTGATTTCAGGCTGGTTGCAGCCACGAATAAAGATTTGGAGAGAATGAGCCATGAAAATTTATTCAGAAGTGATTTGTTTTTCCGGCTATCCATCCTTTCCATTCAGCTTCCGCCTTTAAGAAAGCGGGATAATGACGTTGAGGTTTTGGCAAATTACTTTATCGGTAAATACTGTGCCAAGATCAAGCGCAAGGCTCCCCTCATCAGTGAAGAGGCTCTTGAGGTTCTGAAAAGTTATGGGTGGCCTGGAAATGTAAGGCAACTTGAAAATAGTGTTATTTATGCAGTGAATTTAGCTCAAGGGGATTTAATCCAATGCAGGCATTTGCCCGAATCATTATATGCCGCTTCTTCTTCACCAGCAGAGAATTATAGGGATCCTCCCGGTATGACCGGCAGCTACACTCTCGAAAACATCTATAAAATTGATGTTATGGAGAAAATACTTATTGAAAACGCCCTCTATAAAACCAGAAACAATATTACCAAAGCTTCCGAACTATTAGGAATGGCTAAGTCAACACTGTATCGCAAAGCAAAAGAGCTTAATATAGATATGGGAACATTCAAGAATTCTGATTAACTGAACAGTAATCTCAAGATAAGGGCTTCTCCTGAACAGCTGAGTGCAGGGAGAAGCCCTTTTTGCCGTTTATAGAGTTTTTTGTATTGGCTCCTCTTTCTCGAAAGCAAACGGTGTTTCTTAAAATCAGTCGGTTTGCAATTCCTTAAAGATGAGGTGATTTGCTTAAAATAGCCCAACCAAGGCCTTTGCGAACCTGGCACGGAAAATGCAATATATCACAATGTACAAAGTATCAAAACTAAATCTTAAGAGCAAAGGAGGAATCAGAAAATGTGTTTCCGACCCCCAACCTTTACTAAGCTGATGACCAAATGCCCCCAGTGCAATGTCTTTAATCCACCGGCCAATAAAACATGTAAAAAGTGTGGGGCAGAGCTGCCTGAACCTGAGGCGGAAGAGAACGCTGCGGGTCCGGCCGGGCCACAAAGAGCGCCGCAAAGAGCTCCTCAAAAGCCTGAAAAACCTGACTCCAATAAAGAATAATGCCGCAAATATTAAATGAAGGAGGTGTTTTTATCGAGCCCTTTTTATCACACATCTTTATATAAAAATTAAGGAGGGAAAAACAGTTCATGATTAACAAGTATAGCAAGGATCTTTACAAAGAGGATTGGCGCTGGCAAGAAGGGGAATATGAAGTCACCCGCACCTCGGTCTGGACAGGACCCGGTTGTCACAACGGCTGCGGTGTTCTCTGCTACACCAAAGACGGTAAATTGGAAAAAATCGAAGGTGATCCCAATTTCAGCTATAACCAAGGCAGACTATGCCTGCGCTGTATTAACATGGTGGAACAAATCTACAACAACGATCGCCTGAAATGGCCGCTCATGAGAGTTGGGAAAAAAGGCGAGAATAAATGGAAACGGGTTTCCTGGGATGAAGCTTACGACTGGATTGAAGCAAAGCATAAAGAAATCTCACAGAAAACAGGTCCCCAAGGCATCGTATCTTTAGTCGGAACCGGCCGCAATTGCATGTGGCAGCCGGCGATGATTACCCGCGCCGTATTCGGCAGCCCTAACCTTTCCTTTGGCTTCCTCAGCGCCGACTCCTGCTACCAGCCCCGGATGACAGCCAATCTGATTAAGCAGGGAGACTGCTGGGTTCTCGATGCTTCCCAGTTTCATCCCTTGCGGTATGACAACCCTGAATGGAAAGTACCGGAAGTCGTTGTCGTCTGGGGGAATGAGCCCTTAGCCTCCAATGGGGATGGCTTTGTCGGGCACTGGCTGGTTGATTTAATGAAACTGGGCACCAAACTGATTGTGATTGACCCCGCCTTGACTTGGCTGGCAGCTAAAGCCGATCTATGGTTGAAAATCCGGCCCGGTACCGATTGTGCCTTGGCTCTGGGTTTCCTCAATGTCATCATCAACGAAGACCTTTATGACCATGATTTTGTGGAGCAGTGGACTTACGGCTTTGATGAACTGGTCGAGCGGGTTCAGGAATATTCTGTGGAAAAAGCAGCGGAAATTACCTGGATTCCTAAAGAGCAAATCACAGAAGCCGCTCGTATGTATGCTAAAGCCAAACCCGCAGGAATTCAATGGGGTCTGGCCATCGACATGCAAATTGCCGGTATGGAAGCCTCTGCAGCCATTTCGGATATGGTCGCAATTACAGGAAACCTGGATGTTCCCGGCGGCAATATTCTCCTTCGCTATGCTTATAACAGTTCGAAAAAATATGGCTGCGGCCTTGAATGCATTTCTGAAGAAATGCTGCAAAAACGGATTGGAACTTATGAATCTGCCATCCACGAATCCGGATATACACCGTTTATTCCGCCTGATAAACTTCTGGAGACCATGGAATCCGGCAAACCTTACCCGGTTCAAATGCTTTGGGTTCACGGCAGCAATCCTATCGCCAATATGGCCGGTGAAGCGCCCAGAGTTTATGCGGCCTGGAAGAACGTGCCTTATACGGTTGTGGTCGATTACTATATGACACCTACTGCAGTGGCCTTTGCCGACTTAGTCCTGCCGGCAGCCATGAGCGTGGAACGCGATAGCTACCGATCCTGGTGGCAGCCTTTAAGAGCCATTACCAAAGCAGCCGAACCCTATTTTGAGAGCAAAGCCGATGAACAGATCGTGCTGGATCTGGGCAAGCGGATCAATCCTGAATACTTTAACAAGTACAAAGACGTTCGTGATCTGCTCACCGATATGCTCTACGATGATGGCAACGGTGTGGACTATGACTTTGAAGCATTGACCCATAAAGTCTATGACTGGTGGGACTGGAACCATACCTACAAGAAATATGAAAAAGGCCTGTTGCGCCAGGACGGGCAGCCGGGCTTTGTTACTGCGACAGGGTTATATGAAGTTTCTTCGCCTTTGTTTGATGTTTGGGGATTTGATCCGCTGCCCCACCATATGGAGCCCTATGAAGGGCCTTACTCCACTCCTGAACTCATGAAGGAGTATCCCTTCATTCTGACCACAGGACACCGGCAGATTGGGCTGTTCCACTCTGAACACCGCCAGCTCCCCACGATGCGGGAAGTTCATCCCCAGCCTGAGATGGACATTAATCCGGAAACAGCGCAAAAACTCGGTCTTCAGGAAGGTGATTGGGCCTGGATTGAAAATAAACGGGGTAAATGCAAACAGCAGGTTAAATTTAATTATGGGCTGGATCCCAAAGTGGTCAGGGCGCGTCATGGCTGGTGGTTTCCCGAAAAGGAAGGTGCGGAGCCGGTCCTGTTTGGAGTATTTGACAGTAACTCGAACAACTTAACCACCATGGGAGTCCATGGTCCGACCCATTATGGTGCTCCTTATAAATCCACGATCTGCAAGGTTTACAAGGTTGAGCCTGAGAATGATCAAGTAACGCCCACTGAAATTGTGACAAGGTTAGGGGGGTTTGGCTATGTCAAAAGATAATGCTCAATACGGGATTCTCATCGATTATGAATACTGTACCAATTGTCATACCTGTGAGGTAGCCTGCAAAAAGGAATTAGGGTTACCTGTCGGACAATTTGGCATCAAAGTATTGGAAGACGGACCCCGGGAAAATGTTTACGGCAAATGGTCCTGGACCTATTTGCCCTTACCCACAGAGTTATGCAATCTCTGTGAAGACAGGGTGAAGGAAGGCAGGTTGCCGACTTGTGTCCATCATTGCCAGTCAGGAATCATGTACTACGGGACCCTTGAAGAGCTATCCAAAAAGCTGGTTGAAAAACCAAACATGGTTTTATTTTCAAGGTAAAGTATAGCTTACACAAAAAGGAGGTCTTTTTTCAATGAGTCGTCAGGAAAAAGGTGGTTTCAGACCGCCGCCGACCGAAAAATTGATCTGGAAATGCAGTCAATGTGAAACCTTCAACTCTACCAAAGAACCAGCATGTAAAAAGTGCGGAGCAGAAAAACCTAAGAAGTAGACTTACAATAGGTTAGGGTCAGGATCCCTGTGGTTCATGGGGATCTTGATCCTCCCCGTTGATTATTCCAATAGCTCACTGTGACTGAAGAAGTTATGACTTTCACAAAAGAGTGAATTCAATGGTGAAAAGAGAGGAAAACAAATGGGCATGGGTTTTCTAAGTATCATGACCTTACTTCCCATCATCGTCATTTTTCTTCTGATTGCCTGGAGAAATACGCCTGTTCATATTGCTTCACTGATCGGCTGGGCTCTCTGCGTTATGATTGCTCTGGCCTTTTTCTCAACTTCTCTTGCGGTCAGTATCAGAGCCAGCTTGGCAGGCGTCGTCCAGTCATTTCCGGTTACTATCGTGTGTGCCGCTACTTTACTGCAAATTTGCTTTATGGAGGAGACCGGTGCGCTAAGGAGAATTTGTACTTTCTTAAAGACGGTAGCGATTACCAATAAGGCTTCACAAATCATGATCATCAATCTTGGCGCCGGAACCACCTTGGTTTCTGCCGGTGCAACACCGGTGGCGGTTTTGCCTCCCGTCTTAAGAGGCTTAGGGTATTCCAACTTTATGGCCATTGCTCTCCCGGCCCTTGGCTTTGACGCCCTTTGCACTTACTCCATGCTTGGTGCCCCACTTGTCGCTTTTTCCGATATAACAGGAGTCTCCCTGATTGAAGCGTCGCAAATATTTGCTCTCTATCTGCCGATCATCTCCACCTTAATCGCCTTTGCCATGCTGTATTTGGTGGGGGGAACCGAGCTGATGAAGGCAGGATTCTTCCCGGCGCTGTCAGGCGGTTTGATCGCCGGTTTAACAGCGGTCGCCATAGCCTATGTGCCCGCCCTTCATCCAGGCATCGTCTTAACCGGGGTGATTGCCGGAGTCCTGGTGATCCTGGTTGAATGCCTGTATCTCAAAGTAAAGGGCTATAAAATTCTTGATCGCAGTGTTCTTAACGATGAGGATTTACAGGTCGAGAAAGAAAGACGTTTATTGGCTGCCTTTTCGCCTTGGCTCCTGACGATTAGCCTTTTATTTTTTGTTAATTTCTATCAGCCTGTTCATGATTTCTTAACCCTCCGCCTAGGAATGCCGGTTCAAATCATTCCTGGTCAGAAGATTTACCTCCGGGTATTTTGGAACGCTTATTTTTGGGTTTTGGTCGGCACAATCGTTTCCGCCATCTGGTTGAAGCCAACCGGCACCCAAATTAAGGGAAGCCTGAGCAAGTTTGGCAAGCGGGCACCGAAACCTCTGATCTCCCTGACTGTTTTCTTTGCCCTTGGCTTATTGATGAACAACACCGGGTTACAGCCTGTTGGAGAGGTTTGGCAGGTTACGGATGCCATGCATAATATGGTTTCCGTTCTGGCCCTCGAATCGGCAAGGATCTTCGGCTGGGTTTATCCATTAATTGTCGCACCCCTTGGTCTTTTTGGCGGGTTTGTTACATCCAGTGAAGCTGCCGCCCTGGGGATGTTTGCCAAATACAACTTTATTGCTGCTAAGGAACTCTTCCTGAATCCTTTAGTGGTGGCAGCCGCCACTGGGATCGGAGCCGGGCTGGCCAGCGTAATTTCTCCCGGAAAACTTCAAAATGCGGCTGCCGTCATTGATGCAGTAGGGGAAGAGCAAGCCGTGATCAGAAAGGTTTTCCCAATCTGTCTAGGCATGATCATTGTTGCCTCCCTATTGTGCTTTGTGTTCAGTAAATTTATATAGAACACACGCCCTTGACTTCAATGCTTTTGCTTTTAGCCAGGAAAGTGGGTGAGAAATGCTTTTGACATGTTGGATCTGCAATCCCTATTGCGGACGGTGCAAGCCCCCTATGCCCAAGCCGGTTAAATGCACCCATTGTGGTAAACACACTATTCCCGATTCAATCGACCCTAAGTGTAAAAAGTGTGGGGCCCGGTTGACCGGACCGGAAATTACAGTGACAAGGAGCAATCCATGAAATATTGCACAATGATGAAGACCGCTCAAATACTGACGATTGCCTTGGGCGAGAATGGAAAACTGTTGGGAGAAACACAAATTTCTCTTTACCAGGCTCCCACGGTGGATTTTAAAACGCTCTTGGCAGGATTGCTGCATGGATTGGGTTCACAGCTGACGGATATGGACTTTGCAGGTATTGTGAAAGCCGCTTATTCACCAGAAGTGGGGGAATCAGAAGTGGGTAAAAAGCTGCATCTTCTGGTCACTGAATTGAAAATCCCTTTGATCAGTGTTTGGTCTTTGGATATGTTAGGGTGGGCGGCTCAGGATTGTGAAAAGGGGCTGGCGGTCATCCAAAACCTGGCTCAATCCCTGTGGTTTAAAGCCAGCTATCAATGGGATTCCTGCCGGCAGATTCCGGTGTGTTTGGAGGAGCCCCATATTCTGACCACTGAAGAGCTAAGGAAAGAAGTGGAGTTGGAAGACAACCGAATTTTGGTTAGTGGGGATGCCCTGCCTGCTGCAGAGTATTTAAAAAATAAGGAGAGGAGTCTTCCGGGTTATTATCAATGGCATTACGGACTATACAGCGTTCAAGCAGTTTGGCATCAATGGCTGGAATCAGGTCCCGACGAAAAATTTTTTTCACTGTATAAAATCCAGGAAAAAACCAAGGCAAGAGAATTATCTGCCCATGGTTCTTTAATCATGCGCATGATGTGTGAAGAGGATCTCAAAGATGTGATGAAAATCGAACTAAGATCCTTTCCCTCGCCATGGTCGCCGTTAGCTTTTGTAACAGAACTCAGGCATAACGAAGATGCTTACTACTTTTGCCTGTATTCCTATGGCATACTTCTGGGTTATCTGGGCGTATGGCTGATTTTTGATGAAGGGTATATCACAAGATTAGCCATACATCCTGACTTCCGGGCCAAAGGGCATGGCTCATATCTTATCAGGCAAGTGCTGGAATGGATGAAACCCCGTGGGGTGAAGCGCTTAAATTTGGAAATCCGCTCCTCAAATACACTTGCCTGCAGCTTCTATAAGAAGCTAGGATTCTTGCCCCGAGCTACCAAGCAAGCATATTACACCGATCCGCCTGAAGATGCTATGGTGATGACTTTGGATCTTAATTGTCCGTAGTGAAGGTCACTATCCGTACCGTTTAGAAAGTGAGGGAATTGAATGGACAATTCCAAGCGAAGTTCTATGCTTCGCAAATTGAAAATTTTACAATGGCCCATGTATGTCATTTGCGTTTTATGCTATATGCTTACTTTGTTCCATCGGATTACGCCGGCTATTATGGGACCCGATTTAATGGCAGACCTTTCCCTGGGTGCGGTTGCCTTCGGCTTCATGGGCATGGCCTTTACCTGGATCTATGCCTTTGCTCAAGCCCCGGTAGGCACTATGCTGGATAGTTTAGGCGCCCGCCGGGGACTGACGGCAATTCTTATGATAGCGGCCATTGGCTCACTGGTCTTCAGCCTTGCTGAAAATTTTACAGTGTTAATTATCGGTAGAATCCTTCTGGCAGTAGCCGTGTCTGGTTTTTTGATCGGTGGGGCAAAAATAATCTCTGCTTGGTTTACGACCCGTCAATATCCAATGCTTTGGGGAATATTTATGGGACTGGGTTCTTTGGGCAGCGTCCTGGGCACAGCGCCGCTAAGGACATTAATGAGTTTTGCAGGGTGGAGAACAGCTTTATTCGGCATAGCAGTTTTTTCCTTGATATTGGCAGTGGTAACGTATATCTTATTGAGAGATAAGCCGGCGGAACGAGGGTTGCTTACACCGGATGAACTCCATGGGGAAACTGCAGTGGTTGCCGCCATAAGCGAAGAAGCCGGGCAAGAAAAGGTTCCCTTTACTGCCGTACTCAAAATGCCTGTCTTATGGTTAATCGGTTTACTGTCTCTCGGTGTGAACTCCAGTTCACAGACTTTCGGCTCCATGTGGGAAGGCATCTATCTGACCGATGCCCTGGCATTATCCAAGGAGGCCAGTGGGGATATTCTGTCCTGGTACGCATGGGGGCTCTTTGCAGGATGTATCCTAAGCGGTGCAGTGGTCAGAAAGATTGGCTCCAAGAAAACCATGGTATTGGGTTGTATTTTGTTTTTGTTTAACTGGCTATGGATTGCTTTGCAGCCGGCAACCATAAGCATTACAGAGTTAAGCTTTTTTAATTTCTTAATGGGGGCATTACAGATGCTGGTCATCTCCACCACATTTATTTATATTCGTGAAGTCATGCCCACATCCCGTTTAGGGACTGCGATGGGAATCGTGAACAGCTTTGCCTGGATTTTTGGAGCAGGACTTTTTCAACAGATTTGGGGAATTATCATCAATGCCGTTTCTGATGGGATAAAGCCATATCCCGTATATGCATTTCAAGTAACCCTTTGGCTTCAGGTGATCATGATCTGTTTAGGCGTCATTTGTTCTATTGTCCTTTACCGGAAAGATTTTGGAGGAAAAGAAAAAAGTGTAAAGCTAACGAATCATGCAGTGTAAACCAGCTTTTAATTGTCAGCCAAGAGATTTATGTTGATTCAATTAAATCAGGATAAGGAAACTGCAGAAAGCAGCGATCTGGCGGGCGATGTTATGCCCGTCAGATTTTTATGACTGCTCAACCGTTTGCTGGTTGCTTAAAAAGTATAACAATAAACCCAAAAGAATTGTTATATATAAGGAGTTTTTTTCTTGCGATTTTTATAGGGTAGATTTATACTTGTAACTATATCAGTTTGCCATATATGGAGAAGAGTAGAGGTGTTGATCTATGAGTATGAATTTTATCAAGAAATTACCGCCGGCGGAAGAAATTATTGCCCATTTGCCTTTAAGCAAAGAAGTGGCTGAGCTCCGGGACAAACGGGTGGACGAGATGAAGAAGATCCTGACCAATGAAGATCAACGGTTCTTATTGATTGTCGGTCCTTGCTCCGCCGATCATGAAGATCCCGTTTGTGAGTATATTGAACGATTGGCCAAAGTCCAGGAAAAGGTCAAGGATACCCTCCTCATCGTGCCCCGGATCTATACCAACAAACCCCGGACCACAGGGGAAGGGTATAAAGGGATGGTTCATCAGCCGGACCCGGAAAAGGCCCCGGATATGTGCGAGGGTATTAAAGCCATTCGCCGCTTGCATATCCGCGCCATATCGGAATTTGGGATGCCGGCTGCTGACGAGATGCTCTATCCGGAGAATTACAGCTATCTTGCCGATGTCCTGGGTTACGTGGCCATCGGAGCCCGTTCCGTGGAAAATCAACAGCATCGCCTTACCGTCAGCGGTGTTGAACTTCCGGTGGGCATGAAAAACCCCACCAGCGGCGATATGACCGTGATGTTTAATTCATTGATTGCAGCACACAGCAATCATTCTTTCATCTACAATGGCTGGGAAGTTGAAACCACTGGGAACCCTTATGCTCACGCCGTGTTAAGAGGGGCTGTGAATGCCAATGGTGAAAATATCCCCAATTATCATTTTGAAGACCTGATTCGGACCGCTCGGGAATATGAAAGACTGGAATTGGTTAATCCGGCCATTATCGTGGATGTGAATCATGCCAACTCCATGAAGTGCTTTTATGAGCAGCCCCGTATTTCCGGCGAGGTGCTGTACAGCCGTAGGTATGATTCCCTGCTGAAGAAGATGATCAAAGGGCTGATGATCGAGAGCTATCTGGAGGAAGGAAGGCAGGGCATCGGGGAAAACATCTATGGAAAATCCATTACGGATGCTTGCTTAGGCTGGGAGAGCACGGAGAAGTTGATTTACTCTATAGCTGAAAATGTCTAAAATCAGCCGGTTCTCTTTTAATTCCGTATAACATGTGATATACTTTAGGTGCCAATAATTGTAACTGCATAATCACTAGGGGGGCCGAATAAGGTCGGCTGAGATAAAGGACCCAAGAATCCTTTGACCCTTAACCTGATCTGGGTAATGCCAGCGTAGGGAAGGTGGATAATAACGATATGTTTATTAGAATACAGACCTACCCGGTCTGTATTTTTTATATCCGCCTTTTTTATATTTTTATTTATATTAAGGAAGGTGTGGTTTCATTGACTCAACTGCAAGAAGCAAGAAAAGGAATCATTACTCCGGAAATGGTCCAAGCAGCTGAATTGGAGGGAATTACCGGGGAGGAACTGAGGCAGAAGATCGCCATAGGGGAAGCGGTTTTACCCTGCAACATCAACCATCAGGGACTTCGTCCCATGGCAGTCGGCAAGGGTCTGTCTACGAAAGTGAACGCCAACATCGGAACCTCCGATGCCTATCCGGAGCTAGCCCCTGAGCTGAGCAAACTGGAGATTGCTGTGGCGGCCGGTGTCCATTCCATCATGGATTTAAGTACAGGCGGAGATATTGATGAGATCAGAAGAAGGATTATCCAGGATAGTCCGGTCATGGTGGGAACGGTGCCTTTATACCAGGTCATGGTGGATACTCACAAGGCCGGCCGGGGCTTAGTGGAAATGACGGATGACGAAATCTTCGCCGGGATCGAGAAACACTGCCGGGACGGAGCTGATTTTATCACGGTTCACTGTGGCGTAACCTTAGAGGTCATTCAGGAACTCCGGGAACAGGGACGGGTGATGGATATCGTCTCTCGGGGCGGGTCCTTTATTACCGCCTGGATGCTGCATCATCAGCGACAAAACCCCCTTTTCGAGCAGTACGACCGCCTGTTAAACATCGCTTTGCACTATGATGTTACTCTGAGTCTGGGAGATGGCCTCCGGCCAGGTTGCTTAGCCGACGCCACAGACGGCCCCCAAATTAAAGAACTGATCACTCTGGGAAGCTTGGTCAAACGGGCTCAGGAAGCAGGGGTGCAGGTTATGGTCGAAGGCCCTGGACATGTTCCTCTCCATCAGATTGAAACGAATATGCAGTTGGCAAAGACCCTCTGCCATAATGCTCCTTTCTATGTCTTAGGCCCTTTGGTCACCGATGTGGCTCCGGGATATGATCATATTACATCAGCTATTGGCGGAGCTATCGCAGCTTCCAGCGGTGCGGACTTCCTCTGCTATGTCACCCCTGCGGAGCATCTTGGTTTGCCTACGGAGGAGGATGTCAAAGAAGGGGTGATCGCTGCCCGCATCGCAGCTCATGCAGCCGATCTGGTTAAAGGCATTAAAGGAGCCTGGGAATGGGATCTGGAAATGGCCAAAGCCCGCAAAGCCTTGGATTGGCCAAAACAAATCCAGCTGTCCATTGATCCGGAAAAAGCGGGGCGAATGCGAAAAGCCAAAAATGAAGACAGCCAGGAGCGCTGCACCATGTGCGGAAAATTCTGCGCCTATCAATTAATCAGCGACTATATGGGGACACCTTTTAAAGGCTGCTAAAAAACGCTGATCTTACTTAGGTAAGACAAAAAGCTCTCAAACTTAGGAAATCAATTTACGGGAATTGAATAATAAAATTTTAAAGGAAAAGAAGGTGTAGGATCATGAAAGAAAAACTAACAAAAGCTCTTCAAGCCCTCAAACACAAAACCCCCCTGGTCCATGCCATTACCAATGTTGTTACGGTCAACGACTGCGCTAATAGTTTGCTGGCTGTGGGAGCATCACCGGCTATGTGCGAAGCAGCGGATGAAGTGTTCGAGTTCAGCCAGCTTGCCGGCTCCTTGTATCTTAACTTAGGAACCTTAACCAAGGAACAGGAAATGGCAGCTTATCTGGCCATCCGGGGAGCAACCTTAAAAGGGATTCCGGTGATCCTTGATCCGGTAGCCTGCGGAGCCATTCCCCGTAAAAAAGCAACGATTGAAAGGCTGGGGCATTTTGGCCGCTTTACGGTAATCAAAGGGAATTTGGGCGAGGTCAAGGCTTTGGCCGGATTGGCAGCCCGGGTCAGAGGAGTGGATTCCCTGGATGAAGGGAATGATGGCCTGGAAGCTTGTCAAAGCCTGGCCAGAGCTTATGGCTGCGTCGTGGCGGCCACCGGGAAAGTGGATATCGTTGCCGATGGACAAAGAGCCTGCTTGATCGAAAATGGGACAGAGATGCTGACCCGGATCACGGGGGCCGGCTGCATGGCCGGGGCCTTGGTGGCCGGTTTTTGCGGAGCTTATGAAGACGCCTTCGGAGCAACGGTTGCCGCTTTGCTGACCATGTCTCTGGCGGGAGAATTAGCTCAGGAGACCTCCGGCGGGGAATTGCCGGGAACATTCCGGGCTCACCTTATCGACCAGCTCAGCCTGGTGGATGAGGCACTGATCGAGAAAAGGGGGCGGGTGCAATGGCTGTAGATTATAGCCTTTACCTGGTCACGGATCGAATCCTGGTCGGGCCGAAAGATTTTTTATTATCCATAAGAAAAGCTCTGGAGGGTGGAGTGACGTTGCTCCAATTGCGGGAGAAAGAGACAAATTCCCGGGAGTTTTATGACATTGGGGTGAAAGTAAAAGAGCTGGCGGCGGAATTCGGAGTACCCCTGATCATCAATGATCGGGTGGACCTGGCCTTGGCCCTGGATGCCGACGGGGTGCATGTGGGCCAACAGGATCTGCCCCTGGCCAAAGTCCGGAATATAATCGGCCCTGACAAAATCCTCGGCTATTCTGTTTCCAGTCTGGAAGAAGCGCTCCAGGGAGAGAGGATGGGGGCGGATTATCTGGGGGCCGGTCCGGTATTTCCTACGGGAAGCAAAAAGGATGCTGCAGAAGCCATCGGCTTAGCAAAGCTTAAGGAAATCAAAGCCGGCGTTAGTCTTCCCGTTGTTGGCATCGGCGGCATCGGAGCAGCAAACCTCAGGGTGGTGAAAGAGACGGGGATTGACGGAGTTTCGGTGATCTCAGCCATTCTAAGCCAGGAAGATCCTTGCGCCGCCGCCAAGGGGTTGGTGGATTTATGGAGGAATTGAACAGGATTTTCTTCGTGGATTTTGACGGCACCATCGTCACTCAGGATATGTGTGCAGTCCTCGTGGAAACCTTGGCCGGGGAAGGATGGCGGGAGATTAATGAACTTTGGGAAAGAAAAGAGCTTTCCACCCTGGAGTGCGCCCGCCGGACCTTTAAGCTGTTTAAGAGCAATGACCCGGAAGTTTTTCGCCAGCTTATGGATCAGGCGGTGTTCGATCCCGGATTTTTAGATTTTGCCGCTTTTTGTGAACAGAGAGGATTTCCCCTCATCATTCTCAGCGACGGATATGATTTCTATATTGAGTACCTCTTGCAAAGAGAGGGATTGAACCTGCCTTACTATGCCAACACATTGCTGTTTGCTCCCCAACTTGACGTAGAAACCCCCTACAGCTCCGGCGAATGTGATCTATGCGGGGTCTGCAAACTGCAGCTGATGGAAAAATTGCTTAAACCCGGTTGCCGATCCGTCTATATCGGAGATGGGACTTCCGATTTTTGCCCGGCGGAAAGGGCGGATAAGGTCTTTGCCAGGAGCAGGCTCTATCAGCACTGCCAGGAGGTAGGCAAAGAAGCCCGGCTATTCCAATCGTTTCAGGATATTCTCCAGACAGTTAAACATTGGGGAAGGGAAGAGGAGGAAGGGACTTGAAAAATCTTTTAACCATTGCCGGCTCCGACTCCAGCGGCGGAGCAGGAATCCAAGCGGACTTGAAGACTTTTTCCGCCTTGGGGGTTTATGGGATGAGCGTCATAACCGCGGTGACCGCTCAAAATACCCTGGGGGTGGATGAGGTGGCCGAGATAGGGCGGGATATGGTCAAAGCTCAAATCGACGCAGTTTTCAAGGATATCCCGGTCCATGGGGTAAAAATAGGCATGGTCTCCAACCCGGAGATCATCACACAAATCGCCGCATCTCTGAAAGAATGGAAGGCTCCCAATATTGTGGTCGATCCGGTAATGATCTCGAAGAGCGGTTACGCTCTTCTCAAGCCGGAGGCTGTGGAAACCCTGAAGCGGGAACTGCTCCCCCTGGCCCGAGTGGTTACGCCCAATCTGCCTGAAGCCTGCTGTCTGCTGGGCATAGAGGCCCTCGACGAAGAGGGAATGGAGTTTGCGGCCCAGGAGCTCCACCGGTTGGGTCCGGAGAGTGTGCTCATTAAAGGAGGACATTTAAAAGATGCTGCCAACGATCTCCTTTTTGACGGCGAGGATTTTTCCTGGTTTAAGGCGCCCCATTTAAACCAAAAGCATACCCATGGCACCGGATGCACCCTTTCCTCAGCCATTGCGGCTCATTTAGCCTTGGGCTATGAACTGCAAACAACGGTTCAAAAAGCAAAAGAGTATCTTTTTGGCGCTATCGAACAGGCCTTTCCCTTAGGCCATGGGGTGGGGCCGGTTCATCATTTTTATCGGATGACTTGTCGGTAAACTGGTAAGATTATATGGGTTTCTTTTTGGTATAGCGGACTTCCATACTAAACTTGCTCCAAATTCGGAATCGATTACGATTTTATATACGCCCTGCTTCTTTGGGGATTGTGCTTCAAGTGTTTCACGCCACAAGCCGGGTGGAGCAATCGAATCTTCAAGATCTGGATATTTGCTGCATATATAAGAGGACGCAGGGTCGAGTCCCGCTAGCTCCATCAAAAACAAAAGGCAAAAAAGATTTATTGCTTACAAAGCCAGTAAATCCAAGCCTTTCGAGGGCTTCCACGATGAAAAGTGGAAGTTCTTTTTTCGTAGATTTATTGGGGTATAGCTTCACTCTGATAGGACTCAAACCTACAAGGAAAAACATTCAGGAGTAGCGCCGCTGTTCAGGTCGGACAGCAGGTGCGGCGTGGTGATACAATCGCCCGCTGCGGTAATTCAGGCAACACAAGTGAGCCGCATCTCCATTTTCAAGTACAGAACACAAAGAATTTTTATTCTTCCATAGGATTGCCGATACGGTTTACATCGATAAGAAAATCTCCAATACCGAATTGCGAACGATCAGACCCATGTCAGGCACCAAATTATGAGGAGATTGATAATTGTTATATTGCCCGCGGATTAGCGGTGGAGAATAAAACCAAATCATAAAACAGAAAGTATCGTTTTATTGCACTCACAAACAAATATCAGAAAACACTTGACTACCCCCTTGGGGGCTGGCTTAAGATAATTTTGAGAGCAATTAGAATTGTGTTAGGAGGAAAGATTATGCAGATAAAAGAAGTTTGTGAGAAGTGCAAGCTAACCAAAAAAGCAATAGAATATTACGAATCTAAAAACCTGATACATCCGCAGATACTCGAAAACGGATACAGGGATTACAGCGATGCTGATATAGCTGTACTGAAAGAGATCTCCGTGCTTAGAAAATGTGGCGTCAGCATTGCCGATATTGCAGAGATACTAACCAGCTCAAATAAACCCGCGGCTTTAGCCAAGTGCAAATATATCACGGAATTACGTATGCAGCGTTTGAATGATATACAAAAGTGTATGGATAGCCTGATTGCTAATTACGATATAAATCGTGAATTTGACTACCTGCAAACGCTTGATGAGTACTTATACACCATAAAAGAAAAATTGGTTTTTGCTTTCCCCGGAAACTATGGCCTTTATGTATCTATGCATTTTGGCAGATTCTTGAATGGAACAATTGACACGGATGAAAAAAAATATGCCTATGATGCTATTGTACAGTATCTTGATCGTGTGGATCTGTATTTGCCTGCGGAACTTTCTGAATTTCTGGAGGCGCTTTTCAATGCCAGTGAAAAGATAGATGCGGCAAAGATTGAGGAAGAAACAAACGGAAAAATGCATGAAATGCTTGCTGATACAGACGGTTACTTAGAACGCAATCGGGAAGAAATTGAACAGTATATTGAATTTAAAAGTTCTGATGAGTATCAAAATTCCGAAGCAGGCAAATTTCAAAGGTATATGTTGAATTTTCAAAAAGAAAGTGGCTATCAGGAAGTTTTAATAGCTAACATGAAAATACTCAGTCCCGCTTATGCCGAGTACCTTAAAAAAGTTAAAGCCGCAAATGACATTATGCTAAAAAAGTTTCCAAAAGCAAAGGATATGTATGAATTAAACTAATATAAGGTTTATGATTGTTTTTAGGGCAATCATAAATGCGGATGTTCTTTTGGTCTAAAGCAGTAGTCATATCATTGGAATACCTGCGAAGAATCTGATTTATTTTGATAACTTGGCGCTCGCTCTGGTGAAAGATAAGAAATCTTTTTTCCACCATCTTTACAAAAAAGACATAGCTTTTCACCAAGGAATTGCTATGTCTTTTCTTTAACGATATTATGGAGTCAAAGTTTATTTATCATGTAGATAAACCGGAAATTTTCGGTAGGTTTTGTCCTTTAGACTATTTATGTAAATTGGAAGGTGTAAGGATGTCGAGAGGCATAATTGTTTTTGGATCAAACGGCAGCGGAAAATCCACTCTGGGACGAGAGCTGGCGCGTATTTTGAATTTTAAGTATATGGATATTGAAGATTATCACTTTATAAAATCAGAAATTCCATACACAGTAGAGCGCACACGTGAGGACCGTTTAAATTTAATGCTTGCCGATATCGAGAAAAGTGGTTCATTTGTTGTTTCTGCCGTCGTTGGTGATTTTGGTGAGGAAATTTCATCGAGGTATAACTTTGCTGTATTTATATCAGCACCACTTGAAACTCGTGTTGAACGCATAAAGCAAAGAGCTTATGAACAGCATGGAGAACGTATCTGTGAAGGCGGTGATATGTACGAGCAGCACTTAAAGTTTGTTGACTTTGTGGCATCACGGCCTCTATCAAGAACTGAGCAATGGGCAAAAACTCTTGTGTGTCCTGTCATACATATTGATGGCACAAAATCTATTTCTGAAAATACAGAACTGGTTGTTGAAGAATACTTACATAATTTATCCTCCAAAGAGCTGCGAAGATGAGGTTGGCTGACGAGAGCATCGCTTTTTTCCCGGAGGCCTTGTGTCATGAGGGAATTGTTTGCTCAAAGTTTCTATTGAGCAAACACATCCTTGATGTTATAATAAAACGTACTTTTCAACAAAAGGTACTGTTGATTAAAAGGAGGATACCTGAACCATGTTGTATTCCGTTCGTATTCGGTAAGTAAGCGGCAAAAGACATGATCCCATTCCAGAATGGGGCTCTTTTTGTTGTGCTTATCGGCGAATGAAGACATGGTAAAGGAAAGGGAAACTCCCAGGAGTTTGCCGATTTTCTGATGGTGTCTTTATAGCGCGGTGAAGCCTGCAGACTGAAGTCCGATTTTGGACGGAGGTCTGTTTTTTGTTTATCACAGGAAGAAAGATTGAGGTTAAGTTATGAATTAAAAGCTATGAATTAAAAGGAGAAAGACTATGCTTATAAAAACTGAACACTGGCAGCGCAGCTTCTATACTCTATGGGCAGGTCAGGCCGTATCCCTGATCACCAGCGCCGTCCTGCAAATGGCCATCATTTGGCACCTTACCGAAGAGACCGGCTCAGCTATGGTTCTGTCCATAGCGACTTTGGTGGGATTTCTGCCTCAGGCGATTTTAGGGCCTTTCATCGGGGTGTTGGTCGATCGCTATCATCGTAAATATGTCATGATCGGCGCCGACCTTCTGATTGCCGCCGTAGGCCTGATGCTGGCCCTGGCTTCCCTGGCCATGGAACTGCCCGTGTGGCTGATTATGGTGGTTTTATTCCTGCGCAGTGTGGGTACCGCCTTCCATTCTCCAGCCCTGAATGCGGTGACACCGCTTTTGGTCCCGGAGGATCAATTGACAAAATGTGCCGGCTATACTCAGTCCATTCAGTCTGCCAGCTATATACTGGGACCCGCCCTGGCGGCTCTTCTCTATGCTGTCTGGGATCTTAACTCCATCATCCTTGTGGATGTGGCGGGAGCTGTTTTGGCCAGCATCCTTACGGCGTTTGTGTTTATTCCCAGGTTAGAGGCCGGGGAGAGCGCAGCTCAGGGAAATCTAATGCTGGAGATGAAAGAGGGGTATTCAGCGCTTCGCTCAAATAAGGGCTTGTTTGCCCTTCTATGGGTGGGGGCCTTGTATATGCTCTTCTTTATGCCCATCAATGCCTTATTTCCCCTGATGAGTATGAAATATTTTGGCGGAACCACCTTCCATGCTTCCCTCGTGGAGATCGTCTTTGCGGCAGGGATGCTGGTGGGAGGACTGGTCCTGGGAGTCTGGGGAGGCTTCAAGAACCGTGTTATGAGCCTTGCCGCTTCCATTTTGCTGATGGGAGTCAGTCTCATGGTATCAGGAGTGTTGCCGGTGAAGGGCTATGCCGTCTTTGTTTTGTGCTCGACTCTCATGGGCTTTTCCGCCCCCTTTTATAGCGGAGTACAAACGGCTTTATTTCAAGAAAAGATCAGCCCGGAATATCTGGGACGAGTCTTCGCTTTATTAGGCAGCGTTGTTTCCGTAGCTATGCCTCTCGGCCTGGTGTTATCCGCTTTGTTTGCGGATACACTAGGGGTGAATCGTTGGTTTCTTATCTCGGGAATACTGATCATGGGAATCGCAGTGCTGCCAGCCCTCATGCCTGGATTGCGAAATTTGGATCGGCAAGAAGATAAGACAGCCTGAATTCTCCCTAAAGTAAATCCTATTCATAAAATCGATCCTATTTGTTGAATGAGGTAAGTCAATGCCAAATGCAACTCTCGCCGATGGAAAGCTACATTACTTGGATCGTGGAGCAGGTAAGCCCCTGGTCTTTATTCATGGACTGGGGGCTGACCTGAGCTTCCACGACCCGCAGATTGAGTTTTTCAGCCGGACTCACCGGGTCATTTGCCCGGAGCTGCGGGGCAATGCCCGCTCCAGCAAGCTCACCGGCCCTATCCACAAAATCCTGGACATCCAGTGTCAGGATCTGGCGGCCTTAATGGAGCAATTAGGCATAGAGCAAACCGTTTTGGCGGGTACATCCTATGGGGGTGTTTTCTGCTTTAATTTTGTGTTGCGTTATCCGGAGAAGGTTTCCGGGTTGATCATTGGGGATGCTCTGGGGGATACCCGAATAAGCAGTTTCAGGGAAGCCCTGCTTATGTTGGTGGAATATTTAGGGCTATGGGGTGTTTACCTCCCCAAACCTGTACTGATTGCGATGATGAGACATCAATACAAACCATGGCCTTATGCCCGGGACCATGTGGTGAACTTTGTCCGGGGCATGCGCCGGACAGAATTTCTGCTTCAGCTTTTGGCGATGAATCGAATTAAGTTTACTCCCTATCTTAAGCAAGTGAGCTGCCCTGCCTTGGGAATTGTCGGAGAGGAAAATAAAGTAGGGGTAGGCTGGATGAAGAGTGCTATGAAGGAGATTCCCCAGTCCTCCCTGGCAATCGTTCCCCATGCCCTTGATCCGACGAATCTGTGTCAGCCTGAGGAATACAACCGCTTAGTGAAGGAATTTCTGGAAAGGTTGAACTACATATAAAATTTCGGAATGATACTATGTATCATTGGTAATTGGAGGTTTTTGTGCTAGGATAATTATGCCAAAGGTTTTGGCGGTTTATCGCCAGACCGGGCGAACTGTACCAGAATTTTTGCCAAGATATGATGACTATGACCAGAAAGAGTGGAGTTCGAAGTGAATATTTTAAAGCGTTTTATCAGTTACTACAAACCCTACCGTCTGCTTTTTTACACGGATATGCTGTGTGCGATCATCGTATCCGCTATTGATTTATCCTTTCCCATGATTCTGAGCTATTTAATCAACCGTGTATTTATCCAGGGGCGGGAAGCTATTCTGAACACAATCATGGTGGTAGGTATAGCCCTGCTGGCTATGTACATCATTAAGTATTTTTGTCAGTACTTTATCGTTTCCTACGGACATATCATGGGTGCCAAAATGGAAACAGATATGCGGCGGGATCTGTTTACCCATCTGCAGAAATTATCCTTTTCCTATTATGACAAACGGAATACGGGAGAGCTGATGTCCCGGCTGGTTGCGGATTTATTCGATATCTCCGAGTTAGCACACCACGGACCGGAGAATCTCTTTATATCGATCTTAAAGATTGTCGGCTCTTTTGTGATCTTAATGACTTTGAATGTGCAAATGACGCTGGCCCTTTCGATTGTAACCCTGGTGATTATTGTTTTCAGCCTCTATAAGAATAAAGTAATGCAGCCTATCTTCAGTGATAACCGTGTCAAAATCGCCAAGGTGAATTCCAGTGTTCAAGATAGTCTGGCAGGAATCCGGGTAGTCCAATCCTTTGCCAATGAAGGGATCGAGAAGAAGAAATTTGCCCACAGCAATGAGGCTTTCCTGGAATCAAAAACAGGAGCCTATAAGGTCATGGGCGGGTTCCACGCCTGGAACTCTTTCTTTGAAGGGCTGCTCTACATCGTAGTGGTCGTCACAGGGGGCATTCATATTGCCAATGGGACTTTAAGACCTTCTGATCTGGCGGTGTATATTCTTTACATCAATATCTTCATTAATCCGATTGATGTGTTGATCAACTTTACGGAACAATTCCAAAAGGGTTATGCAGGCTTTAAGCGTTTTGTCGAGGTTCTGGAGACCCATCCGGATATTAAAGATGAACCTGGGGCAAAACCTTTAACCCAGATCAAAGGGGATATTGAGTATCAGAGTGTCTCTTTTGGCTATGATGAGGAGGAATCCCATGTTCTCGATCAGGTCAGCTTGAAGATCAAAGCAGGGGAAACCATCGCTTTGGTAGGCCCTTCCGGCGGCGGCAAAACCACCCTCTGCTCCTTGCTGCCAAGATTTTACGAGGTGACTTCCGGAACCATCACCATCGATGGTCAGGATATCCGCAAGGTAACCCTGGCCTCCCTGCGCAATGCCATTGGGGTGGTCCAGCAGGATGTCTATCTGTTTGATGGCAGCATTAAGCAAAACATCGCCTATGGCAAAGCGGGAGCTACCGATGAAGAAATCATTGAGGCAGCGAAAAAAGCCAATATCCATGAGTTTATCAGTTCTCTTGAAGAGGGGTATGACACCTATGTGGGTGAGCGGGGAGTACGGCTTTCCGGCGGTCAGAAACAGCGCCTGTCCATTGCCCGGGTTTTCTTGAAGAATCCTCCCATATTGATTCTGGATGAAGCCACTTCAGCTTTGGACAATGAGAGTGAGCGCTATATTCAAAAATCTCTGGAGGAGCTGGCCCAGAACCGGACCACGATTGTGATCGCCCACCGTCTGAGCACCATTCGCAATGCCGATGAAATTATCGTGATCACTGATGAGGGCATTAAAGAAAGAGGAAATCATCAGGAGCTCCTGGAAATAGAAGGCATATATGCCCATTACTATAGAATGCAATTTGAAGGACTGGAAGGATAAACCTGAAAAAAGAAGAGAGTGGGGAACATAAGATGGAACCAATCAAAGGAGAGCAGCGGGATGGTCAATCTGAAATCAGGAAGCTGGCGATCTTGACCGGGGGCGGAGACTGCCCGGGGTTGAATGCGGTGATTCGTGCCGCTGTAAAAACAGCTTGTCATCGCGGTATAGCGGTGGTGGGAATTCAAGATGGTTTTCGGGGAGCTGTGGAAGGGGATTTCCGTCCCTTAGAGCTTAAGGATGTCTCCGGGATCTTACCCCGGGGAGGAACGATTCTGGGCACCACCAACCGGGATAATCCCTTTGCCTATCCTACACAAGTCGGGGAAGAACGGCAGGTTCAGGATCGTTCCGCTGAAGTGCTGGACAGATTTAAAGCGGAAGGAATTGATGCCCTGATTGCGATTGGGGGTGATGGGAGCTTAAGCATCGCTTGGGAATTTGCTAAGCAAGGGCTTAAGGTGGTGGGTGTTCCCAAAACCATCGATAATGATCTGATGTGCACGGATTTAACCTTTGGCTTTCAGACTGCTGTGGCTACTGCCCAGGACGCTTTGGACCGGCTCCACACCACGGCTGAATCCCACCACCGCATTATGATCTTAGAGGTCATGGGACGCTACGCCGGTTGGATCGCCCTCTATGCCGGAGTGGCAGGGGGAGCGGATGTCATCTTAATCCCGGAAATTCCTTATCAGCTGGAGAGTATCGCTGAAGCTGTCCAGAGACGGGCCCGTTTAGGCAAGCACTTCAGCATCATTGTGGTGGCTGAAGGGGCTAAACCCCTGGGCGGAGACATGGTTGTGGAACGCACTATGTCAGGGAGAACAGATCCCATTAAATTAGGAGGAATCGGTGCAAAGCTGGCGGCGGATTTAGAGAAGGTCACCGATATGGAGACCAGGGTGACTGTGCTGGGACATTTGCAGCGGGGAGGGTCTCCCATCGCTGTGGATCGGGTGCTGTCCACACGCTATGGGGTGGCTGCCGTTGAAGCCGCTTTGGCTGGTGATTTTGGCATGATGGTCGCCCTGCAGGGGCAAGACATCGTCAGAGTGCCAATGGCAGAAGCCGTTCACAAGCTGAAGCAGGTGGAACCTGACGATCCTGTCTTAAATGCCGCCCGCAGCATGGGGATCGAATTCGGGGACTAAAGCTAATTGGGATTCAGATTCAGATTCAGATTCAGATGATTTTTATCACGAAGAAGTCTCGTTCCATGCGGGTAGTTTGAGGGAGGAATTGGATTGAGCACAGTGGCATTGATCATTGCTGTTCTGCTGTTTATCATAGGTTTATTGGGCACTGTTCTTCCTATTTTGCCGGGGGCTGTTCTTATCTACGGCGGTATGTTGATTTATGGGCTGATGACGGAATTCGCCACCCTGGATTTTAACTTTTACCTTATTCAGGGCCTGGTGTTTGCCTTTATTTTTCTGGTGGATTACCTGGCTACCGCCGCAGGAACACGTCATTTCGGGGGAAGCAAACAAGCGGGCTGGGGAGCAGCCGTTGGGATGATCGTGGGACTCTTTTTTGGTCCCCTGGGCATCCTTGTCGGCCCTTTTTTGGGCGCGATGGGGGCGGAATTGCTGCGCAAAACAGAGCTCAGCCAAGCCATTCGCGTAGGCTTTGGCACTCTGACAGGTCTTTTGGGAGGAACAATCATCAAGCTTGGTGTGGAAATCCTCATGATCGTTTACTTCTTTATCAAAATTTAAGGGCCATGACAAGAATGAATGTGAAGTGAAGAAATGTACAATGAAGATTAGAAAGTTTGAACCAAAGGACAGGGATTCAATCGTTGAAATCTGGTATAAAGCCAGCATCATAGCCCATGATTTCATCCCTAAAGAGATATGGGAAGCGGAAAAAACGACGATAAGGGATCAATACCTTCCCCTGGCTGAGACTTGGGTCGCAGAGGAAGAGGGCAAGGTGATTGGCTTTATCTCTTTGCTTGACCAATATATAGGTGGATTATTTGTTGAACCTTCCCAGCAGGGAAAGGGTGCGGGTACCCAGCTCATCCAACGGGCTCAGGAAGAAAAAGGACACCTTACTGTGGGGGTCTACAGCAAAAATTCTGCTGCCAGAGGTTTTTATAGAAAGCATGGGTTCAGAAAAACCAATGAAGAACTTCAAACGGAAACCGGGGAAATTGTGATCAATAAGGCATGGAAGCAGGCGGGGGATAGCGTGAAGTCTGGAGAATCCAAACCGGCAGCCATCAGAGCTTTGGTGATAGAAGATTATGATGCAGTCATCGAACTTTGGCAAAACACCGAGGGAATTGGACTCAGTGAGACGGATTCCCGGGAGAACATCAGGCGTTTCCTGGCTAGAAACCCGTACCTGAGCTCAGTTGCGGAAAAGGATGGGGAAATCCTGGGTGCTGTGTTATGCGGGCATGACAGCCGCCGTGGCTATCTCCATCACCTGGCGGTCAGAAGTGACCGGCGCTTGCAGGGAATTGGCAAGCGGTTGGTTGATATAAGCCTGGAAAACCTCAAGGCTGAAGGTATCGATAAATGTCACATCTTTGTTTTTCGGGAGAATGAAAAAGGGGTTGCCTTTTGGGCCCAAAACGAGTGGAAGGCCCGTTTGGATCTCACTATTATGTCTAAACGCACATAATCCAAACCCTTCATCAACAGGTAAAATCTGCTGGCGAAGGGTTTGGATTATGTTACATAAAAAATTCGTTCAAAGCCAAAGTATTCCATTATGTTTTATGCCTTAAGCGAGCGAAAGGTGACTGATCATTATGAAAAAATATAGAATCTATCAGGTCGATTCATTTACACGGCAAAGATTTCACGGAAATCCGGCCGGCGTTGTCCCCAATGCTGATGGACTAACGGAAGAACAGATGCAGAGAATTGCCCGAGAACTAAACAACTCAGAGACAGCTTTTATTTTTTCATCCACATCACCGGACTATGATGTGGAAGTAAGGTTCTTTACGCCGACAACGGAGGTTCCTCTTTGTGGGCATGCAACAATTGCTGCACATTATGTCCGGGCAGTTGAAGGAGACGCCGTTTCAGGACGAGTGATGCAGAAGACTAAAGCGGGAATTTTGCCTGTTGACATTATTCAGGAGAATAGCAATTATTCTATTGTGATGACACAGGGAACTCCCGAGGTCGGAAAACCGTTTCGTTCTGAAGTGGTCGAATGGATTGCAGATGCCCTGGGGATAAGCGTTTGTGATCTCCATGAACATTGCCCGGTAGCTATCGCCTCCGCTGGTCACGCCAAGGTAATGGTCGGGCTCAAATCCAATAGTCAACTGCATAGTCTGCAGCCGAATCTTGCCAAGCTGTCCGCCATAAGCGAGGAAATCGGATGCAACGGTTATTATGTATTTACGCTGAATCCTCAAGATGAAGTTTTGGTTCACGGAAGAATGTTCGCCCCTGCAATTGGCGTCGCAGAAGATCCGGTTACTGGAAATGCAAATGGACCCCTTGGCATTTATTTGGTTCATTATGGAATTTGCAGGAATCTGGAAAGCAGTGATGCCTTTGAGTTTACAATAATGCAGGGTGAGGCAATTCAAAGAGATGGAACTATGCGTGTACATGTGAAGAAAGAAAACAATAAACCCGTACTTGTTCAGATAACAGGGGAGGCGGTCGTTGCTTTTTCAACTGAGATTGAGATTTAAGGCAGGCCAGCTGCGGCCGGATTTTAAAAATGGTCAAAGTGCCAAAACATTTGTCAAAGTCAAAGGTCAGATTTGGTCAAATTAATATTGAATTTTTTGGGTGAAAAAGTTATACTAATGTCAAAGAAGGTCAAGAATAGATACGGTAAGAGGGGATGCACAGTTCCTCTCCTCACCATATTATGGATTGAACCCTGTTGATGAATACCCAGGGAAAGAAACTATAAAACTAGGAGATGAAGGGAGGGGATGTCCCTTGCAATATAAGGATTATTATCAAATTCTCGGTGTAGATAAAAAGGCGACCCTTGAGGAAATCAAAAAGGCCTATCGAGGCCTGACCAAAAAATATCACCCGGACATTAATCCGGGCAACAAGGAAGCTGAGGAAAAGTATAAGGAGATCAATGAAGCCTACGAAGTTCTGGGGGATCCTGAAAAACGGGAGAAATACGACAACTTTGGCAATGAATTCAACTACCATAACGGCTATAATTTTGACCCCTCCCAATTTGGGTTCGGGAATGGCCAGTTTGAATTTAAGACTGCCGGAGCAGGTGATTACAGCGATTTCTTCAACCTCTTTTTTGGCGAAGGCGGTTTGGACGGCTTCTTTGGTCAAAAAGGTCCCCGCACCCGGGGAGCACGTTCCCAATTTGCCTATCCCGGGGAGGATATTGAGTCGGAGCTGCACATCACATTGGAAGAAGGCTTTCATGGCGCGGAAAAACAGCTCTCTCTAAGAGGCAGGAATGGACAGAAAAGTCTCTCTGTGAAAATTCCCAAGGGGATTAACGAAGGAGAAAAGATCCGGCTTAAAGGACAAGGTGAGCAAGGGATTAACGGCGGAGAAAACGGGGATTTATATCTCACTATTCGCTTACATCCCCATAGAAACTATATTCAGGAAGGAATTAATCTTACCACCACAGTGGATGTGCTCCCTTGGGATGCTGCTTTAGGATCGGAAGTAACCGTGAAAACCCTGGATTCCACCATCAAAGTCAGAATACCCCCAGGAATACAGACGGATAGTAAGATTCGCATCGCTGGCAAAGGATATATCGATCGTAAGGGGACCCGGGGAGACCTCTATATCAAAGTACGAATCATCAACCCGACCTCGATCAGCCCGGAAATGAAGAGCTTGTATGAAAAGCTAAAGGATTTGTCAAAGTAGCTGCTCAGTCGATATAATCTATAGGCGTATCCTCTTTAATGCCATAGCATTCTTTCATAAAGTAGGGCATATCATTCCAATTCCCCAGACCATAACCATAATAACTTGGAGGCACCTTTTTCAGGAGGAGGCCTCCTTTTTTTTCTGCCTCGTGGTATTCTTTGATGGCCTCCAGATTATAATTCTGCGGGATGGATGCTTGATAGTAGCCCTGGAGGGTAGCGCCAAAAACCAGGACCGAGATAAAGCAGAAAAATACACCCAGACTGGTTTGCATAAGTTTCAGCCTGCGCTGAGACTCCCTTTCATGATAAATCGAGTAGAGGCAATGAATGAGGGATAGTCCAAGGCACACAACGCCGACAAGGATAAGGGCTTTTTGCTGAAGACTTAAAGCAACCAAAAAGCAAGCCAAAACTAAATAAAGGATATTCTGACGAAAAGCAAGGACTGAATAGAAGATAAAGACACTTAAGAGGAGCAAAGAGGGAAACATGACCTTATAGGCTGCCGCAAAACGCGCATCCACAACGATCAGCATGATCTGGGCCCCTAGGGCATTAATGGTGTTGAAAAACAGGAAAGGAGCATTCTTTTTCATCAGCAGGACCACAGATAGATAGACTAAGGCAGAAAGGTAGAGAAAAACAAAAGCGATTACGCTTAACCCAGAAAAGGAACGAAGATTCTCATGAGTAAGTTCAAAGGGGATATTTTTGTACAGAAGAAAGTATATATACCCTATGAGAGCCACACCGAGAAGAACAGCAAAGGCCCGATTAAACAGGCGTTGTTTTCGGCCCAGAGGTCTGCCGTCCTCAAATTCAGGTGCAGCGGCTCTTGACCATTCCGAAGAGGAGAGGGTTGCCGCTATGGCAGGACAATCATCGGCCAGGGAGCCGGGACGGGAAAAGAGAACAAGCCAAAAAATACAGCTAAGGCTGATGAGCAGCACGAAAGGAGCCGCAGGTAAAGAGAAAATATTCGTCTTGATCAGCTCGGTTATGACGTCCATAAGCACAACCTCATTACCGGCCGTCTTCTCCCAGAGCAAACGCTTTAAAGAGCCATAGATGATCAGTGTATATCCTAATAACATGACTCCGTAAAGGGGAAGAAAGGTTCTGAAGGGTAACTTTCTGCGGATCAAAGAAAGATAGAGAGAGATCATTATTGTAAAGCCGATGCCGATCATTCCCGCCTGCTGCGTGGAGGAGCCGACAAAAAAGGCCAGAATCAGCAGCAAAACTTTTTCACCTCTACTCCCGGAACTTATCCGGGTGTAGAGCAGATAGGCATAGACCAGAACAAGGGCCATGGGATAGAGATAATTAAAGGCACAGGCAGCATAATAAATGGTCGTATGAGCAATCTTCAGAGGCAACAAGAGAAAGAACAAGGAAGCACAGAGCAGGGCAAGCCCCAAAGCAGGATTGCCCTTTTTTCCCTGGCGCGAGGAATAGGAGAAAGCAGCCATTTTGGCCAGGATGTAGACTGTCAGCATCAAGATAAGAGGATTGAGAATGCGGAAAAACTCTATCTGGGGTTTAAGGGCCAGAACCATTGCGCCGCCGATCCAGACCCGCCCATTGGAGTTCAGTTCATCCAGGAGAGCTTCGGGAAGGTAATTCAGCCCGTATTGAGCATCCCGGCTGTAGTATAAATCATCAGCATAAAGGAAAATGTAACGATGAATCCAGAGCATAGCGAAAAGGAAAACAAGGAGCATCAGCCACTCTCTCCTTAATAAACTGGCTCTGGCTTGCCAATAAGCACGTAGATTCTTAACCAAAGTATCACTCCAATTAAAGGAATTGTTTAAAAAAGCAAGCAATGCGTCAATAATTTAATTAGGGCAATTTTCGACCTGCTCAATACGATAATTTTGGGGGCAGTTCATTGATTTCCATCATCCTACCTGTATACAACGAGGAAAAGCAAATCTATGTCAATGTCCAAAGAATCCGTTCAATTTTATTAGGTGCCAAGATCAAGCATCAGCTGATCATCATTGACGATGGGTCAACGGATGGTTCATGGTCAGAGCTGCAGCGATTAGCCGAGGATTTTAATAATGTACTCCTTCTCAAATTCAGCAGGAACTTTGGCAAAGAGGCTGCTTTATGTGCCGGACTGGAGACCGCCACAGGAGATGCCTGTGTGATCCTTGATGCGGATCTTCAGCACCCTCCTGAATACATTCCGGAAATGATCCGCCTCTGGCGGGATGAAGGGTATGAAGTGGTTGAAGGAATCAAAGCCACCCGGGGCAGGGAAACGATGTGGGGAAAAATAGCCGCCTTGACCTATTACAGACTGTTTAATAAAGCTACTGGCATTAATCTAACCAATGCCTCGGATTTTAAACTCTTAGACCAGAAAGTAGTGGAGACTTGGAAAACCCTTAAAGAAAAGGATACCTTTTTCCGCGGCATGTCGGCTTGGCTGGGGTATAAACGAATCCAGATTCCTTTTCCGGTTCAGGAGCGAAGGGAAGGGAAATCCAAGTGGTCCTTGCCAAGCTTGTTTAAGCTGGCTATTGATTCCATTACTTCCTTCAGTGCCATGCCTTTGCAAATCATCACCGGACTGGGGATCGGGCTGCTGCTTTTCGATGTGGTCCTAGTAGGGCAGACTCTGTATATGAAGTTCAGCGGTCAGGCCTTTACAGGGTTTACCACAGTGATCATTCTGATCCTGGGCATCGGCAGTTGTGTCATGATCAGTCTTGGCATTATCGGCATCTATATCTCAAAAATCTATGATGAAGTCAAAGGAAGACCCCGCTATATCATCTCCGAACAGAAAAAAAGTGTACTCAAAACGATCCGCAGAAAAATCCAGTAAACTGGAATTTCCGGACTGAGGCTGGGGAGGGGAATATCATATTTTTCAAATACGTCATTGTCGGCGGTTCCACAGCCCTTTTGGAACTGCTCCTATTCCTTGGCTTACGGCGGGGCGTCGGTTTCGATCTGGCATCGGCAAATATTCTCGCCATGGGAATTGCCACCGGAGTCAATTTCTTAATGAACCGGAATTGGTCCTTTCGCAGCAGTACCAGGGTAAGCCGCAGTTTTGTCTTATATATCTCCCTGATCCTGTTCAATATGGTTTTTACCACTTGGCTGATCGCACTTTTGGTAAGCTGGGGAGTGAGCGACTTTTGGGCTAAATTTATGATGATGGCCGCGGCAACACTTTGGAATTTTGCACTCTATAGGAAAGTGATTTTTACTTAAGAAAGAAGATTTAAAAAAGCACCGATGAGTTCAAAAGCTGTTCATGAACTGCCGGTGCTGCTTTTGCTGTTATGGGATTATCAATGGGCTCTTTGGCACATTTCTATTTTTGTCAAAGGATTATGTGAAAGACCAGGTGAGGGCAGGTTATGATCGAAAATTCCCTTCAGCTCCGGTGGAAGGACAGTATCCATCAAGGCCGCCAACTCCTCAGGGGGCTCTCTCATACCTTTCTCCCCCCAGATAAACATACATTGTGAGGTAAGCAAGGCTGCCGCATCAATTTGAAAAAGCAAGGCTTTCGTGGGTGAAAGCTTTATGTAGTTAGTCAGCGTTCCGGTATAGATGTCCCTTGAGCGGCGATAGGCATATTTGCCGATGGCATTGTAGTCCTCAGAATGGGCAGCATAAACATACACGGAGCGTTCTTTATACAGTTCGGCAAATAATTTAATATGGGCTTGCAGCCAGGTCAGGGTACGGCCGATTTGCAGGAGAGTATCTTCAGCTAAAAGATCAAAATGCCAGTTAACAACAGAATACTTATCGTGAAAATAGCGGTAAAACGTCTGACGGGATACATGGCTCTCTTCGCAGAGCTGTTTAGTGCTAATAGAATCAAGGTTGGTTTTTTCGAGAAGACAACCAAGAGTGTGAAAAATGCGCCACTGTACTTCATGGTACTCTTGCATCACTTGTTGCTCCTTATTATGATTTCTACGGGAAACTTGAGACACTTTAAGCAATCTGTAACTTCTATTTGGCAGGTGAGCTTGTTACTATTATAACATAGTATTTGGGTTTTTGAAGGATAATCATATAAAATTATACTAAATTGTAAATTAATGATAATTGAAGAGATTATTATCACTAACACATTAAGATGCCGAGTGGAGGTGATGTCTTAAAGAAATGGGGTTTAAGATGGAACTAAACCGAATAAGGAAAAGGAGAGAAAAACCATGGTTGAGAAAAAAACGGCTACTGAAGAAAAAAGTTTATCCCGGAGAGATTTTTTGCGCAACACCGGTATTTTGGCCGGAGGAGCTGTTCTCGGCACCGGTCTGTTAGCCGGTTGTTCAGACAGTGCCGCCAAGGCGGAGGCTCCGCCTCCGGTTGAGCAAACCTGGGATTATGAAGCCGATGTCGTCATCATTGGTCTGGGGGGCGCAGGTGCATCGGCAGCCATTGAAGCTCACGATGCCGGCGCCAAAGTTCTCGTTATCGAAAAGCAGGCAGAAAAGACTCATTACCCCAATACGAGAATGAGCGGCGGCGTATGGCATAACCCTGATCCAATGGGCGATAGGGGAGCCCGGGTTGAGTATATCAAAGCTATGATGAGCGGGGAAAATATTCCTTGGAAGAACGAAGGCGAGCAGGAACATGTATCCGCTGAAATGGCGGAAATGTTTGCCGACGGTATTATGGATGTAGAAAACTTCCTGATGACCCAGGCTCCTGACCTCGATCCCGCCGGCATGGCACCCGGAGGGGAGGCATCCTTCCCGATGTTCCCGAAGTTTAAGGAAGCCAAATACGGCAAAACCATTAATACCCGCTATAAGGATTTTCAGAATGCTGATGACAATGTCCCGGCCTATGAGCAGCCCAAAGAGCAGAAATCCGCAGGGGAAGCATTCTATTGGGCCCTTGTTGAAGAGGGAATCAAAGGAAAACGTCCGGAAATTCAGATTTTATTCAGTACCCCGGCCAAAAGGTTAA
This sequence comes from Desulfitobacterium hafniense DCB-2, assembly GCF_000021925.1. Taxonomy (NCBI): domain Bacteria; kingdom Bacillati; phylum Bacillota; class Clostridia; order Eubacteriales; family Desulfitobacteriaceae; genus Desulfitobacterium; species Desulfitobacterium hafniense. The sequence goes on from NC_011830.1 coordinate 2,743,362, forward strand.
TTCAAGGGGAGAACGGTGAAATCCGTGGGGTTATCGCTACCCAAGGCGATAAGGAAATCAAAGTTAAGGCGAAAAGGGCAGTCGTGCTGTCCAGTGGCGGATATGAATATAATCTCCCCATGCGCAGAGCTTTCCTGGAAGGTCCCGGAGTAACAGGGTGGGGATTTTACGGATCACCGGATAATACGGGTGACGGCATTGAAATGGCTATCCTGGTGGGCGCCGGTTTGGTCAAAGTGGCTAAAGCAGCCTCTCGGATTGAGTCAGCCTTCCCCCACGGGAAGAATTGGGATGAAAAAGGCCTCAAAATGGGTTCCAACACCAGCGTAACCTCTTCGAAGAACAGTGTCATCGTCGATAACTTCGGCAAGCGCTATACTGATGAACACATCATCACCGATTCCACACGCCCCTATCGTTATCAATTCTATAAAGAAGCTGTCCATTATGATCTCTTAACCATGAACTACCCCCGGATTCCCAGCTGGATCATCTTTGATGAAACCCGCAGAACCTCCAGTCCGGTGGTAGGAACCAGCGGCTCAACCGTGGGTTATGGCTTCCTGCCTTGGAGTAAGGATAATTTAGATGCCATCCAACGGGGCTGGATCCTTAAAGCCGATACCCTTGAAGAATTAGCGGCCAAGATCAAAGCCGATCCGGAAAACCGTGAGCTTATTGATACGCAAACTCTGATCGACAATGTGAAGAAATTTAATGAATACTGTGCTGTCGGTGTAGATAAAGACTTTGGCAGAACTCCTGCCACCATGGGTCCCGTTGAGAAACCGCCTTTCTATGCTATGAAGCTGTATCCGGGAGGACCAAACACTAAGGGTGGTATTGATGCCAATGCCAAGCGGGAGGCCCTTGATTGGAATGCCAAGCCCATACCAAGACTTTACACAGCCGGTGAAATATCTTCAGTCTTTAAGTTTACTTATCAAGCCGGCGGCAATTTGACCGAATGTATCGTCTGCGGACGGGTGGCAGGTAAGAATGCCGCCGGACAGACCCCGTGGTCATAAGCTTAAAATAATCAAAGGGATGAGGGCCAAAGCTTCCGGCCCTCTTTCCTGACTCGACTTTATCATCAAGGAGAATGGTGCAATGGGAGACTATACACAAGCTGAGACAAAACGGCAGACCCGGATTGAAATCCTGAATCTCCGCCCTGAAGAAGTAGATGCGGGAAAGGAGCTATGGCTGCAAGTCAGGGTGATCAGCGAGGCTCATGACGACCTTTTAGGTTGCAGGATTCAGGTCATGGATCTTTTTAATCATAGTGTAGCTGAAACTGAGTTGGCAGTTCTTGACGGAATAAGCAATGATACCCATGAATTTTCACTGCCAGCGCCCCAAGACCCTGGCGAATACACTTGGACCGTGCTCTTTTCCAATCAAGAAAAGGAAGGCACTTCTTTTGCGGGAAGTTCCGGGCAATTGTCCTTTATAGTAAAACCCCATCGGATCACCTTAAACGTCTGGGGGGTGCCCTCCCCGGTCCCTCAGGGTGAAACCTTCAAAGTCAGTATTGGCGCCAAATGCTCTGCCGGTTGCTCTCTGGCGGGCCTTCCTTTAGTCATCGAGGATGACAATCATCGTGTGGTTTACGGACATTTGGGGGAAGCAGTATTGCCCCAGACCAATGGAGTCTATTGGACAGAACAAGAGCTCAGTTCCCCAGAAGAAGAAACCCTCCATAAATGGGTGATCCAATGCTGCACACAGGAACTGGAGATTCAACACCACGCTCAGCCGGAGACCTTTTTATGCCGTACCACCAAGCCCTCTGAACATCAAGTCATGATTGAGGTCCTCGACAAATATGAGCAAACCCCCATTGCTAAAGCCTATGTGATGCTGGGCTTATACAAAGCAACCACCGATGCCAATGGGGTGGCCGTATTAGAAGTGCCTGAGGGCAGGCAGGAATTGTATGTAACCAAAGATGATTTCTTGTCTTTTCAGACTTCCTTTGTGATCAGCAAAGGAATCGCGATCAAGGCAGAGCTGGAATATTGCCCAATATTGTAGCCAAAAGAAAATCTTCATTCCTAAGGAGTGGTTAAACTGAAAAGACAGAATCGATTACGGATGATGGCACTTATCATCATGTTTCTGGCTATCGGCGTGATTGCCGGATGTTCAAACACTGCGGATACTCCTCCCCAAACCACGGATACCGCACAGACTCCAACACCACCGACCACAGGAGAACCCACTGCACCGGCGACGGACACCAAGGATTGGTGGACACCGGATATGGACTGCGCTCTCTGCCATGCCAGCAATGTAGAATCTATGCAGAACACCAAGCTTACCATCTCGGCTCATGCTCAGGAAGGACAAAACTGTGTGGACTGTCATGGCTTGGAAACCCTCCAGGAAGCCCATCAAGGCGCCACAACAGTCCCCGGCAATATCACCGTAAGAATGCCCAAAGAGATGTGCTTCCAGTGCCATGGTTCCTATGAAGAGATAGCCGCTCTTACGGCAGACAGCACCGTACTGCCTAAGAAAGATGGCGGTTATGCCAATCCCCATGTTCGCCCCAATGAAAACCATGATGCTGATGTAGAGTGTTATAAATGCCATAAAATGCATAAGGAATACGACAATAGAGCCGAATGTTTAAGTTGTCATCATACGGGCGAGCTTACTTGCTATACATGCCACTGATATATATGGGCAAAACAGAGTCAGGACTATCTCCAAAATGGAGATGCCTCACTCTGTTTTTGTTTCTCATTTTTATTTCTTAATGGAAGCTATTCTTAACATGACTTTCTATTCATCTATTCCAGTTCAAAAGGTACAATATAGATCTGCTCGCCTATTTTACGGGCTTTAATCAACTCGCAGTGTCTTAATATGGCAATCTGTTTATCGAGCTCCCATTCCTTCAGGTTAAACAAAGTCATCAACTCAGGCCGGGTAAGTTTTCCGCTCTCCTTAATTCGGTTATACATAGTGGACTGGAGTTCGGTGAGCCCGTCGGCTCCGCTTTCTCTGGAGAGCTGGCGATGGGTTTTAGCGGAATGGACTGCGGCTACATCACAGGACTTGGGCGGCTGCAGAGCACCTATATAGCAATCTTCACAAAGGATCTTGCCTCGATGGTCAAAGCTTTCACCGTCAGGGATGAGATCACCGCATCGTTCACAATTCATAGAGCACTCCTCCTTAAATAAAAATTAATACATAACCTAAATATAATAATTAAACATTTCCAAGGTAATTCCTTCAAAATTCAGACAACTATTCAAGGTAAATCCCTTTCCATAGATATTCCCATCGTAGGATGTTAAAATAATCTATACTCTTAATTGTCATACTCTTATTTGTCCAAAAAAGTAAACGAGGAGAAATTTCTATGAGTCTTACTATTGCCAATCAATCCGACGTCTTTAAATTTGCTCTTGTTCTCTATGACTATCTCATGCAAAAGGGACAAACGAAAGAAGCTTATGATTTGAGCCTGTTGGTAGACTCCTGTTATAGCAATGATAGATACGCTCTAAAGGCTCATCTCCAGGCTTTCATACAAATACAGGAAAAAGTACAGGCTTTGCCTCTTCCATACCAGCATGCTCTTGAGGAAGCCATAACCTATATTGCTCAGGAGCTGAAGGTTGGGAAAGCTAAGGAGGTCCCGAAAGGCTGCGGGGCTGTTGCGGATACTGGAGAGTGCCGGGAAAACACGGCAACGGCTCAAGAATTTCAGGAATTTCAGGAAATTGAACTAAAACTCAAGGTGCCTAATCCCCAACTGGGGGAGATGATACTTCAGGACCCTTTAATTAAGGAGTTAAGCCGGGATTTCCAGCTCCGGGTCAGGGAATATGAGACAACCTATTATGACACTCCCAGCCATCTGCTCATCAATCATCAAGTATGTTACAGAATACGGAATTTCGCAGGGATGTATATCGCCGCTATCAAAGGATTCGGTTCTTCCCGGAAGGGGCTGTCCATAAGAAGTGAATGGAATCGGCAACTACCGGAGAACGCCCCCACGCTGGAGCCTTTTCTGGATTTGGCCATAGGCCGGGAGTTGGAGAGCCTTATTAAAGATGAAGAACTTCTCCCCATATTCTGCACCCGCTTTAAGCGCAGCACCCTTGACCTCATCGGCCAGGACGGCAGCCGCATTGAGTTAGCTCTGGATATCGGGGAGATCGTAGCAGGCAGTAGAAGGGAATCTATCTGCGAGCTTGAACTTGAACTTAAAAGCGGTCAAGTGGAGGATGTGGTGAGATTAGGAGAGGCCCTTTCTGAAGCCTATCGGCTAACCCCTGAAGAGCGAAGCAAATATCAACGGGGCCTGATGCTTGCGGGACTCATGTCCTCTGAAATTTAAGCTTCGCAGCAACAGAATTTTCTGTGGGCTTACGTCTATATATTTGGCAAGCGCAGTAAATGGTCTGAGGAGGAGCTTATGAATAAACTAACTAAAACGGCAGGAATAGTTGCCCTTGGCTTATCTTTAATCTTAACGGGCTGCTCCGCTTTTCCCGGTCAAAGCAAGGGCGATCCGCAGCCCGTCGATCAGGCAGGCTCAAAGGAGCCTGATTCGGCCGATTTAACTGACCAACAAAAGAGTAAAGCCAGGGAGAAGATTGAATCCGCCCTGAATGCCAATCAGGAAATTTTCCAGATCACCTGGTCTCCCGACCAGGAGCAAGTGCTCTATATCCAGCCTGGCGGTGCCAGTAAAAAGGGCCTGGACGAAGCTTACCTTTGGCAGATCGGGAAAGAAGAGGCTCGGTTTGTCAGGGATGTTCAGCCCACAGTCCGCAGCTTATCCTGGTCTCCTGACAGCAAGCACTTTATCATCAGCGAGAAATTGGCTGAAGGAGCCATCAACAGCATTGTCAATGCTGAGACCTTGCAGGAAAGCCCTTTTAAACCCAAGAGCATGGATACCCCTGTCTGGAAACCGGACAGCACAGCTATCGCTTACGGCAATGAATTCCATGAGTATGGCGAAACCTGGGGCTTTTTAGAAATCTATACTCTGGGCGATCAGGACAGCGACTATCTCTGGAAAGCGAAAGACACTTACTATAGGGTAGAGTCCTGGGATCAGGAGGGGAATATCAACTATACTGAAGAAGACATTCCCGGGCAGAAGACCCAAAAGAAGAGCACCCAAAACATCCGCCCCAGCATTTCCGGTGTCCATCTGGGGGACACCAGAGAACAGGTGATGGCAGCCTTAGGGAAGAACTATCAGGAAACAGCACCCAGCGGCGAAACGGGACATTTTCCTGAGCCGGTCTACCGTTGGGATTACGAAGGAATCAAGGTCTTTATCGGGGCGGATTCAGGGAAAGTCTTGGAGATCAATGCCACTTCCCCTCAAGCCGTTACGGATTTAGGTGTTAAGGTGGGAGATAAGGCAGAGAAAGTATTCGCCGCCTATCGCTCTAAGTATGTAGAGCCGGAAAGCATTCATGGCGGAACTCTTTATGGCATCTTCAAGGTGGAAGGCGCCGCTGCCTTAGCTTTTAATTTTGATACAGATCCCGCACAGTATCCGCGCCAAATCAAGCCCGACCATAAAGTGACAGGAATGGTCTTAACCTATCCCGAAATCATGGACGATTCGTTCTGAGCAGTCAGGATATTCCGCTGAAACCCCGTTGGAAACACATACGGATTACGCTACCGACCTGGCTGAACGGCCAGGTTTTCTTTATGTCATATCCTGCCTGTTTTGGGTAAACTAAAAGGCAGGTAGGAAAAAGATCAAATGATTCGAGGGGAAATGACTATGCCAAGCCTAACTTTTCAGGAAATCGACAATCACCTCATGAATGATAATAAACCGTCAAACTTCATAATAGAATTAAACAAGGCAGGAATAATTGAGACTGAATATCCTTTTACTCTGCTGGGAGCGCTGAAGGATACCCCTCAATCTCCAAAGCATCATCCTGAAGGCAGTGTTTGGAATCATACCCTGATGGTTCTGGATAACGCGGCGGAGAGAAAACATCTCAGCCAAAACCCCCAGGTGTTGATGTGGGCCGCCTTGCTTCATGACCTGGGCAAAGCCCCCACCACCCGTGTGCGCAAAGGGCGGATCACTTCCTATGATCATGATGCAGTGGGGGAGAAGCTGGCCGGCCAATTCCTCCGGGAGTTAACCCGGGATGAACGATTCATCCACCAAGTCGCCAAAATGGTCCGCTGGCATATGCAGATTCTCTTTGTCGTCAAAGGCCTGCCCTTTGCCAATGTTAAAAAAATGGCCGCGGAAGTTTCTATTGAGGAAATAGCCCTGCTTGGTTTTTGCGACCGTTTAGGAAGAGGTGAAATGACTCCTCAAAAAAAGCAGGAAGAAGAGCAGACCATAGAGAAATTCTTAGTACGGTGTATGGAAATACTTCAAGGTTAAAGGAGATTTGTAAAATGCGCGAATTTAAAGAGATTACCCCGGAACAATTTGTACATAGCCCTTTTCAGCTTTTGGACAAAGAATGGATGCTTATTACCGCCGGCATAGATGAAAAAGTCAACACCATGACAGCCTCCTGGGGCGGTTTTGGGGTATTGTGGAATAAGAATGTAGCTTATATTTTTATTCGCCCCACACGCTACACCAAGGAGTTTGTGGATGGTTCCACTACCTTGTCTCTATCCTTTTTCCCCGGCTCTTACAAAAAACAGCTGGGCTATTTGGGACGTGTATCCGGGAGAGATGTGGAGAAGATTAAAGAATCCGGCTTAACCGTGCTCAAAGCAGGTGATGGAACTCCCTATTTTGAAGAAGCAAACATGACACTCTTCGGCAAGAAGCTCTATGCCCAGGAACTAAAACCTGAGTGCTTTAGTGTGGAGGGCCTGGATGAAAAGAATTATCCCCTGAAAGATTATCACACCATGTATGTAGTAGAGATCGAAAGAATTCTTGTCCAAGCATAATTTGTTTGCCGTCACCTTTACTCCGATTGGAAGCTGTCTGTACTATTCTTCAAATAGAAGACAGAGTGTTAAGAGTAAGCTGCGAAAGGATAAACCATGATCAAGATCACGGGTCAATACAATCACGCTTTGGTCTTCACCGAGACGATGGAGGCAGGAGCCAGCCAACAGATCGAAACCTTATGCGATCAAGAATTTGTCAAGGACAGCAAGATTCGCATCATGCCTGATGTTCACAGCGGTGTGGGATGTACCATTGGCACGACCATGACCATTAAAGATAAAGTGGTGCCTAATTTGGTCGGTGTGGATATAGGGTGCGGCATGGAAGTAACCCAGCTTGAAGGTTCACACCTTGAACTGCAAAAGCTGGATAAGCTGATCTATGAGAAAATTCCCAGCGGCTTTAATATCCGCAATAAGGAGCACCGTTTTCATGAGAGTATTGATTTGGATGATCTCAAATGCAAAAGGGAAGTCAATTTAACCCGTGCCCGCAGAAGCATCGGTACTCTGGGCGGGGGCAATCATTTTATCGAGATCAATCAAGACAGCCGGGGAATTTACTATTTAGTAATTCACTCAGGGAGCCGCCATTTAGGCAATGAAGTAGCTAAGCTGTATCAAGAGGAGGCTTATCGGGCTTTAAATAAGTCCACAAAGGCCGATATCGAAGGATTGATCGCCGAATTGAAAGCCGCAGGGCGGGATAAGGAAATTCCCAAAGAGGTCAGACGGAAAAAGGCAGAGGTCCTAACGGATGTTCCCAAGGCTTTAGCCTATGCTTCGGGAGCACTTTTTCAGGACTATATCCACGATATGAAAATTGTCCAGCATTTCGCGGCCCTAAACAGGAAAGCCATGGCGGATGAAATACTTAAAGGGATGAAACTCAAGGCCGTGGACCAGTTCACGACCATTCATAATTACATTGATACAGAGCACATGATTCTGCGCAAAGGCGCAGTCTCAGCCCAAAAGGATGAACGGCTCCTGATTCCCATCAACATGCGGGACGGCAGCCTGATCTGTATCGGCAAAGGCAACCCGGACTGGAACTATTCAGCTCCGCACGGAGCCGGCCGCCTCATGAGCCGCTCCCAAGCCCGCAGTTCCCTGACCTTGACCCAATATAAAGAAATGATGCAAGGGGTATTCTCCACATCGGTCAACAAAGAAACTTTGGATGAATGCCCCTTAGCTTACAAACCCATGGAAGATATCATCAAAAACATCCACGATACGGTGGAGATCGTGGCTCAGATTAAGCCGGTTTATAATTTTAAAGCAGCGGATTGAACGAGACTTCAGTTCAGTATAAAGTAAAGCCATGAAAAGTTAAGCCATGATTGGGAGAACTATCCTTCCGATCATGGCTTTTTACTACCGTTCACTTGCTTATTAATATAATGATGGAACAAAGTATATAACCTATCTTGACATCGAGAGAGAATAGTGTATTATTGTATTAAGAACTTAATACAATAATACACTGAGACAAGAGGTGAGACCATGTCATGGGATTTAAAGACGGACAGACCGATTTACACCCAGTTAATTGAGCAGATTCAGCTGAAGATTTTCTCCGGAGCATACCCTCTGGGGTCAAAACTGCCTTCGGTCCGGGATATGGCCCAAGAGGCGGCTGTTAACCCCAATACTATGCAAAGAGCTTTAGCCAAAATGGAAGAGGACGGATTGATTATAACCCACCGCACCAGCGGTCGATCGGTAACGGAGGATGCGCATATGGTAGAGATGGCCAAAACCCAAGTAGCCAAAGAACAAATTGCTGAATTTCTGGAAAAAATGAAAATGATGGGCTTTGAACAAAAAGAGATCCTAACCATCATCAACACTATGGCAGAGGAGATGAAGAAATGAACCCAATCCTGGAATGCAAGGGGCTGACCAAGAAATACGGCACCAAGGTGGCCCTGAACACGATTAACTTAACTTTGGAACGGGGTCAGATCGTGGGCCTTTTAGGACCTAACGGCAGCGGGAAAAGCACCCTGATCAAACTGGCCAATGAGCTGCTCACCCCAAGCGGGGGCGAGATTCTGATCGATGGCCAAAAGCCGGGTATCGGGACCAAGAAAATAATCTCCTATCTCCCGGAAAAAACTTACCTCAATGATTGGATGAAAGTTCACGAAATCATTGAGTTCTTCCAGGACTTTTATGAGGATTTCAAGCCGGAAAAGGCCTTCGAGATGCTGAAAAACCTCAACATCAATCCTCATGACAGACTTAAGACCATGTCCAAGGGCACCAAAGAAAAAGTTCAGCTCATCCTGGTCATGAGCCGTGAAGCGGATCTTTACCTCTTAGATGAGCCTATCGGCGGAGTGGACCCGGCAGCCCGGGATTATATCCTGAAAACCATTCTCAGCAACTACAATGAAAAGGGAACTGTTCTCATCTCCACCCACCTTATCTCTGAAATTGAAAATATCCTCGATTATGTTGTCTTTATCAATCAAGGTCAAGTTGTCTTGACCTCCACAGTGGATGAAATCCGCAGTGAAAAAGGTAAATCCGTCGATGCCTTATTCCGGGAGGTGTTCAAATGCTAAGTAAGTTGATGAAATATGAGTTGAAAGCCACAGGAAGAGTTTTCCTGCCCTTATACCTGGCTTTATTGGTTTTCGCCCTGATTAACCGCTTCATGCTGGGAGTAAGTTCCAGCCACCACTGGCAGGCTCCGGCGGTCATCAGTATGGCTGTTTATATTTTTATCATGGCCGGTATCTTTGTTATGACCTTGATTATGACGATTCAGCGTTTCTATAAGAATCTTCTCTCTGAAGAAGGCTACCTGATGTTCACTCTCCCTGTCAAACCCTGGCAGCACATTGTCTGTAAGATGCTGATCTCCATGTTTTGGTTAGTGATCAGTTTCTTCGTGGCCATGCTCTCCATCATCCTCATCGCTTTAAAAGCAGGGGACTGGGAGCACATTATGAGGGAGCTGACCCAATTCTCTGGCACACTATGGGGTTATCTGGGCACATCGATTTATTTGTATTCCCTCGAGGCTGTGATCGGCATCTTCCTCATTCTGGCATCGGCCATTTTAATCCTCTACGCCTCGATTGCTGTTGGCCACCTGTTTAATCAGCACCGTATTCTGGCCTCCTTTGCCGCCTTTATCGGACTCAATACCTTAACCCAAATGATCAGCATGGGGATTGGTTTTATAATAGGGCATGGCAATGCCTGGAATATTACCCCGGGGAATTTTCTCACTATGCACACGGAGATCCACCTTTTCATTGCCTTCATACTGATTGAGTCGGCACTGATCACGGCTGCTTACTTCGCCATCACCAATACTATTTTGAAGAAGCGTTTGAATCTCGAGTGATCTTTGGGTTGTTAATTGTCATAATATATGTTATAAACAATATAAGTGAATTAAATATTCAGTTTTTAGGTGCCTCTGATTTATCGGAGGATAATAGGGAACCAGGTGAAATTCCTGGACGGTCGCGCCACTGTATGCGGAGAGCTTCTTTTATAACCACTGGTTTTATCCGGGAAGGAGAAAGAAAGCAAAGACCCGCAAGTCAGGAAACCTGCCTAATACTGGTTGTCTACGCCTTTCGCGGAAAAAGGGATATGACGGTTGCACTTGTGCTTTAACCCATTTTCTTAGCGAAAATGGGTTTTGTTTGCTTTAAAACCGAATACATAGCTTAAGGTGCCCATAGGGAGAATAGGGAAACCGGTATAAGTCCGGTGCGGATCCGCCGCTGTAATCGGAGACGAATCCCCAGAATGTCACTGTCTTTTTTAGAGATGGGAAGGCGTGGGAGGAGGATGACACGAGAGCCAGAAGACCTGCCTTTTAGAAAGCTGATTAAGTACACTAGTAAGGCTTTTTTAGGCTTGTTCAAGGTAAGTTCTCCCTGCATCATTGCAGGGAGATTTATTATTGGGGAGACTCTTTCGCCATAAGGAGGTGAAAATGGATAGCGAAATATCCATATTCCAGTTGATATAACATGCTATTAAAATCAAGAATAAAAGGAGAAGGCCATATGAGAAAAATAGTATTATTGCTGTTGCTCGCCGGACTAATGCTGATGGTGGGCTGTTCTGCTTCTAACGGCGGAAAAAATATCACAGAAAATGTCGCGAAAGATGAAATTACTATTTCGGCCGGGGTCAATTTGGTGGCCGGTGGTTTTGACCCGACCACAGGCTATGGCGTATGGGCACCGGATATATTTCACAGTCACTTATTGCAAGTAAAAGAAAACAACCAATTGGTCAATGATTTAGCCACCTCTTATGATATCAGTGCAGATGGATTAACGTACACCTTTAAAATCCGCAATGATGCAAAATTTGCGGATGGCCATTCCTTAACTTCGGAAGATGTGGCCTTTACTTTTGAAACAACCAAAAGCAAAGCTTCCGCCGCGGATCTGACCATGCTGGATTCAGTTGAAGCTTTAGACGAAAGTACTGTTGTTTTCCGCTTAAAAGCCCCCTGGTCTACGTTTGTCTTTAATCTAAGCGAGGTGGGAATTGTCCCCAAGCATCTCTATAATGAAAACTATGGGGATCATCCGATGGGCTCCGGTGCCTGGAAAGTTGCCGAATTTGCAGTTGATCAGAAGTTGATCCTGGTACCGAATGAACATTATTACGGCCCAATACCGAAGTTTAAGAAAGTAACCATCTTAAAATTGGATGAAGATGCGGCTCTGGCGGCAGCGAAATCAGGGCAGTTGGACTTGGTGCTTGTCGAATCTGAATTTGCCAGCACGCCGGTTGACGGAATGAAACTATATAGAATGTCCGCCATGGATGCTTTTACCATTAACCTGCCAACGATTCCGGAAACGACCGACCCTTCAGGGCAAAAAGTAGGCAATAATGTCACAAGTGATCCGGCGATTCGCAAAGCCTTGAACATTGGGATAAACCGGCAGCTCATTACCCAAAACGCTTTGAACGGATTTGGGCAAGTTACTTATGGAGCGGCGAAGGAACTTCCCTGGAGTAATGGCGACATGTTTAAAGACAACCAGGTTGAAGAAGCGAAAAAGATCTTGGAAGATGCAGGATGGAAAGATACTGACGGGGACGGCATCCGGGAGAAAAATAATATTAAGGCGGAAATCGTGATAACAGGACGAAGCAATGATCTGGCGCGTTATAATACGGTCGTTGCTCTGGCAGAAGATGTGAAAAAGCTGGGAATACAGATTATCCCCAAATCCGCACCTTGGTCGGAATGCCGGGAAGCGAGGAATTTACCGACTTGCTGGGTCTTTGGTCAGCCTAATCCCATAGAATTCTATCGTTATTATGATTCTTCGCAAATTGGTGTAGCGGTTATCGGCAACCCGGCTTCTTATACCAATCCGGAGGTTGATGCGGTTATCCAAAAAGCCCTTGCAGCAACGAACTCTGACGAGGCAAATAAATACTGGCAGGAAGGCCAGGCTCTTGCGCAAAAGGATATTCCGTACTTGTGGATCGTTCGTCCGGAAGTCACTTATCTTGTCAAAGAAGGGCTGAAGATCCCCTCTTTGCAGAAATTGCCAACCCGGGGGCAGGGGATTTCCATTGTAGAAAATATGAATGAGTGGTCCTGGTAGTATGAGTACCACGGTATATAAAGGATTGGGGCGCTATTTCAGCAGTACTTTAGTACGGATGCTGACTCTGCTTGGGGCCGTGAGTCTAATCAGCTTCATGCTTATTGCGCTGTCGCCGATTGATCCGATCGACGCTTATTTGGGTGATGCCCACGTCTCCGAAGAGCAAAGGGCGAATATCGCTGAACATTGGGGTCTTAACAAATCGCCTGTAGAGCGCTATGGCATCTGGATAACCCATGTCCTTCAGGGTGACATGGGCGAATCTATCACTTATCGCCAGCCTGTCGCGAAGGTTATCGGCGAGCGTTTCCGGGCGTCGCTGGCCTTGATGGGAGTAGCCTGGGTGTTGTCCGGGGTGCTGGGGTTTACTTTGGGCATTATCGCTGCCGTGAATAAGGGGAAGTGGATTGACCGCTTTATTAAAACGTTTTGTTTGATATTGGCATCCACACCGCTTTTTTGGCTGGGCTTACTCTTTTTAATGGTTTTTGCTGTCTATTTACAGTGGTTTCCCTTAGGATTGGCAGCCCCCATCAATAAATTGGCCCATGAGGTTACTCTAGGTGATAAAATTTATCATCTGATTCTACCTGCCTTAACCTTGAGCATTACCGGTGTAGCCGGCATTGCCCTTCATACCCGTCAGAAGTTCATTGACGTACTTAAGAGTGAATATGTCCTTTTTGCTAAAGCCCGGGGGGAAAAACCCCGGGAGATTATTCGGCGTCACGGATTGCGCAATATCGCCTTGCCCGGCATAACGCTGCAATTCGCTTCGGTCAGTGAACTGTTTGGCGGGTCGGTGCTGGCGGAGAAGGTTTTTTCTTATCCTGGTCTGGGAAACGCGGCTACCCATGCCGGATTGAAAGGAGATGCTCCTTTGCTGCTGGGTATTGCCTTATTTAGTGTGCTTTTTGTATTTACGGGAAATTTCCTGGCCAATGTGATCTATGGGATTGTCGATCCTCAAATCCGGGAAGGAGGCTCGTCATGAATCGCCGTCGAAAAATTATGCTGATTATGGGGAGCGGTCTCTTGGTTTTAGCAGCAATTACCATCGGGGGGATTCTGATGGACTCTGCTTTGTATGCGCCGAACTATGACTTTAGAAGTCAGGCGCCTTCCTGGAAGCATCCCTTTGGCACCGATTACTTGGGGCGGGATATGTTTTTTCGGACGATGGCCGGACTTTCATTGAGCATACGCGTTGGGCTGCTGGCGGCAACAGTCAGCTCGGTTATTGCCCTTGTGCTGGGCAGTTTATCGGCTGTCTTTGGCGGCAAGATAGATACAGCGGTTAATTGGCTGGTTGATCTTTGCATGGGGATTCCCCATATGATTCTGCTGATTTTGATTTCGATTGCGCTGGGGGGCGGAGCAGTTGGAGTTATTACCGGGGTTGCTGTAACTCATTGGCCAAGTTTGACCAGGGTAATCCGGGCCGAAGTCATGCAGGTAAGATCAGCCCACTATGTTCAACTTGCCCGCGCTTTGGGAAAAAGCCCTTGGTATGTGGCAGCCAGTCACATCATTCCTCATGTTCTTCCCCAGTATCTGGTTGGCTTGATTTTACTTTTTCCCCATGCCATTTTGCATGAGGCGGGAATTACATTTCTTGGTTATGGGTTACCTTTGGAAGTTCCGGCAGTAGGGGTCGTTTTATCTGAATCAATGAAGCATCTGGCTACGGGGATGTGGTGGCTGGCCTTTTTTCCTGGATTAGCTTTACTGTTGGTGGTCATGCTCTTTGATTTAATAGGAGACTATTTAAAGATTTTAATTGATCCCTATGCCGCTCATGAGTAGGAGGTTTAGAGAGTGGCTGAAGCTAAGCAGACAGTTATCTTGGATGTTCAGGGTCTTTCGGTAACCTTCGACGGTTATGATGCCTCATTAGAAAAAATAACAAGCCTGGCGATTGCTGATTTGAGTGTTCAGATTCATACCGGGGAAATTCTGGCGATAGTCGGCTCCAGTGGTTCAGGGAAAAGCTTGCTTGCTCATGCTATCATGGGTATTCTACCTTACAATGCCCAAGTTGGTGGTAAAATGGCCTATAAAGGCCAAGAGCTGACCCCTGAATATCGGGAAAAGCTGCAAGGGAAGGAAATTGCCTTTATTCCCCAATCCGTAGCCTATCTTGACCCGTTGATGCGTGTTGGCGAACAGGTGCGGGGCACCGGAGGGGAAAAGCTGCGGGAGGCTCAGCGGAAAGCTTTTGCGAAATATCGTTTGGATGGGAAAGCAGAAAAACTTTATCCGTTTCAACTTTCGGGCGGTATGGCCCGCAGGATATTGATTTCCACCGCGGTGGTGGCGAATGCAGAGCTGATTATTGCCGATGAACCCACTCCCGGTTTGGATTTAAACCTGGCGATTCAGGCCTTAAAGGATTTCAGAGAATTTGCCGATCAGGGCAAGGGAGTGTTGCTGATTACTCACGATATTGATTTAGCCTTAAATGTGGCCGACCGTATTTCTATTTTTCACAGCGGTACAGTGGTTGAGACGGCAAGGCGGGAAGATTTTTCCGGGGACGGGGAGGGCTTAAAGCATCCGTACAGCCGGGCCCTTTTTAGAGCTTTGCCGCAAAATGGCTTTCAAATAGCTCACTGCCCCCAATGCGGTTTAAGCTGCGCGGTTTGGGAAATTGACGGCAATGAATTGAGGTGTGCTTGTGGCTACCATGCTTGAAGTGAAAGACGTGAGTTTTCGTTACGCAAACGGACCTTGGGTTCTCCATAATGTGAACCTGAAGATCGAGGATGGCGAAAGGGTAGCCTTAGTTGGGCCCAGCGGCTATGGAAAAAGCACCTTGGCCAAAATTATGGCCGGTTTTCTTAGACCGGAAAAAGGAACTGTTCTTCTGGATGGGAAGCCTTTGCCCAAAGGTGAGTACTGCCCCGTGCAACTGGTTTATCAGCATCCGGAAAAAGCACTGAATCCCCGCTGGAAAATGAAGTATTCCTTGAAAGAAGCCGGCGTACTGGATCCGGAGATTATGAACGAAATGGGCATCCGGGAAATGTGGCTGGAGCGTTGGCCCAATGAACTTTCCGGCGGTGAACTGCAGCGGTTTTGCGTAGTAAGGGCTTTAGGAGAGCAGACCCGCTTTTTAATCGCTGATGAAATGACCACCATGTTGGATGCCGTGAATCAGGCTCATATCTGGAAATTCCTGCTGCGGCACGCAGATAAAAAGAAGTTAGGGATCATTTTGATTACCCATAATATGTATTTAGCGGAGCAGGTGGCATCTCGGATTATTGATGTTCCTTCAATCAATAAAATCAGCGTAAGAACGGAAGATTTATGAATAAAAAAACCGAGGCACATTAATATGTACATTGTGTCTTGGTTTTTTTATTTCATAGCCCCCCTACGGAGGGCCGGTCCTTTAAAATTGCTCTTTTTGCAAATTTACGAAGCCTGCTTAGTGATTTTCAAAATTGCCGGATTTTTAAACAGAAGAGGACGGGACACGCTTTTTCCGAAAGTAGAGTAGCAAAGCAAAGACCAAAGACCCTAAGGCATCCAGGATAATATCCGTCATGGTGTCGTGGATGCCCACTCCTTGATAGAGGGTGCCAAAGGTACAGTCCATGGTATATTCATAGATCTCCCAGACCCCACCGGCCGCCAAAGAGAAGGAAAAGGCAAACAGGGCGGCCAGGAGCCTGCTCCTTCCCGAATCTTGCTTCTGACGGGCATCAAGAAACATCAGCAGCAAGAAACCCATCTGAGCAAAGATAAAGCCTGATGCACCATGGAGCATTTTATCCCACCACCAAAACACATCATACATGCGGTTGGCGGTGCCTAAAAACATGGAAGCGTAAAGAAATAAAATCAGCGCGGTGAGAAATTCCCGGGGAATGGTCAGCTTGTATTTAGTCTCTAAAAGGAAGGGAATGGACATAAAGAGCAGAGTCAGCAGGCACATCCCGGTGGATAGCCAGTTTAAGCGGGCAAGATGAACGAAAGTCATGGGGACAATGGTCAGGCATAACAGGATATAAAGCCAAAAGACCAAAGGTCGGGTTCTTTTCATAATCTTCTCCTTAAGCAACTTCTTGATAATGCAGTTCATAATGGCTATAATTTCCTTAGAGCAGGAATTTAATTCTCGAATTGAAGCAGGAGACCTTGTTCCTGCTTTTCTTTTTGAGAAAGGCCTGAATCATGGCGTATGCTCACAGAAAATCTAGTTAGACTAAGCTGTAGAAAGATCTGAAAACTGAGCACAAAAAACGTCAAGATTCTTAAGAAGGGAGTAGCTTATGAATCAAGTTTTGATAAAAACCCACCAACTCACCAAACGCTATGGCGATGTTCCTGTGGTGAACCAGCTAAATCTGGAGGTAAGGGCAGGGGAGATTTTTGGCTTCCTGGGACCCAATGGGGCGGGGAAAACCACTACCATCAAAATCCTGACCGGACTTATGGAGCCCAGTGAAGGGGAAGCTTTGATCTGCGGTTATGATATTCGCAAGCAGCCCACTCAAGCCAAAGCCTTGATGGCCTACGTCCCCGATCAACCCAAATTATACGGCAAGCTCTCGGCCTGGGAATTTCTGAAGCTCATCGGCGATCTTTATCAGATACCTAAAGATGTGTCCCGCAAAAGAGCAGAGATGCTTATGGAGATGTTTGGCCTGCTGGACAGAGCTGATGAACTTTTGGAGGGATATTCCCACGGGATGCGCCAGAAGGTAGTGCTGGCCTCAGCTCTGATCCACCAACCGAAAGTCATTCTCCTGGACGAACCCACCGTAGGCTTGGATCCGGCCAGCGCCCGTCTCCTCAAGGATGTTTTGCAGGAATTGGCACACCAGGGAGCGGCGGTTTTTGTCTCTACGCATATCTTGGAGATTGCGGAAAGAATGTGCCACAGGGTGGGCATTCTGGAAAAAGGAAAACTCATCGCTCAAGGCAGCCCGGAGGAATTGCGCCAAAACGTAGGACATGGGGGAGAAAGTTTAGAAGATATTTTCCTGGAGCTGACCGGAGGTCATGAAAATGAGGAATTGATCAAAAGCCTGGAGGAGGGACGAGCGTGAGAATCCTTTTACCGCCTCCTATCGAAACACCGCCGCCCCCTCAATCCTTCTTTCAGGACTTTATTCTCCTCTTCAAAAATCAATTCCGGGTGTCCTGGAACAAATTCCGTCATCGGCCCAAAAGTGCCATGCTGCTTTATGCCCTGCTGATCTTTTTCATAGTAGCGTTCATCTCCTCCATGGGTTACCTGGCTTATGGAGCTTTGGGCTCGATTTCCTATGAAGTGGTGGAAGGATTTCTTTCCCTGCTCTTTTTAGGGGGATTGGTCGGTCAGATATTTTTCGGGATCACCGCCGCTTTTGCCGCCCTGTATATGTCGGAGGATCTGGAGCTGCTCTTCATCGCTCCAGTATCCTTGAAAGCCGTCTTTGCGGTCAAATCCCTCAGCGTCATCGCCAGCAACTTCTTGACAGCACTTCTTTTCGTGTTTCTGCCGGGGCTTTTTTATGGATTGTTCTTTCAGGCCGGTCCTGCCTTTTACATCCTTGTCCTGCTGGTGGGGCTGGGTCTCATGATCATCGGCACAGCGATTGCCGAGCTGCTGAATTTAGTCGTGATGCGCATCGTTCCCCCCCATCGCAGCAAAGAAGCCGTAGGCTTCATCGGAGCCTTGGCGGGAATTATGATCGCCTTGTTTTTCCAGATTCCCAATCTGATCCTGGGCAGGGAAGAGCAATTTGACATGACCTCCTGGCTTACCGGCAATGAGCAGGTCCTTAACCTGATGCATCTTTTTCCCTGGGGATGGGGCTCCCAGGCCTTAGTAGCCGGTATGTCGGGAGACTTCTTAGTGGGGCTGGGCTGGAGCCTGCTCCTGCTCGCCGTAGGGGTCGGACTCTTTCTCCTGGCCTTTAATCTCCTGGAACAGGGGTTCCGCCGGGGCTTTATCTCCCTGAGCCAGGGTGAAGGGGGCCGCCGGCGCACCAAAAGCCGGAAAAGAGCCTTGCCCGACCAAGTTACACCCGGCCAAACATCAGCAAGAACTTCCCGTACGACTCTGCAAGGAAGGGCAGATACCACTCTGCAGGGAATATTTTCGCTGCTCCATGAAGAACCCGTGGGCCAAACCTCTCCCTTGGCAGGAATGTGGGCTGTTGCCAAAAAGGATTTGCTTTACCTGAAGAGAGATACCCGGGAGTGGTTTGGCTATCTGACTCCTTTGATCATCATGGCTTTTTTTATCGCCCAATACCTCTTTGTCCGCACACCAGGCTCCGAATCATCCCTGGTCACCGTCTTTATCATGTACACGATCATGTTCAGCGGCAACATGGCTCTGCTTTCCTTTGGCCGGGAAGGAGAATCCGATTGGCTTTTGAACAGCGTTCCGCTGGGAGGCTGGCCGGTGGTATTAGGAAAACTGCTGGCGGCAGTCTTACCAACCTTGGTCCTGATGGAAGCTCTCCTGGTGGGAACCGCCCTGGCCATCGGCTTAAGCACCACGATGATCCTGGCTTTAGCCTTCGGCGCCATCTTTCTATCGCTGGGCTCCAGTGCCATTGGTCTCTTTTATTCCATTAACTATTCCCGATTTAACCCGGAAAATCCTCAGCAGCGGATTTCCCCGGGAGCATCCATGTTCATGTATCTGGTGAATATGATCTTTGTCCTCTTGCTGGCCTTGGGCATTCTCTATGTGTTCCGTCCGGTGGAATTAGTGGCTGTCCTGCAGGCGCTTCCTCCCGTAACCTACGAAGGCGGCTTTTGGTCAGGTGTTCTCTATGTCCTGTATCTTCTGAGCCGGCCGATCCTCTGGCCAACCTGGGCACGGCTGATTATCGGTATTCCCGTTACGGCCGCTATCTGGGCAGTGATGTTCTTTGGCTTTATGGCCGCCACTGTAAGACAAAGCCGTAAAGGCTTCCGGGTGGAGATCGTCACCACGAAAAAGAAGCAGAAAACAAGGAAGAAAAAGTAGAGGTAAAGTAGAGGTGTTGAGCCCATGTCCATAGAGCCGTTGCTGACCATTCAAAACAATGAACAGCTGAGCCAACTTCTTCAAGAACAAAAAACCTCAATCCTCTACTTCAGCAGCCCTGACTGCAATGTCTGCCACGCCCTTTTGCCTAAAGTGTTGAAAGTGGCACAGGTTTACAAGATTCCCGTAGGGCAAATCAACACTCAGGAATTTAAGGAAGGAGCAGGGCAGCTCCTGGTCTTTACCGTACCGACGCTGCTGGTTATGTGCGAAGGAAGAGAGATTCTCAGAGAGAGTCGGTTCATAGACCTCCAAAATACAGCCCGGATTCTGGAGTCCGTCACCGAAGAGATGCAGGTACCTTCTAGCATTATAAGCTTATCTAATATATAATGAGGTGTAATACTTTAAATCCCGTATGATTTCGGGTGTCTAAAGATGCCTGTAGCGTGAAAAAATAGTAGAGTAGACCTGATAACTAAAGAAATTGAGGTGAAGCCATGATTACTTTTGGAATGATTACACCAACCGTAGCCATTATCGTCTTGGTAATTGCGCTGCTTATTTTTGGTCCCGGCAAGCTTCCTGAAGTTGGGAAGGCCATGAATAAGGGATTAAAGAATTTTAAACGTGAAATGAACACTGTCGATGCGGAAATTGTCAGCGAAGAAAAGAACACCGATCCCAAGGAAAAGACAGAAGAGTAAAAGATAGAAGGATAAAAGAGACGTTTTGACTCCTCCAGGGGACAGCCAAAACGTCTCTTCTTATGTTTCCTATTTTCTTGCCGACCGGCCTCAAATAATAGTTGAGAACTATCGTCTTGCTCGTTTGGTTTTTACTTATGAATAACCCCGGCTGGATACATAATAAAAAGATAAAAATAGATCACTTGTTAGGAGGTAACAGCATGGGCAACAAACTCGTGGAACTAGTCTCAGCATTGACCACCTCTTCTGAAGAAGTGCTTCCCGATATCCTTATTCTTGAATTCCGAATCGTAACAGCCTGTCTTGTCGGGATACCCGAAGAGGAAGGATCTCAATGGGTTCTTGTGGATACAGGCCTGGAAAACTCCAGCCAATTCATTCTGGAATCCGTTCATTCCCGTTTCGGAAAAAACAGCCGTCCTCAGGCCATTATTTTAACCCATGGACATTTCGATCACGTGGGTTCTGTAAAAGAATTGGCAGAATACTGGGATGTTCCCGTCTACGCCCATACTCTGGAACTTCCTTATCTTACCGGCAAAAAGGATTACCCTTTAGCTGATCCAGGAGTAGGAGGAGGATTGGTGTCCGGGATATCCACCACCTTTCCCCATACCCGAATTGACTTAGGCTACCGCATCTTTCCTTTGCCTGATCATGGCGAGGTCCCAGGTATGCCGGGTTGGCAATGGGTTCATACCCCAGGCCATACCGACGGACATATCTCCCTGTTCCGGGAAAAAGATCGGGTTCTTCTCGCCGCCGATGCCTTTACGACAACGAAGCAGGAATCCCTGTGGTCCGTAATGACTCAAGAGGAGCAGATGGGCGGACCGCCAAAGTATTTTACGACAGATTGGGTGGAAGCCGAAAAATCTGTAAAGCGATTGGAAGAATTGAAGCCCTCCCTGGTCATCCCCAGTCATGGCAAACCCATGGCAGGGGATGAATTAAGCCATCACTTAGTCTATCTTGCTCAGCATTTCCAAGAAATCGCTGTGCCGGAACAAGGAAGGTTTGTAGAGTAAAAAGAATACACCATATAAAGGCATGAGATCAGCAGGAAATACACCTTCAAAATAGAATAGTTAGACAAATCAGTTAATTGGGGAGATGTGAAGGTGGGGGGTAATCATGAAAGAAAGCCAAAAGAAATACCGGGATGCCCTGGAGC
Source organism: Desulfitobacterium hafniense DCB-2 (assembly GCF_000021925.1). Classification (NCBI taxonomy): domain Bacteria; kingdom Bacillati; phylum Bacillota; class Clostridia; order Eubacteriales; family Desulfitobacteriaceae; genus Desulfitobacterium; species Desulfitobacterium hafniense. The sequence goes on from NC_011830.1 coordinate 2,764,779, forward strand.
ATGCCAAGCAAGAATTTGCCAAGCGCAGTTTTGCCAAGATTCTGGAGCTGTCCGGAGCTGCTCCTTATGACGAATCCAGTCTGGTCCTCTTCTATGGGGGTGAACATTACCGGGTCTGGTACCCCGAAGGGGAAATCAGCCCCTGTGAGGACATCACTGATCAGATTCTGATCCTTCAGTATCTGACAGAAGTATGCGGAGTCCAGCCTACCGGACGTTGGATATCCTTCCGAGAGCTGCCGGGCGGAAACAACCACTATGGAGCCTTTAAGCTGGAAGCTATGGATCCGATAGCCGAGCACTTCGGCAACTCACCGGAGAAATTCGAGTCCATATGCCAGATGCTCAAAGGCAAAAAACTGGCAATGGGAGACATAGCCTATGCCATAGAGGTTCTGCCCAAACTTGAGCTGGCCTTGATTCTGTGGCTGGCCGACGACGAATGGCCGGCCAAGGCCAATCTGCTTTATGACGCCACAGCCAGCATGCATCTGAATACGGAAGGGCTGGAAGTTATGGCCATCAATCTGGTGGAGAAGATGATTGCCAAGGCTGCCAGCCTCTAGATAAAAGACCTGAAGGGTGCCGCGGGCTGCTAAGAAGCAGCCCGCGGCACCCTTCAGGCTTGCACGGAGAGATATCAGAAAAAATAATATTTTATTAATATTTAGCAATAAACTGTTAATATCTATGTGATAATATACACAATATAGTAACGAATAATCTACTATAGGGCTGAGAGGCGGAAAGGAGGTTAAAGGCAAGCATTAGTGGAGAGATAAAAGCAAAAGGATTCACAAGTACAAGCAAAACGGAGGCTACAGAAGAGAATCTTCCCCAGCGAAAGGGGGCTCAGGGAAGCGCGGATGGATAACATCAGACTCAGAAACTAAAAAATTTAAGGGCGAAGCGGAGGTAGGAAAATGGTAAATAAAGATTTCAAGGTCAGTCGCCGCTCCTTTTTGAAATGGAGCGCAGCTGTTGCCGGCTCATCGACACTGGTGGGATGCATGCCCCTAACTTCGGGAGCAGGAGCTGAACCGGCAGTTGCTCAAGCCGGAAACCGTCATCTTGATGCGGAAATAAAGCCTTCGATATGTTGGCATAATTGCGGCGGGCGCTGTCAGATTAAAGCCCAGGTGAAGGACGGTGTTGTCCTGAGTTTTGTGACGGACAATGAGGGACCGGATACTCCGGATAATCTTCAGGCCAGGGCTTGTTTGAAAGGGAGATCCCAGCGTCAGCGCCTCTATCATCCGGATCGGCTGAAATACCCCATGAAACGAGTGGGGGAGCGGGGAGCCGGGCAATGGGAGAAGATCTCCTGGGAAGAGGCTCTGGATACCACAGCTTCTGAGTTAAAACGTATTATCAATCAATATGGCAATGAATCGGTATATTTTATTTATGCTTCAGGGGTAGGTGGGGCATTTAACCAAAGCTATGTAGGGGGAGCATCTGCGAGACTTCTTAATGCACTGGGAGGATATCTGAGCTTTTATGGCAACTACAGCCAGGCCAATTATATGTATGCCATTCCTTATATGTTTGGAGCCGGTTATGGAGGAAGCTCACCCACCAGTTTTTCAGATGCCCAGCTGATCGTGATGTTCGGCGATAATCCCGCCAGCACAAGAGTGGGTGGTCTTAATTCAACATACTATCTCAAATTAGCGAAAGAAAACGGAACCAAAGTTATTGTCATCGATCCCCGTCACAGTGATACGGTAGGCACCTTTGCCGACCAGTGGATTCCTATTCGTCCGACCACTGATGCGGCACTTGTGGCAGGCCTTGCTTATGTCATACTGACAGAGGAGCTTCATGATCAAGCCTTTCTGGACAAGTATTGTATAGGTTTTGATGAAGAGCACATGCCTGAGGGAGTTCCGGCAGGAAATTCCTATAAGAGCTACTTGCTGGGAGTCAGCGATGGACAGCCGAAAACTCCGCAATGGGCATCGGAAATCACAGGTGTTCCTGTAGAAACGATTATACAATTGGCCAGAGAGATTGCCGGTGCCAAGCCCTGCTTTATTCTGCAGGGACGGGGCATGCAGCGCCATGCCAACGGAGAATTCCAGGCTCTTTCTGTTCCTCTTTTAGCCCTGATGACAGGGAATATGGGCAAACTCGGCGCTAATCCCGGTATGTATGAAGGCTTTACTTCCGTAAAAATGGGGGCATACCCTGCAGGAACAAATCCAATACAAACCAAAGTATCCTTCTTTATGTTTACCGATGCCATTGAAAAAGGAGGCAACCACACCAAAGAAAATGGTGGCCTGCAAGGTGCGGACCGGTTGCAGCATGGCATCAAGTTTATCTGGAATTATGGCGGCAATGCCTTGATCAATCAGCATTCCGATACCGGACGGACCACCGAGTTATTGAAAGATACATCGAAATGCGAATTTATCCTGGGCATTGAGAATTTTATGACCCCCAGTATGGAGTATGCCGATATCATCCTCCCCGATATCACACAATTTGAGCAGGAGGATATCGTCACCCGGGCTTTGGGACAAGGGCTTGCCCTGTATGGGCAAAAATTGGTGGACCCTTTGTATGAGTGCAAGGGTGTTTATGAAATCTGCACAGAACTGGCCAAACGCCTGGGCGTCCTTGATAAATTTGATGAAGGAAAAAGCCAGGAGCAATATTTGCGCGAATGTGTCGCTGTGGCTCAGGCGGCTCATCCCGACTTCCCGTCTTTCGAAGCATTCCGGGAAAAGGGCATTTATAAGACGAAACCTAAGAAAGTTATTGCTTATCAAGCCTTTGTGGAGGATCCGGAAAAGAACCCGCTGCAAACTCCCTCCGGAAAGGTGGAGATTTTCTCCAAAACTCTCTACGATATGAATAATCCGGAGAGAATACCGGCTGTTCCTAAATATGTAGCTGTTGCAGAAGGTCCGAAAGGCGCTCTGAAAGAAAAATATCCCCTGCAATGCATCGGCCATCACAGCAAACGCCGTGTCCATTCCACCTTTGATAATCTGCCCTGGATGGAGGAAGCGGAGCCTCAGAAGCTATGGCTCAACCCTCAGGACGCCGCGGCGAGAGGAATTGAAGATGACGATACGGTCAAGATCTTTAACGATCGAGGGACGGTAAAAGTCAAAGTGAAGGTTACTCCCCGTCTCATCCCAGGGGTATGCTCTCTTCCTCAAGGAGCTTGGTATACCCCTGATGCTCAGGGCGTGGATACCAGAGGATGTATCAACACCTTGACCACTTGGGAGCCCACCGCTCTGGCCTGGGGCAATCCTCAGCATACGAATTTAGTCCAAGTAGAGAAAGCGTAGGAGGTGATGGGGATGGCAAATCAATACGGTTTTTATGTAGATCAGCACAATTGCATTGGCTGTTTTACCTGTCAGATTGCCTGTAAGGATAAAAATGATTTGGCAGACGGCTTGCGCTGGAGAAAGGTTCATGAATTTACCGGCGGCTCCTGCATCGAAGAAAACGGCGTATTCAAAAGCAATGTCTTTGCTTACTGGCTCTCTCTGGGCTGCAATCATTGTGAACATCCTAAATGTGCGGAGAATTGTCCCACCGGCGCCATGTACAAACGGGAGGAAGATGGTATCGTCTTGGTGGATCAGGATAAGTGCATAGGCTGCGGTTACTGTACCTGGTCCTGCCCTTATGAAGTGCCCCAGGTTGCCGGAAAGACAGCATCCAAATGCAACTTCTGCATTGATCTGCAAAAGGAAGGAAAAAATCCGGCCTGTGTCGATGCTTGCATTATGCGGGTATTGAAATTCGGCCCCCTTGATGAACTGCGAGCTGAATATGGAGAAATTGCTCAGGTCAAAGGGTTGCCCAGTGCCGATATCACCAAACCTTCCTTGGTTATTACGCCCCATAAGGCTGCAATAAAGTAGAAGGGAGAGCTTCACCATGAAAGAAATGCCATTGATCATCTTTACCCTGAGTATGCAAGCGGCTGTGGGAGCAGTCCTGTGGGCAATATTTCTCCGGCTTCGGGACAAAGAAGCCTCCGCTTATCAGACCAATACCTTATGTGCATTAATCCTGAGTGCAGTGGGCATCATCGCTTCGCTGCTTCACTTAGGGAAACCTTTCTTAGCCCTGACCAGTATGTCCAATTTCATGGGGTCCTGGCTGAGCAGGGAGATTTTCTTCAGCGGCGGCTTCTTTGTACTGCTGGCGGTCTTTTGGTGGCTGGAACGGTCCCATAAAGCCCATTCCCTTAAAGAAACAGCCGGGTATTTAGCCTGCTTATCAGGTTTGGCCGCCGTATTCGCCATGGCTAAACTTTATATGGAGACGATCATCCCGGCCTGGCAAAGTGCCAACACCTTGGTTGATTTTTATGCTACCACCCTGGTTCTGGGGGCCATCGTCTTCTATGTGTCCAGCGGACAAAAAGGCAGGGAAAAGCTCCCCAGGCTTGAGCTTTTCGTTCTCGGCATCGTCCTGGTGCAAATCGCTTTTCTTCCCAACTATGTTGCCGGCTTAGGGGCAATGGCAGGGGCCGGCCAGGAAAGTGCCGCCTTGCTGGCCGGTGGTTACAGCGCTGCCGTTTTCCTGCGTTGGCTGCTGATGTTGGGCGGGGTTTTCCTTTTCCTTATTTCACGCACAGGAAAATTCATCAATCAAAAGGGCTTTTTATATACAGCGGTGGGGATCTTAATCGTCGGAGAAATTATGGGGAGGTATCTTTTCTATACCTCCGGCATTCCCATTGGCTTAGGCATACTCTAAACATCCGGATTGATTAAAATACAAAGGCTTAGAAATGATTGTTCATTTCTAAGCCTTTGTCATGTGGAATCCTTCTTATTTTATTCCAAAATGATGACATTAACAGGACACATATCGGCAGCTTCCTTGGCACTCTCTTCCAGTTCCGCTGGAACAGGATTAACATAAGCCTCAGCCAGTCCGTCATCATTCATCCGAAAGATCTCCGGGCATACAGCTTCGCAGGAGCCACAACCAATGCAGTCAGATTCTACAGTTGCATACATGATAATTCCCCTCCCTTTCTATGTACTTGCCTACATTGTAACAGAATAGTGCAGAATTTGGCAGTATTTTTTTCTTGAAGAATTTTGTCGTTTTGAAGGATATTAATTGTCTTTACAATTGCGAAGATTTGGTTTACTCTTGGAATAGAAGTATACTAGTATATACAACTATACTAAAAGGAGGTCTTTATTTTGAGCGGTGAATTAGCGAAAAAACTGGGAGCACTGGATGAGGATGCCGTCTTGGCGGGAGTACAGGCGTTAAAGGAACAAGGCGTTCCTGGGCTGGATATCATTCAGGAGCTGCAGGAAGGCATGCAGGCGGTTGGTCAAAAGTATGAAGCGAAAGAGTATTTTCTCTCTGAATTGATTATGTCGGCTGAAATTTTCAATGAAGCGATCAGTGCACTGGGTGATTTATCCGGAACAGAGCAATCTCATTTAGGAAATTTCGTCTTGGGCACAATCTATGGCGATATCCACGACATCGGGAAAAACATTGTCAGCACGGTTTTAAAATGCAATGGCTTTAACGTGATTGATCTTGGCGTTGATGTACCTACTGAAAAATTTATCGAAGGGATCAAAGAATATAAGCCAAAGGTCATCGGGTTCTCCTGTTTGCTTACGACTGCCTTTGATAATATAAAGGCGGCCATCGAAGAGATTGAAAAAGCCGGCCTCAGGAATGAGCTGAGAATTCTTATCGGCGGCGGTCCTGTTGACCAATCGGTATGTGATTATGTAAAGGCGGATGCGGTCTGCAGGAGTGCTCAGGAAGCAGTGGAAGTCGCTCAAAAATTCTCAGCTTAAAATCAGCCTGGAATCAGCCATTCTATAGTGCATGGTGATCAGAAGAGGAGGCACTGGGATGCTCATTGTCGGAGAATTGATCAATACCAGTCGTACAGAAATCAAAACTGCTGTCTTAAACAGGGATGCCGAAACCATTCAGCAGGTGGCTAAGGCCCAAGAGGCAGCTGGAGCAACCTACCTTGATGTGAATTGCGGAAATTTAGTGGAACAGGAAATCGCCGCTATGGGCTGGCTTGTGGATACTATTCAGGAGGTATCGGCCTTACCCTTGAGTATCGACAGCCCCAACCCCGCAGCTTTAAGTGAAGGTCTGCAAAGAGCCCGGCATGGACAGCCCATGATCAACTCAATTTCCAATGAAACTGCCCGCTGGCAGGCTGTATTGCCCCTGGTTTTGGAATACAGGACCAAGATCATTGCCCTCTGCATTGAAGATTCAGGAATGCCGAAAGGGCTGGAAGATCGGTTGAGAATTGCCGATAGTGTTATTAATCGGCTTGTTCAGGCTGGAGTGCCCCTGGAAGCTATTTATATAGACCCCTTGGTGACTCCTATAAGCACGGATCAAAAAACCGGCAAAATACTTTTAAAGGTTATTCGAACTATTATGGAGGGTTATCCAGGCGTTCACACCATTTGTGGATTAAGCAATATCTCTTATGGATTACCTGCCCGCAAAGTTCTCAATCGTCTCTTCATGGTCCAAACCATGAGTGCGGGTATGGATAGTTATATTCTTAATCCTACGGACAAAGGAATGTTAGGCTCACTGAAAGGCTCAATGGCCTTGCTTGGACTGGATAGGCATTGCCGGGCCTACAATAACGCCTATCGGGAAGGGTTATATGATCACGCCTAGGTTACTCAGGAAAGAAGTAAAAGTTAGGAGTGAAACTCATGTCAAACAGTCAGTTATATAAGGAACGGAAAGAAAGAATAGCGAAAGCCGTGGCTCTCGGGAAAACGGATCGGACTCCTGTGGTGCTCGAATTTGCAGCCTTTGCAGCCCGGGCTCAAACTATGTCGGTGGCTGAATTTATAAGCAGCAGCTTAGTTTCGGCCGAAGCCATGATTAAAACTGTGGAAAAAGTCGGCGGGGCGGACGGTGTCGATTATGGAAGCTACTTTAAATATGGGCTGGAAATGGCCTGGCTAAGTAAGATCAAACGGCCGGGAGAGGAACTCCCGGAAAATGAGTTGTGGCAGGTCGTTGAGGCCGAATTGATGAAGCAGAGTGACTATGATCGGATTGTTGAAGAAGGCTGGCCCAACTGGCTGATGTCCTATGTAACAGAACACTTTGGTCCTGAATTGCTCCCGCAAATTATGGCTGATGGACAAAATGCCTCCAAGGTGGCCGAGATGTGGAAAGAAGCCGGTATTCCTACCTTGACAGGCGGTGGGGGTGTAACAACAATCCCCTATGAAATGTTCTGTGGCGGCCGTTCATTTTCTAAATTTGTGCGGGATATGTTTAAAATACCGGACAAGGTGCAGGCTGCCATGGATGCCGCTTTACCTTTCATGGCTCCTCAAAGTATAGCAGGGTCTAAACAACTGGGTTCAGAGTATCTCTGGCTGGGGGGCTGGCGGGCAGCCAGTGAAATGCTGTCTCAGGCCCAATGGGATCGCTTTGTTTTCCCGTATTATGAGAAACTGATTTATGAAATCCTTGACGCCGGAATTACCCCTATTCTTCACTTTGATTCTGATTGGACCCGGGACTTGGCGCGCTTCAAAGATTTCCCGAAGGGAAAAATCATTCTGGAGCTTGATGGCATGACCGATATCTATAAGGCCAAAGAAATATTGGGAGATACCATGTGTATTATGGGTGATGTACCCGCGGCCCTGCTTACCCTGGGAACGCCGGATGCTGTTCATAACTACTGCCGGAAATTGATCGAAGAAATAGGTCCCACAGGGTTTATCCTCCACCCAGGCTGTGATATTCCTATTGATGCCAAAATAGAAAATGTTCAAGCCATGGTGGCGTCTGTAACCTCTAAATAATTGATGATACAATAGACAAAGGCAGACTGCTGCCTTTGTCTATCATTACCTAAAGGGAGAAGGCTGTTATGAAGACTCGAGAATCCTTTGTACCGGTTTATTTTCAACTTGCTGAAGACTTAAAAGAAAAGATCCTGGCCGGCGAACTTAAGCCGGGTGATGCTTTGCCTTCAGAGACTCAACTGGGTGAGCAATACGGAATCAGTAAAATGACCGTGCGCAATGGCCTGAGGCTCTTAGCTCAGGAAGGGCTGATTGAATCCTTCCGCGGTAAGGGGAGCTTTGTTGCTCACCCGAATCTCAGTGAGCTCATTCTTAATCTTGCCGAACACGGATCGGAAAACCCGCAAGACTATGATTCTAGATTGCTCGCTATCAATGTTATAGCAGCGGAAGATGGGGTCGCGTTACGCCTTCAGATTAAACCCGGAACCAAACTTATTCAATTTCGCAGGCTGCTCCTTATTGAGGGGGAACCGGTGGCGGTGGAGAATCGTTATCTGACCTATCAGCGGGGGCAGCCCCTGGTGGAACAGGAAATTAAGTATGCTGATTTTCCTGAAGCTGTTGCCAGGCATACAGGAATCATCACCGAAGGCAATCAGGTCACCATTTCCGCCGTATCTTTGCACCAGGCTGAGGCCGAGCTGTTAGAAGCATCTTCCGGAATTCCCGCCTTGAAAGTTGAACAATTGGTTTATGGAAGACAAAATACACCCTTAGGATTATCCATTATGATCTGTCATGGCGAAAAATATCATCTGATCGCTTCCACACGGAGTTTTTTTGGCTAAGAAGGACTTCATGTTAGAGGGGAAGGAATGCGTATGGTTGAAAGCATGCTGGTGGCCGCGGTAACCCGTCTCGATGTGGATAAAGTGTTAGCTCTGGCGGTGTCGGAAATACAAAGCGGCAAAGACTCCATAGAAATTATTGAAGAGACGCGCCAGGGAATGACCCAAGTCGGTCATTTATACGACCAGGGAAAGTACTTCCTGGCGGATCTTATGATGTCTGCAGAGATCTTTAAGGATGTCATCAGCCTGGTGTCAGACCAGACTAATGCCATCGCTGTAATCGAACCCTCGGCGACGATTTTGTTCGGAACCGTCAAAAAAGATATCCATGATATAGGCAAGAATTTAATGATTAGCTTGCTTCGCTTTAATGGGCACAAGGTCATTGACCTGGGCGTGGATGTGGCTCCGGAAAGATTTGCCGAAGGATGTATTGAACACAGGGCCTCCATCGTCTGTTTATCGGGACTGATCACCCAATCCTATGATTCAATGCGCCTGACCGTTCAAGCTCTTGAGAAAATGGGACTAAGACCGGGGGTAAAGGTGGTCATTGGCGGTTTAGTTAATGAACAGGTCAGACAGTATACCAAGGCAGATTATTGGGTTAAAGATTGCTCAGAAGGAGTAAAACTCTGCTCCTCTCTCTTCAATCTGAAAACACATCAAGAAATATCCTGAAGGTGAATTGTATGAAGACTGTAATCATCGCTTGCCATACCCTTAAGGATGAACTTAACAGCGCGATTCAAGAGGCTGACTGCCCATTCCCTGTGCTATGGATAGAATCGGGGCTGCATCTTTACACAGATACCTTAAATAAGCGCCTCCAGCAGGAGTTGGCCAGAATCACCAATGTGGACCGTATTCTCCTGGCCTTTGGGTATTGCGGCAACTCTTTACTGGGGCTGACTTCCCCTCATGCCCAGCTGGTCTTTCCCTGTGTTGATGATTGCATCAGTCTTCTCCTGGGTTCTCAGCACGCCAGGAAGAAAATATCGGAAGAAATGGGCACCTATTATCTCACCAAAGGGTGGCTGGAATTCGAAAGCAACATCTGGCAGGAATACCAGTATGCTGTGAAACGCTATGGCAAGGAAAAGGCGGAGCGCCTGTTCAGACAAATCCTTAATCATTATCACCGGTTGGCCGTAATTGATACAGGGGCCTATGAGATAGCCGACTTCCTCGAACTTACGGAAAAGATAGCCGCTACCTTGAAACTAAGCCATCAGATCATACCAGGCTCCACAAGCTACCTCAAGAAATTGCTCACAGGTCCTTGGGATGATGAGTTTGTCATTGTTCCTCCCGGGGAAATCGTTACTTTAACCCATTTATGCCATGACACTAATGAACCCCTTTGGCAAATTATCGGTATGTCCCAGTAGAGGATAACTAACCAGAGATTGAGCGAGGTTTATTCAATGGGTAAAGAAATAACCTCCCGAATCATCATTGGGGGTCAAAACCCCATTGCTGTTAAAAACAGGGCCTGGACCCTTATGGATATCTTAACGGATGCAGGTGTGTTTTTAGAGTCGGTCTGCGGCGGCCAAGGAACCTGCGGCAAATGCAAGGTCCGGGTTCTGAGCGGACAGGTGACGGATGGGCAGGGAAATCCTGCTGAACCTGAAAATGATGGCTCGTACTTAGCCTGCCGGGTTTATCCATTAGGTCAAGTCGTATTGGCTGACATCACCCAAAGAGGAGTCACGGCGAAAGGGGAAATCGGGAGAATCCATATTTCCCTTGAGGATAGGGCTCCAGTACTCAGCAAGTCGGTGGTGCGACCGACCTATCCGACTTTAGCGCAAAACTACTCGCTGCAGGAAATGATCAGCAACGTTAATGAGCTGCAATCGCAAGAGAAGCAGGATTTACATATCACCGCATTACGGGATATGGCTTTGTTGGCCCAGACCAAGACAGAGAGCTATACTTTGATTCACTTGGGCGATCATGTGACAGCTGTGGAAGGAGGAGATACTTCCTCAGTTCTTTACGGAGTAGCTTTCGATATCGGAAGTACTACAGTGGCTGGAATGCTTATGGACATGAATAGGGGGGAGGCGGTTGCTGCCGCAGCCGAAACCAATCCTCAGTCAGCCTATGGTGCCGATGTCATCTCCCGCATTAAAGCGGCGGAGAAGCCGGAAGGATTAAAACAACTTTCTGATCTGATTCGCCATTGTCTAAGTACCCTGATCCGCAGGCTTTGCTCCATAAGCGGGATAAGGGTACAGGATATTTATCTGGTGACCGTCGTGGGAAATTCAACCATGGAACACCTTCTGATGGGGATCTCACCTACCAGCCTGACTATCCCTCCCTATGTGCAAGCCTTTAAATCACTGTCACCTTTTCCACCCCAGGAACTTTCCCTGGATATTCACCCGGGGGGACGGGTGATTCTTATCCCCAATATTGCCAGTTTTGTGGGTGCAGATACCACAGCAGCTATCTTGGCTATGGATCAGGATCTGACTCCCAAGCTCACCTTATTGATCGATTTAGGAACGAACGGAGAGATTGTTCTCGGCAATCGGGAGCGAATGATTGTTACCTCTACAGCTGCCGGCCCCGCTTTTGAAGGCGCCCAGCTTTCCTGCGGTATGAGGGCCACGGATGGAGCCATCGATGATATCAGCATCCAAGAGGATGTCCTGATCCGAACGATTAACGCTCAGAAGCCTGCCGGAATATGTGGATCGGGAATCATTAAAGCTCTCGCCGAAATGGTGCGCAGGGGGATCATCACCTCTTCAGGGCGATTTGCGGAGAACAGTCAAATGGCGCAGCTCTCTCCTGAGCTCCGGTCCAGAATAAGGGAGAAGGAGGGGCAGCGGGAATTTGTACTGGCCTTTGCCGAGGAAAGCGCCAACGGTTCGGATATTGTCATTACCCAAGGGGATGTGCGGGAGCTTCAACTGGTTAAGTCCTCGATTTGCACAGGATCGCAAATCTTAATGCAGACCTTGGGCGTCAACCCAGAAGACATTGAACAGGTTTTTATCGCCGGTGCTTTCGGCAGTTTTGTGGATTTGGACAGCGCCTTGGCTATTGGCTTAATCCCTATACAAGAACGAAACAGAATCCGCTCCGTGGGCAATGCGGCGGGAGAAGGGGCTGCCAAGGCTTTGCTTTCACACAAGCACATTCAACGCTGCCAGGCCATTGCCGAGAAAGCAGAGTTTGTCGAGTTGGCTAATCATCCCCAGTTTCAAAAGAGCTTTATTAATAATCTGGCATTTCCAAAAGGAGGTATAACATGAACGTTTTACTCTTTGGCGGCTTTTTGGGCGCGGGTAAGACCTCCTTGATTCTCTCTGCGGCCAAGTTCCTGGTGGAGAATAATCTAACCGCCCAAGCAACCAACCCGGCCAAACCCTCTTTAATTATTATCGAGAATGAAGTGGGTGAGACAGGGATTGATGATAAAATCCTCAAAGCCAATGGGCTGATGGTTCGGGAGCTTTTCTCCGGTTGTATTTGCTGCACATTGACCTCTGAACTGACTGTGACTTTAAATGAGCTTTATGAAACCTATGATCCCCAGTGGGTGATCGTGGAGGCCACGGGAATGACTTATCCCCATCGAATCGCGGAAACCATTCACACCTATGGCAAGGGAGTCGAAAACCTGAAGATCATGATCGTCGCCGATGCTGAACGTTGGGAAGAACTGATGGAGATCGTCCCCGGGCTTGTTGAAGGTCAGATCGCTAAGGCGGATCTGATTTTTCTCAATAAGATCGACTGTATGCACCATGAGGCCTTGGCCGAAATAGAAAAAAGCCTGCATCATCTTAATCCTGCAGCGCAAATTCATTGTGTATCAGCTTTTAGGGGAATTAACCCGGAAATCTGGCGTGAGGCGGTGTGGAGAAATGAGTGAGCACAAGCATGAGCAGCACCGGCATGGTCATGCTTGTGAATGCGAAAGTTGTCATGGGTCTGAACACCGGCACGAAAACACGCTGCCAAAGGTTCATGCTGCCCTTAATGAAGAACCTGAGATTTTCTCGGAAAGCTATGAATTAACCTTTAAGCAGGAAAGCAGCACCCTCCCTGTACAAGAAGCTCTGCTCCACTGGGGCGGTGAGATCCTCCGCTGGGTGAAGAACAAACATGGTTTTGTAGGGCATATCAAAGGTTTCAGCGAAGGAACAGAGCATTTTTGGTTTTCTTCTACGGGAAAAGCCATCAATATAAAATCATCTTCCGGCTGGAGTGAGGGGATGGACAAAAAGTTCACCATCAACGCTACCGCCATAATATTCGGTACTCCTAAAAAAGAGCTTGCTGAATACGCAAGGCAGTGTTTAGAACTCTCCATCGCAACTAAATGTCCGGATTCAACACTGGTCAGGAAATAACCGGAGAATAAACCTAAGTCTTGATTACAGCCATTTCTGGGGAATTGATATCACCCTTACAGGGCAACATTATAATAGTTTTGTAGTTTTTGTTGTCCCTGAACAAGCGAAGGAGTGATAGCAATGAGTGAAACCAAAATTCCTCAACCCACTTTTCCTGCCCAGCACCAGGATAAGCAGCCCGGACTGGAAACCTTAATGAATCCCAGCCCCATCTTCGAGGACCTGAACTATCGGCCCAGCGGCAAGTTACAGGGCAAAGTCGCCTTGATCAGCGGCGGAGACAGTGGCATCGGGAAAGCGGTAGCCATTCTCTATGCCAAGGAAGGTGCCGATATTGCCATCGTTTATCTTGATGAACAGGTTGATGCCCAGGCAACCAAGGAGAGAATTGAGCAGCTGGGGAGACGCTGCCTGCTGATCCCAGGGGATATTGGCGAGGAAAATTTCAGCAATCAAGCTGTGCAAAAAACCTTGGATACCTTGGGAGGATTGGATATCCTCGTGAACAATGCAGCGGAACAGCACCCCCAGAATTCTCTTCTCGATATTACTGCTCAACAAATTGAGCAAACCTTTCGCACCAATATTTTCGGCATGCTGTATCTGACCAAGGCAGCACTTCCTCATCTCAGATACGGCTCCGTGATTATCAATACAGCTTCGATTACAGCTTATAAAGGGGATGCCAAACTTATCGACTATTCCGCATCCAAAGGAGCAGTCGTGGCTTTCACACGTTCTCTTTCCGAATCACTGATCAAACAGGGCATCCGTGTCAACGGCGTAGCACCCGGCCCCATCTGGACGCCGCTGATTCCGGCATCTTTCGACGCCAATGAGGTTTCCACCTTTGGCAGCACTACTCCCATGCAGCGGGCCGGACAGCCGGTGGAATTGGCTCCGGCCTATTTGTTCCTTGCTTGCGAGGGTTCTGCCTATATGTCGGGGCAGATGCTCCATGTTAATGGAGGGACGATAGTCAACGGGTGATGATCAAGGTAATTCACGATCCTATAAGTCACATATTAGGGAGAAGTCTTCGACACTCTTCGTCTTTACGAAGGGTGTTTTTGTTATTTACAGAGGATCAACATGATGAGAGATGAGGAACCGCCTTATCGATCATTTGTTAACTGACCATTTGACCAAACGGGAATAGGCTCGCCTAAGAAGGTTGGTTCAGGCTTAACCAAAGCATAAAGAAAGTCCTTATTCCGAGCGGCGACTTCACGAAGTTTATAATAATTTATGCCAAGGTAATATCGTTTATCAGCGATAACACCGTACGATTCGATCCCCATCTTGCGGGAATCAAAGATTGCCCGGTATAAGTGATAATCCTGAGTGACGACGATTAGGCTTTGAACCTGAAAGATTTCCTTTGCTCGATACATACTTTCATAGGTCGAAAACCCGGCGTGATCCATAAAGATATGCTCATCAGGAACCCCTTTGGCCATTAAATAATCCTTCATACCATTAACTTCGTCATATTCTTTTCGACCGTGATCACCACTCACGATAATTTTTGTGTCTGGGTTTTTAGTATAAACTTCATAGGCTGTTTCCAAGCGATCTCCCAGCATATCAGAGGGTTTTCCTGTGTTTGGATTAAAGTAAGCCCCCAGCACTAAAATGGCATCGGTTTGGGGTAAAGGTTTATCCATCGTAACTATATACTTTGCGCTAAAGGAATGAACATAAAAATTTATGCTAAGAACAGAGAGTCCTCCAACGAGAAAAACGATAACCAGTAATTGTAGTAGTCTGATCACTTTAGTTTTAATTTTAAGTCTCTCCTTCCTGAAGAAGCTCTGCAGTTCTAGCGATATTAACCCTTTTCATTTTAAGTGAAAGAGGAGGAAAAGAAAATAGGCAGTGCTTTAAGATAGCACATGGAGTGTTGCGCTCAACTTTTTGATAGGTCTTCAATAGACCACACTTTGCCAACCTAAGACAGATTGGTGAAATAAGTGAATTATGGGAGTGAGTTATAAAGGGTAACTAAAGTGGAGCGTCTAAGAGAAATATGCTATTCGTCGACTGATCCTTGAAGGTAAACAAAGTCATGTGTTGAATATAACTGATATTAAGGAGGCGATGGGCATAATGAGAATCGGAGCAGTCATGGAAAAGGAATTTGTTACGGTCAGGGAAACAGACCCGATTGAAAATGTGTTGAAAATAATGACCGAAAAGAAAGTAAATGGGTTGCCTGTGGTTAACGAGCATAACCTGCTGATCGGCATGGTCGTCAAAGCGGATATTTTCCGCTTTATGATTCAGCCTGGTCATATTGAATCTTGTCCTGTGGATTGGGTTATGGCTAAAGATGTGGTTTCAGTTCATCCGGATGAGAGTGTACGGGAAGCTGCCGACAAGCTCTTAAGCAATCATATCGTTGCTATGCCGGTTGTTGAAAATAGCAAAGTGGTAGGTGTCGTTAGCGTTGAAGACCTGCTGAGATATTACTCCCATAGGTGAGCATGCTTTAATGCCCCATAAACAAGCCGATGAAATCTTCAACAATCGCTTCATAAGCAGGCCGATCTGTGTAAAACGCCATGCCATGAACGGCGTTCTCAGCCAAATAGAGCTTCTTTTCCGCTTTACAGGCATCATAGAGCTGCAGGGCCATTTCTACAGGTACAAAATCATCCAGAGCCCCGTGAATGAACAACATTGGAGTTTGGTTTTTTTCCACCTGCCTTAAAGACGAAGCTTCAGAAAAATTATAGCCTGCCTTAATATCCGTGAACAGACTCACAGCCGGAAGCAAAGGAAAAGCAGGAAGATTGTACATGCGTTTAAGCTGGTAAGCAAGTTCATCTTGAACTGAGGTATAGCCACTGTCTTCCACGATGACTTTCACTTGTTCAGGCAGGCTCTCACCGCTGACCATCATCACAGTGGCTCCGCCCATGGAAAGACCATGTAAGGTGATTTGAGCATCAGGCCCCACCTTCTCCGTGGTTTCCTGAATCCAGAGCAGATAATCCTTGCGATCCGGCCAGCCAAACCCGATAAAGTCCCCTTCACTGGTGCCATAGCCTCTGGCATCGGGAAGCAAGACGTTATAACCCAGCTTTTCTGAATAGAATTTGGCGAATTCCCCCATTTCCAGTGCCTGGCTTCTGTAGCCATGGGCTATAATAACTGTTCTGGTAGTCGGTATCCTGGCTGGAATATAATAGCCCGCCAGCCTAAACCCATCTTCGGAGGTAACCGTCCAGAACTCATAAGGCTGACTTTCAACCCAGCTTGGAGGAGTCTGCTCAGTCGGGGAGAAATCCCCAGAATCAGCAAGCTCGGTGGAAGCAGGGCTGATAGCCATTGCCATCACAGGGAAGGTTTGCACCTCATTGCTTTCCATAGATATGGACGTCAATCTTGTGTTTTGGGACCAAGGGTCATTGGGTTTTCGTTCAATGACCATATGATAGAAATAAAAACTGAATGATGCCAGGCTCAAAAAAATAAGTGCAGTGATAATAGCAAGTTTGATAGCAATCCTTTTTACAGTCATCATTCATCCCTTCCTTGTCCCTATTTTAACAACAAACAATCTTGTATTTCAATGGAAGTTGTAGGCAGGCGGTGCCTGGTGTCAGCTTATGTCTAAGACACAGCTGCTGTGATTGCATCCCGTGAAGATATTTCTTGCTACTGAATCGTTGTATTGGAACCGTTTACAAGTCTCCGGGCTGTAAACGGTTCTTTGCTGAGGGAATAAGAGAATTGCCGATATATTTTTTATTTTTTCCTGAAGAATTCTTGACGATATTCTGTTAAAATGTAAAATAGACATTGTTATGTTTTTAATAACTGCCGGTTTTCGACAACCGGCTTTGGTTTGAGGAGGTCTGGCATGAGCGAAGAGATCATCAGGCTTGTCAACGTGACGAAAGAGTATGACGGGGTACAAGTCCTGGATAACATAAATTTATATATTTTGCGCAATGAGTTTATAACCCTTCTTGGACCGAGCGGTTGCGGAAAAACCACAACCCTTCGAATCATTGGAGGGTTTGAAAATGTTACCGGTGGGGATATCCTCTTTGAGGGCAAAAAGATCAATGATGTTCCGCCTTATAAGCGAAAAGTCAATACGGTCTTTCAACAGTATGCCTTGTTTCCCCATATGAATGTTTTCGAGAATATTGCCTTTGGTCTGCGGATTAAGAAGGTTGATAATAAGGCCATTTACGCGAAGGTGCTCCAGGTTATGGAGCTGATGAACCTTAAAGGCTTTGAAAAAAGGAATATTGATTCCTTAAGCGGCGGACAACGGCAAAGGGTAGCCATTGCCAGAGCCATCGTCAATGAACCGGAGGTTCTGCTATTGGATGAGCCTCTGGCCGCTTTGGATTTAAAATTGCGCAAAGAAATGCAGCTGGAGCTGAAACGAATTCAGCAGCGCCTGGGGATCACCTTTATCTTTGTCACCCATGATCAGGAAGAAGCCCTGACCATGTCCGACACCGTGGTGGTGATGAATGAAGGGAAAATCCAGCAGATTGGCTCTCCCATCGATATTTATAATGAACCGAAGAATGTTTTCGTGGCCGACTTTATCGGGGAAAGCAATATCTTGGACGGGGTCATGCTCCAGGACTTCCTGGTCCATTTCCACGGCCGCCGGTTTGACTGCCTGGATAAGGGGTTTAGCGCCAACGAAGGGGTGGATGTGGTCATCCGTCCCGAAGATTTGAAGCTGGTAGCGGCGGAGGAAGGGATGCTCACCGGCGAGGTTCAATCCGTAGTCTTTAAGGGTGTTCATTATGAAATGATGATTCAGAGCAGCGAGTTTTGCTGGATGGTGCACAGCACACAGATGGAAGAAGTGGGGAATGAGGTTGGACTCAAGATCCTGCCCAATGATATTCACATTATGAAGAAGGTGAAAGGTGATTGAAAAAAAAATTACTGACCGCTCCCTATCTGTTGTGGATGCTGATCTTCACCATTGTCCCGCTGATTTTGGTGGTTTATTTCAGTCTGTTTGAAAGCGGTCCCGAGGGGATTCGCTTTACTGCAGTACATCTGGAAAGAGTTTTTGAACCTATCTATCTTAAGGTTATTTTGCGTTCGATTTGGCTCGCTCTGATCAGCACGGTGTTTTGCTTGCTGCTGGGGTATCCGATGGCGATGATTTTGGCCTCCAAGGGGCTAAAAAGAAGAGACTTTTTAATCGTTCTTTTTGTTTTGCCCATGTGGATGAATTTTCTGGCCCGAACCTACGCCTGGATGACTCTGTTGGAAAATAAGGGCATCATTAATCAGCTTTTGGCCGCCTTGAGCTTGCCGGCTTTAAATATCCTCTACACAGATAAAGCGGTGATCTTGGGCATGGTCTATAATTTTCTTCCCTTTATGGTTTTGCCTATTTATTCCGTCTTACAAAAAATCGACCACTCTCTGATCGAAGCGGCGGAGGACTTAGGGGCTACCCCTTATAAGACTTTCTTTAAAGTGACCTTCCCTTTAAGCCTTTCCGGCGTGGCCTCAGGTATTATCATGGTTTTTATGCCGGCTGTGACGACTTTCGTCATTTCCAGGCTGTTGGGCGGAGGGCAATATATGCTGATCGGTAATTTGATCGAACAGCAATTCCTCACCACCGGAGACTGGGGTTTCGGCTCATCCTTATCCCTGATCCTTATGATCTTCCTGCTCCTGACCATGGGGATTATGTCCAAGACGGACAAAGATCAGGAAGGGGGTAGATTCTGGTGAAATCTTTCTTGATGAAAAGCTATACCTTTCTGATTTTCTTCTTTCTTTATGCCCCCATCCTGATCCTGATGATTTTTTCTTTTAATGATTCCAAGTCCCGGGGGAACTGGGATGGATTTACATTACGGTGGTACATTGAGCTTTTTCAGGATGGTCAGATTGCCTCTGCACTATATTACACTTTAGTGGTAGCCATTCTTGCCTCACTGATCGCTACGCTCATCGGCACCTTGGCGGCTATCGGCATCAATAATATGCATGGATTTCCCAAGGTTATAACCTTAAATGTAACGTACTTGCCGATGCTCAGCCCGGATATTGTCATGGGAATATCCTTGATGCTGCTCTTCATTTTTATTAAGTTCAAGCTGGGGTTTATAACCATGCTCTTCGCTCATATCACCTTTAATTTGCCCTTTGTAATCTTTTCAGTGCTGCCGAAACTGCGCCAGCTCAATGACGATACTTATGCTGCGGCCCTGGATTTGGGAGCGACTCCTTTTGAGGCATATAAAAAGGTCATTCTGCCTCAGATTTCCCCGGGGATCGTCACAGGCTTTCTGCTGGCTTTTACCATGTCTATCGACGATTTTGTCGTGAGCTTCTTCACCACGGGGTCTGGGGTATCCAATCTGGCGATCACCATTTACTCCATGGCCCGTCGGGGAATCAATCCTAAAATTAATGCCTTGCTTACCTTGATGTTTATTTTTATTATGATTATTTTGGTCTTTGTCAATTATCGGATGGCCAAGGATAAATCCAATGAAAAGAGGGAGATGTATTGAAAAAATCGGTACTGAAAAAAGCGGGGGCGGTCGTGCTCCTGGTCGCTATGCTTGTAGGACTTGCCGGCTGCGGCGGATCGGATCAGGCTAAGCTTTATGTCTACAACTGGGGAGACTACATTGATGAATCGGTCCTGGCCGAGTTTGAGAAAACCAATAATGTGGATGTCATCTACGAACAGTTCGCCACCAACGAAGAAATGTATGTTAAGATTAAAGCAGGCACAGCCAAGTATGATGTGGCCATTCCCTCGGATTATATGATCACCAAAATGATCAATGAAGGTTTGCTCCATACCATTGATATGACGGCGATCCCTAATTACGCTAAAATTGATGATCGCTTCAAGAATCTGGCCTTTGACCCTAAGAATGAATACACCGTTCCTTATATGTGGGGCACCGTCGGGATCATTTACAACAAAACCATGGTGGATGGCGTGGTGGACAGCTGGGATGTTTTATGGGATAAGAAATACACCAAGCAGATCCTGATGCTGGACAGCCAACGGGATTCCATTGCCGTGGCCTTGAAAAAACTGGGCTACTCTTTGAACAGCCGGGATGAAAAAGAGCTGGAAGAAGCAAAACAATTGCTGATTGAGCAGAAGCCTTTGCTGATGGCCTATGTAGGGGACGAAGTGAAGGATAAGATGATCGGCAATGAAGCGGCCATGGCTGTGGTTTGGTCGGGGGATGCGGTCTTTATGAAAGGTGAAAATCCTGATCTGGAGTACGTCATTCCTAAAGAAGGCAGCAATATCTGGTATGATGCTATGGTTATCCCTAAAACCAGTCAAAACAAAGAGATGGCGGAGAAGTTTATTGATTTTATGTGCAGCACAGATGTAGCGTTCAAAAATGCTGATTACATCGGTTATTCTACACCTCAAAAAGAAGTCAGGGCCATGCTTCCTGATGATTTGACTTCTGACCCGGCCTATTATCCGGCTGAAGGTGAATTAAAAGGTTCAGAAGTTTTTGAAGATCTCTCCGATGTTTTACCAATTTATGATAGAATATGGACAGAGGTAAAATCACAATAAAGCGAAAAGCTTGAGGTTTTTATGGTTAGATATTTAAGGGTTAAAAAATTCCGTAAAAAGAAAAATGCTCAACCGGAGGTCGAGCAGCCAAAACTCATGATGGATATCATCGAAGAAGAGTACCCGGAAAAGTATGATACCTTAAAAGAAAAAATTTCACAGCTTGGTCGTATGTTTACTCAAGAAGAATGGCTGACCATCCTGATGCGATCCAGGGCGGAGCATGAACGCTTTCTGCCGAAAAAGGGGAAACGGGAGCCTAAAGATTAGCCGGAATGTATGGCCTATGTCAAAGGACACCTACCCAGGTGTCCTTATTTCACGATCATAATGTATTTTATAATGAACAGGCTACGCCGATGGAAACTGTAATATTATTATGGTTTTTTATGCCAAACTAACTGAGAATGCGTACGATTACAGCGAAACTAAGAATTTATGGATGGAGTGGAGGAAAGCGTATGAATGTATTGGGCAATATTATTTGGTTAGTATTCGGAGGGATCCTGGCGGCGATTGCGTGGTTTTTGGCAGGTTTGATTTTGTGCATTACGATCATTGGCATTCCCTTTGGCCTTCAATGTTTTAAGATAGCACAGTTTGTTCTGTTGCCTTTTGGCAAAGACATCGAATTGGGGAACTTCGGTGTGGGAGGATTGCTGCTGAATATTCTCTGGATACTTCTCTTCGGATGGGAATTGGCCGTGGGTCACCTGGTGATTGGTTTGCTGCTCTGCCTTACTGTTTTGGGGATTCCCTTCGGGATACAACATTTCAAATTTGCCCAGCTTGCCTTCATTCCTTTTGGGGCGAAGATCCGTTAAGGCGTTATCGATCCACATATTTGGGTATGCCGTAAAAAATCATTAAGGCGTTTATGCTGGGAATGATCGATAGAGGGTGGGACTTTGGAGTACAAGCTTGAAGAGCGGGAAGAAATATGCAGTGTAGCCAGCAAACTGGTTGTCTTAAAAATATACCGCTACCCATCCGCCGATCCGAATGCGGAGGGGGAGATTGCCGATTTTCATTGTAACCACAGCAGCGATCGCTGTGAATCCCGCTGTACTTATAAAATGCTTATGAACGATTATTAAAAGTCTTGACCTAAAGTTAAGTTTAGGTGCTATGATACTAATATCAGGATGCTCGTTTTTGAGGTTCATGAAAATCATCAACAAAGGTGGCACAACAGTGAAAAAGTTAGGATTTGGAATGATGCGGTTGCCCCTAAGAGCTCAGGAGAATCCCCAGAATATCGATCAGGAACAAGTGAACACGATGGTGGATTGTTTTCTGGAGAGAGGCTTTACCTATTTTGACACCGCTTATCGTTACCATCAGGGAATGAGTGAAATTGCGCTGAGAAAAGCTCTTGTGGAACGCTATGCCAGGGATTCATTTACCATCACTGATAAAATGCCGGCATCTTTAGTCACGAAGAATGGAGATTACCAGAGGATATTTGACGAACAATTAGAACGATGCGGAGTCAGTTATTTTGACTATTATTTACTCCATGCCCTGGATGCCGCCAGGTATGCTGCAACAGTGGAATACGGCGGTTTTGAATTTATGCGGAGATTAAAAGCGGCGGGTAAAGTAAAGCATATTGGCTTCTCTTATCATGACAAGGCAGCCTTGCTGGATCGGATATTAACCGAGCATCCGGAAATGGAGTATGTGCAGCTTCAGATCAATTACATTGACTGGGAGGATGAAGGAATCGAATCCCGTAAATGCTATGAAGTCGCGACCAAGCATCATAAACCGGTCATCGTTATGGAACCCGTCAAAGGTGGGGCCTTGGCAACTGTACCTGAAGAAGCCGCGCAACTCTTTAAGGGTTATCACCCGGACCAAAGCATTGCCTCCTGGGCGGTCCGCTATGCAGCCTCCCTGGCTAATGTCTGCATGGTGCTCAGCGGTATGAGCACCCTCGGACAGCTCATGGATAATACAAGCTATATGCAAAACTTCATCACCTTAAAAGAGGAAGAACAGGAGCTCATCCAAAAGGCTATCGCCATAATCAACAATGACATAGCGATTCCCTGCACCGCCTGTGAGTACTGTGTGGAAGGCTGCCCCATGCAGATTCCCATACCGAAATACTTTGCTTTGTATAATAATCAGCAGCGGCATGGGCTGTCCACCCAGCAGACCTACTACCGGAATTTAACCCAGGACTTAGGCAAAGCCTCGGACTGCATCCGTTGTCAACAATGTGAGCAGCATTGCCCGCAGCATATCCCGATTATAACAAAATTAGAAGAAGTAGCCAGAGTTTTTGATGTATAATAATGATGGAGATAAACCGACAGGAGGGAAACTATGAAAGTCATATTAGTGAACGGAAGTCCTCACAAGGATGGGTGTACCTTTACTGCTTTGGAAGAGGTGGCCAAGGCTCTGAATGAAGAGGGCATTGATACTGAATTTTTTCACCTGGGGACAAAACCTCTCAACGGCTGTATTGCCTGCGGACACTGTCGAAAACATCAACGCTGTGTTTTTCCCGACTCTGTCAATGAATTCCTGGACCTTGCCCAGGAAGCTGATGGTTTTATTTTTGGCTCCCCGGTCCATTACGCAGCGGCTGGGGGCGCGATCACTTCCTTTTTGGACCGGGTTTTCTACACTGACTCAGGCTCGGGGAAACAAGCCTTTTACTTAAAGCCTGCCGCCGCAGTGGTCTCCGCCCGCAGAGCAGGAACGACAGCGAGCCTGGATCAGCTCAATAAGTACTTTACGATTAAGGAGATGCCGATCATCTCATCCAAGTATTGGAACATGGTTCATGGCAACACCCCTGAGGAGGTCAGAAAGGATGAGGAAGGTTTGCAGATTATGCGAACCTTGGGCAGAAATATGGCCTGGTTTCTAAAATGTAAAGAAGCTGGGATCAGAGCCGGCATACCGTTTCCCTCTCAGGAAGAGGGACTAAGAACTAATTTTATCCGCTAGAATTCTTTCTGCCCCTAATGATGGCATGATATTGACAGAAAGCATATGGTCATTGGGCCATATGCTTTCTTTATGAAAAAAGGATCTGAAAGGGAAGATGTAGAAATTTTTAAGAGATGAACCAAAAGGCAAAAATTGAGGATAATGCTTGGTTAGCCATAGGGGGAGCAGATATGTATCAATGCTTAAGGGGAGGTAAACTTCCCAAGAAGTCCGGTTATCGGAGCGCCTTAATTGTCGGTGCACTGTTGCTCTTATGCACAGGCTGCAGCAAGGACTCCGCCCCGGAAATAAAGCGTCTTGAACCCATACTTTATTTGCAGGTACCTACCATTGAGTGCCCTGTGGACAAAGATCAGGATGGCATCAGTGATTTGGAGGATATCGTGGCCGGGGGTAAAGAAGAGGTGCGGAAGAGGCCCCGTTATCGGGATGCCTATTATGCAGGCGGGTATCCTCCGGAGAATGAAGGCGTATGTACAGATGTCATTTGGAGAGCACTTCACCATGCGGGATATGATCTTAAAGCCATGATCGATGAAGATATCCGTCAGAATACCTCCCTGTATCCGAGGGTTGACGAGGGGCGGGACGCCAATATAGATTTTCGCCGGGTGCAAAATCTAAAGGTCTTTTTCCAACGCCACGGTCAGGAGTTGACCACAGAAGTCATTGCCAATGATGTGGATAACTTATCTCAGTGGCAGCCTGGAGATATTGTCACCTTTGCTCTGCCCCATGAACACATAGCCATTATCTCAGATCGCCGCCGGCCTGATGGCATTCCCTTTATCCTTCATAATGGGGGTCCCGTGGCTTCTGAAGAGGATCGTTTGCTCTCCTGGCCCAGCCCTATTACGGGCCACTATCGGTTTCCTAAGTTCGACGGAGCTCTTATGGAGACAGCCGGATGAATTTGCATTTTAACTGTAAATACATTTTAATGGTAGATGTATAGTAGATATACAGCAGATAAAATAACGGGAAAGATATAGTGGAGGTTCTGACATGTCGGTAGAAGAAGTTCCTATGTCCATGATCCAACAAATGAAGAAACGCATTTCCGTGAGAACGTATAAAGAAGAATTTCTGCACCCTGAGTTGAAAGAAAAGCTTAACTTAGCTTTTAAGGATAATCAGGGACCCTTTGGCGGAGCAGTTAGATTTGAGTTCGTTGAAAGAGAACTCGCCCAAAAAGAAGGTAATATAAAGCTAGGAACCTATGGAATAATCAAAGGCGCTTCTTCCTATGTTGTGGCGGCCATTCCAGAAGGAAAGCGGGATTTGGAAGACTTCGGGTATGTTCTCGAAAAACTAATCCTGTATGCTACTTCTTTAGGTCTTGGCACCTGTTGGTTAGGGGGAACGTATACAAAAAATGAATTCAGCAAGGCCATCGGGTTGCAGGCCGGGGAGATTATGCCTTGTATAACACCTATCGGTTATCCCCATCAGAAACGCAGTTTGCTGGAATCTGCCATGAGATTAGCCGCGGGTTCCAAGAATCGCAAGCCATGGCAGGAACTCTTCTTTAACCAGGCTTTGGGACGGCCCTTGACGGAGGCGGAGGCAGATAACTATGCTACACCATTGGAGATGGTCCGGCTTGCTCCATCGGCTTCCAACAAGCAGCCCTGGCGAATTATTATGGCTCAGGGAAGGGCTCACTTCTACCTGCAGAGAACAAAAGATTATGGCAAAGGGCTGGGATTTGATATCCAGAGAGTGGATATGGGCATCGCCATGTGCCATTTTGAGTTGGCAGCCAAGGAATTGGGACTGCCAGGTCAATGGCAGATCATCGAGTCAAAAGCAGACGCAGCTGAAAGCACTATTCCGCCGGGCACACACTATATCGTAAGCTGGGTCTAATACTGGACGGAGAGCACATTGGAAAACACCTTATTGAAGGCAATGGCAATAAGGTGTTTTTATTTTTATAAAACTTGCTCTTGATCAATATCGTTATTGATAATATTATAATTAACGAGACAATTATTAAAAATAATATTGGAGCGAGGTGTTTTGATGGCCAGCAACGCTTTAAATAGTTTGCTTAATCCTGTGAGAATGAACATCCTCCAGCTGTTTTTAGAGAATGAGACAGAAACAGTGAAGCGGATCGCTGAGGAGTTGCCTGACCTTCCTCCGGCCAGCCTTTATCGCCATGTTAATAAGCTGGTCGAGGATGAAATCATCGAAGTCTGTGCCGAATATAAAATCCGGGGGACAGTGGAAAAGGTTTATCGGCTGAAAAACGATCCCTCGCTGCATTTCTACGCTTTTGCTATGACTTTGTTACGGGATTTTGATAAGTATTTACAGAGTAAGGATTACGATCTGGTTCAGGATCGAATTGATTTTCAAAGTTATGCTCTTTATCTCAGCGATCAGGAGTGTGATGAATTAGCGCAGACCCTCCGGGAAACACTTCATAAAATGGCAGACACTAAAAGCGGCGGGGGAGAGCGCAGATTAAGGAAATTTTCTTTTGCCGTTATACCGGGAGATGAGAAGGGAAAGTAAAAAAATAATCGTGCCTGTTATTGAATTGTGGCAATATCTTTGCTAAAGTTGTGGCTGTGACATCATTATGGAGGAGTGCTGCTTATGGATTATGAGCTACAGAAAAAGTATGGTTTATTCACTGCGATTGCCATGGTTATCGGAATTGTTATCGGAAGCGGCGTGTTTTTTAAAGCGGAGAAAATCTTGCTGGCTACCGGCGGGGATCTGCCCCTGGGCATTTTGGCCTGGGTGATCGGCGGTATGATCATGATTGTGTGTGCCTATGTGTTTGCTACGATGGCGACACGTTATGAAAAGGTCAATGGAGTCGTAGATTACGCGGAAGCCACCATGGGCCGGGGATATGCCTATATTCTGGGCTGGTTTATGACCACGATTTATTATCCGGCTATTACCTCCGTATTGGCCTGGGTCTCAGCCCGCTATACCTGTGTTCTCCTGGGGTGGGATATCGTAGGTGCGGAAGCGATGGCTATTGCTGGCTTTTACTTGGTGGGAAGCTATGCTCTTAATGCCTTGTCCCCGAAATTGGCGGGAAAATTCCAGGTTTCAACCACGATCATTAAGCTGATTCCCCTGATTTTAATGGCCATCCTGGGGACCATCACCGGGTTAAGCAACGGTGTCTTGGTTAAGAACTTTACTAGCGGCGTCATCGCTGATGTGTCAACTACCAATCCTCTGTTTACCGCTGTGGTGGCCACCGCTTTTGCTTATGAAGGCTGGATCATTGCCACTAGTATTAATGCGGAATTAAGAGATGCCAAAAAGAATCTTCCTCGGGCCTTAACCTTTGGCACGATGTTTGTCGCTCTAATTTATATTTTATACTACACCGGACTTGCCGGTGCCGTGGAAAACAGTGTGATCATGGAAGGGGGAGAGACTGGAGCCAAGATTGCCTTTTCTACAGTCTTCTCTAATCTTGGCGGGTCCGTACTCTTTGTGTTTGTGGTCATCTCCTGTTTGGGAACCCTTAACGGATTAATGCTGGGATGTACCCGGGGATTTTACTCCCTGGCGGCCAGAGATCTTGGTCCTCAGCCCCATATCTATAAAAATATTGATGCCAACACCAATATGCCCACCAACTCCGCCATCATGGGCCTGTTATTTACGGCAGGGTGGCTGCTCTACTTCTTCGGTGCGAATTTGGTGCCTGAGTCTTGGTTTGGCCCCTTTAGCTTTGACAGCTCGGAGCTCCCCATTGTCACTCTGTACGTTATGTATATCCCCATCTTTATCATGATGATGGTAAAGGAGCAATCCTTAGGCGGCTTTAAACGGTTTATTATGCCCACCCTGGCCATCTTTGCCTGCATCTTTATGGTCATTGCCGCTATTTATGCTCACCGCTGGGCGGTTCTCTACTATCTAATCCTTTTTATAGTGGTTATGGCCGTGGGCGGAATATTCTATTTTACTAAAAAGCCTCACTAGAGATGTTTTTTCTTCTGTGGGGCTGCCTGAAGGGCCTGGGAGCCCAAATAATTAAGCCAGGAGCTTGTCCTAGCGGAACAGCTCCTGGCTTTTAGCAATTTAAATGGTTAGGCAACTAGTAGCGGCGTGCTCCCAAATAGCGGGGGCCATAGAAGCTGTCGCTTACTCCGGAAACCTTAACCCCACTTCCGGGATTGGCAGCATGAACAAACTTGCCGTTACCGATGTAGATACCTACATGAGAGGCTCCGGAAGCATAGGTGCTGAAGAAGACCAAGTCTCCCGCTTGTAAATTATCTTTGCTCACAGATGAGCCTGAATTGAATTGGTCAAAGGATGTTCGGGGAAGGGAGATCCCGGACCCGGAATAGATGTACTTGGTAAAGCCGGAGCAATCAAAACCGCTGGTACTGGTACCTCCGAAAACATATTTTGTACCTTGAAAGCTGAGAGCCCGCTCGACAAGGGAAGAACCATTGGCACTGCCCCGGGAGGTGGCAGAGGCTACATTGACTGTTTGCTTGCTGGGACCTTTAGCAACGACTTCATCAACGGGTTTCTCGACGATCTTCTCATCGAGAACTTTTTTGGCTACCTCGACACCGTTTCTCTGCTCATAAGAATAGGTTACGATTTTGGAACCGTTACTGCCTTTGGTGACAACTTTGGTTTGGCCTGGGTTAAGTTTATAATCAGTTTTAGTGACTACGTCATAAGGAATGATCTCCTGACCGGAATATGTACCTTGGCTTACGACAGTCAGATAAGGTTCAACAGTGACAAGTTTGAGCACATCTCCCGGTTTGATCACAGTGTCTTCAGTTGCCCCGGGATTCCCCGCCAGAACTTCGGCGGTCAACATATTATTTTTGCGGGCGATCAACCACCAGGAGTCTTTTTCCTCTACAGTATACTCTTTTGTGGTAACCTGGCCTTCGATGAGCTGTTCATAAGCCAGCTCCAGGGAAGTCATTTGGCTGGGCTGAATGGAAACCTTTTCAATAGTTATGTCTTCTAAAAAGCTGACAGAAGTAATTTTGTTTTCATCACTGGATTTGGAATAGTACTCTTCGTATTGCTTAAGTAATTTGTCCGCCTCTTCTTTACTGGGTAAGTAAGCTATGGGTGTTCCATTCGCCAGAACTTTGTAGCCTTCCAGATAATAATTCAAAGAGCTGGCTAAATTTTCTTCCTTGATTTCTGAAGCTTTATAGGCGCTGTTTTTGATGCGGACATTTTCGTAGTTGATCTGGTCCCGTGTCTTGGCAACGACACCATAGGGCTCCCCTTTTTCCTGGAGGAATGTATCCACAAGGGTTTGTCCGCTTTGTGAATCTGCCACATAGCCCACTTGCTGGCCGTTGATCATCACCGCCGCCGCAGCGGTCGTCGTTAGAAAATAAAATCCCAGGCTGCCGGTCAGAACAAGGGTTACTGTTAAAGAGCCAAGAACACGAGGCGATTTCCAAGAAACGTTTTTTGCAATTTTTTGAACTTGGTCGGACGCTGAAACCTTGAATCGAGACAAGCTTTCCTTAAAATGCATGCTCAGACACCTTTCTTAGCCTACGGGGTTAGTTGACGGATTCGGGCGAAAGTGTAAGCCCTACGCACAGGAGGTGCGATTCACCCCAGAAATTTAGTCCCCCGCTCTAGGATACCCCAGATTAGGCGTTTATTATAAATGCACGTATTTTTATTCTGATTCGACATCAAGTTCTAAAGTTCCTTCATTAATACTTTATGAAATACGTGGAAATTCATTACATATTTTGGGGTGAAAGGATTCAGAAGTTAGTTATTCACCTTGGAATATGGTAAAATAGTGGCATGCTGTAAGCCAATAATGGAGCAATTGATGACTAGGGGGATAGCTTTGTTCTTTTGGAATCGAAAAAAAGCAACAAAAAAAATATCTCCTGAACCGGAAGCGGCTCAGGAGGTTTGGCAAAGGAAGAAATATAGAACCAATTATTATACTTATAACTCGGCAAAGGAAAGAGGCTCCCTGCGGAGCAAGAAACAGCGTAAACATGAAATAGGTGAATATAAGCTTGAAGTGGGGCTTGCCCATTTACCAAGATGCTTTCGCCGGCTGAGCAATCTCCTGTTAGGAACCAAGGGACGCTTCCACCAGATTGATCATGTTCTGATCTCCCCTTATGGAATTTTTCTTTTAGAAGCCAATAATTTGTCGGGACTGATCGTGGGGGAAGAAACGGAATCCAAGTGGTATCAGGCGATTACCTGGAGGGTGAAGACCTTTCCCAATCCGATCATGGAGAACCAGGTCCGGGTTCAGATGCTGCAGGAGCTGGCGGGGCTTGATCAAACTATTCCCGTGTTTTCCTATGTGACCTTTAACCGGAGTTGCAGCCTGAAAGTCTTTTCGGGTATGGTCTTTTATGATATAGATCTGCCGGCTTCAATCATGCAGCTGGCCCAGAATCAGCCCGCGGTGCTCAGTGATGAGGAGATCCTTGAGCTCGTGGAGAGGATCGAAAAAATCAATCTGACCGATCTGGGCCTTCGCAATGAGTATGCGGCCCGTCAGCGCCGGGAAAGAATGCAGTACAGACCCAAGTATGGAGATATTCGCTGCAGTATTTGTCAAAAGGCTGTCAACGAGCGCATGGCCCGGTATTGTTTAAACCGGCCTGAAAAATTCGCCTGGAAAATCTATTGCGAAAAACATCAACGGGAAATGACCCGGGTGGTGAGACGGGAAGGGGGGAGAGAAGGCCATGGTCCATATCCTGAATCTACAGACTCAAAAAAGGAATCAATGGATTGATATTACTTCTTTAATAGAAGGTTTTTTGCAAAATTTCCAGTTCAAGGATGGGGTGGCGATTATTTATTGTCCTCACACTACAGCGGGAATCACGATCAATGAGAATGCTGATCCCGATGTTTGCCGTGATCTTCTGAGGCGGCTGGATGAGCTCTGCCCTTGGGATATGGCTCAGGATAGGCATGGGGAAGGAAATTCGGCAGCCCATTTGAAGGCCAGCCTTATGGGGAGCTCTCAGACCGTCATCGTTAAGGATGGCCGGCTGCTTTTAGGCCGTTGGCAAGGGGTTTATTTTTGTGAATTTGATGGCCCCCGCTCCCGGCAGTGTTTTGTGAAGTTTATAGGTTGAACGAGACCTCTTTCAGTGATAAATCTGCACTTGGGCTCAAACCTGCAGTTTAGAATTGAGCCGTATTATCAAAAAAGTGAAGGGCAAAGGCAAGTACCCGATTGAAAGCAAGTACTTGAAAGAGAATAATGAATGAACTTATAGTTGTAAAGGGTGAAGAAAAGGCTCAAAATATCAGGACCAAAGCTGTCAGAGGGACGATACTGACACTTATCGGCGGGATTAGCTGGGGGTTTTCCGGTGCCTGCGGACAATATCTTTTTTCGGTGAAGGGCATCGACCCTCATTGGGTTACCGTGGTACGGATGCTTACGGCAGGATTGCTCTTATTTTGTTTGGTTTTATTTAAATACAGGGAGCAAATGGTCGGGTTGCTCAGCAATAAAAGGGACCGCCGGACCCTCATTGTTTTTAGTATATTTGGGCTGATCGCCTGTCAATATACTTATCTGTTGGCCATATCCCACAGCAATGCGGGAACGGCAACGGTGCTGCAGTACTTGGGACCCTTACTAATTATGATTTTCGTTTGCGGAATGGACAGGCGGCTGCCCACGAAGACAGAAGGGGTGGCGATTGCTTTAGCTGTAACCGGCACCTTTTTATTGGCCACCCATGGCAATGTCAGCAACCTGGTCATATCGACCCAAGGCCTTTTCTGGGGCCTGATGGCCGCTTTGGGATTGATGCTGTACACCATAATTCCAGGGAAAATTATTAACAAATGGGGGAGCATCGTCGTTACGGGCTGTGGTATGTTGATGGGCGGGTCGATTTTGCTTGTGGTTATCCGGCCCTGGCAAATTCCCGTCTCCCTGGATTGGCAGGTGTTTTGGGGGATGCTGGCGATCATCGTCATCGGAACGGTGGTGTCCTTTACCCTGTATTTACAGGGGGTTAGTGATATCGGGCCGGTAAAGGCCAGTATGATCGCCAGCGTAGAGCCCGTGTCGGCCGCTTTGTTCTCCGCTTTTTGGTTGAACACAGCCTTTGTCTGGATCGATATGGTCGGGTTTGCCTTGATCATCACCACAGTGATTCTGTTGACAAGGCAAGGGAGTTCAAGGGATTAACGCCATCGGGAACAGCAATTGCATGGCATGCTCAAGACGTCTTTCCACCCCATACCAATTGACGATATGCCACCAGTTGTTGACATAGTCGCCGCGCCGGTTTTGATAATCAAGATAATAGGCATGTTCCCAGGAGTCGATGACCAGGATGGGGATTCCGCCGGCCTGGTATAGGTTTTGATGCTTCTCGATGGTAAGAATCTCTAACCTGCACCAGGCCGGCTGCCATACGAGCAATGCCCAGCCGGAGGCTTCCACTTGGTTGGCGGCGGAAGTGAATTGTTCTTTAAAGCTATGGAAACTCCCAAAGTAATTGACCATATGGGTGAGGGTATGGGGGCCGGGGGTACCCTGGCCCATTCCTGAGGGGGCCATGGAGGTCCAATAAAGGCTATGGAGAATGTGCCCTGAGCCATGAAAAGCTAATTCCCGTTCCCAGTGCTTTACCAAAGAGAAATCCTGCCGCTGCCGGGCATCGACTAAAGCCAGCTCGGCTTTGTTTAATCCTTCAACATAACTTTTGTGATGCTGGTTGTAATGTAGATTCAGGACATGAGCACTAATCACCGGCTCTAAGGCGTTATAAGCATAGGGAAGTCCTGGCAATCGATGCTGGCCGGGTGGTACGCTTAAAAACTGCATCCCAATAATTCCTCCCATCAGATAGACTGTGAGTGTCTTGAGATAGAATACGCATACCTTAAGTATTTGTGACTGGGCAGGTTATTCTCAAAGTGAAACCTTTTGAGTTAACCTTCTCTGGGCAAAAACTTTGGAACGAAATGGATCAGAGATCTGATGCTTTCCTGTCAAAGTGCGGTATAAATAGCTAGAAACAGGGATATATAACCAGATATTGTAGGAATTTAAGCGCATAGTTCTCCTAAAATATGCCTATTCTACTAAATAGAAAAAAGTATTTGACAAGTAAAGCTAGTCCATGTAATATAGTTATTGCGCTAGCGGCCCATTGGTCAAGCGGCCTAAGACACCGCCCTTTCACGGCGGTAACACGGGTTCGAATCCCGTATGGGTCACCAAAATCCGGGCGATTAGCTCAGCTGGGAGAGCGCCTGCCTTACAAGCAGGATGTCGGCAGTTCGATCCTGTCATCGCCCACCAAAATAAGGCCCCGTGGTGTAGTGGTTAACATGCCTGCCTGTCACGCAGGAGATCGTCGGTTCAAGTCCGATCGGGGTCGCCATTTCAACTTTATAGCACAACACATGTGGGTAGATGGCCGAGTGGTTAAAGGCGGCAGACTGTAAATCTGTTCCGAAAGGTACGGTGGTTCGAATCCATCTCTACCCACCACTAAACATCGCGGAGTGGAGCAGTGGTAGCTCGTCGGGCTCATAACCCGAAGGTCGTCGGTTCAAATCCGGCCTCCGCAACCAAGCTTTAAATCAGCAGCAGTTGATTTAAATAGAAAATAGGGATGTCGCCAAGCGGTAAGGCACCAGACTTTGACTCTGGCATTCGTAGGTTCGAATCCTGCCATCCCTGCCATTTATGAGCCATTAGCTCAGTCGGTAGAGCACCTGACTTTTAATCAGGGTGTCCCGCGTTCGAGTCGCGGATGGCTCACCATTTTCTTTAGAGCATGTCAGGGACATGCGGGTGTAACTCAGTGGTAGAGTGTCACCTTGCCAAGGTGAAAGTCGCGAGTTCGAATCTCGTCACCCGCTCCAAACAATGCGCTCGTAGCTCAGCTGGATAGAGCGTCTGACTACGAATCAGAAGGCCAGGGGTTCGAATCCCTTCGAGCGCACCATTTAAATCAGAAGAGATCCTCGATGCCGTTATAGCTCAGTTGGTAGAGCGCATCCTTGGTAAGGATGAGGTCACCGGTTCAAATCCGGTTAACGGCTCCATAAACAATGCGGGAGTGGCGGAACTGGCAGACGCGCACGTTTGAGGGGCGTGTGGGTAACACCGTATGGGTTCAAGTCCCATCTTCCGCACCAAAAAGCAGGGTTACGGAGAAGTACTCAAGTGGCTGAAGAGGACGGTTTGCTAAACCGTTAGAGTGGGTAACTGCTGCGAGGGTTCGAATCCCTCCTTCTCCGCCAGTAATAAATCAATATTCCTCGATAGCTCAATGGTGGAGCAACCGGCTGTTAACCGGTAGGTTGCAGGTTCGAGTCCTGCTCGGGGAGCCATGGCAGGGTAGCCAAGTGGTCTAAGGCAAGTGGTTCATACCCGCTCATTCGAGAGTTCAAATCTCTCCCCTGCTACCACACCTGCGGGTGTAGCTCAATGGTAGAGCACTAGCCTTCCAAGCTAGCTACGTGGGTTCGATTCCCATCACCCGCTCCATAGTTAAAACGAACCGTACTGATGCCAGTGCGGTTTTTTGTATTAAGTCAGGGAGTATAGGTTTGGGGATAAAGCTTCTCAAGTGGACGCAATGGGCAGGGGGCAGGGGATATGAGGAAAGCACTGACCAAGGCCGGAACAATACGATAGAGGGCTGGCAGACGACAGGATAATATCAAGCAATATGGAGGTGGTGTAAATGTTTAAGATAGGCGAATTTTCCAAACTGACACAAGTATCAATCCGTATGCTCCGCTATTATGATGAAACAGGTTTGCTAAAACCTGCGGAAATTGATAAATTGACAAGTTACAGACTATATTCAGCTAACCAAATTTCTCTATTGAACAAGATTTTATTTCTGCGGGATTTAGGCTTTAGTGTTTCGGAGATTGGGCTTGCTCTGGATAGGTGGAATGACGGATTTATTACTAACCTGCTTGACAATAAACGTCTGGACATTGAAAACACAATTAAATCTGCCCAGGATAAGCTATCTAAAATTGAACTGGCAAAAAGAGATATTCGGCAGGAAAAGATAGCGATCCATTACAATGTTTCAATTAAGTCCATTCCCAGTTATCAGGTGTTTTCTTTAAGGCGGATTGTTTCCGATTATTACGCCGAAGGTTTATTGTGGAAAGAAATGTCGGCTTTTGCTAATGAAAATGATATACCCATTTCAGATAATACTTTTACCATTTATCACGACACGGATTATAGGGAAAAGAATGTTGACATTGAAGTATGCGCTCCTGTAGCTCGAATGGGAAAAGATATGAACCCTTTTACATACCGGAATACCGAGCCTGTACCAATTATGGCATGTACTATGGTATGTGGCCCGTTTGAAAATATTGCGGGAGCATATCTTTCTTTGGCGGAGTGGTTAGGGGAACACAGTCAATATAGAATGACGGGGCAAAGCAGGCAAATTGTTCATCGTGGGCCTTGGAATGAAGAAACACCCGATAAATACTTGACTGAGATACAAATCCCCCTAATAAAAATATAGATAAAAGCGTTTTGCATTTTGTTGCAAGGCGCTTTTTTACTATTGACTCTCACATGATGTGAGGGTCTAAACTGGCTTTGCAAGCAAATAAAAATTATATGGAGGAATGAAGTTATGCAAAATTTTAAGGTTAAGCCTATTGGCAAAATCAGCGTCAACGAGGATGGAATGTTTATCAAACTTGAGCAGGAATATATTCCTGCTTTGCAAGCGTTAAACGGTTTTAGCCATCTCAATGTCCTTTGGTGGCTTAGCGATTCCGACAATGAGGAAATGAGAAATATTCTTATAGCAGAACAGCCGTACAAAAAGGCCCCGGCAATAATGGGTATTTTCGCCACAAGATCTCCTTTTCGTCCCAATCCCATGGCCTTAACGGCGGTACAAATTATCACTATTGATTATGAAAACGGTGTTATTCAAATTGCCTATATTGATGCCAACGACAATTCACCTGTACTTGATATAAAGCCGTACACGCCAAGCCTTGACAGAGTGGAAACTCCCGGTGTGCCGGAATGGTGTTGCCATTGGCCTAAGAGTTTAGAGGAATCCGGAAACTTTGACTGGGGAAATGAGTTTAATTTTTAGTGTTACACACTGTAAACTTATTGTATGATGTCATGATGGATATTCCGGGCATGGAGGATGAAATGCGCCGCCCGATTTTGCTATAATTAAGGCCGTAAAACAAGGCACAGTTGCTTATAAACATATTTTTAAATAAACGTGTTGACATTTATGTTCGATTCGGATATACTAACAAATGTTCCGCGAAAACGGCCCATTGGTCAAGCGGCCTAAGACACCGCCCTTTCACGGCGGTAACACGGGTTCGAATCCCGTATGGGTCACCAAAATCCGGGCGATTAGCTCAGCTGGGAGAGCGCCTGCCTTACAAGCAGGATGTCGGCAGTTCGATCCTGTCATCGCCCACCAAAATAAGGCCCCGTGGTGTAGTGGTTAACATGCCTGCCTGTCACGCAGGAGATCGTCGGTTCAAGTCCGATCGGGGTCGCCATTTCAACTTTATAGCACAACACATGTGGGTAGATGGCCGAGTGGTTAAAGGCGGCAGACTGTAAATCTGTTCCGAAAGGTACGGTGGTTCGAATCCATCTCTACCCACCACTAAACATCGCGGAGTGGAGCAGTGGTAGCTCGTCGGGCTCATAACCCGAAGGTCGTCGGTTCAAATCCGGCCTCCGCAACCAAGCTTTAAATCAGCAGCAGTTGATTTAAATAGAAAATAGGGATGTCGCCAAGCGGTAAGGCACCAGACTTTGACTCTGGCATTCGTAGGTTCGAATCCTGCCATCCCTGCCATTTATGAGCCATTAGCTCAGTCGGTAGAGCACCTGACTTTTAATCAGGGTGTCCCGCGTTCGAGTCGCGGATGGCTCACCATTTTCTTTAGAGCATGTCAGGGACATGCGGGTGTAACTCAGTGGTAGAGTGTCACCTTGCCAAGGTGAAAGTCGCGAGTTCGAATCTCGTCACCCGCTCCAAACAATGCGCTCGTAGCTCAGCTGGATAGAGCGTCTGACTACGAATCAGAAGGCCAGGGGTTCGAATCCCTTCGAGCGCACCATTTAAATCAGAAGAGATCCTCGATGCCGTTATAGCTCAGTTGGTAGAGCGCATCCTTGGTAAGGATGAGGTCACCGGTTCAAATCCGGTTAACGGCTCCATAAACAATGCGGGAGTGGCGGAACTGGCAGACGCGCACGTTTGAGGGGCGTGTGGGTAACACCGTATGGGTTCAAGTCCCATCTTCCGCACCAAAAAGCAGGGTTACGGAGAAGTACTCAAGTGGCTGAAGAGGACGGTTTGCTAAACCGTTAGAGTGGGTAACTGCTGCGAGGGTTCGAATCCCTCCTTCTCCGCCAGTAATAAATCAATATTCCTCGATAGCTCAATGGTGGAGCAACCGGCTGTTAACCGGTAGGTTGCAGGTTCGAGTCCTGCTCGGGGAGCCATGGCAGGGTAGCCAAGTGGTCTAAGGCAAGTGGTTCATACCCGCTCATTCGAGAGTTCAAATCTCTCCCCTGCTACCACACCTGCGGGTGTAGCTCAATGGTAGAGCACTAGCCTTCCAAGCTAGCTACGTGGGTTCGATTCCCATCACCCGCTCCATAGTTAAAACGAACCGTACTGATGCCAGTACGGTTTTTTGCTGCTTATTTTCAGGATTTGCCTTTTTTCAGGTTTAGCGGCGGGACCGGGCTTCAACCAGTACGCATTCATGAGCAATCAGCTGCATTTGGTTTGCGCGCCCTTTCATCAAGGCTTCATCGCTTTCGGCGCCAGGCTGCATCCAGACCCTTTTGATACCTAATTGGGCACATTGGTCAATAATTTGTTCCGATATCTGAGGAGGGACGATGAGGCTGACCACATCAGGGCGAACGGGCAAGGCGCTTAAAGAGGGGAAACAAGGCTCTCCGTCCAGCTCAGAGAGTTTGGGATTAATGGGATACACCGTATAGCCGCATTGTTTGAGTTTATGGTAGACCTTTGTGCCAAATTTGGTCGGATCTTTAGAGACTCCGACTACTGCCCAGATCTCCTGGTCTAAGAACTCTTGAATATCGTTTTGCATGGTTTTCTCCTTAGCTTAATTTTCATTGATTAAAATCCTCGGGATTAATATCACCATTTTGAACGTTTTTAAAATGCTCCCAACCTTAAATAAAATAAGTATTTATTTCTAATATAATTATATACAATTTGGCTGAAAAATTGCTATAATGTTCTTGAAATTAAATATTGAGAATTGAGTTGATTCTTCGCAAGAGGAATCATAAGGGAAGTCAGTTGAAGCTGACGCGGTGCCCGCCACTGTAAAAGGGAGTTAACCTACAATGATGTCACTGGATTACTGTCTGGGAAGACGTAGGTTAATGATGAACTTGAGCCAGGAAACCTGCTCATATTCTCGATTCAAGGAACCTACGGGATGTTAGGGAGGTGGATATCGGTGTTCAAGATAGTTTTATCTGATACAGGATAGCAAACCCTTCCGTAAGGAAGGGTTATTTTTCTTGCGGCGAAAACGCTTTTTCGATAGGTATTATTGAGTTTATTCTACAGATGATTGTTCGTATCAAAAATTAAGGAGTGGGGAGTATGAACAAACGTATACAGCTCTTTATTGGTTTAGTCTTGATGATGTTTTTTATTCCTTATAAAGCATCGGCTATGCATATTATGGAAGGTTTTTTACAGCCGGGGTGGGCCATTGCCTGGGGAGCTTTAGCAATACCCTTTGTCGTGTTGGGTATCTTTTCGATTAAGAAAACCATTTCTCTTAATCCACGCTTGAAGATTCTTTTAGCTATGGCCGGGGCTTTTGTTTTTGTGCTTTCTGCTCTTAAATTACCCTCGGTTACCGGGAGCTGTTCCCATCCAACCGGAGTAGGCTTTGGTGCCATCCTATTTGGCCCCACAGCTATGGCAGTTATCGGCGTTATTGTCCTTTTGTTTCAGGCCTTGCTGCTGGCCCACGGCGGATTGACCACCTTAGGCGCCAATACCTTTTCTATGGCAGTGGTTGGTCCCTTTGTAGCCTTTGGCGTGTATAAACTGGTACAAAAATTTAAAGGACCACAATGGTTAGGTGTATTTCTGGCCGCGTCCTTAGGCGATTTGGCCACCTATGTCATGACTTCCATTCAATTGGCCCTTGCCTTCCCTTCGGAAGTGGGCGGTTTTGCTGCTTCTCTTACTAAATTTGCCAGTATCTTTGCTGTGACTCAGATACCCTTAGCGATCAGTGAGGGGATTCTGACTGTCATCATCTTCAACGCACTGGCCAGCTATGGAAAAAGTGAGCTGCAAGATCTCAAGCTGTTAACAAAGGAGGTATAACAATGGCTAATTCAGGTGTAGAACAAACAAAACGATCCACTTTTAAGGTTAATGTGTTGTTATTCCTGCTTGTAGTGGCTATAACCGTTATTCCCTTAGTTCTTGTCCAGGACGCTGAATTCGGCGGGGCGGATGGTTTGGCCGAGGAAGAGATCCTGAATATTCAGGAGGATTATGAGCCTTGGTTTTCCCCCTTCTTTGAGCCGGCCAGCGGGGAAATCGAGAGCCTGCTCTTTGCCCTTCAAGCAGGCCTGGGAGCGGGAGTCATCGGTTTTGGCTTAGGTTATTATAAGGGCCGGAGTAAACACGATTAAACAACTTGGAACCCTATGGAACAGGAAACCGGCAAATGAATAAGTGCACACTGAAAGGGTAAAGGAGGCTGCAAAGATATGCTGAATACGGATACTTATGCCTATGCTTCTCGACTTAAAACGATTGATCCTATGCAAAAATTCATCGTTGCCTTCTTGACCCTGGGAGTGTGTCTGTGGGCCGATCAATTGTTTGTTTCTATAGCCGTGATTATGTTCATGAGTGGAGTTGCCATATTCTTCGGAGGGGCACCTCTCTCTGTATGGCTAAAATTGATGATCATTCCTATGTCGTTTTTAATGATCGGTATTTTTACAATTGCCGTTAATATTTCTCGTGATGTTTACAGCTTTTTATGGGCCTATTCCATAGCAGGCTATTGGGTAGGCATTTCAGAAAATGGGATACGGGAAGGGGTTAATCTCTTTTTTCGGGTGCTCGGCTCTGTATCCTGCCTCTATTTTCTATCCCTAAGCACTCCCATGGTGGATTTGCTGTCCGTATTGAGGAGGCTCAGGCTGCCCAAACTTATGGTGGAAATGATGGGACTTATTTATCGTTTTATCTTCGTGCTTTTAGAGACTGCTGGCACCATGCTGACTGCTCAAAACTCCCGGCTGGGCTATGTCAATCTTAAAACCGGGTATCGCTCAATGGGGAGTTTGGTATCTGTCCTGTTCATTCGTGCTTATAAACGCTCTAATGAGCTGTATACTTCTTTAGAGGCCCGAGGATATGACGGAGAGATCAAGGTTCTGGAGGAAAGCTATGAGAATAATAGAAATTTAGTGCTTCTGGCCGTAGTGATCAATGGAGCGTTTGTCTTCCTGACATTATTTTTAAAATGATAGATCTGCTAAAAGATTTGAGGAAAGAGAATGAAGGAAAGCATCATGCCGGATAACATCATGCATCTTAAAGATTTGCACTACCACTATCCTGATGGAACTCACGCTCTTAAGGGAATCAATATAGTGATTCCCAAGGGTCAGGTTACAGCACTGCTAGGTGGGAATGGGGCAGGCAAATCCACCCTGTTCCAGCATTTGAACGGAATTCTGAAACCCTCTTCAGGAGAGGTGTTTTTTGGCGGTCAGCCTGTTGATTACTCCCGGAAAGGGCTCATGAACCTTAGGCAGGCTGTGGGCATGGTGTTTCAAGATCCGGATAATCAGCTGTTTTCGGCAAGCGTCTATCAGGATGTTTCCTATGGAGTGCTGAATCTCCAATTGCCTAAGGATGAGGTGCAGAGAAGGGTAGAGCATGCTTTGGCAAGAACGGGGATTTCCCATCTTCGCCATAAGCCCACCCATGCCCTCAGTTTTGGACAGAAAAAACGTGCCGCTATTGCCGGAGTTTTGGCTATGGAACCTCAGGTCCTGGTACTGGATGAACCTACAGCAGGGCTGGACCCCAAAGGAATTTCGGAGATCATGGAGCTTCTCTTAGAGACGCTCAAAGGGATGGATCTAACCATCCTGATCGCCACCCATGATATCGACATTGTGCCTCTCTATTGTGATCGGGTCTTTGTTATGGATGAAGGAACAGTGGTCTTAGAAGGAACCTGCAGTGAGGTCTTTGCCAAACGGGAAATGCTGCGGTCTGTAAATCTTAGGTTACCGAGAATAGGCCATCTTATGGAGATTCTAAAGTTCAAAGACGGCTTGGCGATGGACGAAATTCCCATGACCATTTCAGGGGCAAGAAAAGTGCTGAAGAATTTACAGCAAGGGAAAGCTTGACGAATTAGTATTTTTTGCTATAATTAATACTGTTCCTGTTCAATGCGGAAGTGGCTCAGTGGTAGAGCATTGGCTTCCCAAGCCGAGGGCCGCGGGTTCGAATCCCGTCTTCCGCTCCAATGAAAGTAAGACGCTGCAAGAGATTGCAGCGTTTTTTCTTTTTGTTTTCTTATGCCCAAAATTGCCTTGACGACATTCTGACGACATTTTAATAAAAGGAAAAAATGGCACTCACACGATAAGAAGCCAAATTAAAATTAGGGTACAATTTGTACCCTAACTGCTATGACCGCATCATGTATCAGATGGAAAAGCTATCAGATAGTTAAGCACATGAAAACCGACCAGCCCCCACATATGCTATGGATTCCGATCGGTTTCCTTTCTTTCGATTACTTGTCTCCGTAATGTGTTCGGCACTGGAGGATTTCTAGTCGGCCATTCTCAATGCGATAAACCAGGCGGTTTGTTTCGTCGAT
This sequence comes from Desulfitobacterium hafniense DCB-2, assembly GCF_000021925.1. Classification (NCBI taxonomy): domain Bacteria; kingdom Bacillati; phylum Bacillota; class Clostridia; order Eubacteriales; family Desulfitobacteriaceae; genus Desulfitobacterium; species Desulfitobacterium hafniense. The sequence goes on from NC_011830.1 coordinate 2,806,255, forward strand.
ACGCTTGCTCCAGCAGCCATGGTACTCATGCTTCAACGGTTCGGCTTTTCCTATACCGGTATGACCGTTGCGGTCAATATCCTGTATCAGCCTATTGATCCGATTCAGCGTTTTTTTGTCTTGTGTCTGCCAATATAGGTAATCTTCCCAAGCTTCATCAGACCAAACCTTAATCACCTGTCACCTCGATCAATTCATGAACAGTTCCTTTACCAGCGTTAAGTTGTTCAAGGGATTTTTTGAGCCTCTCCTGATTGGCCTGAAAGTAAAAAGGATCATCACTTGCTGCGATTTCAAAGGGAATACGGCGCTCACGAAGAACCGCTTTGACAAACAAATTGACCGCGACAGAAGAATTCATACCCACATCCGTGCAAAAGGCGTCAAATTGCTGCTTCACTGATTCATCTATGCGGACGTTAAGTGTTGTTTGAGCCATATTCTTCACTCCATATTTTTATATTTAAATACAATGTATTATATTATATGAACGTTGTCAATAAATATTACCAATTCATTCAAAAATTTATCTACCAGAATATCACAATGACCTGGTTATTTTACAGCTTTTATTTTGTTACTCAATCGGGATACGGCTTTGGCCTTTCCTTCCAATGAACTATGACCATATATGTCTAACGTTGTGCTGGTTTTGGCATGCCCCAGGAGGCTGCTCACGTTAACAGGGTTTTCTCCGTCGTCCAGTAAAATTGTGGCTACAGTGTGCCTTAAGTCATGAATGCGGATTGAGTTGATCCGGCTGCCTTAATAATACGGCTGTGCTTTTTATTCAGATTACGTGGCTCTATAGGGGTTCCTACAATAGTTGATACTGTGTTTTGATTCTGCTTTCGAAAAAGTATATGTTTTACTGCTATAGTAGGAAAATACTAAAAAGCAATACGGTGCTGAATTCAAGCATCGCTCAAGAAGCTTTAGTCAGGGGATATGGGCAGTAGGCAGCATTGCTCCGTAAAGAGCATAGAATTCTTCCGCTGAAACTGTTTCATACCACTCCGGAGCGGGTGTGAAATAGCGGGCCCCCTCCTGACGGCTGTGACCGGTGGTGCAGGAAGGATAGAGGATCAGATCGCCGTTTTCCACATAAAAATCACACAGCTCCGGACAGAGGATTTCCGCCGCTATCCGCCGGGCTGCCCCCTCCGGTATGGAGTTGCGGGCGCAGAAATAGGAGGGAATCAAGAGGGGCCCTTCCGCCGGTCGGCGGAGGAAGGAGCGTTCCCCATCCGCCCGCAGCGCGTAAAGAGAAGGGACCAGGGCGGTAGGGCTCTGACCGAGGCGCACTTGTTGAAAGGCACCGATGGGCATATCGGAAACGGCCCCGCTCTCCAGCAAGCTTAGGGCGGCCCCTCTTCCGTAGCGGCTCCACACTGCTTTGACTAAGGTTTTTCCCGCCGAGTTATTGATCCCCCCAAAGGCCAGACCCTTGAGCTCAGACAGACGCTTGCCTGCACAATGAGAGGTGTCTTTGGTGTAATACACCAGAGGGATGGAGAGGAAGGGGAGAAGACGGGTGCCGCGCCGGACCGAATCCAACGCGGGACCTTGGCGCAACGGCAGCCATGTGGCAGCCGGGTAAAGATCTCTCTCCAGCTTTTTGAAGATGCGGCTGTCTTCGAACACCTCCAGATCGGCTGAGACGATCAGATCGGGTAAAACAGCATCGGGCCGAGCCAGGTATTCCGACATATGTTCCGGATAGCCCAGGCCGAAATAGCGCACCTCAAGAGCGATCCCTTCTTCCCTCAGGCGGGCGGTCAGCCCCTCCAGAAAGTTTTTTTCCTGGTTGTGCAGGATACACACATGGTTCCAGTACAGTAAAACGGGGGTCATATTAAATGCTCTCCTTTCCGCAAGAGGGTTTGCCGCTCCCGCTGCCGCTGATAGTCCCTGCTGAGCAGGGCAAAGAGGGTCAATTCTTCTTTCGTCCGCTCCACCACGGCGCGGACAGCCCCGCCGCCCATGACGATGCGCCGCTCCGCCATCAGGGCGGTATGGGGATCGTGAGTAACGACCAGAACCAACTTATCCTGGCGGCGCAGAAGTTCCAGGGCTTTTTCCTTGTCGATGCCGGCGTTCTCGATCTCGTCGATCAGAACCACCGGGCTGTCACAGATTAAAGCAAGGTCGGCAATCATCAGGGCCCGGGCCTGGCCTCCGCTCAGTAGATTCAAGTGCTGCTCCGGCACCACAGGCTCCGGAGTGATGCAGTTGGCCAGGTTCAATACTGCCTCCAGGCCAACTTGTTTTCCCCGGCAACGAGCGTGGAGGCTCACAAAATCCCCCACCGAGATGTCCAGCATAAAGCGCATATTCTGGCCCAGATGGGCTACCAGTCCGGCAGAGACTGCCTGGCGCTCTCTGCGGGGAACCGGCTTCCCGTCCAGGAGCACCCGGCGCCCGGTGATGGAATCCCCGTCGGCCAGCTGCTCCACATCCTTAATGAGCCGGCTTTTGCCCGAACCGGTATTGCCCACAATGGTATAGATTTCACCTTTTTTGAGGATAAGAGGGTCCAGACCCTCCGCTTTTCCGGCCTTATCCCGGCCGCCAAGGATCGTGATCGTGTTCATTGTTCAGCTTCCTTAAAGTTGATTTTTCCTACCACACCCTGTTGATAGGCACTGCCGACCCGCTGCTCTCCCACACAGTAGGAGCAGACCCCGCTGGGCATGGTGTGCCGCAGCCGGTCATTCTCAAACTCTGACCCGTCTTCATGCTCCAAGAGCCATTGAGCCAGTGGGTCAGCGCCGTAACCGGCCAGGCCGTCCACCGGGAAAAGCACAGCCCTTGGATTGAGCTGCTGTACCTGCCAGGTGATGATCTCCCGCTCCGCCTGGGAGACCATATCGATTTTAGTCAGGACCACAAAATCAGCCTGGGTGATCATGGGACCGAGTTGGGCGGGGGCCCGGCAGCTGGAGGTACAGTCCAGCACACAGCCTGCTGTCATGCCCTCTGTAGCCGGAGAACAGCGATGGCAGAGTCCGGCTGTCTCAATCAAAAGTGTATCCTTGTGTTGTTCATCCGCCCAGTTCCAGAGCTCGGGCAGGTTGGAAACCAGAAAATGATCCGGGCAGATATCCCCGCTGAGACCTGTGACACAGGGAAGTCCTATGTCCTGGTAGACTTGGGCATCTCCGGTCTGCAGGCAATCAATCTTGCAGACACAGGGTAATGCTCCCCCTGCCAGCAGGGTAGGTATCAGGGCCTTGATCACTGCGGTTTTTCCCACTGCCGAGGAACCGGAAAACAGAATGTTCTTTTTAGGCATGGCTTGGTGTTCAACTCCCCTTGCTGCAGTTTGCGTCAGCTTACCACAAAGACCATTCTTTTGTCAGTATCAGATGAGATTGCGGACACAGATTTCTTCTCTTGACTTTGCCAAGGAGGGAGGGGTACAATATTCCCAAAAAGTTAGATTATGCTAACTAAAAGGAGCGCGTGTCCATGACAAGGCAGCAAATCCTCTCATCTATAGAAACTTCACCACTTCTGCAGGGTTGTGGCATCGATCCTGGGCTGATGTTGGTGCACCGTTATCGGGGAGGTCAGATCGTCAGCGACCGTCCCGCAGGCATTACTTCCGTGGGTTTGGTGGTTGAGGGGATCGTGGATGTCTATTCTGTAGCCCTGGACGGGCGGGACGTACAGCTTAACGCTTTGGAAGCGGGGGATTGCTTCGGCATTTGCAATCTCCTTGCCCTGGCGGAGATGGAGACGGTTCTCCGCTGCCGCACGGACACAACGCTGATTTTTATTCCCAAACAAGTGCTGGTATCCGTAATGGAGAAGGACCCGGCTTTTGCCCTGCGCTATGCCGCCCTCTGCAACCGGAAAATCCAGTTCCTGATCCGGCGCATTGAGATGCTGACCATCCAATCCTGCCGCGGCAAAGTGATCGGGTATCTTCTGTCCCAGCAAGACAAGGCAGGAAGAGTCATACCGGACTGCTCCCGGGAAGACCTGGCCCGCCGTCTGGATGTGAGCCGGGCAGCCCTTTTCCGGGAGTTGGCCTTCCTGCAATCCCAAGGCCTTTTAGCCTTGGTGGACAAGGAAATCGTGATTGTGGATCAAGCCGGTCTGGAACACATCCTGTACCAGCCTTCCGGCTCCAAATAAAACATATAGAGAGGGAGACCTTATGAAGAAACTGCTTTCTGTTCTGCTCAGTCTGGTCATGACCGGTGCATTGCTCACCGGCTGCGGTTCGCCTGCAGCCCCGGCCGCCACCCCGGCTGAGAATCCGGCTGAAACCCCGTTGGAAACCCCAGCCGCTGATCCTGTCGATGTCAAGGTATTGGCCCTTAAAGGTCCCACCGCCATGGGAATGGTGAAGTTTATGAACGATGCCGATGCCGGTACGATTACGGATAACCGGTACCAATTTTCCATCGTCGCCGCAGTGGATGAAGTCACACCCAAGCTGGTGCAGGGGGGAGCCGATATTGCCGCCGTCCCCGCTAACCTGGCCGCCGTTCTCTATAACAACACCAAAGGCGGAGTGAAGGTGCTGGCTATCAACACCCTGGGCGTCCTTTACATCGTGGAGAGCGGCAATACCGTCAGCTCTGTGGAGGATCTGCGGGGCAAGACGATCTACGCCAGCGGGAAGGGTGCCACCCCCGAGTACGCCCTCAATTATGTTCTGGCTGAGAACGGTATCGATCCGGCCAAGGATGTGACCATTGAATGGAAGAGCGAACATGCCGAGTGCGTGGCTGCTTTGGCTGCCTCTGAAAATGCCATTGCCATGCTGCCCCAGCCTTTTGTCACCACTGCCCAGACCAAAAACCAGGGGATCCGGGTTGCCCTGGATCTGACTAAAGAGTGGGATACGATTCAAGCCGGCGGGGCGAACCCTTCTGCTCTGATCACCGGCGTGGTGGTAGCCCGGACGGAATTTATCAAGGAGCATCCGGAGGCTGTTGCTGCTTTCCTGGATCATTATAAGGACTCTGTTGATTTCGTGAACGGCAACACCGAAGATGCTGCCGCTTTGGTTGAAAAATACGCTATTGTTCCCGCTGCTGTAGCGGTGAAGGCTCTGCCCGCCTGCAATATTACCTTTGCCGAGGGGAGCGGCATGAAGGATAAGCTCTCAGGCTATCTTACCGTTCTCTTTGAGCAGAATCCCAAGTCAGTAGGAGGGACGCTGCCCGCCGATGAATTCTACTACAGCCGGTAAGGGGAAGGGGAAGCCCCGGATCATCAAAGTTTGGGCCGTACTGCTTTGGGTTGCCCTGTGGCAGGCCGGCAGCATGGCTCTGGGACAGGAGATACTGCTGGTATCCCCTGTTTCCGTTTTGCAGCGGCTGGTCGTACTGGCAGAAGTGGCCGACTTTTGGCACTCCATCGCTTTTTCCCTGGGGCGGATTGCGTCGGGATTCCTGTTGGCCACGGCGGCCGGGGTGATCCTGGCCGCACTCTCCGCCCGGTTTCAACGGATCCAGGAGCTCCTGGCTCCCGCCATGCTTACCATCAAAGCTATTCCTGTGGCCTCCTTCATTATTCTGGTTCTGATTTGGGTACCGTCCCGCAATCTATCGGTGCTGATCTCTTTTCTTATGGTTCTGCCGATCATTTATACCAACGTCTTGGACGGCATCAAAGCCACTGATCCTCAGCTTCTGGAAATGGCCCGGCTTTTTGACCTGCCCCCCGGCCGGACGATGCGCTACATCTATCTCTCTCAGGTGCTCCCATTTTTTCGCGCAGCCTGTTCCGTAACCCTGGGCCTGTGCTGGAAATCGGGCATTGCGGCGGAGGTGATCGGCATTCCCCAGGGTTCTATCGGTGAAAAGCTATATCACGCCAAAATTTATCTGGATACCCCCGACCTGTTTGCCTGGACTTTGGTGATCGTTTTGATCAGCCTGGTTTTTGAAAAACTGTTTCTGGCTCTGGTGGATCGGGGCGTGGCCCGGCTGGAAAGGATGTGAGGCGAGGGATGGCTATTATTTTGGACAGATTGTGCAAATCCTACGGGGAGAACCTGGTGCTGAGCAACTTCTCTGCCCTGATCCCCAGGGGCAGGACGACGTGCATCATGGCCCCCTCCGGCCGGGGCAAAACCACGCTGCTGCGCATCCTGATGGGGCTGGAAGAGCCGGACAGCGGTGCGGTCAGCGGCCTTGCCGGGCTGCGGCGGAGCGCGGTTTTCCAGGAAGACCGGCTGTGCGAGAATCTGAGCCCGGTAGCCAATATTCGTCTCGTTTGCCCGCACCGGGAAAAGAGGGAGATCGTGGCGGCCATGGAGTCTGTGGGGCTGAAAGGATGCGCTTCCCAGCCCGTCCGGGAGCTTTCCGGAGGGATGCGCCGCCGGGTATCTATTCTCCGGGCTTTGCTGGCTGATTATGATATCCTCTTTTTGGATGAGCCTTTCAAGGGGCTGGACACCGGGACCAAGGCTCTGGTCATGGAGGATGCGCGGCGCAGAAGCGAGGGCAAGACGGTGCTGCTGGTGACCCATGACCCGACAGAGGCCGATGCTTTGGCTGCCTGTGAGCGGATTGGGTTTTGAATAGTTTATAATAAAGTACAGCGGATTAAATTATCAACCAGGAGTTTATTAATCAAGCGCGGATGCTTGTCACCCCATAGACATATTATATAAGTTTAAAATTTGCCTGTTTTGAAATTTATTCATCTAGATGAGTCAATTCAAAACGGGCAAATTTTTATCTTCACCTCCATAATCAGCAAAAATTAGAGGGTATCCAGCTCCGGCATAATGCGAAAAACTCGCACAGGTTTGAGGTATAATGATAGCGCCAACCTTTACCAGAGATGAACTGCAATCAAAGCCGCTGGAAAAACTGATGGAGGCCTTTGGTTTCAAAACGTTTAGTCGATGGACCCATCAGTCCTATCAGGATTTTCTGCGCAATCAGGGATTGACAATCTGCTCTGAAGCTGTGATTACCGGACATAAATTCCCTATCAGCTTTATCGTGTGCCGATGATCAAGCTGCGGGAATGTTTTTATGAACTGGATTGTAGGAAGTTATTTTTTCGGATATACTTTGCAGTAATAGCTGAAAAGTAGGGAGGGCTACTTTTGTCCCGCAAAAAACTGACTTCGGCCATCGTTCTTTTATTCTCATTGGTCATCATTGGTTTGCTCTATCCCCATATCCAACATCCTGACCTTTTTCAGGATTTGATTTTGGAATTGGGATGGAAAGGGGTTCTGCTGGATTTACTGGCATTGTCTTTGCTGATGTTTTTTCCTATTATCCCTTTTGCCCTCTTGGCAGGTATTAATATTGTGATTTATGGCTGGAGTGCCGGCTTCCTGCTTTCTCTTACCGGCAGTTTGTTAGGTTCTTCTCTGGCCTTTTTTATCAGCCGGCTGCTCGGTCAGGAATGGGCTCGCTCCCATCTGAACAAGCTTGGCAAATGGGGAAAACTTTCCGATTCCAAGAACTTTTCCTTGATTATTCTGGCCCGGCTTATTTTTGTCTTGCCGGCTGCTGCGGTTAACTATGCGGCCGGCGTCTCACCGATCAGGTTTCGCTCTTTTTTTCTGGCCACCTTGATCGGAAATATTCCAATAATCCTTTGGGAATCTTGGTTTGGTCATGATTTTTGGCATTTGCTTCAATATCCCAGGCGCTTTAGTTTGGCATTGCTGACCGGGGCAGTAATTTTTGGCAGTGCCTGGCTTCTTTGGCAGTATATCGATCGCCAAGAAAAGCCGTCAACTTGAATGTTAAGGTATTAATGAAGGTAAGAGAAATATAAGGGTAATGGCAAGGTGGATAACTTGACTAGTGAAGGCTTAATCGAACTCAATGAGGTATGCGATCTTTTGTCTATATCTAAGGCTACGGCCATAAACTGGATCAAAAACAGCACTCTTAAACCTAGTGATAGCGGGGAAAAGAGAAATCTTTTTTTTAAAAAAGATATTGAGGCTTTATTATTAGAACTTAAAGACGGCAGTAATTCCAAGTTAAAGAGCCGACGCAATAAAAACTATATCAGGGGGACTTTTATACCCAGGACGTATATTCAAAATAAAAAAGGGATTGAAAATGTTGAGAATATCATTGCTCATATGAATTGTGTTGATTTACCCGAAGATTACGAGCGGGTGATATTGGCGGAATATGCATTAAAACTGCTGTTTAACCGCGGTCTCTTTTCTACGGAGTCAGGAGAATTTCCAAGGCATTGTTTACTCTCGTTCTATCTTCAATCCAAGCAGCTGTTCGGATCTTACTCCATGCTCATCGATGATCTTCTGGAGAATGTCTCGGATCTGGAAGGGCAAATTCTTCATTTGAAAACGGCATTGTCACTTCCCATGGATTACATTGAGGAGCAAGATCTATTGGGACTTTTGTATATGTCCCTGCAGAATGCAGGTGAGCGCAAATCCAGGGGCGTGTATTACACTCCTTTGGCTGTTGTGAAAGATAGCGTGGATCATCTTGAACCTTTTCTTCATGAAAAAATAAGGCTCCTCGATCCCTGCTGTGGGACGGGAAATTTTCTTATGCATGTCTATAAATACATAAAAAATTTAGACGGAATATATGGTTATGATATCAGTCCTTTAAGCGTATCCTTAACCCGCATTAATATGGCTTTAATATCCAAAACGGATAACCTGGAGGTTTTATATAAAAATTTTCTGTGTAAGGATCCTTTAGCGCGCAAATCTAATTTAGAATTTGATGTCATCATCGGCAACCCACCCTGGGGGTTTAATTATGATGCTGAAGCCCGGCAAGCACTAAAAAAAGCTTACGTTTCGGCCCGCAAGAAAACCGTCGAATCCTTTGCGGTATTTACCGAATATGCCTTAAAGACCGCAATAGACGGCGGAATTGTAAGCTTTGTTCTGCCTCAGTCACTTCTCAATGTTAAAATTCATCAGCCGCTGAGAGATTATTTAGTGGATCACGCTAAAATCAAACGCATCCGCTATTGGGACGATGCTTTTGATGGGGTGCAATGTCCGGCTATGGCCCTGACTCTTCAAAAAAAGCACCAGGGGTTTGAGATTAAAGGAATTGAGGTTGTTACCAATAGCAGAACTTTTAGGATTAACATAGATAGAGAACTGGATTTATCCAATTGGAACTTTGATTTAACCGATGATGAGATATCCTTGATCAAAAGAATTGAATCCCCTGGGAAGGTCGTTTATTTAAAAGATCACGCTGACTTTGCTTTAGGAATTGTAACCGGTGATAATAAAAGATTCCTTTCCAATATCCAATCCGACGACAGGGAAGTCATTTATAGAGGGAGCGATGTTTATAAATATCGATGTCTCCCCGGCCAAAATTTTATAAGATTTGAACCCAAGAGCTTCCAACAGATAGCGCCGATTGATCTCTACAGAGCTAAGGAGAAATTAATTTATCGCTTTATTGGCGGGAGTTTGGTTTTCGCTTACGATAATTCGCAGACACTGACTTTAAACAGTGCCAATATCGTGATACCTAAACTAGAAGGCTTAAATATCAAATATATCCTGGCTATTCTCAACTCCAGGGTTATTCAATATTATTACAGTAAGTGTTTTCGATCCGTTAAAGTGTTGCGTTCTTCGCTGGCCAGGCTGCCGATTCCCTTGGTGGATAAACAGCAGCAATCCTCAATTATTGAGAAAGTGGATAAACTATTGGCTTGCAATGTTCCTCTGCATATCTCTCCTTATTATGAAGAAATAGATGCAGCCATTAAAGCGGTCTTTGATTTATCAGATAAGGAATATGCTTTCATCAAAGCAGACCTGTCTCATAAGAATCTTTATTTGTATAACCCGAAATAAGAAAATAAAGAAAGCCTGTAGATCATTTCACAAAAATGGGTTTGCAGGCTTTTGTGCAGTTATAAAAATCCCATTCCTGGTCAGAACGGACCCGAATAAAATCGAAAATCACAAAAAAATTAGTCCTGACTAATTTTTTTGTGTCGAATCGTGTGCTAAAATAATAGTGAAAAGTAGTGCACGCTTATTCTTTGTTGGGTAGGGACAAGTTTTGGAGGGATTGCTAATGCAAGCTAATAGGAGTTATTGTATTGTGCCGGATAACTTTTATCCTGTAAGAAGCTTCCAAAAGTATGTTTCGGAGGGAGTAGTCTGTAAATACTCCAGAGGAGATACAATTGTTTTGCCCGGAGAATCGATCGAAAAAGTTATTTATGTTCATTCGGGAAAAGTGAGCCTTTATTTCCTTGAAGAAAAGAAAGAAAAATTAATGTATTATGCCCGACGCCATTGTGTGATTAACCGATTATTTGCATTTGAAATGGCCGCCCTCAGCCATATTGTCGCAGAAGAAGACAGTGAAGTCTGCTTTTTTTCGGAAAGACAGCTTTTTGAAATTTTTAAACAAGATGAAGAAGCACATCGAGAGTTTCTCAAAAATTTTACCAATAAATGCGGATTCTTCATGAATGTCTCCAAGGAAATGGATATTTACAGTCCGACTTCCCGGGTCTTAAGGTTTATCGACGAGTTATGCACAACACAAGGCAAGCTCGTGAATTATGGCTATGAAATCGATCTTAAATTGACCCAGAAGACGATTTCCGAAATAACAGGAGTTCATCCTGTTACGGTATGTAAAATTTTAGGATGGTTAAAAGAAGAAGGCGTTTTACGGAAGACCTCTAAGAAAATCTTGATCTACGATTTGCCGAAGCTTAAAAAACTCATTAATCATAGTATAAATTGCTGAATAAAAGATGTTTTGTGTTCCTCTTAAAGCGATAAGTTAAAAAAGATAATCCTCTGTTGAAGGGGGATTATCTTTTTTGCACTTTCAGTAAGCATAACGACCTTGCAGACTTTCCTCCAGCATAAGTGCAACCAGCGACTTCGCTTTTTATGAGAAAAAATATAAAACTCAGCGAAGCAACAAGTGCGAAAGCAGTGCTTTCGGGGTTTTCTTTATCATTCTATTTATTGCTTGAAACCATAAATTTTTCAAATCTTAAGTATAGCTAATATTCAAATTTCAAAAATCAGTATACTGGATGATAAAGCATGGAAATAAGTCTAAAGCCAGAACTTAATGTTTGAAGGGAGGTCAGGAGAGTTTAAAGAACTTCTCAAACTAAAAACAATTAAAATTAAAGGAGAAGAAGATATGGATCGAAGAGAATTTTTTAAGCTCGTAGGGGTAGCGGCGGCGGCGACAGGTGCTGCTTCTGCTGGGATTACCGGCTATCTGAACGCGATTGACCCAGCTGCCAAGACGGGTTGGGAGAAGGAAGCTTACGACCCGGAGAAAGGACGGTTTGACCGCACCCCATTTGAAATTGATCACATGCCGTTCAATAAGGTAGGGACGCCGAAACGCGTAGAGAAGTACGCAGATACCATGCTTCGTCGTACTAACCTTAGCAGGGCTTTTGACGTACCGGAAGGCATGCCCTTCGAAGATTATCTTAAAACCGCAGTAGATGTAAACGATCTGACGAAGACGCCTTTAAGTATTCTTAAAGATAAGGATCTGGTGGGCATTCTATCAGGGTGTCCTTGACCGTGAAGGCTGGAACTTTTTTGTGGAAGATTTGAGATATTTCCTGGAGGTCATGCCATTCTACAAAAGGATCAATATGGAGGCATCCTTCGATATTGCTTTAGCCAGCGCTTACGTTAACGCCCATATGTATAGTCAGGGTTTACACGTTTCCAGAGTTGCTGCCAAGGACAGCGATTTTCAGGGCGTATCCGAAAAAAGATATGAGATCAAAGATCCCAAAGAAATGAGCAGGCTGATCAAAAAAATTGGAGCCTTATTTGGCTCACCCCTTGTGCGCATTGTCAAGCTCAATCCCGAATGGAGTTATGAACACGCACCCGGAGATGGCCGTGGATATAAATACGGGGAACCGGTCGATATCCCGGAACATTGGCAGTATGGCATTATTATGGGTATACCTCTTTCGTGGGAGACCCGGGAAGGCGCCCCTTCTTTTTTTCACACCTTTGAAGGTTATGGTAATGCCAGTATGCACTGCGCCAGAATGGCGGAGTTTGTGAAAAAGCTCGGTTATCCCGCCAGGGAAAACTCCCCCCACGCGCGTTATGAGTACATTATGCCGCCGCATATGGTGGCTGCTGGAATAGGCGAGCAGGGACGGTTAGGCGTCGTCGTCACGCCAGAGTTCGGGCCGAATTTCCGTCCCAGTATGGTTGTGACGAACATGCCTTTAGAGCCCGACAAGCCGATCGACGTCGGGATACGAAAATTCTGCATGAATTGTAAAATCTGCGCTGATCAGTGCCCAAGCGGTTCTATTTCCTTCGACGGGCCCAAGGAAATTAATGGCCGCGGATATGACGGATGGCAGATCAATGCCTCTACCTGCCATAATTTCTGGATGTCGGTTCCCAACGGAGGCTGCCGTGTTTGTCTTGCGGTATGTCCGTTTTCTAAAGAATCCAACTGGCTGCACACCACTGCCAGAGATATTGCAGTACGCGAACGCACCGGCATCACCGCTTCCACTCTGACCTGGATGGAAAAGGCTTTCTATGGGGTGAACACGCCGGAACATTATCATTATAAGGAGGGAACGCGTCAATTTGATTACCTCGTTGGCGAGAAGCCGTGGTTCTTTGAATCCAAAGATTTCTTAAAAGAAAATTAGGGCGAGGAGGCAAAGGTATGTTTGAATTTATTATTAACGGTTTGGTCTTAGTCAGCCTTCTGACAGTAATTTATGCCCTGTTCAATTATCTAAAAGAAAAGGGTGAAAAATTTGCTTGGTGGAAATGGACGCTCTCCATTTTCTGGAGCATTGCGTTTCTACTGGTTTTCGGCTTTATCGGAACAACGATCGGTGAGGGGGAACCAGGGGCGACCCTGCGTGGCGGTGCAGCATTATTGGCCCTGCTCGTGATCAGCGGTGTTGTATTGTACCGGCTCTTCTTTAGCGGGGCAAAAAACAAAGTCAGCGTTGAGTAGCCTGTCGGGCAAAACGTTAAGGGATTATGATACTATCGATGTTAACCCTCGCGGAGGTATTTAGGGGAATGCGAAAAAAGTGGATTATCACAGGGATGGCCGTACTCTTGTTGCTGGGGGGCTATATCTATGGCATTAGCCAGCAGAAAATGGATGAGGAAATAAGAGTTGGTCTGTATAAACAATTGCTTCCGGAAGCAGCAAAATTTGAGCCGTTGACAGACCGAACGGCTCAAGCTTTTGATGGGGCGGGTGAGCTTGTCGCCTATATTGGCTTGAGTTCCCATACGGGCTATGGCGGTCCGATGCTGGTAGGGACCATTGTGGACTCTTCCGGTAAATTGAGAGAACCGGTCATTTTGGAGAACAATGAAACTCCCTCTTTTCTGATGCGGCTGGCGGCCAGCGGGTACTACTACAAACAATATAATGACTTACCCGTTAACAGTGTCCTGATGTTAAAGCAGGACCTGGATGCCGTATCCGGGGCCACTTTGTCCAGCCGCGCCGTCAGTGACAGCGTAAGGGAGACCGCGCACAGCATAGCCCGTGAGGTGTTTCACCTGAATCCGGAACAGCCGGTGATCGAATGGGAATTTGGTACTAAAGAGATTGTGACAATTTTACTGTTTGCAATGAGTTTTGTTATTTACAAAGTCAAGAAACTTCAAAGGTATCGTTTGCTATTTTTAGGAGTCAGTACGCTCATTCTCGGGTTTTGGCTAAACAGGACGCTGTCTGTGGTCCAGTTCTCTTCGCTGTTTTTAGGGTATTTGCCTTCGCC